>NZ_JARYHO010000001.1:0-3887393 GCF_029894105.1 Bacillus aerius
TGGGACGTTTGGCACCAGATAAATGTGGAAATAATATTGTTAGTTGAGCGATTATCTTGAAAAATCGATCGAAAAAATTTATAGTAAGATTAAAGTCAAATATAGTCAAAGTCAATGGAGGAGGAGGCGGAGTGGCACAAAATATTTCTGATATCATCGAGCAGTATTTGAAGGAAGTCTTGGATCAGAATGGTCGAGAAATATTAGAAATTAAACGCAATGAAATTGCAGATAAGTTTCAATGCGTACCTTCACAAATTAACTATGTTATCAATACACGCTTTACGAGCGAAAGAGGTTATATCGTCGAAAGTAAGCGTGGCGGCGGTGGCTATATCCGTATCATTAAAGTCAAAATGAATGATGAAGTCGATTTATTGAACAACATTATTTCCCAAATATATCATCGTTTATCACAGGCTGCATCTGATCATATCATCATGCGTCTTGTTGAGAACAACATTTTATCCGAAAGAGAAGCAAAGATGATGATTAGTGTCATGGACCGTTCTGTTTTACACATTGATTTACCTGAACGAGATGAACTGCGGGCTCGGATGATGAAAGCGATGTTAAATGCTTTGAAATTAAAGTAAAGCGGGTGAAAAGATTGATTTGTCAAGAATGCAATGAGAGACCAGCCACTTTTCACTTTACGAAAGTAATAAATGGAGAAAAACAAGAAATGCACATATGTGAACAATGTGCAAAAGAAAACAGTGATTCATATGCTATGAGTGGAAACCAAGGTTTCTCGATTCACAACTTATTATCAGGCTTATTGAATATTGATCCTAGCTTTACCACAAGTGCGAATAAAGGATCATCTATTTTTCAAGAGGCAAGAGAAGTGGATCAATGTCCTAAGTGTGGCTTAACTTTTCAGCAATTCAGGAAAACAGGCCGTTTTGGCTGTGCAGAATGTTATCGGACCTTTGATCAGTATTTAAATCCTGTTTTAAGGAAAGTCCATAGTGGAAATACAGTCCATAATGGAAAAGTCCCTAAACGGATTGCCGGCAGTCTGCATGTTCGCCGGAAACTTGAGTTAATGCAGCAAGAACTGAAGCAGCTGATTGAACAGGAAGAGTTTGAAAAAGCAGCGGAAGTTCGAGATCAAATTCGTGCGTTAGAGCATGAGCAATCTCAGCAGAGGGAGGGAGATTAACGACATGTCGCTCCAGCATTTTATTCAAGACGCATTAAGTCAATGGATGAAACAGAAAGGACCAGAAAGTGACATTGTTCTAAGCAGTCGTATTCGGCTGGCACGCAATCTAGAGCATGTTCGTTTCCCAACTCAGTTTTCTCAAGAGGAGGCTGAAGCTGTTCTTCAGCAATTCGAGCAAAAGTTTGCGAGCCAGGAAGTGAAGGACATTGGAAACTTTGTTCTGATTCGAATGAATGACACGCAGCCTTTGGCTAAAAGGGTACTTGTTGAAAAGCATTTGATTAGCCCCAATTTAGCAGAATCAAGATTTGGCGGCTGTTTGCTTTCAGAAAATGAAGAAATCAGTGTCATGCTGAATGAGGAAGACCATATTCGTATTCAATGCTTGTTCCCAGGATTTCAGCTGGCTAATGCACTAAAAGCAGCTAACCAAATAGATGACTGGATTGAAGAGCAAGTGGATTATGCGTTTTCAGAAAAGCGAGGATACTTAACGAGCTGTCCGACCAATGTAGGTACAGGTATTAGGGCTTCAGTCATGATGCACTTACCAGCATTAGCCCTGACAAGACAAATGAATCGCATTATTCCTGCAATTAATCAATTAGGTCTTGTGGTCAGAGGAATTTATGGTGAGGGTAGCGAAGCAATAGGAAACATCTTTCAAATTTCAAATCAAATGACACTGGGTCAATCAGAAGAAGATATTGTAGATGACTTGAATAGTGTGACGGCGCAGCTCATTGAACAAGAGCGATCTGCACGTAAGGCATTATATCAGACGTCTAAAATTGAACTTGAAGACAGAGTGTACCGTTCCTTGGGGATTTTGGCTAATTGTCGCATGATTGAATCTAAGGAAACGGCTAAGTGTTTGTCAGATGTGCGACTTGGAATTGATTTAGGTATCATTAAGGGGCTTTCAAGTAATATACTGAATGAACTCATGATTTTGACACAGCCTGGCTTCCTTCAGCAATATTCAGGAGGAGCCTTGGAACCAAATGAAAGAGATATAAAACGAGCAGCAATTATCAGAGAAAGGCTGCGCTTAGAAATGCATAGGAATGGACAGGAGGATGAAACGATATGATGTTTGGAAGATTCACTGAAAGAGCTCAAAAGGTATTAGCACTTGCACAAGAAGAAGCCATTCGCCTAGGCCATAAGAACATCGGTACAGAGCATATTTTACTTGGTCTTGTACGTGAAGGTGAGGGCATCGCCGCAAAAGCATTAGAAGCACTGGGCCTTGTTTCAGATAAAATCCAAAAAGAAGTCGAGAGCTTGATTGGAAGAGGGCAAGAGGTGTCTCAAGCTATTCCTCATTACACACCTAGAGCGAAGAAGGTTACGGAGCTTTCTATGGATGAAGCGAGAAAGCTTGGTCATTCCTATGTAGGGACAGAACATATTCTTTTAGGTCTTATTCGTGAGGGAGAGGGTGTAGCTGCCCGTGTCTTAAATAACCTCGGAGTGAGCTTAAATAAAGCACGCCAGCAAGTATTGCAGCTTCTAGGCAGCAATGAAACGGGTGCATCTGCGGCAGGATCTAATAGCAATGCCAATACACCAACTTTAGATAGCTTGGCAAGAGACTTAACGGCTATTGCGAAAGAGGACAGCTTGGACCCTGTGATTGGCCGCAGCAAAGAAATTCAGCGTGTCATTGAGGTCCTAAGTAGAAGAACAAAGAATAACCCTGTCTTGATTGGGGAGCCTGGTGTTGGTAAAACAGCGATCGCAGAAGGCCTCGCACAGCAAATTATTCACAACGAAGTGCCTGAAATTCTGCGTGATAAACGAGTCATGACACTTGATATGGGAACCGTTGTAGCGGGAACGAAATATCGTGGTGAATTCGAGGATCGTTTGAAAAAAGTCATGGACGAAATCCGTCAGGCTGGAAATATCATTCTCTTCATTGATGAACTTCATACACTGATTGGTGCAGGTGGAGCAGAGGGTGCGATTGATGCCTCTAATATTCTAAAACCATCTTTAGCACGTGGTGAGCTTCAATGTATCGGGGCAACAACGTTAGATGAGTACCGTAAATATATTGAAAAAGATGCTGCACTTGAACGTCGATTCCAGCCAATTCAAGTGGACCAGCCATCTGTCGATGAAAGTATTCAAATTTTAAGAGGGCTTAGAGACCGTTATGAAGCACATCACCGTGTGTCTATTACAGATGAAGCCATTGAGGCGGCGGTAAAGCTTTCTGATCGTTATATCTCCGATCGTTTCCTTCCAGATAAGGCGATCGACTTAATTGATGAGGCGGGTTCAAAAGTTCGCTTACGTTCTTTCACAACACCGCCTAATCTAAAGGAACTTGAGCAAAAGCTGGATGAAGTACGCAAGGAAAAGGATGCAGCTGTTCAAAGTCAAGAATTTGAAAAAGCCGCTTCTCTTCGTGATACGGAGCAACGTTTGCGTGAAAAGGTAGAAGTGACGAAGAAATCTTGGAAAGAAAAGCAGGGACAAGAGAATTCAGAGGTTTCTGTGGATGATATCGCAATGGTTGTTTCTAGCTGGACGGGAGTACCTGTTTCAAAAATTGCTCAAACAGAAACAGATAAGCTTCTAAACATGGAACAATTGCTCCACTCTCGCGTCATTGGACAGGATGAAGCAGTTGTTGCTGTTGCAAAAGCTGTAAGACGTGCCCGTGCTGGACTAAAAGATCCGAAACGTCCGATAGGCTCCTTTATTTTCCTAGGGCCAACAGGTGTTGGTAAGACTGAGCTTGCAAGAGCACTCGCTGAGTCTATCTTCGGTGATGAAGAAGCGATGATTCGTATTGATATGTCTGAGTACATGGAAAAACACTCGACTTCAAGACTTGTTGGATCACCTCCAGGCTATGTGGGCTATGATGAGGGCGGTCAGCTGACTGAAAAAGTGAGAAGAAAGCCGTATTCTGTCGTGCTTCTAGATGAGATTGAAAAGGCGCACCCTGATGTGTTTAACATCTTACTTCAAGTGTTAGAAGATGGTCGTCTCACTGATTCTAAAGGTCGTACTGTTGACTTTAGAAATACGATTTTGATTATGACTTCAAACGTTGGAGCTAGTGAGCTGAAGCGCAATAAATATGTTGGCTTTAACGTGCAGGATGAAAGTCAAAATTACAAAGATATGAAAGGCAAAGTAATGGGTGAGCTGAAACGTGCGTTTAGACCGGAGTTCATCAACCGTATTGATGAAATTATTGTCTTCCACTCACTCGAAAAGAAACATCTAAAAGAGATTGTGTCTCTCATGTCTGATCAATTGACAAAACGACTAAAAGAGCAGGACCTTTCAATTGAATTGACGGAAGCAGCAAAAGCCAAGATTGCCGACGAAGGCGTAGATCTTGAGTATGGTGCTCGTCCGTTAAGAAGGGCGATTCAAAAGCACGTCGAGGATCGACTTTCTGAGGAATTGCTGAAAGGCAATATTGAAAAGGGCCAACATATCGTATTAGATGTTGAAGATGGAGAAATTGTCGTAAAAGCAACGGCTGCTACGAACTAATATAGTAAGAAAAAAGTGTGAGGCATACCAGTAAGTTGGATGCCTCCCTTTACTTATTTTCTGACCAGTATAAGGAGTTGTATTCTTCAATCTATGGCTAAGTCAAAATCAAAATTTATATGCCAATCGTGCGGTTATGAGTCAGCCAAATGGATGGGGAAATGTCCCGGCTGCGGCACTTGGAACAGTATGACAGAAGAGGTCGTTCGTAAAGAGCCGGCAAATCGTCGAAGTGCGTTTAATCATTCTGTTCAAACCATTCAAAAACCTTCACCTATATCTGCAATTGAAACATCCGAAGAACCCCGAATTAAAACGAATTTAGAAGAATTTAACCGAGTATTAGGAAGTGGAATTGTCAAAGGTTCACTCGTTCTTATTGGCGGTGATCCTGGGATTGGGAAGTCCACACTATTATTACAAGTTTCAGCACAGCTATCAGATCAAAATCAGAATGTGTTATATATATCTGGTGAGGAATCAATCAAACAAACGAAGCTTAGGGCGGACCGTCTCGGTATTGAAAGTGCCTCTTTACATGTTTTGGCTGAAACCGATATGGAGTATATAACGTCTGCTATACAAGAGATGAAACCCGCTTTTGTTGTGGTCGATTCAATTCAAACCGTTTATCAAAGCGATATAACGTCAGCTCCTGGATCTGTTTCTCAGGTGAGGGAATGCACTGCCCAGCTGATGAAAATTGCCAAGACGAATGGTATTCCTATTTTTATCGTTGGTCACGTGACGAAGGAAGGCTCGATTGCTGGGCCGCGCCTTTTAGAGCATATGGTAGATACAGTTCTTTATTTTGAAGGGGAGCGTCACCATACGTTTCGTATTTTAAGGGCAGTGAAAAACCGTTTTGGTTCAACGAATGAATTAGGAATTTTTGAAATGAGAGAGGAAGGGCTCACAGAGGTATTAAACCCATCAGAAATCTTCTTAGAAGAGCGGTCAGCAGGTGTATCTGGATCGTGTGTTGTTGCCTCAATGGAAGGAACAAGACCTGTTCTAGTGGAGATACAAGCACTTATTTCACCGACGAGCTTTGGGAATCCACGGAGAATGGCTACTGGCCTTGATCATAACCGAGTGTCATTGCTTATGGCCGTTTTAGAAAAACGGGTAGGGCTGCTACTGCAAAACCAAGATGCCTACTTAAAGGTCGCAGGTGGTGTGAAACTTGATGAACCAGCGATTGACTTGGCTATTGCCGTCAGTATTGCATCAAGCTTTAAAGATGCAGCGCCGCATCAAGCAGATTGCTTTATAGGAGAAGTGGGTCTGACGGGAGAAGTCAGAAGAGTATCAAGAATTGAACAGCGTGTGCAGGAAGCTGCTAAACTAGGATTTAAGCGAATGTTTATTCCTCAGGCGAATATAGATGGATGGAAAAAACCGAGAGGGATTGAGTTAGTCGGTGTAGAAAATGTAGCAGAGGCACTTCGTATTTCACTAGGGGGATCATAGAAATGGAAAAAGAGAAAAAAGGAGCGAGAGAAGTCGATCTCTTAGATATTGTCCAGTTTGTGGCACCAGGGACACCCCTGCGGGCAGGGATTGAAAACGTCCTAAGAGCCAATACTGGAGGGCTCATTGTTGTTGGTTATAACGATAAAGTGAAAAGTGTGGTAGATGGAGGATTTCATATTAATTCTGCTTTCTCCCCAGCACATTTATATGAATTGGCGAAAATGGATGGGGCGATTATTTTAAGTGACTCTGGTCAAAAAATCTTGTATGCGAATACACAGCTCATGCCGGATGCAACCATTCATTCATCAGAAACAGGCATGAGACACCGAACGGCTGAACGTGTAGCAAAGCAGACAGGTTGCTTAATCATTGCTATTTCTGAACGTCGGAACGTCATTACCTTATACCAAGGGAATCGACGATATACGCTGAAAGATATTGGTTTTATTTTGACGAAGGCCAACCAAGCGATACAAACACTTGAGAAATATAAAACCATTTTAGATCACGCCATTTCTGCGTTAAGCGCCTTAGAATTTGAAGAGCTTGTGACCTTTGGTGATGTATTATCCGTGCTACATCGTTATGAAATGGTACTTAGAATCAAAAATGAAATCAATATGTATATCAAAGAGCTTGGGACAGAAGGACACTTGATCCGTCTGCAAGTCAATGAGCTGATTACAGATATGGAGCAGGAAGCGGCGTTATTTATTAAAGATTACGTGAAAGAAAAGATCAAAGATCCATATGTGCTGCTGAAACAGCTCCAAGATATGTCGAGCTTTGAACTTTTAGATGACTCCATTTTGTACAAGTTACTTGGCTATCCAGCATCTACAAATATTGACGAATATGTGTACACTAGAGGATACAGATTACTTCATAAAATCCCTAGACTGCCTATGCCAATCGTTGAAAACGTGGTCGAAGCATTTGGTGTGCTAGATCGAATTATGGAAGCAGATGTACAAGATTTGGATGAAGTAGAAGGAATTGGAGAAGTAAGAGCGAAAAAGATAAAAAAAGGATTAAAAAGACTGCAAGAAAAACATTATATCGACCGTCAGCTATAAAAAGAGAAATTTTTCTTAAATACGGTTAAAAATGGATGAATATGGGTATATTAATGATGGTTTTGTTTTCTGTTCATGATGATAGGAAACTTAAGCATATATCAATGTCAGATGAAGGTGGATTGACAGATGAAAAATAAAGGAGGTGAAGGTATGTTAAAAAGAATCGTTCAGGCGTTTTTTATCATTTTCGGTGCAGTTGTAGGGATTTTTATCATTCCAGAGTTATTTCTGCTGTTAAATTTGAAGGACATACCTTTCATAACAAATGCTTACTCTTCAGCACTAATAGGAGCCGCTGTGTTCTTTATCATTGGTAAATGGTGCACAGGCTATGTGGTTAATTGGGTGAAATGGATCGAGGATTCTCTATTGAAGGCGCCTCTTCCTGATCTTATATCTGGAAGTTTCGGTTTAGTATTTGGACTTATTCTAGCATATCTTATTGTAAACGTGATCCCGCTAAACAATATCCCATATCATATTTTTGGTACCATTATTCCGATTTTCCTGGCTTTCTTTTTAGGATACCTTGGATTTCAGGTAGGGTTTAAGAAGAAGGATGAAATGATGGGGCTGTTCTCCCGATCTGCAAAGGTCACAAAGAAAAAAGGAGCAGCTGATGATGAACCTGAAATAGAAGATAAAAAGCTGAAAATTTTAGACACAAGTGTTATCATTGATGGAAGAATTGCAGATATTTGTCAAACTGGATTCCTAGAAGGTGTGATGGTCATTCCTCAATTTGTACTCGAGGAATTACAGCATATTGCAGACTCTTCTGATGTATTAAAGAGAAATAGAGGCCGAAGAGGTCTTGATATTTTAAATCGTATCCAAAAAGAACTGGATATTAAAGTTGAAATTTACGAAGGTGACTTTGAAGATATTCAAGAGGTTGACAGCAAGCTTGTGAAACTCGCTAAGTTAACTTCAGGTGTTGTTGTGACAAATGATTTTAATTTAAATAAAGTATGCGAACTTCAAAAAGTAGCAGTGTTAAACATCAATGATCTAGCCAATGCAGTCAAACCGGTTGTGCTGCCTGGGGAAGAAATGAAGGTACAGGTCATTAAAGATGGGAAAGAGCATAACCAAGGTGTTGCTTACTTAGATGACGGTACGATGATTGTGGTCGAAGAAGGACGCAATTATATTGGAAAAGACATTGATGTGCTCGTCACGAGTGTGCTGCAAACTGCTGCTGGAAGAATGATTTTTGCGAAGCCAAAACTTCTGGAGAAGGCGCTCTAAAGGGAGAACGAACATGTATTATGAAGTAGTTATTCCGGCTGCGGGGCAGGGGAAGCGAATGAAGGCCGGCCGCAATAAACTTTTTATTGAATTGAAAAGAATGCCGGTCATCATCCACACACTGAAGGTGTTTGACGCTCATTCGCAATGCAGACGCATGATCTTAGCGATCAATGAAGAAGAGCGTCGTGACTTTGAAAGGCTACTGAAGGTACACGCTTTTCAAACGCCTGTTTCACTTGTCACTGGCGGTGAAGAACGGCAGCAAAGTGTATACGAAGGATTGAAGGCTGTGCAAGATGCGGACATCGTGCTTGTTCATGATGGCGCAAGGCCTTTTATTAAGCATACACAGATTGACTTGCTCGTTAAAGCAGCGATTGAAAAAGGCTCCGCAGTCGTAGCGGTACCAGTGAAAGACACAATCAAACGCGTTCAAGAAGGCAAAGTGGAACAAACCATTGAACGTCAGAGCTTGTGGGCAGTCCAGACCCCACAAGCTTTTCGTCATTCTATTTTAAAAGAAGCGCATGAACATGCGGAGCGGACAGGCTTTCTTGGAACAGATGACGCCAGTCTTGTGGAACAATTACACGGTGAGAGTGTGTATATTGTCCAAGGAGACTATACCAATATTAAACTGACAACACCGGATGATTTATTGGTTGCCAAGGCAATTATGGATGCGGAAAGAGGGTACTAGAACATGTTTAGAATAGGACAAGGTTTTGATGTGCATCAATTAACAGAGGGAAGACCTCTTATTATTGGCGGTGTGACGATCCCTTATGAAAAGGGTCTACTTGGGCATTCAGATGCGGATGTACTGCTTCATACTGTGGCGGATGCCTGCCTAGGTGCGATTGCAGAAGGAGATATCGGCAGACATTTCCCAGACACGGATCCGGAGTTTAAAGATGCAGACTCTTTTAAATTACTTCAACACGTGTGGGCACTTGTAAAAGAAAAAGGCTATACACTGGTGAATATCGATTGCACGATCATGGCGCAAAAACCAAAGATGGCACCATACATTCAGCCAATGTGTGAGAAAATCGCAGAAGCCCTTGAGGCAGATGTCACACAGGTGAATGTCAAAGCAACAACAACAGAGAAACTTGGATTTACAGGAAGAGGCGAAGGAATTGCCTCTCAAGCAACCGTACTTCTTCAGAAAAAGTAAAATCCGTTTTGATGAGAATGGGTTTTGATGATAAAATACGTTTATAAAAAATTGGTGTCAGACAACATGATGCAGATGAAAGGAAGTTAAACTCATGGGAAATGAAGTGCGTGTTCGTTATGCACCGAGTCCAACTGGTCATTTACATATTGGGAATGCTAGAACGGCTCTTTTCAACTATTTGTTCGCACGCAGTCAAGGCGGCAAATTTATTATTCGAATCGAGGATACGGATCAAAAGCGTAATGTAGAAGGCGGAGAAGAAAGCCAGCTTCGCCACCTGCAATGGCTCGGGATTGATTGGGACGAGAGCATTGATAAAGATGGCGGCTACGGTCCTTACAGACAATCAGAGCGTAATGATATTTACAAAAAATATTATGACGAGCTGCTAGAGAAAGATTTGGCGTATAAGTGCTATTGTACGGCTGAAGAACTAGAAGAAGAGCGAGAAGCACAAATTGCCCGCAGTGAAATGCCTCGATATTCTGGTAAATGCAGTCATTTATCAAAAGAAGAAGAGGACAAGCTGATTGCTGAAGGAAGAGAGCCAAGCATCCGCTTCCGAGTGCCTAAAGGAGAAATCATTAAATTTGACGATATGGTCAAAGGCGAGATTTCATTTGAAACAGACGGCATCGGTGACTTTGTTATTGTGAAGAAAGATGGTACGCCAACGTATAACTTCGCTGTAGCGGTGGATGATCATTTGATGAAAATGACTCACATTCTTCGCGGTGAGGATCACATCTCGAATACACCTAAACAAATTATGGTCTTCAATGCATTTGGCTGGGATGTTCCGCTGTTCGGACATATGACGCTGATTGTAAACGAGAACCGCAAGAAATTAAGCAAGCGTGATGAATCAATTATCCAGTTCATCGAACAGTATAAGAACTTGGGCTATTTACCAGAAGCTTTGTTTAACTTCATTGCACTGCTCGGATGGTCTCCAGTTGGTGAAGAGGAACTATTTACAAAAGAGCAGTTCATTGATATTTTCGATGTCAATCGACTTTCTAAGTCACCAGCTCTCTTCGATATGCATAAACTAAAATGGGTGAATAACCAATACGTAAAAGCACTTGATCTTGATCAAGTTGTGGCACTTACACTTCCACATCTTCAAAAGGCAGGCAAGGTAAGTGAGCAGCTGACAGAAGAAGAAAACACGTGGGTGCGCAAACTCATTTCTCTATACCACGAGCAATTGAGCTACGGAGCAGAAATTGTTGAGTTAACAGAGTTGTTCTTTAAGGAACAAATTGAGTATAATCAAGAGGCAAAGGAAGTTCTTGCAGAAGAGCAAGTACCAGAAGTGATGGCTTCGTTTGCAGGTCAGCTTGAACGTCTTGAGTCTTTCACACCAGATGAAATCAAAGCTGCCATTAAAGCGGTACAAAAAGAAACAGGGCATAAAGGTAAGAAACTATTCATGCCAATTCGTGTGGCTGTCACTGGACAAACGCATGGCCCAGAACTTCCGCAAAGTATTGAACTACTAGGTAAAGAGACGGTATTAAACCGCATTAAACAAATATAAGGAAAATCGTTGCGAGGGAGAAGTACAATGTTATCGTCCATCACAGAAAGAGTCTTCACCGGCTGAAAGAGACTTATGGGCAGACGTTGGAAATGCACCCTCAAGACCCTTGAGGAACACGTATGTTAGTATGCAAGGGCGGTACCCTCCGTTATGGGATGAAGTTGAGAAGGCTGCGAAATGAGGGCTTTCTAAACAGAGTGGAACCGCGTTTTCAAAACGTCTCTGTCATATGGCAGAGGCGTTTTTTATTTGTCCAAAAAAGAGAGCAAGTCCTAAGAGAGATTGATGGGGAAGAACGGGGGGAGCATGTGTTTTTCAAAATGCTGAAAGAAGATATTGATACTGTGTTTGATCAAGATCCTGCTGCTAGAAGCTATCTTGAAGTAGTGCTAACCTATTCAGGGCTTCATGCGATTTGGGCTCATCGTGTTGCGCATGCATTTTACAAGCGTAAGCTGTATTTTCTTGCGCGGATCATTTCTCAGGTCAGCCGGTTTTTCACAGGGGTTGAGATTCACCCAGCAGCAACCATCGGCCGGCGGTTCTTTATTGATCACGGCATGGGCGTCGTGATTGGGGAAACATGTGAAATTGGCGATAACGTCACTGTTTTCCAAGGCGTGACATTAGGGGGAACAGGGAAAGAAAAGGGAAAGCGGCATCCAACTATTTTGGACGATGCCTTGATTGCGACTGGTGCTAAGGTGCTCGGTTCCATTACCGTAGGAAAAGGGTCCAAGATTGGTGCGGGGTCTGTTGTGTTAAAAGACGTACCAGACCATTCCACTGTTGTAGGTATACCTGGGCGAGTGGTCGTTCAAAATGGAAAGAAAATCAATCGTGATCTCAATCATCAAGATTTGCCAGATCCAGTTTCTGATCGTTTCAAAGAATTGGAGCGAGAAATGGAAAAGCTAAAACGTGAGCTGGCTTCATTGAGCAGAAAGGAAGAACAATCATGACAATCAATATTTATAATACATTGACACGTAAAAAAGAAGAGTTTGTCCCACTTGAACCAGGAAAGGTGAAAATGTATGTATGCGGACCAACCGTGTATAACTACATTCATATCGGGAATGCAAGACCGGCCATTGTATATGACACGGTACGTAAGTATTTAGAATATAGCGGCTATGATGTGAATTTCGTATCCAACTTTACTGATGTGGATGATAAACTCATCAAAGCAGCAAATGAATTAGGCGAGGATGTCCCAACGATTGCTGATCGGTTTATCCAAGCATACTTTGAGGACGTCAGTGCATTAGGCTGCAAAAAAGCAGACCTTCACCCGCGAGTGACAGAAAATATGGATGATATCATTGCGTTTATCGCCACATTGATTGAAAAAGGCTACGCCTATGAAGCAGATGGTGACGTGTATTACAGCACACGCTCATTTGAAGGCTACGGAAAACTGTCTCACCAATCGATTGATGAATTAAAGACAGGTGCCCGTATTCGTGTAGGTGAAAAGAAAAGGGATGCACTCGACTTTGCATTATGGAAGGCCGCAAAGGATCAGGAGATTTCTTGGGACAGTCCGTGGGGTGAAGGGCGTCCAGGCTGGCACATCGAGTGCTCTGCGATGGTCAAAAAGTATTTAGGCGATACGATTGACATTCATGCTGGCGGACAGGATTTAACGTTCCCTCATCACGAGAATGAGATCGCTCAATCTGAGGCTTTGACAGGAAAACCTTTTGCGAAGTATTGGATGCATAACGGGTATATTAATATTGAGAATGAAAAAATGTCAAAATCACTTGGGAACTTTGTGCTCGTACATGACATTATTAAAGAACAAGATCCAGATGTGCTTCGTTTCTTTATGCTGTCGGTTCACTATCGTCATCCAATCAATTACTCCATTGACTTATTGGAAAGTACAAAGAGTGCATTTAACAGACTCAAAACATCTTATTCAAATCTACATCATCGCCTTGAGAGCAGTACCAATTTAACAGAGGATAACACTGAATGGTTGACAAAGATTGAAGAGCAGCGTGCGACATTTATTTCTGAAATGAATGATGACTTCAATACGGCAAATGCCATCTCTGTTTTATTTGAACTAGCGAAACAAGCGAATTACTATATGGAAAATGATCATACTTCTGAGGAAGTGATCAAGGCATTTATTGGTTTGTTCCAAGAAATCACATCCGTCCTCGGCTTCTCACTAGAAGAAAAGCACACGCTTGACGAAGAGGTAGAAGCATTAATTGAGAAGCGGAATGAAGCTAGAAGGAATCGTGACTTCGCATTGTCTGATCAAATTCGTGACCAGTTAAAGAGCATGAATATTGTATTGGAGGACACTCCTCAAGGTACGCGCTGGAAAAGAGGAGAATAGGTCATGTTGAATTTTGAAAAGCTGAAAGACGGAAAACAGTTGAACGGACTTGCACTTGCTTATATGGGTGATGCCATTTTTGAAGTATACGTGAGGCATCACCTCCTCCAAACGGGGGCGACCAAACCAAATGAGCTTCATAAACGTGCAAGTAAGATCGTTTCAGCTAAATCTCAGGCCGCTATTTTATTTGAACTTCAGCAGAAGGGCTTTTTCACAGAAGCGGAAGAAGCGGTGCTGAAAAGAGGAAGAAATGCAAAATCAGGCACAGTGCCTAAAAACACAGACGTTCAAACGTATCGTTATAGTACAGCGTTTGAAGCGCTCATGGGTTATTTATTTATTGAGAAGCAGGACGAACGCTTAGAAGAGTTGATTAGTCAGGCGATTGAAATCGGAACGTCAGGGAGGAAGACAAATGAGTCAGCAACATGATTATGTGATTGGGAAAAATGCAGTGATTGAAACACTGAAGTCAGATCGGGAGTTATACAAGCTCTGGATGGCAGAAAACACTGTAAAAGGACAAGCCCAGCAGGTCATTGAACTCGCGAAAAAGCAAAATATCACCATTCAGTATGTTCCGAGGAAAAAGCTTGATCAGATGGTAACAGGTCAGCACCAGGGAATCGTTGCACAAGTAGCAGCATATGAATATGCAGAATTGGACGATCTGTATCAAATTGCTGAAAAGCGGAATGAACAACCATTTTTCATCATCTTAGATGAAATTGAAGATCCGCACAATTTAGGGTCGATCATGCGTACGGCCGATGCTGTTGGTGCACATGGAATCGTCATTCCAAAACGACGAGCGGTAGGCTTGACGACAACTGTTGCGAAAGCATCTACTGGAGCCATTGAACATATCCCGGTCGCAAAAGTAACCAATCTTTCCAGAGCTCTTGATGAAATGAAAGAAAGAGGAATCTGGGTCGCAGGAACAGATGCATCTGCGAAGCAGGACTACAGACAATTTGATGGCACGATGCCTCTCGCTCTTGTCATTGGCAGTGAAGGAAAAGGAATTGGCCGATTGATTAAGGAAAAATGTGATTTCTTGATTAAATTGCCAATGGCCGGGAAGGTCACTTCATTAAATGCATCAGTTGCCGCTAGTCTATTGATGTATGAAGTGTATCGAAAACGTTATCCGTTAGGAGAATAGAGATGGACATCCTCTTAGTCGATGGATACAACATGATAGGTGCATGGCCTCGTTTGCAGCACTTAAAAGAAAACAGCTTTGAAGAAGCCAGAGACGTGCTGATTCAACATTTAGCAGAATATCAAGCATATACAGGGTATCGAGTCATTGTCGTATTCGATGCCCATATGGTCAAAGGAATCGAAAAGAAGCGGACAAACCACCGAGTAGAGGTCATCTTTACAAGAGAAAATGAAACGGCTGATGAGCGGATTGAAAAACTGGCACAAGACTTGAATAACATTCGGACGCAAATTCATGTGGCGACCTCTGATTATACAGAACAATGGGCGATTTTTGGGCAGGGTGCACTTCGTAAGTCAGCACGAGAGCTCTTAAGAGAGATAGAAGTGATTGAACGAAAGATTGAAACACGTGTCAAAAAGATTACTTCTGATAAACCAGCATCCAAAATTGAATTGTCAGAAGATGTATTGAAAACGTTTGAAAAATGGCGGCGGGGAAACTTGGAATAGCTTGACGATATTTCAACCATTATTGTATAATATTTCTATCTAGGTGCGGTCGGGGGGATCGAAGTGAATCTAAACAACAGCAAGGGTAAGTCCATCAGAGAGCAATTTTGCCAGTTGGAAGATGAACAAGTCATTGAAAGGGTTCATGTCGGAGATAGTGATGCGCTAGATTATTTAATAACGAAATACCGCAATTTTGTACGTGCGAAAGCAAGATCTTATTTCTTGATTGGAGCGGATCGAGAGGACATTGTCCAAGAGGGGATGATCGGACTTTATAAGTCTATCCGCGATTTCAGAGAGGACAAGCTTACTTCATTTAAGGCTTTTGCAGAATTATGTATTACCCGCCAAATTATCACCGCAATTAAAACAGCTACTCGCCAAAAACATATCCCGTTAAATTCCTATGTATCATTAGACAAGCCGATATACGATGAAGAATCGGACAGAACATTATTGGACGTCATTTCCGGTGCTAAAGCGCTTAACCCAGAA
This sequence comes from Bacillus aerius, assembly GCF_029894105.1. NCBI lineage: Bacteria > Bacillati > Bacillota > Bacilli > Caryophanales > Bacillaceae > Bacillus > Bacillus aerius. The sequence continues at coordinate 15,778 of NZ_JARYHO010000001.1, forward strand.
GATTTAATCATTAGCAAAGAAGAATTTGATGATATTGAAATGAAAATGGGTGAATTACTAAGCGAGCTGGAAAGAAAGGTACTTGTGCTTTATCTTGATGGTAGGTCCTATCAGGAGATTTCTGAAGATTTAAACCGTCATGTGAAATCAATTGATAACGCACTCCAAAGAGTAAAGAGAAAATTAGAGAAATATTTAGAGCTGCGCGAGATCAGTCTCTAATCAAACCTATATTGACAGCTTTTTCGACACTGTGATAAGGTACTAAGGAAATGATGTCGAGAAAATAGGTGTAAATATGAGGAAAAAGATTACTCTAGCCTGTAAAGACTGCGGAAGCCGCAATTATACGACAATGAAAAGTGTTGCTTCAGCAGCTGAAAGATTAGAAGTTAAGAAATATTGCAAGACTTGTAATTCACATAAAACACATTTAGAAACGAAGTAGGATTTGCGTTCTTTAATCTGTGGAGGTCTTTTACATGCGTATTATCAGTTTCTTAAAAAGTGTCGGGAAAGAAATGAAAAAGGTCAGCTGGCCAAAGAAAAACGAAATGGTCCGCTACACGATCACTGTTATTTTAACAGTCGTATTTTTTGCCATCTTTTTCTCTTTTCTTGATATAGGAATCTCACAATTAATCGAATTAATTCATTAATACTTGAATAATGGTCTGCTGAACGTGCTATAATAGATCATAATATGACTTGCCAAAAAACCCGTTTTACGGGTTTTTTCAATTGCTTGAAAATATTTACCGGTACTCGAGATTCGTCAAATAGACATTACGAAATGTGGGGAGGGAAGGACTAAATAGTCCTGAACGAAAATGGAAAAGAATTGGTATGTTGTGCATACGTACTCTGGCTATGAGAACAAAGTGAAAGCGAACTTGGAAAAGCGTGTTGAATCAATGGGCATGCAGGATAAAATTTTCCGCGTTGTTGTACCAGAAGAAGAAGAAACGGACATTAAAAACGGTAAGAAAAAAGTAGTGAAAAAGAAAGTATTCCCTGGATATGTGCTAGTAGAAATCGTCATGACTGACGATTCTTGGTATGTCGTTCGTAATACACCAGGTGTGACAGGATTCGTTGGATCAGCTGGATCAGGCTCTAAGCCGACAGCGTTATTACCTGGCGAAGCGGAAACCATTCTGAAGAGAATGGGACTTGAAGAGCGCAAGACAGAAATCGACTTTGAACTAAAAGAAACAGTCAAGGTCATCGATGGACCATTTGCTAACTTCACAGGCTCTATCGAAGAGATTGATTATGATAAAAGCAAAGTCAAAGTATTCGTTAATATGTTTGGTAGAGAAACTCCTGTGGAACTTGAGTTCACACAGATCGATAAATTGTAATTTAAAAGAGCTTGAAATGAGTGTATAGAAGTGGTAATATAGCAAAGGTACGTCTTGAGTTCGCTCAAGATCGCTAGCTAGTTATTTCGTCATTCATATAAAGAATGAAGTTGTTGAGTGGGAGGGGGATTCCCCTATTACCACATCACGGACTTTAAGGAGGTGTGTCTCGTGGCTAAAAAAGTAGTAAAAGTTGTTAAATTGCAAATTCCTGCTGGAAAAGCTAACCCAGCTCCACCAGTTGGACCTGCACTAGGTCAAGCCGGTGTTAATATCATGGGATTCTGTAAGGAGTTTAACGCTCGTACAGCTGACCAAGCTGGTCTTATCATTCCTGTTGAAATTTCGGTTTTTGAAGACCGTTCATTTACATTTATTACTAAAACTCCACCTGCTGCAGTATTACTTAAAAAAGCAGCTGGTATTGAGTCTGGTTCTGGTGAACCTAACCGTAATAAAGTGGCAACTGTTAAGCGTGATAAAGTACGCGAAATCGCGGAAACAAAAATGCCTGACTTAAACGCTGCTAGCGTTGAATCAGCTATGCGCATGGTTGAAGGTACTGCACGCAGTATGGGTATTGTCATCGAAGATTAATTTTTTGTCTTGTTGGGTTGCGAGTTTGGTTTTGACAAGTTCGCAACCCTTATTCGTGGGAGGTTATTCCGCTAAAACCACATAAGGAGGATTTTTATAATGGCTAAAAAAGGTAAAAAGTATGTAGAAGCTGCTAAGCTGATCGATCGTACAAAAGCGTATGATGTTGCTGAAGCTGTTTCTCTTACAAAAAAAGCAAATACAGCGAAATTTGATGCGACTGTAGAAGTTGCTTTTCGTTTGGGCGTAGACCCTCGTAAAAACGATCAACAAATCCGCGGTGCAGTTGTACTTCCTAACGGAACTGGTAAAACTCAACGCGTTCTTGTGTTCGCTAAAGGCGAAAAAGCAAAAGAAGCAGAAGCTGCTGGAGCAGACTACGTTGGAGATTCTGATTACATCACTAAAATCCAACAAGGCTGGTTCGAATTCGATGTAATCGTTGCGACACCTGACATGATGGGTGAAGTTGGTAAGATCGGTCGTGTACTTGGACCAAAAGGTCTTATGCCAAACCCTAAAACAGGAACTGTAACTTTCGAAGTTGAAAAAGCAATCAATGAAATCAAAGCTGGTAAAGTAGAATACCGCGTTGATAAAGCTGGTAACATCCACGCGCCAATCGGAAAGGTTTCTTTCGAGGACGAAAAGCTTGTTGAGAACTTTGCAACAATCTATGACACAATCCTTAAAGCAAAACCTGCAGCGGCTAAAGGTGTATACGTGAAAAACGTTTCTGTTACATCTACTATGGGCCCTGGCGTGAAAGTGGACCCATCTTCTTTCTCTGCAAAATAATTCTTGACTTGTCACAACCGTTTTGATAATATCAAAATGTTGTAAAATAGAATAATCATTTATACCGTAGACAGCAGGGGCCTTATGGCTTAATTAACCCGCCGAGGTGTATATGTCACAGTCTTACGTTAACGTATGCTTGTATATACAGCCTCCATGTCTTAATGGAGGCTTTTTATATGGAGAACCGTTCGTTAGGAACGTGATGGCCTGATCGGTATAAGTGTTACACAAAGAATGTACAGGAGGTGTAACCATGAGCAATGCAATCGATACTAAAAAAGTTGTCGTTGATGAAATTACTTCTAAGTTTAAAGACAGTATGTCTACTGTAATCGTAGATTACCGCGGTCTTTCAGTTTCTGAAGTGACTGAACTTCGTAAACAGCTTCGTGATGCTGGCGTAGAATTCAAAGTTTACAAAAATACTTTGACTCGCCGTGCAGTTGAACAAGTTGAACTAACGGGTTTAAACGATTTCTTAACAGGTCCAAACGCTATCGCATTCAGTAACGAAGATGTTATCGCACCTGCGAAAATCATCAACGAATTTGCGAAAAGCCACGAAGCTTTAGAAATCAAAGCTGGTGTTATCGAAGGAAACGTAGCGACTGTAGAAGAAGTGAAGGCTCTTGCGGAACTTCCGTCTCGCGAAGGCTTACTTTCTATGTTGCTTAGCGTTCTTCAAGCTCCAGTTCGTAACCTTGCTCTTGCTACTAAAGCAGTTGCAGATCAAAAAGAAGAACAAGGCGCTTAATGCGTACTTGACGTAAAAAACTTAAAATGGAGGAATTACAAATGGCTTTAAATATCGAAGAAATCATTGCTTCAGTTAAAGAAGCAACTGTACTTGAGTTAAACGACTTAGTAAAAGCAATCGAAGAAGAATTTGGCGTAACTGCTGCTGCTCCTGTAGCTGTAGCTGCTGGTGGCGGTGCTGCTGCTGAAGAAAAAACTGATTTTGATCTAGTACTTGCTGGTGCTGGAGACCAAAAAATCAAAGTTATCAAAGTGGTTCGTGAAATCACTGGTCTTGGCTTGAAAGAAGCTAAAGAACTTGTTGACAACACTCCAAAACCACTTAAAGAAGGTATTGCTAAAGAAGAAGCTGAAGAACTTAAAGCTAAGCTTGAAGAAGTTGGCGCTTCTGTAGAAGTTAAGTAATCTTCGCCTAATCTTTTGGGAAAGCTCGCTTTTACTGGCGGGCTTTTTCTTTTCTTATCTCCTGAAACGATTGAATCCAGAGGAGGTCCATTCACCATGAGTGACCACTATTATACGGAAAAGCCATCAGTGAAAAGCAATAAACAGACATGGGACTTCACCTTGAGAAACCGTAGCTTTACTTTTACAAGTGACAGTGGAGTGTTTTCTAAGAAAGAAGTCGACTATGGTTCGAGGCTTTTAATTGAAGCTTTTGAAGAACCTGACTTGGATGGCGACGTCTTAGATGTCGGTTGCGGTTATGGACCGATCGGCTTATCGTTAGCAAACGAAATGACAGGCCGCACCATTCATATGATTGATGTGAACGAAAGAGCAGTCGAACTTTCAAAGGAAAACGCTAAGCATAATCGCATTGATAATGTCCGCATCTATCAAAGTGATTTGTTCTCGAATGTTCATTCATCAGCTGCTTTTGCCTCTATACTGACCAATCCCCCAATACGGGCAGGGAAGAAAGTAGTACATGCGATCTTTGAAAAAAGTGCTGATCATTTATTGCCGGAAGGTGAGTTGTGGGTGGTTATTCAGAAAAAACAAGGTGGACCATCTGCGATTGAGAAATTAGAGCAGCTTTTTGGAGAAGTGACGGTCGTTATGAAAAAAAAGGGCTACTATATTATCAAAGCTAAAAAAGTTTGACGCAGTTTCCTAGCTGTGTTAACATTATAAAATGCCAATGTGTATATTTTGCTTGATAGGCTTAAAAAACAACTATTTTGTATAAATTATGCATACTTGGGAAAACTAATAAAATCGGTATTTGTTTTTGGATGTGGTTTTCTTATTTTAGAAACCCTTTTTTCTTTTGTCTTGTAAAAGTATTTCTTTACTGACATTTGAAAGACAGAAATACTTTTTACACATATAATACGCATGATTTGAGGGGTGAATCAGTTGACAGGTCAACTAGTTCAGTATGGACGACACCGCCAGCGCAGAAGCTACGCACGCATAAGCGAAGTGTTAGAATTACCAAATCTCATTGAAATTCAAACCTCTTCTTATCAGTGGTTTCTTGATGAGGGTCTTAGAGAGATGTTTCAAGATATATCCCCAATTGAGGATTTTACTGGTAACCTTTCTCTTGAATTCATTGATTACAGCCTAGGGGATCCTAAGTATCCTGTAGCAGAATCAAAAGAACGTGATGTAACTTACTCTGCTCCACTAAGAGTAAAAGTTCGTTTAATTAACAAAGAAACTGGAGAAGTAAAAGACCAAGACGTGTTTATGGGTGATTTCCCAATCATGACAGACACAGGTACTTTTATCATTAATGGTGCGGAACGTGTAATCGTTTCTCAGTTAGTACGTTCTCCAAGTGTATATTTCAGTGGTAAAGTAGACAAAAACGGTAAAAAAGGTTTTACTGCGACTGTCATTCCAAACCGTGGCGCATGGTTAGAATACGAAACTGATGCGAAGGATGTAGTCTATGTACGCATCGATCGCACACGTAAGTTGCCGGTTACGGTTCTTTTGCGTGCTCTCGGCTTCAGCTCTGATCAAGAGATTCTTGACCTCATTGGCGAGAATGAATACTTACGCAACACGTTGGAAAAAGACAATACAGAGAATGCCGATAAAGCACTTCTCGAAATCTACGAGCGTCTTCGTCCTGGAGAGCCGCCAACTGTTGAAAATGCGAAAAGCTTGCTAGACTCTCGCTTCTTTGATCCGAAGAGATATGACTTAGCAAATGTTGGACGCTACAAGATTAATAAGAAGCTTCATATTAAAAATAGACTATTCAATCAAAAATTGGCTGAAACGCTAGTTGATCCTGAAACAGGTGAAATCCTAGCAGAAAAAGGTCAAATTTTAGATAGAAGAGTGCTTGATAAAGTTCTTCCATACTTAGAAAACGGCATCGGATTTAGAAAGCTTTATCCAAACGGTGGCGTAGTAGAAGATGAAGTAGAACTTCAATCTATCAAGATTTATGCACCAACTGATCAAGAAGGCGAGCAAGTGATCAACGTGATTGGTAATGCATATGTAGAGGAAGCTGTGAAGAACATCACGCCTTCTGACATCATTGCTTCAATCAGTTACTTCTTTAACCTGCTTCATGGAGTAGGTGACACAGATGATATCGATCACCTTGGTAACCGTCGTCTGCGTTCTGTAGGTGAACTTCTGCAAAACCAATTCCGTATTGGTTTAAGCAGAATGGAGCGTGTTGTTCGTGAAAGAATGTCGATTCAAGACACGAACACGATCACACCTCAGCAGCTGATCAACATCCGTCCTGTGATCGCTTCTATCAAAGAGTTCTTTGGTAGCTCTCAGCTTTCTCAGTTCATGGATCAAACAAACCCGCTTGCTGAATTGACGCACAAACGTCGTCTGTCAGCGCTTGGACCGGGTGGTTTGACACGTGAGCGTGCAGGAATGGAAGTTCGTGACGTTCACTACTCTCACTATGGGCGTATGTGTCCGATTGAAACACCAGAGGGTCCAAACATTGGTTTGATCAACTCTCTATCTTCATTTGCAAAAGTGAATCGCTTCGGCTTTATTGAAACACCTTACCGCCGGGTTGACCCTGAAACAGGTAAAGTGACGCCGAGAATCGATTACTTAACGGCTGATGAAGAGGATAACTACGTTGTAGCACAAGCGAACGCTATATTAGGTGAAGATGGTTCGTTTATCGATGATAATATCATTGCTCGTTTTAGAGGGGAAAACACCGTTGTTCCTCGAAACCGCGTTGACTACATGGATGTTTCGCCAAAGCAGGTTGTTTCTGCGGCGACAGCATGTATCCCATTCTTAGAAAACGATGACTCTAACCGTGCTCTAATGGGAGCAAACATGCAACGTCAGGCTGTGCCTTTGATGCAGCCGGAATCACCGATTGTTGGTACAGGTATGGAGTATGTATCAGGTAAAGACTCTGGTGCTGCTGTGATCTGTCGTTACCCAGGTGTTGTAGAACGTGTTGAAGCGAAGAATATTTGGGTTCGCCGTTATGAAGACGTTGACGGACAACAAGTCAAAGGAAACCTAGACAAATACAGCTTGCTGAAATTTGTCCGCTCTAACCAAGGGACTTGCTACAACCAGCGCCCAATTGTAAGTGTTGGAGATGAAGTCGTCAAAGGAGAAATCCTTGCAGACGGTCCTTCTATGGAAAAAGGTGAATTGGCTCTAGGACGTAACGTCATGGTCGGCTTCATGACTTGGGACGGTTACAACTATGAGGATGCGATCATTATGAGTGAGCGCCTTGTAAAAGATGACGTCTACACTTCTATTCATATTGAAGAATATGAATCAGAAGCTCGTGATACAAAGCTTGGACCAGAAGAAATTACGCGTGATATTCCAAACGTTGGGGAAGATGCTTTACGCAACCTTGACGAGCGTGGAATCATCCGTATTGGTGCAGAAGTAAAAGACGGAGATCTTCTTGTCGGGAAAGTAACGCCTAAAGGTGTAACAGAACTAACAGCTGAAGAACGTCTATTACATGCAATCTTCGGTGAAAAGGCTCGCGAAGTACGTGATACGTCTCTACGTGTACCACACGGCGGCGGCGGAATCATCCACGATGTCAAAGTCTTTAACCGTGAAGATGGAGATGAATTACCACCAGGTGTTAACCAGTTAGTCCGTGTATACATCGTTCAGAAGCGTAAAATTTCTGAAGGTGACAAAATGGCCGGACGACATGGTAACAAAGGGGTTATCTCCAAAATCCTTCCAGAAGAAGATATGCCATATCTTCCAGATGGAACACCGATTGATATCATGTTAAACCCTCTAGGGGTACCATCTCGTATGAATATCGGTCAGGTACTTGAGCTTCATATGGGTATGGCTGCACGTTACCTAGGCATCCACATTGCGTCACCAGTATTTGATGGTGCGCGTGAGGAAGATGTTTGGGAAACGCTTGAAGAAGCAGGTATGTCCCGTGATGCGAAAACAGTCCTTTATGACGGTCGAACTGGTGAACCATTCGATAACCGTGTATCAGTCGGAATCATGTACATGATCAAACTGGCTCACATGGTTGACGATAAACTTCACGCTCGTTCAACTGGACCATACTCACTTGTTACGCAGCAGCCACTGGGCGGTAAAGCACAGTTTGGTGGACAGCGTTTCGGAGAGATGGAAGTATGGGCACTTGAAGCTTACGGTGCAGCATATACACTTCAAGAAATCTTAACTGTAAAATCGGATGACGTTGTGGGTCGTGTGAAAACATACGAAGCGATCGTCAAAGGGGATAACGTACCTGAACCAGGTGTCCCTGAATCATTCAAAGTATTAATTAAAGAACTTCAAAGTTTAGGTATGGATGTGAAAATCCTATCTGGCGATGAAGAAGAGATAGAAATGAGAGATTTAGAAGACGATGAGGAAACGAAGAAAGCAGACGGATTAGCGTTATCTAATGACGAAGATGCTGCAGACCTCGCACCTGTCGATCTTGAACGTGACGCAGTCACAAAAGAATAGCAGAAACGATTAGAGCAAGTGACTAGGGTATAACCCGAAGATTAAAAGGGAGGTAGGCCCCTTGCTAGATGTGAACAATTTTGAGTATATGAACATCGGTCTCGCATCACCTGATAAAATCCGTTCTTGGTCTTTTGGTGAAGTGAAAAAGCCTGAAACGATTAACTATCGTACACTGAAACCGGAAAAAGATGGTCTCTTTTGTGAACGTATCTTCGGACCGCAAAAAGACTGGGAATGTCATTGTGGAAAGTATAAACGCGTTCGTTATAAGGGTGTTGTATGTGACCGTTGTGGTGTAGAAGTAACACGGGCAAAAGTCCGTCGTGAGAGAATGGGGCATATCGAACTGGCTGCCCCAGTTTCCCACATTTGGTATTTCAAAGGTATCCCAAGCCGTATGGGTCTTGTTCTAGATATGTCACCACGTGCGTTAGAAGAAGTGATTTACTTCGCTTCTTACGTCGTGACTGATCCGGGCAACACACCGCTTGAGAAGAAACAACTTCTTTCTGAGAAAGAATTCCGTGCTTATTTAGATAAATACGGTAACACCTTCCAAGCAGCTATGGGTGCAGAAGCAATTAACAAACTTCTTCAAGATATCGACCTTGTGAAAGAAGTAGATACACTCAAAGAAGAGCTAAAAACAGCTCAAGGACAGCGTCGTACACGTGCGATCAAACGCCTTGAAGTGTTGGAAGCTTTCCGTAACTCAGGAAACAAACCGTCTTGGATGATCCTTGATGTACTTCCGGTTATTCCACCAGAATTACGTCCAATGGTTCAGCTTGATGGCGGACGTTTTGCTACTTCTGACTTGAACGACCTTTATCGTCGTGTCATCAACCGTAACAATCGTCTGAAACGTTTATTAGATCTTGGCGCGCCAAGCATCATCGTTCAGAACGAGAAGCGTATGCTTCAAGAAGCTGTCGATGCCTTGATTGATAATGGACGTAGAGGCCGACCAGTAACAGGACCAGGAAATAGACCATTGAAATCTCTTTCTCACATGCTGAAAGGGAAACAAGGACGTTTCCGTCAAAACTTGCTTGGTAAACGTGTTGACTATTCTGGACGTTCCGTTATCGTCGTTGGACCACATTTGAAAATGTATCAGTGTGGACTTCCGAAAGAAATGGCTCTTGAACTATTCAAACCATTCGTGATGAAGGAGCTTGTTGAAAAAGGATTAGCTCACAACATTAAGAGCGCGAAACGTAAGATTGAGCGCGTGCAGCCGGAAGTTTGGGATGTTTTAGAATCAGTAATTCGTGAGCATCCAGTTTTACTAAACCGTGCACCAACTCTTCACAGACTTGGTATTCAAGCGTTTGAACCTACACTTGTGGAAGGACGTGCAATTCGTCTGCATCCACTTGTATGTACTGCCTACAACGCTGACTTTGATGGTGACCAAATGGCGGTTCACGTACCATTATCTGCTGAAGCTCAAGCTGAAGCTCGTATCTTAATGCTTGCTGCTCAAAACATTTTGAACCCGAAAGATGGAAAACCTGTTGTTACGCCATCTCAGGATATGGTGCTAGGTAACTACTACCTTACACTTGAGCGTAAAGGTGCTATCGGAGAAGGTATGGTCTTCAAAGATACGAACGAAGCCCTTCTAGCTTATCAAAATGGGTATGTGCATCTTCATACACGTGTAGCTGTTGCAGCTAACTCGTTGAAGAATGTGACATTCACTGATGAACAGCGTTCTAAATTGTTGATTACAACAGTTGGAAAACTAATCTTTAACGAAATCTTACCGGAATCATTCCCTTACATGAATGAGCCGACAAAGAGCAATATTGAAGAAAAAACGCCTGACCGCTTCTTCCTTGAAAAAGGAGAAGATGTCAAAGCTGCGATCGAGAAACAAGAAATCAATGCGCCGTTCAAAAAAGGTATTTTAGGTAAAATCATTGCGGAAATCTTTAAGAGATTCCATATCACTGAGACATCTAAAATGCTTGACCGCATGAAAAATCTTGGTTTCAAATACTCTACTAAAGCGGGTATTACGGTTGGGGTGTCTGATATCGTCGTATTAGATGATAAACAGAAGATCCTCGAAGAAGCGCAAGCAAAAGTAGATAACGTCATGAAGCAATTCAGACGTGGTTTGATTACTGAAGAAGAGCGTTACGAGAGAGTCATTTCGATCTGGAGTTCTTCTAAAGATGTCATCCAAGGTAAACTGATGAAGTCCCTTGATGAAGTCAACCCTATCTACATGATGAGTGACTCTGGAGCGCGTGGTAACGCATCTAACTTCACTCAGCTGGCTGGTATGCGTGGTCTGATGGCCAACCCGGCTGGACGTATCATTGAACTTCCGATTAAATCTAGTTTCCGTGAAGGTTTAACCGTATTGGAATACTTTATTTCCACTCACGGAGCGCGTAAAGGTCTTGCCGATACAGCTCTTAAAACAGCTGACTCAGGTTACCTCACGCGTCGTCTCGTTGACGTTGCACAGGATGTTATCATCCGTGAAACAGATTGCGGTACAGACCGTGGAATCTTGGCGAAGTCCATTAAAGAAGGAAATGAAATTATTGAGAAACTTGAAGAACGTCTTATCGGACGTTTTGCAAGAAAACCAATTATTCATCCTGAAACGGGCGAAGTCATTGTTGGCGAAAACGAACTAATTGATGAAGATAAAGCACTTGAAGTGGTTGAAGCAGGAATCGAGGAAGTATGGATCCGTTCTGCATTTACATGTAACACGCCTCATGGTGTATGTAAACGATGCTACGGCCGTAACCTTGCAACTGGTACTGACGTTGAAGTCGGTGAAGCAGTTGGAATCATCGCTGCACAATCGATCGGTGAGCCAGGAACACAGCTTACAATGCGTACGTTCCACACCGGTGGGGTAGCAGGAGACGATATCACTCAAGGTTTACCTCGTATCCAAGAGTTATTTGAAGCGCGCAATCCGAAAGGGCAGGCAACCATTTCTGAAATTGATGGTGTCGTTGCTGAAATTAACGATGTTCGTGACAAGCAGCAGGAAATTGTGGTTCAAGGCGAAGTTGAAACTCGCTCTTACACAGCTCCTTACAATGCACGTCTGAAAGTTGTTGAAGGTGACAAAGTCACTCGTGGTCAAGTACTGACAGAAGGTTCAATCGATCCGAAAGAACTTCTTAAAGTGACTGACATGACAGCTGTTCAAGAATATCTGCTTCATGAAGTACAAAAAGTATACCGTATGCAAGGGGTAGAAATCGGAGATAAGCACGTAGAAGTAATGGTTCGCCAAATGCTTCGTAAAGTGCGTGTCGCTGATGCGGGGGATACAGATGTATTACCAGGCACACTTCTTGATGTACACCAATTCACAGAAGCGAACAAAAAAGTACTATTCGAAGGCAAACGTCCTGCAACAGGCCGTCCAGTTCTTCTTGGTATTACAAAAGCATCGCTTGAAACAGACTCATTCTTGTCTGCAGCATCCTTCCAAGAAACGACTCGTGTCCTAACAGATGCGGCGATCAAAGGAAAACGTGATGAACTGCTTGGCTTGAAAGAGAATGTCATCATCGGTAAACTTGTTCCTGCTGGAACTGGAATGCCAAACTACCGTAAAGTTAAGCCGGTTTCACAAGTGCAGCCGTCTGACGATATGGTTCCTGTAGAGTAATCTTTCTCTTAAGATTTCTATAAAAATCATCAAAAAATAGTGAAGGATGTCAAGATAATCTGTCAAACGATATTGACATCCTTCTGCCATGATGATAATATAACCAAGGTGCTCAAAATAAAACCTGTTACTTTGGAGGATATTCGATGTCTTATGATAAAGTATCACAGGCTCAATCCATTATTATTGGTACGAAGCAAACAGTAAAAGCTCTGAAACGAGATTCAGTGAAGGAAATCGTCGTAGCGAAAGATGCTGATCCTGCTTTAACCGCTAGTGTAATGAAACTAGCGCAAGAGAAGGGTGTAGACATTTTAGTGGTAGATTCCATGAAAAAGCTCGGCAAGGCCTGCGGAATTGAAGTTGGGGCAGCAGCTGTTGCCATTATGTTATAGCGTACTTGTTTTGTTTTTGCATGCTTAAAATGCAAAAGCATTGTTTTTTGCCTTTTGATGAACCACCTGGGTATGTGGGTTATAAAAAAAGTAATGAAGGGAGGAATAACAACATGCCTACAATTAATCAGCTAATACGCAAAGGACGCGTGAGTAAAGTTGAAAACTCAAAGTCTCCTGCACTTAACAAAGGATACAACAGTTTCAAAAAAGAGCACACTAACGTAACATCTCCACAGAAGCGCGGGGTTTGTACTCGTGTCGGTACAATGACACCGAAAAAACCAAACTCAGCACTACGTAAATATGCTCGTGTACGTTTGTCTAACCTGATTGAGGTAACAGCTTACATTCCTGGTATCGGACATAACCTACAAGAGCACAGTGTAGTACTTATCCGTGGCGGACGTGTAAAAGACTTACCGGGTGTACGTTACCACATCGTTCGTGGTGCGCTTGATACTGCCGGAGTTGACGGTCGTATGCAAGGACGATCTAAATACGGAACAAAACGCCCTAAACAAAGCAAATAATATAAACAAACATAAGGGTTTTTAGAAGTTGAGTTCAGATCAGTGGAGTCAGGCAGCTGACAATGAAATTGAGATGAAAGACAGATAGAAATCCTTTTAAAAGAGAAGGGAGGCTATTCAGATGCCACGTAAAGGTCCTGTAGCAAAAAGAGACGTTTTGCCAGATCCAATTTACAATTCTAAACTTGTATCTCGTTTGATCAACAAAATGATGATCGACGGTAAAAGAGGAAAGTCACAAACTATTCTCTACAAGTCATTTGATATCATCAAAGAACGTACTGGTAATGAAGCGATGGAGGTTTTCGAACAAGCCTTGAAAAACATCATGCCAGTTCTTGAAGTTAAAGCACGTCGTGTAGGTGGAGCTAACTACCAAGTTCCTGTAGAAGTTCGCCCAGACCGTCGTACGACTTTAGGTCTTCGCTGGTTAGTAAACTATGCTCGTCTTCGTGGAGAAAAAACGATGGAAGAGCGTCTTGCTAACGAAATCCTTGACGCAGCTAACAACACTGGTGCTGCTGTTAAGAAACGTGAAGATACACACAAAATGGCAGAAGCGAACAAAGCATTCGCTCACTACCGCTGGTAGGATTTATACCAAACTAAAAAAACTATTCCCTAATAAGGAAGGAGAAATTACCCAATGGCAAGAGAGTTCTCCTTAGACAAAACTCGTAATATTGGTATCATGGCTCACATCGATGCCGGTAAAACGACAACGACTGAGCGTATCTTGTACTACACTGGTCGTATCCATAAAATTGGTGAAACTCACGAAGGGGCTTCACAAATGGACTGGATGGAGCAGGAGCAAGAACGTGGTATTACAATCACTTCTGCTGCTACTACAGCACAATGGAAAGGTTACCGTGTAAACATCATTGATACACCAGGACACGTAGACTTCACTGTTGAAGTTGAACGTTCTTTGCGTGTACTTGATGGTGCGGTTGCTGTTCTTGATGCACAATCAGGTGTAGAGCCTCAAACTGAAACAGTTTGGCGCCAAGCAACAACTTACGGAGTACCTCGTATCGTATTCGTTAACAAAATGGATAAAACCGGTGCGGACTTCCTTTACTCTGTAAGCACATTAAGAGATCGTCTTCAAGCGAACGCTCATGCAATTCAATTGCCGATCGGCGCTGAAGATCAATTCGAAGGAATCATCGACCTTGTAGAAAACGTAGCATACTTCTACGAAGATGACCTTGGAACTCGCTCTGATGCACAAGAAATCCCTGCTGAGTATAAAGACAAAGCTGAAGAGCTTCGCAGTAGCTTAATTGAAGCTGTCGCTGAGCTTGATGAAGAGCTTATGGAAAAATACCTTGAGGGTGAAGAAATCACAATTCCTGAATTGAAAGCTGCAATCCGTAAAGGAACTTTGAATGTTGAATTCTACCCAGTTCTTGTTGGTTCTGCTTTCAAAAACAAAGGTGTTCAGCTTGTACTTGACGCTGTGCTTGACTACCTTCCTGCACCAACTGATGTTGCTGCAATCAAAGGTACATTGCCAGATACAAATGAAGAGGTTGTACGTGAGTCTACTGATGACGCACCATTCGCAGCTCTTGCATTTAAAGTTATGACTGACCCTTATGTTGGGAAACTAACTTTCTTCCGCGTATACTCTGGAACACTTGATTCTGGTTCTTACGTGAAGAACTCTTCTAAGAACAAGCGTGAACGTGTTGGACGTATCCTTCAAATGCACGCAAACAGCCGTGAGGAAATCTCTACTGTATATGCAGGGGATATCGCAGCAGCTGTTGGTCTTAAAGATACATCTACTGGTGATACTCTTTGTGACGAGAAAAATCTTGTTATCCTTGAGTCTATGGAATTCCCAGAGCCAGTTATCGATGTAGCTATCGAGCCAAAATCTAAGGCTGACCAAGATAAAATGGGTATCGCTTTAGCTAAACTAGCTGAAGAGGATCCAACATTCCGTACACAAACAAACACTGAAACTGGTCAAACGATCATCTCTGGTATGGGTGAGCTTCACCTTGATATCATTGTTGACCGTATGAAGCGTGAGTTCAAGGTTGAAGCTAACGTAGGAGCTCCTCAAGTTGCGTACCGTGAAACATTCCGTTCTAGTGCAAAAGTTGAAGGTAAATTCGTACGTCAGTCTGGTGGACGCGGTCAGTTCGGACACGTTTGGATCGAATTCGAACCAAACGAAGAAGGTGCAGGCTTCGAATTCACAAATGCAATCGTCGGTGGGGTTGTTCCACGTGAATACATTCCAGCAATTCAAGCAGGTCTTGAAGATTCACTAGAAAATGGTGTATTAGCTGGATTCCCATTAATCGACATCAAAGCAAAATTATTCGATGGATCTTACCACGATGTTGACTCTAACGAAATGGCGTTTAAAATTGCTGCATCTATGGCATTGAAAAATGCTGTCAGCAAATGTAACCCAGTTCTACTTGAGCCAATGATGAAAGTAGAAGTCGTTATCCCAGAAGAATACATGGGAGACATCATGGGTGATATCACATCTCGTCGTGGACGTGTAGAAGGTATGGAAGCTCGCGGTAACGCTCAAGTTGTTCGCGCTATGGTTCCACTTTCTGAAATGTTCGGATATGCAACTGCACTCCGTTCTAACACACAAGGACGCGGTACTTTCACTATGCACATGGATCACTACGAAGAAGTGCCTAAGAGCATCAGTGAAGAAATCATCAAAAAAAATAAAGGTGAATAATTGATTTTGCCTTTAAACTAAAGTATAACTACTATTGAAGATCAGAAAGTGGGAGGTAACTCTTCACTTTCTATCACTCATACCAAATACAATGAACCTTTAAGGAGGATTTTTAGAATGGCTAAAGAAAAATTCGACCGTTCCAAATCGCATGCTAACATTGGTACAATTGGACACGTTGACCATGGTAAAACAACTCTAACTGCTGCTATCTCAACAGTTCTTCATAAGAAATCTGGTAAAGGTACAGCTATGGCTTATGACCAAATCGATGGTGCTCCAGAAGAGCGCGAGCGTGGAATCACAATCTCAACTGCACACGTTGAGTATGAAACTGAAACTCGTCACTATGCACACGTAGACTGCCCAGGACACGCTGACTATGTTAAAAACATGATCACTGGTGCTGCTCAAATGGACGGCGCGATCTTAGTAGTATCTGCTGCTGATGGTCCAATGCCACAAACACGTGAGCACATCCTACTTTCTCGTAACGTAGGTGTTCCTTACATCGTAGTATTCCTTAACAAATGTGACATGGTTGACGATGAAGAGTTACTTGAACTTGTTGAAATGGAAGTTCGTGACCTTCTTTCTGACTATGACTTCCCTGGTGACGATGTACCAGTTATCAAAGGTTCTGCTCTTAAAGCTCTTGAAGGTGATGCTGATTACGAAGCAAAAATCTTCGAACTTATGGATGCGGTTGATGAGTACATCCCAACTCCAGAGCGTGACACTGAGAAGCCATTCATGATGCCAGTTGAGGACGTATTCTCAATCACTGGTCGTGGAACAGTTGCTACTGGTCGTGTTGAGCGTGGACAAGTTAAAGTCGGTGACGAAGTTGAAATCATCGGTCTTCAAGAAGAAAACGGTAAAACAACTGTTACAGGTGTTGAAATGTTCCGTAAACTTCTTGACTATGCTGAAGCTGGTGACAACATCGGTGCACTACTTCGTGGTGTATCTCGTGAAGATATCCAACGTGGTCAAGTACTTGCTAAACCAGGTACAATCACTCCACATAGCCGTTTCAAAGCTGAAGTTTATGTACTTTCTAAAGAAGAGGGTGGACGTCACACTCCATTCTTCACTAACTACCGTCCGCAGTTCTACTTCCGTACAACTGACGTAACTGGTATCGTACATCTTCCAGAAGGTACTGAAATGGTAATGCCTGGCGATAACACTGAGATGGAAGTTGAACTTATCTCTACTATCGCTATCGAAGAAGGAACTCGTTTCTCTATCCGTGAGGGTGGACGTACTGTAGGTTCTGGCGTCGTTTCTACTATCATTAAGTAATAACAGTTAAAAGAGACTCCTTGCAAAAGGGTCTCTTTTTTTTGCTTTTCCAGTGCATAACGGCTACTATAAGCTATAGAATCTAAATGGAACCGAGAGGATCACTGGAATGGCGAAGACAATGTTGAAAAAGTGGCCGATTGGCGGGCTTGATCAATGGATTATGATAAAAGAAGATCAAGCAGAAAAAACAAAACCTGTTTTATTATTTTTACACGGTGGCCCAGGCTCAGCTCAAATGAGTTATATCGATTCCTTTCATAAGGAACTTGATCAAGACTTCACTGTTGTTCATTGGGACCAGCGCGGTGCAGGACTGTCTTATCAAAAAAACATTCCTGAGTCTTCTATGACCATTGGGCAATTCGTAGAGGATACGATTGAGCTTACAGAAAAACTGCTTTCTTATAATGATCAAACGAAAATATACATTGCGGGTTATTCATGGGGATCATTAATTGCGATACAAGCTGTACATAAACGACCAGATTTGTATCATGCCTATTATGGAATTAGTCAGGTGGTTGATGTATTAAAAGAGGATATTGTATCGTACGAACTTCTTCTAAAAAAATATCAAGGCAAGCATTTCTTCACTAGATGTCTAAGATTGCTGACACCACCCCCTTGGAAACGCACCTCTGCTCATGCTTTGTTCTCTCTATACAAAGAGTTCGCAAAAGTAGGGCTCACGCATAGGTGGAAGCCACTTTTTCAAATGCTGTATGCATTTCTTGTTAGTAAGCATTATCAGCTAAAAGATAAGTGGAAATTCCTTATGGGACAGAAGTATAGCCAGGATTTGCTGTGGGACGAGCTGATGAACGAAAGCATTCAATACCGAGTTTCTTCTATATTAATACCCTGCTACTTTATCATCGGGGAACATGACATGATTACACCAGCTGCTGTATCAAAACCATATGTTGATCAACTTACAGCACCAATAAAAGAGTGGTTTACTTTTAAAGAATCTGCGCATTCTCCGCATATTGAAGAGCCAGAAGAATTTATTCGTATCGTCAGGAAGACAGCTACACATCATCTTCAGGGAAAGCTTGATTTATAGGCTGAACCCCTGTATAATATGAAAAGTGTGCAAATCATAAATTTATCCGATTTATTATTGCAACACGCAGGCCAATTTGGTATAATAGTGCATGTTGGTCTTTGACTGCGATGAAGTGAGAGGTTGCTGACACACCCGGCCGCTTTGCCATGGCAAGGTGATCAGGTTTTTCTCACGGAGAACTGTCTAACGTAAGTAGGCGAAAAGGAGGGAAAATAATGGCAAAACAAAAAATTCGTATTCGTTTAAAAGCATATGATCATAGAATTCTTGATCAATCTGCTGAGAAGATTGTTGAAACGGCTAAGCGTTCTGGTGCTAGTGTATCTGGTCCAATTCCGCTTCCAACTGAAAAATCAGTTTACACAATCCTTCGTGCGGTGCATAAGTACAAAGATTCTCGTGAGCAATTTGAGATGCGTACTCACAAACGTCTAATCGACATCGTGAATCCAACTCCACAAACAGTTGATGCACTTATGCGTTTAGATTTACCATCCGGTGTAGATATCGAAATCAAACTTTAATTCAAATAGAAAACACATATTATAGGAGGTGTGACGAATGACCAAAGGAATCTTAGGTAGAAAAATTGGTATGACGCAAGTATTCGCAGAAAACGGTGATCTTATCCCTGTAACTGTTGTTGAGGCTGCTGCTAACGTTGTTCTTCAGAAGAAGACTACTGACACGGATGGCTATGAAGCAATCCAAATCGGTTTTGACGACAAACGTGAGAAGCTTTCTAACAAACCAGAGAAAGGCCACGTTGCTAAAGCGGAAACTGCTCCTAAGCGCTTCGTAAAAGAATTACGCGGTGTGGAGTTAGATGCGTATGAAGTTGGTCAGGAAGTCAAAGTTGATATTTTCGCAAATGGAGATATCGTAGATGTAACAGGAACATCAAAAGGTAAAGGATTCCAAGGGGCTATCAAGCGCCACGGACAATCACGCGGACCAATGACTCACGGTTCACGTTACCACCGTCGTCCTGGTTCAATGGGACCTGTTGATCCAAACCGAGTATTCAAAGGTAAACTTCTTCCAGGACGTATGGGCGGAGAGCAAATCACTGTCCAAAACCTTGAGATCGTTAAAGTTGATGCAGAACGCAATCTTCTATTGATCAAAGGAAACGTACCAGGAGCTAAAAAATCTCTAGTAACTGTAAAGAGTGCAGTTAAAACTAAATAACTCTCTTAGGAAAGGAGGAAACAAGTCATGCCAAAAGTAGCATTATTTAACCAAAACGGTTCTACTAACGGTGAAATCGAATTAAACGCTTCTGTGTTTGGAATTGAGCCAAACGAAAGCGTAGTATTCGATGCTATTCTTATGCAAAGAGCTTCCTTACGTCAAGGAACTCACAAAGTAAAAACTCGTTCTGAAGTACGTGGCGGAGGTCGTAAACCTTGGAGACAGAAGGGTACAGGTCGTGCTCGTCAAGGTTCTATCCGTTCACCACAATGGCGCGGAGGCGGTATCGTTTTCGGTCCAACACCACGCAGCTATTCTTATAAATTACCTAAAAAAGTTCGCCGCTTGGCTATCAAGTCAGTATTGTCTTCTAAAGTAATCGACAACAACATCATCGTTCTTGAGGATCTTACTCTTGATGCAGTGAAAACGAAAGAATTCGCAGGCATCCTTAAAGGGTTATCTGTTGAGAAGAAAGCGTTGATCGTCACTGCGGATGCAAACGAAACAGTTGCTTTATCTGCTCGTAACATCCCTGGAGTAACAGTTGTTGAAGCTAACGGTATCAACGTTCTTGACGTTGTCAACCACGACAAACTTCTGATCACTAAAGCAGCGGTTGAAAAAGTAGAGGAGGGACTTGCATAATGAAAGATCCTCGTGATGTTCTAAAGCGCCCTATCATTACTGAACGTTCTGCTGATCTAATGACAGAGAAGAAGTACACGTTCGAAGTTGATGTCAGAGCTAACAAGACAGAAGTGAAAGACGCTGTTGAAGAAATCTTTGGAGTGAAAGTTGAGAAAGTCAACGTTCAAAACTACAAAGGTAAATCAAAACGCGTTGGACGCTACACTGGTATGACTAGCCGTCGCAGAAAAGCGATCGTGAAATTAACTGCTGACAGCAAAGAAATCGAAATTTTTGAAGCGTAAATCTTAAAAAGAAGGAGGGAAATTCAAAATGGCGATTAAAAAGTATAAACCAACCAGTAATGGTCGTCGTGGCATGACTACTTCAGATTTTGCTGAAATCACGACTGACAAACCAGAAAAATCGTTGCTTGCACCGCTTCACAGAAAAGGCGGACGTAACAACCAAGGTAGATTGACTGTTCGTCATCAAGGTGGCGGTCACAAACGTCAATACCGTATCATCGACTTTAAGCGTGATAAAGACGGTATACCTGGACGCGTTGCTACAATCGAGTATGATCCAAACCGTTCAGCGAACATCGCTCTTGTAAACTATGCAGATGGTGAGAAACGTTACATTCTTGCTCCGAAAGGAATCCAAGTTGGTACTGAAGTTACTTCTGGACCAGAAGCTGACATCAAACCAGGTAATGCTCTTCCACTTATCAACATCCCAGTTGGTACAGTTGTGCATAACATTGAATTAAAACCAGGTAAAGGTGGACAATTAGTTCGTTCTGCTGGTACTTCTGCTCAAGTTCTAGGTAAAGAAGGTAAATACGTTCTTGTACGTTTGAACTCTGGTGAAGTACGCATGATCCTTTCTGCTTGCCGTGCGACTATCGGTCAAGTTGGAAACGAACAACACGAACTAATCAACATCGGTAAAGCTGGACGTTCTCGCTGGAAAGGCGTACGCCCAACAGTTCGTGGTTCTGTAATGAACCCTAACGATCACCCACACGGCGGTGGTGAAGGACGCGCTCCAATCGGACGTAAATCACCAATGTCTCCATGGGGTAAACCGACTCTTGGATTCAAGACTCGTAAGAAAACCAACAAGTCTGATAAATTCATTGTACGTCGTCGTAAAAACAAGTAACGGGGTTGTCTACGGTTCATTTAGGACCGTAGTTCAATCACGAAGGGAGGTTCCACAATGGCTCGCAGCTTAAAAAAAGGACCATTTGTTGATGATCATTTGATGGCTAAAGTCGAGAAATTGAATGAAACTGACAAAAAGCAAGTCGTAAAAACTTGGTCTCGTCGTTCTACAATTTTCCCGCAATTCATCGGTCACACAATCGCTGTCTATGACGGACGCAAACATGTACCTGTTTTCATTTCTGAAGATATGGTAGGTCACAAATTGGGCGAATTCGCACCAAGCCGTACTTACAAAGGTCATGCTAGTGACGATAAAAAAACAAGACGCTAATGAGAGGAGGCTTTTAAATGCAAGCTAAAGCTGTCGCAAGAACAGTCCGTATTGCTCCTCGTAAAGCACGTCTAGTAATGGACCTGATCCGAGGTAAGCAAGTAGGAGAAGCAGTTTCTATCTTAAACCTTACACCTAAGGCTGCTTCACCAATTATTGAAAAAGTATTAAAATCTGCTATCGCAAATGCTGAGCACAACTACGAGTTGGACGCTAACAGCCTAGTGATTACTCAAGCATTCGTTGACGAAGGTCCAACACTTAAGAGATTCCGTCCACGTGCTATGGGTCGTGCGAGCGCAATTAACAAACGTACTAGCCACATTACAATCGTTGTATCAGAAAAGAAGGAGGGATAATCCGTGGGTCAAAAGGTAAATCCAGTAGGTCTTCGTATTGGCGTCATTCGTGATTGGGAATCTAAATGGTTCGCAGGAAAAGATTACGCTGACTTCTTACATGAAGACTTGAAAATCCGTGAATTCATCAGCAAGCGTTTGTCTGACGCGTCTGTTTCTAAAGTAGAAATCGAACGTGCTGCAAACCGCGTAAATATCACAATCCACACGGCTAAACCAGGTATGGTAATTGGTAAAGGCGGATCTGAAGTTGAAGCACTTCGTAAAGCTCTTAACAGCCTAACTGGCAAACGTGTACACATCAACATTCTTGAAATCAAGAGAGCAGATCTTGATGCTCAGCTAGTTGCTGAAAACATCGCTCGTCAACTTGAAAATCGTATTTCATTCCGTCGTGCACAAAAACAAACAATCCAACGCACAATGCGTGCTGGAGCACAAGGAATCAAAACAATGGTTTCTGGTCGTCTTGGCGGTGCAGATATTGCTCGTTCTGAATATTACAGTGAAGGTACTGTTCCATTGCACACACTTCGTGCTGACATCGACTATGCTACTGCTGAAGCTGATACTACTTATGGTAAGCTTGGCGTAAAAGTATGGATCTATCGTGGAGAAGTCCTTCCAACTAAGAAGAATACTGCGGAAGGAGGAAAATAATATGTTATTGCCAAAACGCGTGAAGTATCGCAGAGAACATCGTGGAAAAATGCGTGGTCGTGCAAAAGGCGGCACTGAAGTACATTTCGGTGAGTTCGGTATCCAAGCTCTTGAAGCTTCTTGGATCACTAACCGTCAAATCGAAGCTGCTCGTATTGCTATGACTCGTTACATGAAACGTGGCGGTAAAGTTTGGATCAAAATTTTCCCTTCTAAGCCATACACAGCTAAACCTCTAGAGGTCCGCATGGGTTCCGGTAAAGGTGCTCCAGAAGGCTGGGTAGCTGTAGTAAAACCGGGCAAAGTTTTATTTGAAATTTCTGGTGTGTCTGAAGAAGTTGCTCGTGAAGCTCTTCGTCTTGCATCTCACAAATTGCCAATTAAAACGAAGTTCGTAAAACGTGAAGAAATTGGTGGTGAATCAAATGAAAGCTAATGAAATTCGTGACCTTACCACTGCTGAAATTGAACAAAAAGTAAAGTCTCTTAAAGAAGAACTTTTCAATCTTCGTTTCCAATTAGCGACTGGGCAGCTTGAAAACACTGCTCGCATTCGTGAAGTGCGTAAATCAATCGCACGCATGAAAACTGTGATTCGTCAAAGAGAAATCGCTGCTAATAAATAATAATTAGAGGGGAGGCCCCGCAAACATGAGCGAACGTAACCAACGTAAAGTGTATCAAGGTCGTGTTGTTTCTGACAAAATGGATAAAACCATCACTGTTGTAGTTGAAACATACAAAAAGCATTCACTTTATGGCAAACGTGTAAGATACTCTAAAAAGTTCAAAGCACATGATGAAAACAACCAAGCAAAAATCGGAGACATCGTAAAGGTCATGGAAACTCGTCCATTATCTGCGACTAAACGCTTTCGTCTAGTTGAAGTTGTCGAAGAAGCTGTTATTATCTAATAAAGTTCGGATTTCTTTTTCCGAAGGGAGGTAACATTAATGATTCAACAGGAGACTCGTTTAAAAGTAGCTGACAACTCTGGCGCACGCGAAGTACTAACGATTAAAGTTCTTGGTGGCTCTGGACGTAAGACGGCTAACATCGGTGATGTCATTGTTTGTACGGTTAAACAAGCAACACCAGGAGGCGTTGTCAAAAAAGGTGAAGTTGTGAAAGCAGTTATCGTTCGTACTAAGAGCGGAGCTCGCAGAAACGATGGATCTTACATCAGTTTTGATGAAAATGCATGTGTCATCATCCGTGACGACAAGAGCCCACGTGGAACTCGTATCTTCGGACCAGTAGCACGTGAACTTCGTGAAAACAACTATATGAAAATTGTTTCTTTAGCACCAGAAGTACTTTAATGAATACAATCCGCGACTCAAGGAGGTGCGATTAAATGCATGTTAAAAAGGGCGATAAAGTAGTGGTTATCTCTGGTAAAGATAAAGGTAAACAAGGTGTCATCCTTGCTGCTTTCCCTAAAAAGGACCGTGTTTTAGTAGAAGGTATTAACCTTGTGAAAAAACACTCTAAACCAACCCAAGCTAACCCTCAAGGTGGAATTTCTGAACAAGAAGCGCCGATCCACGTATCAAACGTAATGCCGCTTGATCCTAAAACGGGTGAAGTGACACGTATTGGATATAAAGTTGAGGACGGAAAGAAAGTCCGTGTAGCGAAAAAATCTGGGCAAGTTCTAGATAAATAGTAAATAAGGAAGGGAGGTCTTTCTCATGAACCGCCTTAAAGAAAAGTATGTAAAAGAAATTACACCTGCATTAGTTTCTAAGTTTGAATACAAATCAGTAATGCAAGTGCCAAAAATCGAAAAAATCGTGATCAACATGGGTGTTGGTGACGCCGTTCAAAACGCTAAAGCAATCGATACTGCTGTTGAAGAATTAACGTTTATCGCTGGTCAAAAACCTGTCGTTACTCGTGCGAAGAAGTCTATTGCTGGATTCCGTCTACGTGAAGGAATGCCAATCGGTGCGAAAGTAACACTTCGCGGAGAGCGCATGTACGATTTCCTTGATAAACTTATTTCTGTATCTTTACCACGTGTACGTGACTTCCGCGGGATTTCTAAGAAATCTTTCGACGGTCGTGGAAACTACACGCTTGGTATTAAAGAACAGTTAATCTTCCCAGAAATTGATTACGATAAAGTAACAAAAGTCCGCGGTATGGATATCGTTATCGTTACGACTGCCAACACGGATGAAGAAGCACGTGAGTTATTAACTCAAGTAGGTATGCCGTTCCAGAAATAATCAATGAAAGGGAGGCGAAATCGTGGCTAAAAAGTCTATGATTGCGAAACAACAACGCAAACAAAAATTTAAAGTTCAAGAGTATACGCGCTGCGAACGTTGTGGACGTCCACATTCAGTAATTCGCAAGTTTAAACTTTGCCGTATTTGTTTCCGCGAACTTGCATATAAAGGACAAATTCCTGGCGTTAAAAAAGCCAGCTGGTAATCCCCATAAATGGGAAGGAGGTTATTAAATAATGGTTATGACAGATCCGATTGCAGATTTGCTGACTCGTATTCGCAATGCGAACATGGTACGTCATGAGAAGCTAGAAGTACCGGCTTCAAAAATCAAAAGAGAAATTGCTGAAATTTTAAAGCGTGAAGGTTTTATCCGTGACGTTGAGTACGTCGAAGACAGCAAACAAGGAATTATCCGTTTGTTCCTTAAATACGGCCAAAACAACGAACGTGTTATCACTGGTCTTAAAAGAATCAGTAAACCTGGTTTACGCGTATATGCGAAATCAAATGAAGTACCACGTGTACTTAACGGACTTGGAATCGCAATTATTTCTACATCACAAGGTGTTTTATCGGACAAAGAAGCCCGTGCTAAACAAGCTGGTGGAGAAGTACTTGCTTACGTATGGTAAAAAAAGTTTAAGATGAATGGAGGTGCTTGGTATGTCTCGTATAGGTAAAAAGCTAATCGAGATCCCTTCAGGAGTAACTGTGACAAACAACGATAACACAGTGACAGTAAAGGGACCAAAAGGTGAACTAACTCGTGCATTTCACCCTGATATGGAAATTAAAATTGAGGACAACGTCTTAACTGTAAGCCGTCCGTCTGAAAATAAAGAACACCGTGCATTACATGGTACAACACGTAGCTTAATTGCAAACATGGTTGAAGGTGTATCTAAAGGTTTCGAAAGAGGTTTAGAACTAATCGGTGTCGGTTACCGTGCAGCTAAATCTGGAAACAAACTTGTTCTTAACGTTGGATACTCTCACCCAGTTGAAATCGTTCCTGAGGCTGGAGTAGAAGTAGAAGTTCCATCTCAAACGAAAGTAATCGTTAAAGGTATCGATAAAGAGCGTGTAGGAGCTCTAGCTTCTAACATCCGCGCTGTCCGTGCTCCAGAGCCTTACAAAGGTAAAGGAATTCGTTACGAAGGTGAATTCGTTCGCCGTAAAGAAGGAAAAACTGGTAAGTAAGATCGCTTAATGTGAAGAAAGGAGTGACTCGGATGATTACGAAAACTAGCAAAAACGCTACTCGTCTTAAAAGACACGCTCGTGTTCGTGCGAAACTTTCAGGTACTGCTGAAAGACCTCGCCTTAACGTTTTCCGTTCTAACAAGAACATCTACGCTCAAGTAATTGATGATGTTAACGGTGTAACACTTGTAAGTGCTTCTACTCTTGATAAAGAGTTAAAGATCGAGAATAGTTCTGACGCTGCAGCTGCTACTAAAGTTGGCGAACTTGTTGCAAAACGTGCTGTTGAAAAAGGCATCTCTAACGTGGTATTTGACCGCGGAGGATACTTATATCATGGACGTGTAAAAGCTCTAGCTGAAGCTGCTCGTGAGGCTGGACTTAAATTTTAATAAAAGAAGGAGGGACACATCCGAATGAGTCGTATTGACCCAAGCAAATTAGAGTTAGAAGAACGCTTAGTTACGGTTAACCGGGTAGCGAAAGTTGTTAAAGGTGGACGTCGTTTCCGTTTTGCAGCTTTAGTTGTTGTCGGTGACAAAAACGGTCATGTAGGATTCGGTACTGGTAAAGCACAAGAAGTACCAGAAGCGATCCGCAAAGCTGTTGAAGACGCGAAAAAGAATTTAATTGAAGTACCAATGGTTGGAACTACAATTCCACATGAAATCATCGGTCGATTCGGTGCAGGAAACGTTCTATTGAAGCCTGCTTCAGAAGGTACAGGAGTTATCGCTGGAGGCCCAGTGCGTGCGGTACTTGAGCTTGCTGGTCTAGCTGATATCCTTTCTAAATCTCTAGGTTCTAATACACCGATCAACATGATCCGCGCAACACTTCAAGGTTTAAGTGAACTTAAACGTGCTGAAGATGTAGCGAAGCTTCGTGGAAAATCTGTAGAAGACCTGTTAGGATAAGGAGGGAACAATAATGGCAAATAAATTAGAAATTACCCTCAAACGCAGTGTAATCGGTCGTCCGGAAGATCAGCGTGTCACTGTTCGTACTCTTGGTCTAAAGAAAACAAACCAAACAGTCGTACTTGAAGACAATGCAGCGATCCGCGGCATGATTAACAAGGTGTCTCATTTAGTTTCTGTTAAAGAACAATAAAACATTTTTAATCGATAAGGAGGTGCCCAAATGAAACTTCATGAATTGAAGCCTTCAGAAGGTTCACGTAAAGTACGCAACCGTGTTGGTCGTGGTATTGGATCAGGTAACGGTAAAACTTCTGGTAAAGGTCATAAAGGTCAAAACGCTCGTTCTGGCGGCGGTGTACGCCCTGGATTCGAAGGTGGTCAAATGCCTTTATTCCAACGCCTTCCAAAACGTGGTTTTACAAACATCAACCGTAAAGATTACGCGGTAATCAACTTAGACAGATTAAACAGTTTTGACGAAGGAACGGAAGTCACTCCTGAACTTCTTCTAGAGACTGGTGCAATAAGCAAGTTAAAAGCAGGAGTAAAAATTCTTGGCAACGGTAAATTAGAAAAAAAATTAACTGTAAAAGCCAATAAATTCTCTGCTTCTGCTAAAGAAGCGATTGAAGCTGCTGGCGGTACAGCCGAGGTGATCTAACTTGTTTAAGACAATCTCCAATTTTATGCGCGTGAAAGATATACGGAATAAGATTATATTTACACTTTTAATGTTAGTCGTCTTTCGTATAGGTGCTTTCATCCCTGTGCCTAATGTGAACGCTGAAGTTCTCCAGGCACAGGATCAAATGAGTGTTTTCGGAATCCTCAACACGTTTGGGGGCGGGGCACTTTTCCAATTCTCCATTCTTGCAATGGGGATTATGCCGTATATCACTGCTTCGATCATCATCCAGCTCTTGCAGATGGATGTTGTACCGAAGTTTACTGAGTGGTCAAAGCAAGGAGAGGTTGGCCGCCGAAAATTAGCACAATTCACAAGGTATTTTACAATTGTTCTAGGATTTATCCAGGCGTTAGGAATGTCATATGGATTTAACAATATGGCAGGAGGCATGCTGATTGAAAACCCAGGTGTTTCAACGTATCTCTTAATTGCGGTCGTACTCACTGCGGGGACAGCATTTTTAATGTGGCTGGGAGAGCAGATTACTGCTCACGGTGTTGGTAACGGTATTTCGATTATTATCTTTGCCGGTATCATCGCAGGTATCCCTCAAACATTAAAGCAAGTGTACGCTCAGCAATTTGTAGGTGGAGATGGACAGCTGTTCATGCAAATCCTGAAAATTGCCCTTATTGTGATTGCTATTCTTGTCATTGTTATCGGTGTTATTTACATTCAAATGGCAGTGAGAAAGATTGCGATTCAGTATTCAAAGGGAACTGGCCGTGCACAAATGTCTGCTAGTCAAGCAACGCACCTTCCATTGAAAGTGAATCCAGCAGGGGTGATTCCAGTCATCTTTGCCGTTTCGTTCATTATTACTCCGCAGACGATCGCATCGTTCTTCGGAACAAATAATGTGACAACCTGGATAACTAACAACTTTGACTATACTAAGCCAATCGGTATGACGATTTATGTAGCACTGATTGTTGCTTTCACATATTTTTATGCCTTTGTCCAAGTAAACCCTGAACAAATGGCTGAAAATCTGCAAAAGCAGGGTGGCTATATCCCGGGAGTTCGTCCAGGGAAAATGACTCAAGATAGAATTACGAGCATTTTGTACCGACTCACGTTTGTGGGCGCCATTTTCTTAGCCGTGATTTCAATACTTCCTATCTTTTTCATTCAATTCGCTGGATTACCTTCCGCTGCACAAATTGGCGGCACAAGTCTTCTCATTGTTGTAGGTGTTGCACTTGAAACAATGAAACAGCTTGAAAGCCAATTAGTGAAACGAAACTACCGTGGATTTATGAAATAAAACAGAGGGCTGGGCTCCTGCCCAACCTCTCTAAGTAAGGAAGGGGAAATCCGAAATGAACTTAGTCTTAATGGGGCTTCCGGGTGCTGGTAAAGGCACTCAGGCAGAACGAATTGTTGATGATTATGGGATCCCTCATATCTCAACAGGAGATATGTTCCGTGCTGCTATGAAAGAGGAGACACAACTTGGACTCGAAGCAAAATCCTTTATCGATAAAGGAGAGCTTGTTCCTGATGAGGTCACAATCGGTATTGTTAGAGAAAGACTTGGCAAGAATGATTGTGAACAAGGTTTTCTTCTGGACGGATTTCCGCGAACAGTCGCTCAGGCTGAAGCTTTAGAAGACATTCTAAAGGACCTTGGCAGAACGATTGATTATGTCATTAATATTAAAGTCGATAAAGATGCTTTGATGGAGCGTCTGACTGGCCGAAGAATTTGCAAAGATTGCGGAGCAACATATCATTTAGTATTCAATCCACCTGCGAAAGAAAATGTTTGTGACAAGTGTGGAGGCGAGCTTTATCAACGTGCAGATGATAATGCAGAAACCGTTTCGACAAGACTTGAAGTGAACTTAAAGCAGACTGAACCTTTACTGAACTTCTATTCAGAAAAAGGATATCTTGCAAACATTGATGGTGCGAAGCACATTAACGATGTTTACGCTGATATCAAGGACCTGCTTGGGGGATTAAATAAATGATTATCTGTAAAACTCCTCGCGAGCTTGAGATTATGAGAGAAGCTGGACGCATTGTCGCACTGACTCATGAAGAGCTGAAGAAACATATAAAACCAGGTATTTCGACAAAAGAATTGGATCAAATTGCCGAACGTTTTATTACAAAGCGGGGTGCAATCCCATCTTTTAAAGGGTATAATGGTTTTCGCGGGAGCATTTGCGTTTCGGTGAATGAAGAACTCGTTCACGGTATTCCTGGTAAACGGGTTTTACGTGATGGAGACATCATTAGTATCGATATCGGCGCAAAGTTAAATGGCTATCATGGTGACTCTGCTTGGACTTATCCAGTTGGGGTAATCAGTGATGAGGACCGCAAACTACTGGAAGTCACAGAGGAATCTCTATATAAGGGCTTACAGGAAGCAAAGCCAGGTGAACGTCTGTCAAACATTTCCCATGCCATACAAACGTATGTTGAAGATGAGAATTTCTCAGTTGTTAGAGAATATGTTGGACATGGGGTCGGACAGGATCTTCATGAGGACCCTCAAATTCCTCATTATGGTCCGCCGAACAAAGGCCCACGGCTCAAACCTGGAATGGTGTTGGCCATCGAACCGATGGTGAACGCTGGCAGCCGATATGTGAAAACACTGGCTGATAACTGGACGGTTGTAACGGTTGATGGGAAAAAGTGTGCTCACTTTGAGCATACGATTGCGATTACAGATACAGGTTTTGATATACTGACTAAGATTTAGGTCTTCACTGAAGCCTTTCAGGCCCAAATCGGGCAGGTTGTCTGTATAGTCCAAGGAAAGAACAAGATCAGTATACAGTTGTCATCGGCGTGTTCGATGGCTGCCATGTACTAATCGCAGACGGAGAAAAGCGTAAATTCATTCTCCTAAGAAAAAATATCAATCATTTAACCTTTTATGATTGCGTATCTCCGGAAGTTCAGAACAGTATATTCAAAGCAGGTCGGGTGATAGATGGACAATTGAGAACATCTCATTTGGACATTTATCAGAGAGCAAGTTACTGATTTGAAGAAGGGAGAACACTTGAATGGCGAAAGACGATGTAATTGAAGTGGAAGGTACTGTAGCAGAAACTTTGCCAAATGCAATGTTCAAAGTTGAACTAGAGAATGGTCATACAGTTTTGGCTCATGTATCAGGAAAAATCCGTATGCACTTCATTCGCATTTTACCTGGAGACAAAGTTACGGTAGAATTATCTCCATATGACTTAACTCGTGGTAGAATTACGTACCGTTACAAATAAAGCAACTCCGGAAGAAGGAGGTTGGAAACACATGAAAGTGAGACCATCTGTTAAACCTATCTGTGAAAAATGTAAAGTGATTCGCAGAAAAGGAAAAGTAATGGTGATCTGTGAAAACCCAAAACATAAACAAAAACAAGGCTAATAACAAGGAGGTGCCCAAATCATGGCTCGTATTGCTGGTGTAGATATTCCACGTGATAAGCGTGTTGTCATTTCTTTAACATATGTTTTTGGAATTGGTCGTACGACGGCTCAACAAGTCCTTAAAGAAGCAGGTGTTTCTGAAGACACTCGCGTTCGCGATCTAACTGAAGACGAACTAGGTAAAATCCGTGATATCATTGACAAACTTAAAGTAGAAGGTGACCTTCGTCGTGAAGTTTCACTTAACATTAAGCGTCTAATTGAAATCGGAAGCTACCGCGGAATCCGTCATCGTAGAGGACTTCCTGTTCGTGGACAAAACACAAAAAACAACGCGCGTACTCGTAAAGGTCCGCGTCGTACTGTAGCTAACAAGAAAAAATAAGTAAAGGAGGTAGTTAAAGAATGGCTGCTGCTCGTAAACAAAATACGCGTAAACGTCGCGTGAAAAAGAATATTGAAGCTGGAATCGCTCATATCCGTTCCACTTTCAACAACACGATTGTAACGATTACTGATGTTCATGGAAACGCAATTTCTTGGTCAAGTGCTGGTGCATTAGGATTCAGAGGTTCTCGTAAATCTACTCCTTTCGCTGCACAAATGGCTGCTGAAACTGCTGCTAAAGGTTCTATCGAACATGGTCTTAAAACACTTGAAGTAACTGTTAAAGGTCCTGGTTCTGGTCGTGAAGCTGCAATTCGTGCGCTTCAAGCTGCAGGTCTTGAAGTTACTGCAATCAGAGACGTAACTCCAGTTCCTCATAACGGATGCCGTCCACCAAAACGTCGCCGCGTGTAATTTGTTTGTATAGATTTTGTGTCCCTGTCAATAATGGGTTATGATACAGTTATTTATGAGACGAATACACGACTCGTTGCCTGAGCACATACGGGACTAAACAATGAGGAATTTCGGATGGAATCTCATATGATTCTATTCGAGGTTTCGACGTTTTGAAGGAGGGTTTTATTAGATGATCGAAATTGAAAAACCAAAAATCGAAACGGTTGAAATCAGCGACGATGCCAAGTATGGCAAGTTTGTCGTAGAGCCACTTGAGCGTGGATATGGTACCACTTTAGGGAACTCCCTTCGTCGTATCCTTTTATCCTCACTTCCTGGTGCAGCTGTAACATCGATCCAGATAGATGGTGTCTTACACGAATTCTCAACGATCGAAGGCGTGGTTGAAGATGTTACAACGATTATCTTAAACATTAAAAAGCTTGCACTCAAAATCTACTCTGAAGAAGAGAAGACGCTTGAAATTGATGTACAAGATGAAGGAACTGTAACAGCTGCTGATATTACACACGACAGCGATATTGAAATCTTAAATCCAGATCTCCACATCGCAACTCTTGGCAAAAATGCGAGCTTCCGTGTTCGTTTAACTGCACAAAGAGGTCGCGGGTATAATCCTGCTGATGCAAACAAAAGAGACGATCAGCCTATCGGCGTGATTCCGATCGACTCAATCTATACACCTGTATCTCGTGTAACTTATCAAGTGGAGAACACCCGTGTTGGGCAAATCACAAACTATGATAAATTAACACTAGATGTATGGACTGATGGAAGCACAGGACCGAAAGAAGCGATCGCTCTAGGTTCTAAGATTTTAACTGAACACCTAAATATTTTCGTTGGGTTAACTGACGAAGCTCAGCATGCAGAAATCATGGTTGAAAAAGAAGAAGACCAAAAAGAAAAAGTGCTTGAAATGACAATTGAAGAGCTTGATCTTTCTGTTCGTTCTTACAACTGTTTGAAGCGTGCGGGTATTAACACTGTTCAAGAGCTTGCTAACAAGACAGAAGAGGATATGATGAAAGTTCGTAACCTTGGACGTAAATCTCTTGAAGAAGTGAAAGCGAAACTAGAAGAACTTGGACTGGGTCTTCGTAAAGACGATTGACTAGTTTCATTGTGAACTAGGATTTTCGTGTGTTTTTTATTCATACAGCATCTCTAATTAAGGAGGGGACATCACATGGCATACAGAAAGCTAGGACGCACTAGTGCACAACGTAAAGCAATGCTTCGTGACCTAACGACTGATTTGATCATCAACGAACGCATCGAAACAACTGAAACACGTGCGAAAGAACTTCGCTCTGTAGTTGAAAAAATGATCACTCTTGGCAAACGCGGAGATCTTCATGCTCGCCGTCAAGCTGCAGCTTACATTCGTAACGAAGTAGCTAACGCTGAAACAAACCAAGATGCACTTCAAAAATTATTCGCTGACGTTGCAACTCGCTACGAAGATCGCCAAGGTGGATACACTCGTATCATGAAGCTTGGACCTCGTCGCGGCGATGGCGCACCAATGGCTGTCATTGAATTAGTTTAATCACATATCGTGTATCTAAGAAAGGGCGGGACAGTTCATAACTGGATCTATGCCCTTTTTTAGATACTACGGCTTTTTAGCAACAGGCAAAGTAGAGGTTGAGCTGAGAGGAGGTCCGGTAGAGATGGAGAAGACATTAATTGACGTAAAAGACATTGTATTTCGTTATCACAAAGATGCGGACAAGCCCGCTTTAGACCAAGTGTCATTGCATGTGAATCAAAATGAATGGCTTGCCATTGTTGGCCACAACGGTTCAGGTAAATCCACACTTGCCCGTGTACTGAATGGGCTCATTTTACCGGATGCAGGAACGGTCAAGGTTGGTGAGATTGAGCTGAAAGAAGAAAGTGTTTGGGATATTCGCAAAAAGGTCGGCATGGTCTTTCAAAACCCAGACAACCAATTCGTTGGCTCAACGGTTCGTGATGATGTGGCTTTTGGTTTAGAAAATAACGGGGTTGAGCGGGAATTGATGATAGAGCGTGTAGATTGGGCTGTCAAACAGGTCAATATGCAGGAGTTTCTTGATCAAGAGCCGCACCATCTATCAGGCGGGCAAAAGCAGAGAGTAGCAATCGCAGGTGTACTTGCCGCAAGCCCTGACATCATGATCTTGGATGAAGCAACATCAATGCTTGATCCGATTGGCCGTGAAGAAGTGCTAGAAACCGTCAGACTGCTGAAGGAACAAGGAACGGTCACGGTCATTTCCATCACACATGATTTAGACGAGGCTGCGAAGGCAGACCGCGTTATTGTGATGAATGGCGGGAAGAAATTTGCCGAGGGAACACCAGAGGAAGTATTTGAACTAGATGAACAGCTGGTTCAGATTGGACTTGATCTGCCATTTTCCTACCGGTTGAGTAAGCAATTGAAGCAGCAAGGTGTGCCGCTTGCAAATGCCCATTTGACACAAGAAGGATTGGTGAAAGAGCTATGGACATTACGATCAAAGAATTAGAGCATCGTTATCAAATGAAAACGCCGTTTGAGCGTCTCGCTTTGTATGATGTCAATGCTTCCATCAAAGAAGGCAGCTATGTGGCTGTCATCGGTCATACGGGTTCTGGCAAGTCGACATTGCTGCAACATTTAAATGGACTGCTCAAACCAACAAAGGGGAGCATTGCGCTTGGAGATACGGTCTTACAAGCCAATAAAAAGCAGAAGGATATGAAACCCCTTCGAAAAAAGGTCGGCATCGTGTTTCAGTTTCCTGAACATCAGCTCTTTGAGGAGACGATTCTAAAGGATATCTGCTTTGGTCCGATGAATTTCGGTGTTCCAAAAGAAAAGGCAGAAGCCAAGGCTAAAGAGATGCTGAAGCTTGTAGGCCTTCCTGAATCCTTGTTATCTCGATCACCCTTTGAATTAAGCGGTGGTCAAATGAGACGTGTGGCGATTGCAGGTGTTCTAGCGATGGAGCCAGAAGTGCTTGTGCTTGATGAGCCGACTGCGGGATTAGATCCACGCGGACGTAAAGAAATCATGGACATGTTCTATGAGCTTCATCAAAAAGCCAACCTGACGACGATCCTTGTGACACACAGTATGGAAGATGCCGCTCATTATGCGGATCAAATGATTGTGATGCACAAAGGAACAGTAAAGGCGACAGGTACGCCGAGGGAGCTATTTGCCAATCGTACCGACATGTCTTCTTTCGGACTGGACCTCCCGGAAACGATCAAATTCCAGCAGGCTGTCGAAGAAAAGCTGGGGATGACGTTTCCAAGACCGCTTCTGACCATGGATGAAATGGCAGAAGCCTTAACAGCTTTATATCAGGAGGACACGACATCATGATGGATAGTATGATTATCGGCAAATATGTGCCAGGTACATCCTTTGTCCATCGTCTTGATCCAAGGACAAAGCTGTTATCAATTTTCTTTTTTGTCTTTATTGTCTTTTTTGCGAATAACTACATCACTTACGGGCTTTTAGGGGTCTTTACGATCCTTGTGGTGATGGTGTCTCAGGTGCCGCTGTACTTTATTCTCAAAGGAATGAAACCCATCCTTTGGATTGTTCTGTTTACCTTTATTCTGCATATCTTCATGACAAAGGATGGCGCTTTGCTCTTTCACTTTGGTTTTCTGAATATTTATGAAGAAGGTCTAAAACAGGGGATTTTCATTTCACTCCGTTTTGTCTATCTCATCATGATGACAACACTTCTGACATTGACCACAACGCCTATTGAAGTGACAGACGGTATGGAGAAGCTGC
This sequence comes from Bacillus aerius, assembly GCF_029894105.1. Taxonomy (NCBI): domain Bacteria; kingdom Bacillati; phylum Bacillota; class Bacilli; order Caryophanales; family Bacillaceae; genus Bacillus; species Bacillus aerius. The sequence continues at coordinate 51,327 of NZ_JARYHO010000001.1, forward strand.
TGCATCCTTTCCGTAAAATCAAGCTACCTGTTCATGAGCTTGCTCTTATGATGTCTATCTCTCTTCGATTTATTCCGACTTTACTCGAAGAAACAGACAAAATCATGAAAGCGCAAATGGCAAGAGGTGTTGATTTTACAAGCGGACCCGTGAAAGATCGTTTAAAAGCGATTGTTCCATTGCTTGTCCCGCTTTTCGTCAGTGCGTTTAAGCGTGCGGAGGAATTGGCGACCGCTATGGAAGCGAGAGGCTACCGGGGGGGAGAAGGGCGTACGAAATACCGTCAGCTTGTCTGGGGAATGAAAGACACGTTCACGCTGCTTCTATTCATCCTGTTAACAGCACTCCTTGTGCTGCTTAGAAATTAGGTGATGTCTAGATGAAAGTAAAATGTACCGTATCATACGATGGGACACATTTTAAAGGGTATCAAGTGCAACCAGGACAGCGTACTGTACAAACGGAGATTGAATCTGCTCTTGCTAGAATGCATAAACAAGATGAACTGATTCCGATTGTGGCTTCTGGCCGGACAGACAGTGGCGTTCACGCAAAGGGGCAGGTCATCCATTTTGACACCCCGCTTGCCATCCCGATGGAAAGATGGCCTTTTGCCCTCAATAGTCTCCTGCCTGATGACATCAGGGTTCTAAAGGCTGAGGAAGTGGATGAATCGTTTCATGCACGTTTTAGTGTCGTTTCGAAGGAGTACCGTTATAAGGTCTCAACGGAAACGCACCAAAATGTGTTCACGAGACAGTATGCCTGCCACTTTCCTTACCGGCTGGATGCAGACAAAATGAGAGAAGCTGCTGGACACCTCATTGGCATACACGATTTCACAAGCTTTTGTGCGGCCAATGCAGAGGTTCAAGACAAGGTGAGGGAGATTTACACCCTTGAGTGGAAAAACGTCTCAGACGGGCTTGAAATGCGTGTGAGAGGGAATGGTTTTTTATATAACATGGTGCGAATTATAGCCGGCACGTTACTTGAAATTGGTTCTGGTAAATTTCACCCTGAGGAGATAAAAGCCATGCTTGCCGCCCGAAATCGCGAAGCGGCAGGCAAGACTGCGCCCAGTCACGGACTGTATTTATGGGAAGTTTTCTATGACAACTAAACCAGGTGTAACATGTTCTTGACACAGGAAGCAGAAAGTTATAAGATATCATATGGTATGTATTTCAACCCCACAAATAAGCCCCGGAAGACTTATCTGTGTTTTGAAATAGAACGTAGCATTTGATTCAGGAAAATTCATTGATTTATTTAGGAGGGAAACTCATGCGTACAACACCAATGGCGAACGCAAGCACAATTGAGCGCAAATGGCTAGTGGTTGATGCGGCAGGCAAGACTCTAGGTCGTCTTTCTACTGAAGTAGCATCACTTTTGCGCGGTAAGCACAAACCAACTTATACACCACACGTTGATACAGGTGATCACGTGATCATCATCAATGCTGAGAAAATCGAATTAACTGGTAAGAAATTGACGGACAAAATTTACTACCGTCATACGATGCACCCAGGTGGTTTGAAACAAAGAACTGCTCTTGAGATGCGTACAAACTACCCTGAAAAAATGTTGGAGCTTGCTATCAAAGGTATGCTTCCAAAGGGTCCACTAGGTCGTCAAATGTTCAAAAAATTAAATGTGTACCGTGGTTCTGAGCATCCACATCAAGCACAACAACCTGAAGTTTACGAACTTCGCGGTTAATTATAAGGGAGGTTAACAATTTGGCACAGGTTCAATATTACGGTACAGGTCGTCGTAAAAGTTCTGTAGCGCGCGTTCGCTTAGTTCCAGGTGAAGGCCGTATCGTCGTTAATAATCGTGAAATTACTGAATACATTCCATTCGCTGCTTTAATCGAAGACGTGAAACAGCCTTTGAACATCACAGAAACAGCTAACAGCTACGATGTTCTTGTAAATGTTCACGGTGGTGGATTCTCTGGTCAAGCTGGAGCAATTCGTCACGGTATCTCTCGTGCTCTTCTAGAAGTAGATCCTGAGTACCGTACACCACTTAAACGTGCTGGACTTCTTACTCGTGACTCTCGTATGAAAGAGCGTAAGAAATACGGTCTTAAAGGCGCACGTAGAGCTCCTCAGTTCTCAAAACGTTAATCAATATTATATTGTATGGACGTTTTACAAAGGTTTGTACAGACAAACCCTATATGAAAAGCATCAGCATCCTGCTGGTGCTTTTTTATTTGTGTTTTTTTCTGTCTGGAAACATATAAAATAGGATCATAGTCAGGTTTCTGTTTAAAAAATGATGTTAAAGGGGGATGGCATTTATGAATCTAACAACAGAAAGATGTCTCATTCGACCGTTTAATGAGGATGATTGGCAGGATGTCTATGCATATACATCTGATCCGGTGGTGATGAGGTATATGCCAGAAGGTGTTTTTTCTAGAGAAGAGGCGCAGCAATTTGTCAAAAATAATCGTCTTGAGACGGGCAAGAATTTTGCTGTTCTATTAAAAGAAGATCATACATGCATCGGGCATATCGTGTTTCATCCTTACTTTGGTGAGCACACATATGAAATTGGCTGGGTCTTCAATTCTGCATATCAAAACAAAGGCTATGCATCAGAAGCTGCTTTTGCTGTCCTGCATCATGGTTTTCACACAATGAATTTACATCGAATCATTGCCACTTGTCAGCCTGAAAATGTGCCGTCATGGAGAGTGATGGAGAAAATGGGGATGAGAAGAGAGGGATATTTTAAAAAATGTATACCACAAGGAAATGAGTGGTGGGATGAGTTTTATTATGCCATCTTACGAGAGGAATGGAAAACTTGATAAGTTTTCATGATATGAAGTAATTCGTCATTCCAAATATCCCTTGGCTTTCTCTATTGATATAATCAGGTCAAATAAGTAGAAGAGGGGCGCGGGCATGAGGATCTTTGATGCACATTTTCATATCATTGATTTTGATTTTCCTATTCAAGAAAACCAAGGATATACACCGCCGAGTTATGTGGTGAATGATTATAGGAGAGAGACGGCTGATTTGGGGATTGTAGGTGGAGCGATTGTGTCAGGGTCATTTCAGGGTTTTGATCAAGGTTATTTGTTGAAAGCCCTCGATGAAATGGGACCGGCTTTTTGCGGTGTGACTCAATTACCTTTTACAGCAAATGATGATGAGATTGTTCAATTGAATCAACAAGGGGTAAAGGCTTTACGTTTTAATGTGAAGCGGGGCGGTTCGGAGGATATTTCAAAGCTCGACTATTTTGCGAGAAGGGTGTATGAGCTGGCTGGGTGGCATAGTGAGATTTACATAGACGCTAAGCATCTCCCTGACATCTCATCAACGCTTGAACAGCTGCCGGCCGTTTCCATTGATCATCTAGGCTTATCTGAAGAAGGCTTGCCGCATTTGCTCAAGCTGGTTGAAAAAGGTGTTCGTGTGAAAGCGACTGGCTTTGGGCGTGTTGATTTAAAGGTCGAACATGCATTGACGTCTATTTATCAAACGAATCCTGATGCACTGATGTTTGGTACAGATCTTCCATCTACAAGGGCGAAACGGCCATTTGAATACGGTGATATTGAATTGATTCAACAGATGTTTGATGAGGAAGCGGCGGATAAAATTTTATATGAGAACGCTATCAATTGGTATTTTGGCAAATGAATAAAGGTTTCCATTCCGTGATAGGAGGTGTGTTCATTGAATCTGAATCAATTGACATTTAGAGAAGCCGTCCAAGGAGACCTCGACAACATCGTTTTGATGCTTTCAGATGACAAATTAGGCCAAAAGAGAGAACGCTACTCTCGTCCATTATTAGAAAGCTACCTCAATGCCTTTCATTCGATCGAAGCGGATCCCAATATTGAACTAATCGTCGCTTGTGATCGGGACGAGGTAGTCGGTTTTCTCCAATTAACAATGACCCCATTTCTAACGTATGAAGGAGGATAGAGAGCTTCAATAGAAGGAGTTCGTACAGCCTCGACTCATAGAGGAAGAGGAATTGGCACATTGTTGATCAAACGGGCTATTCAACGAGCAAGTGACCGCGGGTGTCATATGATTCAGCTGACAACAGACAAACAGAGGCCAGAAGCACGCCGTCTTTACGAAAAGTTGGGATTTGAAGCTACACATGATGGGATGAAACTGCATCTTTTTCGTAAATAAACACACCAAGAAGCAAAGGTATTCACAGCCCTTTGTTTTTTTGTGTCTTTATTTCAAATATTTATTATATTGAAGACGAGAATCTATAGTGATTTGGAAAGGAGAAACATTTGAAGAAAACAAAAGAGGATCTTTTGGCATTTGTCACGAAAAACAAAAAGGACGTATCAGTAACAATTATTGAAAATGAAGATGTGGTATTAGATTGGAATGGTGATCAAAAACACCACTTGCAAGTACGATGAAATTAATGCTTTTGTTTCATTTTGTTAAAGCTGTATCCAGCGATGACATCAAGCTAGATGAAAAAGTGACATTGTCTGATATAGAGCGGTTTTATATTGATAGAACCGATGGCGGTGCTCACACATACTGGCTGGAGGTCAATGATTTTTCTGAGCATGCAACTTTATTAGATGTGGCCAAAGGGATGATGCAATTCAGTTCGAATGCTTGTACTGATTATTTGATTGACCTGCTGGGCTTAGAGAAGATCAATAATCAGATGAAACAAGCAGTCTTACAGAACATGATGAACTCATGCCGCTGACACCTATGGTGTTGTGGCCAGCCTATGTATCTGATCATGAGCAGGATGCATTAAAGAAAATAAGCGATGTAACTGATGAACAATACAAATCTCTGATGATTGAGATTTTTCATATCATGAAAAATGGCACGGAGCATAAAAAGGCGTTAGAAGAAAAATTGATGAAAAAGAACTTGTTAAGCTTGCGTATTCAATCATTACTGACGAAAAAGATGACAAGGTCTACAACGAATCAATATGCACATTTTATGAAACGTCTACAGGATGAGCTGTTAACAACAGAAGAAAAGCGTCTTTTTAGCCAAATTGTGCTGGGAGAAATATTGAAGACGGAAACAGATCAATATATTTGGTATAAAGGGGGATCGACGTTGTTTGTTGTCACTGCTGCTTTATATCGAAAAACGGATACATCAACTATATCGATTTCTCTATTTATCAATGACCTGAAAGCGGAGAATTCTCACTGGATGGGGGAAGTGTTCGATGAATTTATACTTACCGTAGTAGCAGATCAAAACTTTCGACAACGATTGATTCAAGCTTTTACTACATAATTATCAAAAAACAGAGGGTGACGCCCCTCTGTTTTTATTATTTCTTGATGGGAAACGCTTTGTATACATCTTGACGTTTATCTTTTGACTTCACAACTCCATCAACCAGTTCCTTTTGCCAAAGCGCTGTATCGTGTTTGTACACTTTAAAAGAGTGAGGCAGCTTTTTTTCTAGCTGTTTTCTTTTAAACGTGACAGATGGCTCGTCTTTAGCGTTCATCTTTAGCGTCACTTGCTCCAAGTTATCGATAAGAATAAAAAGTGCCAATCCATTATATAAGTAGTTTTTTTCAATGGTATCCTTCTTATCAAACCAAAATGTATCAAACTGTTCTTCTGTATCATTGGTATTTTCTTTCACGCCGTATGTCACTTTTAGCGCTTTTTCATCTACGATTTCATACTCGCGAATCACGTTACCTGGAAGATCTGATAAAATAGCGCCGACTGCTCCATTGTCTCCAATATAAGAATTTTTGTGCTTAGAAAGCTGTTTTAAGGAAATGTCTTCTATTCCTTTGATGTCACTCTCTTTCTCGCTGGCTTGACTACTGCAAGCGGATAGAATGACTGTTATTAGTAGTAGGATATACATCCACTTTTTCATTTATTTTGCCCCTTTATCATTCTTTCTATATAAAAAACCATTTTATCACAAGAGCCCATTTCCACCACTTATTTCATCATTTCCATTTACTGAACTGCATGTTTTGTTCAAACCAACGAACAATACAAAGAAAAAAAGGAGTTCAGTCCATGGCAGAAGTTCTTTCATTTTATCAATTAAAAACAAAACGAGATGTCACGCTTGAAAAGAAGCTGTTGCGTACATTGTCTCTTCAACAGGTGACGGTCGCTTCCGAGAAATTCACGAGGAAGCTGTTCCCATTTGCAGATGATCCAGCTGGGATTATGAGTGATGGCTGTATCGATTTCGCCATTGAGGCTTTTTTAGCAGGTGGGAGATACGGTGAGTCGAGTAAGTATGGTGAATCCTTCGATGATATAAAAAAGCGGTCAGTTCATGAAGAAGATGAGCTGGTTGAGGAGCTAGCAGGGTGTTTGCAATCGTGGGGGAATATGTTCCGAATGGAGCGTAAGATGTCGTGTCTGTATCCATTTGCGAAGGAATTCTTAAGTAAGTGGTGGCAGGAAGGCTTTCGGGAATCAGAAAAAAGGCATAAGCTTCGACTGCACTAAGCATATTTCCAGCCCTTGTCCCATATCTATAAAATAATGGTGTATGGGAGGGACAGGGATGAAAAGAAAGCTGAAATGGACAGGGTTTTTAATCGGGTTTATTGTCCTCTTATTCTTATTCAGATTTCAGTTTCTAAATGATGATTCGTGGAAATCGTGGAACTTGCCTTTGAGCGGCAAGATCATCTATTTAGATCCGGGTCACGGCGGTCCAGATGGCGGAGCTGTTGGCGGCGAGTTGCTCGAAAAAGAGATTGCACTGGATGTGTCCATGAAGATAAGAGACTATTTGCAGGAGCAGGGAGCACTTGTTCTCATGACCCGGGAAGATGACTCTGATTTATCATCAAAGAATACAAAGGGTTATGCCCGAAAGAAAGCGGAGGATTTGAGAAACCGTGTGAAAGTCATCAATGAATCTGAAGCGGATCTCTATTTAAGCATTCATTTAAATGCGATCCCATCGAACAAATGGAGCGGGGCACAGACATTCTTTTACGGAAAGTATGAAGAGAATGAAAAAGCAGCGAAGTTCATTCAAGATGAATTGCGCAACAACCTTGAAAACACAGATCGCAAGGCGAAGCGAATCAACGGGATTTATTTAATGCAAAATGTCACGAAGCCAGGAGCGCTTGTCGAAATCGGATTTCTATCGAATCCAAAAGAGGCTGGTCAGCTGGCGACTCCTAAATATCAGGATCAAATTGCTGCTTCGATTTATAAAGGCATTTTAAGATATTTAACAGAGCAAAAAGAGCCGCCTGAATAAGGGGCTTTTTCCTGTTTATCGCAGGCAAAGAGGACAGACATTGTAAGGATATGTATGATATACTTGAATTGTAAACGAATTCAATAAAGGGTGAGGTTCTGCTATGATCGGACAAGATGATGTGAGAAAACTAGTTGGGAAGATGGACGAACCTTTCCTTCATATACCGCTTGGTGAGCTGGATGCCATCAAGGAAATCAGCCTAAAGCCTGAAAAAGAGCATGTGAGCTTAAAAGTGGCGATTGCCAAAACAGGCACTGCTGAGCAGATGAAGCTGCAGCAAAACATCGTACAAGCTTTAAAAGCAGCGGGCGCGAACACTGTAGGACTTCGTTTTGAAGAACTGCCTCAAGAAACGCTTGAAAAGTTTATGCCGTCACAGGATGAGGAAGAAAATTTGCTCAACTCTAAAAATCCACCTGTGTTTTTAGCGATTGCAAGTGGAAAAGGCGGAGTTGGGAAATCAACCGTTTCCGTTAACCTGGCTGTGGCACTGGCTCGTCTAGGGAAAAAAGTGGGACTGATCGATGCTGATATTTACGGCTTTAGCGTACCGGATATGATGGGAATCACCGTCAGACCGACAGTTAAAGGGGAAAAGATTATTCCTGTGGAACGCTTTGGCGTCAAAGTGATTTCAATGGGCTTTTTTGTTGAAGAAAACGCACCGGTCATTTGGAGAGGACCGATGCTTGGTAAAATGCTAAATAACTTCTTCCACGAAGTAGAGTGGGGAGAATTAGATTACTTACTATTAGACCTTCCGCCTGGAACAGGTGATGTGGCACTTGATATTCATACGATGCTTCCGAGCTGTAAAGAAATCATTGTGACGACACCGCATCCAACAGCGGCTTTCGTTGCTGCTAGAGCAGGCGCAATGGCACTGCAAACAGATCACGAGGTGCTAGGGGTCGTTGAGAATATGAGTTACTATGAAAGCAAAAAAACAGGTGAGAAGGAATATGTCTTTGGAAAGGGCGGCGGGGACAAGCTGGCGGAGGAGCTGCGTGTATCAGTTCTTGGTCAAATCCCTTTAAGACAGCCTGATTGGAATGAGGACGATTTTGCACCTTCTGTCTATGATGCGAGTCATCCGACAGGGGAAGTGTATCTACACATTGCCAATAAAGTCATTGAACAATTAACAGTCAAAGCATAATGAAAGCCCGAGTGGACCTTGTGCCACTCGGGTGATGTTTAACTGCCGCTTCCTTGTGAACCGGAATCATTGCTGCTTTCAGAGACTGCTTTTTTTAGCTCATCTTCGAACTTCTTCTTATAGAGAGGGCTGCTCAATGTTTCTGTGATGACTTTCTCTAAGTGCTTTCTGAACTCTTTGCTTTTGACCAGTTCACCGTATTTCTTTTCCATTTCAGGATCCTTGAGAATATCCATCATCATTTGTTGATAGTCAGGGTCCTTCATCAATTGTTTTAACATCTTTTCATGCTGTTGCTGCATGGATTTTGCGAAAGTCTCGGCAAATTTAGAATCCTCAAAGACCTTCTTCCAGAACTCTTTGCCTTTATCAGAAGTCAGTGTTTTCTCTATTGTTTTTTTCACAGTTTGTTCATCCATTACCAAAGCTTCATTCATTGCCTCGTCATTTAATAACTGTTGAATGGCCTTTTTACCGTCATCTGTTTTCAAAATATCGACGACCATTTTTTTCGTTTCGTCATAGTCCATATTAGATGAGGATTGGGTTTTGGGAGCACAAGCTGTTAGAGATAAAAGAAGAAAACAGCTCATTATACGCAAGATGCCTTTTGACATACTGTGGCTCCTTTCGTTACATGTCTTACTTTTAATATGAATGTTTCACGTGAATTTATACATAACAAAAATAGGGGTTGGGTCATTTCAATGAAAAGTCGGAATTTAGTTCGTTTTTTCTTCTCTGTGCTGGCTGTTGGAGCGGTCATTACAAGCGTGGTAGGTTTTGCGCTGGAGTGGGGGAAATATCAGAAGCTGTTTGTATCGTTTGAGATTTTAGAGATTGCGTCTGTGTTATTTTGGTTTATTGGTGTGGGGATGATCTTTAGTGTAATCAGTCAGATGGGGTTTGTTGTCTTTTTGACAGTGCACCGGTTTGCGCTGGAGATTTTCAGGTCGCATTCTTTATGGAATACCATTCAGTTATTCCTTGTGATTTTCGTGCTGTTTGATTTAGCTTATTTGCGGTTTTTGTTTTTCGGGGAGAATGAATCATTTCTTCCATACTTGTGGCTGCCTGTTTTTATCGGTGTGTTTGCATTGATCGTGTCTTATTTTAAACAGCAGCAGTCCTCTAAGAAAACATTTATTTCTGCAATGTTTCTCATGGTCGTCATCACGTCGTTAGAATGGTTTCCGGCGCTTAGAGTCAATGAAGAGGACTGGCTATATTTAATGCTATTCCCGCTATTAGGTTGTAATGCGTTTCAGTTATTAGCTATGCCGCGGTTTTCAAAAGCAAAAGCTACTTAACCTCAGTTGACTTTGTTTTTGTATTAGAGATAAGCTCGCCAACCGTGACGTTTCTTAAATTCTTGTCTTTTAAGTGTTTTAAAATGGCTGGTAAGGCTTGAGCGGTTTGGGTGGCTGAATCTGAGGCGTGAAGGAGAATGATGTCTCCGCTTTTCATTCGATCATTTACATTATGAACAATCTGGTCGACGCCCGGGTTCAGCCAATCTTGAGAATTGATGCTGTAATGGACAACGGTATAGCCATACTGTGTTGCAATTTTCAATACCGTTTCATTAAATTGCCCAGTTGGCGGTCTTAATAATTGAATGTCTTCCAGTCCAAGCTTTTGGAATGTATTTTGTGCACGGACAAGATCTCGCTTAATTTCGTTTTCTTCAAGCTGGCTATAATTTTTATATGCATAGCCAAGGCTGCCGATTTGATGGCCGTCCTCTTTAATCCTTTTCACAATATCCGGGTGACGCTCAGCCCAAGAAGCAGACAGAAAGAAAGTGGCGTTCTTTATATCGTACTCTCGGAGGACATTTAAAATAGGAACAGCCTTCTCGTCTCCCCAGCCAATATTAAACGTAAGGGATGCATGTTTTGATGAGGTCTCTCCTTTATAAATCGCTCGGGGTCCTTGTTCTGTTTTAAATACCGACAGCGGCGGTGCCTTTTGTACATAAAAAAAGGTTGCAGCTGCAAGGGCTGCTACAAGAATAATGACTACTTGCTTCAGCCGTTTAATAGGCAACACATATAATCGACTCAATTCAAACACTCCTGCCTTGTCCAAGATTGTTACTTGATTGTATGCAGGACAAGGGTTTAACATGCACGATAAAACTATTTTAAAAAAAGTTCTGAAAAGGCGTTGACCAACAGAATGTTTTCGTGATATATTATTAATCGTCGCTGACACACAGTGACAAACACAAACGCTTCGGGAAATAAACTTGAAAAAAGTTATTGACATAAGATGAAGCGAAATGTTATATTATTAAAGCCGCTAAGAACGGCGAAGATGATCTTTGAAAACTAAACAAGACAAAACGTACCTGTTAATTCGAGTTTTTATAAAAAATCCTATGATACATCATAGGTAGTCAGTCAAACTGGCGAAAAGCAAAACTTCGGTTTTGTACTTTTTCGGAGAGTTTGATCCTGGCTCAGGACGAACGCTGGCGGCGTGCCTAATACATGCAAGTCGAGCGGACAGAAGGGAGCTTGCTCCCGGATGTTAGCGGCGGACGGGTGAGTAACACGTGGGTAACCTGCCTGTAAGACTGGGATAACTCCGGGAAACCGGAGCTAATACCGGATAGTTCCTTGAACCGCATGGTTCAAGGATGAAAGACGGTTTCGGCTGTCACTTACAGATGGACCCGCGGCGCATTAGCTAGTTGGTGAGGTAACGGCTCACCAAGGCGACGATGCGTAGCCGACCTGAGAGGGTGATCGGCCACACTGGGACTGAGACACGGCCCAGACTCCTACGGGAGGCAGCAGTAGGGAATCTTCCGCAATGGACGAAAGTCTGACGGAGCAACGCCGCGTGAGTGATGAAGGTTTTCGGATCGTAAAGCTCTGTTGTTAGGGAAGAACAAGTGCAAGAGTAACTGCTTGCACCTTGACGGTACCTAACCAGAAAGCCACGGCTAACTACGTGCCAGCAGCCGCGGTAATACGTAGGTGGCAAGCGTTGTCCGGAATTATTGGGCGTAAAGGGCTCGCAGGCGGTTTCTTAAGTCTGATGTGAAAGCCCCCGGCTCAACCGGGGAGGGTCATTGGAAACTGGGAAACTTGAGTGCAGAAGAGGAGAGTGGAATTCCACGTGTAGCGGTGAAATGCGTAGAGATGTGGAGGAACACCAGTGGCGAAGGCGACTCTCTGGTCTGTAACTGACGCTGAGGAGCGAAAGCGTGGGGAGCGAACAGGATTAGATACCCTGGTAGTCCACGCCGTAAACGATGAGTGCTAAGTGTTAGGGGGTTTCCGCCCCTTAGTGCTGCAGCTAACGCATTAAGCACTCCGCCTGGGGAGTACGGTCGCAAGACTGAAACTCAAAGGAATTGACGGGGGCCCGCACAAGCGGTGGAGCATGTGGTTTAATTCGAAGCAACGCGAAGAACCTTACCAGGTCTTGACATCCTCTGACAACCCTAGAGATAGGGCTTTCCCTTCGGGGACAGAGTGACAGGTGGTGCATGGTTGTCGTCAGCTCGTGTCGTGAGATGTTGGGTTAAGTCCCGCAACGAGCGCAACCCTTGATCTTAGTTGCCAGCATTCAGTTGGGCACTCTAAGGTGACTGCCGGTGACAAACCGGAGGAAGGTGGGGATGACGTCAAATCATCATGCCCCTTATGACCTGGGCTACACACGTGCTACAATGGACAGAACAAAGGGCTGCGAGACCGCAAGGTTTAGCCAATCCCACAAATCTGTTCTCAGTTCGGATCGCAGTCTGCAACTCGACTGCGTGAAGCTGGAATCGCTAGTAATCGCGGATCAGCATGCCGCGGTGAATACGTTCCCGGGCCTTGTACACACCGCCCGTCACACCACGAGAGTTTGCAACACCCGAAGTCGGTGAGGTAACCTTTATGGAGCCAGCCGCCGAAGGTGGGGCAGATGATTGGGGTGAAGTCGTAACAAGGTAGCCGTATCGGAAGGTGCGGCTGGATCACCTCCTTTCTAAGGATATATGGAGCAGCGTACGTTTTTCGTCTTGTTTAGTTTTGAAGGATCATTCCTTCAAACATGTCTCTAGCGAGACAGGATTGTTCTTTGAAAACTAGATAACAATAAGTAATACATTCACATTGAATGCAATGCAAAGTTCATCACACATAGTGATTCTTTCTAAAGTAAGAAATGGTTAAGTTAGAAAGGGCGCACGGTGGATGCCTTGGCACTAGGAGCCGATGAAGGACGGGACGAACACCGATATGCTTCGGGGAGCTGTAAGCAAGCTTTGATCCGGAGATTTCCGAATGGGGAAACCCACTGCTCGTAATGGAGTAGTATCCATACTTGAATACATAGAGTATGAGAAGGCATACCCGGGGAACTGAAACATCTAAGTACCCGGAGGAAGAGAAAGCAAATGCGATTCCCTGAGTAGCGGCGAGCGAAACGGGAACAGCCCAAACCAAGAGGCTTGCCTCTTGGGGTTGTAGGACACTCTATACGGAGTTACAAAGGAACGATATAAGCGAAGAGGTCTGGAAAGGCCCGCCAAAGAAGGTAACAGCCCTGTAACTGAAATGTTGTTCTCTCCAGAGTGGATCCTGAGTACGGCGGAACACGTGAAATTCCGTCGGAATCCGGGAGGACCATCTCCCAAGGCTAAATACTCCCTAGTGACCGATAGTGAACCAGTACCGTGAGGGAAAGGTGAAAAGCACCCCGGAAGGGGAGTGAAATAGATCCTGAAACCGTGTGCCTACAAGTAGTCAGAGCCCGTTAACGGGTGATGGCGTGCCTTTTGTAGAATGAACCGGCGAGTTACGATCCCGTGCAAGGTTAAGCAGAAGATGCGGAGCCGCAGCGAAAGCGAGTCTGAATAGGGCGCATGAGTACGTGGTCGTAGACCCGAAACCAGGTGATCTACCCATGTCCAGGGTGAAGTTCAGGTAACACTGAATGGAGGCCCGAACCCACGCACGTTGAAAAGTGCGGGGATGAGGTGTGGGTAGGGGTGAAATGCCAATCGAACCTGGAGATAGCTGGTTCTCTCCGAAATAGCTTTAGGGCTAGCCTCAAGGTAAGAGTCTCGGAGGTAGAGCACTGATTGGACTAGGGGCCCCTACCGGGTTACCGAATTCAGTCAAACTCCGAATGCCGATGACTTATCCTTGGGAGTCAGACTGCGAGTGATAAGATCCGTAGTCGAAAGGGAAACAGCCCAGACCGCCAGCTAAGGTCCCAAAGTATACGTTAAGTGGAAAAGGATGTGGAGTTGCTTAGACAACCAGGATGTTGGCTTAGAAGCAGCCACCATTTAAAGAGTGCGTAATAGCTCACTGGTCGAGTGACTCTGCGCCGAAAATGTACCGGGGCTAAACGTATCACCGAAGCTGCGGACTGTTCTTACGAACAGTGGTAGGAGAGCGTTCTAAGTGCAGTGAAGTCAGACCGGAAGGACTGGTGGAGCGCTTAGAAGTGAGAATGCCGGTATGAGTAGCGAAAGACGGGTGAGAATCCCGTCCACCGAATGCCTAAGGTTTCCTGAGGAAGGCTCGTCCGCTCAGGGTTAGTCGGGACCTAAGCCGAGGCCGAAAGGCGTAGGCGATGGACAACAGGTTGATATTCCTGTACCACCTCCTCACCATTTGAGCAATGGGGGGACGCAGGAGGATAGGGTAAGCGCGGTATTGGATATCCGCGTCCAAGCAGTTAGGCTGGGAAATAGGCAAATCCGTTTCCCGTGAAGGCTGAGCTGTGATGGCGAGCGAAATTTAGTAGCGAAGTTCCTGATTCCACACTGCCAAGAAAAGCCTCTAGCGAGGTGAGAGGTGCCCGTACCGCAAACCGACACAGGTAGGCGAGGAGAGAATCCTAAGGTGATCGAGAGAACTCTCGTTAAGGAACTCGGCAAAATGACCCCGTAACTTCGGGAGAAGGGGTGCTTCTTAGGGTGTTAAAGCCCCGAGAAGCCGCAGTGAATAGGCCCAGGCGACTGTTTAGCAAAAACACAGGTCTCTGCGAAGCCGTAAGGCGAAGTATAGGGGCTGACGCCTGCCCGGTGCTGGAAGGTTAAGAGGAGCGCTTAGCGTAAGCGAAGGTGCGAATTGAAGCCCCAGTAAACGGCGGCCGTAACTATAACGGTCCTAAGGTAGCGAAATTCCTTGTCGGGTAAGTTCCGACCCGCACGAAAGGCGCAACGATCTGGGCACTGTCTCAACGAGAGACTCGGTGAAATTATAGTACCTGTGAAGATGCAGGTTACCCGCGACAGGACGGAAAGACCCCGTGGAGCTTTACTGCAGCCTGATATTGAATGTTGGTACAGCTTGTACAGGATAGGTAGGAGCCTTGGAAACCGGAGCGCTAGCTTCGGTGGAGGCATCGGTGGGATACTACCCTGGCTGTATTGACCTTCTAACCCGCTGCCCTTATCGGGCAGGGAGACAGTGTCAGGTGGGCAGTTTGACTGGGGCGGTCGCCTCCTAAAATGTAACGGAGGCGCCCAAAGGTTCCCTCAGAATGGTTGGAAATCATTCGCAGAGTGTAAAGGCACAAGGGAGCTTGACTGCGAGACCTACAAGTCGAGCAGGGACGAAAGTCGGGCTTAGTGATCCGGTGGTTCCGCATGGAAGGGCCATCGCTCAACGGATAAAAGCTACCCCGGGGATAACAGGCTTATCTCCCCCAAGAGTCCACATCGACGGGGAGGTTTGGCACCTCGATGTCGGCTCATCGCATCCTGGGGCTGTAGTCGGTCCCAAGGGTTGGGCTGTTCGCCCATTAAAGCGGTACGCGAGCTGGGTTCAGAACGTCGTGAGACAGTTCGGTCCCTATCCGTCGCGGGCGCAGGAAATTTGAGAGGAGCTGTCCTTAGTACGAGAGGACCGGGATGGACGCACCGCTGGTGTACCAGTTGTTCTGCCAAGGGCATCGCTGGGTAGCTATGTGCGGACGGGATAAGTGCTGAAAGCATCTAAGCATGAAGCCCCCCTCAAGATGAGATTTCCCATTCCGCAAGGAAGTAAGATCCCTGAAAGATGATCAGGTTGATAGGTCTGAGGTGGAAGCGTGGTGACACGTGGAGCTGACAGATACTAATAGATCGAGGACTTAACCTATATTCTAATGTGAAAAATGAACATTGTTATCTAGTTTTGAGAGAACATTCTCTCCATCAGGTTTGGTGGCGATAGCGAAGAGGTCACACCCGTTCCCATACCGAACACGGAAGTTAAGCTCTTCAGCGCCGATGGTAGTTGGGGGTTTCCCCCTGTGAGAGTAGGACGCCGCCAAGCTTTTTGTTTATATCCTTCCAATGGAAGAAGTTACTTTATCCATTCCGCAGTAGCTCAGTGGTAGAGCTATCGGCTGTTAACCGATCGGTCGTAGGTTCGAGTCCTACCTGCGGAGCCATGCTTCCATAGCTCAGTAGGTAGAGCACTTCCATGGTAAGGAAGAGGTCAGCGGTTCGAGCCCGCTTGGAAGCTTTCCTCTATATGATAATGGTAAATGTTAAGGTTTCTCGTTGATGAGAAGGCTTTTTTTGTTTGTTTTAAAATAAGTTGACGTTTATTGATCTTAGTTAGGCTCATGAAAATAGAAAATGACTCGAGCGATTTTGATGGAAGCTTTGCCTTAGCTTTCTATATACTCCTTCTATTTGTTCTTGATTCTTCGGCGTATTTCTTTTATCCTTACTAAAGTGATGACTACCTCTCTTACAAAAGACTCTGTACGTTCCTCTTTTTCCCCGAAATTGAATGGTTATTGTTTTTCCCTTTCTGTATCTCCGGGTTTTATTCGCCTTCTTTTTCCTTGTACGGTATGTATATAAAAAGGAGTAGATGGTTTGAAAGATTTATTTGTAAAGCAAGAATGGTTTGGACATGTGCGTCAGGATGTGCTGGCGGGTATTTTAGTGGCCTTGGCTTTGATTCCTGAGGCGATTGCGTTTTCGATTATTGCGGGCATTGATCCTAAGGTCGGTTTGTATGCTTCGTTTTGTATCGCGATTGTGATTTCGTTTGTTGGTGGACGGCCAGGTATGATCTCTGCCGCTACTGGTGCTATGGCGCTGGTCATGGTCAATTTGATTGCAGATCATGGATTGCAGTATTTGTTCGCAGCTACGATTTTAACAGGCTTGATTCAAATTGTGTTTGGATTGTGCCGTGTTTCTCGTCTGATGAAATTTATTCCGAGGTCTGTGATGGTTGGTTTTGTTAATGCATTGGCAATTATGATCTTCATGGCACAGCTGCCGCATTTCGTTGGGGAATCCATGGCTATGTATGTCATGACAGGTGGAGCATTGTTGATCATTTATGTATTGCCGATGGTCACAAAAGTTATTCCCTCTCCACTTGTTGCAATTATTGTGATGACGATGATTGCTGTATTTGGGCATATTGATGTCAGAACGGTTGGGGACATGGGAGAGCTTCCTAGCTCTTTACCAACTTTTCTTATTCCCAATGTACCGTTTAGCTGGGAAACACTTGCTATCATTTTTCCTTATTCCTTAGCACTTGCGATGGTTGGTTTACTTGAATCTTTATTAACAGCGCAGATTGTAGATGATATGACGGAAACGTCTAGTCGTAAAAATAAGGAAGCGAGAGGCCAAGGAATTGCCAATGTGGTGGCAGGATTTTTTGGCGGTATGGCTGGCTGTGCGATGATTGGTCAATCTGTGATTAATACAAAGGCAGGGGGACGAGGCAGGCTTTCTACCTTTGTGGCTGGTGCATTTTTAATGGTATTGATTTTTGTGCTCGGTGATGTAGTCGTTCAAATTCCAATGGCTGCTCTTGTGGCCGTCATGATCATGGTTTCTATTGGTACTTTTGATTGGAGTTCATTCCAGCAGCTAAAAAAGAACCCAAAAACAGATTCTCTTGTGATGCTTGTCACGGTCGTGACGGTGGTGTTCACTCATGATTTATCCAAGGGTGTTTTTGCAGGAGTGCTGCTTAGTGCCGTATTCTTTGTGGCTAAAATATCAAAACTTCATATCACCTCTACAGAAAGCCAAGCTGGTACATGGATTTATCGAATTAAGGGACAAATTTTCTTTGCTTCCGTGACTGAATTGATTCAAGCCTTCCATTATGGAAACGACCTGAAAACGGTTGTGATTGATTTGTCTGAAGCGCGTATATGGGACGAATCAGGTGTGGCCGCGATTGAACGTGTGAAGGAAAAATATCGTACAGCTGGTGTAGAGGTGGACGTAGTTGGAATGGATACGTCTAGTCAAAAACTTATGAAACAAGTGATCGGATCTTAAAGAGACTTTTCTGTTTGTTACAATAGAACAAGGAAGAAAGTGAAGGATGGAGGTGGCCGGCATGCTTGTCCGTTTGAATCAGGTGCTCGGCCGGATGATGCCGCTCATTACGCCTGTCAGCGTGCTACTTGGTGTATTATTGGCGGCGTATTTAAAAGATTTCACCTTTTTGGTGCCTTGGGTGTTTGCTGTGATGACATTTTCAGGGAGCTTGTCATCTACTTTTTCAGCTTTAAAGCATACGGTGATGCATCCATTGCCTTTGATTTTATCGTTTATGATTTTGCATGTGCTGATGCCCCTTTATGCATGGTCGGCGGGGCATTTGATATTTGCGGGCGATTCTATGACGATCACCGGTTTGACGCTTGCGATGGTGATTCCGACAGGTGTGTCTAGTTTAATATGGGCGGCAATGTATAAAGGGAATGTGGGGTTAACGTTATCTATCATATTAATTGATACATTGCTTTCGCCATTGATTGTGCCAGTAAGCTTGTCAATCTTCGTTGGTACACAGGTCCATATGGACCTGGCGGCGATCATGAAGGGGCTGTTTGGTATGGTGGTGCTTCCATCTATATTAGGGATGCTCGTTCGGCAGTATGCAAAGCCATCGGTGACAAAAGCAATGAGTCAGACCTTGGCTCCTTTTTCAAAATTAGGCTTGTTTGTTGTCGTATCGATTAACAGTTCTGTTGTCGCCCCATATTTGCGTGAACTGGATGTTGCATTTTTTAGCAAAGCAGCGACTGTCTTTTTCATTGCGATGAGTGGGTATGCGTTTGCGTGGTTGATTGGAAAGGCGATGAAATGTACCCAAGGAGAAATTGTGGCGATTGTGTATACGGGCGGTATGCGGAACATTAGCGCGGGTGCTGTGCTTGCCATTAGCTTTTTCCCGCCTGCTGTTGCTGTTCCTGTAGTGATTGGCATGCTGTTTCAGCAAGTGCTTGCAGCCTTGTTTGGCTTTTTACTTCATCGTTTCGAGCTGAAAGTACCTGCTGTGACTAAGTCTTTATCATGAAAAAACCTCCATCCTTTAAGGTGGAGGCTTTTTTGCGATTAATAGATGAGGTATTTCTTCCGTTTCTTTTCGAATGTCTTTAGGTCATGGTGGTATTGTTTCATGATGTGTTTGATGGAAGTGCCTTTATTGATTTCTTCTTTGATCCAGCTATTCCCGATGAGTTTATCAAAGCTACCTGTTTGTAGGAATTGAAAGTCATTAGGATACAAGTCATGTATTGCTTTGATGATGGATAGACCTGTTTTGACTGCTTCGAATGATTTTCGGTCTGTGACATAAAGCTGTACCCCGTGAGACAAAGTCCCGGCATGTTTTGAAAAGGTAGGGGTAAATGAAACAGGTCTAAATTGAACGCCTTTTAGTTTTAACCCATTTAAATGATCTGCTAGCTCGTTGCTATTGATATATGGAGCGCCAATGAGTTCGAACGGTTTTGTCGTTCCTCTGCCTTCAGAAACGTTTGTGCCTTCGATTAATCCTGTTGCTGGGTAAACAAAGGTACTATCAACGGTCGGCATATTAGGTGAAGGGAGGACGAACGGTAGCTTCGTGTCATCGAACGTCATGGATCGTTTCCAATGTTTCATTTTGATCACTTTTACATCAGCGTTGATATGAAACTCTTTGTTAAACATGTATGCAAGTTCTCCAGTTGTCATCCCATGTCTTAATGGGATGGGATAGAGACCTACAAAAGAGGCGTGTTCTGGCTCTAATACGGGTCCTTCTACTTTTACCCCACCTATTGGGTTTGGACGATCTAAGACAACAAATGGAATGTTGTTTTCCTTAGCTGCTTCCATTGCATACGCCATCGTGTAAATATAGGTGTAATAACGAGTACCAACGTCTTGAATATCAAATAGCAGGACATCTACATTTTTGAGCATTTCAGGAGTTGGCTTTCTTGTTTTTCCATAAAGAGAGTAAACAGGCAGGCCTGTTTTTTCGTCAGTATACGATTCGACGCCTTCTCCTGCTTGTGCATCACCGCGCACGCCATGTTCAGGCCCATACAAGGCAGTCAGTTTAATATCGGGGTGTTCAAATAGCAGATCGACACTGCTTTTCATGTTTGCATCAATGCCTGTAGGATTCGTAATAAGCCCTACTTTTTTCCCTTTAAGCCAAGAGAGGTTACTTGAGAGTAATGTTTCGATACCTGTTTTGACTGTTGCTTTTTTTCCTTTTGTATCTGTTCGTTCTGAATCTGCGGGGGAGGCGGCGGTCAATGTGCTGATCATGAGAATGCTAGCGAGTATCAAGCTTGCTGTCTTTTTCAAGAGAATCCCTCCTATTTGATCTGTTTTCCTTTTAAATTGAGTCCATAGCCAAATGGGTAAAGGGTTTGATTAGGATGAGTGACTGATGGGATAGCGACGGGTAATTTCCCTTTAGGTGAGGCCGCTCCAAAAATCACTTCTAGTCCCGCAGGAATATTCGGTTGATTGAATTGTCCGTTTGAGTACCCTTTAAAACCGTACACAGCTAGTAAGGCATCGGCTTCTTCAAAATTTGCCGCATCATAAGGGTTTCTAAGACTCATGATGACCAATTTTTTGTTTTGTGCTGCTGCTTCTTTCATGACAGCACGAGGGAAGGCCGTTGCCCATTTTTTCGGATCCTGTACACCGTCATCAATGACGCCATCATTCACAGCCGGGTCATTTTGGACAACGTAAGAGCCGGTAATGACATAGTCAGCATCTTGAATGAGTTTGGCTGTTTCTTTGGAGAAGCTCTTATCTGCAAATGCGTATGATTGGATTTGCACAGGTTTAATCTTTTTCTGTTTGATCAGAGATTCAATTGTGACGGACATTGCTTTTGTTTGATCTTCGTATGGTGCCATGAGTACGATTTTGTCATTCTTTTTAGGCTTAAAAGGCAAGGTTTTGTCGTTGTTTTTAAGGAGAGTGATTCCTTCACGTGCCATTTTTTGTTCTGCTTTTCGGTGCGACTTTTGACCAACGAGCTGTGTGGCTTTTTTGATTTTCTTCTCAAGGCTTACTGATTTATTGGCAGAAATGATGCCGCGTTTGATCTTTAATTGAAGGATTTTTTCGACAGATTGATTGATCTGAGATATCGGAATTTCGTTTGTGAGAACTGCTCTTTTTAAAGCATTGAACACATTCTCTAGTTTTTTTTCTGTCTTTAAGGACGTGACAGGTGCTGGCATGAGGGCAATGTCGACGCCTGCTTTAATAGCCATTACCACAGCTTCTTCCTGTCCGAAGTTATCTGCAATCGCTTTCATATTGAGGGCGTCTGTTACAACCACTCCTTGAAAGCCCATGTCTTCTTTTAATAAGTTTGTGATGACTTTTTTTGATAAGGTTGCTGGAACCATAATGTCCTCGCCATCTTTTTTGCTTTTATACGTTGTGTCATCAATGGCTGGGAATTGAACATGAGCGGTCATGACCATATCTGCCCCTGCGTTGATTGCTTGTTGAAATGGATACAGCTCCACCTTTTTAAGACGATCTAGATCATGTTCGACAAGCGGAAGACCGTAGTGACTATCAACAGCTGTATCACCATGTCCCGGGAAATGCTTTAATGTGGAAATGGTCTTTTCCTTTTGAAGGCCTTTCATGGTTTGCAGACCAAGTCTCGTGACAAGTTCAGGGTCAGAGCTAAAGGAACGGACACCGATGACAGGGTTATTCGGGTTATTATTTACATCAAGAACAGGAGAGAAATTTGTATTGATACCTAGAGCGTTTAATTCTTTGCCGATGATTTTTCCAGTGTCATAAGCATTTTTCTTACTTCGAGAGGCACCAATCGACATATTTCCTGGGAAATGTGTTCCCTTTTGTAGTCTTGTGACGATTCCGCCTTCTTGATCAATGGAAATGAGTAAAGGAATGTTAGGTGATGCTTGTTGAAATTCATGTGTGAGTTTGACGGTTTGTTTCGTATCAACGACATTTTCTGCAAATAAGATGACACCGCCTAAATGATATTTCTCTACAAGGTGAGAAACTTCTTTATTCATTTTTGTGAAGCCTGTAGGAGCGGATTCACCTTCTGCTTGCCAATTGCGAAAGTCTGGCATGAGCATTTGGCCAATTTTTTCATCCAAGGACATGTCCTGAACCATTTGTTTGGCAGTTGGGAGAGAGGCGGAGCTCACCTTTTCCGTTGGAATGGAAGAGGTGAGCAGGCCCAAAACGAGTGCAGCGGGGAACAGAGCTTTTAACATCGAATTCCTCCTTTTACTTAAAAGATTCGTAGATTGCAGTCATGATGCTTCCATAAGTACCAGTTGGGAAAAGGTCACCTTCAAATTGATTTGGGTTGACTTCAGGTGAAACGACGGGTGAATGCTTTTTATTTGTCAGCAAGACGACGCCTAGATTGTGTTTTGGATCAATCAAAGTCATCGTTCCGGTCCAGCCTGTGTGTCCATACGCTTCTTTACTTGCGTACTTCCCAAACATCCATTCCATGTCAGTATTGCCGTTTTTCCGCCAGCCTAGCCCGTAAGTTGGGTTCGTGTCTGATGATTCCGTAAAGAGATCGATAGAAGCTTGGTCAAAGATGGTTGTTTTCCCATAGCCTCCTTTATTGAGCATCAGCTGAAGCAGTACGGCCATATCTGATGTATTAGAGAAAAGTCCAGCATGTCCGGAGACACCTGCCATTGAGTAATAGGCTTTCTCATCGTGGACTTCACCTAGCAGGGAGTACCTGCGAATGTTTTCAAAATCAATGACACCATCGCGTGTATTGCCTAGACGCTCGGTTGCTGCAAAATGCTTTGGCTTGAATCCCTTTTTCAGCGGATTGAACATGGTATGTTTTAGACCAAGCGGTCGATAAATCGTCGACTCTACATATTGATCAAGTGGCATACCGGTTTTTTTCTCAATGATCATGCCTAACAGCATGTAATCAATATCACTATAAATATGCTGAGTGCCTGGCTTGTATTGCAGAGGCACCTTTGGTAGCCATTTCATGGTTGTTTGTCTATCTTGAGAGAAAAAAGAGCCCGCTTGCTCTTTGCTATAAAATAAAACACTGGAAGGCAGTCCGGCAGAATGGGTGAGAAGATCCTTGACTCGAAGCTGATCTTTGCCGGTTACCTTTGCATCTGGTTCATCTTGAAAGTCAGGCAGGATGGTTTGTATTTTTTCATTTACATCTAGTTTTTGTTCATATACTAGCTTTTGCAGGGCATAGTTGGTGGCATACATTTTTGTATTGGATGCCAAATCGAACAGTGTGTTCTTTTTCATTTTCTTATAGAATTTGAGTTCTGTTGTCCCTTTATATTTTTGTCTGTAGCCATAGGCTTTTTGATGGACGATCTGACCATCCTTGATAATGATGAGTGCTGCCCCTGGAAACCCTGCTTTGATATCGTTTTGAATCATGTGATCAACC
Organism: Bacillus aerius; assembly: GCF_029894105.1. Taxonomy (NCBI): domain Bacteria; kingdom Bacillati; phylum Bacillota; class Bacilli; order Caryophanales; family Bacillaceae; genus Bacillus; species Bacillus aerius. Next base: position 74,457 of record NZ_JARYHO010000001.1, read on the forward strand.
TTCCTAAGCTGCCTAGAAGAAAAACCTACTTGTTCCGGTCGTTTTGCTTTTTTTAAGACGGGATATTCTTCAGGTGCTGTTTTAGACAAAGACGATACAGGATGGGAGCTAGTTGCAAATGTTTGTACTGGTAACCCTAGGAGCATGAACAAACTTGTGATGATGAGAAAATATTTCTTCAAGAGCTAGACCTCCTATTGCTTATTTTCCTCGAATTCAACAGCCATATCATCATGAAATCCGAATAAGTATGTGAAGATAAATCCAGCGACATATGCAATGAAGAGACCTATTAAGTAAAGCAGCATTTGATGTGTGTGAACGATAAAGGTTAATGGGAGACCTGATACCCCGATTGCTTTAGTGGCGATTTGGAAATAGGCTTGAAATGCTCCGCCGATTCCAGCGCCGAGACAAGCAGTGAGGAAGGGTCTTCCGAGCGGGAGTGTGACACCGAAAATGAGCGGTTCTCCAATTCCAAGCATTCCTGAAGGAAGTCCGCCTGCAATGGCTCTTTTCAGCTTTTTCTTTTTTGTTTTCATATAAATGGCAAAAGCAGCACCGACCTGTCCTGCGCCTCCCATAGCGAGGATTGGCAGAAGCGGGTCAGCTCCAATTGAATTAATCAGTTCCATATGAATAGGTGTTAGGCCTTGGTGAAGTCCAGTTACAACAAGAGGAAGGAAGGTCGCACCAAGAACAAATCCGGCAAAAATACCGCCAATGTTTAATAGATAAGTAAGTCCAGAGGTGATGGCATCAGATATAAATCCGCCGACTGGCATGAAGATAACGTACGTGAAAATGCCTGTAATGAGTAGTGTGATGGTTGGTGTGACGATGATATCGAGTGATTGCGGGACGAAGCGTCTGATCCGGGTCTCAACAAGTGCCATAAAAATAGCTGCAAGAAGAACACCGATAAGTCCGCCTCTACCTGGTAGAATATTAGTGCCAAATAACATAATATCAGCGGCAGCTGGGTTAATGATGAGAATACCTGCTAATGCGCCTAATGCAGGAGAGCCACCAAATTCTTTTGCGGCGTTTGTTCCTACTAATATACCGAGATAAGCAAACAAGCCTGAGCCTATAACGGTTAGAATAATCGCAGCTTGAGATTTTTCATCGAGCCAGCCTGCTTGCACGACCGCTTTTGTAATACCCGTTATAAGACCCGATGCAACGAGTGCTGGAATAATGGGAATGAAAATGCTGGCGATCCGCCGTAAGAACAGCTTGAATGGTGTGCGGTTCTTTTGTGAAATGGCTTGTTTGTTTTTCTGTGCTTCGTTGTTTAAGTCATATGAACCTGAGGCATTGAGCAGCTGTTCAAACGCACTTGATACTTGGTTGACAACACCTGTGCCTAAAATGATTTGCAGTGTTTCCGCTTCGACGACACCAATGACGCCATCGAGTTCTTTGATCGCGGTGGTTTGCACTTTTTCACGATCAATGGGTGTAATTCGGAGACGTGTCATACAATGTGTGTGGGAAGAGATGTTTTCAGAACCACCACAGAGTGAAAGGATGTCTTTCGCCAACTGCTGATATTTTTTTTGATGACTCATGTTGAATCCCCCTTTGTTTTTCGTTTCATGGAGCGGATGGCATGCCTTGTTTTGTCAATATATTGTGCTGTCTGTTCATATTGACGAGAGGCTAAACTGAGGAACAAGACATCGATTAAATAGAGCTGTGCCATTCTAGAGGAAGTGGCAGCACTGCGAAAAGGTGCTTCATTGGAACCGGACGTTGATAGATGAACATCACACAATGCAGAAACGCTTGTATGCCCTGGATGCGTTAAAGCAATGGTTTTCACTTCATTTTCTTTGGCGAGCTGAAGGGCTTGGATGATGTCTAACGTTTCTCCAGAAAAGGATATACCGAACACAATGTCATTCTTTCCAGCATTTGCGATGACCGTAGATGCGATGTGCATGTCAGTAAAGGCTGTAGCTGCATAATTGATTCTGAGAAATTTCTGCTGGGCATCAGCTGCGACGATGCCAGATGCACCCACACCGATAAAATGGATTTGGTTTGCATTCAGTAGCAGTTGAACAGCTTTTTCTAAAGCTTCTACATTTAAAATAGAGGCTGTATCTTTGATCGATTGAATGGTGTTTCCTGCTGTCTTTTGAATAATGGATTGAAGTGGTTCATCTTGTTCGATATCCCGGTAGCCTTGTTTATCAGTGTGCATTAAGTCTCCAGCGATCCGCATTTTCAAATCGTGATAGCCATCCAGCCCGAGAGACTTACAGAGGCGGATGACGGCAGAGCTGCTTGCGCCGGCAGCCTGACTGATTTCATGCACTGTGCTTTTAATGACTTTGTCAGGATGGGCAAGGATATAGTCTGCAATGATTTTTTCAGATTGGGGAAGCTTTGATTTCATTGTGTGTAGTAGGGTGAGTCCGCCTGCTGACATGAGTTTCCTCCTTTAAGATTGATGACGTAAGATGGCTTTGTCGATGTGACCATCTGCTTTGTTGAGCAGGTCTTTGGCTGTCTTTTTATCTGTTTTGGTTTGGAGCATGACGATGGCTGTTTTAACTTCTAAATCGGCTGCTTCAAGGGCTTTTACGGCTTGTTCGTAGGAAGCATTGGTCACATGCTGAATGATGGTGATGGCGCGTTCTTTCAGTTTATGATTGCTTACTTTTACATCTACCATCAGGTTTTCATATACTTTGCCTTGTCTGATCATGACAGAGGTGGAAAGCATATTTAAAATCATTTTATGAGCGGATGCGGCTTTCATTCGTGTTGACCCAGTGATGGCTTCTGCTCCTACGACGACTTCAATGGCGCAGTCTGCTAGTTCGCTAATCTCTGCTTGTTCATTGCAGCTGAGGGCTACTGTTTTTGCTCCAATGGTTCTAGCATAGTTTAAAGCGCCAATGATATAGGGTGTTCTACCGCTCGCCGCGATGCCGACAACTGTATCTTTTGATGTCAGGTGGATGTGTTCTAAATCTTTTTGACCAGCTTCTTCACTGTCTTCCACATCTTCTGCTGCATGTGAAAAGGCAGAGTCGCCACCGGCCATGATGCCTACGATGACATCAGGTGAAATGCTATAGGTAGGTGGACATTCGACCGCATCCATTACCCCAATTCTGCCGCTTGTTCCAGCGCCTAGATAAATGAGTCTGCCCCCATTCGAGATGGATTCAAAGGCAAAGTCACTTGCTGTCTTTACGTCTGGAAGGACACGGTTGACGGCTTCAGCGACCTTCATATCTTCCGCATTTATCATTTGGAGTATTTCTAGCGGGCTTGCTTGTGAAATTCTCATGGTGTTAGGGTTTCTTGATTCTGTTGTCAAAGAACGCAGTTGAGATGGCTGCATGTGACATACCTCCTTATTTCTTCATTTTCAGTATATTGAGTATGACATGAAATTTCAATATTATATTTAAATACTGAAATTATATTTCAGTCGAAATGTTGTGCTGATGAGGGTTTAATAGTTAGAAAATAAAAAAAATAAAAATCCCCTTTACAAAAGGGGGACAACCTGTATATAATAACTTTTGTCAGCTTCACGGAAACAGTAAACTTGACAAACTGGCCCGTTGGTCAAGCGGTTAAGACACCGCCCTTTCACGGCGGTAACACGGGTTCGAATCCCGTACGGGTCACCATCATGTGGAGGATTAGCTCAGCTGGGAGAGCATCTGCCTTACAAGCAGAGGGTCGGCGGTTCGAGCCCGTCATCCTCCACCATATGCCGGTGTAGCTCAACTGGTAGAGCAACTGACTTGTAATCAGTAGGTTGGGGGTTCAAGTCCTCTTGCCGGCACTGTTTTTCTTTTATCAATTCCATATGTGGAGGGGTAGCGAAGTGGCTAAACGCGGCGGACTGTAAATCCGCTCCCTCCGGGTTCGGCGGTTCGAATCCGCCCCCCTCCACCATTTTTGGGCTATAGCCAAGCGGTAAGGCAACGGACTTTGACTCCGTCATGCGTTGGTTCGAATCCAGCTAGCCCAGTTAAGACACCTTTTTTAAAAAGGTGTCTTTTTTTTATTTTGACGATTGGAATGTATAACTATTCAAAATATTGTTGAGTTGAGTCAGAAGGCACCGAGAAAGTAAAATATAAGCATGAACGGAAAGGGGATGTACATATGGGAGATCAAAAGAAGGTCACAATTGTTGGGGTGCCGATGGATCTCGGTCAAATGAGAAGGGGCGTCGATATGGGGCCGAGTGCCATTCGCTGTGCTGGTGTAAAAGAAAAATTGGAATCGCTTTCATTTGATGTCGAAGATCTAGGGGATATTCCCGTTGAGCAAAGGGATGATGAGAAAGGTCTCTATACAAGTGAAAAACTGAAAAACTTAACGGAGAATGCTGGCGCAAACCAGCTTCTTGCTGAAAAGGTTAGCAGTATTGTGCAGTCAGGTTCGTTTCCGCTGATTTTAGGCGGGGATCATAGCATTGCAATTGGTACACTAGCCGGTGTAGCTAAGCATTATAAAAGTTTGGGTGTCATTTGGTATGATGCGCACGGTGATTTAAATACAGAGGAAACTTCTCCTTCTGGAAATATTCATGGGATGCCGCTCGCTGTCAGTCTCGGCTTTGGGCATGCTGATTTAATCAATATTGGCGGTTATACACCTAAAGTAAAGCCTGAGAATGTGATCTTGATTGGTGCTCGTTCTTTAGATGAAGGAGAGCGGGCATTGATTAGAGAAAAAGGCATTAAAGTGTATACGATGCATGAAATCGATCGATTAGGGATGACGAGAGTAATGGAGGAAGCCATTGCGTATTTAAAAGAAAGAACAGATGGTGTTCATTTGTCGCTTGATTTAGATGGGCTAGATCCTGCAGAGTGCCCTGGCGTGGGAACGCCGGTTGCTGGCGGCATCAGTTATAGAGAGAGTCATCTTGCAATGGAGCTTTTAGAGGAAGCAGGGATTTTGACATCTGCTGAGTTTGTTGAGGTGAATCCGGTATTAGATGAGAAAAATAAAACAGCAGAAGCGGCAGTTGCATTAATTGGTTCTTTAATGGGTGAAAAGCTATTATAGAGCGGGACTTGTTCCCGCTTTTTTTAAATTTTGGGGAAATTTAAGGATATGTTAAGGTTTTTACCGGCTGATAAGCGTAACATGCTGTCAAAAATTTGTTACACTATTTTTTAGAGGAGAATGAAACCTTTTGGAACGAGGTTCGTATACATAAAGACCGGTGAAGGCAGAGGTTGAATATACTATGGAAACAATGATTAAAAAGAGAATTAAGCAAGTGAAAAAAGGCGACCAGAACGCATTTGCAGACATCGTAGACCTGTATAAAGACAAAATTTATCAGCTGTGCTATCGTATGCTTGGGAATGCACATGAAGCAGAAGATATTGCGCAGGAGGCGTTTATTCGTGCCTATGTGAATATTGAGAGCTTTGATGTGAATCGTAAGTTTTCCACGTGGCTGTACCGCATTGCAACCAACCTGACCATCGACCGTATTCGTAAAAAAAAGCCGGATTATTATTTAGATGCAGAGGTGGCAGGGACAGAAGGACTGAATATGTATTCTCAAATTGCGGCTGACGGCATTTTGCCAGAGGACGAGGTGGTGTCGCTTGAATTATCGAGCACCATTCAGCAAAAAATTTTAAGATTACCCGATAAATATCGCTCGGTCATCGTATTAAAGTATATTGATGAACTCTCGTTAAAAGAAATTAGTGAGATTCTGAATATACCAGTTGGTACGGTGAAAACGAGAATACACAGGGGTAGAGAGGCTCTCCGGAAACAGTTGAGAGACCTTTGAGTGAGGTGATTTTGATGAGCTGTCAGGAAAAAATCGTCCTGCTTATGCATCAGTATTTAGACGGGGACATAGAGCCCGAAGATGAAAAAGAATTAAAGAGCCATCTGCAATCGTGTGAGGAATGCCGTACTCATTTTCAACAAATTGAGAAATCCATCGCGCTCGTGCAGAGTACATCTCATATAGAAGCACCATCTGATTTCACTGCAAAGGTGATGGCAGGTCTTCCAAAGGAGAAAAAGCGTGTGTCGATTCAAAGATGGATCAAAGCTCATCCGCTAATGGTCGCCGCTGCCCTCTTTGTCATATTGATGGGAGGCAGTCTGTTTACTAGCTGGAATACGGATCATAATTTCAGTGTGTCAAAGCAGCCGAATCTCGTGGTTGAAAATGATACAGTGACGGTACCTAAAGGGGAAACCGTCAAAGGTGACGTCACTGTGAAAAATGGCAAGCTGATTGTAGAAGGCAAGGTTGATGGAAACGTAACAGTCGTCAATGGAGAACAGCTGACTGCTTCTGCCGGACAAGTCACTGGTCAAATCAATGAAATTAATGAAGTGTTTGATTGGGTTTGGTACAAAATGAAGTCTACAGCACAAGACGTGATGCGGGTCATTGGACCAGAGGAGCAAAAGTAAATCAAACAGTTTGAGAGCAGTCTCTAAGGGACTGCTCTCAGATTGTAGAGAAACTCATGTTTTTCTACAATCTTTTTTATTTTCATCGTAATGATGATGGATGAGATTGAATGAAAAAGGCCTCCCACACACCTAACCTAGCTTCGCTAGATGTGTGGCAATCTTCTTCATGTTCTGACAGGCAGCTGTGAGAAGAACTTGCTCACTCACATTTTGTTTTCCCCTCAACCGGCAGTAGCGAAGCCCGTGCAGTTGTTTTGAATCTGCAAAGCTTCGCTCTATTTTTTCTTTTCTTTTTTTATATAGCTCTTTTCCAGAGACAGATAGACGATTTTGTCTGATCTTTTCTTTATGTTCTTCCCATATGTGTCTTGAGATGACTTTTTGATGATTTTTCGACCTTGTGCATCTTTCAAGGAAAGAACACGATGCACATTTTTTAGGATCTGATTTGTAGAATCGATAACCCTTTCGATCAGTTGTTGTATATAATAGCTTCTCACCATTTGGGCATATGTAATGATCATGTTCAGAGTCATACTTGAATTTCCACTTCTCAAATAAACCTCTTGTTGGATGAAAGCGTCTATGTGCGATGACACCAAAAATACGGCGATCTGATAAACCTTTACAGATTGGGGTCGTCAAATAACCAGAATCAAGGGCAACAGCTTCTACTTGAAAACCAAATCGTGCGATTTGGTGATCCAACCGATCAAGATACGGAACAGAATCATGGACATTACCGGGCGTGATGTGGGCATCCGTGATGATATTGTACTTCATATCCGTTGTACGGTGGTCTAGGTAGAAAAAGCCTTCCGGTTTGTTTTCACGATAAAGATAGCCACTTTCAGGATCAGTCGTACTTTGACGAATGTCTTTTTCCGTTTTCACCTCCTCTTTTACCTTTAAGGGCTTTTTTCCGTGTGCCACCCGATCTTCTTGGATCGCTTCTTCTAAATCATTTATATAGTTCTGGGTATCTTGTTCAATCGTTTTTCTCATATATTTATGTTTATTGGCATTGGCTTTAAGATGAGTTGAATCAGTAAAAAGAACGCGGCCTCCTACCATATCATGATTGATAGCTTGAAGCACAATCTCGTCGAAAATGTCTTGAAAAATCGTTGTATCTTTGAATCGAGTACGACGATTCCAGCTAATGGTCGAGTGATGAGGAACGGGGTCATTGATGTTCAAACCTAAAAACCATCTATACGCCATGTTATAGTAAATTTCTTTTTCAAGTTGTCTTTCAGAACGGATACCGTACAGGTATCCGATAAACATCATTTTGAACAAAATAAGTGGATCAAGAGAAGGACGACCTTTATTCTCGCTATAATACGGTCTTACTTTATCTACGATAAATGAAAAATCAATGTACTGATCAATTTTACGAAGCAGGTGATCCTCTTCGACCAGTTGATCTAGCAATACAAATTCAGCTTCGTGCTGAGAAGAATTTCTAGTGTGGAACATGAGAAAAACACCTTCCTTTAGTGGGCTTTTCTCTATTATAAAATGGGGTAGTGGAAAATTTAAGGGGAAAAATAAAGCTGTCGAGATTTTCTCGACAGCCTGAGAGCAGTCTCTAAGGGACTGCTCTTTTTCTATTGATTGACAGACTTGAATGCCAGCCAGATATGGCAACTATTTTCCTTGCTGAAACAAAATGTGGTATAATAGCCACGCTATGTACTTACACATAGGCTCTTTTTTTATAAAAAATAAATCGAACGAAGAATAACTGAAAATTCTGGAGGACGAGGAAATGGCTTTAGGGGATATTCCTTTTTTGCAGTACCTCGGTAATGCTGTTGATATTCTCGTTGTTTGGTATGTGATATATAAATTAATGATGGTCATCCGCGGAACAAAAGCGGTTCAGCTTTTAAAGGGAATTGTCGTCATTGTTCTCGTCAGGATGGGAAGTGCGTATCTCGGTCTTAACACACTTCAATGGCTGATGGATCAAGCGATTACGTGGGGGTTCCTTGCGATCATTATTATTTTTCAGCCAGAGCTAAGGAGAGCGCTTGAGCAGCTTGGGCGCGGCCGTTTCTTCTCTAGAAGCGGAACACCTGTAGAGGAACAGCAGCAGAAAACGATCGAGGCAATTACAAAAGCAATTAACTATATGGCAAAAAGAAGAATAGGCGCGCTGTTAACGATTGAGCGCGATACTGGAATGAATGATTACATAGAGACCGGAATTCCTTTAAATGCAAAGGTCAGTTCTGAGCTGCTGATTAATATCTTCATTCCGAATACACCGCTTCATGACGGCGCTGTGATTATGAAGCGTGATGAGATTGCAGCTGCGGCGTGTTATTTACCGCTGTCTGAAAGTCCTTTTATCTCTAAGGAGCTCGGTACACGTCACCGCGCGGCAGTTGGTATTAGTGAAGTAACGGACAGTTTAACCGTCATTGTCTCCGAGGAGACAGGCGGCATTAGTGTCGCAAGAAATGGTGATCTCCATCGAGAATTGACAGAAGAAGCGCTTGAAGAAATGCTGATTGCTGAGTTTAGTAAGAACAGCAAAGATGCTTCCTCGACCAAATGGTATTGGAGGGGCAAGAAAAATGGATAAGATTTTGAATAATCGCTGGGCCGTTAAGTTTCTTGCATTGGTCTTCGCTTTATTGCTGTATGGTGCAGTCAATTCAGCGCAAGCGCCCACGCCGAAAAAAATCGGTGAATCCTTTTTCCCAACATCGACAACAGACGAAGCAACCTTAACGGACATTCCTGTTAAAGCATATTATGACGACGAAAAGTATGTAGTCACTGGTGTGCCGCAGACAGTCAATGTCACGATTAAAGGATCAACTAGTGCTGTGAAAACAGCAAGACAAACGAAAAATTTTGAAATTTACGCAGATATGCAAAACCTGACGACAGGTACACATAAAGTCGAATTGAAGGCAAGAGATGTATCGAAAGGAATCACATTAACGATTAATCCGTCTGTGACGACTGTGACGATACAAGAAAAAACGACAGCTGAATTCCCTGTTGAAACTGAATTTTATAATCAAAATAAAATCAAAGACGGCTATTCACCAGAGCAGCCTATTGTGAATCCGAAAAATGTCACGGTTACTGGCTCAAAAGACGTGATCGACAAAATTTCTGTCATTAAAGCATTTGTGAACTTAGAGGATGTTGATCAGCAAATTGAGAAAGAAGCGAAGCTCACTGTGTATGATAGCAGTGGGAATGAGCTACCAGTCGAAGTGAGTCCGTCTGTGGTAGATATTACGGTCCCGATTACGAGTCCAAGCAAGAAAGTTCCGTTTAAGATTGAGCGGACGGGCAGCTTGCCAGATGGGATCAGTATCTCAAGCATCGAGACAAGCCCAAGTGAGGTTACAGTCTACGGTTCTCAAAAGGTGCTGGATGCACTTGATTTTATTGACGGCGTTAAGCTCGACCTAAGCAAGATTAAAGATGATACAGAGATTGATGCCGACATTCCACTGCCAGATGGTGTGAAAAAGGTATCGCCTGAAACCATTAAGATCAAAGTGAAGGTTGCAACAGCTGAAGAAAAAAAGATCGATAATGTTCCAATTTCTGTCGTTGGTCTGAGCAAGGATCTTAGCTCTGCATTTGTGAGTCCGTCTTCTGGGCGTCTCACACTAACAGCAAAAGGTTCAAAGAGTGCAATTGATAAACTAAAGGCTTCAGATATTGAAGCCTATATCAATGTCGGGGACTTAAACGAAGGAACACATGAGGTCAAAGTACAAGTGAATGGCCCTCAAAATGTGACGTGGACATTATCTAGATCGAAGGTCAAAGTGAAACTGACTTCTACTGATACAGAAGATCAGCCGGCTTCTACGAATGATCGGAAAGATCAATCATCCGATGATGAACAGGAAGAGAAGAGTCAAAAGGAATCAACACAAGATAAAGCAAAAAAAGAATCGAGTCAAAGACAGCGGGTCAAAGAAGATAATAAAGAGGACGCAGCGTCCTCTTGAATGGTAAAAAAGGAGCGATTGAAACATGGGCAAGTACTTTGGAACTGATGGTGTAAGGGGTGTGGCTAATAGCGAATTAACGCCAGAGCTCGCATTTAAAATTGGGAGATTTGGCGGCTATGTGCTCACGAAGGATAAAGAACGTCCAAAGGTACTCGTTGGACGAGACACGCGTGTATCTGGTCATATGTTAGAAGGAGCACTCGTAGCAGGCTTACTTTCAATTGGGGCTGAAGTCATGCGTTTAGGTGTGATCTCAACACCTGGTGTGTCTTATTTAACGAAGGCAATGGATGCAGAAGCAGGTGTCATGATTTCAGCTTCGCATAACCCAGTTCAAGACAACGGAATTAAATTTTTCGGCGGTGACGGTTTTAAACTGTCAGATGAACAGGAGAATGAAATCGAGCAGCTGATGGATCAGCCGGTCGATCAATTGCCACGCCCAGTTGGCGCGGATCTTGGAACAGTAAATGACTACTTTGAAGGCGGTCAGAAATACTTGCAATTCTTGAAGCAGACAGCAGACGAGGATTTCACAGGTATTCACGTAGCGCTTGACTGTGCACATGGTGCAACATCTTCTCTTGCAACACATTTATTTGCAGATTTAGATGCAGATGTGTCAACAATGGGAACATCACCAAACGGATTGAATATCAACGATGGCGTAGGTTCTACTCATCCAGAGGCACTTTCTGCTTTTGTGAAAGAAAAAGGAGCGGATATTGGTCTTGCGTTTGATGGCGACGGCGACCGCTTAATTGCAGTCGATGAAAAAGGTGATATTGTAGACGGCGATCAAATTATGTACATATGTGCACGTTATCTAAAGGGTGAAGGCCGATTGAAGGATGACACGGTCGTGTCAACGGTCATGAGTAACCTTGGTTTCTATAAAGCGCTTGAGAAGCAAGGCATTAAGAGCATTCAAACCGCTGTTGGTGACCGCTATGTGGTCGAAGCGATGAAAAAGGATGGCTATAATGTCGGAGGCGAGCAGTCAGGCCACTTGATCTTCCTTGATTATAATACGACAGGTGACGGCATGCTTTCAGCGATCATGCTGGTGAATACACTAAAAGCAACAGGAAAAACATTATCAGAGCTTGCAGCTGAAATGGAGAAATTCCCGCAACTTCTAGTGAATGTGAAGGTATCCGATAAGTATAAAGTGGAAGAAAATGAAAAAGTAAAAGCTGTGATCCAAGAGGTTGAAAAAGAGATGAACGGTGACGGACGTATCCTTGTGCGTCCATCAGGAACAGAGCCGCTTGTACGTGTCATGGCAGAGGCGAAAACAAAAGAGCTGTGTGATGAATACGTGGCTCGCATTACGGCTGTTGTCAAAGAAGAAATGGGTATTGAGTAATTGATGTAAAGCAAATCGCTAAGCAGCGGTTTGCTTTTTTTCGAATAAACGTCATAAGAGGAAAGTTCTATACGAATGATATAAGCGAGGGCAATTTGCTGCTTGCTTTCATACATAAGAGAGCACATCAAAGGTAGAACGTGACAAGCCTCATCGCATATAGTGTAGGGAGGTCTTACTTTCTAACATGAAAGGGATCACCCGCTAAATTGTGATTGACGGAGGTCAGACCTTATAGTACAATCATCCTTGTGTTACTGGATTTTTATTCTAGCAGGAAAGGCAGGGTAGATGTTCAGCCACTCTTATAATTATAGCGCCCGAACTAAGCGATCGAACGACAGATGCTTAGTTGACGAGGATGGAGGTTATCGAATTTTTCGGCGGATGCCTCCCGGCTGATCAAATATAGAGATCACAGCCGTAAGTGTTTCTTTAAAGCAAAGAGGTGACTCTTTGTACAAAGGGAATACACATGATCTCCCAAATTAAACATGTAGAGAGGGACGAAGAAATGTCCCTTCTATTTTAGTAGGCTTTCTTTGTCCCTTTCACATGATCGGGAGGAAGAATATTTATGTGTGGAATCGTAGGTTATATTGGTCAGAATGATGCGAAGGAAATCTTATTAAAAGGTTTAGAGAAGCTTGAGTACCGTGGGTATGACTCAGCAGGTATCGCTGTGGCAAACGAAGATGGCGTGCATGTGTTCAAAGAAAAAGGACGTATCGCTGAGCTTCGTGAAGTCGTTGATGCAAACGTGGCATCTTCAGCAGGAATTGGACATACACGCTGGGCAACACACGGTGTACCAAGCCATCTAAATGCGCATCCGCATCAAAGTGCTTCTGGCCGTTTTACGCTTGTTCATAACGGTGTCATCGAGAACTATGTACAATTGACACGCGAATATTTACAAGACGTCACACTAAAAAGCGACACAGATACAGAGGTTGTTGTTCAAGTCATCGAACAATTTGTGAATAGAGGTCTTGATACAGAGGAAGCTTTCCGTCAAACGCTTCTTCAACTAAAAGGCTCTTACGCAATTGCCCTTTTCGATAACGAAAACAAAGAAACAATCTATGTGGCGAAAAACAAAAGCCCATTATTGGTTGGTTTCGGCGAAGATTTCAACGTTGTGGCTTCTGACGCAATGGCGATGCTTCAAGTAACAAACGAATATGCGGAATTAATGGATAAAGAAATGGTCATTGTCACAAAAGACGAGGTTATCATCAAAAACCTTGACGGTGATATCATGACACGTCCTTCTTATATCGCTGAGCTGGATGCAAGCGACATTGAGAAAGGCACATATCCTCACTACATGTTAAAAGAAACGGATGAGCAGCCGCTTGTTATGCGCAAAATCATCCAAGAATATCAAGACGAAAACGGCAAGTTGTCAGTCGCTGGCGATATCGCAAGCGCAGTAGCAGAAGCAGACCGCATTTACATTGTGGCTTGCGGAACGAGCTACCATGCTGGACTTGTTGGTAAACAATACATTGAAGACTGGGCAAAAGTACCTGTAGAAGTCCATGTAGCAAGTGAATTCTCTTACAACATGCCGCTTCTATCGAAAAAACCGTTGTTCATCTTCCTTTCTCAATCTGGAGAGACTGCGGACAGCCGTGCTGTACTGGTTCAAGTCAAAGAGCTTGGTCATAAAGCATTAACAATCACAAACGTACCAGGATCTACGCTTTCTCGTGAAGCAGACTTCACATTGCTTCTTCATGCAGGACCAGAAATCGCAGTGGCTTCAACAAAAGCCTACACAGCACAAATCGCTGTTCTTGCGATCCTTGCATCTGTTGCAGCTGAATTAAATGGTCAATCTCTTGACTTTGACCTTGTGAAAGAGCTTGGGATTGTAGCAAACGCAATGGAAGCCCTAGTCGATCAAAAGGATGAAATGGAACAAATCGCTCGTGACTTCTTCACAGTGACACGTAACGCATTCTTTATCGGAAGAGGACTTGACTACTATGTGTGCCTTGAAGGTTCACTCAAACTAAAAGAGATCTCTTACATCCAAGCAGAAGGATTTGCTGGCGGAGAACTCAAACACGGCACGATTGCTTTAATTGAAGAAGGCACACCAGTCATTGCCCTTGCCACGCAAGAGCACGTGAACCTCAGCATTCGCGGTAACGTCAAAGAAGTCGTTGCACGTGGTGCAAACCCATGTGTCATCTCACTAAAAGGCCTAGAAGACGAAGGCGACCGTTTCGTCCTTCCAGCTGTACACCCAGCACTTGCACCACTTGCATCTGTTGTGCCATTACAGCTAATCGCTTACTACGCAGCACTTCACCGCGGGTGTGATGTGGATAAACCACGTAACCTTGCGAAGAGTGTGACGGTGGAGTAGGTTTAAATTAAAATTTTTTATACTGTAATCGAATAATAAATCTGTTTAAATATGGATGTTTAAAATCCGTTAGCTTATAATTAAAATAAGCTAACGGATTTTTTATTTAAAGGATTAAATAATAGGAATAGAATTGGAAAAATAATAATTATAAAGAGGGTTTGGAAAATGTGGAAAGATAGTGAAACAGACCTAGATTTTTTAGATTTTGATTATTTAATAGGAATACTTGACGAGTTGATTAAAGATGAATCATTACTTCCCTCAAGTATTGGAGTATATGGAGATTGGGGCAGTGGAAAGTCCAGTTTGATTAGGATGAGTATGAAAAGGGCTGAGCAACGTAAAGGTACTGCATGCTTAATTTTCAATGGATGGCTATTTGAAGGATATGAAGATGCAAAAACAGCATTAATGGGAAGTATATTGGATACTATTCAAGATAATCAGACTTTAACTGATAAGGCAGAGAAAAGCTTAGCAATTTTATATAAAAGCGTGGATAAATTTAAACTAGCTAAAAAAGGATTGCGAATAGGTTTAGATATGGCTTTAACGGGGGGCGTGGGTAAGGATATAAGTTATAATTATTGATAAAGATGAACAAAAGAGAATTAGTGAAAAGAGTGTGACATTAAATTTCATGATACACTTCACAATCAATAATACAAGCCAAGAATTATTAGATATAATTATAGCCATTCAAAAATTAGGGGTCATTATTGCCTAGGAGAGAAGGTGTTGAGAGTCTGATCTCGTAGAGTTTGAATTCAGTTTAGAAGAAATTGAAAATCGATGCTCATTTGTTTAATCAAACATTAACATCACAAGCAAGCCCAGTGAATAACCTTCACTGGGCTTTTTTATATTTATAGATTATTCGACCAATAAAAATAAAATCCATTTGAACGAACCTCCTCTCCATGTCGTCAAAAGAAGTAATAGCAAAACAAATTGACGTTTGAAAAAGGAGTGGCGTGGATGGATATGAAGCTGATTTTACCTCTTATTTTGCTGCAAGCCATTTTAATGGTGATTGGTTTGTTTGATTTGTTGAAAAGAGAGCCATCGAGGATTAGAGGGGAAGTGAAGTGGGTTTGGGCTTTGGTGATTGTGTTTGTGGCGAGTGCCGGTCCTAGTGCGTATTTCATTTTTGGTCGTAAACAATCTTAGTAGGGGGGATTCGCTTGAATATGTTGGAGTGTCACGGCCTGACGAAATCGTATGGACGGCATGAAGTGTTAAAAGATGTTTCGTTTTCTGTAGGGGAGGTTGGATGTGTTGGCTTTTTAGGAGCCAATGGAGCGGGGAAGACAACGGCGATCCGGATTTTGACGGGGCTTGCTCGTCCTACGTCTGGCGTTGTGAAGGTGGCAGGTTTTGATGTCACAAAGGACATGGATCAAATCAGTCAGGTGATTGGGTACTGTCCGCAGCATCCTGCATTTTATCAGGATATGACGGGGCAGGAATGGATGCATTGGGTTGGCGGGTTATTTCATTTAGAGAAACACACCATTCGTTCCAAAACAGAGGAGCTGTTGAAGCTTTGCCGGGTGTATGAGGCGAAGGATCGTGCCATTGGCAGCTACAGCGGAGGGATGAAGCAGAGACTTGCTATTGCGCAGGCACTCATCAACAGCCCGAAGGTCCTCATACTAGATGAACCAGTGTCGGCACTTGATCCTATGGGGAGAAAAGACGTCCTGACTTTGATTGAGCGTCTAAAGCATGAGATGCTGATCTTTATGTCGACCCATATTTTAGATGACATTGAACGAGTGGCGGATCATATTATCATGATCAACAGCGGCGAAATTGAGATGTCCTCTTCGATGGAACAGATCAAAGAAGACTATATCCAGCCGGTGATTGAGTTTCAATTAGAACAACAGAATCCGAGACTAGTGGCTTTGTTAAAAGAACGGGATTGGGTGGAGGATTGCATGGAGACAGGAGACGCTTATCAGGTGCGAGTCAACAATCAACAAACGGCATTGAAGGAGCTGCCGGGTCTCATCACTGAAGCTGGCGGTGTTCTTCTCCAATATCGACTATCTAAGCTAACGCTTGAAGATATTTTCATGAAGGTTGTGACGGCATGATGATGTTGAAAAAGGAATTTAGGGAGTTATTCACTAGTTATAAAATCTTATTTGTGCCGGTCATTTTCACGATTTTAATGATTACGCAGCCTATTACGCTCAAAATGCTGCCAGATCTTTTGTCGAAATCAGCGAATTTACCTGAAGGGTCTACATTTTATATACCAGAGCCTAGTGCTGGAGAAGCTTTAGCCAGTGCATTGAGTAAATTTGACTCGCTCGGCGTGTTTATCCTGATTATGATCGTGATGGGGACGATTGCTGGAGAGCGTGCCTCTGGGGTGACGGCGATGATTATGGTGAAACCGATCAGTCGAATGAGTTATTATGCCTCAAAAATATGTGCCTATGCCTGTTTAACTTTGTTTAGTTTGATAGTGTCGGTGCTTGCTTCCGTATATTATGTGGACATTCAATTTGGGCATGTGGCTTGGGGCGATGTGTTAAAAGGAACGCTTTTGTATTATCCAAACCTACTGCTCATTGTGGTGTCGACCATTTGTGCATCGGCGTTCTTTAAGCGTTCAGTGACTGCGGGCGGCGTTTCCCTTTTGATCAACCTCATCCTGTTTACCGTTCCTTCGTTTTATGAGGATACATTAGGGAAGTTTGCACCTAAAGGTGTCACAAGTGCGGCTGAGGAGATGATTCATAGAGGGACTTATTCGGATCAGGCACTTACAAGCTTTCTAGGTGTATCGGCATTGATTGGTTTCTTTTTTCTCATCGGATGGTTTCTTTTTAGAAAACAAGAATTATAGCATGATGTACCCTTTGGATATGAAAATCTAAAGGGTTTTTTATATATTTAGTAAGTAATAAATAAGATGTAAATACATATTATCATGATTTAAATGTTGAAATAATATATACTTAGTATATAATTACTCCGTAAAGGGATGGGAGGAGTTTGCAGATGATTCAGATCAAGAATGTGAAGAAGGAATTCTGTCAAGGCCAGGAGCGGACTGAGGTGCTGAGGGGCGTTGATTTGACGGTAGAAGAAGGGGAGTTTGTAGCGGTGATGGGACCGAGTGGTTCTGGAAAAAGTACATTACTTCAGCTGTTAGGCGGGCTTGATCTGCCTACTGATGGAGAGATTTTGATAGATGAGCATCAGTTAAGTGAGATGAATGAGAAAGAGAGAACGATTTTTCGCAGAAAACAGATTGGGTTTGTGTTTCAAAATTATCAGCTGCTGCCTACATTAACTGTCGAAGAAAATGTGGCGTTTCCGCTGCATGCAGATGGACGTTTAACAAAGGAGAATCAACAGACGGTTGTAGAGCTGTTAGAGGCTGTTGGCTTGAATGGACTTGGACGGAAACGGGCTAGTTTGCTGAGCGGCGGGCAGCAGCAGCGTGTAGCGATTGCAAGAGCTCTAGTCAATCAGCCATCAGTGCTGTTAGCAGATGAGCCGACGGGGAACTTGGACCGACATAGAGCGGAGGATATTTTGGCGTTAATGTGCAAGTTCAATCGAGAAAGCAAGCAGACGATTATTATGGTGACGCATGATATTTTCGCAGCGGGGTTTGCGGATCGAATCATCCTTTTTAAAGACGGTGTTATTGATCAAGTGATTTCTAGAAAGGATGATGATTATGCTCAGTATGTGGCGAATTTCATGGCGTAACATGCTTCAGCATAAAAAGCGGTTCGCCATTTCTGTCTTAGGCATCATGGTGGGGATCGCTTTTGTCACGTCGATGCTCATTGCCGATCGAACGACAAATGATGTGTTTCATTACTATGAGCAAATGTATGTCGCTGATGCAGATTATTGGGTGTTGAGTGATGATCATACGTATGATGAGGAACAGATCTCCTCCATTTTAAAGCATCCTGATGTGACAGGATCATTATTAGCGCTGGATAAACAGACGTTTTTTGAGGTAGAAGGTGATCACTCTCTTAACCAACGGGCGGTGCGCATTACCGGAGTACAAGATCAAACGAGCTCTTTACTGAAGCTGCCTGTGATTGAAGGGCGTTTGGATAATCAGGGGTTGGTCATACCAGATGTTGTGGCGAAGCTGCTGAATAAAAAAGTGGGAGATACCATTCGTTTTTCTGATTTGGGCGAAGCGAAGGTATCTGCCATTGTGGAATATACACAGCTGCTTTCAAGTCCAAGTGACTGGGAGGGTGCAGAATCATCGAGCTTTCGTGTGATGGCGCCGCTTGATTTATTGAGAGACTGGACGGGACTCGATCATCAGCTTTCTTATATGAGATTTCAGACAAATGAAGGCGGGGAACAGCTCTTTCAATCTTTACAGAAAGAGTTCAAGGATGCCGATGTTTTTGTCCAGCCTGTGGTGGCGGATGACCGGCAAAGTAATGACATTGGCGGGTTGTACACGTTCTTTTATCTCATCGCAGGGCTGTCGATGTTTATGAGCGGCTTTATCGTGTTTAATATGATCTATACGAGTGTGATGGAACGAAAAAAAGAATTTGCGATTATGAAGAGCTTCGGTTATACACAGGGTTCTGTTTCTAAGCTGATGTTGATTGAGGTTTTGATCTTGGCTTGTATTGGAACCGTCATTGGGGTACCGATTGGCGTTTGGCTTGGGGATGTGTTCATGCAAACACTGCTTGGTGTGTTTGCTTTTGATATGGTGTATTCGTTAGATTGGCAAGTGCCTGTTGTAATAGCAGTGATCATTGGTATTGTGTTCCCTGTGCTGTTTTCGTTATTTCCGATTTATCATGCAGGGAAAACGTCTGTGCTGCTGACTTTAAAATCCACCACCCAAACTTCTGCACCGAAGAAACAATCGGTCATTAGAGCGGCGATAGGGATAGGCTTGCTTTCATTTGTATGGGTGGATCATCCGGCTGCTTATCTTGCCATTTTAGCCAGCATGGTTCTGTTATTCCCATTTTTCCTGCTCTTTTTGAACCGGTTGTTGGCGCCTCTTTTGAAGCTTGTTTTTGGCTATCCAGGTCATCTATCAGCGCAGCATGTCACGCAGCAACTGAATCGAAATGCTAATACGGCGGCGATTCTAGCTGTTGGGATTGCTGTGATCTTGCTTTTAAGTGCAGTCATTGAATCGGCTCCAGATGGCTACGAAAAAGAGATTCGTCAAACGTATGGAGGCGATCTCAGGGTTACTTCTGAAGCCCCATGGACGAAAGCGGATCAAGAAAAGCTGTCATCCTATGAGGCTGTTGAGCGGGTGGAACCGATGATGGAAGCGGCTCCTTTGACATGGGAAACGGCTGATGGAGAGAAAAGACAATTTTCTCTGATCGGCGTAGAGGAAAAGGGACCGTCTTTTATAGAAGATGACAATAAAGGCGATTTGTATCAACATTTAGCAGAAAAGCCCTCTATCGTGTTAGGAGAGCGTGCGTTTGATGAATGGGGTGGGCGTATTGGAGAGAGTGTGTATCTCAATGCACCTTCTGGCCGGCAGCAGTTACAAGTCATTGATGTGGTCAAGACTTCTCATCATTCGGGTTATGTGGCATTTGTCGATCAGACATTTTTACAAGAGAATTTAGGCTGGACGCAGCCCCTTGATATCCTCCTTACGTTAAAAGACAAAGGTGCCGGTGAGTCTTTACGAGATCAGCTATGGGAAGACTTTGGGCAGCGGCTTTCAAAGGTGAAAACAGTAGAGGATGAGATTGAATCAACGACATCGGCTTTAACTGGTATGAACGAGTTAATTTCTATGATGCTCATTTTCATTATTGGGCTCGCGAGCATTGGAACAGCCAATACACTGCTGATGAATACGCTTGAACGTACATCTGAGATTGGCACCATGCGGGCGCTTGGGCTGACAAAGCAACAGGTGAGAAAAATGATCGTCGGAGAAGGTGTGCTCATTGGGTTATCAGGTGTGATTGGCGGCATTTTATTTGGTGTGATTCTTCTATATGTCTCAAGCCAATCGGATTGGCTCGGTGGATTTGTTTCATTTCAGCTGCCATTTTTGCATCTACTGCTGGCAGTGATCGCCGGAATTGCACTCAGTTTAGCGGCTTCGTGGATTTCTAGTGCGACAGCGAGTAAAATAGAGATGATATCATCTCTCAAAGAAGGTTAAATCATATGTCAGTGAAATACGGAATTTTAACATCGCTCTGTCAGCAGCAACATCATGGATATGAATTAAAGCTAGAGCTGGAGTCATTGCTCGGAATAAAAGGAAAAATCAACCCGGGTCAAATCTATACGACGCTTGATCGGTTAATTCGTGATAAATTGGTGACAGCAGTGGGAATAGATGACCAAGATCGAAAGCTGTACGACGTGACGGAAGAAGGCAGACAAGAGCTGGAATCATGGCTGTTGGCGCCTGTTCCGTATCATGCTGCAAAGGATGATTTTCACTTTAAATGGGGCTGTGCACGGAAAATCAGATTTCATCAAGAAAAAGAAATGCTTCAGCAGCAGAAAGCCGTCATCATGAAAGATGTGATGGAACTCACGAAGCTGAAAACGGAATGTCTTGTGCAAGGTGATGAGAGTCGGTACTTATTGATTTCTGGCACGCTGCTTCATTTAGAGGCGGATTTGAATTGGATTCATCAAATTGAGCATCGGAGCGGAGCATCATTTTAGGGAGGTCTTTCTTTTGAAGAAAGGTCTTTTTTTTGGCTTCGTTCGGAGCATACGCAGATAGGATGGGAAGAAAGTTTGGTATGATAGGTGTAAATTGATTGTATTTTCAGAAAAGGGGTTTGATCAATGAAAACATCACGTAATCCTGAGACCATTCACGCGCCAGTTGCACCGTACATCCATCAAATAGAGACAACAGGGCCGCAGCGTTGGTTAACCTTATCAGGACAAGTGGGGATGGAAGTCGATGGGACCATCCCGGCGAGCCCGATAGAACAGCTCGAGCTAGCGTTAGAGAATGTAAAACGCAATGTAGAAGCGGCAGATATGAGAGTAGAAGATATAACGAAGCTTGTGTTTTATTTGGTAGGTGAGTTTGATGCTGAGAGTAGAAAACGAATCATGGGTCAGTTTTTAGGGGATCACCTGCCTTGTATGACGATGATTTATGTGGTGGCTTTGGCTTCACCTGCTTTAAAGGTCGAGGTGGATGCATGGGCTTGTCGGGATATGGATTGATGAAATGATTGTTTATATCAGTTAAATATGCTAAAAATGGTATAAAAAGTGTTAATAAAGAGGTGGTTTTTTGTTTCAATCAAACCAAGAATTGAAAAAAACGGTGGTCTTTTATGCAGGTGTGGGAGCTGTTTTGCTGATTCTCATGATGTTGAAATGGCTGCCGGTTTCTGCAGACTGGGAGTTGCCGTTGATTTTGTTTGGATTGGGGATTTTGTTTTATGTGAAGCGTGTGCTTTTTAAAGAAGAAAACGATCATAAGGCATAAGTTTTCTACCGAGGTGATTTTGAAAGGTACAGTTGATGAAAGGTAAGTAATAAAAGGTTGGATGTTGAATCCAACCTTTTATTACTTCCTGTATTGAGTTTAAAAACAAGGGAATGCTTTTATATTCTCAGGGCAGTGTTTGAATCAAATTTTAAAAATCCAATGTCCTCCATGTATTTGAAATAGCGTTTGATTAAATGATCATCCATAGGGGGATAGGTCATTCCATGTGCTTGGAGAACCGTTTGAGTATTTGTTGAGTCAAAGTGCGCCATGTTTTCGTATAGTTCCCAGACTGTTTTGTCTCGTTCTACCTTTTCAGTGAGCATTGGAAGAAATGGCGTAAGGGCGTTGTCTGCGTGTTGGTCGCTTGCTTGAATGAGAGCTTCTACCCAATCGTTATATGCTTTCTTTTCTAATGGATAGCCTATTTCTTCTGTGATTTTTTGAAAAAATTCACCTAATTCCATGCTTTCTTCTTGAGGTGGAACGAGGTGATAGGCTTTGCCGAAGTTGGCTGGATCCTTGCATATGGTTGTAATGGCTTTTGAAACAAAGTCGACGGGTACGAATTCTTTTCGTTGATTCGGTAGCTCACCGTAAGCCTTTAATTGGATGCATCCTTTGATTAGTCTCGCCATGTAATCCTCTGTATTATGAACGCCTGTTTGACTGTCGCCCATGATGAAGCCGGGGCGAAGGACTGTGATCGGCACGCCACGTTTTTTTGCTTCCCACATGATTTTTTCTGCCACCCATTTACTTTGAGAGTACCCAATGTCCTTTTCTACAATAGGAAGATAAGCATCGATGGATGTATCTTCAAAAAGAACGGTCGTGCCATCTAGATACCCGGCAGGTCCGAATATGGCAATGGTCGATAAGAAATGAACAGGCTTTACCTGTTCTGTGCAGGCGAGTTTGATGATATTTTCTGTGCCGGTGACATTTGTATCCTTGTGCATGTGATAGGGCTGAACGTAATTGACTTTTGCTCCATTATGATAGATGGCATCAATGGTTTGGGCGAGTTGTTGAAATTCCTCTGTTGAGAGTCCTAGTTGAGGCTTGTCCAAGTAACCTACAATCGGTTTTAGTTGTTTCAGATAATGTTCGTCCCATAGGTGATATTTCTCCATATTTACTTGTATTCTCTGTCTTGCGTGCTGTTTGTCCCTTGCTCTGATGACACAATAGATTTGGATGGAGGGATTCATTCGAACAAGCTCTTTAATGAGATAAGCGCCTAGAAAGCCGGTTGCTCCTGTTAATAACACGGCATTCTGCTTAAAGGATTTAGAATCGAATAGGTGCTTTGGCTGAATCTTTTCATCTAAAAATCCCTCTGATGTGAGCTGTTGTTTCGGCTCAGGTGTTTGATTTTGTAGCATAAGATGAACTTGTTGAATCGTAGGATGTTCATAAAGGGTGCTGGCAGGTAGTTCAACGTGTAATGTTTCCTGCATACGCATTAAGGTTTTGGCGGCAAGGATGGAGTTTCCTCCTAAGTCGAAGAAGTGATCGTTTGTGCCAATGGGCTCTACCTTTAATAGGTCTGTCCATATTTCACAGAGTGCTTCTTCGGTTTGATTAGTTGGTGCGACATATTCAGTTTGCAGTTTGGGTCTGTCGAAATGATGTCTTGGTAGTGCTTTTCGATCGACTTTTCCATTTGTGGTCGTAGGGAAGTTTGTCAATAGAACATAATGTGCAGGGCGCATGAAATCAGGGAATGTTTTCTTTGCATAAGTTTGAATGGTATATAGATCCCATGTCTTTTTGTTGGACGGAATGATGTATGCAATGATGCGTTTATCCCCAGGTATCACTTCTGTGGCTGTCACCAAACAGGATTTAACACTTGGGTGCTGGATCAATACATGCTCAATCTCGCTAAGCTCAATACGAAAGCCTCTAATTTTGACTTGGTCATCCTTTCTACCAATATATTCAATCAGCCCATCAGGTTGTTGTCGAACAAGATCCCCTGTTTTGTAATAGGTTCTTCCATCCCGTTCGATGAAACGTTCCTTTGTTAGGTTTGCTCTTCGCCAGTAGCCTAATGCTAGTCCATCTCCTGAAGTGATGAGTTCCCCTATTTGTCCTTGAGAGACAGATTCACCTTGTTCATTTGTGATGTCAATGATGGTTCCTGCTACAGGTCTGCCAATTGGTATACTGACGAGATCATCCCAGGTGTCTGGCAGTTGAAAAGTTGTTGTGAAGATTGTATTTTCTGTCGGGCCATAGCCATTAATGATGGTCGTATGTGGGAGCTCCTTTAATGCTTGATGAACGACTTGAGGAGACATGACATCTCCGCCAGAGACGATGTATTTAACTGATTTGATATCGTTCAGGTGTGACTCCATCATCAAGTTGAACAATCCAGTAGTTAAAAAAAGAATCGATACATCATAGTCTTTAATGGTTTGACTGACGAGTTCAGGAGTCAGTTTTCCAGAAGGAGGAATAGCGAGTATCGCTCCATTTAATAAAGCGGACCATATTTCAAATGTAGAGGAATCAAAAGAGATGGTAGATAATAATGCTAAGGTATCAGAAGAATTAACGGGCAGAAAGGAAGGGTTATGCGTTAGGTGCATGATACATCTATGTGTAATGACAACACCTTTTGGTTTTCCTGTTGTGCCAGAGGTATACATGATATAAGCGGCATCAGAAGGTTTGACATCAAAAGACGGGTTTGACGTTGATTGTGTAAGGATGAGATGTTTTTCTTTATCTAAGTAGATAGTAGGAATAGGCAAGGAGGTTAGGCTTTGAGTGACATGGGATGTTGTGAGTAAAAACGATAGTTCGGCATCTTCAATCATAAATTGAATACGTTCACTAGGGTAATTTATATCTATAGGCACATAAACGGCTCCTATTTTGATGATAGCGAGAATAGAGACAATCAATTGTGGTGATCTTTCTAAGGCTAGGCCAATATGAGAAGCTTTCGTTACGCCCATTTTGATAAGGTAATTGGCGAACTGGTTACTTTGTTTCTCAAGTTCAGCATATGTGATGTTCTGATGGTTGCACGCTAAAGCTGGATGATGCGGCGTGTGAGTGGCGTGGTGTCTCATGATATCACATAAATTTTGATCATTCATGATGATATTCCCCCTCTAGAATTTGATAGATTAGGAATGTTATTCCTAAATCCACCCAAAGTGTATATGAAGAAATATTCATTGTCAATGAAGGTCATATTAACAATGAAATGTAAAATTTATATAATAATTGAAATAATATGAAGATATATTGTCCTATTTAGAGATAAAATGTATGGGACCCTCGGCTTTTTCCTTGAATGAGCGTTTTGATGATCAAGAGGAGATGAAAATAGGGGGAAATTGAATCATAAGATAGGCTGGATTCACTGATAGGATGAAAGATCACTTTTTTATTAGAAATATATATACTATTTCGAAAAATATTTGGTAAAATATACAGGTATATCTTAAATTTGTTATATATTGTTTAAGGAGCTGTCGTGTTGAAGGGATCTAGGGTTGAGTTTATTGATAGTTTACGTGGTTTTAGTTTATTAGGTATTTTGATTGTGAATATGCTTAATTTTCAATATGATTATGATTTTGAGAAGATGTTTGATCCGAGCATATGGGGACAGGAGTTTGGGGTATATGTGACGGAGATCTTGTTCCAGGGATCATTTTATCCGATTTTCTCCTTTTTGTTTGGGTATTCTTTTATCAAGTTGATTGAATCCACAAAGGCAAAGGGGCTGAATACGAATGCCATTGTCGTCCGCCGCGGCTTTGGTCTTATTGTGCTTGGGATGTTGCATTACATATTCATTTGGAATGGTGATATTCTCTTATATTATGGAGCATGTACGTTTTTCTTGATGATGTTTTTAAGCAGCCGGATCAAAACAATGCTGATTTGGTCAGGTGTGTTAGGTGCTTTGTCATTAGTGGTTTTACCATTTCTGATGACCTTTGTTTATGGAAATGATGATTTATTAACTGATGTGTATGCGAAGGGTGCATACGGTGATATTTTATTGAGCCGGGTGACGATTGAAGACGATATGATGATTGTGACCATTATTATGGCGATCGTGACCATTACGATGATGCCGATCTTGGGTTTTCTATTCGGTACGATCATGGTGGGGCCATTTGCACTGCTTGGCATGGCGATCGGGAAAAAAGGTCATTTGACAGAAGAAGATCGAGGCATGGCTTATCGTAAAGGCTGGGTTTGGATGATTATCATCGGGCTCGCTTTAAAATGTGCGACGTTCAGTGATGCTCCTTGGAGCGAAATGGTGTTGACGTTAGGAGCCTATGTCCTGACGATCGGTTATATTCAAGCTTTTATTGTCTTCTACTATTCAAATGCTGCACAAGGGTTGAAACGTTTGCTTGCAGGACTGGGCCGATTGTCTTTATCAAACTATTTGGCTCAATCTATTATTTGTACAACGATTTTCTATTCTTACGGACTTGGGTTATTCGGACAAATGGGCTCAATGTTTGGACTGGTACTTGCTGTTGGACTTTACACAGCTCAGCTGTTCATCAGCTATCTCTATTTGAAAAAGTGGAGAAGAGGGCCTGTGGAATGGCTTATGGGAAAATGGGTATATTGGAGATAAATTGATTTGTTGAGGAACCGCATGGCTGAAGAGCTGTGCGGTTTTTTAGTTGGATCGCATTCAAAAAAGTTCATAAAAGGAGTTGAATATTTTTTTAGTGTGTATATAATGTATATATAGTGTATATACAATATTTCATTGCGAATACCAGTACAGAAAAAAGAGGTTTTTTATATGCAAATTACGATTTCTAACCATTCTAAGGAGCCTATCTATGAGCAAATCACGACGCAAATCAAATCGTTGATCTTAACGGGTGAGCTTGCAGAAGGTGCGGGACTGCCGTCTATCCGAAAGCTGGCGAAGGATTTACAAATCAGCGTCATCACAACAAAACGTGCATATGAAGAGTTAGAGAAGGCAGGATTTATTTATTCGATTGTCGGTAAGGGATCATTTGTTGCCGAGCAAAACCTAGAGGTCATGAGAGAGAAAAAATTGAAGGTGATTGAGGAACAGCTTGGAGCGGTTGTTACAAACGGCAAGGAATTAGGCTTATCTTTTGATGAATTGCAGCAGTTATTAAAGTTCTTGTATGAGGAGTGAGATGAGTGGAGCACGTGATTGAATTCAAAGGAGTATCAAAACGGTTCAAAGACTTTTCTGTGCAGAATCTCGATTTACAGGTCAAAAAGGGCTTTGTTACTGGGTTTATTGGAGAAAATGGAGCTGGTAAGTCGACCACGATTAAAATGATCATGAATTTGTTAAAACCAGATTCTGGTGAGGTTAAAATTTTTGGATTAGATTATCGCACCCATGAAAAAGAGATTAAGGAACGAATTGGCTTTGTTTACGATGCTAACGTTTTTTTCCCAGGATTGAATTTAAAAGACATCAAACGAATTGTGGCACCTGCCTATAAACGCTGGGATGATAGACTATTTTATCAATATATTGAACAGTTTGGTCTGCCGCTGAATAAAGCGATTAAAACATTTTCAAAAGGGATGCAGATGAAGGCATCGCTTGCGATTGCGCTGTCGCACCATGCAGAGCTGATTATCATGGATGAACCAACTGCTGGTTTAGATCCGGTCTTTAGAAGAGAGCTGCTCGGCACGTTACAAGAATTGATGATTGATGGAAATCGAACGATTTTTTTCTCAACGCATATGACGACTGATTTAGATCGCATCGCGGATTATATTGCGTTTATACAAAATGGAAGATTGGTCTTTCAACAGTCGATTCATGAGGTGGCGGAGAATTATGCGCTGGTGAAGGGGAGCCTGGATTTGCTGGATCGAGACACAGAAAAGGCGTTTATCCATATTCAGCGTACGGCAGCCGGATTTGAAGCATTAACAGATCGGATTGATGAGGTGAAACTTATTTTTGGGGATGCTGTTGTGATTGAACCGGCGTCGCTTGAGGATATCATGTTTTATTTGAAAGGCGGGGTTGCGCATGTTTCATTTAATTAAGCGTGATGTGATTTTGCAAAAGAAGCAGTTACTTATTTTTATTCCGTTTATCTTATTTTTCATTTTCATGGATGTCCACCCAGTTTTAACGTTTCTAGTCGCTAGTGTCTTTATTCCATTTAACACATATGCTTATGATGAGAAGGCAGAAACGAATATTCTATTAAATTCCTTGCCCTATACACGTAAAGAAATTATCGCATCACGTTATCTTGGCGCCATTTTCTATATGAGTATTGCGATCGTGCTGACAAGTGCTGCATTATTTGTGTTTGGGAAGCTGTTTTCGCTGTCAGATATTGCGATTGGCAGCGGGTTGTTTTTATTGTTCGCAGCATGTACGTTTCCATTGTTTTATATCTTAAAGCCTGGTTATATCACAACGGCAGTGATCATTGGCTTTATCGTATTATCTGCTATGGGACCGCCTGTTGTTTTCTATTTAGCAGAGCAATTCAGTGGGATCACTGATTTTATCATGAATTTATCGATCCCTATTGTATATACGGGGTCAACTGTACTGATTATGCTCATCTACTTGCTGTCTTGGGGACTTTCTACTGCGATTTACCAGAGGAAAGTGTTTTAAATCAGATGATCACATCATTTATAGAGAACCATTCATTTTGAGGTAGGCCTTTCAAAATGGATGATTCTTTTTTGCATCCGGTGAAATTGACATACAGAAGAAAAGAGGTTATTGTTAATTAACATAATGTTAATTATTTTTAACATATTGTTAAATAAATCATCCTTTAAGAAAGGAATTTGAAATGGAGATTAAAAATAGAATTAAGGTATTACGGGCAGAAAGAGACTGGACACAAAAGGATTTGGCAGAGAAGTTAGGTGTGACTCGTCAAACTGTGGCAGCGATTGAAAATGGTAAATATTCTTTGTCTTTAAAATTAGCATTTCAAATTGCGAGAACATTTGAAGTTGATTTATATGACGTTTTTCAAGAGGTCGACAAGGAGGAACAACAATGATAACGACGATCATACTTTATTCTCTCATTACCCTTTCTATTTTAAGCACGGCCTTTCAATTTAAGAAAAGCCGTGAATATAAACATGATGAACGAGGTCAATTTATTTTAGCGAAAGCCGGAAGTTTTTCCATTATAGGTGTGGCTTTAGCCTATATATTGGTTGCTGTCGTTCAATCTTTGGTCCATCAATTCTCATCTCCAACAGAGTGGTTTTATATAGCAATTACGTTTATGTATGTATCAAGTGTTTGCGCAAATACAATCGGCATCATCTATTGTGAAAGAAAATATTAATTTTCATCGATGGATGTAAGCTAGAGTTCTTCATCATGAAGGGAAGAGAAAACCAATGAAAAAAATATTGAGAATCATGTTGATCTCCATAGGCACCATTATCACGGTCATGGTTGTTTTTCTAGCTACTGTTTATTTTGTAAACCTCATTAGTAATGAACGGGAGAAAGGGAAAATAGAAGCTTATGGGCAAAAGGTCTTGGTGGATGGGAAGCAGATGAATGTGCTCATTCAAGGCGATGGGAAAGAAACGATTGTCCTTCTACCAGGCTATGGAACTGCTTCACCCGTGCTGGATTTTGAACCGTTAGTCAAGGAGTTATCGCAAGATCATAGAGTCGTAGTGATTGAACCGTTTGGTTATGGTTTAAGTGACGACACAGATAAAGTAAGGACAAGTCAAAACATTGTGGATGAGATTCATGAATGTTTGCAGAAACTCAACATTAAAAAATATACGCTAATGGGTCATTCGATTTCTGGCATTTATGGATTAGAATATGTGAATCAATACGAAAAAGAAGTCCAAGCCTTTGTTGGAATTGATAGTAGTTTTCCTAAGCAGGAGGATGCAGATGAATTACCAGTCTCCAGCTTACAGCTGCTTCATCAATCCGGATTTTACAGATTGATAGTGAAAATGAATCCAGATCAACTAGTGATGCCTAAAGTAGATGATCAAACGAAAGCTCAGATTAAAATGCTGACTTTCCGAAATTTCTTGGATGAAAGCCAAGCTAGTGAGGCAGAAAACTTTAGAAACAATTTTAAAAACGCTCAACGCCTACATTTCCCTAAGAAGCTCCCTGTGGCTTTCTATCTAGCGGATCAAACGGAGAAAGAAACACCAAACTGGAAACCAATGCATGAAGAGCTGCTGAAAAATGTAGACCACGGAAAAGTCGTTACTTTCAAAGGCGGCCATTATTTGCATCATACGAAATCAAAAGAAATCGCAGATGATGTGAGGAAGTTTCTATCGAACAACGAGCGCTCACGTTAGCGTTTTTCCTCCTCAGCTGGACAGATGAAACATCGCAATTTTGATCAAAACGAGTGAACTGATTTGTTTTATGATCAAGAAGAGGTGAGGGAGATGATGTATAGTCGGGTGACGCAAGAGGTGATTTCTTATTTGGAGTCGCATTTGATGGATGAGCTGTCGCTGAGACAGGTGCATGAGAAAGTAGGATATTCACATTTTCATTTGCTGCGTGTGTTTAAACGAGAAACCGGGCTGTCGATGGGGGAATATGTGCGGAAACGAAGATTAGCTACGGCTGCACAGCTTCTTTTGTATACGGATCAGGGGATTTTAGACATCGCTTTTTCGTTACAATTCCAATCGCAGGAAGCCTTTACGCGTGCTTTTAAGCATCTTTATTCTTTACCTCCCGGAATGTACAGGTCCATGATGAGAGATATGCAAATGAAAAAGGAGGAAGATTCGATGACATTACATGAAGCAGTACCTGGCTGGGGTTTGAGTGGTTCACATCCGCATATGTATGAGATGGGTGTTGATACAGCAGAGTTTCATACGGGAAAGCAATCAGGTGTTTTATCATCTAAAGAAGGCGTACAAGAAGGACAGTTTGCGACGATGATGCAGGGGTTTCAAGCAAAAGAGTATGTAGGCAAGCGATTGAAGCTCTCTGCTTTCTTGAAAACAGAGAATGTATCTTCAGCAGGAATTTGGATGCGGGTAGATGACGGAAAGGGTGATACGGTGCAGTTTGATAATATGCAGAATCGACCTGTGACAGATTCTACGGAATGGAATCAATATGCGATCGTATTAGATGTTCCTATGCGCAGTGAATCCATTCATTTTGGAGTGCTACTCAGCGGTCATGGAACAATCTGGGCTGACGGTTTTCGATTTGAGGAAGTGGATGAGAAAACACCTACAACGAATATGGTGGAGGCTTCGGCTCTGCCAGATGTGCCGATGAATTTGCATTTTGAGCTTGAGAAGACCGTGTGAGCGGTCTTTTTTTTGTTGTATACAAATCTGCATGAACCGTTTATAATGAAAAATATAATTAAACATACCGACGGTCGGTATGTAAAAGGAGGCGTTTGAACTGGCGCGAAATAAGTATCCAGAAAAGACGATGCAGCAAATTTTGGACGTGTCGACAAAGTTGTTTCAGGAAAAGGGATTTGAAAAGACAAGTTTGCAAGATATTATCCATGAATTGAATATGTCTAAAGGGGCTATATATCATCATTTTAAATCGAAGGATGATATATTACGCGGCGTGATGAATCGGCAGTTTCGTTATGCAACCGAGAAGCTTGAGGAGTTAATTGAGCATACGGAGGCAGCTCATGCGAAAGAGAAGCTGCAGCTTATCCTGGAGCAGCTTGTGGCAGACCCGCAGTCTCATTCGATTGATGGGATCTTGGTTGATCAGATGAAAAATCCGCAATTTGTGATTGAAGGCATGAAGACAGGTGTCAATCAGGACGCTGTGAGAATCAAACAGTTAATCATTGAAGGGATTGAGGATGGTTCGATGGAAACTGCGTTTCCTGGTGAAGTGGCAGAAGTATTTTTGCTTCTTGTGAATATATGGTTGAATCCCACATTGTTTGTCCGCAATCATGAAGAAACGGTCCAGCGTTTGTGTTTTTTAAAGCAGATGATGAAGGGGCTTGGCGTGGATATTGTGAGTGATCTATTTATTCAAAAGGTGACAGCGCACTATGCTGAAATTGGCGGGTATGATCTGCCCGAAAGATAAAGAATGCCAACTGATAGGAGGATGACGTATGATTCATTTTATGAAGGTTGAGCTAAGAAAAGGTCACATGAAGCAGTATATTCAAGCTAGTTTCATCGCGAGTATTGTGCTGCTAGTATTCATCTATTTTATTGCGTTTGCTGCAAAAATTGAACGCGAACCGGGTTTTCAGCAATATACGAATATTTATTTGTTAACGAGTACAGTATGGATGATCTTTTTTTCTATCATCACAGCTATGCTGTATTGGCGTGTAGGCAAGACTGTTTATCAGGAACGCACATCCAATTCAGTGAGATTCCTTTCTCATATGATATGGATGGTGTGCCTTTCAACGTTTGCGATGATGTGCAGTATCATTCCTTCGTTTGTTGTGTTTAGTGTGACTGAATTGTTTTTCCCTATTGTTCACGATACGCTGACGGCAGGTTCTCTGTTTCAATTGATGAAAACATTCTTTATGTTGATTGTTTGTGTTCAAGCGATTGGCATGATGGCGATGAGAATAGGGTTGAGCAAGAAATCTGTTTTGATGACCGTCCTGACTGCCATTGTTTTATGTGCTGTTTTAGGAAATGTATCGCTCGCCATTTATGGCAATGATCAAATGAATCTCATCCTGTCAGGAGTGATGATTGCAGCAGTCCTCATTGTGATCTTGGAATTGTGGAGCCGCATCGGCCGGCTGCAAACGAGGTAATTCATGATGGGAAAAGGATGGAGACATGTGAAGCATACGGTTCAAATTGAAGAAGCAATAACGGAACTTTCGTTAAACTGGCTGGTGGGAGATGTTCGCCTTTATCACCATGATCATCCTTATTTATTGATGAAGCAGACCACCAATCACGTATTCCCCCATCGGTATTTACTGCATCATCAAGTGCAGGAAGGCAGGCTAGTCATTCAAGATAAAAGAAAACGAGCGATCAGCTTGGGGCTTCATCTTCATCAAACGAATTTGGAGATTTACCTCCCTCAGGCACAGTTACAGTCCTTGTCTATTCATTGTAAAGGAGCAAATCTATTCTTGGATGGATTGAAGGTGAAGGAGGCTAACTGCCAATTGATTTCTGGAAAGTCCATGTTCACGGGAGAAATCAAGCATCTGCGCTTGCAGACAGTGGGTGGACTTATCTCTAGTCAACAGCTCAACACGCAGACATTGAGCCTGCGTACTACTTCGTCAAAAGTGGAGATGGTAGGTGCTTTTTCAGATATTGATCTGAATTTAATAGGCAGAAGGGTACAGATACATTCAAAGGCCATGCTGCATTCGCTCAAATCGACGTCAACTGGATCATCTGTCAAAGTGGCAATTCCGGAAAATGATGGATTTATTTGTTATGTGAAGAAAAGATCAGGAACTTTTCACAATGACTTTCCTTGTGTTGATGATCAGGAGAGAATGGTTTATAAAAATGGAGGGAAAAGCTTTGAGGTCGATATAAGGGGAGGTTCTTTTCTATTAAGTGATGGTCATTGAAGCGATGTTGATCCTCTGATTCAATATATCAATATAAAATAATTTGAATATCTTCTTATGTCAGAATATTTTGCTAATATTGTTTTCCTCAAAAAAACAATTGTTTTTTAAGGGTAGATTTATTATGATAATATACATCGAAAGATTGAAGATTTTGAATCAGAATGAAAATTCTGATTTTTTATTTTTTATGTTGTTTGTTGATGAGGGGGAATAGAAGTGGCTCAAAAGGAATTAAAGAGAGGGTTAAGTGCTCGTCATATTCAAATGATTGCGCTTGGCGGCACAATTGGTGTTGGCTTATTTATGGGGTCAGCTAAAGCCATTCAATGGACAGGTCCATCGGTTCTTCTCGCGTACGCAGTGTGTGGTATTTTTATCTTTTTTATTATGCGTGCGATGGGAGAAATGTTGTATCTTGAACCGAGTACGGGATCGTTTGCTACATTTGGGCATCAATATATTCATCCGCTTGCGGGGTATATGACAGCTTGGAGTAACTGGTTCCAGTGGGTCATTGTTGGAATGTCTGAGATTATCGCCGTAGGTGCTTATATGAAATATTGGTTCCCGGAGTTACCGGCGTGGATTCCCGGATTAATCGCCATGATCATTTTAGGTGCGGCCAACTTAATTTCGGTTAAGTCATTCGGTGAGTTTGAATTCTGGTTTGCGATGATCAAGATTGTGACGATTATTTTAATGATCATTGCAGGTTTAGGCATTATTTTCTTTGGGTTTGGCAATGGTGGAACAGCGATTGGTTTGTCTAACCTTTGGGCGCATGGCGGATTCTTTACAGGTGGATTTACCGGTTTCTTGTTTGCATTGTCTCTAGTGATTGCTGCTTATCAAGGGGTAGAGCTCATAGGAATTACTGCAGGTGAGGCGCAAAATCCGCAAAAGACGCTGACCAATGCCATCAAAAGTATCATCTGGCGTATTTTGCTTTTCTATATCGGTGCGATCTTTGTCATCGTGACTGTGTATCCTTGGGATCAGCTGAATACGCTCGGTAGTCCTTTTGTGGCGACGTTTGCGAAAATTGGAATTACGGCAGCAGCAGGTATTATTAACTTTGTTGTCATTACAGCAGCGATGTCCGGCTGTAATAGTGGAATCTTCAGTGCGGGACGTATGCTTTATACATTAGGTGTGAATGGACAGGCACCTGCTTTCTTCACAAAAATTTCGAAGAATGGTGTACCGTATTTTGGGACATTTGCTGTGCTGATTGGTTTAGCGGTTGGGGTGGTCTTAAATTACGTTTCTCCGCCAAACATTTTCGTTTATGTGTATAGTGCGAGTGTCCTTCCTGGTATGGTGCCTTGGTTTGTGATTTTAATTAGTCACATTGGCTTCAGAAAAGCGAAGGGGGCAGCGCTTGATCAGCATCCGTTTAAGCTGCCGCTTGCGCCATTTTCTAACTATTTGACAATCGGATTCTTGCTGATGGTGCTTGTGTTTATGCTGATTAATCAGGATACACGAATTTCTCTTATTGTAGCAATTGGGTTCTTGATTTTAGTGGCGCTTAGCTTTTTTGTATTTGGAATTGGTAAACGAAAACCGATTGAAACAGCTTCTTCTGATCAAACGGTGAAATAATCAAAAGCCTTGCGGAGTGGACCCGCAAGGCTTTTGTCGTTTACAGAGAAGCTTTGACACGCTGAAAGACATCTGGAAAGTTGGTGAAAAGACCGGTGACGCCGTACTGCAAAAGCCGTGTCATATCTGCCTCGCTATTGACTGTATATGGGTGAAGGAGGAGTCCATGGCTTCTGACCTGCTGTACATTTTCAAGTGTCAATGCTCTAAAATTCGGTCCGACCCCCACTGCATACGTTTTGATGAAATCGAGCTGATCATCTGTAATAGACGTCATTTGCGCCCTGTCTAAAAGCTGTACTTTTGGAAGCCGAGGGGCGAGTTTCTGCAATTTTAATAGACTTTCTTGGCTGAAAGATTGGATGATGACCTGCCCTTTTCTCGTATGTTTTCCAAGAAGGTGATGT
This sequence comes from Bacillus aerius, assembly GCF_029894105.1. NCBI lineage: Bacteria > Bacillati > Bacillota > Bacilli > Caryophanales > Bacillaceae > Bacillus > Bacillus aerius. Next base: position 109,730 of record NZ_JARYHO010000001.1, read on the forward strand.
TTCTTTAAGACGGCCAATAGCTTTTCTTCCATTTGTGGATAGATGTCTGGTTTTTTGGTTTCAATATAATAATTTTCTCGTTTACCGAAGTAGCGTAATACCTCATCTAATGTGAGGACTTGCTGTCCAATATAGTGGGTATTTTGTTTGTCGGGGTTGGCTTCGTTAAACCATGCACCGGCATCGAGCTGTTTGATTTCGGCAAGTGTGAGGTCTTTGACCCAGCCTGTTCCGTTTGTCGTCCGGTCAACCGTTTCATCGTGCATGACGATGAGGTGTCCATCCTTTGTCATTTGAAGGTCGAGTTCGAGGTAATCTGCATTCATCTTTGTGGCGAGCTTGTAGGAAGCTAGGGTATGCTCTGGGGCATACCCTGATGCTCCGCGGTGTGCAACGGTTAAAATGCGATCTGGAGATAAAAGATGTTCATGTGCCGATATGGTGGTCGGCACCCAACCAAAAGACAGTAAAGCAAAAGAGAGTAACACGAAAGCAAGTAATCTACTTTTCTTCATATTTTATCCTCCTTTTACGGTAACTGCCTCCATCATAAGAAATAGATGTAAAGGGCATGTTGGGCGGAGATGAATCTTTTATGTGATTTTCATTAAACTTGCTCTACGCGCTTTCCTGTATTCCATGTCATGGCGAGGAACACAATCGCAAGGATACAAGAACCAACTAGTAAAATGAAACCTCCTGTCCAGTCATAGTGATCGACGACGACGCCCATCATGGCATTAGCAAAAGCAGAGCCACCAATATATCCAAAGAATCCTGTCAACCCGGCAGCAGTGCCAGCGGCTTTTTTCGGAGCGAGATCAATGGCTTGCAGTCCAATGAGCATGACGGGTCCGTAAATTAAAAACCCGATGCTGATGAGGGCAATGTTATCAACCATTGGATTGCCAGCAGGGTTTAACCAGTACACAAGAACCGCAATTAATACGCCGATCATAAAGAGGACGCCAGCAGGTGCGCGGCGGCTTCTAAAGAAGCGGTCACTAATCCACCCGCACAATAATGTACCAGGGATGCCTGCATATTCATAAAGGAAATAAGACCAGCGTGAATGCTCTGGTGAGAATCCTTTTGCTTCTGTTAAATAGGTAGGTGCCCAGTCTACGACCCCGTAACGGACAAAGTACACAAAGACGTTGGCAATGGCGATATACCAAAGGAATTTATTGTTGAGTACATATTTAAACAAAATCTCTTTTACGGTTAATTCTTTTTCTTGATCTTCATATTGTTGTGCCGGATAGTCATTTCGGTATTCTTCAATTGGCGGAAGACCAGCGGATTGCGGGGTGTCCCGTACGAGAAGAATGATGACGAAGGAGACGATAATGGCGATGATGGCAGGGAAGAAAAAGATACTTTTCCACGTCGCAAACAAAACAATTCCTAATGTAATAAGCGGTGCAAGAATCCCCCCGCCGATATTGTGAGCGACGTTCCAAATGGACATTTTCGTACCACGTTCACTCACCGAAAACCAATGCGCCATCGTTCGTCCGCATGGCGGCCACCCCATTCCTTGAAACCAGCCGTTTAAGAACATGAATAAAAACATGATCCATACACTGGATGTCACCCATGGAAATGAGACAAATAGAATATTGATAAGAGCTGATAGAAAGAGTCCAGCGGCTAAAAAGTATCTTGGGTTACACCGGTCTGAGATCATCCCCATAATGAATTTACTAAATCCATAAGCGATTGAAACAGCCGCCAGTACAAAGCCTAATTCACTTTTTGTGAACCCCTCTTCCTGTAAATAAGGGATGGCAAATGCGAAATTTTTGCGCAACAAATAGTAGCCCGCATATCCGATAAAGATCCCCAAAAAGACTTGCAGCCGCAGCCGTTTATAGGTTTCGTCTGTTTTGGCATCATCGAGCCTGTCGATATGTGGAGCCGGTTTAAACCATTTGAACATAAACATCCTCCTCTTGTAGATATGACTGAAACAAAAGTACGAGGTCTGTCTTTGATCTTGTACTTTTTCAGAGACAAAAGAATTGATAACGCTTTCTTTTGTACTCCCATCATATCGGATGGAGAAGATGTTTATGATGAGGCTTTTGTCATTATTTTGGAAAAACAGTTCATGAAGTGATGAAAAAAATCCGCACAATGGCGGATTTTTAATAGTGGTTAAATTGATACATCAATTTTTGCAGATTTCTTTAGTTGATCAATTTCTTTTTGTACTTCTTTTTGTTTTTCTTGAGATTCTAACTGCTTCTTGATTTGTGATTTGACGTCTTTGAAATCAGGTGCTTTTTGTTTTTGTTTTTTCATTTGTTCGGCGTATTGGTCATAGTACGCTTTGACGTCTTTTTCAGACACAGAGGCTGATTTAATTTCTTTGTCGACATATTGGCTGTATTTGATGCTGTCGGCAATATCACTTTTTAGCTGATCCATTGTCAGTCCGCTCTTTTTGAGTGCTTCTTCAAATTGAGCATTGTCTTTAAATTGTTTCTTTTCTTCTTTTAGCTGCTTATCGACTTGCTTGTCAGAGGCTTTATAGCCCTTCTTCTCAGCATCTTGCAGGATGAGTTCTTGACCTACTAGCGCATCAATGGTTTGCTTCTTGACAGCTTTTGCGCCTTCTTTAGATGTTGGGTCTTGTCCTGACTGCTGAAGTTGACCTTGAATGGTCGATAAGGCGCTATTGTATTCACTTCCTGTGATTTTATCTTTGTTGACGGTCGCAACGACCTTTTGATCATCAATTTTTTGTGCGTCTAATTTCTTTTGCATCTCTTCCATTTGCTTTTGCTGCTCTTTTTGGTCAGCCTGTGTTGTTTCCTTGCTTTTGGCTGAATCGTTTTGCTTATCCTGTTTCGCATCGTTTGATGAGCAGGCTGCAAGCCCCACTGATAACAGACAAGCAATGAGTGTATATGATACTTTTTTCAATTATTTTCTCTCCCTTCGGTATGAGAACATCTAGTGCGCATTCTAACCGTTTTAGAGGAAAAATAAAACCGTATAGACGAATTGTTAGCGGATTGACATGTTTTTTATCTGTTTGTCCTCATTTTGTCTTCTCATAGTCATCATATGACAGCTCAAGTTTGGAATGATTGTTCCATCGCTTCGTCGAGATTGGTGATCGGCTGGCGGCAGCTGTAGTTTTCACAAATATAGACCGTCGTGCTGTCGTTGATCGTTTTGTAATCTTTTGTAAAAGGTGCGAGCCTTGCTAATTCTTGCCCTGTTTCGGCAGTTAAAATGAGATCAAATGGCATGAATCGTTTTTGCAATGCTTGTAGAAGCTGTTCTTTTTGCGGATCGCCCTTTTTCCCGAGAATAATGATTTCTCGTTTTACGGCATATTGGCTTAATAGTCCTTGTAAAAAGGCGGTATGTCCGCTTGGATAGGAAGAGACATCGACGTAAAAGGCGCTGAACATCTTCTCTAGTGTTTCGATCCAGTCTTGACGTCCGATCATTCTGCTTAGTTTCAGAAGCTGGTGGAGTGCAGTACTGTTACCAGACGGCATGGCCCCGTCGTATACTTCTTTTTCACGAACAATAAGCGCTTCTGCATCTGAGCCTGAGAAGAAAAAGCCCCCGATTTGCTCATCCCAGAACAGTTCAAACATATTTTCAGCAACGGCTCTGGCTTTTGTCAGCCAATCTAGGTCAAAGGTCGCTTCGTATAAAGACATATACGCTGTGAGCATGTGAGCATAATCTTCGATAAAGCCTAGATGCTTCACGTCCCCTTCTCTGAAGCGGACCATGAGGCGTCCCTGTTGGATGAGGTGTGTTTCGAGAAAAGACATTGCCTGTTTTGCCATGCGTATGGCTTCTTCTTCATGAAAGACACTCCCTGCTTTGGCAAGTGCGGAAATCATCAGCGCATTCCACGAGGTGAGTACCTTGTCATCGATTAGCGGTGCAGGTCGCTGCTGTCTTACAGTGAGTAAGATGTGTCGAGCGGATTGCAGTTTGGAATGAAGGGTTTTGTCGTCGATTGAATATGCTGCCTTGATGTCATCAAATGAGGTGGAAATGGTATGAGGGATGTTCTGTCCTTCAAAATTTCCTTCCTCTGTGATGTGGTAGACCGCACAAAATAAAGTGCCGAGGTCATCGCCTAAATGGGTCATGATCTCCTTTTTTGTCCAAACGTAATATTGACCTTCCTTTCCTTCAGAATCTGCATCGATTGCCGAATAAAAAGAGCCGTCACGATTCATCATGTCTCGTTTGATAAATTGAATGAGGTCCTGGACAAGCTTTTCGTACTCAGGGTGTTGAGTGATTTGATAGGCTTCGGTGTAGGCATCTATCAGCAAGGCGTTATCATACAGCATCTTTTCAAAATGCGGCACAAGCCATTTTTCATCTGTTGAATATCGAGTAAATCCAGAACCAATATGATCATAAATACCGCCGTTTGCCATACCGTTTAACGTTTTTGTGACAGCATATAACGCATTTTCTTGCCCTGTCCATTCAAAATAGCGCATGAGAAACGTGAGCATATGAGGCGCAGGAAATTTAGGCGCAGAACCGAAGCCGCCATACAGCGTATCAAAGCTGCTCATGAGCTGATAATAGGCTTTGTGAATCGACTCCTGAGTGAGCGTATTTTCTGTCTGCCCTGCTGCCTTGATCCGCAAATTATTTGTTGCCTTTTCTGCCAATGATTCAATATGATCTCGGTCGTTGTGATACGCATCCAGCAATTGCGTCAGTGCTTCAATGAAGCCAGGACGGCCGTAAGCACTTCTTTTTGGAAAATAAGTCCCCGCATAAAACGGCTTTTGATCAGGCGTGACAAACACGTTGAGCGGCCAGCCGCCTTGCCCCGTCATCATCTGACAAACGGACATATACATCGAGTCAATATCTGGACGCTCCTCACGATCGACTTTGATTGAAATGAAATGCTCGTTTAGGATGTCAGCGACTTGTTGATCTTCAAAGCTTTCGTGTGCCATGACGTGGCACCAGTGACATGTTCGTTTAGCTACCCATACCCAATCGATACGAAAACGGGTTTGTTTTCACGTTTCGCTTTCTCAAATGCTTCATCTGACCATGTGTACCAATTGACAGGATTATAGGCATGTTGGATAAGGTATGGTGATTTTTCAGCGATTAATCGGTTGGGTATTGATTTTTTCTTCATGGGATCACCTGCCTTTATAATTTTTAACTTAGTTTAACACAAAAATGTTTTGTTCAAAAAAAGGAGCTGAATTAATTAAACTATTGAAAAGTTTTAAATAGGAAAATATACTTGTTATATTATGGTTATATAGTTACATTTTTGTGAGTGATTAGCAATTTTATTATGCCTAAATAACCTTTCGGTGGATAGGTGATTTTGAAATAATGTTATAAATATTGCAAAGAACATATTTTGTAAGGAGGGATGGGAATGGAAAACGTAATACCTTATGATTTAGTTGCAACAAAACTCAATTACTGGTATACAGCAATAAAAAATAACCGAATAGAACAGGCTGAATCTATAAAGGAAGAAGTCGTTGAAGAGCTAGACAATATGGAAGAAAATCCAGACGTGTTTCTATATTATCAATTGCTTGAATTTAGACACTACATGATGATTAATGAAATTAATGTTCATGATATCAAAATGCTAGATGATGATTACTTGTCTCTGAGGAAAGTCGAGAGACAAGAAAACCTAACAGGAATGTTGGAATTTTATTTTTATTTCTTCATGGGGATGTATGAGTTCCGTAGAAATGAATTGAGTACAGCTATTAGTGCTTATAGGAAGGCTGAAAGCAAACTTGATGCAGTTGATGACATAATAGAAAAAGCAGATTTTTATTACAAAATGGCGCACGTTTATTATGCCAAAAAACAAACTTATTTTAGTTTAAATTATGCTGAAAGAGCTCTTAAAATTTATAATAAGAATGAAGAATACCTTGAACATTCTCTTAGGTGCCGTTTCATTGTTGGTGGTAACTTAATTGATGATTTGAGGTATGATGAAGCTTTAGAGATATTTCTTAGTGTATTGGAAACTGCTGAGAAGAAAAACGATTTTCTTATAAAAGGGATGGCTCATATAAATATTGGTGTGTGTTATGATGAGCTAGAGGATTATGAGAATGCTACTTTTCATTTAGATAAAGCTTTAGATATATTAGAGAATCATAAACGTATATATTTGACGAAAATTCTATTTATGCTGACAAGGATTCATTGTAAAGTTGGAAATAAAGAACAAGCAAAATATTTTTATTTTAAGGGAACCAAATATTCCGAAATTATGAATGATGAAGAATATCAACAAAAATTTAAGGTGCTGACTGTTTTATACTTTGAAGGCGATGAAAATCTGATTGAAGAGTGCTTTGAGTATTTAACGAAGAAGAGGTTATACGCTGATATTGAATACCTTTCAAATGATGTAGGTCAATATTATGAAAAGAAGGGTGATTTTGAATTATCTACTTTTTATTATAAAATGAATATCGAGTCAAGATACCATATTAGGAAGGAAGTGAGAAAAAATAATGAAAAAGAAAAAGATGTTATTGATTATGTCTACACTGTTCATTAGTTTTTTAACATTTGCTTATGTGAGTGATGTACAACAAGCTAAACATGATGTTGCAGAAAGAATAGTAGCTTAATAAAAAAATCTCGTGTTAGTTCTTCTATTGAACAATAACACGAGATTTTTTTAAATTATTACAACGTGGTTTTCATGGAAGTTTTCTCTTCTGTTGTAAATAGAGAGTTTTTTATTTTGTTTATATTTGATCTTGGCTATTGCTAATGGAACATTATAACGTGTTGCAATTGTTTCAGCAGATAAATTTCTTATACAAAGGTTTGACCCTTTTAATAAACTATCTGGAAGCAATAGTTCTGCTGCGAAAGTATTTGCTTGGGATTCCAATTTACTTTCAAGGACAATTGAAGTTTTCTTTATCTTGAAAGTATTAAATTCCTTGTGTAAGAAGAAATGTCCTAGTTCGTGGGCAAGTGTCGCTTGTTGATCATGAAAATCTAAGTTGTTGTTGAGGTGAATGAGATACTTATTTGCACCCTCATGATATTGTAAAAAACCATTAATTTTACTTCCTAAATTAGAAGGGAGAATTATTATGTCTAACTTTTTTGATAGAACTTGTGGATCGTTTGATTGATGATCATTAATAACATGTTGTGCAATATGTTTAATTCTTTTATCTGTATACAACCCTTTTCACTCTTTCTTTTTTTTGGTCATTTCATCAACATAACGAATGCCGTTAATAAGAGCTTGTTTGATTAATTTGGCTGTTTCTTCATCAATGTCTGCGTTTTTCATTAATAACAATGTATCTTCTTTTTCTAATTCTGCTAATGCATCATTTATTGTTTCTTCTACTTTTGAAGGCTTTCGTTTAGATTCTAATAAATAATCTGTTGACACATTATATAGATCGGCTAATTCCCTCAGCATTTCAGTGTCGGGGCTATTTCTTCCGTTTTCGTAATTAGATAAGACCTGTTGTCTAATGTTTAGTTTTTGTGCAGCATCTTTTTGAGTTTTAAAACCTGCATTTATTCTCGCCTTCTTTAACCTTTCTGCTAATGACATAATATCATTCCTCTGTAAAATAAAGTTTACAACGAAAAGTTGTACATATTTGAATTTTAACCTCTTTTCGATAAAAAAACATTGACTTCTCCTAAAAGGAGTAATAAAATATAATTAACAACAAAAAGGAGTAAAAATAAACAAAGGAGGCTAAAATGAAAGAATTTTTAGATGTGACTGACATTATGAAGATAATGGATGTTTCACAAAACAAAGCATACAAGATGATTAGAGAATTAAATTCTCAATTAAAAGACAACGGATTCAAAGTAATGAAAGGGAAAGTAAACAAGAGTTATTTTGAAAGTTGTTACTATGCAACAAAGGAGGTGGAGAATATTGATGAGCCTATCTGAAACAAAAGACATAATGAAAAAGGCTGTATCTTTAGCCAAACATCTTGAAGGTGACTGGTCTGCAAGAATGAAGATGGCACTAAATAATGTGTACATAGATCATTATTTATCGCAGCCAATGACACGAGAAATTGTTGAAAAACTTCTATTAAAAGGGATGTCATTCCGTAGGATTAAAAAGCATTATAAAGTTGGCATGGATGAAATTTCTTCTCTTCTCGCAAAATGAATAGTGTGAGTTTACACCACTATATGAGAGGTAGAGAAATGAAAGGTAGTGAAGTGGAATGAGTCTTTTGGAACTTTTCGATCAATCTCTAAAGAGATTTGAAGATGAAAAAGAACCTATTACACTTTCTTTAGCCGTTGTCATTCAAAAGAAAATTGATGACGGATTGAACGAAGAATTTGAGGAATTTCACGAGTGGTTTAGAAAAAATTATTACGATGTAAAAGGAAATCCATTGTTCTATTTTAGAATGCCAATGGTTGATGAATCGCCTTTAATTTATGGGGCGAAGCCTAGAGTTCTGTTGTTGAATGGTCCTTATATTGTTGGGGACTGCTAGAAGGGAATGACGATCTTTGAAAAATACATATAGACAAAAAAAGCGCCTTGATATTCATCAAGAACGCCTTAGATAAAACCTAGACAATTTTATTATAAGGCTTCTTGAATGAAATGTCATGCGTGAGTATTTGACGATTGGCGGCAATCATGTTTAATAATGCCGAAGCAGGCTAGAAGAAGCGTGCGAAATAGCTGTAAGCAGCTTGATGATCATAAATGGTCTACTAGGTTGCCATGACTGGCTATGCTGTGAGCGACTGATAAGCGCCATGATGACAGTGTCGGAGCGATTCTTTTTTTAAAAAATAAAATATCGTGATGAACACGTAAAATGAGGAGACTTATATAATGGAATTAAAATTTATTGTACCTAATATTGCAGAAACTTTTGGCGAAATTAAATTTATGGGCTTAAATCGTGATCGATTCGTTTTTGATCGAGTTGCTAATAAAAGAACGGATCAATTGGAATCAAGAACATATAACTTAGGTTCTAGCTGTCAAGGCGGTCAAATTGAAGTTACCTTGCCCGCAGCAGTCGAACTTAAAGAGTTTGATTTCATGAGTGACGTTGAATTAGTAAATCCAATTATTCAAGCGCAAGCACGTGCTAATGGAAACTTTGCTAATGTATCGTGGACTGTTGTTGCGGATGATATTATTCTTAAAGGTTCAAATGTTAATGCTTCAAAAGTAACGCCAGCAGCACCGGCAACAAATGAGAAAAAGTAGTGTTAGGAAGTGTATGTCCATTTCTTATGGAAGTAAGCGGCAAAGATTCGTCCTAGAGATTAATGATATTGATTTAATAGGCAGTTATTGTATGAAACCTACGGCAATTGGTTGGAGCGATAATTGAGAAGAGCGTGCTTGTAGTATGGGCACGCTCTTTTTAAGAATTATCTTTCTTCTCTATAGTAGTGCTAAAACCTGACATAATTAAACCTACGCAGTCTAATATAGCTCCTGCTATACCAATGCAAGAAAAAAGAAAAACAACAGGGGCATTCTGTAAAAGATTTAATACTAAGCTTTTAAGTGGTGAAAGTGAAGTAACATTTGTCTCTATAAACAATATAATACTGAGTAGAAATAGGGTAGTTAACTCAGAACTATTATTACGAATTGAAATCATATGAAATGAAGGATAATCTTCTTTAGCTATGCCAATTTCTCTCATCCTTTTGCGGAGATTTCTGGGGAAAATCAAGCCCTAAATTATCCCTATACCTGAAATAGCTGAAATAAAGGTGAAGATGTAAAATAAATCAGTTTGGCTTATTTTCTTTTCAGTAAAATAGTTAACTAATGATGTTGGAATTAATTTTCCGATTGCATTAAAAAAATGATTGAAAACATGGGGGTGAAATGATGCTAAAATAATGCTAAATAAAAGAAGATAAGTTAGGTAAATTGAAAATTTAAAATAAATGCCTATGATTTTATCAAACATATAATTCCCTTCCTAGATACTAATTATGCATATTTTATCATTTTATGGATTGGTGGTAAATGTAGAAATAATATAATCATTTAAAGTAAATTAAGAGAGGTTTTTAAGATTAAAAAGTGGTTAGAAATATTTAAAACGAAAAAGATACGCTCAGTAATTATCTGTGTTGTTGTATGGGTTGTATTCTTTTCATTTTTCGCTTGGTATCGTAAGCCAATAGGATTGTTACCTTTTGATATTTTCATCACTGTTTTTGTGTCAATCTGTATATTTGTTATGTTTGGTGGTCAATTTTTAATCATGGATATAATCAGCTTGTGGCGTGAGAATAAGAAAAACAAACGTTAGGGGTGTTCTGAATTTAAATCAATGATTTCAAAGTATAAAGGAAAGCGAATTCGCCTATATATGAAAGACAATGTGAAATTAGCAGGTGCACTTATCTTTGCACCTGTTTTTTTATTGCTTATGATCCTTTTCTGGAAAGATCATCTATGGAGTCTATATGAAAAAGGTATAGAACATATATTTCAAAACTTAACTTTTAATGTTCCGTTAATTGTTACAAGTTTAACTGTGTCAATTGTAGTTCCAGCAGCTATTTTATTTGGTTGGCGCTACATATTCCGTAAGTATTCAAAATTAAAGAAAATTTATCATCGTCAAAAAATTGCACGAATGATTTTGTCGAACAAATTTTATGATAGTAAAAGCGTGAAGAGCCGTATAACCGATAGAATGGTTCAAAAAATCACATATTTCCCTAGATTTTATTATAGGGTTAAGGATGGTCATATCATTATTAAGGTTGCTATGGATATGAGCAGGTTCCAGTCTCGATTTCTGGAATTAGGGAAGGAATTCGAAAATGGGTTCTTTTGTGATTTAGTGTCTACAGATATGGAAGATGGCTTTTTTACCTATAAGCTACTATATGATGCAGGGAAAAATCGTATATCTATTGATGACGCTGTTGTAAATAAAGGCTCTATGAAGCTAATGAAGCATATTGATTGGACATTTGATAAGTTACCCCACATGCTGATCTCTGGTGGTACAGGTGGAGGAAAAACATATTTTATACTGACTCTGGTAAAGTCCCTTGTTGCATCTGGGGCAGATGTGCGTATATTAGACCCTAAAAATGCAGATTTGGCAGACTTGGAAGGAGTATTGAAGGGGAAAGTATTTTCACGAAAAAATGGCATCATGATGACGCTGCGTAAATCGGTGGAAGATATGATGAGTAGGATGGATGAAATGAAGAATCATCCAAATTATAGGACAGGGGAGAACTATGCCTATTTGGGATATAAACCTGTTTTTATCATATTTGATGAGTACGTAGCGTTTATGGATATGCTAGATTTCAAGGAACGTGATAAAGCGATTCAAGATATTAAGCAAATAGTCATGCTTGGAAGACAGGCAGGCTTTTTTCTCGTTGCTGGTGCTCAAAGACCAGACGCAAAATATTTTGCAGATGGAATACGAGATCAGTTTAATTTTAGGGTCTCATTGGGTCAAATGAGTGAAACAGGATACGGAATGCTTTTTGGAGATACCGATAAAGCATTTGTAAATAAAGATATTAAAGGTAGAGGGTACGCCTATGCAGGTACAGGAAACATAATGGAATTTTATAGCCCTTTGATACCGAATGGATATGATTTCATAGAGGAAATCCGACTTGCTAAGGAAGGAACGCAGGGCGCGCAGGCGGCGACAGCCGCAAGCGGCAGCGAAAGCGCCCAAGTGACGACTGAGGAGGAGTGAGCGAAGCGAATGACCGAGGGGCAAGTAAAACCCCCCCACGCTAACAGGGGGGGAGTAATCGACTAAAATGAAAACAAACAACGTTGAAAATCCTTTAGTGTCAATGGTTGACTACGTAAGGGTTAGTTTTAAAACACATGATGTTGATGACATAATCGAGAATATCCTGCACATTAACAGGGATTTTATGACGGAGAAACAAACCGGCTTCTATGGTTACGTTGGTACTTGGGAAATGGATATGATTAAAGTCTTTTACAGCGCCGAAGGTGATGATAGAGGGACTTTAATAGAACTGTCTGGTAAAGGATGTAGACAGTTCGAGTCCTTCTTGGAATGTCGAAAAAAGACATGGTTTGACTTCTTTCAAGAATGCCTTGAACGAAATGGTAATTTCACGAGACTAGATATTGCATTAGATGATAGAAAAACATATTTTTCTATTCCTCGTCTTTTAGGAAGGGCTCGAAGAGGTTATTGTGTTTCGAGATTCAGAAATTCAGATTATAATGGCTCTTTTGCTTTGAGTGATGGTAGTGATCGTGGTACTACAATCTATTTTGGTTCTAAAAAGTCCGATGCTTATATGTGTTTTTATCAGAAAGGATTTGAGCAAGCGGCTAAATATAATATTCCAGATGATGAAGTTGAGAATTGGAACAGGTATGAAATTCGATTAAAGAACGAAAGGGCAAAAAGTGCTGTTAATGCTTTGATTAAAGATAGAAACATGACTTATATAGCGTTAGCTGTAATTTCAAATTATGTCCGTTTTGTTAATCCAGATGAAATGGTTGATCGAGAAAGTTGGAAAACAAGTAAATTTTGGGAGAAATTTATAGGTGATGTTGAGAAGTTGCAACTTTATACGAAACCTCAAACTGACTTTTATGAGAAGTCTAGAAATTGGCTAAAGAATAGCTGTGCGCCAACTATGCGAATGGTGTTAGAGGTTGATAAAGCTACGGGGTCAAACGATCTTTCAGATATGGTTATTAATGCTGAAATGGATAAAAAGCATGAAACTATGCTTGATGTTTATTTGGCTAATATTGCTGACATGGTGGTTTAAAACATATTGCTAATGCTATTAAACACAGGTGATGCGTATATGGCTTGTGTCAACGGTAAGCGCACCGCAGGGAGCATTAAGGAGTTGAAACAATCAGCGCCCCCAATACCCTTTTAATGTCTCAAAAGGTCACCACACCTTTTGAGCTGCCTACCGGCGAGGGAGTCCCCCATGATTGGGGGAATAGGGGGGTGAGTTTTTAATGTTGAGGGGGTGCTGTTTTTGGAAGTGCTGCTGTTCATGCTTGGCGGAATTACAGCAATTTTACTTTTGTTGTTCCAATCGAAGAGAGGTATTTGAATAAAGATTTAAAAGGATAGTCAAATGACTGTCCTTTTTTCTTTGGATAAGAAAGGGGAGGTTTTCTTGAAGGAAGGATTTCATGAATTAAAAATACTACCTCAATACTTTTGGGCTTGTAAAACAGGTCACAAATGCTTTGAAATACGAAAAAATGATAGAGATTTTAAAGTAGGGGATTTGATCCAGTTACGTGAGTATAAAGATGGGAGTTATACAGGGAGGTGCGTATTAGGAAGAATTAGCTTCATTACGGATTATCAGCAGCAAGATGACTATGTTGTTTTGAATTTTAAAAGGCTTCGACTGGATGAAGCTGTGTAAATATGGGGGGATGACTTTGGCGAATAAATTAAACACAAAAATCCTTGTTGTTGAGTCCAATGAGCCTAACTATAAAAACATTGCCGAAGCAGTTTTAGTATTAACGAAGGACATTGATCTTTCTGTTGATAAGGATGAAGCCGTATGAAGTATGAAGGTTATCAAAAATTCGCTTTTATTTGCTTTTCAGTATTAGTTCCGATACTTTCTTTGTTGTTGAATTTTTATCTTTTAATGGCTGTTTTAGCGTCTTTTCTTTATGTTCAACAAAGTGATTTGATGAATGCATTAGGAATAACTATTTTTGTGTTTGGTCCTTTATGTGTGATCTTTACGCATATATATCATTATGTGAAAAAAGATAGTTTGCTTAAAAGATTAATTAGGAAAATGTGCGATTTAGACATGTCTTTCTTCTATATCGTTGGCATGTTTCTATTAGTTTTTTTACTCCTGCATAATGGAATTGCTTTTGTTGTTGATTGGTGGAATAGGTGAGTCATCATGAGCCAATGGAAAGGGTTAGATCATAGACTATTTAATTTGGGTTTTATGATAGGTGTTCCTTCTAAGGTTTATGTAAGGCAGATAAGTAGAGAATGGTTTTTAGTGGTTGAGGGAGAGCGAATAAAAGGCTATTCAGAATATCGTTATTCATTTTATAAAACGAAATTTATGGATGACGGACGAATGACCAGTACCAAGATATTTCTTGATAAAAGCAGTGTTCGGCAAGTATATAGCAAGGTAGTAAATTACATCAATTATTTGGAAAAAACACAAAATTTTGATGTAAAAAAAGAACAAAAAATGGTATAATTGTATTAAGAATAAAAGCAAAAGAGAAAGGTTGGGGAGACTATGAAAGCGAAAAAAGTTGTAATTAGTCTAGGGTTGGCGGGCGCATTGATCGGTGTTTCTATTTGGGGGTTATCTGCTAATGCTAAAAATGAAGCGAAGCAGGAAACACAAGATAAACAGGAAACCAAAACGGCTGCTGTTGTAAAAGAAACAAAGGAAGCGAAAAAAGTAAAGAAGAAGGAAGTAAAAGAAGTTAAGAAATCTAAACCTAAGAAAGTAAAGAAAGTAGAAAAGAAACAAAAGCAGGTTATTAGTGAGCAGCCTAAACAAAAAGAAAGAATCGTTGCTTCCAATGAACCGAAAAAGAACAACAATAATAGTGTTAGTGAAGCTCCTGTGAAAAAACAACAAACGCAAGTATATAGAAATACTGCTGGTTCTTCCAGTCCTTCAAAAAATGTTCAGCCAAAAAAATCAACTGCTGTACCTAAAAAAACGCCTGCAAATAATTCTACAAGTAACGGAAAGAAAACAGGACAAGGAAAGATTGAAAATCATGCTGGAAGTGGAGAAAGTACTTATTCATATGACAAACACACTTACAGTGAAAAAGATTTGGATGTTCCTTGGGATGAATTGAATAAATAAAAGTTAAGGGTATTCTTCGGAATATCCTTTTCTTTTTGAAAAGAAGGAGTTGTTAGTGTTATTGAAAAAGGCTCTGTTGATATTTTTATCACTTACTCTTTTCTTTCTACTCTTTACTATTCAAAGGGATGACAGACCAATAGAAAGCGACCAAACGCTAGGATTCTCTATAAATGAAGATGGTTTTCTAGTCGTGGGTGGTCAATCGCTTTATATGAAAGTTAGTGGCGATTATGAAAAAGCAAAATTCGATAAATTATTAAATGATGGTGATATTGGTCAAACTCTTCTAACAAAAAATGAGATTGAGAAAAAGAAGAAAGGATTGCTTTCATTGGCCTTTTATTTTATTTCATTAAAAAAGGCAGATGCAGCACCACCGAAAATAACTTATTTAGGAAAGATAAATTATGGTGGTTCGGTTGTTGGGAAATTTAAGGTTGATGGTAAGATTGCTTTTTGTTTTCAGCACTCTAAACCTACCCCTGGTACTGGGGCAAAATATGATGAATCTGTTCCATATAATAATGAAAAGGTGCAAAGGGCGCTTTATTATGGTTGGGGTGGTCAAGAAAACATCTTTAAAAGCAGTGAGGAAGATTTGGGTATAGTTGTTACCTCGTTAGTCTTAGATCGAATTTATTCAAATGGCGGCAGTGGTAAGAATTTAAAGAAGTATGATGAGCTGTGGGATAAAGTGATTAATGGCGAAGTGCCTGATAATAGAACGACTTTCTCCAAAAGAAAACTTGCTGTTTCTGTAAAAGGAAACAAGCAAGTTACAGAATCCACAACGTTTAAATCGCATAAATCAAATAGTGTAAACATAAAAGTTCCTAACAATGTGACAATTATTAATGAAAGTACAGGGAAAAAGATTACTGGTGGAAAAATGATTGTTCATGGAAATGAACGGATACGATTAGAAGCTGGTATGGGGGTCGGATTGAATTATTCTACTGGTGACCTTTATGGAAGTAAGAGAGAAAGGTATCAGCCTTTGATTACAAAGCCTGTGGGTGGAAATACACAAGTTTTGGGAATGATGGACGTATATAGAGACCCAGATGATAAGACGTCTTTTACCGCAAAATTTGAAGTGCGCCAGAAGAAAATCAATGTGCAGCACATTGATAAGTATTCGGGTAAGCTTCTTGAGGAAGAAAGCTACACAAGAAACATAGGTTCCTCGTATTCATTTGCGCCTAAAGCGTCTATCACTAAAGGAAAAGAAAAATTTATCCCTTTTGATCTGAAAAAGAAAACAGGCACATTAGGCAACAAAGATGTGACCATTAAGTTTTATTACAATTTGGAGCGATCTGTGACGGTTAATTATTATGACAACCGTACAGGCGATAAGATCAAGGAAACAAAGAATTACAAAAAGGTGCGTGGAGAAAAGTATGCAGAAAAGCACCCTTCTATCAAAAGTGGAGAATACACCTATCGTTATGTAAGGACTGACGGAGACAAAGAAAGCGGAACAGTGGGGGCAAAAAACATCAGGATTAATTATTATTATGATAAGCCACTTGCAAAATTAGGCTTTGAAAAACTGCAAATATATACAGCGCAATGGGAAAAGGGTCTTCCTGTCAAAGTGTATTTATCAAAGGAATTGAATTACAAGTCTAGCTTGAAAGATATGGCTGACAAAAAAATCACAGTAGGGCTATATCGTGGCTCAACAAAGGTCACATCAAAAACGTATACAGCAAAAGAGTTACCTAAGAAGATTGATATGAAAATCCCTGCGAAGTATTTGAAGGTTAATGACAAGGCTCTTTACACTGTGAAATTCACAGGCTTCGACAAAAGTGATTTCAAAATTGATGCTGCTGCATCCGAATTAAGTACGGATGGATATGCAGCAAGCGAAAAAACTATCAAAGCAACTTCTGAAAAGCAAAAGGAATTTTCATACAAAGGCGTTGTGATGACTGAAAAAACACCCACAACAGAAAAAGTCTTTTATGAAAGACTGGCCTTTCCATTGATGGAAATTCCAAAAAAGAAAACAGGCTATGGATTCATGAGGGAAATTGATCTTCACTATGAAAATGAAATTGGCGGCAGCATTAAGCCATCATTTGACTTTGAAGTTCCCACACGTTTAGTCGATAGTTATTTGACGTACAAAAAAAACGGTGATCGCTCATTGATCATCATGGAACAAACGAAAGCGACTAACAAAAAACAGGGCGAAACGTCAGTCTATGACCTTGTGTATGAGCTTCCGCATATAAACGTTGAGCGACACACAGGCAACCTATTCAGCGATCAACAGGTGAATGATAAAGACAAAAGAATTTCGTATGATCTTGTAGATGGTGGACGTAAATTCTATTCTCCTATTTGGACAGAATTGGGGAATTATGAAACGAAAATCAAGTCAAAGCCAATGGGTGTCAATTTAATAAAAGCAGAAGTCACCGAACAATTAGAACTTTACGCTTCTATGTATGCTCATATGGATTCAAAGACGATAGATCAAGATGAAGTGCTGCTGAAACCTGTGTATGCGGACAATCCATTTCCGAATGGTCTACCAGACGGTTGGACGAAAAAAGATTTAGATTGGGTTATGTCTCGTTAAACTCTGACCACTAATAAACACAGGTGATGCGAATGCGGCTTGTGTCAACGGTAAGCGCACCGCAGGGAGCATTAAGGAGTTGAAACAATCAGCGCCCCCAAACCCTTTTAATGTCTCAAAAGGTCACCACACCTTTTGAGCTGCCTACCGGCGAGGGAGTCCCCCATGAGTGGGGGAATAGGGGGATGAGTTCTTAATGTTGAGGGGGTGGTGTTTTTGGAAATGCTGCTGTGCATCTTTGGCGGAATAACACCAATTTTACTTTTAATGTTTGAAATAAAGAGAGATATGTAAAAAAAGATTATTAAAGGATAGTCAAAAGACTGTCCTTTTTTTGTCTCAAAAGGAGGTGAATGTAATGCCATGTGTGAGGATCAAAAAACTGTAAAAACTAAAGCTTTTTATCTTACTAACAGAGATCAATATATTCTTGATTTAGAGGATAATGGTCTATTAGATGATGAAGAATCAATATACTCGGAAGCCCTTGAAGAATCTCTTAATTCATTTGGAGAAATAGATAGGACAGAAGTTTATGTGTGTAGAGAAGAGATAATAGACGATGAATTTCTAGAAGGAAAATTAATACGATTAGAGTTTAGGGTGATCCCACCAGAAAATCATTCGGAATTAATAGAATTGTGCTATATGGGGTACAGCATATTTTTAAAATGAAATCTTTTCTAAAATATAGGAGGAAAAAAACAATGATTTTAAATTTTGCTAACGGTTTGCAATTTGCTAGTGAGCTAAGAGAGATTGAAAAAAAGGCTAGAATTGCATGGGAAAGTATCTGGTTAGAAGCGACAGATCAAATTGGGTCTGCTAGGACTATTGAAGAATTTCTTGGAACGATTACCGTTCGCAAGAAAATTGAAATGGATGGAAAGGAATCTATTTTGAAAGTGGATTTTGAAGCCCAGTTTCCAGAAGAGAGAGACGGAGAAACATATGTTGATGTTTTTTATCAGGGGTTTGAACTGCAAAATTAACGAAAGGAGGTTGTAAATAATGTCATTTGTTTTTGAAAACATATCTACTTTCCAAAAAGAGCTGCAAAGGGTTGGTTCTCAATCTCCTAGCGGCTCTTTTCTGAGAGCTTTAAGGAAGAATGTTGCAAGTGGGGCAGAGTCGTTTGAGGTTGAGGGCAATTTGGAGGAAGGAGAAGACTCTTATATTTTGCGAGTCTTCTTTACAATTGATGGCTCGAATGAAAATGCTGAAACGCCTATAGCTGCTTTACCTGTGTGTCGCTTTGATTGTTTGTGGCTGGAAAAAAACGAATGAAAATTAAAGGTGAATAAGGAGGTATTGGAAATTGAGTTACGACTTAAAGAATCAAAATGACTTGATAAATGAGTTAGAAAGAGTCGGATGTTTAGGGGTCTTTCACAACATAATGATGGAACTTGATTATTTTCCAGTAGATGAAAAAGCCATCGTTGTGGAATTTGTCAAAATCGAAGGAGTTCGCCATAGGCTGGCGGTGACTTTTGTGAGAAATGAAGGAAAAGGAGATCATCTTTGGCGATCATGGTTATTTGATCATTTGACCTTAGAAAAAAGAGAATGAGACAGATACTGGCTCTATAATTAACTATTTTTGAAAGGAGGGAGGGGATTTGAAAGAATTACCCTTAAAAATGATCTTACTGGCGTTTGCGATATTGGTTGTCAGTATACTTGTCTATTACTATACGACTGATTACAAGCAACATAGCATTATCAACACTATGAATGAATCGGCTCGTATAGCCAGTATGAGAAACGTGGACAACAGCATCCGCACAGAAGAAGGAAAGGTTGAATTATCCGAAAGGGCTTTTGAATTGAATTTCGAAAGCTCTTTTAAGGAAAAATCCAACGTAAATCTTGGGAAAGCATCTTTCAAATATCATTATTTAAAAGACACAGATGGGAAAATGAAAGCTGTCAAAATTGCTTTGACTGACGAAAAAAAGAAAACCTATCGGACGACATTAGTCGTCGATAAGCCGAAAGGGGAACGTAAATGAATAATGCTGCGAATATTGCGGTTGATGAACGAAAGCAATTGATAGAGAAGGTTCGGGCGCATTTGAAACGACACTATCCTTCTGACTTGTTGAATGCTTACGTTGATTCACAAGAGAGACAGAAGATGAAAGAAACACTCAAAAAAGATTTTCCCCATTTGAGTGATGATGAATTGGAATATTCCATGAGGGAGATTGTAGGGTTCGGAGTAATTGAAGAAATCATGGAGCAATATAAAGACGTTACTGATATTTCCTTCAATGGTACACACCTTGATGTTGTAACAAACACAGGGAAAATACGATATGGGAAAATTGACGAAGAGTATATTGTGAAGATCATTAAAAAATTTGGAAATGCATGCAAAAAAGAGTTTACACCCAATTCTCCAATTATAGATGCAACCTATGGAAATTTGCGCTTAAATGCTGTTCACAAAAATATAGCTCAATATGGAACTACAATGGCATTGCGAATTGTACGACCGAGATTGGCGCTTACTAAAGACAATTTTGCTGCTTTTGCGCCAGAATATGTCTATGCAATTTTTGAAGCAATTATAGCGTCAAAATCAAATGTCATTATCAGTGGAGAAACTGGCACTGGCAAAACAGAATTACAAAAACTATTGATTTCCATGATTGACTACAAAGATCATATTATCATGATCGAGGATACACCAGAGAGCCATGTAAAAACTTTATTTCCCGATAAGGATATCAAATCATGGGTAACAAATGCTTCTACAAGCATTGGAGATTTGGTGAAAGCTGGACTAAGAAATAATCCAGTTTGGATGATTCCTGCGGAAGTTAGAGGTAAAGAAGCCAGTGAAATGATACAGGCTGCCTTGACTGGTCATAGATTAATTGCTGGACTTCATTCAGAAAGTGCACGAGCTATCGTATCGAGACTTATTAATATGATGAAGATGGGGGATGCAATTGATGAGGAATCAATGAAAGAAGACCTTCACCGATATTTAGATTTCGGAGTGCATCTTGAAAAGATTACTGGGAAAGATGGAAAAGTAATTAGGTATCTCAAAGAGATCGTGGAGTTTTTGCCAGGTGGTGAAGTCTTGACGGTTTTTAGGTGTGATCTAACAAATGATGGTTTCAGATATCATGATGGTGGAAAGATAAGCAGCAACTTTGTCAAAAGAATGATGGAAAAATTAGTTCCGATTGAGTTGCAAGAAAAACTTGCTGAAAGGTTGACTATGCATGAAGTTAATACGTAAGAGGAAACTCTATAGGTTAAATGAAATTCATGCGATGGCTCAAGCATTTGGGCAACCATTAAAAAAGAAGGCATATGTTAAATTCGCTGTAGTCCCTTTTCTTTGCTTTGGTGGGTTTTCATATCTCCTTTTTCATTACTGGTGGATAGCTTTGGTTGGTGGATTTATAGGGAGCTTATACGGGTGGTTCTTTCTAATGCAAAGACAGGTCAAGAACGACTATGAAAGAGCAGCCCTTGAAGAAAGACACAGGTTCTTGAACAATATGACGCAGATGCTGACCAATGAGAATATGACTTTATTGGAAACCTTCTCTACCTGTACTGGTTATGCAGAAGGGGAATTGAAAGAAAAACTCATTGATTTAAGAGCTGTCTTGGTTGATGGAACTGAAAAAGAAGTAATTGAAGCGTTTCGTGTGTTGAGAGATTTTTATAAAAGTGATGTGCAATTTGATCAGTTCATGGAACAACTGGCGATTATGTTAATCGAAGGGCACACATCTATTGATTCATTACGAGACACTAAAAATTTTCACAATCAAATTCTAGTGAAGCAGGAAAAATTTATTCAAATGAAAAAAGCTCGTAGACGTGACTTTAATACGATGATTTTTTATTCAGTAGCATTTATTGGGGCTTTGATGTTTTCGTTCACCATTCCAAAATTCATCAACATCTATGCACATACTATGGTGGGAATGATTACGAGTTCCTTGTACCTGCTTATTATATTTGGGCTGTACCACTCTTTTAATAAAAAGTTCTTCGATGACACCGTAACGGAGGTGAAGATTTAAGTCGTGAAAAATAAAAAGAAAACAGATTTAGACGGTCAATCTATGACGGTCTTTTCTTTTTTGGAGAAGATCGCCGAAAGTGACTTGGAAAAAATGATCGATTACTTAAATGAAACTAATGTGAACAGTTTTCAAAAGCAACGTTTGTTTAAGGCTGGTTTGTTTTTACTGATGGGTATTCCCATATTCTTTCTGAAACCCATGATTTCATTAGTGTTTTTAGGACTTGCGGTTGCTTTTTATTTCTATGAGTATTTGCGAGTTAAGTCAAAATTCAATGCTGCTCGCTTTCAAAAGGAGCTAGTATTCTTGGAGTTTTCCAAAGAAATTTATATTTATTTATTGGAAAACAAGACAACAATCTATTCTGCATTTCAAAAAATGAAAGAAAGGGAGAAAGATGGTGTTCTAAAAGATGCTTTGCAGGATTTGCTAATAGACTTACATGAACGTCCCGATGATGTTAAGCCGTTTATAGATTTTGCCAATAGAACGAGTGGCAGCGATAGGTCAAAGCTCTTTATGATAACGCTCTTTGAGCATTATCAAAATTCAAAGGATGATTCGATTATCTATCAGCTTGGGAAGATGACTAGCGAACAATTATTCTTAGTGGTGGATGACATTATTGAATACAAACATGGAAAGTTTTTGAATTTTCCAATGAAAATAACAATGCCTGTAGTTGCTGTCGTGCTTGTCTTTTTCATTTCTCTTCTAGTGGATAGTCTAAAAGCTATTCAATTTGGGGGCGGTTAAATGTTAGACGGCATTCAAATAACGTTTTTAAAAATCTATATTGTTCTTCTGTCAATCTCCTTAATTGTTGATGTGACAGGATATTGTATTCGATTGAATCAGACTAATGATTTTAAGCAACAAGTTAACTATCAAATAGAGAGGAATGGGGGGTTAAATTCAAATGCTCTATCAGAAATTGAGAAGAAGAACAAAGAAGCGTATGGGGGCAGTTTTCAAGTTCACAGCGACTCTTTAAACAAGACTTTGCCATATGGTAGCGAGGTCACTTATAAAATTACCACAACGTATAACTTTCAGCTTGGTGGTCATAAAGAAGTGATCGAGGTAAAAGGAGGGGCGCTTTCTTTAATTAGGTAAGGGGGGAGGTAAATGAGCGGTCATATCATTAGGATTGGAATGCTATCCTGTTGGGCTGTGGTCTTTGGAATGTGTGTTTATATTTTTAAAAGTCATTACCCTGATTTTATGACAGGGATTCAAGTGTTTGTTGAAAGCATCACAGAAGGTATGTATTAAAAAAGATAACTAAAGGAGAATGAAAAAATGACAGGTCAAAATATCACGGAAATTGGTTGGGGAATGGTTGCAGCAGGAGTAATTGTAGTTATGGGAGTAGCAGTAAATGGATTCTTTCCAGATTTGATTCCAGAAATTTTAAACGGAATGAAATCACAACTTCTCGGAATTTTTAAGAAGTAATTTTCTAGGGCGAGTCTTTCGGGGCTTGCTCTTTTTTATTAAAAAGTGAGGTTGCTTTATCTATGCTAAAGACGTTTTTCTTTTGCTTTATTGCTTCTGCTTCTTGCATTCTAGTTAACGCATTATTGCTTTATTTTCTAGGTGTGACTTCTACATCTAAAATGCTGACACAATTTTTGCAGATACTTTCTATTTCTATTGTCATTACTATCATTCTTATGCGACATGGTGATGACGAAGAATCTTGAAGGAAGGTTTGTTGCTGCATCCGTTTGCTCAAGTGGTCATTTATTAACGAAAAGGAGGGGGAAAATGAAAAAGGAAAAGACACATGGCAGTAAGGTGGCCATTGAAAAAAATCCATTGTTTTTAGCTTTTAAGAAGAAGCTGAAAAGTGTTAAAAAACCGGAGAAAAAGCCAAAATCTATTCCAAAAGATCGTTCAAAAATGATTGCGGTCGGAGTATGGTCAATAATTGGGGCGCTTGTCTTTTTCGCTTTCATGGCAGTCTTGTTGTCTATTAGCAATAGGTCAGCTTTGAACGATCTTGCGAGACAACAAGAACAAAACAGTAAGCAGAAAGAGGAAGTTTCTATTGTGGCAGGGGAACGTTTTTTGTCGGGCTTCGTAACTGAATATATCAACGTAAAAAATGAAAGGGCTGCTGCTGAACAGCGTCAAAATACCTTGATGAAATATCTTGTTATTGATGATGAGACAGACCAAGAAACATGGTTTGATACATCTGGTGCGCAGGGAGATCGAGTGTTAAATGATTATGTCCTCTACAATGTCAAAAAAGGGGATGGGGATTCACTTTTTCAATATAAGGTGAATTATGCGAATGTAGTAAAGATCAAAAAGAAAGAACACAAGGTTGATAAATCAGCATTATTAAATATCCCTGTGAAACATAAAGGTGACGAGTTTGCTGTGAGTGGTACGCCTTATCTTTCAGAAATATACGATCTTAAAGCTGATATTCCTAGTTCTTCAGAGGAACGTGAGGAATATGACGGGGATCAGTCAGCAAGTATAAAAGAATTTCTAAATAAATTCTTCCGAAAATATGCGGAAGAATCAAAAGATGACATGTCATATATCATGAAGAAACCAGAGACATTAAACGGTCATTT
Organism: Bacillus aerius; assembly: GCF_029894105.1. Classification (NCBI taxonomy): domain Bacteria; kingdom Bacillati; phylum Bacillota; class Bacilli; order Caryophanales; family Bacillaceae; genus Bacillus; species Bacillus aerius. Next base: position 133,885 of record NZ_JARYHO010000001.1, read on the forward strand.
GGTATTTGGTGATGTTGAAAACTTCAGCATTTTCAAAAATGATGATGGCTTTGAAATATCTTCTGTTGTCATTTTCAAAGAAAAAGAAACGAGCATACCTGTAAAAGAACGATTTACTTTGTTCGTAACCAAAAACAGTGGTCAGTATTATGTAAATCAATTAAAACATCAATAAGGAGTGGAAAAAATGGAGTTTTTAGATTATCTGATCTTAGGAGCCAAAGCAGACTTACCAACAATAGGCGGTGTACAAAGTTGGGGGAAGCAAATTGTTGCGCAGATTATAGCAATTATAGCTATGTACTTAATTACAAAGCATCTTGCGAAAGTAAGTATCGGTAAAATGGTGGGTGCAATAGTGTTTACAAGTGCTGGTGTATGGTGCATTCAAAACTGGTCTACTGTCACAGGTTGGGTTGGTGCATTACTTAAAACGATGTAAGAGGTGATAGTGTGTCGAGGTTTGTATTTAACTATCGCAAAGCGATGAGGGAACCAAAGAAAATTCAAAGAATAACTGAAAATTATAGTTTACCGTTTGCGATAGAGTTGATCCCCATGATCAACTACTTTATTTTTGTCGCAATTAGTTTCGGTTTTTTCTTAGGTGTTAGGAAGATATTTCCTAGTGCCTTTGAAAATACTTTTGTGATCGTGATCTTTGGTATTCCTCTTGGTCTGACAATTCTAGTCTCAAAGATCAAACCGGAAGGGAAAAATATCTATCTATATTTTTTAGGTTTGATAAAGTACATTGTACTAATCAAATTGCCAAAGAAAAAATATTGTAACGACAAAGTAATAGACTTTGCGAATGATCAAGAAATAAAATTCAAATCTTTAGTAAAGGTGGTGCGAAAAAATGGTGGTGAATCTGAGAACGCCAATGAAGAGCATATTAAACAACATGATCTTGACCAGATCCGGTGATGTTTGGGCGTACTATCGGATCAAAAGTAGCTCGATTCCAAGCAGAAACCAAAGTGAAATAGATAATTATAAAGACAGTTGGACATCATTTTACGAGGAAATAACAGAGTATGAAGATTTCCATTTGATGATGTATCCGAGTCGCTTTGATCTCGAAGGGCGTTTGAATGTATTGAAAAAGGATATACATGAGGATGCTTTAGAAGTGGCTTCATACTATATGGGGGAAACTGTGAGTGTGATGAAGCAGCGCTTGGGAAGATTGACAAGACCCGACTTCATCATTGGAATTAAGCTAAATAAGACATTACTTAGTTTGGATGCTGATATTAAAGATAACGTTGTATCTATGTTTAACACTGTCACAGACACCGTTGTAAATATGCTTGGGTGGGAGCAAGATGTTTCAGCCGAATTTTTTAAGCAGTATAAAGAAATTGAAGATGACTTGGCAAGTACAGTCACTTCGGTTTTTGGTCAGCGATTGAAAGAGAGTGAGCTGAAATATATCAATCGTTATCATTTTGTGAGGGGGCTGTATCATGATGTTGCGGAAGAAAGTGAAAGTGGAGACATTCAATCCATCACGAATACAGTCATTGATCCAACGACTCCAGGGGCGTTAAAGCTCGTTAGTGATCAAGATGAGGGTTATGTTTCAATGATTGTTGTTGACGAATTTTTAGACAACATGGCAAACAGTAACCTTTTTTATGAAGTACAGTCTTTACCGTTCCCTGTAGAGGTCGAGATAAAAGCAAAAGTTGAAAGTAAGTCGATGACAAAGACGGCTTTGAATATAAAACATCAGCAGCTTCGAGAAGAACAAAATGAAAAGTATAGTGTTGGAGACGAAAGCGACCAGTCAACCATGACAAGTGCGTTTCTCGTCAAAGACCTTCAAAATAAAATCAAAAAAGAGGAAGTGTCTTTGATCAACTGGCTTGCGGTTGTGATTGTTGACGGACGCACGAAAAAAGAATGCGCTGAAAAGGCTCGATTAGTCGTGAGACACCTAAAAGGGGCAGGAATTAAATGCAGGATTCCTATTGCTGATCAACTTTCACTTTTTTATAAAATGCTACCTGCTGAAAAGTTGGATTTGATGGATAAAAATTGGATTCAGAAGACAACCCAAAATGGATTAGCAGAATGTTTGCTAGGCGTTGATTCTTTTGTTGGTTCAAAGATTGGCTTCTTTTTAGGATGGGGTGATCGGTTTGACAAACACACTGACTTAGAAAGCGCTATTCGATCAAGTCGTGATTTTGTTCTTTTTCATCCATTCTTAGCAAACCAACAAATCAAAGGTTCTAAAACCAGATCGCCGCATTGTTTAATTACAGGCGATACAGGTAATGGTAAGTCTTTCCTCGCAAAGTTGTTGTACACATATATATCCTTTATGGATATTAAATCGCTGTACATCGACCCGAAAAAGGAAATGAGGAAATGGATTAGAAAAGTTATCAGCAACCCACAAACTCGTAAAGATTTCCCTTTGTATATTAAGCATTTAGAGAAATATCACTTTATAACGCTTGATCACGAGAAAAAAGAAAACTGGGGTGCATTGGACCCTGTGTCTTTTATGCCAGCAAGTAAAGCCAAGGATTTAATAGAGGTCATCTTTGAACAAATTTATAACTTCAAAGACAAGGATACTGTAAGTACTGCTTTTTTAAGGGCGATCTCAAATGTTCTTGAAAGAAAAGAACGTGGTGATCAAGTTGGATCACTCCACATTATTTATGAAATGCAGCAGCATAAAAATGAGATTGTGAGGGATGCAGGAGACAATCTTTTTGAGTCTGTTAAAGACTCAATCATGAAGTTACTTATTCATGACGGTTCGAATCCTTCCTTGTCATTAACAGAGAGAATGACGATTTTAGAAGTTGAGAACATGGACTTACCAGACTTTGGGGAACGTATAGAAAATTTCACGAAGTCACAATTAAAGTCAAGTGCGGTCATGTTTGCGCTTGGTAAGTTTTGTGAGCTTTTTGGAATGAATGCAGAAGAAAAAACAACGGAATTTATTGATGAAGCATGGATATTTACTGCTTCACCACAGGGGAAAAAAGTAGAGCGTCAAATGAGACGTATTGGGCGTTCTTACAACAATGCTGAGTTCTTCATCTCACAATCAACAAAGGATGCTTTACATGAGGATGACACAGGGAATTTCGGTGTCGCTTTTGCTTTCGATGAGCCAAACGAACGTGAAGAAGTCTTGAAATGGATGAATCTTGAACCGAGTGAGGAAAACAAAAAAATGCTTGAATCTATGTTTCAAGGTCAATGCTTATTTAAGGACATTTATGGGCGTACTGCTAAAATCTCCATTGAATGCTTGTTTGATGAGTGGATGGGTGCTTTTGAGACCATTAATAAAAGTGATGTTGCGTATGCAGAAGAACAATACTTGTAGGAAGTCATGTGAAGCAGCATGGCTTTTTTTGTTTGCAGATCGGGGGCGATTCAAATAAAACGGAAAATATTATTGATTTTCTCAATCGTGGTTATTCTATTAACTTCTGCTTTTTCATTTGCTTTAGCTGACGATAAAGAAGGTGATAAAACTGTAAAACCAAAAGTTGAAAAAGTTGGAGGAGTCGAGCTTGAAATAAGTCGGTTTCCATTGCAGCATTATCAAGCTCAAAATGAAGCGGAAACAGGAATCATAAAAGGCAATATTCTTGCATTATCAAACGTGATGTTAAGTTTCACACAAGCTATAGTGATGATTGTTGACCAGGCTCTGGATTTATTTATGAGCGCCGAGCTAATTGATAATTTTAGTGATGCTATTACGAGTGTATCGAAAGAAACGTACAACGTCCTGAAAAAAAGTTTCGGGGAAATAATCTTTGTGTTCATGATAGGCTTTGTAGTCTATCTGTTTTTGGTTCGGGGAAGTTTTAAGGAAGGTATGAGACGTTTCGTTTTATTCTTTGTGGTGATGATTGTGGCAGGCCTATGGGTCAGTAAAGCGGGGTATTGGGTAGAGTCTCTTAATGCTTTATCCATTGAAGGTCAAGGTAAATTAATTACAGTGGGCAATAAAATAGTCAAAACATTTTCTAATAAAAGTGACTCTTCCTTGAGTGTGGAGGACGTAAAAAAAGGAAAAGAACTTGAAGGAACAACGGCTGTATTAAGAAATTTTTATTTTGATGCAGCGATGAAAAATCCATACTTGGTGACCAATTATGGTACACCAAATGAAAAGACAATTTTGAAAAAAGGTGATGGAGAAGGTGGTTTAAATCGTATAGACACTTTGCTATCTTTTAGGTTGACCAGTGATGGTCAAAGTGCGAAGAAAGAATTTATTAATAAAAAAGAAATAAAGGAATATAAAAATCAGAGTATTGCAGAAGGTAATATTTTCGCGCAGTTAGGTTATTCGTTTATAGGTATGTTGGCTGCCATTTCTCTAGGGATACCATTCTTTTTAATTGCCTTTCTGAATTTCTTAATTCAAATTATTGTACTTGCGATTGCTTTCTTTCTTCCTTTTGCCTTTATCCTGTCTTACGTTCCACAATTTGCATATAGTGGTTTTGTCTCGTTGGGGCGGATGTTCGCATTGTTTGTCATGAAAGCTTTACTTACTCTTGTGCTTATATTTGTTTATGTAATATGTGTCATTACAACTAAAACTATCCCTCCAACAAATTTAGGGATGTATTTTCTAAATGTGGTTGTAATGTCGGCTATTCTCATCATTTCATTTTTAAAACGTGACAAGATCATCAATTTTGTTACGGCTGGTAAAGTTCAATCGGTGGATGCTAATCTACTTGAAAATACTAGAAAACAGGTTGTACAGCCCTCATTTGATGGGATGAAGAAGGTTGGTAATGGTTTTAGTGAATGGAAAAAGAAGCGTGATGCTAAAAAAGCTGCTGAAGAAAAGAAAAAAGCGGAAGAAGAACAACAGTTAGTAAATAAACGAAGTGCGCCAAATCAATCAACTGACGGAAATTCTAAATCTAAATTTGATCGAACTTCACAGAATAATTCTCTTAAGAGTGATGCTTCTCCGAGAAAAGAAGTTGAAAGAGGACGGCAGCTTGATGGTTCAAATGTAGATACAAAAGCTGATGATTATAATCCACCAATGTATACAGTAGACGGAGAAGATGTGGAAAGAACGGATCAAAAGGAAACAGGTACAAGCGCTTCTAAGTTGCCGAAAGTTGATGTGAATAGAAGTGAACAAACAAAAGCTGATTTGGAATCCGAAGGAAGAAAAAGTAGTCCAACATCATCAAATTATTTACCGAAAGTTGATATAGACAGGAATGACCAGTTGACTAAAGAAAATCTAGAAGCAGAAAGCAAAGGGAAAAACACAAAACCAGTATCATCTATTCCTAGAATGGATGTTGAAAGAAGTGATCAAATTAAAGAACATATTGCCAAAGAAAAGACCAATAACTCGAAGGCTTCAACGTCAGTTCCTAAAATTGATGTTGAAAGAAGCGATCAAGGTTTTAATGAAAAAGCGTTAGCAGAAGGAAATGTGATTAATCAAAAGCCTTTGAACACTGTTGCTAATGTTGGTGTAGAAAGAAATGATCAAGTGTCTAGTGAACAAATTCAACCAGACAGAAATAGAAGTACACCAAAAACTTCAACTACTGTTCCAAAAATTGATACTGAAACAGTTAAGACGTCAAATGCAACGTCAAATACACAACCAAAAACTAAAAAGCAGCAACCAAAACATGTAAAAATTGAGTTAGATCACATAGAGAGCCGTCAAAGCAAAAATGATCGAGGAGGGAATGGATCATGAAAAAGCTATTGACGGCTTTTTTTACTGTTCTTCCAATCGCATTTTTGGGGGGGATGTTGATTGTGGTTGTGTTGATATTTGGGGGCAGTAACCAAAAAGAAGAAATTGGCGGTGGTGATGATGAGTACGTTACAAATGGCATTGCGCCAGAGATCGAAAGGCTTCGTCACATTTTTGAAAAATATGCTCGCAAAGAAGGGGTTTACGATCAATTGAATATCATCATGGCTCTCACGATGCAGGAGAGTGGAGGACGCTATCTTGACATCATGCAGTCAAGTGAATCAATAGGTTTGCCGCCTAATACGATAACCAATCCAGAATATTCGATACAAGTTGGTATAAAACACTTTGCGGCTGTTTTTGAAAAGGCAGGGGGAGACGTTCGATTAACATTGCAGTCTTATAACTACGGAGGAGGATTTATTGACTTCGTGAAAAAACGTGGAGGGAAGTATACAAAAGCTCTTGCGCTAGAATTTAGCAAATTTCAAGCCTTGAAATTAGGTTGGCGAAGCTATGGTGATCCCAATTATGTTGATCACGTCTTTCGTTATCTAAAAGGCGGTGTCAGCGTTAAACCAGTGAATGGAGCTATTGAAGGGTATGAAGTCATTATGAATGAAGCTCTTAAATACGAAGGGAATCCATATCAATGGGCTGGTTCAACTCCTAAAACGGGTTTTGATTGCTCGGGTCTTGTGCAGTGGGCTTATAGAAAAGCGGGTATTTCTTTACCCAGAACAGCTCAAGAACAATACGGAGTCACAAAAAAGATTGCTGAAAGTGAAGCGGTTGCGGGGGATTTAGTGTTTTTCACTGGGACGTATCAAGGTAAATTCATCACACATGTGGGAATTTATGTAGGAGATGGAAGAATGTATAATAGTAACGATAGTGGCGTCCAATACTCTGATCTTAAAAAGGGATATTGGCGAGACCACTTGGTTTCATTTGGTCGTATAAAAAAATAGGGGGTATTTCATGAAGAAAGTATTTTGGGTATTGGGTGGTGTGGTCTTGATTTTAGGGATTTCGAGTTATTACATGACATACAACAAGTTAAGTGCTGAAAAAAATCAAGCTATTAAAGACCGCCAAAGAGTAGAGAATCAAATGAGCCAGTTGAAAGAATCAGAAGCTGCTAAAGTGAATCAGAAATTTTTTGAAGCGTTCTTTCAATATGAAGATGCTGACGATCGTGAGAAGGCTGTTCGAAAGTTGGCGACCGATAAAGCAATGAGTTATGCGTTCCCCTCGAAGGCTCCAAAGAAACATAGTGTAACCATGCAGGGGGATTTACTTTCTTTAGAAAGCTATTCAAAAAAAGTTGATGAAAAGCATGAATTATACCTTAATGAAGCAAAAATCGCGCTTACGGTGAATGCTGTTACCACTCAGCAGACCTTAATTGTTCAAACAGAATTGAAAAAAGAAAAAGGTGGATGGATTGTTGATAACGTTCAAGTGAAAGGGAGTAATTAAATTAAATAAAAGGTGAGGATTCATTAAAAAAAGTCCTCACCTTTTATAATTAGGTTTTCCATATGATTTCAATTTTGCCGGGTTCTTTTTTGTTAATATGGCGTTCCCATGTTAATTGTGTGATTATTTTTCTAAAAGCAATATTAAGATCACTATCATTGAGGTCTTGCCAATTTTTAAGGAAATAATCTAAAAGGGCAGCATATGAAGTTTTTTCATTAATTGCATCTTTTTCTTTTTTTACGGAAATTGACTTTAATTCTTTTTCGAATGATTCAAGTTCTAACAGTCTTTGTTTTCTTCTTTCTTTAAAAGAGATCAGATCAATTAATTCTTCTTCAAGCTGTAGTTGTAGAATGTCTAAAGCTTTCCTACATTTTTTTATTTGAGATTCTAGGTTTTTTTGTTTTATTTCTTTAGTTTTTAGAAGTGGGCTAGTATTGCTTTTTAAATTGTTTAACTCCTTGATTATCTCATTCTTCTTTTGTTCAATGCTTTCAATTAGAATACCCATTACTGTATCATATTTAATACCTTTGTTTACACATTTAACTCCAAAAGGGTCTTTTGTTCTGCATGGTTGAAAGACTCTATAATTCCTTTCAGCGTCTTTTAGTGCGATAGTGTGAGTTCGTCCGCAAAATGCACATCTAAGTAACCCACTCAATCCATGCATTCGTTTTTTTAGAACCGGTGATAGTGCCTGCCTTTCGTCCAATGCTTCATTAGCTAGTGACCAAGTTTTCTCATCGACTATTGAAGGGTGAGCATTATTTATAATTATCCATTCTTCCTTTGGTCTTAATTTACCTTGATAAATATTTCTTCCTTTCGTTTTATTAGACTCTATTGTTCCTTTATAAATGGATGACCTTATCATTCTAGTTATTGCAGCACCATAGAAGGTATTGTTTTTGTTTGTTCTATAACCAAGTTTATTTAATGTGATTGCAATTTCGTCAACACCAACCCCGTCTATTACAAGTTGAAATGCTAGTTTAACAGCTTTCGCCTTTTCTTCATCAATCTCAAGTGTTCTATCAAGACGATTGTAATTATAACCATAGTTGGGTGTTCCATTTGACCATTTTCCTTGTTTGGCACTATCTATTTTCCCTTTTCTTAGTTGTGCTTTTATATTTTCATATTCCCAATTATTAACAAAACCGGTAAACTTCAAGGCTTGCCAATCTTCTTGGACTTCAAGATTATAAATCCGTTCACTGTCTGTGATGAAAAGAATATCTTCTTGTCTTAATAAACTCATAAATCTGGGTGTTTCAGCATCATCCCTAGTCACCCTAGCTAGATTTATTGATAAAACAGCGTCAAAGAGGTTTTCTTGAAGTTTTGAAAGCATTTCTTGATACATTGGACGATTCTTGTCCATTGAATTGCCTACCTCTGCAAAAACTTCATATCGCCAGTTGTTTTTCTGAGCAATATCTAATAATCTCTTTTTGTGGTTTGCTAGAGTTTCTTCAGACTCTTCACCATCTTTGTTTCTTGATTTCCTTAAATAAATTGCTACTCTTTGAATTTTGTCTAGGCTCATTTTTTAACCTCACATTAAACTGATATAATGATATTATAATATCATAAGGTAGCTGAATAAACATGTGACCAGTGACAAGTGGCATAGCCGATGCTGACAAGCACCGGTTTATTTTCACGTTTCGCTTTGTCGAATGCTTCTTGCCCCCACGGATACCAGTGAACTGGGTTGTGGGCGTGTTGAAGGAGGTAGGGTGATTTTTCCGTGATGAGTGGGTTGGGTGTTTGGTTGTTTGGCATGGGTCACCTGCTTTTTTCATTTTATCTTCTATAATGTCCTTCTATTCTGGGGATTTATGAAATCTATTTCTTCACCAACACATATTGTAAGTTTTCTAATTCAAACATATCAATCAGTTCATCGATCCCTTTAAAATCGATATGTTTTCCAAACCGTTTTGTGCTTAGGTCAATTTCTACATCCAATTGATCGTCCTTTTCTTTCATTTCGAGTTCATTTAGACAAGAATAGATTTCGATGGTTTCTCCTTTTGACAGCTCTTTTTCAATGAATTTAAAAAGTGCACGAAGAGAATGAATGATGTCTAATTCATAAACAAAAGGGTGCGTGAATTTGTTTCTTACCGCTTCATTGACGGGATCTAGATAATCAATGTGAAGGCCTTCGAAATCCTCTTCTGTCTCAAATACTTCTATCAAAAGATCATCTTTTTGATAGATTTTGGGCTTTTTTTGTTTTTTATCAAACATGCTGATATTGAGTTCAGAGAATGGTTTATAGGTAGGATTTTGACCAATGGTACCAAGTGGCAGTTCTTTGTTTGATCCAATATAATGCTGTAAAGTCATGGGTTGCCCTCTTTCCTTGAAATATTCCTTATAGCGTTGATTATTTCCTTTTTACCAATTTAGAGGTGAATATGCAATGGCTTGACATATCGGTATTTCTAGATATACAATGTCTGCCATGGAACCTATTGATGTGTTTAAGGCATTATCGAATGAAACAAGGTTGAATATTTTAAAGTGGCTTAAGGAACCTGAGAAGCATTTTCCTAAGAAAGGCGCTCATTTACCGAAGGAGGTTAGTTATAAGGGGGGCGTTTGTGTTGGGGATATTCAAGAAAAGGCGCAAATTTCTCAATCAACGGTCTCTAGCTACTTACATTTGATGCAAAAGGCTGGTCTGCTTGAATCGGTACGGCATGGACAATGGACATACTATAGACGAAATGAAGAATTTATCCAACAGATCGGACAATATATGAAAACAGAGATCTAAAGGATGTGTGATTTCTGTTTTTTTCTATTCTATATATCTGTTTATCTAGATATATAAATATATGAATCAAAGGAGATTTAATGATGCGTTTAATTTTTTATGTGCTTGCACTATTAGCGGGTGCGGCACTTAGTTTTGAAGGAGCCATCTATGCGGAGCTTGGGAAGTCGATCGGACAGTTAGAAACGAGTTTTTATAACTTTTTTGTCGGTTCAATTATTATGGGGCTATTGTGGCTCTTTTTTGGCAAAGGTGACCTTTCCTATACGTTGAAGGCACCAAAATGGTCGCTACTTGGCGGAGCGATGGGGGTTGTGTATTTAACGTCTATTGTGGTGAGTGTTCCATTCGTTGGTGTGGGGGTAACGATGGTCGCTGTCATTATTGGTCAGCTGTTGATGAGTATGGTGATTGAGCATTTTGGCTGGCTTGGGAGTCAGAGAACGAGAGTAAACAAAGAGAAGGTATTTGCGGTCATTTCGATGATCATTGCCCTTATTCTTATTCATTAGGAGGAAAGTCGATATGGCATTATTGTTAATTATATTTACTTTAATCGGAGGCATTACGTTAAGTGCGCAATCTTCCATAAACGGTACGTTTAGCAGGAGAGCGGGTACGATTGAAACGACCTTTTTGACCTTTTTAACGGGTACGATGTTTTTAATCATTCTGATTTTATTCTTTGGGAGCGGCCATCTGTTGAATCTCTTGCATGCACCAAAGTGGCAGTTGAGTGCGGCTTTTCTTGGAACGGCTTATTTAATCCTGACAGTGATCGCTGTTCCGAAAATCGGTGTCATTGCTGCGAATATTGCGGGGATTGCTGGGCAGCTTGTCATTGGAATGGTCATTGATCATTTTGGCTGGTTCCATAGTCTGGTGATTTCACTTGATCTCAAACGCATATTGGCATTGTTCTTTATGCTGATCGCTCTTTATTTTATTTACAAAGGAAATAAGCGCTCTCGAGAGGAAGCGAGTGCTTAAAGAGAACGTGCTGCTGCGGCATTTGCTCTCAGCAGCTCTTTTATACTGATTCATCAAGTTTGACTAAATACCTATCAGGGTATACTATCTGATCATAGGGAAAAGAGAAAGGAGTGTTAAACGTGGAGTATAATCAGCAGATGAAGAATCGTCTTCGCCGGATTGAGGGACAGATTAAAGGGGTTCTTGCGATGATGGAGCAGGGAAAGGATTGCCGCGAGGTGGTAACACAGCTATCTGCATCACGCAATGCCATTGATCGTGCCATGGGTGTGATTGTGAGTACAAATCTTGAGCAATGTGTCCGTGAAAGTCTTGAGCAGGGCAAGGATACAGAGGGGCTTGTCAAAGAAGCGGTTGAGCTCTTGGTGAAAAGCCGGTAAGAAATTCCTCAGCCTTTGGAGGTTGACGAATTTTTTTACTTGTTATAATATACCCTTACCGGTATGTGTATATATTTTTTGCTTTTTGTATACCCCCATGGGTAATTGATATAAGGAGGAGCATGATGGAAGAACAAAAGAAACGAACGACGATTGTTTTATTTAGTGGAGATTATGATAAAGCGATGGCCGCTTATATTATTGCAAATGGCGCAGCAGCTTATGATCACGAGGTGACTATTTTTCATACTTTTTGGGGGCTGAATGCCTTGCGTAAGGAAGAGATGGTGCCACTGAAGAAGGGATTTTTAGAAAAAATGTTTGGCAAAATGATGCCGCGTGGCGCTGATCGAATGGGGCTGTCAAAGATGAATTTTGCAGGAATGGGACCGAAGATGATCAAGCATGTGATCAATAAACACAATGCCATGACCCTGCCGCAGCTTATTGATATGGCAAAGGAACAGGAGATCAATCTCGTGGCATGTACGATGACGATGGATCTTTTAGGGCTGCAGGAGAATGAATTACTAGCAGACATTCAATATGCCGGTGTGGCAGCGTATTTAGCAGAGGCAGAAATCGGGAATGTGAACTTATTTATCTAGGGGGGTGTCCATACATGATTCAAATGCTTTTGCTCATCATTGTGATCGCTTTGCTTGTGAGCCGTTTTCTTCCCGTACGGGGTGTGAAACAAATGGACGCAGCTCATCTGAAACCTAAATTGCATAGTCGGCATCAACAGCTGATAGACGTGCGATCACCTTTAGAGTTTCAAACAAATCATATAAAAGGATTTCAAAATATCCCCTTATTCCAGTTAAAGGAACGAGCGCATGAGCTTGAGAAAGACAAAGAAGTGTATGTGATCTGCCAGAGCGGGATGAGAAGTATGCAGGCGGCTAAATTGTTAAAAAAACAGGGATTTACCCACATTACGAATATCAAGGGTGGCATGAATGCTTGGCGATTATAGGTATAAATAGGCTTTAAAATATACCCCCACCCCTATAAAAGGAGGAAAAACAATGCAGCAACCAACAGCAATTCTAGATGCAAAAGGATTGGCATGCCCAATGCCCATTGTCAAAACGAAAAAACAAATGAATGAGCTCTTGCCAGGAGATGTGCTTGAAGTGCAAGCAACCGATAAAGGGTCTACAGCGGATTTAGCAGCTTGGTCAAAAAGCGCCGGTCATGAATTTTTAGGAACAAAAGTAGAAGGACAGGTGCTTCATCATTTGATTCGTAAAGGTGGAGCGAAACAGGAGGAGCAGTCAATGATTTCGGAAATGTCGTTGAACATGTTTCAACAGAAGGTAAAAGAAGATCAGTCATTGTTTATTTTAGATGTACGAGAGCCGGATGAATATGAAGCGGGCCATATTCCAGGAGCTGTTCACATCCCTCTTGGCGAGGTGGAACAACGTGCTGATGAATTGAACCGAGAAACGCTCATTTACCTCATCTGTCATTCAGGCAGAAGAAGTGAATTAGCCGCACAAAAGTTAAAAGAAAAAGGATTTCATCAATTGATCAATGTAGTGCCAGGCATGAACAGCTGGACAGGAGAGATTGAAAAATAGGAGCTGAATGAACCAATGACTGTAAAAGCAATGACAACAGAACAGTTAACAAAAAAGATTATCAACAAAGAGCCGATCTTTTTGTTGGATGTACGAAACGAATCAGATGTGCAGGACTGGAAAATTGAAGGGAAAGCCGTTGAATATTTAAATGTGCCTTACTTTGAGCTTCTTGATGGCGTAGAGGATATGGTGGAGAACATACCGGATGACCTAGATGTACTGGTCGTTTGTGCGAAAGAGGGCTCTTCTATTATGGTGGCAGAGATGCTGTCAGAGGCAGGCAGAACGGTCCATTATTTGCAAGGCGGCATGAAGGCATGGAGTGAGCATTTAAAGCCAGTGAAGATCGGTGATTTAACTGGCGGTGGAGAGTTGTACCAATTTGTGCGAATGGGCAAGGGGTGCTTGTCGTATATGATCATGTCGAATGGGGAAGCTGCGATTATTGATGCGGCTAGAATGACGGAGGTCTATACGCAATTTGCTAAAAAACATCAAGTCACGGTGACGCATGTGTTTGATACGCACCTTCATGCGGACCATATATCTGGCGGGAAAAAGCTGTCTGAACAGACTGGTGCTATCTATTGGCTACCGCCAAAAGACGCCGAAGAGGTGACATTTGATTACAATCACCTTGAAGAAGGACAGCGTGTGACGATTGGAGCGACGGAGATTGAGATTCATGCCCTTTATTCACCGGGCCATACGATTGGTTCAACCTCTTTTATCGTAGACGGCCGTTACCTCCTTTCAGGTGATATTTTGTTCATTGATTCGATCGGACGACCTGATCTAGCCGGTATGGCGGAGGACTGGGTAGGTGATTTGAGGGAAACCCTTTATACACGATATACGGCGCTTTCGGCAGAATTGATTGTGCTGCCTGCACATTTTATGATCGTGGATGAGCTGAATGAAGACGGAAGCGTTTGGAAGGAGCTAGGCGCTTTGTTTGAAGAAAATCACGGGCTGAACATTGAAGATGAAGACGTATTTAGACAAATGGTTACGCAGCATCTACCTGCACAGCCAAACGCTTATCAAGACATTCGGTCTACCAATATGGGGAAGCTGCATCCAGACGAGGAAGCGCAGCGAGACATGGAAATTGGTCCAAACCGTTGTGCGATTCGATAATGTTCAATAAAATAAAGAAGCGAGGGATGATCAGATGACATCAGATCACATTTTAGACGTAACCGGGCTTGCATGCCCAATGCCGATTATTCGGACGAAGAAAAAAATGAACGACTTGGCAGAAGGCCAAGTATTAGAAATACATGCAACAGATAAAGGGGCTGATTTGGCTGCATGGGCTAAGTCAAGCGGACATGAATTGATCACGCAGACAGATGAAGGGCATGTGCTGAAGTTCTGGGTGAGAAAAGGGTCCTAAAGGGGAGAGGGGTATCTATGAGGGAGCCCCTTTTCCTTTTGCAAAGGAGGAGACCAGCGTGGATTTTGCATTTTTCATTACTTTATTTATCATCGGATTTATTGGTTCCTTCTTATCAGGAATGGTCGGAATAGGAGGATCGGTGATCAACTATCCCATGCTGCTTTATATCCCGCCTCTAGTCGGAGTGATGGCATTATCGGCACACGAGGTTTCAGGGATTGGTGCCATTCAAGTCCTATTTTCGACACTCGGCGGTGTGCTGGCGTATCGAAAAAGCGGATTTTTACATCGACCATTGATTTTATATATGGGGAGCAGTATATTGGCAGGGAGTTTATTAGGCAGCTATTTATCACATTTCCTTCCAGAGAAAGGCATCAATGTAGTCTATGGCCTGCTTGCCATTGTCGCTGTCATTTTAATGCTTGTTCCGAAAAAAGGTCAGCAGGCAGAAGCGGATGGAGAGGTGACCTTTCATAAAGGACTGGCGGCTGGTATTGCCTTTGTGATCGGAAGTGTATCCGGTGTATTAGGTGCAGGCGGTGCCTTTATTTTAGTGCCGGTGATGCTATCGATTCTCAAAATCCCTGTGCGGATGACGATTGCCTCGTCTCTGGCGATTACGTTTCTCTCTGCGATCGGCGCATCGGCTGGGAAAGTGCTGACTGGTCAAGTCATGTTCATGCCTGCTCTTGTCTTAATGGCGGCCAGTTTGATGGCCGCGCCGATTGGGGCGAAAATTGGCCAGAAAATCAATGCCGTTTATTTGCAATGGGCGCTTGCCGTGATGATTACAGCCACAGCGATCAAAATCTGGGTGGATTTATTATAAGAAAAAGACCAACAATTGAGAGCAAGGGCTCTTTTCCATGTGTTGGTCTTTTTTATTTCATGTCATCGTGCTCGATATACGTTTCAAGTGCAGGGTGGTACTCTTTTTGATAATGAAGATTGGGGCATGTTTTCACGACTTTGCCTTGCAAGGCATTGGACTTCGAGACATCTAATGCTGTTTTACATTTTGGACAACGTTCGTTAAAAATTGAGAGCCAGCGCTTCATAGATCACCACTCCAGTTAAAGTCTTAAAAACCGATTATATTAATATGAATTATAGGGGATTGTGTGAAGGAGGTCAATGGATATTTGGCTCTTTTTAACAAAAAAGAAGCATCGTATAAGATGCTTCAGCGTGTAGACAAATCCTCGCATTCTTTGTCAGCCCTGCATGCTGGCGCTCATGATTTTTAATTTCGCTTCGCAAGAGTCCGAAGGCTTTCCGTCACGCTGAAAAGAAGACAAAGGGCTAAAATAAAGTTCATTTTAGCCCTTGTCAACAATTTGAAGCATGATTAGTAGGCTTTTGCCCAGAACACCATATCAGAAGCAGGTTTCCCGCAGCAGACACATGTGTCAGAAACGGATTCTTGTTCAAACGGGATACAGCGTGATGTTGCTCCTGTTCTCTCTTTGATGTCGTTTTCGCAGTCTTCATCACCGCACCACATGGCTTTGATCAACCTGTTTTCTTCGGCAAGAAGCTGCTCGATGTCTTCGATTGTGTGGGCGTTTGATGTTTTTTCATGTAATCGTTCTTTTGCTTTTTCGTACATCGTCTGCTGAATGTCTTCAAGCGTGGACGTGATGGTTTGTTCAAGTGCATCTAATGTGACGGCTTGCTTTTCACCAGTGTCTCGTCTTGCGAGCATCACTTGGCCTTTTTCCATATCCTTTGGTCCTACTTCTATGCGTAATGGGATGCCCTGCATTTCGCATTCGTTGAATTTCCAGCCAGGCTGTTTATCACTTGCATCGATGTCAGCGCGTGCGATGCGGGCGAGTCGATCCTTTAATTCATAGGCATGATCGAGGACACCTTCTTTATGGGAAGCAATTGGCACAACACGTACTTGGGTTGGCGCAATGTTTGGCGGCAGGACAAGCCCTCTGTCATCGCCATGCACCATGATCATAGCGCCAATGATTCTTGTGGTGAAGCCCCATGATGTTTGCTGGACATGCTCTAATTTTCCTTATCGATTTAAAAATTCAATGCCAAACGCCTTGGCAAATCCGTTGCCAAAGAAGTGAGAAGTGGCGGTTTGCAGGGCTTTTCCGTCATGCATCAAGCTTTCAACCGTATAGGTGAAGCGAGCGCCAGCGAATTTTTCTTTCTCTGTTTTTCTTCCTTTAATGACAGGGATCGCTAGAAGCTCTTCACAAATAGACGCATAGACATGGAGCATTTTTTCTGTTTCTTCAATCGCTTCTTGCTCAGTCTCGTGACAAGTGTGCCCTTCCTGCCAGAGGAATTCAAGGGTTCTAAGGAATGGACGTGTTGTCTTTTCCCAGCGGACGACATTGGCCCATTGGTTATATAGCTTCGGTAAATCACGATAGGAGTGAATGATGTTTTTATAATGCTCGGCGAACAGCACTTCAGAGGTTGGTCTGACGCAGAGTCTTTCTTGTAATTCCGAATCACCGCCATGTGTCACTCACGCCACTTCAGGAGCAAAGCCTTCGATATGATCCTTTTCTTGCTGGAGAAGGCTTTCTGGGATAAAGAGCGGCATATAGACATTCTCGTGACCCGTTTCTTTGATTTGACGATCAAGTTCGTCGCGAATATTCTCCCAAATTTTAAAACCGTATGGCTGAATAATCATACTGCCTCTAACGCTTGAATAATCGACGAGACGCGCCTTTGTGACAACATCTGTATACCACTGGGCAAAGTCGTCTTCCATGCTTGTAATTTTCTCAACAAATTGTTTCTTTGACATTGCAGGTTCCTCCTTTTTAAAAACAAAAAAGCTGTACTTTAAGTTAGGGACCATTCCTGGTGGTACCACCCTAATTTAAAGCACAGCTTTACACTCGATCATGATAACGGTATGAACCGCTGTATGAAACAGAACTAAATCGGCAGGTTCACTTGAAGATGTCAGTAGGAACTTCTCAGCACCGTTCCCTCTCTGGTAAAGATCGATTCAAGCTACTATTCCAGATCTACGTTGATTCTTGTTCGTTGATTTTTCATCAGTTTACCTGTAAATGGGGGAGAAAGCAAGTTGGTCCGCAAGTTCATTTCATGCCTTTCTGAGGTCGTTTATGTCGAAGAGCCATTGGCAAACATTTTCTATTTTTGCAGCTTGCACGTTATGGAAGGCTATGCTAATATATTTGAAGAAAAAAATAGACTTGTATAACCTCAATAATATGGTTTGAGGGTTTCTACCAGGATCCGATAAATCCTGATTACAAAAGCGCGCTTTCCTTTTTTGTAATCAGGGTTTTTTTGTTTGTCTGCACCCTGTATCAAAAGTGAAAGCCATGATATAGAGAAGGGATGTTAGACATGAACTGGAGAGTTTATTTATTAGCTGTTTCTACTTTTGCGGTTGGATTAGTTGAGCTTGTGGTCGGGGGCATTTTGCCAAGTTTAGCAGAGGATCTCAATGTGTCTCTTGCGACAGCTGGGCAGCTGATCACGGTATTTGCGATTGTGTATGCTATTTCAGCACCGGTGCTACTGACCGTCACAGCCAAAATCGAACGAAAGCGTCTTTATTTAATCGCATTATTGGTCTTTACATTAGGCAATGTATTCACATATTTTAGTTCCACCTTTGCCCTTGTCATGATCTCTAGGGTCTTGATTGCCATGAGTACAGCGCTTGTTGTGGTGCTATCATTGACGATTACCGCCAAGCTGGTGGAACCGGCGCATCGAGCGAAAGCATTAGGTCTGATTTTTATTGGGATTAGCTCATCACTGGTTCTCGGTGTACCGATCGGTATTTTTATTACAGAGAGCTTTGGCTGGAGAGTGATGTTTTTAGGAATCAGTATTCTGTCAGCGATATCGATGGTGCTCATTTATTTTCTATTGGAGAAAATGCCTGTTGAAAAAGTCACACCGCTTAAAGAACAAATTCGTTCTTTAGGGCATCCGAAAATTTTCAGTGCACATTTGATTAGTTTGTTCATGCTTGCTGGTCATTATATGCTGTATTCTTATTTCACGCCATTTCTGATGGAAGTTCTTCATATGACTCCGTTTTGGATTAGTATTTGTTATTTGGTCTTCGGGCTTGCGTCGATTGGCGGGAATGGGTTTGGCGGCTGGCTGAGTGACAAACTAGGATCAGGAAAAGCCATTTTGCTTGTGACCATGGCGTTTGCCATTGTGATGTTTATCCTTCCTTATACAGCGGGAGTGTTTATGCTCTTTATGGTGATGGTTGTCCTATGGGGTGCTCTTAGCTGGGCACTGACACCTGCTTTGCAGAGCTATTTGATTCAAACAGACCCTGTGACGTCTGATATTCAGCAGAGTTTGAATACATCCGCTTTGCAAATTGGGATTTCCATTGGATCAGCAGTGGGCGGCGTCATGTTTACAATGACTGGTTCATCCGTTGACTTGGCTAAATTCGGCGCTATTTTTGTGCTGATTGCCTTTAGCTGTGCAGTGATTTCATTAAAGAGACCGCCGCTTTATATGGATCGTCAGCATCAGGCTGAATAGAAGAGAATAAGAACGTTTTCGTGTTAGTTAGCTGCCTCATCATAGGCAGCTTTTTATTTTTTGAAAACCACACCTTCGCTTTTACCAGTAATGACTTCTTCTCCATGCTGATTGATATAACGGGAAAAAAGGTGGACACGATGGTATTTTTCAAGGGGTTCTACCTTGGTGACGGCCATCTGACAGGTAATGGTGTCACCTGTATAAACAGGGCGTATGAAGGTACATGTCATCTCTTGACCGATAAAATGAAACTGACCGCCAAGTTTCGTGGCTAGACTTGCTGTGAGAAAACCGTGTACCATGAGCCTTCCTTGATCATCTAGCTCGGTATGATGTTTGCCAAGATCACCTGTCATGTTTCCAAATTGAATGACATCTTCATGCGTATAGGTTTTGCTTGTTTGAAATTGATCGCCTGGTCGAACCATCTGTTTTTTCAGCTCCTTTTTTTAAATGTACCAAAGGAGTGAATGAATGTACATTCATTTTTGTGGTGAGATGTTGGAAGCAAAGAAGAGACAGGATGCCTTTCTTTGCCCTTGATAAGTCAGGAAAAATGTCATCTTCTATTCAAAAACTACCATTTCTCCAATTGGGTGAAATCCGGCACGCTGATAGATATGTTTGCCGTCATTTGAGGCTTGTAACATCACACACTTTTGTTTGTTATCTGTCTGGGTCAGAAGGTAATGAAACATGTCACTGCCAAGTCCTCTTCCGCGGTGTTCTGCCTTTGTGATGACATCATAAATACCGTAGCTGTCTGCTGTTTCAATCAATAAGCCCGTTGTGACCGGTTTGTTGTGTTCATATCCAACGAACATGCGGGTACTCGGGTGTAATCGTTCAATCGAAAAGCGCTGGAAATAGCTGTTTAAAGAGATTGCCTCAGGTGATCCTTCGAAAAGTTCGATAAATAAATGTTGATAATCGAGAAAGGTTTGATCGTCAGTCACTTCCTTGATCGTAAGCGATTGAGAGGTCCTTTGATCGATGTCGTTTGTATGTTCAAGCATCATGATGGTATTGCGTTCCACTTCTTGAAGCCCATATTTCTGCATGATATTCGACCAATCGGGGTGGAGCAGGCTTTGAGTGATCCATGTGCTGAATGCTAGCTGCTGTTGCTGCATTTGTTCGATGGCAGCTTCCACTTTTTGTTGATCTTGTATGTGCGCTGAAATGGGTAATAACAAATTGAACGTGTCAGTTGATATATGCGTGTTTGATAAAACGAAATCTTCTGTTGATAGGAACGATCCGTTGACAACAGAAGAAAACAAATTTATTTTTTCTTCTAACTGGCGAATGGCCATTTGCTGCTCTGTTTTCATTCTCTCACCTTCTTTTTTTGATTGAGGGTTACCTATCATAAATAATAGCAAAGAAAAGGAAATTGTGCGGTCTCTTGTAATTTAGTAAAAAAGTTCTCTTATTTATCAGGTCTGATGACCCATTCTTTTCCTCATCCCCACATTTCTTTTGACTCCTTTATTGATTATTAGTACCATTTTATTAACCAGTTAAGAGTGGAGGTTCAGATGGAAACAAACGAGCAGATTGTCTTAAAAGCGATTCAAGATTTGATTATGCATAGGGAAAAGAAACGGAACGATCCAACAGATCCACTGATTACCACGACTGATACACTCAAGCAAGATTGGACACTTACACAGCTTCATATTTTATCTATGATTCAAGCAAACCCTAATGAATCCAATAATACATTTCTTTCACAACAACTAAAACTATCAAAACCAGCTATTACAAAGGCTGTGAAAAAGCTCATCGAAAAAGGCATGGTCGACTATTGCCACCGGCAAGGTGACAAGAAATCCGTCTATTATTCACTGACAGAGGAAGGCACACAGCTGGCGGCACTGCATGATGAGCTTCATGAACAGGCAGTCTCCTCCTACTTAGAATTCCTCCATGAATTTAATGAAGACGAACTACAGGTTATTGAGCGCTTCTTAAAGGCTTGGAAGGAAAAGATATAAATAACGGGCCGAAAGCTTTCTATAAACTAGATGCTTTCGGTTTTTTTATGGTAAAATTAACATATATTGACGTTATTCGTGATGATGATTGAGGGAGGGAACCGTATTGGTGGAAGAGATGATGGAAAATTTCAAAAAATATGTATTTATCATGCCGTTCGTCGGATTGTTTGTCAGCTTGCTATTATTTGTTTATTTTTTTGGGATCACAGGAGTTGAAGGGTCCATGTGGGCGGCTGTTTTGTATTGTGCTCTCCCCTTTTTGATGTACACGATACTCTGTTTGCCTTTATGGATTTATTTTAAAGTCAGCAAAAAACGTTCAATACATAGAAATGAGGAACATACATGATCGTTGTTAGCGCTTGTCTTGCGGGATTAAAGGTCCGTTATAATGGCAGCCATCGATTAGATCAACGTATCGAGGAGCTTGTGCAGGAAGGAAAGGCGGTAACAGTTTGTCCTGAGCTGCTTGGCGGCTTCTCTACACCAAGACCTCCCGCAGAAATTATTGGTGGAGATGGTCATGATGTCTTACGGGGGCAGGCTTCTGTTGTTGATGTTCATGGAACAGATGTGACAGAGATGTATGTAAATGGTGCACAAGCCACGCTTAAGCAGGCTCAGACTCTTGGCGCAACATCCGTCGTGTTAAAAGAGTACAGCCCTTCTTGCGGAAGCCGGATGATCTATCGGGGAGAGTTTAACGGGAAGACAAAGGCTGGGGACGGTGTGACGTCTGCCTTGCTGAAACAGCATGGGATTCAAGTATTCTCTGAGGAGGATGATTGGACCTCGCTGTTTGTATAGGGATGGCGTGAATTGAAGGAGGAGTTAGGTTGAAGAAGTGGATCATTGGTTTAGTAGTCGTTATTTTCATCGGAATAGGTCTTTATTTTATGATCAATGCCAAAACATATGCTTTTGATGATGTGGTCTCGATTGATAAAGATAAAGTGACTTCCATTCAAATTGAGCATGATGATGAGCGCGTTGTGGTGGACAAGAAAGAGGATATTCAAAAGCTGCTGAAGAAATTTTCGGGTATTCAATTAAAGAAAATAAACGAAGTTAAAAAAGCCTCAAAAGAATCTTATTGGATCAGAGTGTACGAGAACGAAAAGCAAATGTATGGTCTGACTTTTTATGACCAAAGCTTTTTAGAGACGTATGATGGTTCTAAAACAAAAAATCGAATCAGTGAATACCAAATCGTTGATGCAAATCAAGTCGATATAGGACAATACATCAAATAAGATCATTCAGTCTATGAATGGTTTCAGCGTGTAGACAAACCCTCGCATTCTTTGTCAGTCCTGCGTGTCGGTGCTCACGAATGTGAAATTCGCTCCGCGCCGGTACTCGTCCTTCCTAGACTGCAAAGGTTTTCTATCACGCTGAAAAGAAGACAAAGGGCTAAAATCAAGTTCATTTTAGCCCTTTGTCAACTATCTGAGATCATTCTGTCTATGAATGGTTTATCTTCATGCATGATCTTTCGCACATTCGGGTATAGTGCATGGTAAGCAAAAATGAAGCGGAGGTTTGTTTGATGAGTGGATTAACAGATACAGTCACATTAGCAAACGGAGTAAAAATGCCGAAGCTAGGCTTTGGTGTATGGCAAGTAAAAGATGGGGATGAGGCTGTAAATGCAGTCAAAGACGCATTAGAAGCGGGCTATCGCAGTATAGATACAGCAGCGGCCTATCAAAATGAAGAAGGTGTTGGCAAAGCCATTCAGCAATCAGGCATCTCTCGCGATGATCTGTTCATTACGACAAAAGTGTGGAATAGTGATCAAGGATATGAGTCAACGCTTGAAGCCTTTGAAACGAGTATGAACAAACTTGGTTTGGATGTATTGGATCTTTATTTAATCCATTGGCCGGTTGAAGGCAAATATAAAGAAACGTGGAAAGCGCTAGAGAAGCTGTATAAGGATGGGCGTGTTAAGGCAATTGGCGTGTGTAACTTCCATCAGCACCATTTAGAAGATTTATTAGAAGAGGCAGAAGTGGTACCAATGGTCAATCAAATTGAGCTGCATCCGAAGCTGACGCAGGAGCCTTTACGTGACTACTGCAAGGCAAAAGGCATTCATATAGAAGCATGGTCGCCATTAGGTAGCGGGAAACTTCTTAACCATCCGGTGCTTCAAGATATTGCGAAAAAACATGAGAAGTCAGTGGCGCAAGTCATTCTTCGCTGGGACTTGCAGCATGGCATTATCACCATTCCGAAATCTGTGACGAAGAGCCGAATCATCGAAAACACAAACGTATTTGATTTCGAGTTATCCGCCCATGAAATGAGTGTCATTGATCAGCTCAATGAAGATGAGCGCACGGGTCCAGACCCAGATAACTTCGATTTTTAATATAAGAAAAGCACGGGCGAGATGGGACTGACCCCCGTTTTTGAGACAGGGATCAAAACACCTTTATACAGCCAATTGCCGATAGTTTATCGGTGATTGGTTGTTTAGTTTCGTTTGAATACGAATGTTGTTATAATAATAAATGTATTCTTTGACAGTGCGTTCTACGATGGTGGTCGTAGTGCGATCAATCCTGTTAAGATAGAACGTTTCAGACTTTAGTGAGGAATGAAACGATTCGATGGAGGCATTATCAGCGGGTGTCCCTTTACGGGACATGCTCATGGTAATGCCTTTTATATGAACAGCTTTCTGATACTCGTAAGATGTATACACAGAACCTTGATCGCTATGTAACACGCAATTCTCAGGCAGTGCTGGGAGCTGATTAAGTGTGTTTAAGATAAAGTCTGTGTCCTGCTTATCACCAATCGTAAAAGCAATCACTTCTCCATTATATAAATCCAATATACTGGAAAGGTACAATTGTTTCTGTCCATAAGGCAAATACGTGATGTCCGTGACTAGTTTTTCAAGAGGGCGATCAGACTGAAAATTCCGATCCAGTATATTACCGGCTACGGCATAAGGCTGCCCACTCTTCTTACGCTTTTTCATTTTAACCCGGCATTGCCACTGGTTTTTCTGCATGATACGTTGAACAGTTTTATGGTTAATACGCATTCTCATTTTTAGTATGGCTGTGATTTTCCGATAACCATATCGATATTTGTGCTTTCGGCACAACGTGCCGACCTGTTTCTCTAGTTGTCTTTTAGAATGAGTCTGAGTCAAATCCTTTTTCCATCTATAATACGAAGTACGTAAGATGCCTAAATGGACACAGATGTCCTGTACCGTCATCGTTTTGCACAATTCTTCTACCAGTTTGATTGACGTTTCCTTATCAACTTCCTTTCCAATTCGTTGTACTTTTTTAAAACTTCATTCTGTTGACTCAAATAGCGATTTTCTGCCCGCAGTCTCTCTAATTCGGAAGAGTACTCGGGGCCCTTTCCATAGGAATATTGTTTTCCAACAGGTTGTTCGAACCGGTGTGTATCCCCAGCTTTATGCCATCTCACCCATGTCTGAACCTGCGTCTTATTCTTGATATTCAATTCCTGCATGATCTCTTTCATAGGTACGCCTGCCAATCTCATTTCCACAGCCTTCTGTTTGACTTCAACCGGATAACTCACTCTTGTCCCCATAGAAAAAACACCTCCATGTTTTATTTCGGATCACAACGATCTGTTTTCAAACTTGAAGGTGTTTTTTATTTGTCTCATCTTAGGGGGTCAGTCCCGTCCCGATGCCTGTGCTTTTTTATTTGCCGGTATGTTCAGACCGTTTTTTGAGGCTGATAGGTCTCAATGATTTGAATGGCGTCGACAATTTGCTCTTTCGTATAGTCTCCAATCAAACAAAAGGTTTCATCTTTACGTGCAGCATGGTTTGCCACTGTATGTGCTGCTTCCTCTAGCTGAGCTGTGATGCCAAGCTCACGCATCGTTCTAGGTAATCCGAGTGTTTGATAAAGCTCAAGTAATTCTTCTACTTCCGTCATACGGTTTTCTGCAGCAAGTTGAACGAGAATGCCATAGGCCACTTTTTGTCCATGTAACACATGATGTGTTTCATCAATAAATGTTAATCCATTATGAACGGCATGGGCTCCTGCCATTCTGCCATAACGTCCTCCGTAGCCGCCGACTGTTCCGGCTAACGTAATGATCGTATCTGTTACATCTGCAAAGGCTTGAGAAAGCTGACCTGTTTTTAAACTGCTAACGGCTTCTTCACTATGAGTCAGAAGAATGTCACGAACGTACACTGCCTGCTTTAATGCAGCATGTACCATGAGCGGCAAGGTGCCTTTTGTGTTGCGAATAATGGCTTCCGCTTCATACCATTTTGCGAGCGTATCCCCAATTCCGCTTTGGAGATAGGAAAAAGGAGATGAAAGCAAAAAAGTATGATCAATTAACGTGAGATAGCTGGACCGCTTATGATAGTCGACCCTCATGAAATTCCCCTTGTCATCATAAATGACGCTGAGCGGTGTAGAAGCCGCACATGTCCCAGGAATCGTCGGCACCATGATCACTTCAATTTGGAGAGCGTCGGCAACAGACTTCGCTGTATCTAAAATCGTGCCGCCACCGATCCCGATGATCACGTCTGAACTCTTGAGTTCTTCCGCAATTCGTGTGATCGCATTTGGTGAACTGTAACCTTTATGCTGAACAACAGGCCACTCGGATGGAAGCTTTGTGTACTGTGAAAAGGCTTGATATGAGTCATATCCTGTCACTATAGCTGGTGACTGAAAGGGAGTAACAAATGACTCGATTTCATGATAAATCCCCTTTTGAGAAATAAACTGGTTAGGACCGCTTCTGACGATCTCTTCTGGCTGGATCATTGACTTATGCTCCTTTACGAAATCATATAGTACTTAAATCATCTCATTTTACAGAAAGTTCTGTCAAATAAACGGACAATATGAGACCATAGACTCTTCCGTTTTATGGAATTGAACTGCTGACATTGCCTTAAGGTATGTATTTCCTGTATGATATAAAATGGTATGTTTTGATTAAATTTAAGAGGTGTTTATATATATGGAAAAACAATATCGTGTATTACTTTACTATCAATATGTCCCCATTGAGGATCCAGAAACGTTTACAGCAGAGCATCTAGCATTCTGTAAGGAACTTGGTTTGTTAGGTCGTATTCTTGTTTCATCTGAAGGCATAAACGGAACCGTTTCTGGTACGATTGAGCAGACGGACAAGTACATGCAAGCATTGAAAGAAGATCCACGCTTTGCGTCCATGCCAATTAAAATTGACGAAGCAGATGGTCATGCGTTTAAGAAAATGCACGTCCGCCACCGAAATGAATTGGTGAATTTAAGTCTTGAAGATGATGTGAATCCGTTAGAATTAACGGGGAAACATCTCAGCCCAGTTGAATTTTACGAGCAAATGCAATCACCTGATACGGTCGTGATTGATGCACGTAATGATTATGAGTTTGATGTCGGTCACTTCAGAGGTGCTGTGCGCCCTGACATTGAGACATTCCGTGAATTACCTGAGTGGATTCGTGACAACAAAGAGATTCTTGAAGGGAAAAAAATTCTGACGTATTGCACAGGCGGCGTACGCTGTGAGAAATTCTCAGGGTGGTTAAAGCGTGAAGGCTTTGAAGATGTATCCCAGCTTGACGGTGGAATTGTCACGTACGGAAAAGACCCAGAAGTTCAAGGAAAGCTATGGGACGGTCAATGTTATGTGTTTGATAACCGCCTAACGGTTCCGGTCAATCAAACAGAGCACGTCGTGGTAGGAAAAGATTTCTTCACTGGCGAACCTTGCGAGCGTTATGTGAACTGTGCGAATCCTGCATGTAACCGCAAAATGATTGCAACAGAAGAAAGCGAGCATAAATATATGCGCAGCTGCAGCCATGAATGCCGCACAAGCGAACGTAACCTTTATGTGAAACAGCACAATTTATCTGAAGAAGAAGTTCAAGAAAGACTAGCTGTCATTGAAAAAGAACAAGCAATCTCACAAGGATAAGAGGGTTTCCCTTTTATCCTTTTTTCTTTGAATGATACGTGTTCAGAGGGAAGAGGAAGTCATTTCCTCTTTCTTTTTTGTTTTGTTTTTTTCAAAATAAGGGTAAAGGTAGTTAATCAGTCTAATAGATTGAACAGTTGAAAAAGCGCTTTCTTTTGAAATAAGCATGTTCGACTATTTCAGAAAATGGAGAATTGAGAGATAATATAACAGGCAAAAAAATGAACAAAGATAAAAGTTCAGATCAGAAAGTATTTGCCAATGGAATGAAAGGTGAGCTGCTATAAAAGAAAGGCGCTTGCTCGACACATGCTCTGTATTTTAATCGAAAGGTGTTATGAACATGAATCATTTGCATCGTAGGATGGGAACTTTCGCTTTAATGATGGTAGGTCTTGGCTCAATCATTGGTTCAGGATGGCTCTTTGGTGCGTGGCGGGCTGCTCAAATCGCCGGCCCTGCTGCTATTTTGTCATGGTTGATCGGGATGGTTGTTATTTTATTTATCGCATTGTCTTATAGTGAACTCGGGTCGATGTTTCCAGAGGCAGGCGGAATGGTCAAATATACGCAATATTCACACGGCTCTTTTATTGGATTTATCGCCGCTTGGGCAAACTGGATTGCGATTGTCTCTGTGATTCCTGTTGAGGCAGTGGCCTCCGTTCAATACATGAGCTCATGGCCTTGGGAGTGGGCAAAGTGGACAAGCCATTTGGTCACAAAAGGGGTTTTGACGACCGAGGGGCTCATGGTGGCAAGTGTGCTGCTGGTGATTTATTTTCTGCTCAATTATTGGACAGTTGGGTTGTTTTCAAAGGCGAATACATTCATTACGGTTTTTAAAATCGTCATTCCAGGATTAACAATTGGTGCGCTCTTATTCCTAGGTTTTCATAGTGAGAATTTTACTTCTGGAACAAGTATTGCGCCGAACGGCTGGGCGAGTGTGCTCACAGCTGTCGCAACATCAGGGATTGTGTTTGCTTTTAATGGCTTCCAAAGCCCGATTAATATGGCAGGAGAAGCGAAAAATCCAGGGCGTTCGATTCCAATCGCCATTGTTGGATCGATTTTGATTGCAACGGTCATTTATGTGCTGCTGCAAATCGCTTTTATTGGGGCTGTCGATCCATCAATGATAGTGAATGGCTGGGGGCATTTGAATTTCAACTCGCCATTTGCTGACCTTGCCATTGCGCTAGGGATCAACTGGCTTGTCCTTATTTTATATGCAGATGCGTTCGTTTCTCCTTCTGGAACAGGGATTACGTATACGGCGACGACGTCTCGTATGATTTATGGGATGGAAAAAAACAAGTACATGCCGAGTGTACTTGGTCGTCTGCACCCAATTTATGGTGTGCCTCGTCCAGCGATGTTTTTTAA
The DNA here is from genome assembly GCF_029894105.1 of Bacillus aerius. Lineage (NCBI taxonomy): Bacteria > Bacillati > Bacillota > Bacilli > Caryophanales > Bacillaceae > Bacillus > Bacillus aerius. Next base: position 162,175 of record NZ_JARYHO010000001.1, read on the forward strand.
CTTAGGCGTATCGTTTATCTTTCTGTTTTTGTTTAGAGGATGGGGGGTTCTCGCTGAAATTATCTCTGTGGCGACCCTGATTTCCTATTTGACAGGACCTGTGACAGTGATGACGCTGAGAAAGACGGGCACAGATTTATATCGTCCATTGCGAATTAAAGGACTCAGCATCATTGCCCCGCTCGGTTTTGTCTTTGCATCATTGACACTGTACTGGGCGAGATGGCCGCTGACGGGTCAGGTGCTCTTCATTATTCTCATCGGTCTGCCAATCTATTTTTACTATCAAGCAAAAGCGAAGTGGAAGGGCTTTGGCCGTCACTTTAAAGCAGGTGCTTGGATGGTTGTGTATTTGCTTGTGATGATGACGATTTCTTGTCTCGGCAGTGATAAATTTGGCGGGTATAACGTCATTCATTATGGTTGGGATATGGCGCTCATTGCAGTTGTGGCGTTGTTATTTTATATGTGGGCACTCAAAAGTGGATTTGAAACAGAGTTTTTAGAAGATGCGAAAAAAATTAATGATGAACTGCGTGCTTCTCAGAAAGAAGCCGCCTCATCTAAGGAATAACGGAAGGGCTGCCTGAATACGGAGGGCAGCCTTTTTATTTGGATAGATGATGCATGACATGCTGCTTTAGCCAAGTGGTAACGCCGTGTAGAACGGTGGCTGTCACAAGACAGATAAGCGCATATCTCCATAGCTGATCTAAGCCTTGTCCACTAAGCCAAAAAACAATACCTAGAATAAAGAGAGTCAGAATGAACATGAATAAAAAAGATGCTGACCAGAAAAAAGCCTTCATCGAAGGTCACCTCCTCGGGGTATTGTATGCAGGCCGAGGGAGGATCAGACCAGCAAGAAAGAAGTGAAAATATCGTTAAATCTATTTCAAAAGTCAGATAAAAACGCCAAGTGATTTGACAGTTGTGTTAAGATGAGAGCATATTTTGAGTGTAGATGGCTGGTTATAGACGGAGGTGTTTGGAGATGCAGATTCAAAAGGTTCTAAACAATAATGTCATTAGTGTGATAGATGAACAAGGAAAAGAAATCGTCGTCATGGGCAGAGGCATCGCTTTTCAAAGACGTCCCGGCGACCCGGTGGACGAGGCGTTAATTGATAAAGTGTTCCGCCTAGAAGATCATTCCGTACATGAGCGGATGAAAATGTTGCTTCAAGAGGTTCCATATGATGTCGTCAAGGTGACCGAGGAAATGATCCAATACGCACATACAAAGCTGAACCGAAGATTAAACGAAAGTCTGCATGTATCGCTGGCAGACCATATTCATTACGCAATCGAACGATTAAAGAAAAACCACTTGATTGAGAATTCGCTGATTTGGGAGATTAAACGTTTATACAAAGATGAGTTTCTCGTGGCGAAGGAATGCCTTGAGATGATTGAAGATCGTCTTCATATTGAACTGCCTGAAGATGAAGCGGGCTTTATTGCCATGCATATCATTAATGCAGAGCTCAATGAAGACATGAATACAACGGTCAATATCACAAAAGAAGTGAATGCCATACTGACCATTGTGAAATACCATCTGAACATGGAATTTGATGAAGACTCGCTCAACTTTTATCGTTTTCTCACACATTTACGCTTTTTCGTACAGCGTCTCATCAACGAAACGTTACTCGTCAGTGAAGATCAAGATTTATATCAGCTGATTAAAGTGAAATATCCGAAGGCGTACGAATGCGCAAAGAAAATCGCGGAATATGTGTATCAAACATATCATCGCGATCTAACATCAGAGGAGATGCTCTATCTATCGATTCATTTGAATCGACTCATCAAACGAGAAAAATAAAGATAGAATTTTAAAAGAAAGCGTTGACATCATAAAAAGTGAGTGGTACTATTTGCTCATAAACATAAAAGAATACGGTTTCACAATGATCGTCTTAGAGGATTGTGACTGTTCGGCAGGCAAAACCTAAACGTTCACTGAAAAAGCGCAATAGCAAGTTGCGACTATTTTTGGTGCCCGTTTAGGTTTTTATTTTGCCTAAAAACGTATTTTTTTTGAAAAAAAGGGGGTTTTTGTATGAGTCATCGTCAATTAGCAGAAGACATTATCAAACATATCGGGACAGAGAAAAATGTTCATTCATTGGTTCACTGTGCCACAAGACTTCGCTTCACATTAAATGACAGATCAAAAGCAGATAAAGCGGCCATTGAAAAATTAAATGGTGTGGTGACTGTCATGGAAAGCGGCGGCCAGTTTCAGGTGGTCATTGGCAACACCGTACCAGAGATATATCGAGAGATTGGGGAGTTTACGAATCTATTAGAGGATTCCACTTCTTCATCTGCAAGATCAAGTGAAGAAAGTACAAGTCTTTTCGGAAAATTCGTCGACATTGTTTCTGGAATTTTCACACCGCTTCTAGGTGTCATGGCGGGTGCCGGTATTTTAAAAGGACTTCTAGGCATCTGTATCAATGCAAAATGGTTATCTCCTGAAGATACGTCGTATCAAATTTTATTTGCCGCATCAGACAGCTTATTCTACTTCCTGCCGCTGCTGCTCGCATTCACTTCTGCTAGGAAGTTTAAAGCGAATCCATTTGTCGCTGTGACGATTGCAGGTGCACTGATCTACCCGACTATTCAAGAGCTCACAAAAGGCGGCGGAGATGTGTCGTTCTTCGGCATTCCGGTTGTCTTAATGTCTTATACATCAACGGTTATCCCGATTATTTTGGCAGTGTTTGTGATGGGATATATCGAACGTTTCTTTAACAAAGTCATTCATGAAAGTGTGAAAAACTTTATTACACCACTGATTTTACTGGTCACGGTCGTTCCACTGACACTGATCGTATTTGGACCATTTGGTGTGTATGCAGGGAACGGAATTGCAGCCGTCCTGCTGAAAGTATTCTCCTTTAGCCCTACACTTGCCGGTGCTTTAATTGCGATGGCATGGCAGGTTCTTGTCATCTTCGGTATCCATTGGGGGCTTGTGCCAGTCATTTTAAATAATATTGCGGTTCATGGAAAAGATCATATTAAGCCGGCTACTGCGCCAGCTGTATTTTCACAAGCCGGTGCTTCAATCGGTGTTATGCTGAAAACAAAGAACAAAAAGCTGAAATCATTAGCTGGATCGACAGCGGTTTCTGCTGTATTTGGAATTACAGAACCTGCTGTATACGGCGTCACACTTCGTTTGAAAAAACCATTTATTGCAGCGGTGATCTCTGCCGGTGTCGGTGGTGCCATTATCGGTTATTCACAAAGTATTGCGATCGCGTCAGGTCTTCCGAGTTTACTGACACTTCCGATCTTCTATGGTCAAGGATTTACAGGATTCTTAATCGGAATTTCCGTTTCATTTGTCCTTTCAATCGTCTTAACCTATTTGATTGGATTCAAAGACCCTGTGGATGAAGAAGATGCTCCTGCAGCTAGTTCTGCACCAGCATCTGAAAATGAACATGGTGTCAAAGCAGCTCATGTGAAAAGTCCTTTATCTGGCGAAGTCATCAAGCTAGAAGAGGTGCAAGATAAAGCCTTCTCATCTGGCGCATTAGGTAAGGGCGCAGCCATTATTCCATCAGAAGGCAAGTTGTTTGCACCAGTAACTGGAGTCGTGACAACGGTATTCCCAACAGGACATGCATACGGTCTCACCTCTGAAAGCGGAGCAGAAGTACTCATTCATATTGGACTGGATACTGTACAACTTGGGGGCCGTCATTTTACGCCGAAGGTTGAGCAGGGCCAAACCATTACAGAAGGTGAACTGCTTGCGGAGTTTGATATTGAGGCCATTCAAGCAGCAGGTCTTTCTGTCACAACACCTGTGATTATTACCAATTCCGGTGAATTTAGCGATATCATTGAGACAGAAGAAAAACAAGTGACACCAGGACAATCATTTTTACACTTAGTTTAAGAAAGGGAGGATATAATCATGAGATATTCAACACTAGCACCATTTCCAAAAGACTTTTTCTGGGGCGGATCGACTTCCGCCTATCAAGTAGAAGGTGCATGGAACGAGGATGGCAAGGGGCCTTCAGTCATTGATATGAGAGAAAGCTATCCTGAAGGAACAACTGATTTTAAGGTAGCCAGCGATCACTATCATCGATATAAAGAGGATGTGAAGATGTTTGCAGAAATGGGTTTGAAGGCTTATCGTTTCTCTATTGCATGGACACGGATCATTCCAAATGGAGATGGGGAGATCAATCAAAAGGGAATTGACTTCTACCATTCTCTCATTGATGAATTGCGCCGCTATGACATTGAACCAATTGTGACGATGTATCACTTTGATTTACCTCATGCGCTTCAAGTGAAAGGCGGTTGGTCAAATCGTTCGACAGTCGATGCGTTTGAACGTTATGCGGAGGTTTTGTTCCAGGAGTATGGCGAGAAGGTAAAATATTGGCTGACGATTAATGAACAAAACATGATGATCTTACATGGATCAGCTCTAGGTACACTGGATCCAAATTTAGAAAATCCGAAAAAAGAACTATATCAGCAGAACCACCATATGCTTGTGGCACAGGCGAAAGCCATGACGCTTTGTCATCGTTTGCTGCCTGAGGCAAAAATCGGACCAGCGCCAAACATTGCCCTTATTTACCCGGCATCTCCAAAACCTGAGGATGTCATTGCTGCGGCTAATTACAATGCGATCCGCAACTGGCTATATCTTGATATGGCGGTATTCGGTCGTTATAACAACCTTGCATGGGCATACATGAAGGAAAAAGACATTCTTCCTGTGATTGAAGAGGGAGATATGGATATTTTGAAAAGTGCAAAACCAGACTTCATAGCCTTTAACTACTACACATCTCAAACGGTTGAAGCGAGTAAAGGAGATGGCAATGATGAATTTGCCCGCGGCGGAGATCAGCATTTAAAATCTGGTGAAGATGGCGTCTACAAAGGCGGCAACAACCCGTTCTTAAGTAAAAATGCATTTGGCTGGGAGATTGACCCTACCGGTTTCCGATCAACGATGCGTGAGATTTACGACCGCTATCAGCTACCTCTTATTATTACGGAAAACGGGCTGGGCGCTTTTGACAAGTTAGAAGAGGATGGATCGATTCAGGATGATTACCGAATTGATTATTTAGAAAAACATATTGAACAAATCAAATGGGCGATCACTGACGGTGTTGAGGTATTCGGGTACTGCCCGTGGTCAGCCATCGACTTAATCAGTACACACCAAGGCTGCTCAAAACGCTACGGTTTTATCTACGTCAACCGTGATGAATTTGACCTGAAAGACCTGAAGAGAATTCGGAAAAAGAGCTCTTATTGGTATGAAACATTAATCGAGCAAAATGGAGAGAACATCGGGAAGTAACAGAAAAAAGCCAGTCACCTTATTAGCGGGTGGCTGGCTTTTTTGTTCGTTCACTTTATCGGCTTGTGTCATTTGTCTATCATAGAAGTTTCCTTAAATCTATCTTAAATCCATTGATACACTCATTTTGATTTGATAACCTTGATTTTGGAATTTATTACAAAAGGAGGAATATAAACAAAATGTTCAAAAAAACACTTTTAACCCTAATTACCCTAGCTCTTGTCATATCAATATGGACTCCATTTTCATCAGAAGCATCAGCAGAAACACACTCTATCAATTCACAAGAATTAAAAGCGTTAGTAACACCGACGGTTCTACAAAATGAACAAGCTAACAAAGAATTAGACGAACTTGAAAAGAAAATGGGGGAATACATAGAAAACCTTCCATTTACAGAAAAAGAATTTGAAAACATGACAGAGTCAGAACAAAATAAAGTGATCGATCAATATTTCAACAATGAAGAATTTTTAGCTTTAGAAAACCGAATGAAACAACTTGACTCCAAAAGTAGTCAGAGTGAAATCACAACACAAGCACTACCAATATTTTTCGTACCAATCGCAATGACCGTAGGAAGAGTTGCTTTAATGGCTATCAGATCAAAAGGCGCAAGAACTGCACTTAAATATCTAAAAAATCGGATAAAAGGTTTTGGTAAAAATTACAAAATTAAATGGGATGTAAGAAATGATAAAGGACAACTTAGAAGTTTAGTTGTCGTCCTACACAAAGGAAAGAAAAGAACAACAAGAGTATTTGCTGTAGACAATGGAAAAATCCCTTTAATACCAAAAACCTCAACTTGGTATTGGCATTTCCATGTAGCTCCAAAAGATAAAATACACCATGCTCTCAGAGCATCAGTACCAAAGAAATACAAAGCAAGTCCAGGAGAAACAATATTACACTAAAAAACCCCTAATTTTTAGGGGTTTTTTTCTCTTCATGACTTGTAACTATATCAACTGGATGTATCAAGTTTTCATCATCATTATCCTCATCAGTGTAAGGCATAATAAGAGAATCCAACTCTTCTTTATCATCAACTAAAGCAACGTAAGTTGTATAATCCTCTAAATCTGATGGAAATAATTCAGCTTGACCAACATTACTTTTCAATGCTTGGTCAATAGCACTCTTTAATTCTATTAAACCCTCACGATTACCAATAATATAAGAATCCATATGCCAACTTTTTTGAGCATATATATGACAAATCTTATCCCTATCTTTCATTATCTCATTACACCTTTCCTGAAGAATTTAATTGATTATGTACCAACACGCCAACCAGATAAAGCATCAAAACGTCTCTTTGGCTACTTTATCCTCATCTTCTTCAATCCTGATCAGATATCCTTCAATACGCTATTTCCAAAACTGCCACCAAAATTTTTTCCTTCCTTTTCCTCCTGCTCCGTTGCCGCAATTAATTTTTTAGTTTCTTTATCTCTTTCAAGAAGACTGCTTTGTATGTATTCTTGCTGTTATTTTAACTTACTGGAGTTTATAAATCACATCGTACTCTCTACTATCATTATACCCCGAATTTCATCTCATTTATAGACTGTTTTCCGCCCGCATCAGCCCGTATACTGTTATACGCAAGTCAAAAACGATAAGGGATGTGGCTGTATGAATGACAAGAAAGATGTTTTAGATCCTGGGCCGTTTTTTCATGGGACGAAAGCGGAATTGAAGATTGGGGACCTGCTTGAACCGTTGCATTTATCCAATTATCAGGATAAACAATCGAACCACATCTATTTCACCGGAACATTAAATGCAGCCAAGATAGGTCGATGACATTTGCTCCCGCTCCAGCACGGAGGAACGAAAAGAAGATGAAACAAGCTGATGCGCCTCCAACCGGCTGCAAAGCGTATCTAATACCTCTTCCTTGCTTGAAAGGTTCACATCCAACAAGGTCAATCGTTCTTGGAAAAAAGCCATCAGTTCCTGCGAAGGGGCACCGTGTCCGTTTAACAGGTGAATGACCTCACTCACACGCTGGACATCATGATGTTCAAAAAAAGCATTCACTTGAATGATTGGTTTCCCCTTTGGTGCGAGAGGTACGGTTGTAATAATCACATCACATGGCAAAGTCGTGCTAAAAGCGTAATCCTGATAAGAATAAAGCTCAACAATCTCAAGCTCATGTTGAAAGGCCGCCTTCAATTTAATTTCAAGTAGCCGTGCCGTTCCTAGTCCAGATCCGCATACAATAATGGTAATCTTTTTTTGCGAGGTGTCAAGATGACTTCTTTCAAATGAAGCAGCAATATGTAAGGCAACATATGCCGCTTCATCTTCATTTGGCGTCCGCACCAGCTGTAAGGCATTGAGTCCGCTGACGGCCAAATCAAACGGATAAGGGTAAGATGTTTTGATCTCATGCAAAAGCGGATTTTGTAAAGACACGCCGTATTGAATTCGATTTAATAATGGCTTCATATGCAGCATCAAATCTTGACGCAGGATATCGTCATCTACAAAACGATGACCGCTTGTTTTTTCAATGTGCTGGAGAAATCGTGTCACCGCCTGACGTACTTCTTCTGTCGTTTGGTGCTCATCAATTTCTTTCCACGTTTGATTCGCTAAGAGATGCATCACCAAGTAATCTGTTTCATCCTCTGATAAGGTGACATGAAACGTGTCGCTTATTTGATGAGTGATCTTTTGAGCGATTCTTGTTAACACTGGCGGTCTTTGTGTGTGAGTGATACTGGCGGGTATCCGCTGTTTTTTTTGCGTTTGTTGAATGGCAATCGCTAAGTGAATCACTAAATTCTTTAGGGCAATATCTTTAATGAGCAGTGATTCTTGATATAGATTTGTCAGCACAATGGATCGAATGGTTTCAAGTGAAATGTCAGGGAAATGAAGCTGTTCCCGCTCAGTTATATGAGATAGGGCGGGTTCTTCTTCAAGCAGTAAGTCTGCGTAGCACGTCCTTTTTTGCAATTCGTCTCCGTCTACTTTTAAGCCAAATCCAGGCTTTGAGACAAGGGTCATACCGTAACGGGCTAACAGCTCCCGTCCTTTTTTTAAATCACTGCTGACCGTCATACGGCTGATGAACAATTCTTCTGCTAATTGATCAATTTTTAAGTAGTCTGATTGAAGCAATAGTTTTCTCATCATAAATCGTATGCGCTCTTCTGGCATGACGGGAACGAGAGAGCGAGCAGGAAGCTTTTGCTGATGGAGCCAAAGCAGGAAAGCGTCTTGGTCACTTGTTAAGAGCGTATACCCTTTCCCGCGGATGGTCTTGATCATGGCTCCAGCTTGCGTTAACAGCTCATTTGCTTCTTTGATTAAATTGCGGATGGAGCGGTCAGATAAGCGAAAAGAGGCAGTGAGCTCCTCCAGCTTCACGAACCCTTTCGTTTCAAATAGCCGCTGAATGAGCTGGTAGGTTCGAGTATCTGCCGTCATCATCATTGCGCCGCTCCTTGTTCCTTTAAGGCATCAGCTCCAAGGGCGATGGCTCCCATTAAACCAGATAATCCGTCAAAGGAAGGCTTTGTGACGATTTCATTTAATGGCTTTGGTAATTGTAAGTAACCATGAAGGCGCTTGTCTGTTTCTTCAAGGATGAGCGGCAGCAAGGCCGGCTGTTTCATGACACCTCCACCAAAAATAATGCGTTCTGGTGACAGGGTGAGTAATAAATTTGCGGTCATTTGCCCGAGATAATAAGCTTGAAGTGACCAGGCAGGGTGTTCCTCTGGCAGCATTTGTGCCAATGTATGATAACGGCCTTCTATGGCAGGTCCAGATGCTAGTCCCTCTAAACAATCATGATGGATCGGGCAGCAGCCCCCATAGGTGTCATGAGGGTGGCGCTGAACGGTGATATGTCCCATTTCTGGATGAAGCAGTCCGTGAATGAGGCGGTTTTCAATATAGGCACCGCCACCGATTCCCGTCCCAACCGTGATATAGATCAAGGAATTTGGTCTGTCTGTTTCCATTGAAAAACGAGCTTCACCGAGCGCCGCACAGTTCACATCCGTATCAAGCTTCATAGGGAGACCGAGTGCTTGTTTTAAGGTTGAGAGTAATGGAAATTGGCGCCAAGCTGTTTTGGGTGTTTCGAGAATCGTTCCATAGCTGGGGCTGTGTTCTTTTACATCGACAGGTCCGAATGCGCCTATGCCAATCGCATCAACTGGATGCTCTGTAAAGTATTCGATCACATGCCGGCATGTTTCTTCTGGGTTCCCTGTTGCAAAGGAAGTCATATGTTCAATCGTTCCGTCTGTTGTTCCGTAGCCGCAGACAAATTTTGTACCGCCTGCTTCGATGCCTCCAATTCGCATGATCAATGCCCTCCATTAAAGAGAGGCGGAATCCAAATGGATCCCGCCCCTACATGTTCATTTTTTCTTTACAATGTAGGTTTGTACCTGACAAGGTGTGAGCGGTTCAATGTGTAATGATCCATGTTGTGCTTTCAGTATATGTCCTTCAGGTGTTTCGCCTAAATTCGCTGTTTCTCCATGTTGTAGAGATGAACTATTGATTGAAGCGGCTGTTTGACGTGTTAAATATGGATTGAAGAGACGAATGACAATGCCTGTCCCATGCTCTTCTTTTTTCAAAGCGCTTAGAACGGCCCCGTCTGTCTCAATGTCAAGCAGGCTATAAGTAGATTGTAAGTCTTCTTTTTCATCTCGGAAAGAGAAAATTAAACGACCGTTTAAAAAGTCTGCCCGCTCGTAGCACTGAACCGGGGTGGTGTAACGTTTAGCAAGCTGAGCCAAGTGTCCTTCACTTACCGCTTCTTGGCTATAGTGCATGCCAAAGGAGAAAGATAGCGATCCTTGAAGCTGGGCGTCAGGTGTTTCCACGATTTTTTCTCCAGAAGCCCGGCCGGGACGGTAAAGAAGGTTTTCTTTCCCCATTTTTCCGAAACAGCGGAAGAGTGTGTAAGCAATGGTTGTGTAGCCCGCGCCTGTGATTTGGTATTCTCTGACGCAGTCCGTCAAAAGAGAGACACCATATGCTTCATCGCGAAGTGCAACAAATGATTGCATGGGTTCAATGGTAATCGGTTTTTCTTCCCAATGTTCATTGTTCCACCATTCAAGCTCTTGCGTCAGCTCCGTTGGACGTTCGATGGTGCCAAACTGTTGATCGCTGAGTGATACGTTTGATGCAATACCAGTATCAAAGAGTACCCGTAGACGGTGGTCTAGTGCATGGTTGTCAACATTCACATGAAAACGGATGACCGCTTCATCTTTATTTAAAGCCACCTTCGCTGTGATCGGGAGGGAAGTCGTCCCCTTTTGCTCCGAACGTTCCTCTAAATCATACGGGACAGTCAATTGAAGCTTGATGGTGAGCTCTTCCTGTAAACTGCTTTTAGATACGGTAATGTCTGCTGATGAGATATCTTTAGATGATACATAAAGATCCTCGCGCGGCGGGGAATAGTTGTAGGAATCCCCATCATCTCCGTTGTCTTCAAAGATCATTTGCTCAGAGAACGTTCGTCCAGTCTGTTTATCCGTAATTTCTAATGACCCATTGTCATTTGCTGTAATGCGGTAAAACGTATTTTCAATGACACGGCCTTCTGTTTTTTCCAAAATGGATTCACTAGATTCATCGAAAACCATGCTGACTTGTGTATAACCAACGGATGGCAAGTCGACTGCTTCAATGAGTAAAACAGCTTTCCATACTTGCTTTGGCATGTACACTTCTTTGCTTGGGTTAAGTGAAATCTGCTGTGCTAAGACATAATCTGTCACATCGGTTTTGCTTTTGACTGTGTAGTGAAGAGTTCGTCCATCAGCGTCTTTTAGTGTAAATGGACGTTCTGTGATAAAGGTTTCGACTTCAATGACTTCAGAGCGCTTTGAAGGCAGTGTATTAAATAAAGTGAACGTGATTTCTTGCTCAGTTTGAAGCCGGATGGCGATGAGACGCATGTGTAAGTCCACCAGATTCTCGGCAATTTCTTTTGCCTGTTTATAGCGGAAGAAGACATCTTGATTCGTCGTATCACTGTTACAGCCGCCAATGCTGTCATGCGCTGCATTTTCAAACATGAGGTACCAAATATCACGTACCGTGTCATGCGGATAGTCATGTCCGAGTGAATAGCTGATTGTAAGGATCGGCTCCATCACATTGACAAGATAGTTTTCAATTTGGTTGTTTAAGATTTTCAAATCTGCTCTTGTTGAAAAAATGGACTTATGAATTCGCATATGCTTGGCATGAATGAGTTCTCCTTCTAATGTCTCAAAAGAAGTCCGCTCTTTTTTCACTGCTGCAATGTAGTCTTCTAAACTGCTGATTTGATAGTTATGCTCGTCTATTTCATTGGCTTTTTCTAATAAGTCAGGCAGGTTTTTACGAATAGGCGCTTGGTCAAAGCCATTTGGGAAATAGACATTCTTTGTCGTGGCTTTTGCTTGCAGCGCCCCGATTTTTTCAGAAAGAAAGGCTTGCAGGTCTTCATCCTTCTCAGGAATATTTCCTCCGTAGTAGTAGCCAAATGGCAGATTCACTGCAAACACTTCACTGCCATCCGCCCCGCGCCAATTAAATTCTGTGTGATTCGTCATATGATCAGAAACGCCGCGCCAAAAGGCTGTATCGACAATACCAAAGCCTTGGTAAATTTGAGGCATTTGTGCAGATTGACCGAAGGAATCAGGGACATAACCGACCTTCATGACATGTCCAAACTGCTGACAGCGCTCAATCCCATATTGCAGATTCCGTACAATCGATTCCCCAGAAATAACGAGCTGATCCGTTTGTGTATACCACGGACCGATGATGAGGCGTTTTGCTGTGACGAGCTGTTTGATTCGATTTTCATCCTCTGGGCGCCATTTCAAGTAATCATCTAGCAAGGATGCTTGTGCATCGAGCATGAAGTAATGGAACCGTTCATCTGTTTCGAGGGTGTCCAATATGTCCATTACGCTTTTCATTAAGTAGATACGGGAGCGGGAGGTGGTAAAATACCATTCCCGGTCCCAGTGAGTATGTGGAATCACATGTACATTGACAGTCATTGTGTAACGACACCTTTCTTTGTTCAAATTATCCTTCTAGCACAAGGTCAAAATCATCTTCTTCTTTCTGCTTCTGATCATGTTCTGGCTTTTGGGGTTCTTTTTTCTCAGAGAAGTTCACAAGTAGGTTGGCGCCAATTCCAATAACAAGTGCGCCAGTTAGTGCGCCGATTAAATACGCCCACCAGTTTCCTACTGAGAAGAATCCGTATAGTCCGCCAATTGGCGGCATGATGTCATGGACACCTAATAAGGCAGCAACCCCGCTTCCTGCAGCACAAGCGACGACATTCAGCGGAATCAATTTCAAAGGATTGACGAGTGTAAAGGGAATGGCTCCTTCTGTAATCCCGATAATCCCCATCACAAGGCCGCCTCGTCCGGCTTCTCTGAAGGTAGGAGAGAAGTTGCGTTTTCGAATCAATGTCGCAAGCCCGTATCCAAGCGGCGGAATGACAATCGCGATATTGACGAGAATGGCAGGAAGATAGACACCTGATAGGAAGAGTGCGTTACCAGCCATCCAAGCTGATTTATTCACTGGGCCGCCAAGATCAAAGCCAATCATTGCACCTAGAATGAGAGCAAGTGCGAGTGTGCTCGTTCCATCTGCGACCATGCCTTTGATCCATTCAATTAATGCGGTGTTCAAAGCCCCTAATGGCCCGCCTAGCAGAACGGACATGAGAAGTCCGGTTAAGCCAACAGTAATGAGCGGTAAGATGAGCAGAGGGACGAGTCCAGCTGCAGAGCCTTGAATTTGAATTTTTCTTTTCACAAAGAGAGCGACATATCCGGCAAAGAAACCTGCAATGACGGCGCCGATAAAACCAGTATTTGTTGAGCTGGCAAGAGCTCCGCCGATAAAGCCGGCCGCAAGACCAGATTTATCCGCAATCGAATAGGCAATAAAGCCAGCGAGCAGTACGTTCATTAAGCCAATGCCTGTCCAGCCAACCTGTTCCATCAAATAGGCACCATGTAAAATGCCGCCTGCATCTTTATAGGCGTTTAAATCTGACACACCAAAACCTAACCCGACTAGTTTGGCTAAACCAACGATAAGTGAAGCTCCGATGATCACCGGAAGAATATAAGAAATACCGGTCATGAGGTGGCCTTCAATGACTTTTAATTTTGCTTTCATTCTGCTTTGCTCCTTTCTATATGGCATTGCTCTTGTTTATTGGGATTCAGATTTTTTCTTTTCAACCAGCGCAACGGCTTTTGTGATGATTTGCTCGGCATTTTTTAGGGCGCGTCCGATTTCGACACGAACAGTAGGAATACCTGAGAAGCGTTCAGCGTCGTTAATATGCTGATTGGAGGCGATAATGCAAAGGTCTGCCTGCTTGGCTTCCTCTGCTGTAATGCCATTCACCTGTCCCATAATTCCTTGTTGTTCGATTTTAATCTCGTGTCCAAGCTGTTTACCCGCATTCTCTAATGCTTTTGCTGCCATTGGTGTATGAGCTAACCCTGCTGGGCATGAAGTGACACCGACAATTTTCATTGTGTAATCCCCTCTTTCAATTGTTGTTCAATGACTTCGTAATAATAGTCTGCTGTTTGACCGGGTTGAATCTTTTCGATGAAAGCAGGCTCCATTAAACTTGTGGCAATGCCAGACAGTAATTTGAGGTGTGTGACATTGGCCTCTTCAAGTGGAACGAGCAGTGTAAATAAATAGCTTGTTGGCAAATCGTCGAAGCTTCCCCATTCAATGGGTTGTTCAAGTTCTAAAAAGAGAAGTGAAGCCGTTTGAACAGCAGAGCTTTTTGTATGAGGAATCGCAAAACCTTGCTGAAGTCCTGTTGAGACTTCGTCTTCGCGTTTCAACAAATCTGTTAATAACCCTGACTGATCGTTTGTAATGTGAAGGTCTTCAGCTTTCTCGGAAATGTATTGTAAAATCTCATTCTTTGATCGACCGTTTACTTGTGTAAAAACATGATCTTTTTGGAACAAGCTGATCCCTTCTCTCTTGTTTGTTAAGCGCTTACAATTTGATTGTAATGTACTTTTCGACATGGTTAAATAGCATCATTTTCCGTTTGAAATGGCAAAAAGTTTATGAAGCGATCAGACTAGCCATCTGAATATCTCAAATCCTAGCTTAAAACGAGTTTAATTATGTCAAAAATAGATTCTACTAAAAGGGATTCTGTGATATTCTTCCAAGGTATTGTAAAAGATAAGGGGGTCTTTTCATGTTTAAAAAGCAGGTCAAATCCTGTGTAGTTGTACTCATGGCCATCATTCTATGTATGGCTGCATTACCTGGGTACGAAGCATCAGCAGTTAGTAAAGGCACAAGTGTCAATGAAGCCATTGGGTTGAAAGATGGTGAAGTCATCTCAGGTACATTACAGAATGAAAAAGAAGAGTCATGGTACCAAATTACGCCATCTGCAGATGATGTGGCAAAACATACACATATGCAAATTTCTGTCAAAAGCAAACAAGTGTTATCTGTATCGGTCTACCCAAGTAAGGATAGAGCGATAAAGGATGACACTTATTCGAGATATCGTGTGGATACAGCAAGTGGAGAGACAGAAATCAACTTCCCGCATGCATGGTCAGGTCCTTACTATGTCAAAGTGCTGTATTTAGGTTCAGAGGAAGACAGCCGTGATGAGGAAGAGGATGCAGCATATACAATCGGGTATAAAGGTGCGAATCTTCCGCCATCTGAACCGATTTTCCCTGAAGAAGAAGAGCCAACGATCATCATTATTGAGAAAAAGCATGGACGTGAAATTCTTCAATCCATTCGTACGATCGAAGACAAACGATTCAATGAAACAGCCGATGGTCAGAAGCTGACACGTCTGCTACAAAAAACAAAGCCGTTTCTCAAATCTAAACTCATCAACAATCAAAAAAAGCAGCAAACGGTGTACAATCATTTGCTGACATTAAAATCATTGCTGAATGACGTAGAGAAAAATGGTGCATTCAGCGGTCATATCGTCACAGAGAAAGAGCAACAGGCGATCCGTTCCCTTTTTGATATGCTCAAAGAGGCAAGTCCAGCCTATTTAAAAAAGGAATTAGAAGCAGTGGGGCAAAAACTAGGAATCGATCAGCTTGAAGGAAAATCGATCGGTTATGTATTAGAGAAACAAAAGCTTGTTCCAGAAGAAAAGGTCAACACAAACAAAATCATCTTTAAATTAAAGGATGGTCAAACGCTTCAATCCGCAAAAAAGAAGATGAAAGGCTACGGAATTCAAGAAAACCGTGTGACATCTCAGTCAGTAAATCCTTTATTTAAAGGAATGTATGTTTACGATGTACCGGCAGGGAAAGAATCAGCTGGCAAAACGCTTAAAGCAGGCAAAGCTGTGATCAAAAGCACGGCGAGAAAGCTTTCTAGTATACCGAATGTTGAATTTGCAGAGCCTGTACAAACGTATCGTGCGCTCAGCAATGACGCGCAGTATGGTTACCAGTGGCCTTTGAAAAACAGTGCGCAGAACAGTGGGAAAAAAGGCGCTGATGTGAAGTTTGAACAAATGAATACATTGATTGGCACAAGCAAAATGAAGCAAACGTTAATTGCTGTTGTGGATACAGGTGTCGACAGCCGTTTGTCCGATTTAAGCGGAACGGTTCGTACAGACTTAGGTGCCAATCTGATCGGCCGAAATAAAGATGCAATTGATGACAATGGCCACGGCACCCATGTGGCAGGTATCATTGCAGCAAAAGCCGATAATCATTACTCCATGGCGGGGCTGAACCAACATACAGGTATCATCCCAGTCAAAGTACTGGATGCGTATGGAAATGGAGATACAGAGCATATTGCTCTTGGCATTAAACATGCAGTGGACAAAGGTGCAAAGGTCATAAACATGAGCCTTGGCGGCTACTACAGCAAGGTCATTGAATATGCGATGAACTATGCTGCACAAAAAAATGTATTAGTGGTAGTGGCGAGCGGAAACGATGGCATTCCAGAAATGGGTTATCCTGCGACTTCCAAGTACGCCATGGCAGTTGGTGCAAGCAATCGCATGGATATTGCCGCTGAATTCTCAAGCTATGGGAAAGGATTAAGCATGTCCGCACCAGGGTCTGATATCCCAAGCTTAATGCCTGATGGGAATGTTTCATACCTGAGCGGGACATCAATGGCTACACCGTATGTTGCAGCAGCAGCAGGATTACTGCTTTCTAAAAATCCAACCCTGAAACCAAATCAAGTGAGAAATATTTTACAAAATACAGCGGATGATATTTCATTTAAAGCTGTTGATGGAACAGATGACGTTTTCTATGATGAAAATGACGAGCCTGTTGTTGATCCGAAAATTCCGGGTATCGATTGGATGACAGGACATGGCAGACTCAATGCTTTTGCCGCGTTAAGTGCTGTTGAATTAAACGCATCAGTTAACAAAGTAGAAGATCAGCATCAAAAGGTGACAGGAAAGGCGAAGGCCGGCGCTGCTATTTCTGTGTATAGCGGCAAAACCCTGCTTGGAAAAGGCACGGCAAGCAAAAAGGGAACCTTTAGTGTGAAGATCAAGCATCAAAACAAAAATAAAGTGCTTCACATCAAGATATCAAAAGGAAAGGCTGCGACTTCGCTCAAAACGGTCGTGAAAAAGGGCAAAGCGCCAGCTAAGCCAAAGGTGAATCGAGTAACAGTGAAAAGTAAAACGGTCAAAGGAACTGCGGGTGCAGGCTTGACGATCAAGGTGAAGAACAAATCAAAGAAAGTCATTCAAACGGTCAAAACCAATAGCAAAGGCGCATTTACGGCTAAAATCAAGCCGCAAAAAGCCAAAACTGTCTTGTATGTGACGGCTTCAGATGTGAGAAAAAGAGAAAGTAAAGCAGTGAAAGTTGTTGTGAAAAAATAGTCTTGTAGCTTCCCTTTTGAATAAAAAGGGGAGTTTTTTGTTTTTTACTGGAAAAATGACAATAACTGTCGATAGTAATATAGTAGGAAAAAAAAGGAGGATTTATCGATGAAAAAAATCATGTTTGCTTTCTTTCTATCATTGCTTCTCGTTTTCCCAAGCTTTGCACATGCAGAGGAAACAGGAGCAGTACCAGCATCCGTACAAGTAACAGGCGTCACAGCAGCAGACGGTGGTATGGTCAATTACGGTTCTGGCAGTAAATATCGTGTAGGTTCATATTATCCAGCTACTTTTAAAGGAACATTAAAGGACACAAGTGGTCAACTCATGGCGAATCAGCCAATTCAGCTTTATTTTGAAGCAGCAATCAAATCATATGCTCAAACAGCGACAGGTACAACAGACGAGAATGGACAATTTTCACTAACGATTCAAGTTCCTGCAGGTGCAGGCTACCGTACATACAATAATGCAGGCTGGTCTACACATTACTACGATATCGTTCCAGTGACTTTCACTTCAAACGACATCACGCTATCTTCAAATGTGACAAGTGTGTACCATTTGGCATATACATCACGTTACTAATCTGCTAGAAGATGCGACTTGGCGCAAGCCCTGTCGTTTTCATAGAAAAAAAGGATGTCAGCTAGTGACATCCTCAGATTGTAGAGAAACTCATGTTTTTCTACAATCTTTTTTATTTTCATCGTAATGATGATGGATGAGATTGAATGAAAAAGGCCTCCCACACACCTAACCTAGCTTCGCTAGATGTGTGGCAATCTTCTTCATGTTCTGACAGGCAGCTGTGAGAAGAACTTGCTCACTCACATTTTGTTTTCCCCTCAACCGGCAGTAGCGAAGCCCGTGCAGTTGTTTTGAATCTGCAAAGCTTCGCTCTATTTTTTCTTTTCTTTTTTTATATAGCTCTTTTCCAGAGACAGATAGACGATTTTGTCTGATCTTTTCTTTATGTTCTTCCCATATGTGTCTTGAGATGACTTTTTGATGATTTTTCGACCTTGTGCATCTTTCAAGGAAAGAACACGATGCACATTTTTTAGGATCTGATTTGTAGAATCGATAACCCTTTCGATCAGTTGTTGTATATAATAGCTTCTCACCATTTGGGCATATGTAATGATCATGTTCAGAGTCATACTTGAATTTCCACTTCTCAAATAAACCTCTTGTTGGATGAAAGCGTCTATGTGCGATGACACCAAAAATACGGCGATCTGATAAACCTTTACAGATTGGGGTCGTCAAATAACCAGAATCAAGGGCAACAGCTTCTACTTGAAAACCAAATCGTGCGATTTGGTGATCCAACCGATCAAGATACGGAACAGAATCATGGACATTACCGGGCGTGATGTGGGCATCCGTGATGATATTGTACTTCATATCCGTTGTACGGTGGTCTAGGTAGAAAAAGCCTTCCGGTTTGTTTTCACGATAAAGATAGCCACTTTCAGGATCAGTCGTACTTTGACGAATGTCTTTTTCCGTTTTCACCTCCTCTTTTACCTTTAAGGGCTTTTTTCCGTGTGCCACCCGATCTTCTTGGATCGCTTCTTCTAAATCATTTATATAGTTCTGGGTATCTTGTTCAATCGTTTTTCTCATATATTTATGTTTATTGGCATTGGCTTTAAGATGAGTTGAATCAGTAAAAAGAACGCGGCCTCCTACCATATCATGATTGATAGCTTGAAGCACAATCTCGTCGAAAATGTCTTGAAAAATCGTTGTATCTTTGAATCGAGTACGACGATTCCAGCTAATGGTCGAGTGATGAGGAACGGGGTCATTGATGTTCAAACCTAAAAACCATCTATACGCCATGTTATAGTAAATTTCTTTTTCAAGTTGTCTTTCAGAACGGATACCGTACAGGTATCCGATAAACATCATTTTGAACAAAATAAGTGGATCAAGAGAAGGACGACCTTTATTCTCGCTATAATACGGTCTTACTTTATCTACGATAAATGAAAAATCAATGTACTGATCAATTTTACGAAGCAGGTGATCCTCTTCGACCAGTTGATCTAGCAATACAAATTCAGCTTCGTGCTGAGAAGAATTTCTAGTGTGGAACATGAGAAAAACACCTTCCTTTAGTGGGCTTTTCTCTATTATAAAATGAGGAGATGTAAATTTTAAGGAAAAAAATAAAGCTGTCGAGATTTTCTCGACAGCCTGAACCTGGTGCTATACACCAGGTTTTTCTCGCTTTTTCTGAATCCATGTTGTCACGTAATAGGCAGCATAGCAGAGTGCGATAAAAGGGATACCGCAGATAAGAGCAATACGCTGATTTGGATCGAAGGCGATGCCGATCACAGATGCAAGGCATAGGAGGAAGGCAGCAATCGGAACCACCGGATAGAGCGGGGTTCGGAAAGATAAATCATGAAGCTGTCCGCCATCCTGTAAGAATTTTTTGCGAAACATGAACTGTGAAGCTGCAATTCCCATCCATACAACAACAACGGCGAGTCCAGAGATTGACACAAGAACCAGATACACCGTTTCAGGTGCGATGACACTCGATAGCAAAGAGAGAATGCCTCCAATCATACTCAAAATGAGTGCATTCAAAGGAATTCCCTTTGACGTCAATTTTGCCAGCTTTTTAGGTAATGTTCGTTCTTCAGAAAGGGACCATAGCATGCGAGATGAGGCGTATAGCCCTGAGTTTGCAGCAGATAAAATCGCTGTCAGAATGACAAAATTCATGAAATCTGCCGCATAAGGAATACCGATGCGGTCAAATACCACAACGAAAGGACTTTTGATCACCCCGGCTTCTTCTACTGGAATTAAGCCGGCTAAGACCACGATCGTTCCGACGAAAAACAGGACAAGGCGCAGCACAGTCGTGCGAATCGCCCGGGGAATGGTCTCATCTGGATTGACGCTTTCGCCCGCAGCAATCCCAATCAGCTCAGTACCCGAAAAAGCAAAATTAACAGCCAGCATGGTCATTAATATCGGTAAAAAGCCGTTTGGGAAGAGACCCCCATCTCCAGTGAAGTTAGAGAAGAACGGAGCGGCCTCACCGCCTTTTAGTGGAATCAATCCAAACATCGCCGCTCCGCCAAGGATAATAAAGAGAATAATAGCCATGACTTTAATGCTAGAAAACCAAAATTCCGATTCTGCAAAAAACTTAACTGTAAAAGCATTGAGTAAAAAGATGAGAAGCGCAAAAACACCGCTCCACATCCAAACCGATGTGTCCGGGAACCAGCGCTGCATTAAAAGACCTGCCGCTGTAAATTCTGAACCAAGTGCCACGGTCCATGTCAACCAATAAAGCCAAGCCACTGTATAGCCAGTGCCGGGCCCAATGTATTTTGTTGCATATGTGTGAAAAGCGCCTGTAACCGGCATTGCGACAGACAGTTCACCTAAACAGAGCATCACGAGGTACACAATTAATGCCCCAACCAGATAAGCCAAAATCGTTCCCGCAGGTCCGGCCTGATTGATCGTATATCCTGAGCTTAAAAAGAGTCCTGTGCCAATCACGCCACCTAAAGAAAGCATGAACAGGTGACGGCTTGTCATTTTTCGTTGATATTGTTGTGACTGATCTTTTGCTTGTTCCATGTCTTCCCGCCCTTTTGCTTAGAAGTATGTGTGTTGAGTCATGATGCTACGATGTTGCCTGTTTTAAGATATCGGTAATATCCTCTGGTGTCGTCCGGCAGCAGCCGCCGATGATTTGTGCGCCGTCTTTATACCATTGCTGCGCACATTCACCAAATGTATGGTGAGACGTATCGCCGCTCCAAACCTTTTCTTCAGGATCATATAATTCCCCTGAGTTCGGATACACGACAATCGGTTTGCTTGTCCCTTTTTTCATCTCCTGAATGAGAGAAGACATATATTGCGGCGGTGTACAGTTTACGCCAACAGCAGCGATCTGCTCATATGGCTCGAGTGCTTGTACACAGTCTCTCAGCAGATCCCCTTCACTAATATGCTTGCCATCCTTTGCGCTAAACGTGATCCACGCATACACACCGCTGAATTCATCCTCCAGCAGTTTAGCGATGGCTATTGCTTCAATGAGACAAGGGATGGTTTCACAAGCGAGAATATCTGCACCAGCCTCTACCAATGCTTGAATTCTTGGTCTGTGAAAATCAATGAGCGCCTGCTC
This sequence comes from Bacillus aerius, assembly GCF_029894105.1. NCBI lineage: Bacteria > Bacillati > Bacillota > Bacilli > Caryophanales > Bacillaceae > Bacillus > Bacillus aerius. Next base: position 183,667 of record NZ_JARYHO010000001.1, read on the forward strand.
TGTGAGTCCGTAATTTCCCTTATATTCTGAACCGTCAGACAAATAAGCGCCGAAAGGCCCCACAGATCCAGCAACAAATGGTTTTGTTCGCTCCCTACGATGTGTCTCATCCTGCCAAAACTGCTCGCATGCTTCTTTTGCTAACGTGACAGATCGTTTCATTAATTCGATGGCATCTTCTTTTTTGTAGCCTTTTTCAGCAAAGCCATCAATTGTCGTTTGGTAGCTGGCTGTTGTTGCACAGTCAGCACCTGCTTGGAAGTAGTCCAAGTGTACTTGCTGAATCAATTCTGGCTGTTCAATGAGGATTTTGGCTGACCATAAACTGTCGTTTAAATCACAGCCCTTTCGTTCAAGCTCCGTTGCAAGTGCACCATCTAAAATCAAAGGTGTGTGAGCCTGTAAACGGCTTTGAATAGGATTCATATAAATCAAACAGCCTCCTTTGTCGATCGGAAATAATGGATATGATATGAGGCAGTAGTTTAAATGACTAAAGTGTTTTTGTCAAGGAGAGGAATAAGCATCACATGACGGAAAAACCCTGAAAACATGCGGGTTTGAGTGCATAAACATACAGTTGAAATAATAGAAAACCAAGTCATTGACAGCCTCTAAAAAGAGATATATATTATGGAAAGGTTCATTTCAGAAAGCTTCATCAAAAGGCGCCGTCTTTTGATTTTTATTTTGTCCAACGACTGTCTTCTTTCGTGCAGAAAGAGGGTTTTTTTATATGCTTAGAAAAGGAGGAAAGAAGAAATTGAAAAAATGTGTAAAAGATATTGCAATGATTCTAGTTGGTTCTTTTTTATTTGCTACAGCTGTGAACATGTTTGTCATTCCACTTGAGTTTGGTGAAGGCGGCGTAACGGGGCTGTCCATCATTTTCTACTATATGTTTGAGATTGCGCCGTGGCTGACAAACCTTGTGTTGAATGCGATTTTATTACTTGTGGGGTATAAATACTTGGACAAGAAGACCACGATCTACACAGTGGTAGCTGTCGCAAGTAACTCTCTATTTTTACATTTGACCACTACATGGGTGGTGAATGTCCATGAATTGATCATTGGTTCTATTTTCGCAGGGATCATCATTGGTATTGGCATTGGTCTTGTTTTAAGAGCGGGCGGTACAACAGCGGGATCTGCCATTCTTGGGCGAATTGCGAATAAGTATCTAGACTGGAACGTGAGCTACGCCATCTTGTTCTTTGATCTGATCGTTGTTTTTGCTTCTTACTTTATTATTGGTGCGGAAAAATTAATGTTTACGATTGTGATGCTGTATGTGGCGACTAAGGTGATGGACTTCGTCATAGAAGGGCTTAACACGAAAAAAGCGGTCACGATTATTTCTTCATGCAAAGATGATATTGCCGAAGAAATCAATCATACCTTGGATCGAGGCGTGACCATTTTAAACGGTCGCGGTCATTATTCGAAGGAATCGAAGGAAATTCTCTATGCAGTCATTCAAAAACAGGAGCTGATGCGTTTAAAGAAAATCATTAAGAAAATTGATCGAGACGCATTCGTTGTTGTCCATGATGTGCGTGATGTGTTTGGAGAAGGATTTGTGAATATATAAAAAGTAAAAAAAGACACCTCCACTATAAAGTGGGGGTGTCTCAGCGTGTAGACAAAGTCTACACGCTTTTTTGTATAATAAGGGCAATAACACATTTCTGTGGGGGATGAACATGTTATCGAAACGTGAAGAAGAAAGAAGAAATCAATTAGAAGTCGTGGCCTTAGATGAATTAGTGCCTGAAGATCATCTTGTACGAAAAATTGATCAAGCGATCGATTTTGATTTTGTTTATGATCTTGTCAAAGATCATTATAGTTCTGATAACGGTAGACCAAGTGTGGATCCCGTTGTTCTTATTAAAATGGTTTTGATCCAATATCTATTTGGCATTCGTTCTATGCGTCAAACCATTAAAGAAATTGAAACCAATGTTGCTTATCGTTGGTTTATTGGGTATGGGTTTTCAGAGAAAATTCCGCACTTTTCTACCTTCGGTAAGAACTACGTGAGACGCTTTCATGATACAGATTTATTCGAACAAATTTTTTATCGAATCTTAAGAGAAGCGATGAAAAAAGGTCTCGTTGATCCATCTATCGCTTTCATTGACTCAACTCATGTAAAAGCGAACGCCAATAAGAAAAAACTTGAAAAGAAAATTGTTCGAGTAGAAACGAGAAGTTATCAAAATCAGCTTCATGAGGAGATCAATGTTGATCGTGAGGAACATGGAAAAAAGCCGTTACCCCTACAGAATAAAGAAGAGAATAAAGAAGAGAAAAAAGAAATCAAGGTCAGTACAACTGACCCAGAGAGTGGCTACTATGTAAAGGATGAACGTGAAAAGTTATTTGCTTATTCATTTCATACGGCTTGTGATTCAAAAGGATTTATTTTAGGAACACTGGTCACTGGTGGAAATGTTCATGATAGTCGTATGTTAGATTCACTCGTATCAAAGGTGACAAAGAAAGTCGGAAAACCCAATGTAGTCGCAGTGGATGCTGGATATAAAACACCTTATATCGCCAAGTTTTTAATGGATCAAGAGATAAGACCTGTCATGCCTTACACTCGCCCGAAAACAAAAGCTGGTTACTTGAAAAAGAATGAATACGTATATGACGCACATTTTGATTGTTACATTTGCTCAAACGGGCAAATTCTTTCTTATCGTACAACGACTAGAGAGGGATATAAGCAATATGCGTCCGATTCAGAGGTATGTAAATCCTGCTCGTTTCTAGATAACTGTACACAAAGTCAAAATCACACCAAACAGATTCACCGACATATTTGGCAGGACTACCTAGACGAAGCAGACCATCTGAGACTCACTGAAATGAATAAGAACATCTATGCAAAACGGAAAGAAACGATTGAACGCGTTTTTGCGGATGCAAAAGAAAAGCATGGAATGCGATGGACGAAACTTCGAGGATTGAAAAAAGTTTCGATGCAGGCGATGCTTACTTTCGTTGCCATGAATCTTAAGAAATTAGCAAACTGGACATGGAAAGAGCCATGTCCAGCGTAAAGCGACTGATCAATTTTATCAAAATAAGTGAAAACCCCACTTTTACTTGAAGTAAAGGTGGGGTTTGTCTACGGTCTGAGACCCGCTTATGCGGGTCTTTTTTTCGCTCTGGCAACAAAGAAAAAATAACAGCAGAGTGCGCCAAGGTCACAGAGCATAATAATCAGCCCCATGGGAAAGGCAGTCTGGCTTCCAGCTAAGCCGACAAGGGGTGTCATGCATGCGCCAAGAAGCATTTGTGCCACGCCGATGAGGGCAGCGGCACTTCCAGCATGCGCACCGTGATGTTGCATCGCAAGAGAAGGAGCAGACGTGCCGACAATCCCAACGCTAGAGACCACAAAAAAGAGCGGGATGAGGATGCCATATAATCCTGCATCAATAGAGATCATCACACACAAGGTGACGCCCCCTAAAGCAGCTGTCAGCAGCCCAATGCGAAGGACTTTCTCCTCACCAATTTTCGCAGCAACGCGGGCAAATACTTGTCCGGCTGTGATGATGCCAAGACTATTCACCGCAAAGGCAGCGCTGAAGCCCTGCGGAGAAAGGTTGAAAATCTCCTGCAATACAAACGGTGATCCAGAGATATACGCAAACATGGCAGCGAAGACAAGTCCTTGTGAGAGAGCATATCCGACAAAGAGTCGATCGCTCGCTAGAATTTTCATCGCACCTAGGATCTGTTTGAAGCCTCCAGTCTGTCTACGTTCCACAGGTAAGCTTTCTTTCAATGAAAACATCGATCTTAGGAGCATGAGTGCCCCGAGGATTCCTAGCAGAACAAACACACCCTGCCACGTCGTGAACCGTAACATTTGTCCGCCCACGATCGGTGCCGCTGCTGGAGCCACTCCGTTGACTAACATGAGCAAAGCAAAGAATTTCGTCATTTCTGAGCCTTCATAATGATCTCGTACGATGGCTCGTGCAATGACAATGCCTGCTGATCCAGCAAGTCCTTGAATCAGTCTTAAAAGAATGAATGTCCAAATTGATGTGACCACTGTACATAAAAGAGAGGCCGCAATAAAAATGATTAATCCAACCATCAGCGGCTTTCTTCTGCCGACTGTATCACTGATTGGACCTGCAATCAGCTGTCCAAGCGCAAGTCCAATCAAACAAGCCATGAGACTTAACTGAGACAGCGCCGTGCTTGCTTCAAAGTCACGGGCGATATTAGGTAAAGCAGGTAAATACATATCCATTGCCAGCGGTGCAAGGGCTGTTAAAGAGCCAAGAAGCGCGGCAAGGAGGAATCGATTTTTTTTCGATTCTTGGGGATAAGATAAAGAATTCATATGATGCCACTCCTCGTATACGTCCTCAAATCAGCATAATGAATCAAGCTTTCCATTTCAATCAAAATTTTCAAAGAAAATTTCGTGCAAAATAATTGATCTTTAAAAGAAGACTCTTTACATTGAATGAGTAGAGAAAAGAATCAGGTCATCGGCATGCAGTGATTGCATGATACGTATATCCATTCATAGACAAACAGGAGGTGCTGGCATGGAGCAGCAAGAGTTGATCATTCGTCAAGCAGTGAGTGAAGATCATGAGGCGATCACACATGTGCTGATCAAATCATACGCACAGTATGAGCCTCAATTTACAGAGGAAGGCTGGCAAAATTATTCTGCAGCCCTGCGAGCGGCTGTAGATAACCCAAACATGGAGTTGATGCTTGTGGCCGAGCTTGAGGGCAAGGTCGTGGGGACCCTTCAAATGTTCCGATCATCAGAACAGGCATATGACAAGCCGGAGATGGGCATTACTTCAGCGATTGTCCGGTTTTTAGGGGTAGATCCTGATGTGAGAGGAAAAGGTATTGCAGAGTCATTGTTGCGTAAAAGTATAGAACTGACGCAATCGTGGGGCGAGAACGTCCTGTACCTTCATACGTCGGATAAAATGCAGGCCGCCATTCGTTTATATGAAAGAATGGGCTTTGAACGGGCACTTGATAAAGAATTTGTGAATCAAAATGGGACGCATGTGAAGAGCTATCAGTATGTGATCAAAAAAGAACAGCCGGCTGGCTCATAACACGCTGTATAAGAAGAGGAAGAGCATGTCCTGCATGGACGGGGCTCTTCCTCTTTCTCATGATACCCATACGTTCAGTGCCATATATGAAAAGCACCATGAGATTAATCCGAACATGACAAAGAATTTCAACACATGTTCATAAGGGGTCAGCTTTCGATCTCTTTTCGTTTTCACAAGCCGCCAGTAAAGGGCATAGCCACAAAAAACCAAGATGATTTGTCCGAGTTCTGCTACGGTTTCGATGATTGTGATTCCGTTCATTTGTTTTCACCTCACCATATGTCTTCCATAGGCAGCAGCAGTGAACCTTTATTTCTTCAAAAGAAAGCAGTGTATACTAGAATAAGAAGTAGATGCAGAAGGGGTTGTGACCGATTGTTTCCGCTATATGCAAATTCTTGGGATGACGTCATTGAGAGAAAAATCAAATACGATGATCAGGTTGTGGAACATACGTGTCAGCTGTTAGACGCACAGGAGCAGCAAGTCGTGTTGTTTCATAAAATTCAAGAACCATTTACAATGGTTGCTGGTGATGGCACTGTCACGATTCCAAAAGGGAGTTATACGACCGCTTATTATTGGACGGACCGGCCTTACAATGTCTATTTTTGGCGGGATGATCAAGGCAATGAACTTGGCTCTTATGTGAATATCGTCAGACATACATGGTTTGAAGAACGGGCGGTTGTTTTTGAAGATTTATTGATTGATCTACTCGTTCTGCCGAATGGTGATTTCTTTGTTTTAGATGAAGATGAACTGCCGGAGAGTTTAGCTTCCTTTGAGCAGGGCTCGGTTCATCGAGCACTCCGTGATGTCATCCATTCGTTAGCGCACATCCTCGATCAAGTGAGGCTGGATGCGAAAGGGAAATATCATCACACTCTGTTTCAGAAGATGTTGAAATAGAAAAAACGATTCCTTGCTGAAAGGAATCGTTTTTTATCAAACCTTGATCCGGTTTAGTCGTTTTTGTAAATCAGTTTTTGTTTTAGATGCTTTTAGTTGTTTGACCGCACTTTGAGCGGTTGCTTTTGTTTTCTTTGTTCGTTTGGCTTCGGCTTTTTTGACTTTTTGTTTGGCATCTGTCACTTTCTTTTGATAGGCGACTTGTTTTTTGACTTTGTCGAGCCGGTTTTGTAGGCTTGTTTTTTCTTTGCCTTTGGATAGCTTTTTAATGGCCGTTTGGGCACTTTTAATCGAGCCTTGGGTTTTACTTTTTTCAGCTGATTTGACCTTCGCTCGTGCGTCACGAATATCAATGGCTGTTTGGACTTTTTTGACTCGGTCAGTGAGTGCAGTTTTTTGTTTACTAGCAGTCAGTCTGCCAATTTTCGTTTTGGCTTGATCAACATCTGTCTGTTTTTTAGATGTTTCGGCTGTCTTGACTGCGCTTGTTGCAGCCTTTAAAAAGGTTGACTGCGGCACATATTGCACGCGGCCATAGCCGAATTGTGGATCTTTTCCTTTTGCGCCAAGATCCACTGTATAGCTGCGCAATAAAGTACGGAGCTGAACATTTGTTTTCTTAGGATGTAGCTGTTTTAACAGCGCAAGCATTCCTGTGACATGTGGTGCCGCTTGTGATGTACCCGTGGCATACCAATATTCATTTTTCAAATAGGTACTGATGACGTTCTCGCCGGGAGCGGAAAATTCAATTCCTTTCCCCGTATTAGAGATGGAGGCGAGTTTGTCTTTGTCAGTCGTTGCGGAAACAGCAATGACGCTATTGTATGCGGCAGGATAACTAATCCCATTCTTCTTTCCATCATTTCCACTTGCAGCAACGACCAGCAGTCCTTTTTTGTATGCTTCATCAACTGCTGAACGTAAAATCGGAATGTTATCTTCAAAAGCTAGACTTAGGTTGATGATATCCATCTTATTGCTAATCGCCCAATCAATGCCTCGGAGCAGACTGTATAAGTCGCCTTCTCCTTTTTTATCTAATACTTTTACAGCATACAGCTTCACACCAGAAGCGACGCCGACCGTACCGTAATCATTATTGAGCGCCCCAATTGTACCGGCGACATGTGTTCCATGTCCTTCATCATCTTTGTAAGAAGACGTGTAATCGACGAATGATTTACCGCCGGCTACCTTTAAATCTTCATGTGGGAAAATACCAGTATCTAGAACGGCTACTTTCACATTTTTCCCTGTCACGCCTTCTTTGATTGCTTGCTTTACATTGAGCTTCTGCAAGTTATAAGATTTTTGTACCAAAGCATCCTGGCCAGTAGTAGCAGCCGTTTTTTTTACGGTAGCAGCAGCGAGTTTGACCCTAACGTTTTTTGAAACATAAGCGATGTTTGGGTCTTTTTTAAGTGAGGTGACAGCTTGCTCATCTGCTGTCACTGCTACAGCTGGAAGATGTATGTATTGAGCGTTCACTTTTTCACTTTCTTGAATAGCCGTCTGTTTTCCTTTTTGATTTTTATAGACGATGATGACATCTGTTTCTTTTGGTGGTGCAGCTGCCTGCGAATGGAAGGGCAAAGCAGTTGTCAAAGCAAGAAGAAACGCGATGACCACGACGATTTTCTTTTTCAAGGCAATGGCTCCTTGCATATGAGGTGACCTCCGTCTTTTTTTCTTTATTATATCGGAGAAATAAGATAGATGGTTAGAAGAATCATAGTCTAGAAAGAAAGTTTTTTTCACACGTATCCCGAAATTGAATTTCATAGAATTCTAGTAGACAATAGAGAGATCATAATATGAGAAAGAAGGACATGCCGATGAATGTAAAAGAGTATATGACGTATGATGCGACAGGACTGGCGTCACTTGTGCAGAAAAAGCAGGTCACGCCCGAAGAGCTTGTACAAGCTGCATTTACTAGATTGGAAGAAGTGAATCCAGTACTAAATGCGGTGATTCAGACAAGACGAGATCAAGTGTTCAAAGACATGAAGTCACTAGATGCGGATCAGCCGTTTGCTGGTGTTCCGTTTGTGTTGAAAAATATATCGCAGGGGCTGGAGCATGAACCTTTGACGGCGGGTGCGTTGCTGTTAAAGGATGTAAAGGCACAAACAGATTCCCACTTTGTCCGTCGATTGAAGCAGGCTGGGCTCCTCATGATCGGTCATACGAATACACCTGAATTCGGATTGAGAAATGTGACAGAACCCTTTTTATATGGTCCGACGAGAAACCCTTGGAATGCTGACTATTCTCCGGGCGGTTCAAGCGGCGGGACGGCAGCAGCTGTGGCAAGCGGCATCGTACCTGCGGGTGGAGCGAGTGATGGCGGAGGGTCTATTCGGATTCCGGCATCCTTTACTGGTTTATTTGGACTCAAGCCAACAAGGGGGAGAACACCGGTCGGCCCGGGTGCAGGAAGGCAGTGGCAAGGAGCTTCCATTGACTTTACGCTCACAAAAACAGTTCGAGACAGTGCAGCCCTGCTTGACTTGCTTCAAGTCATTCAGCCAGAGGCTGCGTTCCAAACGCCATTATATGACGGCAGCTATCAGGAGGATTTGGTGAAACGAACCTCTTCTATGCGAATTGCTTACAGTGTAGACTCTCCAGTAGGCACGAAGGTGAGTGCGGAAGCAAAGCAGGCAGTTTTGAACACTGTGAAATGGCTGAGTGAACAAGGGCATCAAATAGAGGAAGCGAAGCCGGGTATTGATGGTGTCCATCTGATGCAGCAATATTATGTCATGAACAGCGGTGAAATGTCTGCCTTATTTACCTCTCTGGCTCGTTCATTCGGGCGTCCGGTGAAGCCGGAGGAGACAGATATTGTGGCATGGGTACTGGCGGAAGCAGGAAAAAATGTGACGGCTGCTGCTTATACAGAAAGTCTTGATGCATGGGATATGGCCGCTGCAAAAATGGCCGCATTTCATCAAACCTACGATCTATATGTGACCCCAGCTACTGCCTATTCGGCTCCAAAGGTTGGCGAGCTGATGCATAACGATCAAGAAATGTCTGCATTGTTACGTGTGTCATCCCTTTCAATGCAAGCACAGCAGGATCTAATTTATGAAATGTTCCTCAAGAGTTTGACCTACACACCATTTACACAGCTGGCTAACCTAACCGGCCAGCCATCTATGAGTGTGCCAGTTCATCTCACAGAAGCAGGCATGCCTTTAGGCGTTCAGGTGACAGCACCGAAAGGAAAAGAGGACTGGCTGCTCAGACTGGCGTCAGAAATAGAATCATCCTCATTATGGAAAGGAACGCATCCATTACTGAATCAATAACAATGGCATCGACGTTGGTCTATGGAGGAAAGGAGTGTCACACGTGAGTACGAAGGACAAAATCATTCAAACGGCCGCACTTCTTTTACGTAAACAGGGATATCATGCGACAGGGTTGAATCAAATCATTAGAGAGAGCGGCACGCCGAAAGGATCTCTTTATTATTATTTTCCAAATGGAAAAGAAGAGCTAGCCATAGCAGCCGTTGAATATATTAGTCAAAGGGTCATCGATCAAATTGAAGAAAGCTTTGCCTATGCTGATGACCCATATGTCGCCGTCGATCATTTTATGACAAATATCATTCGGGGTTTTATGGAGCAAGAAAGTGAAAGAGGGATACCGATTGTCTTACTGGCGGCAGAGTCAAAACCTGAACATACAAAACTTCATGCTGCATGTAAACAAGAAATGATTCGCTGGCAAGAGCTTGTCAAAGAAAAGCTGATGAATAGCGGATATGATGAAACAAAAGCGGATGAGCGGGCATCTCTCCTTCATTCAATGGTCATCGGCGGATTATCAATGACTACTGCATTAAAGCAAACGACACCTTTAGAGCACGTAAAATGTTACCTTAGACACTTATTTATGCGAGAAGAGTAAAATCTCTCGCATATTGCCTATCTATTATATCAATTGGTCTATATAATAAAGATAGTCAATTAGTCATGAGGAGTGATGGGATGTCGGAGCAACCACAATCGATCAAGCAATCCGAAGATACCTCTTTTTATACCGTGTCCGGTTCGGGGGAGCTGTATGGTTTGGAAAATCAGCTTGTACATGTGCTGGCAGAAGCAAATCAAACAAATCAACTGTTTGAGCTTGTCTTAATCACAGGTGGGAAAGGTGCTTACTTTCCGCTGCATTGTCATGAGACGCTATTTGAAACCATCTTTGTGCTGGAAGGGAAGCTGGAAGTGATACTGGACGGTAAAAAGTATATGGTGACGGCCTGTGATTATATTCATATTCCGCCCAAAACAATTCATGGCTATAGAATGCATAGTCACAAAACAAGGTTTATTTCTTATACACTGGGCGGGCAAATGACAGATGTCTATCTGCAAATCGGAAAGAGGCTGTTGCAGAATGAATGGCCGATGACTGATCACCCATTTGATGCAGACAGCTTTCATCAGGCTGAAAAAGAAAGCGATATCATGTTGATGCACGGCATTAGGGAGCTATCCAATACAACCAAGCCAGCTGTTTTGTTTCATAGTCAGCTCCCGCGCGCAGTGCAGCCATATGTGCTGGAGGCTGGTGAAGGAAAGCAATACATGGTCGAAGGTCAGCTTCATGAGCTGATTGCGACAACGGAAACAACAGGAGACGGATTTAGTTATTTTGTGATTGAAGGGACAAAGGGAAAAGGGTTACGTTCGCATTATCATGAAATGCATACAGAAGCACTTTATTGTGTTGAAGGCAGAATAAATCTTCAGTTAAACGGAGAAAATATTTGCTTGATGCCGGGGGATTTTGCCTATATTCCTCCGAATACCGTTCACTCGTATGAATTCGTATCTCATTCAAATAAAATGTTGGTTTTGCTGCTGCCTGGCTATATTGAGCAAGTGTTTGAACAATTTGAAGAAGCACAAAGTCCAGGTATGTGCCCTTATTTTATACAGGAAGGGAACATGATGGAGGATGGGGAGACCTCTGCTCAGTATGATTTGGTGTTTGTCGAAGAAAAATAGCTGTGTAACGCGTTACACATATTGAAGTAAACAACCTGCTGAATCAATCGGCGGGTTATTTTGTTTTCCCTTGTGGAACAGCATCCCTATTCATATGTATGAACCATCCATTCAAGGTGAAGCTATAGACATGATGACCTTAGCTAAAGGAGGAAATGCAGATGAGAGCTGTCACCTATCAAGGGAAAAGCCGCATTGCGGTGAAGGAAGTAGCTACACCATCTATTCAAGATCGTGAAGATGTCATCGTTCGAATTACATCTACAGCTATTTGTGGGTCAGATTTACATTTATATCAAGGGAATTTCCCGCTTCCTATCGGCTATGTGATTGGGCATGAACCGATGGGGGTGGTAGAGGAAGTCGGGCCGGATGTCACTGCGGTGAAAAAGGGAGATCGTGTCGTCATTCCATTTACCGTGGCGTGTGGTCAATGCCAGTATTGCCATCACCATTTAGAAAGTCAATGCGATCACTCAAACCCACATTATGATTCGGGTGGACTTTTTGGATACAGTGAGAAATATGGGAATTACCCCGGAGGACAGGCTGAATATTTACGTGTGCCCTTTGGAAACTATACTCCGTTTAAAGTACCGGATGATTGTGAGTTAGAGGATGAACAATTGCTGTTTTTATCAGATGTTTTGCCAACTGCTTATTGGAGTGTAGAACACGCAGGTGTAAAAAAGGGGGATACGGTCATTGTGCTGGGATGTGGACCTGTTGGGTTAATGGCACAGCAATTTGCTTGGCAAAAGGGTGCAGAGCGGGTAATTGCTGTTGATTACATAGACTATCGCCTTCGCCATGCAAAACGAATGAGCGGCGTAGAAGTATTTGATTTTACAGAAGATCCTGATATGGGAGAAACCCTAAAGGAGCTCACAAAAGGCGGGGCGGATGTTGTCATTGATTGTGTGGGGATGGATGGGAAAAAGTCACCGCTTGAAAAGATTGAGCAGAAGCTCAAGCTGCAAGGCGGAACGATAGGACCCATTCAAATTGCCACAAAAGCCGTGAGGAAATGCGGGACTGTTCAGCTGACGGGTGTGTATGGAGGTCTTTACAATATGTTCCCATTAGGGGCTTTTTTCGCAAGAAACGTTACGCTGAAAATGGGACAGGCACCGGCGAGAGGGTACATGTCAAAGCTTTATCAAAAAGTGACAACCGGGGAAATTGATCCTAGAGCGATCATCACACATCAACTGCCACTAGATGACGCAGCTCATGCGTATCACATATTCAATGAAAAACAAGATGATTGTATAAAAGTCATCTTAAAGCCATAAAAAGAAGGCTTAGGATATTTCCTAAGCCTTTAATGTGCGCTCGTCCATCATTTTTTCGATTAATTCAAAAAATGTTTTTTTATCTTCTTCTGATAGGTGATTGAACAGTTGATTGACAAGCAGCTGACGATTGTCGATCATTTGTCTGGCGATTTGTTCACCTGATTCAGAGAGTGTAATCCATACCGTACGGCGGTCATTGTTATTTCTAGAGCGGATAATCAGCCCTTCATCTTCTAAGTGATTGAGAGCGGTTGTTGTTGCGGAGGGAGATAATGAAACTTCCTGCAGAATATTTTTCACAGTACATGATTGATGGCGGTAGATGATGCGTAAAATAAACCCTTTTACATTCGTGACGTTTTTCGGGATATTCTCTTCATCTATTCGTTTCGTCGCCTTTAAATACTTTGTCAGTGCATGGTCTAACAAACTTGCCTCTAGCTCGAAATGTTGCATTCTCCATACCTCTTTTCCTATTGCATTCGCATTTTCCGATCAATTACTAGGTCTATCTTATCATAATAAGCATCATCATTTAAACCAAAATGGAAGACGGCTATAAAATTACCTATATTATCAATTAATAAAAGGAACAATTCCAAAATGAAATGATTTTACTTTCACCTCTTTTTATTTTAGAATGTGAATGAGATAAAATCTGCCAATCCAATTCACTGGAAATTGGCTATTGGACATCAAACGTTTGGAGATGAAGATATTGAATACTTTACAGGCATTACTAAACGACAGAATGGAACGCTCTTCACAAATTGAAGCGGTAACTGGCGGAGGTGTGTCTTATACATTTGAAGAATATGCAAAACGCATTGATCAGCTAGCGCATTACTTACATCGTAAAGGAATTCGAAAAGGTGACCGGGTGTGCTTTATTTGTCAAAACCATCATCACTTTTCTACGATTATGCTGGCAGCCATTAAAGCAGGTGCAGTCGCCGTACCGCTTAGCTGGCAGCTTACCTCTTTTGAGCTAGAAGGTATCTTGAAAAAAGCAGAGCCAAAGGCTTTATTTTTTGACCGCGAATTCCGTGACATCATTGCGGCAGTGAATGTGTCTTTAGAAGATTGTCTCATGGTGGAATCTGGTGTCAATGCGAAAACAACACAGCTGTTTGAAGACATATTGGCGTCTAATGATGGAAGTGATCTTGCTGAACAGGTATCAGAAGAAGATTTGGCCATGATTTTATTCACCTCAGGTACAACAGGTAATCCAAAAGGCTGTATGGTCGGACATGGACGAATCTATCAATTTTTAACACGACGTGGGAATCGAGGATTTGATCTGAAAGGAAAACGGTACTTGGCAAGTCATCCGCTGTATCATATGAGTTCAATTAATCACCTGATTGCAGCTGCAATTGAAGGGTATACGTTAGTCTTCTTACATGATGCAACACCGAAACGCATTTTAGAAACGATTGAGAAAGAAAGAATTACGTTTATGATGGCTTTCCCATCAGCTTATACGTACATGCTAGAAGAAATGAAGCGTGGTTCGTACGATCTCTCATCTTTTGAAATTGCGATTTCTGGTGGTACGAAGGTACCGGTACGCTTAATTAAAGATTACAAAGAAGTAGGCATTCAGATGATGCATGGCTATGGAAGTACAGAAGCGTGGGTTGTGAGTGCGTGGCATCCAGCGATGGGCGAGGATAAGATGGGCTCTGCTGGTAAAGTGGATCCGGATGTAGAAGTCAAAATCGTGCATCCTGAGACAGAGGAGGCGCTGCCAGCTGGAGAAATTGGCGAGGTCGTCATGAGAAGCCCATTTTATTTCTTAGGCTACTATCATCAACTTGAAGCGACAGAGAAAGTGCTCAAAGATGGCTGGTTCCATATGGGGGATGCAGGCTATCTGGATGAAGACGGTTTTCTTTACATCACGGGGAGATACAAAGATGTGATTCTATACGGTGGGGATAATATTTATCCTGACCAAGTGGAAGAGGTCATTGATCAAATTCCAGGTGTAATTGAATCTGCTGTCATTGGGGTACCAGATGACTTATATGGTGAAGTACCAAGTGCGTATATCGTAAAAGACGAATCTGTCGATTTCTGCGAAGAAGATGTGGTGAATTACTGCAAGGAACGTTTAGCAGATTACAAAGTGCCATCCATTCATTTCACACAGGATCTACCAAAAAATAAACTTGGTAAAATCATGAAGAAAGATTTACGTGAATTGGTTGTGAATGCGTAGGACCTATTCTGCTATAATGAAATTTGAATGATTTTTTTGTTTTTCTAACGTTTTGGAGGGAAAGGGTTTGCGACATATACTTCGTAAGAAACACATTCACGATTTGTTAGAACAGAGCAGACAGCAAAAGGTAAAGAAAACACTGGGCGGGCTCGATCTCACACTCCTTGGCATAGGGGCTGTGATTGGGACGGGGGTCATGGTGTTAACCGGAATTACAGCAGCTAAGGATGCAGGACCGGCTGTTATTTTCTCCTTTGCGATCGCAGCGATTGTGTGCAGTCTAGCAGCACTTTGTTATGCAGAAATGGCTTCCGCGCTGCCTGTGTTCGGCAGTGCGTACATTTATTCATATACCACAATGGGTGAACTCGTAGGTCATCTCATGGGATGGACGTTATTATCTGTTTATATGCTGACTGCTTCAGCTGTAGCGAGTGGCTGGTCGAGTTATTTTAACAGCCTGCTGGAGGGGTTTGGAATCTCAATTCCACATCAATTTTTAGCTGGTCCAGAACAAGGCGGATATATGAATTTGCCAGCAATTATCATTGCTTTACTCATTGCGTGGATCCTATCTAGAGGAACGAAAGAAAGTAAAAAATTCAATAATATCATGGTGTTTGTGAAACTTGGCATTATTGTTCTTTTCATTGTAGTAGGTGGTTTTTATGTAGAGCCAGCCAATTGGCAGCCGTTCATGCCGTTTGGTACGGAAGGGATTATTGCTGGAGCCGCTGCTGTGTTTTTTGCCTTTTTAGGATTCGATGCCATTTCAGCTTCTGCAGAAGAGGTGAAAAATCCACAGCGGAACCTGCCAATTGGTATCATTGGTTCATTGCTCATTTGTACGATCATTTATATTGTCGTTTGTTTGGTCATGACAGGCATGGTGCACTATACGAAGTTGAATGTGACAGAGGCAATGTCTTATGTATTGCAAAGTGTCCATCAACATAGCGTGGCTGGTATTATTTCTGTCGGTGCTGTGATTGGATTGATGGCTGTGATTTTCGCCAATAATTATGCGGCAACTCGAATTGCTTTTGCGATGGGGCGGGACGGGCTCTTGCCTAAAGTGTTTTCAAAAACAAACAAAAGTGATACACCTGTTGCGAGTATATGGGTGATTGGCGGGATGACAGCTGTTATTTCAGGGTTTATTGATTTGAAGGATCTGTCCAACCTAGCCAATATTGGTGCATTATTAACGTTTGCGATGGTGAGTTTATCCGTACTCATTTTGAGAAAGACACATAAACAGCTGGAAAGGGGATTCCGGGTTCCGTTTGTACCGGTTTTGCCAATTATCTCGATGGGCTGTTGTGTGTTTCTGATGCTCAATTTACCAGGCCGGACATGGCTGTACTTCGGGGTTTGGCTGATGATCGGTGTCGTCATGTACGCAGCATATTCTAACAAACACAGTGAATTAGCGAAATCTGCTTGAGAAAAAGGTGCAAATCCGTTGACGATTTGTGCCTTTTTTCATACGATTTGGGATAAGCTATATAAGAGATAATGAACGGAACAAGAGGAGGATGAGGGAAATGATCAGCGTTAGTCCTTATATTGTCGTAGAAGACGTCAAAGAATCTCTTCAATATTATCAAGGAATTTTTGGCGGAGATATTCGTATCTTAAATGAACATGAAGATCGTGTATTGCATGCTGAGCTGCACCTTGGAGAATCACTGCTCCACTTTTCAGATACATTTGGCCGCACACCAAAACCAGAGAATCTTCGATTGATCATGCAGTTTGACAATGAGGAAGAGTTAAAGGCTGTATACGAGGCGCTTGAAGCTGACGGAGATGTCCTTGTGGAATTACAGGATACGTTTTTTGGCGCACTTCATGGACAAGTACAAGATCGGAAGAATGGTCTGATATGGGTGCTGAATTATATGAAATAAATAAAGACCTTCACCCTTGTGAAGGTTTTTTTGTGAGTGTTTTTATTTTCTGAAAAATGGAAAATATGCTATGTTGGAAGAATGATAAGACATGGGGAAAGGGTGGAAAAGGAATGGATCAAGTTGAGTTTCAATATATTCAAACAAACGGCATAAAGCTCCATACGGCAATGGCTGGTCCTGAAGATGGCCCACTGCTGGTTCTGCTGCATGGATTTCCTGAGTTTTGGTATGGTTGGAAAAATCAAATCCTCTCCCTGGCTGAGGCGGGGTATCGTGTCGTTGTTCCTGATCAAAGGGGATACCATCTGAGTGACAAACCAGAAGGAGTCGAATCATACGTCTTAGACAAATTAAGAGATGATATCGTGGGATTAATTAAGGCGCTGAGCCCAAATCAAAAGGCTATTGTCGGCGGACATGATTGGGGCGGAGCGGTTGCTTGGCACCTTGCTTCAACCCGTTCTCAATATGTAGAGAAATTAATCATCGTCAACATGCCGCATCCTCGTGTGATGATGAAGGTCCTTCCGTTTTATCCGCCGCAGTGGAAGAAGAGCTCTTATATCGCGTTCTTTCAGCTTCCAAATGTACCGGAGGCAGCGCTTCAAGAAAATCACTTTCAAAGACTGGATGAAGCCATTGGACTGTCTGCTAGACCTCATCTGTTCACGAAGGAAGATGTCTCAAGCTATAAGCTGGCATGGACGCAGCCGGGAGCCATTACGTCCATGTTGAATTGGTATCGAGCGATTAAAAAAGGCGGCTTTGAAAAACCGATTTCCAAACGAATTCTCGTGCCTGTCCGCATGATCTGGGGAATGGAGGACAAGTTTCTAAGCAGAAAGCTCGCAAAAGAAACGATCAAGATTTGCCCAAATGGACAGCTGATTTTTGTCGATGATGCGACTCATTGGATCAATCATGAAAAACCAGATGTCGTGAACAAGCTCATTCTCGAATTTTTAGCATAAAGGAAAAAGCTCTGATCATATGACCAGAGCTTATTTGTTTTATCCGATTTGATTCTTTTTCAAGGAAACAGGTTCGTCGTCCCAGCATTCAATCTCTTCATTGTTTGGAACGGCATTTTTATAGAAAACAGGATCTTTGCCTTCTTTTTTCTGTCGCATGTAATCCTTCAGTGCTGCAAAGGCGACTTTGGACAACATGGTAATGGCAATGAGGTTGACGATGACCATGAGACCCATGAATAAGTCGGCTAGACCCCAAACGAGAGGAACAGTGGCAACAGCTCCGAAAAGAACCATGCCAATGACAGCAACACGATAGATGTTGAGCCAAATTTTATTCGCTCCCAAGAACTCAATGTTCGTTTCACCATAGTAATAATTACCAATTAACGTACTAAAAGCGAATAAGAAAATCATGATCGCCAGGAATCCAGAAGCCCAAGGCCCAATGTGCTGGCTTAATGAAGCCTGAGTTAGCTCAATTCCTTCCAGATTGGTTGTTTTATACGCATCAGAGAACAGAACAAGAAAGGCTGTACTTGTACAAATAATTAACGTATCTGTTAACACACCAAATGCTTGGATTAATCCTTGTTTGACTGGGTGGCTCGTGACAGCAGTTGCTGCTGCGTTAGGGGCACTACCCATACCGGCTTCGTTTGAGAAGAGACCGCGTTTAATCCCTTGTAACAATGCTCCACCTAATGTACCGCCGGCAAACTGTTCAAATCCGAAAGCATGCTTCACAATCGTACTGATGACACCTGGTAGTTCAGTGATATTTGTGATAATGACAAAGAAAGCAATCCCGATGTAAGCAACGGCAAGAAAAACGACAATATATTCAGATGCTTTTGCAATCGCTTTGATCCCTTTGAAAATAATGAACGCAAAAATAACAGCCATAACGATTCCGACAGTTAAACGATCTAGGCCAAAAGAGTTTTTAAAAGCGACGGTGATTGTATTTGATTGCACTGCGTTAAAGACAATCCCAAAAGAGATCGTGATCAGGATGGCAAATAAAATCCCCATCCAGCGCTTATTTAACCCTTTTTCCATGTAATAAGCAGGTCCACCGCGGAATCCTGTTTTATCTTTTACTTTATACACCTGAGCTAGTGTACTTTCAACAAAGCTTGAAGCAGAACCGATAATTGCGACGATCCACATCCAGAAGATTGCGCCAGGTCCACCGATCGCAATAGCGATGGCAATCCCTGTGATATTCCCTGTTCCTACACGTGCTGCCATACTGATGGCAAAAGCTTGGAACGGTGAGATCCCCTCTTTTTCTTTTCTTCCTTCTTTTAGAACACGCAGCATTTCTTTGAGCATTCTGACTTGCAGGAAGCGTGATCTATATGTGAAGTAGACCCCTACTCCAAGTAACAGAGCAATGATTAGATAAGTCCAAATAAAATCATTTGTAGTTGTTAAATAAGATAGCAAAGCTTTTTCGTTCATAACATCACCTCTTCGAATTCATCACTGTTCTTTTTAAAAAATACTGAGATCCCACTCTTTGGCGAGTTTCTTCAGCATCATGACACCGGTAATACTATTTCCACAATCGTCAATGGCAGGACCATAAATGCCGATACCGCAGCCTGTCTGAAATGGGAATTCTCTTCTTGCGCTTGGCGGAACGCAAGCCATGATTCCTCCAGACACACCACTTTTGGCTGGAACGCCTACGAAAGCGGCGAAATTACCAGACGCATTGTACATGCCGCATGTCAGCATCAATGCCTTTGTTAGTCTTGCGATATCTTTTGGGATGACTTGGACTTGTTTAAAGGGATGGTAGCCATCACTTGAAATAATCAGTCCAATCAAGGCGATGTCCTCTGTTGTGACCTCGATGGAACATTGCTTTAAATACACTTCTAACGTGTCCTCGACATCTGATTCTAAGTAATTGGTTTCTTTTAAATAATAAGCAAGTGCCCGGTTTCGGTGTGCAGTTGCCCATTCTGATTGATAAACCTCTTCATTAACAGAAGGACGCTTCCCTATTAAGTTTTCGATTAAATCGAAAATATATGCTAGCTTTTCTGTAGAAGTCTTTCCAGGAAGGATGGAGGATACGGTAATAGCTCCAGCATTAATCATTGGATTAAAGGGCTTCCCTGGTTTATGCATCTCAAGGCGGTAGATGGAATTAAATGCATCACCAGTTGGCTCTACATCTACCCGATCCAAGACGTACGGAACGCCTCTTCCTAAACAGGCAGCTATAAAGCTGATGACTTTTGAGATACTTTGCAGGGTAAAGGGAACGTCCCAATCACCATAACGTACAGATGATCCATCTGGGCCTATCACGCTGATACCAAGTTGAGAGGAATTTACTTTTCCGAGTGCTGGAATGTAGCCAGCGTTCTGCCCGTTTTTGTAATACGGACGTATTTCTTCTGCCCATTGATCAACAGAAGACTGGCATGCGTGTTGTGTATTATTAGAAATTGCTGTTTTCATACGATTCCTCCAATCAAAAATCAAAAAGTACCCTATTGAATTGGCGGATGACAAAAAATGCGATCAAATAGGCACGAAAACATGTTACACATCTTCAAAGAACTTGTCATGCGCTGCTTGTACCACTCCTTTACACCTAAATATATGTTCAAATGAAGGCTTTGGCGGCGAAACAACAAAAAGGGTTTTTAGTGAAAATTCAGAAAACGCTTACATATAGTTTCACTAAAATTGTTCATTCAATTTATCTTGGAAACTACACAATCTGACGAAAATCTACAGAAAAACTTACAAATAAAAATCAGTCTGCATGCAATTGTCTAAACAATTCCCATTATTGTAGACAATCTCCAAATCGTAGAATAGCTGAAAGGTCACCATGCCTTCTCGGAGAATAGTCATAAAAAATGATTTTGAAGAGAGAAGTAGCCGTGAAAATAATTTTTTTGCTCATTGTGAAGCAAAGAGTCTCCTTGTATACTGTGGCTATGTAAACAGGGGAAGGGATGTCAGTCATTTGAGTTTAAACCAGCTTGTCAAAAAAGACGCATTTATTTTGATTTTTATGATCGTCATTGTGCCGCTTGCGGGAGAGCTGAAGTTTTATCCTGTGAATGAAACATTTCGTATTAGTTTTGGGGCACCTGCGTTTTTCTTTTGCTTATTACTTTTAAGAAAATCAAGACCATTGCTGCCAGGGTTTTTAACAGGCGCAGCCATTGTCCTATTTCGAGTAGGTTTAGATCTTATTCAGCAAAAAGCTGATCTGGCTCTGTCATTTTATCAGCAGTTTCCGAGCTTCTTTTTTTACTTTACTTATGCTTTTCTTTTCTTTGTTGTCCGTACAGGCCGTTTCAAGCAGCGTTCCATTTTTATTGGGCTGATCGGACTGATGATTGAACTGCTGGCTGATTTTGCTGAGCTGTTTGTACAATTTTTAGTGTTTGATACAACCATGACTTTCTCAAAGCTGAGTGATATGATCCTCATTGCATTTGCTCACAGCTTCGTGGTCATCAGCTTTTTTAATATGATGAGGCTGTATGAGGCACAATCAAGAGAGAAACAAATCATGAAGCAAAATGAGCATATGATGATGGTCATTTCAAATTTATATGAGGAAACAGTTCATTTAAAGAAAACGTTAAATCATACAGAGCACATAACGCAAGAATCCTATCGGCTCTATCGTCTGCTGAATGAACATGAGGCAGGAAAGAAAGTGAGTCAGGAGCTGCTGAAGCTTGCAGGGGAAATACATGAAGTTAAAAAGGACAATCAGCGTATATACGCTGGGCTTTCAAAGCTGATTTCAAAGGAAAACATGCAAGATTATATGAGGGCAGAGGATCTTGTTCAAATCGTGATTCGCATTCAAGAGAAATATGCGCTATCTCTCGGGAAGAACATTTCCTTTACATCTGATATAAAAGGCATTCACTTGCATGAGTATCATGTGTTCATTTTCTTATCGCTGATTAATAATTTAATGGCAAATGCAGTTGAAGCAATCAAGGATGATGGAGCCATCTCACTCGTATTAAAAGGGAGTCATGATAAAATAGAGATTCGGGTCGAGGATGATGGACCGGGTATCCCTGAGAAATTGAGAGAGATTGTATTTGATCCTGGATATACCTCAAAATTTGATGCATATGGAACACCGTCAACTGGGATTGGCTTATCCTATGTGAGAGAGCTGGTTCAAGAGCTGGACGGTCAAATCCAGATTGAGCAGAAAGAAACGAAAGGAACAGCTTTTCAGCTTGTTCTTCCGATAAAAAATTTAATACAGAGAGGGTGAGTGTATGCGATTTTTCATTGCAGATGATGATCGTGCAATACGCTCGATTTTAGGTCAGATCATTGAGGATGAGGATCTAGGAGAGGTCGTGGATGAAGCTGATGACGGCATTGGATTAGAAGCGCATTCATTGAACCTGAAAAAAGTAGACATCCTTCTGATTGATCTTTTAATGCCAGCTAGAGACGGCATTCAAACCATACGCCATATTCACCCTGAATTCAAAGGAAAGGTCATCATGATATCTCAAGTAGAAGCAAAAGAGATGATGGCAGAAGCCTATGAACTTGGAATTGAATATTATATTCATAAACCCGTCAATCGAATTGAGATTGTCAGTGTCATTCGAAAGGTCATGGAGCGGATCAAGCTCGAAAAATCAATTTACGATATTCAAGCTTCTCTTCGGCATGTGCTGCCATTAGAGCCAGTGATTTCTCATGAGATAGGTACTGGATCAAAGCGAAGAACGATGAAAGAGGCAGGGGAATTCCTCCTATCTGAATTAGGAATTGTCGGAGAGAGTGGCTCTAAGGATTTACTAGAGATATTGATCTACTTACATGAAACGCAGACAGCCAATTCTCATGAGGTGAATTTTCCGCCATTAAAGCAGCTATTTATCAAAACGGCGGAACGAAAGCTTGGTCGTGGTGCGGCGGATGTGGAAGTGATGCGGGAAGTGAAAGCAGCAGAGCAGCGAATTAGACGAGCCATCCATCATTCCTTAAATCATTTCGCATCACTTGGGCTCACAGATTTTTCAAATCCTAAATTTGAGCACTATGCGTCGAAGTTTTTTGATTTCACTGATGTCAGCCAAAGGATGAAAGAAATGCAGAAGACTTCTTCTTCTGCAGGGTCAACAGGCAGAGTCAATACGAAAAAGTTCGTGCAAATCTTTTATTTTGAAGCAAAGCAGCTATTCGAAGGGATGAGCTGAGGGAAATCTATTGGAATGATTGGAGAAAATAAACAGAGACAGAGTGCTTTTGACTATGAGCCGCCTTGCTCTTTTAGACGTCTTTGTTATTTATCTGATCATTCTGATTTTTCTTTTTTCTTGAAAATAAAACTCTCCTGTGCAATCGTTTGTTAAAATAGTGAGGTTAGACTAGAATGTCGGAGGTTTTATTTTGGGAAAAATTAAACGAAATGCGCTCTGCCCATGCGGAAGCGGAAAAAAATATAAACATTGCTGTGGTCAAAAGTCAGGCGGAGAACAAACGTCTGAGCTTGTGTTTAAGGAAGCTGTACAAGTTCAAAAGGATTTAATGAATTATGCGTTCTCTAAGCATCAGAGAGCGATCAATCAATTCATTAATGAGTTTTCTTTCCTAGCAGATATGGATAAAGAAACGCAACAAATCTCAGTCTTTCATTTGAGTGTATGGGGCATTTTCTTCCGCCCATTAACAGATAAGAAAGAGACTATCTTCCAAGAATTCCTGACAAAAAAAGCAGAAGATATTACCCGTCCTAAAACAAGACAAGTGGTTGAATCTTGGACAGACATGGAGCCATCTTTGCTTTTATTAAATGAAAAAACGGACGAGTCTCTTTACTTTGAGAATATGGTGACAGCTGAGAAGGTTGAAGTTGATGTGAAGCCGGATCAAACCGTGCTGCCAGAGAAAGGTAGTCTTGTTCTAGGTTTCCCTGTTCAGTTTGAAGAAAAAGCAGAGTTTTTCATTCAATATACGATGTTCGCGAAAGAGTTTACTGATACGCTTATTCTTCAGGTTCGCCAGCTCGTTGAAGCACATGAGGCAAACGGAGGAGCACGTAGTACATTTATGAGAGAAGCCTTCCCTGAAGTGCTGAAGTGTATGTTTGCGAAGCAAGAAGTTGAAGAAACAGAAGCGCCTGCTCAAACAGAAGGAAGTACAGTAGGACTATCAGCAGATCGGATGGACTGGGCTAGTGACGTTCAGTTGGAAACAGCCAAGCTGATTGAAGACGGGATGAAAGAGCACGGTGACCAAAGCCTGACAGATGGCGCTTTAACAGTTTGGAAAGCTTACTGTGATCAGAAAGCACCTGTGATCCGTAAAGCGGCGTCATTTGCTGCTGGAATCGAATATTATATTCATTCACTTGCAAGCGATGCCCCGCTTTCTCAAGCACAAGTTGCTAAAAAGTATGGCATTAGTGCGTCTACTGTATCGAGCCGATTTAAAGATATTGAAAAAGCGGTCAAAGAAGAGCAAGAGACGACTGTATCATAGCATGAAAAAAGACGCGGCACCTTTCAAGGAGCCAGCGTCTTTTTTTCATCATCTTGTTTTAATAAAACCACTCATGTATTGCTCTGTATTATAATCATTGAGGTCAATTTTCCACTGACCATCTCCGTTACGTTTCATTTTCACTTCATACTCAGCAGGGCTTGAGACTGGAGGAAGCTTTTCAAACTCAGATGCGTACATATTCAAGCTTTTCTTATACAATTCTTCTTTCGAACGGATTTTGCCGTTGTAAAACTCATCTCTTTGTTTGTCTAGTTTGTCTTTTAAGTTAGAAGCATCAATACCGGTTACTTGAGCGACAACCTTCGCTTCGTCATCTGAGATGGTTTTCACACTTGTTTCCACTTTCGCTTTATCCTTCATTGTATTTTGCATGCGTTTGTACATGGATAAAATATCGCGGTCACTGACTTCGTTTCCATATATGCCTGCACTTCTCTTAAAGTCTTTCACAAACATTTCGTGATATTTATTAACGACATCTGATTGATTGTCACCTGTTAATTCTGAGAATTGATCATTCTTTTTGTCAAAAACAATGAGATCTGTATAAGCAGATAGTGCTTTTGCTGGGTTATCTAGCTTTTTCGCTGAATCCAGTATCTTTTCGCCATCTAGTTCCATTTCGATCGAATCGCTGTTTTTCTTGATGCTATCTTGGTACACGAACTGATATTTTTTGCCTTTATCTACTAGGAAATAAAGCGCTCCTGATAGTGATTTCCCTTTGTTCAAGGACCCAAGATCAAGGCGGTCTTTACTGCCGTAGAATTTTAAATCAGAGACTTTGGCATCGTCCTGATAAAGGGTGAAATCAGAGTTATATAGTGAAAGGGCTTTGTCACCTTTGTTGGTGATCGTCAGGTTGACTTTTAACACCAATTCATTGTCTCGCAAGGTAGTTGTTGAGTCTTCTGGTAACGTATATTCGTAGCTATTCACTTTTACCTCTGCTGTTTTTGTTGATTTTTGGTCAGCCTTTGTTGATTTTGCTGAGCTCTGGCAGGCTGCAGAGATGATCATCACGAATGCAATCATGAGGAGTGCACTTATTTTTTTAAGATTCACAGTTGATGCTCCTTTGCTTTTCTTTCGTCATTTTCTTCCCGCTATCTGACTGAGAAAAAAGAAACAGATAGAATGGTATATTCGGGTGTTAAAGGGGAAAATCTCCTAATGACGATTTGCACTATTCATTCTATCGAATTTCATTCGTGATGAGGAATAGGTTGTATTCCCTATCTTTGATAGATTTTTACACAAATACCTATAAAAAACGGAATTTAATAAGTAGAATATACTAGTTAATAAGAATTAATTTATCTATTTATCATGAGTTTTAAATGTTTTGTGTGTAAAAATCTTGAAACGGAGGTAGTTTTCATTTCAAAAGATGTGTTAGGATTCACATCGCAAAACTTTTCGTTTAAGTATATCTTCATCATACGAATCTTTTTATTTCAAAGCGTCCACCTGCAGATTGATTTTCAGAGAGCAGAATACTTGAATGTTGAAAATGATTCATGGGAAAATAAGGATGATTAAGCAGATAAGGGAGATGAGCTTTTGAAAAAAGTAACGCTAGGACGAACTGATTTACAGGTGAATCCGATAGGGCTTGGAACAAATGCAGTGGGTGGCCATAATTTATTCCCGAATCTGAGTGAAGATGCAGGGCGGGAGCTAGTAGAAACTGCTCTTGATCATGGTGTCAATTTCTTAGATTCTGCTTTTATTTATGGGCTGGGCCGTTCAGAAGAATTGATTGGTGAGATCATTGCCAAAAGAGGCGGCAGAGACGAACTGGTTCTTGCGACAAAAGGGGCTCATAAAGAAGTGAACGGACAAATCGAACTGGACAATAGCCGTGATTTCTTAAGACAGCAGGTCGAAGACAGCCTGAAGAGGCTCCAAACCGATTATATTGATTTGTACTATATGCATTTCCCAGACGGCCGCACGCCGCTGGATGAAGTGGCCGGTACTTTAAAGGAATTGAAGGATGAGGGGAAAATCCGGGCAATTGGGGCATCAAACCTTGATTTTGAACAGCTTCAAACCTTTAATCGAGATGGATACTTAGACGTGCTTCAATCAGAGTATTCTCTGCTAAAACGTCAGGCCGAGCAAGACCTTCTCCCATACTGCGTAGAGCATGGGATTTCCTTTATCCCTTATTTTCCATTGGCGTCAGGTCTGTTGACTGGGAAGTTTACAAAGGATGCGACATTTGATGATATTCGAGCAAAGGACCCGCTTTTCCAAGGCGATGCTTTCCTTCAAAACCTCGAAAAAGTAGACAAGCTGAAGGCCATTGCGCAATCAAAACATGCCGAAACAGCCCATGTAGCGCTGGCGTGGCTGTTGGCGCAGGATGGCATTGATGCCATTATTCCGGGGGCAAAACGAGCCGAGCAAGTCTTACAAAACTTGAAAACAAACGATGTTCAGTTAACAAAAGAAGAAATCAACGAAATCGATCAGATCTTTTCATAATATAAAAAATAAGGTGCCAAGCAGCACCTTATTTTTTTATGCCATTGTGAGAGGAATCTTGATCACGAGCCGCAGATTTGGAGAACGATACGTAAAATCAAGCGTGCCGTCTGCCTTTTCAACAAGCTGATGAATGATATAAGTACCCATACCTTGATGATCACCGCCTTTTGTCGAACGGCCAAACGTCTTGAACAGATGATCTAATACGTGTTTTTCCATGCCCTTAGTACTGTTTTCACAATGAATCAAAAAGAGCCCGCTCCGGATGGAAGTCGTGATCGAGATGCTTCCCTCGTTACCAGCTTGCTTCGCTTCAATGGCGGCATCTAATGCGTTATCAAGCAGGTTGCCAGTAAAACTCACCTGATCCGCTTTAGAAAAAGGAAGAGAAGAAAAGGGTGCTTGAAGATCTAGTGAAAGGGCAATCTCCTCTTTTTCAGCCCGCTGGAAAAAGGAATGAAGGGTGGAAGCCAAATAGGCATTTTCCCCTTTGATCCAAGGGAAATGTTTCACGTATTGCTGAATCAAATCTTTAATCTCATGCTCGTCATTCGATGCGGAAAAGGCATTTAAATGTCTAGCTGTTTCATGGTGTTTACTTCGCAGCTCAAGCAGCAAGTCATTGGTTCTCGACTCAGCATGGATCAGCTCTTGAAGCCGTCCATTTAATCGTTGCTCCGTTTGCATCACCTTGAAGGAAAGGAGATCGGCTGTCAAAATGATGATGACAGTTAAAAGATGGCTTAGTCCATTTCCGTGCGTGAGAAAAAGTGAAATGCCTGAACAGGTGATGAGCACAAAAGCGCCTAATATCATGTAACCATTCATACCTAGCCAAAACCTTTTGTAAATGAAAAAGGTGTAAAGGCACAAGATGCAAAAGGTCAGAAGCCACACCATGCTTGATGACAAAGGCAGAACAGCTTTAGCAGCAGCTTGAACTACAAGACCGAGCCAGATGAGCGTATATATGCGAAATCCAAGATAGAAAGCGTTCACGTTCGTTCTCCTTAAAAGTAGTATTTCTTAAAGTATTCTAATTGCTGCTTCGTCATCATGGCTTTTTTATCAGTCCCTTCAAAAGACACGATAAATGAATTTTTGGCATACGCCGAAAAGTTCTTAATGTAATGAATATTGATGATAAACGAGCGGTGGGAGCGGATAAAGTCTTTCTCAGCTAAATCACCTTTTAACTCGTTGAGAGTTTGGTATGTTTGAATATCTCCTGTTGTTGTGACAATGGTCGTCGACCTGCCAGTACGTTCAACAAAGATGACATCCTTTTTTTGCAGTACATGGATATCTGATTGCTGCTTGATGAGAAGCCGTCCGTGAATGCTTTTCTCCTGCTTGGTGGACATGTAGCGCTCTAAGGATTTGGCGATTCGATCAGCTTGATAAGGCTTCATAATATAATCATGGACATTCAAATCAAAGGCATGGACAGCATACCCACTGTTTCCCGTCACAAATACAACATCCACATTCAGTGCGTGAGAGTGAATAAGGTCTGCTAATTCATAGCCTGACATGCCAGGCATCTCAATATCTGCAAACAATAGATCAATGTCGCCCTGTTTGACCTTCTCATATGCATCCTCCGCTGACTGCGTCACAAAAACGATGTCAACGGCATCCATTCTGCCGACAATGGCATGCAGCTTTTCTAAATCCACTCGGTAATCATCGACAAGACCTACTTTTATCATAAAAATCACCTATGACTCTTCTTATTATTTGTCTATTTTACCATTTGTTTTTTAAAATGGATCATTTCAAGACAGAAAAAGGACGTTTCGCGACATTTTTATGTCAGACAGGCGGTATTTTTTCTATCATAGACGTAGATAGTCGAAAGGGGCGAACCAAATGATTACTCTCAGCGATTGTAGTTGCTGGTTTACAGATAAGAAAAAAGTCGTAAAGGCGATGAAACATATGACATTCTCCGTGAAGGAAGGAGAAGTCGTCGGCATCTTAGGAGAAAATGGAGCGGGGAAAACCACATTATTACGCGCCGTTGCCACATTATTAGAACCTACGCACGGATCAGTCACTGTCGCAGGCTTTGATACAGTCAAAGAAGCAACTGAAGTGAAGAAGCGAATTGGGGTCTTGTTTGGCGGTGAGACGGGACTTTATGACCGTTTGACGGCTCGTGAAAACCTTGAATACTTTGGGAAATTATATGGCTTGGATCAGCATGAGATCAAAGCAAGAATTGAGGATTTAGCAAAGCGATTCGGGATGAGGCAGTACATGGATCGCAAGGTAAAAGGATTTTCAAGAGGGATGAAGCAAAAGGTGGCGATTGCCAGAACATTGATTCATGACCCTGACATTATTTTGTTTGACGAACCGACAACAGGTTTAGATATCACATCGAGTAATATTTTCAGAGAGTTTATTCATCAGTTGAAACAGCAAAATAAAACGATTCTATTTTCAAGCCACATCATGGAAGAAGTCAGCCTGCTTTGTGACAGTGTCATGATGATACATCAAGGGGAGCTCGTGTACAAAGGAACGCTTCCAGAATTATATGCACAGGAACAAAGTGAAGACTTGAATTACATCTTTATGTCGAAGCTCGCAAGGGGGAATGCATAATGTGGAAAACCGTCTTTTTAAAAGAAATGACAGATTCGCTCAGAGACAGGAAAACGTTGTTCTTAACAGTTTTGATCCCTCTTTTGACGATGCTCGGACTCGTGTTTTTCTACGAAAGCATGATCGCTGATCCAGGCGATAAAACGTATACAGTCGCAATCAATGAAAAGCTTCCGTCCGATATGAATGACATGATCAAAGAAGTGAAAAACCTGAAACTTGAAACATTTGATGACCCGCAGCAAGCCGTTAAAGACGGTGAGGCAAATGCTTATCTAGAAATGCCAAAAGATGCAGGCGATATGCTTCAGCATCAAACATCGTTTGCCATTAAAGTCCATGGGTATCCAACAGATGATGATTCAGTGATTGCGGTTCAAATGCTGCAATCATTGCTTGAACAATATCAAAATCAAGTCGTAGAAAAGCGTTTGGCACAGGATCAGATCAAATCGTCAGTGATTCATCCGTTTGAGGTGCAATCGGTTGATGTGCAAGAAGGAGAGGACGGGGATGGAGAAAACGGGATGACCGCCATGCTGCTGTCGATTCTTCTTCCAATGATTTTAGTGACCTCTGTGATCTCAGGTGCTTTGCCAGCTGCGCTTGATATCGTAGCAGGTGAAAAGGATAGAAAGTCAATTGAAGCTTTATTCCTGACACCGGCCAGCAGACTTCAGCTTTTAATTGGAAAATGGCTAGCTGTTTCTATGTTTGGTATATTAAGTGGCATTGTGGCGATTGGCATGCTGCTGCTCTCTACATTGCTCTTTACAGAAAAACTGAAACAAGCGCTGAACTTCGGAGATCAAGTGTGGAGCATCATCGGTGTTATGTTTGCGGCATTAATTATTTTCTCATTCATGGTATCCATGATTGAACTGCTGCTCAGTGTCGTTTCAAGCTCAGTGAAAGAAGCACAATCGTACATGTCCATGATCATTACACTAGGTGTGATTCCGATGTTTTTCACCATGAGAGCAGGCGCTACGCAGCTAGATACGTATTACTTTGCGATCCCATTCCTTAATATTCACGCACTATGCAAGCAATTGATGTTTGGCATCGTTGACCCGATGTCGATTGCCCTGACGCTCGGCTCCTCGGCGTTGACAGTGATGATCTTGTTTGTCATCGTGAGAAGTTTGTTTATGAAAGAGAAATGGATGCTTGCGAAATAAATAAACGCCCTCTATGATAGAGGGCGTTTTCAGGTGAATGCCGATCACCGTATGTTTTAGTCTAAGAAACCGAATTGATCCAAGTTCTCTAAATAAAATTGAAAATACTCGTCATGAATATCAACTGGATATTCTTCTAACTCATTTTCAATAAGTGCACCTACAATTAAAGCATTTATATACCTATCAAGCTTTTCGCAACTAGCTCTTACGGTAAATTCTGAAACATATACTCCATCTTTACTTTCTAAAATAATATCAATTCTTCTACCTTCTTGTTCATCAAGCAATAAGTGATTATATTCCCATTCTTTTACTTTTTTGGGATTCAAAGGATGGAGACGGTTGTGAAGTACTTGTTCACGATGATCCTTTTTTTCCTCATTCGAAAACAATTGAATCAATATACTCGGATCATCAATGACAAAACATTTATATATCTTAGTATATTCAAAGTGATCATCATTTACTAAATCTAAAATCTTTGTTTTTGAAAATTCTCTAGCTTTAAATTTAGACGTTATCATCTCAACGACTTGTTCTTTAGTAAAAGTCAATTGATCTTTTTTATATAAATACTGTTTATATAGCTTTTCGTAATTATACATGATTCACCTCTATTAATTATTTAACAGGACCTCCGTAGAATGAATGAGCTTTTGGAGTTCTTTTATATGGATGCCAGTGATAATAATAACCTTTCTTCGGCTTACCTTTGTATCTATCTACTTCTTTAAATGGTTTACCTTTTGTATTAGCTCCAGCTGCAACAACTTCTGCCTGACTAGAAGAAATAGACCAAATATCCTTTTTTGACTTCATTCTAGCGATTGCTTGCGATTTACTTAGTCCTTTTCCAACATATACTCCGCCTTTAATAGCAGCTTCATAATGATTATATTTTTTTTTGCTTTTAGACCTATGCTTGATGGCTTCTGTAGCAATTACATAACCAGCTCCTCCAACAATAATCACCGCACCAGTATGAAATAAAGCAGTCATAACTGCAGGTGTTATTGCTATTCCCACCGGAATTAAAAAGGCGAATGAAGCTGTACCTTCCTCTGAATTATAGGTGGAAATTTCCTCTGTTTCAACATCTTCAAAAGTCGCTTCAAACTCATCGTCTTTAAATTGATTAACTTTTATTTCATATTCCTTTGAGATTTCTTCACCGACTTCATTGAATTCTCTTGTAGTTAAATTAAAACTATCTGCACCAGGTTCTAAACTGAGAGTAGCTTCAACCTTATTTCCTTCCGCGTCGTTCATTGAAGTATCTAAAACCAATTCATCACTTGATACTTCAAAATTATCAACAGAAATATTTTCTTCAGATAAACGATCTTCTAACATCTCTGAAACTACTTCTTCATCAACAATCATATTATTATCGATTTCTTCTGCCTTGGTATGATTGGTAGGAAATAGACTAGCAACTAATAAAAACACCAGTAATATTATAATTTTACTTTTAACTTTTAACCACATATAAAATCCCTCCGTTATTTATTGAAACCCTGAATAATTTTACTTTTATTATCCAGCATTTCCGTAGATGAACTCTCCAGATAGGTATAGACCTGTGAAAAGCTCTTTTCATCTTTATTAATTTTCTCTTTATAAAGAAAATTGGCAATTACGCCCGTTATGTAAGCTACCGAATAAGAAGTCCCTGTATAAACAGAATTACCTCCTTTATTATTTAACGATAAAACATTAACACCGGGTGCAAAAAAATCAACTTTTCCTATAGCAGAGAATTGTGGTACTTTATTCTTTGAATCAATTGCCCCGACAGAAATAACATTATCGTATCGAGCTGGAAATTGACTATTTAAACCATAAGTATTACCGCTAGCAGCAACAATAATAATCCCTTTATTTACGGCATCGTCCACTAGCTCCCTTAATTCGGGAAAATCCTTTTGAAAACCTAAACTTAAATTAATTATATCCGCATTTTGGGATATAGCCCACTTAAATCCATCTATAAAACCCTGTCTTTCAATCTTTCCATCATTTTTGATCACTTTAACAGAATATAGTTCGACATTTTGTGTAACCCCAGTAACTTCACTGTTTGTATTGTTTGCTGTAATTATTCCTGCGATTGATGTACCATGACTTAATTTATTTTTAGACTCAATGGACGAATCTATCGGATTAAATTCTTTTACAATCTTACCTTTTAAATCTTTATGATTCTTATTAATTCCACTATCTAAAACCGCGACTTTAATTTTTTCATTTAATTCTCTCGTACTTTCATTTTTTAAATCACCTTTTAGCAAAAAACTAAACACTCCAAAGTATAAAACCACCATTATAAAAACAAATAAAATGAACCATTTCTTTAACTTTAGAATTTTATCAGTCATATTTTCTCACTCTTTCAATAATCATTTCCTCCTACCCTATTTTATTTAGATTTTGATTCTTTTTTAATAATAATCGATCGTTCCCCCCAATAAGTCTTGGTATGTTTCTGAATTCTTATGAAAAATATCACTAATGTTTCTCTAAATAAGATCTTTTCGACAACATCAAATCACTCTTTTTGTTAATCGAGTATTTGATAGCATAACTTTTTTCCTCTTTTGTCAACTTGCTTATAGTAGGTCTTTTAATATTTCATCTACGAAATTTGAATTGTTGGATGAACAATATTATTTAGTTCACATTAGTATCTATACATTCGAAGGTTTCAGAAGCTAAGGCATTTTATTAGACAAGATCATTAAGCTTTTTAGAATTAGTAAAACTAGTTAAAGATGATAAAGAACTAAGAGTAACGATTGAGCTGAAACTACCTTAAAAAAGGATTAATTTCATGGTAAATTTTCTCTTTGAAGTAGTTACTAATTCTAGCATAATATCAATGATAAAAAGTTTAAAATTACCTTAAAATAAGCATAAAGAACCTTTTTTTTGAATATTTTATAAAAATGGAATTATTTATATTTAGAAGAGTTATATTAAAGAATAACTTAAATAGAAAAAAGAGTTGGTGAATGAAAATGATGGTTTACTTTTATAATGAGTTAGGAAAGAAGCTAGGTCTATAATATAGTTCAATAGAAATAAAGTATGAGGAGTACATTTTTTTCCTTCGAGTTTACATTTCATCTTTAACACAGATAAGCAGAAAAAATCTTAAGTACAAAAAAGAACAATCAGGATTGAATACCTCATAGTGAACAAGCTAAAGAAATGGATCTTATAGAAAGAAATGTTGTCAAGGGTAAGATAACTTGACTATATTCTTGTTTTTTTATGATAGAGGGGGGGAACGTTCGCCAAACCAGATGATAAATTATAACAAAAAACCCCCGGGAACCGGGGGTTTTTCTTTAGTTCTTGATGAACTTTTCAACCAACGAGCTTGTTTTGTAGTCGTTCAAATCAAGTTTCCATTGGTCGATATCGTTTTTCTTCATGTTCACTTCTACTGTTTCTTCAGAAGATGATGGTCCTAATTTTTTAAATTCATCTGGATAGATAGAAAGTAGATATTTCTGTGCATCATCATAAGATGCTGTACGGTTTTTGCTGTAGAATTCAGTTGCTTTTTCTTTTAAACGATCGACAAGCGGGCTTGCATCAATTGGTGTAAGTGTCACAGTCACGACAGCTTTATCACCGCTGATTGATTTTGTTTTCGTTGATACTTTTGATTTTTCAGCTAATGTTTCTTTCACAGCTTTTAGAAGCTTATCAAGGTTTTCGTCTTTTGCTGAGCTAGATGAAATACCAGAAGAAGAAATGTAGCCTTGTTTGAATGATTTATCAAATTCGTTTACGACAGTTGATTTGTTATCACCTGTTAGTTTTTCGAAATCGTCATTTTTCTTACCAAAGATCATGACATCAATATAAGAAGAAAGGGCTTTTGCAGACGCTTGAAGTGTATCTGCCTTTTTCATCAAGTCTTTTCCTTTAATATCGAATTCTAGTGTTTTGTCATCTTTTTTCGATCCAGTACCAGGCTCTGTGTAAACCAATTGATAGTCTTTTTCTTTATCAACCACAAAGAAAAGACCACCTTTTGATACTTTACCTGCATTTAGAGAGCTTGAAGATAATACTTCGTTGTAGTCATCAGGAGAGATGGTAGACACCTGAGCGTCATCTTGGTAAAGCGTAAAGTTGCTTTTATCCACATTCAATGGTTCTTTGCTGATGTTTTTTACAGATACATTCACTTTTAGGACATATTGATCATCCTGAACAGATGTATCGTATTGAGGTGGTAAAGTGTACTCAGCACTTTCTACTTTTACTTCAGCTGCATCAAGGGATTTTTTTGTATCGCTTTCTTTCGCAGCAGTTTTGTCTTTTCCACCACTACAAGCAGCAGCGACAACAGTTACACACAAAATCAGAAGAAACAGGGATAATTTCTTTTTAAACATGAGATGTTTTCCTCCTCGGGTTTTATGGTGAATTTCATTGGAAAGCTTTAGTTCATATCGTTCTTTTTGCACAAAAAGAAAATACTGTATGTTTTTTACTGTAGAATGAAGCGAAAGTACTGTCAATACCTCAGTGCGTTCGAAAGGTTCATCCACTTCAAGTAGTAAAAATGACACTATGTTGAGAGGAGAAATGTGTATTTTATTGTTTGAAATCTCCTGTAAAAACTCAACATTTTATATTTTAAGGTTTTGAGTCGGATTATTGAATAGGTTCAAATGACTGTTTTTGAAGAAGATGTAGCAAATAGAAGGATTTTTATGACTTGTAAATGAGTCGTTAGTAATGAATATTTTTTCCTGTGATGTGTATGATCACTAGGTTTGTGTGTTGTTGACACAGAGACACTTGTCCAGCGAAATGTTGAGGTATTTAGACAGGCTCTCGACACGGAATGTGTCTTTTCCCTTCAAAATGGCAGTCATCTACACAGAAACCCTACATAAAATAAAAGAGAAATGAATGGGAGGTGGATGTATGGCAGTGGTAAGAGCGACAAGCTCTGATATTGATTTAATGGCCAGACTGCTGAGAGCCGAAGCGGAAGGTGAAGGGAAACAAGGGATGCTGCTTGTAGGAAATGTAGGCATCAATCGTTTGCGTGCCAACTGTTCTGACTTTAAAGGGCTGCGTACGATTCCACAAATGATTTATCAGGAGCATGCGTTTGAGGCAGTCACGCATGGCTATTTTTATCAGCGAGCACGAGAAAGTGAAAAGACACTTGCACGGAGGAACATTAATGGTGAACGATTTTGGCCTGCGAAATTCAGTCTTTGGTATTTCAAACCGCCTGGAAATTGTCCATCCACTTGGTACAATCAGCCGTTTGTGGCAAGGTATAAGTCACATTGCTTTTACCAGCCCACAGCTGAAACTTGCGAGAATGTTTATAACACCTTTTAGCTTGATGAACAGCACAATCCTTTGTATTCAAGAGGATTGTGTTTTTCTTTTTTTCAAAATGGGTAACCATTGTGTATCAACAAGATGAAGCACGTGATTGGAGGAAATGAAGATGTATCAAGATTTAAAAGGGAAAACAGCCATTGTGACAGGTTCTTCTAAAGGGATTGGACAAGCCATCGCCTTGAGGTTTGGACAAGAACAAATGAACGTGGTTGTGAATTATAAAGGTGATGAAGAGGGTGCTGAAGAAACAGTACAAGCCATTCAACAGCAAGGAGGTCAAGCGGTGAAAGTACACGCAGATGTCTCCAAAGAGGAAGGGATTCAGGCGTTAATGGATGCCGCGCTGGAGAATTTTAACGCACTAGACGTGTTCGTCAATAATTCGGGATTTAATGGTGAAGAAGCAATGCCGCATGAAATGACGTTGGAACAATGGCAAAAGGTCATTGATGTGAATATCACAGGCTCATTTTTAGGAGCAAAGGCAGCAATCGCCTATATGATGGAGCATGATGTGAAAGGATCAATCTTGAATATATCCAGTGTCCATCAAGAGATCCCGCGTCCGTTCAATGTTCATTACTCTACTTCTAAAGGAGGAATGAATATGATGACGAAGACGCTGGCTCTTGATTATGCCGAAGCGGGTATTCGGGTCAATGCGATTGCACCAGGTACGATGGCAACGGAATCAAATGACGACCTTCAAGATGAACAGAAAAAACAAAAGCAGCTTGAGAAAATTCCAATGAGAACGTTTGGCGAGCCAAAGGAGATTGGGTCCGCCGCTGCATTTCTCGTATCGAAAGAAGCTGCCTATATTACAGGTACTACATTATTTGTTGATGGAGGAATGACGCTTTATCCTTCTCAATTAAATGATGAATAATAGAAAAACATCCGCCCCATTAACCGGCGGATGTTTTTTCTTTGTAGCGGTGTGCTGACTTTGCTGGTTTGCCGAGCAGCATAGGATACTTGCTCAAGAAAGAGATACATGGCACCATGAGCAGCAATGTACCGATCGTATAAAAGAGCGTCCAAGAAAGCTGCGCTGTATCAGAGATATTGATGCCTAGTCCGTAATAAACAAATGCCTTCATGATATCGATACCGGCAAATTGCAGGACGAGAATCACAATGGAATGACGTCCGAGATACGTCAATATCGTGGACGTTTTCAATTTGAAGCTTAAATAAATAACAGCAGCTGAACCGAGCAGTGCACAAGCATAAAAAATGAATAGATCCCCATAGTCATTGACCCGCATATCAATTCGTGAATTAAAGCTTTGCATATATGCAGTCAGTACAAGCAGACCTGTACATAACAGAAGGGTAGGATCTGTTTTTAATTCCACAAACCATTGTTTTGCTAAAAATCCGATTGAATAAAACACAACAGCCGTTAACGCAACGTTGGCATTCCAAGGGAGACTCTGGTTTAACAATAGCGTGGAAGCATATCCGGCTCCGCCGCAAAGGACGGTCAGTAAAATCAATACAGCTGGTTTTCCTTTTGTCAGACGATGCATCAAGAAAAACAACATTTCCACTAAAAAGAGCGTCGTTAAAAACCAGATGGCTGGGTTATGCGTCAGTCTTGCTTCATCGGCATTTGAAATGAAAATTCCTGTAAAAGGAACGAAGGGATCAATATCTGTTTGCCCCTTAAAGGCGAAAAATCGGGTCACCGTGAACCAGAAAACGTACGTAATAATGGAGAAATAGAGATAAGGTAAGAGCAAGCTTTTCGCTTTTTTCTGTATAAATGACATAGCAGGTTGTGAGGATGATCGAAACATCATACCTGATAGTAAAAAGAAGAGTGGCATATGAAAAGAGTATATAAATTGCTTGAATGAATCAGGAATGGGTACATGTGCCATAACGACGAGCAGAATGCCGATTCCTTTAGCCGCATCCACCCAGTCGAGTCGCTTATTCAAGGCCAGTCATCTCCTTCCTTCTCAGCATTGTAAACCGTTACTTCATATGTACCTCTACTATATAAAAGGTACACCTACCATGCGTTTACAGTTCGCTAACGATTAGAAGACACATTTGCGATCAGATGACAGAAGGAAGCTTTTTGACATCTCGATGTTACATTTCCCATTTTTTATGACAATGTAAAAAAAGAAGCCAATGAAAGATTGGCTTCAAAATAGTTCTGCGATTCGTTCAAAGGAACGCTGTTTTTCCATTGGATCAAATGAATTGTTTAATATCATGATCTCGTCCGTTTGATAGCGGTCCATTAAGATTTGTAGCTGTTCTTTCACTGTTTGCTTTGAGCCAACAATCATTCGCTGGCGGTTTTGTAACACTTTTTTCTTTTCTTGCTCAGTGTAATGATAGTTCTCTGCTTCTTCTATAGAAGGAACGCGACTGTCCAGCCCTTTTTCAACCCGAAGTAGCCATAAATCTGTACTGGTGGCAATGCGGCTTGCTTCCTCGCCTGTGTCTGCGCAGATCACAAAGACAGCAAACATAGACTGAGGCTGACGTGAGAAAACGGATGGAGAAAAGTGTGACCGATACGCTTCAAAAGCTTGCCGGCCTCGTGCAGGATGAATAAAATGTCCGAAAATATAGTTGATTCCAAGTGATGCCGCCTGGATGGCACTGTTTTCCCCGAGTCCAAGCAACCAGACTGGCGGATAAGAATCAACGAGCGGAGCCGCTTTCACTCCTGCATGCCGATGACCAGAAGGCAGGCTGTCAGATAAGTAAAAAAGAAGGTCCTCCAGTTGGCGGTCAAATTGAGACAGTTCTTTCTTGACGCCGTCTGTCAAAGCGAGTCTCGTCCTTTCAATTCCGCCTGGGGATTTACCAACCCCGATCTCAATCCGCCCAGGGTAAAGGGCTTCAAGCTGGCGGGTGACTTCTGCTACTTTAAAAGGGCTGTACTGCGGGAGTAAAATACCCCCAGAGCCTGTGCGCAAAGTCGATGTGTGTGAAGCAATATGTGCCATTAATATTTCAGGCGCTGTACTCGCGAGTCCTCTCGTGCTGTGGTGTTCAGCAAACCAATATCGCTCATACCCCAGTGTTTCCGCAAGCTTGGCCAGCTCTGTCGTATGAACCAATGTTTCTTGTGCGGACTGGCCTTTAGGGATGGCGACTTGATCTAATATATGAAGTGATGGCATCATCAACACCCTTTCATCAATACGTTGAATTCTATCCATAAGTATAAAGAAAGTCATGAACGGAAGGAAATGAAAGGGTTTATCACAGCTATGTACATGAATTTTCTATATCAACATATGAAGTGGATGCGCGCCCTGTTTTTAAGCGAGAGGCTGTGTAACGGGAACATTCGACAATGTTTCACATGAAACACTTCTTTTACGACATGAATCATTTTTGTCATGGATCTTTCTTTAAAAAAATATCATCATATTGAAACCTCTTTTATACATAGATCGTATATACTAGTAAATAGAAAAAAGAGTAAGAGGCTCCAATGTCATTTCATGAATTTTGTCGAATTTTCATGTATGATGATTTTAATAGGGTCCATCGCTTAATAAATAGATTTTTATTATGCTGGAGGAGTGATTGATTTGGCGATTACATTAGAAAAAGGTCAACGTATTGATTTAACAAAAGGAAAAGCAGGACTAACCAATATTCTAGTTGGACTTGGCTGGGACCCTGTGTCACAAGGCGGCGGTTTTCTTGGAAAGCTGTTTGGCGGCGGAGGCGGCGCTGATATTGATTGTGACGCTTCAGTGCTGATGCTGAAAAATGATAAGTTTGTTGAAAATAAAGATTTGATTTACTTTGGTAACTTGAAAAGCAAATGCGGCAGTGTTGAGCATACAGGTGACAACCTGACAGGTGAAGGAGACGGAGATGATGAACAAGTCCTCGTCAACTTAAGCAAGGTACCAGGCAATGTGAATAAATTGGTGTTCGTTGTGAACATTTATGATGCACTTAGAAGAAACCAACACTTTGGTATGATTCAAAATGCTTACATCCGAATTGTTGACCGTTCAAACAATCAAGAATTAGTGAAATATAATTTGAAAGATGAATATGCAGGTAAAACATCATTAATCGTTGGAGAGCTTTATCGCCACGAGAATGAGTGGAAGTTTGCAGCTGTAGGAAATGGTACAAACGATGCGAAGCTTGCCGATATTACGAGAAACTACATTTAATTAGAAGGGAGAGGTTCCTAGTGGGAATTTCTTTAGCGAAAGGTCAAAAAATTGATTTAACAAAAACGAATCCAGGTTTAACAAAAGTAGTCGTAGGTCTTGGCTGGGATGTAAACAAGTATGATGGCGGACATGACTTTGATCTAGACGCAAGCGTATTCCTTTTAGATGCAGCAGGGAAAGCAAACTCTCCATCTGACTTTGTCTTCTACAATCAAACAACTGGCGGTGGCGGAAGCATCGTACATACAGGCGATAACCGTACAGGTGAAGGAGACGGAGATGACGAGCAGGTCAATGTTGATCTTTCAACTGTACCAGCAAGTATTGAGAAAATCTCCTTCGTCATTACAATCCATGATGCAGAAGCACGCAGCCAAAACTTTGGACAGGTGTCTAACGCTTACGTCCGTATTTTAAATGCGGCATCAAATGAAGAGCTCATTCGCTATGATTTGGCAGAAGACTTTTCAATTGAAACAGCGATTATTGTAGGTGAATTATACCGTCATGGCGGAGAGTGGAAATTTTCAGCTGTTGGATCAGGCTATCAAGGCGGACTTGCCCGCATTGCAACAGACTTCGGCTTAGATATCGGGTAACGCCCGTTTTCATATTTTCAGAAGATAGGAGAGATACGAATATGGCGATTCAGCTTTCAAAAGGACACCGTGTCGATTTAACGAAAACCAACCCAGGGCTGACAAAAGTGATGATCGGACTTGGCTGGGATACGAATAAATATTCAGGCGGAGCCGAATTTGATTTGGACGCTTCGGCTTTCTTAGTAGATGCAAACAATCGTTGTCAGCAAGACACAGACTTCGTGTTCTATAATAATCTGCAGCATCCAAGCGTTAGTGTTACTCATACCGGTGATAACCGTACGGGTGAAGGAGATGGAGATGACGAGCAAATTCTCGTTGATTTCTCGAAAATTCCTGCTAACATTGATCGTATCGGAATTACAGTTACGATT
This sequence comes from Bacillus aerius, assembly GCF_029894105.1. Lineage (NCBI taxonomy): Bacteria > Bacillati > Bacillota > Bacilli > Caryophanales > Bacillaceae > Bacillus > Bacillus aerius. Next base: position 224,525 of record NZ_JARYHO010000001.1, read on the forward strand.
CATGATGCAGAGGCACGCAGCCAGAATTTTGGACAAGTCTCTAATGCATTTGTTCGTGTTGTAAATGAAGAGGGCGGGGAAGAATTGATTCGTTTTGATTTAGGGGAGGACTTCTCAATTGAAACAGCTGTCGTCGTATGCGAACTATATAGACACGGCAGCGATTGGAAGTTTAACGCAATCGGAAGCGGATTCTCTGGCGGACTTGCAGCTCTTTGTCAAAATTATGGGTTAGAAGTGTAAAGAGAAGAAACAACTTCATTCAAGAGGCGCTGCCAATGACTCATATGAGGGTATTTTCCAAAGTGAGAAAGAAACAGCGATCAAGAATAACAGCAGGCGAAAGCCTGCTGATGCTTCTACACTTATAGGAGGAAAACCAGTTGGACATTTTGAAACATATGTTGGACACGTATGCCTCGTTTTTTGATTGGCATATGTGGGCAGAGGTATTAACAGACCCTGTCTCTTGGGGGCTTATCGGGACCCTTGTCGTGCTTGAAGGTTTGTTGTCAGCGGATAACGCACTTGTATTAGCTGTTATGGTGAAACATTTACCTGAAAAGCAGCGTAAAAAGGCATTAACCTACGGATTAATTGGCGCTTATTTCTTCCGTTTTCTATTTATTGGCGTAGGGATGTTGCTTATTAAGTTTTGGTGGATCAAGGTTCTAGGCGCTGCATACTTAGCTTGGCTGGTCATTAAGCACTTCTGGTTAGGTGACGGAGATGACGAAGCGAAGGAATTGAAAAAAGAAGGCTGGATGATTCGCGTATTTGGCGTCTTCTGGGCAACTGTTATTTCTGTAGAAATTATGGACCTTGCCTTCTCGGTAGATAGTATTCTTGCTGCATTCGCTGTATCTGAGGAAGTATGGATTCTTCTTTTAGGTGGAATGCTTGGAATTCTGATGATGCGTACAGTGGCACAATTATTCCTTGTGCTTATCGACCGTATACCAGAGCTTGAGAATACGGCATTTATTCTCATTGGAATTATTGCCATCAAAATGGGCTTAAGTGCTGCTCATATTGAAATCCCGCATCTTGCATTCTTTGCGATTATTATCCTAGCGTTTATCGGAACGTTTATTGTTCATAAAATCAATAAGAAGAAGCATCAAGGTGTAACAAACGAAGCTGCGGCTTCAAAAGAAGAATAGGACGATCAAAAAGGAATGGAGTTGACTAGCGGCTCCATCCTTTTTTGAATCATCAAGTCATTACAACAGGAGGTGGCACTGCATGCGATATTTTCGTTTTTTATCAGAGACGAGGCAGCACGATATTTTTTTAAAGCGGCCGGCGGCAGTTCATTCATTGACGCCAAGGCATGTACTTGCGCATGCATTAGGTGCTACTTTGTATATGCCTGCGACAAGACAGGATGTAGCAGACATGCTGCTTTCGCAGAAATATGAAGCGCTTTGCTCTGTTGTGTTTTGCTTGGAGGACGCCATTGGTGATCAGGAAGTGGACATGGCTGAACAGAATATAGTGGCACAATTGACCTGCCTTTCTGAGACAATTCATCACTCTCCAGAAATGGCTGAGCATTTGCCGCTTTTATTTATTCGGGTTCGTTCGCCCAAACAGCTGCTCAAAATGGCAGATTTGCTCGGTCCCTCTCTTCATTTACTGACTGGTTTTGTGTTTCCAAAGTGCTCCGTTCACAATGCAAAGGAATATGTGGACAGTTTGAAACAGGCTTCAGCACAAACTCAGAAAACACTATACGGAATGCCCATTTTAGAAACACCAGATTTATTAGAAAAAGAAACGAGATATCAGGTGTTGTCTGAATTAAAGCAGATCATGCTGAATGATGAGGAATATATTTTGAATATTCGCATTGGGGCAACGGATCTGTGTGGATTATACGGCATTCGCCGTGATCGTGAGACCACTATTTATGAGATCAGAGTCATTGCTGAGTTGATCACAGATATCATCAATTATTTTGGTCGTTCTTTTGTGATATCAGGAGCTGTATGGGAGCATTTTGGACCGGCACGAAAAGAACAAAATCCATTCATCCGTGCAATTTCTAAGAGCGGTGAGTCTTCCTCATCTGAACTCGATCATATGCAAGGTCTGCTCAAAGAGACAAGGCTGGATGTGGTAAACGGTATTCATGGCAAGACAGTCATCCATCCAACGCATCTCAAGCCAGTTCAAAGCATGTACGTTGTCACAAAGGAAGAGTACATGGATGCATTAAGTATTTTAGAGCATGCAGATGGTACAGTCGGCGTGATGAAGAGTACCTACTCTAATAAAATGAACGAAACGAAGCCGCACTATCGCTGGGCGGAAAACATTTTAATGAAGTCAGACATTTACGGGGTGTTTCATGAAAATAGAAGCTATATCGACATACTCACAGAATCAGAAGCCGCATACGCTGAACATCTTGGAACATATGGAGGTGGAGCTTAACCTCAAAGGGGGTACGCTTCAGCTTGAAAAAGAACATCTTTTTGACATGGCGGCACGGGTGAACAAAAAGAGAGCCTTTTTATTTGTTAGTAAGGTGCTCGGGAAACATATGCCTGTTCACCCGTTGAAACCACTCCTCGTCTCAGGTCTTTTGGCAATGGCTTATGCAAAAGAACAAACAGGCAAGACGCCCCCGCATCAAGACGATATAGTAGAAGCACTAAAAACGAATGATCATGTTAAGTTAACCGAAGCCTATGCTGCGCTCAAAAAAGAGAAGCTTTCGGCGGTAAACGAGCCGATTGTGATCGGCTTTGCTGAAACGGCAACTGCGCTTGGTCATGGTGTGTATGACGTCATAGAAGGAGCATCTTATATTCATACGACACGTGAACAGTTGTTGGATCTTGATCCTTCACTCGTATTTGAAGAGGAACATTCTCATGCGACAGATCAGCTTTGCTACGCAGACGACGCCTTACTTCGGACGGATCGCCCGATTGTGCTAGTAGATGATGAGGTCACGACAGGCCGGACAAATATGAACATCATTCGGGATCTGCACGCAAAGCACCCTAGATCCTCTTATACGATTCTATCCATTTTAGATTGGAGAACAGAGGAGCACGAGGAAGCGATGCTTCAGCTTCAAGAGGAGCTAGGTGTAAATATCACATCATTATCTTTATTAAAAGGGCAGATGATGTTTCGGGGGACAACGCTGGATGAGCCTGCTTATTCGTATGAAATTGCTACGCAAGAGAAAAGACCTGAACTCTCTTTTCATTCTCTTCAATCCTTCTTTAAGCAAGTGCCATATTCACTTTCCCATGCAGTCAATCCGGCGGGGCATTCGCCGTATATCCATGAAACAGGTCGTTTCGGTTTAAACGCAGCGGACACGGACGCCATTGATCAAGCAACTGCTGAGGCTGGGCTGAAGCTTCAGCGAGAACGAAAAGGAAAACAGACACTCTGCTTAGGAACAGGAGAATTGATGTATGTGCCGATGAGACTTGCAGCTCATATGGGCGAAGGTGTCCTTTTTCATTCGACGACAAGAAGTCCGATTCATCCGGTTGAAAAGGAAGGGTACGCTGTTCAAAACGGATTCGCATTTTTGAGTCCAGAGGATGCCCGCATTCAGCACTACGTGTACAATATCCCTAAAGATCAGTACGATGATGTCTTTTTGTTTTTTGAGAAAAAGGTGTCTCAAGAAGCTTTGATGCCGCTGATCCACTTATTTGCTGAGCGGCATGTGAAGCATGTGCATATTGTGACTTTATCAGATGAGGTGAAGGTGAATGGCTAACGTGTATACAAAGATGGGAAGCTATCCAGAGCAGGACGTAACCTTCTTACTCAAGGATTTATCGTCGATTGAGATGGAGAAAAGTACAGAAGAGCGGGAGCGCTCTATTCAAAGTGGTGCCCATTACTCAGAAATGCTGCCAATTGAATATAAGCCGACGGCATCTTATATGGACTTATTCTATCAATCTCTTGAAGAAAGTAAGCAAAAGGTAGCGGAAGCCGTAGCGGTTGTCGCAGAACAAATTGTGAAAAAGCGAGGCTTTCAAACCGTTCTGTGCAGCTTGGCACGGGCTGGGACACCAATCGGGGTACTCATTAAACGGTATATCAGAAAGACGTATGGTCTCGATTTGACGCATTATAGCATCTCTATTATTCGTGACCGTGGAATAGATGAAAATGCGCTACATTATATCCTCAAAGAACATCCAGGTTTTGAGATTGCCTTTATTGACGGCTGGACCGGAAAGGGTGCTATTTCCAAAGAGCTTCAAAAAGCGGTGCTTGATTTTGAACAGAAATATGGAATTCGTCTTTCGAGTGAGCTAGCTGTGCTTGCTGATCCTGGTTATTGTACGAGTGTTTACGGAACGAGAGAGGATTTCCTCATTCCAAGTGCCTGCTTGAATTCAACGGTCTCTGGTCTAGTTAGTCGAACGGTGCTAAACAACCGCTGGATCCATGCCGATGATTTCCATGGGGCCAAGTATTATGAAGAGCTCATTGATGAGGATGTCTCTAATCTGTACGTGAATACAATTGAAGAAGCATTTTCTGAACTTAATGCAAATGTACAAGAGAAAGCAGAGACCCTGCTCGCACAAGGAACGCCTCCTGACTGGCGGGGGATGACATCCATTGAAGCAATTGGTCAGGAGTTCAAAATAGACAATACACATTTGATTAAGCCGGGCGTCGGTGAGACGACCCGTGTGCTGCTCAGAAGAGTCCCTTGGAAAATACTCATTCAGCCTGGATCTCGGGAGAAGCTCAAGCACATTTTACTACTCGCAGAGGACAGAGGCGTGCCCGTCATTGAATATGCCAACATGTCCTACACATGCTGCGGGCTCATCCGCCCGTTGGAGCAATCGTCATGAAGAATATCGCATTTGCCAGTGATTTAGACCGGACACTGATATACTCACATCGAATGCTTGAGCAGTATGCATACAAGGGAGCATACGAATTAATTGAGGTGCTGGACGACCGGCCGCTTTCCTACATGTCGATTGAAACGAAAGCATCCTTACAGGCAATTCATCAAGCAGGCTGGTTTATCCCAGTGACGACAAGAACGACAGCACAATTTGAACGAATCACTCTCTTTCAGCAAGAGATCAAACCAGAGTATGCCGTCACGACAAACGGCGGCTGTATCCTTCATCACGGTAAGCCGCTTGAGGAGTGGCAGGCGATTGTAGATGAGAGACTGCAAGAGTGTATGCCGGTGAGAGATATGCTGCGGGCGATCTCTGAACTTCCGGTTGCCGCTTGGGTGAAACGTACTCGAACAGCTGAGGGAAGATTTCTTTATTTAATTATGAAAGACGAGTTTCTTTCTCATATTCCGCTCGCTGAATTAAGGATGTGGGGTGAGGAGAGAGGCTGGCAGGTTTCTCTTCAGGGCCGAAAGCTGTATTTTATTCCAAAGCCGCTCAATAAGTGGGCTGCTGTTGCTTTTCTAAAAGAAAGGCTACACCTTGAATATGTATATGGTGCGGGCGACTCCTTGTTAGATGCTGATCTCATACGTCAAGCGGATAAAGGCTTCGCTCCGAGTCATGGGGAAGTCTTAGATGTTGATCTATCGCTTGAACCGACGACAGCCTCTGGCATGGCGGCGGCAGACGAAATCGCCGCTTCTGTCGCAAAGAGGATGAACACAGCAAAAAAGCCTTCGATTCGATAGCAGAAGTAGAAGGCTGAATGATATGATAGTAGTAGCTTTCGAGAAAATATAGGAGAAAGGAAGGAGCGGCGTGAGCTATAAAGAAATCAACGTAACCCAGACACGGGCGAAACAGGAAGCCTGGAAAAACCTGCTGAAAAAGCCGCTCCCTGAACGAGACGGCTACGTCAAGGACGAGCACACCTTATCCTTGCCGCGTCTCGCCGCCCGTGTCCTTGGAACTCCGCATGATGCAACCGATTATTTTATTTATTTACATGAATTATACGAAACTGACGGCATGCATATTTTAAGTGAAACCCTCAACCGGCATATTGAGCCGGAGCACTTTCAAGCGCTCCAGCGGATTCATATGATCAATCAGGAAGAAAAGGGATTGTCCGTGAATCGATTTGTGGCTTTCTTAGACGGTGAACAGCTCATTGTCCGTCATCCAAACCCAGTGATGAACCGGCATATTCGCCTTTCGTTAATCCAGGTGTTTGAACATTTCAAGCAGTTGCATGAAGGGGGATTCCAGCATCCTGATTTTCGCCGTGTGTTGCTAGATGTGGTGAAGTTTTCAAATAATCATCTAGGACCATGGCTGAAGGAAGGCAATATGGAAGAAAAAATGCCAGCTGTCATTTGGTATGGAGAGGCGAATAAAAGTCAGCTTTATTTTCTTTACTATGTCATGCTGATTGGCTGTGATGTGGTGCTGTTTCATCCAGAAGGCAAGGATCAATTTCGTGAATTAGATCCAGAAGAAAAGCTGACTTTTATTGATCAGTATCCAGGGACGTCAAAGCTTGAACCGTTCCCTACTGAAAAGCCTGAGAGGAAATCAACAGTGGCGTACCGTTCGACAAGAGAGCTTGAAGAGGTACTTCACACAGAAGATTCCATGCTGTATAAGCCATGGCAATTCAGAGATCATACCCCTCATTCTATTACGCTAAAGACAACGTATGATGAGCTGTTTTTAATTGCAAAGGAACGGTCGTTTATCCGCCCGAATTTCAAAGCAGACCGTGACACCATACAGATTCCGAATCTTTTTGCGAAGATGATGGGGGTGACGAGAGACAAGCGAGAATATTGGGACCGTATCCACACGCTAATGGAGGGGAAAGAAACGAAAACGATCCGTCATTTCCCTTTCACACAAGAAGTGTCTTCGAATTATCAATTTCATTATCAGCATGCACTTTCTAAAGCAGGAGAGGTTGACCCTGATTTGTTAATGAAAAGCAATGTGTGGCAGTTCTCGCATTTGTATGAGGGCACGCAGCGTGCGATCGCAGAGGCCATTTCTCGAATTTGTCAGCATCCGAAGCTGTTAAAAGAAGGTCATGAGACCGAATTAGATGTGCGTATTTATTTATTCAAGCAGCTTTTGCATATGAACCAAGATGTAATTGAACTCATTCAAACCTTTGATTATGCCCAGACTGTACCGAAAGTGATTTTATACCATACGGAATATAATGGTGAGCTGACTCGTTCTGATGCGGCTGCCCTGATTTTCCTAAATGAAATGGGTGTGGATCTCTTCGTCTATCATCCCGCCGGCTATCAGTGTATAGAGCGGTATATAGACGATCAATTATTTGATACACATTGGCTTGATGAAATGGTCATGAACCAAGAGTTTAAAGAGCCGTCCATTGTGAGAAAGTTATTTCAATCCATTAAAAACCGATAAGGAGATCAAAGCTTATGACAAATACAAACGGAAATGACATCATTTCAATTGATAAAGAGGAAATCACGATTGAAAAGGCAGACGATATTCGCGTTCAGCTGCGCAATGAACCAGAAGTCCAAAACATTGCGAGACAGATTGATGCCAAAAATCAGCTTGAACTGCTTGAATACGGAAAACAGCCGGCTGTCGAAATCTCTAAGTTTTCTGACCGTATCCTCTCTATGATGCGTTCAACAAGTGTCACAGACTCAGGAACGATGCTTACACAGCTTGGAAAGATTATGGATCGTTTTGATAAAAATGATTTTGACGAGCCTAAGGGCGGTTTGTTATCAAAAATCTTTAAACGCGGTGGCAGCATGATCGAGAAGATTTTCAGCAAATATCAAACGCTCGGTGCAGAAATTGAAAAAATCAATGTGGAAATCAGTAAATACAAAGATGAAATGACCAAATCGACGGTTACGCTTGAAGAAATGTATGAGCATAACATTCAATACTATATGGAGCTTGAAAAGTATGTCGTCGCAGGGCAAATGAAGATCGAAGAATTAAAACAATTGGTTCCTTCTTATGAAGAAAAAGCGGCGGGGGGAAACCAGCTGGCACAAATGGAGCTAGATACGCTTCGTAATGGGATTCAAGCGCTTGAAGAGCGTGTATATGATCTTGATATGGCACGGATGGTGGCACTTCAAACGGCACCACAAATCCGTTTGCTGCAGCGTGGTAATACGAAATTAATCGGGAAAATTAACTCTGCCTTCATCATTACGATTCCAATTTTCAAAAATGGAATCATTCAAGCGGTAACAGCGAAGAGACAAAAGCTTGTGGCTGATTCCATGAGTGAGCTGGATAGAAGAACGAATGAAATGCTGAAACGAAATGCTGAAAATATCTCAAGTCAAAGTGTTGAGATTGCTAAATTATCAGGTCGTCCAAGCATCGACATTGAAACGATCGAATCATCCTTTAATACGATTGTACAAGGGATGAAAGAGACGAAGCAGATTGAAGAAGAAAACAAACGATTACGTGAGGACGGAACAAAACGTATGCTTGAACTTCAAGATAATATTAAGAGAGCTGCCCTAGAGTCCTAAAAAAACAGGCTGTCTGTAACGAAAGTTGCAGGCAGTTTTTTCATGAATTTGATTAAAATTTGAGAAAAAAGGTTTTTATGTGACCTTTTTCGGGTAAATCCTGTTCAGGGGCATGGTTCACCCATGAAAGAAAAAGCCCGTTACCACAAGGATTCGACTTATTTTTTAGCACAATAAGGAATTTCCAGTAAAATATTGTCTGGCGAGAGAAAATACCCCGTAAAATATGTAGTTTATGAAGCATTCTATAGGATTTACGAGTAATACGGCGTATAAACTGTAATCACCAGACCTCTATATGGAATTCATACATATTGTACGGAAATAAGCGAATTCTAAAGATTGTTCGCATCATAACGCTTATGTTACGGTTATAAAGATGCTAATTTGGAGGGAAAAAATGAATTCTGAAGAGAGAAAGATCAAAATCAAGATAAATAATGTATCTAAAATTTTCGGTAAAAATGCTAAAAAAGCATCTCAAATGCTTGAAAAAGGGAAGACAAAGAGAGAAATCCTAAAAGAGACCGGCGCAACAGTTGGTGTCAATCGAGCAAATTTTGATGTGTATGACGGTGAGATATTTGTCATCATGGGGCTATCAGGGAGCGGAAAGTCCACACTTGTGCGGCTGCTGAATAGGTTAATCGAACCAACCTCCGGCGAAATTTATATTGATGGGGATATGATAACAAATATGTCAAAGGATCAATTGCGTGAAGTCAGACGGAAAAAGATCAGCATGGTCTTCCAAAACTTCGCATTGTTCCCGCATCGTACCATTCTGGAGAATACAGAATACGGGCTTGAATTGCAAGGTGTAGAGAAAGAACAGCGCCGCTCTAAAGCGCTTGAATCTTTAAAGCTTGTTGGACTTGAAGGTTTTGAAGAGCAGTACCCAAATCAATTAAGTGGCGGTATGCAGCAGCGTGTTGGATTGGCACGTGCACTAGCTAATGACCCTGATATTTTGTTAATGGATGAAGCATTCAGCGCACTAGATCCATTAATTCGTAAAGACATGCAGGATGAATTGCTTGAGCTTCATACGTCTGTAGGAAAAACAATTATTTTCATCACGCATGATTTAGATGAAGCGCTTCGTATTGGCGACCGCATTGTCCTCATGAAAGACGGGAATATCGTTCAAATCGGAACACCAGAAGAAATTCTGATGAACCCATCGAACGAGTATGTTGAACGTTTCGTTGAAGATGTAGACCTTTCTAAAGTATTAACCGCTGGTCATATTATGAAACGTGCAGAAACAGTTCAGATTGATAAAGGGGCACGTGTTGCGCTCACGCTCATGAAGAACCTTGGTATTTCGTCTATCTATGCAGTAGATAAGAAAAAGCATTTATTAGGTGTTATTTCTGCACAAGCAGCGAAAAAAGCGGCAGAAACGGGTGCGTCGCTAGAAACTGTTCTTGATAAAGAATTTACGACAGTATTGGAATCAACGTATTTAACAGAGATCTTTGATGCAGTATCTGATGCGGCAAATATTCCAATTGCCGTTGTAGATGAGAAAAACAGAATGAAGGGTATTGTGGTCAGAGGTGCATTGATTGGTGCATTATCAGGAAATGATGAATATATCAACATGTCTTCTAACAAGCTAGAGGAAATTAAAGCACAAGAGCCTTCTGCACAGGAGGTAGAATAAGATGTTTAGTATGAGTGATTTACCTAGAATTCCGTTCGCGGATTATATCGATCAATTTGTTGACTGGTTAACATTAACCTTTGGTGGTTTCTTTGATGGCATCACAAATGGATTAGCTGGAACAGTAAATGGAATTGTGGCTGCACTTGGCGTCATTCCATCCATTATCTTAACGCTTATCTTTGCCGGAATTGCTTGGTGGATCAGTACAAGAGGAGTTGCTCTTTTCACACTTATTGGATTCTTACTGATTGACTATTTAGGCTACTGGCAGCCAATGCTGCAAACACTTGCGCTCGTTCTGACAGCTGTGGTCATTTCTATCGTGATCGGGGTTCCGATCGGTATTTGGGCATCACAGAAGGAAACGGTGCGTAAAATTGTCACACCTATTTTAGACTTAATGCAGACAATGCCTGCATTCGTTTATCTTTTACCAGCAATCTTCTTCTTTAACATCGGAGTAGTACCTGGCGTTGTGGCATCGGTTATTTTCTCTATGCCGCCAACGATTCGTATGACCATTCTCGGTATTAAACAAGTACCATCTGATTTAATTGAAGCAACAGAAGCTTTTGGTTCAACGACATTCCAGCGTTTGTTCAAAGTTCAGCTTCCACTTGCTACAAAAACCATCTTAGCTGGGATTAACCAAAGTATTATGCTTGCTCTATCCATGGTCGTCATTGCGGCAATGGTTGGTGCACCAGGACTTGGTTCGGAAGTATATAGTGCGGTAACACAGCTGAAAACAGGGATTGGTTTTGAAGCAGGTATTGCCATTGTTATCGTGGCGATTACACTGGATCGTATTACACAAAACATTAAAACGAAAAAAACCAGGGGGAATGCTTAATGTGGAAAAAGTCTCTCTACATTGGGATGACCGCCCTGCTTGTCTTTTTACTAGCTGCTTGTGGTGCAAAGTCGGACTCAAATGCGAGTGCAGCACAGCAAGTGAATAAAACCATTATCGGTATTGATCCGGGTTCAGGTATTATGGCGCTGACGGATCAAGCGAAAAAGGACTACGGTTTAGAGGATTGGACGGTTGTGTCTGCCTCAAGTGCAGCGATGACAGCGACATTGAAGAAATCGTATGACCGTAAAAAACCGATTATCATCACTGGCTGGAATCCTCACTGGATGTTTTCCCGCTACGATTTAAAATATTTAGATGATCCGAAAAAATCATATGGTGAAGAAGAAGAAATTCACACCATTTCACGTAAAGGATTTGCGAAGGATCAACCGGAAGCAGCCAAAATGCTCAGTCAATTTAAATGGTCTCAAGATGATATGGGCGAAGTGATGCTTGATATTCAAGATGGCGTCAAACCAACGGATGCTGCTGTTAAATATGTGAAAAAGCATAAAGATCAAGTAGCGAAATGGACAAAAGGCGTGAAAAAGTCAAACGGTGACAAAATCAATCTTGCCTACGTTGCGTGGGATAGTGAGATTGCAAGTACCAATGTGGCCGCAGAGGTATTGCGTGAGCTTGGTTTTAAAGTGACCTTGACTCAGGTTGAAGCAGGCCCAATGTGGACAGCAATTGCAACCGGAAGTGCTGATGCATCATTATCTGCATGGCTTCCAAATACGCATAAAACGTATGCAGCGAAGTTTAAAGGAAAATATGATGACCTCGGTACAAGTATGAAGGGTCTTCGCATGGGTCTCGTTGTTCCGACTTATATGAAAAACGTCAACTCGATCGAAGATTTGAAAAAATAGCCAATTGTATAACAGTTCCCTTATAATAGAAGGGAGCATATGGAAAAAGCAGTCTGCTCAAAAAGCGACTGCTTTTTCTTATATATAAGGATGGTGGATGAGTTGTCGATGGTGGAAAAACCAATGATGATTTTCCTGCACGGTGGAGGCGTAAGCAGCTGGATGTGGCAGGAGCATATGGAAATATTCAAGGAAACGTATGAATGCTATACCCCTGATTTTATTGGTCACGGGACAAGAGCAAATGAAACGTCGTTTTCCATGCGAGAAAGTGCTTTTGAAATCATTTCATGGATAAAGGAGCATGCACATGGTCGTACAGTCATTCTAATTGGCTTCTCTCTAGGTGCACAGGTAGCCGTTGATGTGTTATCGAGAGAGCCAGACATCGCAGACATCGCCATTATCAATAGCGCCCTTGTGTTGCCATTACCATGGCTCTATTTGATGGTAAGGCCCATTTTACCTCTTACATATCCGTTATTAAAGAAAGATTGGTTCATCCAGCTGCAAGCAGAAAAGATGGGACTTCCAAACGATGTACTGGATCATTATGCAGCGGATTCCAAACAATTGCAGAAGAAGACGTTGCTTACGATGTTTCAAGAAAATCTTCATTACAAGCTCCCTGAGACGTTTCAACAAGCGAAGGCACGGATTCTTGTGACAGTGGGAGAAAAGGAAAAGAGCATTATGACTAGGTCAGCAGAAAAAATCACGAATGCACACCCGAATGCAGCCGGGTTCATCGTTCCTGACATTGGACATACGTTTACTTTTGAAAAGAAAGAACTTTTTGTCGACATGATCAAAAGCTTTATAGAAGAGCGTGCGTTACCAGCGGAATTAAAGGAAATAAGGAAGCTAGGCCATTTAGAAAGTGAAGATGAGCATAAAAGGGGCAGGCATGTATAAGACATTGTATGATATAGGTATAAAACGCTTACAGATGAATGGGTATATGGATGGAAGCTTGTAAGTGAGCCATGAAGGAGGAAGCATGAGTAAAAACTATATCATATTTGGTGCGAGTCAAGGATTAGGGGATGCCTTTGTAAAAGGTCTTCCTTCAAGTGGAGATACAGTATGGATTGTGTCACGAAGTGAACCAAGCAGTTTGAACATAGACGATGGAGTGCGTAGAATTTGGCTGAAGATCGATTTATCAAGCCAAACTCATATCCCTTTTATGCTCGAAGCATTGAAGGATCAGACAATTGATGTACTCATTTATAACGTCGGTTTATGGGAGAAACGCGGCTTTGAAGATGATTATTCTTTCGATCTTGATCAACCGGAGGATATCGCTCATTTAATCAATGTGAACGTTACCTCAACGATTACCTACATCCAAGCTCTGCTTCCGCACGTCAGGACATCTGAGAATGGAAAGATCATCGTCATTGGTTCTACTGCGGGACTTGACCATACGAATTTGTCTCAGGTTTCTTTTGTTGCTTCTAAATTTGGGCTTCGTGGTATTGTGAACGCACTAAGAGAGCACGTAAGGAAAGATAAAATATCCGTTACCTGTATCAATCCAGGAGAGTTGGCGGCAGAAGTTCCGTACGAAGATGGCGCCGACAAAGCCATTGCTCTGTATGATGAAACGAGAATACCTGTACAAGATATTGTCGAGCTGGCGAGATGTGTCATTCATCTATCCAGGGTGTCCTGTGTGAAAGAAATCAATGTACCGGCAATGACAGATGTGAATGCGTAAAATAAAGGAGACCACCCGCTTAAAGAAAAGACGGGTGGTTTTTTTATTTTACGATGAATGCTGCTGAAGTGTTTCGTATACAGCTTCCGTCAAAATCTCAATGCCGGTCAAAATCGCAGAGCGATCGAATGTCATATAAGGGTGATGAAGCCCAGGTTTTAAATCACAGCCTAAACCGAGCATCGTCGATTTAATATGAGGAAGCTTTGCTGCATAAAAATGAAAGTCCTCTCCGCCTGTCGTCACGATCGGTGGATCGAGCTGTTCTTTGCCTAGCACTTGCTCTATAGCATGTGACATGATCTCCACAGCTTCTTCATTTAATGTCGCAGCTGGAAGACGATGATCAGTTGAAAGTGTGATAGAGGCGCCAAAAGCATCCGCTACAGAATGGCATGCTCTTTCAATTTCCTTTTCTAATTCATCCATCACTTCGTTTGTCTGTGCCCGAACGTCGAGTGTAAAAGAGGCCTTGCCAGGTATGATGTTGGAGCTGCCGCCGCCTGCATTTAAATTGGTCATTTTCACAGAATGGGCGACTCGTGGATCGACATGGATATGCGCCAGTCTCTGCACAAGCGTAGATGCAACTTCGATGACGTTGACCCCAAGGTGCGGGCGTGCACCGTGTGCTTCCTCCCCTAGAATGGTTCCGACGTAATGATTACTTGATCCGTGCAAAATGGCAGGAGCGCAGCGTCCGTTTAAGGTTTCTTGAATTGGGCGCACATGCACCCCGTATAAATAATCGACGTCAGCTAACACACCTTTTTCGATCATCTTTAAAGCGCCGCCTCCTCTTTCTTCGGCAGGTTGAAAAATGAATCGGATCGTGCCACTTGGAAGTTCTTTTTCTTTCAATGCCATGAATGTCCCAAGTGCCATCGTCATATGTGCATCGTGTCCGCATGAATGGTTGGCTTGAAATACGCCATCTACTTCCTGCCACAATGCGTCAATATCGGCTCTCACAGCAACCACTGGTGCGCCTTCCCCAATTTCACCGATTACCCCTGTACAGTCTTCAAATGTTCTCGTTTTACAGCCTAATTTCTTTAATAGAGCTTCAATATAAGCTGTCGTATTTGTCTCTTCCCAGCTGATTTCTGGATGGGCGTGCAGATGTTCAAAGATGTCTGTCACGGTTTGTTTCATCTCGTTTGTCAAAGTTGTCATGAGAAGCCTCCTTGCTGACAGATAATCTGCCAAAACATTCTTTTAGTGAAATAATATTGATCTTAAATATCATCAGTGTTTATAATATAACACATCATTTGATTATTCAGAAAATTAAGTGAAATTCCGATCGGGACAAAGGGGTTTTGACAGATGAAAACAGCAACAGTATCAGCACCTGAGAAACAAAAAAGAAAACTTCAGATGCCGGATGCGTATGTACTCTTATTTATGATTGCTTTAATTTGTACGATCGCAACGTATTTTGTACCAGCCGGTGAATTTGATCGGAAAACGTCAGGAGAGATCACAACAGCTGTTCCTGGCAGTTATCACCGTATTGATCAATCACCAGTTAGTCCGGTTGGTTTTTTTACAGCGATTCAAGAAGGGATGGTTGGTTCATCCTCTATTATTTTTCTGATTCTTTTTACTGGCGGAACCATTGCAATTTTGGAAAAGACAGGTGCCATTAACGGGATGATTCACAATGTCATCAGCCGGTTCCAAACGAAACAGCTATTGTTTATTTGTATTGTTGGCGGATTGTTTTCTGTACTTGGGACGACCGGAATTGTGGTGAACTCGGTCATTGGCTTTATTCCTATTGGGATCATTGTGGCACGTTCTTTAAAGTGGGATGCAGTGGCTGGAGCGGCGGTTATTTACATCGGCTGTTATGCAGGTTTTAACGCAACTATTTTGTCTCCATCTCCATTAGGTTTATCACAAACGATTGCAGAACTGCCGATTTTTTCTGGTATTGGGCTGCGTGTCATCATTTATCTTTGTTTTCTCCTATCTAGTATTGTGTACATCTATTTATATACAAAACGCTTGAAAAATAAAGAAAAGGGAAGCCTGCTTGGTGACGAGTGGTTTCCAGCTAAAGGGCTAGGAGGAGCTGATGCGGAATCTGTGGACAAGCCTGAATTCACCGGTAGACATAAGCTGATTTTAGCGGTGTGCGGTTTGTCGCTTGGGGGGTTCTTATATGGTGCGCTTCAGCTTGGCTGGACCGATAAGGAAATGGCTGGTGTGTTCATTTTCATGGCAATTGCTGCTGGCCTGCTTGGGGGATTAGCTGCCAATGATATTGCAAAAACGTTTATTGTCGGCTGTCAAAGCCTTGTATACGGCGCACTCATTGTCGGCATGGCACGCTGCATTTCAGTCATTTTGGAAAACGGCAAGCTGCTTGATACTGTGGTGAATGGGCTTGCGAGTATGCTGACAGGGTTTAGTCCAATCGCTGGTGCGATCGGCATGTATATCGCCAGTGCGCTCCTTCACTTTTTGATTTCATCAGGATCAGGAGAAGCGGTTGTCTTTATACCGATTCTTGCGCCGCTTGCTGATTTAATGGGTATCACAAGACAAGTAGCGGTAGAAGCAGTGATGCTCGGTGAAGGGGTGGTCAACTGCGTGAATCCGACTTCAGGTGTGTTGATGGCTGTCTTGGCTGCAAGTGGGATTCCTTATGTGAAATGGCTGCGTTTTATGGTACCGCTTGCGCTCATTTGGTTCGTCATCGGCCTTGTCTTTATTTGTATCGGTGTCATGATCAATTGGGGACCTTATTAAATAAGAGAGAAGCTGCCAAAGAGTGTTTGGCGGCTTTTTTCTTATGAGAAAATGTATGGGGACAGCGGTTTAAAACCACAATAAGAGTGTTCACAAAATGGCTACATTATTTTTTTGAGCAATCCCCTTGCAAAAGTTTGTGAAGTATTGCACAATAAGAATGTGAAATACTTCACATAAGAAAAACAACCTAGTTTTAATCAGGAGGATGAGATAAATGACAAACGAAAAAGTAAACAAAGTAGCACTTATTGGAGCAGGTTTTGTCGGCAGCAGTTATGCCTTTACATTAATAAATCAAGCGATCACAGATGAATTGGTAGTCATCGATTTGAATCAAGACAAAGCAATGGGTGATGTCATGGATTTAAACCACGGGAAAGCATTCGCCCCGCATCCTGTGAATACTTGGTATGGAGATTATGAGGATTGTCAGGATGCTGACATTGTATGTATCTGCGCTGGTGCAAACCAAAAGCCAGGTGAAACGAGACTTGATCTTGTTGAGAAAAATTTAAATATATTTAAAGGCATTGTAGACAATGTGATGAAAAGTGGATTCGATGGTATTTTCTTAGTTGCTACGAACCCAGTTGATATTTTGACATATGCGACTTGGAAATTCAGCGGACTGCCAAAAGAACGAGTGATTGGTAGTGGAACAACGCTTGATACGGCAAGATTCAGATACATGCTTAGTGAGTACTTTGAAGCAGCGGCGCACAATGTGCATGCGTACATCATTGGAGAGCATGGGGATACAGAGCTTGCTGTTTGGAGCCATGCGAATATCGGAAGTGTACCGATCACAGAATTAATGAAGAGAAATGACCAATACAAACAAGAAGATTTAGACGATATCATGGAAAATGTCCGTCATGCCGCTTACCAAATCATTGAGAAAAAAGGCGCGACTTATTACGGCGTAGCGATGAGTTTAGCCCGTATTACTAGAGCTATTTTACACAATGAAAACAGCATTTTGACTGTCAGCACTTATTTAGATGGAGAATACGGAGCAGAAGATGTCTACATTGGTGTACCTGCCCTCGTGAACCGAAATGGTGCAACAGAAGTGATGGAGCTCGCACTAAATGACACAGAAAAAGAAAAATTCGCACACAGTGTGAATGTGTTAAAAGAAATTTTAGCTCCTCATTTTTAATCAATCAAAGGCAACCTATCTGAGCAGAAAAGGATGAATCACTATGTGGCAGCAAATATATGATCCGTTTGGTAATGAGTTCGTCAGTGCATTGGTGGCCATGCTTCCAATCTTGTTTTTCCTACTAGCATTAACTGTATTTAAGTTAAAAGGGGTATTAGCCGCTTGTTTTACCTTGATCGTCAGTTTTGTAACAGCTGTTTTCTTCTTTCATATGCCAATTGAAAAAGCATTATCTGCTGTGGTGCTCGGTGTATCTAATGGGCTGTGGCCGATTGGATATATCGTCATCATGGCCGTATGGCTCTATAAAATTGCTGTGAAATCTGGAAAGTTCGATGTCATTCGCTCTAGTATTGCAGGAATCTCTCAAGATCAACGGTTACAGCTCTTATTAATTGGTTTTAGTTTTAACGCATTTTTAGAGGGAGCCGCTGGATTCGGTGTACCGATTGCGATTAGTGCCGCTCTTTTAACAGAGCTTGGGTTTAAACCACTGAAAGCCGCCATGCTCTGCTTGATTGCAAATGCTGCGTCTGGCGCTTTTGGTGCAGTAGGTATTCCGGTTATTACAGGGGCGCAAATGGGAAATATGACGCCGCTTGAGCTGTCTCAAACCCTTGTGTACACCATTCCGTTTATTTCTTTCTGTATTCCGTTTCTGCTTATTCTCATTGTAGACGGCTTTAAAGGGATCAAAGAAACCCTTCCAGCCTTGCTTGTTGTAAGTGGAAGCTATGCGATTCTGCAGGCTGTTACAATGGTCACGATGGGCCCTGAGCTTGCCAATATTATTTCAGCTTTAGCGAGTATGGGAATTTTGGCTTTATTTCTTCGAAAATGGCAGCCGAAACATATTTATCGTGAAGAAGGGGCACCAGCCATTGAGAAGAAACAAACGTATAGCGGGGTTGAGGTGCTGAAAGCATGGTCTCCGTTTTATATTTTAACTGCCGTCATTACTGTATGGAGCCTACCAGCTTTTAAAGCATTATTTGCTGAAGGAGGACCGCTTAACTGGACAACCATTTTAGTGAAAATGCCGTTTCTGCATCAGCAAATTGTGAAATTACCACCTATTGCCCAAACAGAAACACCGATTGATGCGATCTTTAAAATTGATGTTATTAGTGCAACAGGTACCGCCATTCTAATTGCAGTGATGCTGACAGGATTGTTCAGCAGACATATTACATTAAAAGAAGGGGCTACCTGCTTAAATGCAGCGGTCAAAGAGCTTTGGGTCCCTGTTCTTACAATTTGTTTTGTTATGGGCTTTGCCAATTTGGCGAATTTTGCAGGTCTAAGTTCTGCTATCGGACTAGCGCTTGCTAAAACAGGCGATTTATTCCCGCTTGTCAGCCCAGTGCTTGGCTGGATCGGCGTGTTTATTACGGGATCTGTTGTGAGTAACAATGCCTTATTCGGTAACCTTCAAGCAGTCACCGCTTCTCAAATCGGCTCTCAGGCAGGTTTGTTAATCGGGGCAAATACGACCGGTGGTGTGATGGCGAAATTAATTTCTCCACAATCCATTGCCATTGCAACAGCAGCTGTTGGAGAAACAGGTAAAGAATCTGAGCTCTTCCAAAAAACAGTGAAGTACAGCTTCATTTTGCTCGGCATCGTATGTGTATGGACATTTATTCTTGCTCAATTTGTATAGGTTGATCGATTGATTGAAAAATGGAAGACTGAGAGATTTCTCAGTCTTTTTTTATGTGGATTCTCGTGTGACAAGCCGAGTAGGTAGCTGAATATGTTCACGTTGTAATGGTTTTTGATCTTGGAGCAGCTGAATCATTTGTTTTACAGACTGCTGGCCAAGCTCGACGATGGGGATGTCGATGGTCGTGATCGTTGGAGCTGTCACCTCGCAAATGTCTTGATTGTCATAACCGATCACCGCTAAATCCTTAGGAATGTGATATCCATATGAAATGGCTTGTTTAATGAGGCCTGCTGCCACTTGATCATTGCCGGTGAAAATCGCATCCGGCGCATCCGGCATCCGGTGGATTAAGTCCATTAAACGAAAGCCGTCTTCAATGGTAAAAGCCTCGCCGAACAGCCAATCTTCTTTAAGCGGCAAACCGTGATCAGAAAGCGCATCAAGATAGCCTTGCTTTCTTTGTTTTTGCGCTTCACTGCTTTCTGTATCAAAGCAAAATCCAATGGATGTACGCCCTGATTGAATCAAGTAGTCAACCGCTTTATAAGCAGCTTCCCGCTCATCATATCCGATAATCGGAATGTCTGCTGTTTGATGAAATTCATTTGCCATGACGATCGGGCCGTTTGCTAAAAATGGCTCGATTGTTGCCCACTTATTTTCTAACGCCCCCAATATGACACCATCTACTTCTTTTCTTTTTAATAATTGAAGCCCTTCAAGTTCTACTGATTCTTGATAAAACGTCTGGAGCACGATGGCTTTATACCCTTGATCCAGTGCTTCCTTTGAAATGCCTTTAATCAATTGTGCAAAAAAAGGATGGTCCACAGCTGGAACAGACACAGCAATGGTTTTGGTCTGATGTGACCGAAGGGTGCGGGCTGCTGAGCTTGGTGTATACTCCATTTCCTTCATCACCTGTAAAATGTGCTGGCGCTTTTCTTCGGATACATATGGATGGTTGTTCAGCACCCGAGAAACAGTGGTCGTTGAAACCCCGCAGCGTTTGGCAATTTCATAAATTGTACACATATTAACAAATCCTTTACACAAAGTTATTGTTCTGAAATCGATAACATCATTTACAATGTGAAACAAGTTAAATATTAACAAATGGAATTGATTAATTGGAGGGAATGGAATGCAAATATTGACGAAGATATCAGGTAAAAGCAAGGATTATCTACCGTTGCTGGATATGATCAATCAAGGTGTTCAAGTAAAGGCTGATTCAGTTGAAAAGAATCTAGCGAATGATAAGCTTGCTGCGTTCCTTGAGCAAGATATTGCGCGTACAGGTTTGGAAAAAATTCTCTTCCATTATAAACAAAATAAGGAAAAAAAGATACCGTTCCTGCCGGTCGATAAACTGATTTCAGAGGATGAGATCGATGATATTATGCAGGTGCTGAAAGAAGTATTAAGTTCAGGCCGTTTTACATCAGGCCCTTATATTCCAAAGTTTGAAAAGACGCTCGCAGCGTACTTAGGGAAAAAATATGTGATTGCCACATCAAGTGGAACAGATGCCTTGATGATCAGTTTAATATCAGCAGGCGTCCATCCTGGAGATGAGGTCATCCTACCTGCCAACAGCTTTGCTGCAACAGAAAATGCAGTGCTTGCGATTGGTGCGGTTCCAGTCTATGCCGATATTGATCCAGACACCTACTGCCTAGCGCCGAATGAAATAGAAAAGCATATCACAGATAAGACAGTATGTATTCTCCCGGTTCATTTGTATGGAAAGCAAGCGGATATGAAGGCCATTTCGACGATTGCGAAACGGCA
The DNA here is from genome assembly GCF_029894105.1 of Bacillus aerius. Classification (NCBI taxonomy): domain Bacteria; kingdom Bacillati; phylum Bacillota; class Bacilli; order Caryophanales; family Bacillaceae; genus Bacillus; species Bacillus aerius. The sequence continues at coordinate 245,509 of NZ_JARYHO010000001.1, forward strand.
TGGTCTATCGATCATTGAGGATGGCTGTCAGGCGATTGGCAGCAGCGGGCTTGGGGCATTTGGAGATGGACTTGTTCTCAGCTTTAATCCTTACAAAAACCTTGGAGTTTGCGGGAAGGCAGGAGCCATCGCAACAAATGATGAAGCCCTAGCAGAAAAATGCATGGAAATCAGCTATCACGGTTTTGAACCAGGAAAGAAAAACGTGAAGCGCAGTGACTATGGCTTTAATTCTAAGATTGATAACTTACAGGCCGCAATCGGGCTAGAACGAATGAAATATTTAGGTTTACAAAACTTTAAACGCTTTTACTTGGCAAAGAGATACATAGATCAGCTGCAAACGCTGGAGGACGAGGGCTATATAAAGCTTCCGAAGCTGACAGAGGATCATGTATGGCATCTATTCCCGATCAGAGTGGTGAAGGGAAGCCGAGATGAGCTGGCAGAGAAATTACTGGAAATGGGCATAGAAACAGATGTCTATTACCCGATTTTATCGCATCAGCATCAAACGAATCTTGTTTCTCAAAAGTATAAACAAACGGCACTTCCACATACGGAAAAAGCCGTACAGCAATTACTCCATTTGCCGCTTTACCCAGGTATGCCGCTGCAAGATCAGGAGAAAGTCATCGAGGGGGTCCATCATGTTATCAAATCTTCCATTCAATAAAAAGCTTGTGCATCAACCGCAACATCCGCAGTGGATCGTCTTCTGTGATTTCGATGAGACCTATTATTCTCACGGAATGACCGAGGAGCAGAGAGAGGATGTAAAACGGCTGGAAGCTTTTGTGGCAGAAAAGAGCGAAGCCGGACAGCTCATGCTAGGCTGGGTGACGGGAAGCAGCCTCGATTCTGTTACGAGCAAAATGGAGAAAGGCGGTTTCTATCAATTCCCGCATTTCATTGCGTCGAATTTAGGAACTGAAATCGTGTATACATCAGATGGGAAATTTGGACAGCCGGATGCAGAATGGATGAAACGGCTTGATGCACAGGGCTTTTCAGACGAAAAAATTGAAGATATTCTGCAAGCCGTACGTGAAAAGGGGATCACCCTTAGGCCGCAAACGCAGCTAGGCAGCTCTGGGTATAAAAAGAATTTCTATTATCAGGAGCAGGATGAACGAACAGATTTCCATCATCTATCGTTCATCCAAACACTTGCGAAGGAGCGGGGTGTGGCGGTGAACATCAACAAATGCAACCCACTTGCGGGTGACCCTGCGGATTGCTATGACGTTGATTTTTTACCAGTGGGAACAGGGAAGGATGAAATCGTTCGGTTTATGCTGAATCAATATAACCTGTCAAAAGATAAGGGTTTTGCTTTTGGTGATAGTGGGAATGATCTGCGGATGCTTCAATCCGTCACGCACGGCTTTCTTGTTCAAAATGCAACAGCTGAAGCCAAACGGCACCATCATCAAATTTGTCATCATGGGTATGCAAAAGGAATCTTTGAAACATTGAAAACAGTGATGTATAAACATGAGGAGGCACATTCATGAAGAAAATTGGAATTGTTGGAGCAGGGAATATTGCAAAAGCACATGCTAGAGCATTATCAACGATCAAAGGTGCAGAATTATCTGGGGTCTATGACTTGCACGAATCCGTCGCACAAGGATTTATTAAACAGTACGGCGGACGGGTGTATGCCAGTATCGAAACACTAGCGGATGCATCAGATGGATTGATCATTGCTTCCCCTAACTTCTGTCACAAGGACCATGCCCTTCAGGCGCTTAGAGCAGGACAGCCGATTTTATGTGAAAAACCGATGGCTGTATCGTTAAAAGAAGCGAAGGAAATGGTGGAGACAGCCAAACAGTTCCAGGTTCAAGCCAGTATGGGCTTTAACTATCGCTATTTATCCTTTGTGAATATTTTGAAGAACTTGATCGCCAATGGTGAATTAGGACGCGTTTTGACAGTACGGACACATTTTAAGAAAAATAGTGCCCTTAGAAGAAAGACATTTTCGTGGAGAGACAGCGGCGAAAGTCTGCGTACAAGCGGTGCATTAGGAGATTTAGGGATTCATTTGATTGATATGCTGTGGTACTTATTTGGCAGTGAAATGAAAAAAGAATCCCTTAATACGAAGATGCTGACTCATGTAAAGGAAAAGGAAGAGAAAAAGGTACAGGTCGATGACCATACCGAAATTTTTGGGCAAATGGAGAATCAAGTGTTCTTTCATTTGGTGACGTCCAAAAGTACGCAGCCGGAGGAATGTGGATTTAGTGTAGAAGTGGTGGGGCATGACAAGGTTTTTAAATACCATACAAACATGAAAAACGAATATGAGATCAGTGATGGCTTGTGTGTAGAGCGTCATCAAATGCCGCAAACATTGCTGACAGATCCACCAAATGAATTTTATGGATGGTCTGATACATTCCGTGATCAGCTGATGCATTGGGTAAATACAAACTCATATCCATCTCATATGAAGGTAGCTGATTTTGAAGATGGTTATCGCGCGCAGGCTGCGCTGAATACGTGCTTCGAGAGGGAAGAGGCTGTCGTCTCTGCCCGCGCATATTAATGAAGAGGTGGAGCGGAGGATATCATGACTCCGCTCCTTTTTAGAGGAAGTGAAAAGATGAAAAAGGTGTTTTATTTTGGCTGTATCTTTTATTTTTTTATTGGGACCATTCATGTGTTTTTTGGCAGTTTAACGCCTTATTTGCTGTCTAGTTATGATAAGGGTCCTGGGGAATTATCTTCTTTAATCTTCTTTCAGTTTATTGGCTTTTTGACAGGCGTTCTTTTGTCGCCCATTCTTGTGAGGAAAAAAGGTTATGGGGCTGTCCTGACAATGGGGTTGCTGCTGATGATCGGAGCGCTTCTTCTTGGCCTTTTGGTGCCAGGTTGGACGATTCTTGTGGTGGCAGGTTTTTTCCTTGGGAGCGGTGCTGGCAGTCTTGAGACAACGGCCGGGGCGTATGTCATTTCAATGGCAAACAGTGCAAAGCGAATCAGCATCATGGAAGTCTTTTTTGGATTAGGTGCATTATTATTTCCTCTATTGATTCTGCTGACTGTGACAGAGGAAACGTGGCATTATGTGTTTTTATTTCAAGTCGGTGCACTGACTTTTTTCCTTATGCTGTGGCTTACTTTTATGAATAAGCTCCCTCGTGGGCAGATGGCGGCTCCTTCTCAAGACATGAAGAAATCATCCTTGCTGTTTGATCGAGGGAATCGAATGATTGTGGTGCTGATGATCTGTTTTGCGTTTTTCTACGCAGGAATTGAAACGAACTTTGCGAACTTTTTACCGTCGATCATGCTAGAAAAAGGGGGAGACAACTGGGGTCTTTTTGCGGTCTCTACTTTTTGGACAGCGATCGTCATTGGCAGAACTGTCATTGCGAGAAAAGCCGATCAGCTGCATCCGCTTCGTTTTTTAAAGTTAAGCGCAGCGCTGATGATTGTGCTACTCGCCGTATTTGCTCTAGCCACCCACATCGCCGCGCAGCTAATTCTTATCTTTTTCATCGGTCTGTGCGCAGCTGGCATGTTCCCCATTGCCTTGACGGCTTCTGCATTAATGATTGAAAATGCCATCGACGAGGCCACGAGTTATTTTATTGCCGCCGCTAGTTTAGGTGGAGCTTGTTTGTCCTTTTTGATTGGGTTTAGCCTTGAGTGGGCAGGTGCGGCAAGCGCCGTCTTTGTTTTCGCCTTTTTAGCTGTTCTCCTTTTTGCGGCTGCCATTCAAATGAATCGATCTCGGAAAAAAGAAACCATACCCACACAGCCGCCGGCGATGAAAGCCGATCGATAAGCAGCTGATCTGGTGGCTCCTCCTTTTGTATAGCTTATCTTCAGAAAAGGTGACGAAGGACTTGTACTAAAACAACGAAAGCGTGAATAACATGTACAAGTCAGCATCAAAAGGAGGACGTCTATGTGGCGGTGTTTTTTGGTTATATCTTTTTAGGGTTGTCACTTTCAGCGCCTGTTGGGCCAGTCAATGCAGCCCAAATCGACAGAGGGATTAAAAGTGGATTTTGGCACGCTTGGATTTTTGGTGTGGGGGCTATGGCTGCGGATATTGTCTATATGCTCCTCATCTATTTTGGTGTCGCCCAGCTTTTGACTGCACCTCTTGTGAAAACCTTTTTGTGGCTGTTCGGCTTTTTCGTTCTGACCTATACCGGTATTGAAAGCCTTCGTAAAATCAACTTGCAGGAAAGTCCAAAGAAGGACGGAGGAAACACGTCGATCGGGCATTCGTTCATGACGGGATTTTTTATTTCTCTTTCCAACCCGCTTAGTATTTTATTTTGGCTTGGGATCTATGGCAGTATTTTGGCCAATACGATCGAAAAGTATGGAGCATCTCAAATGCTGATGTACAGCGTGGCTATTTTTATCGGCATGCTCTTATGGGATTTCTGTATGGCGCTGCTCGCCAGTACGTTTAGACGGTATTTAAATGAACGAATTTTGCACGGCTTATCCGTTCTGGCAGGTCTCTCTTTACTTGGCTTCGGTGCCTATTTTGGATATCAAGGAATCATGGCGCTCATTGGATAGAATGGTTGATAAGAAAAAGGGCTAAAATCTAAATCATTTTAGCCCTTTTTCATATTTGACAGAAATAGGACACTCTTCAATAATGATGGAAGATACATAAAATTGAAGGAGTTTTTGCCATGCGTATGTTCCTGCCAGCATTCAACTATGTGTGTATGCTGATTTTGTCTGTGATCACAGCGACATTTGTTTATACCATGTTGTTTGCCCCACCTGATACGAGATTCAGTTATGTGGAGGTCACCAGTCTTTTCATTTTGATCGCTTATGTCCTATTTGCTGCACCTATCCAAATGGTTTTACACCGTCATCCTGAGAAGTTTCGACGCCGTGATTTATTGGTTTATTTTATCGGGGCGTGGGTGGTTTGTACGGCGCTCGCATTATGGATTGATTATGGTGTTGTCGTCTTTATTAGCTACAAAGTTTATCTATTTAGCTTTTGCGCGGCCTTTATTTATTGGCTGCTTGATTCCGTCTTTTTAAAGAAGAAACAATCATAAAGGCTTTTCCCGTTTTTTCTCTTGAACATGAACGTGTATGACCTTCGAGAGTCCGCTTGATACAAAAGCAAGAGCCGTCATCAGAAGGACCCAATATAGATTGCTAAGGTCAAATCCAGTATAAGCGAAGATGAAAATCATCGAAATCACGGACGTTAATATGAGGACAGGCCATATCCGTTTAAATAGCAGATAACCAACAAATCCCCAAAGGAAAGCCATCACTGGTAGTGTAAATAAGATCAGATACATCGGATGGAGAAAAAGAAGACGCATGTCATTCACCCATTTCTTTTATAATGACCAACTCTATTAGATAGAGGCGGCTAAATGATGATATGCAGAAGCATACTCATACATGATTAGATAAATGGAAGTGAATTCCTGCTTCATCCGGCAAATCAACCACCTTGTGAATGTCCAGTGAAAGTCGTTGAAGGACAGTCACCACAGCTTTTTCCTCCTCATAGGCTATGGAGAAGACGCTAAAACGAGGTGGAAAAAAATGGCCCAGCTGTATGCAAAAAGTTGCCTTGATCAAAATCTACGATCACTCGAAGAATGGAAGCAGGATGCCTTCACACAGTTTGGAGAGATGGTAGGGGATGAGGCAGATACATTTCCGTGTGTACCAGGCAGACAAGGATTTTTTCTCGATCATTTACGCTATGGATTTGTCGGTGATCTGCGGGGAGACGGGGCAGTGAATGAGTTAGCAGAGCTGCTAAAAGAATATCAAGGCTGCGCTAAACAAACTGGTCAATACGCTTCATTTATCTGCTTTTTTGAAACTCCGCAGGATTTAAAGGAAAGCTCAATTGAAGAATTTGAGCAGCAGTTCTGGTCATTGCTTCAACGGTTACATCAAAAAGATGCAGTGCCATGGCCTGAAGAGGTTCCACTGGACCCTCATCACCATGAATGGGAGTACTGTTTTCATGGCGAGGCTTATTTTATTCTGTGTTCGACACCAGCTCATAAGCTCAGAAAGAGCCGCCACTTTCCATATGCCATGATGGCATTTCAGCCTAGATGGGTGTTCGAAAAATTGAATGGATCGACCAAGTTTGGACAAAAAATGAGCCAGCTCGTTCGCAAGCGGCTCAAAGCATATGATCAAGTTGACGTCCATCCATCATTAAAATGGTACGGTGATCCAACAAATCATGAATGGAAACAATATTTTCTCTCAGATGATGAGGCGGAGAAACCAGCCTCCGCCAAATGTCCATTTACTGCTTTAAAAAACATGATGAAATTATGATGCGGCCTGATCCTGTTTCCATTTCTTCCTCATAAAGAGTACCATGATGGCAATGACGGCGATGATCCCAAGGCTTATAAAAAAGCCGGGTCGTCCGCTTGCCTCTGTCAAAGTGCCTGAAACAGCTGCACCAATTAAGAGCAGGGCAAGAATCATTTCGCACGTTTGGCGAGTGGATGGCTTTGACAGCTTTTTGCTCGAAAGCAGAATAAACACCCATGTGTACAAAAGGGTTAAACCGGCTGCTGTAGTGAGATGCTCGTAAATGTGTTTGGACAAAAAGAGTGCTAGCAAAATGGAGACAATCAACCCTGCAGCAGTTAAAAGAATTGAAGACCATCTAACATGAGATGGTTCTTTTTGTTTAAAACAAGCAGGTGCATCCTGATGCTCCGACATCGTGCCAAGCAGCGTCGTGACCGCATAGAGCGAGGCAACCAATGTAGAAAACCCGGCAATAATGAAAATGCCATTAAAGATATGAAGGAAAATGGATAAATGAAATGGTTCCAGTGATGTAATAAATGGACTGCTATTCTCGTTAAAGGCTGTCACTGGAACAAGCAAAAGCGCAAGTCCGATGGAGACGATATAAATGACAGCAAGAATGATCAGCATCACACGTCCAGATTTTGCGGCGTCTTTCGGGTCTTTTAAATGAACCGCCATCAGCCCCATGACTTCAATTCCCCCGAAAGCATAAAACGCATAAATCAGCCCATTCCATAGACCGAGCGGGCCGAGCGGCATCCATTCATGGTCTTTATTTGGCAGGTGGAGGGTGGGCCTATGCTCTGTGAGAATGCCGCATAAAACAAGAACGGCAAGGACGACAAACAATAGGATCGCCCCGGTTTTCAGCACGGCAAGGACATTTTCCGTCTTTTGAAAAGAAGAAAGCCCAATGATAATCACAAGCAGGGCAAGAGCGGAATAAATCGCTGAAAACACCCATAGTGGAATGGATGGAAACCAGTGACGAGTAAAAAGAGAAATCGCCGTCAGCTGACTCCCTGTGATCAGCATTTCTGAAAACCAATACACCCAGCCATTACTAAAACCCGCCCAGCGCCCATAGGCTTTTCGGGCATAGGAACAAAATGATCCCTTATCTGGGTTCTCGGCTGTCATCGCAGCCAGGTGTTTAAAGACGAGATATGTGCCGACTGCCGCAAGCAAAAATGAAATGCAGACGGAATAACCGGATTTTGTAATAGCGATGCTGGAACCAAGGAAGAAACCAGTGCCGATTGTACAGCCGACTCCGATAAGAGAAAGCTGCCACCAAGATAAAGATTGTTCTTCTTTCAATGCATGTGCAACACCTTTCCGATTCAATAGCATTAGCTTGTGACCGCCTCTTTTTTTTATACATGATCAAGAGGACGTTTTGGGCATACTGTCAACATGGAAAGGAGTGCATGTGATGAACGGAGAATACGTGATTTTACCAAAGGATGGATTTGGCTTTCGGTTAGGAAAAGGACAATGTATGCGAGTGGTTGATGTCGAAGGGCAGCAAGTAGCAGATGTGATGGCCTATCATGAAAAGGATTTTTATGAAAAATTTGATCAAGGCGCTACAATGGACAGCCTGTTCTCTTCCAAGGTGAAAAAGGGAGATCAGCTTTATTCTAATTTATATAAGCCAATGTTTACGGTCATTGAAGATACAGTCGAATGTCATGATTTATATATGCCTGCGTGCCGGCAAGAAATGTATCAGCTCTTATATGGCAGGACGCACCTAGAGGTCATGCATACATGCTACGATAATCTCAGAACAGCCTTTGAGCCATTCGGTATTCCGAAGGAGGATATGTATTATCCTTTTAATGCGTTTATGAATACAGTCATTGATGAAAAAGGAAAGCTGTCTGTCGAGCTGCCAAAATCGCTCCCTGGTGATTACATTCGTCTGCGTGCAGAAATGGACCTTATCGTCGCGGTGTCTGCATGTCCTGCCGACATTGGAAAATGCAATGGCTCAAGCTGTACATCCATCCGGGTGGAGATTGATTGAAAAGGAAAGACCAGTCAAAGAGGCTTGGTCTATTTCGTTTGTGAATGTTTGATCATTTATGAAAAAGGGGAACGTCTAAAAAATATCTTTTTTCAAAACATGATATAATAAAGTGGCTAAAATCGTAGGTAAATCAATTGAAATGGAAGTAAAACCTGTTCTCTTCATGTAGAGGATGCTTAGGAGGAAAAGTGTATGAGTTTGCAGAAAAAAATCAGCCAAGAGTTGCATGTGCAGCCCTCAATTGACCCAAAGCAGGAGATCGAAAAACGGGTTGGATTTCTAAAGGCTTACTTGAAAAAGACCGGTGCAAAAGGATTCGTTCTCGGTATTAGCGGCGGACAGGATTCAACGCTTGCCGGCCGTCTCGCTCAGCTCGCTGTAAGTGAGCTTCGTCAAGAAGGAAAAGAGGATGCTGTCTTTATTGCAGTCCGCCTTCCGCATGGCACGCAGCAAGATGAAGACGATGCGCAGCTGGCTCTATCATTTATTCAGCCGGACAAGTCTTGGAAATATGACATCGCACCTGTCGTGACGGCATTCAGTGAACAATATCAAAAGGAAACAGGCGGTGCGCTGTCTGATTTTAATAAAGGGAACGTCAAAGCACGTATGAGAATGATCGCACAGTATGCCGTCGGTGGACAGGAAGGCTTACTTGTCATTGGAACGGATCATGCAGCTGAAGCTGTGACTGGGTTCTTCACGAAGTATGGTGATGGCGGTGCAGATGTTCTTCCGCTCACAGGTCTTACGAAACGCCAAGGACGGACGCTACTAGAAGCGCTGCAAGCACCAGAGCGTCTATACTTAAAGAAACCAACAGCCGATCTGCTTGATGATAAACCTCAGCAAACGGATGAAACAGAACTTGGTATTACGTACAATGAAATTGATGATTACTTAGAAGGAAAACCAGTTTCAGATCAAGCAGCAGAAGCGATTGAAAAGCGCTATGTTCAATCAGAGCATAAACGCCAAGTACCCGCTTCCATGTTCGATGACTGGTGGAAATAAAATAAGTGACCTCTCCAGAAGATGGAGAGGTTTTTTTATATCAAATTTCAGCTGAATTTGACAGAATGAATCGAAAATGGTTCATTAATTAGTAGAACGATCTACATAAGTCTGTTTGACTAAATAAAGGGTAAATAGAAGAATAATTGGTGAAATAATTAGTTCGATTCACTTAATTTCTCATCAAAAGACAGTATTTTCAGAAAAAATGATTGACGATAAAAACGAATGCGCTTACAATGAAAACACATTCCAAAAAGTGAAATTGAATTCCACTAGACGGAATAAAAGGAGTCGTTCATCTCCAAATAAGTGGCTAAAGGAATGATTCACACAATGAAAAATCGAAGTGCACTGGAAATATACAAAGAAGGAGGCGCTTGGTGGGAGACTGAGATTAGTCATATTCAAAAAAATTCAATTGAACTTCGGGGCTATCCAATTGAAGAGCTTATTGGTCAATTATCGTATCCGCAGATGCTTTATCTACTGCTTGTTGGTGAATTACTAGATGATTCGAAGGCAGCTCTTTTTGAAAGTGTTCTTGTCGCAGGTGCGGATCATGGGCCAAGAGCACCGTCTATTGCAGCGGCAAGAATGGCGGTTACGTGCGGCATTTCGTTTAATTCTTCTGTTGCAACAGGAGTGAATCTATTAGGTGATATTCATGGCGGAGCCGGAGAAAAGGCGATGCGTATGTTGTACGAAGCCAAAGCGGTTTATGATGTACAAAAAGATATGAAGTCTGCTGCAAAGCAAGTATGTCAGACATGGTTAGCTCGCAAGGAAAAAATTCCGGGAATCGGTCATCAGCTGCATGATGATGATCCGAGAGTGAGACGGCTGTATGAGCTGAGTCAAACATATGTGCAGCAAGGTGATATCAGCGGAACGTACTTACGGTTAGCTGAGGCGATTAGACATGAACTTGAACAATTAAAAGGGAAAAAAATCACGATGAACATAGATGGTGTATCTGCTGCGATCCAATGTGAATTAAACATTCCAGCTGAAGCGGCAAAAGGCATCTTTTCCTTATCCAGAGGAATGGGCATCGTGGCGCATGCATATGAAGAGCTGACAAAAGGTGCCCTAGTGAAAGGTCCTTGCCCGAATGAAGAAAGACTTGTTCGTTATGCGGGGGTCGGGACGCGTCACTTGAAGGAGGGTGAGAGAATTTGAGTGAATTGAAAGCGTTGTCATATATAAACGGCGAATGGCTGGATGCAAACCATGTCAAAGAAGACATTATCAATCCATACTCTGGGGAAATGATCGGTACATCCTATCTTGCATCCTCAGAAGATATAGAACAGGCGCTTTCTATTGCGCAGCAAGCTAAAAAGCAATTAGCGGCAATATCAGCATTAGAACGCTCAACGCTTCTAACAAAGGCAGCTGCCTTATTGGAAGAACAAAAAGAGCATTTTGCAAAACTCATTTCTTTAGAATTAGGCAAACCGCTTAAAAATACAAGAGATGAAGTCTCACGATCAATTGAAACGCTGGCGCAGTCAGCCGAAGAAGCCAATCGACTAATCGGTGAGACCATTCCTGGCAATGTATCTTCCCGTGGACAGAGAGCAATGGCGATGACATTTAAAGTACCGGTTGGGGTTGTGCTGGCGATTACGCCTTTTAATGCGCCTCTCAACTTAATTTGTCACAAAATCGGTCCAGCTTTTGCGGCAGGGAATGCCATTATTTTAAAACCAGCACCGCAAACATCAGCTGTTGCCACAGCGTTTGTTAAGCTCCTGCTTGAAGCAGGGTTTCCTGAAAAGAGCCTGCAGCTTGTGATTGGAGGAGTAGACGCCGGCAGACAGTTAGTCACTGATGAAAGAACCAATCTTGTTTCTTTTACTGGCGGTGCGGTGGGCGGAGAACATATTTCAAACTCTGCTGGATTAAAAAAGGTACTACTGGAACTCGGAGGAAATGGAGCGACGATGGTTCATCATGATGCAGATATCGAGCAAGCCGCATCTCTTTGTGCCAAAACGGGCTTTAGCAACTCTGGTCAAAGCTGTATTTCTGTTCAAAGAATTTATGTTCACAAGCAAATTTTGTCGACATTTACTGAGACACTTAAACAAAAAGTAGAGCAGCTTGTCGTTGGAGATCCGCTGTCTAGTGAAAGTGATATCGGCTGTATGGTTGATGAACAGGCAGCAAAACGTGTGGAAGCATGGATACAAGAGGCAGAGAAAATGGGTGCCGAGCTTCTATCTGGAGGACAACGAAATGGCGCAAGCATCACACCGGCTATTTTGCTAAACCCGCCAAAACAAGCCAAGGTCGTCTGTGAAGAAGTGTTCGGCCCAGTTGTCAGCATTCTCCCTTATGAGGAGCTGAATGAGGCCATTCAAGAAGCAAACGATAGTCGATATGGTCTGCAGGCAGGTGTCTTTACGAATCAGCTGGATGTTGCGTTACACGCAGCAAAAGAGCTTGAAACTGGCGGCGTAGTCATCAATGGGACATCGAATTTCAGACTAGATCACTGGCCATATGGCGGGATTAAACGAAGCGGTATTGGAAGGGAAGGCCCACGTTTCGCCATCGAGGAGATGACCGAAACCAAAATGGTTGTGCTGCCAAATGGGCTATAAAGGGGGCAGATGGATGTGAATGTCTTTCAGCAAAAGGTAAAGAGTGCGCAGACAGGCGGTCAGCCGATGATTTGTACGCCGCTCATTGGACAAACAAAGGAAGAATTGTTTCTTGAAGTTGAGGTGTTAGCTGAGAAGAAGCCTGATGTGATAGAGTGGCGAGCGGATTTTTTCAATCACCTCAATGACAAGGAACAAGTCATCGACACCCTAAAAGGGATAATCGAAAAGGCAGATAACATCCCATTTTTATTCACCATTCGTTCTGAAAAAGAGGGCGGCGAACGCATCTCACTCTCAGAGGGTGAAAAGGTTTCCCTGCTTGTTGAGCTTTGTGCCACTCAGCTTGTGGCTGCCGTTGATTTTGAATTAATGCATGATGTCTCGCATATCCAGCAAGTCAGTCAGGCGGCTAAGAGAAACGGGGTCATCTTGATTGTGTCGTACCACGATTTCCATCGTACCCCGGAGGCAGATCGGCTTGTGGAGCTATTCACCAATGCAGAATCGGTTGGCGCCGATATCGCAAAGATCGCCGTCATGCCGCATTCCTATGAGGATGCACTGACACTGCTCTCTGCGACGGGCAAGGCGAACAAGCATCTGTCCATCCCCGTTATTTCGATGGCGATGGGGGAATATGGCGCCTTCACAAGAATGGTAGGTGGACTCTTTGGGTCTATCATGACCTTTGCTGTAGGGAAAGAAAGCTCAGCACCTGGACAAGTTGCGATACAGGATTTGAATACCGTTCTATCGATTGTGTTTTCAAAGAATCAGTGAGTAGCAGATTCATAGCTGCACCGTGAGAGGAGAGAAACATGAAGAAGAATATATCTACACAGGTCATTCAGTATTTAGAAAATCGAGGAGTTGAGCATATCTTCGGTCTGTGCGGTCATACGAATATTGCTTTTTTATCAGCGCTAGAAAAAAGCCGTATTCAATTTGTGAATGTCAGACATGAACAGATAGCTGCGCATGCAGCAGACGGTTATGCACGAGCGAAAAAACAGACGGCTGTTGTGCTCAGTCACTTAGGTCCTGGACTCACCAATGCGGCAACAGGCGTAGCGAATGCTGCACTCGATTCCATTCCAATGGTTGTTATTGCAGGAGATGTTCCAAGTCATTACTACGGAAAGCACCCACACCAAGAAATCAATCTTCATTCCGATGCTTCTCAATACGAAATTTATCGCCCGTTTGTGAAAAGAGCATGGCGAGTCGACATTCCAGAATTATTTCCAGAAATTCTATCAAAAGCGTTTCAGTTAGCTGAAAGCGGCCGCCCTGGGCCAGTCCTGATTTCAGTTCCGATGGATGTGTTCTCAAAAGACTTAGATGTGTCGTTATTTGAACAAATCGCTCATCATACACACACCGTTGAAAAACCATCTATTGATGATCAAACAGCGAATCGGATATTAGATCGATTGCTGCAGGCAGACAAACCGCTCTTATATGTAGGGGGAGGCATTTTACTAGCCGATGCAGCAGAAGAGTTAAAGGCATTTTCTGACCATTTGAGTATCCCTGTTGCCCATTCTTTGATGGGGAAAGGGGCGATGCCAGATGATCATCCAATGACCCTTGGGATGACAGGGTTTTGGGGGACGAAATTTATCAATGATCAGTGTAAAGCAGCGGACTATATATTGGCTTTAGGCACCCGTTTTGCTGAAGCAGATGCGAGTTCGTGGGAATCGGAGTATACGTTCAATTTCCAATCAACCAAGCTCATTCATATTGACATTGATCCGAATGAAATTGGCCGAAATTATCCTGTGGAAATTGGAGCGGTAGCAGATCTCAAACAGGCACTGACCGTACTCAATCGTGTGGCGAAAGAAAGGCTGCCAGAAGGTCTGGATCGCCCTCAATTGAAAAAGGACATTGCGGTATATCGTGAGGAATTTCAGAAGAGCAATTTGACGAATATTCAAGACGAGTCTTTCCCAATGAAACCACAACGTATTTTGCAGGAAGTGCGGGAAGTATTGCCGCCTGATGCCTTCATTACAACCGATGTTGGCTGGAATAAAAATGGGGTCGGACAGCAATTTCCTGTATTCACCCCAGGCACTATTTTAACCCCAGGTGGTTTTGCGACGATGGGATTTGGCGCTCCTGCTGCACTTGGAGCAAAGATTGCCCAGCCTGACCGTGTCGTTGTATCACTTGTCGGGGACGGCGGATTCGGTCAAAATCCATCTGTTCTCGCAACAGCTATGGAAGAAAACATTCCTGTCGTGTGGATTGTGATGAACAACAGTGCGTTTGGGACGATCGCCGGCTTGCAAATGGCACACTATGAAACGACTTACGGTACTGTTTTTAGAAAAGATGGAGAAAGCTATTCGCCTGATTTTGCAGCCATTGCAAGAGGTTATGGGATGAAGGGGATCAAAATTACGGCGGCTTCTGAATTCAAAGAAGCTTTGGCTGAAGCGATCGCTTCTCAGGAACCATGTGTCATTGATGTAGCGATGAAAAATGATCCTGTGCCTACTGATGGACATTGGAACATTAATGATATTTATTCACCAAATACAAAACGTTCACATGTCAGTGTGAACTAAACATGACTAGGGAGGAATCAACAATGAAAATTAAAGTATTAAATCCATTTCAAGACGGTCATCCATTATGGTTAGGTTTAGATCATCCAGAAGACAACATGATTCGGAAGGTGTTTCAAACGATCACACCAGATACCGTTGGATCAGAGCATATGATGGCAGGTCTCACTATTTTTGAGCCGGGAGAAGCAAGCTCAGTACACAATCACCCGGGTTCAGAGGAATTTGATTATGTGATTAAAGGGTCTGGCGAAGTCATTTGCGATGGAGAAAGACAATCATTTAAACAAAATGACTTTATGTTTATTCCAGACGGTGTCCCGCATCAGCATGTGAACACAGGGGACGAACCTTTATGGCTGATTTGGCTCTATACACCGCAAGGGCAGCTTCCGAAGGACTAAAGAAACCTTGCACGAGAGAAAGAAGAAAAGGGGCTAAAATAGAAAGCATTTTAGCCCTTTATCAATTGAACGAAAGGGAGTCAAGCAATGAATAAGAATACACCACTTGAAGGAATCAAAATATTAGATGTTTCTACGATGATTGCTGCACCATACGGCGCGGTGCTTCTAGGAGATTTCGGTGCAGAGGTCATTAAAGTCGAGATTCCTGGAAAAGGGGATACACTGCGGCATGTTGGCCCTTTTGCAGATGGTGAACCTTTGAGATGGTCAGGGCTTTCAAGGAATAAGAAATCTCTTACACTCGATTTACACAAAGAAGAAGCAAAAGACATTTTTAAAAAGCTTGCAGCGCAGGTTGATGTGATCATTGAAAATTTTCGTCCGGGCACACTTGAAAAATGGGACGTTGGGTACGATGTATTAAAAGAAATCAACCCTCGTTTAATTATGATTCGTGTTTCGGGTTATGGGCAAACCGGTCCATTTAAGGACAAGGCGGGATTTGGTACACCTGCGACGGCATTTAGCGGCTTTACATATATTCAAGGGTTTCCAGATCGGCATCCAGTCAGCCCGTCCTTTTCCCTTACGGATTATATCGCAGGAATCTATGTGGCGTTTGCCACTGTGACAGCGATGTATTACCGTGACACACATCCAGAAGGAACAGGGCAAATGGTGGATTTGGCTCTCTATGAATCTGTGTTCCGCATGTTAGAATTTTTGGTTGCTGAATATGACAAGCTAGGGAAGGTGCGTGAGCGTTCACCAGGGTTAAGCGGTCATTCAAGCCCTGCCGGCACCTATGAGACAAAGGATGGGCATTATTTGGTTCTTGTGACGAGTACAGATTCGACCTTTAATCGATTGGCAGAGGCGATGAATCGCTTAGATTTACTAGAGAACGAGAAATTCTCTGTGAATGCAGCCAGGCTGAAGCATAACGATGAAATGGATGCGATCGTCTCGCAGTGGATTGCGTCCAAAACAAGAGATGACGTCTTAGACATTCTAGATACACATGGTGTGCCTGTGAGTCCGATTCTAAGCATTCGGGATATCTTTGAGCATCCGCAATTTAAAGCACGAGAAAATATTGTCGAGGTGCATCATCCGCGTCTTGGAAAAGTGAAGGTGCCTGGAATCATTCCGAAGTTTGAAAAAACCCCCGGTCGTATTCGCCATATTGCGCCTGATTTAGGTGAACATAATTATGACATTTTAACGAAAATGCTTGGCTTCACAGAAGAAGAGTGTAAACAGTTAGAAGAAAAAGGGGTCATTTAAGACACTCAACCGATCCGCACGCTGCGGAAACAAAGGAGGATGGTTATGAAAGTGCATTCAGAACTGAAGGGGAACGACTTGCGACCTGCTTATGCGAAACCAACAAAAGCTCGTTTCGGCATCTTGATTCTGTTGTTTTTTATTACCGCTATTAACTATATTGATCGAGCCAGTGTATCCATTGTTGCACCTGCGATTCAGTCTTCATTGCAATTGAACCCTGCCTTATTAGGCCTCATCTTTTCAGCATTTAGCTGGACCTATACAGCCATGCAGATCCCTGGCGGCTTTATTCTTGATAAGTTTGGATCAAAGGTAACGTATGGAATATCACTCATTACTTGGTCTATTTTCACCGGTTTACAGGCGTTTGCGAACAGCTTTGCCTTCTTATTTGGCTGCCGTTTGTTTATCGGAATTACAGAATCTCCCGCATTTCCTGCGAATAATCGCATTGTGACCACATGGTTTCCAAGGCGGGAACGCGCATTTGCAACAGGGGTTTATACCGCTGGAGAGTACGTGGGGCTTGCATTTGCGACACCTCTTCTTTTTTGGATCATGACAACTTTCGATTGGAGAACCGTCTTTATCACTGCTGGTGCGCTCGGTATTATATTTGCTTTCTTTTGGTACAAGTATTATCACGAGCCGAAAGAGCATCCGAAGATCAATGAAGATGAATTAGAATTGATCCGTCAAGGCGAAGGACTGACTGTGGCATCACAGGAGAAACTGAAATGGGCAGACTTTGCCGCACTTTTAAAATATCGTAAATTGATTGGACTCTATATTGGTCAATTTTCTGTTGCGTCTACCCTCTTTTTCTTTTTAACATGGTTTCCGACCTATTTAGCAGAGGCGAAAAATATGGCCTTTCTCAAAGTGGGTTTTGCGGCATCCCTGCCATACATCGCTGCATTCTTTGGAGTGCTGTTTGGAGGCTATGTGTCTGACTGGTTGCTTAAAAAGGGTGTATCGGTCAATGTAGCGAGAAAGCTACCGGTTGTGGTCGGTCTGCTTCTGACAAGTACCATTGTTTTAGCGAATTTTACAACGAATATCCCGCTTGTGCTGACTATTTTATCCATTGCGTCCTTTGCACAAGGGCTGTCTAATATCTCCTGGACCATGCTGTCTGAGGTGGCACCAAGAGAAATGGTAGGGCTGGCTGGCGGCGTATTCAACTTTTTTGCTAACTTATCCGGCATCATCACCCCGCTGATTATCGGATTCATTGTATCGGCGACAGGCTCTTACAACGGCGGTATTTTATTCGTCAGCCTAGTGGCATTAGGCGGAGCGTTGTCGTATATCTTTATTGTGGGTAAGATTGAACGGATTCAATTAAAATAATAGAGAGCAGAAAAAGAGAACTCATTGGGTTCTCAGGCTGTCGAGAAAATCTCGACAGCTTTATTTTTTCCCTTAAATTTTCCACTACCCCATTTTATAATAGAGAAAAGCATACTAAAGGAAGGTGTTTTTCTCATGTTCCACACTAGAAATTCTTCTCAGCACGAAGCCGAATTTGTATTACTAGATCAACTGGTCGAAGAGGATCACCTGCTTCGTAAAATTGATCAGTACATTGATTTTTCATTTATCGTAGATAAAGTAAGACCGTATTATAGCGAGAATAAAGGTCGTCCTTCTCTTGATCCACTTATTTTGTTCAAAATGATGTTTATCGGATACCTGTACGGTATCCGTTCTGAAAGACAACTTGAAAAAGAAATTTACTATAACATGGCGTATAGATGGTTTTTAGGTTTGAACATCAATGACCCCGTTCCTCATCACTCGACCATTAGCTGGAATCGTCGTACTCGATTCAAAGATACAACGATTTTTCAAGACATTTTCGACGAGATTGTGCTTCAAGCTATCAATCATGATATGGTAGGAGGCCGCGTTCTTTTTACTGTTTCAACTCATCTTAAAGCCAATGCCAATAAACATAAATATATGAGAAAAACGATTGAACAAGATACCCAGAACTATATAAATGATTTAGAAGAAGCGATCCAAGAAGATCGGGTGGCACACGGAAAAAAGCCCTTAAAGGTAAAAGAGGAGGTGAAAACGGAAAAAGACATTCGTCAAAGTACGACTGATCCTGAAAGTGGCTATCTTTATCGTGAAAACAAACCGGAAGGCTTTTTCTACCTAGACCACCGTACAACGGATATGAAGTACAATATCATCACGGATGCCCACATCACGCCCGGTAATGTCCATGATTCTGTTCCGTATCTTGATCGGTTGGATCACCAAATCGCACGATTTGGTTTTCAAGTAGAAGCTGTTGCCCTTGATTCTGGTTATTTGACGACCCCAATCTGTAAAGGTTTATCAGATCGCCGTATTTTTGGTGTCATCGCACATAGACGCTTTCATCCAACAAGAGGTTTATTTGAGAAGTGGAAATTCAAGTATGACTCTGAACATGATCATTACATATGCCCAAATGGTGAGAAGCTATTATATACAACAACTGATCGAAAGGGTTATCGATTCTACAAATCAGATCCTAAAAAATGTGCATCGTGTTCTTTCCTTGAAAGATGCACAAGGTCGAAAAATCATCAAAAAGTCATCTCAAGACACATATGGGAAGAACATAAAGAAAAGATCAGACAAAATCGTCTATCTGTCTCTGGAAAAGAGCTATATAAAAAAAGAAAAGAAAAAATAGAGCGAAGCTTTGCAGATTCAAAACAACTGCACGGGCTTCGCTACTGCCGGTTGAGGGGAAAACAAAATGTGAGTGAGCAAGTTCTTCTCACAGCTGCCTGTCAGAACATGAAGAAGATTGCCACACATCTAGCGAAGCTAGGTTAGGTGTGTGGGAGGCCTTTTTCATTCAATCTCATCCATCATCATTACGATGAAAATAAAAAAGATTGTAGAAAAACATGAGTTTCTCTACAATCTGAGAACTCATTGGGTTCTCTTTTTCTATGAATAAAAGATGACGGTGATGATCGTTGCACATGCGATACCCATGCTGATATAAAAACCAGCAAACCAGATATTCCATCGAGTGATTCGGTAAGGGTTGACCTTCATCAAATCGGCTAATAGGGAGACAGATACATTATATGGGCTAAACATGACCGTTGAGGTTCCAGCGATAATGAGCATGATTGCGATGGGAAGGGCAGGCAGTTCATGAATGACAGGTGCCATCAAGCTCACTAAGAGAGCAAGCGAAACGAGCGGGTGAAAACCGCAAAGAGCGGTGATGAGAAAATACAGCCCGATGACCCCATAAACCCAAATGGCATGATCTGATATACTGACGATAAATGCTTGAATCGGCTGCAGGCTGTTTGTGACAAGCAGCATATCGACAAAGAAGCCCGCGCTTAAAAATAGACACATATAATTGGAGAGCTGGCGGGTCCGTTCTTTCCAATGGGGAATAGAGACGGCTACATATTGTTTTCGTTTTTTGATGATAGACGAGAATAATAGAGCGAAAGGAATAATCGTCAGCACAACAGCGAACAGATAACCTTTCCCAATCCAGGCGTCAACAAGCGAAACGACTGTCATAAAACTGAGCAGCATGAAAGCAAGCTGAAGGGTTTTTCTCTTGATGCGATGAGGGTTGGAGTGAGCTTCTGCCGGCTGGATGATATGCGGCAATCGTTTGCTTTGACGAGAAAACAGCAACCAATCCGTCAACAGCACAAGCACCATTAAACAAAAGGTAACGGGTGCAATCTGATAATATTTCAATTTGGTTGCATCAATGGTAACACTCACCAGTACTTCGACAGGACTCCAGCTAAGACATAGCGCATATGACCTTAAAAGATTGCGCGTATAAAGGTGCTGTTTGACTTGTTCCTGAAGGGCGTTCAGCGACGGTTTCAAGGATGTATATAATAAGGGAATCGTTGCGATATTTAAAAACATGCCAAGAACATGAGTGACAAATGAACTCTTGCGATAAAGCTGATTTGTACTTGTTGTATGTAAGGTAAGCAGTTTATTTAATTGAGTATCGAAATGTCCAACATGTATGAGAGAATGAATAAATGGCAACATGAAAAATAAAGAGAGTAAGCCTAGCATGGAATGAAAATGAAGAAAAAGCGTATGCAAAGGCTGTTCTGACCAGAAAAATAACACCAATCCAATCAAGAGAAACATAGCACCCGTTTTCAAATAAAGCCCATTGGCCTTCTTAAAGGAAATGGTGAGCGAAGCAGCCGCCAGCAGACCAACCAAATAGGAGAGAATGGGAGCAGGGAATAGTTGATGAACGATGTATAAGCTAATAAGAAGTGTGAAAATGAGCAGGTAGATCATGATATCTCCTCCATCAAAACATCTATCGGTTTTATTCCGTACAGTGGAATTTGTTTTCTTTTAATGGAACATTTAAAATGGATTATAGCAAAATTGGTTAATCATGTCGATAAGAAATCAAAGGGGAAAAGGAGAAAGTGAACATGGCTGATAAAAAGTCAAAAGAAGAATCAGGATTGCGTACCGTTCAGCGCGCTTTGGATATTCTTTCTTGCTTTAGCGAAGAACGTCAAGAGTTGACGCTAACGGACATATCAAAAGAGATGAACTTAGCAATGTCTACCACAACGAGACTGCTCAAGGCACTTGAAATGAATCATTTTGTGGAAAAGAACCAAGAGACAATGAAGTACCGGCTCGGTCAAAGACTTTATCTTCTCGGTTATATTGCTGGGAAGTCCATCAAATTGAGGGAACTGGCAAAACCGCTCATGTACACACTTCGTGATGAAACAAAGGAAACTGTCAACCTGTATGTGCTCGATCACAAAAGCAGGGTATGTATTGAACAAGCCGAAGGGCTGCAATCGATTCGGCATCTTGTGAAAATCGGTGAGAAGCTGCCGTTATACGCTGGTGCTGGTGGAAAGGTGTTGCTTGCTTTCCAAAGCGAAGAGTTTCAACAGCAAGTTTTCGCGTCTGAGGCTGATCACATGACGATGGAGGAATGGCAAAAAGAATGTCGTCATATTCTTGAAACGCATACCGCTTGCAGTATTGATGAACGGGAAGTCGGATCGGCGGCAGTGGCGGCACCAATCTTTAACATTCATGGGGAGGTGCAGGCATGTTTATCCATATCTGGACCGACCCAACGATTTACTGAAGATGTCATCCCTCAATTGCAGCAAAAAGTGAAAGAGCATGCCGAGAAGCTCTCCGAACAGCTCGGTTACGTCGTCAAACACAATTTTTAAGAATGCCTATCTTTTCTCAGTCCATTTATCATATAATAGAAACATTATGTAGCATTCCTTGTCGTAAGGAGGACGTGTCACGAACATGAAAAACAATAGAGAGATTCCTGTGAGACAGCGAAATATTGTCCTCATTGGCTTTATGGGCGTTGGGAAAACAACCATTGGGCAGCTGGTTGCCAAAAAGTTATATAGAGATTTTATTGATGTTGATCAGGAGATTGAGAAAAAGTACAACATGACGATTCCAGAAATGTTTCAGCAAAAAGGAGAAGCATTCTTCAGGCAGGCTGAAAAGGACTATATCGTCGATTTATGTGAACATACTCAGCTAAAGATCGTGTCTCTTGGAGGCGGTGCGTTTAAACAGGAAGAAATCAAACGATCTTGCTTAAAGCATTGTACGGTTCTTTTCCTTGACCTATCTTGGGAGAATTGGAAACAGCGGCTGGATATTTTAATTGAAAACCGTCCTGTTCTTCATAACCGCACGCTTGACGAGATGAAAGAGCTGTTTGAAGAGCGCCGGGAAATTTATTCCCTTCATAACTCAAGAGTGGAAACAGATCATCTAGAAGCTGAAGAAGTCGCCAATTATATTGTCGATACACTCAAGCTTGGCTGGGATCTATATTCGAAATAAAAAAGTCTATCCTAAGGGGGTAGACTTTTTCTATTAGATCAGGAGTAGTCAAAGAAATCACAGTCTAAGTTGGATGATGGATGAAAAAAGAAGAAAAGATGTTTTTTCCTTCGTCATTATATCAAAATGTATGCATCCTTTATGTGGTGTGTCTAGCCGTTTGAAAAAAGTGGTGATTAGACTACAACGAGTTCAAGATGATGAGGTTTTTTTGATTGATGTGGGAAACGAAATATATCTCTCATTTTCTTTTTTTGAAAAAATAAAATAGTATCTAAATTCTAATAATCATTTTTTGAATTATTATAATTTTTAAAAATATTGTTGACACCTTCGGTTAGATCATTCTATGATTATTAACGTAAACGCTTACCGTAAACGTTTACTATAACGGATGGGGAGGAATTTGTTGATGAAAAATAAAGAAAAATGGAGCGGTGTATTCCCGGCAGTCTTAATTCCTTTTAAAGATGACTATTCAATTGATGAACCTGCTTTTCGTAAGCTTGTTCGCTGGGTGGCGGAGCACGAAGGGATTAATGGGATCGTTGTCAATGGACATACTGGCGAGATTATGACTTTGCTGCCACATGAACGAGCTGAAGCTGTGCGTATTGCAGCCGACGAATTAAAGGGAGAAATTCCTGTCATTTCTGGGGTTTCTGCTGAAGGGACAATTGAAGCGATCCAGCATGCAAAAGCAGTGGAGGAAGCTGGTGGAGAAGGTATTCTTCTTATGCCGCCACATTCATGGCTGAGATTCGGTATGCAGCCTGAGTCACCTGTCCAATTCTTTCAAGATGTTGCAGAAGCAATTGAAATTTCAATCATCGTCCATCAATATCCAACATGGACAAAAACCTCTTATACAACCAGTCAATTATTAGAAATGTCGGAGATTCCAAACGTTGTCTCATTTAAAATCGGTCAAAGAGACATGGCGCAATATGAAGTCGATGTGCGCGCACTGAAAAAGCATGCACCAGATGTATCATTGCTCACATGTCACGATGAATATTTATTGCCAACATTAGTTCAAGGAATTGATGGGGCGCTTGTAGGTTTCGGCTGTTTTGTCCCAGATTTGATTGCTGAGCTTGTGAAATGTGTGGAAGAACAAGACCTTGTAGCGGCTAATAAAGTGTACGATAGAATCTTTGAATTAAAGCATGCTGTGTATAAAATGGATGAACCTTCATCTACCTCTCATCTGCGAATGAAGGAAGCGATGTTCCAGCGAGGTTTGATCAGCAGTTCGCTTGCGAGGAAGCCAGTATTACCTTTAACTCAAAAGGAAAAAGAAGAGATTCGTCAGGGCCTTCAAAGTGTTGGTTTACTTAAGGAAAACGTTAGTAAATAACAGACCATTGATTTCATGATGAAAGTGAGTCAGGTTATAATAGAGTATAAAACAACAGACTCCCGGAGGTATGAAATGTGTCAGTAAGTATTAAAGATGTCGCATTGAAAGCTGGAGTGTCTATCGCTTCTGTTTCCCGAGTATTAAGTGGCAAACCAGGAGTAGGTGCTCAAACGGCTGAAAGAATTAAACAAGTGATTGATGAATTAGGCTATCGTCCTAATTTAGGAGCTAGAGGGCTCGTTAAAAGAAAGACTGGCAATATTGCTGTCGTGGTTCCTCGTGGTTCATATATTTTGAATAATCCATTTTTTTCGACGATTTTAGATGGGATAGCGAAGGAATTAGATGAGACTGAATTCAATATGTTGATGTCATTTACATCTGTACAGCAGCAGCGATTACTTGAAACGCAGGCTGTAGATGGTGCCATTTTATTTTCTCCAAGAAATGAAGAATTGAGCATGGATTGGTTAAAAAGTTTAGCTATTCCCATTATCGTTGTCGGAAGTTACTTAGAGGATTCTCCATTTCCATGTGTCAGGCCAGATGATGAGGAAGGTGTGTGTCAATCTGTCACGGCCTTATTTGATAAAGGTCATCGAACCATTGGACTGGTCAATGGTCCAATGAGTTCGATGCATAGTGTGAGGTATTACAAGGGGTATGAGCGTACACTGAAAAGTTTAGGATTAACAAAGAACAAAGAGCTTGTGTTTGAGTTAGATGAATTTGATGGGGGAAAAGTAGTAGAAGTGGTTTCTCAATTTCTCCAAGGAAACCAGCACATGACTGGAGTTGTTTGCTCTTCAGATTTTTTGGCGATAGGGGTCATGAAAGCGGCAGATATCGCAAATGTGTCAATACCTCATGATTTGTCTGTCGTTGGTGCTGATGATGTGCCCATTGCAAGTTTTCTAACCCCTTCTTTATCTTCTGTTCATGTTGATTTAGTTGGAATGGGAAGAAAAGCGGTTTCTTTACTAACGCAGTTAGTAGAAGGAGAACAGTTAGAGAAGATGGAACACATCTTCCCGATGTACTATGTAGATCGTGGCACCACGGGAACGCCAAAAAAGAAATGATAGATGCTGAAAACTCATATGATCGCTTTAGAATGTCTCTTCATTTAAAATGTAAGCGATTTCTTTTGTGCTCATCAGCATGTACTTTTGCATCATTTCCTCTATTAAGGAGGAGATATCATGACGTTAGAACTCAGCGGAAATTCAAATTCTCATGATGAGCAAGTTGTTGATAGAGCTTCACAACTATTGACTAGGATGGAAAGTGTACCTTTTTCGAGATGGCATTTAAAACCTCGTATCATTATGGGATCTGCTACCTTTTTTGATGCTTTTGATGCACTATCTTTAGCGTTTGTTCTCCCAGTTCTCATCGGCATGTGGAATTTATCACCTGCTCAAATTGGTCTTCTTATTGGGTCTGGTTATATCGGACAAGCGATTGGTGCTATTTTCTTTGGATGGTTAGCAGAAAGACGTGGCCGTGTATTTAGTGCAAAGTGGACTGTATTTCTCATGTCTATTATGAGTATCGCATGTGTATTTTCAGGTAACTTTATGGCCCTTTTTATTTTTCGGTTTATACAGGGGATTGGAGTAGGAGGAGAAGTGCCGGTAGCGGCCTCATATATCAATGAGTTGTCCCGGGCCCAAGGGAGAGGGAGATTTTTTATGCTTTATGAGATGATTTTTCCATTAGGATTAATGATCTCAGCTCAAATTGGTGCATTTGTTGTACCTAGCTTTGGGTGGAAATGGATGTTCTTGATTGGTGGAATTGGCGGTTTAATCGTCTTTGTCTTCTTTTTCATGTTACGCGAGTCTCCAAGATGGCTTATTTCAAAAGGCAGGTTAGATGAAGCCGAAAGAATCATTGAAGAGATTGAAGCTAGTACAGACAAACGAATGCCTGTTGCAAAGCAAGTGTCCAGCAGCACTGAAAAAGGCGACTGGAAAGAGCTCTTTTCTACTTTTTATCGTAAAAGAACATTGATCGTATGGGGACTATGGTTTTCTGCCTACTTTGTATCGAATGGATTAAATAACTGGTTACCGAGTCTTTATAATACGGTTTACAATTTGCCAGTTGGAGATTCATTAAGGGCAGCCTCTCTCACAAATATTTTACAGACCATAGGGGTATTCGCTTGTGCATTTTTAATCGATAAAGTAGGACGGAAGCGTTGGGCAACCATTGCATTTATCGTAACAGGTGCTTTATTAACGGCTTTATGGATCAGCGGAGCAAATTCTCCAGAAAGCGTTATTTATTTAGGGTCCGCTGCCTACGGAATGATGGGGACAATTACAGTTCTTCTCTATTTATATACACCTGAAATCTATCCAACCCGTATGAGGGTAATTGGTACGGCATTTGCTACAGCGTGGCTTAGGCTGGCCTCAGCGATTGCTCCTATTATGATAGGTTTTATTTTAGAGGTGAGCGGTGTTTCAACTATTTTTATTCTTTTTGCAAGTGTGACTGTAGTGGGAGCAATTCTTGCTTTTAAAATGATCGAAACGAGAGAGAAAGTATTAGAGGATATTGCACCGTAAGTGATGCATGCAGTGAAGAACTTATTCTAAAGAGGGTAGGTTCTTTTTTTATTCAGAGGATTTACGTACACTTTTGAAAAAGCCTAACCTACCTCAGTTCAATTATCTTATAATAGAAACATCATGCAGCACTCCTTGTCACGAACATGAAAAGTAATATCTATCAGATAGTGGAAATGTATATTCATAATATAAAAGTCTACCGGCTAGGGTAGACTTTTTCGATCAGTTTAATGTTTGATCCCTTGAAGCAGTGCAGCTTTTAGGCAAAAGGATGTTGGCTGACGATGTTCGTCGAATTGCAGTTGAAACAGCTGTTTCGTTTCATCGTCTGCAGCATGAAAGTGGGCAACGATTTCCTTTTGAACATTTTCTGGTGTACGTCCTCGTATGATCCAGTCCTGATAATCAATATGCAGATCCCAGTAACGGATATCTTCTTTCGTCAGATGGTTGTCAGCGAAAAGCTCTTTCCATTCTGATAACGAGCTTTCTCGCACATGGGAGGGATCTCTCAGTCTATTTAAATGATTAATAAAGTCATCCTGTGCTTGGTTTTCAGGTGCATAATGATCGACAAGTAGAAATTTGCCGCCTTTCTTTAAGACTCGGCTGATTTCAGACATGGCTGCCGGGAGATGTGGGAAGTGATGGGCAGCAAATCGGCATGTGACCAGATCAAATGATGCATCAGAAAAGGGCAATGCGTCTGCGGATGCCTGCTCAAACGTAATGTGGTTCAGCTGTCGCTCTTCCGCAAGTGCTGTAGCAACCTCGATCATTTTGGGTGTGACATCAATCCCGATTCCTTTAGAGATGACGTCTGAAAAGGAAAAAACGGTATGACCTGCCGCGCAGCCGATATCAAGTAGATGCTCATCGCCCTTTGCCTTCGCCGCCGTTTTCATCCATTCAAGTTCTTTTCCAGCTGCAAAGATGGGTGAATCTCGGTAGTTCTCTGCATTTTGTGAGAATTGTTTCTCGGCTTTTGAATATGGATTCATTCCTTTACCCCCTTTTTGTTGTTTCTTTATCGTAGGGTTCTTCCCGTGATTTGTCTAAGACATAAAAGATATGATATGAATAGTTAAAACCTATGAGGTGAGAGAAGTGGATATACGAATGATGGAATATGTCATGGAAGTGTACCGGCAGCAAAGCTTTACAAAAGCAGCGGAAAAACTTCACATTGCACAGCCCTCGTTAAGTCAGCAAATTAAAAAACTTGAGGAGGAATTAGATACTCCTCTGTTTATTCGGAAGTATGGACAAGTCACTCCTACACCTCAAGGAAACCGATTGATCAAAAGAGCAGAGATCATTTTGAAGGAACGAGATGATTTATTGCGTGAGATGGGGGAAGCTGCTTATGAGGTAGGGAAAGAACTGATGATTGGTGCGCCAGCAGTCACAGGGGGATATGTCCTGCCAAGTTTATTAAAAACCTATTGTCAAACGTATCCGCACGTTCACGTTCATTTGATAGAAGAATCGCCTCGTGAGCTAGAAAGACGTTTACTCGCTGGGAAACTGGATCTGGCGATTCTTTCTCTGCCTGTCGAGCATGAATCATTGAAAACAAAACAAATGCTGACAGAGCCGCTTCTCCTCGCCATTCCGCAAACGGCTCAACCGTGGTTGACGGATGAACTGAATGAAATCATCAATCAAGCGGAACAAGAAGGGTCTGTCCCGTTTCATCTTCTGGAAGATGCCCCATTTATTATGCTGAAAGAGGGATATGGCTTTCGGCAAGTGGTCACGGAACTGTGCCGTCATCATGGCTTTCGGCCGAGGATTGCATTTGAAACAAGTCATATTCAAACAGCTCAGGCATTGGTTGAAAATGAGCTAGGTGTGACGGTGGTGCCGAAAATGGTGGCACAAGAGGAAAGGAAAGCAGTCACTTATTTACACATTGATTCATGCCCAACCCGTACTCTTGTGTTTGCATATGTGGAAGAAAGATATTTAACGAAAGCCGCTCAAGCCTTCATGGACCTTCAACAGAATCAAGGAAAAGCTTAAACAAACGTTTAATTAAACGTAAAAAGCAGGGGAGTCCCCTGCTATTACCTTTTTTCAGCGTGATAGAAAACCTTTGCAGCCCTAGGAAGGACGAGTACCGGCGCGGAGCGAATTTGACATTCGTGAGCACCGGCACGCAGGACTGACACCGAATGCGAGGGTTTGTCTACACGCTGAAAGCAGGGGGCCCCTGCTTTCTAATATAAATCCAGCCGCTGATCTGTCATGACGGGGATTTGTTGTCTCACTTCATCTACGAGCTGAAGATCAATGTTTGCATAATAAATGTCTTCTTCATCATTTGTCTCAAGTAGAATGCGTCCGAGCGGGTCAATCACCATGGAGTGACCAGGGAATTCAGTGTCTCTGCTTGTGCCCGTCCGGTTCACCGCAATCACAAATGACTGATTCTCAATGGCTCTTGCGATGAGCAGACTGCGCCAATGGTCCACTCTTGCTGACGGCCATTGAGCGGTATTAACAAGCACCTTCGCCCCTTTGTTCACGAGCGTCCTAGAAAGCTGAGGGAAGCGGAGGTCATAGCAGATCATCGCACCAATCTTGACATCTTCACCATAGTCAAATAAACCAAGCTGATCACCAGCGGTTAAATAGTTATGCTCATCCATTAAGCGGAATAAATGAATTTTATCATAATCTAACAAAAGCTCACCTTGGCGGTTAAAGACATACATTGTATTGGTGATGTTTTCATCTTCTGTCCTCTTATTTAAAACACTGCCTGCGATGAGATACACTTGGTGCTTGCGGGCAAAGGAAGAGAAGAGTTGTTTTGTTCGCTCGCCATCTGCATCGGCAAGCTCATCCGCTTGCTCTAACGCATATCCGGTATTCCACATTTCAGGTAGAATAATCAAATCAGGCTGTTGGCGGATGGCTTCTTCTAAAAACGCTTCTGCTTTCTGAAAGTTTACATCAGGTTCTCCTATTTGTACGTCCATTTGAATCAGGGCGATGTTCATGTCGGTCTGCCTCCTTTATTCGTTTCATGCAATGAATGGTTCGGGTGATATTGCCTGAAGCATCTAGTCTTTAAGCCAGTTTCTTTATCATAAAGCTTTCCGCCATCTTTGCCAATAGAAATGTCAGAAGGTTTTGTTAAATGACTTTCTCAATCAAGAAATGAGTGGTATGATACTCATAACTAACAAAACAAAGGGGAATAGTATGATATGCAATTGTTCGATTTATCACTAGAAGAGCTAAAAAAATATAAACCAAAGAAAACAGCACGTCCTGATTTCTCAGACTTTTGGAAGAAATCGCTCGAAGAACTGCGCCAAGTGGAGGCAGAGCCAACACTTGAATCTTATGACTATCCAGTGAAAGGCGTCAAGGTGTACCGCCTGACGTATCAAAGCTTTGGACATTCTAAAATTGAAGGCTTTTATGCTGTGCCTGATCAAACTGGTCCGCATCCAGCGCTCGTTCGTTTTCATGGCTATAATGCCAGCTATGACGACGGCATTCATGACATCGTCAACTGGGCGCTGCACGGCTATGCAACATTTGGTATGCTCGTCCGCGGTCAAGGTGGCAGTGAAGACACATCAGTGACGCCAGGCGGGCATGCATTAGGATGGATGACAAAAGGCATTTTATCGAAGGATACGTACTATTATCGAGGCGTTTATCTAGATGCTGTTCGTGCACTTGAAGTCATTCAGTCTTTCCCCGAAGTAGATGAACATCGTATCGGCGTGATCGGTGGAAGTCAGGGGGGGGCGTTAGCGATTGCGGCCGCAGCCCTTTCAGACATTCCAAAAGTCGTTGTGGCAGACTATCCTTACTTATCAAATTTTGAGCGTGCAGTTGATGTTGCCTTGGAGCAGCCTTATTTAGAAATCAATTCTTACTTTCGCAGAAACAGTGATCCAGAAGCTGAAGAAAAGGTATTTGAGACATTAAGTTACTTTGATTTAATCAATTTAGCCGGCTGGGTGAAACAGCCAACATTGATGGCGATCGGTCTGATTGATCAAGTGACACCGCCATCCACCGTGTTTGCGGCATACAATCATTTAGAAACAGATAAAGAGCTGAAAGTGTACCGATATTTTGGGCACGAGTTTATTCCTGCTTTTCAAACAGAGAAGCTGTCCTTTTTACAAAAGCATTTGCTTCTATCAACATAAGAGCATGACAAAGAGCTAAAATGACATTCATTTTAGCTCTTTGTCTTTTTCAGCTATTGGAGCGATCAGCTTAATAACTGGTGTTCTGTCTTGTTTTTTCATCAGGCACTAATGCTGTAACGATCAGGGCAAGGGCTGTGATGATGTGAAGGATGAATCCGAGAATCGGAATCCATGCAAGGCAGGATGTGACAATTCCAATGATACTTCCAATCATTGGTCCCTGGTCTCGCTTCGATAAGACGAGTGTGATAATATGCAGAATAAGCATGACCATGAGCGGTGAATAGCCATTGCTGATAACGAATAGACCTCCGATCACAGGGATAGCAAGGCAAGCTTCAAAAATCCCAGTGATCCATTTCATAATGCGAGATATAGACATCAGATCCAACTCCTTTTTCATATATGTCTTATTCGTATTTTCCCAAAAGGTGAAGAAGTCATGCAGAATTCTATAGAAAGAGTTGATGGACACTTGAGAGAGAGAATTAAGAAAGAGCTGAAAATCATCGAAGAAACGCATGACGTCAAGATTTGTCTTGCCGTTGAATCGGGCAGCAGGGCATGGGGTTTTCCCTCGACCGATAGTGATTATGATGTTCGCTTTTTATATGTTCCCCGGAAAGAATGGTATTGGGCGATGGAAGAGCATCGTGATGTCATAGAACGACCGATTGATGACATGCTTGATATCAGCGGCTGGGAGCTTAGAAAGGCACTGCGCCTATTCAATAAATCAAATCCGTCCATTATGGAATGGCTGTCTTCTGATATCATCTATGCTGAATCTTTCTCTTTGGCAAAGGAGCTAAGAGAATTAAAGGATCGAGCGTTTTACCCTGCGGCTTTGATGTATCATTACCTCAATATGGCGAAGCGGAATGAAAGCCGGCATTTACGAGGAGAGCAGGTGCGAATCAAGAAGTATTTCTATGTACTTCGTCCGCTGCTTGCCTGCCAGTGGATTGAACGTTACCGAACAGTTCCACCAATGGACTTTCATGAATTACTCAAGGAGCTAGTGGAGGAAGGCCCGCTGTTAGCAGAAATTCACGAACTGCTCAAACGTAAAATGGACGGAGAAGAAATGGATGTAGAGAACCGTCTCGCTCATGTCCATCCATTTATTGATCAAGAGCTGGCGCGTTTTTATGAATTGGTGAAAAGCTACAATCAGCCGAAAGACAATCTGATGCAAGAATTAAATGAGCTTTTGCAGTCTACCCTTGATGAGGTGTGGGCGTAGGAGGGGAGAGTCAGCCGGATAGCGGCAGACTCTTTTTTTATCTCCTATTGTGATAAAACCACAAAAAAAGTCAGAATTTTTGTCATCTTCAAATATTGTAGCGGACAGCTCATGAGCCTTACAATAAAGACATAGCTTACAAAGAGTGGGAGGTGCCCTTTATGGAGTCGGTCACAAGAAATTTCTTCTTGTTTTTGTCAAAGAGCAGTCTCTTGAACCATATTGCTCGTAATTGGGGAAGTGCTGTTGCATCAAAGAAAATCATCGGTGGGAAGGATTTTGAGAGCGCTATCCCTGTCATCAAACGGTTAAACGATCAAGGTATGGCCGTAACGGTTGATCACCTCGGTGAGTTTGTCACAAAGGCAGAGATTGCAAATGAGCGGACGAATGAGTGTATTCAAACCATTCAGCGAATTGCAGAGGCGGGACTCAATTCCCACGTGTCACTTAAAATGACATCGCTTGGCTTAGATATTGACGATGATCTCGTGTATCGCAATATGAAAAGCATTTTAGATACGGCAGAGAAACACCGTATTATGGTGACAATTGATATGGAGGATGAACAGCGCTGTCAAAAAACGCTGGACATTTTTAAAGAAATGAAATCTCAATATGAGTATGTCAGTACGGTTTTGCAGGCGTATTTGTACAGAACAGAACAAGATCTTGATGACCTAAATGAGTTGCAACCATTTTTAAGACTTGTAAAGGGTGCCTATAAGGAATCCGCCGAAGTGGCGTATCCAAACAAAAAAGACGTCGATCAGAATTACAAGAAGCTGATCGAAAAGCAATTACTCTCAGGGAACTATACAGCCATTGCGACACATGACGATCAAATGATCGAATTTACGAAATATATTGTGAAAAAACACAATATACAGACAAGTCAGTTCGAATTTCAAATGCTGTATGGCATGAGATCAGAAACGCAGCAAGCACTCGTGAAGGAAGGCTATCAAATGAGGGTCTACACCCCGTATGGACGAGAGTGGTATGGCTACTACATGAGACGTCTTGCAGAACGACCAGCAAACATTGCATTTGCTTTAAAAGGGATGACGAGAAAATAATTTGAAACGGGAGCGTGACAAAGATGACAACACCTTACAAGCATGAACCATTCACGGATTTTAGCCAGGAAGAAAATCGCCAAGCGTTTGAACAAGCATTAGCCAAAGTAACAGAATCACTTGGGCAAACCTATCCGCTTGTGATTAATGGAGAAAGAATCGAAACAACAGACAAGATTGTCTCGATCAATCCGGCGAAGAAGGAAGAAGTCGTGGGTACCGTATCAAAAGCTGGGAAAGAAGAGGCAGAGCAAGCGATTCAAGCTGCGGCAAAAGCGTTTGAAACATGGCGCTACACATCTCCAGAAGAAAGAGCCGGCGTCTTATTCCGCGCTGCGGCAAGCATTCGCCGTAAAAAGCATGAGTATTCAGCCCTTCTCGTAAAAGAAGCAGGGAAGCCTTGGAATGAAGCAGATGCAGATACAGCAGAAGCCATTGATTTCCTAGAGTATTATGCCCGTCAAATGCTAGAGCTTGCGAAAGGCAAACCGGTGAACAGTCGCGAAGGGGAACGCAATCAATATGTGTACACACCAACTGGCGTGACGCTTGTCATTCCACCATGGAACTTCTTGTTTGCGATCATGGCAGGAACAACCGTTGCACCAATCGTCACAGGGAATACAGTTGTATTAAAGCCAGCAAGTGCGACGCCTGTCATTGCTGCCCGCTTTGTAGAAGAACTGGAGCAAGCAGGTCTTCCGAAAGGTGTTGTCAACTTCGTACCAGGTAGCGGAGCAGAAGTTGGAGATTACTTAGTAGATCATCCGAAAACAAGCCTTATTACATTCACTGGATCAAGAGAAGTGGGCACACGTATTTTTGAACGTGCGGCAAAAGTACAGCCAGGACAACAGCATTTAAAGCGTGTCATTGCTGAAATGGGCGGTAAGGATACAGTCGTTGTAGATGAGGATGCAGATGTTGAATTAGCCGCTAACGCCATTTTCACATCAGCCTTCGGGTTCTCAGGTCAAAAATGTTCAGCTGGATCTCGTGCTGTCGTCCACGAGAAGCTGTATGACCAAGTCGTTGAGCGAGTGAAGGAAATCACAGAAACGAAAACAACAGCGAATCCGTTATCAGCTGATGTGTACATGGGACCTGTCATTGATCAAGCTTCCTTTGACAAGATCACGGAATATATCGAGATTGGCAAGCAAGAAGGTCGTCTAGTCACTGGCGGAACAAGTGATGATTCAGAAGGGTACTTCATTCATCCAACCGTGTTTGCAGATCTAGAGCCAACATCTCGTTTAATGCAAGAAGAAATCTTTGGACCTGTCCTAGCTTTCTCAAAAGTCTCAAGCTTTGATGAGGCGCTTGAAGTAGCCAACAACACAGAATACGGGTTAACCGGTGCGGTCATTACAAATAATCGTGATCACATCAACCGTGCGAAGCAGGAGTTCCATGTCGGGAACCTTTACTTTAACCGTAACTGTACGGGAGCGATTGTGGGATACCACCCATTTGGCGGCTTTAAAATGTCAGGAACTGATTCAAAAGCAGGCGGACCAGATTATCTTGCTCTGCACATGCAGGCCAAAACGATTAGCGAAATGTTTTAATATGGAAAAGCATGAACTCGTGCAGGCGAGTTCATGCTTTTTTTACCTGTCTACGACTTGTTTCTATACAAATATGACTGGAAAGAAGTATGATAAATGTATCACTTATTCAGGGAGCAATCGGGATGGAAGAGATATTAGAAAAGCTTCATACATTTTTTGATGTTGATAAATTAATTGCATTTATTAGTGGGTATTTAAAAAAACCAGTCATTTTAGAAAGTACTGAATGTCAGCTGCTTGCTTATAATTCTTACAGCATCCAGCAGTTCGACCCAGTCAATCAGCAAACCATTTTCTCAAAGGAATGTCCGGGAGCTGTGGTGGATTGGTTAAAAAAAACAGGGGTCATTGAGCAGCTATATACAGATTCAAATCCTTTTTATGTGAATGGTCATGAGGAGCTCGGGTTTAATCGACGAGTGGCTGTGAGCGCCAAACACAAACAAGAGGTTGTCGGCTTTATTTGGGTGCAGGACATTGAAGATTCTCTCTCTCAAGAGGAGCTGCAATTTTTACACGAGGCATCGTTTCAAGTTGGAAAAGTTATTTATAAAAATAAGAAACAGTTGGAGAAAAAGGAAGGCAAGATTGAAGAGTTCTTCAAAAAGGTCATGGATGATCATTTTTATACAGAAGAAGAGCTGAAATGGGAAGCTGAGAATTTAAGCATTCCACTGCCAGTTGTCTTTACTGTGATGGTTGTTCATGCCGCCGATAACAAAAGTGAGACGGCAGAAGATGTGAAGGATGTGATTAGAACCTATTTACAGCTAGAAGACAAGGTCAATCATGTCTACTCTGTGCAAGCAGACATCGTCGTGATATTAGGCAGTTTGTCAGATCGCCACTCACCAAAAGCGACCGCTGCGGATGTCGTCGCCCATCTTCAATCGAAAACGCATACACACCCATCTCCTTTATATATTGGGATGGGAAGAGAATATCGAGATGTCATGAAAATGAGCACAAGTCGATTTGAAGCGATAGAAGTTGTGAAAGCAGTGAAGATTGTCGGCGGACAGGAATTGATTCCATACGATTACGAGCATTTGGGGGTCTTCCGGTTCTTAGACTCGATTTACAGTCACCAAAAAAAGAAAAACGACTTTAATCCAGATTTGTTGCGCCTAAAGGAAAAAGACCGTGACAGCCAAACTTCATTTTTAAAAACCTTAGAGGTCTACTTATTGAATAATTGCAAGCTAAAACCAGCTGCAGAGCAGTTATTTATTCATCAAAATACACTAAACTATCGAATGAAACAAATTTTTGAAATGACGTCTATAGATTTAAGTCATTTTAGCCAGCGATGTGAGTTATTTATTGAATTGATGCTGATGAAAAAAGATCAATAGACGTGGACTCCGCAGGTGCAAAGGATGACCTGCGGATTTTTATGCGAGATCATAAAATGGCATACAATTGCCTTATTTCGTTGTATGATAGATAAAGATTTTATGAGGAAAGTGAAAGGAGGGCCACCTTTGGGATCAGTCACCTTGGCCATTTTAATTTTCATCATGACCCTCGTCCTTGTCATTTGGCAGCCAGGACGTTTAACCATTGGATGGTCAGCGTGCGGG
This sequence comes from Bacillus aerius, assembly GCF_029894105.1. Lineage (NCBI taxonomy): Bacteria > Bacillati > Bacillota > Bacilli > Caryophanales > Bacillaceae > Bacillus > Bacillus aerius. The sequence continues at coordinate 281,258 of NZ_JARYHO010000001.1, forward strand.
GGAGCGATTCTTGCTCTTGCTTTTGGGGTCGTTCATTTGGGCGATGTATGGGAAGTTACCCAAATTGTCTGGAACGCCACCTTTGCATTTATTGGAATTATCATCATTTCATTGATTTTAGATGAGATTGGTTTTTTTGAATGGGCGGCACTTCATATGGCAAAAGCCGCAAGAGGGAACGGGGTCCGCATGTTTATTTATTTAACATTGCTCGGCGCTGTGGTAGCAGCTTTTTTTGCCAACGATGGAGCAGCACTTATCTTAACCCCGATCGTTTTATCTGTGGTCAGAGCGCTGAAGTTGGATGAACGTATGATCCTGCCATTTGTCATGGCAAGCGGCTTTATTGCAGATACGACGTCTTTGCCATTTGTCATTAGTAACTTGGTCAATATCGTATCAGCCGATTATTTTCATATTGGCTTTCTTGAATATACTGCAAACATGTTCGTCCCAAACCTTGTATCGCTTGGCGCTAGTATGCTTGTGCTGTATGTGTTTTATCGGAAACTCATCCCGAAAACGTACGATGTTTCGCAGGCGAAGGAACCAGCTTCGGCCATTCGTGATCTGCGCATGTTCCGGTTATCTTGGTATGTGTTAGGGTGCTTGCTTGTTGGATATTTTGCTGGGGAATTGGCAGGCATTCCGGTGTCAATCATTGTAGGAGGCATTGCCATTGCTTTCTTATGGCTGGCGAAACGGAGTCCACAAGTAGCGACAAAACGAGTCGTCAAAGAAGCACCGTGGTCGATTGTGTTTTTCTCTATCGGCATGTATGTCGTGGTGTATGGGCTGAAAAATGTCGGCCTGACAGAAATTTTAGCGGCGTGGATTGAACAGGGGGCGTCACACGGTTTACTTGCGGGAACGATGTTTATGGGGGTTCTGGCAGCAGTGCTATCTTCTGTCATGAACAACCTCCCAACCGTTTTAATTGATGCGATTGCCATCGGTCACACAGATACAGCAGGTGTGATGAGAGATGCACTGATTTATGCCAACGTCATCGGCTCAAACCTTGGTCCAAAAATGACCCCAATCGGTTCATTGGCGACACTGCTGTGGCTTCATGTCTTGAAGAAAAAAGGTGTGCATATTTCTTGGGGAGCATACATGAAAGCTGGAATCATTCTAACCATACCGACGCTGATCATCACGTTATTGGGGTTGTATGTGTGGTTATGGTTGATACATTAAAAAGCAGATCCAATGGATCTTAGCGCGTAGGCAAACCTTCGCATTCTTTGTCAGTCCTGCGTGCTGGTGCTCACGAATATCAAATTCGCTCCGCGCCAGTACTCGTCTTTCCTAGACTGCAAAGGTTTTCTATCACGCTGAAAAGAAGACAAAGGGCTAAAATCAAGTTCATTTTAGCCCTTTGTCAACAAAAAGCAGATCCAACGGATCTGCTCAGGCTGTCGAGAAAATCTCGACAGCTTTATTTTTTTCCTTAAAATTTACATCTCCTCATTTTATAATAGAGAAAAGCCCACTAAAGGAAGGTGTTTTTCTCATGTTCCACACTAGAAATTCTTCTCAGCACGAAGCTGAATTTGTATTGCTAGATCAACTGGTCGAAGAGGATCACCTGCTTCGTAAAATTGATCAGTACATTGATTTTTCATTTATCGTAGATAAAGTAAGACCGTATTATAGCGAGAATAAAGGTCGTCCTTCTCTTGATCCACTGATTTTGTTCAAAATGATGTTTATCGGATACCTGTACGGTATCCGTTCTGAAAGACAACTTGAAAAAGAAATTTACTATAACATGGCGTATAGATGGTTTTTAGGTTTGAACATCAATGACCCCGTTCCTCATCACTCGACCATTAGCTGGAATCGTCGTACTCGATTCAAAGATACAACGATTTTTCAAGACATTTTCGACGAGATTGTGCTTCAAGCTATCAATCATGATATGGTAGGAGGCCGCGTTCTTTTTACTGATTCAACTCATCTTAAAGCCAATGCCAATAAACATAAATATACGAGAAAAACGATTGAACAAGATACCCAGAACTATATAAATGATTTAGAAGAAGCGATCCAAGAAGATCGGGTGGCACACGGAAAAAAGCCCTTAAAGGTAAAAGAGGAGGTGAAAACGGAAAAAGACATTCGGCAAAGTATGACAGACCCTGAAAGTGGCTATCTTTATCGTGAAAACAAACCGGAAGGCTTTTTCTACCTGGACCATCGTACAACAGATATGAAGTACAATATCATCACGGATGCCCACATCACGCCCGGTAATGTCCATGATTCTGTTCCGTATCTTGATCGGTTGGATCACCAAATCGCACGATTTGGTTTTCAAGTAGAAGCTGTTGCCCTTGATTCTGGTTATTTGACGACCCCAATCTGTAAAGGTTTATCAGATCGCCGTATTTTTGGTGTCATCGCACATAGACGCTTTCATCCAACAAGAGGTTTATTTGAGAAGTGGAAATTCAAGTATGATTCTGAACATGATCATTACATATGCCCAAATGGTGAGAAGCTATTATATACAACAACTGATCGAAAGGGTTATCGATTCTACAAATCAGATCCTAAAAAATGTGCATCGTGTTCTTTCCTTGAAAGATGCACAAGGTCGAAAAATCATCAAAAAGTCATCTCAAGACACATATGGGAAGAACATAAAGAAAAGATCAGACAAAATCGTCTATCTGTCTCTGGAAAAGAGCTATATAAAAAAAGAAAAGAAAAAATAGAGCGAAGCTTTGCAGATTCAAAACAACTGCACGGGCTTCGCTACTGCCGGTTGAGGGGAAAACAAAATGTGAGTGAGCAAGTTCTTCTCACAGCTGCCTGTCAGAACATGAAGAAGATTGCCACACATCTAGCGAAGCTAGGTTAGGTGTGTGGGAGGCCTTTTTCATTCAATCTCATCCATCATTATTACGATGAAAATAAAAAAGATTGTAGAAAAACATGAGTTTCTCTACAATCTGAGCAGATCCAACGGATCTGCTTTTTGTTGTTATAGATATTTTGCATAGCGTTTTTCCAAAAAGTCTTGGAGCAATGAGACCACACTGCATATGCCCCAGTAAATCAAGGCAACCAATATATACATGGTCATATAATCGAATTCTCGTCCACCCACAATTTTTGCTTGCTGGAAGAGTTCGGGCACAGTAATCATTGCCGCTAGTGAGGAAGCTTTGATTAAATCAAGCATGACGTTGGTCAGGGGCGGCAGTGCAATGCGCACGGATTGAGGCAAAATGACTCCACGCATCGTTTGCCAATAGCTGAGACCAAGTGATTTGGCGGCTTCCACTTGACCACTTGGAACAGAGGAGAGAGCCGCCCGGTTAATTTCGGCAATGTATGCAGCACTATTGAAGCTGAATCCAATAATAGCAGCAGTGACAGCTGTAAATTCAATGCCGATGTAAGGGAATCCGAAATAAAGGATAAACAAAATGACCAGAATGGGAACCCCTCGCATGAATGAAATATACAGCCGTGCAGGCAGCCGAAGGAACCACGTATTTGCCATTCTAGCAAGGGCAATAAAAAAGCCTAGAATCGTACCAAAAAACATGCTCACAAAAGAAATGAGCAGCGTCAGCCAGATGCCTTTCATGACAAATGGAAATGACGCTTTTGCCAGTGCAGGATTAAAGATATATTCTAAATGAATATCTCCCACGTCTGCGGCTCCTTATTTAGAAATGTCGACATCTTCGACATCAACATCAATTTTCTTTGAGACGTCAGCATGATTAAAGAATTTCTCTGAAATCTTTTTCATGGTTCCGTCTTTTTTCATCTCTTTTAATACACGATTTAATTCTTTTTGAAGCTCTGTATTGTCTTTTTTCATCACAAACCCTTGTTCATTCGGCATGTATTTTAAGTCTGGATGGATCGTAATATTTAGCTTAGGGAATGCAGCAAGCGCCAGTGTTTGTAAGTAGTAGTCATTTAAAATGACATCTGTACGGCCATTTGCGACATCCTTTAAATATTGCTCGTTTGTGGCATTATCATAAATGACTTCTTTTGCACCATACTTACGGGCAACATCCATATAAATGGTCGTTGCAGCACCTGCTGCTTTCTTTCCTTTTAAATCCTTTAGCGTTTTAATACCTGACAGATCATCTTTTCTGACGATAGCGGTTCCATAGGAGTATTTATAAGGTGTTGAAAAGGCGAACTTATCTTTCCTGTCATCTGTGATGTCGATATCGTTTGCAGCGGCATCCACCTGACCTGAATTAATGGCACTGAGCATACCGTCATAACCCATTTCTTTAAATTCTACTTTTACGTCAAGGCGCTTAAATGCTTCTTTGACGACTTCCACTTCATAGCCAGTCAATTGATCCTTGCCGTTCGATGTATCATGGTAAGACGTAGGATACAAGGTGCCTGAAGTAGCGACCACGATTTTCCCTTTCTTTTGAATCTGATCCCACTTTGATTCTCCAGACTGAGATGAGCCTGATTGATTGCAAGCAGACATGACAAGCATGAGAGCAGACACAACAAGCAGAACCCATATAGGTTTTCTATGATAAAAACGACTCATTTAAGAATCCTCCTCTATTTTTTATACAAAACAAAACATAGCACGCTTTTTCAGTTAGGACAACGTTTTCAGATGAAAAGCGAAAAAGTAAGAATATTATGTGCAATTTGATGCTGTGAATAATGTATAAAAAAGGAAAGAGTGTGCAAATTAAAATCGAATAAAGGAGGGAACGACAGAGATGAAAAAAACAAGTGGTTTGATCTTACTAACGATGGTGCTATTATTTGGTTTTCAGGTGAATACGGCTCATGGAGAAACACCCCAAATGGAAAAGCGCCCCGTCACGCATCAAGTAAAATTAACGACAGAGCAACAAAAACAAATTGAAGTACTTGAACAGCAAATTTTGTCTAAACGAAAAGAAGTGATCGAAAAATACGTTCAGTATGGTGTGTTAACGAAGGAACAAGGCACGCACATCACAAAACGAATGGATGAACATTACAATCACTTAAAAAATAACGGGTTTGTTCCATTACTAAAAAAACCACAGCACCATCGACCATAAGTTTAAGAAAACCGGCAGCAAGGGGCCGGTTTTTATTGTTTATGTGTTAAAAGGTCAGCGTCTCACCATCTTGAGGGACAAAAATGGCCTGATCTGCATGATTCTCTTGAATGTAAGATGTTAATGCGGCTCTTGTTAATAAACAATGATTCACGGCTTCAAGGTGACAGGCGATGATTTGAGCTTGTGGTTGAGTATGGTGAATGTCTACAATCTCTTCCTTTGTCATCGTAATTGGGTCTCCCTCTAAAAATTGGGCAGCCCCACTATTGACCACAATAATATCTGGCTGGCATGTATTCACAACCTCTTTCGGCTCATCACACCAAATGGTATCTCCTGCAATATAAAGAGTAGGCTCATCAGGATGAGAGAAAACAAAACCGCTCACTTGTCCCATCCGTTTAGCGGTTTCTCCTGTCCCGTGCTGCCCGCCAGTTCGTTTGATATGAACACCGCAAACATTCATTTCATCTTCAATGCATGTGACATGCTGAAATCCAGCTTCTTTTACTTCCATGCGATCTTTCTCTGATTGAGTATAGATCGGCAAAGTTTGAGCTAATCTCTTTTTTGCCTCGTCGTCAAAGTGATCTACATGTAAATGAGTGAGCAGGACAGCATCCGGCTGTAATATCTTGTCCAAATCAATGTTTGCAGGCAGATCCACAATTGGATTGTTTACATGTTGATTGGCAGTATGCGGGAACGGTGGATAGGTTCCTTTTGCTGCTAAAAAGGGATCGATTAAAAATGTTGACGGACCATATTGAAGGTATAAAGTAGCATTGCGAATGAGTGTTATTTTCATTAGAAGGCCTCCTTTTTTTCTCATTAAGTTTACAGTATATTAAAAGAGCTTCATGTGACAGAGGATCATGAAAGTCTTTCAGCGGAACGACTTGATTTTTGAAAGAGGTGAGCCAATGCTAGACAAAACAGATATGGATATATTAAAAGAACTCTCAAAGAATAGCCGATTGACGATGAAAACACTTGGTGAAAAAGTCCATTTAACTGGTCAAGCTGCTAAAAATAGAGTTTTAAAGCTTGAAGAAGAGGGGGTTATTGAAGCCTATACCATTTCAATTAACTGGCGGACACAGCAGAACATCCAAACATTTTTACAGCTCTTTACCCGAAGTCATGATCATGAACCGCTTTTATCGTTTCTCCATCATAAGGAAGAAATCAAAAACCTGTTTAAAATAAGTGGAGAGGGCTGTTATATGGCTGAAGGACATTTCTCCAGTCATGATGAGCTTGATCAATTTTTAACGGAGCTAACAAAGCATGCAAATTATAAATTGTCTATCGCTGTGAAACGTCTCACTCATCAAGAATAGATGAGACGCAGGAGGAAATAACCGATGAAAAGATTAATTGAACATCAGGCTGAACCGATCACAAAGGAAAGAATCAAAGCGGATTTGGTTCAACTTGGTGTAAGGAAGGGCATGATCTTATGTGTTCACTCATCCTTGTCATCTATTGGCTGGGTGAATGGAGGAGCTATAGCAGTTATACAAGCTATGATGGATATTTTAACAGATGAAGGAACACTGATTATGCCGGCACAAACATTAGAGCTGTCGGATCCTGCTGATTGGATCAATCCGCCTGTTCCTTATTCTTGGTGGAAACCGATCAAAGACACGATGCCTGCATTTGATCCGGCTTACACAGCTCCAACAGCAATGGGAAAGGTAGCGGAGACCTTTTGGAAATACCCAGGCGTAGAAAGAAGCAATCATCCTCATTTCTCATTCACCGCCTGGGGGAAAAGGAAAGATGAAGTGTTGAAACACCATGCGCTTCCTTATGGTTTAGGAGAAAATTCACCTCTTGGACGTATGTACGATCTTGATGCAAAAGTGCTGCTAATTGGCACGTCATTCGAGAGTGTGACAGCTTTTCACTTAGCTGAATATCGAATCTCACAGCAAGACCTCATGACACGAGGGGCCCCCATTTTAGAGAATGGTTGGAGGGTGTGGAAAGAGTATCAAGATATCATCACAAGAGAAGAACTATTTGAACAGATTGGTCGTGACTTTTTACAATCAGGATGTAGTTATAACCACAGTCAAATCGGGCTAGCCAATTCGTATTTATTGCCGATGAGAGAATCGGTCGATTTTGCGGAAAAATGGCTTAAGCAGTACGACCAGGCGTGATCTAAGCAGTCTGAAAATCAAAATAATAGAGATCTTGATCAGGGTGCTCAGATATATAGCAGGTGAGCTGATAGTCTCCTTTTTGAATGGAGAAAGACAGTACCTGTGCCATGACGCTTGTCAGATAAACATGATCACTTGAATGAGTAAATGGCACTGTGATGACTCTATCAACGGATGATGGAGGCTCATGGCTGTTTAATGTCACGATAATAGAAGCCTTTCCGTTATTGATGCCTTCAAAAGAAATACCTCGATCCCCGGTTGCGAATCCTTGAAGAATATCGTCATCTGTCCAATCAATCACAGGTGGCGTTGTGCTTCCAGTGTATACGGTGATTTGGTGATAGGAGATAGATAGGGGATACGTTTGATTTAAATCATTCATAATAGATAACTCCTTTATTCATAAAATTTGTCCAGCTTGGAATCATGTTGAAAAGTGAATGTTTGAAAGTAAGATAATTGAAGAGAATGTTAGGCAGCAAGACGATTGTCGCCGTCTTGCGCTACTGTATGAGGGATCTAGATGTGAAATTGCGAAACCATTTCTTTTAGGTCTCCTGCTAAATGGGCGAGAGCCTCTGATGAAGCTGTTACTTCTTCCATTGCTGCAAATTGTTCTTCTGTTAAACCTGCTACTTGTTGTGAATGTTCACTCGTCAGTTTAACGCCTTCTGTGATAGAGGCAAAGGTTTGCTTCGCATCATTTGTATAAGCTGCGATTTTTTGGGATGCATCTGATAAATGTTTAATGCCTTCTGCCATTTCCTTCATTGACTGCTGAATGTCAATAAATGAATCCTCTGTATGAGAAATAAGAACAGCCCCTTGAGCCGCTTCCTCTCGTACTCGTTTAATGGCACTCGTCGAATGATTCATCTCTTTTTGTATTTCGGAAATGAGATGTGAAATCATGTTGGATGATGTTTGCGATTCTTCTGCGAGCTTCCTCACTTCGTCTGCCACAACGGCAAAACCTTTTCCATGTTCACCTGCGCGTGCTGCCTCAATGGCCGCATTAAGAGCAAGTAGATTTGTTTGGTTAGCGATATCTGTAATCACTTTGGAAATTTGATCAATCTCGGCTGAACGTGTTTCTAGCGCTTGAATTGCTGTGCCGTTCTCTTCAATTGATTTTGCAATAGATGTCATTTGTGAATTGACTTCACCGATATTTTGTACACCTTTTTGGGCCATTTCTTGTGCGGACTGGCTTCTTGTTGCCATTTGTCCCGCATTTTCAGTGATGTTTACCAGCTCGTTAGATACTTGTCTCATCGTGTGCTCACTAGCTGTCATTTGGGACGATTGCTGTTCAGACGATTGAGCGACTTCTTGAATGGTATGGGTAATTTTTTCTGATGCTGCACTCGTTTCTTCTGCGCTAGCTGACAGCTCCTCAGAAGAGGTGGCTACTAATTCAGATGTTTTGATCACATTTAAAATGGTGTGATTTAATTTCTCACGCATCTTATTAAAGTGACCTGCCAGCTCAGAAAGTTCATCGCCTGTGTGATCTGTCACGTTGATGGTTAAATTTCCTTCGCCTGCACTCTTAATAGCAGATGCCATATGTTTGAGACGTGTCTGAATCCGCTTTGTGAAAATAGAAATAATGATAACAGAAACAATTAAACTTAGCAGTAGAACCGTGACAAATTGAATAAAGAAAGACTGAAGCATTTGTGAAATCATGCTTTGATTTGCACCGGTATAGAAAATACCAATCGTTTCCCCTGTATCATTTTTGATGGGCATATAAGCCGTTTGGTAGTCTTTCCCGGCAACATTGGCTGTTCCGTAATAATTCTCGCCTTTATCCAAAACAGCGGCCTTTACTTCAGGTGAGACTTCGGTTCCTACAGCTCGTTTCCCGTTTAACATGACATTTGTGGCAACACGGGTATTTCCTTGGAAAATCGTGATTGTATCACCAGTATATTCGGCTAATTGATCAACCAATGTGTCATGGTTATTGATTTGAGTCTTTCCTTTGTAAAGCTTGCCATCTTTTATCTGCCACGAGCCAGCAACCTTTTCAGTTAGGTAAGCGTATCCTAGCTTTAGATCGCCTTTTGCTTTTTCGGTGGCCATTTGCTTAATGTTCTCTGTCATTTCGCGGTTCACTACATAACCAACCACTGCTGAAAATACGATGAGGACACTTAAAAAGATCAGCATTATTTTGGCGCCAAGCCTCAGTTTTCCTTTTTTCTTCATGCTTTTTACTCCTTTAGGTATAAGGTAGGGTATCCCTCCTTAAGGATTATCGGCATGAAAAAAATGTTTGATATACGTGAGTGCACTTACACAGAAATTTTTGTTGTGAAAAAAGGAAAGATCGTGCTACTCGATAATAAATTGGATTCTTGTGCCATCAGGATCATCTGATAATTGATGACTTACCCAAGAGCCTGCCCCCCTATTATCCGAAGGACGTACATATTTGACAGAAGCTCCTGCTCCACCTTCTTTACACATCGCCATTGGCCATTCATCACGATCATAACCACGCTTTGTTGGAATGCCATGAAGTGATTTGTCTCTTTGCTCATCACTATTTTTTCGATCAATGGTGCAAATGGAAGAATGACCTTCGTCAATAGCTTCTTCTATGTGCTTCGCAGTTTCTGGATAACGATCTGATGGAAAGTGAATGGTTTTGTCATAAGAAGAGTTTGTCGTCTCTTGTTTATGTTGCCCTAGTTGGACATAGCCTGTCGCTATACCAATGACAATCAATAAAAGCAAGAGAATGGTTTTAAGAAGTTTCATAGATGCTAGCTCTCTTTCTCTTTAGCGTATTTTGTAAACAGAAGTATAGCAGAATTACTTACCAATTTCTCCTCGTTTTGAAAAAACGTCTTTTAAAGTTCGAAAAACGTTTTTTACCTGTTTATGCTCTTTTCCTATTTGAACAAAAATCACAAAAATTTTAATTTTGCTGCTCATATTACAATTCTGCTTATGTAAAATGGCTTTATCACAGGTTTTTAGGCTAATTTCAAGATTTTAACACACAGAAATTTCAAAAAAATAAAATTGACTAGACCGATATGCTTTAATAATATGGAGTCAAATATCAAAAAATGTCGTAATTTATCAAAATATGATTCCATTTACATGACAGGAGGGAAGTACAAATGGCGGATGTCTCTTATCGGCTCGGAATAGACATAGGTGGAACATTTACTGATTTATCGCTGATGAATGAAGCAACAGGGGAGCTGACTGAACTCAAGACACCTACAGTGACAGATGACCCAGCTCAAGGAATTATCAATGGGCTAAAACTTCTAAAAGAAAGAGGTGTCGATTTATCCAAAATCCAATATCTCGTACACGGCATGACAATCGGTCTTAATACATTATTGCAGAGAAAGGGAGCAGATTTAGCCCTTTTTGTAACGGAAGGTTTTCAAGACATTTTGTCATTACAGCGTTTACGTCTACCCATCCCTTATGACTTCAATTCTCAATTGCCAGAACCATTGATACCACGAAAACATGTATATCCAATCTCTGAAAGGCTCATACACGATGGTTCGATCAAAAAACCTCTCCAACTGCAGCAATTAGATGATGCTGTCCAGCAGGTCATCTCTAAAAAACTAGCAGGCATTGTCATTTCTTTTTTACATAGCTATCAAAATCCAGTTCATGAATTACAGGCAAAAGCCTATATTCATCATCATTACCCACAGTTAGAAGTCCTGACATCATCAGAATTATGGCCACAAATGAGAGAATATGAGCGGACAGTGATGTCTGTTGTCAATTTGTACATTCAACCAAAGGTGAAACAATATTTACAAACGTTGAAAAACCGCTTGAAAGAAGAAGGTGTACCAATTTCTCCATACATTACCCAATCAAATGGTGGTTTAATGGATGCAGAAAGCGCAGCCACTTCACCCGTTAAAACACTTTTTTCTGGCCCGGCAGCTGGAGTAATTGGTGCGGCAAGAATTGCAACATCTGCAAATGAACCCAATTTAATTACGTTTGATGTTGGTGGCACAAGTGCAGATATCTCGATCATTCAAAATGGGCAGCCTACAATGGCTCAATCGAATCAGCTTTCAGGATTTCCGATCATTCTTCCATCTGTTGCAATGTATTCGATAGGGGCTGGCGGAGGTTCTGTCGCATGGCTTGATCAAGGCGGGCTCCTTAAAGCAGGACCGGAATCAGTTGGCTCGCAGCCTGGACCTGCTTCGTATGGAAAGGGGAAAAAAGCTGCTTTAACCGATGCATTTCTCATATGCGGTTACCTCAATCAAGATCGGTTTGCCGGAGGACATTTACAATTGCAGCGGTCTGCAGCGGAAATAGCCTTTCAGCCAATTGCTGATCAGCTTCATAAAACGGTCGAACAGGCGGCTGACCAGTTGATTCAAGTGGCTGTTGCCAATATGTACACAGAACTAAGCAATGTCATGGAGCAGCAAGGGTTTGATCCTAGAGATTTTAGTTTGCTAGCATTTGGCGGGGCAGGGCCTGTTGTCGCGAATTTCCTTGCGAGAGAAATTCATGCGAAAAATGTGGTCGTCCCTCCAAGTCCAGGGACATTATGTGCGCTAGGTGCACTTACAGCCGATTTTATCCATGATGCTGTGTTGTCTAAGAAAATCTGCTTACAAGACTATACGATGGACGAATTAAAACAAGATTATGAAATGCTTTCTCGCAAAGCAACGGATTGGTTCAGCCAGCAAAACATTCAACATATCAAACAAACGTCCATTTTGTTATTAGCAGATGCCCGCTATCAAGGACAGGCATTTGAGATTGAATTGCCATTATCGGTGGATTGGCTAAAGCAGGAACAAGACGTCTATCATCTGATTGAAGCTTTCCACAGCCTGCATGAGCGTCAATATGGCCATAGAGATGATCAGGCGAACATTGAATTTACTCATTTGCGAGTTCGGGTTATAGGTGAAACGCCTCCACTGCCTTTCTCTCCTGTTGATGAGAGCAGCGGACAGCCTTTAATACCACAATCATACAGACGAATCTTTATAGAAGAAAAAGAGTACGAAGCATCTGTTTACAATCGGAGTACTTTGTCGTTAGGTGCTGTTGTGAATGGACCTGCCATCATTGAGCAAGATGATACGACAACATTGATTTTGCCAAACTGGGCAGGCAGCATAGACCATTCAGGAAACTTGGTGATTTCAAGGGAGGCGTCTTTACATGGGAACTGATCCAGCAAAGCTTGAGATGATGAGGAGTTATTTTAATGCGATTGCATCAGGTATGGGACATGTCATTGAGCGGACATCCTTTACAACATTCGTAAAAGAATCGGCGGATTTTGCCACAGCATTAGCCACGCCTTCTGGAGATTTCTTTGTTTACCCAAAAACAGTCGGTGTCACGATCTTTTTAGGGCTGAGTCTCAGAAAAGCGATTGAAGAAAGCGGACCGATGCAGCCGGGTGACATTATCATCACAAATGATCCTTATACGACAGACGGTTTAGCGACTCATTTGCCAGATGTCCATATCATCAAACCCATTTTTATAGAAGATGAAATTGTCAGCTATGCCTGGTCTTTTGTTCATGTAAGTGATGTGGGAGGTCTTGTCCCTTCAAGCATTTCTCCAACTGCAACAGATGTTCATCAGGAGGGATTAAGAATTCCGCCAGTGAAAATCTATGAAGGTGGAAAAGAGAATCAGGTTGTTCGTACCTTTTTAAGAGCTAATAGCCGGGCGAGTCATTTAAATGATGGCGATATTAATGCGATGATTGCCGCTGTTAATACAGCAGAAATCAGACTAAAAGAAATGATCGAGAAATTTGGAAAAAACGAAGTGAAGCAAGGAATGATTGATCTGCTGAAGCAAGCAGAGGATCGCGCAGGAAAAGTAATTGAAGCCATTCCTGATGGAACGAGTGAATTCGCTGATTACTTGGATGATGATATGATTTCGGACGTGCCGATCCGATTAAAGGTCAAGCTGACGGTCAAAGGGAAACAGCTGACACTGGACTTCTCTGAGTGTGATCCGCAAGTTAAGACAGCTTTTAATCTTGTCACCAATGGTCAAAAGCACTCCTTCTTATATCAAGGATTGATTAATTACATCATTAGTAAAGATCCTTTTATTCCGATTAATGGTGGGATTACGTATCCGATAGACGTGATTTCACCTAAAGGAACGCTTGTCCATCCAGAATATCCGGCTTCTGTCGGTATTCGGCATTCCATTACAATGAGACTGTATAATGTCGTGCTAGGTGCTATTGGTAAGCTGTTGCCTGAAGCAGTGCCGGCGGCAGGTGCAGGTCAATCCGCTATCGTCGTTCTCTCTGTTCCTGATGATCAAACAGGAGGCAGAAAAATGTCTGTGGTTGAACCGTTAGGCGGAGGCGGCGGTGCTCAAAAAGGGACTGATGGAGTAGATGGAATTGATCATTCGTCAGGATTTTTAAAAAATACACCCATTGAGAGCTTGGAACAGCATATTGATATTCATGTACACCGATATGAACTGCTGCCGAACACAGGTGGAGCAGGGGAACATAGAGGGGGACATGCGATTGGCTTGGAATTTGAAATGATCAAGCCAGAATCGATGGTGACGGCACGAGGAATGGAACGAATGAAGTTTCAACCTTGGGGGTTAATGGGCGGCCGAGCAGGAGCAATTGGTGAGGTGAAATTGACCAAACCAAATGGGGAGACACAAAACCAGCCGAAAATTGATGTTATGCGTCTTGAAAAAGGCGATATTGTTCAATTGATTTCACCAAGTGGAGGAGGATGGGGGAATCCATTTGCTAGAACGAAAGAAAAAGTCCTTCATGAAGTGGAAGCAGGGCTATTAAGTGAAGAAAGAGCACTTCAGCAATATGGCGTCAAAGTCTATCGAGACCATAATGAATGGAAAATTGATGACGAACAGACGAGCAGGCTTCGTGAAAAGATGAATGATGCTGATGCTGTCGCTTGGGATTTTGGAGAGCAAAGAGTAGCTTATGAGAAAGTGTGGACGGACGAAGCCAGCAGTGAGCTTGCTGTGCAGCTTCGTTCATACCCAGCAAATGAGCGTACGCACTATAAACATGCGGTTCATTCTCATTTTGGTCATAGACAGGAACCGTTAAGAAAGATGGATATTATTCAAGCACTTCATCACTTGAATCAACAAAAAGGGGGAAATGAATCATGAAAAGAAGAGTAATCGCCATGTTTGCAGGTGTCCTATCCGTCATGTTACTGCTGTCTGCATGCGGTGGAAATGGGCAGGACCAAAGTAAACAGCAGCAGACTGTGATCGTTGGTGTCTACGGAGGGGATTGGGAAAAGAATATTAAGCCAATCCTCGAAAAGTTTGAAAAGGATACAGGCATTAAAGTACAAACGGTCTCTGGGGCAGATTCTGAATGGTTTACAAAATTAAAAGCATCTAATGGTAAAAATCCACCGTATGATTTGCTTATTTTACAGCCTGATACGATTCAAAGAGGTATTGCGGCAAACGTTCTTGCGCCTATTGATGAAGATCAAGCGCCAAATGTGAAAAAGCTTTATCGTTCTGTTCAAAAGAAACTTACTGTTGATGGAAAACAATATGCAGCAGGCTTTAGTATGGGACAGCTTGGAATTGCTTATAGAAAAGATCTTGTCAAACAGGAGCCAAACAGCTGGACAGATTTATGGAGCGATCAGCTGAAAGGGAAAGTGGCGATTTCTTCCCCAACTTATTCAGCGGGCTTACAATTTTTCTCTGCACTTGTCCATGCTCAAGGAGGGACAGAATCAAATCCTAAGGATATTGATAAAGCATTTAAAAGCCTCGCACAATTAAAAGGGCGTGTAGCTGCTTTTCCTGATAACCCAGGGTCTATTCAAACGCTGTTAGAACGTGGTGACGTGACGGCAGTTCCATATTGGGATGGCCGAGCATTTGCACTTGAAGAAGAAGGGATGGATATTGGATTCTCATATCCGAAAGAAGGCGCTGTGGCGGCAGTTGCGAGCTGGGCGTTAACAAAGGGAAGTCAGCATGAGGAAGCGGCTTATAAGCTATTAAACTACCTTAGTGGGAAAGAAGCTCAAGAAGCCTTCTCAGAAAAATCTTACTATGGCATGTCAAATTCTGATGTGAAATACGGAGACAAAATTAAAGGGAAAGTGAAAGTTGGCGAAAATTATTATAGCAAGCTGACTTGGGTAGATTACGAAACAGCGACTTCAGAGCTCGGTCAATGGACGAATCGATGGAATGAAGTATTAGGCGGAGGAAAATAGGTGATCGCATGAGTGGAATCAATTTAGAACATATCAGCCAGCATTTTGGCGAGCAGATTGCTCTTGATGATGTCAGTCTTACGGTAAAAGAGGGAGAGTTTTTCTCCCTTCTTGGCCCTAGTGGCTGCGGAAAATCAACTTTACTCAATATCATTGGCGGTTTTTTAGAACCGACAAAAGGAGTCGTCTATATTGGTGATCAGGATGTGACGACTTTACCTCCTTATCAAAGGAAAACGGGGATGGTCTTTCAAAGCTATGCACTTTTCCCACATCTCACCGTATTTGATAATGTTGCATATGGGTTGAAGGTTCAAAAGAAAAAGAAGGCGGAAATCAAGCAAAAGGTGATGGAGAGCTTGTCTCTTGTTCAATTAGAGTCATTTGCCAAACGTATGCCGCACCAATTAAGTGGTGGTCAGCAGCAACGGGTCGCAATTGCACGGGCACTTGCTATCCAGCCGGCTGTTCTCCTTCTGGATGAACCACTCAGTAACCTAGATGCAAAGCTAAGAAAAAATATGCAGACGGAGCTGCGAAATATTCAACGGAATGTCGGAATTACGACTATTCTTGTGACGCATGATCAGGAGGAAGCCTTAAGCCTTTCCGACCGAATTGGGATATTAGGTGAGGGGAAAATTCAGCAGATTGGGACACCTTTAGAAGTATATCGTCAGCCAAATAATCGTTTTGTTGCTGAATTTATCGGACAGGTCAATCTATTTGAAGCGGAGTATGATGAAGTTACTTCCACATACACTGTTCCACATTTCACTCAATCAAATGGGAAGCAAGTTCAGCTAAAAGCTGCCGCATTTAAAGAGAAGAGCGAGAAGCATTTACTCATGCTGCGTCCTGAGAGAATCAAGTTATCTTCTGGCGGGGAGGAAGTTCAGCCAAATCATGTCACAGGAATGTTGGCAGATGTCAGTTATATTGGGCACTCTTTACGTTTGGTCGTTGGGCTTGATCAAGGTGAAATCATTGTCCATGCATCAGACGCAGCATTTCCCGAGCTGCCTCGAGTTGGAGAAACTGTGCATATTCATTGGCAGCCTGAAGATATTGTTTTCTTAGATTCGAAGGTGCATGCGTGATGCGAATCAAAAAAAAGAATCAGCGCTTTCATTGGTTTATGCTGCTGCCAGCTTGTTTGTTTCTAGTTGTATTCCTTCTTGCTCCGCTTGTGATGATGTTTGTCCTCAGTTTTCGTGATGTGGATTCGATGATGAATACGTTACAATCCTATAGTTTGTCTCAATATTTACATGTATTTACGACAGATGCATATGTGAAAGCAATTGGAAGTACTGTGTGGGTGGCCTTACAGACAACGGTGATTTGTTTATTGATGGCATATCCTGCAGCTTATGTGCTAGTGAAAGCACCTCATCCAAGATTGCGGGCTTTTTTCTATATCTTACTTGTATCGCCGCTTTTGACGAGTGTCGTCATTCGGACATTTGCATGGATCGTTCTTCTTTCGCAAAATGGCTTGATCAATGGCATGCTGATCGATTTACAACTGATTGAGAAACCGCTATCGATGCTGTGGAATATGAATGCGGTCATTATTGCTTATGTTCAAGTGATGCTGCCTTTTGCAGTGCTGCCTATTGCAACGAGCTTAACTGATATGGACCGTCACTTAAGACCGGCTTCTATGAGTCTTGGTGCTGGGCGTATACGGACATTTTTTCATGTGACCTTGCCGCTTACGATTCCAGGCATGATCACCGGAGCAATTATTGTCTTCTCACTTGCAGCAGGAAGTTATATTACTCCTCTGCTAGTCGGCGGACGGATGCAGCCGCTCTTGCCACTGTCCATTTATCAGCAGGTCATGCAGGTGTATAATTTGCCTCTTGCCGCTGCGATGTCTTTTACTTTATTGATTTGTGTGCTAGCGGTTGTCAGTCTATTAAGCTATCTATTGAAGCGTTGGGAGGCGAGGATGCATGCGTAAAAAATCAATAAGTGACCGTTTGCTTTCGGTTCTGATATGGACCGCAGGCTCACTCGTTTATCTCTTTTTAACCGTACCTGTTCTTGTCATTGTTCTTTCTGCTTTTAGCCCGAATGCCTTTCCTGAATTCCCGCCGACTTCATTTTCCGTTCGTTGGTTTCATGAGGTCGTGTCGAATCCAGAATGGATGGAATCTTTGCGTATCAGCGTGATTCTGTTATTGATTGTGACGCCGCTTACTGTTCTTTTAGGAACGATGGCTTCTTATGCTTTAGCAAGGCTTTCTTTTAAGGGAAAGGAAGCTGTTCAAGCCTTTATTTTGTCACCTCTTATGATTCCTCAGGTGGTATTAGGGATTGCGATGCTGTATTTGTTTACGGCTATGGGTTTTACAGGGTCTTTGTGGGCATTAGTCATTGGGCATGTCATCATTGGTTTTCCTTATGTGGTACGAACCGTGGGTGTCAGTGTTTCAAATCTTGATCCACGTCTTGAGCTAGCTTCCATGAATCTTGGTGCAGGGCCCATACGTACTTTCTTTCGTGTGACACTGCCCTTGATCAAGCCGGGCATTATCGCAGGTGGCGTGTTTTCTGCAGTGACATCATTTGGTGAAATCTCGATTAGTTTGTTCGTTTCTTCACCTCAAACCATTACGATTCCCGTGAGGACGTTTAATTACATTGAGCAAACTTTTGATCCGAGTGTCAATGCGATATCTGTCATATTTATTATCATTTCTATCATTGCGTTGCTCATTATTGAGAAAACGATTGGTCTGTCTAAGGTGATGTAAATATAATGAAGAAACAAGGAGCTGTCATTTGAAATGACAGCTCTTTTTGTATTGTTTTTTATGGTAAAAATATTCAAAGTTTTAGGGAATATAGTTCTTAAGATTTAAGAAAATGCGAGGCGTGATAGGAGACCTCTCTCCTACATTTTCGGTCATATTTGCAAAATTTAAGGAAAAACATGAAATTTTTGCGGTAATTGGTCATTTATTTTCGGTGGAACGCAACTATTATTAGTTATTTTCGGTAAATATCGTAAATTATGATGTGATCCCTTCGGCATAACGCATGAATCTTTACACCCATTTTTCGGTGAAAAAAACAATAATTTCATATAAAGTGGACGTAAATAGAAAATATCTAAAAGAAAAGAAGAAAAAGGCAAATCTATGGAAACATAGAGACGCAAAGCCATGTCCTAAGGTAAAAGTTTCTTTTTTTACTATGGTCGGCAGGTTACCGAATCAAAATGGGAGTCCCTCCGTTTTATTCGGGGTGGGCTCCTTTTCTGTTATTCCGTCTATTTTAATGAAATAGACTTGGTTCTTTTGATATAGAGGGTGCAGGGTATCACATTTGGTGGAGAAAACATAGAAGAGCGGAGGATAAGAATGAGTACAGTTTATTACCCCTTAACACATGCGCAAAAGCGAGTATTCTACACGGAAAGATTTTATCCAGGCACAAGTATTTCTAATTTGGGTGGGTTTGCCAAGTTAAGATCGGTATCAGGTCTAAATCCTTCTTTGATCGTTGATGTGCTTCAAGCGTACATTCGTGAAACTGATTCTCTTCGTTTAAGGCTGGTGTATCAACATGAGCAGGAGGAGCCCGTTCAATATATCAAGCCATATGAAAAACAGCCGATTCGTTTGGTGAAAGGATGGAGTGAAAAGGAAATCAGGGCGTGGGCGAACGAGGAGATTCGTGAGCCGATGGAACTGATTGACCGTTCCTTAATCGAATTTACGGTCTTTCAAATCAGTGATCAAGAGTGCTGGCTGTTCTGTAAAGCGCATCATATTGTGGCTGATGGTATTTCAATTATCTTGATGGGAAACCGAATCATTGATCTATATCATGACATGCTTGAGGGGACAGACATCTCCCCAATTGAAGACATTTCCTTCGTTGATCACATCATGAGTGAGCAAACGTATGAATCTTCTAAACGTTTTCAGAAAGACCAAGCTTTTTGGAACGAGCAATTTGCCAATATTCCAGATTTCGCTTCTTTAACACCGCATAAAGGTTACGAGATGAGTTTACATGCGGAGAGATTTTCAGGGGATATTCCAGATGCTTTAAAGGAGAAGCTTCGCGTTTTTTGTGAAGAAGAGAAAGTCAGTATGCTTTCTATGTTTATGTCCGCTGTCTATATTTACTTGCACCGATTTAGCGGCATGGAGGATGTGGTCCTTGGCACTTTTATGGGCAATCGGACAAATGCAAAGGAAAAAAAGATGATTGGGATGTTTGTGTCGACCATTCCGATGCGCGCATCTGTGCAAGGATCCCTCACGTTTCTTGATTTCGTGAAGCAGGTCATGGCGGATCAGATGAAGATCTTGCGTCATCAAAAATATCCTTACAATGTGCTCATGAATGATTTAAGGGAAAGAGATGGATTTACAGGACGCCTGTTTGATATTTCTTTAGAGTATCAGGTCATGCAGTGGCAGAAAAAAGAGAATCTTTCGTTCATTACGGAGCCGATTTTTAGTGGAAGCGGAATGAATGATATATCGATTCATGTGAAAGACCGCTGGGATACAGATACATTGACCATTGATTTGGATTACCGTACAGATCTATTTAGTGAAGACGATATGAGTAAGCTGTTTGATCGATTGATGATTTTGCTGGAGGCGGCAGTCTCTCAGCCAGATCAGCTGATTGGGGCTCTCTCTTTACTGCCAGCAGATGAACAAAAGCAGCTGCTTCAATTATCTAAGGGAGAAGCATTTGATTTACCAGGAGCGAAACCAGTTCACCACTTATTTGATGAGGTAGCTAAAAAGTATTCAGATCGAGCAGCTGTGGTAGCGGAAAATGGAACGTTCACTTATGGAGAGCTGTATCAAAAAGCGGACAAACTGGCACGGTTTTTACAGATGAAAGGTGTCTCGTGTGATGTACCAGTTGCCGTTTTAATGGAACGGACGGCAGATGCGATGGTTGCCATTTTGGGGATATTAAAAGCTGGCGGTGCATATGTACCGATCGATCCGGCATTACCTGAGGAACGCATTCAATTTATTGTAGAAGATTCTGGTGCTTCTATCGTTTTAACAGAAGAATCGTTTGTTCAGCGATATTCATCCATTGCCGAAAAAATGGTTGTCCAGCAGCATATGGAATTAGAAGATCGTCCGCTGCCTGAGCTGATCGATCAGACGATATCACAGGATTTGGCTTATCTCATTTATACATCGGGTACGACTGGAAAGCCGAAGGGAGTGATGATCGAGCATCTTCAGCTGCATCATTTGGTTCATGCCCTGCATCACGAAGTGTATGAGGGGGCAAATCAGCTTCAAGTGGCGCTTCTTGCACCATTCCATTTCGATGCATCTGTTAAACAAATCTTTGCTGCTCTTTTATTTGGACATACGCTTCATATTGTGCCAAGAGAAACGACACGAAACGGTGTACAGCTAGCGGCTTATTACAAAGAACAACAAATTGAAGCAACAGATGGAACGCCAGCACATGTGCAGCTTTTACTTGCAGCGGATTTGGATGGGCTTGCACTGACTCACATGCTGATTGGGGGAGAAGCACTCCCTGCGAAAGCAGCGCAGGCGCTGATTGAAGCTGTGCGTGTCAGCCAGCCCGATTTTGCCTTGTGGAATGTGTATGGTCCGACGGAAACGTGTGTGGATGCGGCGGTTCACCGTCTAGATCTCAGTGAGATGCAGAAGTCACCAGAACAGCGCTATGTGTCAATTGGAAAGCCATTGGGCCATCATCGGATTTATATTTTAAATGAACATGAACAACTACAGGTGCAGGGAGCTGTGGGAGAACTATGCATTGCGGGAATAGGAGTTGGACGGGGCTATGTGAATCAGCCTGAATTGACGGAGAAGGCATTCAGACCAGATCCATTTTTTCCTGAAGACCGGATGTATCGCACAGGTGATGTAGTGAGATGGCTTCCAGATGGCACTATTGATTACCTTGGAAGAATAGATGACCAAGTAAAAATAAGAGGTTACCGCATCGAAACAGGTGAAATTGAGGCAGTCATGGAGCAGGTAGACGGAGTCGATCAGGCTGTCGTGCTTGTCGTGGATGAACCGGACGGTGGAAAGGCTTTAAGTGCTTACTATCAAGCACGACAAGAATTTCTTTCTGTGGACACCCTGCAAGCCGCTATCAAACATCAGCTGCCAGCTTATATGATGCCGCTTTATTTCAAGCAGCTTGAGGCATTTCCACTGACAGTTAGCGGGAAAGTCGACCGGCGTGCGCTTGCTGCATTAAAAGGAGACAAGGCCGTCAGTGCTGTTTATGTAGCGCCTAGAAACGATGTAGAAACGAAGCTTGTTCGTTTGTGGGAAGACGTTCTTCATCAAGAGAACATAGGTGTGTACGACTCATTCTTTGACCTAGGCGGGCATTCACTCAAAGCGATGAAAGTTCTTACACTCGTTCAGCGGGCTTTTCAAGTGGAGGTCCCTTTATCTGTTTTATTTGAACAGCAAACGATTGCAGCACTTGCTGGTTATATTGAACAAGCGGAAAAGTCTTCACAAGTGGTCATACCGAAAGCACCGACTGCCGCCGATTATCCACTGTCACCAGCGCAGCAGCGTGTTTATATGGTGACTCAGTTGGAGCAGAGCATCGCCTATCATATGCCTGCCGTTGTGAAATTAAGAGGAACGCTGCAACGAGAGAAATTGGAGGGAGCTTTTGAAAAACTGATCGCACGTCATGATATGCTACGCACTTCTTTTCATACAGTCAAAGGAGTCCCTCGTCAGCGGGTAGCTTCATCCGTTCCATTTCAAATAGAACAGGTGACAGGCAGCACGATGGAAGAGAACATGCGTCAATTTGTCCGACCTTTTTATCTTGAGCAGGCTCCGCTTTTGCGTGTTGGGCTACAGTCTTTACATGATCAGGAGCATCTTCTCTATTTCGATATGCATCATCTGATTTCAGATGGTCTTTCAATTGATTTGATGCTGCGTGAGCTGTCTAACGCTTATGAGGGATCAGTGAAAGCGCCATTGAAGCTTCAATATCAAGATTATGCTGTTTGGCAAGAACAACAGGCAGAGCAAGGCGGTCAAATAGATGAAGCATTCTGGCTGAAAGAATTTTCAGGAGATATCCCTGCTTTGCAGCTGCTAACGGATTATCAGCGTCCGGCTGTCCAGTCTTTCGCTGGGGATCGCGTTCTCAGGAACATCGATGAGACGTTAACAGGCCGTTTGCAGGAGCTTGCAGCGAATCATCATACGACGCTGTATACCGTGTTGCTTTCTGCTTACTATACATTGCTTGCGAAATACACAGGTCAAAAGGAGTTTGTGGTGGGGACGCCAACAGCAGGCCGGGTGCATGCAGATTTGAATGACATGATCGGCATGTTTGTCCAAACACTTGCTTTACGTTCAGAGGTAGATCCGAACGGTTCAATGACACAGTTGATTGAGCAAGTAAAGGAAAAGACGATGAGGGCGTTTGAGCATCAGCAATATCCATTTGAGCGGCTGCTTGAAAAGCTAAATGTGCAAAGAGATTTTAGCCGCCATCCATTGTTTGATACGGTCTTTACTCTGACGCCAGATCATTCAACAACCCAGCATATTGGAGAGATGAAAGTCGAAGTCGAGGAAACCAATTTCCATATTGCAAAGTTTGATCTCACACTTCAAGCGATGGAGTCAAGTCATGGTCTTTCCTTTGTTCTCGATTATAGTACGGCGTTATTTAAACGAAGTACAGCCGAGCAGATGCTCAAGCATTATGTTTATCTTCTGGAGCAGATGGTCGAAGTGCCGGAGCAAGCGATTCAATCATACCGCTTACTGTCTGAACAAGAGGCAGCGGCTCAATTGAAGATGTGGAACCCGTTACCTACGCCATATCCTGCGGAAGAAACCATTGTGACCCAATTTGAATCACAAGTACATCAGCATGGTCATCAGCCTGCTTTGCAATGTAAAGATGAGGTTCTTTCTTATCAAGAGCTGAATCGCAGAGTGAACCAGCTGGCTCATTATTTACACGAACATGGTTTTGAAAAAGGGATGAAAGCGGCTTTATTCTTTGAACGTTCCAATGAGATGGTGTTGTCGGTTTTAGCTGTGCTAAAGGCTGGCGGTGTCTATGTGCCAATTGATCCTGACTTCCCTGATGAACGTATCAAGCACTTTTTGACAGATAGTGGTGCACAGTTTGTCCTGACCCATCAGGTGCTGCGTCATCGTTCTGTGCTTACTGCGTTTGAAGGGAAAATCATAGAAACAGAAGATCAAGCCGTTGATCAGCAGTCAGAGAGCAATCCAGTTGTATGTGTTTCGCCTTTGGACTTGGCGAATTTGACCTACACATCTGGTACGACAGGCAAACCTAAAGGGAACATGGTGACGCACCGGAACATTTTGAGAACAGTGAAGCAGTCGAATTATCTCACCATTCATCATGATGACACGGTGATGAGCCTTTCAAACTATGTATTTGATGCATTTATGTTTGATGTGTTTGGCGCTTTATTGAACGGAGCGAAACTCATTGTTATGCCAAAGGATAACATCTTAAATATGAATGAGCTTTCTGGCGCGATTGAGAAGGAAAAAGTCAGTATTTTAATGATCACGACCGCTCTATTTCACTTACTGATTGATATGAAAAAAGGCAGCCTGAAAAACGTCAGAAAAGTGCTGTTTGGCGGGGAACGTGCTTCTGTGCCGCATGTTGTGGCAGCGCTTGAAACGGTTGGAGAAGACAAACTTATTCATATGTATGGACCTTCTGAAAGCACGATTTTCACAACGTATTATCCGGTGAATCACATTGAAGAACAAGCACTATCGATTCCGATCGGAAAGCCGGTGAGTCAAACGGCTGTTTATATTGTCGATGAGTTTGGACAAGTGCAGCCGCCGGGAGTTGCTGGAGAGCTTTGTGTTGCAGGTGATGGACTGGTCATGGGGTATTATCACCAACCAGAGTTAACGAGCGAAAAGTTTGTTGAAAATCCTTTCCGATCTGGTGAAGTCATGTACAAAACGGGCGATCTCGCACGATGGCTGTCAAATGGAGATATTGAATTTATTGGACGAATAGATCACCAAGTCAAGATTCGAGGTCAGCGTATCGAGCTTGGCGAAATTGAACACCAGCTATTGCAGCATCCGCAGGTGAAGGAAGCCGTTGTCATTGCGATATCAAATGATACATTGTGTGCATATTTCACAGCAGAAGGTGCTGTTCCGCTGTCGGATTTACGTGAGCAAGCAGGACGAGAACTCCCTGTTTATATGATGCCAGCTTTCTTCATGCAATTAGACGAGCTGCCACTAACGGGGAATGGCAAGGTAGACAGACGGGCATTACCGGTACCTGATGTAAGTGAACAGGCGGCAAATGAATACGTCCCTCCTCAATCAGATACAGAGCGTATATTGGCAAACATTTGGCAGGAAGTTCTTGAAGTGCCGAAAATCGGCAGACATGATCATTTCTTTGAATGCGGAGGTCATTCACTGCGCGGCATGAAAATGCTGAACAGGCTTTATGAAGAGATGCATGTGGAATGTACGTTGAAAACATTATTTGAATCACCCACTTTAGAGGCGTTTGCCCTTGCGGTGGATCAAACAGATCGAACTGAAATCAGGCGAGTGGAGAAAGCGGAAGAAGCGGCTTTTTATCCAGTGACATCTGCTCAGAAAAGATTGTTTGTTCTGCAAAAAATGACAGATGCCGAGCAGAGCTATCATATGCCAGCTGCTTTAAAGCTTGAAGGTGTATTTGATGAAAAACGATTTAAAAAAGCCATTGACCAGCTTGTTTATCGTCATGAAGCATTCCGTACGAGCTTTGACTTCGTTCAGGGTGAACCTGTTCAGCGAATTGAAACGAATGTTTCTGTGAACATTGAAAACATCGAAGGGGATGGCCGAGACATTCAGCAATTAATGAATGATTTTATCCGTCCATTTGATTTAGGAAGAGCGCCGCTGCTCAGAGTGGGGCTTGTGTCTGAATCGGAGAGTGTTCATTATCTGTTGATTGATATGCACCACATCATTTCAGATGGTGCGTCTGTCGGTATTTTAATTGATGAGCTTTCGATCTTGTATCGAGGAGACGAACTTGATGAATTGCCTATTCAATATAAGGACTATGCGGTTTGGTCAAACAGTGAAGAATCTCTTGTGAAAAAAGCGGAAGAAGCGGCGTTTTGGTTGGAACAATTACAAGGAGAACTGCCTGTTTTGGCGCTGCCTGAGGATCTTCCGAGACCAAAGGTTCAGACGTTTGAAGGGGGCTGCGTCGAATTCTCTATAGACGGTGCGCTTAAAGCGCAATTGGATGAGTTGGTTAGATCACTCAACAGTACAACGTATACAGTGCTGCTTGCTTGCTACAGTACGCTTTTAAGCAAGCTTTCGAGACAAGAAGACATCATGATCGGTTCTCCAGTGGTGGGCAGAACCCATCCTGATATTCAATCAGTCATCGGCATGTTTGTGAATACGCTGGCACTCAGAACAAAACCAGAAGGACATCAGACATTTTCTCAATTTGCGTCAACAGTTCATGAGCTTGTGTTAGAGGCAAATGAACATCAACTTTACCCATTTGAAGAATTGGTGGACCAAGTACAAACGGTTCGCGACACAAGCCGTCATCCAATCTTTGATGTGGTGTTCTCGATGGAAAATGCAGATATTCGTAACCTGTCGATGGATGGACTTGATATTATTCCACAGCCGTTCAATGAGAACATAGCAAAATTTGACTTGACCTTAACTGGAAACGAATCTGACGATCAAATCGAGCTTGTGTTTGATTTTAATTCTTCTATCTTTGAACGTTCGTCGATTGAGAAGTGGAAGGAGTATTTCCTTTACTTGATCGAACAAATGGTGTCAGCACCAGATCAACTATTAGATCAGATGCAATTATTATCACCAGCGCAGCAGCAAAAACTGCTTAATGAATGGTCAGGACCTATCCTAGATGTCCCGACAGATCAAACGGTTCATGCATTGATTGAGGTGAAGTCACAAGAAGTACCTCATCAAAAAGCCGCAACTTTCTGCGGCACAAGCTGGACGTATGAAGAACTGAACAACCGGGCGAATACAGTCGCCGCAAGACTTATTTCCAGCGGCACAAAACCGGGAGACCGCATCGGCATTCTCACGCGTCCATCGCTCGAGATGACAGCCGCTGTTCTCGGAGTTCTCAAAGCAGGTGCGGCATTCGTGCCAATTGATGCCGATTATCCAGCGCAGCGCATTGCCTACATGTTGGAAGATTGCGGGGCAGAGGTCCTTCTGATTCAGAAAGGGCTCACTGCACCACCTTCTTTCACAGGTCATACCCTCTTCATAGAAGAGGCGGTAGAAGGAGAAGCACACGAGATTCATGTTCCTATCAAACCAACGGATCTCGCTTATATGATTTACACATCTGGAACGACTGGACAGCCGAAGGGTGTCATGGTCGAGCATCAGTCTCTTGTCAATCTTGCTTTTTGGCACAATGATGCTTTCCAGGTGACGAAACAAGACCGAACCGCCAAATATGCCGGCTTTGGCTTTGATGCCTCCATTTGGGAGATGTTCCCGACGTGGATCGCCGGCGCAGAGCTCCATATCATCGACGAAGCGATTCGCCTCGATATGATCAAGCTCAATACGTATTTCAATGACGAAGGCATTACCATTGCGTTCCTGCCAACACAGCTATGTGAGCAGTTTATGTCGATGGACAATCATTCTCTCCGTTACTTACTGACAGGCGGGGACAAGCTGAAACAGGTGAAGCCCGTTCCATACAAACTCGTCAATAACTACGGCCCAACAGAAAATACGGTCGTGGCGACAAGCGGGATCATTGATCCAGATCAAGGCACGCTTCCTATCGGAACAGCGATTGCCAATACTCGTTTTTACATTATGGGTTCGTTATATGACCTCTCGCCGCAAGGCGTACCGGGTGAGCTCGTGATTGCGGGGAAAGGACTGGCAAGAGGCTACTGGAATCTCCCAGAGGAAACGGACAAACGGTTTGTCCCGGATCCGTTTTATCCTGGAGAGCGTATGTACCGTACAGGCGACTTGGTGAAATGGACAGAGGATGGCGAGCTGATCTACCTCGGTAGAAAAGACCATCAAGTGAACATCCGCGGATTCCGTATTGAGCTGTCAGAAATTGAAGTGCAGCTCCTTGCGCTGGATTCAGTCCAAGAAGCCGTCGTGACAACGGTCAAAGACGCAAGTGATCAAGACGCTCTTGTCGCTTACGCCATCACAGATAAAGAAACGGATACGTTGAAAGATAGCTTAAAGCGCACCTTGCCTGAATATATGGTGCCATCATGGATCATCAAGCTAGACCAACTGCCGATGACGGCAAATGGCAAAGTGGATCTCAAAGCACTGCCAGCACCTGATATGGAAGCGAATCAAACAGCATACGAAGCCCCAAGAGATGAAGTGGAAGCACTGCTTTGCGGCATTTGGGAAGATGTGCTTGGCGTCAGCCAAGTTGGTATTCACGACCACTTCTTCTTCCTTGGCGGAGATTCGATTAAAGGCATCCAAATGGCAAGCAGACTCACGCAAGAGGGCTGGAAGCTCGATATGAAACTGCTTTTCCAATATCCAACGATTGCGGAGCTTCGCCCATATATCGAAGAAGCGGACCTTCTCACAGCCGATCAGTCAGCTGTCGAAGGAGAGGTCATTTTAACACCAATTCAGCGCTGGTTCTTTGAACGGAACTTCAGCAGCCAACATCATTGGAATCAGTCTGTTATGCTCCATGCGGCAAATGGTTTGGATGAAGTGCTTGTCAAACAAGTGCTCGAGCAGATGATGACCCATCATGATGCTTTGCGATTGGTTTATCCGATAGAAGAAGGACGCATCATCCAGCGTCATCGTGGAGTAGACGAAAACGATGTAGCGGTAGACGTGGTAGAAGTTCAAGGAGAACGATCACAGCAAATCGAGCAGGTAGAAAAGCTGGCAAATGAAGTGCAGGTGAGTATTTCTTTAACAGAGGGACCATTAGTCAAACCTGCGATTTTCCGTACGGATCATGGAGATCACTTATTGCTCGTTGTACATCACCTTGTCATTGATGGTGTGTCATGGCGTATTTTCCTTGAAGACTTCATGGCTCTTTATGAGCAGGCGAAGCGCGGGGAGGAGCTGACACTTCCTGAAAAAACACATTCATTCCAAGCATATGCCCAGAAGTTGACGGAATACGCAGTGTCAGATGAGCTGCTGGCAGAAAGGGACTATTGGAAAAAGGTACTTGGGCATTTAACTGCACCTCTGCAAAAGGATCGTGTCACAGAGGATCAAAGAATGCTGCATACAAAAACCATTCGCTTTACGCTGTCTGAGGAAGAAACACGCAGCCTACTGACAGAAGTACATGAGGCGTACCACACGGAAATCAACGACATTTTGCTAACCGCTTTAGGATTGACCCTGAAAGAGTGGACAGGAGAAGACAGACACTTTATTCACCTTGAAGGACATGGAAGGGAAGACATCCTTCCGGCGGTCAATGTGTCGCGGACCATCGGCTGGTTTACGAGCATGTATCCTGTGCTGCTTGATTTGTCGCATGCGGAGGATCTTTCGTATCAAATCAAGCTTTTGAAAGAAGAGCTCAGACACATTCCGAACAAGGGAATCGGCTATGGCGTTTTAAAATACTTAACGCCTGACAAAATGAAGGACGGTCTCGCATTTGATGTCACGCCAGATATCAGCTTTAACTATCTTGGTCAGTTTGATGAACAGATTGGCGGGGGTGAACTAAGTCGATCCACTTGGCAGGCAGGTCAATCATTAAGTCCAGAATCAGAGAAACCTCATGCATTAGATATTGTTGGTTTCGTAGAACAGGGCATGTTCCATATGACGATGTCCTATCACCAGCTTGAATTTGAAGAGCAGACGATGGAACAGTTCAAGGACCTTTTAGAAAAGAACGTGAAGGCACTCATCTCACATTGTGTATCACAAGATGAAGCGCAAATTACGCCTAGTGATGTAGGAGACGATGACCTGACCATGGATGAACTTGAAAAGCTAATGGATATATTTTAAGCAAACGAAGAGGTGGACTATGAGCAAACAGAAGATTCAAAAGGTATATCCTTTAACACCAATGCAAGAAGGCATGTTATATCATGCCATGCTAGACCCTAATTCGTCCTCTTATTTCACACAGCTGGAGCTTGGAATAAGAGGGGAGTTTGATCTCGATCTTTTTGAAAAAAGTCTCAATGAGCTCATCGGCACATATGACATTCTCCGTACAGCCTTTGTCTATCAGCAATTACAGAAGCCGCGACAGGTTGTACTGGCAGAGCGCAATCTAGATGTGTATAGAGAGAATCTATCTCACCTGAACCATCAGGAACAGCAAAAGGTACTAGATCAATATAAAAAGCAAGTGAGAAAGCAAGGCTTCCATTTAACGAATGATTTGTTATTGAAGGTCGCTGTTTTTCAACTGAATGAAACAAACTGGCATCTCATTTGGAGCAACCATCACATCATCATGGATGGTTGGTCCATGGGAGTTTTGATGAAAAAATTGTTTCATTACTACGAATCTTATCGGAACGGCAAAACGCCGGATCGCTCACAAGGAAAACCTTATGCAGATTATATTCAGTGGCTTGGCAAGCAAAATCAACAAGCAGCGGAAGGCTATTGGAAGGATCGCTTAGACGGTGCGGTTCAGCATCAAGGGCTTTTGCAACAAAAAGAAACGAACGGACAATATGACCATCAGGAATGGACGTTCACATGGGATGCTGAAATGGTCAGCACCATTCAAGAGATCGCAAGGAATTGCCAAGTGACAGCACCAAATCTATTCCAGGCTGTTTGGTCGGTTCTTTTAGGCACTTACCATGCGGCACATGATGTCACTTTCGGAACAGTCGTATCTGGCAGGCCACCAAGTGTGGCTGGGATAGAACAGATGGCAGGGCTTTTTATCAATACAATACCGGTCAGGGTAGAAATGGATCAGGAAGACACCTTCAAACAGCTGTTTCAAAAAGTTCAGCAGCATGCGCTGGAAGCGGAAAACTATGATTTTATGCCGCTTTATGATATTCAGCAACAGACAGCTGCAGGAGGACAACTCTTCGATCACTTGGTCGGGTTTGAGAACTATCCTTTAGATCAAGAGCTATCTGGTGACACCATGTCGGAACGTCTAGGGTTTTCCATTGATGTAAAAGACGGATTTGAACAAACGAATTTCGATCTAAATGTCCTCGTATATCCAGGTGAAACATGGACATTGAAAATCAAATACAATGCGGTGGCTTTTGAAGAAGAGGTCATTGAAAAAATATCGAAACACCTCACTAATCTCATGAAGCAGATCATCGAGAATCCGGAAGTTCGCCTTCATGACGTGACGTGTATCACCGAAGAAGAAAAACAGCAGATTGAAGCATGGAACAAGACAGAACGAGATTATCCAAAGCATCTGTCTATTCCTGAGCTTCTTAAAGAACGCATTCAAACGCAGCCAGACCATCTGGCGCTAGTCGAAGGAGAGCGGGCATTCACCTATGAAGAACTCGGCCAAGAAATCCATCGTGTTGCGGGATATTTGATTGATAGCGGAGTGAAACAAGAAGATGCCGTCGCAGTGTATATGAATCGATCTGCTGAAGCAGTGATCGCCATTTTAGCGATTCTTCAAGCAGGGGCTGCTTATGTACCAATTGATCCAGCCCAGCCAGAGGAGAGAATCCGCTTTATGCTTGAAGACAGCGGCGCATCCGTTTTGCTCTATGCGGACAGCCAGCCGCCAGTTCATGAAAGTATCCAAGCCGTTCGTGTGTCGGACATATCCAATCAGTCAAACGGACCATTTGAAGTCGAGACCTCTCCTTCGCAATTGGCGTATATCATGTACACGTCGGGGTCAACCGGCCAGCCAAAAGGGGTTCAAATTGAGCATCAGCATATTGTCAGATTGGCATGTTCTCAGGAGACACTGGGCTTGAACAAGTCGGATCGTATGGCACATACAGGAGCAGTCAGCTTTGATGCCATTACTTTTGAAATTTTCACCACACTGCTGAACGGTGCAACGCTTTATCCTGTTGACCGTGACACGTTATTGGACATCAACCGGTTTGAACGCTTTATCCAAACGAATCAAATCTCGGCGCTCTTTTTAACGACAGGTTTGTTTAATCAACTTGCTCAGCAGCGACCGCATATGTTTAAAGGATTGTCCAAATTGATCACAGGCGGTGATGTGATCAATGTGAAAAGTGCAGAGCTTGTGAAGAAAAATCATCCATCACTTGTTTTACTGAATGCGTACGGCCCAACAGAAAACACCACCATCTCGACCATTTATGAGGTGAGAGGGGATGAAACGGGCACGATTCCAATTGGTCAGCCGATCAATCATTCGTCCGCTTACATTTTAGATGACAATCAAAGACTTCAGCCAATTGGCGCGCCAGGAGAGCTGTATGTTGGCGGAGACGGTGTCTCAAGAGGATATCTCCATCGTCCAGAATTAACAAAGCAAGCATTTATCGCTGATCCTTTCAAGGCAGAAGGGCGTTTGTATCGAACAGGAGATTTGGCTAGGTACGGTTCAAATGGTCAAATCGAATTCCTCGGACGGACAGATGATCAAGTGAAAATCCGTGGTTTCCGTATTGAGCTCGGTGAAATTGAAACGATTCTTCAACAAGAGACGGGGATCGATGATGCGGTTGTGCTCATCCATGAGTCTCCTTCAGAAGAAAAAGAAATGACCGCTTACTATACGGGAACGATCAGAGAAGAAGAGGTGCGGGCTCTATTCAATCAAGCACTGCCAGCATATATGGTACCCCATCACGTCATGAAGCTAGATGCTTTTCCGCTTACCGCAAACGGAAAGGTCGATCGGAAAGCTTTACCAACGCCTGACGAAGCTGATCGTGAAGAAATCAGGATCATTCCACCTGAAACCGAGACGGAAAAGGCGCTTGCTCAAATTTGGGAGGAACTGCTTGGGAAAGCGGTGGGAATAGATGAGCATTTCTTCATGACTGGCGGACATTCACTCAAAGCAATGATGATGTCAGCCAAAATCCAAGAAGTGTTCCAAAAGGAAGTTCCGATTCAAGTGATATTCGAAAAGCCAACGGTTCGATCGCTTGCGTCATACATTGACCAGGACGGTCAAGAAGAACAAGGACATCCGATCTTACCCGCAGCGAAGGCGGAGAACTATCCAGTGTCACCAGCTCAGCGGCGCTTATACATTTTACAAACACTTGAACCTAAGAGTACGAACTATCATATTCCGATCGTCTTAACGCTTGAAGGTACGCTCGATCATCAGCGGCTCACCTCAGCATTTGATGAGTTGATTCAAACGCATGAAATTTTAAGAACGAGTTTTCATATGAAAGGCGAGAACATCGTCCAAAGGGTACATGAACGAGCGGCATTTGACCTCCCTGTCCATAATGTAAAGGAAGAAGAGGCCGAGGCATTTCTTGCTGAACGTCAGGCGCCGTTTGATTTGACAGCCGCTCCCCTCCTACGGGCACAGCTGCTCAAAGTGAGTCATGATCGTCATCTATTAGTTCTGGAAGCACATCACCTGATTACAGATGGCAGTTCCATGAAGACGTTCATTCAGGATTTGGCGAAAGCCTATAATGGAGAGGCACTTGCAGAAAGAGCCATTCATTATAAAGATTACGCTGTCTGGCAGTTAAGTGAAGAAGAAACAGAGAAACAGCGTGCACATGAAGCGTATTGGCTGAAGCAATACGAAGGAGATGTACCGGTTTTAGATTTGCCGACAGACTTTCCGCGTCCAGTGGAACGTGATTTTTCTGGAGAACGGGTGATGTTTGGCTGTGATCAAGCGACAACTCAGCGTATTCATGAACTGCTCAAGAAAACAGATACGACACTGTACATGTTCTTGTTATCTGCATTTCAAGTGCTGCTCGCATCCTACAGCGGACAGGAAGATATCATTGTCGGATCTCCTGTTGCGGGGCGAACACATCCAGGTATTCAGGACATGCCAGGGATGTTCATCAATACCATTGCGATGCGCGGGAAACCGGAACAAACAAAGTCATTTTTACAGCTGCTTGAAGAAATAAAAGAAACGAGTGTAGATGCTTTTGCACATCAAAGCTATCCGCTCGAAGAGTTAATCGCGCGTCTACCGCTTGATCGTGATACAACCCGAAGCCCGCTCTTTAGTGTTTCGTTTAATATGCAGAACATGGATGTTCCTGCACTAAAGCTCGGCGATCTGACCATTTCGCCTTATGCAATGCAGCACCGATCCGTCAAATTTGATCTGTCTCTAGAAGCATTTGAACGTGAGGGAGAAATAAAACTAAGCCTAGACTATGCAACGGCATTATTTAAAGAGGAAACCATCCGCCGATTCGGAACACATCTTCTTGCGATTATTCGTGAGGCGGTCCAGCATCCGAATGAACAAATTGGCTTCTTCAACCTCTTGGATCAGCATGAGCAAATGGAGCGGCTGGAGAAAAGGGATGGAGAACAAACAGGTCAACATGAGCCGTACCATGTGCAATTTTCACGTCAAGCCATGGAAACGCCTGATGCCATTGCGGTGATGGATGGTGAAAGGAAGCTGACCTACCGTGAACTAGATCACATGTCCAATGCTCTTTGCAGTGAGCTGAAGATGCAAGGCGTAGAGAAAGAAAGCACAGTCGCACTTATTCTTGATCGCTCTGTCTATGTCATTGTCTCCATGCTAGGTGTAATGAAAGCAGGCGGTGCATTTGTACCAATTGATCCAGCTTTTCCTGCGGAACGTATTCGTTACACATTAAAAGATTCAGGGGCAAAAGTCATCGTGGCAAATGAGTCTCTTGGCGATTCGTATCAGCATCTCAAGTCGATTCAGGTCGTACATGTGGAGAAAGCCGTCCAACGAAACGATTCTCTAGACCTGCCAGACGTATCGGTTGATCAACTGGCTTATGTGATTTACACATCTGGAACAACAGGGAAGCCAAAGGGTGTACAGCTCACGCATCGTAATCTATCACACTACGTCAATTGGTTGACACATGAAGTGACTTTACAAGAATGCGATCGAACGGCACTCCTGTCTTCTTATGCATACGACCTTGGTTACACAAGCATTTTCCCGGTTCTAAAAGCAGGCGGGACACTCTATATTCCTCGTGAAGACGTGTATACAGACCCTGTACGTCTCATGCGTTTTATTGATGAACAAGAGCTGACTTATATCAAAATGACACCATCCTTATTTCATATGATGGCAGATTCGAAGGGTCATACATTTGACGCTTTACGGCTTGTGGTATTGGGAGGAGAACCGATTGTCTCTGAAGATGTTGAGACATTTATGAAGCAGCATCCATGCGTGGCAGTGATGAACCATTACGGTCCGACAGAAACAACGATTGGTACAGTGAGCAAGCTAATGACACCGCATGAACTGGACGCTTTAAAGGAGCGTTCTATCATCGGAAAGCCTATTGCTCATACAAGAGCGCTCGTATGCAATCGCGAGCAGCGCCTTGTTCCTTATGGTGCACCGGGTGAGCTCTACATTTCAGGTGATGGTGTTTCAAAAGGTTATTTGAATCAGCCTGAATTAACAGCGGAGCGTTTTCTTGAAAATCCTTATTTCCCTCAAGAGCGGATGTATCGAACGGGAGATTTGGTCAGACAGCATGTAAATGGGGAGATTGAATTCCTTGGAAGAGTAGACGATCAAGTGAAAATTCGCGGCTATCGAATTGAGAAACAAGAAATTGAGCATGCCGCACGTGCCCTTTCTTCCATTCAAAAAGTATATGTCAAAGTGATCACTACAACTCGTTTACCGGAGCTGGCGTTATATTATACAGCACCTGATCACATTGGAACGCTGACATTTAGAGAAAAGCTTTCAGAGACACTACCGGATTACATGATTCCTACTTATTTTGTCAAAGTGGATCATATGCCGCTGACACAAAACGGAAAAGTAGATGCAAAATCTCTGCCGCTTCCTCATGAGGCACATATGAACCGCACGGCACATGCAGCACCAGAAACGGCGCTTGAGCAGACGCTTTGTGATATGTGGTCAGATGTTCTTGAAATTGAAAAAGTCGGCATTGATGACCATTTCTTTGAATTAGGCGGGCATTCTCTGAAAGGCATGGTGCTCATTTCGAAAATGCAAGCCAAACTGAATCAGCATGTTCCACTCAAGGTTCTTTTTGAAAAGCCAACGATACGGGCGATAGCTGCCTATTTGGAAGAAGCTGATGCTTCGCTCGTCACATCCATTCAGCCAGCGGAAAAGCAAGATTTCTATCCAGTCTCTTCCGCACAAAAGCGAATGTACGTATTACAGCAGTTGCATCCAGAATCCGTCACCTACCATATGCCAGCCGTTTTCATGATGGAAGGAAACCTTGATCTGAAGCAGCTAGAAGGAGCGATTCAAGCTTTAATTGATAGACATGAGTCATTGCGGACAGCCTTTGTTGAAATTGATGGCAGTCCCGTCCAAAAAATCTATCGCCGTGTGCCGTTTACGTTACAGATGGTTGAAGTAGAAAGCGATCAGGTACAATCCGTCGTAGACAACTTCATGACACCATTCTCATTACATCAAGCACCTCTAATGAGGGCGAAAGTGGCAAAGCTGTCTGATGACAAATATGTGTTCATGATGGATATGCACCATATCATCGCAGACGGAGTGACACGCAGGCTACTTATTCAAGAATTAGCGGAGTTGTATGAGCATAAGACGTTACCGCCAGTTCAGTTGCACTACAAGGATTATGCGGTATGGCAGCAAGAGGAAGAGCAGCAAGCAGCACTTGAAAAACAGTGGCAGTATTGGCTGGAGCAATATGCACAGCCGCCAGAAGACTTGGCACTTCCGCTTGATTTCCCGCGGCCTAGCGTGCAGTCATTTGCAGGAGACCGGGTTGATAGATGGCTGTCTGCTGAAAAGGCGCAGCATATCAAAGCGCTCATGGCTGAAAAAAATGTGAGCTTGAACATGGTGATGCAAACGGCCTTTGCCATTCTCCTTCATAAATTGACTGGGCAGCATGACATCGTCATAGGGGCTGTAACGGCTGGACGTACACATGCGTCAATCGAACGGATTCCGGGCATGTTTGTGAATACACTGGCCCTTCGACATGACATTCAGTTAGAAGAAACTGCAGAGCATCTGCTAGAAAAAATAAGAGATCACAATCTATCAGCTTATGAACATCAAGGATTCCCATTTGAGGATTTGGTCGCGCAGTTAGACCTTCCGAAAGACACGAGCCGCAACCCGTTGTTTAGTGTCATGATGACAACGGATGAGCGTGATCTGACGTTACCGGAATTGAATGGACTTACGCTTTCGCACAAACAGCAAGAAGCCGTTCAGGCAAAATTTGATTTAACGCTCGGTGTCTTTGAGGAACAAGATCAAGTGGGCTTGCGCTTTGAATATGCAGCGGCATTATTTAAAAAGAGTACCATTCAGCGATGGAGTCAATATTTTGAGCGAATCATAGACGAAATGCTTGCGAAATTGAATCAGTCGATCTCGACCATCTCCATCTTAACAAAAGAAGAAGAGCGACATCTGCTTGATGATTGGTCAGGACCTGTCCTAAATGTCCCGACAGATCAAACGGTTCATGCATTGATTGAGGCGAAGTCACAGGAAGTACCTCATCAAAAAGCCGCAACTTTCTGCGGCACAAGCTGGACGTATGAAGAACTGAACAACCGGGCGAATACAGTCGCCGCAAGACTCATTTCCAGCGGCACAAAACCGGGAGACCGCATCGGCATTCTCACGCGTCCATCGCTTGAGATGACAGCCGCTGTTCTCGGAGTTCTCAAGGCAGGTGCGGCATTTGTGCCTATTGATGCCGATTATCCAGCGCAGCGCATTGCCTACATGCTGGAAGATGGCGGGGCAAAGGTCCTTCTGATTCAGAAAGAGCTCACTCCACCACCTTCTTTCACAGGTCATACCCTCTTCATAGAAGAGGCAGTAGAAGGAGAAGCACACGAGATTCATGTTCCTATCAAACCAACGGATCTCGCTTATATGATTTACACATCTGGAACGACTGGACAGCCGAAGGGTGTCATGGTCGAGCATCAGTCTCTTGTCAATCTTGCTTTTTGGCACAATGATGCTTTCCAGGTGACGAAACAAGACCGAACCGCCAAATATGCCGGCTTTGGCTTTGATGCCTCCATTTGGGAGATGTTCCCGACGTGGATCGCCGGCGCAGAGCTCCATATCATCGACGAAGCGATTCGCCTCGATATGATCAAGCTCAATACGTATTTCAATGACGAAGGCATTACCATTGCGTTCCTGCCAACACAGCTATGTGAGCAGTTTATGTCGATGGACAATCATTCTCTCCGTTACTTACTGACAGGCGGGGACAAGCTGAAACAGGTGAAGCCCGTTCCATACAAACTCGTCAATAACTACGGCCCAACAGAAAATACGGTCGTGGCGACAAGCGGGATCATTGATCCAGATCAAGGCACGCTTCCTATCGGAACAGCGATTGCCAATACTCGTTTTTACATTATGGGTTCGTTATATGACCTCTCGCCGCAAGGCGTACCGGGTGAGCTCGTGATTGCGGGGAAAGGACTGGCAAGAGGCTACTGGAATCTCCCAGAGGAAACGGACAAACGGTTTGTCCCGGATCCGTTTTATCCTGGAGAGCGTATGTACCGTACAGGCGACTTGGTGAAATGGACAGAGGATGGCGAGCTGATCTACCTCGGTAGAAAAGACCATCAAGTGAACATCCGCGGATTCCGGATTGAGCTATCAGAAATTGAAGCGCAGCTCCTTGCGCTAAATGAAGTGAAAGAAGCCGTCGTGACAACGGTCAAAGACGCAAGTGATCAAGACGCTCTTGTCGCTTACGTCATCACAGATAAAGAAGCGGCCACTTTGAAAGAAGGCTTAAAGCGCACCTTGCCTGAATATATGGTGCCATCATGGATCATCAAGCTAGACCAACTGCCGATGACGGCAAATGGCAAAGTGGATCTCAAAGCACTGCCAGCACCTGATATGGAAGCGAATCAAACAGCATACGAAGCCCCAAGAGATGAGGTGGAAGCACTGCTTTGCGGCATTTGGGAAGATGTGCTTGGCGTCAGCCAAGTTGGTATTCACGACCACTTCTTCTTCCTTGGCGGAGATTCGATTAAAGGCATCCAAATGGCAAGCAGACTCACGCAAGAGGGCTGGAAGCTCGATATGAAACTGCTTTTCCAATATCCAACGATTGCGGAGCTTCGCCCATATATCGAAGAAGCGGACCTTCTCACAGCTGATCAATCACCTGTGGAAGGAGAGGTCATTT
Source organism: Bacillus aerius (assembly GCF_029894105.1). Classification (NCBI taxonomy): domain Bacteria; kingdom Bacillati; phylum Bacillota; class Bacilli; order Caryophanales; family Bacillaceae; genus Bacillus; species Bacillus aerius. The sequence goes on from NZ_JARYHO010000001.1 coordinate 320,193, forward strand.
TAACACCGATACAGCGCTGGTTCTTTGAGCGTAACTTTGATCACCAGCACCACTGGAATCTCTCAATGATGCTTCATGCGCCAAAAGGGTTTGACTTGGCTGTCACAGAACAAGTTCTGCAAAGACTGCTCTCACATCATGATGCACTGCGCATGGTGTTCAGACAGGAGCGTGACATTCTGCAATACAACCAGCGGGAGCTGACAGAACCATTTTCAATTATTTCTTGTGATGTTTCAAAAGCGCAAGATGTGAAACAGGCGATTTCCACATACGCCAATGAGTATCAGCGTCAACTGAATCTTGAAAAAGGTCCATTGATGAAAGTGATTTGTTTCCATACAGAAAACGGTGATCACTTACTCATCATCACCCATCATCTTGTGATTGACGGCGTTTCTTGCCGGATTTTACTAGAAGACTTTATGTCTCTTTATCATCAGGCAGAAAAAGGAGAAACGATGGTTCTGCCGCCAAAAACGCACTCTTTCAAAGAATGGGCAGAAGCGGTTGAACGATACGCGCAGTCACAGCTGCTAAAAAACCAGAAGGAGTATTGGGCAGCGATTGAAAATAGACCGTTTACGACTTTACCTGTTGACCATGAAGTAAAAGAAAGAAAAGTCGCGGATACGAAAGCGGTCAAAATGCAGTTGACAGAAGCAGAAACCGAGCATCTGTTAACGAATATCCATCTTCCGTACACAACAGAAATGAATGATATTCTTCTATGTGCGCTCGGGCTGGCCGTTCAGGAATGGACAGGTCAATCTCATGTACATGTACAGCTTGAAGGTCATGGAAGAGAGGACATTTTATCAGGATTAGATATATCCCGCACAGTTGGCTGGTTTACGAGCATGTATCCAGTCGTTCTTGAAGCGAAGCCGAATCAGACCATTGCAGACGCTATCAAAGGAACGAAAGAGATGCTGCGACGTGTACCGAATAAAGGGATTGGTTACGGTATTTTAAGATACATGACACCATCCGAACCGTCAGTCAAACACGTGCAGCCTGAAATCAGCTTGAACTATCTCGGGCAGATTGATCAGGAAGTGACGACAGAACTCTTTGGGCCCTCAACCTATGATATGGGCCGTCAAGCAAGCCCTGAATCAGAAGCTGTTTATAAGCTGAACCTCAGCGGTCTTGTTCAGCACAATCAATTCATTCTGTCGTGCTCATATTGTGCAAGTGAATATGAAGAACAAACGATACAGCAGTTCATCGCATTGTTGAAGGAGAAAATCAGATCCATCATCACTCATTGCTTAGCGCATCAAGAGCGAGAATTTACGCCAAGTGACTTCTCGGCTACAGACCTTGAAATGGATGAAATGGACGATATCTTTGACATGCTAGAGGAGAAATTGACCTAACACCACTAGATCAGTCATGAAGAAGGAAAGGAGGAATGAAATAGATGAGTCAATTTAAAAGGGATCAAGTTCAAGATATGTACTATCTGTCACCGATGCAAGAAGGAATGCTGTTTCATACCCTCCATCATCAAGAAAAAGGCTTTTATGTAGAACAAATGGATATGAACGTGAAGGGGACACTTCGGTCTGATCTGCTTGAGAAAAGCATGAATATCATCGTGGAACGGTACGATATTTTTCGTACCGTGTTCCTCCACGAAAAAGTGAAGCGTCCTGTCCAAGTTGTATTAAAGAATCGACCTTTCCAGCTTGATATTGTGGACATACAAGATCTTTCTGAAAGTGAACAGATTGAACGTATCGATCGTTTTAAACAAAAGGATCAGCTAAGAGGATTTGATCTCTCGAAGGATCTGCTCATGCGGGCCTCTGTTTTTCAAACGGGTCCTTCAAGCTATCGCTGGATATGGAGCTATCACCATATCCTTCTAGATGGCTGGTGTTTTGGCCTAGTTGTAAAGGAATTGTTTGCGATTTATCATGCACTTTTGCATGACATCCCTTACAGGCTGGAGCCAGTCAAGCCATATAAAAAATATATTCAATGGCTGGAAAAACAAGATAAACAAGCCTCACTTGAATATTGGACGCAATCTTTGGCGGGCTTTGAGGGGCAATCGACTTTTAAAGAACAGCGAAAGCAAACAAATGAGCATGAATTAGGCGAAATCGAATGGGCTATGAGTAAAGAAGAAACAGCTGCTTTATCAGAGTTAGCCTTGCAGCAGAATGCCACGTTAAGCAGTGCGCTTCAATCGGTTTGGTCTATCTTACTAAGCAGGTATCAGCGCTCAAACGATGTGTTGTTTGGAACGGTTGTGTCAGGACGTCCGGCAGATTTGGCTGGTGTGGACCGAATGGTGGGATTGTTCATCAATGTCATTCCAAGACGAATTCAGCTGACAGACCAAATGACGTTCCGTTCTCTATTATCAGAGACGCAGCAGCAGTCTTTAGCGGCTGAACCGCACCAATATATCCCGATTTATGATATTCAGGCTAAAGCAGGTCAGCAGCAGCTCATTGATCATATTGTGGTGTTTGAGAATGTCCCTGCTGCAAAGAAAGACGAGCAGGAGTCACTGCTTGGCTTTACAGTAGAAGACATGAATGTCTATGAAAAATCGAACTATGATCTCAATTTACTTGCATCACCTGGGGAACAATTGCAGCTGAAGCTGGCCTTTAATCAGCGTGCATTTGATCCTGCATTTGTCCATAAATTAAAGGATCAGCTGACCCTTTTGATCAGAGGGACCATCAAACATCCAGATCAGTCAGTTCATACACTGACACTTGTGACTAAGCAGGAAAAGCAGCGAATGTTAGAGGAATGGAATGCACCTGAGCTGGAGCATGATCAGCTTTATTTGACAAAGTGGTTTGAACATAATGTTCGAAAACAGCCGAATGCAGTGGCATTATCAGCAGGTGATCACACGATGACATATGCGGAGCTGAACGAACAAGCCAATCGACTGGCAAGGCATTTGCAAAAAAATGGGGTCAATCATCAAACGGTGACCGCCATTTTAGCAGAGCGGACACCTGAACTCATTGTCAGCTTACTCGCTGTCTTAAAAGCAGGTGCCACCTATGTGTCGATTGATCCAGATTATCCAGAAAGCCGTATCCAATATATGCTGAAAGACAGCGGAGCGACGCATCTTCTGACTCATTCATCCTTTATCAGTCAGACGAGGTCACTCGCATTTGATGGCACGTATCTTTTTGCAGATGATCAAGAAATTTTACTGATGAGCTCAGAGAATCTGCCACTTGAAGCAGGTTTAGATGATACGGCATACATCATGTATACATCAGGAACAACCGGACAGCCAAAAGGCATCATGACGACCCATTCCAATATTGCCCGGGTGGTCAAAAATACGAATTATTTAACCATTTTAGAAACAGATACATTGCTGTCGTTATCAAATAGCGTATTTGATGGCTTTACATTTGATGTATATGGTGCGCTTTTAAACGGAGCAAAGCTTGTCCTGCCGCAAAAAGAAACCATTTTAGATATGGGGAAGCTCACTGAGCTGATAAAAGGAGAGCATATTTCTGTCATGTTTGTTCCAACCGCTTTATTCCATCTTCTCGTTGATGAAGGAACAGACTGGATGCGCGGTGTGCGTAAGGTACTGTTTGGGGGAGAGAGGGCATCGGTTCAGCATGTGAGAAAAGCCTTTGATGTGATGGGAAAAGGCAGATTGTTGAATGTATACGGACCAACCGAATCAACGGTTTTTGCCACATATTATCCGATAGATGAAGCGATTCCTTTAGAGGCACATTCTATTCCAATTGGGAAGCCGCTCAACCAGACGGGCGCTTATATATTAAGTGAGCACAGGCAGCTTCAGCCGATTGGAATGGTTGGAGAGCTTTGTCTGAGCGGCAAAGGACTGGCAAAAGGATATTTGAATCGTCCTGATCTGACAAAACAAGTGTTTATTCCTCATCCTTTCGCTTCGGGTGAGCGTCTGTATCGCACAGGGGATTTAGCTTACTTTCGAGAAGACGGTCTGATTGAGTATGCAGGCAGAGTTGATGATCAGGTAAAAATTCGAGGACACCGAATTGAACTGACAGAAATTGAAGCCAATCTACTCATGCACCCAGGTGTAAAACAAGCTGTACTCCTAGCGGATCATGATGAAACCAATCATACAAGGCTGCTTGCCTACATCACGTGTGATGATGCATGGAAAGGCAAACTCGATGACATCAAATCAAGGCTGAAAGAGCGTCTTCCAGCTTATATGCTGCCTCATGAGCTGATTGAACTGGAGAACCTCCCACTTACGCCAAACGGGAAGGTTGATAAACGCCAGCTACCAAAACCAGAGGCACCGCAAGGAAACCGCCGTGTGAAACTGCCCGCAAATGAAGTGGAACAAAAGCTGTTGGTGATGTGGCGGGAAGTACTTGAACGAGAGGATATTAGCACAGATGACCATTTCTTTGAGCTTGGCGGACATTCTTTAAAAGCGATGTCTCTTTTGTCCAAAGTATCAAAAGAGTTTGAGGTTCAGGTGCCGATCCATTTGTTGTTTGAGACCCCGACGATTGAAGCGCTTAGTCATTATATTCAGCATCAGGACGGGGAAACCGCTGGCTATCTTGTATTCAATGAATCTCAAACATCAACAGTCTTTGCTCTTCCGCCATTACCAGGCTACGGCTTTATCTATCAGGAAGCAGCAAAAACGCTTGATGATGTCCGGTTGATCGCCTTTGATTTTATTGAAACGAATAACCGAATGGCGCAGTACGTTCAGCATATTCAGCACCTTCAGCCAAAAGGGCCGCTGACGTTGATGGGGTACTCAGGCGGATGTTACCTCGCCTTTGAGCTTGTTCAAGCGCTTGAACAAGGAGGACGGACAGTCGAGAAGGTCATCATGATCGATTCCTATAAGAAAATTGGAGAAAGTGATTTAGAAGGGCGATCCATTGATGACGATATTGAAGCGATTGTTCATCAAACGAAACAAAGCGAACTTGCTCAAGGGGAGATCGTTCAAGAAGCGCTTGCCCAAAAGACGCGCGCCTACTATGAAACGTTTGTTAAGGGGGTGAATCAAGGCAAAATACAGGCAGATATTACGTTCATCCAATCTGAAGAACAAATAGCGATCCCGGACTGGATGGAAGAGTGGACACAGGCAACGGCCGGATCTTTTACCCAATACCAAGGCTATGGCCGGCATGCTGATATGTTCAAACATAAAGAATATGCAGCTCAAAATGCAAAGCTGATCAAACATATTGTCAATCAAACAAATAGAGAACGAGTCTTGTAAACTTTAGATTAGGCAGGATGCAGCCTTGCAGTCCTGCCTAACAAAAAAGGAAAGGAACTCATATGAAACCATCAACCATTAACCAAACGAGTAGACATGAATCAATGGATGCGATTTTACAAGATGTAAAGACAACCATTTTACAAACCAACGAAATCGAACGCTTCGCTGTTTTTTCACGTGAAAAAACCATTCGACCGCGGCCGTATCACCTCTCTCATTTATTTCTCGACAAGCACATTGAGCAGGAGGCCGCAGCGGAAGCGATACAGACGCAAACGGCTGTACCTGCTTTGGCCGACATGCCGCCCGCTCTTTCCTATGGAGGGGATCTCGACGTCACACAAGGCGCACAGACCTTACAGGAAGTCTTAACAGAGGCTGCAAAAACGACAAATGGGCTTACGTATATCGTGAATAGCAAGAACGAACTCACACAATCTTATGCACAGTTACAAGGAGACGCCGAGAGGGTTCTGACTGGTTTAAGGGCACTGGGGCTGAAGGCAGGCGATCCTGTTTTCTTTCAATTCTCATCGAATCATGCCATGGTCACTGCCTTTTGGGCATGTGTATTAGGCGGATTTGTTCCAACGCTTGTGTCGGCTGCCCCAACCTATCGGGAGATGAATGCTGCAGTGAAGAAGCTTCATCATGCTTGGAAGCTGCTCGAGCATCCGCTCATCCTAACAGATGACTCACTGATCGAGGAGGTGCAAGGGTTAGCCTTACTGTGGCATACAGACCAATTACGTGTCGTAGCAGTTGAGCCGATGCTGACATTAGAAAGGGATACAGCCGCTCACCCTGCCGCGCCGGATGATTCCGTCTTCTTTATCTTAACGTCTGGAAGTACAGGGATGCCAAAGTGTGTAGAGCATTCCCATAGAAGTGTGCTGGCGAACGTCAAAGGAACAGTGGCAGCGAATCAATTTACACAAGAGGATGTCTCGTTAGACTGGATGCCTTTAGATCATATTGGTGGCATCGTGATGTTCCACCTTGTCAATGTGTACACAGGCTGCGAGCAGATTCGGGCAAGAACAGATGACTTTATCGCTCAGCCGCTGCGGTGGCTTGACTGGATGGACCGCTACCGTGCAACGAAGACATGGGCACCTAACTTTGCATTTGCGATGATCAATGATTATGAGAAAGAGATTTCATCAGGGTCTTGGGATCTGTCGGCGATGACCTGCATGATCAATGGGGCAGAGGCGGTCGTTCCAAAAACCATCCACCGATTTCTACACCTGCTTGCTCCGCACGGCTTAAAGGGAGATGTGATTAGACCGGCTTTCGGCATGTCTGAAATCTCATCAGCGGTTGTGTTTTCCTTTGCGATTGAGCGTGGAGATGAAAACAGCGGGGTTCTGACCTTTGAAGAAACATCGCTGACAGAGCAGCTAAGACCAGCAGAAGCACGTGAGACAGGAACTGTCAGCTTTACTGAGTTGGGCAAACCGATTCCAGGTATCACGATACGCATCGTCAATCATCAGCATGAGCTTCTTCCAGAAGATCATATTGGCCGTGTACAAATAAAAGGCCCAACCACCATGAAGGGCTATTACCGGAATGACGAAGCGAATCAAGAAGTATTTCAAGCGGATGGCTGGTTTCACACAGGTGATTTAGGTTTCCTGCACGAAGGAAGGCTGACACTAACCGGTAGAGAAAAAGACATGATTATCATCAACGGGAAAAACTATCACAACTATGAAATTGAAGCCATAGCAGAGGAAGTACCGGGAGTAGAAACGAGCTTTGTGGCTGCTTGTTCCGTCCGAATGGAGGCTTCTGCATCCGATGAACTGATTCTCTTTTTTACACCGAAGCTGTATGAGCCGACTTATATTATGAGGGCAAGTCAGCACATTAAATCCCATATTGCAACAAAAATGGGCTTGTCTGCATCTCGCATCATTCCTGTCCAGAAGCATGCATTTCCCAAAACAAGCTCTGGAAAAATAGAAAGGGCACAGCTCAAGACAAGATGGCAAGAAGGCGAATTTGATGAAATGATCATGGAAATGGATATGAGACTTGAAAATGAACATACCTTGCCTGATTCGAGTTATCAAAAGAAGTGGATACCTGCTCCACTTGATGCAGCTGACAAGCAGATCGTAGGGGACGTTGTGATCTTCGCAGATCCATTAGGACTGGCAGATCAATTGAAATCTTTTGCAAACAGTGAACAAACATACATTACGGTTGAACCGGGTCAAGCGTTCAAACAACTCACACACACTCACTTCATCATCCACCCGAATCGGCCGTCTGACTACGAACAACTCTTTGAGACGCTCCGTTCGTATGGCGTTTCGGTGAAACACATCATTCACCTTTGGAACTATACAAACCAAGAAGACAAGCTTTATGTGGCCAAGGCGAAACAAGCGCAGAAAACGGGCAGCATGAGTGCATTATTTTTAACAAAAGCCATTTCCGTCTATGAGGAGCAGGTGGCCATCACTTTTGTCTCAACCCATGCGATGAATGTGCCGGAGGATCAAATCCACGATGTAGAAAAAGCAACGACTTTAGGACTGATGACAGCAATTCAGCATGAATGGCCGTTTATCAAGGTGCAATGTCTTGATTTTTCACTAGCAGAATCGGTATCTAGTCATTCCCATGCAATGGAGATTATGGCAGAACTCACACATGACCAAGACCGTCATGTCGCTGCTTATCGTCAAGGTGTTCGTTATATTCCCTTTTTAGCACCTCTTCATTTGGAAAAGGAACAGAAAAGGAAAGAGCCGCCATTTGAATCATCTGGGCTTTATGTCATAACAGGCGGGCTAGGCGGAATTGGACGTTTAGTCAGTGAACACCTACTGACATCTTATCAAGCACATCTCGTGTTGCTTGGAAGGAAAGAGAGAAAGGCACTTTCTAGTGACCAGCAAGAGACATTGTCTTTGCTAGAAAAAAAGGCAAAAGTGCATGGCGGCAAGGTTCTGTATGAGAAAGCAGACATCACGGCTGAAAAAGAGGTGGAAGCGATCATCTCTAGACATGAGGTCGCTGGAAATCAAAGGCTGGATGGCATCATTCATTTCGCAGGTATCATTCAAGAAGAACTACTTGCTGATATGACATCTGTGTCTCTGAATGACATGTACGAAGCGAAGGTATATGGAACGATTGCGCTTCATGAAGCTGCCTCCAAACGCAGGAATGTTTTATTTCTTTCCAGCTCGTCAGCCCGAACGCTAAAGGGCGGTATGACTGTCGGCGCCTATTGCGCTGCCAATGAGTTCGTGGAACAATTTGCTCATTATCAGAAGCTGACATCTACAGTGAAGCCATATTGCTTTAGTTTCAGCATGTGGGACGAGATTGGCATGAGTGAAGGCTCCATGATAAAAGGCATTTTAAAAGAAAGAGGTTATCTTCCAATTTCAAAGCAGGCAGGCTTCCAAACGATGCTCGCATGTCTGATGACAGATGCTCCGCTCATTTATGCGGGATTGGATCGATCGAAGAAAGAGATTCACGAGATGATCCATGCGGATGCGGAGATGCAAACAGAGCAGACCTTTTACGTCTTTTTCAAAACGGATCAAACAAAGGCGGTGGAAGAGCGGCTTTATCAATCGATTCATACATGTTTACAGTCCTGTCTATCTGGTGAATATGCCGTACATTTGTTTCCTGAGGAATATTGGAAAGAAACAGAAGATGGATCGCCAGACGAGGCATATTTTCATGAATTAATAGAGGAAAGCGGAATGGATGCAGACAACAGAGCACCTCACACAGAAACGGAGAAACTGCTCGCACACATTTGGTCAGAGCTGCTCGGTGTCTCAGATGTCAACTGCGGCGATCATTTCTTTTTACTAGGAGGTCATTCGCTGAAGGCGACGCAAATGCTGTCTGCGGTTAGGCAAAAAACAGGGTTTGACGTGCCGCTTGCTGTGTTGTTTGAACATACGAGACTCGGAGAATTAGCAGACTGGATCGATTCAAATGCCAAAGCAGATGAAGTGATTCCGATGAGAAAAATGGAGAAGGGTCAGGACATTCCGATGTCTTATGCCCAGCAAAGACAGTGGTTCCTCTATCAATTAGAGCCGGATCTGCCATTTTACAATAATACGATTTCGTTTCGGATGAATGGGCCTTTAGATATCAAGGTGCTTCAGGAAAGTCTGCATCATATGGTGGAAAGGCATGAATCGCTCAGAACGTCCTTTACGATGAGCGGGGATGAACCGGTACAGGTCATTCATGAACAGATGGCCCTGCCAGAGCTTGAGGTGATGGACCTTTCAGGCATAGCGTCACAGGAAGAGAAAGAACAAAAAGCGGCTGAATGGGCGAAAGAAGAGGCATCCACACCTTTTCAATTAGAACACGAAGCGCTCTTTCGAGTGAAGCTGATTCGACTTTCACCCGCAGAGCATATCTTGCTTATGTCCATTCACCACATCGTGTCAGATGGCTGGTCGATTGGCATTGTTGCAAGAGAATTATCTGAGTGGTATACAGCGGCGATCGAAGGGCGGGAGCCTCACTTGCCGGCATTGCCTATTCAATATGCGGATTACGCACTGTGGCAGAAGGAGTATTTGACAGGAGAGCCATTGCGTAAGCAGCTTGCCTATTGGAAGGAGCAATTTGCGGCACCTGTTGAAGATTTGGTATTGCCGTATGATCATCCGCGGCCGGCCGTTCAATCCTACAAAGGGAAGACGAAAACATATCAGCTGTCGAAGTCACTGTCTAAAAAGATTGCGGCGCTATCCAAGAAAACAGACAGCACACTGTATATGACCTTGCTGTCGGCTTTCTCTACGCTTTTACATCGATTGTCTTCACAGGATGAGTTTGTCATTGGCTCGGTCATTGCTGGGAGAAATCGAACGGAAATGGAGCATTTAATCGGATTTTTCGTGAATACATTGGCGCTTCGGATCGACCATAGCGGGAATCCAGCCTTTACGGAATTATTAGAGCGAGTGAAGGAGACAACCGTCGGTGCTTATGCACATCAGGATGTGCCGTTTGAGATGGTGGTCGATGAATTGAATATTGTGCGTGATGCCAGTAAGCAGCCGCTGTTTCAGGTCATGTTTGTTCTGCAAAACCTACCGCTTGAAGCTTCTCCAATGGGAGAGGCGACGTCGGTTTTAGCCATTGAAGATAATGATACAGCGAAATTTGATCTCTCCCTGTTTGTGTTTGAAGGAGCTGAAGGCCTTCAGTTAAAACTTGAGTATCATGCGGATTTATTTTCTGATGACACGATGGAGCGATTCCTCGCATACTACGAGCACCTGCTTGAAAGCATTTGTGAAAATCCAGCGCAGCCGATCAGACAAGTGAATTTCCTGCCAGAGAAAGAAAAGCATCAATTGCTCTATGAATGGAGCGGCAAGACTGATCAACCAAAAGGTCCGCTGCTTATGACGGAACGATTTGAAGCGCAAGTGAAAAAGACACCTCATGCAGTGGCGCTCGAATTCCAAGGAGATGAGTGGACGTACCAAGAGTTACATGAAAAAGTCGATCGACTAGCAGCCTATTTGCAGCAGCGAGGCGTGACGCCGCATGAACCAGTTGGACTGCTCATCGACAGATCGCCTGAAATGATTCTTGGGGTGCTGGCCATTGTGAAAGCAGGCGGGGCTTATGTGCCAATTGATCCTGAATATCCAGATGCCCGCATTGATTATATGCTGAGAGATACAGGGATTCAGCTTTTACTGACAAAAAATGAATGGCTGAAAAAAGTATCCATCCATCAAACCGAACTCATTTGTCTTGATCAAGGGTATGAAGAATTTTTACCAGAAGCAGAGGTCATGCCCGCTGCACTAAGACCTGATGGACTTGCTTATATCAATTACACATCGGGGTCAACTGGACATCCAAAAGGAGTACTGATCCCGCATCAAGCGGTCGTCCGGCTTGTGTGTGAAACAGACTATGTCACCCTTAATGAACAAACGCGCATTTTACAAATCGCCAGCTTCTCTTTTGATGCTTTTACGTATGAAATATGGGGTGCCCTTTTAAACGGGGGAAGGCTCATACTGACGGATCGAAATACCATTTTATCAATGGATACATTAGCGGAAGCACTAAAAACTCATCAGATTACAACAGGGTTCTTGACTGTGCCGCTGTTCAACCGTTTAACAGAAGAACATCCAGAAGCTTTATCTGGACTTCATGCATTATTGGTCGGCGGAGATGCCTTATCAGCCGCTCATATCCGAAAAGCACTACCGTATTTGCCTGAAGGGCTTTTAAATGGTTATGGACCAACAGAGAATACAACATTCTCCTGTGTGCATCATATTCGGGCACTGGAAGAAGATCAGGCGACGGTCCCGATTGGACAGCCTATTGCTTATTCACAAGCTTATGTATTAGATGACCAAATGCAGCCAGTTCCGCAAGGCGTCATCGGCGAAATTTATGTTGGCGGCACAGGGCTAGCACTTGGTTACCTTGGAGATGAAGAAAAAACAGCATCATCATTTATCCCGCATCCTTTCCAAGAAGGAGCGCGTTTATATAAAACTGGCGATATGGGCCGTTGGCTGTCAAATGGCATCATTGACTGTCTTGGAAGAATCGATCATCAAGTGAAAATTCGTGGACACCGCGTGGAATGCGGAGAAATTGAAGCCGCTATGCTGACATTTGATGACATCACAGAATGTGCTGTTATCCCGCATCAGCATGAGAGTGGTCATAAGCGATTGATCGGTTATTTTGTCCAAAAAGGCGGCATGACCACGCAAGACATTCGCCATAACTTAAAAGACATTCTGCCAGATTATATGGTGCCAAGCCTATTAATAGAGCTGAATGAATTACCGCTCACGCCAAATGGCAAGGTAGACCAAAAGCGTCTTCCGCCGCCAGAGTGGAGACAAGAAGAAGTAGAAACAGCCATTGACAAAGCAGCTACTGAGGAAGAACGTGTGTTAGAAAAAGTGTGGTCTCAGCTGCTAGGCGTTCCTTCTATTGGCGTCCATGATAACTACTTTGAGCTTGGCGGAGATTCCATTATTGTCATACAAATGGTGGCACGCTTAGCACAGGAAGGCTACGTCATCCAGCCGAGAGATGTATTTGAAAAACAGACCATCTCACAACTCGCACAAGCGATGAGAAAGGCAGAGGTCTCTACTGTCTATGATCAATCACCTGTGACAGGAGAGGTTCGTCTTCTCCCGATTCAATCTTGGTTCTTTGAGCAATCGATGACCAATCAAGATTATTGGAATCTATCGGCGCATATTGAAATGAAGCGATCTGTTCCACATGAACAGTTAACACAGGTTCTTTCAAAACTGGTCGATCATCACGATATGCTGAGAGCTATCTATACAAAAGAGGCAGATGGCACATGGATTCAAACCATTCGTGAGCCTGGTGTCACACCATGTGTCACATTCTTTGATGTGACGGATGTATCTCAGGAGGAAGCACGGGAACAAATCCGCTTGGAGACAAGTGCCTGTCAAGGAACATTGTCATTAGAACGCGGAGAAGTGATCAAAGCCATTCTTTTTCATACAGGTGAAGACACGTCTGAGCTCTTTATTGCCGCACACCATCTCGTCATGGATGGCATATCATGGCGCATGATACAAGAAGATATACTAAATGGATTGAAACAGCTTGCTACGGGGCAGGACATCATATTTGCGAAAAAAACCGCCTCCTATAAGCAGTGGGCAGATGCCTTATATGAATATGCACAAACAGATCAATTACAAGCGCAGGCCTCTTTTTGGCAAAAAATCAAGGATCAAGAGGAAGAAGGTTCTCCTTTCCAACTGCCTGCGCTTTCTAATATAGAAGAACATGCAGAGATCCTGTCGGTTCAGCTCACAAAGGAACAAACAGATATGTTACTTAGACAGGCCTCACAAGCATACCGAACAGAGATTAACGATTTACTGTTATCAGGACTCACGCAAGCCATTGGAAAGCCAATGCTCATCACGTTAGAAGGGCATGGACGCGAGGATTTATTTGAACAGATGGATTTGTCACGGACAGTCGGCTGGTTTACAAGCTCTTATCCTATTTTTATTCCTTTTATACAAACCGATGTTGCAAGACAAATCAAAGACGTCAAAGAAACCTTACGAGCTGTGCCGCAAAAGGGAATCGGCTATGGTTTGCTTCAATACATGACAGAATCTCGTTTACTCAAAACGGTAACGCCGCAGATGAGTTTCAATTACCTCGGTCAGTTAGATCAGGCAGATGGCGAAGCCAAGCTTTATATCGCAGACGAACGAAATGGACATGTTCACGATCCGAAAGCAGAAAGACAGCATTTGATCGATGTGTATGGATATGTGACAGATGGTCAGTTGCAGATGAACTTTATAATCAATCGGGAACTGCTGCAAGATCAAGAGGTGCGGTTGTTACCTGAACGTTTTAAAGAAAAAATGGAGATCATCTTGACGCATTGTGTTGAAACGAGCGGCGGCTTTACACCATCTGATTTTCCAATGGTTCAGCTCACGCAAAAGCAAATAGATGAACTTCCAGACAATGTAGTCGATGTGTATCCGCTGTCTCCAATGCAGCAAGGAATGCTGTTTCATGCACTGCTAGATCAAGCCACACAAGCTTATTTTGGTCAGGTGCATATGACGCTCCAAGGCTTAACAAACGGTGATGCCTATGAACAAGCTTGGAACCTTCTTGTAGAACGTCATTCGATTTTGAGAACAAAATTCGCTTGGGAAGGGCTGAAGGAGCCTGTTCAGTTCATTCAATCAGAAGGAAGCATCCACCTCACTCAGCACGATGTGCGCCACCTGAGTGATGCGGAGCAAGAAGAGACAATCGAACAATTTTTAGTATCTGATCGTTCAAAGGATTTCAATTTAGACCATATAGATGAACCGCTGATTCGGATTGCTTTATTCCGTTGTGATGAGGAAAGATGCACGTTTGTCTTTAGTTTTCATCACATTTTAATCGATGGCTGGAGTTTGTTCAGTTTTATTCAGGAATCTTTTGCGCTGTATCGCTCTCTTGTGGACGAACGAGAGATCAGTCTTTCTACAGTCCGTCCATATAAAGATTTTATCGAATGGCTGCAAAAGCAGGATCAAGAGAAGGCGCAAGAATTCTGGCAGCGTTATATGTCAGGCGTAGAGGAAGCAACACCGCTTCCAGGAGACGGCGAAGAACATGCTTCAGACCAAGAAGCAAGCATGGCGCAGTCCAGCGTCAAACTGACGCCAGAGACGCAGCAGAAGCTGGAGAAGTTGACTGGCAAGCAGAAGGTCACGATGAGCACACTGATTCAATCAGCGTGGGGATTGCTCTTGCACCTTCATTCGGGCGCAGAGGATGTCATATTTGGGGTGACCGTATCTGGCCGGCCAGCCGACTTACCAGAAGTGGAAAGCATGACAGGGCTCTTTATTAACACATTGCCGCTTCGTCTACCGATCCATTCGGACTGGACGATTGCGCGATTGCTTGCCCATACACAGGAAACCGTTTTTCAGATGAGAGAATACGAGTATACCGTACTGCCAGATATTCAGCAGATGACGGAAATTCCAAATGGAGAGGCATTGTTTCACAGCATTGTCGTGTTTGAAAACTATCCGATTGAGTCCATTGAGCCGTATGGCGTACGCATTTTAGACATCGCCAGTCATGAAGAAACAAATTATGACTTAACCCTTGTCGCAGTGCCGGGAGATACGCTGGAGCTTCGGATCACATACAACTTAAATCAATATACAGAAAAGCAAATACAAACGCTGATGCAGCAGCTGATTCACACCCTTGAAGCCATGACAGAACAAGTGGATACGCCGCTATCTTCCTTCACCATTGTGACAAATGAGGAAAAAGAGCGGATGATCAGTGATTGGGCGAAAAACGCACATGTCAGCGTGCTATACCCAGACCAAGAAGAAGTTTATGCAGGCGTACATGATCCTGCCTATGAAACGGAAATATATGTCTTGAATGAAGAACATCAGCTCATGCCGATTGGATTTCCTGGAGATATTTTTATCGGCGCCAAAGAGATCAAAGCACTTTTTGGAGAGCTAGCCGATTGGATGGAGGCGCATAAAATTCCGCATCCATTCAAACATCAAACAGGCGAATATCTTTATCCGACAGGGGATGTCGGCGTTTGGACGGAAGAAAGCAAGATTCAGATTTTGGATTGGATGTAGGAGGAGAAGAAGAATGCTAGTTAGTAGACGAAAAGGAAATGCAGCAAATCATATTGTCAGGATCAATGGAAAACGAATCGATCTCAAAGCATTAGAGAAAGTCTTCATGCTTCACTTTCCACTAAAGGAATGTGCGCTCATCCCGAAGAAAAATCAAGAAGGAGGCCTATCGCTTGTGCTGTTTGCACAGGCGAAGGACCCTTCGTTGACAAGAGAGGATATGATGAAAGGCCCGCTTCATCCTGATGAAGTGCCAGCCGCACTCGTCCTCGTCCCTTCCTTGCCGCGAAAAGAAAGTGGAGCGGTCGATACCGAGGCGCTGCTTGCCATTGATGTACTAGATGAAGAGGAACGAAGAAAGATAGAAGAACGCACGAAAGCCATAGATGGAGTAGAGGAAGCAGCCGTTTTGATAGAGAGTCAGACAGAAAAACAAACACCCTATCATTTAGATGACCTCTTCCCAGATAGACAGCGTACAAATGGAAACGAATCGTTTTCAAAAGATGAAGTCAGCCAAACCATACAATCCTCCGTACAAGAAAAACCACCAGCTCTTGTTTATGGAGGTGATGTGATCAGAAAACCAGGTACACCAGTCACATTGACAGAGGTATTGATCCGAGCCGCCTTTATGTCACCAAATCGCGGAGTCACGTATCTCAAAGAAGGCGGTCATGAGGTGATCCGGACTTACCCGGAATTACTCACAGGAGCGGAACGTGTCCTATCTGGATTAAGGGCAGCCGGACTTTCAAACGGCGATCAAGTGCTGCTTCAATTGAAAGACCATCAAGATTTTATCACAGTATTCTGGGGCTGTATTCTCGGTGGAATCATTCCAACCCCAGTCTCTGTACCACCTGTGTATGATGAAATGAATCAAGGTGTGAACAAGCTCAAGGGCGTATTTCAGCTTCAAAATGAGCCATTCATTATTACAAACGAAGCGAGTGCTGAGGACATTGCAGGGCTACGTAAAACGTTTGAATCAAAAGCGATTCCGATTTTAACAATTGAAACATTACTTGCCTGTGACCCAGATGAACAGCATTATGAGCCAGAGCCAGATGAGCCTGTGCTTCAGCTGCTGTCCTCAGGCAGTACGGGTGTGCCAAAGTGTATCCGGCACAACCATCAAAGCATTTTATCTAGAATCATTTCCTTTGAGCAGGCAAATGGTTTCACGCATGAGGATGTATCAATGAACTGGATGCCGCTTGATCATGTAGGGGGCATTGTCATGTTTCATGTCCATGATGTCTACCTCGGCTGCCAGCAAATTAGTCCATCCATTGATCAATTTATCGAACGGCCGATGGTGTGGCTGGATTGGGTAGAAAGATACGGTGTCACAAGGACGTGGGCGCCAAACTTTGCCTTTGCGATGATGAATGAATATGAAGACGACATTCGCAAAGGGAGATGGGATCTCTCCACCTTGACCTATATCATGAACGCCGCCGAAGCAGTTGTTCCTAAAGTGACGCAGCGTTTCATGCACATCATGGGTGAGCACGGATTAAGCCGCCATGCGATGGTGCCGGCTTATGGCATGTCAGAAACATCATCAGCCATTGTCCAGTCAAAAGAATTCATGCGTCATGATGATCAGGGTGGACAACTGACCATTGATCAGACCACATTAACAAGTGAGATTCAATATGTGACGCACGATCATCCGCACAAGATGACTTTTACAGAAGTCGGTGCACCAATCCCTTCTGTATGGATTCGGATTGTAGACGAGCATCACCAAGTGTTGCCAGAAGATCAAGTCGGCCGCTTGCAGGTGAAGAGTCCAACGATTATGATGGGCTACTATCAAAATGAGGAAGCCAATGAAGAAGTATTTGCGGAAAACGGCTGGTTTCATACAGGAGATTTAGGATTTATTCATGAAGGGCGCCTAGTCCTCACAGGACGGGAAAAGGATATCATCGTCATCAACGGAGCGAACTATTTGAATTACGAAATTGAAGCCGTTGTGGAAGAAGTTGAGGGGGTTGAAGTCACCTTTGCCGCTGCGTACGGTATTTACAATCCCGAATCAAGTAATGACACACTCGCCGTCTTTTTTGTCACACAGAAGGATTCGATAGAGGATCAAATCACAATGATTCAGCAGATTAGAGAGAGCATCATTCGCAAAATGGGAATCGAACCTGACCATATCATTCCGGTGAAAAAAGACCAATTTCCGAAAACAGAAAGCGGAAAAATCCAACGTGCCCAACTAGGTGCGGCACTGAAAGATGGGGTATTTCATGACATTGAACGTGCACTTGATCTTGCTTCAGAAAATGAACAAACCCTCCCAGATTGGTTCTTTAAACGTATTTGGGTAAAAGAGAATATCGGTCCATCTCAGCCAGTATCCACTGATCATGTACTCGTATTTGAGGATGAAAAAGGGCTTTATCAATCGCTTTATACACAATTTGAACAAATGAACCTGCCTTATGTTTCTGTAAAAAAGGGTTATGAATTTTTACGCCTGTCAAAAGGGATGTATCAGATGAACCCTCGAATCAAGGGGGATTACGTCAGGCTTGTGGCGGCGCTTGAAGCCGATGAATTAAAAATTGACCGTATGCTCCACTTGTGGAATGTATCAGACACGGAGATGATTGCGAGCCCTGCGCAGTTCAAAGAACTGAATGCAAGCACTAGCCAATCCATTTTGTATTTGTATCAAGCATTGAGACAAGAAAATAAAGAGCCGATGCGTCTCGTTGTTGTCACAAAAGGTGGTCAATTGGTAAAACCGCAAGATGAGCTTCATGTGGAGAAAACGTCTCTTGCCGGATTATTAAAAACCATCCCGCAAGAATGGGAAGGGGCAGAAGTGTCTCACCTTGATATTGAAGCGGAGAATGTGGAACAGGATGCCAAACATATTGCGGACGAACTAGGTGCGATTCATTTGAAAGCAGAAGTGTCTTACCGGCATGGCCAGCGCCTCGTACCAAAGTTGGAAAAAGTGAATATGATGACGGCACCTCAGACAGAAGGGTTTTTAGAATATGAAGGCTTGTACTTGCTGACTGGCGGGCTTGGCGGTATTGGATTTGAACTGTCTAAGCAAATGCTCCAATTTGGCTTGAAGCTCGTGTTAATTGGACGGACATCTCTTGAAGAAGACAGAGAAAAAGAGGCGTCATTCTCACAACTTAAAGATCAGGGAGACGTTCTTTATGTACAAGCCGATGTGACGAATTTATGTGACGTCGAGCGGGCGATTTATGAAGCAGAAAAGCATTTCGGACAGTCGATCCGAGGAGCGCTTCATTTAGCCGGTGCTGGCAATGTATCTGAGCACTTTCAGCATGTGGATACGTACACACTAGCTCATACAACAGAAGAAGATTTCGTCAAAGAACTTTCAGGGAAGGCAGATGGTGCTTGGGTGCTGCAGGAAGCTTTCAAGCATGACCCGTCAGTTCCACTCGTCTTTTTTGGATCAGTAAATGGCTTTTTTGGCGGCACCACATTTGGCGCATATTCTGCGGCGAACAGCTTTTTAGATGGACTCGCACATGCCCTTACCTATCATGAGGGAAGAAGAGCGATTTCGCTGAATTTCAGCATGTGGGATAATCTTGGTTTGTCTAAGGGACATACTGGGGCCGCGCTAACCGTTCGCAAGGGCTTTCAATTGATTGGAAAAAAACAAGGAATCCATTCATTATGTCTAGGTGTTCGGCTGAATGAAGCGCATCTATTTATTGGCCTAGATGGGGCGAATCAAGAAATCGCTGAACATCTTCAACCAGCACCAATACCACATTTTGAAAAGAAACTGTACTATACGGTGCAATCAGGCAAAGAAGTGGATGCTGACAAGATCACAGACATCATAGAGGGGAAATGGGACATCAGGCAAGTGGAAGATATACCGAAAAAACAAGATGGCTCTATTGATCACGAAGCCCTCAAACAGTTCCATCACAAACACGCACAGCCGTTTGAAAAGCAATTGCCAGAAACGAAGACAGAGCAGGTGCTTGCGGCCATCTGGGAGGATATTTTAGAAGTCGATCGTGTGTACAAAGAGGATCAGTTCTTTGACCTTGGTGGACATTCATTAAAGGCCACTCAAACGATTTCTCGTATTAATCATGAGTTTTCAATAAAGGCACCGCTAAAAATATTATTTGAAAGCAAGAATCTGGCACACTTGGCACAAATGGTCGATGACATCAATGGAGCACCAGCTATTCAGGAAGCCAGCATTCCAAAGCTGGAAAAACGAACAAGCTATGAACTGTCACACGCTCAAAAGCGAATTTGGTTCTTATCTACATTAGAAAAGAGCCATCATTACAATATATTAGGTGCTTGGAAGCTGATGGGCCAATTACACATCCAAACGTTAACAAAGGCGATCGGTCTCTTAACAAAACGTCATGAAGCACTGCGCGCAACATTTCAAACCATTGGCGGCAAGCCGGTTCAAGTCATCCGTGAAGATCTTCCGCCATCAGTAACCGTTGCGAACTTCTCATTATTTAATGAAAAAACAAGAGCGAGAAGATTGGAACAGCTGATCCAGCAAGAGGCGAACCGCATCTATGACTTAGAACGGGGACCGCTTGCACAATGGACAATTGTTGATATGGGGAAAGAGGAATATTACTTGCTTTGTGCGCAGCATCATATCATTTCCGATGCATGGTCGCTCAGCCTGCTTATTCAAGAATTAGAAGTCGTGTATGGTGCGCTATTATTAGAGAAAACGCCTGAGCTACCAGCACTTGAGATTGAATGGACCGATTATGTTCATTGGGAGAATGAGCAATTAAAGAACCACCATGAGGCTCAGAGCTATTGGCTAGAAACGTTACAAGGAGAGTTGCCGGTATTAGAGCTCCCGTTTGACCGTCCTCGTCCGCCGATTCAAACATTTAATGGAGCTACAGAGAAAATCGTGATAGATGAACCGCTTGTTCGGCGTTTACATGACTTGTCGAGGCAGCAGGGGACAACACTATTTATGACGATGTTGTCAGCCTATTATGTCCTGCTTCACAAGTTGTCTGGACAAACAGATGTCATTGTTGGATCGCCGATCGCTGGCCGTGATGTCGAACAATCAGAGAAGCTCGTCGGCATGTTTGTCAATACGTTGGCGCTGAGACAGGACGTTTCAAAAGCCGATACCTTTGCCGATTTACTGGCAAAGGTGAAAGAAATGACGTTAAAAGCCTTTGAGCATCAGCATTATCCATTCGACAAGCTTGTGGATGACCTTTCAATGGATAGAGACCTAAGTCGTTCACCAATCTTCCAAGTCGCCATGGGGTATGTCACTGATTCGCTGGATATCAACCTAAAAGGACTGACATCGGAACAAGTGATGGTCCATCATACCGTCTCTAAATTTGATCTCACCTTGCATGTATTTGAGCAGGAGGACAAGCTGTCTATCCATGTGGAATATAATACGGATTTATTTGAGCAAGAAACGATCCACCGTATGATGAATTATTATCTCAATCTGTTAGATGGCATGACGGCTCAGCCTGAACGGACATTTGCTGACTTTTGCGTCATGGACAAAACAGAACAGGATGCCATGATCATAGGGAAAAATCAAACTGACACGCCTTATCCAAAGCGTACGCTGCAAGAATTATTTGAAGAACAAGTGCAGCGTGACCCGCACCGGATTGCTGTATCTTATATGGAAGAGCATATGACGTATCAAGATTTAGACGAGAAGGCGACAAAACTGGCTGCCTATTTACAGTCAAAGGGCGTTGGACCAGGTTCACTTGTCCCGATGCTGTTTGATCGTTCGTTTGACATGATGGTCTCAGTTCTAGGGATCGTCAAGTCGGGTGCTGCTTATGTACCGATGTCACCTGAGTATCCAGATGCCCGCATCGGTCTGATCGTTCGCGATACACAAAGCGATATCATCTTAACCCAGTCGCATCTGATCAATCGTTTAGACGATCTGAGCGGCACAAAGATTGAAATGGACAAGCCGTTACCAGAAACAGGCGCAGTGTATCAAAGGGAAAAATCGATTGTAGGAGAAGACCAGCTTGCCTATGTTAACTACACTTCAGGCTCAACAGGCACACCAAAAGGCGTGATGCTTCCTCATGCAGGAGTGGTCCGCTTAGTGAAAGAAACAAACTATATTGAGCTTGGTTCAGAAGATAAAATGCTTCAGCTGTCTAACTATGCATTTGATGCCTTTACCTTTGAATTATGGGGAATGCTGCTCAATGGCGGTCAGCTGGTTCTGATCCCGAAATATGCTGCTCTGAATATGGACGAATTAACTCGTTTAATCAAAATGCATCAAGTCACAGCCAACTGTTTGCCAACTGCATTATTCAACCGGCTGATTGAGCATGATCCAAAAAGTGTAGCTGGATACCGTACATTACTTGTTGGCGGAGAAGCCATGTCTAGTGAGCATGCACGAAAGGCATTGCCGCATATGAAGGGTGTGCTGATCAATGCTTACGGTCCAACAGAAAACACAACATTAGCGACCACTTATCAAGTCACACACGTACCCGAGGATGCAAGATCAGTGCCAATCGGTGTGCCAGTCGCCAACTCAACGGTTGTCATACTAGATGATCATCTCAATCCAGTACCTACAGGCGTCAAAGGAGAAATCTATATCGGCGGAACAGGGGTGGCAAAAGGATATCTGCATGACCCAGAGCGCACGCAGGAGCGGTTTATTGACAATCCATTCCCGGCATTAAAAGGGGACAAACTTTATCGTTCCGGTGACCTAGGGAAATGGCGGTCTGATGGCAGTATTGAATACCTTGGCCGAAAAGACAACTTGGTCAAAATTAGAGGCTACCGAATTGAATGTGGAGAAATTGAGACAGCCCTGCTCAAACACCCACAAGTAAAAGAATGTACCGTCATTGCTAAAACGTACGGCAGCTCAAAACGGCTGGCAGCCTACCTTGTCACAGATGGGGGAGAGCCTGTTCCCGGATGGAAAGCATTTTTACAGGAAAGCCTGCCAGGCTATATGATTCCAAGTTACTTTATCGTACTTGACGCAATTCCTGTCACAACAAATGGGAAGGTTGATCAAAAAGCATTGCCGGAGCCGACAGACGCAGTCTCTTCCTCACATGAAGACGATCAACCGGCAACAGAAACACAGCAGCTAATTGTGACAGCTTTCAGTGAAGTGCTTGGTGTCAAACGAGTAGGAATTCATGATTCATTCTTTGATTTAGGTGGAGATTCCATTATGAGTATTCAAGCCGTTGCCAAATTAAAAGAAAAAGGTGTCCGTGTTGATCCGAAGTGGATTTTCATGCACCCAGCGCCAGCGCAGTTAGCGGCATATTTGGACACAGTGCCAGAAACAGGCGAGCATGTCGAAAGAGCGCCGAAAGACTATGTGATCGAGTTGAAAAAAGGGGATCCGGCTGAACCGAGAATTTTCTTTGCACCGCCTGCTGGTGGAACGGTGATGGGGTATATCGATGTGGCCAAGCTCATGACACATGAAGGAGCTGTTTACGCCTTGCAGTCTCCAGGCTTGTATGAGGATGAAGAACCACAATTCCTTCATTATACAGAGCTTGTCACCATTTTTATTGAAGCCATTGAGACATTCTATCGACCAGGCATTGATTATTTGGCAGGGCATTCCATGGGCGGACATCTTGCTTACGGAATGAATCAGAGACTCTGTCATGCAGGAAAAGCGCCAAAAGGATTGATCATTTTAGATACGGTTCCGGTATTAAGAGATGAGGCAGATCAAGCGCTTCATGCCGATATGAACGAAGAAGAAGTGAAAATGCTCGCCCTCGTCCTAGGTATGGGGAACCTCGTCGGCATCAAACCAGAAGCATTACAAGGGCTCAGCTTCCAAGAAGTGAAGCAGAAAATCCTCAAAGAAGCAGAAAAGGATGAAGTCGTTCATCAATTTATGAATGATCACTATTTAGATAAATACTTGCAAATGCAGACTCATAATACCATCATGTCACAAGCCATTGAATTAGAAAAAGACCCATTCTCTGTGCCGTTTTATATTATACAAAGCAGCGAACACGCCACAGATTTCCAGAAGAAATTTGCCGATTGGGAAGCTTACACGAGAGAAACGTGCTCGTATTATCAAATAAAAGGCGACCATGTGACCATGATGAAAAGACCGCAGGCAGATCAACTTGCGCAGATTCTTGAAACGATCGTAAAGGGGTAAGGACGTATGAACCAATTATTTAAAACCTTTGAAAAAAAATCAGATCTCATTCAGCTTATTTGTTTTCCTTTTGCAGGCGGATATTCCGCCTCTTACCGTCCGCTCTTTGAACAGCTGAAGGACACGGCCGAAGTGACAGCAGCAGAACCTCCGGGTCATGGAACGAACCTCATGCCGCTTGAAACAAGCATTGATCGGCTGGCTGAATTGTATAAAGAAGGACTGACAGGCAAATTAAACCGTCCATTTATTTTGTTCGGACATTCCATGGGCGGACTTGTGGTGTACAGGCTGACTCAGCTGCTAGAAAAGGAAGGCATCGATCCGGCAGCAGTTGTCATTTCTGCCATTCAGCCGCCGCAAACAAAAAGACAAATATTGACCCATTTATCGAATGAAGCATTTGTTCAGCATATCGCTGAAATGGGCGGGATTCCAAAGGAATTGTTAGAGAACAAGCCAATGATGGATTACTTTACACCATCCTTACGTGCCGACTATCAAGCATTAGAATCCTTCCAGCATACAGACAAAACAATCATTGAATCACCCGTTTATTTATTGAACGGAAAGCAAGATAAGAAATGTATGGAAGACGCAGACGGCTGGCTAACATGGGCAAACGCCATCGAACGCACTGATTTCGAAGGAGGCCACATGTATATCAACACACACCTCGAGCAGTTCGCAGAACATATGAGGCATGTCATTGAGCAGACAACAAAAAGGCAATTCATCAGCCAATAAAAGAAAACAACGGCCCCGTCAAACGAGGGCCGTTGTTTTCTATAGCTGAATATCATTTTAAACGCAGAGAAACTGCTATTTAGGATAACGTTTCAAAGAATCTTTTTTCAAGCTGACCTTCATCAAATATTTCTTCGGAAGGTTTTTTTTCTGAATGAACGATTTGTCCTTCATTTATAAAAAGGATCTCGTCACATAAGTTAGCGGCAAATTGCAGGATGTGTGTAGAAAGAATGATCGTTTTATTTTGAGCCTTAAATTCTCTTAGCTGTCTTTTCATAAGTGTCATATTTGCTGGGTCTAGACCGGTAAATGGTTCATCTAATAAGATAATAGATGGATTGTGTAAGGTGGTTAATATAAAAGAAATTCTCTGCCTCATCCCTCGGGATAGAGAAGAAGAGCGAATATGGGCTTGTTTTTCAAGCCCATATTTTTCTAATAAATGTTGAATCTGTTTTTTATTTAACGGTTGTTCAACTAACATGGATTGATATTTAATCAATTCGAAGCATGTTAAGTTTTCAAAAAGTGTTGGATCATCTTCCATGTAACCGACAGTTGAAAAACCATTTGCTATATCTTTTGGTATGATCAATTCACCTTTATCTGGTGTGATCAACCCCGCGATTATTTCAAGAATGGTTGTTTTTCCAGCACCATTTTTGCCTAATAATCCAACAATTGAGCCTTTATGAAAATGTAATTCATGAATTGATATTTTGAAGTTGGACTCTGTATATTCCTTGATTAGATCATGAATTGAAAGCATACAATCCCTCACTCGAATAATGTTTTAACTGATTTGCAGTTTTTGTTAATCGTTTTATCCCAAAATAAAAACATGATGACGATGATGATCACTGTACAAGCAATCATGATCGTATTTGCCGCAATAAAAGAGGCTAGGTTATATGAGGACATAACGGATAAGCCTAAAATGAAACTGAAGCAAAGGTTTAATGTTAATTTGCTCAGTGTGCTAGGAACTTGATACACATACTCCCATTTAAAATAAGGAAATAGAACAGTAGAACCAACTGTGCATACGCCTATTAAAACGCTACTAACTAACAAAGTAAATATCACATAAAAGGGGTGATCTACATTTATTGTAAAAGTAGAAAAGATAGCATATACAATACAAAAAAACATATGTAATAAAACGGATAATATCAACTTAGAGTTTATTTTGTTCTTTATAAAGTGAGGTAACCTGTGTTTTAAAGGAATAATGGGACCATCAACATCAAAAGAGACATAAGATTGAAGGGCGTTAGAAATAAAAATCATAGGGAATATCACACTAAAGATAAACAAAAAATCATTTTCTATATTCAGTGTTTCGATTTGGTTTGTATGAACACCATACAGAATGAGAGTAAATAGACCACCAGATATTGTTAATATAAATAGTGAAACCGACCATTGTATTGGAGGGTTTCTCAAAAGAAGGGTGATTTCAAAAAATAAAATATGATCGAAAGATCTTGATGTTGTGTTTTGATGATGTCTATCCTTCTCATCTGAATGGAAGATAGACGTATATCTAAGGTTCTTTTTCCAATTGATTAACAAAATAAGACTAGTAAGAAAGATCAAAGCAGCAAGCGTAAGCACCAATTGGTTAGAAAAAGGAATAGAAAATAATTCGAATTTAAAAACAAAAAACATCCAAGAAGCAATGATCCCAGTGGTGATGTATTGAATCATGGGTGTGATTGAAAAGAATCTAGGTCTAGTAAGAAGTAATAATAAGTTCAATCTAAGTAAATATCCGAATAATAACGAGCTAATGCCTAAGGCTCCAAGAATAAAAGAATGATACAAAGCATGTTTGTTTAAAATCATGCAGAAAGAACCTAAAAAAAAGCATATAAAACCAATCATGACACCGAAAAATTTACTCATATCTTTCCCAAAAATATATTGATCCATATTCAATTTCAGGATGGCCATCTGTTTTTTATCTGAAGAAAATAAGATGCGCATAAGACTTTTATCAAGGTGAATCGTTGTTAAAAAAATGAAAAATGAGATGTAGATGATTGATACGTTTTTGACAAAAAACGCAAGCAGTCCACCTAGGAAGAGTGGTGCTAGTATGTAGTTCATCACAAATAACACATATAAATAAGGTCTGTTACGTTGATAGCCTCTTAACTCGTTGAGGATCAATATCTTTGTATATACTATAAATATATGCACTCATAACACGTCCATTTTAGTTTGTATAATAAGGAAAGGTTCTCTCTCCTTATTATACAAAAAAATACAAGACAATAAATGGTTTTGTTGTTAGTTTTGTCTAGTTCTTCTGTGTTGAATTCCCCTTCCTCACCACATTCCCGCCAATCACTCCGCCAATAACGAGCACAGCCCCGATGAGGTGAACCATATCAATCGTTTCATGTAAAATAAGCACGCCAGCGGCAATGGTAATGAAAGCAGAAAGATTGTTAAAGATACTCACTTTTGCTGCTTCAAGGTGGGAAAGAGCATAGTTTGATAAATACGCTGTGAGCAGTGAAGAGAGAATGCCTAAAAAGAGCATAGACCATACAAAGGATGGCTGCGTAAACGGACTAAAAAACTGCGGTAGTGTAGCATTTACCGAGTGCCGAATGAGAGCAGCAGCATTAAAGAAGACAAATCCAAAGAATGTCATCACGAAAGTCAGTTCAATGACATGGAATCGCCGTGTCATCACTCTGGCAAATACGCTATAGGCACTGGATGATAAGGCTGAAAGTAAGATCAGCACATAACCAATGAGATGAGAATGTTTCACATCAATTCCCTTCACCACAAAGAGGAGCATCACCCCGGACACAGAAAGAATGGTAAACAGCACCTGAATCGAGGTAGGACGTTCCTTTAAACACCATGCTGCAAGCACCATTGTCAAAATAGGGATGGTCGCCTGAATAATGCCGGCCTCTGATGAAGAGGTGAACATCAACCCCCACACTTGAAATGCAAAAAACAACACAGGATAAAGCAAGGAAAATGGCACAATGTAAATGAGATCACGCCATTGAATGGAAAAACGGTACTTTTTTCGTAAAAATGGAAATAACAAAAGAGCGGCTGCGAAAGAAACGGTAAATCGGTGTGCCAATACATCAATTGGATTCGCTGATGCTAAGGCTACTTTGACAAACAAGAATGAAAAACCAATAATACAAGCGTATGCGATCGAAGCAGCATACGCTTTTTGTTTTGACATATCCATCATAATTCTCCTTACACGAGCATGCATGCTTCAGTTGAATTGACCGGTTCTGTCTTTTTATCGTAAACGGATCAAGTAAAGTGTACAATAAGAGTTATTGATATCTGTACCGGTACAAGGAGGGTAGTACTGTGAGGAAATATGATCAGCTTGTGTTGAATATAAAAAACAAAATCGAGAGCGGTGAATACAATGCTGGAATGAAAATTCCATCCATTCGTCACTTAGCGGCTCAATATGCTGTGAGCAAAAGCACTGTCATAAAAGCACTAGACACATTAGAGCGTGAACACTTGCTGTACTCTGTAGAAAGAAGTGGCTATTTTGTCGTGAAAACCAATCAGTCATCCGTTAAGAAGGGCAGCACATGGATTGATTTTGCTTCCTCTGCGCCTGATCCCATTGTATTTCCATATGTCGATTTTCAGCACTGCATCAATCAAGCGATTGATCTGTATCAAAATGATTTATTTATCTATGGCACCACCAATGGATTACCATCTTTACTGCCAATCATTTCAAAGCGTTTAACGGATTATCAAGTGTTTGCCTCTCCAGAACAGATCGTCATGACTTCTGGTATTCAGCTGGCTTTATCGATTTTAAGCACCATCCCGTTTCCAAATGGAAAACAGACCATATTGGTCGAACAGCCAGGCTATCACCTATTCCTCCAATACTTAGAGAAAAACCAGCTGCCTGTCCGGGGGATTCAGCGGACGGAAAAAGGACTCGATCTTCAGGAATTGGAGCGTATCTTCCGAGAGGAGGATATTCGCTTTTTCTATACGATGCCAAGGTTTCAAAACCCGCTTGGAACGAGTCTGTCGAAACAAGAAAAAATAGCGATTGCAGCCCTTGCCGAAGCATATGATGTCTACATCGTTGAAGACGATTATTTGGCTGATTTAGAATTCGATACAAAAAGAGACCCGATCTATTCATATGATCAGGCGGGGAAGGTCATTTATTTAAAAAGCTTCTCAAAAATCATTTTTCCGGGGCTTAGAACAGGTGCTGTCGTCTTACCAAACGAGCTGATTGGCCCCTTTAGTGAACATAAACGGCTTATTGATATCGACAGCTCGATGCTCTCGCAGGCTGCTTTAGAAATTTATTTGAAAAGCGGGATGTTTGAGCGTCATAGAGAAAGGATGCAGGCGACCTATAGAGCTCGATCCAAACAACTTGTGGCCTGTTTGAAAAATGATCAAGGCGCTTATGAGTTGGGAGAAGAGGAGCCAGCTACCCATACCCACGTTCGTGTCGACCGGTCCCTTCCGATGAATCAGCTCATTCAGCAGCTAAAAAAGGCTTCTGTGATGGTTCAGCCGATCGACCGCCATTTCATTTCTACTTATCAAAAGGAGCCTATACTTCAACTGAACATTTGGCATGTAAAAGAAGAGGAAATCGCACGAGGCGTCGATTTGCTAAAGTCATCACTTCAACAAATCACACGTTATTAAGGCGAGATAGCATGTTCTCACAAGTGAGTATCTCGACGTGCTCAGCCGCAGCGGGTTTTCTTGTACAAACGGCCATTTGGTAGGCAGGATCAAGCGAATATGTTTGGACAACGCAAGGGGCTTCGTGATCAGGTAATCTCAAAGTAGCCTGTCCATCCTCTGACAAGCGAGCGGTAAAGGATGAAAGACCATAGGATATTCCCTTCCCTGTCAGCTTGATAAAAGCCTCCTTCATGGACCATAAATGAAAGAAATAGGCTTCCTGCCGTTCTGCCGGCTGTGAGAGTAAATCTTGATATTCGTCAGCTGAAAAAAATCGTTTGGCAATGGCGAAATCAATCGGTTTAATCTCTTCAATATCAATGCCAACAGGCGCATCATGTACTGCGCCCACGACCCAATCACCAGAGTGAGAAAGATTAAAATGAAAAGAAGGAATTTGCCGGACAACAGGCTTTCCATTCCCTTCTGTTTCAAAAATGATCTGTTCCATAGGCAGTGCGTACATCTCATGAATGATGTGACGAATCAGTACCTCACCTAAAAGCGTTCTTCTTGCATCGATCAAAAAACGAAAGCGCTCAGCGGCGGCGCGTTTTTCAAGTGATACAAAAGGCTTCAGCTGTTCTATTTGTTTTCGTGCATTTCTATCATCTAAAGGTTGTAATTGAATAGCGAAAATCTTCATAACGGACCTCAATTTTTTACATTTATTGTACCATTGGATGAACCCATGCAAAAGAGAAACAGACATCCTGTTTAATGAAAGCACAAAATGACAGGAAGGTGCGGGCGGTTCTCGATTTAGTGGGAAAGGATGATTCTCCAGATCATGTGACATTGATTTGGATTCCAATCCGTAAACAATCATAAAAAAGGCAGCGTATCTCGCTGCTTTTTATCCTTGTTTGAGGACGTGAACACCGTTTGGATCGGTCGTATTCATCCCATGAGAATCCATCATCTTCACTTCAAGTAAAGAGAGACGTTCTCCCTTTTTCCAATGAATAGGTTGTGTCAAACCGTCCAGCAACTGATCGACCGCAGGTGTATGAGTCAAATCAGGTACTGCGATCGTCATCTCGGCAATTGCTTCTTCACCAGTTTCAATCACATCTGTCCGCCGCTGCAATTCAAGCCTTAAGCGCATTGGTGTAGAAAGAAACGTTCTTCGCTCCCCGGTCTGGATTGCCCAGTTTCTCTTTTGCGCTTGTACCAGAAGCTGATCATATTCATCATCAGTCACTAGAAAGCCGATGTGATCAAAAAGGACTTTCTTACTATAGCCAAATGTGATATTGATCTGTCCCTTTCTCATCTCAATGATTCGGAAAGAGGGCTTCTTCTCTCTAAAATCATCCCATGTCTGCGGAGGGGGAAAGGAACCTTCCTTTGCGAAACGACCCTTTACTTCAAAGCCTAATGAAGTGTACGCCTGCTCCGTCTCCTCAACAAATGGTGTCCAGTAATGATAATGGAAAAGCTGCATCAGAGGATCATCTCCTGTTTTAAGAATATTGCGTCTATTTAGTTTAGCACAAAACAAGCCATTCTTTTAGTAGAATGGCTTGTTCTTATCGGATAAGGGTTTGGACAGGTTTCTCCGCTGTTTTTGTAATGAGCAGCTGCAAGAGCCGTGTCGATTGTGGCAATGAAAAGCGAAGGACGAGTCCAGTAAAGATGGCCGTCAGAATCGTTCCAATGCCAATCGGGCCGCCGAGCATCCATGCAAATAGAAGCACGGTTAACTCAATACCATTTCGAACCCACTGTACGTTCAGCCCTGTTTTTGCTGAGATGAGCAGCATTAATGAATCTCTTGGCCCAGCGCCAAGATTAGCTGAGACATAAATGCCAACGCCATACCCAGACACAATCACGCCCGTAATAAATACATATAAAGCAGGTAAATACCCATGTGGTGCAGGTAATACTGCATTAAAGAAATCAATAAACACGCCAATCAGCACCATATTGAGCAGGGCGCCGATCTTTGGAAAAGATTTCGTGAAAACAGATGTCAGTGTCACAATGAGTGCACCAATAATGATCGACCATTGTCCAATGGTTAAACCAAAATGCTGAAACAGTCCATAATGAAAAGCGTCCCACGGACCAATGCCAAGGATCTTTCCTTTCACTGTCAGCGATAGTCCAAAAGCAAGTACAATCAATCCAACAAAATAAAAAAACCAACGTAAAAGATGTTCCCGCTTCAAAAGCTTTCCCTTCTTTCTTAAACACTCGATTTCAATCGTAACATACTCGCACGCCCCTTTAAATGGCTTTGCTCAATTGTAATCGCTTACTCGATAAAAAGAATTTTTTCCATAAAAAGAGCAGAAAACATCAAATTTTGGAGCAAGACTTTTGCCTTGTTTTTTTTAACAAAGTGAACCAATAATTAACAATTTTTATGAAAACAAGAAAAAAATTCAATATAAAATGACAAAAAAACAACCTTTATCCAATTAAAGAATATTCAAGATAAATTAGAATAGATTGTATGTAAATTGCGCCGTTAGGCCTGTTTTTATTGATAGATAAAATATTTAATACACGATAAAAAAACTTGTTTTATTGGAAAAAACATAGATGGATCAGATGTCGAAAGCTGTATATGACAAAAGGGCTATTTTTGTCGAAAATAGTCTTTTAGTCATGTTGAGGGTTCTGAAATGTTACTGATATTCTTTACCAAAGTGTGGGAGGTGAACTGGTACATACCTTTGTTAAATGAAGCAAGAAAAAAGGGAGGTCAAAGAATGAATTTATTAAAAAGAACGAGTCAATTATTTCTTATATTGGTGCTGATCGTTGGAAATCTATTAACGGTCTCTCCATCTATCACTAAGGCCGCAGGAACGGTGGAAGTGAACAACACAGATTCCTATATGATTGGCAGTAGCCCATTAATTCTTTATCAGCTTGATGGGAATAACCCAACTAGGGTAAAGGCTAGTGTTCAAGTGAAAGGAATGAATTCGACTTCAGTGAATGGTGTTGCTGTCAATGATCAAGAAAACGTTGTGTATGCAACGACGACAGCAAGTGGAGAGCCTGTTCTTTATAAAATAAATGCGACGACAGGACAAGCTGAGCGTGTAGGCGTTTTAGCTGGAGGTGCGTCTAATGCTGTTGTCCATAATGGCAAATATATACATTCTTACGCTTCGAATGGAGAATACTTCCTTGGAACATACGATTTAGCTACGGGTCAAAAATCGTCTAAAAAAATTGTCGGATATGACATCGGGTCTGGCGTTGGTGGGGACCTTGTTGTTGATAAAGACGGCTATCTTTGGTTCGCATCAAATGGGAGTGGAGCCATTGCCCAAATGAATCCAGATACGGCTGAAGTCATTCGTGTTATTCCAATTAAAAATGCGGATGGTAAAAGCATTGATGGAGGCGTTCGGGGAATCAGCTTTTTGCCAAATGGGCAAATGCTGTTGCAGTCAGGATTAAATGCATCTATTGGCCATTCTACTCTTTATACACTTGATGCAAAAACATTAAGTACGACTTATATGGGCACGGCTGGTGATTCATTATCTTACGATTTAGCTTCGCGGGTAAAGCCAGAATTTGACCCATATCCTCCAGAGCTTGAATCAGAAAAATCTGTTGTCTTACAGAAAAAAGCAGAGGGTAACACAGATGAGAAACATCCAGAGGTAGGCGACACGCTGCTTTATACAATTAAAGCAAGAAACACCGTACAATATGGTATTGTCAAAAATCTGACTATATCAGATAACCTTCCGAGCAGCTTAACCTATGTTTCAGGCTCTCTTAAGGTGGATGGCGCAAGCATGACAGATGCCAAAGACCAAGACAAAGGTGACTATACAAACGGCACTGTGACAGGTCAAATAGGTGATGTGAAAGACACCGATTGGCACACCGTGACATTTGAAGCAAAAGTAGCAAAAGGGCAAGCGGGTAAAGATATTCAAAATACAGCGAATGTCAAAGGGGAAAACACACCGCCAGACAATCCAACAACAAACATAGAAATTTATCCTCGTGATCCGAAGCTGGAATCAGAAAAATCAGCGGCCTTACAGAAAAAAGCAGATGGGAATACAGATGAGAAGCACCCAGAAGTAGGGGACACATTGCTGTATACCATTCAAGCCCGTAACGCTGTTGAAGATAGTGTAATAGAAGACCTTGTGATTTCTGACAAGTTACCTCAAGGATTATCTTATGTACCAAATTCACTTCAGGTAGATGGAAATCCAGTCACAGATGTAAAAGATGACGACAACGGTGATATGACAGACGGAACTGTCACTGGAACGTTCGGTGAAGTGAAAGATACGAAATGGCATACCGTGACGTTTGAAGTCACAGTTGGAAAAGGCCAGGCAGGCAAAGATATTCAAAATACAGCGAATGTCACAACCGGCAACACACCGCCAGACGAGCCGACAACGAATGTAGAGATCTATCCTCGTGACCCAAAGCTGGAATCAGAAAAATCAGCGGTCTTGCAGAAAAAAGCAGATGGCAATACAGATGAGAAGCATCCAGAGGTCGGTGATACACTTCTTTATACGATTAAAACAAAGAATACGATAGAAGACAGTCTCGTTGAAAATTTAGTGATCTCAGACGAACTGCCGGAAGGATTAGCGTATGTGCCGGATTCACTTGAAGTGGATGGAGAGGCAGTCACTGACGCAAAGGATGACGATAACGGAGACTTCACAGATGGTACCATATCAGGACAATTTGGTGACATTCAAGATACAGATTGGCATACTGTGACATTTGAAGTGACGGTTGAAAAAGGACAATCTGGCAAAGACATTCAAAATACAGCGAGTGTCACAGGTGAAAACACACCACCAGACGATCCGACAACAAAAACAGAAATCTATCCTCGTGATCCTAAGCTCGATTCAGAAAAAACAGCTGTTTTACAGAAAAAAGCAGAAGGTAATAAAGATGAGAAGCATCCAGAAGTAGGAGATACCCTGCTTTATACAATTAAAACAAAGAACACGATAGAAGACAGCCTTGTGGAAAATCTAGTGATCTCAGATCAATTACCAAAAGGGCTGACGTATGTCGCTGGGTCTCTTGAAATTGATGGAGAATCTGTCACAGATGTGAAAGACGACGATAGCGGAGACTACACAGATGGAAAGGTCACCGGTTATTTTGGTAATGTGAAGGACACAGACTGGCATACCGTGACGTTTGAAGTGACAGTTGAAAAGGGACAGGCTGGTCAAGACATTCAAAACACTGCCGAAGTAACAGGTGAAAACACACCGCCAGATGATCCAACAACGAAAACAGAAATTTATCCTCGTGAACCAAAACTAGCATCAGAAAAGACAGCGAGCATTCAGAAAAAAGCAGAAGGGAACACAGATGAAAAAACACCACAGGTAGGCGATACCCTTCTGTATACGATCAAAACAAAGAACCTTGAAGAGGACAGCATCGTCGAAAATCTCGTGATTTCAGATCAACTGCCAGAAGGTCTTGAATATGTCGAAGGGTCATTAAAAGTAGATGACCAAGCCGTCACAGATGCTAAAGATGACGACAACGGAGACTACACAAAAGGCACAGTGACCGGTCAATTTGGCGATATCAAAGACACGGACTGGCATACAGTGACGTTTGAGGCGAAAGTAGCCAAAGGACAAGCAGGTAAAACCATTCAAAATACAGCAAAAGTAACAGGCGAAAACACGCCGCCAGATGAGCCGACAACCGAAACAAACATTGATCCAAGAGATCCAAAGCTTGAATCAGAAAAAACATCTGAGATCTCTCAAAAAGCAGAAGGCAATACAAATGAAAAAGAAGTACAAGTAGGCGACACCCTTCTTTACACCATCAAAACAAAAAATAGTGTAGAAGACAGTATCATCAAAGATCTAGTCATCACAGATCAACTGCCAAAAGGTCTTGAATACGTCGAAGGATCATTAAAAGTAGATGGACAAGCTGTCACAGATGCAAAAGATGACGACAACGGAGACTACACAAAAGGCACAGTCACCGGACAATTTGGTGATATCAAAGACACGGACTGGCATACGGTGACTTTTGAAGCGAAGGTCGCAAAAGGATCTGAAGGTAAAACCATTCAAAATATCGCAGTTGTGAAGGGTGATAATGTGGACGAACCAGACAAACCTGAAAACTCAACAACGGTAGTACTGCCGCATGTGCCAGAGGTGCCAGCAAATCCAGAGCAGCCTTCTCATTCAGAACCGGATACACCTGGTCATCATCTTCCGAACACTGCAACAGAGATGTACAACCTTTTACTAGCAGGATTTGCACTTGTACTAATAGGTGCATCCCTTATTGTATGGAAAAGAAGAAAAAGAAACGGATAATCGTCCATGTTTCAAAAAATCATCTCAGCTCTATTGATTACAGCAGGTATTTGTCTTGTGATTGTAGGATATATGAAAATCGTTGATGGACAAAGACAAGTAGATCAATCATTCCAGTCTGCGCAAGCAGCCATCCAGCAAAAGGGGAAAATGGATTCCTCTTTTGTGCCGGAGGCTGGTGAAACCATTGGGCTCTTGCACATTCCAAAGTTAAACGCTGAGTTACCAATTGTAGAAGGAACAGCGGCGGAGGATTTGGCAAAGGGAGTGGGTCATTATCACGAGAGCTATTTTCCTAACGAACAGGGACAAATCGTTTTATCTGGGCATCGTGATACTGTGTTTAGACGAACAGGAGAACTTGTGAAAGGGGATCAACTTGTCATAGAGCTTTCATACGGACGATTCACCTATGAAATTGAGAAAACAAAGATTGTGAAAAAAGATGATCAAAGTATTATTACACTACAACAGGAAAAGGAAGAACTTGTCCTCACCACATGTTATCCTTTTTCTTTCATTGGTCCTGCGCCAAACAGATATATTATATATGGGAAGCGTGTGTAGTCACTGATCCAGCCTGCGGCTCCTCCTTCACTTTCACGCCGATCGAGCAGATCGCCTGATAAGGAGGTGATCGTTCATATAGTATCTATAGATGCAGGAGGGGGTCATTTTGTTAAATGAAGACTATGTAAGGTTTATAGATAAATTCGGGAGAGTTGTTCTCCCGACAGATGTTCGAAAACGATTGAAAATTCGATCGCAAGATTTTGTAGAAATCTATCAAGAAGAAAGTCACATTGTGATAAAGCCTTATTGGCGGGATAAACCTTGTATCGTTACAGGGCAAGTCACCTGTTCCAATAAGGCGCTGTCAGGCGGTGTAGTTGTCAGCCCAGAGGGAGCGAGACTGCTCCTGCAAGATTTACTAGCGCTGCGGCTGCAAAAAGAGATATAAAAAAAGGCTGTTCTCACATGATGAGAACAGCCTTTTTTCATCATACTGGATTCAAAATCCGATTTAAGAATTGTTTTGTTCGTTCTTCCTTTGGTCGTTTGAAGATTTCTTCAGGAGGACCTTGTTCGACGATGACGCCGCCATCAATAAAAATCACTTCGTCCGCCACTTCTTGGGCAAACTTGATTTCATGTGTGACAACCGCCATCGTCCAGCCTTCTTTCGCTAAATCTTTCATGACCTTTAAGACTTCTCCGACAAGCTCAGGATCAAGCGCAGAGGTTGGTTCATCAAAAAGCATAAGCTCTGGCTGAATGGCAAGTGCACGGGCAATGCCGACACGCTGCTTTTGACCGCCTGACAGCTGGAAGGGATACAAATCTTTTTTATCCTCAAGTCCTACCTTTTGCAGGAGCTGAATCGCTTCTTTTCGCACCGCTTCTTTCGGACGGCGCTGGACTTGGACTGGACCTTCCATCACATTCTCAAGAACAGTGCGATGTGGGAACAGATGATAATCTTGAAACACCATGCCTGACTTCCGGCGAAGCTTGAGCAAATCAGCTTGTTTATTTTTTTTAGAAAAATCAATCGAGAAATCATCGAAGGTAAAGGAGCCGGCATTTGGAATTTCAAGTGCATTTAAACAGCGAAGCATCGTTGTTTTTCCTGAACCTGATGGACCAAGAATCGCCACAACCTGCCCTTTGTTGATCGTAAAATCAATCGACTTTAAAATCTCATTTTCACCAAAGGATTTGTTTAAGCCTTTGACTGTTAGCATGTCGTTCCCTCCTTACCTTGCGACATATCGATCAAGTCGTTTTTCAATTTGGTGTTGAACGAGCGATAGAATGAAGCAGAATACCCAATAGATCAGGGCTGCTTCCATATAAATAAATAAAATTTGATCCAAGTTCGCCGCAGCAATTTCCTGTGATTTACGGAACATCTCTGCCACGAGGATTTGGGAGGCAAGCGATGTATCTTTCACCAAACTAATGAATGAATTAGACAGCGGCGGAATCGATACACGCACTGCCTGCGGTAAAATCACGCGGACGAGCGTTTTGCGATGGGTCATCCCAATCGAATACCCCGCTTCCCATTGTCCTTTTGGAACAGATAGGACGGATGCACGAATAATTTCCGAAGCATACGCACCTACGTTTAAAGAAAAAGCGATGATAGCACTTGGATATGGATCAAGTGTGATATTAAATGTCGGAAAGAAATAGAAAATAATAAACAATTGCACAAAAAGCGGCGTTCCGCGAACAGCCGACACATAGATAGAAAAAATCCATCTGAGCGCTTTGATTTTAGACATTCTAGCAAGAGCTGTCACAAGCGCGATAAAAAGACCAATGATAAAAGCAATGATGGCGAGGGGAATTGTATAATAAATTCCCTGCATCACCATTGGCCAAAAAGATTGCTGAAGAAGATCCCACGGAATGACGACTCCGAGGATATTATTTTGTAACATCTTCACCAAACCATTTCTTAGAAATCTTAGCGAGTGTACCATCTTTCTTCATTTCTTTTAGTGCGCCATTCACTTTGTCAACGACTTCGCCGCTGCCTTTTCTGAAGGCAAAATACGTTTCTTGTGGATCTCCTGTTTCAAATGCAACTTTTAGGTTTTTGTTACCGCTTGTTTTCAAGTAATTCAAGACAGCCAATTTGTCATTGAACGTCAAATCAGCACGTCCTTGCTGAATCAATTGAATGGATTGTGCAAGACCTTCAACCCCTTCAATTTTAGCGCCAGCATCTGTAGCTAATTTGTTGTAGTTACTTGTTAATGATTGTGCTGCTTTTTTGCCTTTCACATCAGAAAGTTTCTTGATGTCATTGTTATCTGATTTTGTCACAACAATGGCTTGAGATGTTGTGTATTTATCAGAGAAATCATATTGATTTTCACGTCCAGTTTTACCAACTTGGTTCGCTACCACATCAAAACGTTTAGAATTCAGACCAGCAAACATGCTGTCCCATTGTGTTTCTTTGAATTCTGGTTTTAAGTCAAGACGTTTTGCGACTTCTGTGATGACCTCGACATCATAGCCAGTTAATTTATCTGTCTTTTTGTCATGGAAGGTGAAAGGAGCATATGTACCTTCTGTACCGATGGTTAATACGCCTTTATCCTGAATGGACTTCCAAAGGTCACCTGATTCCTTAGACCCAGATTGTTTATTTGCGCTGTCGTTTGCAGCTGATCCACATGCTGTGATCAATGCAACACAAGCGCCTAAAATAATGGCAAAGAACATTTTTTTCATTTTATTCCCCACTTTTCTTGTTGGTATTTACAACATATGATCTTACAGAGAAGCAACCTAAAAGTAAAGCATTTGAAACTAGCTTGAGCGAATCTCACCAACTTTATGCCTTGAACCCAATTCTTTCAAACCTCCATTCTCTACAATGTCTATTTGCTCTTAGTTGTGCGAACATTACTAAAATAAAGACTTTGTAACAGTGACGATAGAAGGAAGCATATTTATTATAAAAGATGTATAATTAGTAGGTTGTTTTGAAAATGGAATAATCACATGGAGACATGTTTTGATAACAGAACATCTTAGAAGAAGGAGGGCATCATTGTGGATGTTGGACAAAATCAGCCCGAACAATTGAAAAGGGCGATGACCTCCCGCCATTTATTTATGATTTCTCTTGGCGGTGTCATTGGGACAGGCTTTTTCCTTGGAACAGGCTATACGATTGGACAAGCAGGGCCAGTTGGAGCTGTTCTTTCCTATATAGTGGGCGGATTGATTATGTATTTAACCATGCTGTGTCTTGGAGAGCTGTCAGTCGCGCTTCCTGTGTCGGGGTCGTTTCATACGTATGCGACGAAATTTGTGAGTCCTGCAGCAGGATTTGCTGTTGGCTGGATTTATTGGCTTGGCTGGGCAGCCACCGTGGCGCTGGAATTTTTATCAGCAGGGCAGCTGATGAGACGCTGGCTTCCACAAGTGGATGTGTGGATTTGGTGTCTCATATTTGGGCTGTGTTTGTTCTTATTAAATGCCAGGTCAGCGAAAGCGTTCGGGGAGTCGGAGTTTTTCTTTTCAACCATTAAGATTGTTGCCATCTTACTATTTATTGGTGTAGGCGGAGCGGCGATGTTTGGTTTTATTCAAACGACGAGCGGGGAACCAGCTCCTTACTTTAATCATTTTGTGAGTGACGGTCTGTTTCCGAATGGCTTGCTGGCCGTTGTCGTCACGATGATTACGGTGAATTTTTCGTTTCAAGGGACGGAGCTGATCGGGATTGCGGCAGGAGAAAGTGAAA
This sequence comes from Bacillus aerius, assembly GCF_029894105.1. Taxonomy (NCBI): domain Bacteria; kingdom Bacillati; phylum Bacillota; class Bacilli; order Caryophanales; family Bacillaceae; genus Bacillus; species Bacillus aerius. Next base: position 359,965 of record NZ_JARYHO010000001.1, read on the forward strand.
ATCCGGAGAAAACCGTACCTCGCTCGATTCATCAGACGGTTTGGCGCACCCTTGTCTTTTTCGTTTTATCTATTTTTGTCTTAGCGGGTATGGTGCCTTGGAAAGAAGCGAGTGTGCTGCAAAGCCCATTTGTCACTGTGTTTGAGAGAACGGGCATTCCTTATGCGGCAGATATCATGAACTTTGTCATTATCATTGCTTTATTATCTGTGGCGAACTCTGGCCTATATGCCTCCACGAGAATGCTGTACTCTTTGTCGAAGGAAGGAATGGCAGGGAAGGCGTTTAGACGAGTCAATCAGCGGGGCATCCCGATGAATGCCTTACTGCTCACTTTCCTGTTTACAGGTATTTCGTTATTATCAGGATTCTTTGCAGAGAAAACCGTTTTTGCTTGGATCGTGTCAATTGCGGGCATGAGTGCCCAAACCGGCTGGATTACGATTACATTATCACAGCTGCTTTTCCGCAGAAGATATTTGAAAGCAGGCGGAAAGCTGGAAAACCTAAAATTTAAAACCCCTCTTTATCCGGCACTGCCGATCATTGCGATCACGCTTAACTCGATTGTGCTAATCAGTCTTGCCTTTGATGCGGAGCAGCGGATTGGGCTGTATGTCGGCGTACCGCTCATGATCATTGGATATGTTGTCTATCACCGCTATGTGAAAAAACATCAGGTGAAAAGTGAACCGCTCCAGTTGCAAATCCACGGAGATGATGAAATTCGGTTTTAATTCAAAAAAAGAAGCCTTCCCATTCGGGAGGCTTCTTTTTCAATTTAATGCACGCCTTTCATCGCTTTCTTAATCACCGGTGTAAGCAGGAGCATGACACCACATAAAATGATGGCGAGCATGCCGATGATCCCGAAATAGACGGTTTCTGGCACTTTATCAAACAGCTTGACCACTTGCGCATTGATCGCCTGTGCCATTGCATTGGAAAGGAACCAAAGGCTCATCGTTTGCGCTGAGAAGGCAGCAGGTGCCAGTTTTGTTGTCGCTGACAGCCCAACTGGTGATAAGCAAAGCTCTCCGATGACGACAAGGAAGAAGCTTAGAACGAGCCATAGTGGGCTTACAAGTGTATGTGGTCCAGACATGTAGGCAGGAATGATCATGATGATAAAGGATAATCCTGCGAACAGAAGGCCAAGTGAGAATTTAATCGGGGTAGACGGCTGTTTCTTACCGAGTCTGACCCATAACCAAGCAAATACTGGTGACAGGAGCACAATAAAGATTGGGTTCAATGATTGGAACCAAGAAGAGGCTAATGTCATGCCAAGGAAATTCAAGTTTGTTCGCTGATCTGCATATGTGGCTAAAATATTTGAGCCTTGTTCTTGAATGGCCCAGAACATCACCGCAGCTAGGAACAATGGAATATAAGCGAGTACCCTCGACTGCTCCACTGCACTCGTTTTTTTACTAAAATACATCACAATAAAATAAACAATTGGAATCAGCACACCAAGGACACTGACAAACCAAGTGAATAGATTAATCGTGAGCGCTCCTGTTTGAATACCGATGACAGCAAAAACAGCAAGTACAATCACGATCAATGTACCGAAAATTTTGAAGTTCTTGCGTTCAGTAGCTGATAGTGGATTTGTGACATAAGTGCCGGCAAGTCCAAGATTCGGCTTTTTCGTGATGACAAACGTAATAAGTCCAACAAGCATACCAACGGCAGCGAGTGAGAAACCAAGGTGGAAATTCACTTTTTGACCGAGTGTTCCGACAATTAATGGGGCGATAAAACCACCCATGTTGATCCCCATATAGAAAATACTGAATCCAGAATCCCTTCGAGGGTCTGTTTTTGTATATAGGTCACCGACTATGTTTGAGACGTTCGGCTTTAGGAGACCTGTCCCAATAATAATCAGCCCCATACTAATAAAGAGCGCTGTTGCACCGCTAGGTAGTGCCAAAATGACATGACCAAGCATAATGAATACCCCGCCATAAAAGACTGTACTGGATGAACCAAATACCCGGTCGGCAAGCCATCCGCCAATAATGCCTGACATATAGACAAGCGCACCATAGACAGACATGATCGAATTAGCGGTTGTCTGGTCGAAGCCAAGACCGCCTTTTGTCACCTCTGTGTACATATAATAAATAAGTAGTGCACGCATGCCATAATAAGAAAAACGCTCCCAAAATTCAGTAAAAAACAGTGTGTAAAGTCCTTTAGGATGTCCAAAAAACCCTTTTTGAGGAACACTTTTAACAATTTTATCGTGGTCAATTGTAGACATGGCATAGATCCTTTCTTAAAAAAAGAGATATGAGAAAAATGATATTCTTGTATAGTTCTTGTGTCAATATAAAACTATTCTAAAACAGGAAAATGTTAGTTCAATAGGCGTAAAGACTCAAAAAGATGAAAAATTCGCTCAAGTGAAAATCATCGGAAAGTTATTCCGGAAGAATTTATATAAAATTTGAAATATCGTACAAGCAAACCTTTCCCACATGCATAGGATGACAAGAGGACATGTGTAAAAAGGAGGAGTTTTCATTGGGGGATGTAAATGAATCTGATCTGAAGAAACCCATTGTCAATGTATTAGACTTTGGCGTGATTGCTGACGGGAAAACGGACTGTACAGCGAAACTGAACGAATGCCTGGAATGGACAAAAGCACAGGGCTACTCCCACGTCTGGCTGCCGAGTGGAACGTATCTAATAGATGCGGTGTACAGGGGGGATCAATTTTTTCCTTTTCGTCATGCCGGCATACGAGTGCCAAGTCATATTTGTATTGAGATGGCATCAGATGCCGTTATCAAAGTGAAACCAAATGATTCGTGGGGATATGCAGCCTTTTATATAGGAGAGGTAGAGCATGTGACCATTCGGGGCGGGCGGATCGAAGGCGACCGTGATGAGCATGTGTACAAGGCACTCCCGCCAGAAAGAAAAACACATGAATGGGGCTTCGGGGTGTGTATTGAAGGTGCTTCCCATGTGAATATCGATCGTGTTCAAATCAACAATTGTACGGGAGACGGCATCATTGTCAGTCCGCACGGTTTATTGACCCATATCGAATCGTACTCGCCTGCTTCGTCAATTCATATTTCTGGCTGCACCATCACTGACTCAAGGCGAAACAATATTTCTATTACAGGCTGTGATGGTGTCATTGTGGAAGACTGTTTGCTTGAAAGGGCAGGGGTAAACGGGGTCGAGCCAAAAATGGGCATTGATATTGAAGGATACGGAGAAAATGCGACCAACTTGGAGGAACCGCTGAATATTCAAATTCGAAACAACATAGTCAGAGGCGGCGCAGCCAGCTCTATCTATAATTTCAACGGCTATGGTGTGATCATTGAAGGCAATCAAACGGACAGCAGTATCTCCTATGGCTTCGCCACTGAAATGATCATTGCGAATAATTTGATTCGTGCAGTGGGAGGGGGCGTGACAAAAGCAGGGATTACGAGCTTAGGTGTGCCGCTTGATCAATCGGAAAACAATGTGATCATTATTGGCAATATGATTGAAGGATTTGAAAAGGGTATTGATGTGAGGGGAGACAGCGTGCACATCACAGGTAATAAAATCAGTCTTTTTGAAGATGCGGCTGTGTCTGTCTATATGGCCAATCGTATTTTAATAGAAGGGAACCATATTGAGTCAGGGACAAACACACGGCTTAGAAGTACATCGCTGCGTATTTATCAATCAGACAGCATTGTTTTTTCAAACAATACCGTCTACTCTGTCATCGATGCGGCGATGGTCAGAGGAACGAATATCTTAATTCAGCATAATCAATTCAAGGAATTCAGCCGAGGGATATGGGTGCAGGAGGGAGAAGCGGGGATCAACGGCAATCACTTTATTCAAGAAGGACATTCACAGCTCGCATCTTCGTATACAATCAGCGTGACAGGAAATGCAAAGGCTTTCATATGGCAGAATCGTTTTAAGCACTATCAAAACTATGCCGTCTACAGCAATACGACCGCTCCTTTAGAGATTAAAGACAATTCCTTTGAAGAAACGTCCTTATATGTGGTGATGTACATTAAAAATGGCTCACCTCAAATTGGAGATAACCGCTTTTATTTAAATCGTTCGATCGGACAGCCGACAGCCGTTTTTCTTGATGAGGTTGTCTCAGCACGTGTGCTGCGGAATAACATCATTAATCTCTCTCCTCAAAAAGCGATTGCCGTCCGCACCACATCTTCCACTCATTCGGTGATTGCCCATAACGTACTAGAGCGCAGTCAATTGATGACGCACTCCACGGACCGGCTCATCGGAAATATTGAAATTGATCCACCGTAACCGCCTGTAAATCCCTTTTTTTGGAGGTTTAGAAGGCGGTTGACAATCATGTAAAAAGGGCATATAGTAATAATTATTTTTCATTTTTCGCAACATTTGCCCTTTTTTTATGGATAAAACCGATTAATTCAATCAGAAAAATGTATCTTGTAAAATAATAACTTGATACAAGGAAGATATAGAAAGGATGAAGAACAAGTGTCACAGCCGAAACGGAAGCTCAAGCTAGGCGTATTCATCGCGGGAACTGGACATCATGTCGCCTCTTGGAGACATCCGAAAGCAGTACCAGACGCAGCCATGAATCTTGATTACTTTAAACAATTAGCGAAAAAGGCCGAGGAAGGGAAGCTGGATTTGCTCTTTTTAGCCGACAGCTTATCAATTAATCATACATCTCATCCAAATGTATTAACGAGATTTGAACCGCTCACCCTGCTTTCTTCGATTGCAGAGTCTACCTCAACAATTGGTTTAGCAGCAACAGCATCAACTACATACAGTGAGCCATTCCATATTGCAAGACAGTTTGCCTCACTCGATCATTTATCAGGCGGACGAGCAGCATGGAATGTGGTCACATCTTCTATTGAAGAAACAGCGAAAAATTTTAGCGGAGAAGAGCATTTAGCACACCACAAACGATACGAACGAGCTGAAGAATTCGTCGATGTCGTCAAAGGTTTGTGGGATTCTTGGGAAGAGGACGCACTTATCAGAAACCAAGAAACAGGAGAATTCTTTGAGCCTAGTAAGCTTCATGAGCTGCAGCACAAAGGTGAATTCTTCTCCGTACGGGGTCCGCTTAATGTATCACGCACCCCTCAAGGACAGCCAGTGATCATTCAAGCAGGGTCTTCTGAAGATGGTCAAAAGCTTGCGGCTAAAACGGCTGAGCTTATTTTTACGGCACAAAACGATCTCGACAAAGCGAAGGAATTTTACCAAAGCTTGAAGGGAAAAGTAGAGGCTGCTGGACGAGCTAGAGAGGATGTCAGCATCATGCCGGGCATCTTCCCAATCATTGCCGATACAGTAGAAGAGGCAAAAGCGAAGTATGAAGAATTACAAGAGCTGATTGTTCCAGAAATCGGCCTTAGCATTTTACAAAACTACTTAGGGGGTATTGATCTTTCGCAGTATCCACTAGACGGACCGCTTCCAGAGATTGATCCAAGCGCGTCAAATGCCGTGAAAAGCCGCTTTGACCTTGTGATGAATATGGCGAGAAAGGACAACCTGACCATTCGCCAGCTCTACCAATCTGTTGCAGGGTCCCGTGGGCACCATATCTTCATTGGAACACCAGAGCAGCTAGCAGATGTGATGGAGACATGGCTCGTTGAGGAAGCAGCTGACGGTTTTAACGTGATGCCGCCATTATTGCCAGAAGGACTTGATGCCTTCGTAGACCGCGTCGTTCCGATCCTTCAGGAAAGAGGCCTGTTCAAAACAGAATACACAGGACAAACTTTACGAGAAAATCTCGGATTAAAACAGCCAAAAAATCGCTACACGACATAAAGGTGAGGTGACTAACGTTGGGATATACGTTTCGTCTGGCAACTGAGGATGATATAGAAGCGCTGCTTGAACTGACAACAAGAGCCTACGAGCCGATTCGTGAGCTCGGCATTCAGTTCCAAGCAGCACATGCAGATGTCGCCCTCGTTCAGAAAAATGTACAAAAGAACCTTTGCTATGTAATGGAAGAAAACGGAGAGCTTCTCTCCACCTTATCACTCCGTATGCCGTGGGGAGAACAGCCAGGACCATTCGGCGTTCCGCATATATGGTGGTTTGCTTCAGAACCAGCGGCAAAAAAAGGCACAGGCTCAGCCTTGCTTGAGTGGGTTGAAACGGAAGTGCTAAGGGACACACTAAAGGTACCGTTTGTCTCTCTTGGGACAGCTGATAAGCATCCGTGGCTCATGGACATGTATGAGCGTAAAGGCTATGTCAGAGCAGGTGAAAAGGATCTAGGCAAAGGCCATATCACCATTTATTTTAAAAAACAATTACGATCAGATATTACACAACCATAAGAGGAAAGAAGGGTGTACGAACATGAAAAACAAAAAGTGGCTAGTTGTTTTATTTGCGGCAATGCTTGCGGTGTTAGCGGCATGCGGCGGAGGCAATCAGAGTGAAGGCAAAGACGAGAAAGTGCTTAAAGTGGGCGCTACAGGCCAAAGCTATCCATTTGCTTATAAAGAAAACGGCAAACTAGTAGGATTTGATGTCGAAGTCACAGAAGCCATTGCGAAAAAGCTAGGCTACAAACTAGACTGGCAGCTGAGTGAATTCAGCGGACTGATGGGCCAGCTGACATCTGGTAAGCTGGATACCGTATCAAACCAAGTTGCGATTACAGATGAGCGTAAACAAACGTTCAACTTTACAGATACGTATGCATACGCAGGAACACAAATCATTGTCAAGAAGGACAACAAGGACATTAAAGGACTTGACGACTTAAAAGGAAAAACGGTGGCGGCTGTTCTTGGCTCAAACCATGCCAAAAACCTAGAGAGCAAAGACCCAGACAAGAAAATCAACATCAAAACATATGAAACACAAGACGGTGTCTTAAATGAAGTCGCAAATGGCCGTGTAGATGCTTACGTCAACGGACGCAGTGTCTTGTTAGCTCAAATTGAAAAAACAGGACTTCCACTCAAAATCGTCGGCAACCCAATCGTATATGAAGAAGTCGGCTACCCATTTGCCAAAGATGAAAAGCACGACAAGCTAAGAGAAGAATTCAATAAAGCGATCAAAGAATTAAGAGAAGACGGAACACTGAAGAAATTGTCTGAGAAATATTTCAAAGATGATGTCACAGTTCCAATTAAAAAATAACAACAGCGGCGGTGAAAAGCAGACATGAATCACATTGATTGGCAGTATATGGTGACGGTTTTTCCAACCTTGATTCAATACTTGCCGATAACGATCTTCATGGCGATTGTCTCCATGGTATTTGCCATTATCATTGGTGTGGTATTCGCGCTTATAACGAAAAACCGGATACCTGTCTTATACCAATTTGCCAAGCTGTATATTTCTTTTTTCAGAGCGGTTCCAACTTTGGTTCAGCTCTTTCTCATTTATTTTGGTCTTCCGCAGCTATTTCCTGCGATGACCTCAATGGATGCCTTAACAGCGGTCATTATCGGTTTAAGTATTAAAAACTCAGCGTACTTAGCAGAAATTTTTAGAGCGGCTCTTAATTCAGTGGATGAAGGGCAGCTTGAGGCCTGTTTATCTGTCGGCATGACAAGATGGCAGTCTTACGTCAGAATTATTTTCCCGCAGGCCGTCAGAAATGCCATTCCAGCGACGGGGAATACCTTTATTGGACTTTTAAAAGAAACATCGCTTGCCTTTACCATTGGGGTGGCAGAAATGTTTGCGCAAGGGAAAATGATTGCATCGGCCAACTATAAGTACTTTGAAACGTATTTAGCGGTTGGCATTGTGTATTGGGTGCTCACCATCATTTATAGTTTCCTACAAGACCTATTTGAACGAAAAATCAGCAAACCTTACCGGAATTAAGGAGGTGTGGACATGATCAAGCTCACCAATTTGAAAAAATCATTCGGCGACCTTGTCGTCTTAGACGGAATTAATCTTGACGTGCAAAAAGGGCAGGTTGTGGCCATTATCGGACCTTCTGGCTCCGGTAAATCAACATTGCTACGCTGTCTAAATCTATTAGAAACGCCAGACGAAGGTACGATTGAAATTGGCGATGCGAAGCTGAATGCGTCTAAATATACACGTAAAGAAGCCCATCACCTGCGTCAGCAAACGGCCATGGTGTTTCAAAACTATAATTTATTCAAAAACAAAACAGCCTTGCAAAACATTACAGAGTCACTGCTTGTGACGAAAAAAATGACAAAACAGCAGGCAAATGAAATCGGTATGAAACTATTGAAACAAGTAGGGCTAGAACAAAAAGCTGACAGCTACCCGGTTACACTATCCGGCGGTCAGCAGCAGCGAATCGGGATTGCCCGTGCGTTAGCGGTTGATCCACATGCGATTTTGCTGGATGAACCAACGTCAGCACTCGATCCAGAACTTGTCTCAGGTGTGCTTCAAGTCATTAAATCCATTGCCATTCAAGAAACAACGATGATCATCGTGACACATGAAATGGCGTTTGCAAGAGAAGTAGCAGATCATGTGATTTTTATGGCAGATGGTCATATCATTGAGCAGGGAACGCCAACCGAACTATTTGACGAAACGCAGAATGAACGAACAAAACGATTTATCCAAAAAGAAGCAGCGGCTGAAGAAGCATAAGCTGCTTTTTACTCTTTAGAGGGGTGAGTATCAGTGAAATCATTAGGAAATGAAGCTTTAAACAAACGTTTAATTAACATGCGCCGAGCGCTTCATGAGCATCCAGAGCTAGCATTTGAAGAGTATGAAACGACAAAAAAACTACGAGGCTGGTTACAAGAGGAAGGGATCACAGTGCTCGATTTCCCAGATCTTCAAACAGGGGTCGTTTGTGAAATCAAAGGAGAACAAGAGGGACCAACGATTGCTCTGAGAGCCGATATTGACGCACTTCCGATCGAAGAAGCATCTGGTGAACCATTTTCTTCAAAGATACAGGGAAAAATGCATGCATGCGGCCATGATTTCCATACCGCTTCGATTTTTGGTGCGGCCGTCCTATTAAACGAACGGAAACATGAGCTCAAGGGAACAGTCCGCATTTTGTTCCAGCCGGCTGAGGAAGTGGCGCAAGGAGCGAAACACGTCATAGAGGCAGGCGTCTTAAATGGAGTCGATGCGATATTTGGTATGCACAATAAACCTAACCTGCCAGTTGGCACCATCGGGATAAGAGAAAAAGCATTAATGGCGAGTGTCGATCGCTTTGAAATTGACATTAAAGGAACGGGTGGTCATGCTGGAATTCCAAATCACACAATTGATCCGATTGCCATCAGCGGTCAGATCACAAGCGCCCTACAGCAAATTGTCAGCCGCCGCATTAGTTCTTTACATCATGCGGTTGTCAGCATCACACGTATTCAAGGCGGCACATCATGGAATGTGATACCTGATCGCGTCGAGATGGAAGGGACCGTTCGGACGTTTGAACCTGAAGTGAGAGCGATGATTCCAGATCTCATGAAACAGATCGTGAGCGGTATCGCAGAAGGATTTGGCGCAAAGGCAGAAGTGAAATGGCATCCGTATTTGCCTTCTGTGATGAATGACGAGCGTTTGACAAAGGTTGTAGAAGAAACGGCAGGAGCACTTGATCTCGCAGTAGTAGAGGCAGAACAGTCACCAGGCGGAGAAGACTTTGCCCTTTACCAAGAACGCATTCCAGGCTTTTTCGTCTGGATGGGGACAAGCGGTACCGAGGAATGGCATCACCCTGCCTTTACGTTAAATGAAGACGCACTCCCTGTTGCCGCTGCCTTCTTTGCCGAGCTTGCGGTTCGGGCGTTGGAGTCAAGATCATGGAACTAACGAAACAGCTCGCAGAGGCAGTGCTATCTGCTGATCCGCTGCAAGATCAACAGGCCGTTCAAATGGCTCGAAACGGTCTGTTAGACGCTGCGGCAGCAGCGCTTGCTGCAAAAGAGGATGAAGGGATTCTGAAACTCATGGCGCTGGTGGAACAAGAAGGCGGCGCGGCTCAAATTCCTGTCATTGGACAAGGGAAGAAGGTCAGCCGTCAATCCGCAGCCATGCTAAATGGCTATCTGATTCACGCCCTTGATTATGATGATGTGCATTCTGATGTGAGAGGACACCCAAGTGCGGTCATCATCCCGGCCTTGCTTTCCCAGCTGACCAACGGGGAGGCGTACGGTGATCGATTTCTATCAGCCTACATTACTGGCGTCGAAGTAATGGCAAGGCTAGGTGAATCCATCGGCAAGTCGCACTATGAGCGGGGCTGGCATAATACCGGAACTCTCGGAGCCATTGCAGCAGTCTGTGCGATTGGTTATTTGAAACAAGTTTCACAGAAAGAGCTGGCGAAAGCGATCGGCTTTGCAGGTGCGCAATCAGCTGGAATGCGAAAGCAGTTTGGGGCTGATATGAAACCATTACAAGCTGGCCTCGCCGCTAAAACCGCCGTATGGTCCATGGATTTAGCTTGTTCAGGTTTTGGCGGGAGTGAATCGCTTCTGGATGGAGAGCTGGGCTTCTTTTCTCTCTATGGGGATCAGAAACTAGCGGAAACACGTCTGCTAGAGGACTATGGCACTGCGTGGCGTATTGTGTCGCCGGGTCTATGGTTTAAAGTGTATCCGTTCTGTTCAGCGGCGCATCATGCAGCCGATGCGATCGAGTCATTGGTACAAGAACACTCTTCCTTACAGGGGAAGATCGAACAGGTCGACGTCATGTTTCCGCCTGGCGGAGATGCCGCACTCACGGAGCGGACACCTTTGACGGGAGAAGAGGGACGATTTAGTGTCGAGTATGTCATCGCACTAGCGGTGTTTGGACAACCTTTATCACTGGATGCTTTTACGAAAAAAGCCATTTCACCAGAGCTGCGGACATGGATGAAGCGGGTAAATAGAGTATATGATCAAACGATAGAACCCCATCCAGACGCAGTGCCAAAAGGACGATTTACGATTGTAAAGCTCACCTTATCTGACGGCACCACCATCAGCAAACGGGTCGATATCCCTCGGGGAGCACCAGGCTGTGCGTTATCGACAGAAGACATCATACAAAAGTTAAGCAGCGTCACCAGCACATCACAGGCAAAGCAGCTTTTACAGGCGGTTGAAGAGGGGAATGACGCTGTCTATCTGAAGTTGCTCGTGTGATATTTAAAAAGCTCATCTTTGGAGATGAGCTTTCAGACCGTAGACAAACCCCACCTTTACTTCAAGTAAAAGTGGGGTTTTCACTTATTTTGATAAAATTGATCAGTCGCTTTACGCTGGACATGGCTCTTTCCATGTCCAGTTTGCTAATTTCTTAAGATTCATGGCAGCGAAAGTAAGCATCGCCTGCATCGAAACTTTTTTCAATCCTCGAAGTTTCGTCCATCGCATTCCATGCTTTTCTTTTGCATCCGCAAAAACGCGTTCAATCGTTTCTTTCCGTTTTGCATAGATGTTCTTATTCATTTCAGTGAGTCTCAGATGGTCTGCTTCGTCTAGGTAGTCCTGCCAAATATGTCGGTGAATCTGTTTGGTGTGATTTTGACTTTGTGTACAGTTATCTAGAAACGAGCAGGATTTACATACCTCTGAATCGGACGCATATTGCTTATATCCCTCTCTAGTCGTTGTACGATAAGAAAGAATTTGCCCGTTTGGGCAAATGTAACAATCAACATGTGCGTCATATACGTATTCATTCTTTTTCAAGTAACCAGCTTTTGTTTTCGGGCGAGTGTAAGGCATGACAGGTCTTATCTCTTGATCCATTAAAAACTTGGCGATATAAGGTGTTTTATATCCAGCATCCACTGCGACTACATTGGGTTTTCCGACTTTCTTTGTCACCTTTGATACGAGTGAATCTAACATACGACTATCATGAACATTTCCACCAGTGACCAGTGTTCCTAAAATAAATCCTTTTGAATCACAAGCCGTATGAAATGAATAAGCAAATAACTTTTCACGTTCATCCTTTACATAGTAGCCACTCTCTGGGTCAGTTGTACTGACCTTGATTTCTTTTTTCTCTTCTTTATTCTGTAGGGGTAACGGCTTTTTTCCATGTTCCTCACGATCAACATTGATCTCCTCATGAAGCTGATTTTGATAACTTCTCGTTTCTACTCGAACAATTTTCTTTTCAAGTTTTTTCTTATTGGCGTTCGCTTTTACATGAGTTGAGTCAATGAAAGCGATAGATGGATCAACGAGACCTTTTTTCATCGCTTCTCTTAAGATTCGATAAAAAATTTGTTCGAATAAATCTGTATCATGAAAGCGTCTCACGTAGTTCTTACCGAAGGTAGAAAAGTGCGGAATTTTCTCTGAAAACCCATACCCAATAAACCAACGATAAGCAACATTGGTTTCAATTTCTTTAATGGTTTGACGCATAGAACGAATGCCAAATAGATATTGGATCAAAACCATTTTAATAAGAACAACGGGATCCACACTTGGTCTACCGTTATCAGAACTATAATGATCTTTGACAAGATCATAAACAAAATCAAAATCGATCGCTTGATCAATTTTTCGTACAAGATGATCTTCAGGCACTAATTCATCTAAGGCCACGACTTCTAATTGATTTCTTCTTTCTTCTTCACGTTTCGATAACATGTTCATCCCCCACAGAAATGTGTTATTGACCTTATTATACAAAAAAGCGTGTAGACTTTGTCTACACGCTGCAGGCTGTCGAGAAAATCTCGACAGCTTTATTTTTTCCCTTAAATTTTCCACTACCCCATTTTATAATAGAGAAAAGCATACTAAAGGAAGGTGTTTTTCTCATGTTCCACACTAGAAATTCTTCTCAGCACGAAGCCGAATTTGTATTGCTAGATCAACTGGTCGAAGAGGATCACCTGCTTCGTAAAATTGATCAGTACATTGATTTTTCATTTATCGTAGATAAAGTAAGACCGTATTATAGCGAGAATAAAGGTCGTCCTTCTCTTGATCCACTTATTTTGTTCAAAATGATGTTTATCGGATACCTGTACGGTATCCGTTCTGAAAGACAACTTGAAAAAGAAATTTACTATAACATGGCGTATAGATGGTTTTTAGGTTTGAACATCAATGACCCCGTTCCTCATCACTCGACCATTAGCTGGAATCGTCGTACTCGATTCAAAGATACAACGATTTTTCAAGACATTTTCGACGAGATTGTGCTTCAAGCTATCAATCATGATATGGTAGGAGGCCGCGTTCTTTTTACTGATTCAACTCATCTTAAAGCCAATGCCAATAAACATAAATATATGAGAAAAACGATTGAACAAGATACCCAGAACTATATAAATGATTTAGAAGAAGCGATCCAAGAAGATCGGGTGGCACACGGAAAAAAGCCCTTAAAGGTAAAAGAGGAGGTGAAAACGGAAAAAGACATTCGTCAAAGTACGACTGATCCTGAAAGTGGCTATCTTTATCGTGAAAACAAACCGGAAGGCTTTTTCTACCTAGACCACCGTACAACGGATATGAAGTACAATATCATCACGGATGCCCACATCACGCCCGGTAATGTCCATGATTCTGTTCCGTATCTTGATCGGTTGGATCACCAAATCGCACGATTTGGTTTTCAAGTAGAAGCTGTTGCCCTTGATTCTGGTTATTTGACGACCCCAATCTGTAAAGGTTTATCAGATCGCCGTATTTTTGGTGTCATCGCACATAGACGCTTTCATCCAACAAGAGGTTTATTTGAGAAGTGGAAATTCAAGTATGACTCTGAACATGATCATTACATATGCCCAAATGGTGAGAAGCTATTATATACAACAACTGATCGAAAGGGTTATCGATTCTACAAATCAGATCCTAAAAAATGTGCATCGTGTTCTTTCCTTGAAAGATGCACAAGGTCGAAAAATCATCAAAAAGTCATCTCAAGACACATATGGGAAGAACATAAAGAAAAGATCAGACAAAATCGTCTATCTGTCTCTGGAAAAGAGCTATATAAAAAAAGAAAAGAAAAAATAGAGCGAAGCTTTGCAGATTCAAAACAACTGCACGGGCTTCGCTACTGCCGGTTGAGGGGAAAACAAAATGTGAGTGAGCAAGTTCTTCTCACAGCTGCCTGTCAGAACATGAAGAAGATTGCCACACATCTAGCGAAGCTAGGTTAGGTGTGTGGGAGGCCTTTTTCATTCAATCTCATCCATCATCATTACGATGAAAATAAAAAAGATTGTAGAAAAACATGAGTTTCTCTACAATCTGAAGCGTGTAGACTTTGTCTACACGCTGAAAGCTCATCTTTGGAGATGAGCTTTTTAAATGTCCTTATTCTTATATGAGTGAATACACCTATGACGTCAAAGAAGATATTCTCTTCGTCAGGTAACAATTGATCTTGATCTACAACAATCACATTTAAAAACGACCCTATTCTATGACAGAGGCAAAACGAGTTTTATCTTTTAGGTGTATTTTTAAAGGTATTAAATCGCAAATCGACGAATTTAGTAGTACGTTTAAAGATTTAAATCATTGAAACGAAGGGAGTATGAAATGTTAACGATTCGTCGTATCTATCAAAAAAATTATCCTAAAGGAAAACAAGTATATTATCAATATACATCTGAAAAATACTATGATATTCATATGGAAACCAGTCACAATGGTTGGAACATCTCCCTTACAGAAGAAGAATTTGAAGCGCCAGTTAAAAAAAATCTAAAAGAGGAGATTTTCGATCCATATAAAGAGGGTTCAGAGGTTTACGTGTCAGAGATGAATGGTGAAGAAACTGGAATTATAGTCATTCAACACATGAAATGGAATAATACATTACTCATTCATGATTTATATGTGGATAAACAATTTAAAAGAAAAGGTATTGGCAGCACTTTCATTAAAATGGCAAAAAAACGCGCTCGTGAATTGAGAGTTAGAATGATTGTATTAGAAACCCAATCATCCAATTTTCCAGCTATCCAGTTTTATTTGAAAAATGGCTTTCAACTGATTGGATTAAATGTCAACTCTTATTCAAATGAAGATATGAAGAAAAAGGAAATTCGCATCGAAATGGGGTGCCTTATAGAAAATCACAATTAGCTTCGTTAGGGCACACCCGCCCTCGATATGCATGTCCAGTTCCAAACTGTTTTATATAGACCATTTATAACGATCAGGAAGCGTGTCATTTCATTCTTTTACTTCATGGGAGACTTCTTCTTCTCAAAGAACGTAAATGACACTGTCCTCATCTTAGACTATCCTCTACAATTCCTTCATTTTTCCATTCTACTATATTAAAAAAGAACAATGTGATTCCCCAAAATGTCAGCTCCATCAAAAAGTATGAATAAAAGATGACCAAAGCATGATAAGTTCATGAAATCGTATCAATCCAATTGAGATTTGAGAAGGAACATGTAAAATAAAGCTACATAAAGAAAAACAAAGGCAACAGCGGAGGCTGATGATGAAAATATTAATGATTGAAGATAACCAGAGTGTTTGTACAATGACGGATATGTTTTTTCAACGAGAAGGGTTTCAAGCGGAATTCGTCCATGATGGATTAGAAGGATTGAATCGATTTAAGCAAGAGGAGGATTGGGATCTGCTCATCTTAGATGTCATGCTTCCTTCAATGGATGGTCTGACCATTTGTCAAAAAGTACGCCAGATCAGTGATGTTCCGATTATTATGCTGACAGCAAAGGAAACGGAATCTGATCAGGTGCTGGGCTTCGATCTTGGGGCAGATGATTATGTGACAAAACCCTTTAGTCCGCTCACCTTAATGGCAAGAATCAAAGCAGTGAAACGACGTTTTGCTCAAACAACATCTACTCAAGAAGGAGCGAAAGAGGACGAACGGCTAGAGACCGAACATTTTCAGTTAGATAAAAAAACGAGAGAAGTGTTTCTAGAGGGGAAAAGGATCGAAAATTTAACGCCAAAGGAATACGATCTGCTGTGCTTTTTTATACAGCATCCTCGGCAAGTATTTTCACGAGAACAATTGCTTGAGCAAATTTGGGGATACCAATTTTATGGTGATGAACGAACAGTTGATGTTCATATTAAACGGTTGCGCCAAAAAATCGGAGACGGACCTAAGCCCTTTCTATATACGGTATGGGGCGTAGGGTATAAGTTCGATGAAGATTAAATATTTTTACCAGTTGCTGATTAGTCACCTTGGGTTATTGCTCATTGCCATCATTATTATCAGCACCCTCATGTCTCATTTTGTAAAAGATATTGCCTATCAAAATAGGGTAGACGAAATGAGTTCGTATGGGAATGAAATTTTGGAGAATTTTAAACAACTGTCGAAAGCCGAGATGAACTTCCGTTTGCGTCCATTTGAAGACATTCTTTCGACAAGACAAATCCGTTTTTTCGTCTTTGATGAAAAAGGGACTGTGCTGTCTCAGCAGCAAGAGATGCCACCGCATGAAGCGTTACTCACAAAAGATTTGTGGGCCAAGCTTGCAAAAGGAGAAGAAATCATAGTCAAGCGAAGTGATTCGCGCCGGCTTGATCAAGAAGCATCACTTGTGGCACTTCCTGTCATGGAAGACGGAAAGCTGAAGGGCGGGGTGGTGCTCATAGCTCCTATTCAAGGAGCAGAAGAGCTGATTGCTCAAATGAACCGGTATTTATATATCATCGTGTTTGTGGCATTGACGATTACCTTTATTCTCAGTCTGTTTCTGTCGAAGTTCCATGTGAATCGTATCAAAAAACTGAGAGAGGCAACTGAGAAAATTGCGCATGGTGACTACAACATTCATCTTGAAAACAAACACCTTGATGAAATTGGCACACTAGGTGAGGATTTTAATATGATGGCCAACCGTCTTCAACGGTCAAGAGAGGAAATTGACCGGCTTGAAAAACGGAGACGCCAATTCATTGCGGATGTGTCTCACGAATTGAAAACACCGCTGACGACCATTCGAGGATTGGTCGAATGGCTGAATACTGCGGATGTGCCGACAGAAGAGAAAGAGAAATGCTATGCGCTCATCACTGATGAGACAAAACGAATGTTGCGTCTCGT
Source organism: Bacillus aerius (assembly GCF_029894105.1). NCBI lineage: Bacteria > Bacillati > Bacillota > Bacilli > Caryophanales > Bacillaceae > Bacillus > Bacillus aerius. The sequence goes on from NZ_JARYHO010000001.1 coordinate 377,014, forward strand.
CAATGAAAATATGGATTATGAGAAAATCAGGTCGAATCAAATTACCCTTCAAAAATTTCACTATCCACTCATTGATACGTTTGAAGTGATTAAGGAGCAGCTGAGCCGAATGGCTGAAGAGAAAAACAATCAGCTCATGGTAGAGGTTCACCCTGAACAAAAGGTATACGCAGATTATGACCGGCTCATTCAAATCCTCGTCAACATCACAAAGAACGCCATTCAATTTACAGAAGGCGGCCGTATTTCTTTGACAGGGAAAGAAGAGAATGGGGAAACGATCATTGAAGTAGAAGATACGGGAATCGGCATTGCACCTGAAGAAGTCAAACACATTTGGGAACGTTTTTATAAAGCGGATATTTCGAGAACGAATACACCATATGGAGAATACGGACTTGGCCTGTCGATTGTCAAGCAGCTTGTGGACTTGCACGACGGACATATCGATTTAAAAAGCGAAAAACATAAGGGGACAACATTTATCATTCGATTGCCGCTACCACAGAAAAAGGGCTAAACTCTGTTTAGCCTCAGCGTGTAGACAAACCCTCGCATTCGGTGTCAGTCCTGCGTGCCGGTGCTCACGAATGTGAAATTCGCTCCGCGCCGGTACTCGTCTTTCCTAGACTGCAAAGGTTTTCTATCACGCTGAAAAGAAGAAAAAGGACTAAACTCGGTTTAGCCCTTTTTGGTGTATCATCACTTATTCTGTTTTGGAGAACGTTAGGCCGATATGGGCAAGTGCCTGCGGTAAATCCTTACGAATGGTGATGTCTTTAAATGAAATATTCGATTGAATCGCACTCAGCGCAAGGTCTTGCTTAATTCCTGTTAAAACAGCTGAAATGCCTAACAGTCTTAACGTTTGCGCATAGCTGACCAAGTATTGAATGCTTTGTTCATTGAGTCGTTTTGTCCCTGAAACATCAATGACCAAATGAGAGAGCGACAGCCTGTAGCTTTCCTGTAAAATGGTTTCTAAAATATGCTGCGCACGTGTCTCTTCGATATCACCAAGAAGAGGGAGCACGGCGACACCGTCAACAACAGGTACGATCGGTACAGATAATTGCTGAATCTGCCGATTGGCCTGGTCGAGTTCTAAGACGTAACTCAACAAAGATGCCATCGTTTCAAACATATGAACATGCTCTTCTGTAAATTGCTGCGGCCTTAGGTCAAGTCCACAAATTGTTCCATAGTTCGTACCATCAGTAAAATCGATGGGAACCCCAATAAATGAGCCGCCTTGCAGCTGTTTCGTGACGTCTAAGTTTTTTGAACGCTCGTCCAAGCGGATATCAGGGATCAACAGCGTATCGCGATGATCGACCGCCAGCTTGCAAAATGTCTTCTCGTAAGGATTTTCTTCTCCTTCTTCAAGAAGCTGCTCGTCATGATTTAGCACCTTCACAATCTGATTGGTGTTTTGATCATTTTTAGCAATAAACAGTGTATTCATATGAATGAATTGACTCATCATGTTTAAAATACTTGTAGAAGCATCATGAAAATTGCGAAACTGTTTTAATAGTTGTTGACGAGGCATGGATTAGGACTCCTTGTAGCTCCGATCAATGGCCGGAACAATAGTTGATTTGTCTCTATCATACAAAATCAAACGAGAAATAGATATACTTTAATGCGCAAATCGTGCGAGATCAAAAAGACTGCCGATCCGGAGATCTGACAGTCTGCTGATTAAATGGTGACAGGCACCGTGGACATAGAGAAAAATTCCTCATATAAGGCTTGAACGGCTTCTTTTTCTTGAGCCGCTTTGACGCCAAACATCATGCTCACCTCTGAAGAGCCTTGGTTGATCATTTCAATATTCACTTTGGCTTTTGACAGTGCTTTTGCCGCTCTTGCTGTTGTACCAACATTATGACGCATCGCTTCTCCTACGACCATAATAAGCGAGAGGTTCCGCTCTAAAACCACTTCATCTGCATCAAGCACAAGCTTTAATCGGTCTAAAAGCTCTTGTTCAATCTGCTGCTCCTCCAGCTGATCCTGCCTTAAAATAATGGTCATATCATCAATGCCAGAAGGCACGTGTTCATACGTAAGTCCATATTCCTCTAACGTTTGCAACACCTTACGTCCAAAGCCCACTTCTCGGTTCATCAAATACTTACTGATATAAATACTGCAAAATCCATTGTCTGATGCGATTCCCACAACAGGGCCATTCGTATGATCCCGTTGATTTACAATTTTTGTGCCTTTTGCAGTTGGATTATTGGTGTTCTTAATCTGAACAGGAATGCCTGCCCGAAAGGCTGGAATAAGTGCCTCATCATGAAATACAGAAAAACCCGCATAGGACAATTCACGCATTTCTCGATACGTCAGCTCTGTGATTTCCTTTGGCTCATGAACGATCGTTGGATTGACGGCGTAGACTGCATCCACATCCGTAAAGTTTTCATACACATCTGCCTTTAGTCCATTTGCCAAAATGGAACCGGTAATGTCTGATCCACTACGGGAAAAAGTGACGATATCACCCGCTAGACTAAAACCGAAAAAGCCAGGAAACACAATAATGCCAGAGCGTTCTCTTAATTTGTACAAATGATCATACGATTCTGGAAGGACTTGCGCTTGACCAGGCTCGTCGCTGACAAATAGACCGGCTTCTTTTGGATTCACATAGTGCGCTTCGACGCCTTGATGCTGAAAGTAGGCTGCAATCAGCTTTGCGTTATTATCTTCACCGCTTGCTTTAATCGCATCAAGATACCGCTCAGGATGAGAAGAATCAGCCTGTAATAACGTGTTTACATCTTGCCGGATGGTGTCAATAATGTCTTGACCTAATCCCAGCTCATCCGCAATCGAGGCATATCGCTCGATGACAGCTTCTTGTAAATCGTGTGCTTCACCTAAACGTAAATATTGTTCACCGCAGCTAATTAATAGATCGGTGACCTTCGTATCCGTTGAATGCCGTTTTCCTGGTGCGGAAACAACGACTGCTTTTCGAGCTGGATCTGCTGTGACAATGTCAAATACCTTTTGCAGCTGCTTGTCAGAAGCAAGAGAACTGCCACCAAATTTAACGACCTTCAATGCATACATCTCCTATAGTAAAAATTTTCTCACAAATTGAATAGTTTCTATTATCAACTCTTTTCTTCAAATTATCAAGGTTTTTCTTCTCTGAATGAACAAATGTATTTTTGGAGAGGACGTTATGTGTGAATAGATGAAAAAAGAGCCGGCGATATGCCGAGCTCTTTGTCTTTATGAAGAAGAGGACGAAGAAGATAGCTCCTGCTTCATCACTTTGTTTTTACGTTTTTCTTTTAAGAAGAATGAAAGGACGAGTCCAATGACCGCAATAGCACCAGACACGATAAATGACGTATTCATACCATGAACGGCTGACTTCATTGGATCGGATAATGCTGCATTGGCAGCAGAGCTGCTCATAATGGAGACAAGCACAGCCGTCCCGATAGAGCCGCCCATTTGTCTCATCGTATTATTCATTGCTGTCCCGTGCGGAATCAAATGCGGTGGTAACGAGTTAATACCGGCTGTTGTCAGCGGCATCATGATCATCCCAACCCCGATTAAGCGAAGTGTGTAGGCCACTGTAATGAGGGCAATCGATGAATCAAGGTTCAGCATCATAAATGGCAGGGAAGTGACAGCTAATATCGTAAACCCGCCTAGAGCCAGCCCTTTACCGCCTACTTTGTCAAAAATTCGTCCGATAATCGGTGATAGGAATCCCATAAAGAGAGCCCCTGGCAATAAGATCAGCCCTGTATCAAGGGCAGATAACCCTCTGACATTCTGCGTATAGAGCGGCAGAATCGTCTCTGTTCCAATCAGTAAGGCAAAGACGAGCATACCGAGGAAGGTCGTTAAGCTAAAGATCGCAAACTTAAAGACGCCAAACTCAAGCATCGGTCTTTTCAAATTCGACTGACGCAGGATAAAGAAGAACAAGCTCACAGCACCGACAATGAGTGAAATCAGAACGGTCGCACTCGTCCAACCATACGTTCCGACACTTGAAAATCCGTACAGCAGTCCGCCAAATCCGAAGGAAGACAGGATCACCGATAAGACATCGATACGAGTGTCTCTTTGCTGTGTGACATTTTTCATTAAGAAGAAAGCAAGAATGAGATCAATAATACCGATTGGAAGAACAATATAGAATAAGAACTTCCAGCTAAAGGAATCGACAATCCAGCCGCCAAGTGTTGGTCCAAGCGCCGGTGCGAATGAAATCACTAGTCCGACCATACCCATGGCTTGCCCGCGTTTTTCTTTTGGGAAAATGGTTAAAAAGATCGTTTGCATGAGCGGCATCAAAATCCCTGCGCCAGCTGCCTGGACGATACGTGCTGCAAGTAGCACCGGGAAATTCGTGGCGAACGAAGCAAGAATGGTACCTGCTGTAAAAATGCTAAGAGCCGTTAAGACTAAGGAACGGCTTGAAAATTTCTCAATTAAAAAGGCCGTAATTGGGATGAGAATCCCGTTTGTCAGCATAAAGGCTGTGGTCAGCCATTGGCCTTTACTGACATCAATATTGAACTCTTCCATGATATGCGGGATCGCTGGAATGAGAAGCGTTTGGTTTAAGATCGCAACGAACGCCCCAACGAGGAAAATCCCAACAATCACAGACCGGTTATACGATGTTGTTGATTGGTTCATATTATCCCTTCTTTATCTATAAAATAATGCTTTTCAGCTGTGACACATTTTGAGATAAAACGCTGTGTTTGCCTAAATAATCAAGCAATGAGCTGATTAAAAAGGTTCTCGGTTGGTCCTTTGACAGTTCTTGACTCAGCAGTTCAAACGCAGAGAGGAGATCGTCCTTTTCTTCTCCATTTGAGAGTGTGTGAAGCTCTTGTTTCATCTTTGTTAAGTACGAGATGACAAGCTTTTCTTCATCATATTCTTCCTGTGTGGAAAGCAAATAAGAGTCCATCAGCTGATCTGTTAACACAGGCTCAATGGAGCAAGGCTTTATTGATACACGGTCCATCACACCGATGATCATTTCGGCGGCATTTTCTAATTGGATGTTCTTGTGCTCAATCGCCAACATCAAGATGAATTCTCTCATTAATCCGTTGAGGACAATCACAAGATCCCACACATAAGGCGCAACAGATTCGCCATATGTGCTTAAAATGATGTCTCTGTGTCGCTGCATGATAATGGAGCGTGTCTCACGTAAATGCTTAATGACGATGGGCGAATGCTGTGAAAAAGCTTCAAAGGACAGCATATTCAAAAATTTATGATTCTCTTTAAACTCTTCAAGCTCAAGCTTAATCTTTTTTGTGAATTTTTCCTTTTTGGACAGCGTCGTTTCGGAATGAATGATCTGAGAAATCTCTCTCATTTTGCGCTGATTGTATTTAATCAGTTCCAATAGAAGAGCTTCCTTTGAATCAAACAGTTTATAAATAGACGCTTTTGACATTTTACAGGCATCAGCAATTGACTGCATGGAGACACTCATATAGCCTTTTTGAGAAAATAATTTCTTCGATACCCGCAAAATCTCTTCTTGCTTTTCGTTCATCTTCATAAGTCCTTTCCGAATCGGCAAAACCATATGGTCACAATGGAAACCGAGTGGTCACTTTTGCTATGATAACAAAACCAATGGCACATGACAAGAAAATGAACTTAAAAAAATACCTATCTGATGACAGGTATTTTATCCTTCCGCATGTGCGGCATATATGATGATCTGTCCGTTAAGTTCGGCGATTAAAAGGTCTTCTCGCTCCTTTACAGAGTAAATCGCTGTCCCTTTTTTCAACTTGGAAGCTGTGCCGTGATTAAAATGTTCGGCAGCTGTTTTCTGAATCACACCTACTTGCTGATCTTTAGTGACGGTTAGTTGATGGGCCCAATCTACATTTGCTTCATAGACCGTTTCTTCCCATTGAAATAAATCTGCCTGTTCATCGAGAGCTAATACCTCTTCTGCACTAGGTGGTTTAGATTCGGCATACCGGACGGATTGGCATCCACATAAGCAAATGGTGAGTAACATTAAACATAAGTAAGTCCATAATTTTCGTGTCAAATGAGATCCTCCCCTTCACAAGAAAGCTATTATATAGTCATAGTCGTTTCCGAAGGATGTATCGTTACTTTGTGAGGCGAGTAAGGAGATTGTATGTTGGCACGAAATACGGTACATTTATCGTATGAATAATCCAATCCATCCAACCCAAGAAGACATGAGACTGATTTCGGTGTTGCACGCATTGGCCGATCCCATCCGGTTAGAAATTGTTCGCTGCTTAGCAGAAGCGGGCGAGAGGACATGCGGCACGTATGAGATGAATATTGCCAAATCCACGCTGTCACATCACTTCAAAGTGTTGAGGGAGGCAGGCATCGTGAAAGTGAGAATTGACGGAAAACACCGCTATTATTCTTTAAGAAAAGAAGACATTGAGACCGCTTTTCCTGAACTCGTGTCATCCATTTTAGCCGTAGATAAAGAGCGGTGGTAAGCCAGCTGTCTAGAAAAGCAGCTGGCTGTTTTATTTCCCATAAATCGAGTCATACAGGCGTTTCACCGCTGGCTTAATATCCTCTGGCCGCATGTGCGAAAAGCCGAGGACGAGCGGGACAAAGCCTTCTTTGTGACCAGGCACATGCTCATCAAGGGTAAAACGGTCCATCCCGTACATTTTCAGCTTTCGGTCTTTGGCACGTTGTAAAATCTCATGTTGCGTACGATCTGAGCGGAATTCTGCGATAAAATGCAGCCCTGCATTTTCCCCGATAATCCGTACGTTGTCACGAAAGACAGTATCGAGCTCTCCAATAAGCTGTTTTCGTTTTTCCTCATATAGCCCATTCATTCTTTTAATATGCCGCTGATAGGCGCCATCTTTTATAAAATAAAGAAGGGTGTATTGTGTAAAAAGATTGGCCGTTTGAATAAAAAAGTGCTGTTCTTCCTTATAGCGTCTTAATAAATGCTGCGGCAGCACCATGTAGCTGATCCTCAAGCCGGGCAGCAATGATTTCGAAAAGGTCCCCATATAAATGACTTTGTCATAGCGGTCAAGGCTCTGCAGCGCCGGTATGCTGTCTGTGCCATACTTAAATTCACTGTCATAATCGTCCTCAATGATATAGCGGTCTGGCTGATCAGCCGCCCAGTTTAACAGCTGTATCCGCCGGGAAATCGGCATGATCACCCCTGTTGGGAACTGATGAGAAGGCGTAATGATCAACACATTTGGCTCTTTCTTCTGAATATCGCTCATCCGCACCCCTTTTCGATCAATGCCAATCGTTTCAATCCGGTGATGATTGTTTTTCAGCATTTGATACAGTCTGCGATAGCCGGGGTTTTCTAATCCATATATTTGATCAGCTGGAAGGATGCTAGATAATGAATGAATGAGTGACTGTGTACCCGCACTTAAAATGAGCTGTTCAGGGTAGCATTTGACCCCTCGTGCAAGTCCAATCAGCCGGGCAATCGTTTCCCTCAGCTCATAGACGCCTTGTGGGTGCGGAAGCTCACCAAAGGCTTCTTGGTGGAGATGAATCGCTTTTTGCTCACTTTTCAGCCAGCTTTTAAAAGGAAAATTGGCTGTATCAACAGAAATATGTGAAAAGGAATACCAGTCATCTCGCTCAATCGGATTCTCTTTTAAATCAGCTGGAAGGGAAGAGGGTTTCAGTTGACCTGATTCATGAAATGTTTCCAGTGATTCCACAAAAAAGCCTTTCCGTTCAACTGAATATAAATATCCCTCGGCAAGCAGCTGCTGATAGGCGCCATTCACTGAATTGACGCTGACGTTTAAAGTATCTGCTAACTCTCGTTTAGATGGTAATTGATCGTGTGGTTGCAGGTTGCGGTTTAAAATTTCCTCTTTAATTTTCGTGTAAATTTGATGATAAATAAACCCGTTTTCCCCTGTTTGATCTAGTTGAATTGTCAGCATCTCGTCATTCCATCCTCTCTGGTACCATGAAAAAAATGATATTGGTACTTTCTATCATACCAAAAAATATTCAGAATAATAAAAAAGACATAAAGGGGATGGATGACAATGAGTCAAACGACAACAAACCGTTTTTCAACAGAGGAATGGCAGGGGAAAAGAGATCAATACGTCGCAAGAGGCGTAAGTAATGGCAACCGTCATCTTGCAGCAAAAGGGAAGGGAGCCGAGCTTTTCGATATTGATGGCAATCGTTTTATCGATTTTGCAGGCGCCATCGGTACATTAAATGTAGGACACTCCCATCCAAAGGTTGTGGAAGCAGTCAAAGCACAGGCAGACAGCCTGATTCACCCAGGATTTAATGTCATGATGTACGAATCCTATATCGAATTGGCAGAAAAACTATGCCACCTCACACCAGGCGACCACGACAAAAAAGCCATTTTCTTAAATTCAGGTGCAGAAGCAGTTGAAAACGCAGTGAAAATTGCCCGTAAATATACAAAAAGACAAGCGGTTGTCTCTTTTACAAGAGGGTTCCACGGAAGAACGAATATGACGATGAGCATGACAAGCAAGGTCAAGCCTTATAAATTTGGATTCGGACCATTTGCGTCAGAGGTGTATCAAGCGCCGTATCCTTATTACTATCAAAAACCTGAAGGATTAAGCGATGCAGCCTACGACGAATACATCATTGATCAGTTCAATCAATTCTTTGTCGCAACCGTTGCACCAGAAACCGTCGCTTGTGTGGTGATGGAGCCAGTCCAAGGGGAGGGCGGATTCATTGTACCATCGAAGCGTTTTGTCCAGCACGTCGCTTCATTCTGTCAGCAGCATGGCATCGTATTCGTGGCAGATGAGATCCAAACAGGATTCGCAAGAACAGGGAAATACTTTGCGATTGAACACTACGATGTGGTGCCAGACTTAATCACTGTGTCAAAATCACTTGCAGCTGGCCTGCCGCTGAGCGGGGTCGTTGGCAGAAAAGAATTACTTGATGCAGCGGACCCAGGGGAGCTAGGGGGGACGTATGCTGGCAGTCCATTAGGCTGTGTGGCGGCTTTGGCTGTACTTGATATTATTGAAACAGAACAACTGAATGAACGATCTGAACACATTGGACAAGTCATTGAGGACAAAGCGAATGAGTGGAGAAGTCAGTATTCATTCATCGGGGAAGTCCGGCGATTAGGGGCAATGGCGGCCATTGAAATTGTGGAAAATCAAAAAACGCGTACACCAGATAAGAAGACAGCCGCAGCGATTGCAGCCTATGCAAACAAGCACGGACTACTCTTATTAACGGCAGGGATCAATGGGAATATTATTCGCTTTTTAACACCACTTGTCATCACAGATGAGCTGCTGCAAGAAGGACTAGGGATTATCGAAGACGCCTTCACAGCACGCTAAACAACAAAGGGGGATGGTTGTATGCAAAAACAACAAATGGCTAAAACCATGTCGCAGTCAGACGTACTGTTTTTATCCATTGGTGCAATGCTTGGCTGGGGCTGGGTTGTACTTTCGGGAGATTGGATTTTAACAGCTGGATTTTTAGGAAGTGTGATTGCCTTTGTCATAGGGGGCATTCTCGTCATCTTTATTGGACTAACGTATGCAGAGCTTTCCTCTGCGATTCCAGAAACAGGCGGAGGACTTGTCTTTGTCCAGCGGGCATTTGGGATCAAATCAGCGTTTGTCTCCGCATGGGGCGTATTGTTCGGTTATGTGTCCGTGATTATGTTTGAAGCTGTCGCACTTCCGACAGTCATTGACTATGTCATTCCAACACAGCATGTTGGTTTCCTATGGAATATAGGAGGATGGGATGTTTACTTTACATGGGTATTGATTGGATCTGGCGGTGCGCTGTTTTTAACAGCTCTGAACTACATTGGCGCAAAACCTGCTGCTATTTTTCAATCGGTGTTCACAGTGGCCATTATCCTGACAGGTTTTCTTCTATTAGGCGGAGCTACATTTAATGGAGATTTTGCAAACCTTGAGCCGATGTTTCAAGGCGGGGTTGGCGGTCTGATGGCTGTGTTAGTGATGATTCCCTTTTTATTCGTTGGGTTTGATGTCATCCCGCAGGTAGCGGCGGAGATTAACGCACCGAAGAAAATCATCGGGAGAATTTTGATTATCTCCATTGTGAGTGCGGTTGTATTTTATCTACTCATTGTCTTTGGAGTAGCGGCAGGATTGTCAAAAGGTCAACTTGAGGCTTCATCACTAGCAACAGCAGATGCCATGGTACAGCTTCTTGGTCATCAGGCGTTTGGGACTGTGCTTGTCATTGGCGGTGTAGCAGGCATTGTGACGAGCTGGAATGCATTTATCATTGGTGCAAGCCGTATCCTCTACGCAATGGCGGAAAGAGGCATGATTTCCAAATGGTTTGCGTATATTCATCCGAAGTATAAAACTCCGACAAATGCCATTTTGTTCTTAGGTGCATTGGCCTTTTTTGCACCATTACTAGGCCGACCTGCCCTCGTGTGGATTGTCAATGCAGGGGGTGTGGGCATCATCGTTGGGTATTTGATTGTGTCCATTGCCTTTATGAGACTTCGCAAGACAGAACCTGAGCTTGAGCGTCCATACCGCATTAAATATTGGCGGACGACCGGCGTTTTTGCCATTGGACTCAGTCTCCTTTTTCTTTCATTTTATTTTCCAGGGATGCCGGCTTCCTTATCATGGCCAGCTGAATGGATTTTGCTTTTAGGTTGGGCACTCATTGGGTATATACTATATGTAATGAATCCAAGAACGAAGGAGAAGATAGAGCATGACAAACGAACTCAAAGTGTATAATCCTGCAACCGGAGAAGAAATTGCCTCAGTTGCTCAGCATACAAAAGAACAGATTGAAGATGCGATCACTCGCTCACACAAAGCATTCAAAACATGGGCAAAAACGTCAGCCCATGAACGTGCAAATATCATTCGCAAATGGTTTGATCTCATGATTGAGCATAAAGAAAGGCTTGCAAAAATCATCACAGAAGAAAACGGGAAGCCGTATCAAGAAGCATTAGGGGAAATCGTCTATGCCGCTGGATATATTGAATGGTACGCAGAGGAAGCAAAGCGGATTTACGGCAGAACGATCCCGTCTCATACGACAAACAAACGCCTATTTGTCACAAAACAGCCAGTCGGTCCTGTTGCCGCCATTACACCATGGAATTTCCCTGCGGCGATGATTACAAGGAAGGCGGCACCAGCGCTTGCGGCGGGCTGTACGTTTATCGTGAAACCTGCTGAAGACACGCCGCTTACGGCCATTGAGCTTGTGAAATTAGGCCATGAAGCCGGAATTCCAGAGGATGCCTTGCAATGGGTGATTGGAGATGGAAAAGAAGTGGGGGAAATCTTCACAGATAGTCCATTGATCCGCAAGATCACGTTTACTGGCTCAACACCAGTTGGAAAACATCTCATCAAAAACAGTGCGAGCACAGTGAAGCACGTTTCTATGGAACTTGGCGGTCATGCCCCGCTGATCGTAGATAAGGACGCCAACCTTGAATTGGCTGTGAAACAAGCAGTGGCATCTAAATTCCGTAATGCAGGCCAGACGTGTGTTTGTGCCAATCGCTTAATCGTCCATGAAGAAATTCATGAAGCATTTGCGCAAAGCTTCAGCAAAGAAGTGGAAAAGCTGAAAGTAGGAAATGGTTTTGAAGAAGGCACGTCCATCGGACCGATTATCAATAAGCGAGGCTTCGATAAAATTGTCGACCAAATTCAAGATGCCGTGGATAAAGGGGCGAAAGTTCTTGTCGGCGGCGATACCCATTTTGACGAGGAGAAGTCGTATTATTTTGTTCAGCCGACGGTGCTAACTCATGTCGACCCTTCAATGAACATTATGCATGAAGAGACGTTTGGTCCAGTTGCACCAATTACGACATTTAGCACTTTAGATGAAGCCATTGAATTAGCGAACGATACACCTTTTGGACTTGCGGCTTATTTCTTTACAGAGAATTACCGCAATGGCCTCTATATATCTGAGAATCTAGATTACGGGATTATTGGCTGGAATGACGGGGGACCATCCGCTGTGCAGGCACCTTTCGGCGGTATGAAAGAGAGCGGTATTGGCCGTGAAGGCGGCATCGAAGGCATCGAACCTTATTTAGAAACGAAGTATGTGTCAATTGGTTTAGACGAATAACATGTGAAAAAGACTGTCCGAGAAGTCTCGGCAGTCTCAGCGTGTAGACAAACCCTCGCATTCTTTGTCAGTCCTGCGTGCTGGTGCTCACGAATGTGAAATTCGCTCCGCGCCAGTACTCGTCCTTCCTAGACTGCAAAGGTTTTCTATCACGCTGAAAAGAAGACAAAGGGCTAAAATCAAGTTCATTTTAGCCCTTTGTCAACAATCTGTGACTGTCCGAGAAGCCTCGGCAGTCTTTTTTATGTTAAACAGCCGGTGGGAAAAGTTGATCCACCGTTTCTTTTGTTTCTTTGAGAATCTCGTGGATGTCGTCTGCAGATGCTTGTTCCATGCTGCTGAACAAGAGCCGTTCGACTGGCTCAACGCCGATCAGATTGAAGGCGGCTGTATCTGTCGTCATGTGATGGCTGGGGGTGATGATCATATTTGAATCAAGAAAGGTCCTCGGTGCATCATGCGTATTAATAATGACCCCTTTTTTGTCTCGAAGCAGATTTTTCACCACTCCGTTTTCATTGATCTCATATGCAAACCCCTCTGAAAAAACGCGCTCCACATAACCCTTTAGCATCGCTGGCAAGCCTGTCCACCATATTGGAAAGATAAATGTGAGGACATCGGCTTGCTGAATCAGCTTCTGCTCTCTTTGAACCGGTACCGGCACATGCCCATTTTTCATGGCAGCCTTTTCTGCTGTTGTCAGCTCTGGCGGAAAGCCAATGGCATACACATCACGAACTGTCACATCATGACCATTGTTCAAAAGAGTGCTTACAACAAGATCTAATAGGGTTTGATTTAAGCTTTGCTGGGGATGAGCAAATATGATTAGATGGTTCATCTCATAGCCTCCTAGGTGGTCATGTGTCTCATTATGGCATGCACGAGTATCCTATTCAATCCTATATTGGAAATGATAGGTTGGGAAAATAAAAAGCGACCGCTTGAAAAAACGATCGCTCATGTAAGGTTTATTTCTTTCTAAAAGCAAGCCCAAGTGCAATCAATGCCACAACTAAGGCTGCAATGGACAGACCAAGAACAAGTGGTGAAGAAGAAGCAGAGGCTGTTTCAGATGCCTTTTCTTCTTTTGGTTTTTCTTGACCATGTGAATCCGTTACGGTATTAGACGCAACAATGTTTGTGATCGAATGAGGCTTATCAGCGTCCTTGTCGCCAGTCCATTCAACTACTGTTCCATCCTTATAATATTGATACGCATCCCATGCCGCTTCGCCGGCTTTTTCAGGGTTTTTTGCGACAAACACGAATTGCTGGAACTGCCCAGCAAGGACACCATCGCCAGTTGCTTCCCAAGTGACTCTTGTGACTTTTCCGTTTTTCTCTTCAGTTGCTGTTTTCCAGCCAGGCACTGGCTCGTATTGCTGGAATTCTACGCCTTTAGGCATCGTGATGACAACCTTTGTTGTCGGACTGTCGCTTTCAGAAGGTACTTTTAACGTATAGGTTTCCCAAGCATTAGTTGCAGATGTATCAGGTTTGACTGTCACGTGTGCACTTACAGGAATCGCCAGTAAAAATGAAGCGAGAAGCATTGGTAATAAAGCTTTAACGTATTTTTTCATATCATATAAACTCCTTTTAGTTTCTTCTAATGAATGTCGTATCGATGTTGTCAAAAGAACCAGTTAACGCATGAATGTTAATTTTCCAAGTGCCTTTTTCATTTAGTAAGAGGTTTTCAGCCGAGAAGTGTCCATTCTTTAATCGTTTCAGCTGAAATTCGTTAGGCGTTTCATCACCGAACAAGGAGACTTTGTGGATCTTAGCTGTCACAGATTGAATGTCTGTGATCGTTTGTCCATCCTTCTTCGTAAATGCCACCTCGAACGTGTTTTTACCAGGAGCATTCGGGGTAATGCTCAAAGACACAAGGTCACGATGCTCCACCTGATTGGCTGCAAAGAATGGCTCTGGTGCAGGCGGTGGAGGACTTGGGATATTGGTGAATACGGCTGTTAATAGTAAAATAGCGATCCCAATGATCCACTCTGCTCGTAAAGATACGTTTCGTTTCTGCTTCTTTTCCCATCTCAGCATCAAATAATGGACGAGCCCAAGAAGACCCATGATGATAAATAAACCAAGTTTGATTAAGAAGGTGCGTCCATAAGCTGATTGGAAAAGGGCATCAAATGATTGCAGAATAAAAATCGCATTCACAAACCCAGAAAACACAATCAGTCCAACCGAGAGCAGTGCCCACGGATGAAAAGCTGTCAGGGTGCTGCGTATGAGCGGCTGATCTTCATTCGGCAGTTTCTTCATCAAAAGAAGGACAATGGCTGTTAAGCCGCCGACCCAAATGGATGCAGAAACGAGATGAATGAAGTCAAGTGACGTTGTCAGTATTTTATTATCTGTTGCGGCTGGATGACCGATTTGTGCTTTCAGCCAAAGGAGTACGATGAAAATGAGCAGTGGAAACAGCCATACCCGGAAGGAAGTGAAGTTTCCTTTTTTCATCGCCACAATCGTCCAGATCGTCAGTAGAACAAATGACGCCATTAGCATCATCCACAGACTCCCGCCCGAAGTCGACGCAATGGTTTCTTGTAAAAGAGATGGTTGAAATGCCCCTAAAAAGGACACGTCTGCCGCTGATTTAGTTTGAATCGGCAGCTGGAACAAGAGTGCTCCGCCCATCATGATCAATGAAACAGTTAAGAGTCGCTTCATTCGCCGGGCTAAAACGTCGGTTATGGCCGCTTTAAACCATAGAAGCCCAAATAAAATGGTTCCAAGAAATAAGCTAAATGACGTATACAGAAAGGCTTTGTCAATGGTTGAAGCCATATCGATGGATTCACTCGACTGTCCTTGATCTAATTGATCAAATCCTCCATCCGCTTTTCCGATACTAAACGGAATCATGCCAGACACAGAGTGTCCATCGGCTGATACCGCATTCCATTGAATGGTGTAAATTCCTTTAGGTAAATTCTTTTTTAAAGCTGCTTCCATGATCTTTTGCTCTTTGATGACCGTATCTCCTCGATCTACACGATCCCCTTTTGCATTGAACACCTTAATGGCATGAAATCCACTTTCGATTCCTTCACTAAAGGTGATCGAGACTGCAGGAGGCTGCTGATCCAGCTCTTCATTTGCCACTGGATTTGAGCTCACTACATATGCATGAGCAAATGCCTCTTTTGGCATGAAGAAGGAGAACATGAAGATGAGCAGCAAAAGCCACTTACTATATTTCAACAATGTGAATAACCGCCTTTCTACCTATGAAAATGTCTCATGTATCAGAAAGAAAGCGGCAGTAAACTGTGAGTCACAGAAAAACCGCTCTTTCTATTGTACCGCCCACTCTAAAAGGTAAACGAAACAAATAGCAAGATGGTTCACTTTTTCTGTGTCATGTCTTGTCTGCGCAGACGTTTCTTGAATGTTTGATCAATATAAGCCTATTCGATTTAAGTAGAGGAAACAAGAAGTGACCATTTGAAAGTTGTGAAATTCCAATGAATTTTGCGCCAAAACAACAGTAGATTCAACTTTTACCCCGCTATCATCTATGGTATGCCGAGAGGTGTCACATTATTTTTCAATTTTGTCACACACTAAGTGACAAAGTGACATTTAGTTTCAATTGAAGGGAAAGTGAAAGCGTTTTACGATAGGTATAAGGGCTTCACTGACTCTTGTTCTTATATCTTTTGACCTATAAAGCCCGAAATAAAGGGAGAGAAGAAAGGGGTTTTCACAGATGCAGGAAAAAAGCGGATTCCGCGTGAAAGTACAGCGCTTTGGAAGCTATTTAAGCGGCATGATTATGCCGAATATTGGTGCATTTATTGCATGGGGACTGATTACAGCCTTGTTCATTCCAAGTGGTTATCTTCCGAATGAGCAATTAGCTACACTCGTTGGACCGATGATTAACTACTTACTGCCGCTCTTAATTGGTTACACAGGCGGTAAACTCGTCTATGACCATCGAGGCGGAGTGCTCGGTGCTACGGCTACGATTGGGGTCATTGTTGGCTCAGACATTCCAATGTTTTTAGGTGCCATGATCATGGGGCCGCTGGGCGGTTATCTTATTAAGAAAATCGACCAGCTGTTTAAAGATCGAATCAGATCAGGTTTTGAAATGCTTGTGAATAACTTTACGGCAGGTATCCTCGGTGCCATTCTTGTTGCCATTGCATTCTATGCCATCGGCCCAGTGGTACTAGGTCTGAATAAAGCCCTTGCGGCAGGTGTAGATATCATTGTCAATGCTCATTTACTGCCACTAGCAAGTATCTTCATTGAACCTGCAAAAGTATTATTCTTAAATAACGCGATTAACCAAGGTATTTTAGGTCCGTTAGGGGTCGAGCAAGCAGCGAAGACAGGGCAATCTGTTTTGTTCTTGCTTGAAACAAACCCAGGGCCAGGCTTAGGGGTTCTTCTTGCGTATATGTTCTTTGGAAAAGGAAATGCGAAACAGTCTGCACCAGGTGCCATTGTCATTCAGTTCTTAGGAGGAATCCATGAAATTTACTTCCCGTACATCTTAATGAAACCAAAACTTATTTTGGCTGTCATTGCAGGGGGAGCAAGTGGTGTCCTGACGTTCACATTATTAAATGCAGGATTAAAAGCTGTGCCGTCACCAGGAAGTATTATTGCGCTTATGCTGATGTCTCCAAAAGGCGGTCACCTTGCCGTTTTAGCAGGTGTTGTCGTAGCAGCTATCGTATCGTTCCTTGTCGCATCGGTCATTTTGAAAGCATCTAAAGAAGTTGACGAAGATTTAACAGCAGCAACAGAAAAGATGCAGGACATGAAAGGCAAGAAAAGTGCAGCAGCCGCTGCTCTTACGGCACAAAAAGAAGACGCTCAAGCAAACGAGCAAGCAGCATCTCCAAGTGATGTCAATCCAGATGACGTGAACAAAATCATCTTTGCCTGCGATGCAGGGATGGGTTCAAGTGCAATGGGTGCGTCCATTCTGAAAAACAAAGTGAAAAAGGCAGAGCTTGATATCGATGTGACAAACACTTCTATCAGCAACATCCCAGACGATGCGGATGTGGTCTTTACTCATAAAGATTTAACAGACAGAGCCAAGGCAAAGCTGCCAGGCGCTGTGCATATCTCAGTGGATAATTTCTTAAACAGCCCGAAATATGATGAGCTGATTGAGAAATTGAAAAAATAACATGACGAAACGGGTTGAGTCCAATTTTTCCTAATTGAACTCCCCGTTTTGGTTGTTTTTCTGATTTTTATTCTAAAAAAGGTGTGTGATCATGTATGAAACAAGTACTTTCTAAAGACAATATTTTTCTAAACGAACAAGCAGGTTCTAAAGAAGAAGCCATCAAAAAAGCAGGCGAAGTCCTCGTAGCAAACGGCTATGTCACAAGTGATTATGTCGACAAAATGTTTGAAAGAGAAGAGATTTCTTCTACATTTATGGGTAACGGCATTGCAATCCCTCATGGAACAGAGGATGCGAAAGCGGCAGTCCTTCATTCAGGGATTTCGATTATCCAAATTCCAGATGGTGTTGAATATGGTGAAGGAAATGTGGCGAAAGTCGTCTTTGGGATCGCTGGGAAAAACAACGAGCATCTTGATATTCTGTCTCAAATTGCGATTGTCTGTTCAGAAGAAGAAAATGTAGAACGGATCATTCATGCAAAGGATCAGGATGAACTGATCGCCATCTTTAACGAGGTGAACTAATATGAAGGCACTTCATTTTGGAGCAGGGAATATCGGCAGAGGGTTTATCGGATCTTTGTTAAAGACATCAGGCTTTGAGCTTGTCTTTACCGATGTGAATGAAGCGGTCATCAATGAGCTGAATGAAAGAGGAGAATACACGGTTGAACTCGCAGCACCAGGGCAGAAGCAAGAAGTAGTCGGGCCCGTATCAGCGATCAATTCTTCGCAAAATCCAGCAGCATTAACAGAGGCGGTTGCCACAGCCAATTTGATTACAACAGCTGTTGGACCAGCCGTATTGAAGATCATTGCCTCATCAATTGCTGAAGGATTAAAACAAAAAAAGCCTGGCCATATCATCAACATCGTGGCATGTGAAAATATGATTGGGGGAAGTGCTCATTTAAAAGAAGCGGTGTTCTCTCATTTAACAGTAGATGAGCAAGCAGCGATATCACAAACCGTTGGCTTTCCAAACGCTGCGGTTGACCGCATTGTTCCGATTCAGCACCATGAGGACATTCTCAAAGTGTCGGTTGAACCATTTTTCGAGTGGGTCATTGATGAGACGGGCTTTATTGGAGATGTTCCGCAAATTGACGGAGCGACCTTTGTCCAAGATTTGACGCCGTATATTGAACGGAAGCTTTTCACCGTCAATACAGGACATGCACTAGCGGCTTATGTCGGGTATCAGCAAGGCGTAAAAACCATTAAAGAAGCTGTTGATACACCAGACATTCGTCAAGTTGTCGAAGGTGCCCTTCATGAAACGGGCAGTTATTTAATTGACGCGTATGGCTTCCGAAAAGAAGAACATGATGCGTACATTCAAAAAATCATCAAACGATTTGAAAATGCGTTTATTTCCGATGAAGTGACTCGTGTCGCACGCTCTCCTCTTAGAAAGCTGGGAGCAGATGACCGTTTAATCGGTCCAGCGAAAAAGATCAAGCAGCCAGTGTACTTAATCAAAGGGATCGCTGCTGCTTTGGCTTACGACTTTGCAGAAGACGAAGAAGCGGTTCGCTTGCAGGCATTAAGGAAAGAAAAAGGCATTGAAGGTGTGCTTCAAGAGGTATGTGGACTCAAACCTGAAGACGATCTCTATCAAGCCATCCTCAAAGAAACCGAGCGATAATCAAAAAATCCCTTTCTAACATGAAAAGAAGACAAAGGGCTAAAATCAAGTTCATTTTAGCCCTTTGTCAACAATCTGAGATCCCTTTCTAACGTGAAAGGGATTTTTTCTATGACTTTTTTAATACTTTCCCCTGCATGACGATATATGTAGTAAGGGGGAATTAGAACATGAAAAAGAAAGCGTTTGCTTCAAGAAGTGTCTTTTTTCAATTGATGTCAGCCATTATCGTTATTACAATTTTAACAGGCGGACTTGTAGGAACAACGGGGTATTTTTTAGCGAAAAATGTCTTAATTGATGCAGGGAAAGCAGATTTAAAACACATCGTAAATGGAGCGATGGCCACTCTTGAACAATTGAACGACCGTGTGGAGAACAAAGAACTGACGCTTGAACAGGCGCAGGAACAAGCCCGTATTTACTTGAGTGGGCCTAAAAATGACAACGGCAAAGGATACCAATTTCAAAAATCAGATTTCATCTATAAAAATAAAGGCTACCTTGTCGCATATGGAGCCGATTATTCATCACAGGTTCATCCGGTTAACGACATCGGCGTCATCCCAGATAACACGACAAATCGTCAAAAAATGGTCGCTGGCGCTACAGCAAAAGGCGAGGATGCACACTATATCACCTATATGGATAAAGATGATGCCACGGGGGAAGAAAAGCAAAAACTCGCTTATATGAACCAGTTTACACCGTGGAATTGGAGTAT
Source organism: Bacillus aerius (assembly GCF_029894105.1). NCBI lineage: Bacteria > Bacillati > Bacillota > Bacilli > Caryophanales > Bacillaceae > Bacillus > Bacillus aerius. Next base: position 396,759 of record NZ_JARYHO010000001.1, read on the forward strand.
AGGAATCGCCGTATTTCAGGATGAATTTTATAAAGAACTAGAGCAGATGAAGCTCTATATTATTCTCATTACAGCAGGTGTCGCTCTTTTAAGTATGGGTGTCTTTTATTTGGCAGCCCGAGGAAAAGTGAGACTGCTCAAGCAAGTTACGGCTGCTTCAAAAGAAATTGCGGCGGGCAATATTGAACGCACCAGCTTAAAAGAAACCTCGGATGAAATTGGGCAGTTGGCAAAAGGCTTTAATCATATGTCAGGAGAGCTTAGAGCACTTGTGAGCGGTTTGCAGGAAACGAGCAGCCAGCTCGTCGAATCTGCGACAGATCTATCCGCCATCTCTGAAGAAACATCCGCTAGCAGTGAAGAAATTGGCCGAGCGATTGGAGATATCTCAACAGGGACCCTTCATCAAGCATCAGACCTTGAGGTAGCCAATCAACAAATGACTCAGTTCAATCAATCCATTGAAAACGTCAAAGAACAAAGTGACCAGATCAAACGAATTTCAGACCAGTCGAACCAATCTTCCCAGCAGGGTCAGCAAATTGTCCAGCAATTAAAACAATCAAATGAGCAATCCATTCAGGCATCTCAAGGTATTCGATCAGGGATTGAGCAGTTAAGTACAAAAGTACAAGATATTTCTCAAATCACAGATACCATTGAAAGCATTTCAAATGAAACGAACTTACTGGCCCTGAATGCGAGCATTGAAGCAGCTCGTGCAGGAGAGCATGGCAAAGGATTCTCGGTTGTGGCGAGTGAAGTGCGGAATTTAGCTGAACAGACAAAGCAATCAGCCGTTCAAATCCAGCAGATGATTCAAGGCATTAAAGAAGAAACGACGGCTACAGCTGGCATGATGTCCAAAACAATGGATCGTTTTGCCGAGCTTGATGAAGCGGTTCACGCAACAGAACAAGAATTCAATTCCATCTCTACATCGATTTCACAAACCATCGTTGAAACAAATGCGATGGCAAAAGAGCTGAATACATTACTGGAACAAAACGACCTCATCACAAAAGCGATGCATGGTGCAGCCCATATTTCTCAAGAAAATGCCGCAGCGATTGAAGAAATCACTGCATCTACAGACGAACAAGTCACCGCCATCTCCAATGTGGCGAAGGCAGCAGAAAGGCTCAATGAGCTAAGCATGCGATTGAATCAAGATATTGCACGTTATCGTTTATAAGGTATGGTCAAACGGACGTCGAGAAGTCGATGTCCGTTTTTTTATTTAGACGATTTTCGTCCGTGTTGCCCGTCGCTTTTGATTTGTTTGGTACGTTCGATAGGCTTTCCAAGCATTGGCACATAAAAGCCCTGTGAGTAAGTAAGATAAGCTATTAAATAAATAGAAGTCCACACACGAAACGACAGCACAGAGGATACCAAAGATGATTTGATCACGATTCTTTGCTGGTGAAGTAGGTGGATCAGTCAACATAAAGAACGCAAGAAACAAGACAGCATTCAAGTAGGGCGTAATAAAAGCAGATGAAGCATCCGTTAAGCCAATTAATCCCAATATGAGGTGGATCAGGCCGTATGCTGCTAGAAAGGCGAAAACTTGCGGGAATTTTTGTACGCGGCTGGTCACCAAATAACCGCCGACCACCACAAGGAATAGGGTCTACCAAGGTAGAAGAGACATACCGCCCCACCAGCTTTGATTGGAAGAAAATAAAATGACTGAGAGCCATAAACCAAACGCAGCTGGATTCAAAATCGGTTTCTTTTGATAAGTGATGACATGCTTAGATAAAATGGCTGCTGCGGCTGTGAAAACAGAAACAGCAAAAGAAGTGGCTGGACTTAGAACAATGCCAATAATCAGCCCTGTGAGCAGAGCTCCATCAGGGAATGTGTGTTTATTGTTTTTCCAAATCACTCTTGAGATGAAAGAGTCAAGAATTAGTGCTGTCCCGATGCTGGTAGCAACTGTAGCGAGACCACTAAGAAAACCAGCGTGCAGACTCCCGGCGGCTAAAAGGACCAAAAGAATGGTGGTGACATACCGTTTTGGTGTCCGAATGTAGGCTTTTAGTGAGGGTGATGGTTTCAAAAATGTTTGGTTTGTGATAGGTGCTGGTTGTGATTCCATGAGTGAACCTCCTTCATCTCCGGTGTTACGATCATATCAGCGGTATGATCTACCATCACGGCAGGTATTTCATGTTCGGCTAAAAAAGAATAACCTCCTTCTCTACCTAATAAAAAAGCAGCTGTAGAGAGACTATCTGCGAGCATACCGAGTGGTGCAATGACGGTACAGCTTAACAAACTTTGTTCAGACTGTTTCGTTTGAGGGTGTATCAAATGGTGCGTATGAGGATCATAACGACTGATCCGTTCATAGCTTCCAGATGTACAAATCGCACAATTAGTCGTTTGAATGACCGAGATGTTGGTCTGTTTGTGGATGGGATGCCGAATCCCAATTGTCCACTCTTCTTGTTGTTCGTTAAATCCAGATACCAACACATCCCCACCAGCATTCATCATAAAGCCTTCCCATGCTTCAAGTTCTTTTGCGGCAAGATCGCACGCAAATCCCTTTGCAATAGAACCGAAATCCAAAATCAGCGGTTTGTTCAAATAAATCGTCCGATTCTTCTCGTTTAACTGGACGTCACGGTAATGAACAGCTGTATGTGGTACGTCATGTGATGAAAAAGTTTGTCCTGTCGTATATAAACGATCGAATCCTTTTTGTTCCATGACTTTCCCGATGGTTGGATCATACTTGCCATTTGTTAACTCGGCTAACTCTAGCGCATAGGCTGTTAAATCGAAAAGCATTTCACTGACTAATACCTCTTGCTTTGAACGATTGGCTAACTTCATGACTTCAGAATCAGAGCGGAAACGGCTAAAACGATGCTCGATATCGTAAAAAATGGAAAAGGCACGGTTGATGTCCTCTAAAACAGCCCGTCGATCTTCTTCATAGGCAACCACTTGAATATTGATAACAGTTCCCATAGCCAGCATGGATTTTTGAAAAGTAATGAGTTTTTGTTGTCCTAACCATTTCATCATGGTGTCTCCTCTCTATGCCTTTGCCTGCTCTAAAGCCTGAGCAACGGCTGTTTCAAAATCCTGAGTACTTAATGTTGCGCCGCTCACCGTATCTACATCAGCACTTTGTCTGATGACCACTTCATTGGGTAATGAGGAAATGGAGCTTTGTCCGTATCTAGTGTTATCACTCGTAATCTCGACAGAAGTGATATTTCCTTGTTTGATGGTAACAGATACACTAATAGAGCCAATCTCATTTGATCCAGTACCAGAGAAAGTACCATCCGTGAGTTCAGTTTCTGAAGTGGTATCTTCTGTTTGAGTGGCGGTAGTATCTGATGTGAGAGATGTATGATTTGAAGAAGCGTCTGTTTGTGTATTTGATTGTGCTGTCTGAACGGCTTGCGCATGATGGGTAGTTGCATAACCAGTGATGTATAAGCTGCTGATAGCTGCGGTGCAAAGACTAATCATTTTCTTATTTATTTTTGCCATGATGTATCCTACCTCCTATTACGATCTACTATATAGAAGAAATTTGAACAAATCATGAACAAGAAAAGAACGATTTTAGATAATAGGCAATAAGAATCAAGATATTGCACGTTATCGTTTATCATTTGTTTTTGACTGTGGTTCATTTATCAGGTAGGATGAAATGAATCTAAACCTTGCTCACGCAATCAAAAAGGAGTGTTTCGTCCATGAAAAAGAAAATATTGATGTTCTTACCTTGTGGCTACGGATACTCCACTGCTGTTTTCTTTTAGGATAGACAAAAATTGGTGAAGTCTGTCTACAGGAAGAAAAACACGCAGAAAAATCATAGTGAGTGAGGGATTTACATGGAGAAAATCACGAGAAAAAATCCAGAAAGTATGCCGAAACCCGTTGGCAACTACAGTCATATCACAAGGGTACCAAAGGGTGCGGGTTTATTTGTGACATCAGGTCAAGTAGGGACAGGAGCGGATGGACAGATCCCATCAAGCTTAAACGACCAAGTCACCAATACGCAATACGTTTGAAAATATAAAGAGAATCCTTGCATCAGAAGGGTTGAATGAAGAACACGTCATCAAAGTCAATATTTGGGCAACAGAAGAAATTGATTGGGATCATCTATATCCACAGTGGGATGCAATCTTCAAAACGGCGTATCCATCAATGACCGTTGCCTATGTGACTGCATTAGGGTGGCCAGAGCTGAAAATCGAAATAGAGCTATGGTGTGCCGATATTTAATCAAAAAAAGAACAGTGCAAACTGTTCTTTTTTGATGAGTATTTATGAAACAGCTTGGAATCGCTTTGTAATGAATGCACCGAGAAATGCACAGACTGTGTAGATGATGACCCAAATGAGAAAGGTTTTATTTCCACCAATAGAGGTGAACATCAGAATCACACTCGCAACCAGCACAATCAAGGTAGGAAACCAAATGTTCTTTAAAAACAATGTGCCGAAAATACCAATCAGCACAGAGATCATAGGGAAACCAAATACAACGAATAAGACAAAAACAGCCATGTTAATTACTCCTTTGAACCAAATCAACTATTTACATAAAAACATATAACAGTGCTGCACCCATATGCGGAAGGGCAAAGATGATGAAAAGAAAAGCCGTATCAAGACGAAACATCCGGTGTTCTTTTGTTTCAGAGTGATAGGCCGCTCGTGCCTCTTCCCCGTTGGTCCATGCACCCATAAGAAATCCAGATGCAACGAACGCAATAATAGAGATTCCACCACTGACGAATCCAATCCATTCATGGTGCTGTAATATGAGCGCCGCACTGCAAATCAACAGCATGGAGCAAACACCAGCAAAAAAAGCATGTTTCTTTCTCATTATGCTTCACTCCTTCAGACAGCTATTAGGAGACCGCATCACATATTTCAATGAAATGTCCATCAGGATCAGACACATAACTGACCGTTTGTCCCCACGGCTTCTTGGCAGGTTCCTTGATGACAGGTACTCCTTTTTCCTTCAAGGATGCAATTGTTTCATTCACATCATCCACAACAAAGCCAATCTCAAACGTTTGTGACGAGCTAACTGCCTCTGGAACAGGCAGACCAAGTGTCTCTTTCACATCTTGGCGTGAATTAATCGATAAGGTCACTTCTCCTGTATCAAACTCAACATAGGATTCAACTCTCAATTTAATCGGGAAACCGAGGATATGATGGTAGAACTGAATACTTGCTTCAACATCGTTTACATATAGAATGGTATATTTCATTTTCATGTGGAAAGCTCCTCTCTTCATATACGTGTCAAAACCGGAAAGGTTTCCCACTCATTTTACCACATAGGCAATAAGATTCATTTAATTCCAAAAAAAACAATATTCCTACCTCAATCGTCTTGAAAAACAAAATGTGGTGACATATGATAAAAATGTAAAATGAGAAAAAATAGGGGGGAACTTACATGTTGAAAAAAATCATGGTGGCTGTCATATCTTTCGGTCTTTTACTTAGCTTTACACAAGTTGACACTCACACAGCGGATGCAAAGACAGTCAAGTACAAAAACTGCAAAGCACTCAACAAAGTGTATAAAGGCGGCGTGGCAAAAAGCAAAAATACGAAAAACAAAGGTGGAAAAACGAAGTACAAGCCTTATGTATCAAAAGCACTTTACTTAAAAAATACACACCTTGACCGTGATAAAGACGGCATTGCGTGTGAACGTTAAGAAGAAGAAAAAAGACCTGTCACAAGGTCTTTTTTCTTTGGGATCAAACTCGTCCCTTTGTGCCATCTTCATCTTTATATTAAAATAAAGATAGATTCAAAAAATGATACAAAGTGGGGTACTCAATTTGTCAACACAAGCTGATAAGAAAGACATCCGATTGATTGCCATTGATATGGATGGCACGCTGTTAAACAGTGAGCACGTCATTCCTGAGGAAAATAAACAAGCCATTAAAGAAGCAGAAGCCAAAGGGGTCCATGTGGTGATTAGCACAGGACGTACGCTGATGACATGCCGAGAGCTGGTCGAGCCGCTGAAACTCTCTTCTTATCTTGTCACAGCGAACGGAAGTGAAATTTGGGATTCAAACTTCCAGTTGATCGAACGGGAACTGCTGCATCCCGATCACGTTCAGATGATGTGGGATCTAAAAAACAGATACGAAACCGATTACTGGGCATCTACTGTGGATAAAGTGTGGAGAGGAGAATTCCCAGAACGCATTCATGACCACGAATGGTTGAAATTTGGTTTTGATATTCATGACGATGCTGTTCGTGAGGAAGTCCTCCATACATTGAAAACAAATGGACAGCTAGAAATCACGAATTCCAGTCCAACCAATATCGAAGTCAATGCAGCAGGAATTAACAAAGCGGCAGCTCTTGCAAAAGTAGCAGAACGCATTGGCTGCACAATGGACAACGTCATGTCACTTGGCGACAGTCTGAATGATATGGCGATGATTCAAGAAGCCGGATTAGGCATTGCAATGGGCAATGCACAAGAAGTTGTGAAAGAAGCGGCTGATTGGATTACAGCTCCTAATACAGAGCACGGGGTAGCAAAAGCCATCCAACATTGGGTGCTGTCTAAATAAACGAGTAGAAAAACAGATTGTTGACAAAGGGCTAAAATGAACTTGATTTTAGCCCTTTGTCTTCTTTTACGTGATAGAAAACCTTATTAAAAACTTACAAAGAAACCAGGTAATACAGGGAATCTATCCCCAAAGGAATCTTCTGCACTTCCTGTTAGAAAAACCTTTCCGCCTTTGTTTTTATTAATATCTACAACACTTGAAAAACCAACCCCGGAAACGCCAAAGCCTCTAATAGGAACATCTCTTTTAAAACCATTTTTATATCTTAACTTTAATTTTCCATGAAAAACCCACGGACCTTTTGCGGCTGGCTTAACACTCCAATAAATATGCCTACGATCGCCAGTTACACTTAATGAAGCCGTTCCACCCGGTCCCCATTGTGTTGTGTTAGTGGAAACTTCCCCGGCTTTCTTTTGTAAAGCAAGTTCGCTTATTGAGGTGTTAGGCAATGTTTTTATAACAGAATCATATTTCCCACCAAAAACGACTTCTGACTCACTTGCTGAAACGGAACTCGAAAAAACAGTTAAAGCTAGAACAGAAACTAAAGCAAGGCTAATCATTTTTTTAACCACTATTTACACTTCCTTACAAATTATTTTTGAGTTATAATTCATAGAAAATCTAGGAGGTAATAAACAAAGATGATTAAACATGCGAATAAATTGAAGACTTTTCTAGACTTAATGGTAAACCCTGAAAAAACTGAAAATGCAATTCAAGACTTCCACACTTCCGGGGGGAAAATTATTTTCCGAGTTGATTATAAAAATGTCGATATTGCTTTAAAAATAGCCAGTTTACTTGGTGAAAACACATCAAATTATAGTATCCAGTTATTTAATTTCCCCGGCACTGATGATATAGATTTTATTCAATTTGCAATATCAGAAATTCATGAGCCCAAGCTGCTAAATTTTTTAGAGGAAATGCCCGAAAAGTGGTCATAGAGCTGCTCGTTTACCATCTAATTCCATTATATTTAATTACAAATGTACATATAAAAGGAATTCAAAACAAGGTGAGTTACCTTGAAATTCCCTTAATTTAGACAATTCCCCTTCAAGTTAACCATGATTCCACTTTTTTTCATATTCATATGTAGACATAAATTGCGGTTTGTTTTCGGTGTGGAATTATTCGGAAAATGATAATATATGTCATTATAGGGAATAGCAAGGAAGGGGTAGGGTCTTATGGAGATAGTTCTATCTTCTCATGTCGGTATGAAAATCAATGAATGGTATTATCATATTCAAAGATTTAACGTACCGGACGCCGAAGCATATAAAGAAGAAATAAAATCTTTGCTCGATGATATGGAAGAAAATCAAGATTTATTATTGTATTTCTCACTCATGGAGTTCCGACATAAATTAATGTTGGATTATTTGAACCCATTGGAAAATGGGAAAGAGCGCGCCAACTTTAGAGAGTTAGCAATGAAAATAAAAAAGGATCAAGAGAAATTAACAGGCTTGCTAGATTATTATTTTAACTTTTTCTACGGCATGTACGAATTTGAAAACTATGAATACCTCAACGCTATTACCTTCTACAAACGAGCAGAAAAAAAGCTATCTCTTGTAAGTGATGATATTGAACGTGCCGAGTTTAATTTCAAGATAGCGGAAATCTATTACCACATGAAACAAAACCACATGTCTATGCACCATATAGCCCAAGCAATAGATTGTTACAAAGAAAAAAACACTTATACTGTTAGGCAGATACAGTGTTCTTTTGTTATTGGATTAAATTATATTGATATGGGTTGCCCCGAAAAAGCAATGCCTCATTTTGAATACGCACTAAAAAAAGCTTCTGACAACTCAACAAAAAGATTACAAGGATCGGCGCTTTATAATATAGGATTAAGTTATTTCCACAATGATGAACTACTAATGGCTATCAAATACTTTAACGAATCAATCCATTCATTTAAAGAACAAGGATACGAACATTTAAATAAAATTCTTGATCCGATGGTTATGTTGACAAAGTCATACTTTAAAACTGATCAAAATGATTTAGGGTTATACGCTTTAAACGAGGGAATAGAATTGGCTGGAAAATTGAAAGACGACATATTTTTAAATACATTCACTCTATTGAGATCATTGTATTTAGAAAACAATGTTAGTCGTTTAAAAGAAGCAATGGCTTATTTGGAGTCAAAATTTCTTTATGCGAATCTTGAAGATTTATCGAAAGATGCGGCGAAGCATTATAATAAGGCAGGAGATAAAGAGCGTGCAAACGAATTTTATGAGAAGATTCTTTATTTCCAACTCCAAATTAAGAGAGGGGATTGTCTTTATGAAATTTAAGTCAGTAGCAGCCGTATTAATTATTGTCAGTGTGTTAGGTGCTTTTAGTTATGTTTCATCTAACGATATCCATAATGAAGCCCAACGGGGACATACAACAAGTATCGGTTATTTTGCTTAATTAAAAAAGCCCTTTTCGGGGCTTCTTTTTTTATTTGAATCTCCATTCCTGCTTCTCCTTATCCCACGCCAGTTCATATCTAGACATAAGGTTTCTAACGGCTTTTCTAATGGACTGTTCGTCTTTTCCTGATCATATTATATATGATCCTGTATAGCTCCCTCTCAAGATCATTCATGAAATCACTACCGTGAACTATTTTATTTGAATATCTTTTTCATTAGCTTGCCGGTTGTTTTACCCCGCAGCACGTCGCATGATACGTTTTCCGATAGTACCCTTTTGAACGGCATTGACGTCACCCAGGTATTTTGATGTCTTATAAAAGAATGATCTTATATTGTTTATGTTCATTTTACGCTCCTTTTACGTCTGTCAATTATTAAAAAACTCCCCCAATACTCCCCCAAATGAATGCTTTTGTCTGCATTTATTTGCAAACGTTTGTTCTTTTTTAATGTTCAAAAAAGGTTGATAGAATAACCTTTTTGAGAATGAGATCGAAAGTATGCAAGAGACACAATCTACTAGTTCTATTGTTATATTTTCTGACAATTTCATGTGCAGTCTATCCAAAGTTGGTATAATCAATATAAATTCGAATATTCGGACTTTCTATTCCGCAATTCGGAACGACAAGGAGGGGTCCTATGTATCAAGTGGATATTAACTGTGATTTGGGAGAAAGTTTTGGTCAATACACCATCGGTTCAGATGAACAAATTCTTGAATATGTTACCTCAGCCAATATTGCATGCGGTTTTCATGCGGGAGATCCAACTGTGATGAGAAAGACGGTGAAAATGGCACTGGATAAAGGGGTTCAAATTGGTGCACATCCAGGTCTGCAAGATTTAGTCGGTTTTGGCAGACGTCCAATCGCTATCTCAGCAGAGGAAGCCTATGATCTTGTGATCTATCAAATTGGTGCACTATCAGCTTTTCTGAAAGCAGAAGGCGGCATGATGCAGCACGTCAAACCACATGGCGCCCTTTACAACATGGCGGCTAAAAATACTGAATTATCTGAATCCATTGCGAAGGCTGTGTATGATATTGATCCTAACCTTGTGTTATTTGCGCTGTCAGGCAGTGAACTTGCGTCAGCAGGGGAAAGAATCGGTCTTCAAGTGGCACATGAAGTTTTTTCTGATCGCACGTATCAACCAGACGGGACACTGACATCCCGCCGTGAACCTCATGCACTTATTGAAGAGGATGAAAGGGCGGTTCAGCAGGTCATCCGTATGGTAAGAGAGGGAAAAGTGCGGACAGTGCAAGGGGAAGATGTTCAGCTCAAAGCAGATACGGTGTGCATCCACGGGGATGGCAGTCACGCGCTTCAATTTGCAAAAACCATTACAGCGAAGCTAAAAGAAGCCACTATTCAACTCAAGGCCTTTCGATAAATCGTCATCAAAGGGGGAAACAGCATGAAAAGAGAGAAAGCCAAACAGATGAAAGCTCCAAAAGGGAACCGTTCTATGCTGATGGGCGCAGCCTTTTTAATGGCAACGTCCGCCATTGGACCGGGATTTTTAACACAAACAACGGTGTTCACACAGCAGCTCGCAGCTAGCTTTGGGTTTGTCATTTTGATTTCCATTTTGCTAGACATTTTTGCGCAAACAAATGTATGGCGTATCATTGCCGTCTCGGAAAAAAGAGGACAGGACATTGCCAATATGGTTCTGCCGGGGCTCGGATATGTGTTAGCCTGTTTGATTGTCATTGGGGGTCTTGCCTTTAATATTGGAAATATCGCTGGTGCGGGTCTCGGTTTTCAGGTCATATTCGGCGTCGATCCCCGCATAGGGGCTGGGGTCAGTGCAGTCATTGCCATTCTCATTTTTGTCATTAAAGAGGCAGGAAAAGCGATGGACCGATTCACACAAATCGCTGGTTTTGTCATGATTGGTCTGATGCTGTATGTGGCTATTTCCACAGCACCTCCAGTTGGAGAAGCGGTCATGAGAACTTTCGTGCCAGAGAAAATTGACATGTTATCGATTGTCACACTTGTCGGCGGAACGGTCGGAGGCTATATCGTTTTTGCTGGTGGTCATCGTCTGCTGGATGCTGGCATTAAGGGGAAGGAAGCATTGCCGCAAGTGACGAAAAGTTCCATTTTCGGTATTTTGATCACATCCGTGATGCGTGTGGCTTTATTTTTAGCCGTTCTAGGAGTTGTCTCAAAAGGCTTACAGATTGATCCGTCGAACCCGCCTGCGTCTGTTTTTCAATTAGCATCTGGAAATGTTGGATATAAAATGTTCGGGATTATTATGTGGGCTGCTGCCATTACCTCAGTCATTGGAGCAGCATACACCTCCGTTTCCTTCTTTAAAACCTTCTCACCAAAAATCGAGAAAAATCAACGAGGCATTATCGTTGGATTCATTGCGCTCTCGACCATTTGTTTTATAACGATTGGAAGACCTGTGAACATATTGATTTTGGTTGGAGCCATCAATGCATTGATCTTGCCGCTTGCACTCGGAACATTGCTGATTGCTGCCTATAAAAAAGAAATTGTCGGTGATTATCGCCATCCATTCTTTTTGACCGCAACAGGTGCGTTTGTTGTTGTCATCATGGCAATCATGGGCGGATATACCATCATGAATGAAATTCCAAAACTATGGAGCTGATCACATGAAAGCATATCAAACCTATAAGCCGTCACAAATAAGGGAATTGATTCGTAAGCAGAAGATCACAGGACCAACGGCTGGCTTTGCTGAGGGATTTGCGCAAGCCAACTTAATGATCGTCAAAAAAGAGCTGGCCTTCGATTTTCTTTTATTTTGTCAGCGGAATCCGGCTTCGTGTCCTTTGCTTGATGTGCTCGACCCAGGTGATCCAGTGCCAAGGCGTTCAGCACCTGATGCCGATATTCGAACGGATTTCCCTAAATACCGTGTTTACAAAAAAGGGGTTCTTCAAGAAGAGATAACAGATATTTCTTCCTATTGGGAGGATGATATGGTGGGCTTTCTCATCGGATGCAGCTTTACGTTTGAGCATGCACTCATGCTGAATGACATTCCTATCCGTCATATTGAAAATGGACATAATGTCCCAATGTATCAAACGAACATTTCATGTGAAAGGGCAGGTGTATTCCATGGTCCGATGGTTGTCAGCATGAGGCCGATCCCAGCGCATCAAGTCACAAGAAGTGTTCAGGTGACGTCTAGATTCCCATCGGTACATGGCGGTCCTATCCATATAGGTGATCCAGCTGTGATTGGCATTGAACATGTAGATCAACCAGACTTTGGAGAACCATCTGTGATCAAAGAAGAGGAAGTTCCGGTGTTTTGGGCATGTGGTGTGACGCCGCAAGCCATCGTCATGCACACTAAGCCAGACATTGCGATCACCCATGCACCCGGTCATATGTTTATTACAGATGTAAGAGATCAAAAGCTCGGTGTCCTGTAGAAAGAGAGGTGTCATAAGAGTGGCATTTTCAACGATAAAAGATACGATCACGTTCCACCCGCTAGGAGACGCAGCCATTGTCATCCAAGCCGGGACTGACATAAGTGAAGACATTCATGAGCGTGTGAAGCAGCTGTTTTCATGTATTGAACAGCATCCATTTGAAGGATATGTGGAAGCTGTTCAAGCTTTTACAAACGTGACCGTCTTTTATGAGCCCTATAAGGTGTATCAATCTGCTCAGCTTAAGCAACGTGCGATCTCTCCGTATGAATGGGTCAAAGACTATATTGAAAACCTCCTTGAAGACAACTGGCAGGAGGGGAATCAGGCAAAGCGCCGGATCGTCGACATTCCTGTATGTTATGGAGGAGAGCTCGGTCCTGACTTAGAAGAAGTCGCCCATATCAATGATTTGACGCCTGAAGAAGTTGTACGCATTCACACATCCGGGACGTATCTTGTCTATATGATTGGGTTTGCTCCTGGGTTCCCGTTTTTAGGCGGACTTTCTGAAAAAATTGCAGCTCCGCGCAGACAAACACCAAGAATGTCGATTCCAAAAGGATCTGTGGGTATTGCAGGGAAGCAGACAGGGGTTTATCCGATATCTACACCCGGAGGCTGGCAGCTCATTGGACAAACCCCTTTGTCCTTATTTCGGCCGAATGCTGAGAGACCTAGTCTACTAAAGGCAGGGGACGAGGTTCGATTTGTTCAACTGTCTGAAAAGGAATTTTTCAGCATGAAGGAGGAAGATCGTTGAGTATGCATGTCATCAAGCCAGGAATGTTCACCACCATTCAAGATAAAGGGAGAATAGGTTATCAGAAGTACGGTGTGTTAACGAGCGGCGGCATGGACCCGCTCTCGCTCCGAATCGCCAACATCCTCACCGGGAATCAAGAAAACGAAGCGGTGCTGGAAATCACTTTAATGGGGCCCGGCCCAGTGTTGACATGTCAGAAGGATCAGCTGATTGCCTTGACCGGTGCTGATGTGGAGATTGAGATTGACGGCGAACAAGCGCCTCTATGGAAACCACTCTTCATTCGAGCAGGAAGCACGATCACCTTTGGCCCTTGTAAGAGGGGATGCCGCTCCTACCTCGCTGTAGCCGGTGGATTTGATGTTGAGCCGGTGATGAAAAGTAAAAGTACGTATGTCAGAGCGAAGATAGGCGGGATAGAAGGGCGTCCGCTAGAAAAAGGAGACGTCCTGCCAATGGGAGAACCGTCACCACTGGCGGAGAGCCTCGTTCACATGTTAAAAAGCAAAGGGGAACGTGCGCCAGACTGGACAGTCAATCATGCGCATTTTTTGCCTCTCGGGAAATCACCAGTCATTCGGGTGCTGGCAGGCAGACATCTATCTCATTTTCAGGAAGAATCGCAACAAGCTTTTTTCGAACGGTCTTATCAGGTCACTCCCCAATCTGATCGTATGGGATGCAGATTGAAAGGGGAACCGATTCGTTTAAAGCAAAAACTTGAATTGATTTCAGAAGCGGTTGCTTTTGGCTCTATTCAAATTCCTCCTGACGGCCAGCCGATTATTCTGCTCGCAGATCGTCAAACGACAGGTGGATATCCCCGTATTGGTGAGGTGGCAACAGTCGATTTGCCGCTCATTGCGCAGGCGATGCCTGGAGCGAATCTCACGTTTCAACAAATTGGCCGCCAAGAAGCAGAGCAAGCCTTATTCACACAAGAAGCAGAGATGAAGGACCTGACGGCAAGATTAAAACTCGAAGCATTTTCATTTTAGAAAAGGTGAGAAACATGCAGAACACAAATAAAACTGTTGTGAAATCAATGGAAATATTACGGCTTTTTATCACACACGAACAATTAACGTTAAATGACATGATTGAGCTCTCGAGCATGCCCAAAACATCTGTACACCGAATGGCCAACTCGTTAGCCGATATGGGGTTATTAGAAAAGCATCCTTCAGGTGTTTACCGATTAGGATTGATGTTCCTTGAATACGGTCAGCTTGTCGCAGACCGCCTCGATATCCGTAGAATTGCAAGGCCCTTTATGGAAAACTTGCGTGATGAGGTAGGTGAGGCTGTTCAGCTCATTATTCGTGAAGGAGATGAAGCCATTTATGTGGAGAAAATGGAAGGAACGCAGCCTGTCCGGCTCTATACCGCTGTCGGAAGAAGATCCCCATTATATGCGGGAGCTTGTGCGAGAAGTATTCTTTCCTTTTTGCCAGAGGAAGAGAGACTTGCCTATATTGATTCGGTAGAGCTCGGGAAAATCGGGATCGGAACCATTACCGATAAAGATGTCCTGCGAAACATGATCGAAGAATCAAACAGGCGTGGATATACGTTAAGCTATTCAGAGCTTGAAAACTATACTGCGGCTATTGGAGCGCCCATTTTCAATCATCACGGAGAAGTGGCAGCAGGCATTAGTATTGCAGGGTTTGAAGCTGGCTATCAAAAGGAACGGCTTCCTTATTTAATTGAGCAGGTCAAAAAAGCGGCCAGCGGCATTTCAAAAGAATTAGGTTTTGCATCTGAACAAATAAAAAGCCAATGACCGTTAAGATCATTGGCTTTTTGCGTGTTCATGATTAGAAAGTTTTACCTAAAGCTTTTGCACGTTCGATCGCATCTGCTTTAATTTGTTCTGCTTTTGCAGGCTCAGCATTGTGACCTTCAACAATAAGACCTTCGAAAGAAGGGATACCGAAGAAGTTTGCAATTGTTCCAAGGTAACGGTGACCTGCTTCAAGTTCAGCAGCAGGACCTTCAGTGTAGTATCCGCCACGTGCTTGGATGTGTAGCGCTTTTTTGTCTGTTAGTAATCCAACAGGACCTTGCTCAGTGTATTTGAATGTTTTACCAGCTACAGCAACAGAGTCGATGTATGCTTTAAGAACTGGTGGGAATGAGAAGTTCCAAAGTGGTGAAACAAATACGTATTTGTCAGCAGAAACGAATTGATCGCTTAATTCGTTTAGGCGAGCAACTTTCGCTTGCTCTTCAGCTGAAAGTGTATCGAAGCCAGCACCAGATTGAAGCTTGCCCCATCCAGCGAATACATCTGCATCAATGTGAGGAATGTTTTCTTTGTACAAATCGATATGTACAACCTCGTCACTTGGATTTGCTTCCTTATAAGATTCGATAAATGCTTTAGCAGTAGCCATACTGTAAGAAACTGTTTCATCATGCGGATGTGCAGTGATGTATAAAACTTTTGCCATGTTCATTCAATCCTTCCTGTTTCAATGATTTTTTTAGCGTATCCCAAAGATACACTGAATATGTGGCATCTTTAATCATATTGGAATGCTATGAAAAAGATGTAACAAGCACAGTTACATAAAAACTGATATTTTCATTGTAATCACTATATAGTTTGAAGTCAAGGTATAAAGTCTTGAAATCAAGATAAAAAGTTTGTAAATTTTTCTGAAACGCTTCAAGTCCGCGATTTAAGCAAAAAACCCTACTTCCATTGAACAAAAAATGGATCGATATCGCAAGTAAAGTGTTTGTAAATGCGCTCATCCTGCGTTTTTGAAAAAAAGGTGGATGCCTTTAAGCCATCTGCTACAAGCATTTGCTCTTCTTTTTCGTATATATAAGAGAAGGTAGGAGAGAGTGAGGGATAAGAGTGGGACGATCCTATGTTGCGATTGGAGATTCCTTAACGGTTGGGGTGGGGGCACGTTTATTTGGCGGCGGTTTTACGGAGCGATATGCGGCGAAGCTTGAAAAGAAGCTACATATACCGGTGAAACTGTCCGTATTTGCGAAATCAGGGTTAACAACGGAAGAGATCTTGCAGCTTTTTCAGCGGTCTGATGTAAGACGGGCGATTGCTCATGCTGACGTCATCACCATCACAGGCTGCGGGAATGATCTTGTTCAAGCTGTTCTGCAGTATGAAAAAGGTGAAGATGAAAAGACACTGCTGCAAGCGTCTATGCATTGTCAGGCGAATTTTAGCAAAATGGTTCAAGAAATCGCTCTGATAAAAAGAGGGCAGCATCAACCATACTGCGTATATTTATTGAATTTATATAATCCTTTTCCTGAGATTCCGATCGCCGAGAGATGGCTGAAGCAATACAACCATCACCTTCGCCAGCTTGCTACGAATCCACATGTAGAAGTGGTGGATATTTACGGTGTATTTGAAGGTCATCAAAGCGCATACTTATCGATTGATCAATTTCATCCGAACCACAAAGGATATGAAGCAATGGCAGAAGCGCTGTTTCAACAATCCGCTAAGCAACTGTGATCCCGCGGGATTACAGTTTTTTTCATTCTTTTAAATGAAGGGCTGTTTCGATATGATAAAAGAAACTAAGACAAAAGAGGTGGATGCATGCAGGAGATGAGTGCGTATTTTCATGAATTGAAAGGAACAGCTTATGAGGTAGGAAAGCAGCAGGCTATTTGGCTGAAGGAACGCCCTTTGCTTAAGAAACAATACATTCAATCAGAACCGTTATCAAAAGAGGCTGTGAAGGAAACAAAGCAGCTGGTTCGACCGTTTCTTCCTCAGTTAGAAGAAGAGCTCTCGGGATTTTGTGATGCTATGCAAATAGATGAAAGCGATTTGACCTTTTTCTATTCTTCGCATCTTCAGCCAGGCTGTTCCCATTGTGTGATGCAAGGGAATGAGGCTGCCAATCAACAGACGGTGATGCTGCGCAACTATGATTTTTCTCCGCTGTTTGATGATATGCGTCTTGTATCTACACATGTGAAGGGCTCAGCAGTCCATGCAGGCTCATCATTAATCTTATTTGGTCGATCGGATGGGATGAATGAACATGGTCTATCGGTGACATTTTCTGCATGCGGTCCGCCTGTTGGCAACGAACCAGGCTTAAAGCCGCCTGCTGTTGCTGGCTTGCAAGTATATCATGTCATTCGTGCTGTGCTAGAGTCCTGTAAAACGGTGGAGGATGCCGTCCGTTTGGTACAGGAAATGCCTGTCGCGTCTAATGTTCACCTCATGCTTGCTGACCGGAAGGGAGAGGCGGCTGTGATTGAAATGATTGATGGGCAAAAAAAGGTGAGAAGGCCGGAGCGTGGATTTATTGCGGCTACGAACCATCCGCTCGCTGATCACACGGCAAAAGGGTTGACGAAACATCATTCTGTTGTCAGGTACGACATGTTAATTCAAGCTTTAGAAGAACAGCCGTCAAGCGAGTCTCTTACGGAACTATTTCAGACAGAATACCCTGCTGGTCTGACTGTGCACAATTATGAAGAGCTGTTTGGGACGATGCGAACCGTCATGTTTCGGCCGGAGGAAGGGACGATGGAGTATTGCTTTGGCTCTCCCGTCTATAATCCTACCTATTCATTAAAGGTCGGGGGCACACTGCCATTTCATGAACAAACGATTCAATTTCATCAAAAGGATTATGGACCTTCCTTTTGGAGAAACGTGTGAGTCTTTCATTTTGTCACAGCCTGTGTGCCAAATTTAGATCAACTTCAGGTTGCATCGATCAGTGAAAGCGTTTTATATTAAAGTGTGACAATAGACCTATTTAAGCAGAAGGAGGCATTTCATGTACATAACGGCACGAGAACAGAAAGTGATCAAATATATGATTCAGCAAAATCGTTATGTCACCATTCGTGAGATCGCCGATTCTGTTCAGGTAAGTACAAGAACCATTCATAGAGAACTTAAATCCATTAAACCTATTTTAAAGAATTACAACCTATCACTTGATAAACAGCCGGGGAAGGGCTTGAAGGCGGTCGGTGAACAGAAAGACAAACAGCGGCTTCTGTCTCATATTTCAAATGAAGATCAAATTGAATATAGTTCTGATGAACGGAAGCTCTTAATCCTGTGTGCCCTGCTTGAAGCAAAAGAACCGGTGAAATTATATACACTTGCAGCCGACTTGCAGGTCACAAATGCGACCATCAGCTACGACTTAGATGAACTGACGGACTGGATCGCTCCTTACGGTTTACTGCTTATCCGCAAGCGTGGGTACGGCATTGAATTAAAAGGACCGGAGGAAGCCAAACGAAAAATTGTCGGGAACCTGATTGTTGACCGTCTCGACATTCAATTATTTCTCGAAACGATTGAGATGAATATTAAACATCGAACGAAAGCGACTGAAAAGGTGTTTGGGGTAGTCAGTCGAGGACAGCTGCTCAAGGTAGAAAGGCTGCTCTTTCATTTGAAAAACAGACTCTCTCTCTCGTTGTCAGATAGTGCCTATATTGCACTTGTCGTTCACTTAACCTATGCCATTGAACGCATTCAAATCGGTGAAACCATTCGGATGGAAGAGGAAGAATTGCTTGAATTAAAGCGGACGAAGGAATTTGAATCTTCACTCAGAATCGCACGAGCATTAGAACGCATGTTTAATGTAGAGATTCCTGAAGCTGAAGTTGGATACATGACCATCCATTTGCGCAGTGCAAATCGAAGCTTTACGGCAGAATACCGCATTGATGAGATTGAGTTAGATATCGCGCTGAGAACGAAGAAACTCATTGACTTTATTTCTCATAAAACAGGCTATCATTTAAATGAAAACGATTCATTGTATGAGGGACTCGTGTCTCATCTTGAACCAGCTATGAACCGATTAAAAGAAAAGATGCGGATTTATAATCCGCTCACACAACAAATAAAAAAAGACTACTTCTTGCTGTTCATGGCGATTGAAGAAGGTGTGGAGCGCTTCTTTCCTGAGATCGAATTTCCAGAGGATGAAATTGCCTTTATCGTGCTTCATTTTGGTTCGGTGCTTGAAATTAAAAAAGAAGAAACCAAGATTCATGCATTGGTCGTTTGCTCAAGCGGTATCGGTTCGTCAAAAATGCTCGCATCACGATTAAAAAAAGAATTGCCTGAGATCGCCAAATTCGATCTATCTTCCTTAATGGAGCTAAAGGAAATCGACGCTGCAAGCTATGACATGATTGTATCAACCGTGCCGATCCCCTATGAGCATATTGATTACATTATGGTCAGCCCGCTCTTAAACGAGGATGACGCGGTGCGGGTCAAGTCTCATATTAAACGAAAAATTCCTTATCTGATTGAGAAAAAAAGAGCGCAGGAATCTGCAAAAGAATCGGTGGAGGAAACGGTTGATATGATAGGGATGGCAGAGCAAATCACGAATTATATGTCAGTGATTCGCAGCATCTTGTCCCATTTTACAATCGAAAAAAAGAAGACGACGGAGCAGCATGAGTCAACAATGAGAGAGCTGATGCGTCAGGTTGAAAGTCAAGGCTATTTAGAACGTGCAGACGAAGTGACAGCCGGTTTACTTGAGCGTGAGCAGCAAGGTGGTTTAGGCATTCCAGGAACCGAGTTTGCTCTTTTTCACTTAAAGCATGATCTCATTAAGAAACCGGTCTTTCATATCTATGATCTTGATGAGGCATACGAGATCAAAAGCATGGATGGCGGGCAGCAGCTTATGTCCAGAATGCTCCTCATGCTGGCGCCGCTAGAGCTTGGCAAAGAAGGGTCTGAAATGTTTAGCCTGATCAGTTCATCCATCATTGAAAGCGAAGAAAGCATGGCACTTTATGGACAAGGAACAAAGGAAGAGATTGAACAGAAATTACATCAACTTTTTTATCAATTTGTCAAAGAGGCAAAATGGTAAGAAAAAAGCCGAGAGCTTATTCGCTTCTCGGCTTTTTTGCTGTGACACAGACAGCGAGGGTGGGACGAATCTCCTCATATTCAACAGAAAACTGATCAAATCCAGCAAATTCTAAATCATTGAGGATGCTTTCGCTCATTTCTTTTGTTCGATTGGCGTCCGCTCCTTTTTCTCTTGGTTGCATCACAATGACGAGTGTTCCGCCCGGTTTCAAGGTGTGATAAAGGTTGAGTGCGCCAGCCTTTGGGTCATCCCAAATCGTATAATTGTTAACAGAAAGTACTTTGTCATACTGATCTGCCGGCAGGCGTGTTTTTTCAATTTTCCCGACATATAGCCGGACCTGCTTCTCTTTGGATCGTTTCTTTATACGCGAATGCGCCTGTTCCTTCATAGTTGAAGAAGCATCTAGTCCATCAATGTGAAGATCGTCATAATGCTTGAGCATATGTTTGATGCTATAGCCGGGGCCATAGCCTATTTCCAATATGTTTTCACCATCTGATAAATCTAAATGCTGGATCGCCCATTGATTCAGTGCCTTATTTTCATTTGCCATAATAAAACCTGCGATGCTTCCGAGCCAGCCTTTTGGTCTGCTAAAGGTTTTGGAAATGGTTGACAGCATGTGAGAACGCTCCTTTTTTATGTTTATGTAACCGATTTTTCCCATCCTGAAACCTGTCAGTTTTCAAAACGCATCGATGACGCATAGGGATGTTTGAGTGAAAAAATGAAGTGGTAATGAAAGGATACATCAACAAATCAAGGAGGAGCTTACACATGGATTTACGTGAATACTTAACAAATGGCATTCCGCGCCAAACGCAGGATCAGCAGCCAGGCAGTGAAAGAGAAATGAATCCTGCGCCGATCTATGAGGATGAATCGTATAAAGGGTCTGGTAAGCTAAAAGGAAAAGTAGCGCTGATTACAGGTGGAGATAGCGGAATTGGACGTGCCGTTTCTGTCGCGTATGCCAAAGAAGGAGCTCATGTCGCGATCGTATACTTAAATGAACATGAGGATGCAGAGGATACGCAAAAACGTGTAGAACAGGAAGGCGTCAAATGTTTAACGATTGCAGGGGATGTCGGGGACGAAGCCTTTTGTGAGAAAGCGGTAGAAAAGACAGTTGAAGCCTTTGGACAGCTGGACATCTTAGTCAATAATGCGGCCGAACAGCATCCGAAAGAACGTATTCAAGATATTTCTAGTGAACAGCTTCACCAAACCTTTAGAACCAATTTCTATTCCTATTTTTATTTTACGAAGAAGGCACTCGATTACTTAAAACCGGGAAGTTCCATTATTAATACAACATCTATTAACCCGTATCGAGGCAACAAAGTGCTCATTGATTATACAGCGACAAAAGGGGCCATCAACGGCTTTACTCGTTCTATGGCACAGTCGCTTGTGAAAGATGGAATTCGGGTAAACGGTGTAGCACCCGGTCCAATTTGGACGCCGCTCATTCCATCTACATTTGATGAAGACAGTGTCGAAAGCTTCGGTGCCGAGACGCCAATGGGAAGACCAGGACAGCCTGTGGAGCATGTAGGCTGCTATGTACTGCTTGCTTCGGACGAATCGTCTTATATGACAGGACAGACACTTCACGTCAACGGCGGTTCCTTTATGAATACATGATCAATAGTACGCCGCCCAGATTTAATTGGGCGGTGTATTTAGTATTTCTTCCGATTCTTCTGTACAGATGAGACAGACCATATGATAATGCCCACAACAACCGCTGCAATAACAAGTGAACTCAAATGGAACATCGTTTCATGATGCATATTCAACTTCCCCTTTCAATGTATCCGTTTTTTATAGCATCAGCTAGAAGATGTCTTTTTATGAAAAACACATTTCTTTGTTTAATGAATGGATTGTCGTGGAAACCTAAGAGTACGGATGACATTTTGAAGGAGTGAAGATACATGTCACAAGAAGAGTTAAAGCAAAAGGTAATGAACTTATTAGACGAACAAAAAGTGGGAACATTGGCGACTGTTGAACAAGATAAGCCGCATACCCGCTATATGACTTTTTTTCATGAAGGGCTGACATTATATACACCAACAAGCAAAGAAACACATAAAGCTGATGAGATTGAAAAAAATCCGAATGTTCATATTTTCATTGGTTATTCAGGTGAAGGATTTGGGGACACATATGCAGAAATCGCAGGTAAAGCCACATTAACGGATGATCCAGAACTGATCGACCGCCTTTGGTCTGATGAGATGGAGAAATGGTTTAAAGGAAAAGATGATCCAAACCTAGTGATCCTTAAGATTGACCCAACCTCCATTCGTTATATGAACGAAGGAAACCGGACACCAGCAGAATTATCACTTTAACACTTGCGTAAGTTGGGGGAATGTGTTATAGTTTTATATTAAGTGTTGAAATAGCAAATAAATAAAGAAAGTAAACTTTCTTTTTTCTATGACATAATGAGAAGCAATAGAGCTTCTACTTGATAAGAACGAGACGCTGTCAAAGCGAACAAACTTATTCTTTTCCTTCTGCAACCGCCCCCTATAAAAGCGGAAGAATGGAAAAAAGACGTTTTGATTTACAATTCACACTGGCACGGCTTCGGAGCCGTAAGGACGAATGAGAGGTAGGGCTTTCGTTGTCTTGTTATCCAGAACTTCCATGGCGTTTACTTTCAAACGTAGGTTCACTCGGAACACATATGACACACTGATATGATCGAATCTTAATTCATACACTCCGTGACGGAGATTAAACATTGATTATTTATTTGCATGAAAAGAGTAAGAAACGGGCTGCCATCTATTTGGCAGCCTTTTTACGTTTTAAACAATAAAATAGGAAAAAGGAAGAAAAAAAGCGGACACCATCCGCATGACATCCCCTTCAAATAGATTCGCCGCTAACAATAGAACAACGAACACTCATCGACAGAAAGAGGAAATGCTTCATCATCACTCCCTTCGCCCTTTCTTCTGATACCTCCAAATCCGGCCAATAAAAAAGAACATCACCGTAAACAAAATAGAGAAGATCAACATGTCCAGCAGTGTCACGCCTCTATCTGAATGCACAACCCCAAACCAAACCCATTGAAGAACAAAAGAGATAGCAAAATAAAAGATGGATTCTTTCATGAAATTCTCCTTTTTACTTATTTTTTTGACTGTTTAGCCACACAAACCAGATGAAGAAGGAACAAATGGCGCATGCGAGCAAAGTGACAGGCGGCAAGGTGTGCCAGCTAGTCAGCCCCTTTACAAAGCACATATAAAAAAAGAAAATGGTAATAGATACGAGCACCCCTTGCTTGAACCAACGGGGAACACGCAGCCAAGCCGCTAGAATGATCGATGATAGCTTATCCATTGAGATAACATCCTTTTTTTGAATCTGATTGGATTTTATCGTAAATAATCAAATATGTAAAATATGGATTTAGAAAGTTGGAATGGTATTCTGCTAGCATGAAACATTCTCGCTGCACTGACGTATAAGAAAAAGGAACTCCATGAAAGGAAGCGATCAAGTGAAAAGAATACCAGTGATTTTCCTCAGGTATATTGTCTTCTTTATTCCAGCAATCATTCTTAGTGTCTTGGTGTGGAACCATTACCAAGATGATTTGTCCGCAGGGAAAGCGACGCAATATGACGTCAAACAAATATTTACATTTGATGAAGGAAAACGAGTGGTGAGTGCTGTATCAAAAAACCAGCAGCTCCATTTTGCAATGTATGATCCCCAATCAGGAAAAAGAATCAGTGAATGGACCACGGAAAGCGATACGTTTAATGAAATGTTGCCAACCACTCAAGGGAACAACCTCTTACTTGCTTTAAAAAATAAAGAGGGGCAGCTGTTGATCGAGAAACTAACGCCGAGCGGGGAAAAGAAAGAGCTCGTTAAGCAAAATCTACAGATACCCTCGTTTTTAAAAACGAATACATATCAATGGAATGGACGACTCTTGTTTACAGGAGAAAAGGAAGGCGCTGCTGCGGTCCTCGGTGAGCTAAAGAATGGTCAGTTTCATGTCCACAATCTCAACGAGCTGAAGCTGCCAGCAAGACCTGTTTCCATCGATGTCGTCATGAATTCTTTTAGAGGGCAGACCCCATTCCCTATGTTTGAATTGACTTTGAAAAATGACCAGAAGGCGTATGTCAGCGGAATCTCAAACGAGAAACATCAGCTTGGGGTCTATGTCTCCAAAAGTGCTGAACCGTTTAGCCTCATTGAAGATAAAGTCGTGCAGCAGCTGCAAAAAACGATCGGATCATCACAAAACGTTGCTGTCGCTGTCGAATCCAACTATCCAAAAAGACCAAGGAAAGTGGATGCAGAGGGAAGGCTTGGGGAAGTCGTCCCAACCCCAAAACCGATTTACCAAACCTTTATCTACCAGCTGAATGAAGAAGAAGTTCTTCTTGCAGGCTCTACAGCAAAGGACGAAGCAAAAGGCAAGCTGACTGGTTATATTTATAATCATCGCACAAATAAGGCGACGTCTGCCAGCAAGCTTTTTCAGTCGTTGTCATATGAATCTTTACAAAAAGAAGATCTCTCTTTTCATAAAAATGTGAAGAGCGATTGGCTCTATTATTCACTTGGCAACCAATTAACGGGGGCATTTGAGGCGAAAAGCAAACAGCTAAAGGAATTCCCTTTGCAAAAGGTCATCTCAATCGAAAATGCCAGTCCAGCCCACCAAACGTCTGTTGACACCTTTATGCAATATGTCATGAAGGGCGGACCACTCATTCTCAACTGGGCGATATGGCTCTTTATCCCACTGCTGTTATTTGTGCTAGCGATCTTCCTGCCGCCGATTTTGAGACTGGTGAGAAAGAACAAGATAAAAGACAGTGTCACATTAGAAGCCAATATTGTATCTGTCAAAGAAACGGGTACCTACATCAATGAACAGCCGCTGGTCAACATGCAGCTTCAATTTCAATATGATGGGGAAAATATCGAGAAGGCGGTTAAAACGGTTGTATCCTATACTCAGATACCGCAGCCGGGTCAGCGTATCGCCATTCTCTACAATCCGAAAAAGAAAAAAGCGATGCTCTTAAAAGAGGGTGACTTCTCGCAGCCGAGCGAGCCAAAGTTCATCAAAGGCGCTATTTTAAGAAACATAGAATCATATGGAACCGTAGGACGAGGCACCGTCTTATCACTTACATTTGAAGCAGATCAGAAAAGGTATACCATTCCGATGATTCAAGCCGCTGGTTTTGAGTTTAGAACAGGAGAAAAAGCCGATCTCGTTGACATCAGCGGTCAGTTGAAAATGGCAGCCTATGGGCATGAAGTGCGGAATCGTGCGGGGAAAGACGTGACATTAACAGGAACGATCCAGCGGGTGAAGCAATATCCAGTCACAATTCATGATCAGAAGCCTATTATGCTGGATGTGACGGTTTCTAGCGGAGGTCAATCCATCACAAAAACGGTCAGTCAATTCATCCCTGACCATATGGAGGTCGCGCCAGGAACTCAAATCACGATGCAGACAAAACAAGAAGAGCTGGATAAAGAAATCAGTCTTATGCAAGAGAAACAAGGAAGTGCAAAAGTGACCCATGTCACATTTTCCGGTGTCATCGGCAACCAGCCGTTAGCGATCATTCAGATTGAGAGAGATGGCGTGATGTATGAAGTGAAACAGCCAATCGATCCGATCACTAGCGTACTGCCAGGTGATGAATTATGGGTGGCATATCACGAAATGACACGTCAAGCAGCCATTGTGAAATATGCATCGATTTAAAAAATACGTCAGCATGTAGAAAAAGGGCTAAAACGAATTTCGTTTTAGCCCTTTTGATTAAGCTTTTGTATCATACTGGCGAAGCACCTTATCATAGGCGAAGTTACCGAAAGGAATGAAAGCCGCAAAAAAACCAGCGATGGACCATTTCAAATGCCAGCGAACTTTAAAGGTCACATATGCCAAAACGAGCATATAGATCACAAACAATGCGCCATGAAGAGAGCCTACAATAGTGACTGCCATCGGAATATCCGCAAAATATTTTAGAGGCATGGCAATTAAAAGAAGGGTTAAAAGAGACATACCCTCAATAAAACCCGCCTGTCGAAGACGGCTAATACTTGTATGCATATACAAATCCTCCTGTATAAAAGCTAGTTTCTCATCTTCTAATATAAACGAAAGATCGTCTGGACATGCGATAATCTACGAAAAATTCAAAATATGTTCATGTTATTTTTAAAAAATGGGAGAATTGCAGCTGTGATGGATTTTAAAGATTAATCGATATCAATGAAACGAGCTAGGGCATAAATGCTAAATTCTTTTTTCTAACGCCTTTTGAATACAGAGGGTTTTTTTGTATGACTGGAAAACATATGATGAACGAAAATTTGGCGGGTTGGTGCCTATGCGGCACTACAAGCTCTAATTTCGTGGTACTTTCTGAATACGTTTCAGTGTAGATATGTCTCTATTTCAAGTGTGTTGTCTTTACACTAGTATTTCAGCTCTATTTCTCATTTATGTTCAGTCATTAGAACCGCATCTCCACGTCTGCTATAATAAAAGGATGGAATAGAAGAAAGAGATGTGAAATTTCGTGTCAAAAACAGTTGTATTAGCAGAGAAACCTTCGGTAGGACGTGACCTTGCACGTGTGCTGAAGTGTCATAAAAAAGGAAATGGTTTCTTAGAAGGAGATCAATACATTGTCACGTGGGCGCTGGGCCACTTGGTGACACTGGCTGATCCAGAAGGCTACGGGAAAGAATTTCAATCCTGGCGCCTAGAGGATTTACCAATTATTCCAGAACCACTCAAGCTTGTCGTGATGAAAAAGACAGGGAAGCAGTTCCAAGCGGTCAAAGCGCAGCTGGCGAGAAAGGATGTAAAAGACATTGTCATCGCAACAGATGCTGGACGTGAAGGGGAGCTTGTGGCAAGGTGGATTCTTGAAAAAGCACATGTGAAAAAGCCTCTAAAACGTTTATGGATTTCGTCTGTTACAGACAAAGCCATTCAAGAAGGGTTCAAACGATTAAAAGACGGCAGAGAGTATGACAACTTGTACCGCTCTGCGGTGGCGCGTGCAGAGGCAGACTGGATTGTAGGGATCAACGCAACAAGAGCGCTGACAACGAAGTTCAATGCGCAGTTATCCTGTGGACGTGTGCAAACGCCAACGATTGCTATGATCGCCAAGCGAGAGGAAGACATTCAGCAATTCCAGCCGAAGCCGTTCTTTGGGCTGACTGCACAAGTAGACGGACTGACGCTGACTTGGCAGGATGCAAAGACAAAACAAAACCGTACATTCCAAGAGGATGTAGTGAAGGAGCGCTTGGCAGCCTGTAAAGGAAAACCTGCGGTGATTGATGCACTGAAAAAAACAGCGAAAAAATCCTTTGCTCCAGGGTTGTATGACCTGACAGAATTGCAGCGTGATGCCCATAAACGCTACGGTTTTTCAGCAAAAGAAACACTGTCTACACTTCAGCGTCTGTATGAGCAGCATAAGCTCGTCACATACCCGCGTACGGATTCACGTTTCATTTCAGCAGATATCGTGCCTACATTAAAAGATCGACTCAAAGGAATGAACGTTAGACCTTACGCACAGCATGTGAATCGCATTTTACAATCAGGCATTAAAGCACATAAAGGTTTTGTCAACGACGCCAAAGTGTCAGATCACCATGCGATCATTCCAACCGAGGAAGAGCTGTATCCAGGTGCATTAAGCGATAAAGAGCGTAAATTATATGACCTGATTGCCAAGCGATTCCTCGCTGTACTGATGACCCCTTTTGAATATGAGGAAACAACAGTGATCGCCAAGATCGGCAGTGAGACATTCACAGCGAAAGGAAAAATTGTGCAATCAGCCGGCTGGAAAGCCGTGTACGATGATTCCTATGAAGACGAGGAATCAGCCGAAGCAGATCAGCACTTGCCGGCATTAACAGAGGGGCAGTCACTTGACGTACGCCAATTAAAAGAGACAAAAGGCGAAACGAAACCTCCTGCTCGTTTTAACGAAGCGACCCTTTTATCTGCCATGGAGAACCCGTCTGCATTTATGCAGAACAAGGAAAAAGACTTAGTGAAAACCCTTGGTGAAACAGGTGGATTGGGGACAGTGGCAACTAGAGCTGATATCATTGAGAAACTGTTTAACAGCTTCTTAATTGAAAAAAAAGGCAAAGACATCTTCATCACATCGAAAGGGAAGCAGCTTCTTTCTTTAGTACCTGAAGATTTAAAGTCACCTGCGTTAACAGCGGAATGGGAACAAAAGCTGTCTAAAATTGCGAAAGGCCAATTGAAAGCTTCTCAATTCATGAGTGAAATGAAGTCATATGCAAAACAAGCCGTATCTGAAATCAAACAAACGAACCAAACCTTTAAGCATGACAACATGACAGGCACACATTGTCCTGACTGCGGAAAACTCATGTTAAAAGTGAACGGGAAAAACGGCACCATGCTTGTTTGTCAGGATAGAGAATGCGGACATCGAAAAAATGTGGCAAAGAAAACAAATGCACGCTGCCCGAACTGTCATAAAAAGCTTGAGCTGCGCGGGGAAGGCGATGGCAAAATATTTGCCTGTGTTTGTGGTCATAGAGAGAAACTGTCTGTTTTCGAAAAACGCAAATCACAATCCAATCAAAAACGAGCCAGTAAGCACGATGTGTCTAAATATATGAAGAAACAAAAGAAAGTGGAAGAACCAATCAATAACGCACTTGCAGAACAATTGAAGAAACTAAAATTAGATCAATAGTCTTGTAAAAACCCATGTGAATTCGCATGGGTTTTTTGTTTGTTCGAGTATTTTGACATGTTGTTTTTCTGTAAATGGGAATATGTAAGCGAAAAGACTCGTAATTTGGTATAAAATATTTATTTTCATTTAAACAGAAACGCTCTATAATAAATCGTTAGATGCTTAGAGAGAACAAGGATTGAAAGGGGACACGAATGGATACACCCATATATCGTACAGCTATCGCTATACTCATTGTCATTCTACTAGGCGGATGTACCTGGAAACAGCAGCAACATTCAGCTCAACCAGAACCTGCAAAGCCAGTATTGTCAGGAGAGTACTTTATGACTCACCACTTAATGACAGATCAAGGCATGATTCGCACCTCGCTTGCGGAGCAGCCTACTTACTTATCAGAATCGCTCGGACTTTGGATGGATTATCTTGTTAGAAAAAAAGATCAAACATCTTTTGATCAACAGGTAGATGTCCTGCGCACTCAATTCTTACTGGAACATGATCTTCTTAGCTGGCAAATCGAATCTCATCAAAAAAGCAAAGTCAATGCTTTAGTTGATGACTTACGTGTAGTAACAGCGCTTCAAAAAGCAGATCAATTGTGGCAGAAGTCAGTGTATCAAACCACAGCCAAAAAAATCGCAAAAGCGTTAAAAGACAAAAACATGTTCAAGGGTATGTTGACCGACTATTATGATGCATCGACAAAGCAAACTTCACATACAATCACACTTTCATATCTTGACCCAAAAGCAATCAAAGAACTAGTATCCCTCCACCTATTCACAGAACAAATGATGAACAACCAATTGGCCATTCTAAAAAATGCACCGAGACAAAAAGGATTTTTTCCAAAATCCTATGACATAGCGAAGAAAGTCTACTCGTTTGATCAGGAAATCAACTTGATCGACCAGCTTTATACGGCTCTTTATGCCGAACGTGCACAGGTTGATACAACAGTCATCATGAAATGGCTGAAAACCAACTTCCAAAAGGAAGGAAAACTGTATGGACGATATAAACTGAGCACATTACAGCCAGCAGTGACGTATGAATCACCTTCAGTCTATGCACTGGTGATCTTATATGCACTCAAACAAGGAGAAGATGATTTTGCAAAAGACGTCTATCACCGAATGAAAGAGCTGCAAATCCAAGATCCTCTCAAGCCTTATTACGGAGGCTACATGAACGAAAAAGATACACACTCATTTGATAATTTATTGCCTCTAATTGCAGAAAGGGAGCTTCTAAATGAAAAGGTTATTCAGTAACACCTATCGCACGTATTATACGGTGCTCCTCACGTTTGCGGGACTCATTTTATTTATGGGCTACTTGAATGGACGTGATGCGGAGAGTGCCATGATCATCACACTCACATTTGTCGTGATAGGATGCGGCATTTTATTTGGTATTTTGCCAGCATTGGTTTTTACTTTGTTGATTTTGTTCTTTATAGGAAGCGGGATGTTCTTTACAGAGCTTGGTCACACAAATTCACTCTTTTCTCATCAAACGTTGCAAGATGTCGTGATATGGGGCGTGGCGCTTCTCTTTTTTGCTATTTCTGCTGGAAATGTGCATGAGCGAATAAAAACGATGCGTCACACCATTGACCAACAAAAGAGGGCCATCAAACAATTTGTAGCGATTGACTCAACCACAGGCTTTGACAATGCAGAGCGGATGAGGCTCGAATTGTCTGAGGAAATGAAACGAGCAGAACGATACAAACAGCCATTCGTCTTTATCCTTCTTCATATGCACTACTCAGCGGAATTCAAAACATTATATGGAGAAAAAGAAATGCAGCATCTTTTCCAGCAACTCAGTATGAAGATTCGCGAAAGTGTGAGAGAAACCGATAAGAAATTTCGATTATCCGAGGAACGAATCGGGCTGCTGCTCACTCACACACCTGCAGAAAACGTCTCGATCGTTCTTGAAAAGCTAAAGGATAAACTGCAAACGCATGTCCTGCTAAATGGTCGTGAAGTGACCTTAACTTTTCATGTCTGTCATTTAACAAGCAGCTCGGACTATCGGACACCAGAGCAATTTTTAGAAGAACTAGAAAACGAGATGATGATGAATGAACTTTAATGTTTTGACGAAATGTTGTTTGTTAATCGTTCTTTTCTCTATGCTTTCGATCAAAGACAGTACATCAGCCGGTGCACTTGAGAAAGAGTCAAGGACCCTCATCGTCTATTCCACACAATCAGGTGAGACAACGCCAACTGTTCATATGCTTGATGTACTTGTGGGGCATTTTTCCACACGAACGACCATTTTATCTGATGAACAAATCACTGAAAAGAACCTCAATGACTCTCAGCTAGTTATCTATATAGGTGAAGAAAAGAGAACGTTGAAAGCACAAACCATTCGTCTCATAAACGAATCAAAACGCTTAATCGCAATAGGATACAATGCGGAACAGCTTCGTCCATTCTCCAAGCTTACTCTTCACAAACAAGATCACATCAGTCAAATCAAAGATACTGATGATCAAGAATACCGTCAGCTAGAGAGAGGAATCACAGCTCAGACGGTTCAAGGTGCAGATCTGCAACGTAAATTCTTATTGAAGAAAAATCAAGCTGAACAGCCATTTGTGATTCAAACAAAAGAAGGTGCGGCATATATCGGAATGCTAAATATCCTTCAGCACGACAAGCTGCTTGCAGAGGTGCTGGAAAGTCTCCTGCCGGCTTCTAATCAAACGACGACAAAGTACTTACAGATTGGGAAGATTAACCCTGTCACGGATGAGAAGAAGTTACTTAAACTTGGACGATACGTAACAGCTCGCCATATCCCTTTTCTACTGGCGGTGACCCCTATATGGATTGATCCAGCAACAGGAGATGAAGTGACGCTCAGTGACCGGCCTAAACTTGTCCACGTGTTAAAACAATTGCAAAGCAATGGAGCTAGTGTCGTTCTTCACGGGTTTAGCCGTACGTATCGAACGGAGGAGTCGGGTAAAGGCTTTGAATTCTGGGATGTAAAGTACGATCAGCCCGTTACGTCAAATGAACCAGAGAAAGCTGATCAGCAGCTGAACAAAAGCTTTTTTCCGAATGAAAAAGATTTTAATGCGTATATCACATCCAATCAACATCAAGAAGCCATCTATACAGAAGAAAAGCTGACAAAAGGCATTGAACTGCTCGCGCAGCAGGGGTTATATCCGCTTGCATTTGAAGTACCAAATGACGCCATTTCCCTGCAAGGTTATGAAGTGATTTCCCGCCATGTGTCCAGTCTATTTGGACAGGTGCAGCTCTCAGACCGTACATGGAAAACAAGAAGTGCATCACCATTTTTGTCGACACCCGTCATGCTTCATGGCATGACTTTATATCCTGAACAGTCTATAGATATAGCATCTGACCAAGAAGGTGCAAACATACTGACTGAGCAGACAATTCAATCCATGCAGCATATCCAATCCGCCGCCATTGGGCTGTCCTATGATGTGGAAGCGGGGATAGATGGGCTGCAAGATGTAATCACACAAATGGATGCGATCCCTTCTAGTGAATGGCTAGATTTAAAGAAAACAAAACAGACTGTTCAAACTCAGAATGTCCAGATCAAAACAGCAGGAAATGGACAGATTCAAATAAAGCAATCCAATATAGCTGAACCAAAAACAAACAAACGAAGCGGGATGGAAAATATGCTTCGAATACTCACAATGGTGGTGTTGCTCTTTATTGTGGCATTTGCTTTTTACACATTGTATTTAAGGCTGACGATGAAAAAACGGATCTTTAAGGAGAGAAAATCAGGTGGCTGATATCTTATTTTACCTATCATTAATACTGATTTGGATCATGCTCCTATATCATATGTTTCTGATGCAGGGAGGCTTTCAGCACTATTTAACTTACGAAAAAGTGCTGCCTAAATGGACGAAACAAGGGAAAGATCTGCCGACCGTCAGCATTCTCATTCCAGCACATAATGAAGAAGTGGTCATTCGGCAGACGCTAAAAGCCATGGTCCAGTTATCCTATCCCGAACACCTTCTTGAAATCATTGTGATTAATGACAATTCCTCTGATCGTACAGGGGAGATTGTGCAATCATTTAGTGAGCAATACGATCATGTTCATATGATTGAAACAAAGCCGCCATTTGCAGGGAAGGGGAAATCTACTGCACTGAATGAAGGCTTGAAGGCTTCGACAGGAGACGTTATTTGTGTATACGATGCAGATAATATGCCTGAAAAGAAAGCCGTCTACCATTTGGTTCTTGGATTATTGAATGATCCTAAAGCAGGTGCTGTTGTCGGGAAATTCAGGGTCATCAATGCAGCCAAAAACCTCCTGACAAAATTCATTAACATAGAAACGATCTGCTTCCAGTGGATGGCGCAAGGCGGGAGATGGAAATGGTTTGGCATTGCGACGATACCAGGCACCAACTTTGCGATCCGCCGGCACATTTTAGAAGAGCTTGGCGGCTGGGATGTCCATGCACTAGCTGAAGACACTGAATTAACAATTCGTGTGTATAATCTGGGCTATGTGATTCGGTTCTTTCCTGCTGCGATTACATGGGAACAAGAGCCTGAAACATGGAAAGTCTGGTGGCGGCAACGAACACGCTGGGCTAGAGGCAACCAATATGTTGTGCTCAAATTTTTAAGGCAGTTTATGAAATTAAAACGAAAACGAATGATTTTCGATTTATTTTATTTTTTCTTTACGTATTTCTTATTTTTCTTTGGTGTACTGCTCTCCAACGGCATTTTTATCGTAAACTTATTCGTTGATCTTCACTTATCTGTGGGAGCTGTGGCACTCATCCTATGGGGGTTAGCCTTCTTCCTCTTTTTAACAGAAGTGATGATTACGTTAAGCATAGAGAAAACAGAGCTGACCAAACAAAACATTCTCATTGTCGTTCTCATGTACTTTACCTATTCCCAAGTATGGATTGCGCTTGTTGTGTACTCCTTATGTGTAGAGGTGAAAAGCCGATTATTGAAACAAGAAGTGAAATGGTACAAAACCGAGCGTTACAATCAACAACAAAAGAAAAGCGGGTGACATATTGAAATCGTTAAAATGGTTGATTTATATATTAGGATTATCCTTAGCGATCCAGCCTTTTTTCATGGCAGGTCAAGCAATGGCGCAATCCAACCGAGTTCAAGTCAAAGATGATTGGGTTCAATCTTCAAAAGAAAGCAAAACAAAAACGCAGCATCTATCAGAAGACGTAGTGACCTTATATGGGCAAGAAGACCGCACTGAATTTACCTATCAAGTGGATCAGGAAAAAACAAAGTCAAGCACATTGACGTTCAATATAGAGGCTTCACCATTATTGATTTCACCTTCCTCATTCACTGTTATGATTGATGGAGAGATCGAAAAGACCATCCCTGTATCAGGGAAAAACCAGAAGAAGTCGATTCAAATCAAGTTGAACAAAGCACAATTGAAAAAAGGTACTCACCGCATTCAGGTCACATTTTATGGTGTTTTAAAAGAAGGCGTGTGTATCAACCAAGAGACACCTGCTAATTGGCTAAAAGTGTATCCTGAAAGTGAACTTACATTCAAAGGAATCCAGACAAAAGATTTCACATTAGATAGCTTTCCATCACCTTTTATTCAAACAGGTGATCAGAAAGAACAGACAGATATTGTAATTCCTAATTCACCGGATGCAGCTGAATTAGAAGCGGCCATCAAAGTATACCGTACGTTGAAAAACAAAGATCGCCAAAAAGAGATCAAACTTATCCAAGAAAAGGACATCAAGCAAGTGGCGCACCCAACGATTGCTGTGGGAGCTAAAGGAAGCTGGGATGGACGGATGAAAACGATTGAACAAGCTGCAGGAATTAAAACGAAAAGCAGTCATCTTACGTTAGCGATGAGAACTTTGACAGCAAAGAAAACAGAACAGCCCATTCTATTTGTGACAGCGGAAAAGCCTGTGACAATCGCTGGAAAAATCAATGTTCTAACTCAGTCAGAATTAACGGATCAACTGACTGGAACAGACCTAGTGCTTCAAAAGGCTGTAGCTCAAACGTCTAAACCATCTCACAAGATTCGTTTGAAAGATTTTGGCGGAGATGATGTCACGGTTGGGACCAACAAGACGGCATCCGACCACTACTATTATCCGAAAGCGCTACTGGCTAACCAAAAATCAGGTGCAAAGCTCAATCTTTCATTCAAAAAATCTGATACAGCGGCAAGCAAAACAGAACGTTTAACTGTTATGATCAATGACGAACCGCACGACGTACCATTAACAAAACTAGGCAGTAAAGATGCGAATGGATTCTATCATGTCTCGATTCCAGTCGATTCAAAGATACTTCAAAAAAATGAATATATTGATTTGCAATTTGTCACAAGTGGTTTTAAAAACATGGAATCCTGCAGACATACGGATGAAGAAGGCTGGATATTCATTGACAAAAATAGCTCTTTACAAATACCAGAAGGAACAACGAGTGAAAAGACAGATTTAGCCGCATGGCCGCTCCCGTTCACTTCGAAAAATACATTGATCATCATACCAGATCAAATCAAACGTGAAACAATCAATCAAATGGCCATGTTGACGGAATCTTTTAGTCAGCCAGAAGTAGCTCAATATCATTTAATAAAAGCTTCTCAAGTGACAAATGAACAATTGAAAAATCACCCTCTCATTTTCATCGGAGGCATTCAAACATTCTCTCTTCTGAAAGAAAAAGCAGCCGATCTCGTTGTTCCGGTGAAAAAGGATCAGTATGATGTATCTTCTTTCGGCATGATCAACGAAACAACGGCTCGAATTGTATGGACGCAGCCATCTGTTTGGAATAAAGAACAGACAATGACAGTCTTTTCAGGAATGACTGCAGCTGAAGCTAACGTGTCAAATGAAGTAATGCAATTTCTTCAAACAAATACAGAAAAAGCAACAGTTGCAATAGAGAGTAAAAACAAAGGCGTGTTTACTAATCATCAATCCGTCAGTAGCACATCGAGCAGTCTGAAAACAAGTGAAAAACAAAGCAGTAGCGAGTCTTGGATTTACTTTGTGTGTATCGCTGCACTCATC
This sequence comes from Bacillus aerius, assembly GCF_029894105.1. Lineage (NCBI taxonomy): Bacteria > Bacillati > Bacillota > Bacilli > Caryophanales > Bacillaceae > Bacillus > Bacillus aerius. Next base: position 432,835 of record NZ_JARYHO010000001.1, read on the forward strand.
CTTTTTGTGCTTGTGATGATTGTCTATTTCGTACGAAAAAACCGTAAAAAGACTGAGTTCTAAACGATCAAAAGACCTTGAAAAAATCTCTTTACTTTGGTGTCAAACGGGAGTATGATCTCTTTTATAAAAGACCAATCGCTGAATCATTTCGATGAGCGGGGGAACCAATTGTGGTGGTATAAAACACCACGTGGGGTGAATCCTTTTAAGGTAGGGCAAAATCTCATGCGCCCGAATCCGTCAGCTAACCTCGTAAGCGTTAAAGAGAGCAAAGACCAACCTGTGATCTAAACAATAGGCACAGGGGCATTCTATTGCCTCTGTGTCTTTTTGGCGATCCAAATTTTGTAACTCAAATCGTTTGACACTAAAGGAGCGGGCATCACATGTACAGTTTGATGAAGCGTATTTTAATTGGTAAACCATTAAAATCACAGGCAGCAGGAGAACAAAAACTATCAAAAATCAAAGCTTTGGCATTATTGTCATCAGACGCATTGTCGTCAGTCGCATACGGTACAGAACAAATCTTAATTGTTCTATCAGTTGTCAGTGCGGCAGCGTTTTGGTACTCACTCCCGATTGCAGGTTGTGTATTAATTCTTTTAATGGCGTTAATTCTATCTTACCGCCAGATTATTTATGCTTATCCAGAAGGCGGCGGGGCGTATGTCGTCTCCAGCAGAAACTTAGGTGAAAAACCAGGGCTGGTTGCTGGTGGATCATTACTCGTCGATTACATTTTAACCGTAGCAGTGAGTATTTCTGCTGGGACCGATGCAATCACATCGGCTTTTCCAGCTCTATATCCATATCATGTCATGATCTCAATCGTATTAGTCCTAGTGATTATGGTGTTAAACCTTCGTGGACTGACAGAGTCGGCATCTATTTTGGCTTATCCTGTGTACCTATTTGTCTTTTCATTGCTCATTTTAATTGGGGTGGGCTGTTTTAAACTATTAACAGGGCAAGTGCCGCCAGCACCTGAACATACAGCATTTGGCACACATGTATCAGGCATCACGTTATTTCTTTTATTAAAGGCATTTTCGTCTGGCTGTTCTGCTTTAACGGGTGTTGAAGCGATTTCTAATACAATTCCATCCTTTAAAAAACCAGCTGCACAAAATGCAGCGAGAACTTTATTGATGATGGGGGGATTACTGGCCGTTCTATTTGTAGGAGTGACATTGCTTGCGTTTGGTTTTGGCATCTCGCCAAAGCCAGAAGAAACGGTTGTGTCACAGATTGCATCAGACACATTTGGACGGACATTTTTCTACTATGTCATTCAAGCTGTCACAGCTTTAATTTTAATATTAGCGGCAAACACAGGTTTTTCAGCTTTTCCATTATTGGCTGTCAACTTAGCAAAGGATAAATATATGCCGCGCATGTTTACAGTGAGAGGAGATCGGCTCGGTTATTCCAATGGTATTATCTTTTTAGGTGTAGCTTCTATGCTGCTTATTTGGTTATTTGATGGGAAAACGGAACATCTCATTCCACTTTATGCTGTCGGTGTGTTTATTCCATTTACCTTGTCTCAGACAGGTATGTGTGTAAAGTGGATTCGTGAAAAACCACAGGGATGGAAAGTGAAAATGCCTATCAATATCGTAGGAGCACTTATTTCATTTACGGTTTTCATGATTCTCATTTTGACCAAGTTCCATCTTGTATGGCCGGTATTTGTTTTCATGCCAATTGTTCTATTTATTTTTTATTCTATTAAGAAACATTATCTGTCTGTTGGAGAACAATTACGTTTATTGAATGAAACCGAGCCTGTCGAAATCAAAGGAAATGTGGTCATCGTCCCAATAGCAGGTGTCACACGTGTCGTCGAACAATCTGTGCAATATGCAAAATCCTTATCAGACCAGGTCATAGCGGTTCATGTATCGTTTGATAAAGAGAAAGACAAGAAAATTGAAGCTGATTGGGAAAAGCTGAATAGTGATGTGCGTCTTGTGATTTTACATTCGTCTTATCGAAGTCTCATTCACCCGCTTGATAAATTTCTTGAAACGATTGAAGCGAAAGCAAATGCACATCAATATAGAGTGATGGTGCTCGTCCCTCAATTTATTCCGAAAAAAAGATGGCACACCATTTTGCATAATCAATCTGCTTTCTTATTAAGATTCCGTTTATTATGGAAACGGGATATTGTTGTCGCCACTCTTCCATATCACTTTAAAAAGTAACAAGAGCAAGTTGAAACGTTTGATCAAAAGGGTGCGGTGGTATGGAGTAAGAAAAAAGGAGTTTTCTCACATGCCGCAAAGAACCGCAGGAAAAGAAGTAACAGCGCTACTGGAAGAGTGGGGCGTGAAACATATTTATGGAATGCCCGGCGACAGTATTAACGAATTGATCGAAGAACTAAGGCATGAATCAAGCAAAATTCAATTTATACAAACAAGACATGAAGAAGTGGCAGCACTTTCAGCTGCAGCTGATGCGAAACTAACAGGTAAACTCGGTGTTTGTTTATCAATTGCAGGGCCAGGTGCTGTCCACTTATTAAATGGACTATACGATGCAAAAGCGGACGGTGCACCTGTATTAGCGATAGCAGGGCAGGTTGCCTCAACTGAAGTAGGCAGAGATGCATTTCAAGAAATCAAATTAGAGCGGATGTTTGACGATGTTGCTGTCTTTAATCAGCAAGTACAAACAGCAGAAGCTCTGCCTGACTTATTGAATCAAGCCATCAAAGCTGCTTATACCCATAAAGGGGTGGCGGTTCTCACTGTCTCAGATGATTTATTTTCTCAAAAAATTAAGCGGAGTCCCGTTTATACATCTCCTCTTTACGTAGAGGGAGACGTGCGGCCCAAGAAAGATCAACTGCTAAAGGCTGCTCAACTCATTAACAATGCGAAGAAGCCAGTCATCTTAGCAGGAAAAGGATTAAGAAATGCAAAAGAAGAGCTTCTTTCGTTTGCAGAAAAGGCAGCTGCACCGATCGTCATTACACTTCCTGCAAAAGGTGTTGTTCCAGACAGGCATCCATACTTTTTAGGGAACCTAGGTCAGATCGGGACGAAGCCTGCATATGAAGCGATGGAAGAGTGCGATTTATTAATCATGCTTGGAACCTCCTTCCCATATAGGGATTACTTACCGGAAGACACACCTGCCATTCAATTGGATATCAAATCGGATCAGATCGGTAAAAGGTATCCAGTAGAAATGGGGATTGTAAGTGACAGTAAAAATGGTCTTCATGAACTAACCTCTTATATTGAATATAAAGAGCAGCGCGGTTTCCTTGAAGCTTGTACAGAGCATATGATGAAGTGGCGAGAAGAAATGGATAAGGAAAAATCTATTGCCACATCACCGCTTAAACCGCAGCAAGTCATCGCTAGATTAGAAGAAGCGGTAGATGATGATGCCATTCTTTCAGTTGATGTCGGTAATGTGACGGTATGGATGGCACGTCATTTCGAAATGAAACAGCAGGATTTCATTATTTCCAGCTGGCTTGCCACAATGGGCTGTGGTTTACCTGGCGCAATATCAGCTAAATTAAACGAACCAAACCGCCAAGCCATTGCTGTCTGTGGTGACGGAGGCTTCACAATGGTGATGCAAGATTTTGTGACGGCGGTAAAATATAAACTGCCAATTGTCGTTGTGATCTTAAACAACAACAACCTTGGTATGATTGAATATGAACAACAGGTAAAAGGCAACATCAACTATGGTATAGAGCTGGAAGATATTGATTTTGCAAAATTTGCAGAAGCATGCGGTGGTAAAGGAATCTCGGTGTCATCACATGAAGAACTGGCACCAGCCTTTGATCAAGCACTTCAAGCTGAGAAACCTGTGATCATTGATGTTGCGGTGACCAATGAACCACCGTTACCTGGTAAAATCACTTACACACAAGCAGCGGGCTTTAGTAAATATTTATTGAAAAAATTCTTTGAAAAAGGTGAGCTGGATATCCCTCCACTCAAGAAAAGCCTTAAACGCTTTTTCTAAACAGCAGGTAGTCGGTCTTCTAATTAGAAGACTGACTTTTTTTGTTGAATAGGTAAAATCATTTCAATTGTCACTTGTTTTCTTCTGTATAAAAATATACAGACTGGATTTTTTGCAACTTAAAGCCTATTTTTCCAATTCGGTGAGAAAGGTAAAATAGACTTTACGATCAATAATGGAGGGAGTGGCTTAATCTGGGCAAGATACTTGATGCAAAAGCACTAACCAGTTCCATGGATACAAGGGCAAAACACTATCAGGAACTCCGCGAACAAATGATAGATTTAAAAAAGGCATTACAAGGTGTTGCCAACCTCGGTGACGACTTCACTGGAAAAGGTGCCGATAACATTAAAAGCTTCTACAAAGAACTCGCCGGAAATGTGGACATGTTTATTAGCTTCATTGATAAACAAAAAGCCTTTCATGAAGGTGTTTCTGGGACACTTGATGATACAAACTTTGGCGGCGACACCTTTGTAGAAGAACACTTTTTAGACAACGCTGTACATATGGGAATCAAGAATGCCAAAAGCATCGTGAAGGATCAAAAAAAGGCGCTCACAACGATTTTTCAAGATATTGATGACCTCATTTCTCTGGAGGTATTTGATAGTAAAACCTTTGACGAAAAGATTGCAGATGCGGAAGATGAACGGAAGAAAACGGTTAAAGATTTAATAGAACTTGATCAAAATCTAAAAGATGAATATGCTTTGTCAGAGACTGAGGAGAAGGCTACAATGGCATTGTACGCAGAAATGATGAATGCCACAAATGACGGAAAATCCATTTCGCCTATGAATTTTGACAAGAAAGTGTATCAAAATAGCGAAATCTACAAGGCAAAAAGCGATATTGAGAAGCAAACTTCTGAATATCTAAAAATCAAAAAAGATCAAGAAGAAGCCCGCAAGATTGCAAAGGAACAAGAAGCACTAGCCAACCGTCCGTGGTATGAAAAAGCCCTTGATTACGGTGGGAATATCGTCAATGAGCTGACAGGCGTGAACGATGCAAAACGTGCCGCAACAGGTGTCGATCCGATCACAGGAGAAGAACTCACCGCAGGCCAGCGAGTCGCCGCAGGCGGCATGGCAGCAGCAGGATACATCCCGATCGTCGGCTGGGCAGGACGTATTTTCAAAGGCGGAAAAGCCGTCTATAAAACGACTCAAGCCACGTCAGCCGCAGTCAGAGCAGTCGACATTTACAAGACATCACAGAAGTCTTTCGATGCGTTGAAAACATCACAAAAAGGCTTATACGGTCTTACTGCGACAAACGGCTTCAGCGAAGCGATTACGGGTCGAGATATGTTTGGGAATAAAGTCTCGAAAGAACAACAGGAAGCGAGTATGAATGCGGCGCTTACAATGCTTTTACCGTTTGGATCGAAAGGTTTTCGTGGGAAGATGGGGATTAAGAGTACGAGTGAACTTAAGCATCCGGTTTTAGATAATCCAAGAGTAGGTAGTGCATTAAAAGATGATTTTTATCATAGATTTAATGATATTATTGACAACTATGCAGTTCATTCTAAAAGATTTGATTTGCCGAATAGAAGAGGACATATGGATTCGTTGTATCAAATTGAGGGATCAATGGTTAAGTATGAGACAAAGTTTGTAAAAATTAAGAATAATGCACCTGAAATGATACAGTCGAAAGAGATAAGAAATGGCGTGTTTGAATGGGTTGTAGATCCAACAACTAACAAAGTAACCCATAGAACTTTTATACCTGACGGCAAAGTTACAGGAAAAATAAATCAATGGGGGAAATAAAAAATTGTATAAAATTGAAATAATCAAGAAAAGTGGATTTGAATGTAATTGGGCTACGTTGTTTGTTGGTAGACAGTATAATTTAATTCCTGCCTTAGAAGTAACAAACTATGCAGTGGAATATCTAGAAAATAACCCTCATGATGATAACGAGCTCATTCTTGAATTAGCGTGGGAACAAGAAGAAGTAAAGGTAGATGATATACTTGAAAGCATAATCTCTGATAATTCTTCGGAAGACATGACGAGAGAATATCATAAGTGGCTATATAGTATTATGAAAGAAGCATATACTCACTCAACTGATGATACCATCTTTGAAGAAATTGAACATATTTTCTCAGTCTTTCACACGCCCGAAAATATGTATGATTTTTTTAGAGAAGTATCAGACGCATTTTATTATCCCCATGATTCACAAAAAACAATGAAAGAACTTGTAGAAGAGTTTTTAGAAAATGAAAAACAATTGATTTTAAATAAGTAGAGAACTTAAAGAAAACGATGGATAAATAAGCCATCGTTTTTTCGTACATAAGATTGTTTGTCTAATGATCTTTCTCTTGAGCATAGGGATTTTCATGCAATTGTAGAAGTCCTTTGGTGATTGAATTCTACGTGGAATGTTATATATAGGATCATTTTATAAAATTTTGAAAGAAACGGTGAAAACATAGATTGACAATAAAATAAGTATCATATCCGAGAAATTTGAAAATAAAAATATGGGTGAACTCGTAGAAGGAATTACGATTATCATAGATGGAAAATTTCACCTTGATTTTTCTGATAAAATCAAGGTTTTTTAAACTGTAAATTCACTTTCATACCAAATCACCCCACACATAATTGGGAATCATATGTTAAACTAACCCAATCACCACAAAAAAGGGGAATCAACCAATGCTATGGATTTTCACACAAAACGAACAAAGTTTCGTCAATGTTCATGAAGTCACAGTAACCGGTAAAAAGATTGAAGGGTTTATCGCAGGCAGTGATTCTTGGGTCAAGACGCTCGGCAAGTATGACTCAAGCGATCGAGCATCAGAGATCCTTCAAGACATTGTGAAAGTAATTGAAAAAAACCCAAATGGTACGATGATCTATCGAATGCCTCAGCAGTAAAAAAAGAAACCACCTTTCCATCGCGAAAAGGTGGTTTTGTTTATGAAGGTGTTTTGGTAAAGGCTAAAAATAACGGGATGCCTGTGCCGACAAGTGTAGTGGCGAATAGGAACATACCGCAAATGAATAGAAAATGACTGGCTGAAAAGACGAGTGCCAGAATGAGAAACACGATGCTGAGTCCTGCCATGCTATATGATGGGACAAAGCGGCGTTTGTATGTGGCTTTCTTTGTTAGGAATGAGAAGAAAATGCCAAATAATAAAGGGACAATCCATAAGTAAAATAAAATAATAAGAGACATACATCATACCTCGATTTTTCCTTCTATTTTATCAGATGCCAATCACAACGGATACTACAAAGCTTCACTTTGTAAAATAGTTCATGCAATCGACACAATTAAGTGGGCTGATTGATCGAATTCGTTTTTTGTTTCATATATTCAGGCTGTAAAAGTGCGTACACACAGTGATCGGCAAAGTGGTCGCCCAGCCATTCACATTGTCTTAATATGCCTTCAAGTGAAAAAGATAAACGCTCTGCGATGCGTCTGCTTTTTTGATTATCAACAGCGGCCCTTATTTCAATGCGATGCAGACCGCACTCTTCAAATAAATAGTGAATGACCGCTTTGCATGCTTTTGTCATGATGCCTTTTCCTTGATAGCCTTCCCCGAGCCAATAGCCAATGGAAACCGTCCGATTAATCCAATGAATTTGGTGGGTGCCAATGATACCAACGAGTTCACCATGTGACCAGATTCCAGCCTGAAAACCATTGTTTTGCAAAGCTTGCTGCATGGCACCTTGAATAAACGCCATGCTGTCTTCTTCTGTCTGCGTCGAATCGACCCATAGCATCCATTCACGTAAGTGCTCTCTTGAGCGTTGGATGAGCAGATACAGACTTCTCGCGTCTCTTGGTTCAAGCAGCCGCATGGATAGATCTTGATCCTGATAAAAAAACATGTGATCACATCCTCTCAAGGGAAATTCTACCACAACCCGATATAAAAGACAGCCTGATCACTGTCTTTTACATAAACGTATCCACAATTAAAAACAGATTAAGTGCGACAACAAGAGCTGCTATCACCCAAGATATTCCGGTCACCCAGCGAGCATTCGTCAAATCGCCCATAATTCGTTTTTTACTTGTAAACAAAATGAGCGGAATTAAAGCAAACGCAATTCCAAAGGATAAGACCACTTGACTCATCACAAGCGCAGATGTCGGATTGACTCCAGATGCAATGATCGCAATAGGTGGAATGATGGTAATCAGCCGGCGGACATACAGCGGGATTCGGTACTGAATAAAACCCTGCATAATAATATCGCCTGACAGTGTACCGACAGAAGAACTGGAAAGCCCGGCTACAAGCAGACCTACACCAAATAAGATCGCTGATACAGGACCTGCGAGAGTTCCAAAATGCTGAAATGCTACATCTAAATCCTCAACAAAAAGACCATTTTTAAAAAATAAAGCAGCTGCTACAATCAACATGCTGGCATTGATGGCGCCAGCAACTACCATCGCAATGAGGATGTCTAAAAACTCAAAACGAAAAATCAGCTTTTTCTCTTTTTCCGTTCTGCCGACGACTCTTCTTTGCGTTAAGGCTGAATGGAGATAGATCGCATGCGGCATCACCGTAGCGCCTAAAATACCAGCGGCAAGCAGTACGCTGTCTGTCCCTTCAAACCTTGGAATGAACAGTCCACCGGCGACACTTGCAAAATCAGGTTTAGCCACAAAGGTTTGTACAGCGAAAGCAATCACGACAACAAACAGCATGCCGGTAATTCCTGCTTCTAACGCTCGATAACCTCGTCTTTGGAGCTCTAAAATGGCAAAAGAACCGATCGCTGCAATAATCGATGCTTCAAGCAGCGGGATACGAAAGAGTAAGTATAAACCAAGGGCAGCCCCGATAAATTCGGCTAAATCTGTGGCGATAATGACGAGTTCGCCCTGAATCCATAAACCAATCGAGACTGGTTTTGGAAACTCTTCTCGAGCAATTTCAGGTAAATTTTTCCCTGTTGCGATTCCAAGCTTTGCAGACAAAGACTGGATGAGTAAGGCCATGAGATTGGATATGAGAATGACCCATAACAGAAGGTAGCCATATTTCGAGCCAGCTGCAATGTTGGTCGCAAAGTTTCCTGGATCAATATAGGCAATGGCGGCGATAAAAGCAGGCCCGAGAAAAGGAAGGAGCCTTCTAAATCCCTTCACCTTTCCTTCAAGTGCACGCTCCGCTGCCACTGACATGTGGGCCTGTGCCTCGATGTATTTGTTTGTCATATGTCATCACCTAGATTCTACAAAGTTTTGCTTTGGCACAAAAAGTTTCCTCGATGCAATTTTTAATCATCATATGCCCATCTTCATGAAAAGTCAACTATCTGAACTAATAGGTTTGTTTATCATATGTAAGTGAAAAAAATAGATACCTTGTCAATCAACACATAAAAAACACCGCCTCTTATCTTAGGCGGTGCATCCTCTGCTTCCTCTTCTTTTGTATCGTTTTTTAAGAAACCCTTGATCCAACGCTGCGGAAGATCAAGCTTAAAATAATGACAAAAATGGCTGCTCCTAAGATCGCTGGAATGATCGCAAATCCTGCCAGACTAGGACCCCACGTTCCAAGTAATCCATGACCAATCCAAGCACCTGCAAGCCCAGCAATCATTGAACCGATCCAGCCTCCTGGTACACTGCCTCCAGCGAGTGCACTCCCAATGAGACCAATGACAATCGCCACAACTAATGAAATCAGAAATCCTAACATGTTGATCACTCCTCTTTTGTTTGTTTACTAAGCAATAACCGTTTTAAAAGAGATTAAAACCTTTCGGAACCGCTTCAATGTTCGATACGTATGATGGACAAGGATTGTGTATAATAACAGACATATACTTGAACGGCATCTAAGGAGGCAAATGGCATGGAGGAAAGAGAGTGGCTAAAAGCACAATTAAAAGAGATTGAAAAATGGGAGAAAGACCAGCAAAAGGTATGGTTTTGGGAGAAACTCAGCCGGCTTCCATTTCAAATGCTGGACAAGCTGACCCCTGCCTTTATTCAAAAGAAAATCGGTGTGTTATTAGATGAGATGGGGCACTACATTCAATCAGGCGGTGTCTATTTGACGTCAGAGAAAGGCATTATTCATCAATTTCAAAAGAAATGTGCCGATGAATCGATTCAGCGTATTGAAGATATTGAGGCGGCTCCGATCGAGGTCATGGATGCCATTAGTGATCAGATGGGGAAAAACCGAACAAACCTCGCCACTGTACAAGGTGCGACAACAGGTGTCGGAGGTATGTTTACATTAGCGGCAGATATCCCGGCTGTCCTCGGTCTCTCTTTAAAAACATTACAGGATATTGCCGTCACCTATGGCTATGATCCGAAAAATAAAGAAGAACGAGTCTTTATCATTAAATGTTTACAGTTGAATTCTGCTGACGTTGTTGGGAAAAAATCAATATTAAAAGAGCTGAAGAGCTATCATGCATCAGAAGGGAAGCACGAAAACATGATCTCTCAAATTCAAGGATGGCGTGAGGTCGTATATAACTACCGTGATTCGTTTGGCTGGAAGAAGCTGTTTCAACTTGTCCCAATTGCGGGGATTTTGTTTGGTGCAGCGTCCAACCGCTCACAGTTAAAAGGAATTGCCGAAACAGGCATTATGCAATATCGAAAGCGCAGAATATTAACAAGATTAGAGGAGCTCGCTCAGCAAGAACAGCGTGACTCCGGCGCATAAAAAAATCCCTCTCTAAAGGGATTTTTTATTTGGTCTCAGCATCTTCTTCAAACGCTTGAATCGGAGAATATTCATAGCGTGCCCGGAGCTCGCGGATTTGTTTAATCAAGGTGGAACCGATGATCCTTTCTGCTTCATCATACAAAGGATCGAGCGCCTTCATCCATTTTTGCCGCTCTGCTGGTGTTAATTCGTGTATGGCAATTGGAGATTCGCGTTTAATATCCTCCAGCTGATCCTTGTTCATTTGTTCGGCATGTTTTTCGTTCCATGCCGTTGTTTCTTCCATCGCTTCGAGTAAAATTCGCTTCGTCTCAGGTGTTTGACGATCAAAAAAGGATTGATCTGTTAAGACGACATACCCTAAATACCCGTGATTACTGATCGTCATATAGTCTTGTATATGATAGAATTTTTTTGAATAAATATTTGAAATTGTATTTTCTTCACCGTCTACTTTTTTTGTTTCTAACAGCTGAAATGTTGAATTAAACGATTCCTGATAGGGTTTTGCGCCAAGAAGCTTGAATTGCTTTTCAATCATGTCACTTTGCATAATACGGAGAGATTGCTTTTTTAAATCACTAGGCTGCTTGATTGGGCCTTTATTCGAAGTGATTTGCTTAAAGCCATTTGTCCAGTAGGCCATTCCCTTTAGACCGTCTTTTTGCAGTGTGCCGAACAGTCTCTGTCCAATCGCACCATGTAACCCTTCTTGGACAGCATCGTAGTTAGAAAAGGCAAAGGGCAGATCAAGTGCCAGCCATTCAGGGGACAGCATGCCGAGCTTTGACGTAGACGGAGCAATAAATTGAACTTGATTCTCTTTTAGTGCATTAATTTCTTCGATATCAGAATAAAGACTCCCGTTTGAAAAGATTTGAATGCTGATCCTGCCGTCGGATTTTTCGTGAACAAGTTCAGCAAATTTCTTTACAGCCAGCCCTTTTGGGGTATTATCTGCGACAACATGGCTGAATTTGAACACAAGCTGATCCTTCAGCCCTGTCTGTTCATCGTCGAAGATCGTCGCTGATTTAGGCATCATATGATAAAAGCCAAAGTATAAAGCGGTTACAAAACCGATGATGAGCAATAGCGTATAGGCGAGTAAATTCTTCATGCGTCAGATCCCCCTTATGTCAAGGATACTTGACAGAGGAAGAATTCGTAAAGATACAGGTGAAAAAATGATGAGAAATCGACTGAAATTACAACAATTATCTATTAGATGGAAGCTCACCATCCTCACATATTTCGTTGTCATTTTTGCCCTTTTAATCGGAGGAATTGTTCTAGTCGGGGGAATTCAGCAAACAGAGGAACGAGAACTTCGAAAAAGGCTCATGAACACGGCAAGAACAGTAGCTGAGATGAATGAGGTAAAGCAGGCATTGGATGATCAGACAAAGGAGCGTGCTCGGTTGCAGCATGCCATTGAAGAGATTCGGATTATCCAAGATGCTGACTACATTGTTGTCATGGATATGGATCACGTGCGATTGACACATCCAGTGAAAACAAGGATTGGCCAGCGCTCTGAGGGGACAGATGAAGAACCTGCCTTTGCAGAGCATATCTATTTCTCAGAAGCACAGGGAGAGCTTGGCACAGCCATTAGAGCCTTTTATCCAGTAAAAGATGAAAAATTTAACCAAACAGGGGTTGTACTAGTCGGAAGAACATTGCCGAGTATGGCAGATATATTAGGAGAAATGAAGCAGGATATCCTCATGATCCTTTTGCTGACGCTCAGCTTCGGGCTTGTCGGTTCATTTTTGCTCGCCCGTCATATTAAACAGCAAATGTTTAAGCTGGAGCCGCATGAGATTGTCAGAATGCTAGAGGAGCGCACCGCTACCTTTCACTCCATTAATGAAGGGGTCATTGCCATTGATAACCAGCACATGATCACCATTTTTAATGAAAAAGCAAAGCAAATTTTCAGCGTGACAGGTGATGTAGTGGGCCGAAATATTTGGGATGTGCTATCAGATACAAGGCTTCCAGAAATCATTGACCGCGCAGAACCCGTCTACAATGAAGAAATTCATATGAGCGGAAAGCGGATCATGAGCAGCCGAATTCCGATTGTGATGAAAAAGAAAATCATCGGAGCGGTTGCGATTTTTCAGGACCGGACAGAGGCGGCCAAATTGGCGGAGGAATTAACCGGGGTGAAGAACTTCGTTGATGGTCTGCGGGTGCAAAATCATGAACATATGAATAAGCTCCATACAATTGCGGGATTAATTCAGCTGGGGAAAGCCGATCAAGCACTCGATTTAGCGTTCCAAACGACCGAAGAGCAGGAGCATGTGACGGACTTTCTCCACCGTGTGATACAGCATGACGCAGTGGCAGGTTTATTGATGAGCAAGATAAGAAGGGGCAAGGAGCTTGGAATCAAGGTTGAAGTAGATGAAAATAGCAGTCTGCGCGATTTCCCAGAGCGGCTGGATCAGCATGATATGACGAAGCTACTTGGCAACCTGATCGAGAACGCCTTTGCCGCGTATGATACTGTAGAAAGAGACACAAAACTCATTTCTATTAGTATTGATCAAACAGAGGATGTCCTTGCGATCTTAATTGAAGATTATGGATCTGGAATAGAAGAGGACATGATTCCTCATATTTTCGACAAAGGCTTTACTCACGGTAAAGAAGGCGGAACAGGCTACGGACTATATATTGTAAAAACGATTATCGACAAAGGGATGGGAAATGTAGAAGTCACATCAAGCATCGGCATTGGTACCACCTTCTCAATCGAATTCCCAATGACAATAGAGGAGAGAGACAGATGACTCAGATTAAGGTGCTATTAATTGAAGATGACCCGATGGTGCAAGAAGTCAATAGAGAGTTCATTAAGAGTGTCCCTGGCTTTCAAGTTGCGGCTGTAGCAGGAAATGGCGAGCAGGGCATCCAGATGATCAAAGACATTCGCCCAGATCTTGTGGTGCTCGATGTGTATATGCCTAAAAAAGATGGCGTCAAAACACTGCAAGACATCAGAAAGCAAAAGATGCAGGTGGATGTGATTGTTATTTCGGCAGCAAAGGACAAAGAGACGATCGGCACCATGCTTCAAAATGGTGCCCGAGATTATATCATTAAGCCATTTAAGTTTGAACGGATGAAAGAATCTCTTGAAAGCTATAAAGCGTTCAAATCAAAAATTCGTACCGCAGCAGAATTTTCTCAAGAGATGCTCGATGATATCATACGAAAGCCTGCGGTTAAGCAGGAAGAGACATGGCTTCCTAAGGGGCTGAATGTGCATACGATGAATGAAATTAAAGCCTATATGCGTCTGCAAGAAGGAGCGCAGTCTGCAGAGGAAGTCGCCAATGCACTTGGGATTGCACGTGTCACGGCACGCCGTTATTTAGACTTCCTTGTAAAAGAAGGCGAGCTGAAATTAGATATGCAATATGGCGGGGTCGGACGCCCTGTGAATAAATATATCGTACATTCTGACTAAGAGACCAAAAAGACCAAAATGTACGATATGTCCATAAGCTTCACAGCCTTTGATGAAATCGCTATCATTTACCTACAGATAACAGTTAAGCGTTTACATCAAAGGGTGAGGGAGTTGATTTTTTATGAAGAGGCTATTGAAGAACCTGACATTTCAGGTCATTGCAGCTGTCATTATCGGGATCATTGTTGGGATGGTTTGGCCAAACGTCGGGAAAGAAATGAAACCGCTTGGTGACACATTTATTAATGCAGTGAAAATGGTCATTGCACCCATTATTTTCTTAACCATCGTACTTGGGATTGCCAAGATGGGGGATATGAAAAAGGTTGGAAAAGTTGGGGGAAAAGCTTTTATCTATTTTGAAGTTGTGACGACGCTTGCGCTTGTCATCGGACTGTTTGTGGTCAATATCATGAAGCCGGGAGCGGGTCTTGACTATAGTAAGCTTGAAAAAGGGGATGTCTCGCAATATACCCAAAATGGGGGACAGGGTATCGACTGGATGGAATTTGTCACACACATTGTGCCATCTAACATGGTAGATGCCTTTGCAAAGGGAGATATTTTACAGGTCTTATTCTTCTCTATTTTATTCGGTGTTGCGCTCGCTGCACTTGGCGAGAAGGGGAAAGGCATCATCGAATGGCTTGATAAACTGTCGCTTGTCTTCTTTAAAATCATTGGTTACATCATGCGTGCCGCGCCATTAGGGGCATTTGGAGCAATGGCTTATACAATCGGACACTTCGGTTTAGCTTCAATTAAACCACTGGCTAGTCTGATGCTTTCCGTTTATATGACGATGTTCCTGTTTATTTTCGTCGTGCTGAACATCATTTGTAAAATGTATGGCTTCAGCCTGTTCGGTTATCTCCGTTTTATCAAAGATGAAATTTTAATTGTTCTTGGCACAAGTTCTTCAGAATCTGTCTTGCCAAGAATGATGGATAAAATGGAACGCTACGGGTGCTCTAAGTCGGTTGTTGGACTTGTCATTCCGACAGGCTATTCTTTTAACTTAGATGGAACCTCAATCTACTTGTCCATGGCCGTGGTCTTCTTAGCGCAAGTGTTTGGGGTGGATCTATCCATCGGACAGCAGATCACGATTATCCTTGTTCTGATGCTCACATCAAAGGGAGCAGCTGGAGTCACAGGAAGCGGATTTATCGTGCTAGCTTCTACACTTGCTGCACTTCAGGTTATCCCGCTAGAAGGTCTTGCACTGCTATTAGGGGTCGACCGTTTCATGAGTGAAGGAAGAGCGATTACGAACCTGATTGGAAATGGAATTGCTACAATTGTTGTAGCGAAAAGTGAAGGGGAATTTGACGAAGCGAAGAGTAAAACAGCGCTTCAGGAAATGCGAAATATCAAGCAGGCTGTTTAGTATAAAAACAACCAAAAACCGAAACCTTATGTCTACATGGGGTTCGGTTTTTTCTTGTGTAAAAAAAGAAAAAACATAAAAGCTTGATTAATTTAGGACGAATCGTAAGACCTCATTGACCTTTTGTTATATAATTTACAGAAAGATCCGATATAATGAATATGAGATCCAACGAAAAATAGACTTTAGTCCTGGCAGGTGTGTAACGTATGGCGGCATTTTTTAAATTGTTCGAAAAACCTGGTGTCAAGAGGTTTTCAGTATTTGTAGTATTAGCCACAGCATTATATCTATTAAGAGGAATGATGAATTTAATCCTCCTGACCTTCATTTTCACTTTTTTAATGAACCGGTTAGAAGAGGTCATAAGAGGCTTTTTAAATCGCTTCCTGAAAATAGGACAGAAATCAGTCATCACCATTTTGTACATCCTTCTGGCTGGTGGATTGACGTTTGGCGGCTTTGTGTTTGTGCCCATCATTGCTAAACAGGTGGAACAGTTATTTCATTTAGGGAAAAAGATTGCAGATCATCCACAAGATTTACCCTTCTTTGACGTCGTCACCAATGTGTTCGGAGATTTCAAAATATCTTCTTTCTTCGAGAAAGGGTTTAATTTCCTCTATACATACTTAACAGATTTCAGCACGTTCAGTATCCAGGTCATTATGTCCTTAATATTAAGCATGTTCTTCCTGTTCGAAAAGGAACGCCTCATTCAATTCATGAATAAGTTCAAAACGAGTAAAATCTCCGTGTTCTATCATGAAATTGCCTTCTTTGGACGTAAGTTTTCCAGAACATTTGGTAAGGTACTTGAAGCACAGTTCATCATTGCAACAGTTAACTGTGTCCTAACGACAATTGCGCTTGGCATTATGGGCTTCCCGCAATTATTTGGATTAGCGGTCATGGTCTTCTTGTTAGGTTTAATTCCTGTAGCGGGTGTGGTCATCTCCCTCGTTCCACTCAGCATCATTGCGTATACACTTGGAGGCGGAATGTACGTCCTATATATTGTGCTGGTGATCGTGATCATCCATGCCATTGAAGCCTACTTCTTAAATCCGAAGCTCATGTCAGCTAAAACAGAGCTCCCTATTTTCTTCACGTTTATTGTCCTGATCTTTTCTGAACACTATATTGGCATTTGGGGACTGATTATCGGCATCCCAATCTTTGTGTTTATCTTAGATATCTTGGAGGTCACGAATAAGGAAGAAAGTAATTAAAAAGTTCATATGAACCTGTTTACAATTTTCTAAAAATAAGGTATAAATAGTATGAAAATATCATATTACCACACGCTTAATCCTTCTAAAGGAATGGGGGACCCAAGTTTTTGGGGTGAATTTTTCTTATTTTAAGAAAAAAGGACATCTCTTCGTCCTAACCCGTCAGCTAACCTCATCAGCGTGAAGAGAGTAGACAGTGGTACACGTATGGACACGCAGGCCCACGAGAAGACTCTCTCGTGGGCCTTTTTGACGAGGAAGGGGAGATTTTATTGAAGCTTGCGACGAAAATTATTATTGCTTTAATTGTAGGTGCAATCACAGGACTACTGCTCAACATTTTTGCTCCAAATGTATTCAAAGTGTTAGACCCTTATCTATTTACACCTCTAGGTCAAATCTTCTTAAACCTGATTAAAATGTTAGTTGTACCGATTGTCTTCTTTTCGATCACACTTGGTGTAGCAGGCCTTGGAGATCCGAAAAAACTTGGCAGAATCGGCGTAAAAACCATTACTTACTTTCTACTCACTACAACTTTTGCCATCATTATTGGCATTTCATTGGCCTTACTTATTAAGCCAGGCGCATTTGGCAATTTTGATACGAAAGCGGCAGAATATTCCGCTGAGGAAGCCCCATCAATGGCAGATACACTACTCAATATTATTCCAACCAATCCAGTCCAATCTCTAGTTGAAGGAAATATGCTTCAAATTATCGTCTTCTGTGTATTTTTAGGTCTTGGCATTGCCTTGCTCGGTAAAAAAACAGAAGGTTTGCTGAAGCTGTTTGAACAAGGAAATGAATTAATGATGTATCTTGTCGGTGTTGTGATGAAATTCGCACCGTACGGGACATTCGGTTTGATCGCAACGGCAATTGGCAGTCAGGGGCTCGATGCCATGAAAGCGATGGGACTTTACTTCTCAGTCGTCTTAATTGCGCTGATCTTGCATTTCTTCCTGACCTATGGGTCAACCGTTGCCCTATTAGCTAAACGAAATCCAATGGCATTCTTCAAAGGATTTTCTCCAGCGATGGTTGTGGCATTTAGTACATCAAGCAGTAACGCAGTACTGCCAGTATCAATGGAAACAGCTCAAAAGCGTTTGAAGGTGCCAGAACCTATTTCAAGCTTTGTGCAGCCGCTAGGTGCGACCATTAATATGGATGGTACAGCGATCATGCAAGGGGTTGCGACTATTTTTATCGCACAAGTGTATGGAGTTGAATTAACCCTTGTTCAAATGCTGACAGTTGTCTTAACGGCAGTACTAGCAAGTATTGGCACAGCAGGTGTCCCAGGGGTAGGGCTCATCATGCTAGCCATGGTTTTAAATTCCGTGAATCTTCCTGTTGAGGGCATTGCGCTGATCCTTGGCATAGACCGCTTATTAGACATGGCAAGAACCGTGGTCAATATTACAGGTGACGTAGCATGTGCGGTGATTGTTTCTGAAACCGAGAAGAAACATGAGAAGGAAGCACCAACACCTAATTTATCACTGTAACAACAAAAAGGGCTGACTGGATCAGCCCTTTTTTTCGTGGAACGGCTTGTCTAGCGTGATATACTTTTTACAGGATGAGCGGCCGTAACTGCCGCCATAGGTTTTACATCAGAAGGAGGAACCACTTTGCAGTCTGCTGTTCTACACATAGAGAACGTCGATAAACAAATTGGCCGGCATCAAATTTTACAACATATTTCGATGGACATTAGGCAAGGGGAAATTGTCGGTTTACTTGGACCAAATGGGTCTGGAAAAACGACCTTGATTCGATTGATTGTTGGCTTGATGAAAAAAAACAACGGCCGGATCATCATTAATGGATATTCTCAAGATGATGATCATCTAAAGGCGATGTCATCTGTTGGGGCGATCATAGAAAATCCGGAATTTTATTCATATTTAACAGGTTTTGAAAACCTTGAGCTGTATGCGTCTATGCATGATGGAGTTTCAGAAGAGCGCATTTTTGAAGTGGTAAAAAGAGTTCGTCTGGAGCACGCCATTCACCAGAAGGTCAAAACGTATTCACTAGGGATGAAACAAAGGCTCGGGATTGCACAAGCCATTTTGCATAAGCCCAATCTGCTCATTTTAGATGAACCAACAAATGGGCTTGATCCCGCAGGAATGAAGGAGTTTCGAGAGCACTTGCAAATGCTTGTACAAGAAGAAGGTGTCTCTGTGTTATTTGCTACACATCTTTTGCATGAAGTAGAAGAGCTTTGTGGCCGCATGATCATCATCCAAAAAGGACAGATCAAAGCCAATACAAACCTTCGCGACATGGAAGGAAAAGAGCAGGTGCTGATGAATATTCAGCCAGTAGAAAAGGCAGTTTCATGGCTAGATACGCAAGGATATACATATGAACAAAGGGATCAGCATGTACTGGTTCAACTGAATAAAGACCGTGTGCCGGAGCTGAATAAACAGCTTGTCTTAGCAGAATTTGATGTACTTGAAATGACGCCTCAAAAACAATCAATTGAAGAGGCCTTTATGAAATGGACGGAAGGCGGGACGGCAGATGCTTCAACTCATCAAGAATGAACATAAAAAAATCACGAGACAAAAGATCACATTCATTGCACTTGGACTGATTGTTGTCTTTCAATTGACGATGGCTCTAGCATTGAAACGAGTCATTTCCGGGCTTGGCGGGCAAGATACAGTCGCGAACTATTTTGCTTATTCCACGAATGTTGTGTTTATTTTACAAGTGTTCGCTGTCGTGATTGGCGCCACATTGATCTCAACAGAGTTTCAAAAAAGAACCATCAAGTTCTTGTTGATCAGGCCGAAGACAAGGCTTCATATTTTCTTGTCAAAATATATCACTCTTGTGCTGATGGTCCTTTACCTGTTTGTTTTTTATTATGTGTTCGCTTTTCTTTTTGGCCTTATTTTCTTTGGTACTGATTTTGATGAAAGCACTGGACGGTTATTTCTGCACACATTTGCTGTGATTGGATCACAGTGGGTGGAAGTGGTCATGATGGCAAGCTTTGCTTTTCTGTGCTCAAGTTTGTTTAGAAACAGTCTGATTGCACTTGTGACTTCATTTTTCGTCTTATACGCGGCGAAATCACTAGTGTCGATCATGTCTCTGTTAGAAAATCAGTGGGGGAAGATTCTACTTTTCGCTAATACGGACTTCACACAATACAGTTTTCAAGGTCCGCCGCTCTTTCAGGGCATGAGCCCTCTGTTTTCGCTATTCATTGTAGGGGCGCATTTCGTTTTCTTTGTTGGTGCTGCTTGGCTCCTTTTTTGGAAGCGTGATGTAAATGTGTAAAAATTGTGTCAAATAACAAGAAAAATTCGTGACATCTTTGTGAAAACGAGTCTGTATTTCACGATAACCGGCTGGTTTTGTCTTATAATAAGACAGAGTCATGGAGGTGGCACTATCGTGAAAAATTTTATTACGGCTTTACCTATTTTGCTGCTGTTGTCGTTTTCGTTTGTGTCTTTTGCCTTCCAGTTTGATCATCTTGTTTATTTCAGACTAGCGCTAGGGATCTTTTCATTAGCGGGTCTTTTCTTTCTGTATACACTTAAAAGAAACATGAAATGGTTC
Source organism: Bacillus aerius (assembly GCF_029894105.1). Lineage (NCBI taxonomy): Bacteria > Bacillati > Bacillota > Bacilli > Caryophanales > Bacillaceae > Bacillus > Bacillus aerius. The sequence continues at coordinate 453,267 of NZ_JARYHO010000001.1, forward strand.
ATGGTCTATTTATATGCGAGCTGGATCGTTCTTGCTGCCGTTACGACATTTGAAGAACCCGTGTTTTCACAATTCTTCTTCGGTGGTTTAACGATGACAATGGGTTATCTAACATATATGCTCATCTATTTAGGAATGAAACAAGACCGTGTAGCGAAATCACATTAAAACAAAAGCCGATAAAATCCGAGAATAGATTTTATCGGCTTTTTCTTTTCTTCAGGCAAATAAAAAAGCAGCCATCTGTTTGACTGCTCTTCTTGTGTTTATGATTCACGTCCAGCAGCGGCAAGCTGCTTCTGGTGCTTTTTGTCGATGGTTTCGTATATACTTTCCATCATTTTAGGGTCTTGCATGATTGCTTCCTTGTTTTCTTCGATCAATTGCTGATACGTTTTGATTTTCTTCTTAGACATGTAACTCAACGCTCCTTTGGTAGAATGGACTCTATAAGATTTCACACAGATGAAATTGATAATCATTTTCAATTAGCATCTCCATTATACAAAGCAGAATGTCATAAGTAAAGATTCAATTCAGAAAATTCACGTAACCGACATATTCCCATCCATATCGACGATGAATTCTTTCTCAGGAAATAATCCGCTGTCAAACCTTGTCATGAAATCAGATCAAACATTCCTGTCGATGTTGAAACATTTTAGCCGCACATCTCGTCTTATGAAGAGATTTGATTTAAAAGGATATAAAAAAAGACACCAGCATAAGTTGGCTGATGTCTCCATTCAAATGAGTTATGAAACGTGTTCTTGAAGAAACTCTGTTACTTCTTCAGGTGATTTAGCGTTGGCACTGTGTAAATGACCTGTTTTTTCGCCATTTTTGAAAATTAACAGACTAGGAATTCCCATGACCTGATACGTTTCCGCTAACTCAGGAAAGTCGTCTTTGTTTATTTCAAACCATTCATTCTGAGCATAAGCCTCTAAGATGTCTGGAATGAACATGTCCATTCTAGTGCAATCAGGGCACCATGTCGCAAAAAATTTAACGATGACCTCTTTGTCTGATTGAATGATTTCGTTGAATTGTTCAGTGCTTGTAATTTTTTTCAATTTGTCACAACTCCTTTTCAATGTCATTTTAATATAAAATAAAGGCGAATGACATACAAATGCTCGGGGGGCGCTTACAACCTTTACAAATCATTTCAATTCCGTAACAACAAAAATTAATTAGAGCATTTTTGCTTGAAAGTGATAAGATAGTAAAGATGAATTTTAGTGGGGGGAGTATCCATTGAAAATAAGTTTAGGATTGGTTTACGGCGGAAAGTCAGCCGAACATAATGTATCACTGCAAACAGCCCTTGCAGTTACGAAAGCACTTAATACTGAGAAGTTCGATATACATCCAATTTATATTACAGAAGAGGGCGAATGGCTAAGAGGAGAAAAACTCACTGAACCAGTATCAAACGTCAAAATGCTTCAATTTGAACAAAATGCAAAGACGTTTTTACCAACTTCTTTAAATGAAAGCATGTTTCCACAACCTGCATCTGCTGATGAAAAGATTGATGTTGTCTTTCCATTGCTACATGGGCCAAATGGTGAAGATGGGACCATGCAAGGGTTACTTGAACTATTGAATATCCCGTATGTCGGTAACGGCGTTCTCGCGTCTGCTGCGGGTATGGATAAAGTCATGATGAAAGATGTGTTTGCTCAAGCTGGGCTTGCGCAGGCAAAGCATCTTTCCTTCAATAAAAAGGATTATGAGAAAGCCATATCAGACAGTCTAGAACAGGTAGAAGCAGTTCTCGGTTATCCTTGTTTTGTGAAACCTGCCAACATGGGATCAAGTGTCGGAATTAGTAAATGCCGTAGCAAAGAAGAGCTGCAAACAGCATTTGATTTGGCTTTCCAATATGATCGTCGTGTTGTTGTGGAAGAAGGCGTTGTAGGACGAGAAATTGAAATTGGTGTATTAGGAAATGACGAGCCGAAATGCTCAGTTGTTGGTGAAATTGCACCTAAAACAGATTTTTATGACTACAAAGCAAAATATGAAGATGGCGATACAGATTTGATCATTCCTGCGAGTGTGACAGAGGAAGAGTACAAGACGATTCACGATATGGCGATTAAGGCATTTAAAGCCATTGATGGATCTGGCCTCGTACGTGCAGATTTCTTCCTAACAGAAGAAGGCGAAGTGCTGATCAATGAAGTGAATACAATGCCAGGGTTCACACCTTTTAGTATGTTCCCGCTGCTTTGGAAACATACTGGTGTAGAGTATCCTGAGCTGATTGAGAAGCTGGTGTCACTTGCAATTGAACGCCATCAAGAAAAACAAACCATTAAAACCACTTTTTAATGTAAGAAGCAAGCAGACACTATCCTACAGGTAGTGTCTCTTTTCCTTCAAACGTGAAATGAGAAAGAGAGGCGAAAAAACATGATCAAACGTACAGTGAAACAAGTCGCTCAAATGGCTGGTGGCACATTATCGAATGAAGCTTTTGGCGAAGAACAGATACACGGAGTGACAACAGATACACGAAAAGTATCAAAAGGCGCACTATTTATCCCGCTTATTGGGGAACATTTTAACGGTCACACTTTTGCTTCAAAAGCAGTGGAGCTTGGAGCGGCAGCGGTTCTTTGGAATCAAACAGAAGCGAATCCACCGTTCGGTGTACCTGTCATACTTGTAGAGGATACTTTGACAGCACTCCAACAGCTTGCAAAATCATACTTAAAAGAGGAAAACCCTCGAGTTGTCGGTATTACTGGAAGTAATGGCAAAACAACGACGAAAGATATGATCCATTCTGTCCTACAAACGACATACAGAGTCCACAAAACAGATGGCAACTTTAATAATCACATTGGACTTCCACTGACCATCCTTGCGATGCCAGAAGGAACCGAGATTGCTGTACTAGAGATGGGCATGAGTGCAAAAGGGGAAATCGAATTTTTATCTAAACTCGCTGAACCTGATGCAGCTGTCATCACCAATATTGGAGAATCTCATATGCAGGATTTAGGATCAAGAGAAGCCATTGCAGATGCAAAATGTGAGATCACAAAAGGGTTAAAAGAGGATGGGACTTTTTATTATTTAGGAGACGAGCCTTTACTCCGCCAAAGAGCAAATGCCCTGGCACGCAGCGTAAAAACGTTTGGAGAATCAGAGGACTGTGATATCAAGGTGATTCACATTCACCAACTCGCTGAAGGCACTGAATTTCAAGTGGAGGGATATGCTCAAGGGTTTCTCATTCCTGTATTAGGGAAACACAATGTAAAGAATGCTCTTGCAGCTATTGCAATCGGCCAGCATTTCGGTCTGAATGAAAGACAAATTGCCCAAGGGCTGATGCAAACGAAATTGACAGGCATGCGTTTAGAACTGTTTAAAACAGATAAGGGCATCACGGTTATCAACGATGCGTATAATGCGAGTCCTACGTCGATGAAAGCAGCGATTGATCTTGTAGGAGATATGGATGGCTTTGCTAACCGCATACTCGTTCTCGGAGATATGCTGGAGATGGGCAGTGAAGAAGAGACCTATCATTTTGAAGTAGGGGAGTACATCAAGCCTGAGTTTATTGATCATGTTTTAACGTTTGGCCGTCTTGGCGCATTCATTGCTGAAGGAGCAAAGAAAGCATTTGGAGACGATCGCGTGTCTTCTTATATGGACAAAGAAGAACTGAAGAAAAAACTAGCGGATGTGGCAGGACCTGACGATGTCGTTCTGGTCAAAGCTTCCCGTGGCATGAGATTGGAAGACGTTATTACTGCACTATAAATCAGATCGGCAAAGAAGGTGACAGGGTGATTGGCTGTCTATGTATACACGGTTTTACTGGTGCCCCGTATGAAGTAGAGCCGCTTGCGGAATATTTAAAGCAGACGACAGATTGGACGGTGCAATCTGTCACGCTTCCGGGGCATGGGGAGGAACTTCAGCTCAAAGGCATTCTCTATCAGGAGTGGATTGCCACCGCTGAATTAGAACTCTTATCCCTTTACCGAACATGTGACACCATTTATTTAATCGGCTTTTCTATGGGCGGGATGATTGCCTCATATTTAGCAGCGAAGTATCCAGTGGCCCGTCTTGTTCTGTTAAGTGCTGCTGCTAAATATGTAAACCCAAAACAAATGATTCAAGACACAAGGCAGATGGTGAAGGAATCCTTGTCTGGTTTGATTGATACGAACCCATTGTATGATCGATATCGTCATAAGCTGACGAGTACACCGCTATCAGCTGCTGTAGAATTTATGAAATTGGTGAAGCAAACGAAAGGTTCTCTTGAAAAGCTTCATCTACCTGTCTTGATCGTTCAAGGTGAAAGTGATGGGATCGTCCCCGCTTCTAGTGCAGAATTCATTTATCATAAAATCCCGTCCCGTCAGAAAGAAATGTTCTATTTACCTGATTGTAAACATCACGTTTGTCATGAGCCTTGTGCACAGCAATTGTTTGAGAAAGTCGAACAATTTCTAAAAAAAAACAATTTAATCTATAGAAAAGCTAAAATGTGGCTAAACTAATATAAATTGAATCCCACTTGTTAAAATTTGCATCATTTTTGTCGAATGAGTGACAGGCCTATGTTACAATAGGTAAGAAAAGGTGGTCGATTCGGTTGTTTCAATATGACGGAAAAACCTTTATCCCGCAGTCTAATTCGAGCAATGGGGAAGTATCGGAAGGAACCATATTTCAATATCGTCAGGACGGGAATATTTTAACGGGCACATATCAAGGCGGCAGTATTCAATCTGGCGTGCTTGTAGGAACTGTGAATAAAGACGGAGCACTTCATTTTAGATATCACCATGTAAGTAAGGATGGCAGCATGAGAAGCGGTTCATGTCATTCCACTCCTAAGCAGCTGGATAACGGAAAAATTCAACTGTTTGAAAAGTGGAAATGGATGGACGGAGATCAAAGTGAAGGTGAATCGGTCATTGTCGAGCAGTAGATATATCCATTTCTGTCTTGTTGAAAAACAAATAGTGTAATGGTAAGATATAATGTAGGGTAATTCGGGCTTTGTATATAATGGACCTGTCCTTTCATACAAAGGGCAGTTTTTAATGATCATTCACGAGATTACTGAAACAGCAATTAGAAGGAGTTTGAATAATTTGACTATAACGTTTCAAGATTTTCAATTAAGCGAAAGTCTCATGAAAGCTATTAACCGCATGGGATTTGAAGAAGCAACACCGATTCAAGCGGAAACAATTCCTCTCGGTCTTCAGAATAAAGATGTCATTGGACAAGCACAAACAGGAACAGGAAAAACTGCAGCGTTTGGTATTCCTCTTGTAGAAAAAATCGACCCAGCGTCTCCAAATATCCAAGCGATTATTATTGCGCCAACAAGAGAATTAGCGATTCAAGTATCTGAAGAGCTATACAAAATTGGCCAAGACAAGCGTGCGCGCGTACTTCCGATTTACGGTGGACAAGATATCGGTCGCCAAATCCGTTCGCTCAAGAAAAATCCTCATATCATCGTAGGGACTCCAGGACGTTTACTCGATCACATTAACCGTCGTACAATGCGTCTTCAAAATGTTGAAACAGTCGTGCTTGATGAAGCAGACGAAATGCTAAACATGGGTTTCATCGAAGACATTGAATCGATCCTTTCAAATGTACCAAGTGAACACCAAACACTTTTATTCTCTGCGACAATGCCTGCACCAATTAAGCGTATTGCAGAACGTTTCATGACAAACCCAGAACACGTAAAAGTAAAAGCGAAAGAAATGACTGTATCTAACATCCAGCAGTTCTACTTGGATATCCATGAACGTAAAAAGTTTGATACATTGACTCGTCTTCTTGACATTCAATCACCTGAGCTTTCAATTGTCTTCGGCCGTACAAAGCGCCGTGTTGACGAATTGACTGAAGCACTGAACCTTAGAGGTTATACAGCTGAAGGAATTCATGGTGACTTGACTCAAGCGAAACGTATGGTTGCGCTTCGTAAATTCAAAGAAGGTTCAATCGATGTGCTTGTAGCAACAGACGTTGCAGCACGTGGACTTGATATTTCAGGCGTAACACACGTGTATAACTTTGACGTGCCACAAGATCCAGAAAGCTATGTACACCGTATTGGTCGTACTGGACGTGCTGGACGTACAGGTATGGCGATGACATTCATCACACCACGTGAAAAAGATATGCTTCGTGCGATCGAGCAAACGACTAAGCGTAAAATGGATCGTATGAAAGAACCAACACTAGATGAGGCAATCGAAGGACAACAACAAGTAACCATTGATCGTCTGCGCACAATCATCAGTGAAAACAACTTAAACTTCTACATGACAGCAGCTGCTGAATTATTAGAAGATCATGATTCTGTTACAGTGGTTGCGGCTGCCATCAAAATGATGACAAAAGAGCCAGATGCAACGCCTGTTCGTTTGACAGATGAAGCACCAATGGTTTCAAAACGCAATCGTAACAACCGCAGCTCTTCAAAACGTAGAGACGGTGGCGGCGGAGGCGGCTATCGCGGAAAAAGCCGTTCATCTTACGGTGATAAAAAGCGTTCTTCAAATGACCGCAATCGTTCTTCTAACGATCGTCGTCAAAAGAAATCTTATAACAACTAATTCAAAAGCGAATCCTTTGCAGGGTTCGCTTTTTTTAACAGGCCTAATGAAACTTTTTAGGCTTTCTTTCGTAATATATTGATAGAAAAGTAAGAGAATGGGGGAAGAATGTGAGAAAACAGCCGCAACGTCAAATCAGCTTAAATGGATTAAAAGTATGGCGTCTTCAAAATGGAATTATCTCATTGATTTTCTTATTCATCATCATTGGGGTATTTGTAGCTAGTTATTATTTTCAATGGCCATATTGGATTGGAGCCATCCTCATCGGTTTGTGGATTTTACAGGTCATCTTCGGAATCTGGCTCATACCGAAAATCCGCCATCACATCTGGCGCTACGAAGTATTTGAGAACGAAATTGAAATACAGCACGGACTGATACGTGTCACACGTGTCATTGTGCCAATGGTACGTGTTCAGCATGTGGATACATCCCAAGGGCCGCTTTTAAGGCGCTACCGGTTGGCATCTGTTCAAATTTCTACTGCTGCGACAGTGCATGATATTCCGGCACTGGAATTAGAAGAGGCAGATGAGCTTCGCGATTACATATCTCGATTAGCAAGGGTGACGGAAGATGATGTCTGAACCAAAACGTGTACATCCAATCTCGATGTTCATTGATTTTATATCAGATGCCGTATCCATGATCAAAAACTTCATTATCCCTTTTTTCGTGCTTATTTTTGTGAACTCGAATTCAAGTATTCGTTTTTATGCGTTTATCATTCTTGGTGTGCTTCTTTTATGGAAAGCTGTTTCAACCGTTTTAGCATGGAGAAGATTCACCTATCGAATGGAAGACGATGAATTTCGAGTAGAATCAGGTGTCATCACCAAAAAGAAAAAGTATATCTCGTTAGAACGAATTCAAACGGTGAATACAAGTGAAGGCATCTTCCAGCGGATTTTCGGTTTGGTTCGGGTGCAAATCGAAACGGCAGGCGGGACGGATGGACCTGAAGTGAGCCTGACGGCCATTACAAAAGCAGAAGCTGAGCAATTAAAGCAATCGATTTTCAACCGGAAGAAAAGCTTGCAACAAGAAGAAATGAATGATGAAAATTTAGATCTCCCTGATCCTCTGACAGCGCAACAGCCTGTAGAAAAAGAAATCAGTGTTTCCTACCGAATGGGTATACCAGAGCTGCTTTTGGCTGCGACCACTTCAAGCGGAATCGGCGTCATTATTTCTGGGTGTCTCGCCATTTACACACAAATAGATGAAATTCTGCCTTTGGACGGATTCTTCAAACGGTTTTCTTTTTTAAGTCATGCGAGTGTTGAGATTTATGCGATTCTCATATTTATTGCCGTATTGATTGCGTGGATTCTTAGTGTTGGGGTAACAGCCCTTCAATATGCGAATTTTAACGCAAAACGAAAAGGGAAAGACATCATCATCACAAGAGGACTCATCGAAAGGCATCAAATGACCATTCCGCTTGCGAGAATTCAAGCAGTGAAAATCAAAGAAAATATTCTGCGTGAACCATTTGGTTTTGCGACGGTCATGCTTGTCAGCGCAGGAGGTTCCATTACAGAAAAAGAGACTTCTTCTGTCTTATTTCCACTCATACGGAAGAAAAAAATCAATGAATTGTTAACGCAATTTACAGATCAATATCAGCTGGCACCAGAAAGTGAATTGAAAAAAGTGCCGAAGCGTTCACTAAAACGTTATCTGATATCTTACGGATTTGTTCCATTACTTGTAGGTATAATCCTTTCTGTACGTTTTCCACCATGGGGATATTTGGCGCTGATTCCATTACCGTTTGCCTTGTTTTTTGGGTATTTAGCCTATAAACAATCAGGATATGTGATCAAAGATCAACTGATTCAATTAACGACAAGAGGTATCGGCAAGACCACCGGAATTGTTTTAAGAAAACGAATGCAAAACTATACGATGACCCAATCCTATTTTCAAAAGAAAGGGCGGGTGGCAAGTATTCACACCTTTGTGAAGTCCTCTGCCTTGCTTGATTCCTTTGGTGTGCATCACCTTGAAGAGGAAGATGCTGCACGTGTATGCGATTGGTATTCCTATGAAACGAATCAATCAACTTAAACCAAAAAATGTCGATCAGCTCCCGTTAAACGGAGTGATCGACATTTTTTATGAGCTTAATAGCGTCGTTTTTTTGAATGGAAGAATAGGGTGATCGGTGCTAGGATCATGCCGCCTATCAATCCAAATAAGTGGGCCATGATGTTGATGTTCGAGTTGACGAACGTCATAATGACAGAAACGCCGAGAATCGTTAAGATGACCTGAGAATTACCACGGTCCATCATATGCGGTTTAAATAGGACAAGATAAAGATAGACGCCAAATAAACCAAATATCGCACCAGAAGCCCCGACATGTACGTACTCTAAAGGCTCCACCCAATAGGTTCCGAGATTGCCAATGAATCCAGCACCCAGATAAATCACAAGAAATCGAACCTTTCCAAGCAAATACTCAAGTGCTGGAGCGAATAGGAAGAGCGACATGGAATTGAACAGAATATGTGTCAGACTTCCGTGAAGAAAAATAGGCGTTAAAAGCCGCCACCATTCTCCTGCTGCAACACCATAATTAAAACCAACGAGATGGTCCTGCCCAAGCTGGATCATTGGAATAGGGATCGCAAATAAAAGCCATAGGCCGATTTGCAAAGCAAGGATCGCTGTTACGATTGGATACGATCTAATAAATTGTTGAAAGCTCTCCGTTCGAATAAACATAACAAACCCCTTTTGACTAGATAATGGTAAGTTTATAGTAACACGTTTATGAAGCGAACAACCAAATTAGTACGAGTATCATAGGAGGTACCTCATGATTAAAGGAATCGGTATGGATATTGTAGAGATCGGCCGGCTGTCACGAGTGCTTAGCAGGCAGCCCCGTTTACCAGAACGAATTTTGACTTTACGTGAACAGGAAGTCTTTCGCACACTAAGTGAAAAGAGACAGCTGGAGTTTCTAGCAGGCCGTTTTGCGGCGAAGGAAGCATTCGCAAAAGCATACGGTACGGGAATTGGTCAGTATGTCAGCTTTCACGACATCGAGATACAAAAAGATGCGAACGGAAAACCTCTTATCAAAAGTGAGAAAACAAAAGAAGACTACGTTCATGTATCCATTACACACACAAAAGAATATGCTGCAGCACAAGTTTTAATTGAAAGGTTGTCAAGCTAGTCTGCATATTGTTTGTCCCCCCTTCATATATTGGGTAGTGCGATAAGGAAGGGCGAGTTGCTAACAGGCTTTGATGGTTCGCGGTACGCAGTTAACTCTTGAGGCGTACTGTTAAAGTCAAACAAGCGGTTTCTTCCTTTTAACACAATTAACGAAGGGGTTGAAAAGGGTGAGAAAAAGCTTTGTTTTGCTTGTAACGGGGATCCTTTTTGTACTGATTCTCTCCGCATGCGGTCAAAAATCTCAACAGGATATCGTTGGAGATCTAAACAAAAAGGCAGAGGAAATGACATCATACAAAGCCAAAGCAAAAATGACCATTGAGACAGGAAATGATCCGCAGGAATACCATGTGGAAATTTGGTACAAGAAGCCGGAGCTTTACCGTGTCTACTTAGAAAATCCGAAAAAGGATCAGAGTCAAGTCATTTTAAGAAATGGCAATGGTGTATTTGTGCTGACACCTTCATTAAACAAAAGCTTCCGCTTCCATAGCGATTGGCCGAACAACAGCAGTCAGGTGTATTTATTTGAATCACTTGTGAAAGACATTAAAAATGACAGTGCAGCTCAGTTCAAAGCAAAAGAGTCGAAGTACGTTTTTGAAACAAAAACCAACTATCAGCACAACCAAATGCTGCCGACCCAAGAGATTACCTTTCATAAAAAAACAATGGCGCCTGCCAGTGTGAAAGTACTGGACAGCGATAAAAAGCCAATGGTGAAAGTAGAATTCTCTCACTTTGAATTCAACAAATCCTTTGACAAAGACGCCTTTGATGAGAAGAAAAATATGACACTTTCTCAAATGGATGTTGCCACAAGTGCAGATCCATCTGACAGCTTTGCGGTGAAAACACCAGTTGACATACCAGAGGGTGTGAAAAAGATGGAAGAGAAAGAAATGATGACAGATGCCGGGAAGCGTTATGTGATGACGTATGGCGGAAAGAAATCCTTCACGCTCATTCAGGAAAAAGCGCGGGTAGCAGAAGCGTCTACGCCTGTGACGATGAATGGTGAGCCAGTCGATCTTGGCATGACAGTGGGTGTTCTGACAGACAAATCTCTTTCTTGGACATCTGATGGAGTTGACTACTTGATTTCTTCAAGTGATCTATCGAAGGAAGAGCTCTTGATGGTTGCAAAGAGTGTAGAAGGCCAGTCAGCGAAATAGGCGAGATTCTTAACATAACAACAAATCAGCCCTGTGCAGGGGCTGATTTTCTTTGAGTTGTTTCACATTATTCTGGATTTTTAGTATCATAATGAAGTATTGAATCATTCAATAGGGAAGTGTGATGAATGGACACAAATGCCTTTTATAGAGACACATGGGCAGAAATTGATTTAACAGCAATCAAGCATAATGTTTCACATATGAAAGACCATATTGGTCAAAGCGTCCAACTAATGGCTGTTGTGAAAGCCAATGCATATGGACATGGAGATATAGAAGTGGCAAGAGCTGCCCTCGAAGCAGGAGCAGACCTGTTAGCCGTCGCTTTTTTAGATGAAGCCATTTCTTTAAGAAATAAAGGTGTAAAAGCACCTATTCTTGTGCTCGGCGCAGTACCGGCAGAGTATGTCAAAGTCGCCGTTAGATACAACGTTATCATGACTGCTTACTCGATCGATTGGCTAAGAGAAGTCGTCAAAGTGATGAAAGGGCAGATGGGACAACCCATTCGTTTCCACTTGAAAATCGACAGCGGCATGAATCGGTTAGGTGTGAAAACAATCGAGCAGGTGAGCGAAGTAAAAGAGCTTGTCCACAATCATTCTTTTTTACAGCTGGAAGGAGTATTTACTCACTTTGCCACAGCGGATGAAAAAGATGAAAACTACTTCGGTATGCAGGTTGATACGTTTAAAACATTGCTTCAACCGCTTCATACGGACAAACTGCTCATTCATTGCGCCAACAGTGCAGCAGGTCTAAGGTTTAAAGACACTTTATTTAATATGGTTCGTTTTGGCATCAGTATGTACGGGCTGTCGCCGTCGGAAGAAATCAAAGATGAATTGCCGTTTCAACTGGAAGAAGCATTATCTCTTCATACAAAACTTGCACATGTAAAGCCCATTCAAAAGGGTGAGAGCGTGAGCTATGGTGCAACTTATACAGCGAATCAAGATACATGGATTGGTACAATTCCAATTGGGTATGCAGACGGCTGGATCAGGAAGCTTGCCGGAACAGAAGTGCTCGTTGGCGGAAAACGCCGAAAGATTGCCGGAAGGGTGTGTATGGATCAATTCATGGTTGATTTGAAAAAGGACATTCCGGCAGGGGAGCCAGTCGTGCTCATCGGGACACAAGGCGAAGACAGGATATCTGTCGATGAAATAGCCAAGCGGCTTGAAACCATTAACTACGAAGTCACTTGTTCTGTTGGCTACCGCGTCCCAAGAGTCTATATAGAGGACGGCGAAAGGGTTCATGTACGAAATCCGTTGCTTCAAGGCGGTCCAAGCTTTTTATAAACAACATCCACGGGAACGATGTTCAAACTGACATCGTTCTCTTTTATTCTACAAAGGCATCATAAACATTCTCCCTTTTTTAGAGATTTTGGAAATACCGTATGATTTTCGGAAAAAAGCGTATAATGGGAAAGAGGAACTCCATTATCATCTTGATTTACGGGTGGCGAGCCGCTTCATGTTCTAATAAGAAATCATGAAAAAACAGCTTTGCTTGTGCATTGAATAATGGTATGATTAGTCTTGGAATGGATCGATACGGTATCCGTAAGTTTTGTGGAGGTGTATGTTTTTTGTCTGAATCCAGCGCAACAAACGAAATGAAGATTCGACTGCCGGAGACTTTGATGTCTGAGATCGAACGAGTAGCAGAGCAGGATAAGGTAACAAGAAATGAATTGATCTACCGAGCGACAAAAACGTATATTCGTGAACGTAATATTCGACAAAATCGTGAATCGATGAGACGCGGCTACATGGAGATGGCGAAAATTAATCTGAATATCTCTTCAGAGGCACAATACGCAGAATTTGAGGCTGAGAATACAGTTGAGCGATTAGTCAGCGGGGGTTAAACATTTGATTGTTAAACGCGGTGATGTTTACTTTGCTGATTTATCTCCTGTTGTTGGCTCCGAGCAGGGCGGGGTTCGCCCGGTATTGGTGATTCAAAATGACATTGGAAATCGCTTCAGCCCGACTGCTATCGTTGCAGCCATAACAGCCCAAATACAAAAAGCGAAATTACCGACTCACGTCGAAATTAATGCAAAGCGCTACGGCTTTGAACGGGATTCTGTCATTCTTTTGGAACAGATTCGTACGATCGATAAACAAAGATTGACAGATAAAATCACACATCTTGATGATGAGATGATGGAGAAGGTTGATGAAGCCTTACAAGTTAGTTTGGCTCTTATTGATTTTTAATATGGTGATACTTGGTTGCTCTATTGGGAGCAACTTTTTTTGTGTTCAATTTTTTTTAACGTTATAATGAAGAAAGACTAAAGAAGAGCTTTAAATGTAAGTAGGGGGTAAAACATGTCGAATCATATCGTGTTAGCTTTTGCAAGAAAGCACCAAAAGGAATTAGAAACAGAGTGGACGGACATTTTAAAACGACTCGGAGAAAAAGAAACGGACATGATGCTGAACGACAAAATGTATGAAACCATCTGTTCGGAATATGTTCAACTCATCATTACATCCCTTTCAGAGGGGGATCATGAGGATTTTGAAGAAAAAGTGCAAAATTTTGCTTTGAAAATCGTTCAAATGGGTATATCACTTAAGTTACTGGCAAACGGTCTAACGGAAATCCGTACACATTTATATGAAAAAATGAACGATGACAAAGATACAACACAAGAAAGTCATGACCTCATCTGGCAAATCGATCGATTCATCACACCCATCCATAATGAGATCTTAAACCAGTATTCCATCTCATGGGAAAAAACCGTCAGCCTTCAAAAAATTGCGCTGCAGGAACTTTCTGCCCCGCTAATCCCTGTGTTTGAGCACATCACCGTCATGCCACTTGTTGGCACAATTGATACAGATCGTGCGAAAAAAATTATGGAGAACCTGCTTAATGGTGTCGTCAAACATCGCTCACAGGTCGTCTTGATTGATATCACGGGTGTACCTGTCGTAGACACAATGGTGGCACACCATATTATTCAAGCGTCAGAGGCTGTGAGATTAGTAGGAGCGAAGTGTTTACTTGTCGGTATTCGCCCAGAAATAGCCCAAACGATCGTTAACCTTGGAATTGATTTATCTCAGGTTACAACAAAGAATACCCTTCAAAAAGGAATTCAAACTGCTTTGGAAATGACAAATCGAAAAATTGTTTCATTGGAGGGATAACCAATTGAGAAATCACCCGAAGATTCCAATCTTAAAATTATATAATTGTCTTCTGATTTCAATACAGTGGGAGCTTGATGATCAAACAGCTCTTCACTTTCAAGAAGACTTACTGAATAAAATTCATGAAACAGGAGCAAACGGTGTGGTCATTGACTTAACATCCGTCGATATGATTGATTCATTTATCGCAAAGGTATTAGGCGATGTGATCACCATGTCCAAGCTCATGGGGGCAAAAGTTGTATTAACAGGAATACAGCCGGCAGTCGCCGTGACGCTTATTGAACTTGGCATTTCACTGGAAGAAATTCAGACAGCACTAGATCTTGAACAAGGGCTTGAGACACTGAAGCGGGAATTGGGGGAATAGATATGAAAGACCAATCCTGTGTAAAAATATTGACGGAATGGGACATAGTCGCAGCAAGACAATTGGGGCGGAATGTTGCAAAAGAACTTGGTTTTGGAACAGTTGACCAAGCAAGAATTACGACGGCCATTTCAGAATTAGCTCGAAACATCTATTTATACGCTGGTAAAGGTCAGATTTGTATAGAAGAAGTGATGGAGCGCGGAAAGCGTGGACTCAAAGTCATCGCAGCCGATGAGGGGCCTGGCATCATGGATATACGTAAAGTAATGGAAGACGGATTTTCTACATCAGGCGGACTCGGAGCAGGCTTGCCGGGCGTCAGAAGACTGATGGATGAATTTAAATTAGATTCCGCACCAGAACAAGGAACTGAGATACAAGCTGTCAAGTGGCTTCGCTAGGAGGGAAACCATGGATTTTAAGGAGGTAATGGAGCAGCGATACCATCAGCTGCTCAGTCGTTATATCAGTGATTTAACTGAAACATCGCTTTATCAAGCTCAAAAATTTAGCCGTAAAACCATTGAGCATCAAATACCTCCTGAAGAAATAGTGAGTGTTCACCGAAAAGTGATTCAGGAGCTTTACCCTGATTTGCCGGAAGATGTCTTTCATTCACTAGACTTCTTAATTGAAGTCATGATTGGATACGGACTTGCCTACCAGGAGCATTTAACACTAAGAGGCATCCAGCAAGAAATTAAGTCGGAAATTGAAATTGCTGCAAATGTTCAGCAAACCCTTCTGGAAACGAAAATTCCAGAAGGAGACACATTTGATATCGGAGCCATCAGTGTGCCGGCAAAACAGATGAGCGGGGATTATTACCATTTCGTAACAGATCACGATACAATCAATATCGCGATTGCAGACGTCATTGGGAAAGGCATTCCAGCTGCGCTCTGTATGTCGATGATTAAGTATGCGATGGACTCCTTGCCAGAGTCAGGAAGCGGCCCAACGAAAGTGCTCAAAACCCTTAATCGTGTGGTCGAGCAAAACGTAGACCCAAGCATGTTTATCACCATGTTTTATGGCAGCTATAATAAAGAAACACATGAATTTAAGTACGCATCGGCTGGACATGAGCCGGGCTTTTTCTATTGCAAAAAAGAGAATCAATTTTACGATTTAGATGCGAAGGGTCTTGTGCTTGGAATTGCACCAGATTTTGATTATAAGCAGTATGAGAAGCATTTGGACGTAGGGGATATGGTGATCTTATTCTCTGATGGTGTCACAGAATCCAAATCGGAGGATGGCTTCCTAGAGCGTGAGGATATCAAAGCCCTGATATCTGAGAACCTATCCTATTCAGCTCAGGAAATGGTGGATTCCATCTATGACAGCTTACTCAAGCTGCAAGAATTTCAGCTGCATGATGATTTTACGTTACTTGTCCTCAAAAGGAAGGTTTAGAAAGTGCATAGACGGGTATATAAAATTCAAGGAAACAAGAATTTCGAGGTGAATGCATAATGAATATGTCTGTAAAAGAGCATCAAATAGATCAAAAAACGAAAATTAGTGTTAGTGGAGAAATCGATGTGTACTCTGCTCCTCAGCTAAGAGAAACACTCATGCCTAAAGCCGAGGCGGGCGAGCATCTAGAGATCTGTTTGAAGGATGTTACGTATATGGATAGTACAGGATTAGGTGTATTTGTTGGGTTGTTTAAAGCAGCTCAAAAAGCAGGTGGAACACTAAAGCTTGAGAACTTGTCAGAGCGGCTTGTAAGGTTGTTTGAAATTACTGGATTAAAGGACATCATTGACATTTCTGCAAAGTCAGAGGGTGGGGTACAATGAACGAATCAGTAGATCTAATCGAGATGAAAATACCGGCGAAACCAGAATACGTAGGCATCATTCGTCTGACTCTTTCAGGCGTTGCAAGCCGGATGGGCTATGCCTACGAAGAGATTGAGGACTTGAAAATTGCCGTCAGTGAGGCATGTACAAATGCAGTTCAGCATGCCTATAAAGGTGCAGATGGCGAAGATGGAGAGGTAGCGGTTCGCTTTCTTGTCTATGAAGATCGTCTAGAAATCATTGTCGCTGATAAAGGCGGTAGCTTTGACTTTAAGCAAAAGCAGGAAGACCTAGGGCCGTACACATCTGCTCATACGGTGGATCAATTGGCAGAAGGAGGTCTTGGTTTATACTTAATGCAAACATTGATGGATGAAGTCGAGGTGCAAGCAAACTCCGGAGTTACCGTGGCGATGACAAAGTTTTTAAACAGGGAGCGAGTTGACCATGACACAACCATCCAAAACTATGAAACTAACTAAAGATGAAGTGGATCGCCTCATTCAAAGCTATCAATCCAACCAAGACGAGCAGGCGCAGCTGACACTAGTTGAGTGTTATACAAACCTTGTGGATATGCTCGCGAAGAAATACTCCAAAGGAAAAAGCTTTCATGAGGATTTAAGACAAGTTGGAATGATTGGTCTACTTGGCGCAATTAAGCGTTATGATCCACTTGTCGGTAAATCATTTGAGGCATTTGCCATTCCAACCATTATCGGGGAAATCAAACGCTTTTTACGTGATAAAACATGGAGTGTCCATGTACCAAGACGAATTAAAGAGCTTGGACCAAGAATCAAGATGGCAGTTGATCACCTGACAACGGAAACGCAAAAGTCACCTAAAGTACAAGAAATCGCAGAATATCTAGATGTAACAGAAGAAGAAGTTCTTGAAACAATGGAGATGGGCAAAAGCTATCAAGCGCTGTCTGTTGACCAAGGCGTAGAGGCAGATTCTGAAGGAAGCACTGTGACGATTTTAGACGTCGTCGGCTCACAAGAAGAAGGGTACGAACGTGTAAACCAAAAAATGATGCTTGAAAGTGTGCTTCACGTTCTGACAGATAGAGAAAAAGAAATTATCAATCTCACGTATTTGCAAAATAAAAGCCAGAAAGAAACAGGCGATTTACTCGGCATATCTCAAATGCATGTATCAAGGCTGCAGCGGAAGGCAGTTAAAAAGCTACGAGATGCATTGTCAGAAGATGTGTCTATGGAGCTAGGGTAATGAAGCAGATCGAACAGCATGAGCATGTAAACGCCATTATCTATCAATCGAACAAAGAAGGAAAATCATGCTGCGGGGACAGTTTTTTTATTAAAGCAGATGATGAAGAACTAATTTGTGCTGTAGCAGACGGATTAGGCAGCGGCCAGTTCGCCAATGAATCATCTTCTTTAGTCAGCGAAATTGTCGAAGAATATGGACATGAGGATGTAATAACCCTCATTGATAGATGCAATCAGGCCATGAAAAATAAACGCGGGGCCACTGTAGCCATATTAAAGGTGAATTTTTCCCAACAGCAGTTTACCTATTGTTCGGTTGGTAACATTCGTTTTATCTTGAATGCACCTTCTGGCGACTATATTTATCCACTTCCGACATCAGGATATCTATCAGGTAAACCTAGAAAATACAAAACATACACCTATTCCTACGAAAAAGGTTCGACATTCATTATGTATTCAGACGGGCTGAATGTGCCAAACATGCGAATGTGTTTAAAGCATAGCCATTCAGTTGCAGACATCGCAAAAGAACTTGAAACATACACACAAGACAAGAAAGACGATCTCACCTATGTACTTGGTCAGCTTACATGAAATAGCTGACCTTTTTTCTGTTTTGCCGGTTTTTTTGATACACTAAAAGAGAAGACACAGTGAGAGGATGCAAAGTATGAAGACATCTGACTTTTTATTGAAACAAATTGCGACAGAATTAAAGCTTTCAACAAAACAAATTGGAAGTGTGATCCAGCTATTAGAGGATGGCAACACCGTCCCGTTTATTGCACGCTACCGGAAAGAGCAGACAGGCTCACTAGACGAGGTGCAAATTCAAACCATTTCTGAACGCTATACATATATCCAAAATGTGACGAATCGAAAAGAAGAAGTGATTCGCTTAATCGCTGAACAAGACAAATTAACAGATGAATTAAAACAGAAGATCGAACAGGCGCATAAGTTGCAAGAGGTCGAAGATTTATATCGACCATTTAAACAAAAACGAAAAACGAAGGCCAATGTAGCCAAAGCAAAAGGACTTGAGCCGCTTGCGGAGTATTTACTGCAGCTGCCAAACGATGAGATCAAAAAGAAAGCATCGGCTTTTATTAATGAAGAAAAAGAAGTCACAACCGCAGAAGAAGCACTAGAGGGCGCCCAGCACATCATTGCTGAACAGCTTGCGGATGATCCTGATATGCGGAAATGGATTCGCAGTGAGACGTACCAAAAGGGAAGTCTTGTCACATCAGGAAAAGACGTTGAAAACGACGAGAAAAACGTCTATGAAATGTATTACGACTATCAAGAGCCGATTAAAAAAATTGTGCCTCATCGTGTACTTGCGGTCAACCGAGGCGAGAAAGAAGGGATTTTGAAAGCAACCATCGAACCACCTGCTGAAAATATTCGTTTCTACCTCGATAAACAAGTCTTAAAAGGCAAGCAAACGACGGCGAGGCCTTACATTGAAGCGG
Organism: Bacillus aerius; assembly: GCF_029894105.1. Lineage (NCBI taxonomy): Bacteria > Bacillati > Bacillota > Bacilli > Caryophanales > Bacillaceae > Bacillus > Bacillus aerius. Next base: position 472,365 of record NZ_JARYHO010000001.1, read on the forward strand.
CCATTGATGATGCATACAAGCGCTTGATTCAGCCTTCAATTGAACGGGAAATACGAAAAGAGCTGACAGAAAAAGCAGAGGAACAAGCCATTCATATTTTCGCTGAAAACTTAAGAAAGCTCCTACTTCAACCGCCGATGAAAGGGAAACGTGTACTTGGGGTGGACCCTGCGTTTCGTACAGGCTGTAAATTAGCCGTCGTGGATGATACAGGAAAAGTCCATCATATTGGCGTCATTTATCCGCACCCGCCTGTGCAGAAAAAAGCGGAAGCCAAACAAAAAGTGAAAGAAATCATTCAATCATCCAACATTGAAGTCATTGCGATCGGAAACGGAACAGCCTCAAGAGAGACCGAACAATTCATCGCAGACTTGATCCAAGAGCTGGACCAGCCAGTTTCATATTTGATCGTGAATGAAGCAGGGGCAAGTGTATACTCTGCATCTGCACTGGCAAGAGAAGAGTTTCCAGACTTGCAAGTCGAAGAACGAAGCGCTATATCCATTGCTAGAAGATTACAAGATCCATTAGCAGAGCTCGTGAAAATAGATCCAAAATCTGTCGGTGTAGGACAATACCAGCACGATGTGAGTCAAAAGCAATTAAACAGCTCGTTAACCTTTGTGGTAGAGACGGTTGTTAACCAAGTCGGTGTGAACGTTAATACAGCTTCACAGGCACTGCTGCAATATGTGTCAGGTCTTTCAAAAGCCGTCGCAGGGAACATCGTCAAACGCCGTGAAGAGATTGGGAGATTCACAAGCAGAAAAGAGCTGAAGGATATCCCAAGGCTTGGTGCAAAGACTTATGAGCAGTGTATCGGCTTCCTGCGCATCACAGATGGACAAGATCCACTTGACCGCACGGGTATTCACCCTGAAAGCTATAAAGAAACAAAACAGTTTTTACGCATGATTAAGATGACGCCAGACGATCTTGGTACAGAGCAGTTAAAAGAGAAAATCGCAGAGGTCAAGCTAGACGAAGCCGCACAGCAGCTTGACATTGGTCCAATTACACTCCAGGATATCATCGATCAACTGACAAGACCTGAGCGTGATCCGCGCGATGAAGTACCAAAACCTCTTTTGAAAACAGATGTGTTGAAATTGGAGGACTTGAAGCAAGGAATGGAGCTGCAAGGAACGGTAAGAAACGTCGTAGACTTCGGCGCATTCGTTGATATTGGCGTAAAACAGGATGGACTTGTCCACATTTCCAAGCTAAGCAATCGCTTTGTGAAGCATCCGCTTGACGTGGTATCAGTTGGTGACATTGTGACCGTATGGGTAGACTCCGTTGACCAGGCAAAAGGCCGAGTGGCTCTTTCGATGCTAAAACCAGAGTAAACAAAAAACGAGGCGCACCTTAGGATGGGGTGTGCCTTGATGTGACTGAATGTTTTTTTCTATAGAAGTACCAGCATTGATTAAGCAATTTGATTTGATAATGATTTTTCTCATAAAATGCTTTCTGCATCTGATTTTTCAGCCAGTTGGGCATCGCCCATTCCTCCTTTGATCAAAACAGTGGGTGTACCTTCAATGTATGCAAAGAGGAAATTGTCCCGTTCGAGGTTTTTATAGAAAGGAACGATCTTGATTGAACGAGAGAGAGTTACAGCAGTTAACAGAAGACATTTCAGAGGAGTTCTTTGGTAAGACGTTTCGCCATCAGGCTGTTTTCAATCCCCGTTTAAAAACGACAGGCGGGAGATATTTACTTGGAACACACAATATCGAATTGAACCGCCGATACCTAGAAGAACATGGACGAGAAGAATTAATCGGGATCATCAAGCATGAACTGTGTCATTATCATCTGCATCTTGAGGGAAAAGGCTATCAGCATCGGGACCGTTCCTTTAAAGAGTTATTAAAACAAGTAGGAGCCCCGCGTTTTTGTACAGCGCTAAAGACCGTACAAAATAAACGACGTGGACAGAAGCGACAAGAATATGTTTGCACAGGATGCGATCAGTATTTTATCAGGAAAAGGCGAATTGATACCTCTCGTTATGTGTGCGGCGTCTGCAAAGGAAAATTAAAATGGCAGCGTACAATCGGTTCAGAGTGATATGCATTCCTTTATGGGATGCTTTTTTTGTGAGATGAAGTAGACATATTGAGACAAATAGAGACGCGAGTCTCATTTTGTCTCTTTTTTGATCGATGGGAATCGGTCAAATCCTAAGCTTTCAAGCGCCATGATGTTGGCACGCTTTTTGCTTGTATAGAAGTGCAAGCAAAAAAGATAGGAGGTTTTATCATGGAAATGGCACTTACAAAAGAAAAAGCCGTTTGGATGTATCAAAAAATGCAGGAAATTCGCCAATTTGAAGATCAAGTACACACGCTTTTTACAAAGGGGATCTTGCCAGGTTTTGTCCATCTTTATGCTGGTGAAGAAGCTGTTGCTGTAGGAGTCTGCGCTCATCTGAATGAACAAGACAGTATTACAAGTACACACCGTGGCCACGGTCATTGTATCGCCAAGGGCTGTGATCTAAAAGGAATGATGGCAGAAATCTATGGAAAAGCCACAGGTCTTTGTAAAGGTAAAGGTGGATCTATGCACATTGCAGATTTTGATAAAGGAATGCTCGGTGCCAACGGGATTGTTGGAGGCGGCTTTCCACTTGCGTGCGGGGCAGCCCTCACGGCTAAATATAAAAAGAAAGATAATGTAAGCGTTTGCTTTTTTGGGGATGGTGCTAATAATCAAGGGACTTTTCACGAAGGAATCAATCTCGCCGCTATCTGGAAACTGCCAGTCATTTTCATCGCAGAAAACAATGGTTACGGGGAAGCGACGCCATTTTCGTATGCTTCAAGCTGCAAATCGATTGTGGATCGAGCCGCCAGTTATGGTATTCCGGGTATTCAAGTAGATGGAAAAGATGTGACAGCCGTTTATCAAGCAGCAGAACAAGCGATAGAACGAGCAAAAAATGGAGAAGGTCCGACATTGATTGAATGCATGACATATCGGAATTATGGTCATTTTGAAGGAGACGCTCAGCGCTACAAAACCAATCAAGAAAAAACCGAACATCAAGAAGAGAAAGATGCCATCACTCTTTTTAAAAATGAATTATTAAAGCAGCAGCTGCTAACAGATCAAGAAATATCAAGTATTGAAGCGTCTGTAGCAGAAGCGATAGATGAAGCCGTGAGATTCAGTGAAGAAAGTGAATATCCAGATCATACTGAATTGCTAACTGATGTGTATGTTTCGTATCAATAAATCTGAAAGGAGAGAGGGAAATGACAAGAGAAATCAGCATGTCTAGTGCTTTGAATGAAGCGATTAAACTGGCAATGAGAAGAGACGAAGATGTCATTTTAATGGGAGAAGATGTTGCAGGAGGCGCTCATGTAGATCACTTACAGGATGATGAAGCATGGGGCGGTGTTCTTGGTGTAACGAAAGGAATCGTTCAGGAATTTGGACGTGAGCGTGTCCTTGACACACCGATTAGTGAAGCCGGTTATGTAGGTGCGGCCATGGCAGCTGCTTCAACAGGATTAAGACCAATTGCGGAGCTTATGTTTAATGATTTTATCGGTACTTGTTTGGACCAAGTGCTGAACCAAGGCGCAAAATTTCGATACATGTTTGGCGGAAAAGCAGAGGTGCCTATCACGATTAGAACGACACATGGGGCGGGTTTTAGAGCAGCTGCCCAGCATTCACAAAGTTTGTATGCGCTATTTACAAGCATCCCTGGTTTGAAAGTAGTTGTGCCTTCTTCACCATATGATGCCAAAGGGCTGCTGCTGGCAGCCATCGAGGATCAGGACCCTGTCATCTTTTTTGAAGACAAGACGCTTTACAATATCACAGGAGATGTGCCGGAGAGGTATTACACACTGCCGCTTGGTCAAGCAGATGTGAAGAGAGAGGGATCTGATGTAACCATCTTTGCCGTGGGCAAACAAGTGTATACAGCACTCGAAGCGGCAGAGCAATTGTCTGCTCAAGGTATTGAAGCGGAAGTGATTGATCCAAGAAGTTTGTCACCGCTCGATGAAGAGGCCATTCTGACTTCAGTAGAAAAAACTAATCGACTTGTCATTGTTGATGAAGCAAATCCAAGGTGCGGAATTGCCGCAGATATCTCTTCTTTGATTGCAGATAAAGGATTTGATTTACTGGACGCACCAATCAAAAAAGTGACGGCTCCTCATACACCGGTGCCATTTTCACCGCCTCTTGAAGATATATATTTGCCAACACCCGATAAAGTTGTGAACACCGTATTAGAGATGATTGGCAAGAGTCATGACAAGATCTTGAACTAGAGAAAGGAGAGAGGGAGATGGCTGTCGAAGTTGTGATGCCTAAATTGGGCATGTCGATGAAAGAAGGAACGGTATCTGTCTGGAATAAAGAGGTCGGTGAGACCGTAAATAAAGGAGAAAGCATTGCAAGCATCAACTCCGAAAAAATTGAAATGGAGATTGAATCACCTGCTGAAGGAACCATATTGGATATAAAAGTACCTGAGGGAGAAGGTGTACCACCTGGCACGGTCATCTGCTATATCGGTGAAGGAAATGAACAAGTGGAGGAAAAGAAAGATAGAGACATCCAGTCAAAACCAAAGAAAGAGAGAAAGAAAATCTCCCCTGTTGCCCGTAAAATGGCGAATAGCGCAAACCTAAACATTGATACGCTGGTGGGGACAGGACCAGGTGGAAGAATTACGAAAGAGGATGTGCTTCGTGCACTTCCTGAACGAAAAGAGAAGAAACAATACGAGACAGTGCAACAGCCTATTAACATGATGCGGAAAACAATTGCCTCAAGAATGATGGAAAGCCTGCAAACAAGTGCACAATTAACCATTACGCTGAAAGCGGACGTGACAAAACTGAAAAACCTACAACAACAGCTGAATGAAACAGCCATAGCACGTTACGAGACAAAGTTAACCATCACCGATTTTGTAGCCAAAGCAGCGATCCTATCGTTGTTAGAACATCCTGCGATGAACAGTCAATATCATAACGGAGTTGTCGAAACCTTTGAGAATGTTCATCTTGGGATTGCTGCTGCGTTAGATAACGGATTGGCTGTACCGGTCATTCAGCATGCGGAGCGGTTAACGCTGATAGAGCTGGCGAAGGGCATTAAATTGTATGGTAAAAAAGCACGTGAAGGAAAGCTTCTACATGACGAAATCAAAGGTTCTACCTTTACCATCACCAATCTTGGAGCGTATGGTGTAGAGCATTTCACACCAATTTTGAATCCGCCGGAAGCGGGGATCCTTGGTGTCGGAACAATGTATGACACCCCTGTTTATCGAGAGGATGAATTGTGCAAAGGGACCATCCTACCACTCAGTCTTACGTTTGATCACCGCGTGCTGGACGGGGCGCCTGCCTCTGCATTTTTATCAACGGTCAAAGCACACTTAGAAGAACCAATATCCATTCTTTTATAGGAAGAAGGTGAATGTACCATGACACTGGTCATTATAGGAGGCGGACCAGCAGGTTATGTGGCGGCCATAACAGCCGCCCGTTTTGGCAGAGAGGTTGTGTTAATTGATCAAGGTCAGCTGGGAGGTACCTGCCTCAATGACGGCTGTATCCCGACCAAAGCACTTTTGCAAAGCGCCGATATGTATGAGCATGTGAAATCGGCTGGACATTTTGGAATTGAGCTTCCAGAACATGAGCCTATCATTCAATGGAATGCTGTCCAAAAGCGGAAACAGTCTGTCGTCAAGCAGCTCACTGATGGTGTTCGTTACTTGATGAATAAAAACAAAATTACCGTGGTAAATGGGAAGGCTTCATTTCTATCAGCACATGAGCTATTCATAGAAAGTGAAGGGAAGTCTGAAATCATTCAAGCAAAACAAATCATTATTGCAACAGGGGCTGTGCCTGCGGCTTTACCGTTTGCACCTTTTGATGGCGAATGGATCATTCACAGCAAGGACGCCATGTCACTTTCTTCGATCCCAGATTCACTTTGTATCATTGGGGGCGGGGTGATTGGCTGTGAGTTTGCGAGCATCTTTAGCAGAATGGGATCAAAGGTTGTTATGGTTGAACGGGCAGTGCACATTTTACCAGAAGAAGATCGTGATACAGCACAATGTCTTCACGAGCAGCTCGAAGAAACGGGTGTAAACATTTTGACGTCCGCCACAGTCAAACAGCTTGATTCCTCTTCAAGAAAAATAGTGGTGGAGAATAATCAAGGAGAGCGGTGTGACATCCAGTCGGATCTTTGCTTAGTGGCGATTGGCAGAACTCCGCAACTTGGAGAGTTGAATCTTGATCAGATTGGAATTGAATTTGATAGAAACGGAATCTATGTCAATGAACATATGCAAACCAATCTCCCGCATATCTATGCGTGCGGTGATGTGACAGGTGGGGTTCAGCTTGCTCATACTGCCTTTCATGAAGGAACGGTTGCGGCATCCCATGCATCAGGTGAACATCTAAAGGTCAATGAACAAGTGATTCCGAGGTGCATCTACACCTCTCCAGAAATCGCGCGTGTTGGTTTAAATGAAGAGCGTGCTAGAAAACAATATGAGGAGATTCGGATCGGGACATGTGCATTTTCTGCAAATGGGAAAGCATTAATCTTAAATCAACCAGCCGGTCACGTAAAGGTCATTGTAGAACCGCAATATCAAGAAATATTAGGCGTTTCAATCATTGGACCGAATGCAACAGAACTGATTGGACAAGCGGCGGTGATGATGCATGCAGAGTTGACCGCTGATACATTAGAGCAGTTTATTGCGGCACATCCGACACTTTCAGAGGCAATACACGAAGCCGTTCTGCAAATCATTGGAAGAGCGGTGCACTGCTGAAAGAGACTCCTTTTCTATCCAATTGACTTCTTGGGTTAGCCAATGATGATTGAAAGCGCTTTTATGTTTATCTATAATGAATAAAAAGCCCCCAGAGGAGAGGATGGAATGAATCCGACGCCTTGTTATTTAAATACGTGGAAACGTTTTGTTCGTGAAGGTTTGCTTGATCAGTCTCGTCTGAATAAGAGAGTGGCAGAATCATGGCACAGGTGTAAACAGGCAAATGTGAATCCGTATTTAGATAAAGGACAGTCGTTGTTAGAAAAGGAACGATTCAGTGCCCAAAAAAAGAAATATTCATTATTCCTAAATGCGGCTCTTCCTTACTTAAATAAAATCAATCAGCAATTAAAAGATTCTGATATGCTGGCCTTACTCATCGATGCAGATGGTTATGTGCTAAGTCTGACAGGAAGCGAAAGAACGATGGTGGAAGCCAGAAGAATTAATTTTATGGAGGGTTCACGCTGGACTGAAACAGATGTAGGGACAAATGCGATCGGAACGGCACTCGTCATCGGAGAAGCGGTGACGATCAACGGAACGGAGCATTTTTCTATCGCCTCTCATCATTGGAGTTGTTCAGCTGCTCCAATTCGCGATGCGGACGGTACGATCATAGGGGTGATTGATATCTCCTGTATGACGGATAACAAGCACCCTTTTATGCTTGGAATGGCTTCAACGGTTGCTTATGCCATAGAGAGAGAAATTCAAGTCGAGCAAAAAAGGAGAGAGATGGAACTGATCACTCATTGTCTCCAGCAGGTGGAAGCAGATGAACCGTATGTGGTCTGTAATGAAAAAAAGCAAATTGTGTCTGCCAGCAGGTCGATTAGAGATCGATTTTCAGACTGGCATGGAATGGATGTTGATCGGCTTAAGGATCATTCATTTGTTATCCGGGGAAAGCAGATCATTCAATCAGAGCAAGATGGGAAGGTGCTAGGCATATCCCTTTCTCTTGAAGAAGCAGCGAAAAGCAGCATGACCGTTTCTTTTGCTCAATTTCCCGGGGAATCAGGAACAAGTAAGGTATTTCAACAGACGCTTAGTGAGATGAAGAGAGCGGCACAAACAGATGCTCATGTGTATATTTGGGGAGAAACAGGGACAGGGAAGGAACTCGCCGCTAGAGCCATTCACTCCGCCAGTGAAAGGCATAAAGGGTCGTTCATTGCTGTTAATTGCGGAGCCATTCCTGAAAGCCTGTTAGAAAGTGAGCTGTTTGGCTATGCTGAAGGTGCTTTTACAGGAGCAAAACGTCACGGAGCTAAAGGGAAATTTGAACAAGCCCATAAAGGAACACTCTTTCTAGATGAAATAGGCGAAATCCCATATGCGATGCAAGTAGCGCTTCTTAGGGTGATAGAAGAAAGGGCAGTCGTACCGCTCGGCGGGACACACGAAATCCCTTTGGATATTCGAATCATTACAGCGACTCACCGTAATATGAACGAACTGCTGAAAGAAGGAAAAATACGAGAAGACTTGTATTACCGTCTTCATGTCTATCCGATCAATATCCCGCCGCTTAGAGAAAGAAAAGAAGACATTCATGATTTGTATCGTTATTACCAAAAGAAGCATCACTGGAATGCAGCGTTTCCTGAATCATTTTTTCAGAAATTACAGGCGTATCATTGGCCAGGGAATATACGAGAGCTTTTTAACCTGTTTGAACATCTAAGGGTCCTCTTTCCGAAAGGTGGATGGATTGGTGAATCGCAATATGCTTCAGTATTAGAGACGATTGATCAGAAAAAACAGAAGCTGCATCCAGCGGAGCAACCCGAGACTTCAAAAGAACTCACATTCAGGGAACGCATTCAAAAGCAAACAGTGATAGACGCACTGCATAAAACAAAAGGTCATGTGTCAGAAGCAGCGAGGTTAGCAGGAGTGCCAAGAAGTACTTTTTATAAGTGGATGCGAAAGTTTCATCTGTCTTAATCTTATGAGGAAGGCTGCATCAAGGCCCTTGGTCTACGTGGAGGTCGGGGGCTTTCTGTCAAGTTAAACAAATGGCATGGAAAAAGGCTTGACTGTTATATTAGTATATGTTAAATTATAAAAGCCGTCGCAAATGAAGCAGGAATGAAACGTTTAAAAATTCTTGACACATTTTTCTGGCATAGATATAATGAAACATGTCTCATTATTCCGCAGTAGCTCAGTGGTAGAGCTATCGGCTGTTAACCGATCGGTCGTAGGTTCGAGTCCTACCTGCGGAGCCATAATGGAGAAGTACTCAAGTGGCTGAAGAGGCGCCCCTGCTAAGGGTGTAGGTCGCGCAAGCGGCGCGAGGGTTCAAATCCCTCCTTCTCCGCCATTATCATATGGCCCGTTGGTCAAGCGGTTAAGACACCGCCCTTTCACGGCGGTAACACGGGTTCGAATCCCGTACGGGTCATGTTTTCTTTTTATGTTGATTCGTTGGGCTATAGCCAAGCGGTAAGGCAACGGACTTTGACTCCGTCATGCGTTGGTTCGAATCCAGCTAGCCCAGCCATTTTTTATATATGTTTTTCTGCATAGCAGATGAGCCATTAGCTCAGTTGGTAGAGCATCTGACTTTTAATCAGAGGGTCGAAGGTTCGAGTCCTTCATGGCTCACCATTGTCACGCGGGTGTGGCGGAATTGGCAGACGCGCTAGACTTAGGATCTAGTGTCTTTATGACGTGGGGGTTCAAGTCCCTTCACCCGCATTGTTTTTTCAAAAAGTGCACTTATGAATATATGAGCACATCATACACGCGGTCGTGGCGGAATGGCAGACGCGCTAGGTTGAGGGCCTAGTGGGTGAATAACCCGTGGAGGTTCAAGTCCTCTCGGCCGCATCTAAGAAACCAAAGGTTGTAGACCTTTGGTTTCTTTGTTTTCTGATAATATAAGTTACTGTCTATTCAATTATAATTTATTAGCAATAGACATCTATTTTGAGAGAATTGGTTAATGATCTAAAAAAGAATTAATTTACTTATATTTCAATTAATTCTTTTTTTTGCTAATGATGAGATGGTATAATTAGCATAAAGGAGAGGGTGTTTGATATGTCAATTCCAAAGGCCTTTTATGCTTATCCCTCGCACAGGGCTGATTTGTTACAAAATATTCGCGAAGCAATTAAGGATATCAATAAAGCTGGATCTATAAGAATTACGTCTTGGGAGGATTTTGGTATATCTGGTAAGCCTATAATACAGAATATATTAAAAGCAATTGAGCAATGTGACATATTTATGTGTGATCTTACATACTTAAATTCTAATGTATTATATGAATTAGGTTATGCTATTGCGAAAGAAAAGAAAATATGGATATCTCTCAATACTTCTCATGGGAACTCTGTTAAAAATTATAAAATGTTAAGAGCGATCACTACTATTGGTTTTAGTGGCTATCAGAATTCTGAAGAGCTTGTTAATAATTTTTATAATGATAATACAAATCAAACACCTACTAAAATTAATCTTAGAATAGAGCAGGCGGAAATTGAAAGCAATTTAATTTACATGAAATGTGAAGTTAATACAAATGAATCGAGTAGAATAGATGCTTTAATAAACAAGTCAAGATTACCTAAAAAAATGGATGATCCATATGAAGGAAGAGAACCATTAAGCTGGTATTTAAATTTATTACCGAATTCATTGGGAACTATCATACATTTTTATAATAAAGATACCGAAGAAGATAAACCCTTAATTACCGCAAGAAAATCTCTAATAGCAGGTTTATCTATTGGATTAGGAAAAAAAACCTTATTGTTAGCTCATGATCCATTTAAGTCCCCTTTAGATTATGAAGACATTTTACAGATTCATAGAAATACAGAAGAGTGCGAATCACTTTTTAATGATTGGTTTGAACCAATTGCTAATGAGTTTAACGAAAAAAACTCAAAATTCAGTGAATTCAAACAGGATAGAAAGGCTTTAGGTAAATTATCTAGTCTATTATTAGGTGATCATGTTGCTGAAAATGAGAATCATGACTTAGTTGAATATTTTCTGGAAACTGCAGAGTACAAAGAGGCTTTAAATGCACAACAGGTATTATTTGTTGGACGTAAAGGCACAGGGAAAACTGCTAATTTAATTAAGATTCGAAATACGATGATAGAAGATAAGAGGAATTTTGTGGTTTCAATTCAGCCCCAGGGTCATGAATTTGAAGGGGTATTAAAAATAATTAACAACTTAAAAAAAGGGTCAGAACAGGGCCATTTAATTGAAAGTGTTTGGAAATTTTTGATATATACAGAAATAGGGAGGCAACTGTTTGATTATTTAGATAATTTACCTCTGCATTATCAAAAAACGGAGGCAGAAGATAATTTTATAGACTTTGTTAAAATAAATGAGAGAGTTATTAATGCTGATTTCACTTTAAGATTGGAAAATATAGTAAATAATTTAAACTCTCTATCATCTGAAGAAAGCATGGAAGAAAGTAGATTAAGGGTTAGTGAGTATTTACATGAAACCATGATCAAAGAGTTAAGAAATTATCTGGGATTAGTTTTGGAAGGCAAAGAGAAAGTAACCTTATTAATAGATAATCTAGATAAAGGTTGGAACGATAGTACTGAGTTGGAAAATATGAGTCAACTATTATCAGGTTTATTAAATGTTGTTCATAAAATTACAGATGAGTTTCATAAAAACTCATATAAACATTTAAAGGTTAATTTGTCTTTAATTGTTTTCTTGAGGAGTGATATTTTTTCTAGACTCATGAGTTTTGTAGATGAAAGAGATAAGGTACCTTATAAAAATCTGTCATGGAATGATCCTTTAATGCTATTTAGGATTATTGAGAATAGAGTGGACTATAGCAGCAATGGTGTTACCAGCCCTGAAGCGCTTTGGAAAGAGTATTTTTGTGAAAATATAAATGGTATACCACTGAAGGAATTTGTGTCAAATTTAATAATTCCTCGTCCAAGAGATATAATCTTCTTCTTTAAATCAGCTTTGCATGCTGGGAAAAGGCCGGCTAAAATAATTGATAAACTATCTGACAAACTTGCTCAAAGAAATAAAAAGTCTAAAAGGTATTGTATAAATCCAGCATTTTATGCTTATCTGGGTATAGAATCTGTTGAAATGATTGATCAATTAACTTAATTAAATAAAATAGTAATTCTGAACACAGTTTGTTTTAATTTTGACATAAAATGATAAATTGCAATAATTTCCGATTCATGTTACAATAAGAATAATTATTTTTGTTCGGCGTAAAGGATAGCATGAAGAAAGACTTTTCGTCTTGAGGATACTTTGGGCAAGGATAGTATAATACATTGTGTGGTAACGCACTAGGAGGCAACAAACATGGAACAAGGTACAGTAAAATGGTTTAACGCAGAAAAAGGTTTTGGATTTATCGAACGTGAAGAAGGAGACGATGTATTCGTACATTTCTCAGCTATCCAAGGTGACGGATTCAAATCTTTAGACGAAGGTCAAAAAGTAACTTTTGACGTAGAGCAAGGTTCTCGTGGAGCTCAAGCTGCTAACGTTCAAAAAACTGCTTAATCTTCATTTTTTAAAACAGGTTCTCTGTAGAGAGCCTGTTTTTTTGTGTTTTCATTTATTTCTGCAATAAAAAACCCTACTCAACGTACAAGTAGGGAGATGTTACAAGGTAATCGTAAAAAAATTCATGCTTCAAAGGTTTATCAACAGTATAGCATATTGGATTTACAATATGCGGAATTTGCCTAAATAAATTCTTTTTTCTTTACTGGTCGAAGATAGAGGGATTTGTTCGTAGAGAAAATGTATTCAAAAAATGGGGAAGCAGGTAGACAATATTAGCAGAAACTCTTGATTTGTTTTTCAGTGATTCCTTTGATGACTTCTAGCTCACTAATCAAATAACCATAAGCATCGTCGAGCATTTTCTTTTCGCTTGCATTCAGTTTTTTTTCTTTCTTCATTCGCATGAGATCACGTACCACTTCAGCGCCTTCTAGTATGTCGCCCGTTTTGATTTTGTCGGTGTTGATTTTATATCTCTCTTTCCATGGCAATAACTTATCTGATGTTCCATTTTGAAAAGTGTGCATAATGTTCTTTAAGGCAAGTATATCTGTAACAGGTCTTATCTTTGACCTTGACATCTTCCTTGTAGGAATCATCACTTTCATATGGCTAACGGCCATCTTAATGACATAATACTGTTGTTTTTCATCAGAGAATTCTTTTTCTTCTATGGCTTCAATTATACCTGCTCCGTGCATTGGATAAACAATGTTATCACCAATTTGAAACATATCATCCGCCTCCATATCATGTATCTACTTTAAGGGTACCACACTTATAGGTAAAATAATCAAATTTTTAATAATAACATGTTTATTTATTTTCTGTCAATAAATTTAGTTCTGAAAAAGAGAGATTTTTTCATGTGAATTTCGGATGGTTTTTGATCATATCCTCAAGAATCCTTGCTACAAGAAAAACAGAATATCCACCATTAAAAAAAGACCAGCCATTGAGCTGGTCTTTCCAAATAGAATCCGATCATAATGTCGAAATATCAATCACAAACCGATAACGCACATCACTATTGAGCACACGTTCATATGCTTCATCGACTTGGTTTGCGTTGATCACTTCAATTTGTGGTGCGATATTGTGAGCAGCTGCGAAATCGAGCATTTCTTGTGTTTCTTGGATGCCGCCAACGAGTGAGCCGGCGATGCTGCGACGCCCCGTAATTAATGAAAACACATGGAAGTTGTCTGGCTTTGGTGGTGCACCGACGTTCACTAATGTTCCGTCAACACGAAGTAAGGACAAATAGGCATCCACGTTGATATTGGCAGAGACGGTATTGAGAATGAGGTCGTATTGACCGGCTAGTGTCTTAAACGTATCAGGGTCACTTGTAGCAAAATAGTCTTTTGCACCAAATGACAGGGCCTCTTCTTTTTTATTCAAAGAGCGGCTTAATACAGTCACTTCAGCGCCAAGTGCGCGTGCAAATTGAATGGCGACATGACCTAGACCGCCCATTCCGACAATCGCCACTTTTTTGCCAGGCCCAGCCTTCCAGTGTTTTAACGGAGAATACGTTGTGATGCCGGCACAAAGAAGGGGGCTGGCGACATCGAGGGAAAGCTGGTCAGGAATATTGACAACAAATCGTTCTGTCACAACAATTTTCTGACTGTAGCCGCCGTAAGTTGGTTCTCCATCATAATCCAGGTTATTATAAGTTTGAACGACTCCTTTCTTGCAATATTGTTCATCTCCATTTTGGCAATATTCACATGTACCGCAAGAATCGACAAAACAACCGACGCCTACACGATCACCAATGTTGAATTTCGTGACAGCATCCCCAACAGCTGAAACAACTCCAGTAATCTCATGACCCGGAACCATTGGGAAAATACCGCCGCCCCATTCATCAAAGGCACTGTGGATATCTGAATGACAGATCCCGCTAAACTGAATATCAATTAAAATATCATGTGGACGAAGTGCTCTTCGTTCAATGGTTGTCCGTTCAAAGTTTGCTTTTGCATGGGAAACACTTAAAACGTTTGATTGGTGCGTCTGACACATTCTTGATCATCCTTTCAAAAGTAAGATTCGGTCCTTCCTCTATACTGTACGTCTTAAAGTGAACTTTAAGTCAACATAGAACCCTCTGATCGCCTCAATTCAGGCTTTAGCATTAGCCTTGAATCAAGATTTGAGCCAAAAGTATCTTGTCTTCTCGATAAAAATGGAGATGATGGGAAAAGGGAGATCGTCAAGTAAGAGAAAGAAGAGAAGGGTGAAAACAATGAAAATAGCACAAGCCGCCAAGCAGCTCGATTTATCTACTGCTACGCTCAGGTATTATGAGAATATAGGTTTAATTAGACCGATCAGGCGTGATGAAAATGGTGTTCGTGATTATACAGAAGAAGATATTCAGTGGATAGAATTTATTAAATGTATGAGAAATGCGGGTCTGTCAATTGATGCTCTTAGAGAATATACGGCTTTATTTATCGAGGGAGAGGATCGTACATTGTCCTCAAGAAAGAGTATTTTGGTCAATGAGAGAGAAAGGCTCGTAGACAAACAAAAGGAAATCGAAGAAACGATTAAACGGTTAGATTACAAGATCGAAAGTTATGAAGATATTATCCACAGTTATGAACAAAAACTAGTTCATCAATTAAAAACGAGCTCTATTTAAATGAAGAAAAACCTGTGACTTGTCACAGGTTTTGTGGTTTGGTTATCTTTTTGTGTAACGCACCCAATTGTAATGAGCGTAAAGTGGAGTAACACCGTTGTAGGAGCCGAGCCATTCATCGACACCTGCACCATTCCATAAGTTCATCATAATCTTTCCCGGTGTTTGAGGGATTTGAGTAGTAGCCGTATGTTTTAATTGACCGTCCACATACCATTTAATCGAGTTAGGCTGCCAGTCGAACGCATATGTGTGATAAGAGTTTGCTGCATCAAAACCAAGGTTGACGATTTTTTCATGATTTCCGACACCATTGGTATAATAGTTAAACTGAACCTTTGTCGTATCTTTTCCTAGAAATTCGATGTCGATTTCATCCCAAGGCGTACCATCAGTCGGTCCCGTATAAGTAAAGAACGAAGACACGATCCCAACATTTTTGGCTGGTTTCATGCTGACTTCATAAAGCCCATAGCCATATGTTTGAGTAGAACGGTTTTCTCCGCAGTCAAACTTATTATAGGAGGGACTTGTGAGCGATAATCGCATTTCCCCTAACGACGTCATGGAGACATTGTTTGCGCGCCACGTACAGTTAAACATATTTCCGTTCGAGTACCCATCGGCTTTTTGCCATAACCCGGTATTATAGTTGTTGAACGGTTCATAAAACGACCCGCCCGTTTGTGCCGAGGCACTTGCAGCAAATGTGGACAAACTTAAGAATAATCCAGTGACAAGCAGCATCAACATTCGTTTTACACGGTAAGACATGAAGGCATTCCCCTCTCTTTTTGAAAGCGTTTTCTTTTTGGTCATACATGATTCTCTCAAAATGGAAAATCGGTCTAAATAATGATAAACAGTTTGTTTTTTTAATAGAATGAAAAGAAAATTGTTAGGTAAAAAATAATGATTGACAAAGCGGACAGTTGTCCGTAAGATAATACCGGTACAATTGTCCTAATGAAAATGAAAGAAATTTGATTTACACATAGAGATATATGCAAGGTGGATGAAGGTAAAGAAGGTGAAGCATTATGGAAAAGGATATTGGAAAGGAAATTGAAGAGGTCGCTTTTTCTTTGTTTCAAGAGTTTGGTGTAGAGAATGTCAGTATGCATAAAATTGCTAAAACAGCTGGTGTTGGACAGGGTACTCTTTACCGCCGATATGCCAATAAAAGTGATTTATGCCTTTCGATCCTTGGAGAAAAATTTGAACAACTGATCCCTGCGTTGCATCTTTACTTAAGTAAAATCAGTGATCAGCCGGTTCGTGAGCGTTTACGATATGTTCTTGAAGAAATTCATCTCATCGTCGGTCATCATTTAGATTGGATTCGCATGCTCACAATCTCTGGGAACTTAGAGCAGACAAGTAAAGTATATGATTGTCATTACAGTCAATCACTCAAACAAATCATTCGTGATTTGCTCGAGGAAGCGAAAGTAAAGGGAGAAGCGAACATACAAGACATTGAGTTGACGACATTATGTATCTCCTCTCCAATGACGCCTGAACTCATGTTTTATATTCATGAATCCGGCTACTCAATCGAAAAAATTGCACAATTTGCTGCGGAAAAACAAATTTTATCTGTTTTTCAACGACAATGAAGTGGCTCATTTCTGACTAGCCTGACTTCCTAAGATTGCTCAATATTGAAAAAGAAAAGGAGCCAACTTAATATGAACAAACAGCAAACAGCAGCTTTCGACATTCGAACGCTGCCCATTATTATTTCATTTATCACAGCTGGATTTATTGGACTGTTTAGTGAAACGGCACTCAACATGGCGCTGAGAAGTTTAACATTAGACTTTGGTATTGAAGCAACGACTGCTCAGTGGCTTACAACCGGCTATTTATTAACACTAGGGATTCTTGTTCCAATTTCTGGCCTCATTCTTCAATGGTTTACAACAAGACAGCTTTTCATAACATCACTGGTCTTTTCGATCATCGGTACATTTATTGCGGCCGTTGCACCAGTCTTCAGTATTTTAATGGTGGCACGTGTGGTGCAGGCAGTAGGAACAGCCTTGCTCCTTCCATTGATGTTTAACACGATTTTGGTCATCATTCCGCCTCATAAAAGAGGTAGATCAATGGGGATTATCGGTCTTGTCATTATGTTTGCCCCAGCAGTTGGTCCAACGGTCTCTGGTCTTATTCTTAAATCGTTAACATGGCATTGGATTTTTTGGATTTCGCTTCCGTTATTAGTTGCTGCACTCGTATTTGGGTATATTTTTATGCAAAATATTACGGAACCCACAAGACCGAAAATCGACATTTTATCGATTGTGCTATCAACCATCGGTTTCGGTGGAATTGTGTATGGTTTTAGCAGTGCCGGTGAAGGCGGTGGCTGGAGCAGTATGCATGTGATTGTGGCGATTGTTGTAGGTGTCATTGGCATTCTTGTGTTCGCCCTAAGACAGTTAAACATGAAAGAACCGATGTTGAATTTAAGCCCATTTAAATATCCAATGTTTGTGATCGGGTTACTTCTGATCTTAGTGTGTATGATGGTGATGCTGTCTGCTATGATGATTTTGCCATTATATCTGCAAACGTCCTTGGCACTTTCTACATTTACAGCAGGTTTAATGCTATTACCAGGTGGAATTATCAATGGACTGCTATCGCCAATCATGGGTGGGCTTTTTGATAAATTTGGGCCGAAGTGGCTTGTCATCCCAGGCCTTGTCATCGTTGCAGCGACCATGTTTGGCTTCACGAACTTAAGTGTGAATACGTCCATCGGTTATATCGTGACGCTTCATATTACGTTAATGATAGGAATTGCGATGATCATGATGCCTGCCCAAACAAATGGATTAAATCAGCTGCCGCCAGAGCTATATCCGCACGGTACAGCGATTATGAATACATTGCAGCAGGTGTCAGGAGCGATTGGGACTGCGGTTGGTATCTCGATCCTTTCATCAGGAGCGCGCAGCTTTATGGAAAATGTGGCTGATCCCGCAAATCCAGTCAATCAGCTGCTCGCCTTTACAAATGGCGTCCAGCATGCCTTTATCTTTGCTGTCATTATGACAGTGATTGGCTTGGTGATTGCTTTCTTTATTAAACGAGTGAAAGTAGAACAACAAGTATCATAATATATGAAAAGCACTGAGGACTTAGCGCCGCAGTGCTTTTTTTATTTACTCATAGGGGTGAATGTTTGTTTCAAAGGAGCTGAAAATGGGGAGATAGATAAAAAGCAACGACTCTCTGACGACATTGAAGGAAAAGGCGAAATTCGTAACGAATGGATAGAGATAAAAGAATAAGATAGGAGCTGAGATCATGAACTTAGACGAACAAATTAAAATGGCTGAGTCATTGCGTCAACCAGCTGAAGATTCATTAGCTGGTCAATCAGAACTTAAGCCAGTCCACCCTCCTGAAGTGAACAAAATGGAATATGATATCCCAACGGGTGCTGGTAAAACAAAGGTGTGGGTATTTAAACCTGTGAAAACATTGAAACAACCCCTACCTGTTTTCGTCAATTTGCATGGGGGCGGTTTTATACTTGGAAGTGCTGAAATGGATAATCATTGGTGTCCGGTCATAGCAGATCGTGCGGAGTGTATCGTCGTCAATGTGGAATATCAGCTGGCACCGGAACACCCTTTTCCGGCCGCTCTTCATGAATGCTACGATGTGATGAAATGGTTATATGAACATCCTGATGAACTACAAATAGACCCAAATCGATTAGCCATTGGCGGTCATAGTGCAGGTGGGAACTTGGCAACAGCGGTTTGTTTGCTTGATATCCAAAAAGGGAACAAACTTCCGATTGTCTATCAAGTGCTTGACTATCCACCGCTTGATTTGGCTACTGATCCAGCACAAAAGCCAGCGTTTGAAGAAGCAATTCCAGTTGAAATGGCGAGACTGTTTAATGCCTTCTACCTGCAAGGTCAAGATCCGCACAATCCGCTCGTTTCTCCAGTCTTTGCAGAGAGAGAAGTCTTAGCACAAATGCCCCCAGCTCTTGTTATCACAGCTGAGAAGGATTCACTAGCTGAAGAAGCTGAGCATTATGCGGACAAGTTAAAAGAAGCAGGGGTAGATGTCACATACAAACAATTTAAAGGAGTCCCTCATGCGTTCACTCATGCCGGAGATTTAGAGATAGCTGAAGAGGCTTGGCATCTGATGAGCGATCAGCTTAAGAAGGCGTTTGAATAAGAAATATTCGGATATAAGTAAAAAGCACAGACCTTTTTGTCTGTGCTTTCAGACCGTAGACAAACCCCACCTTTACTTCAAGTAAAGGTGGGGTTTTCACTTAATTTAATAAAATTGATCAGTTACCTTACGTTGGACTAGGTCCTTTCCATGTCCAGTTTGCTAATTTCTTAAGATTCATGGCAGCAAAAGTAAGCATCGCCTGCATCGAAACTTTTTTCAATCCTCGAAGTTTCGTCCATCGCATTCCATGCTTTTCTTTTGCATCCGCAAAAACGCGTTCAATCGTTTCTTTCCGTTTTGCATAGATGTTCTTATTCATTTCAGTGAGTCTCAGATGGTCTGCTTCGTCTAGGTAGTCCTGCCAAATATGTCGGTGAATCTGTTTGGTGTGATTTTGACTTTGTGTACAGTTATCTAGAAACGAGCAGGATTTACATACCTCTGAATCGGACGCATATTGCTTATATCCCTCTCTAGTCGTTGTACGATAAGAAAGAATTTGCCCGTTTGGGCAAATGTAACAATCAAAATGTGCGTCATATACGTATTCATTCTTTTTCAAGTAACCAGCTTTTGTTCTCGGGCGGGTGTAAGGCATGACAGGTCTTATCTCTTGATCCATTAAAAACTTGGCGATATATGGTGTTTTATATCCAGCATCAACTGCGACTACATTGGGTTTTCCGACTTTCTTTGTCACCTTTGATACGAGTGAATCTAACATACGACTATCATGAACATTTCCACCAGTGACCAGTGATCCTAAAATAAATCCTTTTGAATCACAAGCCGTATGAAATGAATAAGCAAATAACTTTTCACGTTCATCCTTTACATAGTAGCCACTCTCTGGGTCAGTTGTACTGACCTTGATTTCTTTTTTCTCTTTCTTATTCTGTAGGGGTAACGGCTTTTTTCCATGTTCCTCACGATCAACATTGATCTCCTCATGAAGCTGATTTTGATAACTTCTCGTTTCTACTCGAACAATTTTCTTTTCAAGTTTTTTCTTATTGGCGTTTGCTTTTACATGAGTTGAATCAATGAAAGCGATAGATGGATCAACTAGACCTTTTTTCATCGCTTCTCTTAAGATTCGATAAAAAATTTGTTCGAATAAATCTGTATCATGAAAGCGTCTCACGTAGTTCTTACCGAAGGTAGAAAAGTGCGGAATTTTCTCCGAAAATCCATATCCAATAAACCAACGATAAGCCACATTAGTTTCAATTTCTTTAATGGTTTGACGCATAGAGCGAATGCCAAATAGGTATTGGATCAAAACCATTTTAATAAGAACAACGGGATCCACACTTGGTCTGCCGTTATCAGAACTATAATGATCTTTGACAAGATCATACACGAAATCAAAATCGATCGCTTGATCAATTTTTCGTACAAGATGATCTTCAGGCACTAATTCATCTAAGGCCACTACTTCTAATTGATTTCTTCTTTCTTCTTCACGTTTCGATAACATGTTCATCCCCCACAGAAATGTGTTATTACCCTTATTATACAAAAAAGCTTGTAGACTTTGTCTACAAGCTGAAAGCACAGACCTTTTTGTCTGTGCTTTTTTTGTGTTCTTGCTGACGTCTTGAAAAGAAGTGTAGATACAACAATCACAACTGTCGATATAATAGAAAGATAGAAGACAACTAAAAAAGGAGCTAATAGAATGAAAAAAGAGACACTACAGGCATTTTACAAGGAGCAACCAACGACTATCAACCTGAGTGGCAGGCAGATCGTTATCATATAGGTGGAAAGATGTTCGCCATGATGGGGGGAGACGTCGATCGCAAGCCAGTCATCACTTTAAAATGTGATCCGCAACGCGCTGAAGAATTAAGAGAAATGCATGAAGGAATTATTCCCGGCTATTACATGAATAAGACGCATTGGAATTCTATTTATCTCGATGCAGATATTCCATCTTCATTTGTCGAAGAGCTAATTGAACATTCCTATCAACTGGTGTTTCACAAATTAACAAAAAAAGCTCAGCAGGCTATCCGCCAACATGATTCAAAAGAAACCGATTAAATGCTGAACGTTCAGTTGTTCATGTCTCTTTGAATCTCTTCAAAATTGACTAGAGTCACATGCTCTCGCTATACTTTAAACAGCTAGAAGATACGAATAGGGGGATATACAATGGGCTATACAGTCATTACAGGGGCAAGTTCAGGTATTGGGTATGAAACGGCTTTGGCCTTTGCAGCAAGAGGAAAAAATTTGATCTTAGCTGCACGCCGGCTTGATAAACTCCAAGAACTGAAAGAAAAGATTCTAGAAACATATCCCGATATTCAAGTGAAAGTCCAGTCTGTTGATTTAACAGACAGAAAGCAAGTGTATTCTTTCTATGAGTCATTAGCTGGTGATGCGCTGGATACGTTCATTAATAATGCCGGGTTTGGCCATTTCGGTTCAATAGGAGAGCAGGATGTGAAAAAAATTGAGGACATGCTTCATCTCAATATTGAAGCGTTAACAATTTTATCCACTCTGTTTGTCCGTGATTATGAGCAAAAAGAGGGGACGCAGCTAATCAATATCTCTTCAAGAGCGGGTTATACCGTCGTCGGCAATGCTGTCACTTATTCAGCCACGAAATTTTATGTGAGCGCCTTTACAGAAGGGCTGGCCCTAGAATTGAAAGAAAAAGGAGCCAAATTACAGGCAAAAGTATTAGCGCCTGCTGCGACAGAATCGGAATTTGCAAAGCGTTCATTAGATGTCGATCAATTCGAATATGAAGGCACTATCAAGAAATATCACACATCAAAAGAAATGGCAGCGTGCTTGCTTGAGCTTTACGACAGTTCAAAAACAGTTGGTATCGTTGATGGGAAGACATTTGATTTTGAATTGAAGGACCCCATTTTTTCACACGCTGGCACAAGCATGAAATAAAAAGTTCCAATCACTGAGGATAGATTCTCTTAGTGGCTCTTATTCATCATTCAAAACCCATGATCACATCAGTAGGTCACCGAGCCGAAAGATGTCTTGGATAATGTGGAGCACTGTCAACACATACTAGAATAGATAAAAACACCTACACATTAGGTGTTTTTTTATGCATTTTTTGATAAATCAAAGAATCGCAGGTCCAGTAGATGAGATTGCTGACAATCATGATCGGAAGGGATGTGGAGCTCTCAATTCCATCCATAACAAAAAGCATGACAATCATTGCTATCAATAAGTAAGCCGCTAAATAAAGAGGATGAAAAGCCTTGGGCTGTAAAGAGAACAACAACTGTAAAGGTACCGCAAAGATGAAATAATAAACAAAAAAGATGGGAGTGTAAAACATCATAAACGCAGGCTCGCCCTGAATCGGTGGATATAAACATACGAACAAGCTGAGTAAAATGGAACTGAAGAATAGTGTGAGTAGGATTTTGTAAAATGGTTGAACGGAACGCACTGTATGTACTCCTTTTTTGTAAGATTTCCTATATTTTATCATAAATGGGTTGAGAACAATTTCTGAAGTCAATTTAGGTATTATGGTATAAATAAATTTTGATAATAGTGCCTTTTTTCCTTTATTTGGTTCTGTGACTTTCACCTCATGCTGATGAATGAAGGTATGGTATAAAGTAAACCCTATAGACAGATAATTATTCATCACATTTAAGAAAAGAGATGATCTTATGAACGTAACAAAATGGTTTGGTGCTGCCCTTCTTTCTGTTTCACTATTGGTGACCGCAGCTTGTGCGAACGATAGCACTCAAGAGAATAATCAAAGTAATCAAGAAAGCACTACCAGTGAAACAAAAGAAAAAAACACGACTGTTGAGACAGGGAACAAATCTTTATCCAATATTAAGGTGCTGGCAACAGGCGGAACGATTGCCGGTAGTTCAGATAGTAATACAGATACGACTGGATATAAGTCTGGTGCACTTGGAATCGATAAAGTCATTGCTTCCGTACCACAGCTGAAGGATATTGCAAATGTCACGGGTGAGCAAGTAGCGAACGTCGGCAGTGAAAATGTGGATAACGCTCTTCTTTTAAAATTAGCGAAACGAGTCAATCAGCTTTTAAATGATGATCAAGTGGATGGCATTGTGGTGACACATGGTACAGATACTTTAGAAGAAACGGCCTATTTTTTACATTTGGTTGTAAAAAGTGATAAGCCAGTGGTGGTCGTGGGTTCCATGAGGCCAGCATCTGCCATTAGTGCGGATGGCCCGCTTAACCTATATCATGCAGTGAAAATTGCTTCGACAAAAGAAGCCAAAGGCAAAGGTGTAATGGTGACATTAAATGACCGAATTGCCTCTGCTCGTTTTATTACGAAGACAAATACCACCACAACCGATTCGTTCAAGTCTCTTGAGCAAGGGTACATTGGAGAAGTGGCGGGTGAAGTTGTCTCTTTTTATAACGAACCGACAAGAAAACATACAGCTGACAGTGAATTCGATATTTCAAAGCTAAAAGAGCTGCCGCAAGTGGATATCTTATACGGCTATCAAAATGATCAAAAGTATGTGTATGATGCTGCGGTTAAAGCAGGAGCGAAAGGCATTGTCGTTGCCGCCGCAGGAAATGGAACGATGTCAACAGAAGCGATCAATGGGGCAACAGATGCAGTGAAGAAAGACGTGGTGATCGTGAGGTCAAGCCGTGCAGGAAATGGCATTGTCACACATGAAAAAATGGATGATGAACATCATTTTGTCTCATCGGATTCATTAAATCCACAAAAAGCCCGCATTCTACTCATGCTGGCTCTGACGAAAACAAAAGATCCAGATAAAATTCAATCCTATTACGAGCAGTATTAAAAAGAAAAAGACCCGACGTATCATTGGGTCTTTTTTTATATGTGTACTTGATGTTCAGCCCGTTTTTTTAAAGAGAGTAAAATGTCTCTCCAAACATCATCTATATCAGTAAGAAAATGTCCTGCTTGCTCGATATAGTGCGTTTTGGCGTTTGGAATGTTGGGAGCCATTCTTTCTATCTCTGCAAAAGGGGCCATCTGATCCTCTTTTCCATGCCAGACATCCACAGGGATTTGTATATCTTTCATATCGAATGCCCATGACCGTGAGAGTAAATCTGGTTCATGAATACATTCATCAACCGATTGACGAGTAGCTTCGTATAAATGCATCATCATCAGCTCCAGTTGCTCATCGGTTTGAAGAAATTGCCGATCCGATGGATGTAAATGTTTGTTCCCTTTTTTCGTTAGTTTCTTGAATTTCTCTGGTTTCTTTTCAATTAGTTTTTTCTGAGCGCGATAACTTGCCTTTAAGAGCCAAGGCATTCTTTTACTGAGGAAAAAGGCAATCTTGTTCTCCTTTAGCATACTTTTAGGCGGTTTACCATCCTGAAATGGGGTGGTACTTGAGACGAGAGCAGCTGAAAGAATGCGGTCTGGCAATTGATAGGCACAACCAGCAGCGAATGCCCCGCCTCCAGAGACACCAATCACTGAAAAATGGGAGATGTCAAGATGATCGGCCACTTCCTGTACGTCTTTTGCCCAGTCTAAAATAGTGCGGTTCGGTTGCGGATCAGATAAACCAAAACCAGGTCTGTCTAAAGAAATGAGACGAATGCCAAGCTCTTTTGAGATTGGATCATCATCTAAAAACATCACTCTCGATCCAGGTGTCCCATGAAAAAAGAATACTGGGAATCCTTCAAGATCACCGTATTGAGACAAACCAATATGACGTCCATCTTGCAAATGAATCCTGTCCATATGATCATCCCCTTCATCGTTTATCTAACTTACATATTCATGCATGAAACGCCGGGTTAAGGCGTTTCTTTCGCAATTTGATAGATCTTTTCGTAAAGCGATAATAGTGTTTTTAGATCTTCTTTTGAAAGCTTGGCATAGTATTTTTGAATAAGATGCAGCTGAATTTTTTCAATATCTTTATGATAGTCATGGCCCTTTTGAGCAAAATCAACAATGATTTCTCTACGGTTATGTGGATTAATCTCTCTTTTCACATATCCAAGCTGTTCAAGCTTTGATATGAGCTGGCTAGCGGCACTAGATGAAATGGAGAAATAATCAGCTAGTTCATTGATTGTTCTCGTCTTCGACCGCAGTAATTCAAGTGTCAGTTCTTGTTTGCTAGTTAAATCTGCATACTCATTTTTTAAGAATCGTTGATACTCTTCTACATAGATAGAACCTAGTGCATTTGAGTACTCAATGATTTTTTTGCTGTAATGAATGATATCCTCATCCAATGACATCACCTCTTTTCTCCTATATTATATGCGATCTTAATATTTAAGTGAAGTTAAATGTTAAGAGAAATTAAATAAAAGAGAGATAGACTTGAGGAGAAAATGACTTCTACCTCCACTTTCTCATCAACAATGGGCAAAGAATACTTCCTGTCATCCCTAAGCATTCATAAAACATAGTTGGTTTGATTTTAAACAGGTAATAGACCAAGGTGGCAATGAACAGGTCATAAAAGAAAAACAAGTATACGTCCTTTTTGGTGATGGCAAAAATGATCGTTTTGTTTGTTTTCACTTAGATTCACTCCTTTGGAAGTCGAGGACTTTTTCATTGTATTACGGGCGATCTCCATTTATAATAAAAAAATAAACCAACTGGTCGGTTTTATTTGTCCATGTGAAGAAAAGCAAGGTAGAAGGGATTGTTCATAGATGACAAGTACACAGAGCGGGGCTGGAAAAAGTGAAAAGACGAAGCAAAAAATTGTCACCGCTTCACGTGATTTATTTGCGAAAAAAGGATATTCTGAAACATCCGTACGAGATATTCTAGAGGCGGCTGAGATTAGTAAAGGCAACCTTTATCATCATTTTAAAGGAAAAGAGTTTTTGTTCCTTCATATTATGGAAGAGGATCATCGATTCATGATGGAGACGTGGCATGAAGAGAAACAAACGCTGCACCGGGCCATTGATAAGCTTGCAGGGTTTGCAGAGCTGCTTAGTCAAATGGGAATTAACTATCCTTTAATGAGAGCAAGTGAAGAATTCTGTGCCAGTGCATTTACATCAGATGAAGTCATGGAGCGTCTGAACAAAATTGATGTGGACTTTGATGATGTGATGAGAGACATCCTGCTTGAAGGAAACGAAGATGGCAGCTGGTCGATTCAGCATGTTGAATCAAAAGTGAAAATATTACTTTCCGTATTCTATGGATTAGACGTGTTATATCGAAATGACACGATGCAGCAGAAAAAGGAATTACAAAAAGAGGCGATCTCATTGTTTATTCACGGAATCAACCATCATGAGTAACAAGTGAGTCAGTAAAGGGGAAACAAACATCATGCAAAAACCGATTCGTGAGCAAAAAGCCGTACTTGTTATTTTATTAAGTAATATATTTATTGCGTTTTTAGGTATCGGTCTGATTATACCTGTCATGCCGCTCTTTATGAATGTCATGCATTTAACGGGCAGTACGATGGGATATCTTGTGGCGGCGTTTGCCGTTGCACAGCTCATCGCATCACCTGTTGCGGGAAGATGGGTAGACCGATACGGAAGAAAGATCATGATTGTGTCTGGGCTGTTTCTATTCGCGTTATCAGAACTCGTTTTTGGCCTTGGGACACATGTGTATGTTCTGTATTTTGCAAGGCTTCTAGGCGGTATTAGTGCGGCATTTATCATGCCGGCTGTCACTGCCTATGTCGCTGATATCACAACCGTTCAAGAAAGATCAAAGGCAATGGGGTATGTATCCGCTGCTATTAGTACCGGATTTATCATCGGCCCGGGAATTGGCGGATTTATTGCAGAATATGGCGTTCGCCTGCCGTTTTTCTTTGCAGCAGGGATTGCATTTATTGCTGTGATTTCGTCTATGTTTATGCTGAAGGAACCATTAACAAAAGAAGAGCGAGAGAAACAAATGGATCAAGTGAAGGAATCGACCTTCTTTAAAGACTTGAAAAAATCGATTCATCCAAGCTATCTCATCGCCTTCATCATTGTGTTTGTGCTGGCGTTTGGACTATCTGCATATGAAACGGTCTTTAGCTTGTTTACAAATCACAAGTTTGGATTTGGTCCGAAAGATATTGCGATTATCATTACCGTCAGTTCAATTGTAGCCGTCATCATTCAAGTCCTCGTGTTTGGTAAAATGGTGAATGCGCTTGGGGAGAAACGAGTTATTCAACTATGCTTGATTGTTGGAGCAGTTCTCGCTTTTGTTTCCACAGTCGTGTCAGGCTTTATGGTTGTGCTGATCGTGACGTGTGTGATTTTCCTTGCGTTCGATTTATTGCGCCCTGCACTCACGACCTTCTTATCAAAAATCGCTGGCAATCAGCAAGGATTTGTCGCAGGGATGAACTCTACCTACACAAGTCTTGGTACGATCTTTGGCCCGGCACTTGGCGGCATTTTATTCGATCAAAATATTCATTTCCCATTCCTGTTTGCAGGTGTTGTCTTATTTCTTGGATTGGGCTTAACCCTTATTTGGAAGGGGAAGGTGACAGAAGAGACGGCAGCAGAATAATAGAAAAGAGACCTTTCAAATAAGGTCTCTTTTTTTAAGGTTGCGGCTTCAGGTGATTCAGTGCCTGCGCCAGTTTTTGATTTTGTTGCTTTTTGTAAAACAGAAAGGCGATGATATGGCCTACTAATGTGAGAAAGGCTATACCGATAAAATAAGGCATGATCCATTCGAGCAGTGTAGTCGAATATAAAGCGACGGCTCCTACTTGAAACCCTAAATTGACGACAGTGGAGATGAGAATGTTGATGGGTGCTGGAAAGGTAAAGTAGTTCCATAGTAAAGGATACATGACCCCAAAGACGATGCCTGCCAGAGTACCGATGCCAATGATGTGCCACACGTAATGAAAAGGGATAGAGGATGACCATTGAGTGATTGACAGGATGAGTGTCAGCCATACGATAGAGACAAAAGCTGTTTGCATAAATTGATGTTTTAGTTCCTTGATCATTTGAATCGCTCCTTTATATATTTGGCGTAATGACGACTGACGGTGTAGCTGTTTTTCGAGATGGTTTCGACCTCTAAGCGAGCGTACGTACCAGCGACAAAGCTGTCGACTTGCGCTAAATTGAGAATGACTGCATTGTTGATACGATAGAAATGTTCACGCTCTAACGACTTCAGATCCTTCAGGCGTTTACTGAGAAAATACGTCGTACCCTGAGTCGTGATCACCTTTGACATATGTCCAAGCGCAGAGATCGCTTCAATTTGTTCTAATGGTAAAAGAGACTGCCGATCATTTTTGGGATCTTTGACCGTTAGAGATGTACTAGTCTCCAGCATTGATGCCATCTTTTGTAAACGTTCTTGGTTATGTGGATGGCTGATGACGTCTACTTCCGTCACATCCTTTTCGTGATTCCAGATCAAACGAAATTTCATCCATAAACCTCCTCTCACAATGAGCATAGCAATAGATGAAAGCGAATGCGATTGAATGTTGCTTTGATGCAGAAGAATTCTTTTTGTTGCAAAGATTCACCGCGTGTCTGCGGCTTTCCTTTATAATGAAAAGATACTCGTTCGTGAATGGAGGAATGATGTTGTATCTTGTAGATCAACAAAGGACAGGAGCGGTAAAAGAGGAAATTCGGCGGATTGATCCTGCCTATCCAGTGTTCGTAGATGCGATACTCGATGGGGTGATACAAGGAGATTTATATGTGGATCACCGAGATCACCCGTGTGTCTATTTTGCAGGGACAACAACCGGCATTTATTATGTCGCAGGCAAGACAGAAGCAGCACTTTCATTATGTTCAACGTTCATTGTGGATGTTTATAAAAAACAGAAAAGAGAGAACAGACGGTTCACTTTGTTTTCAGCAAATCCAGCATCAGATGAGATGATGAAAAAATGCTTCGGTTCCCAACTGAATGAAATGCAAAGACATGCGTATTCTTATGACTTGACCTCTCCTGATCTGATTTTGCCTGATCAAGACGAAATGATCAAACGCACGAATGAACAAGTCATTGCCGCAAGCAAAGTATTCCCATCCAGCTATTATGAAGCATATTGGGGAGGAGTAGATCACTTTTTATCTAATGGCGTCGGAGTTGCCATCTTAAATGGTGAAGATGTGGTCAGTGAATGTGTCTCTATTTTTTTAAGTGAAAAACGTGTGGAAATCGATATTTGGACAGATGAAGCCTGCTGTGGAAAAGGGTTGGCTTTGTTAGCAGCTCAGCAAATGATCAGCATCTGTGTTGAAAAAGGGAAGACACCGCATTGGGATTGCGATGTCCATCATGCAGCCTCGGCCAAATTGGCAGAGAAGCTAGGTTTTCAGTGGACAAAGACGTACCGCTTATTTTATGCCTCACGCTGAAAAGGTTTTGAGATACCAAGCATCCATGGCAGAATGCTCTGAGCCTTCAATCGGTGCAGGAAGAAGAGAGAAGTCATACCGTTGATAAAGACCAGTAGCAGCTGTTAATTCACTGCTTGTTTCTAAATAACAAGCATCGTAGTATGTAGAAGCATATTGCAGGGCCGTATCCATCAGTTTCTTGCCCGCACCTTTGCCTTGTGCTTTTGGGCTTAAATAAAGCTTTTGCAGCTCACAAATGCCATCTGTGAAAGGGGCAATGCCAACGCCACCAACAATTTCACCATGTTCTTCGGCAATCCAATAGGCTGCATGAGTCAATGATTGATAGTATTCGAAAAGCTGATCAAGTTGTGGGTCTGTGTAGGCTGTACCTTCAATCGCAAGATTCGCTGATTCTAATGACTGGCGGATAATGGCCGCGATAAAAGGATTGTCCTGCTTTTGAATCGGTCTAATATTCATTGGAAAAACCTCCGTTGTCATAGGATAAAAAAGAAAAGGAGTTGATGCGATATGTTCTGGCTGCAAACCGCTATTTTTACTGTCATTGTACTCTGTCTCTCGTGGTGGGCAGGAAAAAGACGCAGGCATCGCCATGCCGGGCTGATTGTTCCGGTATGTATCACTTTGTTTGGAATGCTCTTATTGATCGGCAGTTTCTTCATTGGCAGATGGGAAGGGATGGCGCTCAGCATATCAAGCGTCTCTATCGTTCTCTCTTCTATCATTTGTTTGATCATCGTTACAGGGGTTCATTTGTTTAAAAAGGATGACCCGTCGTAGGCTGGGACATCTTTATGATTTGATTCTATCGTATTCCTCACGAAGGATGCCCATCATGATGACATCCGAATAAGCACCGTTGAAATAGAGCGCTTGACGTCTTTTTCCTTCATATTGAAATCCGGCTTTCTCATAGCTTCGAAAGGCTCGTGGGTTATGGGAAAAAACTTCAAGCTCAAGCCGATTGAGTTCTAACGTCTCAAAGGCAAATGTTTGAACCATCCGAACAGCCTCAGTACCATACCCTTTGTGAAAATGCTCTGGACCATGCAGCGCAATGCGGAAACTTGCCGTATGGTTTATCGGATCAATATCCACAATCGCCGCATCCCCGATCATTTCTTTCGTGTCTAGCAGACAAATAGCAAAGTCTCGTCTACTGTCATCCAGCAGAAAACGGGTATAGGCTGAACGAATTTCTTCTAGTGTGAACGTTTTGCGTGTGCCAGTCATATAAAGTGTTTCTGCATGCTGGCATCCCCTATGAATACCAGGATAATCTTTTTCTTCAATCGGTCTCAAGAATAATCGAGTCATGATGGATCAGCCTCCTCTATATATCGGGAGATTTCAATTAAGTTCATATCAGGATCACGGATATAAATGGATTCAATCGGACCTAATGCACCAGAACGTCTGACCGGACCTTCTTCAATTGGAACAACCTGCTTTCGAAGATGAAGCAATAAACTGTCTATATCTAAATCGGTGATAAAACACAAGTCAGCAGATCCAGGCTGGGGATGAGCAGCTTTTGGTTCAAATTCATGACCCGCTTCATGAAGGTTAATCTTTTGTAAGCCAAAACGAAGGGCTTTACGGCCTTCTCCAAAAGTTTCTTCCTTCATTCCTAATACGTTTGTATAGAAGCGAATGGTTTCCTCCATATGTTGAACAGTCAACACGATATGATCAAGTCGTCGTATCATCAGTCTCTCCTCCAAGTATGATCATTGTCTGAACTGCTTCTATTATATCATCCCTTGAAGAAGATACCTTATTTGATCACGGTTTTATAACTCCAGCTTTCTAGGGACATCTCTTCTCCGTGCAGTACTCTCTCATCAAACTCCGTCCACCCATTTTTTCGATAGAAATGACGATTGGCCTCGTTGTGTGTAATCAGTGTGAACAGTCCGCCGCCTTGCCGGGCGATAAAGGGGAAAAGACATTGCTTTAACATACGGCTTCCAAGTTTTTTTCCTTGTTGGTCTTTTGCAACGACAAGAGCTTCTAAATACCAGTAAGGTTTCTTTAAGGAAGAACACGCTTTTTTTGCCTCCTTTAACATACGGAACACATGCTGAATCGCCGATATGCCGCCAGTAAAGAGCAGCTTTAGCCCACCAGATAACACATAATCCATGAGTCCTGGCTCAGGAAGACGGGGATGTTTTAACAGGGCGGCAGACACAATTTTCTCGTTCTCAACCCCGACCAAACAGATTTGATGCTGAAAATATACCTTTGTATTGACCAAATGCAGCTGACGGGCGAAAGCAGAACGCTTGGTAACCTTTTCGCATAATAAATCAAAAAATGAATAGTTCTGAAATGAATCATCTAACAACGCTGCCACTTGAGGCAGTTCATCCTCTCTAGCAAGTCTGAATTGAAGCATATGATGGTCCTCCTTTTTTTTTGAACAGATATAGATTATTGGACATGTGTCCATTATAATAAGAGGAAAATAAACCGAACATCGGCAATGAATGATCTCTTGTTCATAAATAGACAGGTATAGCCAGATTGTTCAAAAATGGAGGGTGTTTGATGAAGGACAGACGAACAATCAAAACCAAAAAGGCGATACGGGAAAGCTTTCTTGAGCTTTTAAAGGAAAAAGATGTTCAGCAAATTACAGTATCAGAGCTATCTAGAAGAGCGGATTTAGGAAGAGGGACCTTTTATTTGCACTACCAAGATGTATTTGATTTGCATGAACAGCTTGAGAAGGAACTATTCGATCAGCTTGGCGGACTATACGATGAATCGTTTCCAAGCCAGGACCCGCTTGATATGCTGTCCTTTTTAAACAAAACAACTGAGTATTTAAAAGAAAAACAATTCATGATGACGTTATTTGTCAAACCGAATAGCCCAACGACGAATCAATTTAAATCGTTTTTTAAAGAAAAAATTATGAAAGAGTGGCAGCTTGATCAGCGTCAAATTACGGAGCATGAACAGATTGTGGCCTCATTTGTTGTGTCTGGTGTTGTTGGTGTACTGGAGGAATGGATTCATGAAGGGATGACAGTCGAAGCGGGGCAGCTTGCACACATCTTGTACAAACTTCTCATGAAGGTAGAACAGGAATCGTAATAAACGAATGGATCATATATCATTTTTCTATTCTTTCTGTTAAAGTGGGAATATACGTTCTTATTTCAGGCGGGGAGTGGTGAGATTGAAAAGGAAATTACTATTTTATGGGGCAATGAGCATTGATGGATATTTAGCAAGGGATGATCACCGTTTAGATTGGCTCATAGGAACAGAGGGCGAAGAGGATACGAGATATGAGGAATTTTATGCTTCAGTCGATACGCTGATCATGGGACGGAACACATATGAACAGGTTCTAAAGCTCTCACCTGATGGGTTTCCTTATGAAGACAAGACATGTTATATCGTTTCTCGCACTTTACAAGACAGTCATACAGGAACCCGTATCATTCGTGAAGATGTTCTCTCATTTATCCACAACTTAAAAAATGAAAAAGGGCAGCATATCT
Organism: Bacillus aerius; assembly: GCF_029894105.1. Lineage (NCBI taxonomy): Bacteria > Bacillati > Bacillota > Bacilli > Caryophanales > Bacillaceae > Bacillus > Bacillus aerius. Next base: position 505,534 of record NZ_JARYHO010000001.1, read on the forward strand.
GGATAGTAGGAGGCGGGGAACTGCTTCAAGCATTATTAAAAGAAAAATTAGTCGATGAGCTGTATCTCCAAATCGCACCTGTCATGATTGGAAAAGGAATCCCTCTTTTCCCTCCAACTGAACAGGAATCTAGATTTTCATTACAACAAGTGAATCAATACAAACAAATTGCTGAAATGCATTTTGTGTTAAAAGAAGACCACTAAATCAAAGGGGTCTTTTTTTAATCAAACAAACACGTTGACAAGAAAATATCCTAGTGTTAGGATAAATTTATCCTAGTTTTAGGATTTATTGAAAAAGGAGTAGTTGCCATGGTGAAGCAAGATCAGGAATTAGACTTAAGGCTTTTCCGAGTATGGATGAAAGCCGATCATGCCCTTTTTGCAAATATCCAAAAAGACATTGAACGTTATGATATCGGATTTGAAAACTTTCAAATTCTTGAATTACTGTATAGTAAGGGACCGCATCCCGTTCAAAAAATTAGTGAGATTCTATCCATTCCAAGTGGGAGCATCACCTATGTGGTCAACAAATTAGAAAAACAAGAATTAGTCAAAAGACAATGTGCACCTTCTGATAAACGTGTATTCCATGTATTACTGACAGATAAAGGGAAGCAGCTATTTGACGATATTTTTCCAAAACATACAGATGTCATTTCACAAAATCTGTCCTTTATCGAAACAGAGGAAAAAGAGCAGCTCATTGAATGGTTGAAAAAAATCGGTTTAGGTGCAAAACAACTTCACGAAAAGGGGAAACAAGATGACACACAGCTTTGATACATTGGTACGTGAAAGACGATCAGCATCAAATTTTTTGCCAAATATCTCGATTTCGAGAGAAGAGCTTAATAGTATCTTTGAAGAAGTGAAGCTGGCACCTTCAGCCTTTAATTTACAGCATACGCAATATGTCGTCGTCCAATCAGAAGCGCTTAAAGAGCAAGTAAGAGATGCTGCATTTGGACAATATAAGGTGCATTCCGCTTCAGCAGCGATCATTGTACTCGGCGATCCGAAAGCTTATGAGCAAGCAGGAAACATTTATGAAGGCCTAAAAATGCTCGGCATCTTAAATGCGCAACAATATGAGGAAATGGTCAGAGAGACGATGAGTTTTTATGTGCAGAGAGGATCAGACTTTCAGAAAGAAGAGGCGATTCGCAATGCTTCATTATCTGCCATGCTATTTATGCTTGCCGCCAAAAACAAGGGATGGGATACTTGCCCAATGATCGGCTTTGACCCCGAAGCAATGAAAAAGGTGTTAAACATCGAATCAGATTTGGTTCCTGTATTAATGATTACACTCGGAAAAGAAAAAGTAGAAAGCAGACAAGCGAGAGGCTACCGCAAGCCGGTCTCTGAATTTGTGACATATTTATAAGATAGGGGGTTCCATTCATGGAACTAGGAATTAGTACATTTGTAGAAACAACACCTGATTTTCAAACAGGAAAAACAGTCAGCCACGCACAGCGTATTCGTGAAGTAGTAGAAGAAATTATTTTAGCAGATCAAGTGGGTCTCGACGTTTTTGGTGTAGGAGAGCATCATCGTGAAGATTTCGCCGCATCAAATCCAGCAGTCGTATTAGCAGCTGCGGCAACGCAAACAAAGAATATTCGTCTGACAAGTGCCGTAACTGTTCTTTCATCGGCAGATCCTGTTCGTGTGTTTCAAGATTTTGCGACATTAGATGGCCTTTCTAACGGTCGTGCAGAGATCATGGCTGGCCGTGGATCATTTATTGAATCGTTCCCGCTATTTGGCTATGACTTAGATGATTATGAAGAATTATTTGAAGAAAAACTAGATTTACTGTTGAAATTACAGCAGTCAGAGCGTGTGACGTGGAGCGGTAAGCACCGTCCTTCCATTCAGGATGTCGGCGTATATCCAAGACCTGTTCAAGATCCGCTTCCCATCTGGATTGGCAGTGGAGGAAACAGAGAATCTGTCGTACGTGCTGGATTATTAGGATTACCACTTGTCCTTGCCATTATTGGCGGTAGCCCTAGACAGTTCGCACCGCTAGTGCAGCTCTACAAGCAAGCTGCGATTCACGCTGGACATGATCCTGAGAAATTAACGGTGGCATCCCATTCACATGGATTTGTTGCGGAGGAAACAGAATTAGCAGCAGATCAATTCTTCCCTTCTACACAGCATGTCATGAATACATTAGCAAGAGAACGAGGCTGGGGACCTTATACCCGTTCTACATTCGATGCAGCAAGAACATTAGAAGGTGCATTGTATGTAGGAGATCCAGATGCCGTAGCAGAGAAAGTGATTCATCTGCGAAAAAATGTAGGCATTACGCGCTTCATGTTGCACGTACCGGTCGGTTCAATGCCGCATGATCAAGTGCTGAAAGCTATTGAGTTATTTGGAAAAGAAGTGGCTCCTAAAGTAAGAGAAGAGGTTGCCCGCTGGGAAGCAGAGCAAGCATAACAAAAAAGTCGATCAAGTGAATAGGCTTGATCGACTTTTTCTTATGCTTAAGGATCAATAACACATGGTTTCACTGTAGGGCATGAAGCAGCAGAAGCAAATGGTGTGGCCGTCAAGGTGAAGAGGAAAACAAGTTGAAAACAGATAAGCCATTTTTTCATGAAATCACCTCCGTTATCAATTGTTTCACTAGAACGAGGTGAGGATAAAAGCATAGAAGTATGTAACACCCTCTATCCAGCATAAGACAATCATATCATAATTTTCAAAAAAATGAAAAAAACTTACTAAAGTTCTAAATTATGGTATGGTTAATATGTTCAACAAAAAAAGGAGGGATTTTTGTATGAAAAAGGTCATAACTTCTGTTTTGGTTGGAGCAATTGTTTTAACGGGTGCGGGTGTCACCGCTGTCCCAGTAGAAGCGAAGGGGAAAGTAAGCAGTGAAGTAACGGTACAAGCAAGTCGAACCGTCTCGGAAACGAGAACATATACGACGTCAAACATCCCATCAAGTATTACATATGCAAAGGATGGATGGGTCGGTATTCTCTATCAATCGTCAATTGAAGAGTTAGGTTTAGGAAAATATAGAGTTACCTTTACTGGAACGGTTGTACGCGATCCAGGATTTAATTAAATATAAAATGTAAAGCTGACAGGTGGACAAGCCTGTCAGCTTTTTTTAATGGGGATAATAAAGAATCATTTGCAGCCGTACCATCTGTTCTCCTGATTGTTTATACTCATGGGCACGGTCAGCTTTAAACCGAATCGAGTCGCCAGCTTGTAATGTGTATTGCTCATCACCGATCGATAAATCAAGTGCTCCCTCAAATACGGTAATCAATTCCTCTGTACCGCCGATATGTTCTTCCGCACTTAACGACCCATGAGGATCAATTTCTACCTGATAGACTTCAAATTTTCTCAGGTCATCAAATGGGAACGTCGTATATACCCGATACTTTCCCTCGTCCTCGGTTAAAACTTGTCCTTCTTCTTTTCGCACGATCTTAATTTCAGGTTGCGGTGCGTATATGAGTTCACTAAAAGACACCTTCAACCCATTGGCGATTTTCCACAGAGTGGTGATGGTCGGTGTGGATTCTCCTCTTTCGATTTGCCCAATCATCGTTTTACTCACACTTGTTACCTCAGCCATCTTTTCTAGGCTTAATTTCTTTTGCTCTCTTAGCAGTTTGACATTTCTAGCAATAATTGATTGTACATCCTCCATCAAAAAACTCCTTTCTTTTATTTACTTTATAACGACCGAATAGTACAATGAAACGTAATATACGCAATAAAGACTTTTGAGTCTAAATAACGTATGAAAAGGAGGTAACGATTTGATTGTTTCCATGTTGATTTATGCTTTTGTTACCAGTTTCACCCCTGGGCCGAATAATATCATGGCGATGGTCTTTACGAATAAATATGGGGTCAAGCAAACATTTCGATTTTGTTTAGGGGTTGGGATCGGATTTTTGGTCATTTTGTGTTTGAGTGGTTTCTTTAATCTCATTCTTTATCAAGTCATGCCGAAAATAGACTGGGTCATGGCTTTCATCGGAGCCGGTTACATGATCTATTTGGCTGTTAAAATCATGAAAAGTAAAGGCGGAGATGACGAAACATTAGACCGCTATAATCATTTTATCCCGGGGATGCTGCTGCAATTTATTAATCCGAAAGCCATTTTGTATGGGTTAACCGTCATTTCCACTTTTGTTCTGCCGTATGGACAGTCCAATATGCAATACATGTTGTTGACGCTGATTCTCGCCATCATTGGTTTTTTAGGCACATTTAGCTGGAGTTTATTTGGCTCTGTATTCAAGCGTTTTTTAACTCTTTATCAGCGGCCGTTCCAGTTCGTCATGGGGCTGCTGCTTATGTATAGTGCGATTTCGATGATCTGGAGTTATGTCATGTAAGCGGTCAGGAGACTGGCCGCTGCCTGCCCATCACAACCGTATCATAATACATGCCGTCCGCCAGCCGTTTATCTTTTTTTAACAAGCCTTCAATCTCAAAGCCATAGTGTTCATATAAACGAATGGCTTTTTGATTGGTTTCCATTACTTGAAGTGACATCTTTTGAATGCCTTGCTGATCTGCCCAGTCGATCGATGTAGCTAAAAGTTCTTTCCCGATGTGATAGCCCCAAGCGGCCTTCTGTACGGCAACGCCAAACGTTACTTTGTGAGCAGAGCGCTTAAGTGAGTGTCCTTCGCATCTTGAAAAACCGACAATGTCTCCTTCAATATCTGCAACTAAAAAGAGATGACGGCATTCCTTGGAATCCTCTTGAATCAACGCCTCGAACCCTTTCTCATCAATAAAAGCTTCACCCGGTTCGCGATCTAAATATTCGGTTTCACCATCGATTTTCAGTCTGAGAGCTGATAACTGTTTGGCATCTGCTAATGCAGCAGAGCGAATACGATAGGTCACACCACGTACAGTGAACATACTTTCAGAAATGATCATTGAACAGACCACCAACCTTTCATTCGACTATGTCTATCATACCTGAAACGCACACACAGCACACTCAGATGTTTTGTCATGTGCAAAAAGGCTAAATAAACAGTATCAAACGTGGAGGTGGAACAAATGAGTGAACAAAATGGACATATGGATAAAGCGAAAGGAAAAACAAATCAAGTCAAAGGTCAAGTGAAAGAAAAACTGGGCGAAGCGACAGATCATGAAAACCTGAAAGCAGAAGGAAAGAAAGATCAAGTAAAAGGAAAGCTTCAAGATAAAAAAGGTGACGTGAAAAATAAGCTGAATCAGTAGTTTGCACATACTTACAGGTACTTGCCCCATGTATCCATCATCCCATTCCTTTCATCAATAAAATGAATAGGTGTGTGAAAAGAATTGATTATAAATTCTCGCTTCCGTCATGTAGACTTTAAATAGAAGACATGAACAAGGGAGATGGATGACTTGGAGCAAGTATGGGGGAAAGTTGACGAGTATATCAAAGACAAATTGATGGCTAAAGATGACGTATTGGAGCAAACTCTTATCAAGAATAAGCAAGCTGGATTACCAGAAATAGATGTGTCGCCGGCCCAAGGAAAACTGCTTTATTTGTTAGCAAAAACCAAGGGTGCAAAGCGCATTTTAGAAATCGGTACACTTGGCGGTTATAGTACCATTTGGCTTGCCCGTGCACTTGAAGCGGATGGAGAACTCATGACATTAGAGGCTGTCAGTCATCATGCAGAAACAGCACAGCAAAACATAGACAGAGCAGGCCTAGCAGAACGTGTCACCATTTTACAAGGAAAAGCGTTAGATACTTTATCTCAGTTAAAAGAGCAGGATACGCTCCCGTTCGATTTGATTTTCATTGATGCAGACAAACCAAACAACCCCCAATATCTGAAATGGGCGTTACACTTCTCAAAAAAGGGAACAGTCATTATTGCAGACAATGTGGTCAGAAATGGAGCAGTTCTTCATGCCTCTGATCAAGATGAGCGAGTGAAGGGAACTCGTGAATTCTTCGATTTACTCAAACAAGAGTCGAGAATTGAAGCAACCGCTATTCAAACTGTTGGCGAAAAAGGCTATGACGGCTTTATATACGGTATCGTAAAATGACAAAAAGCTTAACCGCATCCGGTTAAGCTTTTTCTATTAGAAAAGCCATCTAGCTGTGCCCATCAGCATGACGCCTACTAGAACGGTGAGGGACAAGCTTTTTGTCCAAATAGCAATTAACACAGTTGGAACCAAGACAGCAAGGTACATCCAGTGAATGGTGACGCCTTCTGTAGTATGTATGAAAAGATGTTCTGCAATCAAAGCGGTAAATATACAAATAGGAATAAACGATAACCATTTGAGCACCACTTCTGGCATCTGGATACTCCTTACAAATAAAAATGGAACGACTCTTGGGATGATGGTCACAATCATACAGCCAAGAATGAGCCATAACATAAAACTGCTCATCATTTATCTGTCACCACCCCAATAGTGGCAACAAGCACAGTTGCCAACAAAACAGCCACGTGTGAAGGAACAAAATGAAGCAGCACAAACATCGCAACAAACATATATAAAACAAGTGACAAGCGATGGGTTAGCTTATTTTTTGGCACCGTCTGTAAAGAAAGAATGAGCAGCGCAGCAAACATCGCGGATAGGGCAAAATCAAGACCAAGCGCCTCTGGATTTGAAATCCAGTGTCCGAATATTCCGCCAAGTGTACACGCAGCAATCCAGCATAAATAAGCTGTAATATTCAGTCCATGCATCCATCTGTTATTCAATTTTCCTTGCTGTGCTAATTTATTCATCGCTACGCCAAAGGATTCATCAGTAAGCAGAAGACCAAACCCGATGTTCTGCTTTACAGAGTAGCGTGTAAAATGAGGGGCAAGCGTAAGGCTGAGTAACAAATGCCGTAAATTGACAATGAACGTGGTGAAAATAATAGCGGAAAGGGGGCTTCCTGTCACAAGTAATGCACAGATGATAAACTGTGAAGCGCCAGCATAAATAAAGATAGAGAGCAGCGCGATTTCCCATATACTTAACTGCGAACTAATGCCAACAATTCCAAAGGCAAACCCAATGCTCATATAACCAAGCAAGGTTGGCACACAATCTTTTATTCCCTCAAGAAACGGTTCGTTTCCGGCAGTGGGAATGTGTTTCCTAGCTTCAACATCCAAAGAACTCTACTCCTTTTCTGTGTAAACATCAATTGTTTTACTTACTATAAGAAAACGAATTCATCATGTCAATCCTATTGAACTTCTATTATATGAAGAAACATGGCGATAAAAAAGGATTGAAGTGAACCAGATTTTGTTATAAAGTAATCAGAAAATAAAAACAATTGGGGTGACTGATATGCAATGGAAGCCTTTATTTGAACATGATGTACCAAATCACCTCCGTCCATAACGGAGAGTGATCTCCGTTTGTGGATATCGCAGTGAATATATCCAGTAACGGAGGGGAAAAAATGAATGAAAAATATATAGGAGCCCTTTACTTAGCGTTAGCTGCTAGTATTTGGGGCGGTATGTATGTAGTGGTCAAAGTAACAGTTGCGGTGGTCCCGCCACTTGAGCTTGTCTGGATGAGATATGCAATAGCTGGAGTCGTTCTTGTGTTCACGATTTGGCGTTTGGGTTACTCTTTTCGATTAGACAAAAAGGATATCCCGCTGATTGTGGCGATTGGATTGATTGGCAACTTTCTCTCGATCGTGACCCAAGAAATTGGCACAATGTATACGTCTGCACAAATGGGTGCCGTCATCACATCGGCCACACCTGCTTTTATGGTGCTTTTCGCTTTCTTTCTATTAAAAGAATCATTCACAGTGAGAAAGTGTGTCTCCATTCTGCTTGCTACAGTAGGTGTGCTGACGATGATTGGGCCTGTCGCTGTTCAAACGGATGAGTTTGTTGGTGGTCTTTCACTGGTTATTGCTGCATTAACATGGGCGCTCATGTCTGTTCTTTTGAAACGAGTTCCAGGAAAGTATCCTCAAGTAGTGACGACAACATATGCGATCATTGTGGCCTTTATCGTATTAACACCACCTGTCTTGTTTCGTTTGCCTCATCTTGATGTGCAGCAAATGGCAAGACCGGAAATATGGGGCGGCATTCTGTATCTAGGTATCATCTCAACGGCCCTTGCTTTCTTTTTGTGGAATAGAGGGATTCAACTGATGGACGCTTCAAGCGGTGGTCTGTTTTTCTTCTTTCAACCAATCGTTGGCACGGTCCTTGGATGGATGCTTCTAGGTGAAGAGATGGGCTTACGTTCGTTTGTTGGGATTTTGTGTATTTTCGCAGGTGTATATACTGTCCTGCGTCAGAGAGAGTAAGACGAGATTCCCCTTGGAGAAGGGGAATTTTCTTTACAAAGAATAGATGAGAGACTCATAGAAGGTGGAGGTGAGCAGGATGATCCAGTATCCGCATTTGAAAAAGGGACAAATAATTGGTGTGACAGCACCATCCTCAGGTGTACAACCCTCTTTGCATGAGATGTTTCAACTGTCTTGCGATCGGATGAAAAAAAGAGGCTATGAAGTCATATGTGGAGAGACAGTATGGCAGCAGGAAAAAGCGAAATCAGCCCCTGCAATCAAACGAGCAAATGAGTTACAGCGGATGATGACTTGTCATGAGATTGACCACATCATCCCGCCATGGGGGGGACAGCTGCTTATTGAAGTGTTAGAGCATCTTGATTTCTCAGTGATGCAAAAAAAGTGGATTCTTGGTTACTCAGATACAAGTCTCCTTCTATTAGCTTTGACATTAAACACAGGCATTGCGACAGCGCATGGACCGAACCTGGTGGATCTTCAGGGGGAAGAGCTTGATCAGGTGACGGCTATGTGGGAACAAATACTTTCCACTCCAGAGAAAAAGGACGTTACTCAATTTTCTTCTGATATGTATCAAAAGGAATGGCAGTATGACCATCCAAGCATTCATGTCTTTCATTTAACCGAGCCAACCGCATGGCGTACTGTTGATCACTTAAAGACGACGATGAAGGGAAGACTGATGGGTGGCTGTATTGATGTGATCCGGCACTTAGCTGGCACGCCTTTTGGAGATGTCAAAGCTTTTCAAGAAACATACCTGAAAGGTGAACCCATTCTATGGTATTTTGAAAACTGTGAATTAAATGCTGCGAGCATGAAGAGGTCTCTTGTTCAATTAAAACTAGCAGGCTGGTTTGATCATTGCTCTGGCATCATGTTTGGCAGGAGTGCAGTGGACACTCCTGTGGAAGGATATGAATATACGGATCTATATGAAGAATTGCATAAGGAATTACACATACCGATTGTTTACGATATTGATTGTGGACACGTACCGCCGCAAATGACCCTCATTAACGGAGCATATGCGGAGGTACAGTTGCAACAAGAAGGTAAAGCCGTGCTGAAGCAGACATTTTTGCCATAAAAAAAGGAAAGGGCGACCCCTTTCCTTCATAAAAAACATTACATTCCTTTTGTTTCTTCACCTGCTTTTGGAACTTCCCATGCAGACTCTCGGAATACTTTTTCCCATTTAGAAACGACAATACAGGCAACCGCATGTCCAGGAACATTCACGCCTGTTCGAGCCATATCCATAATCCGGTCAACCCCGGCGATAATAGCGACACCTTCTGCTGGCAGGCCTACTGCATGAGCTGTTGCCAAAAGAACGACAAGTGAGCCAGACGGGACAGCCGCAATGCCTTTACTTGTTAAAACAAGGACAAGCATCATGAGGAGCTGCTGTGATAAACTCATATCGACACCAAACGCTTGTGCAAGAAACACACAGGAAACCGATAAATATAAACTTGAACCATCGCAATTAAGAGAAAGACCTGACGGGATGACGAAGGAAACGATTCTTTTTGGGCAGCCGTATTTCTCCATCCGTGACATGAGCTGTGGAAGAACAGTTTCTGTACTTGTAGTAGAAAAGGCAACCAAAAACAAATCCCAAATCATTTTCAACACTTCGAAGTAGTTAAAACGGAAGATCAGTGCGACAAGAGGGAACAAAACAAATAGAATAATAAACAATCCTAAGAAGACAGTGCCAACAAGTTTCATCATAGGAATGAGTAAAACAATGCCGTATTGTCCGACAGAAGCTGCCATTAATGCTAAAACTCCAATAGGAGCTGTCACCATGACCATTTGTGTGAGCTTAAACATAATTTGTGCTACTGATTCAAAGAAGGTAAGGACAGGAGCGGAAGCTTTCCCAATACCGCTTGCGGCTACACCGAATAAAATAGCGAAGAAAATCACTGCTAGTAAATCATTCTGAGCCATGACATCGATGATATTGGTTGGAATGATGTCTAAAACCATCTGTTTAAAATCGACGACCTTTTGAGTATAACCATCGAGTTCCCCAATATCTTTCTTAGCTAATTGAGAGAAATCGAGTCCAACGCCTGGCTTTAACACGTTGGCCAATAAAAGTCCGATTCCAAGAACGATGGTCGTAATGACTTCAAACCAAATGATTGTCTTTAATCCGAGACTGCCCATTTTCTTCATTCCACCGCTGCCAGCTGCGCCGATGACAATCGTAGAGAAAACAATAGGGACTACAATCATTTTAATCAATCGGATAAAGCCATCCCCAATGGGCCGCAGTGCCATTCCGAAATCAGGGAAGAAGTGGCCGATAAGAGCTCCTATCACCAAAGCGATCATGATTTGAAAAGCGACAAACTTTTTCATCATCTCCTACCTCCTTTAAATGCATGGAAAATATTAAGAATTTTCCAATAAATAAAAATTCTAGGTGACCATGTTTTGTCCTCCTTTGGATTTAGAAAGATTTTATTTAAGAATCATTAGAATTATGAAGAAAGAAATGAAAATAGGACGATTGAAACTCTATTTAACTAACAAAAGAGCACTTCTTAAAAAACATTAAACTTTTTTAGGAAAATGTATTGACCCTTTTGTATGATCCATGGTATATTTTTGTTCGTCGCTGATGACGCATCTGAAACACTGATGCTCAGACAGATACGACAAACAAACTTTAAAAAGATGTTGACTTAATAAAAACGATATGTTAAGATAATTAAGTCGCCTGATTAAGCGCCCGTAGCTCAATTGGATAGAGCGTTTGACTACGGATCAAAAGGTTAGGGGTTCGACTCCTCTCGGGCGCGCCAATAACATTTAATCACGCGGGTGTAGTTTAGTGGTAAAACCTCAGCCTTCCAAGCTGATGTCGTGAGTTCGATTCTCATCACCCGCTCCATTTTTAAAAAAATGATCTTTGAAAACTAAACAAGACAAAACGTACCTGTTAATTCGAGTTTTTATAAAAAAATCCTATGATACATCATAGGTAGTCAGTCAAACTGACGAGGCAGGAAATGATCACATGCTAAGTTCGCTACATCGTGTAGAAACGCATGTGTGATATGTATCCTGCATACCTCGGAGAGTTTGATCCTGGCTCAGGACGAACGCTGGCGGCGTGCCTAATACATGCAAGTCGAGCGGACAGAAGGGAGCTTGCTCCCGGATGTTAGCGGCGGACGGGTGAGTAACACGTGGGTAACCTGCCTGTAAGACTGGGATAACTCCGGGAAACCGGAGCTAATACCGGATAGTTCCTTGAACCGCATGGTTCAAGGATGAAAGACGGTTTCGGCTGTCACTTACAGATGGACCCGCGGCGCATTAGCTAGTTGGTGAGGTAACGGCTCACCAAGGCGACGATGCGTAGCCGACCTGAGAGGGTGATCGGCCACACTGGGACTGAGACACGGCCCAGACTCCTACGGGAGGCAGCAGTAGGGAATCTTCCGCAATGGACGAAAGTCTGACGGAGCAACGCCGCGTGAGTGATGAAGGTTTTCGGATCGTAAAGCTCTGTTGTTAGGGAAGAACAAGTGCAAGAGTAACTGCTTGCACCTTGACGGTACCTAACCAGAAAGCCACGGCTAACTACGTGCCAGCAGCCGCGGTAATACGTAGGTGGCAAGCGTTGTCCGGAATTATTGGGCGTAAAGGGCTCGCAGGCGGTTTCTTAAGTCTGATGTGAAAGCCCCCGGCTCAACCGGGGAGGGTCATTGGAAACTGGGAAACTTGAGTGCAGAAGAGGAGAGTGGAATTCCACGTGTAGCGGTGAAATGCGTAGAGATGTGGAGGAACACCAGTGGCGAAGGCGACTCTCTGGTCTGTAACTGACGCTGAGGAGCGAAAGCGTGGGGAGCGAACAGGATTAGATACCCTGGTAGTCCACGCCGTAAACGATGAGTGCTAAGTGTTAGGGGGTTTCCGCCCCTTAGTGCTGCAGCTAACGCATTAAGCACTCCGCCTGGGGAGTACGGTCGCAAGACTGAAACTCAAAGGAATTGACGGGGGCCCGCACAAGCGGTGGAGCATGTGGTTTAATTCGAAGCAACGCGAAGAACCTTACCAGGTCTTGACATCCTCTGACAACCCTAGAGATAGGGCTTTCCCTTCGGGGACAGAGTGACAGGTGGTGCATGGTTGTCGTCAGCTCGTGTCGTGAGATGTTGGGTTAAGTCCCGCAACGAGCGCAACCCTTGATCTTAGTTGCCAGCATTTAGTTGGGCACTCTAAGGTGACTGCCGGTGACAAACCGGAGGAAGGTGGGGATGACGTCAAATCATCATGCCCCTTATGACCTGGGCTACACACGTGCTACAATGGACAGAACAAAGGGCTGCGAGACCGCAAGGTTTAGCCAATCCCACAAATCTGTTCTCAGTTCGGATCGCAGTCTGCAACTCGACTGCGTGAAGCTGGAATCGCTAGTAATCGCGGATCAGCATGCCGCGGTGAATACGTTCCCGGGCCTTGTACACACCGCCCGTCACACCACGAGAGTTTGCAACACCCGAAGTCGGTGAGGTAACCTTTATGGAGCCAGCCGCCGAAGGTGGGGCAGATGATTGGGGTGAAGTCGTAACAAGGTAGCCGTATCGGAAGGTGCGGCTGGATCACCTCCTTTCTAAGGATATATGGAGCAGCGTACGTTTTTCGTCTTGTTTAGTTTTGAAGGATCATTCCTTCAAACATGTCTCTAGCGAGACAGGATTGTTCTTTGAAAACTAGATAACAATAAGTAATACATTCACATTGAATGCAATGCAAAGTTCATCACACATAGTGATTCTTTCTAAAGTAAGAAATGGTTAAGTTAGAAAGGGCGCACGGTGGATGCCTTGGCACTAGGAGCCGATGAAGGACGGGACGAACACCGATATGCTTCGGGGAGCTGTAAGCAAGCTTTGATCCGGAGATTTCCGAATGGGGAAACCCACTGCTCGTAATGGAGTAGTATCCATACTTGAATACATAGAGTATGAGAAGGCATACCCGGGGAACTGAAACATCTAAGTACCAGGAGGAAGAGAAAGCAAATGCGATTCCCTGAGTAGCGGCGAGCGAAACGGGAACAGCCCAAACCAAGAGGCTTGCCTCTTGGGGTTGTAGGACACTCTATACGGAGTTACAAAGGAACGATATAAGCGAAGAGGTCTGGAAAGGCCCGCCAAAGAAGGTAACAGCCCTGTAACTGAAATGTTGTTCTCTCCAGAGTGGATCCTGAGTACGGCGGAACACGTGAAATTCCGTCGGAATCCGGGAGGACCATCTCCCAAGGCTAAATACTCCCTAGTGACCGATAGTGAACCAGTACCGTGAGGGAAAGGTGAAAAGCACCCCGGAAGGGGAGTGAAATAGATCCTGAAACCGTGTGCCTACAAGTAGTCAGAGCCCGTTAACGGGTGATGGCGTGCCTTTTGTAGAATGAACCGGCGAGTTACGATCCCGTGCAAGGTTAAGCAGAAGATGCGGAGCCGCAGCGAAAGCGAGTCTGAATAGGGCGCATGAGTACGTGGTCGTAGACCCGAAACCAGGTGATCTACCCATGTCCAGGGTGAAGTTCAGGTAACACTGAATGGAGGCCCGAACCCACGCACGTTGAAAAGTGCGGGGATGAGGTGTGGGTAGGGGTGAAATGCCAATCGAACCTGGAGATAGCTGGTTCTCTCCGAAATAGCTTTAGGGCTAGCCTCAAGGTAAGAGTCTCGGAGGTAGAGCACTGATTGGACTAGGGGCCCCTACCGGGTTACCGAATTCAGTCAAACTCCGAATGCCGATGACTTATCCTTGGGAGTCAGACTGCGAGTGATAAGATCCGTAGTCGAAAGGGAAACAGCCCAGACCGCCAGCTAAGGTCCCAAAGTATACGTTAAGTGGAAAAGGATGTGGAGTTGCTTAGACAACCAGGATGTTGGCTTAGAAGCAGCCACCATTTAAAGAGTGCGTAATAGCTCACTGGTCGAGTGACTCTGCGCCGAAAATGTACCGGGGCTAAACGTATCACCGAAGCTGCGGACTGTTCTTACGAACAGTGGTAGGAGAGCGTTCTAAGTGCAGTGAAGTCAGACCGGAAGGACTGGTGGAGCGCTTAGAAGTGAGAATGCCGGTATGAGTAGCGAAAGACGGGTGAGAATCCCGTCCACCGAATGCCTAAGGTTTCCTGAGGAAGGCTCGTCCGCTCAGGGTTAGTCGGGACCTAAGCCGAGGCCGAAAGGCGTAGGCGATGGACAACAGGTTGATATTCCTGTACCACCTCCTCACCATTTGAGCAATGGGGGGACGCAGGAGGATAGGGTAAGCGCGGTATTGGATATCCGCGTCCAAGCAGTTAGGCTGGGAAATAGGCAAATCCGTTTCCCGTGAAGGCTGAGCTGTGATGGCGAGCGAAATTTAGTAGCGAAGTTCCTGATTCCACACTGCCAAGAAAAGCCTCTAGCGAGGTGAGAGGTGCCCGTACCGCAAACCGACACAGGTAGGCGAGGAGAGAATCCTAAGGTGATCGAGAGAACTCTCGTTAAGGAACTCGGCAAAATGACCCCGTAACTTCGGGAGAAGGGGTGCTTCTTAGGGTGTTAAAGCCCCGAGAAGCCGCAGTGAATAGGCCCAGGCGACTGTTTAGCAAAAACACAGGTCTCTGCGAAGCCGTAAGGCGAAGTATAGGGGCTGACGCCTGCCCGGTGCTGGAAGGTTAAGAGGAGCGCTTAGCGTAAGCGAAGGTGCGAATTGAAGCCCCAGTAAACGGCGGCCGTAACTATAACGGTCCTAAGGTAGCGAAATTCCTTGTCGGGTAAGTTCCGACCCGCACGAAAGGCGCAACGATCTGGGCACTGTCTCAACGAGAGACTCGGTGAAATTATAGTACCTGTGAAGATGCAGGTTACCCGCGACAGGACGGAAAGACCCCGTGGAGCTTTACTGCAGCCTGATATTGAATGTTGGTACAGCTTGTACAGGATAGGTAGGAGCCTTGGAAACCGGAGCGCTAGCTTCGGTGGAGGCATCGGTGGGATACTACCCTGGCTGTATTGACCTTCTAACCCGCTGCCCTTATCGGGCAGGGAGACAGTGTCAGGTGGGCAGTTTGACTGGGGCGGTCGCCTCCTAAAATGTAACGGAGGCGCCCAAAGGTTCCCTCAGAATGGTTGGAAATCATTCGCAGAGTGTAAAGGCACAAGGGAGCTTGACTGCGAGACCTACAAGTCGAGCAGGGACGAAAGTCGGGCTTAGTGATCCGGTGGTTCCGCATGGAAGGGCCATCGCTCAACGGATAAAAGCTACCCCGGGGATAACAGGCTTATCTCCCCCAAGAGTCCACATCGACGGGGAGGTTTGGCACCTCGATGTCGGCTCATCGCATCCTGGGGCTGTAGTCGGTCCCAAGGGTTGGGCTGTTCGCCCATTAAAGCGGTACGCGAGCTGGGTTCAGAACGTCGTGAGACAGTTCGGTCCCTATCCGTCGCGGGCGCAGGAAATTTGAGAGGAGCTGTCCTTAGTACGAGAGGACCGGGATGGACGCACCGCTGGTGTACCAGTTGTTCTGCCAAGGGCATCGCTGGGTAGCTATGTGCGGACGGGATAAGTGCTGAAAGCATCTAAGCATGAAGCCCCCCTCAAGATGAGATTTCCCATTCCGCAAGGAAGTAAGATCCCTGAAAGATGATCAGGTTGATAGGTCTGAGGTGGAAGCGTGGTGACACGTGGAGCTGACAGATACTAATAGATCGAGGACTTAACCTATATTCTAATGTGAAAAATGAACGTTGTTATCTAGTTTTGAGAGAACATTCTCTCCATCAGGTTTGGTGGCGATAGCGAAGAGGTCACACCCGTTCCCATACCGAACACGGAAGTTAAGCTCTTCAGCGCCGATGGTAGTTGGGGGTTTCCCCCTGTGAGAGTAGGACGCCGCCAAGCTTGTCATTTTATATCGTCGCGGGGTGGAGCAGTTCGGTAGCTCGTCGGGCTCATAACCCGAAGGTCGCAGGTTCAAATCCTGCCCCCGCAACCAAATTATTTTACCTATTAAATAGGGAGTACTCATTGAGTACAGCCAAAATGGTCCGGTAGTTCAGTTGGTTAGAATGCCTGCCTGTCACGCAGGAGGTCGCGGGTTCGAGTCCCGTCCGGACCGCCATTTTTATGACTTGTAAACGAAAACGTATAGTTTCGTTTTTTTTTATGTCTTTTTCTTTCAATAAGTATCCTAGATGCAATGAAACTCCTTGTGTTTGGCTACACTAAATGTGATAAGAAAAGATCATGACTTCAACAAACAACGCCTGGTTTTTTTATACCAGGCTTTCTTTATATCGTTTTTAGTTGGAACCGAGGCTCATATTCGCTACACTAATACTAACTGTGTCTGACATCATGTTTGCTCAATCAGTTGATTGTATGAAGGGGCTGTCTTTTATGGATGAATTTGATCTTATTCGCCGAATTACACCAAAAGAAACGCATCAGCGTTCTTTGATCATGGGCATCGGTGATGATGCTAGTGTTTATCAACCTCATTCACATTGTGAAGAGGTCGTTTGTGTTGATACAATGGTAGAGCATGTCCATTTTCGATTTGATTTTTCCACACCCTTTGAGGTTGGATTTAAAGCGCTGGCAGTGAATATCAGTGATATCGCAGCCATGGGAGGAACCCCTAAGTATTATCTTGTATCAATTGCGATCCCGCCTCATGGGGATGAAGCAATTGTCGCAGCTTTTTACGAGGGAATGAAAGCATTGGCTGACACATATCATATGGATTTAATCGGTGGAGATACAGTAGCCACCCGCAGTGACTTTGTCATCACAGTAACGGTCATTGGTGAGATTCCAAAGGGAACAGCCTGTTACCGTCATAGTGCTCAGACAGGAGACATTGTCTTTGTCACAGGTGAACTAGGTTCATCAGCTGCTGGGCTATCCCTTTTAATGAATGAAGTAAATGCTGCACATTCGATTGACACTGCTTTTTTTCTAGAGCGACACAAAATGCCGCAGCCGCATATTGCTGCTGGCCTTATTTGTTCAAGCTTCCCCCGGGTGACCTTGAATGATGTGAGTGACGGATTAGCGAGTGAGCTGAACGAAATAGCGGAGGCCAGTCGTGTAACGCTGGAAATTGAGGCTGATCAACTCCCAAAACATCCACATCTACCGTTGTTACATAAAGAGTGGCTTGAATGGGTCTTGTTCGGTGGAGAGGATTTTGTCTTAACTGGTACGATCCCTGAAACGGATTGGAAGCGATTTGAGACGCAATGTAAAAAAGAACACATTCAGGTCACGCGTATTGGACAAGTCAAAGATGATCGAGCGTCCAGCGTTATTTTAAAAGACCATGATCAACAAACAATTTTAATGAAAAAAGGATATAATCATTTTAAGAAATGAGGTGACTCCACCATGAAGTTAACGTGGACAACAAAAGGTGCGGATGAGACGAAACGAATTGCTGCTGCCTTGGCTACACTTGTGATGCCCGGCGATGTCTTAACATTAGAAGGAGACTTAGGCGCAGGTAAAACGACTTTTTCAAAAGGTTTTGCAGAAGGCTTAGGTATTACCCGTATCGTCAACAGCCCTACTTTTACAATTATTAAAGAATATATGGATGGCAGACTGCCACTTTATCATATGGATGTGTATCGTATGGAAGATGCGGAAGAAGATATCGGACTGGGCGAATATTTTGAGGGGGAAGGTGTATGTTTGGTTGAATGGGCACATCTCATTGAACCTCAATTGCCTTCATCGTATTTAAAAATTGAAATGCTGAGAACAGAACGTGAAGAAGAACGTCATCTCACGTTTTATGCAAAAGGGGAGCGCTATGAGGCCCTTTGTAAGGAGATGAAAGACATTGACCATACTGGCAATTGATACGTCAAACCATACACTCGGAATAGCTCTTGTCCGTGATGACACTGTGGTTGGGGAAAGTATTACGTACTTAAAGAAGAATCATTCAGTCCGTGCAATGCCGACAGTTGAAGCACTGATGAAAGAATGCGGCGTAGCACCGAACGAATTAAGCAAAATTGTTGTAGCCAAAGGACCCGGTTCTTACACTGGCGTTAGAATCGGTGTGACCATTGCAAAAACACTTGCTTGGACGCTGTCTATCCCGATAACTGCTGTTTCAAGTTTAGAAACGCTGGCGGCAAATGCTCGATATTTTGATGGAATGATTTCTCCTATATTTGATGCAAGAAGAGGACAAGTTTATACAGGGTTATATACATTTGAAGGTGGAAAGATAAAAGAAGCGAAACCAGATCAAAATAGCCTGCTCACTGATTGGCTTCAAGAGCTGAAAAAGGAGGGGAACTCTGTTTTATTTCTTGGACATGATGTGCATCTTCATCAAGAGAATGTTCTCTCCATACTTGGAGAAACTGCTGTGATCGCAGACGAGGCATTTCATAACCCAAGACCTTCAGTGCTCGCATTTTTAGGGGCAGACCGTCCTGCTGAAGATGTCCATCAGCTTGTTCCTAATTATATTCGTTTGGCAGAAGCGGAAGTGAAATGGCTTGAAGGACAAAAATAATCTCAACACAGTAGAGATGCGAAGAATGACAGTAGAGGACATCCCAGAGGTATATACGATTGAAGTGCATTCGTTTACAGCGCCTTGGAAAAAAGAGTCGTTTGTCTATGAAATTCTCCATAACCAATACAGCCATTATTTCCTCATTGAAGAAGATGGTCAGCCTGTTGGGTATTGCGGCGTTTGGATTGTCATGGATGATGCACAAATTACGAATATTGCGATTCTCCCTGAGCACCGGGGAAAAGGATACGGGGAAACGCTGCTTCGATATGTCATGGAATTTTGCAAAGAAAAAAAGACAGATCATCTTTCACTAGAAGTGCGGGTATCAAATACGCCAGCACAATCCCTTTATGAAAAGCTAGGTTTTAAACCAGCTTCTATTCGAAAGAATTATTATACGGATAACGGGGAAGATGCATTAGTCATGTGGGTGAAGATAAATGAGTGAAAAAAAAGATCGATTCATATTAGGTATAGAAACAAGCTGTGACGAAACAGCTGCGTCCATTGTGAAAAATGGGAAAGAGATCGTAGCGAATGTTGTCGCCTCACAAATAGAAAGTCATAAACGATTTGGCGGCGTGGTACCAGAAATTGCTTCAAGGCATCATGTGGAACAAATGACGATCGTGTTAGAAGAGGTCATGGAGCAGGCCAATATGTCCTTTCAGGATTTAGACGCTATTGCTGTGACAGAAGGGCCGGGCTTAGTTGGTGCACTTTTGATAGGTGTCAATGCAGCCAAAGCATTGAGTTTTGCACATCAAATTCCGCTTGTTGGTGTTCATCATATTGCTGGACACATTTATGCGAACCAGCTCGTTGGTGAACTGGTGTTTCCTTGTTTAGCTCTAGTCGTCTCTGGTGGGCATACTGAGCTTGTTTTGATGAAAGAGCATGGGTCTTTTGAGGTCATTGGTGAAACGTTGGATGATGCGGCTGGAGAAGCGTATGACAAAGTAGCTCGGACGATGGGTCTGCCATATCCAGGAGGACCTCATATTGATCGATTGGCACATGAAGGGGAGCCAACGATTAAGCTTCCTCGAGCGTGGCTTGAAGAAGGATCCTATCATTTTAGCTTCAGCGGTTTAAAATCAGCGGTCATCAACACGTTACACAATGCGTCTCAAAAGGGCGAAACCATTGCGCCAGAGGATTTGGCTGCAAGTTTCCAAGAAAGCGTGATTGAGGTGCTAGTTGGAAAGACCTTAAAAGCGGCTGAAGCGTATGGTGTGAAACAAGTCGTTCTAGCTGGCGGGGTTGCTGCCAATAAAGGTCTTAGAGAAGCCCTTACTTCAGCATTTGCGAAGTTGCCTGAAGTGAATGTCATGATTCCGCCATTGTCTCTTTGTACAGACAATGCAGCCATGATTGCTGCTGCGGGAACCATTGCATTTGAAAAGGGAATAAGAGGCGACATGGCAATGAACGGTCAACCTGGACTGCCGCTTGTCTCCTATGAATAAGAACTCCTGTGGATACAGGAGTTTCAGCGTGTAGACAAACCCTCGCATTCTTTGTCAGTCCTGCGTGCTGGTGCTCACGAATGTGAAATTCGCTCCGCGCCAGTACTCGTCCTTCCTAGACTTCAAAGGTTTTCTATCAAGCTGAAAAGAAGACAAAGGGCTAAAATCAAGTTCATTTTAGCCCTTTGTCAAAAATTTGGAACTCCTGTGGATATACAGGAGTTTTTTCTATTAAAATGAAAGCGATTTATTCACATGTAAGCGTTATATATCCACAATTGTTAGAAAATTCGTTTTAAAATGAAGAGAATGTGTATAAATGTGATCTTTTATGTGGATATGTGATTAAAATACTGTGGATAAAGTGGATAACTTTAAAATATTTAAGAATAATCAAGATGTTATTGTGGGTATCATTGTGGATAAATATTCTCACCTTAAAAAAGAGCACCCGTTAGGGCACTCTTTATGCATCTGATAGATCTTCCCATTCCGCAAAAAGTGATTCCATCTCTTGATTGAGCGCATCATTTTCTGTTTGAATGGCTTGTACTTTCTCGTGATCTTGGAAAATAGCAGGATCACATAGAAGCTCTTCGTTTTCACCGAGCTTGTCTTCGATGACAGCGATACGCTCTTCAATTTCTTCAATTCGGCGCTGCTTTTGTCTTTCTTTCTTTTTGAGTTCTTTCTCTTCTGCATAGGATAGTTTTGCTGTTTCTACTGGTTTTTCTGCTTGTTTTTTATGCGTCTCCTGAGTTTGGAGTGCTTCAAGCTCTAATTGTTCGTTTTTCTTTTCAAGATAGTAGTCGTAGTCACCAAGGTATTCTTTTGTTTCATTTGGTGAAAGCTCAAGTACTTTTGTTGCCAGGCGATTGATAAAGTAACGGTCATGCGAAACAAACAAGATGGTGCCTGGATAATCTATTAGTGCATTCTCTAATATTTCCTT
This sequence comes from Bacillus aerius, assembly GCF_029894105.1. Taxonomy (NCBI): domain Bacteria; kingdom Bacillati; phylum Bacillota; class Bacilli; order Caryophanales; family Bacillaceae; genus Bacillus; species Bacillus aerius. The sequence goes on from NZ_JARYHO010000001.1 coordinate 526,877, forward strand.
ACTGTCCAAATCAAGATGATTCGTCGGCTCATCGAGAATGAGGAAATTGGCTTTTTGGAGCATCAGCTTTGCCAGTGCAAGTCGTGCTTTTTCTCCACCACTTAAAGCATGTACAGGCTTTAAGACGTCATCACCTGAAAAAAGGAAGTTTCCTAAACAAGTTCGAATGTCTTTTTCAGTCATATGGGGATAATCATCCCAAAGTTCATTTAACACTTTTTTGGAGGATGTCAGCTTGGCTTGTTCCTGATCATAGTAGCCAATCGTCACATGAGAACCAAAGCTGATCTCGCCTTTTACTGGTTTTAACGTATCCGTTAAGGTTTTTAAAAGAGTTGATTTCCCGATACCGTTAGGACCGATGAGTGCCACGCTATCTTCACGTTTAATATGAAAAGAGAGTGAGGAGAGGAGCGGCGTTTTTTTATCGTAACTAATATCGAGATCATGCACCTTCAGCACGTCATTTCCGCTTTGCCTCATAATATCGAAATGGAAGTTTGCGGATTTTTCATCTCCTAACGGCTTATCTAAACGATCCATCCGTTCCAGCTGTTTCCGCCTGCTTTGAGCACGCTTTGTGGTGGAGGCTCTTGCTAAGTTGCGATCCACGAAATCTTGAAGCTTCGAAATTTCTTCTTGCTGTTTTTCATACAGCTTCATATCACGCTCTAGCTGCTCAGCTTTTTGGTCAAGATACTTGCTATAGTTCCCAGCGAACTTTTTCATCGCTGTTCTTGACACTTCATATACATGGTTCACGACTTTGTCTAAGAAGTATCGGTCATGGGAAACGATAAGGATGGCTCCTGTATAATTTTGCAAATACTGCTCAAGCCATGATAAGGTATCAATATCTAGATGGTTGGTTGGCTCATCCAAAATCAAGAGTTCTGGTTTCATCAATAATAGCTTTCCAAGCGCTAGACGAGTTTTCTGACCACCGCTTAAGGATTGGACGGTTGTATGGTCTTCAAAATGACTAAAGCCGAGTCCGTGTAAAATGGAGCGGACATCCGCTTCATATTGGTAGCCGCCTTGATCTTTAAATGCTTGCTGCAGCCTGTCATAGGTTTTCATTAGAGAATCTAATTCTGTTCCTGTGGAAGAAGCCATTTTCTCTTCTATGCTTCTCATCTCTTGTTCCATTTCTTTTAAATGATCGAAAACGGATAGTAGTTCGTCTTTTAGCGTACGTGTAGACGTCACATCTGTATGCTGTGCGAGATATCCAATAGATAGGTCTTTCGGTTTGATGATCTCACCTTGTTCGTAAGACATTTGACCGGAAATGATTTTTAAAAGCGTGGATTTTCCTGCACCGTTACGACCGACAATGGCAATACGATCCCTCGCTTTGACTTCCAATTTTATATTCGTTAAAACGGTATCAGCGCCAAACGATTTGGACAGCTGATTCACTTGTAGAATCATCATGTAACTTCACCTCTGCTATAATATGTTAAGTGTAGCTTATCAGCAGTAAACCGGCAAATCTTACATACGGCTGCCATGGTCAAATGAAAGACAGATAGGAAAAAATAGTGTATGATTTGAGTGAGGGAGCGTTGAAAGATGAGTCAATTTAGCCACTTTAACGAACAAGGAAGAGCAAAGATGGTCGACATTAGTGACAAATCGTCTACAGTGAGAACTGCCGTTGCTGTTTCAAGCGTTCGTATGATAAAAGAAGTATTTCATCAAATACAAAAGCATGACATTGGAAAAGGGGATGTGCTGTCTGTCGCACAGGTAGCTGGCATTATGGCAGCAAAGCAAACGTCCAGCATCATTCCAATGTGTCATCCGCTTGCATTAAAAGGTGTCGATATCTCCTTTGATTGGGAGGAAGACGGAAATGCGTACATTCTGAACATACAAGTACAGGTGAAAACAAAAGGAAGTACGGGTGTGGAGATGGAAGCGCTCACTTCTGCCTCAGTATGTGCACTGACCGTTTATGACATGTGCAAAGCAATAGACAAAGGGATGATCATCGGCCCGACCTATTTAGTAGAAAAAACAGGTGGGAAAAACGGTGATTTTCACAGAGCATCAGATATTTAAGTTGGAGGATCTTATATGAATATAGACCAGTCAAAAATTCCACAAGCGACAGCCAAACGTTTGCCGCTTTACTACCGTTTTTTAAAAAATCTGCATGCATCAGGAAAACAAAGGGTGTCATCGGCAGAGCTTAGTGATGCAGTCAAAGTGGATTCTGCCACCATTCGCCGAGATTTTTCTTACTTTGGTGCACTTGGGAAGAAAGGGTATGGCTATAATGTCGATTACCTCTTGACCTTCTTTAGAAAGACCCTTGACCAAGATGAAATGACGAATGTCATGCTCATCGGTGTCGGGAATTTAGGGACTGCTTTTTTACACTATAATTTCATTAAAAATAATAATACAAAAATTTCAATGGCTTTTGACGTCAATGAGAGTAAAATAGGAAGTGAGATAGGCGGCGTGCCTGTCTATGATTTGGATAAGCTTGAAGAGCATGTGCAAGAGGTAGGAGATATTCCTGTTGCGATTTTGACAGTGCCTGCCGTAGCAGCTCAATCCATTACAGATCGTTTGATTGCCCTTGGCATCAAAGGAATCCTTAACTTTACGCCGGCTCGATTGAATGTGCCGGAACACATTCGAATTCATCATATAGATTTGGCGGTTGAACTTCAGTCTCTTGTGTATTTCTTAAAGCATTACTCTGTTACACAGGAGGACTGACGAAAAGGGGTAAAGGGGGTGGAGCAAATGGGTCCGATCGGTCCTGGAAGTTTGGTTCTGATTGCGGTTGTTGCGCTCATTATTTTTGGGCCGAAAAAGCTTCCTGAATTAGGAAGAGCAGCAGGAGATACATTACGTGAATTCAAAAATGCCACAAAAGGTTTAGCTGATGATCAGGAAGAAAAAAAGAAAAAAGAAGATCAGTAGAATAGGATGAGCTTCATGAATGTCAAAGATATGCCGCTTATGGAGCATATTGTGGAACTGCGAAAACGTTTAGTGATCATTGCGATGTTTTTTGTCACCTTTATGGTGGCAGGTTTTTTTCTCGCTAAGCCGGTCATTGTGTATTTACAAAATACCGATGAAGCGGCCACACTGACATTGAACGCGTTTAAGCTCACAGATCCACTGTACGTGTTTATGCAGTTCGCTTTTGTCATTGCTCTTGTTTTGACGTGTCCCGTGATCTTATATCAGCTTTGGGCGTTTGTGAGTCCTGGCTTATATGAAAAAGAAAGAAAGGTGACACTTGCTTATATTCCGATTGCACTGCTTTTATTTCTGAGCGGTGTGGCTTTCTCTTATTTTATTTTGTTTCCATTTGTCGTCGATTTTATGATACGGATGTCAAATGATTTACATGTGGAGCAAGTGATTGGGATTCATGAGTATTTTACATTTCTGATGCAGTTAACACTTCCATTTGGCTTTTTGTTTCAGATGCCTGTCGTGTTGATGTTTCTCACTAGACTTGGTATCATTACACCGATGTTTTTATCAAAAATACGGAAGTATGCCTATTTTGTCCTCCTTGTCATTGCCGCACTGATTACACCGCCAGAGCTCGTTTCTCACCTCATGGTTACCTTGCCAATGCTCGTTTTGTATGAAGTGAGTATTGTCATTTCAAGAGTGACCTATCGCAAAATGCAGCAAACAGAGACAGAGGAGAAAGAAAATGATGTTGTCTCATAAAAAAGCATCGTGATCCAAATAGGGGTCACGATGCTTTTTCTATTGTGAAAGAAATTGATTGATTGCTTGAAAGAGATGCTCATAATAGGCAGGTTCATGCGGGACAAAATCATGTACATGGACCTCTCTCTTTTCCTCACGTCGCTTGCCGTCTGCATCCACTTCAAAGCCCTCGATGTTCATTTTTTCGCATTCTCTATTTAAAAGCTGCTGTGCATCCATCAGCCTTGCTCTATAAAGTCCAGCAACTTCTTCTTTCTGTAGATGGACATCCATGTGCTCTTTTTGATCCATATAAAGATACACATGGCAAAACTCACGATCGGTAAACGAAGGCATATGGATTTCATCTTTCATGACACCAGCAAAGGTAAGATTCTCAAACGAGATGGAGAGACCAAGCTCTTCTTCGACTTCTCTGATGCCATCAGAAGGCTGTTCATCTGCGAGAAGGTGGCCTGCTGCGGTGATATCAAGTAGAGAAGGGAAATCCTTTTTGGAGGGACTCCTCAGCTGAAAATAGAGAAACACTGTGTCATCTTCCTTTTTTAAAAGCCAGAAATGAAAGGTTTCATGCCAAAGGCCCTCAGCATGGATATCAGATCGAGCGGCTGTACCAATCGTTTCATGCTGATTGTTCATGATGTTCAGTTTTTCGTGTTCCATGAAAACATGACCTCCATAAAAAAACCATTTTCCAAACGGTGGAAAATGGTTTTTGCTTTATTTTTGCTGCTGTTTTTTCATTTTGACAGAAAAAGCAAACATTTTTAACGCGATATTGATATTATAGGCCGCAAACACCATCAGCAAAATGCTGTAAAATGACCACATGTCACCTGGATTTTGAATGGCCATATAGGTGAACGCCACACCTACGGCAAAATAAATAATGCCCCATACGACAGGGTTTCTCATGAGAAAAAGCCTCCAATAATCATTTGCATTGTTTGAGATTGTTCTTCAATCATTTTTCTTACTGGCTCAATCTGCACAAGAATGACGAGCGAGTTCATCAGCATGTGTGCGCCGATTGGAACAATGATTCGTTTTGTTTTCGCATATAAAAAGGCAAATGTAAAGCCCATTGCGGTATAGAGCAAGATATGTGGGAAATCATTGTGTACAGCAGCAAAAACCACTGAACTGACAAGTGCGCCAATGAAAAAATTCGTTTTTTCATAAACCACACCAAAAATGATTTTTCGAAAAATGATTTCTTCTAATATCGGTCCAATCAGAGCGATGACGATTACAAGCCATGGAACTGCATCCATAATGGCTAAAATGTTTTGAGTATTTTCGGATTCTCGGCTAATGCCAAATGCATATTGTTCAATCGCCCCCGCAATGGATTGTGCAAAGAGGGAAAGAAAGAAACCGCCAATGATCCAAGCGATTGCCACGCCGACTGATGCCGGTGCTTCATTTCGAAGTGAAGCTTTTGGTACAGTCCGAAGGATGAGCAGAATAATGATTAGTCCAATACAGAAGCTGATGATTGTCCATGTTCCTGACAATTTGGAGAGCTCTGCTTGTGTCATCGGTGTCTGAATGTAACCTAACCACTTCATGATGAACACATACGGAAACGCAGAAAATTGCACCAATATATACGTTAAGATGATGTACCAATATTGTTTTTTCAAGTAACGAAAACCCCTTTACTAAAAGAACTAGATTTATTGTAACACAAGTCTTCTTTTTCGTTGAAAAGGAAAGAATCGGTGATAAAAAAAGATCATGAAAGCGTAAAAATTTTTAAAGGTTTTTACTTGAAATTACAGAAGACATTCTTTATTATAATAAATGTGTTAGCACTCGTTGATGATGAGTGCTAAAAAAGACTACATATAAAAATTGAGGAGGTTGTTTCTTATGTTAAAGCCATTAGGCGATCGCGTAATCATTGAACTCGTTGAATCTGAGGAAAAAACCGCTAGCGGTATTGTCTTACCGGATTCTGCAAAAGAAAAACCGCAAGAAGGTAAAATTGTTGCAGCAGGTTCAGGTCGTGTACTTGAAAGTGGTGAGCGCGTTGCGTTAGAAGTAAACACAGGCGACCGCATTATCTTCTCAAAATATGCAGGTACTGAAGTGAAATATGAAGGAAAAGAATATTTAATCCTTCGTGAAAGCGACATTTTAGCTGTTATTGGTTAATCACATAAACAAAGATTGAGATATATTTCTAAAAAGACTGAGGAGGTTTCGTTATTATGGCAAAAGATATTAAGTTCAGTGAAGAAGCACGTCGTGCGATGTTACGTGGTGTAGATGCACTTGCAGATGCTGTAAAAGTAACTTTAGGACCTAAAGGACGTAACGTGGTTCTTGAGAAAAAATTCGGTTCTCCACTTATCACAAATGATGGTGTAACGATTGCAAAAGAAATCGAATTAGAAGATGCATTTGAAAACATGGGTGCAAAACTTGTGGCAGAAGTTGCAAGCAAAACAAACGATGTAGCTGGTGACGGTACAACGACTGCAACAGTTCTAGCTCAAGCAATGATCCGTGAAGGTCTTAAAAACGTAACAGCTGGTGCAAACCCTGTTGGCGTTCGTAAAGGAATCGAAGAAGCAGTGAAAGTAGCACTTGAAGGCTTACACGAGATTTCTAAACCAATCGAAGGTAAAGAATCAATTGCTCAAGTTGCGTCTATTTCTGCAGCAGATGAAGAAGTCGGCAGCCTAATTGCTGAAGCGATGGAGCGTGTAGGAAACGACGGCGTCATCACAATTGAAGAATCTAAAGGTTTCACAACTGAGCTTGAAGTGGTTGAAGGAATGCAGTTTGATCGTGGATACGCTTCACCATACATGGTCACTGATTCTGATAAGATGGAAGCGGTTCTTGAAAATCCTTACATCTTAATCACTGATAAAAAGATCACAAATATTCAAGAAATCCTTCCTGTACTTGAGCAAGTCGTACAACAAGGAAAACCATTATTGATCATTGCTGAAGATGTAGAAGGCGAAGCACTTGCAACACTTGTTGTGAACAAACTTCGTGGAACATTCAACGCAGTGGCAGTAAAAGCACCTGGATTCGGTGATCGTCGTAAAGCAATGCTTGAAGACATCTCTGTTCTAACTGGCGGGGAATTAATCACAGAAGACCTAGGACTTGACCTGAAATCAACTGAAATTGGTCAGCTTGGCCGTGCGTCTAAAGTGGTTGTTACAAAAGAGAACACAACGATCGTAGAAGGATCAGGAGATTCTGCTCAAATCGCAGCACGCGTGAACCAAATTCGTGCGCAAGTAGAAGAAACAACTTCTGAATTCGATAAAGAAAAATTACAAGAACGTCTTGCAAAACTAGCTGGCGGCGTTGCTGTCATCAAAGTTGGTGCTGCAACTGAAACAGAACTAAAAGAGCGTAAACTACGCATCGAGGATGCACTGAACTCAACTCGTGCAGCAGTTGAAGAAGGTATCGTATCCGGTGGTGGTACAGCACTTGTGAATGTATACAACAAAGTCGCTTCCATCGAAGCTGATGGTGACGTTCAAACAGGTGTGAACATCGTTCTACGTTCTCTTGAAGAGCCAATTCGTCAAATCGCTCACAACGCAGGTCTTGAAGGATCAGTCATCGTTGAGCGCTTGAAAAACGAAGAAATTGGCGTAGGCTTCAACGCAGCAACAAACGAATGGGTAAACATGATCGAAAAAGGAATCGTTGACCCAACAAAAGTCACTCGCTCTGCACTTCAAAACGCAGCTTCTGTAGCAGCTATGCTTCTTACAACTGAAGCAGTCGTAGCTGACAAACCAGAAGAAGGCGGCTCAGGCGGCGGAATGCCGGATATGGGCGGCATGGGCGGAATGGGTGGAATGATGTAAAAACGGATTTAAACCCTTATTAATCAAGGGTTTATCCGTAAGTCACACTCATTTTGGTGCCATTTTGATGCCATATAGAAAAATTAGAGGCTTTTCATTAGTTCTCCGAACTTTTGAGAAGCTTCTTTTTTTCGGTCTTTTGTTATGTGAAGGTATATTTTAGTTGTTGTTTGATCTTCTGTATGTCCAAGTCTATCCATTATCCTTTGAAGATCCACACCAGCCTCAGCAAGAAGTGAAGTATGGGTGTGCCTTAAAGAATGAGGAGTTAGTTTCTTCTGTATCCCTGACTTTTTTAGCACTGCATTAAACCTATTTTCAATAGTCTTAATAAAGTGAGGATATCCCCAATATGGTCCCTTAATTCTGGCGAAAACAAAATTTTTATCATGCCATTCATGTTTCATCTGCATTTTTATTTCATTTTGTTGAATCCGAAATTTATTAATTGCTTGTAAAACTTCACTCTCAACATCAATTTTTCTGATGGAGCCTCTAGTTTTAGGAGGTAGGAGAGTATATTTTTTGGTGCTGTTACTTGGATTGTAATAAGTTTTTGTAACGCTGATGGTACATTCCTTGAAATCAATATCTGACCACTTTAAAGCCGCAAGCTCACCAGCTCTTAAACCGGTCCAAGCTAACAGGTAGAACATAACGTAATATTCAAAATTTAATTGATATGCTGTATCTAAAAAGTGTTTTAATTCATTCTTCTCAAAGTATTTTTCTTCTATTTTTTCATTTTCGATTTCTTCGACTGTCTTCTTATCTTTTGGTAAGTAAGCAAATGCAGATGGATCAACAAAGATCAAATCTTGTTCTAAAGCTCGTTTGAAGATCATTCTAGCGGTACCGTGTATGCCAGATATCGTGTTTTCTGATAGCTTCTTCTCGACTTTCAAACTGGTTATAGCATCCTGATACATTTTTTTAGTAATATCCTTTAGCTTACGATAACCGAAGAATGTATTTAAATGACCAATTTCATGCTTTCTAACTCTAATGGTGCTAATTTTTCTGTCTGTATTACTGTAAACATCTAACCACTCAGCGGCCATGTCTTTGAATGTAATATCATTTTTTAAGTCCAATTTTGCCTTGCCTAGAATGTATTCCAAATCAATCATAGCATCAGCTGCATGTTTTCTTTTAGTGAAGCCTCTTCTTACAATTCTTTGTCGTTTTCCAGTTTGCGGATTTACTCCATCCTCAATTATAAACATCCAGCGGTCGCCTTTTTTAGTCTCGTATTTTTGAAGTCTTCCCATACTTAATCCTCCTCAATTAATTTGTTTTAAGGATTTCTCGTATAAAGCAAAAGCAAAGCTTTTTCTTCTAAACATCTCCAAGCGGGCAGCAGCAAAAGAGTAAGTTACATTAAAGGTGTCACCAATTAGCTTTATTGCTTCAGATTGCAAAGAAGGCAGGTTCAATTTTTGAAGCATAAAGGAGGGCACACAGAAATGGTACATAAAACTATTAGCCTGGTATTCTTGCAATTCTCGAAAGAGCTCATGCATATCAAATTGGTTACCATAGTGCTTAATTACATGACACAGTTCGTGACCAAATTCTTCCCATTGTTGTTTTTTATTTAAACGTTTATCAATAACCATGCTGTAAGAACCATTAACGCAAATAACAAAACTAGTCCTTTTTTCAAAATGAAGCCATATTCTTAAAGAAGCTGCTATACGTTCCATATCAATTGCCTCTGGAGTAAACATATTTAATTTTGTGTAAATTTTCTTCACTTCTTCTTCCAAATGTGATAGTCCTTTCAATTAAAACACCCCTAAAATAAGAATATATGTTCTGTTTTTATTTTAAAAGAAAAGCCTTTTATCAGGCTAATCCTTAATTTTATAAGTTTCATTGAATGTGTCTGGAACTGCTAGCTTTGACTGATCTTTATAAACAAAATAAATTCGGGGATCTTCAGCTATACCGCCGCCTTTAATTCTATTTTTAATATCTGATCCAGTTTCATTAACCCAAGATTCCTTTTCAGATAATGGCATAGTTTTGAAGGAATCTGAAACAAATGCATAAACATTGTCCCAACTGTTTGTCATAGGTTCTATTTTTATTAATTGACCATTACTGTCATCTATATATTTTTGCAAGCGATCTATAGTATTAGTCACTAATTCTCTATCATTTTCTTTTTGCTGTTTCTTATTATTAGCCTGCTTTTTATTGAATTCTTCAGCTTCCGCAGCTTCTTTATCTCGATTTTCTTTTTCAGTGGCTTCTTTTTTTAGTTTAGCTGCTTCAACGTCTATACGATCTTGTTTTGCGCTTGGAAGGTTGTATGCAACGATAGGTACAACAATTAGTAATAATGTTATTAAGTATATTGCCGTTGCCATGACCATCTTTAATTTGTTTTGAGAGCGGAACCCTAGAAGCTTATTTTGCCAATTTCTCTTTTTGAAAATCATTTTAATATTATGTTTCTCAAGCTGGGAGTAAAAATGTTTGTCTTCTGTAATTTTTAAAGTGATTTCTTTTTCTCCTAACAATGAAAACCCTGTGCTAAGAGCAAATTTATCTATCTCTACCTCAGAAAATTGGTTCCAGTTATAAGAGACTACATTACTAACTGCTTCATCTTTTAATAAAAAGATATCAAAACCAGTATCATATACAGATATTAAAACAATATCCAGCGTGCCATAACCTTTAACACTGCCACTTGTTAAACTTCCTTTTTTAAGCCCGTGATGGTCTATATATTCTTCGATAATTTGAGTGTGATTCTTTTTCTTCTTTTCACTCATCTGTAAAAACACCCCTTTTATCGCTGTAATTTTTACAGTTGAGCAGGCATTCAATTGAAGACTTTGCTGTAAAAATTACAATTGAATAGCTGTTCAACTGAAGATATTACTGTAAAAATTACAGCAGAACCTTCAGCATTAATTAAACAAAACTAAACAAAGAAATATAAACAAAAGAATAATTAATATAAGTTTAGTCTTTTGGTTTACGACCTTTCATTTTTTCCTTCTGTTTTATGTAATTAATGAAATTGATTGTTTCTTGTCTAGCTTCTTCAGAAAAGTCAGAAGCATCTTTGAAAGCAATCTGTAAATCAGGATCGTTTAAATCGTATTCAACTTGTTCCGAGGAAATGTTTTCAGTTCTGCCAAGTAGATAATCAGTAGTTGTATTTAATGCATCAGCCAAATCTTTAAGCATTTCATTAGATGGCGTACTATGGCCGTTTTCATAATTTGAAATAGTTCCTTTTGTTGTTTTAACACGTCTAGCTAATTCTTCTTGTGTTAATCCTTTATTCTTTCTGACACTCTTTAATCTTTTAGAGAGCATGACAGTTTCCTCCAATTTAAAAGTACAAGTTTATTGTACTATAAAGAAAAGCTTATTAAACAAAAGTATAAGAAATTCATACTTTTATATTGACATACAAGTTTCTTATACTTATAATGAAATCAACAAGTACAAGAATCTTATACAAAGGTGGTGAGCAACATGAAAAACCTCAAATTGGTTCAAGCCAGAAAAGCCAAAGGCTTAACGCAGGAAGAGCTTGCTTTTAAACTCAATTGTAAGAAATCAACTATTTCTAATTGGGAGAACGGGTACTCTAAACCTAAAATGGATGATGCGTTTAAAGTCAGTGAAATTTTAGGTACGGATATAAAAGCTCTTTTTTTTAATCAAAAAGGACAAGATTCTCATACAAACACAGCGTAGGAGGTTGAATCATGCCACAGACAGTTATCACTTTTGATGAAATGACAGCCACCGTATTTCAAGATCAAATGCAAAAATTGTTTCAGGCAGCTTATGAAAAGGGCGTTGAAGATGGTATGAAAAAATACTCATATCCACCCGTTTTAAATGTCGATCATTTAATACAAATTCTTTCAGTCAAAAGACCAACGGTATCAAAAATAACAGCTAGACCTGATTTTCCTAAACTCACTCAAATTCAAGCTAGGTACCCAAGAGATGAGGTTTTTGAATGGATTAAGAATAATTCATCATACATTCAGGAGGTCACTACCGCATGAACAACCCACAGTTATTTAAAAATGAAATGTTTGAAGTATCAGCAAAAATCGAGAATGATCTAATCATTTTTGATGCTGAACAAGTTGCGAAATCTCTAGGGTTTGTCCAAGAGAAAAATAACAAACAGTACATTCGATGGGAGCGAGTGAATGAATACCTTCCGGAAAATTCCCCAGAAGTGGGGAGAGGTGATTTCATTCCTGAACCACTTGTGTACAAGCTGGCGTTTAAAGCATCTAACGAAGTTGCAGAACAATTTCAAGACTGGCTGGCAATTGAAGTCATCCCTTCAATTAGAAAGAATGGTCACTTTGGTGTTCCAAAACCTTTAACCGAAAGAGAACAGAGAATTGAGTCTCTTAAACTCTTATTAGAAACATCACAACGGCAAGACGAGTTGTCTAAGAAAATAAGCACTCACGAAAAGAAAATCCTTGAATTGGACACCAAAGTGGATGAGCAGATCACACTTGATCATGGTGAACAAAGACGGATTCAAAAAGCCGTTGCTTCTAGGGTCTACAGTTTTACGGAAGATGGATCAGAACGTAAGCGGCTATTCAGCGAACTGCATCGAGAAATTAAAGACCGTTTCGCCGTATCCAGCTATAAGGATTTAAAGAGAAAAGATATGCAAGTAGCTGTGAATTACATTGTTAACTGGGTTCCACGCAGGGTTTCCTAGCCTGCTGTATCCCTTCATTAATATTTTAGCAACAAAAACTGAATAGAAAAGGATGGGAACAAATGCAGAACAGCCCGTATAATCAGCGGAATTTACCTGAAATTCTTAGAAAAGTAAGGAAGGAAGCTGGATATTCACAGTATCAGCTAGGCAAATTAATTGGGGGGCGTGATCAGAGAAATGTATCAGACATTGAAAATGGTTATGTCAGACCTACACCTGAATTGTGTATCAACTGGTTCAAAGCATGTGGAGCCTATGAACATATCGATCTCGTACACTACATCTTTAAAATGCATCCGCTTGCTGCAGCACCGATTGATCCCGCCTTGAATAATTGCGCTCATAAGGCCCTGATCAACTTGGTGCAGGAAATGAAAGACGCACAAAAGGCTATCGGTGAGCTTGCAGAGTGGTTAAACAATACCCGCCCGGGCAAGCATGGCGAGCTTCCAATGCAGGCGATAAAACAGATTTATGATCTAACACAGGCAAATAAAACACTCATGTACTCAATGGCGCGTGAATTTGACTTAAAGATTCAAGACCTAACAGAAAAATGGTCGAAAAAAGCCATTGTCGCAGAGGTGGCAATGCACAAAAGACAGGATAGGGAGGCTGTACTAGCATGATTGAAAAACAATTCATTAGTGAAGATGTATCGAGAGCAAAGACGAAAATTGATTGTGTGAAAGAGCTTTTATATCTTGCTCATCAAGAATTGAAAGACGGAAATTATGAAGAAGTTGCAAGTCTAGCTGGAAGCATTAGAAATATCAGCGAGGATCTTGTGCGGATGAATAATTTAGGAAAATTAATTGAAGTCGCATCGAAGTTACAGAAAAAAAGTGGTGTACGGCTTGAGCTTGTTACACGTACTGAAAGGACTGAAACCATTGAATATTGAGCATCCGATGGTGACGCAGATTAATTGCTTTGGATATCCGAAGAGTCATTGGAAAGACGAGCAAGAAAGAGACGGTTATGAAGAGGAAGAAGAGGATGACAAATAAAAAAACCCGCTTTGGAGAGCGAGTTTTGAAAAGGTGTACTGCTTCGATTAGGTACCGACAGTATACCAAATCTTTAACAAAAATTCAATGGAGGTATACATGATGTCAAAATATCAAATCAGCTTTGATCACCGCCGTGAAGCGCAGGAGCGTTTAGAGCAGGCAGGCGGTTGGATCGACTACAAAAAAGGTTTACCGGTCTTCTGCTTCCCAAATGCTCAAGCAAAACAAAAATACATTCAATTGGGGCAGGCGGCATATCGCCAAAAGGTAGGTATGTAGCCATGCAAGCAAAGGTCCTTATCTCAACCGAGAAGATGACAGAAGAGCAATGGCTTGAGGCTAGACGTGCAGGTATAGGCGGTTCAGATGCCGCCGCCATTGCTGGAATGAGTAGATGGAAGTCACCTGTTTCAGTTTACTTGGATAAATTGGGTCAGTCACCAAAGGAAGATGAAGCGGGAGAAGCCGCATATTGGGGTCATGTACTCGAAGAAGTGGTCGCAAGAGAGTTTAGCAACCGCACTGGAAAGAAGGTCCGACGAAAAAAGGCTATATTACAACACCCTCTATATCCTTTCATGCTTGCTAACGTTGATAGACTAATTGTCGGTGAAAATGTAGGGCTTGAATGCAAAACGGCCTCTGAATACTTGAAAGAAGAGTGGACGGGAGAAGAGATTCCAGACGCTTATCTGATTCAGTGCCAGCATTACATGGCTGTGACGGGTTATAAAGCATGGTGGATCGCTGTTCTGATCGGCGGAAACAAGTTCATTTATAAAAAAGTCGATCGTGACGAGGAATTGATAGGTTACTTGATTCAGATTGAAAAAGATTTTTGGGAGAATCACGTTCAAAAGCAAGAGCCGCCAATGTTTGATGGTTCGGATTCATCAACAGAATTGCTTAACCACATGTACCCAATTGGAATTGACGAGGAAACAAACCTGCCTTTAAAAGCGGATGAAATCATAGTTCGACTAAAAAGTGCAAAAGAAGAAAAGAAAGAAATTGATGAGCGAATTAAAGCGGATGAAAACCAGCTCAAAGCCATGCTAGGAGAAAACGAAATCGGTCTTGCTACAAAACATCGTGTGACTTGGAAGACCATTCAAACAAACCGCTTTGATACAAAGAAGTTCGCCAGTGAACATCCTGAATTATTTGAGGAATTCAGCGAGACAAAGCCGCAGAGAAGATTTTATGTAAAGGAGAGCGTAGACAATGGCTAAAAACGAAGATATTCGGAATCAGCTGGCAAACAAAGCAGCCAATAACGTCCAGCAGCAGGAGGAGAAACCCAAAACAATTGCTGACTACCTAGCTTCAATGCAACCTGAATTACAAAAGGCATTGCCTGAACATATGACACCTGAAAGACTCACAAGGATCGCCCTAACGACAATCAGGAGTAACCCGCAACTGCAACAATGTTCACCCGCTTCATTGCTGGGGGCTGTCATGCAGTCCGCACAACTAGGATTAGAACCTGGATTGATTGGTCACTGTTACTTTGTTCCTTTCAACAAAAAGATCAAGGGGCAAAATGGTGAGAAGGATAAGTGGACGAAAGAAGTTCAGTTCATCATCGGATATAAGGGCATGATCGACCTTGCTAGACGTTCTGGTCACATCGAAAGTATCTATTCTCACGTGGTTTATGAAAAGGATCAATTCGAGTATGAACTAGGATTAAATCCAAAGTTAATTCACAAGCCAGCAACAGGGCATAGAGGTGAAATGACTCATGTATATGCAGTGGCACACTTCAAAGATGGCGGCTATCAATTCGAGGTTTTCAGCAAAGAAGATGTTGAGGCTGTTCGTGAACGAAGCAAGTCAAAGGATAGTGGCCCGTGGCAAACAGATTATGAAGAAATGGCGAAAAAAACTGTCATTCGCCGTATGTGGAAGTACCTGCCGATCAGTATTGAAATTCAGCAATACGCAGCGCAAGACGAAACGGTACGAAAAGATATTACCCAAGAAGCAAAATCGGTTTATGACGAGGAAGTCCTTGATATGCCGTACAGTGTAGAACCAACTTTAGAAAGCCCGAATACGGAGCAAGTGGATGAAAACCGAAGCCCATTTGATTAAAGTTCCTATCCCTTATTGCTACACATGGATGGTCAAAGGCACTTCCGATCCTTTCAAATTAGCAGAAGACTATGTGAAAGATTACATCAAGACTAATGAGCCTGATATGCGCTTTGTACGCATACAGGGCTTGTATGCACTATGTGAAAGGGGGTAGAGGCTTGAACTACCTGAAAGAAATAAACGGCTTCATGAGGTTTCTCGAAACAACAGAACTAAAACCTACCACTCAAGCACTGTGGTTTCACTTGATGGATATAAACAACGGTTGTTCATGGAAAGAGTGGTTCACGGTGCCAAACAGTCGGCTTTATTCGCGGTTAGGAGTCAGCGAAAAGACTATGATTGAGCACCGGAAAATCTTGATAGAACATGGCCGGATTGAATACAAGCCTAGAGGCACTGGGGCGGGCAGTTATCACATCGTCAGTTTTGAAAATACAGCAAGCGTTGCCCCTTCACCTAAAGAACCTGAAAAGCCAAAAGAAGAAAAACCAACACGACAGGAGGACAAGCCAATGAACCCAAACCCATTTGAATTTTTCGAGAGTCATTTTGGAGGAACATTAAGCCCGATTAATGCCCAAAAAATTGGTCAATTCATTGATGACCACGGAGAAGAAAAAGTGATTGAAGTCATGAAAGAAGCTGTCGAGAAGAACAAAAAATCAATAGGTTGGGTGTCTGCGGTGTTGTACAACCCTATCAACAAAGGAGGCAAGCAAGATGCCAAAGGCAACGCTGGACGAAGTGTTTCAAAGAATGAAGGAAAATCTAAAGTTACGCCAATCTTCGGCACTGGTCGTCTCAGAAGAAACGTATGAGTGCGATGAATGCAAGGACAAGGGAATCATCGTGTATCGGATTCACGAAAAAACAGAAAAGCGAATGAAAGATGCAGGCAAACGTTTTGATCTAGCGGATCATGAAATGGTTCGCGAAGAAGATTTTCTCGCTGGCAAAGTGTGCAGCCCTCAAGAAGCAAAGGAATGGAAAACAACCTTTTCCCGCCAGTGTCCTTGTGTTGCTGAAAGAACAGCACGAAAGAAGCAAATGAAGCTGATGAGTGCCAGCAACATTTCAGAAGGATTCAGGAAACTAACCTTTAAAAACTTCTTTCTCGAAAATAAGCCGAATGAGATTAAAGAGCTGTATGACTGTGCATTTGAATATGCTCAAAAGTTTAAGGAGATCAAAGACACGAGACAAAACAGCATTGCCCTACTTGGTCAGTCAGGATCAGGGAAAACACATCTTCTCACGAGCATTTCAAATGGATTTATAGAGCGATATAAACTGTCTGTTATGTATTTTCCTTATCTGGAGGGCATGACCGACTTACGAGAAGACTTTGACGATTTAGCCGCAAAATTGAGGCTTTTAAAGACAGTCGATGTTTTGTTCATTGATGACCTATTCAAGCCGAAGGATGGCGTTCCTCAAGTGACACCGTGGCAGTTTACACGGATACAAGAGATCGTTAACTACCGTTATTTAAATTACAAGCCGATCATGGTTTCATGCGAGCTTGATTTGAACCAGCTCTTGAAGATTGATGAAGCATTTGCAACAAGAATCTATGAAATGGCAAAAAACTACACGGTCACTATTGAGAAGAATATAAAACTAAATCATCGGTTAGAAGGAGCGGTTTAAAATGTGCAACACATGCAATGGCGAGAAAGTCGTCATAAACGAAAATACTTTCATGGCGGGCTTCTTCCCTTGTCCTGAATGTAACACCACAGGACGTAAGCAGAGCTTAAAGCCAGTCATTGAAATGCTAGATCAAATGCTGGCGAAAGCGCAAGCACTGGAAGGAAAGACAGCATGAAGACGATAGCCTCACTTATCACTATCGCTTTAACAGCTAGATTCAGAGAAAAGAAGGTCCTGCAATGGTTGCATGATGACGGGAGGTAAGCGAATGAGAGAAATCAAGTTTAGAGGTAGTCCGATTGAAGATTATGATGATCTCAATTGGTTTGAGGGGGGCATCTACATAAACAAAGATGACCGACTTGCGTATATAAACACTGATTATAGCGGAGTTGTACCAGTTCATTGGGATTCTGTGGGTCAATACACTGGATTGAAGGATTCAGAGGGAAATGAAATTTATGAGGGGGATATCATCCATTGTGTTCACTGGTTCTTTAATGGAGATGAAATAGAAGAACATTTTACTGCTTCAGTAGGGTTTCGAGATGGATCGTTTACATTAGAGAACATTAAAAGCCGTTATTACTCAGATTTTACCGGAGAAGAAAACGGAAAAGGCATCTGCTGGATTGGGGATATAAATTACTGTGAAGAAGATTATGAAGTCATTGGCAATATCTACGAAAATCCGGAGCTGTTAACGGAAAAATAATGAATCCTAGCATCACTGAACTACTGAAACGAACCAACCTAAACGAATCGGAAAAAGAAAAACTCGTTGCCGAACTGAAAAAGCACTTCCAGCAACGGAAAGCGAGGGGGAAAAATGGCAAAAGTATTGAAAGACCAAACACTCTATCAATGTGAAGAGTGTGGAAAACGTCTTCTTACGCCGCATGGTGCTAAGTTACATGAAACTAAGTATTGTTCTGTTGTTAGGCAGAGAGAAAAGAGGAAACGTCAGGAATCCTGTGAACATAAACACATGGAAATGAGCTACTGTCCTATGGCAGGAGAGGAACACTTGTTGGAACCTGACTATTATTATTGTGTAGATTGTGGCATGACAGAAATGGATATTAGGCAGCAAAAAAAGGAGAGGGCAAATGTCCAATAAATACGGCGCACGTAAAACGGTAGTAGATGGCATCACTTTCGATAGTAAAGCCGAAGCCAAATACTATGAGCAGCTGAAATGGCTCAAGCAATCCAAGCAGATAAAAGATTTTTCATTGCAGCCACGCTTCGAGCTTCAAGAAGCATTCAAGAAGAACAGCAAGACTTTTCGGAAGATTGAATATATTGCAGATTTCGAGATCACTCATCTCGATGGATCAAAAGAAGTAATCGACATCAAAGGCATGGAAACAAAGGAATTTGCCATCAAGCGGAAGCTTTATGAACGCAAATTTGATACGCCATTAAAGGTTATCGCATTTGATCGGTCGCTAGGATTCATAGAGTTGGACAAACTCAAAAAGATTAAACGGAAGGCGGGGAAACCAACTGTTAAACGTGGTAATAGCAGACGATCGTCCGTTGTGGGTTCAAAAGGAAGATAAGCTTATGGCCTGTATGACACGTTGTTCACAGTTCAAACAATGCTCAAGCCGCTTTGGAGCAGATTGCAAGCGAATGGGCGGCGTTGAAATACCGAAGATTGGAGGGGGAAAGCATGAGCGGAAAGCCTAACAACCCATATGCTGCGGGTCCAGTCATCGAGTGGAAGATGACCAAAGAGGAGCTAGAGGCGTATCTAGCAAAACACCCGATTGTGTATAGAGAAGAATTAAAACCGTCACCAACGTTCCAAATGGACAAATGGGCATAAAAAAACACCGAAGCCGCTGCTCCAGTGCTAATTAAATCTCACACTTTAATTATAACACATGGAAGCGGGGCGGAGCGGATGAACCAACCAAAAGAAATAAAGGATTTTGCTACAACCATTGATCAGAATTTAGAACCTGGGAAGGTCCGCATAATCGTGATTGACGGCAACGAAGGAACAGCCCACATCACAGACGCACCTGAACACGGAAAAACAATCATTCAAACTGCTAAAGGTCACTTTGCGAGAGTGGACCATGAAATAGGATTCAAGATCAAATAATCGGAGGTTGAGAGATTATGAGTCAGAAACTCAAAAAAGGCGACATGGTCGTAATGCATACATGTTTAGAAGCGAAATTGAACGAGGGCAGAGTGTGGAAATGTGCAGGTGATGAATTTAATCCAAGCGCACCAGCTGTTTTCTTAGAAGGTTTTTCAGGACACTTCGCCGTTGAATTTCTGCAAAAAGTGGACGTACCTGTCATCGAGTCAGAAATGGACCTATACAACGAGATTCAGCGTCTAAAGCAAGAATTGAGATTCTCAAACAAAAAGAATGAGCAGTATTTGAATGAATGGAGAAAGGCTGAAACGCAGGCAAATAGAGCTACTGAGCAACTATCTGATGTCACCATTGAACTGAAAAATTTACAGCGATCTTTGCTGATGGAGGCGGGGAAATGATGAGTCTACCAAAACATATCGAGCTTTCTCAGGCCGTCAAAGCCTGCAAAAATCAAGCAATGACAATAGATGATGCAGCTGCTGAAATTAGAGTGCCTGACTATGTGGTGCCGATGCTTGTCAGAAAAAACGATGATCTCGTAATAGAAGGTAACGTTGTCATGGCTAAAAGGGAATCAAACGGGCCTGTCATCTTCACGCTGCTGTTTTTCATGGGGATTATAACGATTGCTGGGTTGATGCAATGAAACAGATTGATCTATTTAGAGAAATCATTGTAGACAACTTTGCAGGTGGTGGGGGAGCAAGCACAGGCATTGAGCTTGCGACAGGCTTATCAGTTGATATTGCTATCAACCATGATCCTGCTGCCATTGCAATGCATGAGGTGAACCATCCTGACACGGAACATTATTGTGAGAGTGTGTGGGATGTTGATCCTAAACAAGCAGTTAAAGGGCGAAAAGTTGGTCTAGCATGGTTTTCCCCTGACTGTACACACCATTCAAAAGCAAAAGGCGGCAAGCCTGTAAAACAGAGTATCAGAGGGCTTGCGTGGATTGCTGTTAGATGGGCGATAGCGGTAAAACCACGCGTCATCATGCTTGAGAACGTTGAGGAATTCAAAGATTGGGGGCCTATCTCTAAAGAAGGTAAACCGATTAAAGAACAAAAGGGACAGACATTTCAATCATTCGTCAAAACGCTGGAATCACTTGGATATGAAGTGCAGTTCAGAGAATTAACAGCTTGCGACTATGGAGCGCCAACCATACGAAAGAGATTTTTCATGGTTGCTAGGTGTGATGGAAAAGAAATCGTATGGCCGAAGCCAACGCATGGAGATCCTAAAAGTCTTCTTGTTCAAACGGGGAAGCTCAAGCCGTGGCGAACGTCTTACGAAATTATAGATTGGTCCATAGGGGTCCCTAGCATATTCAGTAGGAAACGGCCACTAGTTGAAAATACAATGAAGCGAATCAAACGAGGTATTGATAAATTCATCGTAAACAATCCAAGTCCTGTAATGGTGCCGGATAAGAGCAAAGCGGCATTCTTGATTAGCTATTACACTGAGCAATCAGATAAAGAGGTAAGAGGCCTTTCGCTTGATCGTCCATTACACACAATCACAGCTGGCGGCAATAGATTCGGATTAGTAACCGTAGCCTTTCTGACGAAGTATTACGGTCAAGGAGTAGGACAGCGACTAGACGAGCCATTGCATACGATTACAACAAAAGACCGTTTTGCCTTAACAACTGTTTGCACAAATGGTCAGAGAATCGCAGACATCGGATTGCGTATGTTGCAACCAAACGAATTATTTGCAGGGCAGGGGTTCCCACCTGGATATACATTCAACATTGGTAATAAATCAGACCAAATACGCAGGGTGGGGAATAGTGTTCCGCCACAATTCGCAGAGCAGCTGGTGCGGGCTAACCTCCCTGAGATGTGCGTACCTGAACATATGAACAAATATTATAGCAAAGCAAACTAACAGCCTAGCGGCTTAGGAGGAATACCTGTGGAAATCCGAATCGAAAAAAGAAAAGAAGCTGGTTCTTGTAATTATTGCGAAAGAGCCACAGTGAACGGGAATTGGGTGCAATATCCTTACGATGAAGTTATCGAAGTTAAGGGAAATCAAACCAGCACACGCTTTTGTAAGGATTGTTTTAAGAAGCTATCTGAGTTTAACCAATATGTGAAGCAGGAGGAATTATTGTGAGAATAGGCAGCATGTCAACATATGAAAGTAAACCGTGTGTATTTTGCAATAGAAAAACTACCAGTTTTAAAATCTATGAACAATCAAATATGCAATTAAGAATACCTCTTTGCGACACAGATGAAAGAACATGCTTTGACAAAGTGGATGTTAAAGATACAGTGACATTCTTCTTAAAAGTTATCAAAAAGGATATTCAGGAGGACGCGAAATGAATCTTGAAAAAATGTTTGAAATGCAGGCGGAGTTAGACCGCCGAATCATCCGAGAAAAAGGGCTGGAAGGTCAAGACCTTCTGCCTAACACATATGTTGCTCTAATTACTGAACTAGGCGAATTCGCTAATGAAGGGCGCTGGTTCAAGCATTGGAGTGAAAATCAAGAACCAAATAGGACAGGTTATATAGATTGTGATGTATGCGTAGACCAACCAGGAAGATATGAGGTGATACATGAGGGTGAAATATTATCGCTACCATGCCCAAAATGCGAAGACCACGAAGAAGTGTACGTTGGCGATAGATTACTCGAAGAATATGTGGACTGCCTGCACTTCTTCTTATCAATTGCGATTAAAAAGGGATGGAAAGAAGAGTTAAGTGTATCAGAAGCGGCGATTGAGGATTTCAAAGAAGCAGGATTTGACGGAGGGCTTTCAGGAGTTTTCGTGGAGATGCAATGGAGCTTATTGAATTCTCGAATGCTCAAGGATGAAGAAAGTAAAAAACAACACTTCCATATAGCTTGGGGATTGTTCTTGGCGATTGGAGTCGTTGGCTTCGGCTTCACGTTGGATCAAATAGAACAAGCGTACATGGAAAAGAACGCCGTCAATCACAAGCGGCAGCAGGAGGGTTACTGATGAACGAAAATAACCCAATTGTATATTCAGTCATCGAGAAATTGCATAAGCAGCAGGAAAAAGGCCTTCAAAAGTACGGGGCTTATGTCAAAACCTCCTCCTATGATCTAAAAGGGTGGTTGCAGCACGGACTTGAAGAAACGTTGGATCTTGCGACATACCTTGAAACGGCAATTCAGTTGCTAGAGGAACAAAAACAGGCTTTTCAAGTTCGTTATGATCACCATATATCACAAAAATATGAAGCGATGGCAGGTTTTTATGAAGGCTGGAGCAGTAGTACAGATGCCAGAAATCATCACGCATTGAGTGCAAGCCTAGTTTATCAAGACGCTTTGACAGCAGGCATTAGATTGAAAGTGGAAGGGGAATAAAGATGAAATTAAAATCAGTTTTTACTTTAGAAGTTTTAGAAACGATAGATTGTGGCGAATGGGACCACTATCCAACAGAAAGCGAGATGGAAGAAGCATTGATTGCTCAATTTGGGAGCTGCACACATTTTGATGATGGTTTTGATGACGGTTTACCTATTATTTTTGAAGTCAAAAAGCGAAATATATTTCATGGGGAGGTTTTCAAATGAAAAAACTACTAATCACACTAACTATTATTATTGCGGCGGTGCTTTATGCGCCGTCTGCTGCGGCAGTAACGAGCGGATATAAAACAATTGGCGGGCATACTGTCAGCGTATCAACGGATGCCAATTCATACACACCACGTGCTAAATCAATCGACGTGACAGCACGTAAAACAGGCAATGAGACAGTATACTATCGCTTCACGCTTCAAAAGAAGGTGAGCGGCAAATGGAAAGATCAGCGTTTTAGTCTTGTTGGATCGTTTAAAAGCGCCACGCCAGCAAAAGAGTTTTACATCGTCAACCATACAGCTGGCACGCACCGTATCAAAATGACGATATATAAAAACAAAAACTGGACAGGCATTAAGGGCTACATCTATACGCCGTCATTCGAGGTGAAAAAATGAGCCACTTAAACGATATTAAGAAAATATTTGCAGGTCAAGTTTATAGCATGCACGGTACGGTTCACCTTGATAGAGAGCATGTTGAGTGGCTTATCAAACAGGTTGAGGAATTTATCAATTTTGATAGATCAGAACTAGCAGCCATCAAGGATAACATTCTCCATACAGAAATGCATGGCCATAAGCTAACGAAAATCGAAAAAGGGATCTTAGCAAAGGTTGAAGCTGCTATGTATCCAGAAACGGAGGTAACGGAATGACAGCAGAAGACTTGCACAGCTACTATTGTGAGGAATGCGAAGAGTGGACATATATTGACGAGCTTAATCATCCGGGAAACATCTATTGTGCTCACTGTGGTGAAGCAAATGTGAATATCAGCGCAAAGGATTACGAATTATTGAGATATGCAAGGTCGAAGGTCTTCGAATGACTATAAAAAGCGGCACGAGCCAAAAAGGAGAATAAAGTATGAATCCAAGACAAGCATTTAGGAATTTCTTTAAATTCCAGTTAGAGAACGGCGAAGGTCTGTCGGAATTAAAGCTTAATGAAAAAGACATAGAGAAATTCATAAACGGCGCGGAAGATGATTCGTTCTTTTACGATAAATTAGATGATTTTTTGAAAGAGTTCATTGAGGATCATGGTGATGAATACGGAATGGAATTTAATTAATAAAACAAATAAATAAGTCCAAGACGGAGAGCCTGCGGACACTGATCAACACCTTTTAAGGGTGCTGGTTGGTGTCCGTTTTTTATTTGTCGGAAAAGGAGCAGCCATGAAGAAGGAAAAGCCGAAAAAACGACCGCAGGAGCTTACAGAAAGAGAGATACGTGAACTCATGGGGCAAAACATGCAAAGACTCAAAAGAGCCAAAGGCGGGGCTTATAAGCGTAAATAACGGGAGGGAATATAGATGACAGATCAAATGATTGCTTGGCAGGTAGAAGAATGGATTAGAGATTATGAATTTATGTTACGAGAGATCGACAGGCTCACAAGGATCCTGAATCGTGTTGAGTTTGCAGGAGGTCAAAAGCTAACGGCAACATACGGTGATGAAGCTGCAATGCCTAAAGGATCAGCAGGAATAAGCCAAGCTGAACTAAGACATCTTGACCGCAGAGAAAAGCGACTGCTCAAATACGAAGCCATTGCTAATTTTCTTAATAAAGCTGTGGACCAAATGCAAGAGGAAAGACATTTAATCGTGTATGACTGCATGATGACTGGAATGAGTTACACCGCTATTTCAGATCATCTTGAATGCTCAAGAGACACAATTAGAAAAATCAAAACTGAAATAATCGGCAACATCGTCAAAGAAGTCAAGAAAGTCAATTTTCTTCAACATTTGAAATCACTTAAAACCGCAGTGTAAACTTGAAGGCAGGACGGGGAGGCATAATTTTCCCGCGTCACCACAAATTAATATATTTTCACTTGCTCTTGCGAGCTAGGGATTCGTTCGACAAATTTCGTAGACTCCTCAACTTTATCAATCTTATCCGATAATAATATTGAGGAGTGAGTAGAGTTGGGTAAAAAAAAGAAACACGCAAAAAAAAATAAAATACGAAGTGAAAAAATAAAAAAAATAGATAATGAAATTTACTCTAAAAAGTTAATGGAGTTAGAAGATGTCATTTACACATATCCAGAAAGCGAGTTGCTTCAATATTTTTTAAAGGAATTTGAGTATGGTAAAGATAAGGAATATTATAAAAAGAGCTTAGCGACTCTTTATGATTTGGATATTGAATGTCTAGAATATGCAATTTTTAGATTTTCTCATATAGACAATAGAAAAGAGCGTAATCACAAGAATTTTTCTATTATTGGTTCTTTAATCGGTACGTTGCTTATAATTCAATATCAATTTCAGGAATACAAGTGGCTGGGTGTTGTAATTGCAGGGGGATCACTTCTATGGCTTTTTAATATATTGAATCAAGAAAAAAATGATAGAGACATTGCAGGTTCGATGTTAACAACTTTTGAGAAAATATACTCTAGAAAAGAAAAAGGTCTAAAGTGAATTTCGTTCGACAAATTTTGCGAATAGTTCCATGTGCTTACTTTCTGCCGATATAAAGGTGGGAGGTGATAATATGACTACTGAATTAACACTGCTCAAAAAATTGTTAGATGAAATTACTAATAATAATCTTGAGTTAACCGATCAATATGAAGCTGCTAAACAACAATATGAATTGAAAAGGGCAAAAGCTGATATTCTTGATAGAATTGCGCAGCAGAGAGAAATTATGGGGTATGGAGAATCAGATGCTTTTAAAGAACATTTTCAAATCCATACCTTAAAAGAGCAAGCAGAAGAAGATAGTTCAAAATTTGAAGCTGTTGAGAAGGAATATATGAGAGCTTCACGATTTAACAATGAAGTTATCAGCACTTTAAAACAAATGGTAGGTCAAGAAGAACACTCTTAAGGGGTGTTTTTTTGTTCCCTGTAAACTGCTTCCGATAATTCTTTACACCAAGCATCGGCTTAAAGGTAGAGTGCGGCGGCAGTTTAGAGTGAATAAAAATTACAAAACAACACAAAGAAAGGAGTGGCGGTGATGTGACATGGCAAGGGCAAGAAATCCGAATCGAGACAAAGCATTTCAGTTGTGGAAGGAAAGTGACGGAAGCCGCTTATTAAAAGACATTGCGGAAGAATTAGGGGTCACTGCAAACACAATTAGAAAGTGGAAAGCGAATGACAAATGGGATGAAGAATTTAAAGGGAGCGCTCCGATTGAGAAAAGGAGCGCTCCTATTCGTGGTGCTCCAAAAGGGAACAAAAACGCTGTAGGAAATAGCGGCGGTGCTCCTGCAAGAAACCAAAACGCAAAGACTCATGGCTTTTACTCAAAGCACATGCCGGCAGAAGCGTTTGAGATCATGCAGGACATTCAGGAGTTTTCACCTGTTGATCTGCTGTGGGAACAAATACAGATTCAATTCACCGCAATTGTGCGGGCACAGAAAATCATGTTCGTTGAAAGCAAAGACGAAATGATTAAAGAGCTGAAAAAGAAAAAATCAGTTGTTTCAGATTCAGCTGACATCGAAGAAGAAGAATACGAATTCCAGTTTGCTTGGGATCGTCATGCTACTTTCCTAAACGCTCAATCTAGGGCAATGTCTGAGCTTAGGGGCTTGATAAAGCAGTTTGACAACATAGCCCATGAGACAGACGAAAGACGGCTTAAACTGGAGCAAATGCGCTTGAACATCGAGAAGACTAAGAAGGCCATTGATGGCGGTAGCGAAAGCAGCGGGGAAAACAAAATTGCTTCAATGCTTCAAAAGATGGTGATTGAACATGGAATTGAATAAAAAACAAAAAGAGGTATGGGACAGCTTCGTAAAAGAGCGTCCTAAAATCCTTTTGTGTAGCGGAGCAAAGAGAGCAGGGAAAACATTCGTGCTTCTTTTAGCATTCCTTGCTCACATTAGTAAATATCAAAACAAGGGTCTTTCATTTATTATCGGTGGTGCTACTCAAGCAGCCATCAAGCGTAACGTATTAAATGACCTTGAATTGATATTAGAGAAAGAGCTTAAACTAGACAAAGCAAATGCCATTGAGATATTCGGCAACCGGGTCTACTGTTTCGATGGTGCAAATGTGGATGCTTGGAAAAAAGCAAGGGGTTTTACATCAGCTGGCGCATTTTTAAACGAAGCAACCGCTCTTCATGATTCATTCGTGAAGGAAGTTATATCCCGTTGCTCCTACAAGGGCGCAATGGTCTTGATGGATACAAACCCTGAAAACCCAATGCACACCGTAAAAAAGGATTACATCGACAAAGACGGGCAAAGGTTAAAGAGTGGCCGTCTTAACATCAGGGCTTTTCACTTTTCTTTGTTTGATAATAACTTTCTTGATCCTGAATATGTTGAAAGTATAGTGGCATCGACACCGAGCGGCATGTTTACGGACAGGGATATTCATGGTTATTGGGTTGCGCCTGAAGGCGTGATATACAAAGATTTCAACAAAGATGTGCATTACATCAGGTCAGATCAATTAGAGAACGTCAACTTTGTAAAATACTTCGCTGGCGTTGACTGGGGGTATGAGCATTTTGGTTCCATCGTCGTTATTGGAGAGGATGATAAGCAAAATTATTATCTCTTGGAAGAGCATGCAGCGCAGCATGAAGAAATAGATTATTGGGTCAAAGTGGCGAAAGATATAAAAGAGCGTTACGGTAGCATGAATTTTTATTGTGATACCGCTCGGCCAGAACATGTTGTTAGATTCAGGCGTGAGAGGTTAAGAGCCTTGAATGCTGATAAGGCTGTAGTGTCTGGTATAGAAGAGGTGGCAGGCTTGTTCAAGAAGAACAGTCTTTTTGTTGTTGAAGACAAAGTAGAGCGCTTCAAACAAGAAATATTCATGTATGTGTGGAATCAAAAGACGGGTGATCCAGTTAAAGAATGGGACGATGTGCTTGATTCAGTGCGTTATGCCCTCTATACACATAATAAACCGATGAGGCGTAAAGGAGAGAGGTGAGCAAATGAATGAATTTGTACAGTATTTAAGGCAAAACGAGGTTAACAGCAAAGTCATTGAAGCAATTATAACTTCTCATAAAACACAGCGAGAGAAAATGATCAATCAGTACGAGAGGTACAAAGCGTCTATTGAAGGCGTGCCAATTCTCCAAAGGGATGCTTTTACGTTGGGGCATCAAGAGGACTTTGAGACAGGGGCGATCCTCAGAATAGATAATCGAGTTAATAACCGCTTAAACAATGGTTTTGATAGTGAGATTGTTGATACAAAAGTGGGTTACATGTTCGGTCATCCAATCACTTATGAGGTGGATAAAAACCAAGTAAGTGATTCAGGGGCTTTAGTCGAAGTGATCAATAGATTTAATCTGTTAAATACTATCGAGGATGCTGATAGTGAACTGGGTAAGAAAGCGGCCATCTGTGGGTATGCCGCTCGCTTGGCTTATGTCGACACAGCGGGAGAAGTTAGGACTGTGAATATTGATCCGTGGGAAGCGGTCATTATTGGTAGCGGCAATGACATAACTGAACCTGAATTTGCTCTTCGATATTATGAGGTGACAACCTGGGTAGATGGAAAGCAGATTAAGCGTGAAAAGGCTGAGTTTTATGACTCATCTCACGTTCATTATTTCGAGAAGAATGAGAATGGATGGACAGAAATCGAAGTTAATAAACATCTATTCGACCACTGCCCTTTATTCGGTTTGCCAAACAATGATGAGTTTATGGGCGACGCTGAAAAGGTCCTTTCTCTAATTGATGCTTATGATCGGACGCTGTCAGATGCCTCAAATGAGATTGAGCAATTGCGATTAGCTTATCTAATATTCAAAGGTATGGGAGCCGATGATGAGACTCTTGAGAATCTTAAAAAACACGGAGTATTTCAGCTCTTTGGCGACAACGATGACGTAAAGTTTCTGACGAAAGATATTAACGATACTATGATCGAAAATCATCTAAACCGTCTGGAAGAAAACATTATGCGGTTCTCTAAATCGGTTAACTTCTCAGATGAAGCCTTTGGCGGCAATCTCACAGGAGTTGCAATGCGGTACAAGCTTATGGCATTAGAAAACAAATGCATTACGATGGAGCGGAAAATGACTGCTGCCCTTCGGTATCAGTACAAATTGCTTTGCTCAGCATGGGCGAGGAAAAACGCATCTATAACCAATGACGATTATCTAAAAGTTTGGTTCACTTTTACACGTAACCTTCCTGCTAACATTACTGAAGAAGCTGAAACCACAGCAAAACTAAAAGGCCTAGTAAGTGAAGAAACAAGGTTGTCACAGCTTACATTCGTGGACGATGTCCAATACGAAATAGAAAGAATGAATGAGTCGAAAGTAGATTCAATCTACAACTTGGACGAAGATGAAGAGCTAGACAAACGACCTGCCGGAAGTCGTGAAAAGACGGAAAACTTAGACGTGTAGGCTCGTACTACATGGCTTGGAGGATGAAAAAATGAACATTGAAGAAATTAAGCAGTTTCTTGAACAAAATAAAGAGAATGAAGAAGTAAAAGCGTTTGTAGGGGAACTATCAGCCGTGTCAGCAGACAAGGTGAAAGGATTCCTAGAAACAGAAGAAGGAAAGAAGCTCTTGCAGCCGCGTTTAGATCAGCACTTTACCAAAAGCCTTGATACATGGAAGGAGAACAACCTTGAAAAAATCGTTGAAGATGAGGTTTCAAAAAGGAATCCTTCTAAAACACCTGAACAACTTGAAGTAGAAAAGCTCAGAAAAGAAATTGAAGCAGAAAAAGCGGCACGAAATAGAGAAACTTTAGTCAATAAAGCCCTTAAAGCAGCTGATGAAAAGAAGTTGCCAAAGGACGTTATTGACTTTTTTATTGGAGAAAACGAAGATTCTACGCTGGAAAATCTAAGTAAGCTTGAAGAATCATTCAATGCTGCCGTGCAAGCAGCTGTAGATGGGAAATTTAAAGAATCAGGCCGCGAAATTGAACGAGGTAACGGAGCAGGTAATTCTACTGGAAACATTGATATTAGAACACTTGCTCAAGAAGCAAACATTAGAAAATAGGGGGAAATAATTATGGTAATGCTACAAGATGCAAAGACAGGGGCGGTTCCTACAGAAACGGGAACATTAGTATTAAAAGACTTTATGACACAATCAGCAGTGACACAGCTGGCTCAATATGAAGAAATGACTAAGCCTAAAAAGGAGTTTACTTATTTAGCAGAAGGACCGGGAGCCTACTGGGTAGGTGAAGGCGAAAGAATTAAAACGGATGGCGCGAAATGGTTGAAAGCGGAGATGGTTTCTAAAAAACTAGGCGTTATCATTCCTGTTTCAAAGGAGTTTTTACGTTATTCTGTGCCGGACTTCTTCGCAGAAATGCAGCCAGCAATTGCAGAAGCTTTCGCTATTAAATTTGACCAAGCTGCTTTGTTTGGCATTGGCTCTCCATTTGGTAAAGGTGTATCCGTCATGGAGAGAATTGAATCTAAAGGGAATAAAATTGAATTAGATTCTTTGGGAGGCCTGTATGACGAGTTAAACGCAGTAATGGCGCTTTTAGAAGAAGCTGATAAAGACGCAAATGGCTTTACAACAACTCGTCGTTTTAAACAAAAATTGCGTGGTGCAAAAGATGAAAATGGCTTGCCGATTTTTAATGATCCAAAGAGCGGAGCCACACCTGATGCTTTGGGTCTACCAATCGGATATGTTGATTCTAAGTCTTGGAAGTACGATAAAGCTTCATTGTTTGCTGGTGATTGGAGCATGGCTAGATACGGCATCCCACAAGGAATGGAATACAAAATCAGTGAAGACGCTACGCTTGAAGGTACTCTTGATAACGATGGCAAACCGATTAGCTTATTTGAGCAAGATTTAGTGGCTTTACGTGTTACTCAACAAGTTGGCTTTATGACTCTTAATGATGATGCTTTTGCTGCTATCACACCAAAAGGAGCTGCTGGTGAGTAATGAAAATTAAAAAAGGTAAGCACTCACTCGATGTCACAGAAAGAGCATTTGAAGTCATCTACAAAGACTTAGGCTATAAGCTCGACAAAAAGGGCGAGAAGCAGGAACAAGATGAAGTTGAAGAAGTTCCTGAAGAACTAGTAGAAGAATAAGGGGGATGACGGTGGATAAAGGGAAATTTTTAAACGAGCTTTTGAAGCCGTTGGACCTTAAAGAACGAGGGGCCATGAGAAGGTTAAAAAAGCTGTATCGTGAAGCCTCAAAGGAATTTATGAGTTCTCTTACGGACCTGTACGAGAAATTAGATCAAGGTGAAGACCTTTCATATGCTGACATTAATCAGTTTGACGATATTGAGGCCTTGAAGTCTCAAGTAATTGCTTTGGCTTCCAAACTGGATACCCGCTCTCAAAAGGAAATCATACGGCTCTTAGAAGATACTTATGATTTCTCTTATGATTGGTTGGCATCCGTTGTCGAAGCAATGATTGATCAAAAGCTAAGAAATGCAACGCCTTCTTTGCCAAAATTAGTTGAAGAAGCTCGTAAGAACGCTGTGTATGGACTCAAGCTAACGCAAGCATTGGAAAAGCATCGTGCAATGATTGTAAAGGACATAAACGAAGCAATAGAAAGAGGGTTTATTGAGCGTGAACGCTTTTCAGACATTGCTAGACGAGTTAGAAGCGCATTTGATAGCTCCTACTATAGATCGACCGTTATCGCTCGTACAGAAGCCCACAGAGTGCGAGAAAAAGCCACGCACAATAAAGCTGAAGAATTTGAGCAACAAGGCATAGTTATGGAGAAGGTATGGAACAACGTTGATGATGAGCGGGTCCGACAAACTCGGAAGGCGAATCATAAGGCGTTGCAAGGTCAGCGTAGAAAGGTCAATGAACAATTTGATCTAGGAAATGGTGTCGCAGCAGTTGCGCCTGGACAATCAGGCAGCGCAGCCAATGACATACATTGCCGCTGCTTTCTAACATATGAAGTAGTGGGATTGAGGGGTGAATAATGGACTTAATAGAGTTGAAAACCCGCTTAGAGATCCCTTTAGATGATGAGTCACAGGATGAAAAGCTTAAACTGGAATTGCAAGACGGCATTGAATACGCACAAGAATATTGCAACAACCCCTTTTTAAACAAAGAGGGGTTACTTGAATTGCCGTCACCAGTCAAAAAAGGAATTGCAATGATGATTAAGATTGACCGCTCGAATGAGGTCGGTGTTTCCTCCGAATCTATCGGCGGCATGAGCAAGACATACACAAGTGATTATACACGTTACGAGGCTGTGTATAAGCTGTGGAGAAAATACAGAAAAGTTAAGTTCCGAGCGTTGAGGTGATTAAATGGGGCGAATAAAGATCAAAGACAAAAATCGAATCCCTAGAGTTGTCAACGCACTTGGAAATGGCGAGAGAAAAGCAAGAGTGGGTGTTCTTGGAACAGGAAAAGAAGCCATGATTGCAGCTGTGCATGAATTTGGAACACGTATCACAGTGACGCCAAAGATGCGTGCATATCTTCATTCTCAAGGTCTGCATTTGCGAAAAGATACCACTCACATTGTGATCCCCGAACGATCTTTTATTAGATCGGGATGGGATGAAAACGAGCGTGAAATACTCCGTAAATTAGACCGATTTCTGCTTGAAGCTGTTCAAAAAGGTATTAGCACTCGAAACGTCATGAACTCTATCGGTCTTGAGACAAAGGGAAAAATACAAAAATACGCCCGGGATCTGAAATCACCAGCAAACCAACCATTTACCACTCAACAAAAAGGATCGTCGAATCCGCTTGTTGATACAGGTGAGCTGATTGGTTCAATTGATTATGAGGTTCAGTGATGAGTCAGTTCAATTTCATGAAACTCATAGGCAAATATAGCGTGACTTTTGATCTTGTTGTGCAGAGTGAAGGAGACTACGATAATCTCGGACGATGGCAAGATGGTGAAGTCGTAACCACCACGCAAAAAGGGGCGCTTGTTGTTCTACCTAGTCAATTAATCTATCAATCAGGTGGCCGTTTAACGACATTTGACCGCCAACTTTATATCAGTAAATCTGTGGAGATCCCTTTGAAATCTAAAGTGGTTTACAAGGGGAACACATACCATGTTGAATCTATGAATCCTTTCGAGGATTACGCAGATTTTAATAGTTACATCTTAAAGGCGGTGAGCAGCTTTGATTGATTACGAGTCCATTATAAGCACGGTAATTGGTGTCATCAGAGATAGTACCGGTCACAAAGTGATTATGGAAAACGGAACAGGAAAGCAGCCTGCTTATCCTTTTTGCACATATAACGTTACATCACCATACATTCCCCAACATCGGGGAATTATCGAAGGTGATGCGATCACTGAAGATGTAGATATTTTCTTTTCGTTCACTTGGATTTCCGATGATGCTATTGAAGTGATTTCATTAACACAACAGACTGCTACGCTTTTGAAAACAATGAAGGCGAAGCAGGTTCTTTATGATAAGGGAATCGCGTTTATTCGAGCGGAGGGAACAGGTAACAGAGATACATTTATATCAATTGAAAATGAGCGTCGTCATGGCTTTGATGCACGGTTCAGAATACGAGTAACACATAACGGGGCAGAGTCAGAGTATTTTGATTCCGTCACCATAAATAACGAGAATGTAGGAGGGTAATTACATGCCTTTATCAGACGTAAAAGTCAAAATTGATATTTTAAAGCCCACAACGCTTGTAGGTCTTGGCATTCCGCTCATCTTGGTTAAAAACACAAGTGCTACGGAAAGTGTTTATCGAGAATACGGATCGCTAGAATCGTTAAAGCAGAACTACGGGGAAAGCACGGCTACTTACAAAAAGGCGGCGGCTATCTTTGCACAAGGTGACAATGCGCCGAATAAGGTCGCTGTGGCTTCATTTGGGCACGAATTTGAAACAGGAGATACAGAGAACCCCAAACAGGTTTTCAGCGTTAGAAACGCATTAGAAGAGTATTTTGACAAAGACTTTCATTTTGTATTACTGGCTGCTGTTAACGCAGAAGACCGCCTTGAGGCGTCTAAATTCTTTGAAGAGAAGTCATATAAATTCGTTGTCTTGAAAGTCGCGTCATTTGAAGAGCTTGAGCAATACACAGGAAAAGATCGGACCATTGTATTCCATCATCCGCTTGTTGATGAGGAACCGGATGCCGCGCTTATTGGAGCAATTGCAAACAAGCCTGTCGGGTCTGTTACGTGGAAGTTTAAGTCTCTCATTGGTGTCACACCGCAAGACTACAAAGTCGATACGTTGGAAAACATCCACAAGGCGGGTGCCATTGCATTTGTGACTAAAGCTGGCCGCAATCAAACAAGCGAGGGTATTACAGGTTCGGGTGAATTTATTGACGTGCTGCACGGCAAAGATTGGGTCAAGCTTAATATCGAGACTTCTATTCAAACCGCTCTAAGCACTACTGATAAAATCCCTTACACAAATGAAGGGTTCGCGTTGCTTGAATCACAAATTATCAACGTTTTGGAAACAGCATTTACTAACGGAATTATTGCACCTGATGAGGACGGACAGCCTGTCTATTCTGTTCAGTCTAAAGGAAGAAGCGAGATGACAGACGAAAACCGCAAAAACCGTGTGTATGACGGCTTGTCGTTTAGATTCGAGCTTGCCGGAGCCGTTCACACGGCAGAAATCACAGGGGAAATCATTATTTAAAGGGGGCTTAATCAATGGCATACACATATAATCCGATGGATGTCACCATAACGGTGGCCGGTAAAATTGTAACAGGATTTTCAGAAGGCACTATGGTTTCTGCATCCAAGGATGAAGATAACTTTCAAACGAAAATGAGTGCTAAAGGCGAAGCTAGTATGGCTATTACCAACAATCGACTTGGCACAATCACTTTAACGTTGTCACAAGGTTCACCATTCGTTGCATTACTCAACCAGTACGCAAATAACGGTAAACAATTTCCGATCTGGATCAAGAATAATGGTGAGGTAAAAGAAACAATCGGTGGAACCAAAGCTGCTGTTAAAAAGAATGCTGATGCAGAGTATTCAGACGAAGTCGGAGACAGAGAGTTTGAAATTCAAGTCTTTGATTACACAGTGAAATGACATGGCTCAAAAAAAGAAAACGAACACACGAAAGCAGTCTGAAAAGGCTGCTTTTCTTCATATGAAAAAACCACTAAGGGAGAGAAAACCAATGGCAAAATACGGCGAATCGAAAGAAGTAACAGTAAAAGGTGTCACATATACACTTGTCCATCCAGGAGTAAGAAAGGTAGTTCAATTGCAATCATCTGTAGCTACTGGTGATGGCTCTATTAATTTAGATGCCTTGTATGACGGTTACATGAAACATGTAATTCACAGCCCTAAAGTAGATTGGTCTCATTGGGATGAGCAAGGATTGAAGGCCTTGCAGGAGGTCATGAACGAATGTGACACGTTTCTTACAACGGAAGACGAAGGACAGGAAGTATTACAAGAACAAAGCAAAGAGTGAGTGGGACATGTGGCGGCTAGTGATGGAGCGAGTGATCAGTTTTGATGTTGCTAGATATATGACACCTGACGAGATCGCCGAAGCTAATGCCGCCCTTGATCTCTATATTGATGCGAAAAACAAAGCAAATCAGAAAGGAGGTAAATAGATGTCTCAACCTTTGCGGACCACTGCGATTGAACTAAAACTTATTGCTAACTCGAAACCATTGCAACAAATGAATACTCAAGTAAATAGTATGCTCAGTAGCATTCAGGGAGCAGATCGACCAATTCAAGCAATGAGTAATGATCTTAACAATACTAGTCAGATTGCAGCTGGAGCAACTAGACAACTTAGGCTAGCGAACGGACAGGTTGTAAACCTAACCCGTGGAATGAGAACAGCTAGTCAAAGTGTCAGCTCAACAAATACCAATATCAACACAGCAAGTCGCAGTATAATGCGTTTCACAAGATCCACTGATACAAGCGCGAGAACAATCCGAGTAGCAAACAGTCAACTATCTGCAATGCGGACAAGATTAGAAGACAGCACAAGCAATGCAGGAGCACTTACTCAGCAAGTGAACCGTATGGGCGGCCAAGTGGGTGGACAGTTTCAACAGATGACACAAAGTGCATCGAGGTTAGGCGGAGTTTTTGGGCGAATCCCATCATCGGTTAGTTCAATGTCACGAAGCGTTGCAAATAGTGTTAGATCAGGTATAACAGCCCCATTCAGAGAAGCTAAAACGGCTGTACAAGGTTATGCAGGAGCATTAGGGCTGTTATCAGGTGGAGCTTTAGCCGCAACAGGTATGGGGCGTTTATCTGCTATTGAGCAGGCTAAAACCTCCTTATCTGTTCTGATGGGAGACGCTAAAAAGGCACAAAGTTTCCTAGATGACATGCTGACCTTTGCGAAAACAACGCCTTATGCATTTACTGACATCGCGAATAGTGGCCGAAACCTAATTGCTTTTGGTATGGATGTTAAGAATGTAATACCAACGATGCAAGCTGTTGGAGATGCTGCCGCCGCAAGTGGTAAAGGTGCTGAAGGATTCAGACAGATCAGTGACGCCTTTGGAGCCATGCAGGTATCTGGAACCTTGTCTATGGAAGAGATGAACCGGCTAATGGATGCTGGTATACCAGCTCTAAAGATATTGGCGAATGAAACGGGTCAAGACGTTATGGAGTTGAAAAATGTCATTTCTAAAGGCGGTTTTGAAAGTGAAGAAGCAATTGCCGCTCTTGTAAAAGGAATGCAGAAAGGGACCAAAGGAGCTGCGGGCCAAACAGCAGCTATGGCCGGCATTATGAAAGATTCTAAAGATACTTGGGTAGGCTCTGTCGATTCTATGAAATCGTCAATCAGCTCAACAATGGCAAAGATCATGGAGCCTGCAAAGCCTCATATTCAAGCTGCAATGGGATGGTTTTCTACTCAATTCAGTAAACTGCCTGATATTATTTTCGGCATTGGCAAAGTAATGCAACCAGCTTTCAATACGATTGGTTCTATATTTAAAAATATATCAGGTCCAGCCCAAACTGCTAAACAAGCGATTATGGGCGTATTTGGCGTTATGCAAGGTAAAGGCACAGGAGATCGTTTAGAAGGTTACGGCATATTGTCACAGCTTTTCCCTCCAAGCACAGTAGATATGATTGTTGGTATTACAGATAAAGTGAAATCGGTTTTTGATACCGTTAAAACTTCCATCTCTAGCATATCTCCATATGTGCAGGCTTTCATAAATAGTTTTGTCTCAACTATGAAAGGTATGGCACCAGTGTTTAGTACGATATTTAATGGGATATTGTCAGCCGTTCAATTTATTGCGCCATACATAGGCCAAGCATTGGGTGGAGTGTTTAGCTTTTTGGCGACTATAGGAAATCAAGTGTCGGCATTTTGGAAAGAAAATGGATCACAAATAGTTCAAGCACTTCAGAATGTCTTTAGTGTCTTGCAAAAGGTGTTTGTGTTCTTGATGCCTGTAATTCTCTATATTGTTCAATCTGTTTGGGGAAATATTAAAGGGGTTATTACTGGTGCGCTTAATATCATCATGGGCGTTGTTAAAATCTTCACAGGCTTATTCACAGGAGATTTCGGAAAGATGTGGGAAGGAGTAAAGCAACTCTTTTCCGGTGCTATTGCATTTATATGGAATGGCATACAACTGCTTTTCATAGGTCGCTTGTTAAAAGGCGTTTTAGGATTGGCTAATGGTGTAAGAGCACTTGTATCAGGAATGTGGACAAGTGTTAAAAGCTTCTTCGTGAATGGTGCGACACACGCTTCGAATGCTGTTGTGAATATGGGACGCTTTATAATAAAAGGTTGGAGTTTTGTGAAAAACAACGTCGGTAGATTGGCAGGCGCTCTATGGGATCTAGTTAAGAAAAAATTTGGTGATATGGTTTCAGGAGCAAAAGCTTTACCTGGGAAGATTGGTCAAGGTATTAAATCAATGGCATCTAAAGCGGTTAGTGGCGTGAAAAGTCTTGGAAATATGCTAGCTGGTGCACTGGCAACCGCTGTGAACGGAGTGACAGGCGGTATAAACTGGGTGTTAGGAAAGATCGGTTTAAAAGATGTGAAAATTCCAAAATGGACACCGCCTAAATATGCGAATGGTACAAATGGTCATCCGGGTGGGCCAGCAATTTTAGGTGACGGTGGAGGTCCTGAATTATATAAAACACCGTCCGGCCATGTGGGATTATCTCCGGGTACTGATACACTAATGAATCTTCCAAAAGGAACACAGGTTTTATCACATAAACAAACGCTTGAAACTCTCGGAAATGTTCCTATGTATGCTGATGGAACTAAAGGGAATAAAAAAGGATCAGGATGGCTTGGTAAAGCTGTTGAGGGAGCAAAAAACGTTGTTGGTAAAGTGAAAAGCGCTGCTTTTGATGTATGGGATTACATTTCTAATCCTACAAAGCTCATGAATAAAGCCTTTGAGATGTTTGGTGCAAAAGCACCTTCATTATCTGGGGGTTTTGGTGATATAGCAAAGGGTTTATTCACTAAAGTAAAAGATGGCGCAATGAGTTGGGGAAAGAAAAAGATTGAGAGCTTTGGTGGTATGTTTGGCGGCGGTGGATCTGCTGCCGTTAAAAAGTGGGTAGCTCAAGCTATTTCAATTAAAGGGATTAGCCCTAGTTATGCTGGTGCCTTACAGACGATCGCCATGAAAGAGTCAGGCGGAAATCCCAATGTAGTAAACAATTGGGATAGCAACGCAAAAGCTGGGCATCCGTCACAAGGGCTTATGCAGTTTATTCCTTCAACATTCGCCGCATACAAAGAACCGGGTTACGGCAATATTAAGAACCCAGTTCATCAAATAATTGCAGCAATTAACTATCTTAATAGAAGATACGGTGGGATCTATAACCATCCGGGCTTAAAATCAATGGCGCGCGGTGGTCCATATAAGGGATATGCAACAGGTGGCCGTATCATTGGTGATCAATGGGCAATGGTTGGTGAACAAGGACCAGAGCTTATGCGTTTGTCTGGCGGGTCAACAATTTACAACAACCGTAGAACAAACAGCATGTTAAGTGACGCAGCCTATACACCTTCATCTAGTTCGACAACATATTCTAATTCTTCAAACAGTAATAGTTTTTCACCGACAGTTTATGTCCAAGTTTCTGGCGGTACTTCAACAGGCAGCGAGAGCATTAAACAAGCGGTTCAAGAAGCTCTTAAAGAAACGTGGGAAAAACTGAATCCAATGTATGCGCCAGAGGGGGAATATTGATGGCGAAGCTAGGGAAAATCAAAATCGTTAACGAAAAAGAGTCAGACAATCCCGAGGTGGAAGTGACATCATACCCTGTTGAAAAAGGCATTCCCATAACTGATCATGTACAACGAAAACCCGAAATCACTTCAATTTCGGGTTTTTTGCTTGGCAAAAATCCAAACAAAGATTTTGCGTATCTTAAAAAGCAGATGTATGCGGGCAAACTGCTTAACTACACAGGAAGAAAAGTAGCGAAAAACGTTGTCATTACCAATCTATCTCGTGATATTGGAGAATACAAAAACGGTTTTGCTATCTCAGTTGAGTTACAAGAAATCCGTATTGCAAAAAGTCCTTTTGTGAAAAAGAAAGTGAAAGCAGCAGGGAAAAAGAAGAAATCAAATACTAAGAAAGGAAAAGCTGTCTATCACAAAGTGAAGAAAGGCGAAACATACAGCCACATGAGAATGTGGTACGGTACGAGCCTGTCACAGCTTAGAAAATGGAATAAGTACCCTGACCGCCGCATTCCTATAGGGGTCAAATTACGGGTGAAGTAGGGGGAGCAAAATGGCAACGAGAGACTATATTCCGATTGATATAGAAGACATTCCGCAGCAGTTTGAAATTGATCTTGCTGACAGCACATTTGTTTTTCAAATCAACTATAACGAGACAGATGACAGCTATTCTATCGACCTTTATGACATGGACATGGAGCCAATCGTACTAGGTGAAAAAATGATTCTAAATGTGCCATTGTGGGATGACATTATAGATGATCGTTTGCCAGCTCCTTCGTTAGTACCGTTAGACGAATCAAATACAGAAACTAGGATTTCATCAGAAAACTTCATGAAAACTGTGTTTCTGTATATTGACGATGTTGGTGAAGAGGGTGAAGAAGATGGCGACGAATAATAACAAGCTGTTATTTGGTCGTATTGTAAAAGTGACGATTGATAGTGGGGCTTATAAAGGAACCTTTGATTATAAAGATTTAGAAGTGAGGTTTGAAGTCCCGTTCGATGATGACGCCAAACCGAATGAAACAAAGGTCGAGATTTTTAACCTAAGTAGTAGCACGATCAACAAAATCAAAAAAGGCGCTACTATGACCGTTCAGGCGGGGTATAAAAGCGACTTTGGGGTGTTAGCTATCGGAAAGGTTACAAAGGTGCTGACAAAGCGTACAGGGGTCGATAAAATCACTTCAATTTTCATGAAAGAGGGAGACGATTACTCTCATATTAAAGTTGATCAAAATACCGCTGATGCTCCTGTGA
Organism: Bacillus aerius; assembly: GCF_029894105.1. Classification (NCBI taxonomy): domain Bacteria; kingdom Bacillati; phylum Bacillota; class Bacilli; order Caryophanales; family Bacillaceae; genus Bacillus; species Bacillus aerius. Next base: position 567,152 of record NZ_JARYHO010000001.1, read on the forward strand.
AATATTATGCCAACAAGCGGTACAAGCTGAAGAAACCATTGAAGGTTGAAACAAAAAAAGTGGTCAAATTGAAATCGGGTAAGACATCTGTCCGCAAAAGCACACGAACAATCAAATACAAAACAGTCCGTGAGGCGAAATACAGAAAACAATCCATGAAAATCACGTTTAAAAAAGGAACCACGGCCCGCACAATTATAAATCGTTTAATCCGCATTCTTGATATAAAACTTGCGAAGCTGTCTTTGCCTAGAAACAAGGTATATAAGAAAGGGTACACAGTCACAGGCAGTATTGAGAAGAAATTAGAAGAAGTTGTGCATGATTGTGGTGCTTCTTTGTATTACAGGCGTGGCCGTCTTGTTATCAGGTCTATTACAGAAGGGGATGACGAGCGGTTTGAATTGAAAGAATCAACAGGTTTGCTTGACTCTCCTGAAGCGTTTGAGGATGAAAAGTTGAAAGGGTACTCGGTTAAATGCTTATTACAACACCGCATAACCACCGCTTCAATTATTATCATTAAGAGCAAAACAGCCAACGGTAAGTATCGTGTTAAAAAGGGTAAGCATGTGTTCGATGGAAACGATTTTTACACAGAAGCGGATGTGATCTAATGGCGGCGGATACGAATTTTTTCGATAATCTTATAAAAGGCATCAAGCATTCTATTCATGTTTGCGCTCCTGGTAGGGTCGTTTCTTACGATGCTGCCAGTCATACGGCAGATGTAAAGCCGCTCTTTATGACCGCTGACGACGACACTTTATATGAACAACCATTGATACAAGATGCTCTTGTTCTCAAGCATGTCGAAGCAGATATGAAGGTTGGAGCAATGGTATTTCTATCATTTGCAGATCGGGCGCTTGATAATTTAACAAACAAACCTTTTGATCCTGATAGTACCCGTACACACGATATAACGGATGCTGTAGTGATTGGAGTGTATGAGGGATGAAGACTTTAAAACTGGTTAATGGTGATCTTATTTTAAAAGATGGAGAACTAGAAATGGTTGAAGGCGATGCAGAGCTTGCACAAGCTGTAGAAATGATCTTGAAAACAAGTTTAGGAGAGTTTGAACTAGATGAGTTTTTAGGAGTCGAGCGTGAAAATCTCCTCGGTAAAAATCTTGATGAAGAAGAAGCACAATATGACATCATTGAAGCGATAGCTCAAGAAGAACGCATTGCCACAGTAGAAGATATAGAATTTCAGTTTGATCGAAAAGCACGCTCTAGTCGTATCAAACTGAAATTAATAAAAGAAGAAGACGGCCAAGAATTGGTGTTAGGAGGTGTTGACGTTGTTGAATGAAAACGGCTTCCAGCGAAAAACATATTCAGACATTGTAGACGAAATGGAAGATAAGGCAAAGGAACAGTTCGGGGAGGATGTAAATACATCAAGTCGGACACCTCTTGGAATCATTTTTAGGATCATTGCATGGTTTCTGGCAGGTGTTTGGGACATCGCTGAAAGAGTATATAACAGCGGCTTTGTTAGTAAGTCTGAGGGAGTGCAGCTTGATAGATTAGGAAATAACAACGGAATCACAAGAGAGCCGGCAAGCGAATCATACGCCACTCTTGAAATCACAGGCGAACCCGGTCACATCATTGAAGAAGAAACCCAGTTTGCAACGGAATCAGATATTTACTTTGAGGTACTTGAAGAAGCAACAATTGATACCAATGGAAAAGCTTTAGTCGATGTCATATCAGTCGATAAGGGCGCAATGAACAATGTTGCAGCTGATACAATCACTGTACAAGCTGAACCAACGGAAAATATCACGTCTGTGACCAATCCCGAAGCGGCCGCCGGCGGTTCCGATATTGAAATAGATTCGGAATACCGCGCGCGAATTAAGAGGTCTGTGGAAGGTAGTTCAGCATCTACACACAGCGGGATCATTGCAGCGCTGATAAAAACATCCGGGGTCCGTTCGGCTAATGTTGTAATGAATAACACAATGGAAGTAGATGCTGACGGTAATCCACCTAAAAGCATTCATGCTTATGTGCTTGGAGGTATAAAAGAAGATGTGGCTGATTCGCTTTTTAATAGTGTAGCGGCAGGCATAGAAACCGTAGGTAATCAATCTGTTGTCATTACTGATTTAAGCGGCATTGACCATACGGTCAATTTTGATTTCGCTCAAGAGGTGAAAATCTATGTCCGTCTTGAATTAAAGACAAATGCATCATTCCCCATTGATGGGGATGATCTGATCAAGAATAATGTTGTATATAAAATTGGTGGTGTGGACAAATCGGGGTCTTCCTTCACGGGATCTCAAATGGGTGACGATGTTATTTTATCTCAACTATATAATGCTGTGTATCAAGTGGCTGGTGTTGATGATGTTGTGATTAAGATTGGGAAAAATCGTGATACTCTCGGACAATCCAACATAGAGATTGAGCCTAAACAAGTGGCGCAAGTTCTCTTCTCGGAAATCGAGGTGGTACATTATGATTAAGGACTTAATCAGCAAGCTGACCGATGCTTTTCAGAAAGATGAGAAGAGCAACATCGGAAAGCTTTTTTTAATTGTAGATGAACAACTGACCGCAGCAAGGAAGACACTAATCACTGCTGAAAAATGGCGTGATATAGATAACGCAAAAGGTCGTGGCCTTGATTTAATAGGTGATAACGTTGCTCAAAATAGAGGTAGAGCCACAGACGAAATATACCGTGTTCTGATTCGCGGTAAAGTAGCAAGAAATATTTCTGACGGAACAACAAACCGCATTATAGAAGCTCTTGCGAAAACTTTGAATTGTGCTTATGAAGAGATAAATATCTACACTGTCAAAGAAGATAATGAAGATGAACCAGCTGCAATAATTGTGAAAAAGGCACCGCTTGAAGCACTTAATAAAGTTGGGATGTCCGCCACGCAATTTTCATCTATTGTGCAAAAAACTGTAGCAGCTGGTGTACGAGTGGCCTATATAAATCTTAATGGAACGTTTAGCTTTTCATCTATTCCTGATGAAATTGAGACAAGCCAATTCGGGTTTTCATCTGATGGTACTGATGGTGGCACATTAGGCGGCATCTTTGAACCGGAAGATGATTATCCACTACCAATCTAATAAGGAGGGAAAGCATGGCTTTTACAAAAGATTTACCACAATGGGAAAACGCAGGGCAAAAGCCGCCACAAAGTAAAATTAGCGAGGGTTTTAAACCACTGGATCATCCGCCTGCCGATTGGTTCAACTGGTACATGAATAGGACATATGAGGCCTTAAAGGAGTTACAAGATGGTGCTGCTTCATCTGAAGAAGTCACAGCTGCATTAAAGGCCTTATCGAATGATATAACAACACATTCTAACGCGAAAAATAATCCCCATGCTGTCACGAAATCACAGGTCGGTTTAGGTAATGTCGATAACATTAAGCAAGCTTCAAAGGCAGATTTTGATAGCCATGTTGTTGATAAAATATTACACACTTCCGAAGCCGAAAAAAACAAATGGAATAATGGTCAATTATACAAAATGACACAAGATTCAGGGACACGAAAATTGATACCAGAAGGTTCTGATTTACTCACTTTACCACCTGGGTTTTATTTTGGGATTAATAACAGACTTTTAAATAATCCTGATCCATCTGATACTGGGTGGTTTAACTATGATGTGTCCGAAAGTGGATCGGGTAGAAAAATGATTATAGCTGTAGCGAGCTACAGAAATACGATGTGGTTTGGAACTGTCCACACTGATGGAGTTTTCAAAGGATGGAAACGAGTGCTAACGGCAGAAGATGTAGCAAACAGCACATTTGTTGATACTTATGATCAAGATAATTCATCAGTTTCCGCCGCTGAGAATGTTGCAACTAAACTTGTTTTTGGTGTGACAAGAGCGGATGATTTATCAGAGTATAACCGCTCTCGCGCAGAAATCACACTTAAAAATAGCGGTCTTTACTTGATAAGGCTTTATATTACTAGCACTAACATCACAGTAGGATCAGATAATATTTTAGCCTGTTATGTAAATGGGTCAGAGTATCAAAGGTTTGGAAACTGGAATCCAGCAACATCATCAAGTACCTGCGTTCTTTATTTATTACAGAGATTTAAGGCAGGAGATAAGGTAACTTTCTATATAACACCAAAAGGCACCAATAAAACAATAGCAATAAACACAGCATACGTTACGATGGCTCAATTGAGATAGGAGGGAAAAGATGAATAAAGCGCTCGCGATTAAATATTTATACCCGAATGCTGAACTAGGTAAGGATTATTCGGTTCGGGATGATGGAGAGGGACAATTCATAGACAAGTGGTCCCTAGACGATCCTATACCTTCAGATGAAGTATTAGAGGTCGCTTGGAATGAGTATCTATCCGAGAGTAATGAAAAGCCGTTATCAAACGTTGAAAGACAACTGCTGCTGCTTGGAGAGCAATTAGCATTAGAAAAAATCGTTCGTCAACAGTCAGAAAGAGTAAATGCAACGTTAGGGCAACAGCTCGCAGAAATGCGAATAGAAATCCTTAAATTAAAGGGAGGGTTTACAGATGAATCTTAATTTTTGGGTGTTAGCTCTATTTTATAAATGGGCTACAACTGCAATGGTCAAACAAGCAATGTCCTTTGATGACTGTACTATTGAAGATTTAGAAGAGGGTATTCAGAAGGAATATGTTACACAAGAACAATACAAAGAAATAACTGGTGAAACATATAAAGAAACACTAGAAGCCGAGTAGAAAGGCTTTTTTATTTTACCTTCTTTAAGGAGGTGAGGAACTTGAAAAGGACTAGGGGGGCGTACTCATGTCAGGAATGACGGAGGTTAACGATGTGAACATCATACAAAAAGATATGTCGGAATTAAAGACCAGTCAAAAAGCTTTGGAACAACGTGTTTCTGTACTCGAAAGAGGGCAAGACAAGCACGATCAGCAAATCATTAGCTTGAACAATCAGCTTAACAAAATCGAAGAAAACACTACATGGATTAAGCGTACTATTACTGGTGCGCTTATAACCGCTGTTTGTACGGGTGTAATTGGCGGCGGGATCGCCCTTGTATACACGCTAATTCAAAAATAAATGAAGTGGGGAAATTAATATGAAGAATTTAGATAAAGGCACTGTGATACGAACAGTGCTTCTTTTAATTGCATTGATCAATCAGTTTTTAGTGATGTTCGGAAAGACACCATTACCCTTGGATGAAGAGTCTGTAAACAATTTAGCAGACGTTTTATATGTTGCTGTCTCGACACTCTTTACAACGTTCATGACGCTTGTCGCATGGTTCAAAAACAACTATGTGACTGACAAGGGCAAGTTACAAAAAGAAGTCCTAAAACAAAAAGGATTAACAAAATAAACGTATAGTTGCGCTGGCATCCTTCTTCATATATCCTAAAATTGGAGTTGGAGGGAAGCCAGTTGTTAGAAAAGGATTTAAAGTTAAGTAATATAAAGGGTTTGTTGATTTTTTTAGTAGTTTTTGGACACTTAATAGAACTCAATAAACAGAATTATTATCAGCTTTTCGTGTTTATTTACGCATTCCATATGCCACTTTTTATTTTCATCAGTGGCTATCTAGCTAAAAGAATTAAATTAAGTAAAATAATAAACCTTTTTCTTTTGTACATTATATTTCAGTCGTTTTTTGACTGGTTTCTCTATTTTATAGGAGAGTATAAAACCTTATCGTTCCATTACGGTAAGCCGCAATTTCACTTATGGTACATCGTGAGTATGATTTTTTGGTATTCACTGGCATGGGGTTTGTCAAAATTAAGATTAAGTTTAATAGGTAAATTAAGTATCTTTTTTATTATGTTCATTGTCTGTTTTATTTCACGACAGTACACAGGTGTGGTTGCAGATGTAATAAAAGATTTTTATCCGAATTTTACTTCTTACACTCTTAGTTATCAAAGGACAATTTCATTTGCACCATTCTTTTTTGCTGGCTTTTTTATGACAAAGGAAAGCCTGAATGCTGTTTATAAGATTATAAAACCCTCAATGGCAAAGGTGTTACTCATAGTGACGGGATCATTAACAATTTTGTTGATTGAGTACACACCAAACTTAGAATGGCTTTTTCGTGGTAGCTTCGGAATAAAGAGATTTTTAGCAAATAATGAAAGCTATCTGCTTAAAATGCTTCTTCATTACCTCTTGTCAGCTTGGATATGTTTACTCATACTTATCTCGGTAAATAGCAAGAAAAGCATTTTGACAAAGTGGGGAGATTACTCACTAGGTATTTTCTTGTTCCATCCTGTTTTTGTGTTCTTGTTAAGGAGAACTGAATTTATGAACGAATGGAGCGGGGATACCCAACTTGTTTTGTATTTTGCATTAACATTTGTAATTGTTGGCTTATTAGGCTCAAATTTTTTTGCGGCTGTGAGTTGGTTCATCACGTCCCCACTAAATACTATCAAAAAAATAGCATCATACATTAAACCAAAATCGGAAGAAAAAAGTACAAATTTCTGAGTCCCTTAACAGGGGCTTTTTTTAATGCTCAATAAACTTAAAAAGGAGAATGAACATGGGTGAAAAAATTGGATTACAAACTCTTATAGACCGATCTGTTAGAAATATGGGTGCTGGCATTCACAACGTTGTAAAAGAAAGCGCAATTGAAATGATCAAGCAAGCATATAAAGAAGGTATCTTTGTTCAGATTACTTCTGGCTACCGTTCGTTTGCAGAACAAAACAAGCTTTACGCTCAAGGTCGTACCGCTCCTGGGAAGATTATCACCAACGCTAAAGGTGGTCAATCAAATCACAATTATGGTTTAGCGATTGATTACGTTCTTTTAAGTGCGGATGGGAAAAAAGCGCTTTGGACGGTTAACGAGAAATGGCGTCGAGTAGCTCAAATTGGGAAATCACTAGGGTTTTCGTGGGGTGGAGACTGGAAGAGTTTTAAGGATTACCCGCACCTTGAAATGATGGGCGGTATGTCTTTATCACAGTTGCAAGCGGGTAAGCGTCCTGTCTTGGTGTCATTACTATCAAATAAAGTTTCTGCAAAACCAATAAAGACAACGCCAGTTATAGCATCGCCAGCAAAAAGCACAACTAAGCCTAAAACAGTTTCTAAAAAGAACCTACCTTCTGGCATTTTAAAAGTCACCAAGCCCTTAACGAAAGGGGCAGGCGTAAAAGCCGTTCAGGAAGCCCTAGCCGCTCTTTTCTTCTATCCTGAAAAGGGAGCAAAAAACAATGGAATTGACGGCTATTACGGACCAAAAACAGCGGATGCAGTCAAGCGGTTCCAATTAATGCATGGGCTTGCTGCTGATGGCATTTATGGACCGAAGACAAAGAAAGCCATTGAAAAAGCATTGAAATAAAAGCGAAAAAACCTCTCTAAAAGGGAGGTCTTTTTTTATCTAAACTATAGACATAAGTCTACAGTTGTAGTATAATAAATATAGGAGGTGAGGAAATGCTAGACAACATGATAAAAGTCCTTCAAATCATCTTTTACGTTGCATCTATAGCGTGGATTGCCCAACAATCACACGACGCAAACAAAGATAATAAGAAGGACTAACACTGGGGAAGCGAGTTAATCGCTCGCTTCTCAATATAATTATAACCAGTCTAGCATATAATATGAACCAAAAACAATTGATCTTCTTTATGATCCTCTTGAGCGCAGCTTCAATTGTAACGCGTTCAATATGGACAAATACTTTTACAACGGTAATCATGGCCGCTTTAATACTTGCAACGCTATTTGTAGTCATCAAAGACGTAAGGAGAAGATAACATGGAATTTCATTTGAAGAGCCGGCAGCAGGTTGAGGACTTCATTAAAAACGAGGTCCTCACCTCAACAGAAGCTCAGGAGATTTTAGAAGTAAACAAGCAGCGCATGAGTAAGTTGCATACAGATGGTCGAGTAAGTCCGATAAAAAAAGTGGGTAAAACTGTTTTATTTTTAAAGTCAGATATTGATCAGCTGAAAAAAGAATTAAAAGAAGGGAGAAAGAAGTACCGCCCTTATGAATGATAAAACTTCGACATAGAACCCGGTTCTATGGCTATTTTTTATAAAAAAATGGTTTTTTTTTGCTGAATATTAGCCTATTTTCAAAGAATTGTGGTAAAATTTTCATAGATTATGAATCTTATGATGCGCACAATTATAAAAATGGGGTAGGTCAATGGAATTTAACGAAAAATTAATTACACAAAAGATTCATTCCGATGAATCAGGGGAATATACTGAGCAAAGAAAAGAGCTTCATACTGAAATAATTAAGAAAATGTTTGGGGATACTAACAATCAACAAATCGAAAACGTCACTGATGCTGTAATCTTAGGAGGTGGCAGTAACTCAGGCAAATCTTTTATGAGTAACACATTACCTGACGATCTTTTTTTAATCGATTCTGATGAAATAAAAAAATTCATTCCAGAATATGCAGAATATCAAAAGGATTACCCAGAGCTTGCAGCTAGGTATGTTCATGATGAGAGTTCGGATATAACTAACTTCCTGCTAAAGAAAGCAATTAATTTGGGTATAGCTTTAATTTATGATGGTACAATGAGTAACATTGAAAAATATCAAGAGATATTAAAGGATTTAAAGAAAAAAGATTATTTTATAACTCTCCTAATAGTTGATGTCCCAGTTGAGCTAGCCCTTGAGAGAAATAACGTGAGGTTTGAACAAACAGGGAGAATGGTTCCTGAAACAATTTTAAAGGAAACACATAAAGCAGTTCCTGCTTCATTCATTTCCTTAAAAGATTATGCTGATGAATATTTTTTATACGATACCAGCAAAAGTGACCCAGTATTAATTGCAGAAAAACAACAGGGAGAAGAAGAAAAAATACACGAACCAGAACTTTATGCAGCATTTCTAAAAAAAATGGATTAGCAAAAGTTCTATAATTATTGTATAATATAGGTATAGGAGATAGGAGTGATTTCCATGCCAATTGGAAAACAATTAAAACAAAAATTAGCTAACACAAATGCTTTTGAGAAGAAACATAATGAATTCTTAAAAGGAATTAAAGAATTTAAAAATAATAAAGAACTCCAAAATGAATATAAACGTGTACAGGCCATTTTAGAAAAAAGTCTGCAAAGAGCTTAAAATCTTACTTATAAAGTCCCAGCCAATAAATTAGCTGGGACTTAATTTATTCTTTAAGACAAGAAGCTGCTAATTAAAATTTCCACTCACGTTTCTCCATATCCCATTTTAATTCATTACGAGACATAAGGTTCCTAACTGCCTTGCGAATCGCCGCCTCATCTTTACCTGTTTTCCTTTTAAGGTCATCGATTGTCGGGTTCTTGCGAAACCGGCTCATATTATAAATGATTCGATAAATTTTTCTTTCGAGATCAGTCATATTCCCACCTCGGAAACATTTTAACGGAATGTTTGTTCGGTTTGCAAGTGTGGTGTATAATTAGAGTATACGGTTTACCCGCGGAAACGGGATTTTAAAAAATTCGTATATATTTCAATGATTAACTTCTTATATTACTCACACCCTGGCCGCCCAAAAGGACGGCTTTTTTGATGCCATTTTTGGTGTCAAAAGCTATATAAAAGAATATAGAGAAATAAAAGTGATTGTAATAAATCATCTTCAGGGAATTTTCCACTTCATTTTGTATAAGGTCATAAAAGCACATATAACTAGGCAATGCATGGGTGGCATGATGTAACACCCCCGAAAACCCCTTGAAATATAGGGGTTTTTGTTTTGTCTATTTTTTGGTTAAGAGCGTTAAATGAATTGAAACTTTCACCGCTTTACATCCGTTAACTAAAGAGACAGTGATTTTTTTGGTTTTATCTAACATAAAGAGATGATTTTCAAAAGAAAAGCGGTGATCATATGGGCTTTACGACTTGGGTGGCGATTATAGTTGCACTGGCTGTCGTATTTGGATTGTTTGGATCGAAGAGGCGTGATAAATAAAGAAAGAGTTGAAAACCCACTTTCAATTAAGAAGTGGGTTTTTTGTTGCAAATACAACATTAATCAATTATACTAACTTTAGTTATTTGTTGTAAATGCAATAAAAGGAGTCGAGGTATATGAAAGAAATTTTGCGGGAGATCGGCGTGATTGCTCGCGCGCTTGATTCCATTAGTAATATTGAATTTAAAGAGTATGATTTAACGAAGGGGCAGTATTTGTATCTTGTGCGTATTTGTGAGGAGCCTGGCATCATTCAGGAAAAACTAGCGGAAATGATTAAGGTGGATCGAACTACGGCTGCTCGGGCTATTCAAAAATTAGAGCTGCATGAATTTATTGAGAAGAAACATGACTCAGCGAATAAAAAAATCAAGAAATTGTTTCCAACTGAGAAAGGGAAAGCCGTCTATCCAATGATCAAACGAGAACATGATCATTCAAATCGGGTAGCGCTGGATGGGTTTTCTGAAGAGGAAGCGGAACAGATTTATCAGTATCTTTTGAGGGTGCGAAAGAATATCGAAAAAGATTGGGAAGATGTGAAAAAAGGCAAAAAGAGAAGCTACTAATGACTAAGGAGGGGTTACTTCATGACCGTCACGCTCATTCGGTGTAATGAACAACATATAAAAGATCTGCAAAAAATCGGAATCGATACTTTTATAGAAACGTTTCAGGAGCAAAACAAGGCGGAGCATATCGACGCATATGTGAAGACAGCTTTTCATTCGAACCAGCTGCTAAAAGAATTACAACATCCCTTTTCACAATTTTATTTGGTTCAAGTAAATGGGCGCCTTGCTGGTTATTTAAAGGTCAATATGGACGATGCACAGTCAGAAGAGATGGGTGATGACACATTAGAAATTGAACGCATTTATATCAAACAGTCCTTTCAAAAACTAGGATTAGGTCGATATTTAATGAATCAAGCCTTTGAAATTGCAGAGAAACATCATAAACGTGATGTTTGGCTTGGTGTGTGGGAGCATAATAAAGCCGCCATGGCATTTTATCAAAAGCTTGGGTTTGTTCAAACAGGAGTGCATGCTTTCCAAATGGGGGACGAGGAGCAAATGGACTTCATTATGACCAAAACATTGAGGTAATCAAAAAGGGGGAAGGGAACATGCATATACCATCATTTTTTCAAGTGAAAGATATGGAGAAAATCAAATCATTTATTCAATCACATTCATTTGCTACAGTTGTGACGACAACGAATGAAAAGCCCATTGCGACCCATATTCCAGTGAGTTTTCATCAAATTGGCGATTCGTATGTGATCTCAGGGCATATGGCGATTGGAAATCCTCAGTGGAAAACGTTTGAAGAGAACGAGAAGGTGCTCGTCATTTTTCAAGGGCCGCATGCTTACATATCCTCTTCATGGTATGAGAAAGAAGCCGTACCGACGTGGAATTATCAAGCTGTACATGTATATGGAAAGGCTGCACTGCTCGAAAAATCAGAACTGGTCAAGGAATTAACAGCGATGCTGGAGACATATGAAAGTCATAGAGATCAGCCAGTGTTATGGGATACGTTATCTGAGGAACTGTTAGAGAAACAAATGAAAGGGATTGTGGGCTTCAAAATCATCATTGATGAAGTTCAAGCTGCTTTTAAGTTAAGCCAAAATCGCCATGAAAGAGATTATGCTCGCATTATTGAACAGCTGGAAGCAGAGGGTGAAGTGGAAATGGCGGCTGCGATGAAAAAGAGTTCCATGTAAGAGACTTCTCGAAAAATCAGTTATTCTTATGAAGTATTAAAATGAATGAATCGTTACTTATAAACAAAAACACTTTCTTTTCGGAAAGTGTCAGGCTGTCGAGAAAATCTCGACAGCTTTATTTTTTCCCTTAAATTTTCCACTACCCCACTTTATAATAGAGAAAAGCATACTAAAGGAAGGTGTTTTTCTCATGTTCCACACTAGAAATTCTTCTCAGCACGAAGCCGAATTTGTATTACTAGATCAACTGGTCGAAGAGGATCACCTGCTTCGTAAAATTGATCAGTACATTGATTTTTCATTTATCGTAGATAAAGTAAGACCGTATTATAGCGAGAATAAAGGTCGTCCTTCTCTTGATCCACTTATTTTGTTCAAAATGATGTTTATCGGATACCTGTACGGTATCCGTTCTGAAAGACAACTTGAAAAAGAAATTTACTATAACATGGCGTATAGATGGTTTTTAGGTTTGAACATCAATGACCCCGTTCCTCATCACTCGACCATTAGCTGGAATCGTCGTACTCGATTCAAAGATACAACGATTTTTCAAGACATTTTCGACGAGATTGTGCTTCAAGCTATCAATCATGATATGGTAGGAGGCCGCGTTCTTTTTACTGTTTCAACTCATCTTAAAGCCAATGCCAATAAACATAAATATATGAGAAAAACGATTGAACAAGATACCCAGAACTATATAAATGATTTAGAAGAAGCGATCCAAGAAGATCGGGTGGCACACGGAAAAAAGCCCTTAAAGGTAAAAGAGGAGGTGAAAACGGAAAAAGACATTCGTCAAAGTACGACTGATCCTGAAAGTGGCTATCTTTATCGTGAAAACAAACCGGAAGGCTTTTTCTACCTAGACCACCGTACAACGGATATGAAGTACAATATCATCACGGATGCCCACATCACGCCCGGTAATGTCCATGATTCTGTTCCGTATCTTGATCGGTTGGATCACCAAATCGCACGATTTGGTTTTCAAGTAGAAGCTGTTGCCCTTGATTCTGGTTATTTGACGACCCCAATCTGTAAAGGTTTATCAGATCGCCGTATTTTTGGTGTCATCGCACATAGACGCTTTCATCCAACAAGAGGTTTATTTGAGAAGTGGAAATTCAAGTATGACTCTGAACATGATCATTACATATGCCCAAATGGTGAGAAGCTATTATATACAACAACTGATCGAAAGGGTTATCGATTCTACAAATCAGATCCTAAAAAATGTGCATCGTGTTCTTTCCTTGAAAGATGCACAAGGTCGAAAAATCATCAAAAAGTCATCTCAAGACACATATGGGAAGAACATAAAGAAAAGATCAGACAAAATCGTCTATCTGTCTCTGGAAAAGAGCTATATAAAAAAAGAAAAGAAAAAATAGAGCGAAGCTTTGCAGATTCAAAACAACTGCACGGGCTTCGCTACTGCCGGTTGAGGGGAAAACAAAATGTGAGTGAGCAAGTTCTTCTCACAGCTGCCTGTCAGAACATGAAGAAGATTGCCACACATCTAGCGAAGCTAGGTTAGGTGTGTGGGAGGCCTTTTTCATTCAATCTCATCCATCATCATTACGATGAAAATAAAAAAGATTGTAGAAAAACATGAGTTTCTCTACAATCTGACACTTTCTTTTCGGAAAGTGTTTTTTAATGTGATAAATAAAAAAGCCCTCATCATTCAAGGGCAATAGTGAAAGTTTATTTTACTTTTACTGTGAAGGTCACATCTTTACTATTCATGTAATCGTCAGTTGTGACATTTCCAAATTTCAGCTTTAATTCTTTGATGTTTTTAATGTTGATCTCTTTGCCTTCAGGAGCTAAGAATTGAATAACACCATCTTGTTTAACGCCACCTTCAACTTCGCCACCAATATCGCCATCAGTCATAAACATATTCGCATCTAATTGCATGCTTCCAGCTACAACTTTACCTTGGTCTGGATAGAAGTTTAGAACTTTATCTGTCGTATTTTCGATATTCATTCCTACATTGATTCTATCCTTCATAATTTTAATTTCGCCAAGGTTTACTTTCATTCCTTGAGCAGTTGTTTTGTGTTTGCTCGCATTTATTTTCTTTGAACCATCATCTTTTTTGTTTTTTGATTGTGTTTTTGTGCTAGTAGACTCTTTTTCTTTAGATGCACCTGTAGACACATCTTCTGTTGAGCCGCAAGCAGCCAGTGTAAATGTTAGCCCTAAAGTTAAAAATAAAGCATAGAATTTCTTCAAAATGAAAATCCCCTTTTGTTTAATTTATATAAGCGTCTTGCGCTTATATATTGACCGTGACTATTATAATAGGATAAAAGAACCTTTAAATCAACAAAAAATGATAAAAATAGAAAATAATTGTTTTGAGATGTTTTTTTGATAAACCAGTTAGCTTAAAATTACATAAAATCCACTTCTGATGACTTAAAACGGGTTTGAATTTCCTTATAATAGAATTATTATAAGGGATTGGGAGTGATTGAAATGGATGGTTCGTCAATCAAGATGGTTAATAGAGAGGATCAACATGAATTCTCGTTTCTGAATATATCTTCAAATACAGTTGGGGCTCTTTCAAAGGAATTTGCTGAGAGGATTCTAAAGGAAAGGAAAGTAGATGAAATTCATCAATTGATGTATGTTCCTATTGAAAATTATGAAGACCTTAAATGGCTGATCCACTCTTTGCATAAAGCCATCATGGATGAAAAAGATGTAAGTGTCGCTCTTGAATTGGCTGATCTACTCTATTTCTTTGTTGTCCCTGCTTACAAAGAAGAATTGATGTGCAAGGAAGATTTGTCACACATGATGGATGATATATTGTTTATATTGGATCTTTGGACAGATGAAAACATAATAGAGTTAGTTAATTCCATTCAATATGATTTACAAAGAGTAGAGAGAAAAGGCTTGTAGAGCAATCTCTACAAGCTTTATTCTCTATTCTTATGCAGTTGTGTTATTGACGACAGGCTCTTTTCTAAACACACCCATGCATCCTGCGATGAGGATTAATACAGCTGGAAGGATAAAGAACATAGAAATAGAAATAATACCACCAACAGCAGATACTAATAATAAAATCCCGCCAAGCTTTGCTTTTTTCTTCACGATAACAGATGCCACAATAGCAAGAATAGAGAAAAGCATCGCTGCCCAGCCTAATCCTGTGATTTGACTCGTACCTGATTCACTAAATGCGGCATCGAGCCCTCCAAAGGCAATGGCAAACATTGCACCGAAAAACCCAAAAATTCCTCCAATTAAGCCTAAAACAAATTCCGTTGTTCTTTTCATGATACTTTCCTCCGATATGTAAATAAGAATTATTGGTACTTAAGAACCAACACAATCTTACTCATCGGCATTCTTTTCACAATGTTAATAGTTTTGTTAAAAAAAACAAGAAAATCCATAAAGAATTTTCTTGTCCAATTACTGGGCTCTCTCCCAGGTAATCTTTGTTTCATTTGTTGTTTTCTTTCCTTTTGCCAGTACTTTTCCGTTTTCCTGTTTCACGGTAATGTTTAGGTCATAAAAGGAGTAGAGGGCGCCGAGGCTGTCATTTTCCGGTTTATGCAGGTTGTTTTCCTTTTCAGTGGATGCACCAATAGCTAGTGTTTTGGCAAAGTTCAAACCAATGACTTCAGCGTAATCACTATTGGTCTCAGATGAAGCTGTCACGTTTAAGGAAATGACTTTTTTCTTTTGATCAACGGTGATTGTTGTGTCTTTTACGAGCTTAGACTGCTCCATGACCTCTTTCGTTTCATTTTGAATGCGTTGATTAATCGTTGGAAGTGCCGTAGATTCTGTTTTTTCTTCTTTTGCAGTATTTGAGCAAGCTGCTAGGATAGAGAAGGTTGCAACAAGACTCATGAAAACAAGTAGACTTTTTCTCACGTTCTTTCTCCTTTGTTCTTCAAAGTATGTATGCTTATGTTACCACGAATCGATGTTTTGATTAAAAGAGAAGTGTTGATAAGCTGTGAACAATCAAAAGCACCCAAAGGTGGGTGCTCATGTTTTATTGTGCTGAAAGGGTTGTACTAAGTGGGATAGACGAAATGACTGTGAATTTTGGAGCCGGAGCACCAGATTCTAGATTTTTGCGTAAAAGAGATGATTTGACGGTGCCGTCCCATTTTTTATAGACACTTCCAGATGTATTTGCACGGAGCTGTACATTAGAGAAACTTGCTTGCGAGTAGCTGTTTGTTCCATTATCTTGTACGCCGTGTACCATTTTGACGACATCGAGGTCTTTCAGACGACTAGGGTTGAAAACAGGCTGTTTATAACGCAGTTTCCCGTTGACGTATAGTGACACTGTGCCATCACCATTGTTGATGAGTTTTAAGTTGACACGTGCACCATCTTTAATACTTGAATCGTATTCGCTGTTCCAATATTGACTGCCGCCTTGGGAGCCGGTGCCCAGGAAGACCTTATAGCCAGAAGATGTTTTTGAAATCCCGCTTTCAACAACGGCAGAACCGAGACCAAGATACCAGTCGGCATAGCCATTTTTAATAGTGGCTGTTTTTGGCAGCACAATATCAGCCGAGATACCTGACCATTTGGCTTCATCCGTTTGTGTCACGATGGCGCCGTGACGAGGACCAGCCGCAGAGGCAGGAATACTTGAAAGCATCAAAACGAAGATCAAACTTACACTCAAAACGATGAACCACTTTTTCATGAAAATACCTCCTTATCTTTGATTCATTTCTATTATATAAAACGAAAGGGAGGGATCTACTGACAATGTTCTGGCTGTTTTTGGTGAAATTTATGAACAAAATCGGTCATTAAGTGGTCAACTTGTATTCGAATTGTAATGTGACTGTAAAATAACTGGGTGCATCTTCATGTATAATAGGGTCAGAAACCAAATACGGAGGATTTTTTAATGAATAAAAAGCTTATCGCGACAATCGTAACAGTAGCTAGTTTATTTTTAGCGTTTAGTTTCTCACATGGAGCAAGTGCAAAAAAAGTAAGCGGCAATATTACATGGTATAATGGTGTCGGTAAAAAAGGCGCAGATGGAAAAAAACTCGGTCATTGGGATGCAGCAACAAAAATGGGATTTGACGTACCGAAAAAAGGTACAAAACTAAGAGTGACAACAAAAGCGAAACCACATAAAGTGATTACAGTATATAAATATGATGTAGGTAGAATGCCAAACGCAGTATTAGACGTAAGTCCGAAAGCATTCAAAGCACTTGGGTATAAAACAAGTAAAGGTGTCGTCAAAGGGCATTACACTTATTAATACATAGGCATGCAAAGAAGCGGGAAAAGTTCATTTTCTGGCTTCTTTTCTTGTGGAGAGGGTCTGAAAGTCAATGAAAAAATCAACATGGTGGATCATCACAGTAATTGGAGTCGCAGTGATTGCGGCCGTCATCTTCTTCATGATGAAGCCAGGGCAAGAGGCAAAACATGCAGGAAAAGTGAAAACAAATAAAGATGCAAAAGACGAATTGCTTGTTTCATTTACGGATCAAAAGTTAAACAATACTTATTACTTGCATGACAAGGCGCTTCATACAGAGAAACTGACAGCATATCCTTCAATTGCTTATGATCAGGCGAAACAGCTTTTATACTACACGTATACAGATGAAGACACACAAAAAGTAAGTATACGAGAATTGAATGTGAAAACGGATAAAGAAAAAACGCTCTTTACGAGTGACGATTCAATCGACAGTATGAGACTTTCTGGTGACGGAAAACAGTTATATTTAAGGTATAACAAGGATTCAGGTGAGCAATTTTATGTAGCATCTTTTGATTTGAAAACACAGAAAGTGAAAGTGTTATATCCAGAAAAAAGTGATGATGATACGGTGAGTTCTTTTGCTTATGATCCAGCATCAAATCTGTTGGCCATTCAGCATTATTCGTTAAAAGAGGATTATAAAAAGACGGATGAGGCAAATGAAAAAGGAATGGATCCTGAACCAACGACCATGAAGCTTACCCTTCAAACAGGTGAGAAGGGTAAGCGAATTGCACGTATTTCTCAAACCATCAATGATATTTCTTTTTCACCAGATCATAAAAAACTCATTTATACAGAAGTGAAGGTTCGAAATGAAAAAGAAGTATCATCTATTAAGGTGATGGATGTAGATACAGGAAAAACAAAGACACTTGTTAAAAACAGCCAAGATGTGCGTATTTTAAGTGCTGCCCAGCCGCAATTTTCTGCGGATGGTACATCTGTTTATTTCTTAGGTGTTGCAAAGAACGCAAAGGAATTAAAGGATGACACAGGACGAAAGGCGAAGGTCAGAACCATTTTTGAATATGATATTAAGAAGAAAACAGTAGAAACCGCTTGGGAGAAAGAAGGCGGGATTGTTAACAATTTCACTGTCAATCGGTAAAAGGTGCGCGTTCAGTTATTTCATATAACTGGACGTTTTTTTATTTTGTCATGGGATGTGTCGGTGAAAAATGCGGTTTGTGAAATGAACATCACTTTTTAAGCAAGGAAATGAGTGGTATTTTGATATTTTGCTACTGTGACAGAATCAGCGTAAGAGAGTAAAGTAAGTGGAAATAAAAAAACGAGAGGACAGAAGACTTCTCGTTTTCTCTTATTTATTGTTTTCATCTAGTAAGTTCTGAAAAATAAACAAGGCATTAATGGAATGAGGGAATCCTACAACCTTTGTACAGTGCTTAATGATCTCCATAATCTCTATAACAGAGAGCCCGATATGTAATGCTTGTACAAAATGAGCTTTTAACTCTTCATCACAATCACCTTTTGCAATGAGAGCCGATAATGTGCTGATGGTCTTCTGTTTTTCATCTAATATGAAGTGATTGAATTCTTTTTGTTCACCGAGTTCAATTGTTAGTTGTTCAATGTTTGATCGAATGCTCTCGTTTTCATGAATTGAAAGCTTCTCCCTGTTACCTGCCACTGTTTCTTGCTTGACCTGGCAAGTCTCTTTTTCTTCATTCAAATTGAACTCCTCCGTTTTTTATGACGATTTTCTATTTGTTCGTGCTTGGTTTCTTAAGTGCCTTTTGATAGAGGTAATGGGTATATAGTAGTATTATCGGTTTACTTCGTCAACTTTTTAAGTGTGGAATGTTCAAAAAAATGCCATTCATGCGATACATTGTTCGTTTTTTCTCATGGAGATTGAAAAGAAAATAGAGGGCTAATATATAGAAGCTGTTAGCCCTTTTCATATTACGCAATTAAGAGAGAGGAGGTTTCATATTTACTAAATGATATCCATCGGCCGCATCATGTCATAATCCTCGTGTTCTAAAATGTGACAATGCCACACATATCGTCCGCTATATGGGACAAACCGAGCGATGATGCGAATGACTTCACCGGCATGCGCCTGAATTGTATCCTTGTAGCCTTGTTCATGCAAAGGAGGCGCTTCATTTGGTCCTGTATACACGATTTCACCTGTTGATTGATAGATGTCTGTATCGAATGGTCTTCTATCAATCACTCTGAATTGAACAAGATGTAAATGAATAGGGTGTGTGCCCCTTGTTGGGTTGACAATGTTCCATACCTCTACACTGCCAAGTCGAGGATTTTCCGTGACAGGATCATTCCAAAACCGGTTATCTAGTAATAAAATCGGGCGCCCATATTTATCTTGTGTGCCAGTAAGCGTTAGCGTTCGCTCGTTATCAGCTCGGCTCGGTCGGAGCGGTGGAAGTGGTTTGAAGATCGGACGTAATGTTTTAGCTGCTCTTCCTTTGAGCGGACGAGTGACTTTAAACTGCATAATGTTCGCATCTGTTTCTGGATTGACATCCTGACCGCAGCCTGCCGTATTTTTTAAAACAATTGTTTTGTTTTCGTAAGCTGAGAAGTCGATGATGACATCAAAACGTTCAGCAGGTGCAATGCTAAAAGATTGGTGATGAACAGGTCTTGGCAAAAAGCCGCCATCAGATCCAATTTGTAAGATTGTGGCGTCGTTATCTAGATGAAGCTCGTAAGTTCTTGTATTGGATGCGTTTAAGATACGAAAACGATATTTTCGAGGCTCTACTTCTAAATATGGCCATACTTTTCCATTGACTAAAATCGTTTCCCCGCAAAAAAATGGCACGATGGAGGGATCTGGAAGATCACTATCTTCTGGTGTGTTATTTGGTCTACTTGGATAAAACAGTGCGCCATCCTCCTGGAATGTCCGGTCCATGATCATTAAAGGGATATCATATTCATCTTTCGGTAATTCGAGTGATTTTTCAAACGCATCTGAGATCAAATAAAAGCCAGCTAATCCGGCGTATACATTTAATCGTGTTAATGCCATGGCATGATCGTGATACCACAATGTGCATGCTTGCTGGTGATTAGGGTATTCGTAAACCTCTCGTTCAAAGAAGGGGCCGGTCGCTTCAAAGTCTCGCGAAAACCAAGCCTCCGGATAACCGTCACTGCTTGCAGGTGTCACGCCCCCATGCAGGTGAACGACTGTTTTGACTTCGGGTTCATCATGATGTCCAGCGTGAATGGTATGATCGACAGGCAGGAAGTGTTTCAGCGGCAATTTGTTCATCCATTTCACTTTGACCTTTTCATTTCGATTCGCTTTAATGGTTGGACCCGGCAAACTGCCATTATAGGTCCATAGCTTGGTTGGGGGCAGATCTCTATGAACTTTTAGGAACACCTCCTCCATAGCGATTTCATAATACGTTTGTCTTGGGTTTTTTTTGACGGGCTCTGCGACTTCTGGAATTGGCAGCTCGTCAACAAACTTTTCTAGGTTCATGTTGACTAATCCTCACTTAAAATCAATTTGATACATTATAAGTGCGGACATCCAAATAGGTGAATAAAATAAAAAAACCCGCTTTTCAGCGGGAGAATTAAGGGTGTTTATTTTCAAGCGCTGCACTTGCAGGCACTTTTTTATTCGGTTTAAAGATGAAGTAGGCGGCTAGTACACCGATGGTAATGATGCTTGTCAGTATGAGCTGAGGTCTCATCGATTCGATAAACAGCATAGAGGCCAAGATGGCGCAGATGACCAAAATGGTAAAGTACGTAAGGTATGGGAACAGCCACATTTTGATTTTGAGTTGTTCTGGATTTTCTTTTTCAATTTTACGACGCATTCTTAATTGTGAAACGGCAATGACCAAGTAGACAAGAAGTGCAATGGCACCAGAGGCATTGACTAGAAATAGAAAGATGGTTTCAGGGTAAAAGTAGTTCATCATGACGGCAATATAGGAAAAGAAGGTACCTGCGACTGTCGCTGCTACAGGGACACCGCGTTTGCTGATTTTCATAAAACGTTTTGGTGCTTCGCCTCTTTCAGCTAATGAATAAAGCATTCTGGACGTTGTGTATAGGCCGGAGTTTAAACAAGAAAGAACGGCTGTTAAAACAATGACGTTCATGACTTGAGCGGCTGATGGGACACCGATGTATTCTAATACTGCAACGAACGGACTTGTTAAAATATTCGCTGAATTCCATGGGAGTAACGTGACAACGACGGCGATCGACCCGACGTAGAAAACAATAATACGCCATACAACTGAACGGGTAGCTGTTGTCACAGATTTGACCGGGTCTGCTGATTCACCTGCGGCAATTGCCACAATCTCGGTTCCCATGAAGGAAAAGATGACAACGACAATCCCGAGGAGTACAGAGCCGAATCCGTTTGGAAGGAAACCGCCATTCCCCGTTAAATTGGCAAGACCTGCAGTATGATGACCGCCAAAACCAAAGATAAATGCAAAACCAATGAGTAGGAATAGAATAATGCTGACGACTTTAATCAATGAAAACCAATATTCAAATTCGCCAAAAGATTTAACAGAAAAGATATTTGTCAAAGTTAAGAGGATTGTGAGGATAAGACTTGTGAGCCAAACAGGTGCATCTCCATACCAATATTGAATAATGGCAGCACCGGCAATGGCTTCAATGGCGATCACGATGACCCAGAAGAACCAGTAAAGCCAGCCGATTGTAAATCCGGCCCACGGGCCGATGGCGTCACTCGCATATTGTGAGAAAGAGCCGCTTGTCGGATAGGCACATGCCATTTCTCCAAGCATTCTCATAATAAAGATGACCAGAAGTCCGGCAAATGAATAGGAAAGAATCGATCCAGGCCCTGCAGAATGAATGACAGCACCACTACCAACAAATAGCCCTGCCCCAATGACCCCGGCAATGGAGATCATTGAAATATGTCTTGTCTTAAGGTTTTTTTGAAGACCGTTTGTCATGTTGGACATTTCTTTACCTCCAAACATTTCTCTTTTATTTGAGAGTTTGTTTTTAGAATATTTTAAATTTTATCATACTGAATTGTCATTCAGCATTGGACAGGTTATCAAACTGACATTTCAAACCTCTTAACATGATGTTAAAAAGTATAAAGGATTTGAGAGATTATGTTCCCTCATTTTCCTCTGCCCATTCTTAAAAATAGCATAAGAAGGAAGAAAGAAAAGTTGTGTTTTGAAATAAAACTATTCTGACAATTAGATAGTAGAGTCATTTTGTTCTTTTTCATTTTTCGGGGTGGTTTTGAAAAACATTGATGGGAGTAGGTCTTGAGGTCAATTGACCTTATAAAAATAAGTTTGCTTAGGTCAACACATTTCTATGTCTCCTATTTTGCTGATTCAAGCGAATCATGTTGCTGTAGACCCACACGGGCTTGGCTTTGTAAGATAAATATAGAAAAGTAATGTGTGAGGAGGCGCTGTTCGGTATGGAGCGCTACAACGAATTAAGACAAGGTGAAACAGGTGCTTGGGTCAGCATTATAGCCTATGTGATCTTATCTGCTGTCAAACTGATCATTGGGTATGTGTTTCATTCAGAAGCCCTTTCCGCAGATGGCTTGAATAATACGACTGATATCATTGCTTCGCTGGCCGTATTAACTGGGCTGCGTATTTCTCAGAAGCCACCTGATGAGGATCATCCATACGGTCATTTTAGAGCTGAAAATATTGCGTCACTTGTGGCTTCCTTTATTATGATGCTTGTCGGGCTTCAGGTTTTGCTTAGTGCAGGCCAGTCGCTTTTCTCATCAGAGCATCAAACGCCTGATATGATTGCAGCTTGGACGGCAGCAGGAAGTGCTGTTGTGATGTATGGCGTGTATATGTATAACCGTAAACTGTCTAAACGAATTAATAGCCAGGCGCTATATGCGGTAGCGGCTGATAATAAATCAGATGCTTATGTGAGTATCGGGACGTTTGTCGGAATTATCGCCTCTCAATTTCAGCTGGCGTGGGTTGATACGCTTGCTGCGTTTGTGATTGGCTTAATTATCTGTAAAACAGCGTGGGAGATTTTCAGAGATGCGTCTCATTCGTTAACGGACGGTTTTCATATAAAAGATATGTCTAAATATAAAGAGACGATTGAAGCGACACCAGGAGTGGGCGATTTGAAAGACATTAAAGCTCGTTACCTTGGAAGCACCGTCCATGTGGATGTGGTCGTTGAAGTAGAACCGCATTTAAACATCGCAGAAAGCCATGATATTGCAGATGAAATTGAACGCAGAATGAAGCAGGAACATGATATTTTACACTCTCATGTTCATATGGAACCAGCAAGTGAGCCTAAAGAGGAGCAGAAGTCTTTTCCATCGTGAGAAGGCTTCTTTTTTCTACGTGTTGATGTTTCATGCAAATGTGTGTTGTATGGTAAAGTTAGACTATATGAAAATTGACGGAAACGTGATAGGAGGATCAGGATGGCATTTGATGAACCGATGCATTCAGATTTACAAAAAATCGTAGATAACATCAATAAAGTGATGGTGGGGAAAAAAGATATTGCGATATTAAGCCTTGTTGCGATTTTGGCGAAAGGGCATGTGCTATTAGAGGATGTGCCTGGCGTTGGGAAGACCATGATGGTTCGTGCTCTGGCAAAATCCATTGGGTGTGAGTTTAAGCGAATCCAATTTACGCCTGACCTTTTGCCTTCAGATGTAACAGGTGTGTCGATTTATAATAAAAAGACAAACGAGTTTGAATTTAGACAAGGACCGATTATGGGGCAGATTATTTTGGCTGATGAAATCAACCGAACCTCTCCTAAAACACAATCAGCCCTTCTTGAAGCGATGGAAGAAGGCAGTGTCACAGTGGACGGAGAAACGATGCCGCTGGCAGATCCTTTCTTTGTGATGGCTACGCAAAATCCAGTGGAGTATGAGGGGACCTATCCACTTCCAGAGGCGCAAATGGACCGTTTCTTGTTCAAGCTGCAGATGGGGTATCCAACCATGCTGGAGGAGCTTGAGGTGCTGAATTTGCAGGAGAAACAATCGCCAATTGACACGCTTCAGGCAGTCATGACAAAAGATCATATCCATGCTTTGCAGCAAGCGGTTCAGACCGTACATGTGGATGCATCGATTAAAGAATATATTGTCGAAATCGCCCAAGCGACGCGAAATCATCCGTCTGTCTATTTAGGCGTGAGCCCAAGGGGTTCAATTGCATTGATGAAAGCGGCTCAGGCGTATGCGCTGTTGAACAGGCGGGATTATGTGATTCCTGATGATGTACAGTATTTGGCGCCTTACACATTGCCGCATCGCATGATTTTGACATCAGAAGCAACATATGAAGGGAAGAAGGCGGAGACACTGTTGCGACAGATGATTGAGCATATTGGCGTACCAGTTCAAAAGTCGATGACTCAATGAAGTCAACTGACCGTTTCGCTTTTTCACTATGGTTACGGGTGTTTATGCTCCTTCTCCTTACAGCAGCAGCCTTTTGCTATGCCATGTTTCAGGGCGGCTTTGTGAGCTGGTTCCTTTTTTATGCATTTTCACCATATGCTTTGTATGCTTTGTTGTTTGCCCTTGTTCCACTTCGTGCAACAGCCAAAAGGACATTACAGCATACCCGGTTAAAGGCAGGGGATGTGCTGTCTGTTGACCTTGAAATCAAGCGGACGAATTTATTTCCGTACGTGTACGTCATACTTGAGGATGACCCGCCGGATACCTTCCATTTACAGGAACAGATTGAAATGAAGCGAATGATCTTTCCTTGGTTTCGGAAAACGTGGCGATTTTCATATCAATTCAATGACATCGTGCGGGGAGAGCATCAATTGACGGCGGTTAGAATTAAAACGGGTGATATGTTTGGGTTTGTTGAAAAAGAAGTGATTCTTCCATTAGAGAAAACATTGCTTGTGTATCCGAAAATGTTGAATATTCCTGTAGAATCTGCTGCATCGGTGAATGAAAATGGAGGCAAAGCGGTGCACTCTTGGTTAAATGAACCGACAAATGTGACGACAGGCGTGCGTGAATACCAGCAAGGAGATCGTTTCGCTTGGGTGGACTGGAAGACAACAGCTAGAAGAGGTCAGCTTATGACGAAGGAGTTTGAACAGAATCAGACAAAGGATCTGGTGGTGTTTGCTGATTTTACAGATGAAGCCGCTTTTGAAACGATTGTGTCTATGGCTGCGTCTGTTCTGCAAACGGCTGTGAAAAAAGGG
Source organism: Bacillus aerius (assembly GCF_029894105.1). NCBI lineage: Bacteria > Bacillati > Bacillota > Bacilli > Caryophanales > Bacillaceae > Bacillus > Bacillus aerius. The sequence continues at coordinate 592,426 of NZ_JARYHO010000001.1, forward strand.
GTGCCGGTAGGCCTTGTCCCGCTTGGGGATCAGCACTTATTTCGAGTGGATCAAGGAGAGTGGCATTTACAGGACATGCTCTACTATTTAACAAAGGTGCAGTATAAGCCTTCTCGTGCACCTGATTATCAATCATTAACAGCGAGTGAGCACCAGCAGACAGGAAAGTATGTGGTGACAGGTCATCTGCAAGAAGAGCTTGCTACCATTTTACTTGGGAATCGAAACAGAAAGAACATCACCGTTCTTTTAGTGAAGAGAGCCGTTGATCGATTGACGGCAAAAGAAAAACAGCTTGTGGACCGGTTTAAAGCTTCTGGGATACACACGACCCTTTTATTTGAGGACCGGCTGCACGAAAGAACTGTGAGGTGACAAACATTTATGCTGCATATGCATCAGCGGCAAAGCCGTTTTGAGTTGTTCATCTATTATGCTGTCGCATTTCTGCTGCTTTGGGAGTGGCTTCGTCCGCTTCAAGATTTTACAGAGACGAGTCATACGTCTTATTTCATCATTTTTATAGGGCTTACGTGTTTGTTTACGTTCTTTCGATTGAAGTGGTATGTGACGTTTCCTATTTGTGCTGGATTGATCTTGCTCGCATTATACTTGATTTTTTATCAATCAGAGCCAAGTTATCTGCCTGCGCTGTTTGCTGATATTCAAGATAATATTTCTTTGATGAGCATGGGCATGTGGAGTGACATGTATCCGTCTTTCCGCACATTGTTGTTTTATATTTTGCTTTGGCTACTTGTTTATTTGCTTTATTATTGGGTTGTGTATCAGCAGCGTATCTTTTTCTTTTTACTGATGACGATTGTATATGTCACGATTCTTGATACGTTTACACCTTATGATGCGACTTTTGCGATCGTTCGAATTATGGTATTTGGCTTTTGTTTGCTTGGCCTGCTCTATTTCGACCGGCTTCGTTCGGCTGAAGGTGTGCGGGTGTCACAGAAAGCGCGTCTCAATTGGTTCTTACCCATGCTGGCGCTTGTTCTTGTATCAGCATCACTCGGTGCTTCTTTGCCAAAATCTGATCCGAAATGGCCTGACCCTGTCCCGTTTTTTAAAGCGGTCACGAATCAAGATGGTTCCACCGGGCAGAATAAGGTGGGATATAGTACGGATGATTCGTCGCTTGGGGGACCGTTTAGTGAGGACCGTACACCGGTATTTAAATGGAGCGGAAAAGAACCGTCTTATTTTCGTGTAGAAACAAAAAGTATTTACACGGGGAAAGGCTGGGAGGATGCTTCAAATGATACGAAACCTACTCGGTTAAAAGGGAATGAAGTGCCGAACCAGTGGTTTACCAATCGCGTGAAAACAGAGGAGCATGAAACGAGAGTCGATATGGAATCAAATTATCGATTTAATCATGCTGTTTATCCGATTGGTACGGTTATGCTGACGCCGATGGAAAACATTCCACTGCAAATGATGGGCAAAACGGAGAAAATTGTCCCGTCTACTCAAAACCCGCCCAAAAATTTAGGGAACTATCGAGTCAGCTTCTTATCACCTACATTTATCCTAGAGGATTTACAGCGGATCAAAGTACCGACCAAGCAGCAAGTGAACCAGCAGGTCGGACGTGAATACTTGCAGCTCCCATCCTCGCTGCCAGAGCGTGTGAAAACATTGGCGAACAGCTTAACGGAAACGAAGGATAATATGTATGATAAAGCAAAAGCGATTGAGGATTATTTAGGATCTGCGAAGTTTTCATATGAAACCCAAAATGTCGCTGTGCCTGGGCGTGACGAAGACTATGTGGATCAGTTCTTATTTGATACGATGATTGGCTATTGTGATAACTTTTCAACCTCGATGATTGTCATGCTTCGCTCGATTGGAATTCCGGCGAGATGGGTGAAAGGGTACACGTCAGGTCAGTTATATGAAACACAGATGGATGGAAACAATGTGTATGAAGTGACCAATAACAATGCGCATTCATGGGTAGAGGTGTATTTTCCAAACCGTGGCTGGGTGACTTTTGAACCGACAAAAGGGTTCACGAACCCAGAGACATTTACGAATGAAACCACGGCTAACAACGACCAAACAGATGATCAACAGGATGAAAAAGATCAGCCCGCATCTGATCAACAAGAAAACGAGCAGACACAACAGCCGCAGCAACAAGAACCAGAACAGGCGGCAAAACAAGAGGAACAAGCAACTAAAGCAAAGCCAAGTATGGTTCATGTTGGTTCAATCTTGGGCTACGCAGCAGGTGTAATTGTCTTTCTTGGATTTATAGGCTGGATGCTTTACCGGTTCAGAGCAAGATGGCTGCCAATCTTTATTGTGAGAAAGGTAAAACGTCTGCCAGATGAGGAAGCTTTTTTCTACGCATATGCTGCTTTATTAAAACAGCTAAAGCGCAGAGGGATCGAGAAAAAGCCAGGCATGACGCTAAGAGAATTTGCTTCTTTGATCGATGACAAGGAAGGGAATCATCACATGTCTGAACTAACGCAGTTCTATGAGCGGGCGCTCTATCGACAAGAAGTTGCGTCGGCGCTTTGGCGGCAGTCGGTGAAGTTATGGGAAAATTTAATAAACAGGAGATAGTCTTGACCCCGTACCTTCCTGTTGTTAGAATAGGTGAATATTAAAACCTTCTAAAATACATGAAATTGAAGCGTTCGGATGTGAGTCTGGGCGCTTCAAAAGCGTGATTTACACTGAGAGCAGGTTTTCTCCTCTCATTTTTTCTGTGCGTTTATAAAAACTATATTGGACATAGAGGTGACACCATGACAAATTTAGTAAATGAAATGATTTTGGTTCTCGATTTCGGTAGTCAGTACAATCAGCTGATCACTCGCCGTATTCGTGAATTTGGTGTGTACAGTGAGCTTCATCCGCACACTTTAACTGCTGAAGAAATTAAAGAAATGGCGCCGAAAGGAATCATCCTTTCTGGTGGACCAAACAGTGTATATGATGAAGGATCTTTCCGTTGTGACGAAAAGATTTTTGATCTAGGCATTCCAGTTCTAGGCATTTGCTACGGCATGCAGCTGATGACTCACTATTTAGGTGGGAAAGTAGAAGCGGCAAGCCAGCGTGAATATGGAAAAGCAGACATTCATATTAACGGAACACCTGCTTTATTCAAAGACCTTCCAACGGATCAAGTCGTTTGGATGAGCCATGGTGACCTTGTCGTTGAAGTACCAGAAGGCTTTACAGTTGATGCAACAAGTGCACATTGTCCAAACTCAGCGATGAGCTTAGCTGAGAAGAATTTCTATGGCGTTCAGTTCCACCCAGAGGTACGTCACTCTGAGTACGGAAATGATCTATTGAAGAACTTTGTCTTCGGCGTATGTGAGTGCGATGGCAAATGGTCAATGGAGAACTTCATTGAAATCGAAATGCAGAAAATCCGTGAAACAGTAGGCGACAAACAAGTATTGTGCGCACTAAGCGGCGGTGTAGATTCATCTGTTGTGGCTGTATTGATCCACAAAGCCATCGGCGATCAGCTGACATGTATTTTCGTTGACCACGGTCTTCTTCGCAAAGGCGAAGCAGAAGGGGTTATGAAAACATTTAGCGAAGGTTTCAACATGAACGTGATTAAAGTAGATGCGAAAGATCGCTTCTTAAACAAGCTAAAAGGTGTGTCTGATCCTGAGCAAAAACGTAAAATCATCGGTAACGAATTCATTTATGTATTCGATGACGAATCGGACAAGCTTAAAGGAATCGACTACTTAGCACAAGGAACACTTTACACAGACATCATTGAGAGTGGAACAGCAACGGCACAAACAATCAAATCTCACCACAACGTTGGCGGTCTTCCAGAAGACATGCAGTTTGAATTGATTGAGCCACTCAATACACTATTCAAGGATGAAGTTCGTGCTCTAGGGTCAGAGCTAGGTATTCCAGACGACATCGTATGGAGACAGCCATTCCCAGGTCCAGGACTAGGAATCCGTGTACTAGGTGAAATTTCTGAAGAAAAATTAGAAATCGTCCGTGAATCGGATGCGATTCTACGAGAAGAAATTGCCAACTTCGGCCTTGAGCGCGACATCTGGCAATACTTCACAGTCCTCCCAGACATCCGCAGCGTAGGTGTCATGGGTGACGCAAGAACATACGATTACACAATCGGCATCCGTGCTGTTACGTCTATTGACGGTATGACGAGTGACTGGGCAAGAATCCCTTGGGATGTACTTGAAAAGATCTCGACTCGTATCGTGAATGAAGTGAAGCATGTGAACCGCGTGGTGTATGATATTACGAGTAAACCGCCTGCTACGATTGAGTGGGAATAGTTATAATAGAGCTAGAAACCTTTGTGTATCAAGGGTTTCTAGCTCTTTTTTATGTTTAATTGCAGCACTTTTTCCTTCCATTTTATTGTATGAATTCATCATTCCATCCCTTACACACATCAATCCATTGTGTATAACTGGAGTGTTTTTCTAGTTGTTTGATTGTGAGTTCAATAGCACTGTTACTGCTGCCGCAGGCTGGATAGACTGTCTCAAAACGTTTGAGTGACATATCTAAATAAACAGAAACGCCATTCTTTATAGCAAAAGGACATACTCCGCCAATTTCATGACCGACCAAGTCAACGACCTCTTGAGGAGGCAGCATTTTCGCTTTTGTTTTAAAATATTCCTTGAATTTTTTGTTATCAACTTTTGCATCGCCAGAGGTCACAACTAAAATAGCTTGTCCATTTACTAAAAAGGAGAGTGTTTTTGCGATTCTTTCAGGTTCGCAGCCCAATGCAGAAGCAGCCAAGTCTACGGTTGCACTAGATACTGAAAATTCCTGAATTCGAGTATCCATCTCATATTGTTTAAAATAATCTTTTACTTTCTTGATTGACATGATGATGTCTCCTTTTTATTCGTATTGATTTGACATTTTCTTGATTTAAAAATTTTACTTTAAAGATAAGTGTCATACATTCTGCTCATTATGTTCTATTATTTAAACGATATTGATGTGGTGTTAGTTGATACTTTTTCTTAAATAAACGAATGAAATGCTCTACATTTTGATAACCAACGGCCCCCGAAATATGATCCACTTTTAAATTACTACCGGTTAGCATTTCGCATGCTTTTTCTAATCTTATTTCTTGTCGAATTTCACGAAATGATTTGCCGAGTTTACGAGCTATATATTTAGACAGGTAAGATTGTGAAAGGTTAAATTCCTCTGCCATCTCCTGAATTGTTATATGCTCACAACATTGCTGAATATATTGAAGCATTTGAATCATACGTATATCACTATATTGTTTGACCTGAATGACGTTCATATGACTTGGTTTGAATCTTAATAAGAGACATAATAATATCTCAAACAAATTATTCATAATCAACTGGTAACTAGGAAATCGATTGTGATTTTCTATAAATAGTTGAAGAGAGCAGTTTAGCAAATTTTTATCCAAGTGACTATGGAAAATAAGAATATGTTTATTTTCTTTTATATACAATGCATTCAAAAAGAACTCTGAAATGACATGATTTCCTTTTAACATTTTAAAAAACACTTTTTGAAAAGTACTTTTACGGATCATGATTTGTATTGCGATTGTATTCTCCATTACAAGTGGCTTGTGTATTGTGTCAGGTGGAATAAAGGCAATATCTCCTGATTTTAAAACGATTTTTTTATCTTCCACTTCTACATACATCTCATTTTCCAGAACATAGATCATCTCAAAGAAATCATGGATAGCCGACAATTGAGGCATAAAACGGCTATACTTTCTCACTTCGATATCTTTCTCCTGACCTAACCACATGGTATCCTCTTTTTCAAATTCGTTTTGCCCTTTTAGCAAAAATTCTTCTATATATATTTGCTTTTGCATGAAATTGTTTTGATCATAATCCTTCAAAAATAATTGCAATGATTCATTGTCATGCTTTTTCTGTTGGTATTGTTGATAAAAGATTTCTTGTTCGTTGTACTCTCTTAAATATTGCATCGCTTCATGTTTTTCAAGTTTATCTGTTTCCATCTACATCCAAACCTCTAGTTTATTTACTGCAACCACCAGGGCCTTTACTGTTGCTTCAATAATATCTTTATCAATTCCAGCACCCCAATGCATTTTTCCTTGATTTGAAATACCAATCTGTGCACAGGCTTTTGCTTGAGAATCGTTGCCCAAAGAATTCTGTTCATAGACTTCCAAATCATACTCGAGATGAAAATGTGCTTTTAACGCATTACTGATTGCATCTAAACTTCCAGTGCCAGTTCCTTGTATGTCTATTTGCTGATGATCTCTCAGCAAAGTTAAGGTGACTTCTTGCTTCTCTCCTTTATGAAATTGATAATCAAGCAGCTGGAAATGAGGGTGAAAATCAACATACTGTTCTTCAAAAACATGATATATTTCTTCGACAGACAATTCCCTATTTGTCTGATCAGATACTTTCTTCGCTGCATATCCCATGGCTTCATTCATTTGATAAGGAAGTTGAATGCCATAATTTGTTTCTAGGATATAGCCTATGCCGCCTTTTCCAGACTGGCTATTGATTCGAATTACATCCGTTTGATAATTCCTCCCCAAGTCAACTGGATCAACTGGGATATACGGAACGTCCCATTTATCAACATGATGTTCCTTTCTATATTTCATACCTTTAGATATCGCATCTTGATGTGACCCAGAGAATGCGGTGAAAACCATCTCCCCAGAATAGGGCTGCCGCTCATGAACAGTGATTTTTGTTAGTTTTTCATATTTTTTACGAATCGCTTCTAGGTTATTGAAATTCAATTTTGGATCATAACCTTGTGAATACATATTCATCGCCAAGGTAATCAAGTCTACGTTCCCTGTACGTTCACCTATACCAAATAATGTACCTTCGACTCTTTCTGCGCCAGCTAGCACACCAAATTCTGCATCACTCACTCCAGAGCCACGGTCATTATGAGGGTGAACAGACAATGTCACACTGTCTCGGTAAGACAGATTTTTGTGTATATACTCAATCTGACTTGCAAAGATATGAGGCATTGAATATTCAACTGTTGTCGGAATATTGATGATCGCTTTGTGATGTGGTGTCGGTTTCCAAATATCTAAAACACTATTACAAATATCTAATGCATAATCCACTTCTGTTCCTGGAAAGCTTTCAGGACTATATTGAAAATAAATATCACTTTCTGTTTTTTCGGCCAGTTCTTTTACTAAAATAGCGCCATCAATGGCAATTTGTTTAATTTCATCTTTTGTTTTCTGAAATACTTGTCTGCGCTGCGCTTCTGACGTCGAATTATATAAATGAACAATCGCTTTCGGTACCCCCTTAATGGCTTCGAAGGTTCGGCGGATAATATGCTCTCTTGCTTGTGTGATCACCATAATCGTGACATCGTCTGGAATCATATGATGATCAATCAGTGTCCGTAATAGCTTAAACTCCGTATCATTAGCAGCTGGAAATGCGATTTCAATTTCTTTAAAACCGATCTCTACTAGTAACTGAAACATGTCCAATTTCTCTTCTAAGTTCATAGGAATAGGTAATGCTTGAGTTCCATCCCGTAAGTCCACACTGCACCATATCGGAGCACGTTCTAATGTTTCTTTTTTCACCCAATCATAAGTAAGGTTCGGTGGCAAAAAGTATTTCTTTTCGTATTTTTTGTGGTTAAACATCATCGATTCCTCCTAGTAAATAGAATAAAAAAAGTCCTTCATCTCCAATATTTTCATTGGAGACGAAAGACTTCTTCTTACGCGGTACCACCCCTGTTTCATGATAAACAAACATTATCATGCCCTTATTCGGATACAGATTGTTTGATCTTATATCCTTCCCGTATAACGGCGGGGTGCCGACCTTAACTACATCAATCATTTTCATTTCACTAAGGCTACTCTAAGGTGAGTTCCCTACCTTTATGTTATTGCTTCTCATCAACCAGCAACTTTCTGAAAACATTTCGGCAAGTACTATTCCTTATCATCGCATTCTCATTTTTCTGATTTTTTCTATTATACCAAGATGACAAAAAAGTGATAGTGGTAGGGATATCTTTTTTAATTGATTTTTTTTGTCCTGTGGTTGCTTATCTTTAAGTTACTTCTGTTTTAATGTGGTATTCTCTTCACCAAATAAAAATCCAAAGCACTAAATAAAGGTGAGTGAATTAACAGAGTGCAATAAAATCGCACCAATCTTTTTCATAGCAATCAACTTCCTCCTAACTTCAGTCTGCTAGCCTTCAAAATTTAAATTGACGGGTGTATCCTCTAAATCATCCACAGCGTTTTGTTCTGTCACTGGCACACTTTCATCTACAGTTTTAAAACTAAGTTCGTCCATCCAAATGTGACCTTGACCATGTAGTAATATTACAAACGCAATGACTTCACTTTTTACTGGAACATCCAATACTACACTAAAATGATTCCATCCAGTTGTTCCTGTAATAGGACGGTTTATCATATTGTCAAACGCAAGAATTTCACCTGAAGAGTGGTCAACCCTCATCCATAAACCAGCTAAACCTTTCACATCTTCGCTTTTGACAAAGGCAGAAAATTGAAGGCGTTCTCTTCGGTAACGATCAGACTTATTTTGCTGTATCAATGTTGCGAAACCTCGAGCTTTTTCATCTTTTGATTTTAAATAAGCGGAGTTAGTCCCACTGTGTACAATTCTGTTATCCAAACCTGTTTCATAGTCAGGTGGGGTATCCTTGTCATAATTCATCTAGCAGGTGTGTTCTGATGATCAGCCATATTTGTTTCCTCCTCATCAATGACATTTCTTAATAACTTCCGATAATGTGCGGGTGACATGTCATATATCTTCTTAAAGGCTCTAGGAAAGGATTCCTGTGAACCAAAACGATACTGCAATGCGATATCGATCGCCCTCTGGTCCGTATGAATTAAATCCTTCGCCGCTTGGGTCATTCGACGTTCCCGTATATAATCAACAACTGACTTTTTAATCACTTTCTTGAAAATACGGTGAAAATGAAACCTAGAATAACCAGTGTGTTTCGCTAGAGTTTGAAGCGTTAAATCATCTTTCAGATGCTGTTCAATATAATTCAATGTTTCTTGAATCGTTTTCTCATGTTCTTGATATGACAACCGAGCACATCCTTGCCTTACGAGTTTAGTATAGCGGAAATGCTTTTTAGGAAACTTCACTTTTTGTGCTATGTTGCGATTGTAGAATGGATCTTTTAGTCCTAGGTATCCGTGGACTGGTTGAAATTTCTGTAGAAAAATTAGATATCGTCCGGGAATTGGATGCAATTCTACGTAAAGGAATTTCCTTAGCTTCGGTCTTGGATGACGAAAGAACATACTAACTACACAATTGGCCTCCGCGCTGTATGACGAGTGACTGGGCAAGAGTATCCTTGAAGAAGTGCTTGAGAAGATACCAAATCGTATCGTCAAGGAAGCATGATAACCGCGGGGTATATGATATAACGAGTAAGACCTGCGCGATAGAGTAGAAGTAAGATGGTAACTTAAATGATATTTAATGATATTTAATGGAGATTTGTGAGTTTAAAGGTGATTTTCCAAATATAAATTTGTTATCTATGAATTTCCAACCAAATTTCAATATTATGTGAAGATCATCTGTGTAAATTTTGTGATTTTTATCATAAAAATATTCTGCAACGTAAGTTCATTTTTGTGAAGTGTTGTATAATTGTAGTAATCTGGTAATCAATAGTCGAGTAGGAGGGCAATATGGTTGACGAACGGATGAGTAATAACAATGATGAATTAGTAAAAACACTTAGAAAAATGGCTATTACAAAGCAGTTGAATTTTTTAATTGGTTCAGGTAACTCCTTACCTGCTATACCTTTAATGGGAATGATTGATGAGAAAGATTATGAAAAAAGAAATGAAAAATTAAAACAAAAAGTTAAAGCAGTAAGTAAAGATTTATTAAATAATGTTGAAGAATGTAGCGAAATATCTATTACATTGAATAATTATATAAATTTTCTTTCAACTATAATAGATATACTTAACATGTCAAATTCAAGGCAAACTACTCGTACAGCAAATCTTTTTACGACAAACTATGATTTATTCATTGAGAAAGCTTTTGACAAAGTACTAAAAAATTATAGATTTGTGGTTAATGATGGTGCTAGTGGTTACTTTGAAAGAGAACTTGATGGCTCTAATTATAATCGAACTGTATCATATAAGGGATTAAACGATAATTATACAAATGAAATACCATCACTTACACTAATAAAACCTCATGGTTCTATGAATTGGGAAATAAATAATGATTCAGTGTATATTAGAAATAGTGTTGTTGATAATCCACTTATTGTAAAACCTACAGGATATGAAGAACAAGAGACGTTTTATAATAATCATTTTCATGAGATGCTTAGGGTTTTTCAGTTAGAGCTAGATAAGCCACAAGCAGTTTTATTTGTAATTGGATTTTCTTTTCAAGATAAGCATATTGCAAAGATGGTTAAAAGAGCTATTCAAAACCCAGAATTAATGGTGTATGTTTTTGGGTTCAGTGATAATGATAGAGCAACCTTTTTATCAAATTTAGGATGGAAGGGTGAACGAAGTAATTTTACTATTTTAACTCCTGAAAATTTCTGTGATGAATATAAAACAAAAAACATAATTAATGATGAAGAGATCTGGCACAGTTTTAACTTAATAAATTTAACTGATCTATTTTCTGGTATAAGGTTGGAGGACTTAAAAGATGGAAAGTCCTAAGAAAAAATTAGGAGTAATTACTTCTGTTGATAGTGATGTATCACAAGTTGGAATGTACAGCATGTCAAATGACGCAGAATTCATTTGGTATGGTGAAATATTGGCAGGACCCAAAATTGGAGCTTATCTTACTATTAATCAAAATGAGATTAAAATAATAGTAACTGTTTCAAATGAGAAAGTAATTGATCAACAAAACTCAATAAAAAGTACTGAATTTGATAACAGATATTCTAAAAATTCAATAAATAGAATTGTTTCTGTGAAAACTAAAGGAGTCATTGAAGATGGGAAATTTCAAGTAACAAGTCAATACGTACCCATGATTGGTAATGAGGTCTCTCTCACTAGTATAGAAGAGTTGAAAATTATTTATGGAATTGAAAATAATGAATCAACAATTAAAATTGGAAAATCAATTTTAGAAAATCAACCAATTCAATTATCAATTAATAAGTTTTTTGCTTCTCACATAGGTATATTTGGGAACACAGGAAGTGGAAAGTCTAATAGTTTGCATAAATTATATTTGGAGCTGTTTAGATCGAAATTTTATAATCAAATGATAAATAAATCTCAATTCTTTGTAATTGATTTTAATGGAGAATATTCATCATCAGAAATTGATGGAGCGACTCAAAAAGGGGTTTTTGGTGTTGATGAAGAAGATAAAGAAATCTTTGAAATTAATACTCGAAATCTGTGCGAAGGGAGAAAATTACCAGTTAAAAAGAAATACCTTTTTGATGCAGACATTCTATCAATCCTTTTTGATGCAAGACCGGCTACACAAGTACCTTTTCTAAGAAGTTCGATAACCAGATTTAATGAAGTTTCTCATGAGACCAATTTTTGTTTTGGTGTATATGCAACAGGAACTCTTAAGAAGATATTAACATCTGGCAAGTCTGCTAATCAGGATAGTTTGCAAGACTGGATAGACACAGCAAAAAACTATTTGCAAGACTCCTCTCTGTTTTCAGAATTAGACCAAATTGTGCAATATAATACTGGGGATTATAGTATTCCCTCATTAAAAATCTGGTTCAATAGTGGTTCCGAAGAGGGAATTTCGCAAGATTCTCTTAATAGATCAAAAATTCAAGCAATATCTGAAAGTCTTACTATGTGTTTTAAGCGTATGGAAATTACACCACTAAACCAATTGAAAATATTTTTAGAATTTCAGCGGGTCCATCGAACTGCTTGGGGTAAAGTAAATCGTGAACATTTAAATCCGTTGTTTAGCCGAATCAATTCATCTTTTCAGAGTCTTGAGAAAGTTATTGAAGTAAAAGATAAGGCTATCGACGATTATAAAATGATAAATATTATTTCACTTGTTCATGCAAATCAAGAAATCACTCGTTTAATCCCTATGCTATTATCTAAAATGATATATGATGAGCAAAAAAAAATAGTTTCGGGAAACAGTGTTAATCAAACTAAACACTTAATTATTGATGAAGCTCATAACATTTTAAATTCTGAGTATAAGAATAATGGAGATGACTGGCAAGATTATAGATTAACTATTTTTGAAGAAATTATTAAAGAAGGGAGAAAGTTTGGTTTTTACTTAACTTTATCCAGTCAGAGGCCCGCAGATATTTCACCCACGATTCTTTCACAAACACATAATTATTTGATTCATCGTTTAGTGAATGAGAAAGATTTAAGAATGCTTGAAAACACTATGCCTACACTTGATAAAAGTTCGTATCAGATGATTCCTAGTCTAGGACAAGGTGAAGCGATTATAACAGGTAATGCTATGCAAGTTCCTGTATTCGTAAAAGTTGATAAAGAGAAATCACTCCGGCCAGCTAGTGATGATATCAAGCTTACTAATTTGTGGATTGAAACGTAAAATAGTATAAAGTTGTACTAAAGATGAAATATAGCAGATAAAAGAATATACTAAAGATTTATATACAGAGTATAATTTAATTTTAGACATTATAATTCACTTTTATGGCCTATGTGACAAATATAAAATTGTGGTGCTTTGGCCAAGTCAATTCCTTCAATATAAGGAATTGGCTTTTTCAGTTTTTGGTGCTCAGTCCAAATATATGCAAATGAAACCTTTCAAGGAATTAAAACGTAAAAATATAAACGTAATGATTTTAATAAAATAGGAGGTAGACTGTTTGGAATTAAATAATTTGAAATTACTTTATAAGGATATGAAAAGTAAAAATATTGATCGATCTAAATTTGAATTCTTTTTTAAGGGAGTACTATTTAAATGCCTTTTTCTTGTTGATAAATCCCCATTTAAATTAATATTAGCAGCTAGAGGAAAGAATTTTTATTTAGAATTTGAAGTTAAACAAGGTTTTAAAGTTAACTCTTACATAGAAAAAGATAAGTATTATCGATTATGTGAGATATTAGGTTTAAAGAGAGATGATAATAATAAATTTAGCACTAATGCTTTTCTAAATCATATTAATGACAGAGTTCCTCATAATATATCAGAAAATAATCGTCTTGTTCCCGCAGATATTGCTCCCTATCGAAAAATTGTTGAAGAAGAAAATAAAATTTATTTTTTAAAATGGATTCCTCATGATGGTATTAAATCTAACGCCAAACCTGAAAATTTAGAGAAAACAAGATTGTTAATTGGAGAAGAAGCTTATCGAACGTGTAAAGAAAGGAACATAAGTAGTGGCTGGACAGACAATCCTAAGTACGCAGGTAAATCAATGAGAGACTTCCCTAAAAATAAATCGTAAATTAAAAAAAGGCGATGATACTACGCCTTTTTTTAATGATTTTTAACTTAGATGCAAAATAAAATATAAACATCTAGTTTGAGTTAAACTAAGGTTTTGACGAGAATAGATCAATTACAGAGAAAATGTGTTATTTGAAATCGAGTGCTTTGGAATAAGTTCATCACATAAAGCAAAATCTAACCCTGAGGTTAATATATTTCAGACTATTTTTATCTCTCCATAGTAGCTTTTTTTGTTCTTTTAACCGTATAGAGTTTCTTGAAACACTTGCGACTATTCAGATTTTTCCAACGTATCTCTACCTATATCATCTAAATTAGTTGTGAATTAAGTGGTTTATTTATGACCTGTTTAACTCATAAAGAATAGATAAAAGCGATACATAGGAAAAGGCGTTACATATCATTTCTGTCACTAGTTTCAAGTAACATCTAATAATTTATTCTATTATATTTACTAATAATCAAAGACAGAATTACTAGAAGGTCATCATATCTATTATATAAATCTTTGAGTTAAATAATATTGTGAAAGTAAGCCGTATCAATTCTTTTCTCCTGCTTACTGCATTCGATCATTGTAGAAAATAAATTTATTGACGATGGTTCGCATTTTTAATCTTCTCCACATCACCACCGCAAGAACAAGCAAAATGACACATTGAATGCATAGTAAAAGCATTTGCATTCCGACAGGCGTATTTCCATTTGTCATCTGATCCACGATATTATGAACAGCATGCCATACGATCACCCATTGCAAGCTGTTCGTGAGTGCAACGATTTCGGCTGCGACGAATCCAAATAAAAAGGCGAATAAGATTTGTGCCACTGTTAATGTGAGGCTTTTTCCGCTTAGTAGATTCGCAGCATGACCGAGACCGAATAGTACGGCGGAGCCCCATATGGCAGTGCTCAAGTTAATTTGTTTTAAATATTGAAACAGAATGCCTCGAAAGATTCCTTCTTCAAAAAGACCGACACAAACCATGAAGAAACAAAGTGCTAGAAAGGAAGAAACAGTTAAATCCTTGTTGAATCCAGCAATAAACGGAATGGCCTCGATGATCAGGATCGGAAATATCCACATCCCGAGAGAGCCTTTTCTAAAACCTATTTCTTTCAAGTGAAAACGACTTTTTTGAATAATGAATAGAAGTAAAAGACACCCAGCTAGCATGGCGCAGCCATTGATGAGATAGATGGTCATCGGGTCGGTTACTTCTTTGATGGATAAATAGACACCTGCACTTGTTGGAATGATTAAAGAAAAGAGCAGTAGAAGTACTGATTTTCGAATGATTGTGATTGGTTTCATGTGTTGATTCCTCCTCTAACGTCAGAGTAGTGGAATCATGCAGAAGTCACAATGAAATCTTCCTAACATGTCAATATTTAGCCCTAAGATGCGCTTTAAGATGTTGTTCGTTTCTTTCGCTGCTGTAAAAGATCGTTGATTTCCTCAGCGGTTGCTTGATCTTTTTTATACAATAGGTACTTGATCACAAAGAATAAAGCCATGACCACAAGGAAATTCACGATAAACGAAAGGGGGCTGATTTCACCGCTGACGATGATGATGGTGGTCATAATCATACACATCACAAGGACGATATATAGAATTTGTTGAAAAAGAATCCGTTTATGGCTGTACGTTTGTTTTGGGTATAGCAAGAAGGTCAGGGCGCTTGAAAAAAAGGAACTGAACATGATGGCTTGTAAAATATAGATGGGCATCGTTCCAAACGTGAAACAGTAAATCAATACGAGTGCAGTAAAGATCATACAAAATGTGATCAAAAGATTTGTGATATAACGTTTCATCCAGTTCACTTCCTCCGTAATCCAAGCTTCTCTTTTAATGCTTGGATATAAAAACGTGAAATCATTACTTTTTCTTTATTTGTAAGGCTTGCTTCAAAACGGCCACTCGTTTTAGGAGAAATAGCGGCAATAGAATCTATATTCAGAATCATCGATTTTGAAATCCTGACATAATCGTGCGCTTCAAGCCGTTCTTCAAGTTCAAATAACTTTTCCTTTAAGAGAAACACTCCATCTGATGTATACAAGAACGACCTTTTATCAACGCTTTCTATATATAAAATGTCGTGATAATAGACCTTTTTCACTCTTTCTTTCGTGGGTTCTTGTGCTAAGAAATAGGGGGCTGACTGCTCCACTTGCTGGACAAGTTTTTCAACCGCCGGATTCAGCTCATAAATGTGAAAAGAAACATACTCTGGTTGCGGCTTTTGGATGAAATGAATATCCGTTTTCATTTGTTTCTCCTCTGTTTAATAGGATTTTTCGTAATCTCTCTTCAAAATTGAATACATATACACATCATCGAATCCCTTCTGACCCAATTCATACTCTCTTAATAAACCCTCTTGTACAAAATGTATCTTCTCCAATAATTGAACAGAAGACGTATTTGCTGGATCAATGATCGCTTCAATCCGATTCAAGTTCATCTCCTGGAATCCATACCGCAACACCGCAGTAATTGCTTCCTTCATGATGCCTTTTCGCCAATGATCTTGGTGTAATTCATAGCCAATTTCCGTACGGCGGTGCTGTTTTTCTAGATTGAGAAAGCCGCAGCTGCCGATGATGGCTGGATTTTCTTTTAGAGAAATGCCCCAGCGGATGCCTGTTTGTTCTTTGAAGATATTGTCATACCACTTGATTTCTCCTTTTGTGTCTTCGATGGTTTCATGTGCATCAATACCCATGTAGCGGCACACGGTTTCATTGGATAAATAGATGTGCATATTCTCAGCATCTGTGATCGTTGCTTGTTTTAAGATCAGTCTTTCGGTCTGTATCGTTGGAAATGATTGTGGAAATATCAGTTTATGTCTAGTCATATGTATCTCCTATAGTTTATTTTATTTAAATTATACCTGTATTGGTACAATTTGTGGAATGCTCTGATATAATATGAATTTATCATTGGGGTAATCATTTACATTCGAATTTTACTAAAAAAAAAGAGGATAAAAGAAATGGGCATTTTTCTGATCATGATTTGTATCATGATGATCACCGTATCTTTAATGATTTATTTATTTAAAAAGGGAGCCTTTCGTTCTAAGGTGTTAGTGATAATAGGTTCTGTTTTAGGTGGAGCCATACTAGTTGTCTGGATAGCTATGTTTTTTAATTTTCACTCTATCACTTTAACAGATGAATCGATAGGTCATTTTAAGATCGGTCAAACATTTAAGGGAGATCATCATTTTGTTGAGAATTCTCAATTCTCTCATCAAAAACAGACGGTCTACATGGAAAAAGAAAATGAAGATTTTGTCGTATCAGTTGATCGACATCATCGAGTAACATCTATTTACAATCAGTCAACTCAAAAAAGTTTTCAAACATCTAAGGGTGTTACAATTGGTGCAGATTATTCATCTGTGATACAAATGTATGGAAATCAATTCAAGCAGCTTTGGTTTGTCGAAGGGTATAGCAAAGGTATACAATACCAAGATCAATCAAATGGCATCATTTTGGAGTTCTTTTTCAATGACGAGACACTAGCACTCATTGAACTTCGCAGTAAGCGGGAGTGAAATAGTAGAAAGTAAAAACGAGCATTCTATTGAAATGCTCGTCTTTATGCTGTTTTTTCATAACATGCCTTACAATAAAAAACCCCTTCATTTCTCAGCCAAGCCTTCACCTCTGTCATTCCTTTTCTCTTTGGATAGACCAGCTTGACGTACACTTCTTCGTTTCCTTCTATTTTTTTCTGACAGCTAGCACACGTGGGTTCTTCGAATCGAAACAATCGACATACTCCTTTTTGTAGATATTTCTTCAATTATATCAAATATCCAACTTGTTCTTTCGACTCCATTCTTCACTTTCTCTATTTTTGTCCGACATATGCTAAGTAAAAGAAATTTCTGTTTGTTGAAACCGTTTGTGAGAAACCTTGCTCTAACAGGTGTAGGAGGTGTGGATGAGATGAAGCAAGTGCGTCTAATTAAAAAAGCACAAAAAGGGAATGTCCCGGCATTTGAGACATTAATGCTGATGTATCAAGAGCGTTTATATAAAACGGCTTTTCTCTACACAAGAAATAAAGAGGATTCGTTAGATGCTGTTCAAGAGACGGTCATTAAAGCGTTTAAGCATCTATCTGGATTAAAAGAACCGGCTTATTTTTCTAGCTGGCTGACGAGAATTTTGATTCATACGATTTTTGCGATGAAGAAAAAGCAGCAAGATGTTGTTCCGTTTGAACAGCATCATGAGAGCGTTGAGCGTCATGATTTTTTGGAAGACAAGCTCGATTTAAAAAATGCACTAGATGTATTAGATGAGCAATATCAGCTCGTGATTCAGCTATTTTATTTTCAAGATTATTCGATTTCAATGATTTCTGAACAGATGGGTGTGCCCGAAGGAACAATCAAAACTCATTTGTATCGAGCAAGAAAGTTATTAAAGCACACATTGGAGAAGGAGGAGAGTGTCGATGGAACGAAAAGAAATGAAAAAGCTTTATGAAGAGATTGATGTACCAAAGGTTGAAGTGACCTCTGCGGTTCGCCAAGCAATAGGAGATGTGAAAACGGAAAAGAAAAGAAATTGGTTTAAATGGAATTGGAGAACGCCAATATATTCTGCCATCGTACTAATCGTTCTTTATTTTTCATCCGGCTTCCTTTGTCCTTCTCTTAATACAGCGATGGCACGTGTCCCGATTGTTGGACAGTTATATATGATGTTTCACGATAAAGTAGGAATGTCTCTTTTTCAGAGTGAGTTGGTGAAGCATGTCAATGAGGGGGCTGAATCAAGAGGGGTTACTGTGAAAGTGAACAGTGTGTATTATGATGCCGGGCGGCTTGTTTATACGTTTACTGTGGAGAACTTGAATACAAAGGAAGATTCTATACCATTCATAGTCAACAACTTCGATCATAAAAATGACACTTTCCAACCGAGTTACGACAATCAAGGATTGAAAAAAATGAAAGATGGCCGCTATGTTGGGCAGACAGAAGTCTATACAAATGGACAGACGATCAAACAAGGTCAGCAAGTGCCACTTGTCATTTCGAAGATTGGGGATATTGTAGGGAATTGGCGCTTCAAATTACCTGTTGTCAAGCAAAAAACCACCTTATTAGTGGGACAAAAAGACGTGTCTATTTTAAACGGCCGTTATCAAATAAGAAATGTAAAGGTAGAAAATGGAGTGAATGGCTCTGCTATTCAATATGCCATTGATTACAATGGTTTTGCCAAAGATGATAGAGTTAGTATTGATAGAATGAAGGATAATTTAGGTAATGAGTATGAGCTTGAGATTGGAACCGTTTTAAGAAAAAAACAACTGACTTCTGACAAAACTAGAAAAGATCATTTGACAATTTTGAATCAGCCGATCAATCCAAAGGCGACTGAATTGACATTTTACACAGATGTGAGATACAAACGAGAATACAGCCACATCATTCCTCTCAAGACAAAGCTGCCTGTTCAGTTCAAAACAAAACACCATGGCATCGGAATCAAAATCATTAAGATAGAGCAAAAAGACCGTTCTGTGAATGTTGATTATCAATTTACTGGAGTAGATCAAAAAGAATTAGATCAGGATGTGATGGAGAATATAGGTGAATTCATTGGATTAGGCGATGTTGAAAAGATGAAATCATGGCCCGATCCACAAGCAGACTATGAAAGCGGATATTACTTGAAGGGGAACCATGCGAAGGTGACGAGTTTAAAGACAGCTTCCATGCAATCCACCTTTGAATTTGATGATAAGAATTTAGAGACTTTATCATTAAACCATTTTTCTTTTAAAGAATATGGGCTTTATCTTGATTTGACTGAACTGAACATGTTGGCACCACAGAAGGCGATAACGGTAACCATTCCAGTCAAAAAAGAAACATCAAAAGCTAATCGATAAATAAGAAAGCGAACATGATTACACATGTTCGCTTTTTATCTGTTGATGCGCCAGTCGATGACGATTGAACGAGTACCGAATCAACATCAACGCAACAAAACTGGCTAGCCCGCCTATCCAACTTAAATTCGTTACATTTGTATATTGAATAATCAGACCGCCCATTGACGAGCCGAGCATCATGCCAATATTCATAATCGCTGTATTAAAGCTCAGCACAGTTTCTGATGTTTCGGGTTTTAGGGAGATGAGATAAAATTGCTTCGCTGGTGTTGTCGTCCATGTGGCGGTGCCCCAAATGGCGAGCGTGATGAAGACGCCAACTACAGAAAATTGTGTAAAAGATAATGCAAAGAGCATGAGCATCTGAACCGTGATGCTGATTGAAATGGTTCGGTTTGGTCCCCATTGATCGACGGCGTATCCGCCAAAGCGTGATCCGATAAAAGCAGAAATCCCTAAGACGAGCAAGGCAATGCTTGTCATTTCGAGCGTAAATCCGGATGTCTGTCGCAATAATGGCGAAATGTAGGCAAATACCATTGTGTAACCTAAAATCCAAAAGGCTGTCGTGGCTAAGCCGCTTAACACCCTACGGTCTTGAAGAATTTGCATTTGCTGTTTGAATGGCACATGGGAATGTCCCTCCATAGGCGGTAATAATCGATACAGAAGAAACAAGAGACAAGCGGTTCCTATTGCAATGATGAGAAAAATGGCATGCCAATCTACATATCCTGCTAAAAATGTTCCAATCGGTACACCGAGTACTAGTGAAACTGTAAATCCAGTGATCACCGTGGCCATCGCACTCCCCTTTTTTTCTGGCGGGGCGAGCTGCGCTGCATAATTTGTTGCGAGTACAATATATAAGCCGCCACTCATGGCCATGATGACCCGTGAGAGCATGAGCAGCATAAAGTGGTGGCTAAAAAAGGCAAGCACATTCCCTGCTATAAACATGGAAATCGCCGATAAAAGAACCTTTTTTCGATTCAATTTCGATGTGGCCATGACTAAAAAGAGGGCACCCACCGCATAAAAAAGAGAATAGATGGTGATGAGCTGTCCCGCAACCGGGATGGAGATGCGCAGATCGTCAGAAATTATGAAGAAATATTGGAGTGGCTTGATTCTGGCATTATTGATGTTGGGTTTGTTGTAAAAGGTAAAGCGGATGAAGCGTTTCATCTATTGCCACTTATGAAAGATAAAATGGTGGTCGCCTATCACGAAAATCATCGTTTTAAGCAGCAGCCAATTGTAGACATGGAAGAATTAGCAGATGAACCATTTATTATGCCAACTGGCATGTATCAATCCCATGTAGAGGATATTTTTTCAGAGGCGCAAATCAAGCCGTCTATTTTATTTGAAGTGCATGATTGTACGACCATTGCCCGCATGGTTGGGGAAGGACTTGGTGTGACGATAGGTCCTGAATTATTCCTAAAAACGCAGCAACTTGTGCAGATCAGTCATCTGAATGTATCGCATCATCGTGAGGTGGCGCTTGCCTGTCCATCGCTCACGCAAGCTTCTCCTGCTGTGAAGGCATTTTTCGATGTAGCAGAAACGGTTTTTGCCAGAATTCAGTGATGGGTGTATAAAGAACTAGATGTGATTTTCCAAATTCGTGTAATAAGACGAATGAAGCGGACATTTCTTTGAAAAATGTTCGCTTTTTGTATTGTGTTTTAAAAATGAAGTTGGTACAATAGACACAGAAATCAAATAGATAGAAGTCGTATAATGGCGGGGATATGGCCCGCAAGTTTCTACCAAGCTACCGTAAATGGCTTGACTACGTCAATTCACACTCGTTTGATATAAATCATGCATTGTTCTTGTTTGATGTCACGGTCTGAATTCACATTGTAGTCAAGCGTCCCAAAAACTGTTGGGGCGTTTTTTATTTGACTTGTGAATGGGGCAGACTAAAGCAAAAGGACATGAAGGGAGTCAGTTGGCTTTGAAACAGTTTTTTCAGTTTGATGAGTTAGGTACGAATTATCGCAGAGAGATCATCGGCGGTTTAACGACATTTTTGTCGATGGCTTACATCTTGTTTGTCAATCCGATCACACTTGCTTTAGTAGCAGTACCGGATTTTCCAGATAAATTACGAATTGATCAGGGGGCTGTCTTTACAGCTACAGCGTTAGCTTCTGCGGCAGGTTGTTTCCTGATGGGATTGATCGCCAGGTACCCGATTGCGATTGCACCAGGTATGGGGCTGAATGCGTTCTTCGCTTTCTCAGTTGTTCTTGGTATGGGAATCTCATGGCAGGCAGCACTTTCCGGTGTGTTTGTTTCAGGATTGATTTTCGTTGCCCTTTCTTTAACAGGTTTTCGTGAAAAAATCATCAATGCTATTCCGAGTGAGCTGAAGCTGGCTGTTGGTGCAGGGATTGGTTTGTTCATTACATTTGTGGGTCTTCAAGGCTCCGGTATTATTGCCAATAACGATAATACGCTCGTTTCGATTGGAAACATTCATAGTGGTCCTGTATTGTTGACGGTATTTGGAATCGTTGTGACTGTCATTTTAATGGTTCTTCGAGTGAATGCAGGTGTCTTCATTGGGATGCTTGTGACAGCTATTGCTGGAATGATCTTTGGTCTTGTGCCAGTTCCATCTCAAATTATCGGAAGCATTCCAAGTTTGTCTCCAACCTTTGGTCAAGCTTTGATTCACTTACCAGACATTTTCTCCATTCAAATGCTTGTGGTCATTTTAACGTTCCTATTCGTTGGGTTCTTTGATACAGCTGGTACACTTGTGGCTGTGGCGACACAAGCTGGTTTAATGAAAAATAATGAGCTGCCTCGTGCAGGAAGAGCGCTTCTGGCGGATTCTTCTTCTATCGTCGTCGGTTCTGTTCTTGGTACATCAACGACGACGTCTTATGTTGAATCTAGTTCAGGTGTTGCTGCGGGTGCCCGCTCTGGTTTTGCAGCTGTCGTGACAGGTATTTTCTTCTTACTTGCGATGTTCTTCTCGCCACTATTATCTGTCGTGACATCGAATGTAACGGCACCTGCTTTAATCATTGTCGGTGCACTGATGGTAGCACCTCTTGCAAAGATCGCATGGGATCGTTTTGAAATTGCGGTACCGGCCTTCTTAACCATGATTATGATGCCACTCACATATAGTATTGCAACAGGGATTGCGATTGGTTTCATTTTCTACCCGATCACCATGATCTTTAAAGGAAAAGCAAAAGAAGTGCATCCAATTATGTACGGACTGTTTGTCATCTTTATTCTATATTTTGCTTTCTTAAATCATTAATGGTTTGTCTGAAACAGCAGCTCATGGAGGCTGCTGTTTTTTGTAGGGAAATTTTAAAAACATAGTTGACTTATAGGAATTATGTGTTTATGATAAAAAGACATAATTCGCTGATTGGATCACCAAAGGCGCTTTGATTTCCTTTTTTCTATAGAAGGGTTCAGAGTGCCTTTTTTCTTGCATTCATCATAACGGGAGGGGATGACTTGTCACGCTGGCTTAGGCAGGTGATTGAGCGGAAAAAGCAGGTATTGATTGAGCAGCTCCTTTTATGGGGGCATGAAGAAAAACATGAAGCGCTCATGCATTATACGATTCATGAGCTGGAAAATGAGGTTCTCTATTTAAAAGAGCGAAAGCAAAATTAGTGGGATGGGGGATGAGCGATGGATGAACAAAAGCTGAATTTTATTTTATCTGCCTTAAAAGGGATTGAATACGGGTCGGTGGTGATCACCATTCATAATGGACAAATTACACAAGTCGATACGACAGAAAAGACTCGTTTCCCCGCACACCAGGAGAATCTTCGGATTCAGAAAGCAAAGCAGGGGCGCTATCGTTCATGAAAAGTTATGAAAGATGATGAAAAGCTGATCCACTCATCAGCTTTTTTGTTTTGTCTTATTTTCTCTCCATTTAAAACCTCTTCATTCTTTTATCCGTCTATTCGTATGAACGTCAAGGAATCTTGACTGAATAGAGAGACTCCGCTACTTTAATAGGAGTCATCCGGACAGGTCACCTGAGCCTGTGCGGATTGTCTGAGATAGGAGTTGATATGGGATGTTAGAGAAAGATCAAGAGCAGGTCACATCTGAAACGAAAAACGAAAATGAAGAGCCATCAATAGATCAAGAAACGAGGCAGTCCCGCCTCAGCCGCAGCGCTGCAAAACGTGGAAGAACGGCTAAGCCAGCTGATGAAGAGCGTTCAGCCATTCAGCGCATTGCAAGAAGTGTAGGAGGTGCGTTTAAGCGCTATGGCTCATATGGGCTCGCAATGTTAAAATCACCGAGCCGTGCGATCCATCAAGCGGACACTTTACGCATGAAGTACGCCTGGATTTCAATTGTGTTATTCAGTGTGTTTTTTGCTTTAGGCAACTACGTTCAATTAAAGGCGTCAAAGACCCGTTTATTAGGTTTTGGTATTCATTATTCTTTTGGTGACGCCTTTTTGAAGGTAGCGGTCTTTACACTCATTTTGTTGACACTGATGATGCTGACGGTTTGGGTGCTCGGTAAGTACATGCTGAAAGGGAACATATCGCTGAAAGAAGTGATCATGAAGTTTGGTGCCGTGCTTGTGCCGGTTTTGGTTTTATCTATCCTTTGGCTTGTATTTGCCATGCTGAATATTCCATATGTAACGGTGATTTTATCCGTCATGATGTTTTTTGGTCTTCAGCTGATTGCCATTGTGCTCTTCCGCTCCATTCAATCAGAGCAAGATGCTGTACGGGGAGACTTGATGTATGCCGGCTGGGTCTTTTTGTTGATTGAGCTCGTCATCATTGCCCTTTTATGGGGCATTGTCGGAGAGTATTTGATCCCATCACTTGTTCCAGTTCGGTTTGGATAAAAACACGTTTCAGCGTGTAGACAAATCTTTGGAATCGACTGTAATCCTGCGTGACGGTGCTCACGAATGTGAAATTCGCTTCACGCTGGTACTCGTCCTTCTTAGAATTCAAAAGTTTCTATCACGCTGAAAAGAAGACAAAGGGTTAAAATAAAGTATATTTTAGCCCTTTATCAACCATCTAAAGCCTCCTTTTGAAAAAGGAGGTTTTTCATGTTGAGAAGAGGAAAAAACGGGTAAACTCTTGGTAACAAAGACCACCCCTTGTTGTCGAAAGATATATGTGTTTTTCTCGCGCAAATTTGATTGTATCAAGGTTTGTTCTCTAGTAGAATATGGGGTGCTTTATTTGATTTTTAGTGCAGGGGGTTCGAATCGTGCTTCAACAACTTTTATCCAATGCGTTCACCATGGTTTTGATTATTTTAGTGATTAACATTGTCTATGTCTCTTTTTCCACTATGCGTTTAATTTTAACAATGAAAGGCAGAAGGTATGCAGCCGCTTTTGCTGGTACTGTCGAGATGCTGATTTATGTCATTGGTTTGAGTATCGTATTAGATAACTTAGATCAAGTACAAAATGTCATTGCGTATGCGCTAGGTTATGGAATTGGAATCATTGTCGGGATGAAAATTGAAGAGAAGCTGGCACTTGGCTACATTACTGTGAACGTGATTACAAAAGAAATCGATCTAGATCTCCCAAAACAATTGAGAGAAAAAGGATATGGCGTCACCAACTGGGTAGTAGGAGGTCTTGAAGGAGACCGGTCAGCGATGCAAATTTTAACACCGAGAAAATATGAACTGCAATTATATGAAACGATTAAAACGCTTGATTCAAAGGCGTTTATCATTTCGTATGAGCCCAAAACGATTCATGGCGGCTTCTGGGTGAAGGCTGTGAAGAAAAGGAGAATTAAAGAATGACCGCAAAACCAAAGAAAAAGAAATTCTACGTGGAAGACAACATGACGATTGAACAAGTGTTGTCTCAGATGGCGGAGGAAGGCTACTCACCTGTCCGACGAATGGAGGAGCCCATCTTTCAGGAAAAGAAGGAAAATGGGTCGATTCAGATCATTCCGATTGGGAAAAAAATCGTATTTGAGGGAAAAATACTCTAAATCCGAACATTAAAACGACGACTTCATAGATTGTTCGATAAATCCGTTGACATCATGAACATCCGTTGTTAAGATAAACATGAAATCAAAACACGAGCCTCATATAATCTTGGGAATATGGCCCATAAGTTTCTACCCAGTTACCGTAAATGACTGGACTATGCAGGATAGTGAACAAAACTGACATGGCGTTTTAAAAGCGAACAGCGCTTACCATGGCCCGGTTTGTGTTGCTTCCTAACAATGCAATACAAACCGGGCCTTTTTGTTCGGCGTTTGACAAGCTACTTAGGTTTGGGAAGCGTGTCAAACGATACAAAATCGAATAATAGCTTAAAGGTGGGGACAAAATGAAGCCGCTTGTAGGTGTCATCATGGGAAGTACATCTGATTGGGAAACAATGAAACATGCGTGCGATATCTTAGAGGAATTAAACATTCCGTATGAAAAACAGGTTGTATCCGCACATCGGACACCTGATTTGATGTTTGAATATGCGACTGAAGCAAGAGGTAAAGGACTCAAGGTCATTATTGCCGGTGCTGGAGGCGCAGCACATTTACCGGGGATGGTCGCAGCAAAAACGACACTGCCGGTCATTGGTGTGCCCGTACAATCAAAAGCATTAAACGGGCTGGATTCCTTATTATCCATCGTTCAAATGCCAGGCGGTGTACCTGTTGCCACAGTGGCAATCGGCAAAGCCGGTGCAACAAATGCAGGGCTTCTAGCTGCACAAATGATTTCAGCATTCGATGAAGCCGTTGCAGCACGCCTTGAAGAAAGAAGAGAGCAAACAAAACAAACTGTATTAGAAAGCAGTGATCAGCTTGGCTAAGCAGACCATTTTTCCAAACGCAACCATTGGTATCATCGGCGGCGGACAGCTTGGCAGATACATGGCCGTCAGTGCAAAGCAAATGGGCTACCGGGCAGCAGTCCTTGACCCTGTCACACTTTCTCCTTGTGGACAGGTTGCTGATACAGAAATCACAGCCGCATACAGTGACCTTGAAGCGATCAGGCAGCTGGCGGACATCAGCGATGTGGTCACATATGAATTTGAAAATATTGATTATGATGCACTCAATCAGCTGAAGGAAGAGGCGTATTTACCGCAAGGAAGCGAACTCCTTCTTTTAACCCAAAACCGTGAAACGGAGAAAAAAGGGATTGTAGATGCAGGCTGTGAAGTCGCCCCTTATCGCATCGTTCATGATGAGAAGGAGCTGAAAGATGCAGTAAATGCGCTTGGTTTGCCAGCTGTGCTGAAAACATGCAGAGGCGGTTACGACGGTAAAGGACAGTACGTCATCAAAGAGAAGGATCAGCTTCATGAAGCGGCTGCACTTCTTACGCATGGAACGTGCATTTTAGAAAGCTGGGTTCCTTTCCAAATGGAACTGTCCGTGATTGTGACGCGGTCTGTTCATGGGGAAATTGCGACATTCCCAGTCGCTGAGAACATTCATAAGCACAATATTTTATTCCAAAGCATCGTGCCTGCACGGGTAGATGGCAGCATTCAGGAGAAAGCAAAAGAGCTGGCAACAACGCTTGCTGAAAAGCTAGGGCTGGTCGGTACGCTTGCTGTTGAACTGTTCCTGACAAATGAAGGGAAGCTGCTCGTCAATGAACTGGCACCGCGCCCGCATAACTCTGGACATTACACATTGGATTTATGTGAGACGAGTCAGTTTGAACAGCACATTCGCGCCATATGCGGTTTGCCGCTTGGCGGAACAGCTCTTTTATCAGAGGGTATGATGGTGAATTTGCTGGGCGATGAAGTGGACATCCCAAAAGAACATCCTGAGCTTTTAAAGGAAGCGAAGCTTTATCTATATGGCAAACATGAAGTGAAAGCCGGCCGCAAAATGGGGCATATGACATTTATGAAACAGCTTGATGATGAATGGATGGCAAACATCACAAAGATATGGACTGAAAGAGATGGAGGAAACGGGAAATGATCGAACGTTACGCACGACCAGAAATGTCAGCAATCTGGACAGAGGAAAACAAATTTAATGCATGGCTTGAAGTAGAAATTCTCGCTTGTGAAGCTTGGGCAGAACTTGGTGTTATTCCAAAAGAAGACGTTGTGACAATGCGCAAGAATGCAAGCTTTGATATTGGACGTATTTTGGAGATTGAACAAGACACGCGCCACGACGTGGTTGCCTTTACGCGTGCTGTATCTGAATCTCTAGGAGAAGAAAGAAAGTGGGTTCATTACGGGTTAACATCTACAGACGTAGTGGATACGGCGCTTTCATATCTATTAAAACAGGCGAACGATATTCTGCTCAAGGACATTGAGAGATTTGTTGACATACTAAAAGAAAAAGCAAAAGAGCACAAATATACAGTCATGATGGGCCGTACGCATGGTGTACACGCTGAACCGACAACATTTGGCTTGAAGCTTGCTCTTTGGTACGAGGAAATGAAGCGTAACTTAGAACGTTTTAAACAAGCAAAAGCCGGCATCGAATACGGCAAAATCTCTGGTGCTGTTGGCACATATGCGAACATCGACCCGTTTGTTGAGCAATATGTATGTGAGAAACTTGGCATCAAAGCTGCACCAATTTCAACCCAAACCTTGCAGCGTGACCGTCATGCAGATTACATGGCAACCCTTGCTTTAGTGGCAACAAGCATTGAGAAATTTGCTGTTGAAATTCGTGGTCTTCAAAAGAGTGAAACACGTGAAGTAGAAGAGTTCTTTGCAAAAGGACAAAAAGGATCATCCGCGATGCCTCATAAACGAAACCCGATCGGTTCTGAAAATATGACGGGGATTGCCCGTGTCATCCGTGGTTATATGCTGACTGCTTATGAAAATGTACCGCTTTGGCATGAGCGTGATATTTCTCATTCATCTGCTGAACGCATCATTTTACCAGATGCAACGATTGCACTGAACTATATGCTGAACCGTTTCTCTAACATTGTGAAAAACTTAACGGTGTTCCCTGAAAACATGAAACGCAACATGGACCGCACACTTGGCTTGATATACTCTCAGCGTGTTCTTCTTGCACTCATTGATACAGGCATGGCACGTGAAGAAGCATATGACACGGTTCAGCCAAAGGCGATGGAAGCTTGGGAGAAACAAGTACCATTCCGTTCATTAGTGGAAGCAGAAGAGAAAATCACTTCACGCTTAACACCTGAACAAATCGCTGACTGCTTCGATTACAACTATCACTTGAAAAATGTCGATATGATTTTCGAACGTCTAGGTCTTGCGTAAGAAATGGGCCGCCTGCTAGTCAGGCGCCTAATCCTGAAAATTGCCAACATTCAAATTAGGAGGCCAATCTGAATGACTGTGAAACAAGAACTTCTCTACGAAGGCAAAGCGAAAAGAATCTATCAGACCGATGACGAGCATATTTTATATGTCGAATATAAAGACTCAGCTACAGCATTTAACGGTGAAAAAAAAGCGGAAATTGAAGGAAAAGGCAGACTGAATAACGAAATTTCTAGCTTGATTTTTCAAATGCTACATGAGAAAGGGATCAACAATCACTTTGTGAAACGCCTATCTGAAACAGAACAGCTCATTCAAAAGGTAGACATTGTACCGCTTGAAGTCGTTGTGCGAAACGTGGTGGCAGGCAGTATGTCAAAACGTCTTGGAATTCCAGAGGGAACGAAACTGGACACACCTTTGATCGAGTTTTACTACAAAGATGATGCACTCGGCGATCCGCTCATTACAGAAGATCATATTCGCATTTTACATGCAGCGACACCTGAGCAGGTCGAGGAAATGAAACAAATCACAAGACAAGTGAATGAAGAATTGAAGCAAATCTTCTCAGATTGCCATGTGAATTTAATTGATTTCAAGCTTGAATTCGGAATAGATCACGAGAATCGTATTTTGCTAGCTGATGAGATTTCACCTGATACGTGCAGGCTTTGGGACAAAGACACAAACGAAAAGCTTGATAAAGACGTGTTCAGACGAAACCTGGGCGGCTTAACAAATGCATACGAAGAAATTTTCAAAAGACTTGGAGGCCATAAACATGTATAAAGTGAAAATTTTTGTCAGCTTAAAAGAGAGCGTTCTTGATCCACAAGGAAGTGCCGTGCAGCACGCTTTGCACAGCATGTCTTATCAGGAAGTAAAGGATGTCCGTATCGGGAAATATATGGAGCTAGTCATTGAGAAATCAGAACGTGACTTAGATACAGTGGTCAAAGAAATGTGTGAAAAATTGCTTGCCAATACGGTGATTGAAGATTACCGCTATGAGGTGGAGGAGGTTGTCGCACAGTGAAGTTTGCAGTGATCGTCTTGCCTGGCTCTAACTGTGATATCGATATGTACCATGCGATTCAAGATGAGTTAGGTGAACAAGTTGAATATGTATGGCACGACGAAACGAGTCTTGATGGTTTTGACGGTGTACTCGTACCAGGCGGTTTCTCTTATGGGGATTACTTAAGATGCGGTGCGATTGCTCGTTTTTCTAACATCATGCCGGCTGTGAAAAAAGCAGCTGCGGAAGGAAAACCTGTTCTTGGTGTTTGTAACGGGTTCCAAATTCTTCAAGAGCTTGGCATTTTGCCAGGTGCAATGAGACGGAATAAAGATCTAAAATTTATCTGTCGTCCAGTTGAACTCATTGTAGAGAACAACGAAACGCAATTTACAAGCGGTTATCAAAAAGGTGAATCGATTACGATTCCTGTAGCACACGGTGAAGGTAACTTCTACTGTGACGAAGACACGTTAGCGAAGATGATTGAACGAGGCCAAATCGCTTTCACTTACGGTGACGATATTAACGGCAGTGTCAATCGAATTGCAGGTGTAACGAATGAACAGGGCAATGTACTCGGCATGATGCCGCACCCTGAGCGCGCGGTTGACTCATTACTAGGCAGCGCAGACGGACTTAAATTGTTTCAATCTATCGTGAAAAATTGGAGGGACACTCATGTCACTACTGCTTGAACCAAGTCACAAGCAAATTAAAGAAGAGAAATTGTATCAGCAAATGGGATTGAGTGATGAAGAATTCGCTTTAATCGAATCCATTATTGGCAGGCTGCCAAACTACACAGAAACGGGCATCTTTTCTGTCATGTGGTCAGAGCATTGCAGTTATAAAAACTCAAAGCCTGTTTTAAGCAAATTTCCGACAAAAGGAGAGCATGTTCTTCAAGGTCCTGGGGAAGGCGCTGGAATCGTTGATATTGGAGACAACCAAGCGGTTGTATTTAAAATCGAATCACATAACCATCCATCTGCAATTGAACCGTATCAAGGAGCGGCAACAGGTGTCGGCGGAATCATCCGTGATGTATTCTCCATGGGGGCTCGTCCAATTGCGGTATTAAACTCTCTTCGTTTTGGTGAACTGACTTCACCGCGCGTGAAGTACTTGTTTGAAGAAGTAGTGGCAGGGATTGCAGGCTATGGAAACTGTATCGGTATTCCAACAGTCGGCGGAGAAGTTCATTTTGATCAAAGTTATGAAGGCAATCCGCTCGTTAACGCGATGTGTGTAGGGTTAATCAACCATGAAGACATCAAGAAAGGGCAGGCAAAAGGTGTTGGCAATACGGTCATGTACGTTGGTGCTAAAACGGGACGTGACGGGATTCACGGTGCAACATTTGCGTCTGAAGAATTTTCTGATGAATCAGAAGAAAAACGTTCAGCGGTTCAAGTCGGCGATCCGTTCATGGAAAAGCTTTTGCTTGAAGCATGCCTTGAAGTCATCAAAAATGATGCGCTTGTGGGCATTCAAGATATGGGAGCGGCTGGCTTAACTAGCTCAAGTGCAGAGATGGCAAGTAAAGCCGGTTCAGGTATCGAAATGAACCTAGACCTGATCCCTCAGCGTGAAACAGGCATGTCAGCGTATGAAATGATGCTGTCTGAATCCCAAGAGAGAATGCTGTTGGTCATTGAAAAAGGCCGTGAGCAAGAAATCATTGATATTTTTGAAAAATACGATCTTGAAGCAGTCTCAGTCGGTCATGTGACAGATGATAAAATGCTTCGTTTACTCCATCAAGGAGAAGTAGTGTGTGAGCTTCCAGTTGATGCACTTGCAGAAGAAGCACCGGTTTATCACAAGCCATCAAGTGAGCCTGCTTACTATCGTGAGTTTTTAGAAACAAAAGTGGAAGCTCCAGCGATCACAGATGCAGCAGATACGTTGAAACAGCTGTTAAAACAGCCAACGATTGCGAGTAAAGAATGGGTTTACGATCAATACGACTATATGGTTCGTACAAACACTGTCGTTGCACCTGGCTCTGATGCGGGCGTGCTCAGAATCCGTGGGACGAAAAAAGCTCTTGCGATGACAACTGATTGTAACGCGCGTTATCTCTACCTTGATCCAGAGGTCGGCGGGAAAATCGCCGTCGCAGAAGCCGCACGTAACATTGTCTGCTCAGGCGCTCGTCCGCTTGCAGTAACAGATAACTTGAACTTCGGTAACCCGGAGAAACCAGAAATCTTCTGGCAGATTGAAAAGTCTGCTGACGGCATTAGCGAAGCTTGCCGTACATTAAGCACACCGGTCATCGGCGGTAACGTCTCTTTATATAACGAGTCAAATGGAACGGCCATTTACCCAACGCCAGTTATTGGCATGGTTGGTTTGATTGAAGATACAGCTCATATTACGACTCAATCGTTCCAACAGGCAGGCGATGTGATTTTCGTCATTGGTGAAACGAAGGAAGAATTCGCAGGCAGTGAGCTTCAAAAAATGACAGAAGGCCGTATCTACGGAAAAGCACCAGAAATTGATTTGGATGTAGAACTGGCGCGTCAAGAAGCCCTGTTAGCAGCGATTCAAAACGGACTTGTTCAGTCAGCACATGATGTGTCTGAAGGCGGTCTTGGTGTAGCTCTAGCTGAAAGTACATTTGGAACAGATGGT
Organism: Bacillus aerius; assembly: GCF_029894105.1. Taxonomy (NCBI): domain Bacteria; kingdom Bacillati; phylum Bacillota; class Bacilli; order Caryophanales; family Bacillaceae; genus Bacillus; species Bacillus aerius. The sequence continues at coordinate 624,840 of NZ_JARYHO010000001.1, forward strand.
CTTGGCGCTGATATCCAGCTCGATCTAAACAGCGCTGCATCACTATTCAGTGAATCACAGTCACGTTTTGTCGTCACAGTGAAACCAGAAAACCGCGAAGCGTTTGCTGCGGCTGTGCAAGATGCAAAAGAAGTCGGAACGGTCACAAATGATGGTGTATTCACTGTCAAAAATCAAGAAGGACAACAATGGGTTCATGCGGCAGTCAACGAGCTTGAACGCGCATGGAAAGGAGCGATCCCATGCTTGCTGAAATCAGAGGCTTAAACGAAGAATGTGGCGTCTTTGGGGTTTGGGGACACGAAGAAGCCCCGCAAATCACATATTACGGATTGCATAGCCTTCAGCACCGAGGACAAGAAGGTGCGGGAATTATTGCAACAGACGGTGAAAACCTGACGTCACACAAAGGCCTTGGACTGATTACGGAAGTGTTCCAAAATGGTGAGCTTAAGGATTTAAAGGGAAAAGGTGCGATCGGACACGTTCGGTATGCGACAGCAGGCGGAGGCGGCTTTGAGAATGTGCAGCCCCTCTTCTTCCGCTCGCAAAACAATGGCAGTCTTGCCCTTGCTCATAATGGAAACTTGGTCAATGCAACGCAATTAAAACAGCAGCTAGAGAACCAAGGAAGTATTTTTCAAACGTCTTCTGATACCGAAGTGCTCGCTCACTTAATTAAGCGCAGCGGATATATGGATTTGAAGGATCAAATCAAAAATGCTCTGTCTATGCTAAAAGGGGCTTATGCTTTCTTAATCATGACGGAAACAGAAATGATCGTAGCGCTTGATCCGAACGGATTACGCCCACTTTCACTTGGTATGCTTGGGGATGCTTATGTTGTCGCTTCTGAAACATGTGCCTTTGATGTCGTTGGTGCTACCTATTTACGTGATGTAGAGCCTGGCGAAATGCTGATCATTAATGATGAAGGCTTAAAATCTGAGCGCTTCTCAATGAACATTAACCGCAGCATGTGCAGCATGGAATACATTTATTTCTCAAGACCGGACAGCAATATCAATGGCATCAACGTGCATAGTGCGAGAAAGAATCTTGGCAAGAAGCTTGCAGAAGAAGCACATGTCGAAGCAGATGTCGTGACAGGTGTACCAGACTCCAGTATTTCTGCAGCGATTGGCTATGCCGAAGCAACAGGTATTCCATATGAGCTAGGTTTAATTAAAAATCGTTATGTCGGCCGGACATTTATTCAGCCGTCTCAAGCATTACGTGAGCAGGGCGTGCGCATGAAGCTGTCTGCTGTGCGCGGGGTGGTCGAAGGCAAACGTGTCGTCATGGTGGATGATTCCATCGTACGCGGAACCACAAGCCGCCGGATTGTGACGATGCTAAGAGAAGCGGGAGCGACGGAAGTGCATGTACGCATTAGTTCACCGCCAATCGCTCATCCGTGTTTTTATGGAATTGATACGTCTACACACGAAGAGCTGATTGCATCATCTCATTCAGTGGAAGAAATTAGACAGGAAATCGGTGCAGACACCATTGCATTTTTATCTGTAGACGGTTTAATGGACGGGATTGGCAGAAAGTATGATGATCCGCAGCGTGGTCAGTGTTTAGCATGCTTTACTGGAAAATACCCGACCGAAATTTATGAAGATACTGTCCTTCCTCATGTGAAGGAAACAGTCCTGACGAAATAATCGAATAATGGAGCAGCAGTCAACGTGATTTGATATGCTGCTCTTTCATTCTGCCGAAAATACATGAAAGACAAGCAGATAAAAGGAGTGAATGGGATGTCAGAAGCATATAAAAGCGCCGGTGTCGACATCGAAGCAGGATACGAAGCCGTTAAACGAATGAAAACACACGTAGAACGTACAAAAAGAGCAGGTGTCATGGGGGCTCTAGGTGGATTTGGCGGTATGTTTGATTTATCTGAACTGCCATACAAAAAGCCCGTTCTTGTCTCAGGAACAGATGGTGTTGGTACGAAATTAAAGCTGGCATTTTTAATGGATCAACACGATACGATCGGTGTAGATGCTGTTGCTATGTGTGTGAACGATGTACTTGCACAAGGGGCAGAGCCGCTCTTTTTCTTAGATTACTTAGCAGTTGGAAAAGCAGATCCTTTGAAAATTGAATCCATCGTCAAAGGTGTAGCTGACGGATGCGAGCAGTCTGGTTCAGCGCTTGTCGGCGGAGAGACAGCAGAAATGCCGGGTCTTTACACAGAAGAAGAATATGATATTGCTGGATTTTCTGTAGGTGTCGTTGAAAAGGATGAAATCGTCACAGGAGAGAACATCAAGGAAGGTCATTTGCTGATTGGACTCAGCTCTAGCGGAATTCATAGCAATGGCTATTCTCTTGTACGAAAAGTATTGCTGGAAGACGCAGGTCTAGACCTTCACCAAACGTATGAACCTTTTACAAGACCGCTTGGAGAAGAGCTGCTTGAACCGACGAAGATTTATGTCAAGCCTGTTCTTAAACAAGTGAAAGCTGGCAAGGTTGACGGTATGGCACATGTGACAGGCGGTGGCTTTATTGAGAACTTACCACGTATGCTGCCTGAAGGACTTGGTGTGGAGATTGATAACGGCTCATGGCCGGTCCCGCCTATTTTCTCCTTTATTCAAGAAAAAGGGCAATTGAAAGCAGAAGAGATGTTCAATGTATTTAATATGGGCATCGGCTTTGTCCTAGCCGTCAAAGAGGATGATCTCGTCGATGTGATCAGCGGACTTGAACAAGACGGAGAGAAAGCCTTTCTTATCGGACGAGTTCAAAAAGGAGAAGGCGTCACTTTCGGTGGTGGAAGCCTCTCATGAAAAAGTTTGCGATCTTCGCCTCTGGAAGCGGGACAAATTTTCAAGCCATTATTGATACTTTAAAAGAAGAACAGTGGCCGGCAAAAGCCGCCATTGTGATCTGTGATAAACCGGGTGCGAAGGTGCTGGAGCGGGCAGAGAAAGAGGGCATTCCATCCTTTTCTTTTACGCCGAAGGCTTTCCCGAGTAAAGCCGCTTTTGAGCAAACCATCATTGAACAGCTGAAGCTGCATGAAGTGGAATGGATTTTCCTCGCTGGGTATATGCGACTGATCGGTCCGACATTGCTTGATGCATTTAGAGGGAAAATCGTGAATATCCACCCTTCTTTACTGCCAGCATTTCCTGGACTCGATGCGATTGGACAAGCCTATCAAGCAGGAGTCAAAGTGGCTGGCATCACGGTTCATTATGTCGACGAAGGCATGGATACCGGCCCGATTATTGATCAAGCAGCCATTCATATTGAACAAGGGGAAGACCTTGAATCCATTGAAAAAAGAATGCATGAATTAGAACATACACTATATCCAAAAGTGATCAAATCACTTTTAGAATTATCTTAATGAGGTGACAAAGGCATGACGATCAAACGCGCATTAATCAGTGTTTCCGATAAAACAAATCTTGTACCTTTTGTGAAAGAACTAACAGAACTTGGCGTTGAAGTGATTTCAACTGGTGGTACACACAAACTTCTTCAAGAGAACGGCATTGATGTCATTGGTATTTCTGAAGTGACTGGCTTCCCAGAAATCATGGACGGACGACTCAAAACGCTTCATCCGAACATTCACGGTGGACTGTTAGCAGTGAGAGAAAACGATGAGCATATGGCACAGATTGAAAAGCACGGCATTCAGCCAATTGATCTTGTCGTTGTGAATCTATATCCATTCAAAGAGACCATTTCCAAAGACGATGTCACGTATGAAGAAGCGATTGAAAACATTGATATTGGCGGACCGGGTATGCTTCGTGCTGCTTCTAAAAACCATCAGGACGTCACTGTGATTGTGGACCCGCGTGATTATGATTCTGTCGTTCAACAAATCAAAGAAGGCGGCGTCTCACTAGAGAAAAAACGTGAGCTTGCAGCAAAAGTATTCCGTCATACAGCTGCTTACGATGCCCTGATTGCGGATTATTTAACGAACTTTGTTGGCGAAACAGAGCCAGAACAGTTCACAGTCACATTTGAGAAAAAACAATCTCTTCGTTATGGAGAAAACCCGCACCAAGCGGCGACGTTCTATGAAAATGCGCTTCCAAGCAAAGGCTCTTTAGCTACTGCAACGCAATTACATGGAAAAGAACTTTCCTACAACAATATCAAAGATGCAGATGCAGCTCTTCAAATTGTACGTGAATTTACGGATCCAGCGGCTGTGGCTGTAAAGCATATGAACCCATGTGGTGTTGGGACAGGAGAAACGATTGCAGAAGCATTTGATCGTGCATTTAAAGCAGATGAAACGTCTATTTTCGGAGGCATTGTGGCGCTTAATCGTGAAGTAGACAAGCAAACGGCTGAGGTGCTCCATACGATTTTCTTAGAAATCGTCATCGCACCATCGTTCAGCCAAGAAGCACTTGATGTGTTAACAGCGAAAAAGAACCTTCGTCTACTAACATTAGATGTAGAAGCAGATCTTGGGAAAAAAGAAAAGCAGCTCACAAGTGTTCATGGTGGATTGCTCGTTCAGGATATCGACACATACGGCTTAGAGGAAGCAACGATCTCTATCCCAACGAAAAGAGAGCCGACTGAAGACGAATGGAAAGACTTAAAGCTCGCTTGGAAAGTCGTCAAGCATGTGAAATCAAATGCCATCGTTCTAGCGAAGGATCAAATGACAGCAGGTATTGGTGCTGGTCAAATGAACCGTGTTGGCTCGGCTAACATTGCGATTGAGCAAGCAGGTGAAAAGGCAAAAGGCAGTGCACTAGGTTCTGATGCATTTTTCCCAATGGGCGATACAGTGGAAGCTGCTGCAAAGGCAGGCGTCACAGCGATCATCCAGCCAGGTGGTTCCATTCGTGATGAAGAATCAATCCAAAAAGCAGATGAATACGGCATCGCCATGGTCTTCACTGGCGTTAGACATTTCAAACATTAAGGGGATGACAGTGTGAACGTATTAATTATCGGCAGAGGTGGAAGAGAGCATACCATCGCATGGAAAGTGAATCAAAGCGAACTTGTCAGCCAAGTATTTGTCGCACCCGGCAATGATGGAATGACAGATGCTGCGAAGCTTGTCCCAATCGACGAGGGCGATCATGAAGCGTTAATTCGTTTTGCAAAAGACAATAACATCGGCTTAACAATTGTCGGTCCAGAGGTTCCTTTAATTGCAGGTGTCGTCGATGCATTTGAAGAAGCAGGACTCAAGGTATTTGGACCGAATGCAAAAGCCGCAGTCATTGAAGGCTCAAAAGAATTTGCAAAAGACTTAATGAAAAATTATGAGATCCCGACAGCCGCTTACGCCACCTTTACATCGTTTGAAGAAGCGAAGGCATATGTGGAAGAAAAGGGTGCCCCAATTGTCATTAAAGCAGATGGGCTTGCCGCAGGAAAAGGCGTGACCGTTGCAATGACGCTTGAAGAGGCGATCAACTGCCTGCATGACTTTTTAGAGGATGAAAAGTTTGGTGATGCGAGTGCATCGGTTGTCATTGAAGAATTTTTAACAGGTGAAGAGTTTTCTCTGATGGCCTTTGTCAATGGAGAAAAGGTGTATCCGATGGTGATCGCACAGGATCATAAACGGGCATTTGAAGATGACAAAGGACCAAACACCGGCGGGATGGGCGCTTATTCACCGGTTCCACAAATTTCTGATGAAGTGGTACAAAAAGCGGTGGAAGACGTCGTCAAACCAGCAGCTCGCGCGATGGTGCAGGAAGAGCGTTCGTTTACAGGCATTTTATATGCGGGCTTAATGCTAACACCAGAAGGCTCAAAAGTCATTGAGTTCAATGCACGCTTTGGCGACCCTGAAACGCAAGTAGTGCTCCCTCGTCTTGAATCAGATCTAGTCCAAGTCTTCCTAGACATTCTAGATGGAAAAGATGTGGACTTGCAGTGGAAAGACACAGCCGCTGTCAGTGTGGTTCTTGCTTCAGAAGGATACCCGGAAGACTACGCAAAAGGCACGCCAATCGGTGCTTTGCAAACAACGGTCTCTGATGTCGTCACCTTCCACGCAGGAACAAAAAAGGAAAACGATCAATTCGTCACAAATGGCGGCCGTGTAGCAAATGTGACCGCATTTGACGACACATTTGAAGCAGCAAGATCAAGAGTGTATGAAGCGGTTGAAGAAATCATTCAGCCAGGTTTATTTTATCGCCGTGACATTGGCGCCCGTGCGCTGAAGGCTGCGGGGAAAACTAAGCACTGAATTTCAGCTAGTACAGATGATAGGTAGTTAACGGATCTTTTGATTCATAGAATGATATGATAATAACAGAAAATATGTTGAAATATGTATATAATGTGTTAATATGGTTTCAAGTCCAATAAATAGGTAGGTGAATACTATGAAATTATTAATTATGCTAACTGGAACTTTCGGTATTTCATCAGCTACTGCTGGTGCCATTTTTGTAGCTTTAAATACAGCTCATAAAAGTGGAGCGCTTACAGTTGGAAGAGTTGCACTTTTAGCAGCTGGAACAGGAGTTGGTGCACTCTTAATTGTCAGTATCTTTGCTGTTGGTGGTACTTTTATTATGAAAAAATTAAAGGCTGGCAAAGCAGCAACTGTAGCTTGGTAAGAGTGATAAATCCGATATTACGATATCGGATTTATTTTAATAGGAGGTAAAATGTTTAAAATAATCATATTGGAAATTAGAGCGATTACAAGACAATATAAAGATATATATAAGATCAGTTCTAAAGAGGCCTTTATGTATCTTCTTTTTTTTATGTTGACTATACTTTTATTCTACATACTCAGTTTATTTGAAATTAAGTTATTAAATGTACAAAAAATTATTTGTGTTTTTTCTATTTTTTTATCAATAAGTATTCATAAGAATTTCCTTTACGAATACATAAAAAATAAAAGAATTGAATATCCCGAGGTTTTCCCATTAAACAGAGAAAAATTCTTTTATATCAAGGCAATAAAGTATGATTATATTGTACTGATGGAAAGTTTAATTATATTCATACCAATAGGAATAGCTTTTTGGTTAGCTGGTTACTCATCATTATATAACGCTATATTTTTCATCATTACGGCACTTCTTATTTATTTGATAACAAATAATATAGTTTCAGTAGTGAAATTTTTAAAAATGAAGTTAGCAAAACCAGTGGTTACAATCTTTTTTAAATCATTGATGTTAGTCTTATTCTTTTATATTGTTTCAATAGCTATTAGTGAATTAGAAAAAATAATAGGTTATTTGTATAATGAAAATAAAATAGACCCTTTTACCTATTTTGATAGTCTTGGATATTTTTTCTCGATAGATATATTTAATTCTATTTTTATAATGCTCAGCTTTATGATATTGTTGATAGTTGTTTTATTAAAAGTGTTACTATATTCTCGATTAAATTTAGTGAATAATATGGAAAATAAAAAAGGGTTGTTATTTAATAGAATATTTTTCAAGTCGCCGATTTTAAATAAAGAAATTAAATATCTTGCATCGCAAGGTATATTAGAGAAGGTTCTAATTAACTCTTTTGTTTATTTTATGGCAAGTATACTGTTATTAATACTTAACTTTATAATGAAAGTTGAAATAATAATCCCTAATAATTTAGTATTGTTGCTATTGATTGGTGAGTGTTTGAGAGCAGTTGAGGAGTTATCAAAAAATTATTTAGGAAATGAAAAAAGATACGTAGAAAATTATATTCTTTCCGGGTTTGATTTAACTAATTTGTTAATAAATAAAATCATATTGAACAACATTATTATTTTGGTTAGTATGCTTCCAATTTTAATTTTATTTAGTATTGTATTTAAATTCACACTAGCGTTTTTTCTTTTAGCCCTAGTATGCCTAATACTAAATACAATTAGTTTTTCAATAATAAGTGTTTATTTTAATAGTGCTAAAACTTCATTTGTGAATAAATTGGCAATTCCGCACAGATATGCTCCTTATAAAAAAATGGCATTCAATACTATGATTTTATACTCCAATTTAATTATTATTATTTTTTTTGAACTGCTTTTTAATGGATGGTTTAGAATTTTGCTTAGTACGGTTATTTTAATTGTACAAACATTAATAGTCATAATCAGTTTTTCTTTAATCTTAAGAAAGAAACGTGAGGTTTTGTATGGGGAATATTCTTATTCAGTATATAAAGAAAATAGATAAGGTAATGCTATTTAGCATCATGCTCTCTATTATTACACTAGGGATTTCTTTTTTTACAGGACTTAATATGAAAGATAGTTTTGTTGAGAATCATTTAGAACTAAGTTTTTGGGATATTTTTATAAATAACTCTGTAGTGTCTGTTCTATTTTTTTTAGGAGCTATAACCTTTGGTTTGTTAAGTTTTATATATCTTTTTATAAATGGTTACTATATTGGGACAACATTTTCATATAAAATTTCGAGTGAAGGCCTTCAACAAACAATGGAACTTGTTTTCTGGCATGGATTATTAGAAGTACCTTCATTAATTTTGAGTTCTTCACTAGGTTTTGTACCTTTAATATTGGTGATATTTAGTGCGCATTCAAGAAAAAAAATAAGAATAAGAAAATATCTGAAGTATTCAGTAGCGGTTATGATATTGGTGTTTATTTTAAATGCATTGGCAGCCCTAATAGAGAGTAAGACATTTTAAAGGGAGGATTATATGTACTCATCAAACGTACTTAATCAAAAAAAATATATACTTTTGTTTCTGTTTAGTAGTATTTTGACGTATTCACTAATTTATCAACATGTTGATACGGGTATAAATTCCATAGTTGATGATATTCTCAAAGCTGCAGGATCGGATATGAATTCATTAGAATCTGAAGGGTTAAAAAAAATTGAGTTAATACTCACTAGTGTTTATTTTCAATTACCTATGCAACTTATTACAAGTTTAATAAACTTATATGCGATTGGTATTTTATATTATATTTTCAACAAGATTGTAAATATTTTTAAAGGTAAGAAGGCTGAACTTACTTACTCAGGAATTGTCGATATACTTTATTTTGGTCTGTATATTCAAGTAGTTGATCTCTTAGTACAATCTATCATTATGATAAGTTCTAATACTTCTTTAGATTTCTATCAAAATTCATGGTCCTCATTATATTGGCTATACTTTATTTTAATACAAACTTCGTTGATTCTAACACTTTTCAAAAAGAAATATAATATTCTATATTCTCCTGCTATTTTCTTTATCATTCTAATTTCAATTCAATGCATGATAAGGTTCGGTGATTTATTTTGAGTTTATTAAGTGTTAGAAATCTAACTAAGATATTTGATGGAAATAAAGTTGTTTTAGATCATATCTCTATGGAGTTAAAAGAGAATGACATCACATTTATATTGGGTTCAAATGGAGCGGGTAAGACCACATTATTACAGATCCTTTTAGGGTTAATTCAAAAGCAGGAAGGTGATATTTTATATCAAGGTAACAACTTAAGCTATCCTTTATCTAATGAATTCAAAAAGAAAATTGGTTATATTTCAGATCAACCTTTGTTAATTGAGTATTTAACAGCCTTGGAAAATTTGGAATACATCAGTTATATATATAATATTAAATTTTCTCGAAATGATTTCAATGGAATTTTACAAAAATATGGATTAACTGAGATAGATGATAAATTAGTAAAGAATTTTTCTCGAGGAATGCGTACAAAATTAAATCTATGCTTCTTAGATATTATTAACCCAGAGATTATCTATATGGATGAGCCTACAATTGGACTAGATGTCATGAGCATTCAATATTTAACATCTAAAATTTTAGAATTCAAAAAAGAGGGTAAAACGTTCCTTATCACATCTCATGATATGGCATTTGTTATGCAACTTGCGGAACATATTTATATAATCCATGGTGGGAAAATTAAAAAAATGGACGATTTTAAAAATCATCCATCGTATTCTTTAAAAACATTTAATGAACATATCGAATCAAACATAAATTCAATGAATGGTGGTTAAAACATGGTTATTAAAACATATATCATTGGTGTATTAGTCATACTTATTTTATTTCTCATAGCCATAAATAACATCATGTTGACTGCCATTAAGCAGAATGAATTGAAAAAAGGCGTAGCCATTAGTTATATGATCCTATCCATTTTTTCTGGCATTGCTATTTCTTCATTTTTAATTTGGAAGTTTTTCATTAGCTAAGAGGGGAATGAGTGTATGGTGCAATTGAAGAAACTTGCAAACGAGCGTTTTTCTGCTTTGATCTGTATGGATCCATTTAACGAGCGAATTCGTTTGGATGACTATAGCGGCAGGGTGCAGGATGTGATTCAGTCCGTGCTTCAGGAAGCGGCGGACTGCAAGGCGTCTAAGGTTATTGTAAAAGTAAGGCGCGAGCATATGCCTCTTTTTTTAGCAAAAGGCTTTCGGCTTGAAGGCGTGTTTTCTCATTATTTTCTCGGAAGTGATGCGTACGGCATGTCGCTCTTTCTGACCGAAGATCGAATGAACAGCCCATTTTGGCTGAAGGAAGATGAAATGGTTGCGTCTATTCAAGAAAAGCCGATGAAAAAAGACCAAGGCGTGTGGCAGGATGAGTATGTGATGAGGAAAGCCGGTCCAGAGGATGTGCACAAGCTGGCAGCGCTCTATGATACGGTCTTTGAAACGTACCCCACGCCAATGAACGAGCCAGATTACATCCGAAAGGTAATGGAGGAAGGGACGGTTTTTTATGCTGTTGAACATGACGGTCAACTTGTAAGTGCCGCTTCTGCTGAAATCAATGTACCGTATGGTCATGCAGAATTAACAGATTGTGCAACCCTTCCGACATACAGAAAACTAGGATTCATGCATCATTTGATTCTAGCCCTCGAACAAGAGCTTCAATCCATGCACATTTATGTCTTTTACTCTCTTGCCCGTGCACTGTCCTATGGAATGAATCAAGTATTTTATCAGCTCGGGTATACATACACCGGACGCTTTCAAAACAACTGCTATATTTTTGACAAAATTGAAGATATGAATCTATGGGTCAAAACGCCAAATGAATCATGAAATGGTTCTCATCTGATCAAGCAGACCAGATAGGCGGTACGCCATGATACTCAGCTGCAGCTTCATCCGATCATCAGTGGATTTGAGGCTGCAGCCTGTTCTCGTTTCAATTTGTTTCAACCGGTAGCTTAACGTATGCCGGTGAATAAACAATTCCCCCGCTGACTTTTGAATATTTTCATTGTGTGCCAAATACACTTCGAGTGTATGAATCAGGTCAGCTCCTTGTTTTTTTGTATAAAGCAACGGGCTTAACAGCTCCACATAAAAGTCATGCAAATTCATTCCGGCTTCGTTCATTTCAAGCAGCATCCCATATAGGCCGAGCTTCTGATAATGAATGATGCTGTCATCTGTTTTCAAAAGAGGAAGAAGCCTTGCTGCATACTGGGCTTCTTTTGCACTTTTAGCAAAGAGACTGATCTGGTCGTAGGCTCTTCCAATGCCAATCACAATGGGATGGACGGGGAAAAAATAAGACCAAGTACTGCGGCATTCTTCTGATGCGCGATACCAATTTGTTTCTTGATACGTGTTTTTTCCTGCGGGTGTCAGAACGAAAATGGAATCAAGCCTTGCCTTTAATAAAAAAGGAATTTGTCTGCGCTCAAAAATGGATGTGAGCAATTGGGATAGGCGCTGCACCATTTGATGATCGAGCTGTGTGTGCTGATGCTGAAATTGAAAGTAGATGACGACTTGTTCTTCGCTCATATCATATTGCAGCTTTCTTGCTTGTTCGATGACATAACTTTCTTCTGTGTATTGCTGTTGCAGCATATCATCCAATAAATGCCCCTGCATTTGGTTTTCTGTATCTTGAATGGCTTTTTGTTTCAACCATTCAATCGCATACACCGCACCGGCATGCTCAATGGCGATGGCATCGAGATGGTGCCACGTCTCTTTTTTCTTTAACGCCACAATGAACCCGAAAATATCCCCCATTGCAATCACAGGGCATGCCGCTAGAACAAACGCACCATATGTGTCATAGACGAGCCGGCCTTTTTCCTCTGCCTGCTTGAGCAGAGAAGAGGTTTCAATCGGTTCGTCATCTGTTAGAAAGCCAAAAGCAGGAGAATAGGTCACTTCGTCTGTTTCGAGATGAGCTGCTGTTTGGTGCAAAAACACATCCAGTACGACGATATTTGCCGCGGTGAGATGTGCCAGTTCATCTGTAATTTGTGTGACATTTTTATTGCTCACATTTAAATGGGTCAGTCTTTGATGAATCGCAGAAGAATATTTGAGCTGATGGAGCTGACTGCTGACGATTTGTTCTAGAACGGCTTTTGTGATGTCTGAAAAATTGACATGGGGCGGAATCTCGATGAGCGGAATATCGCTATTTTCGGCGGCTTCAATGAGTGATGCGGGAATTTCCGTTAAGTACACGCCTTTATAGATGGCAATGGCTGAAAGACGATGAGATTGAATCAATTTTTCAAGCCGGATGCGTCTTTCTTTATTTTCTGTCAGTCCAAACCCAGTTGTAACAAGTAATTCTCCTTCGGAAAGTCTAGACGTGTCCTCAATAATTTCCACAATGGTCACCCACTGGATAAGACGATCCAGTCCATTTTCTCCAGCAAGCAGTTTGGTTTCTTTCATCATATCGAGCGAGAGTGCATCTTTGACGAGAATCGCCATAGACTCATGACCTCCTTTTGAACACTCTTATACACCATGTATAAAAAACACATGTGAAATTCGGGCATATGGCGAATGGAGGATGACTGCCCTCTTGATTAAGCTAATCTTATACCAAGTATACAAAATTTTCTTGCGATTCATGTAAAAAGAAAAGTGCAGCTGCTGACAAGAGAGGGAGGAATGACAAAGTGGAGACCCGGGATTACTTAATCAAACCGATGTTAAATCAGCAATATCCTGTGGCTGTGAGAGGAGAGGGGATTTATTTATATGATCGGGACGGAAAAAAATATATAGATGGCTCATCAGGGGCAGTCACGGCAAGTATTGGACATGGCATACAAGAGATTATTGATGCGATGACGGAGCAAGCGAAAAAGGTGAGCTTTACGTACAGATCACAATTTACGAATGAACCAGCGGAAGAACTAGCGTATGAATTGAGTACACTTTGCCCAGGTGATCTGAACTGGTCTTTTTTTGTAGGGAGCGGTTCAGAGGCAACGGAGACTGCTATGAAAATGGCGATTCAGCATTGGCAGGAGCAGGGGAAGACGGAAAAAAATCATATCATCTCAAGATGGATGAGTTACCACGGCATTACATTAGGGGCGCTGTCAATGTCAGGTCATATTGCAAGGAGAGAGCGCTTTGAACCACTGCTTGAAAAGCACCCAGTGCTGTCACCGCCCTATAGCTACCGGTCATGGCTGCCAAAGGAAGACAGCAAGCAGGTCGAGTGGTATGTCCAGGAATTTAAGACCGTCATCCAGCGTATAGGAAAAGAGAGGATCGCCGCATTGATTGCTGAACCGATTGTTGGCGCAGCGGGAGCGGCGCTCCTGCCGCCAGACGGTTATTTCGAAGCAATGAAGCGAGTCTGTGAAGAAAACGACATTTTATTGATCGCAGATGAAGTCATGACGGGCTTTGGACGAACTGGAAAAATGTTTGCGATGGAACACTGGGGCACGGTACCAGATATCATGGTTCTCGGAAAGGGCATGAGCGCAGGTTATTCTCCAATCGCAGCAGTTGTCTCAACGGATCGTGTGATGGCACCGATTATCAGCGGCTCCGGCTCTGTCATGGCAGGGCACACATATAGTGCCAATCCGCTTTCAGCAGCTGTTTCATTAGCGGTCATTCGATATATGAAAAAGCATCAGCTTCCCGAACGGGCTGAACTTTCCGGGCGATACATGATGAATGCTTTAAAAGATCTGCAAGTAGCCCATTCCATCATAGGAGATGTGAGAGGGAAGGGATTGCTTATTGGCATTGAGTTTGTCGCAGATCGTTTATCCAAAACGCCATTTCCTGCACATGCTCAGATAACCAATCTCGTCGTTGAAACGGCAAAACAAAATGGACTGCTTGTGTATCCAGCAAGCGCTGGAGAGAATGGAGTCGGAGGCGCAGCGGTTATGATCGCACCGCCGCTTTCCATCACACAGCAGGAAATGGATGAACTGATTGATAAATTCGGCCAGACCATCACACAAGTCGAACAAGAAGTAATCAATCGAGGGTTTTTCCCATCTGCTATGTAAGGAGGAACGAACATGAACAAAACTGTGGGTTTGGATGAAGTGATGACGCGATTAAAAGATGGCATGACCATCATGTTTGGCGGATTTGGCGGCGTGGGTTCACCACCATCGTTGATTGATGCCATTTTGGAAGCAAATATTCAAGATCTGACATTGATCGGAAATGATGCAGGTTTCCCGCAAATTGGTGTGGGCAGGCTCATCACAGAAGGAAGAGTGAAAAAAATCATCGCCTCCCATATCGGCTCAAATCCCATTGCCGGACAGAAAATGCAGGCTGGTACATTAGACGTTCATTTTTATCCGCAGGGCATTCTTGCAGAAAAAATCAGAGCAGGCGGAATGGGGCTAGCGGGCATTGTGACAGATGTTGGGATGGATAGCCTGAATCTCGATGAGAAACAATTGGTTCAACTGAATGGGAAGAATTATATGTTAGAGCCTGCGCTTACAGCGGATATTGCCATCGTCAATGCTTACAAAGCAGATGAAGTGGGAAACCTGATTTTTGATAAAAGCGCACGGAATACAAACCCGATTGTGGCGATGGCAGGAGACTGGACCATTGCGGAGGCAGAAGAAATTGTGGCAGCGGGGCAGCTTGATCCAGAAGAAATCGTGACGCCAGGCGTATTTGTGAATCAAATCGTGCAATCAAAAGGAGTGAACTGGACATGGGCATGGGAGACATCGATTTAAGACACCGCATTGCCAAAAGAGCAGCTCAAGAAATTGAAGATGGCATGATTGTGAATCTTGGGATCGGTATTCCGACCCTAGCAGCAGATTACATTCCAGCACATTATGAGGTGTGGCTGCATGCAGAAAACGGCATTATGGGGGCAGGAGCCTCGCCTCTGCAAGGGGAAGAAGATCCGAATTTGTGCAATGCCGGTGGTTTTCCCATTACGTTGACAAAGGGCGGCTCGTACATGGACAGTACGACTGCTTTTGGCATCATCCGAAAAGGCATGCTGGATATGACGATTTTGGGTGCACTTGAAGTAAGCAGCCAAGGGGATCTTGCCAATTGGATTGTACCGGGGAAAAGAGTACCGGGTATGGGCGGAGCGATTGAGCTGGCGCAAAAAGCGAAAAAAGTGGTGGTGGTGATGAGCCATCTGGATAAACACGGTCGATCTAAAGTGAAATCGGCTTGTACATTGCCGTTAACCGCTAAAGCGTGTGTCGATTTGATTATTACGGATATGGCGGTCATTGAGGTCAAGTCTCAGCTGCTCATTTTACGTGAAGTCATGCCACCATTTCAGCCGGAAGATGTCATAAGGGCGACTGAAGCGCCATTAATTTTAGCGCCTGATGTCAAATCTGTTGTGTAGAAAGGATGAACGACTTGCAGCCAATGACACGTATTAGAAACTGGATGAAAGACCATCAGGATGAAGCCATTACGCTTCTTCAGCAAATGGTGCAATGTGACAGCACCCAAGGAAATGAAGAAGACGTGCAGCAGATCGTGGCCAATAAACTGTCCGCCATTGGCTTTGATGTAGACGTTTGGGAAATTGGCGGCGATGAATTACTAGAGCATCCTTATTTTTATTCCCCGCGCCGATCTTTTCAAGGGAGTCCCAACGTTGCTGGGCGATTGAAAGGAAAAGGTGGCGGCAAATCGATTTTATTAAACGGGCACGTAGATGTGGTTCCGGCAGGAGATACGAATCAATGGACATATCCACCTTACAGCGGGCATATCATAAACGGGAGACTTTATGGACGCGGGGCAACAGATATGAAAGGTGGAAACGTTTCTTTACTCTTTGCGCTTGAGGCACTGCATGCGCTTCAGATTCCCCTGAAAGGAGATGTGGTGTTTCATAGTGTCGTCGAAGAGGAAAGCGGTGGAGCAGGCACACTTGCTGCGATATTGAAAGGGTACACAGCGGATGCTGCCATCATTCCAGAGCCAAGTCATATGAACATTTTTCCGCTTCAGCAAGGATCAAAGTGGTTCAGGCTGCATATTAAAGGAAGGGCAGCTCATGGCGGAACAAGGTATCACGGTGTTTCTGCTATTGAAAAGAGCACGGTGGTCCTTTCTCATATAGCGGCACTAGAAAAAGAAAGAAATCAGCGAGTGACGGAGCCGTTGTTTCAGCATATCCCGATTCCAATTCCAATCAACATTGGGAAAATTCAAGGCGGTGATTGGCCGTCCTCTGTCGCAGATCTTGTCACAATGGAAGGCAGGCTTGGTGTGATGCCAGGTGAGACAGTTGAGCAGGCAGAGAAGGAATTAGAAAATTGGATGACTGGACTCGCTGAAAAGGATGATTGGTTTCAAGAACACCCTGTGGAAGTGGAGTGGTTTGGTGCTAGATGGCTTCCAGGGTCAATCGACTCTGATCACCCGCTTTTAGGTCTATTGAAGGAACAATACGAAGAGGTCATGCAGCACCCGCCAAAGGTAGAAGCCGCCCCTTGGGGGACAGACGGCGGATTACTGTCACAAGCAGCGGATATCCCAATCATTGTGTTTGGACCTGGAACAACAGAGCTTGCCCATTTCCCGAATGAATCCATTGAGATCAAACATGTGATTGAAGCAGCAGAAATCATTGCTGGTACGTTGGTCAAATGGTGCGAAGCAGCGGAATAATTCACACACAAAAAAAGAAGGCTGTCTACTCAGCCTTCTCCATCGTGCAGATAAACCCTCGCATTCGCCCGCTGGTCTGTGCGCCGGTGCTCACGAATGTAACATTCGCTCCGCTCCGGTGCTCGCCCTTCCTAGACTTCAAGGGTTTTCATGTCACGCTGAAAGGAAGACAAAGGGATAAAATATTTTAGCCCTTTGTCAACGATCTGACGAAGGCTGTCTACTCAGCCTTCTCTTTATGTGTATTCTGCTGTTCACACATATAGGTCATTGGACAAAAACGAAGAATACCAGAGCCCAATTTTAATCCGCCGAGCATGATGCCAAAAAGCAGCATTTTACTCCATGGTTTTCGAGCATATAAGGATCCAGCTACAGTACATATCGTCATTCCGCAGGCAATTCTCATGAGCGCTTCCATTAAGCCAAGATTAGGTTTCATTGCAAGTGATTCTCCTTTTTTAAATTATTTTAAGTGTGATTTCAAGAAATTGTAACGTTTCATTAATGCGTAACGTGGTTCGTTATGTTACGATAGGGCTAATACAAATGAAGGAGAGTATGTGAATGTCCGAACGTACTTTTAATTGGAGAAACAATGACATCCGCACACAAATCGATGTAGTCGACTCAAAAATAGTTCCAACACTCCTTTTAACGAATGGACTCGTGCTAAACCCGTTTTTGAAGCAATGGGTGAAGGCAAATATTTGGATACATGATGATCGAATTGTTTATGTCGGAGCAGAGCTTCCTCAAAATAAATCAGCTAAACGTGTGATTGATTGTGAAGGTAAATACATTGTGCCGGGGTATATTGAACCTCACGCGCATCCGTTCCATATTTATAATCCCCAATCACTTGCAGAATATGTGTCTCAATTTGGCACAACAACGATGGTCAGCGATAACTTATTTCTTCTTTTGCAAAGCAATGAAAAGAAAGCGCTTTCCACTCTATGTGAATTAAAAAAACAGCCATTTCAGTACTTCTGGTGGTCCAGATACGATCTTCAAACCGAGGTCAGGTATGAAGATGAGATGCTTCCTATTAACTATCGGAAAGAATGGATTGATCATCCCGACGTCCTTCAAGGCGGCGAATTAACGAGCTGGCCAAGATTAATGGACGGTGATGATCTCATTTTATATTGCATGCAAGAAACGAAGAAGCAGAGAAAACGAATTGAAGGGCATTTCCCTGGGGCTTCTGAGAAAACGCTAACAAAAATGAAGCTGTTTGGAGCGGACAGTGATCATGAAGCAATGAATGCAGACGATGTGTTCAAACGCTTGTCTCTAGGTTATCATGTGTCCTTGCGTCATTCTTCCATCCGCCCAGATTTAGTGAACATTTTAAGGGAATTGCATGAGCGTGACTTTAGGCACTACGATCACTTTTTCTATACAACAGATGGATCAGCGCCTCACTTTTATGAAGAAGGCATGATCAATCGTCTCATTTCCATTGCCCTTGAAGAAGGCGTGCCTACTATTGATGCGTACAATATGGCGACTTTTAACATTGCGAAATACTATCAAATTGATGACTTATTAGGCGTGGTCGGTCCTGGCCGATTGGCTTCTTTGAATATTTTAGATGATCCGATGAATCCAAATCCAGAAACAGTGATTTCTAAAGGGGTAATCCTGAAATTAGAGGGGGAGAACCAGCATCAATTCCAAGAGACAAAATGGGAAAATGGTGGGCTTGAACCATTAGATTTAAGCTATGACCTGACAATGAGTGACTTGCAATTCTCAATGCCGCTTGGTGTCAAAATGCGAAATTCTGTCATCATGGAGCCCTATACAGTGGAGATTGATAACTCTGTCAACCAGCTGTCCTGTGACCATGATCAAAGCTTCTTCAGCCTGATTGATCGAAAAGGCGAGTGGCGCGTGAACACAATGTTAAAAGGATTTGCAAACAAGGTGCAAGGGTTTGTCAGCTCATTTTCAACCACTGGTGACATTTTAGTGATTGGGAAAAATAAAGATGATATGATGCTCGCTCATAAGCGAATGAAAGAAATTGGCGGAGGAATCGTGCTCACAGAAAACGGAAAGATTTTGCATGAAATCCCGCTGCAATTATCAGGCTGTGCATCAGCTGAACCGTTTGAAACGGTTCTTCAGCAGGAGCAAACGTTACGCAAGCTACTCATTGAGCGAGGGTATCCATTTGACTGCCCAATTGATACACTTGTCTTTTTCCAAAGCACACACTTGCCGTATATTCGAGTGACACCAAGAGGAATATTTGATGTCATGAAAAAAACTGTACTCTTTCCGTCTATAATGCGTTAAAATATAACAGAGTGGAGCTGTATCATATTTGCTAGATTTCTGACCGCTGTTATAGGGCAGGAGTGAGCAATGGATCTCTTCGCTGCTAGATATGGTGACAAAGCATAGGGCTTTGACATGACGAATGAAGTGCCCAATTGTAAAATGAATCTGTCGGTTACGCTGGCCGACCAACATATTTTGAATAATTAAGCAAGGCGGGGCGCAGGTTTGTTGTCTCGCCAAGCTTTCTACACATACTGTTTTTTAGGGAAAGACTTAACAGAGCAGAAGTGTTCTAGATATCGGAGGCAAACAAGTTTGTCAGATTGTCGCACAAGGAATATGACAAAACTTGTCGAATTTGTTTACGATAAAGAAGCTTCGGCTTACGAAAGAACCTGATGGCATTTTCAGCGTAGAACCAAACCTGTCATGATTCGTTCAAAGCTCATTGCTGAGGTTGAAAAAAATGAGTCAGGAAAGATACCGCTTTCTCGGAAAAGTCAGTGCGGAGCGGTGTGCCAATAGTAAAGGAGAAGATGTATAAAGATGCAAATTGATAAATTAAGGGGCAAAAGCTTAGATCAGCTATTCAACTCCATCTTATCCCTTAAAGACCTGGAAGAATGTTATCGATTTTTTGATGATTTGTGCACCATCAATGAAATCCAATCTTTATCACAGCGTCTTGAAGTAGCGCGTATGCTTCGCGAGGGAAACACGTATCATAAAATTGAGACGGAGACAGGTGCAAGCACTGCAACCATCTCACGAGTCAAACGCTGCTTGAACTACGGAAACGATGCCTATACAATGGCACTTGACCGCGTAGCAGAGCAACAAGCAACGGACGAAACAAAATAAAGCAGCTTTCACTGCAGACATTCTTTATGATTTGTCGTTTTGAAGTTGAACAAATAGAGCCATTTCAGTTGAAATGGCTCTATTTGATATCATCAAGTTCTCCCATAAACCATCGTTCACCTTCATAGGACACTTCATCGTCATCAGTGATCACTTCCTTAAAACCGATGGTTCGCATATTTTGCGCAACAGATAAATCCCATTCTTTTTGAATATTTCTCTGATCAGAAAGGGGAAGCCATGTCTGATACTCATCTTGTCTGTTGAAGAAATCTTTCACATAAGAATCCCCTTTAAACACAATGATTTGTGAATGCCATAATCCAGGCAGATCGACTGCGACCACGACACGATATATGTCCCCGTCGTTTGGTTTCAAATCAATGAGATGCTCAGCTCTATTCAATAGAGTTTGAATGCATAGACGTTTGATCTTTTTCGGTGTTCTGTTGGAAGTCATAAAATCATAAGCCGCTGGTAGAGGCAGGTGCCAGTAGTCAGAAACATTCTCTGGAAACGACTGCGTATTTGCGTTCATTTCTTTTATGATCTGTTGAGTCTTTCGTTTCATACCGCGGACCTTTTTTTCACGCATACTCTTTCTCCTTATCAAAGATCTATTAAGTTCTTTATACGTGATTGAGCAAGAATGTCAACGAAAAAAGGTGTGGAAACGCACCTTTTTAAGCTAGACAGACTGCTCTGTGCCTGAGAACATAGGGACTTCACTTGTCTGGCCGTTTTCTTGTCTAAAAATAATATGTTTTTCGTTAAAATGAATAGGTGATTCAATTCCAGCTGCTGCGCATAAATTAAACAAACCTTCTCTAAGGGACAGGATATAATTGCAGACGCGGTATTTCTTTTCTTCAATGGATAAACCCTTTTGCAGCTTTGGATCAGTTGTGGCGACCCCGACTGGGCATTTATTCGTGTGGCATACTTGCGCCCGAATACAGCCAACCGAGAACATCAAGCCCCGTGCGATATTGACAAAGTCAGCACCCATGGAAAGGGCAATCGCAATTTTATCAGGTGAGAGAAGTTTGCCAGAAGCAAAGAGTTTTACCTGATCTCTGACACCGTATTCCTTCAATATTTGATGAACCATTGGGAGTGCCGTGAAAATCGGCAGCCCTGCGGCATCTGCCAATTCATGAAAGGATGCACCAGTGCCGCCTTCTCCGCCATCCACTGTAATGAAATCAGGATGCCTTCCGCTTTTTTTCATGTACGCTGCAAGTTCCTCAATGTTTTCTTTATGTCCGACCACAAGCTTGATGCCGACAGGCTTTCCGCCTATACTTCGCAACTGTTCAATGAAATCAAACATATCAGGAATGGAGTGGAACATCTCAAATCGATTTGGACTATCAATGGATTGGTGGGGCGGCAATTTACGGATGCTTGCAATTTCTTCGGTGACCTTTTCACCGTCAATATGTCCGCCGCGTGTTTTAGCTCCTTGAGCCAGCTTCAGCTCAAAGGCTTTGACTTCCTCGTGCTCGCTTTTTTCTTAAACTCTTCAAAGGAAAAAGCGCCATCCTCTGTTCTCACGCCAAATAGACCAGGCCCAATCTGGCATATAATATCGGCTCCGCCTTTGAGGTGATAGGGAGAAAGCCCGCCTTCACCTGTGTTCATCCACGTACCGCCAGCCATCTTTAATCCTGAGGATAATGCTGTAATGGCCCTATCGCCTAAAGATCCGTAGCTCATGGCTGACTGACCAATCAGGCCTTTTACACGGAAAGGCTTTTGACATGTGTGCTCGCCTATCACTTGTACATCGTCTTGATGGAGGTAGTAAGGTTTTGCTTCGACCTCTTTGGTATGTTCACTTCTTCTCAGTAAATTGTCTTGATCGATCTGATACACTTTTGTTTGGATTTTTTCAGATTGATCGATGCGTAACTCATCTCGCTGCTTTGGAAATAGGACGTTGCGAATATAGTAACCAGGCTTGTCAAAATCACGTTTTGATCCAAAGCCCATTGTCCGGCTTTTGTACTTCCCAGACATGACAGCTTGCTCGTATTCTCTTCTTGAGAAAGGAAGCTCCTCTCGATCATTTAGAAACAGATATTGACGAAGCTCAGGTCCTATTTTTTCAAAAATAAACCGTAGCTTTCCAATGACCGGATAATTTCGTAGGACAGAATGCTCTTCCTGTTTTTCATCTCGCATCCAAATCCAGATGAATAAAATGATTGGTATGATGAAAAAAATCACTAATAATGCGCCAATGACAATGAAAGTTGTTGTCACGAAAATCCCCTCTTTTCTCTATCATTACTGTTGTTATTCCACTTTTCATTGAAAGAGAAACCACTTCAACAGATTGTGACGTTTAGAAATGAAAAGGCGGGGTAACTTACAAATAAGATCATAAGGGGAGGGAACATACATGAATAAGCGTCCGAATGCGTATGTACTTGCAGGATTAGGGGTTGGTGGTGCAGTGTTATTAGCAGTGAAAAATAAACAGCATCTCAAAAAATGGGCAAGCATGTTCCGATCAGATGAAAAGGTTCCTGAAAAAGCTGGTCACCCTGATCCGTTAGATATTCAAGACAATAAGATGGTCGATGAAGGGGCCATGACATCTGTTCATTATTTTAATGAAGTGAGACAATAGTTTAGAAAAACCGTTTTGACCATTCAAAACGGTTTTTTCTTGTCTTTTTTTTTGATGTGATATCGAAGAGGATCGACAATCGTAAAACCGATCAACCCTTCGTGATCAGGCGTCGAGAAAAGAAATTCAATGCCCGATAAATGATAGGTTGAGAGAACTTCCTGATCCGTAAAACGTAACGAAAGCTCGTCCTCATAAACGGGTGTGTGCTTCAAAACCTCGGCTTCTTCTGCAAATAACTCCAGCCCAGCCACTCGGCCCTCTTTGTCGATGTCTACGTTCACACATTCATTCACGTCTAATTCAATGGTTTCTTTGATTGTCCCGATTCGAGGCGGGATGAGATAGATGTATCCGATGTCGATCGTTTGATCATATGTGATGGTTCTTTTCAAATCATTCACCTGCTTGGTCGATAGTAAAATGTTCCTTTCATGTATAATATCATGTGATGAGATGAAGTAGCTCTCATTTCAGTTCAGCACGAATATATTGATCTCCCTCAGCTCCTCTTGAAGTGGAGCTTTTCATATAGTCTCCATTCACCTCGCCTAAAGTGAAAATCGACTATTTTCAAAAGAATGAAACTTTTAGCTGAAGGAGGTTACCCATTTTTTGCGGTGTCTGATTTTGTTATAATATTTAAATGGAATGAAACGAATGGAGGAACGTTTTTCATGTATGATGTTACCGAGTGGAAGCATGTCTTTAAACTCGATCCAAATAAAGAGATTTCCGATGAACAACTTGAAGCGATTTGTGAATCCGGTACGGATGCCATTTTAATTGGCGGCAGTGACAACGTGACAGAAGACAACGTGCTGCAACTGATGTCAAAGGTGCGCCGCTTTCTTGTGCCATGTGTCCTTGAAATCTCGACACATGAGATGATTGTGCCTGGCTTTGACCTGTATTTTATCCCCACTGTGTTAAACAGCGCTCATCCTGATTGGATTGTTGGTCTGCATAAGGATGCGATGAAGGAATACGGTGATTTGATGTCAATGGAAGAGATTGTGCCGGAAGGATATGTCATCTTAAACGAAGAGTGTAAAGCGGCTAAGCTGACAGAGGCCAATACGGCACTCGATATAGATGACGTAAGGGCATATGCGAGAGTAGCAGAGCACTTGATGAAACTGCCCATCTTTTATTTAGAATACAGCGGGACGCTTGGAGATATAGAGCTTGTGAAAGAAACCAAAGCAGTGCTACATGAAACGGTTCTATTTTATGGCGGCGGTATTGAAAGCGAAGAGCAGGCGAAAGACTTTGCACAGCACGCAGACGTTGTCGTAGTGGGAAACGTCATTTATGACAATTTTAAAGAAGCGTTAAAGACAGTCGACGCAGTGAAAAAGTCATCATAGTCAAACAAGACGAAACGGGTTAAAATAGAACATAAGTTCGAATTGGCGGTGAATGAAATGAATGAAATATCGAATCATCTATTAGAAGGGCTGAATGACGCGCAGAAAGAAGCGGTCAAAGCAACAGACGGGCCGCTGCTACTGATGGCAGGAGCAGGTAGTGGAAAAACACGAGTGCTCACGCATCGAATTGCGTATTTAATGGCAGAAAAGCATGTGGCACCGTGGAATATTTTAGCGATTACCTTTACAAATAAAGCAGCAAGAGAAATGCGTGAGCGTGTACAAGCGATTTTAGGGCCTGGTGCGGATGACATTTGGATCTCTACGTTCCACAGCATGTGTGTGCGCATTTTACGACGCGATATTGACCGTATTGGTGTGAATCGCAACTTTTCTATATTAGACACATCTGATCAGCTTTCAGTCATTAAAAACATTTTAAAAGAACGAAATATCGATCCTAAAAAGTTTGATCCACGTAGCATTTTAGGTTCAATCAGTAGTGCAAAAAACGAACTCATTGACGCAGAGGAATACGCAAAAACAGCCGGTGACTTTTACGATCAAGTCGTCAGCGACGTCTACACAGATTATCAAAAACGATTACTCAAGAACCAATCACTCGATTTTGATGATCTTATTATGATGACGATTCGTCTGTTTGAGCGGATTCCTGAAGTATTAGAACACTATCAGCGAAAATTCCAATACATTCATGTCGATGAGTATCAGGATACAAATAGAGCGCAGTACATGCTTGTGAAATTGCTCGCTCAGCGTTTTCAAAATATATGTGTGGTCGGTGACTCGGATCAGTCCATCTACCGCTGGCGTGGAGCGGATATTACAAACATTCTTTCCTTTGAAAAAGATTATCCGTCCAGTGAAGTGATTTTGCTTGAGCAAAATTACAGATCGACTAAACGTATTCTGAATGCCGCAAACACGGTCATTCAAAACAATTCAAACCGTAAGCCAAAAAACC
The DNA here is from genome assembly GCF_029894105.1 of Bacillus aerius. Taxonomy (NCBI): domain Bacteria; kingdom Bacillati; phylum Bacillota; class Bacilli; order Caryophanales; family Bacillaceae; genus Bacillus; species Bacillus aerius. Next base: position 649,863 of record NZ_JARYHO010000001.1, read on the forward strand.
TTTGGACAGAAAATGACGAAGGAGCGAAGATTGCCTATTACCGCGCAGATAATGAATTCGGTGAAGGTCAATTTGTCGCTGGCAAGATTCGTCAGCTCCATCAGAGCGGCAAGCGTAAATTATCTGATTTTGCGATCCTCTATCGAACGAACGCTCAGTCACGTGTCATAGAGGAAACGTTAATGAAGGCAAACATTCAATACAACATCGTCGGCGGCACGAAGTTCTATGACAGAAAAGAGATCAAGGACATTTTGGCATACTTACGCCTTGTGGCAAATCCAGATGACGATATTAGTTTTGCGCGCATTGTCAACGTACCAAAGCGTGGAATTGGGGCGACTTCTGTTGATAAAATTGCCGCATACGCAGAAATGAATGATCTCTCTATGTTTGAAGCACTTGGTCAGGTGGATTTCATTGGACTCAGTGCAAGAGCAGCCAATGCACTTGATGAGTTCAAACAGCTCATTGACCAAATGACAAACATGCAGGATTATTTATCTGTCACTGAATTAACGGAAGAGATCCTAGAGAAAACAGGTTACCGTGAAGCACTGAAGATCGAAAAAACGATTGAAGCACAAAGCCGTTTAGAAAATATTGACGAGTTTCTATCGGTCACTAAAAACTTTGAAGAACAAAATGAAGATAAATCACTTGTCACCTTTCTGACAGACCTCGCCCTCGTCGCAGACATTGATAAGCTGGATGAGGCTGAGGAAGAAGATCAGGATGCGGTCATTTTAATGACGCTACACGCAGCAAAAGGACTTGAATTCCCTGTTGTGTTCTTAATGGGAATGGAAGAAGGCGTCTTCCCGCACAGCCGTTCACTAATGGAAGATGCCGAGATGGAAGAAGAGCGCCGTCTTGCTTACGTGGGGATCACACGGGCCGAAGAAGAGCTTTATTTATCAAGTGCGAAGATGAGAACGTTATTCGGCCGGACGAACATGAATATGGAATCACGATTTATCAGAGAAATACCAGCTGATTTATTGGACAACCTAAATGAGAAAAAAGAAACGAAAACACCGTTTGGCCAAACGAGAGAAAGACCGCAAAGACGAGGGCCTGTCTCACGTCCCCAAACGCAAACCATTCAAAACACAGGCGGCGGCAGCATTGGCTGGGCTGTCGGTGATAAAGCCGCTCATAAAAAATGGGGCGTTGGCACGGTTGTGAGTGTAAAAGGTAGTGGAGATAGTACAGAGCTTGATATTGCCTTCCCAAGCCCTACAGGCATTAAGCGTCTCCTTGCCGCATTTGCGCCAATCGAAAAGCAATAAACTGATAGGACTGACAAAACGGATGAAGTGAAAGGAAGAAGCAGATGGATAAAGAAGCAGCGAAACGCCGGATCGAGGAACTACACCAGATTTTGAATCAATACAACTACGAATATCACACACTGGATCGTCCAAGTGTTCCTGACGCTGAATATGATGCGCGGATGCGTGAGCTGATTTCTCTGGAGGAAGAATACCCTGATTTAAAAGCAGCGGATTCACCCTCGCAAAGAGTAGGAGGAGCTGTTTTAGACGCCTTCCAAAAAGTACGTCACGGTACTCCGATGCTCAGTCTCGGCAATGCGTTTCATGAACAGGACCTTCTTGATTTTGACCGCCGGGTTCGTCAAGCAGTCGGTGACGACGTCGCTTATAATGTCGAGCTGAAAATTGACGGACTCGCTGTTTCTCTCCGTTATGAAAATGGCGTGTTTGTCCGGGGGGCCACACGGGGTGATGGGACAACAGGTGAGGATATTACCGAGAACCTCAAAACCATTCGTTCCATCCCGCTCAAAATCAATCGGCCTCTGTCGATTGAAGTGAGAGGCGAGGCATTTATGCCAAAACCTTCTTTTGAAGCCCTTAACGAAAAAAGATTGCAAAACGAAGAAGAGCCGTTTGCGAACCCGCGTAATGCGGCTGCTGGCTCACTTCGTCAGCTTGATACGAAAATTGCAGCGAAACGAAACCTTGATATCTTCGTCTACAGTATAGCGGAGCTTGATGAAATTGGTGTTGAAACGCAAAGCGCAGGACTTGATCTTCTCGATGAGCTTGGTTTTAAAACGAACAAAGAAAGACGGATGTGCCAAACCATTGAAGAAGTGATCGACCTCATTGAAACACTGAAAACAAAGCGTGCTGATTTCTCATACGAAATCGATGGCATTGTTATTAAAGTCAATTCATTGGCTCAGCAAGAAGAACTAGGCTTCACAGCAAAAAGTCCACGCTGGGCTGTTGCGTACAAATTTCCGGCCGAAGAAGTCGTGACGAAGCTGATTGATATTGAACTAAGTGTGGGGCGTACTGGCGTCATCACCCCAACAGCGATTCTTGAGCCTGTAAAAGTGGCAGGAACGACAGTGCAACGTGCATCTCTTCATAATGAAGATTTGATCAAAGAGAAGGATATCCGCCTTTTTGATCAAGTGATTGTCAAAAAAGCGGGCGATATTATCCCAGAGGTTGCAGGGGTCCTTGTTGATCAGCGAACAGGAGAAGAAAAGCCGTTTCACATGCCGACTGAATGTCCAGAGTGTCATAGTGAGCTGGTCAGAATTGAAGGAGAAGTGGCGCTTCGGTGCATCAATCCACAATGCCCCGCTCAAATACGTGAAGGACTCATTCACTTTGTGTCTCGTAATGCGATGAATATTGATGGGCTAGGCGAGCGAGTTATTACACAACTTTTCAAAGAACAGCTTGTCTCTCGTGTATCAGACCTTTACCGTTTAACAAAAGAAGAGTTGATTCAGCTAGAACGAATGGGCGAAAAGTCAGTCGATAATTTACTGCGTTCGATCGAGCAATCGAAAGAAAACTCTCTTGAACGTTTATTATTTGGACTTGGTATTCGATTTATTGGTTCTAAAGCAGCGAAGACGTTGGCCATGCACTTTGAGGATATCGATCAGTTAAAACAAGCAACGAAAGAACAATTACTTGAAGTAGATGAAATTGGTGAAAAAATGGCCGATGCAGTTGTCACGTACTTTGAGAAAGAAGAAATTCTAGATCTGCTAAATGAACTAAAAGAACTTGGGGTCAATATGACCTACACTGGGCCAAAACCGGTGAAAGTAGAAGAAAGTGATTCCTACTTTGCAGGAAAAACGATTGTGCTGACGGGGAAATTAGAAGAAATGTCTCGTAATGATGCAAAGGCAGCGATCGAAGCATTAGGTGGCAAGTTAGCAGGTAGCGTAAGTAAAAAAACAGACTTAGTCATTGCCGGCGAAGCAGCTGGAAGTAAGCTGACAAAGGCAGAAGAACTCAATATTGAAATTTGGGACGAAGCCAAAATGCTCGAGGAGCTAAAGAAATAAGAGGAGTGTTTTCTATTGAAAAAGTTGCTATTGCTGCTGACAATGCTCACACTGGTATTGTCAGCGTGTGCACCTTTTGGGGGAAAGGATGAGGAAGAGGTCACACAAAAAACGGATGAAACGAAAGAAACAGCGATCATCCCAATGTACAACATCTCTGATTCCTATTACAAAATGGTGCTGCCGTTTAAACAAGGAGCGGCAAGAGGACTAACAGCAGAGCGTCTCAATACACGCTTAGACATTGATGAATTTGAAACAGGACTCATGCGCCTGGCAACAGAATCATTCAATACAAACGACTATCTGTTCCAAGAAGGACAGCATTTAGATGAAGATACTGTTCTCAGCTGGCTTGCCCGCAAAAAAACAGGCAGTGATCTGAAAAAGGCTGAAAAAGAAGACAAAGACTTTAAGAACTTAGGCTTAAACCCTGCTCTTCCAAACTCAGGTTCAACAAAGTCAAAAAATGAAAATAGTCCAATCTACTTAGCTTCCATGCTAGAACATAATTACTTAATCAGAAAAGATAAAAATAGCTTACAGCTTGGCGGGGTTGTCATCGGTCTTGCGCTTAACTCTGTCTATTATTATCGCGAAAATATCGGGGATCCTCAGCAAGAGGTGACCATCGATTCATCGAAAAATTCAAAGAAACTTTTAGCAGAGGGCGAAAAAATTGCGGAACAAGTCATTAAACGCCTTCGTCAAATGGACGGGCTGCAAAAAGTCCCAGTCATGATTGCTCTTTATAAACAAGCACCAAAATCATCTATTGTTCCAGGAAACTTCATCGCTAAAACCGATGTAAAAGCAGGATCAGCTGATATTGGCAGTTGGGATACGATTAAAGAAGAGAATGTCTTCTTCCCTTCAGATAATGCCAAGAGCAGCTACAAAGATGATTCAGAGCGATTTGACCGCTTCAAGACAAAGGTAGAAGACTACTTCCCGAATTACACAGGTGTGGTAGGCAAAGGTTTCTATAAAAACGGGAACTTGCAAAAAATGAAAGTAGAAATTCCAATGCAATTCTACGGAAAAACAGAAGTCGTGGCATTTACGCAATACTTAACAGGTGAAGTCATGGATTACTATAAGAGCACCAATATAGAAATCAACATCACCTCTTCTGATCAGCAAGAAGCCCTCATCACAAAAAATGCTGAAGATAAAGAACCAACGGTCCATATATATGACTAAATAAAAACCGCCTTTTGGCGGTTTCAGCGTGTAGACAAACCCTCGCATTCGGTGTCAGTCCTGCGTGCCAGTGCTCACGAATGTCAAATTCGCTCCGCGCCGGTACTCGTCCTTCCTAGAATTCAAAGGTTTTCTATCACGCTGAAAAGAAGACAAAGGGCTAAAATCAAGTTCATTTTAGCCCTTTGTCAACAATCTGAAACCGCCTTTTGGCGGTTTTTTATTTCTAATTAGAGGAATTTTTCAACTTTTGTCAAAGTATGTGAAGAAACCAAAAGGAAAGGCAGGTATGTTGATGCTCGTATAAATGCTGATTACCGTCATGTATAAGTAAAAAGACGATAAAAGGAGAATCAGCATGCATAAAGAAGTAAAAGCACGATACGATGAACAAATGGTCTTAAAGAAAGCGGCTCTACTCTATCATTTTCAGCCAGAACAGGTCACATTTCTAGCCGATGCAGAAAATTATGTGTATGAATATACGGATGAAAAAGGGGCGAGTTATATATTGAAAATTACCCATACCATTCGCCGCTCTCGCACATATATTCTAGGAGAAATGGACTGGATTCGGTATTTATCTCAACATGGAATCTCAGTAGCTAAACCGGTTTTATCCGCAAGAGGAAAAGATGTTGAAGCGATTCCCGATCAAGCAGGAGGCGCTTTTTTGCTGAGAGTGTACGAAAAGGCGCCCGGCAGAAAAGTGATCGAAGCAGATTGGAATGGACAGTTGTTTCAAGCGTTAGGAGCCTATACTGGGCGTATGCATCAAACGACTAAACAATATCAAGTGAAAGATCCTCGCTATAAACGTCAAGAGTGGTATGAGGAGGAGCAATTAAAGCTTGAAACGTATATTCCTTCTGAACAAACGGTTGTGTTGCAGAGAAAAGATGAACTGATGCAAAAGCTTCACCAGCTCCGAATATCCAAGGATGTCTATGGACTGGTGCATGCGGATTTACATCACGGGAACTTCCATTATCATCAGGGAGAAATCATTGCATTTGATTTTGATGATTGTGGGTATCACTGGTTTATCAACGATATGAGCATTTTGCTATACAACGTTCTTTGGTATCCGGTGATTCCGTATGAGGATAAAGCTGAATTTACGGGTGAATTTATGAGCCATTTTCTCAAAGGCTATCGACAGGAGAATGAGCTTGATGACGCATGGCTGGCGACAATACCAGATTTCCTTATGCTGCGTCATATGCTTATTTATGGGCTTTTACATCAAGCATTTGATCTCCGAACACTAAGCGCTGACGAAAGTGCCATGCTGGCGCGTTTTCGAAAGGAGATTGAGGACAAAACCCCAATTACACCTTTTGACTTTCATCAGCTAACAACATAAATAGAAAGCCCCTTGCTGTTTGACAGAGCAAGGGGCCTTTTATCCTACACCGTATCACACTTCACACCAACAACGCCTTCTAAATCTTTAATATCAAAGTACACATCGGTTGTATAGCGGTCTTTATGTACGCGAACACGTACTTCCATGATCGGATAGTCTTTTTCCTTTAAATCATCAATACGTACAGAATGAATCCGAATATTGAGTGCTTTCATTTCTTTTAAAATCTCTGTCATGCGGTTTCGATCAGAAAGTGACATTCTGATGCGGATTTCTTTTTCCTGTAAGCGAATGGGTCCAATTCGCTGGAAGAGCCAAGGTAAAAATTCCACACTGACGAGAATAAAGAAAAGACTGAGGAAGGCTTCTTTATAAAAACCTGCACCTGTTGCAACCCCAAGTCCTGCTGCTCCCCAAATCAACGCAGATGTCGTAAGACCTGAGATGACGTCATTGCTTTTGCGAAGAATCACACCTGCTCCAATAAAACCAACACCAGATATAATTTGCGCCGGTAACCTGAGTGGGTCCATTTGAAGCTTAGAGACTCGAGGGAAATTGTAGGCTGCATCAATGCTGATGATGGTTAATACGCAGGAGCTGACAGCAATGACAATACACGTTTTCAGCCCAAGCGGCTTTTTCTTAAGTTCGCGTTCAAGACCGATGATCAAACCGATTAAGGTGGCAACGGCTAATTTTAAGACGGTATCCCATTCAATTGTCCAAAACATGCGTATCGCTCCTTTCACTTCATGTACGTTTCACATCATGTATATGATCTTCTCACAGCCCATATGGCTGCACAACTTCTATTTTATTCAGAAACGGGAGAAAGAAAAGCATTTTATTTAAAAATAAAGAGAGTCATCCGCATAATGCAGATGACTCCTCATTTCTGGTTATTTTGTTTCTTCTTCGAGATGGTCTTCCATTTTGCTAAACAGCTTTTTAGAAGCTTTAGACGGTTTATTTGTTAAGAGGCTGACAATAATAGCAGTCAAACCACTTAAAATAAATCCAGGAACCATTTCGTACAATCCAGTCGTGTTGTTTAAGCCTGTTGAAATCCAAACGAGAACGACAACAGCCCCAACAACCATTCCAGCTAAAGCGCCGTGATGATTCATTCGCTTCCAGTATAGACATAACAAGATGACGGGACCGAATGAAGATCCAAATCCAGCCCAAGCATATCCGACAAGGTCAAGAATAGTATCACTTGGGTTTAGAGAGAGACAAAGAGCAATAATGGCAACGACTAGTACAGACATACGTCCAATCATGACAAGCTCTTTATCAGAAGCTTTTCTTCTAAAGAACGTACGGTATAAATCCTCTGTCATTGCACTTGCAGTAACAAGCAGCTGAGAAGAAATTGAACTCATAATCGCAGCTAAAATGGCAGAAAGTAAAAATCCAGTAATATACGGATGGAATAACACTTTAGAAAACACAATAAAGATGGTTTCTGGGTCTGCCAAAGTGGTGCTTGTTTCATGAACATACGCCACGCCGACTAAACCGACAGAAAGTGAACCAATGACAGACACAATCATCCAGCTCATACCGATACGACGTGCTGGCTTTAAATCTTTTACAGTCGTAATCGCCATAAAGCGAACAATAATGTGCGGCTGTCCAAAGTAACCGAGTCCCCAAGCGAGGAAGGAAATAATGCCAATGACGCTCGTTCCTCTAAAAATATCAAGCAATTTAGGGTCAATCTGTTGAATATCATTGAATGTGGCAACAGGTCCACCTAATTGAGTAAAGGCAACGATCGGCACGAGCACTAATGCTAAAAACATAATAGCTCCTTGAACAAAATCAGTTAAACTAACTGCCAAAAAGCCGCCGAATAGTGTGTACAAAATCACGATACTAGAAGTTAAGATTAAGCCAAACATATAATCAGCACCAAACGCTGATTCAAATAAGCGTCCGCCTGATACCATACCTGATGAGGTGTAAAGCGTAAAGAAAATCATAATGATGACAGCTGAGACAGCTTTCAATAAAGTAGATGAGTCTTTAAACCGTTTGTCAAAAAAGTCTGGAATGGTAATCGCATCATCAGCAACTTCTGTATACGATCTCAATCGTGGCGCAAGGAATAAATAGTTTAAGTAAGCCCCACTAATTAACCCAACAGCAAGCCATCCAGATGAAAGACCAGTTGTATACATAGCACCTGGGAGCCCCATCAGCATCCATCCACTCATATCGGATGCACCAGCAGAGAGAGCCGTTACATAAGGACCTAATCCGCGTCCGCCTAACATATAATCATTCAAGTCATTTGTTTTTCTAAATGCATACCAGCCAATAGCCAGCATTCCAATAAAATAAATAGATAAAGAAATTCCAATTTCAATACTCATGTTTCCATATCACCTTTTTCGTATTAATTTGACATCACCTCAATCAAAATATAGAACAGCCTATTGATTTGTCTGCTCACTGCTATGGTTACTTAACCTATCAGAGTATTCCCGGGTGATCAACCTTCTTAAACCTCCTGATGATAAAAAAAAATGCGTGTATCGGTGATAAGAATCTATATGGAAACGCTTACAAGATTAATTCAAAGTAAAAATTTTCTGAAAAATGAAAGTTACCTTGATGAATATGTTGGACGCTGGATGCACCACAATGACATATCAAGGGACAAAGCCTTTCTAGGCGTCCTCGTAAAGTTGCTTTAGAACAGTAAAATTTGATATGATAAAGTGTATATGACTTATGATCATGACCACGAACACGTATCATTTTTGGAGGTGAACCTGCATGTCAAGAATTTCAATAGAAGAAGTAAAGCATGTTGCGCATTTGGCACGGCTTGCAATTACAGAAGAAGAAGCTGAGATGTTTACAGAACAGCTTGATAGCATCATTTCATTTGCAGAGCAGTTAAACGAGGTAGATACGGAAAACGTTGAACCAACAACACACGTATTAAAAATGAAAAACGTCATGAGAGAAGATGTTCCGAATAAAGGTCTTTCCATTGAGGCAGTCATCAAAAACGCGCCTGATCATAAAGACGGCTATATTCGTGTGCCATCAATTTTGGACTAAAGGAGGCCTGAGGCATGTCACTGTTTGACCACAAAATTTCTGAATTAAAAGAGCTTTTACATAAAAAGGAACTGTCTGTTTCTGATTTAGTGGACGAGTCTTATAAACGAATCCATGAAGTAGACGGGAAAGTACAAGCATTCCTAGCGCTGGACGAAGAGAAAGCACGTGCGTACGCAAAGGAATTAGACGAGGCCGTTGGTGAAAAGGACGAGCTTGGTCTATTGTTCGGTATGCCGATCGGTGTCAAAGATAACATCGTGACGAAAGATTTACGTACAACGGCATCAAGTAAAATCTTGCAAAACTTCGATCCTATTTACGATGCAACCGTTGTGAACCGCTTAAGAGAAGCGGAAGCTGTCACAATCGGTAAATTAAACATGGACGAATTTGCGATGGGATCTTCTACGGAGAACTCAGGCTTCAAAGCAACGAAAAACCCGTGGAATTTAAATACAGTTCCAGGTGGATCAAGTGGTGGCTCAGCAGCATCTGTTGCAGCTGGAGAAGTACCATTCTCTCTTGGATCAGATACAGGCGGTTCCATTCGCCAGCCGGCATCATTCTGTGGTGTTGTTGGTCTTAAACCAACGTATGGCCGTGTATCTAGATACGGTTTAATCGCATTTGCTTCATCATTAGATCAAATTGGACCGATTACGCGTAATGTTGAGGACAATGCATATGTTCTTCAAGCGATTTCTGGTGTTGATCAAATGGACGCAACGAGTGCAAATGTCGATGTCCCAGATTTTCTTTCTTCATTAACTGGCGACATCAAAGGCTTGAAAATCGCTGTGCCAAAAGAATATCTTGGCGAAGGTGTTGGCGAAGAAGCAAAAGAGTCTGTTCTTCAAGCGTTGAAAGTATTAGAAGGACTTGGTGCGACATGGGAAGAAGTCTCTCTTCCGCATTCTAAATATGCGCTTGCAACTTACTACTTGCTTTCATCTTCAGAAGCATCTGCAAACCTTGCTCGTTTTGACGGTATTCGCTATGGCTACCGTACAGACAATGCAGACAACCTGATTGATTTATATAAAAATACCCGTTCTGAAGGCTTTGGAGACGAAGTCAAACGCCGCATCATGCTTGGCACATTCGCTCTAAGCTCAGGATATTACGATGCATACTATAAAAAGGCGCAAAAAGTCCGTACGCTGATCAAAAAAGACTTTGAAGATGTTTTCGAAAAGTATGATGTCATTGTAGGACCAACAACACCAACTCCGGCATTTAACATTGGTGAAAAGACAAGCGATCCACTCACAATGTATGCAAACGACATTTTAACGATCCCTGTTAACCTTGCAGGCGTTCCAGGAATCAGTGTGCCTTGTGGATTTGCAAATGGTCTTCCGTTAGGACTGCAAATCATCGGTAAACACTTTGATGAAGGAACCGTTTACCGCGTGGCTCACGCTTTCGAACAAGCAACAGATCATCATAAAGCAAAACCTGAACTGTAAGGGGTGAATCAGAATGAACTTTGAAACGGTAATTGGACTTGAAGTCCACGTAGAGCTCAAAACACAATCAAAAATTTTCTCAAGCTCACCGACGCCTTTTGGTGCGGCTGCCAATACGCAAACAAGTGTCATCGATCTTGGTTATCCTGGCGTACTGCCTGTGCTGAACAAAGAAGCGGTGAACTTTGCGATGAAAGCAGCAATGGCACTGAACTGTGAGATTGCAACTGATACAAAATTTGACCGTAAAAACTATTTCTATCCTGATAACCCAAAGGCGTATCAAATTTCTCAATTTGATAAACCGATCGGTGAAAACGGCTGGATTGAAATTGAAGTAGACGGCAAAACAAAACGAATTGGTATTACACGTCTTCATTTGGAAGAGGATGCAGGAAAACTGACGCACACAGGCGACGGTTATTCACTCGTCGATTTCAACCGTCAAGGTACACCACTTGTTGAAATCGTATCTGAGCCTGACATTCGTACGCCAGAAGAAGCGTATGCTTACTTAGAAAAATTAAAATCCATTATTCAATATACAGGCGTCTCTGACTGTAAGATGGAAGAAGGCTCACTTCGTTGTGATGCCAACATTTCTCTTCGTCCAATCGGCCGTGAAGAGTTTGGAACGAAAACAGAGCTCAAGAACTTGAACTCATTCGCATTCGTCCAAAAAGGTCTTGAATTCGAAGAAAAACGTCAAGAGCAAGTATTGCTTTCTGGCGGTCTCATCGAGCAGGAAACACGCCGCTATGATGAAGCGTCTAAAAAGACGATCCTGATGCGTGTCAAAGAAGGCTCTGATGATTATCGCTACTTCCCAGAACCAGATTTGGTGGAGCTTTACATTGATGACGAGTGGAAAGAACGTGTAAGAGCATCGATTCCAGAGCTTCCAGACGAGCGCCGCAAACGCTACATTGATGAACTTGGACTTCCTGCATATGACGCAATGGTACTGACGCTGACAAAAGAAATGTCTGATTTCTTTGAAGCAACCATTTCAGAAGGTGCTGAAGCGAAGCAAGCATCAAACTGGCTCATGGGCGAAGTATCTGCCTACTTAAACTCGGCTCAAAAAGAGCTGGAAGATACGAAGCTAACGCCGCAAGGACTGGCTGGCATGATCAAGCTCATCGAAAAAGGAACGATTTCTTCTAAGATTGCCAAAAAGGTATTCAAAGAGCTCATTGAAAATGGGGGAGATGCAGAAACAATCGTCAAAGAAAAAGGACTTGTCCAAATTTCTGACGAAGGTGCACTGCTCAAACTTGTCACAGAAGCACTTGATAACAACCCGCAATCCATTGAAGACTTTAAAAATGGAAAAGACCGCGCGATTGGTTTCTTAGTCGGACAAATCATGAAAGCATCGAAGGGACAAGCAAACCCACCGATGGTCAACAAGATTCTTCTCGAAGAAATCAAAAAACGATAAATCGCAAAAACCGCCTCATGGAAGAGGCGGTTTTTTTGTTGATTGACATGACAGGGTCTTATCACAGATTCAGACCACCGCCGTATATCAATTCATTGGTTCTTTTTTTATAATGAAGCATAAGCTTTAGCACATATTCGAAGGGGATAAAGGTGAACTAAAGTGAACATCGCCACGTATTGTCATTGGAGGAATAGCTTCAATTGTTCCACAGCTCTTTGGACAGCGGAGTCCTCACACGTTTCTAAATTTGTCAGCATCCCTTGAATGACCGGCTTGCGAGGCTCATCTTTGGCCAATTCTTCTTCAATAACTTCAATGGATACAAGGGTATCATCCGAAAGCAGATGCTCAGATTTTAACAATCGAAGCTCTTCTTGAAGAGTAGCGGCATTTGGCGCTTCATCATCCCAAATGTTTTGCTTTAGAATCGGCTTCGCATGAGAACGGAGAAGCCCATGCACCAAATCATCAAATCGGTCGAGAATAAAGGATGAGAGCTCATCACATGATAATTGCATCTGATCTTGTAAAAGCAGTACCTGCACATAAGATTGGATGATTCCTTGAATCATGACTGACAGGTCAGTTATATATGGTTCGATCTCCTGTCCATACGTGGTCAAAATAGAAATTTGGATTTCATCATTCATCTGCTTTTTAACCGTTTTGGAATACTTTTTAATTTGCTGGTTTTCGGGAATAATGTTCTCGCTGAGGATCAAAATGATAAAATCCTTGTTCTCAGCAAAGTGCTGGAACTGTTGAGCGATTTGTTTCTGAAAGATATCTCTAGGCGCAAGATGCTGATTTTCTTTTCGAATCTTTTCAATACTTTGCATAGACGTGTCGATATAATATTCAAACGCTCTGTTGAAAAGCTGTTCTTTTGATTTGAAATGCAAATAAAATGCACCTTTAGATATTCCGCATTCATCTGCAATTTCCTGAATGGTCGTAGAAGAAAAACCTTTTTTCGCAAACAACTGAATGCTTGCTTTAATGATCTTTTCTTTTTTTTCGTTCATGAAATAAGGCCCCTTCAGCTTTAGAATGTTACGTCAAACGCAAGTGAAATGGTTGACGGCATTGTATATCACCGTTTATTATGATATAGAATGACCAGTCAGTCAATACATAAAGGAAAATGGAGGACATAATGAATTCGATCATCAATTTTGTATTAAAGAACAAGTTCGCTGTATGGCTCATGACGATTATCGTAACAGTTGCTGGTCTATATGCCGGATTGAATATGAAACAAGAATCAATCCCGAATATCAACACTCCAGTCATTACGGTTTCTACAACGTATCCTGGCGCAACGCCGGACGAAGTATCAGATAAGGTGACAGATCCAATTGAGAAGTCGATACAAAATCTCAATGGGGTGAATGTGGTCACTTCTAATTCTTTTGAAAATGCCTCATCGATTCAAATCGAGTACGATTACAATAAAGATATGGATGAAGCAAAGAAGGAAATTGAAGATGCCATTAGCAATATCAATTTTCCAGAAAATGCAGAAAAACCAAAAATTGCACGTTTTAGCATCAATGCGATTCCAATCTTAGCTCTTAGTGTCTCCGGTGATAAAGAATCATTACAAGACCTGACACAAAAAGTGGAAAATGACCTTATTCCTTCTCTTCAAGGTTTAGATGGTGTCTCTTCTGTCGAAGCTTCTGGACAACAAATCAAAGAAGTAGAATTTTCTTTTAAACAAAAGAAATTAAAGGAATATGGTTTAGATGAAGAAACTGTCCAAAACATGATCAAAGGCTCTGATGTCAATGTACCTTTAGGGTTATACACATTTGGCAACAAGCAAAAATCAGTCGTAGTGGATGGCAATATTTTAAGTGTTAAAGATTTGAAAAACATGCGAATTCCTGTCACACCAAGTGCAAGCGGCGGTGCGGGAAGCGCAGGAGCTGGAGCGCCTTCTAGCGGCTCAGGAAATGCAGGAGCTCAAGGTGCTGATCAACAGGCTGGAAGTGCAAGTCAGCAGCAAGCAGCAGCAGCTCAGCAACAAACTGGTGCAGCAAGCGGTCAATCTGTAGAGCTGCCGACGATCAAACTTTCTGAGATTGCAGATATTAAAGTCGTGAAAGATGCAGAATCGATTTCTAGAACGAACGGAAAAGACAGTATCGGTTTGCAAATTGTCAAAGGCTCTGATGCCAACACAGTGAGTGTAGCAGAAGCAGTCACAAAAGAACTTGAAACATTCAAAAAAGACAATAAAGGAATCAAAGTCAGCACGACATATGATCAAGCAGAGCCGATTAAAGAATCTGTCAGCACAATGCTGAACAAGGCGATCATCGGAGCAATCTTTGCGATCATTATCATTATGTTGTTCCTTCGAGATATCAAATCAACATTAATTTCGGTCATCTCCATTCCGTTATCCCTGTTGATTGCTGTTTTATTATTAAATCAGCTGGATATCACATTAAATATCATGACACTTGGTGCCATGACAGTCGCCATTGGGCGTGTTGTCGATGACTCGATTGTTGTCATAGAAAACATCTATCGACGAATGGCGTTAAAAGATGAACCGTTAAAAGGCAAAGCACTCGTTAGAGAAGCCACAAAAGAAATGTTTATTCCGATTATGTCTTCGACGATTGTCACAATTGCGGTATTCTTGCCATTAGCGCTAGTGGGTGGAATGATTGGTGAACTATTCATCCCATTTGCATTAACCATTGTGTTTGCTCTAATGGCTTCACTACTTGTTGCCATTACAATCGTTCCAATGATGGCTCACAGCCTATTTAAAAAGAACCTGTACGGCAAAGCGAAAAAGGTAAAAGAACACAAACCAAGCAAACTTGCTGGTGGTTATAGACGTGTACTCAATTGGACATTGAACCATAAATGGATCACGTCAGGAATTGCGATTTTGATGCTGATCGGCAGCTTATTCCTCGCACCACTTGTCGGTGTCAGCTTCTTACCGCAGGAAGCAGAAAAAACGGCAATGGTGACATACACGCCAGAGCCTGGACAAACGAGAGAACAAGCCATTGCTGAAACGAAAAAGGCAGAAGATTACTTAATGAAACGTGATCATGTCAATACGGTTCAATATTCATTAGGCTCTTCAAATGCACTGACAGCAAGTGTTGGTGGAAACTCTAACGGTGCATTATTCTTCGTACAATACGACGAGGACACACCGAACTTTGATAAAGAAAAAGATCGTGTGGTTAAAGCCCTTCAAGACAAAACGTCTAAAGGGGAATGGAAATCACAAGACTTCTCATCTGCTGGCGCAAGCAATACAGTGACGTACTATGTGTACGGTGACAAAGCAAGTGATATTGAAGGCACAGTCAAAGATGTCGAGAACATTTTAAAAGATGAGAAGAACTTGAAAAACGTCAGCACAAGCTTATCTGAGAAATATGACGAATATACGTTTAATGCAGATCAAGAAAAACTGGCGAAACTAGGCTTGACCGCTTCACAAATCGCACAGGCGATCGCTCCTCAAAGTAATGAAACAACGTTGACGAAAGTAACAGAGGACGGCAAAGAACTAGATGTGAAGCTTCAAACGGAAAAAGATGAATACAAGAGTAAAAAAGATCTAGAGAATAAAAAGATCACAACACCAACAGGACAACAAGTCCGAATTGGCGATGTGGTGAAAGTGAAAGATGGCACAACAGCAAACACTGTGACAAAGCGTGATGGGAAGATTTACGCTGAAGTATCTGGTGACATGACAACAGACGACGTATCAAGTGTGACACAAGATGTCCAGAAGAAAGTTGACAAGCTTGATTTAAAATCTGGCGTTACGATTGATACAGGTGGTGTAAGTGCGGATATTGAGGAATCCTTTACACAGCTAGGACTCGCAATGCTTGCAGCGATTGCTATTGTATACCTCGTTCTCGTCATTACATTTGGCGGAGGTCTTGCACCATTTGCGATTCTGTTCTCACTTCCATTTACGATTATTGGTGCACTCGTTGGATTGTTTGTAGCGAAAGAAACCATCAGTTTAAATGCCATGATTGGATTGCTGATGCTGATCGGAATCGTTGTAACAAATGCCATTGTCTTAATTGACCGAGTGATTCATAAAGAAAAAGAAGGACTTTCAACAAGAGAAGCCTTACTTGAAGCAGGTACAACAAGATTACGCCCAATCTTAATGACGGCACTTGCGACAATTGGTGCATTGCTGCCACTCGCATTAGGTTTTGAAGGCGGAAGTCAGATCGTATCAAAAGGACTTGGCGTCACCGTTATTGGCGGTTTAACAAGTTCTACACTTCTCACATTGGTCATCGTGCCAATCGTGTATGAAATCTTAAGCAAGTTTAGACGTAAGAAAAAGTACGCTGAAGAAGAGTAAGAGGAAGCCCCGCTCATGAGCGGGGCTTCAGCGTGTAGACAAACCCTCGCATTCTTTGTCAGTCCTGCGTGCCGGTGCTCACGAATGTCAAATTCGCTCCGCGCCGGTACTCGTCCTTCCTAGGGCTGCAAAGGTTTTCTATCACGCTGAAAAGAAGACACAGGGCTAAAATCAAGTTCATTTTAGCCCCGCTAATAAGCGGGGCTTTTTTATGATGAAATCTGACAAACCGCTTTTCTCATAAGCTCTTCAAAGGCTTGGAAAAAGGCATCTCGATCAACGTGGTCAATGACTTGAATCGATTTTCCATCTGGATGTTCTTCGGTACGTCCTTGTCTTGGCGATTCGGTATAAACAATTGCATTCATTTCTTTTGAACGGGTAAATGAGGTGGATGCAAGAGTGATCGTTGTCAGCACATCCCATAAGTAGTAAGTCGAGTTCGTTTCGTGATGAATGAGAGGCGGACAAAAGGCATAACATTGTCCAATAAAGTCAATCCCGATGTGAGAGCGAAGGGAAGCCCATCGTTGACGGACATCGAGTGTGAGCGGGACTTGATTCGTGCTTTCCAGTGCGACCATTTCAATTGGAAAACGCTCTTGAAATACGGTGCTCACAGCATAAGGGTCCCAAAAAGCATTCCATTCTGCTGTTCCATCATGCTCGGGTTCTTCGACATTGCCTTTTTCAAGGAATGTGCCGCCCATCCACACCAGTTTCTCAATTTTATTTGAGATGGAAGGATCTTCTTCTAAGGCGCGTGCAAGGTCTGTGAGCGGTCCTGTAAAGAGCAGCGTAACAGATTCGGTTGACTTTTTCACCGTTTCAATCAGGTGAAGATGTGCAGGAAGCTTAGATACTTTTGTATCAATAGCGCCTTTTTCATTTAAAATCGGCAAAGCATCTACATAAAAAGCATGCATGCGCCATTCTTTTGGAAATGGATTCACACCTCTAGAATTGGAAGCGGCTACTTCAATCTCATATGGGCTAAATCGATCAATAATTTTCTGAGAGGCGCTCAGTGCAGGCTCTAAATAACAATCAGCAGGAATCACAGACGTCCCGATCACTTTCAGGTGTTCCATTTGAAGAAGTAGAAATAAGGACACAAGATCATCAACACCGCCGTCATGATTGAAATAGACAGGCTTTTTCATGGCATACCATCCTTTTCATCGTTTTCTTTTATCTTATCAGAATGCTGATCTGCTGAGGGAAACGTACCGTGAGATTTCAAATATTAGGGGGTTGTTCTGTTGCCATTTTCAAATCTCATAGTATAATTAAAGGTTGTTAGTGGTGAAAATAGATTGCATAATGATAATAGGATGATGATGAATGAAACGTGCTCGAATTATATACAATCCGACATCTGGACGTGAACTCTTTAAGAAGAATTTACCGCAGGTTTTGCAAAAATTTGAACAGGCTGGCTATGAAACATCTTGTCATGCGACGACATGTGCAGGAGATGCAACACAAGCAGCCGAAAAAGCCGCACAGAGAGATTTTGATTTAATTGTAGCAGCTGGTGGAGACGGCACGATTAATGAAGTCGTCAATGGATTAGCACCGCTTGAAAAAAGACCAAAATTAGGAATCATTCCAGTTGGAACGACCAATGACTTCGCAAGAGCACTTGGCATTCCAAGAGAAGATATTTTAAAAGCGACAGATGCCATCATTGATGGTGTAGCAAAGCCGCTTGATATTGGTAAAGTGAATGGACAGTATTTCATTAATATTGCGGGAGGCGGCCGATTAACAGAGCTGACCTATGAAGTGCCTAGTAAGCTGAAAACCATGCTAGGACAACTTGCGTATTATTTGAAAGGCATGGAGATGCTTCCTTCCATTCGCCCGACAGAAGTCGAAATTGAATATGACGGCAAATTGTTTCATGGAGAAATCATGCTGTTTCTTGTTTCACTAACAAACTCAGTAGGCGGCTTTGAAAAGCTGGCGCCAGATTCCATTCTAGATGATGGGATGTTTGACCTGATCATTCTAAAGAAGGTCAATCTAGCAGAAGCCATTCGAGTGGTCAGCCTTGCACTTCGAGGCGAGCATATTCATGATAACAATGTCATCTACGCAAAAGCGAATCGCGTAAAGGTAGATGTAAAAGATAAAATGCAATTGAATTTAGATGGTGAATACGGCGGCATGCTGCCAGGTGAATTTGAAAACCTGTATCGCCATATTGAATTTATTGTGCCAAAAGCAACAGCTGAAAAAATAGGGTGAAGACTGAACTTGGTTCCTTATGGCGACCAAGTTTTTCTTTGCAAATGAGGTGATAAAATTGGTGAAAATGAAACCGCCTGTTGAAAAGAATGAATACTACAATGTAACCTTCGAAGATTTAACGCACGAAGGTGCAGGTGTAGCGAAAATTGAGGGTTTCCCTGTGTTTGTACCGAATGCCCTTCCTGAGGAACAAGGGAAAATCAAAGTCACACGTGTCAAAAAAGGATTTGCTTTTGGACGACTCATGGAGCTGACAAAGGAAAGTCAGCACAGGCAAGATGCGCCATGTCCTATCTATAAGCAGTGCGGCGGCTGTCAAATCCAGCACATGAGCTATGAAGGTCAGCTACAATTTAAACAGAAACAAGTAAAGGACGTATTGGAGCGGATCGGCAAGCTTGATATGAGCCGTGTAAAAGTTCATCCTGTACTCGGCATGGAAGCCCCTTGGAATTACCGAAACAAAGCACAAGTTCCAGTTGGCGAACGGGAAGGCGGACTTGTTGCAGGATTTTATCAGCAGCGTACCCATGAAATCATTGATATGGAAAAATGCTTGATCCAGCAATCAGAAAATGACGAAGTGGTACAGGCAGTAAAAGACATCTGCAATGCGTTTGGCATCAAAGCATATAACGAAGAGCGGCATAAAGGCTGGTTGCGTCATGTCATGGTTCGCTACGGCATGGCAACAGGTGAAATGATGGTTGTGTTTGTCACAAGAACGGCTGATTTTCCGCAAAAGCAGCAAGTGATTGAGCAGATTATAGCACGCTTCCCACACGTTCGGTCAATTGTGCAAAACGTGAATTCAAAGAAGACAAATGTCATTTTTGGAGACGAAACGACCGTTTTATGGGGAGAAGAATACATTTATGACACGATTGGCGACATCAAATTTGCTATTTCAGCCCGCTCATTTTATCAAGTGAACCCAGCCCAAACAAAGGTGCTTTATGACAAAGCGCTGGAATATGCCGAGCTGCAAGGAGAAGAAACCGTGATCGATGCGTATTGCGGAATCGGTACAATTTCCTTATTTCTCGCACAAAAAGCAGGCAAAGTATATGGGGTTGAAATTGTTCCAGAAGCGATTGAAGATGCAAAACGCAACGCTGCTTTAAACGGAATCAATAATGTTGAATTCGCAGTCGGCGAAGCAGAAACTGTTATCCCAAACTGGTACCAAGAAGGCATCAAAGCAGATACGTTAGTTGTTGATCCGCCAAGAAAAGGCTGTGATGAAGCACTGCTTGATACGATTTTAAAGATGAAACCAAACCGTGTTGTGTATGTGTCCTGTAATCCTGGGACGCTAGCTCGTGATTTGCGTATTCTTGAAGATGGTGGGTATGTGACGGAGGAAGTGCAGCCGGTGGATATGTTTCCGCATACGAGTCATGTTGAGTGCTGTGCGTTGCTTGAATTAATTGACTAATCCTAAGTTAAGCGTGTTTTTTAACAGACGTTTTATTAGGGTGAGTCTTAGGAATCGCTAATTTAATATTTGCTGAAACATAAAAAGCAGACGGTTTAGAAGTGCGATAATGCACTTCTAATTGGCCGTCTGCTTTTACTGTTATTTTATGAATGAAGCGAGCTAAAATTGTTGGAGTTAGCTCTGTGAGTGGTCGTTTAGGATTTAATTGATTTAGGATATACGCTTTCAAATTAGCAACATCTACTTGCATATTACTTTCCTCATACTGTAACAGATTTAGTTGTTCAACTAGTTTCTCTATTTCAGGATTTAAAGTAGCTACAAGACCGTCATAATCTTCTTGGTTAATCTTATCATCTAACAACAAATCAAGTGCCTTTTGTTTCTTAGTACGGAGACTAGCAAGCTGTTTTTGTAATTTTTCATGATTATTCACTGACTTTGAGTTTAACTTTTTCAGATTGTTGTCTAGTAGTTTCTCTGTTGAAGCAACGGAAACATTTGAAAAGTATATAGTATTTAAATCATTCAATAATACTTGAACTAATTCTTTTTCAATTGGGCGGAAATTGTCGGGACAAGCTTTTTTTCCATGTTTGTTCTGGTTTCCACACACATAGCGATCACGCTTAAAATGCATTCCAGCTCCACAGTTACCACAGACAAGTAAACCTGTGAACAGATGTGTGCTTTGTTGTGAGCGAATACGTTTCCGAGATTTGATTAATTGTTGTACTAATGCAAAGTCCTCTTTACTTATAATTGGCTCATGCGTATTTTCGATTACAATCCAGTCCGATTCTTTATTAATAATACGCTTAGTTGTTGTCGGAGAAATTGTAGAAGTTTTCTTTGAACTAAACAACCTATATAGACTTCACGTTCAAGGATTTGACGTATTGTAGAGCCATGCCAAAATACATTTGCATTTTTGTGTCCCTTTTCTTGAGCAGGAGTAGGAACACCCTCATTAAACAATGAGCGCCCAATCGCGTCAAAACTCTCACCTGCAATATATTCTTTATAAATTCGTTGCACAACTTCTGCACTGCCACTTCTAGAAATATAGAGTTTACCATCTTCTAAATCGTAGCCATAGGGAGCGTCATCAAACCGTCCCGATTTAGCACGGACTTCATAAGAGACCTTTATACGTTTGCTAGTACGAGCTGCTTCTGCCATCCATACGAACAGACCGAAGTTGAAGAAGTTATCTCCCATTGAATTAATTGCACCATCTAAAGTAATGACATGAATTTGATTAAGAAGTAAGATATTTTTAAATTCATATGAAAAAATCCCATTCCGTGAAATTCGTGAAATTTCCTTCGAAAGTACGACATCAAATTTTTTATCTTTTGCATCTTGAATTAAATCTTGAATACCACCGCTGCGATTTGATTTAGATGCAGATTGCACATCTGAGTAAACTTTATAAAGCTCCCAGCCTTTTTCCTTAATGTAATTTTCAAAGAGCTTAATTTGTGAAGGGATTGATGTCTTTTGACTATCTAACCCTGTTGATACACGAGCATAAACTGCACATCGCATGTTATACATCCTCCTTGTTATCAGAAGATGTAGTAGAATTCACCTTGTTAATAGCATAAAACTGATCGATATAAGTGTCAAACAGGACTTCGAGCGTTTGTTTAATTGCAACAATTGGATTATCATTTTCAAATTTACGTGTGATTTTCATCGAATGTTTTCCTCCTGAAAAAGTAGGTAAATAAGGCTTTTAGCTAAAAGTGAAAACATTCTACACGATGAGTTCTCATATTTTAATAGGGTGTTACTAGATTATTTTAAAAAATGTAAGTAGAAGTGTAGTCGATAAATTAATTTAAGTATTTTAGAGGGAATGACCCTCTTATCAAGAATTTTGGCTAGTGAAAAAAGGTGGTACACTTCTTGTCAAAACATCTGGGTAAATTAATTGTGGATATTGTTGCTTTTAATATCACTTCCTTATTCAATTAACGGAGCAGTTTAGTTGAAGATTGATGTTAAACTTATGTTCCACAATCGGGCCATATTCTTGAATAACAGCACGCAATTTTAAAATAATTGGTAAAGAGTTATTGAAACTGGGAGTAGAGAGATAATTTGACATTATCTATACAAATATGTGATTATAGTCAAAGAAGGTCAAAGTTCAAATTAATTAAATTTAGAAAGGATCTTACTTATGGATTTTATCGAACTAAGTGGTCCAGTAATTACTACACAAGGTAATATTACAATAATTGACACTAACAACCCATCGGTTGTAACAGCGGCAATTGCATATTCTAAAGTACTAAATGCTACTACTACTACATCAACTTCACCTGCCCCAAAAGCAATTGTCTTCACTGAAATGGAAAAGTATCTTAAAAGCAATCCTAAAACAGCAGAATATCGAGTCGCAGTACAAGGTAAGCGTCTTGAATGGTAGAAAACAAGCGCAGTAGTATTATGAAAAGGGGGGAATCGCTATGGCTATGAAGAACGATGAAGTTATTCAATTTGTCAAAGAGAACGAAGAAAAAGCACTAGAAATAACCAGCGAAATTTTAGGAAAAGGCACAACTATGCAAAGTTTTAACGGGATCGTAGGTGGGAAAAATGCAACATATGATGTAGATGCATTAGCTTTTGATACACCAGAAGGATATGTGGAAGCTTGGCTGAATAGCCATTGGCAGAGGTTGTCTGATGAAAAATATGCTCCCTATGAAAAGTCCTCACATAGAGTTCATAAGTTATTAAAAAATCCATTTCTTAAACAGTATATAAAGAATTATTTAGCGAGAACATATTTAAAGAAACATAATTAGTATTCAAAAGTGTCTATATTAAAGTAACGTTAGTTAATTCTAGAAAACATTGAGCGTTAGAATAGAGGCTGAATAATCAACCTCCTTAACGCTCTTTAATATGAGTAAGCAGTTTTATACAGATAATAGAGGTATTTGAAATTGTTATTCACTTAATTCCATAATCGGGCGCAATTCTTGTAAAAGGAATTGAGTCCTTTTTAGTGAGCATTTTTAAAGTGGTATTGCATACTTAACTCGATTGGCTGAACAGGTACATCACGAACTAATCCACCTTTACCTTTTACCGTTAGATAACCGGTTCTTAAAGCCTTTTCTGCAGCGGCTCGCTCAATTTTAACTGCTTCATGTACTCGTAATCCTAACTCACGAGCCAGTTGAATAATAATAGCTAGCTTCGGGTTATTGGATTTAGAAGCAAGCGAAACCAAAGTCTGATATTCAAATTCTGTTGCCCGGCGATTTACTCCACCAAACCGTCCTTTCTAGTTCAAATTCTGGATACTTTTCTTTTAATTTTTGATTGCTACTGATTCGATAGCGTGAATTTGGAATCTGATCGTGAAAATATCGAATTGCAGCTAAATCGTTTTTAATTGTCGAAGCTGATTTACCTTCATCTTGTCGTTCAATCACATATTGAACGATATGTTTATCATGAATATTCACTAACGTCTTTAAGTTAAAATAGTCAGCAAGAAATAAACAAAATAAGTGCATATGGTGATAATATTGCGGCATTGATTTATGCACACTTATACCTTTGCTATGCCTTGCTAATTTATTCAATTGCGTCATTAAATTGATATATGCTCCTTTGTTGCTTAATTCAATATCATTATTTGCGTATTCTCGGACTTCATCATCTGATTTAATCCACCCTCGTTTGTACTGCATTTGCAACATTCCTTTCTAAAAATGAAAAACAAAAAAAGACAGACTTCGCCTACTACGAAAAAGTCTGATCTTTATAAAATTTAAATACAGTTCCCTTCAGAAAAGCTAAAAAAAGGGGTTTCTGCGTACAGTTAAATTGACTGTCTATATTGAGTAAAAGAAAGACTTTAAATGTGTTGGGTTCTTTGGTTGCACACTACAAGCTCATCACTTGTCACCATTTTGGTGGGTGCTGCTCACTTGTACCTGTATTCCGCAGGCTTCATCTCAAACCCAAGATGAAAAGTGAGTTTTTTGTCCGTAGACAATTCACAAAACAAAGTTAATACATACCTGCTAGGGCAGTCGCATAAGCACTTGACGATTTTTTCTTATCGCCCAGAAGATTAGCTTCTTACATTTTTAGATGTGTTACCATCGTTTTTTATCTCCAAGCTAAGATTGAGATAGAGGATTTGTAACTAATGCGTAGCAACAGCTATTTGCACTAGACCACCACGGAGTTAGGCATCGGCACGATCTGTGGATGGATTTCCAATCTATATGAACCGCTAATTACTAAGCTGAATAAATAGTAGCGGACTATTTTATTCAGTAAATCGAAATTAGTATATAAACCAATAAAATGGATTGTTAGAATTTGTTCGGGGATTTTTAGTGAAGAAATCTGGCAACCCTATGCCTCGATTTCCCCCATGAAAGATGGATTGTTAAATTTTAAAGATAGCGATTTTTTGTAAATGAAGTGGTTCCAAAAGAACCTTAGGAATTGTTAAACAAAACATAAAAGTAAATAAAAAAGTAGTTATATTTATAGATTAACACCAACTTTTTCTTATTCGAATAAGTGAGGAAGGGGTCAATGGCTAACTAAGTTAGAAGAGCCATACGAAGCAAAAATACATTATGAATTTTGTCTGCCTTTTAAATACCATGAAGATTATAGAAGAATGTTATCTTCCGCAAAAGCCCTAACTGAAGCATGGGAAATTATCGATAGAAACTTTTTACGTTTATATACATACAAAATTTTTGGTGGTAATTTAGAAAATCAAATTACAGTAGATGGCGAGTATTTAAAGAAGTTCGACTTTCAGTTTTTAGATGCCATTAGGGATGTTGAAAGGGACATGTTTAGTGGTAAAAATACGCTATTAAAAAACGTCTTCGATTTCTTTATGGACTTTGATATTAAATCTAATGAGAGATTAGATGATGGTGATAAAGAACGACAAATTAAAGATAAAAAAATGGAGTTTGAAAATCAAGCGAAGACTCTAATGGACTCATTGAATATTAGGATGTTGGAAGGGAAGAAACAGATTTTATCCTATTCAAAAGATATAGGTGCTTCTTTCGATAATGCAGAGCCAAATTTTGCAGGTAGCATCACAGATATTGAACTTTATTCAGCACTTAAATTAATTGTAGAGTATCAAACGGGAATTCAATTGCCTATAACACATAATGGGCTTGGCTATAATAATTTGATTTTCATGTCTTTATTATTAGCAAAAATGCAAGTTAATGCGAGCGAAACTTATTTAGGAAGTAATGCAAAAGTCTTTCCGATGCTTGTAATAGAAGAACCAGAAGCGCATTTACATCCATCAATGCAAAGGCAGCTACTTAATTTTTTAAAGCAAAATTTAAAAGATAAAAAGGTACGTCAATTATTCGTAACAACCCATTCAACTCATATAACGGGAGCATTAGGTTTAGACGAACTAATTTGTCTATATAAAGTCGATAATGAAACACATGTTAGTTATCCAGGAAAAGTTTTTGGAACCAATGAAGAAAGTAAAAAGTATGTACAAAGATTTTTAGACGCGACTAAATCGAATATGCTTTTTGCAGAAAAACTTATTTTAGTAGAAGGTCTTGCAGAACAATTGCTAATGTCCATTTTTGCTGAATATGCAGGGAAATCTTTAGAGGATAACCATGTTGCTGTAATAAATGTAGGTGGGAAATACTTCAATCATTTCTTATATTTATTTAATACGAGTAATTCAACTGCAATTAATAGGAAAGTTGTTTGTATTACTGATAGGGATCCAGAAAGAAAAGACAATACGGCCGATAAGCCTTCCTATAAAAAATGTTATCCTTTTGAATTGGAAATTGATAATAGCAAATATGAATATAGATTCAATAATCATGGTGAAGACTATTCTTCGAACATCGAGTTCTTTTTACAAAACGAAGTTTTTGGGAAAACTTTGGAGTATGATTTAATTCGCTACAATCCAACATTTGAAGGTTTAATAACAAATTCTATGTCAAATATAAAAGAAATAAAAGACCTGATGAAATTATTTGAGGAAGGTAAGGATTTAGGTAAACTATGTGATCGATTAAGTAAATCTGAAGAAAATACTAGAATAGTTGAGGCGCTTAAACATACTAACCTTACATGGGACGAATCAGATAAAAAAAT
This sequence comes from Bacillus aerius, assembly GCF_029894105.1. NCBI lineage: Bacteria > Bacillati > Bacillota > Bacilli > Caryophanales > Bacillaceae > Bacillus > Bacillus aerius. The sequence continues at coordinate 676,015 of NZ_JARYHO010000001.1, forward strand.
AGCATTAATAGCTGCTAGATATTTAAATTCTGTTGGTAAAGGTGTAAATGCTTTAGAATTAGCCTACGTTTTGCAAGAAAATTTAGCTAAACGAGATACTGACACGGAAAATTATGTAGAGTTTATTGTACCTGAATATATAAAAGACGCTATAGAATGGGTGTGTGAAAAATGATTACTATTTCATCTAGCGATCATATTCATTTGGAACAACATTTTAAAGTTATAGCAGGACCAGGGGCAGGTAAAACACACTGGTTAGTTAACCATATAAAAAACACTGTCAAAAGTTCTTTACGGTTAGAAAAAAGCCGTAAAATAGCCTGTATTACATATACAAATATCGGTGTTGAAACGATTATGAAAAGGCTTGGTACAAGTATAACTAATAGAGTAGAAGTATCAACTATTCATAGTTTTTTGTATAAGCATATTATAAAGCCATACTTACCTTATATTGCTGAAGAATTTGATGTAAATGTTTTAAAGGTTAATGGTCACGATAGCTTTAGTCCTCGATATTCAATTGTTAAAAAGTGGTTGGAAAATCACCGTCGTGTAAATGACTTAGTTCATCCGAATTCATATAAGCAATTACTATATGATAAAAAGTTAGATTCCTTGTTGGTTTGGCTTGGAAACTTACAATATAAGTATGACGCAGAAGGAAACTTAAAGTTAGTAGGTAATCAAGAAAAAGCAGGTTCAATAAGTAAGGTAACAGAAATTTTAGAAGACGATTTAATTAGTTATAAAAAAATATTTTGGGCAACCGGTAAAATTGATCATGATGATGTTTTGTTCTTTAGCTATATATTAATAACAAGACATCCATTTATATTAAAAGTGTTAAGGGCAAAATTTCCGTACTTTTTCTTAGATGAAGTTCAGGATACAAATCCTATTCAAACTAAAATCATAAAGTTGATAGCAGAAGAAGAAACAATCGTTGGTGTTATTGGTGATCCTGCGCAGTCTATTTATGCTTTCCAAGGTGCAAATATAGAAGAGTTTATTAACTTTCGATTAGAAAACATGACAGAATATCAAATCCTTGAAAATAGGCGTAGTTCAAATCAAATTATTGATTTATTAAACCGGGTTAGAAAGGACATTGTCCAAGATAAATATAAAAACGTTGATAAACATGTACCGATTTTATTTATTGGGGATACTATAGATGCTTATAAAAAAATAAAGAATTTGTGCGGAGAGGATAAAGTCATCCATACGCTTTCAAGAGATAATCCTACCGCGAATGCACTGAAGTCACAGGTTACTTTAAATGGTGTAGATTCAAAACTATTAACTAAATTTAAGGAAGCTGATAGTAACCCAGATAGACAGAAAATAATACTAAACTTAATAGAGTCAGTTGAGTTTGCACGACTGGGTGATTACAAAAATGCATTAGAGAAAATGAATTCATTGTTCAGAGATTATTCAGAAAAAGAACAAGTAAATAACTCTATAAAATTACTCCAAGAGTTATTAAGTAAGTATAGTAGTTTTAATGAAAAGCCTTTGATGGATTTTTATAGTGTTGTAAAGCCATATTTCACATCAATGGCTGGATTTAGAAATGGTGCTGCGCGAGATTTTTATAATGCAAGTTTATATAAGCATCTTGCGATATGTATAAGTTTTAAAGAAGACACTAGTCATCACCGTACTATTCATAAAGCAAAAGGTGATGAATTTGAAAATGTTTTGTTAGTACCTAATTCTTTAGATTTTCTTATTAATCCTAATTTGGAAAATGACGAAGAACATAGGATTTACTATGTTGGATTGAGTAGAGCGATCAATCGACTATTCATTGTAATTCCTAAAGCGTTAAAGAAACACCAGAAGTTCATAGAAGAGCAATATAATATTAAAGTAGAGGACTTAACGAAAGTTCCACAACCTATTTAAATTTTATACTAGGCTGCTGCAATCAATCGGATTAACAAGAATGCGGAGAATATATCATACGCTATGGATTGTATTTTCATAACATTAGGAGGTTAATATATTTGAAATGTGAAAAGTGTTTGAAGTATATCTATTCCTATTTAAATAATCTTAGGGAAAATAATAATCAAAATGATTTATTATCTCTTTGCAAATTGCTTACACATAGTGAGATAAAAGAACCAAGTGCAAATTATAAAGGTAACGATTTCAATCAAATGCCATCGTTGTACGGATCCCCATATTGGGATGCAGATAATACTAATATTATGTTGGCGATATATTGTGTATTATTTGAAAATATTAAACAAAATAACGAGTGTTTCAAAGATGATAATTTAAGGTTTTATGAATATCCTTGGCCAGGGAGAGTTGGAGAAACTTTAAATTCATTTGGGACAATGTTTGGTAGTAAGAATGCACAAAATAGATTAGCAAATTTGCTTGTTTCTTTAGATGAGAAAAAAAAGAAACATTTAGCCAAACAGATTGAACTCTTTCGAAGTAAATATCATACACCTGGTAACTTTATGCCATTCCCAGGGTCATTAAATTATCCAACATCAAAGTATAATACCAAAGGTTGGAATTATCTGGGTGACTTTTTTGGGGTTAAATTAAAGATTATAAAAGAAAACTGGGAAAAACTAATCGAACAAAAAAGTGAAATAGTTCTATTGAATTTAAATAGTGAATTTTTCAAGAAGTTTAAGAATGGATTTGATGAATTCCAAATATATTTTTATCTAGAAAAGTACGAAGAATTAAATTTTAATTTATGTGATCATAGTGGGAATAACAAAATTCCAAATCCTTTTGATTATGAGGGTTGCATAAAATATATATCGAACGCAACTAAAATAATTGATTATCGTTCGGAAAAAATGGCAAAAAAATTGTACAATATCATTTCTAAAACTATAGAAGTTGATATTGATTTGTAATTAGGTGATTCTACTACATCTCTTTATTTAAATTGTCCACCTTCAACACTCACCACATGTTGAATGCGTTGCTAGTCTTGTGATTCAACAGTCATAATGTATTGAAGCATCCCGATTTCGTGATATAACACCGATATCGGGATATTTTTATTTTGGCTGCCCTTCACTTGAATACAAAACGGTAATTATAGGTCGAAAATTAATTTTTACCCCCTATTTGGTTTTGAAATATCCTTTTTTGCAATTTTGCCTAGTTCATATTAAAGTATATAATGATAAAAATTGCTGAAAGAATTTACAGAAGGACATGCCCCATAAGGCGCTATGTCGTGAGAGGAATTGGATGAAAGATGAGTAAAAATTTCTGGCGTGATTTACCACGGCCATTTTTTATATTAGCACCAATGGAAGAAGTGACAGATGTTGTGTTTCGTCATGTTGTGAGTGAGGCGGCGAGACCTGATGTGTTTTTTACAGAGTTTACGAACAGTGAGAGCTACTGCCACCCTGATGGCATTCAAAGTGTGAAAGGCCGTTTAACGTTTACAGAGGATGAGCAGCCGATTGTTGCTCATATTTGGGGAGATAAGCCTGAGAACTTTAGACAAATGAGTATTGGAATGGCGGAGTTAGGATTTCAGGGGCTTGATATTAATATGGGCTGTCCTGTCCCAAATGTCACGCAAAACGGGAAGGGTAGTGGATTGATTCTTCGTCCAGACGTTGCGGCAGAGCTGATTCAAGCGGCAAAAGCAGGGGGATTACCTGTTAGTGTGAAAACAAGACTAGGGTTTACAGAGGTCGATGAATGGCGTGGTTGGCTCAGACACATTTTGGAGCAAGACATTGTGAATTTATCGATTCATCTTCGTACTAGAAAGGAAATGAGCCAGGTAGATGCGCACTGGGAGCTTATTCCTGAGATAAAAAAACTGCGTGATGAAGTAGCACCTGATACGCTTTTGACGATCAATGGTGATATTCCTGATCGTCAAACGGGCTTAAAGCTCGCTGAGCAATATGGAATAGACGGAGTGATGATTGGGCGCGGAATTTTCCATAACCCATTTGCCTTTGAAAAAGAGCCGAAAGAGCATACGAGTGACGAACTGTTAGGTCTTTTAAGATTACATCTTGATCTTCATGATCAATATTCTTCATTAGGTTTGCGTCCATTTAAGGCACTTCATCGTTTCTTTAAGATTTATGTGAAAGGGTTCAGAGGAGCGAGCTTCCTAAGAAACCAATTAATGAACACATCATCAACAGATGAAGTGCGTGCAATACTAGATGAATTTGAAGCGAGAAATCAGGAACAATCATGATCAACAAGAGGAGGGGGAACCCTTCTCTTTTTTTATGAATAGGACTATTAAGCTAGTTCTCTCAAATGGTAAAATGAGATAGAAATAACAATTGGAGGTATTTTATTTGAAACCATTTTGGGACACAGACAGAGAAAGTGAAGAGACTTTTAAGAAAATCAATGAAAAAGGCATTGCAAAAGCAGAAAAGAAACTAGGCGTCACCTTGCCTGATACATATAAGAAGCTTATCCTCGAACAAAATGGCGGTTATACCTTGCATAATGCTTTTCCAACAGACCAGCCGAATGGATGGGCAGAGGATCATGTGTCATTTGATCACTTAAGAGGAATTGCCAAAGGCGAAGGTATTATGGACAGTGATTATTTAATAGAAGAATGGGAATTGCCTGAGGGGCTTGTACTGATTTGTGGGGATGGTCACACGTGGATCGCTTTGGATTATAGAGAAACAAAGGAACATCCGCCGATTCATTACTTTGATCTAGAATATGAGACGGATTTCAAATTAGCGGATTCGTTTGATGAACTAATTGCAGGGCATTATACCGCAGAAGATAGCGAAGAAGATGGGATGTCAGATGAAGAGTGGCAGGCTGAATATGAAAAGCAGAATCCGCCATTATCAAAAGAAGAAGTGAAAGATATCTTTTTAACCAAAGACCCTGAACAGCTTTCAAAAATCTCGAATTTCCAAGTGGAACAAATTGATGATATCAAGTGGATTTTTTCTGAAGTAGAAACATATATGGAAACCCTTCAGGACGAAGAAATGTTAACGACTGTTGGCTGGGCAATCAATACGATCTTTATAATGAATGACGAAATGATTAAGCAGCATGTTGATGTTGTCGAGCATGCACGTCGTTTTGCGAAGCGTTTGAATCAATCAGAAATAGATGAAATGCCCCACATTGCCTTTAATATATCAATCGCATTGGAATTTGATTTAGAGGAATAAGATCTATCAATTTTAAAATAGACCCCCTCACCAAAAGGGGGTCACCAATTCCTTTACTCTGCACTCTCCTCAACCTCACGGCTATCTTCTGTTTCACCAATATAAATAGGGCCGTTTGCATGGTCGATTCGGATTGGCCATTCGTATGGGACTTGCAGGCGTCGTGCGATGGCTCTCCAAAATTTTGCAGAATCAAATTCTAGTTCTTGAAAGTCTTTAAGCAATTCTTTATAAGAAGATCCATCAAATTGAATGTACGAGTCTTGCAGACGCATAAAGGCGTAATGTCTCACTTCTAATGCTGCCGCAGCTTCCATTTCTTCTTCTGTTGCTTCGCCAATGATTGTTCCTGCGGGTGGAAGCATGTCGTATACGTTAAATTCCTCTTCTTCTTCGTGTGCTGCATTGTGCTGTTGATCTGACATTTTTTTCACTCCTTCTAGTCTTCATCAAGCTTTTATTCGTGCTTACTTCTATTATCGGAAGGAAATGCGAAATGTGGAATGAAAAAAGAAGCAGATCCACAATACTTGCTTTTTCTTCTTGAATCCTCTATGATCAATTACAGATATAAAAGGTCTACAATAGATAGAAAGGAATGTTTCTATGAAATATTCTAAAGCGACCAACTATGCGCTGCATACGATGGTATTTTTAACCCTTGCACCAAAGGGGAAAGCAATAGGCGTTGAGCCTCTCGCCAAGATGCAAGATCTTTCACCTACCTATTTATCTAAAATTTTAACAAAGCTTGTGAAGGCGGGATTGATTGAATCAACACCTGGCGCAAAAGGTGGTTACACCATTCTGAAAAAGAAGGAGGACATTTCGTTTCTAGACGTTATTCAGGCGGTAGAAGGACAAACCCATTTATTTCGTTGTTCCTTAGCACATGATTCTTTCATGCCTCACGATGGCTGTTTGATTGAACAAGTCATGCAGGATGTTGAAACGAAAATGCAGGAAACGTTAAGTCAAAAGCGATTAGTTGATATTGCAAGCCAAATAGAGCAGACAGAAAAAAATCCATTTTTCAACATGTGATTTTTTTGAACTAATTATAGATATTAAGAGTCTTTAAAGTCTTGAATGAAAAGGAGCGGTTTATATGATATTAGATTGTGCCATTATTGGAGGCGGGCCAGCCGGATTAAATGCAGCTCTTGTTGTGGGGCGGGGCAGAAAACAGGTCATGATATTCGATGACGAGATGCCAAGAAATCGAGTGACTCATGAATCACATGGATTTATTACAAACGATGGAATGACACCGTTTGAGATCAGACAAGCGGGAGAAGCGGATCTTCAAAACTACCCCAATATCCAAATCAAACGAAGCAGAGTTGTGGAGATACAAAATCATGAGGATAACTTCGCGTTACTGACACAAGAAGGAGAAAGATTCGAAGCGAAAAAAATCATTTTGGCCACAGGACTTCAGGACATATTACCAAAGATCAACGGGATTCATGAAGTGTATGGAAAGACGTTGTTTAGCTGTCCTTTCTGCGATGGCTGGGAGCTGAAGGACAAGCCACTTGCCCTGATTGCAGAGAACCAGCGCGCTTTGCATATGGCGAAACTTCTTTCCAATTGGACAAACGATTTGATTGTATTTACAAATGGACAGCAAGTGTTAGCTGAAGAGGAGAAAGCACTGTTATCAACACATTCTATTCAAGTTATTGATGTGCCAATTGTAGCGATCCATCATGACAATGGTCAGCTACGCTCTCTTCAGCTTGTAAATGGAGAGATAGTGATAAGAGAAGGCGGATTTGTCGCAAGTGATTTCAAGCAGTCAACCCCTTTTGCTGAAAAACTAGGCTGTCAAATGACGAAAAATGGGGGCATTGAAACAGATATTCTTGGGCGTACAACCGTCAGCGGTATTTTTGCATGTGGTGATAATTTAGGCGGACCTGCTCAGCTTGTTCTTGCAGCAGCAGCTGGAAGTCAGGCAGGAATGGGCGTCATTCATGAACTTGTGCAGGAAGAGTTTCAACAAAAAACATCTCTGTAAAAAGAGATGTTCAGCGATGAGCGATTTTCCGTTTTACTAAGACGTGAGCAGTCCATTCAAAAAGTGCGTAGATGACAAAGAAGATTAGGATCCAGCTACTGACATCGACCCATACATTGTTGATATGAATGATGTTCGCCTGATCAAGTCCAGCCTGTATCCACATCGTGATCAATGCGGTGAGGAACACCTGTAAAAACCATTTTTTCAATTGGTCACACCTCCCTCTCTTTCTATCATATAAGAAATGACAGTTTATTTCCAATTGAATTTCCATCAGTTTCAACGGTAAAATAAGAAATAAAACCAATGGAAGGACATGAGATGAGCGATCAAACCAATCGTTTTTTAAAAAGTCATTTTCCTGATCTTGTCCTCACGCCGTCTCTTTTTTATAGGTGGCCTTTTGGTCTTCGCTTTGAAGTGGCAGATTGGTCATTAGGAGAAGAATCGGTTGTATTAGAAAAAGCAGGCGATCGGGCTTTAAAAATTATCAGATATGCTTTTGATCCAGAAGACGATATTCTACTTGTCACGGATGTCTATACGCAGCATGAACATGAATTAACGAAGCAAAAGCTCCTAGTTTATCAGAAATATGCATACCGACAAGTGCGTCACCGATTGCGTCACGAGCGTTTGACCTATATACAACCAAAACAAGAAGAAACAATGAAAAGAGAGAGATTTACACTCAAGTGTCAGTTGCAAGATATTCGATTGCGCCCGCTATTACAAGCCATATGCCAAGAGGATTTCTACAAACCGAATCAAATCTTGAAAGGAAAGCTTGGTTATGACATTTATCTCATCAATCTCTCAAAACAGATGATTTTCCACTTATATGATGATCGAGGCTGCGATCTTATTGCGGCAGATCCAGAACATCTGCGTCCAGTTTATGAAGGTTTACAGCACTGGCTCTTAGACTATGACCGTGCTCAGATGGATCAGTTGTTTGCCGGGAAATAAGAAAAACCGCACTTTTCACAAGTGCGGTTCTGTTTTATGCTTCTACTTTATTGAAAAACTGTGGCAGATATTCTTTGTGTGCTTCTAGCATTTCATCTAGGATGCTTTTTGCAATGGCATCTGATGGGACGAGCGGATTGATGGTCATGGCGACAAGTGCTGTGTTGTAGTCGCCTGTCACGGCTGCTTCAGCGGCTACACGTTCAAAGGATTTAATTTGAGAAATAAGTCCTTTGACAGCGACCGGCATTTCACCAACAGCAATTGGTTTTGGGCCGTCTTTTGTGATGACACAGTTCAGTTCAACGGCAGAATCATTTGGAATGTCACTGATGGCGCCATTGTTGATTGTGTTTACAGGCTGAATGTCATGCTTGTCGTTATAAATGGATGCGATCAAGTTACATGCTGCATCACTGTAGTAAGCACCGCCTCGTTTTTCAAGTTGTGGCGGCTTAATATCAAGATCAGGATCTTTGTAAAGCTCGAACAGGTCATTTTCTAGTGCACGGACGACTTCTGCACGAGTTCCTTCATTCTCTGCTGCTTTCTTTTCTTCAGCCAACATATCACTTGTTTTGTAATAGTAGCGGTGGTACGGACAAGGGATTACGCCAAGCCCTTTTAAGAAATCTGCATCCCACGGAATGGCGTGAATGTTGTTCATCGACATCGTAGAGTTTGGATCTGCCATGTCTTCGATCACTTGATCCATGATGCTTTTGCCATCTAAGAACACGTTCAGTCCAAATACCATATGGTTTAATCCAGCAAAGCTGACTTCGACTCTGCTTGCGTCGACATCAAGTCCTTTGGCGATGCCCATGCGAATGCCGATTGGTACGTTACATAGTCCAACGACTTTGCGATGGTTTGAATAGCGAAGTACGGCTTCTGTGACCATACCAGCTGGATTTGTGAAATTCACAAGCCAAGCATCCGGGCATAATTCTTCAATATCTTTCACAATCTCAAGAATGACAGGGATGGTGCGCAGACCCTTGAATAGACCGCCTGGACCGTTTGTTTCTTGACCAATGACATCATATTTTAAAGGAATGCGTTCATCCTTCATACGTGCTTCCAGTAATCCGACGCGGAATTGTGTTGTGACGAAATCAGCGTCTACCAGTGCTTTCCGGCGATCTAAAGTTAAATGAACCTCGATTGGAAGCCCTGCTTTTTTCACCATGCGTTTTGCAAGATTTCCGACGATCTCAAGCTTTTCTTTACCTGCTTCGATATCGACGAGCCAAAGTTCGCTAATTGGAAATTCCTCGTACCGTTTAATGAATCCTTCGACAAGTTCTGGTGTATAGCTTGATCCTCCGCCGATTGTGACAACCTTTAATCCTTTTGCCATGTTCTGCACCTCCGAATAATGTAACGCACAATGTTATAATAGAGTGAATCAATCTTTTATCATTTGTTTGTACATCTATAGCTTATCGTGAGAGTCCCTTGTGCGTAAACGGTTTCAGCGTCTTTAGGCAAGGGTGCCTTATTTAGAGATTTGTTACATAAAAGAAACGTGTTGTGTCATGTTGTTGGAGAAAGGGGAAGTCAGATGTTTTCAAGTGAGGTCATTTCCAGCTTTAATGAACTAGAAAGCGCTTTATACCGATACATTATGGAAAACAGTGAAAAAGTCGTCTATATGAGAATTCGTGATTTGGCAGATGCCGCACATATATCGACCTCATCTGTCCTTCGCTTTTGTCGAAAAGTGAATTGTGAAGGCTTTTCAGAATTTAAGGTGAAGCTCAAAATGTATTTAGAAGCAGAACAAACACCTTCTTTGAAAAGCACGCAGCATTTCCTGTATGAATTTATCGAACGGACACTTAAAGGAGATTTTGAGGAGAAGATTAAAGAGGCAGCGAAGCTCATTGCGGGTGCAAAGAATGTGCTGTTTATTGGGACGGGCAGTTCTGGTATTTTGGCGCAGTATGGGGCAAGGTACTTTTCGAGTCTTGAGAAATTTTCATTCTACATCAACGATCCGTTTTTCCCGATGAATATGCAGTATTTAGACAATAGTGTCACCATTGTGCTGTCGGTATCAGGAGAGAACAGTATTACGATTGATCATATTTCGAAACTTAAAAGAGAAGGCAGCACGATCATTAGTATTACAAACAATCAGCACTGTACAATTTCTCGTATTTCTGACTTGAATATTGCTTATTACGTTACAGACGAACGAGTCCATAGAGCCAACATTACTACACAGACACCCGTTGTATATATCCTAGAAGCAATGGCGCGTGACATGTTTGCGATGTTAAAAGAAAAGTAAAAGAGCCGCTGCCTTAAACAGCCGCTCTTTTTTTCTGCATCATGAAAGTGGTGATGGCAATGCTTGAGCAGATGAGTACAAACAGTCCGCCTAACAAATACACAAACCGCGCGCCAAAGGCATCTGCAATCATCCCAACAAAGAAAATAGATAAACCGACAGAGACAGATGAAAGCACGTAGTGAGCGGCGTACACCTTTGATAAATCATGGATAGGCGTTTCCGTTTGAAGAATGGTTTGCTGTGAGACATCTCGAATTTGATAGGCAGGCCCCATCAGAATACAAAGCAGAAGAGCAAGCCATGGAAGAGTGTTCATGGCAAAAAGAATCGTCAGTCCTGCATAGATGAATGAACCTGCTGCCATAGAAAGAAGCAGCTGCTTTTGGATCAGCCGGCTCATCCACGCAGCGAGCAGTCCGCCTATAATAGCACCGGCATAATAAGCAGCGTTGATAAATCCCCACCAGTCCTCACTTTCATTCAAATCGTGCGTGACAAAGGCGAGTGTAATGGCTCCAATCCAAATCGCCCCCGCTATATTTTCACTTACATCCATGAAAGTCAGGGTACGAACCGTTTTATTTTTCCAAATGATCGTCCAGCCATCTTTGAAACTGTTTAATTGATTCGTTCTTTGGGTCGTGTTTTCTCGCTTAAGCAAAGGCAAAACGGGCACGAAAAATAGATAAGAACATGCGATCATGAGACAAGTGAAACCTAATAAATAAGTTGGCCCAATCCATAAGACGAGCATTCCGGTAAACGAATAGCCGGCGATTTGAACTATTTGTTGAAAAATGGAGGCTGTGCTGTTCGCTTGAATAAGCTGATTTGCCTGCACAAGGATTGGCATGATCGCCTGTAATAAAGGACTGATGAATCCGCCTGTCATCGAAATGAGTATGAGTGCACCAAACAGCCAGACGATATGCTGCTGAAAGAAAGGGAATTGCGCTGTAAATACAATCAACATCACAAGACGTGCAAGAGGGAGCCATTTCAATAGATGATAGGATTGAAAGCGATCCGTTAAAACAGGAGAGAGGAGCCCAGCCAATAGTTGACATAGCGTTCTTATTAGTGGAAATAATGCGGCATAGGTAGCAGATTGTGTATCTTGATAAATGACAAAAGTAATCGTCATCACAAAAACGATATCACTCAGCATCAGGAGGCTTTTACTGCCTGTGTAAAACCAAAACTTTTTTCCCATATCGAATCGGCTCCTTTTCAAAAACAAGTTCAGTATAGCATGAGAGTGAAGGAGCTAGAGGCTTTCCATTGAAAAATACATCTTAAGGATGAGAGGATTGTGATAAGCTAAATGAATGAACATCGTAAGGAAAGGGGTTTAATCCATTGAAAAAATTACCAGCACATGACTTTTTGGACAAGCATGGCATCCCGTATGACATCAAAACATTTTCTGCCGACACAGAGAAGGGCGCAGCGAATGTAGCGGCAGCTCTTGGTTTTAGAGAAAGACAAATGATCAAAACATTGATCTTTGAAACAGGGGAAGGGGAGCAGCTACTTGTAATGGTGGGTGCTGACCAGCACATCAAATCAGGGAAACTAAAGAAAGCCGCAGGCTCTCGCAATATCAAAATGGCTTCACCTGACACGGTGCTTGAAGTGACAGGCTATCGGATTGGCTCTATTCCGCCATTTTGTTGGCAGCCTGAAGGGTTCCGCACGATTATCGAAGCATCGCTATTAGAAGAAGAGATATTAGGCGTTGGAGCGGGAGAATGGGGAAATGAAATACTCATCACCCCAGAACAACTAGTAAAAGCCTCAAAAGCGGTCCCATTTGATCTTGTTCAGCCATCCGAATAGAAAAAGTGCCTGTTGCTGAAGCAGGCACTTTTTTAATTGGAGTCAGGTGCTATAAAGGGTCCGATGTCTTTCATTTGCAGAAAAGCATTCACCGTCCTATTTTCCTCAAGGTCATTCGCCCGTTTGCAGACCACAACAGGTCTGATAATGTCAATTCCTTCGATATACACGCGCCCAATCTCTCCACGTTCTAAGCTTCGCTGAACAGCGTCACGAGGAACAAGGGTGATGCCATAGCCAGCTTTGATCATTTGAATGGCTTCGTGGACATCACTGAATTGTAAATCAACGGTCGGTTTTTTAATTCCTTTAGCGGTAAAAAGGGAAAAAAGCTTGTCTCTCGTCGAACTGCCTTCTTCTCGCATTAAAAAAGGTTCATGGCTTAGGCGTTCTAGGGGGACGGTTTGTCCATTTAACGGGTGATCCACAGGCACGATAAAGTCATAACTTAAATCAGTCAAGTGAGAGGTGTGAAGATCTTCGTGGTGCAGATCTTCTATTACGGCGATCGCCACATCTGATTGATATTGAAGCAGGCTTTCGATCACTTGAGCGGAGTTTCCGCTTTTTAATTCAATGTCTGTCTGTGGCGATGCTGTTTTAAAAGAGGCAAGCCAATCAGGCAGTAAAAAGTTAAGTGGTACGTAGGTAGAAGCAATTCTGAGTCTTCCTTTTTTTCCGTTTTGCAGAAGGGTGATCTGATATTCTACTTCTTTTTCCGCCTCGAATACTTGCCGGGCATATGGATACAGGATCTTTCCCATCTCTGTCAGTGTAATCCCCCGGCCGTTTCGTTTGAAAAGACGAAAACCGATCTCTCGTTCAATGCTTCGTAATTGTGCCGTCACAGCCGGCTGCGTCAAAGACAGCACGTCTGCCGTTTGTGTGACACTTTTTGTTTCGGCTACCTTTGCAAAAATACGGAGGGCATGTAAATTCATCTTTGCACCGCCTATCAATTATTTTGATGATTCAATCAAAAACATTCATTAGATTTATTATAAGGTATCCCTTATCGTAAAGGTAGCGAAGGGGGAAGAAAAAATGGATCGTCGTCAAAAGCAAGTGGTGTCAATTGCGCTCATCACAGCATTTGCCCTTATTGCGGATTCAATGCTCTATATTGTTCTCCCGGTCTATTGGAAAGAGATTGGTTTATCATCCATTTGGGAGGTGGGGTTACTGCTGTCTATCAACCGATTCATTCGTATCCCGCTAGCACCTGTCGTATGGTGGCTTTATCGATATATCCCAATGAAGACCGGTGTACTGATCGCAATTATGATCGCGTCAGTGACCACGATATTATATGGTATGAGTGGATTTTGGCTGCTATTGATTTGCCGCTGTGCATGGGGTCTCGCTTGGACGTTACTCCGTATGAGTGGGATGAGGGTCTTGGCTGAAATGGACGTAGGCTCACAAGGACATTTGACGGGTCTTTATAATGGGCTTTACCGGCTTGGCAGTTTATTTGGCATGTTATTTGGTGGAATCCTTGCCAGCTTGATCGGTTTTCAGTCCATGACGCTTGTCTTTGGCTTACTCACATTAATGGGCTGCATTTTTTATGTATCGTTGGATGAAATTGAAAAGAGAGAAGGCACGCAGGTGTATCATGGCATCAAACAGAAGTGGTTTACACGAGATGTGGTAAAAGTACTGATAACAGGCATGCTGATCGCACTGATCATCCAAGGTTTATTCGCATCCACGCTGAGTCATGTCATTGAAGCAAAGATTGACCAAGATGAATTGACTCTGTTTGGCTTTGTCATCGGAGCTTCGGCTTTAAGCGGTGTTATTCAAGCACTCAGGTGGGGATGGGAACCATTTCTCGCACCGAGAACGGGCAAATGGTTTGATCGTCTTGTGATGAAGGAACGAATGTTATGCTGGATGTTTCTTTCATTTGGAGGGCTCAGTTTTCTTGTGATCATGTTGAAGGTAAGCGGCTGGTTCCTATTGATGCTGCTTTTGATTCAACTAATGGCAACAATTGTCACAACGTTCACCGATACACTTGCCTTTCAAAAAGCTTCTGCTCAAACAGATAAGAACCGCTTTCTCGCCAGCTATTCTTTTGTTCAAGATATGGGGGCTGCTTTAGGACCTTTGTGTGGGTATACGTTGATCCAGTTTTTCGGAACAAACAGCGTCTTTTGGCTGATGCTTATCATAAGCTTAATGCTCGTCAGCATGTGGATAAGAAGCGGGCAGCATGTTTCTTCTAGTGCAGTGTAAAAAATAAAGCGTTATATAAAAAACTGCCTCATGCAGCTGATCGCAGGAGGCAGTCATATTCTCTTATTCTAAGTCTGAATCATAGGCTTTTTGCGTCAGCTGGCTGACGACCTCTTTCAAGCCATTGGGTTTATGGAATTCAACAGGTGTGCTTCCTTTTTCAAATACAATTTGATCTGCTTCAACGAGCACGACATATCGATTGTTGACCTTTGCAATATGAATCGAGTGGCCGAAGTCGGCTAAAAGTCCTTTAATTTCTGTTTCGCCTAGACGCATCTTCATCGTGATATCAGGGGTTTGTTCAACAATATGTGAAGCGGCTAGCGTGACCTGTTCTGTATCGAGTGTTTCCCGAATCTCCCGTTTTTCACTTGCTTCCCATATTTCAAGGTCCTCTTCAAATTGTTTTAATTCTTCACTTTCATCCTGAAATGTTTCAAATACATGTTCCTGCACCATATTCATGACCTGTGATTTCATGATTTCAGGCATCGATTCCCCGTATTCGACGAATTTTAGAAAGTCCTCAAAATAACGAGCGTGTGAGGATTGATGAATTTTCACTTCGGCTTCCTCTGTCATGCCCTCTTCTGGCATAAACGGGTATTGAATCGATTTCATGTTTTTTGTTGTAATCGCCATTTCTACTTTTTTGATCAAGGTAGATGTATCAGCAATAGAAGCGACTTTCTGTTCAAAATCGCATTTCATGATAAAGACAAAAGAGTCATCGAAATATTTTTTAGGAACCGCAGATGCAACCAGAAACACGCCGCCTCTGACAGCACTTGTATCTAAATAGGTGCGAACAAATTGTTCACTGCATTCGTTAAATACTTCTTTTGTATCTGCAAATCTCGTCTGATGAAATAAATTGTAGTTTGGATTTGAATCGAGTTCATGGCCGGGTTCGACAATGAAACGTCCGATTTTAGTCGGTACTTGCTCAGACTTAGGGTGTCTGTCCACTTTTCGTTTGACGATTTTTTTAAGCTCACCGTCTAGAAAGTCTTTCAGCTCACTTTGTTCAAATTCCTCTTGGTCTAATGTTTGGTAATGTTTAAACCGTTTATTTGCTTGTTCCTCTTTGCCTTCTATTTCAACCACATAGAATGATAGAAAACGTATCGTAAAATCCACTGATTGGTCACCACTTTTTCTTCTTTGGATATGTTGAGTATAGAAAAAGGAGTGAAAATCGTCAACGAATGGAGAAATATCGTGTCATTATTTCCCGAGAAATGTTTCGTGAAAAACGCTTGATAATAATTATCATTCTTGATAGAATGATAAAAGAAAAGAAGGAACCTGCCAGTTCCTTCATCTCAGAAAATCATGTATTATTTTGTTTCAAATGTTTCGCAATCCGTTTCAGCATTGCGAGTCACGTCAGTCATTGTGCTTTTACCAATTTTAATGGTAGAAGCTGTACAGCTGTTGTCAGCCCAAAAACGGCAAGAGTTCACTTCACAAAGTACATTTTGTGCCATGGGAATTCACCTCCGTGATTCATATTAAGAATGAAGCAAGCTGCCACTTGAGTTCATTCAATCTAGTAGTCTCTTTATCGAAAGAGGCTGTTTGTGCTGTATATGCACATGTTTATCATACCATCTACCCTGAAAATATACAATTTAAACTTTGAAAGAGCGAGAATGCAAATCTCGCTCTTTTTTGTTTGTAAAAATAGTTAAATGCTAGGTGGCACCCTCTCTTATTCCAACATATGAATAGAGTAGATTCAAAACCTGATGTCGGACAAAGTATAAGGGTACATGTACTGATTTTCCGCATGAAGATAGGGTTTTCAATCAAAAATTTTCATAGAGAGATGAGGGGAGAAGATGAAAGCAGTCATTCTCTGCGGAGGAAAGGGAACGAGAATGAGTGAGGTCACACAAGCGCTTCCTAAACCACTTGCTATGATCGGAGATCGGCCTATTCTATGGCATATTATGAAAATCTATCAGTATTACGGTGTAGACGAGTTTATCTTATTGCTTGGATATAAAGGAGAGAAAATCAAAGAGTATTTTCTCAACTACGACTGGCGGCATCACAGCATGCAGCTGGATATGTCGACAGGGGAAATAAAGCTTTTAGGGAATTCGGAGAACTGGAAAATCACTTTTTTAGATACGGGTGAGAATACGATGACAGGCGGGCGGTTAAAGCAGGTACAGGATTATATTGGTGATGAGACATTTATGATGACGTACGGGGACGGACTTGCCAATATCAATATGTTTCATTTGCTCAAGCGCCATCAAGAGCTTGGAGCAGCTGCCACTGTCACAGGTATTGAAAAGAAATCACAGTACGGCACGCTGAAGGTGTATAACGGGATGGCACAATCCTTCTCTGAGAAGACAGACAGTATCGGGATGATCAATGGAGGATTTTTTGTGTTGTCTCCAAAGGTTTTTGATTATTTAACAGATGATGATCAATGCGTCTTTGAAGCAGAGCCTCTTCAAAACTTGGCGAATGATGGTGAACTTGCAGTCTATGAGCACCACGGATTTTGGACAGCAATTGATACGTATAAAAACTTGAAAGAAATCAACGGCATGTGGGCAGATGGAAAACAACCATGGAAGGTTTGGTGACAGCATGAGCGGATTTTGGAATGGGAAAAACGTATTTGTGACCGGGTGTACGGGATTGTTAGGGAGTTACCTTGTCAAGGAATTGATTGATCAAGGAGCAAACGTAACAGGGCTTGTACGTGATCAGGTGCCAAGATCGAACTTATATCAAGGCAGTCAATTTGAAAAGATGAATGTCGTCCAAGGCGCACTTGAGGACATGCAAACGATAGAACGTGCGTTAGGAGAATATGAGATTGATACAGTCTTTCATTTGGCCGCCCAAGCGATTGTTGGGGTCGCAAATCGTCACCCGGTCTCTACATTTGAAGCCAATATTTTAGGAACATGGAATGTGCTGGAGGCGTGCAGAAGGCAGCCGCTTATCAAACGAGTGATCGTGGCATCAAGTGATAAAGCATACGGAGATCAAGAGCAGCTTCCTTATGATGAAGACATGCCACTTAACGGTAAGCACCCATATGATGTGTCAAAAAGCTGTGCAGATTTAATTTCTCACATGTACTACAACACATATGGTCTTCCGGTTTGTATTACGCGCTGCGGTAATTTATATGGAGGCGGGGATTTGAATTTTAACCGAATCATTCCGCAAACCATCCAGCTTGTGTTAGAGGGAAAGGCGCCAGAAATTAGAAGTGACGGAACCTTTATCCGTGATTATTTCTATATTGAAGATGCGGTCAAGGCTTATTTACTGCTAGCTGAAAAAATGGAGGAAAAAGGGCTTGCAGGAGAAGCATTTAACTTTAGTAATGAAATTCAGCTGACCGTGCTTGAGCTCGTTGATAAAATCTTAAAGGCGATGGGCAGTGAACTAAAACCTCGTATTTTGAATCAAGGAACGCATGAGATTAAGCATCAATATTTATCAGCAGAAAAGGCGAGAAAGCTGCTTGATTGGAAGCCTGATTACTCCATTGATGAAGGGTTAGAAAAGACAATTGAATGGTACCGCGAATTCTTTCAAAAATAGAGGTGTAAACAGATGAACAGCATATATTGTACGGTTCTATCAAGTGGAAGACTTTATCAAGCCATTGCGTTTTTCTTATCGTTGAAGCAAGTAGAAGATGATGCTGTCATCAAGACGTTATGTATGGATGATGCTGCATTTGATTTGCTTCATCAAATGAATTTCCCGCATGTCGATCTTGTTCATGTGCGTGAGCTTGAAACGCCTGAGCTTCTAGAGATCAAAAAGGAACGAAATGATTCGGAATATTGCTGGACATTAAAACCGATTTGGATTGAGTGGCTATTTAAGCAGAGCCAGGCGGAGGAAGTGACGTATCTTGATGCGGATTTGTTCTTTTATGAGAGTCCACAAGTGATTTTTCAAAATCAGCCTGATGCGTCTGTGCTTCTATCAAGAGGGGATATTGTCATTCCAAGCTTTGATCCAGAGGAAGTGAAGATGCTTCAGAAACTTTTAGGGCGTTATAACTCAGGCTTCCTGCATTTTAAAGGAGATGAAGCCGGCCGGAAGTGCCTGAGCTGGTGGAAAGAAGAATGTCTAAAAGAATGCAAAAATGCGCCTGGAGAAGGAAAATTTGGCGATCAAGGGTATTTGGATCATATGCCGGTGCTGTTTGAAAAAGTAGAAGATATTCAAACAAAGGGTGTGAATATTGGTCACTGGAATTATGGCCAGCATTCTTATCAGGAAGAGAATGGACGTATTTTGCTTGAGGATGGAAGCCCACTCATTTGCTATCATTTCAGTGGTTTTCGGATCTTAAGCAAAGATGATATGCAGCAAATCCATGAAAAAGGAAGAGATGACTTGCCATTTTTCCAAGAAGCCTATCGGGAAGTGCTGCGTCATGTGATTGAATCGGTAGAACAAGTCCATCCTATGTTTAACGGCTATGCCAAACTGGAGGAGGATGGCGCATGAATGAAAAGCCGAAGGTCAGCGTCATTATTCCGAGTTATAATGCGAAAGAGCGTTTAGAAGGGAGCCTCTTTTCCTTAACGCTTCAGGAAACCGATATTCCATTTGAGGTCATTGTTGCTGATAATGGGTCAACGGACGGCACGATGGAAATGCTCGAACACATTGAGGTGAACTTTCCATTCAAAAAGGTGCGTATTCCTGTCAATCAAGGAATTGCCAAGGGGCGCAATCATGCCATTCGTGAGGCAGAGGGAGACCTTTTAATATTCCATGACAGTGATATGTTGGCAGAGCCCCAATTTATTCAAAAGCACGCAGAGGCACATGCTGATCATGAGGACCGTGTCATTTGCGGTGTATGCTGGAAGCGAATCTACCGTTATTTTTACACCGGTTTTGATCAAGATCATATGAAACGATTAAAAAAACAAGGGCTGTATCAGCGGAAAATGAAAGACAAAACGTCTCTTGTGTCGATGGAGGAAGTGAAAAGCGGCGCATTTCTAGAGAGAAGCTTCGACTTGCAGTCCGAATTTATTGATATCCTGAAAGACATTTTAAACACGTACGACTATGATTTAAGTTCTTATCAATTGCCGTGGCGATTTTTTATCACAAATAACTCTTCCGTCAAGCGAAAGCATGTTATGGAACTAGGGATGTTTGATGAAAAAATCGTTCGATACGGGTTTGAGGATTATGATTTAGGCATTCGTCTGCATCAGCTTGGCCTCTCATTTGAGCTGCGTGAGGATATTTTAAGTGTGCATCAGGAACATCCAAGTAATTTAACGTCATTCGATGACATCAAATATAACATTTTGTATATGTGCGAGAAGTACAACAATATTGATTCGATTGATGTTCATTTGGCTTTCTCTGGACCATTTTCTCATACCGTGACAAATGATATCGTGAAAGACATTCGCCAGCTGCGTAAGAATGAAGCATATGATGATCTGCTCGCTTATTTTTTGGAGCTGCTTCATATGATCACAGAGCGGAATGTGGGCATTAAACGTGATCAAAAGGACGTGCTGACGGCAAAGCATTTCCCTTTGAAAAAGCTGTCAGAGGCGGTCCAGCTTGCCAAGCAGGAACATGGATGCACGGTGCTGGCAGAGGCCATTCAAGGGCTCACAAAAGAGCTGCTGCATGTTGACTTGTTCCAAGTGGATGTGTTGTAGATGGCATCCTATCATTTCACAACCATTGTGTCGAATACCCATGTATTTAAGCTGCTGGCGCTGATTCATTCACTTGAGCAGACGGCTCAATCATACAAACTTTCTGTCTTATGTGCTGATCCTTTGGCTTACACAGTGTTAAGTCAGTTTCCTCATCCACATGTCCAATATGAACAGCTTGAAGATGTGGAAGATGATTCGCTGCGAAAAGCAAAGGCGGATCGTACGTTCCATGAGTATTGCTGGACGCTTAAGCCTGCGTTTCTACTCAAAATTTTAGAGTCCTCTGATGCAGATTATCTCGCTCATTTGGATACGGATTTATATTTTTATCATGATCCAGAGGTGATATTTGCAGAAAATCCACTCGCTCATGTATTTTTGACAGATCATATGAATTCCAAGCGATTCTATCACTTTTATGAATTATCCGGCCGTTTTAATACGGGGTTTGTAGGTTGCCGAAACACAGATGTGGCCAAACGGGCTGTGACGCAGTGGAAAGAGAACTGTATTGCGCACTGTACAGTAGAAATGGATACGGAAAAAAAGACATATGGTGATCAGCGGTATGTTGAAAGATGGGTCGATGATTTTGAGGGTGTCCATGTGGTGGCATCTAAAGGTGCCAATGCAGCGATTTGGAATATTGAAAACTATAAGCTTTCCGTTGTGGAAGGAGATATGTACCTCGATGAATGTCCACTGCTGTTCTATCATTTTTCTGCCTTTACGATCATTGATGAAAATACCTTTAATCTGAATTGGTATTACTATATGACAGAACAAAAGCTGGTGGATCATTTGTATATTCCGTATGCGGATTTGATTCATCTGAAAATTAAACAGGTGCAAAAGGTCTTTCCAGACTTTCAGCAGGGGTTTATTGCAAAGAAGCATGTTCCGGACACGCATTTTTATGAGATATGAAAAAACCGCTCATTTATTGAGCGGTTTTCAGACCGTAGACAAACCCCACCTTTACTTCAAGTAAAAGTGGGGTTTTCACTTATTTTGATAAAATTGATCAGTTGCTTTACGCTGGACATGGCTCTTTCCATGTCCAGTTTGCTAATTTCTTAAGATTCATGGCAGCAAAAGTAAGCATCGCCTGCATCGAAACTTTTTTCAATCCTCGAAGTTTCGTCCATCGCATTCCATGCTTTTCTTTTGCATCCGCAAAAACGCGTTCAATCGTTTCTTTCCGTTTTGCATAGATGTTCTTATTCATTTCAGTGAGTCTCAGATGGTCTGCTTCGTCTAGGTAGTCCTGCCAAATATGTCGGTGAATCTGTTTGGTGTGATTTTGACTTTGTGTACAGTTATCTAAAAACGAGCAGGATTTACATACCTCTGAATCGGACGCATATTGCTTATATCCCTCTCTAGTCGTTGTACGATAAGAAAGAATTTGCCCGTTTGGGCAAATGTAACAATCAAAATGTGCGTCATATACGTATTCATTCTTTTTCAAGTAACCAGCTTTTGTTCTCGGGCGGGTGTAAGGCATGACAGGTCTTATCTCTTGATCCATTAAAAACTTGGCGATATATGGTGTTTTATATCCAGCATCAACTGCGACTACATTGGGTTTTCCGACTTTCTTTGTCACCTTTGATACGAGTGAATCTAACATACGACTATCATGAACATTTCCACCAGTGACCAGTGATCCTAAAATAAATCCTTTTGAATCACAAGCCGTATGAAATGAATAAGCAAATAATTTTTCACGTTCATCCTTTACATAGTAGCCACTCTCTGGGTCAGTTGTACTGACCTTGATTTCTTTTTTCTCTTTCTTATTCTGTAGGGGTAACGGCTTTTTTCCATGTTCCTCACGATCAACATTGATCTCCTCATGAAGCTGATTTTGATAACTTCTCGTTTCTACTCGAACAATTTTCTTTTCA
The DNA here is from genome assembly GCF_029894105.1 of Bacillus aerius. Classification (NCBI taxonomy): domain Bacteria; kingdom Bacillati; phylum Bacillota; class Bacilli; order Caryophanales; family Bacillaceae; genus Bacillus; species Bacillus aerius. The sequence goes on from NZ_JARYHO010000001.1 coordinate 698,193, forward strand.
AGTTTTTTCTTATTGGCGTTTGCTTTTACATGAGTTGAATCAATGAAAGCGATAGATGGATCAACTAGACCTTTTTTCATCGCTTCTCTTAAGATTCGATAAAAAATTTGTTCGAATAAATCTGTATCATGAAAGCGTCTCACGTAGTTCTTACCGAAGGTAGAAAAGTGCGGAATTTTCTCCGAAAATCCATATCCAATAAACCAACGATAAGCCACATTAGTTTCAATTTCTTTAATGGTTTGACGCATAGAGCGAATGCCAAATAGGTATTGGATCAAAACCATTTTAATAAGAACAACGGGATCCACACTTGGTCTGCCGTTATCAGAACTATAATGATCTTTGACAAGATCATACACGAAATCAAAATCGATCGCTTGATCAATTTTTCGTACAAGATGATCTTCAGGCACTAATTCATCTAAGGCCACTACTTCTAATTGATTTCTTCTTTCTTCTTCACGTTTCGATAACATGTTCATCCCCCACAGAAATGTGTTATTACCCTTATTATACAAAAAAGCTTGTAGACTTTGTCTACAAGCTGAAAACCGCTCATTTATTGAGCGGTTTTTACCTTTTATGATTCATTCCATTTCGCTATGGTCTGATCGCTTGGCAGTAAGAAGGCTAGGATGCCTAATATCGGTAAAAAGGCGACACCGATCATGGTAGGCGTTAAACCGACTGCATCAATTAATGAGCCGAGGGCAACGGATCCAATCGCTCCCATACCAAACGCAAGCCCAACAGTTAAACCAGACATTGTGCCAATTTTCCCGGGAAATAGTTCTTGGGCATAGACCACGGTGACAGAGAAGCTTGAGGTCAGAATGATCCCAATGAGTCCAAGTAAAACATAAGCAAAAACTGGTCCGGCAAATGGGAGAAGCAGGGCAAGCGGAAAGGATGCTAATAAAGAAATTAAAATGACGGTTTTCTTGCCGAAGCGGTCTGCAAGCGGCCCGCCTAAAAATGTCCCAATCGCACCCAATATAAGAAATAAGAAAATATAAGTTTGTGATTCTTTAATCGTCAAACCATATTGCTCAATCGCATAAAACGCATAGAAATTCGAGATCGCATTTCCATACCAAGAACGCGCGAAAATAAGAAAGACGATAATGCCAAGTGCTGTGAGCGCTGACTTGCGGTGAAGTTCAGATCTTGCTGCTTTTGCAGGCGCTTTTTTCGCTTGTGCTCGAATGGTTTGAAGCTTTCTTGCGTACCATCTCGAAATATAGAGAAGGAAACCGACAGCAATCATTCCAACAATCGTAAACCAAGCCACACCTGGCTGACCGAGAGGAACGAGCATTAATGCAGCGATTAGCGGAGCAAAGGCTTGACCTGTATTTCCACCGACTTGATAGATAGATTGAGCAAGACCGCGTCTAGGACCAGCTGCCATGTTGGCAACCCGTGAGCCCTCTGGATGGAAAATCGCAGAGCCGAGTCCAATAAAGACGACGCACAGTAGGATGGTCGCAAATGATGGCGCAAACGCAAGGCCGAAAATGCCGACAGCACTTGAAAATAATGCGATAGGCAGTGCATAGGGCATCGGCCGTTTATCTGTGTACCACCCGATCGCAGGCTGCATGACAGAGGAGACCATATTTAATGTAAAGGCGATTAGCCCTAATTGAGTAAAGGTCAGCCCCATTGAGCGTTCTAAAATAGGGAACATGGCAGGAATCACGGCTTGCAATGTGTCGTTGAGCATATGGCAAATACCAATAATCAATAAAATAGGATAAACCGTTGAACCGGTGACCGCTTTTTGAGGTTTATTCTTTGTTTGAGCAGCAATAGCCAATGAGACTTCCTCCTTTCATTCAACTTGTTTTCTTTTTTTCATTCTCCTCATTTTATTCATAAGGTGAACTATAAAACAATAGCAAATTGTCATGATTTAGAAAAAAAGAGACACATGCGCTTGATGGAGCGTGTGTCTCTTAAGGGTTATTTATAGAAAGAAGCGATGACAGGCTTCATTTTTTGAATGACAAGTCCACTGCCTCCACGGTTTTTCACACCTTCAATCATGCCGACGAGGACATAATCTTCTTTTTTAGGATTAAACGCAAGTAAAAATCCATTTTCAGTACCGTCTGTCGCACCTTGTTTGCTCTTTAGTTCCGCTGTTCCCGTTTTAGCGGCTATATCAGCCCCTTTTATTTGCAACGAGTGAGCGGTTCCGTTTGAATTGGTGACGACTTGAGTTAGTGCGTCCTTCACCGTATTTGCTGTATCTTCTTTGATGATCTGTTTTGGTGATGTTGTTTTTTCATCCTGAATGACTCGAGGGTACACAAGCTTTCCTCCTGTTGCAAATGGAGAATAGGCATGTACTTGTTCAATTGGAGACATGAGTATTTCTCCTTGGCCATAGGCTGAATCGGCGAGTAAGATGTCTGATTGGATCCCGTCGTTAGACACTTGTGCCGGTTTCATTGTAAACGGCATGTTTAAATCATCGCCAAACCCAAATGTTTTCACTTTTTTCTCGTATTGATCTTTGCCGATTTCAAGGGCTTCCTGTCCAAAATAAATATTATCTGAGTACACGAGGGCATCGACCATATTGACTTGTTCTTTGTCATGAACCCGTGTAATGCGATAATTTCCCCATGATTGATCCTTTTGCCATTTCAGTCCATGAATGGTGCGCACTTTATTAGGTTTTGTGACACCTGTTTCCAGTCCAATCGCTGCTGTAATGGTTTTGAATGTAGATCCTGGTGCATATCTGCTCGCATATCGAGCTTGGAATGGGAGATCAGGATTTTCACTGTATGCTTGGTATTGTTTAGGCGTGATCCCGTTGGTCATTAAATTGACATCGTAAGAAGGGGTGCTAACAAGCGCTAATAAATCACCTGATGATGGATTCATAATGGTGACAGCCCCTTTTTCACCTTTCAGCTGTTGATAGGCTTTTTTCTGTAAAGATGCATCAATGGTCAGCTTGACTGTTTTTCCGTCTTTTCGGTCTGTTTTTTGTAATGTTTCTTCAATACCTGTTTCATCATGGATAATGAGGATGCTTCCGCCATCTTGTCCTCTTAAGTTCTTGTCAAATGTGAATTCAAGGCCGGTTTTGCCGATGATTTGATCCGCCTTTAAAGCTGGATTTCTTTTGATATCATCCGCATTTGCTTTTCCCACATAGCCTGTCAGATGAGCAGCGGCTTCGTTATATGGATAGTAGCGCATTTCCTTCGTTTGATAGGTGACGCCATTTATGTCTTTTGGAATCGGCTTTTGCTCTAACATAGACTTTAGCGGGACAAATGTGTCATCTGTGACCCATGCTTGTTTCAGCTGATTTTGAATCAGCTCTTCATCTATATCAAAAGCGCTGCTGATTTTTTTGATGTTGCTTTCTTTTTCCGTGCCTGTCCCGAGCTTTCCAGGGATGATGCCTAGTGCGTGTCCACCAGTTGTTTCTGCTAACGTGCGCCCTTTTCGATCTACAATATTTCCGCGTACCGCAGGATCCGTTGTCACTTTGATGGTGTCACCCTTTTCCATTTGCGGGAAAATGAGATTTGGTTTCCAGTCTACTTTCCACTCGTTATCCTCTTCGGAGAGAACGCCATTGTAAGAGAGTTTGTTCAGTTTTCCAAGTGACGTTTTCATCGTGACTTCATAGGTGAATTGATACCCATTTCCTTTGTCCTGTTTTTCTACGTTGACGTTTGAGACGTTTAGATCATTCGCACCGATGCCGCTAAAGATATGATCGTATTTTTCGGCAAGTTGTTTTTTAGAAAAGTCATTGGCTTTCAGAGAGCCGCTTGTGACCTCATCTGCCAATTTTGTGAATTCTTTTTTCTCCAGATGTTTCGTAAAGGATTCAGCGGCTTTCAGCGCCTCTTTTTCTTTGGAGAAAAGCGTATCTTTTAAGAAAAAGAGAGCAGCAGCAATCGCGATGATGCTAAGAAGGGGAATGATGACTTTTTTCTGTTTCCAAAATGATTTTCGTTGATCTGTATACAATGAAAACACCTCAATTTTTGATTAGATCCTCTATAGTTTACAGTTACTGTGTAGGATTTGTATAGTTTCTCCTATGAAAATAGACCAAGTCATGAAGTGGAAATATGAAGCAAGACACAGTTGCTGCTGAAGGATCTCTTCATTTTTTCTTATGATTTAAAGGATTTTTTATGTGATCATCGAATGTGAAAAATTAGAAAAAATTAAAAGCGTTTTCATGAAGGAGGAATTGTGATCGTTTATAAAAAAGTGAATCTGACTGGACTTGTTCTTGGACCGATCTTCTTTTTGCTTATTTTTTTGCTCATTCCAGAAAGTGAATTGACCTATGCACCAAGAGTGGTACTGGGCGTTACGGCTTGGACTGCGACATGGTGGGTCACAGAAGCTTTGCCTATACCGGCTACCTCTTTATTGCCCATCATCCTTTTGCCAACACTTGGCGGGCTATCGATGGAGCAAACATCAAGAGCTTATGGAGACCCGATTGTTTTTATGTACATGGGCGGATTTATGATTGCCATTGCTATTGAAAAATGGAATTTACATAGAAGAATGGCCTTACATATTTTAAACATCATAGGCACAAGAAGTGACCGCATTGTATTAGGGGTTATGATGGCAACGGCCTTTTTATCTATGTGGATTTCAAATGCAGCCACAGCACTGATGATGCTGCCTGTGGCACTGGCTGTGATTAAAGAGGTGAAGGCGAACGATATTTTGTCTGGTGCATCTCTTGACCGATTCAGTAAAAGCATCCTATTATCGGTCGCTTATTCAGCCTCTATTGGCGGACTGGCGACACTCGTTGGGTCTGTGCCAAATGCTGTTTTTGCAGCGATGTCAAAAAAGCTATTAGATCGAGAAATTATGTTTTTTGAATGGTTTTTGTTTGGTTTTCCGGTGGCGGCTGTTCTGCTCATTCTCTTATTTCTGTATTTGACCAAGATACAGTTCAAGGTAGAGCACACAGGTGAAATGGGAGCGGCGTTTATACAGAAGGGTTTAGAGGATTTAGGCAAAATGAAACAAGAAGAAAAATGGGTTTTTGCTATTTTTCTTATGACGGCTTTTTTATGGATTTTTAAAATCTTTTTGTTTGGCGGGCTTCCTGTCTCGGATACGTCGATCGCAATCTTTGGGGCGATGCTGTTATTTCTCATTCCAGCGACAAATGGAGAGAGAATACTAGAATGGCAGGATATGAAGCAGTTGCCATGGGGGCTATTGCTTTTATTTGGAGGCGGGCTTTCGCTTGCTACAGGATTTGCGGAAACGAATCTAACAGGATGGATCGGGGAAAATTTACAGCATTTAAATGGGCTGTCGTACCTCATGCTGCTAATTATTTTAACGGCTTCTATTTTATTTATGACCGAAATTATGTCTAATACAGCAGTTGCGAACATGATCATTCCGATTACAGTAGGGCTTGGACTTGCAATTGGCATGGAGCCGTACGGCTTAATGGCTGCGGCTGCGTTAGCATCTTCATGTGCGTTTATGTTGCCAATCTCCACACCACCAAATGCGGCTGTCTTTAGTGCGGACGTGCTGAAAATATCTGATATGGTCAAGGCTGGTTTTTGGCTAAATGTGATCAGTATTGTAGCGATTGTGCTTGCGGTTTATTTCTGGCTTCCGGTCGTGCTGAGATGAAGACTTTGATCGAATGGAGACTTTTGGTGTTTTTGTTTCTTTTGGCTTCGGTACTGAAGCTGCCTTTTTGAGGTGCGGGTCCTTTGGCGTGTAATAGGTGGCTCCAATGTTGAGTCTGCCTTTAAGCTGATCAATGGAAAGCTCACCAAACTCTAAATGGTAGTCAATTTTGTCCACATGCAGTGATTCAATGTGAATGTGCGTATCCTCCGAGACAGGCGGAGCAGGTGCAGACATTTTCTGCTCAAGAGCGGTGAGTCTTTTTTCCAGCTCGACGACAGATGGGGATGGACTGGCTTCGGTTTTTTTAAAGAGTGATTGAATGAAATGTTTCAAGTGGACCACAACCTTTTCTTTCGCCTTGCTCTAGTCTATGGAAAAGCTGCCCGGTATATACTTATAGAGATACATGAAAGGGGAGAAGTGCATGCTGCCTACACGCATTCAGATTACCCATATGAAGACGAATACGATTGGTACAGGGTCCTCGATGACATTCGGTTCGACGATCGTACGAAATCACTGCTCGACGATCAAAAGAAACAATGGTTTTGGTGAACAAAATGCCGATGACGTGATCACGATCTTGCCGATTGAAACGATTGATGATCGTGATCTAATAGACGCAGTCAGTATCAATATTCGTCATCTATGATTATCGCAGTTGCTTTTCCTTCATCCTTTTGCAAGCGAATGTATAGCACGCCGTCTTTAAAAGCCGCATTCATTTGACCAAGAATCATATCTGGGAGCCGAATTTTTCTTTCAAACGGACCATACTTCCCTTGTTTTTGGCGAAAATCCTGTTCGTTAAAAAAGGAAAAACGCTGTCCTTTTACAACTAAATATTCACCATATGACAGCACCTGAACATCTTCCTTCCGGTAGCCAGGCAGATAAATTAAGTACTGAAATTCAGTAGGGGTTTCCACAATGTCGACTGGTGGAAACGATGCATCTGTTCCTCGCTGATCTTGCTGCGAGAATGTAAAGGGAGACGGACCATTTGCCATAAAGGGAGATCTTTGCTCATCATCGAATATCATTTTCCAAAAATCATCTCCATGCATTTGCTGGGCAATGTCCATCCACTGCTTCATTTTTTCGAAGTCCATGTGAAGACCTCCTGTTAACATACTTGATGGGTGCTCGCATATACCTATAAAAAGGAGGTTTATCTGTGGTTCAACCAACTCCGTATATCAATATTAATATTTTCATGTTAAAAATTAATTCCTTTGAAAATGCGTCGGCGGTGAATGTCGGACAAAATTTGTTAGCAGAGTGGCAAAACTCAGATAAAAAAAATCAGGGGTACGGACAGAATTTTGGAGATGCCAGCGGTTTTGTCGGAACAAAGAGCCATGTAGATGATCGAGATCAAGTGGACTCACCTGCCTCTTTTTCGCCAGCAGCTAAACCTATTTCAAGGAAGTGATGTGTGATGTTATTCTCACCCTCAGTCGTCAATGTCGGTGCTTTTAAAATCAATGCAATGGATCGGGGGGCATCACTGACGCTAGGACCTTATCAGCAGATCGATTATTTTCTCTCGATGAAATTGAACCGGGGTTTTGGTGAGGACAATGGAGATTGTTCACCGCTTGTCATTCCGATTTCAAGCGTACTCGATCCAGATATGGTGGATTCGAATTCAGTGAAAAACAGTGTGATTTAAACAAAAAAGAGACCGGGATTCCCCGTGTCTCTTTTCTAATGGGTTTGATTCAAATGGCTTTTTCGTCTTGCGTAGGTGAAATACACAACGACACCAATCGCTACCCAGATGAGGAAGGCTCTCCATGTCACCCATGAAAGTGTCGTGGCAAGTTTGATACATACGACTGCACTAATAATGGGGAGAACAGGAACAAATGGTACTTTAAAAGCTGCCTTGACATTCGGGTGTTTTGTCCGTAAAACGATCACTGCAATTGAAATCACCGTAAAGGCCGCAAGTGTACCGATGCTGACTAAATTAGCAAGTGTTGATAAGTTGACGAAACCAACGATACATGCCGCAACAGCGCCTGTCAGCCAAGTGTTGGCAACCGGTGTCTTCGATTTTGGATGAACGTTTGAAAAGATTTTCGGCATGAGTCCATCTCGGCTCATAGCAAAGGTTAAACGAACCTGAGCGTAGACAAGTGCAATTAACACTGTCGTAATCCCGATAATAGCACCTGCCGATATAATACCAGCGACACTATTTAGGCCAACCACTTGTAAAGCAAAAGCGACAGGGTCACTGACATTCAGCTTCGTGTAGTGAACCATGCCTGTTAAGACAAATGAAACCCCGATGTATAAAATCGTACAAACACCGAGCGCGCCAATAATTCCGATTGGCATTGCTTTTTGCGGGTTTTTGACTTCTTCTGATGCATTAGCGATTGCATCAAAACCAAGGTAAGCAAAAAAGACAGTTGCCGCTCCTGCGATCACGCCGTCGAAGCCCATCGGCATAAAAGGTGTCCAGTTTTCAGGTTTGACGTAAGCAAAGCCTGAAATGATAAATAGAAGAACGATCGCGATTTTGATCAGCACAATGATGTTATTCAGCTTAGTGCTTTCTTTGACACCCCTTGAGACGATAAAGGTGATGAGCAAAATAATAAGTGCGCCTGGCAGGTTAAAGACGGCCCCATCAACGGTTCCAGGTGCAGCCGATAAAGCCTTCGGTATATGCAGACCGAATCCACTGAGCAGTGATTGAAAATAGGACGACCATCCACTGGCAACAGCAGAGAGGGCAATCACATATTCAAGCATGAGATCCCAGCCCATTAAGAAGGCGAGAAACTCCCCAAGTGTTGCGTAAGAATACGTATAGACACTTCCTGACACTGGAATGGACGAGGAAAATTCAGCGTAGCAAAAAGCAGCAAGGGCGCATGCGATCGCAGCCAAAATAAAAGATATAATAATCGCAGGTCCCGCATCTTTCGCAGCCGCAACCCCCGTTATCACAAAAATGCCAGTCCCGACCACACAGCCAATGCCAAGCAAGATTAAATCAAATGTATTCAAAGAACGGCTCAACCGCTTCGTTTGACTTTCAAGCATGAGCTGGTCGAGAGACTTTTTTCTAAATAAAGAACTCATGTTGACCTCCTAATGGATAAATCTTTTCGTAAGACGAATGTTAGTATATGCGTAAATGACAATTTAGTCAATTGGTTGAAAAACGCTTTAAATCGCTAAAGTATTAAATGTCACAAAAGGCTAATGTGTATCAAAAAACATCCGCCGTCATGTGACAGGCGGATGTGATAACAGGAGATTTACGTTTGTTCAGCAAATATTTTTTCGTTGTACAGCACACTAGGATGGGTTGGGTAATGGGCTGAGGATGCAAGATGATGGGTTTTGGCTTGAGCCAAATCACCGAGCTGATAATAACAATAGCAAAGCTGAAGGTGAGGATACCATGTTTTATATTGTGTTAGTGTAAAGGCTGTTTCGATTTCAGGTGCCTTCAGTGCCTGCTCATACCAATAGATGGCCGCTTTGTATTTATTTTGTGCTTTGAAATGATCCCCAATCCGGCAGCAAAATTCTGGACGGGGCTGATCATATAAGAAGGATCGCAATAAGGAGGATAAGGCGGCTTCCTCAAAACCGACTGCATAATAGCAGTCAGCTAAATTTTGGCATGTGCGAATTTCATCCTCAATCCAGCATTGTTTTGTGGCTAAAAATTTGTGATAAAAGCGAATCGCCTTCACATGCTGCTTGTTATCTCGTAATTCATTGGCGAAGTAAAAGAGATCGCGAGGCGTCATCTCTTCGCCTTTTGCAAGCATGTTTTCATAAATGCGCAGATTGCGTCCAGGCTCTCCAGCGGTTGTTTTCTTACGCTTTTGATGGGTGACGGCGATATCAGCCGGTAAGATGTTGCCATACACCTGAAGAAACTCATGAACGGCCCCATACCACTGAAAGTTCAAGGCACGCTTGACGAGCCGATTTCTTCTATATTTAAAATTCACCTGACCGTCCTCACTAAATCCAACATGGTAAAACATCGAGACGGCATCTACTGCGGGATCAAGCGTCTGTTTGAGCTGAAGCAGTTTTTGCTGGTCCTCTTCAAGTAGGACATCGTCGGCATCCAGCCATAAGATATACTCTTTTGTCGCATGGGAAAAAGCGAAATTGCGTGCTTTTGCAAAATGCTGGACCCATTCAAAGTCGAGTACCTTTGCTGAAAAGGAGTGAGCAATGTCCTTTGTTTGATCCGTTGATCCTGTATCAACAATGATCATCTCATCTACAATGTCTTGAACAGAAGACAGGCAGTCAGCCAAAACCTCTTCTTCATTTTTCACAATCATACATAAACTAATGGTTATCATCTTTAGATCACCTCTTCATAGTGTATCGAGCATCAAAAGGAAACATTCTTTTCAGCAGCGGGTTTTTTTAAAACTAGTTTTCTGCTACTGGCTGATTTAAAATAAAGGAAGAATCTATGTAAGGGCTGATAAAATGAGTTTATTGAATGTAGAAGGATTATATAAAACCTATGGCGAAAAAACGCTGTTTGATCATATCTCTTTTCATATAGAACCAAAGGAACGCATCGGGTTAATTGGACCGAATGGAACAGGGAAGTCAACGCTTTTAAAAGTCATTGCAGGACTTGAATCATTTGAGGAAGGCGACATTACAAAGGCAGGGACACTTGATATCGAATTTCTTGAGCAAGATCCTAAAATGAGCGGAGATGAAACGATTCTCGACTATATTTTTTCAGGAACAGCACCAATGATTCAAACGATGAAAGCCTATGAACAGGCGCTGGCTGATTTAGAGCATGATCCACAAAACGAGGCAAAACAAGAAGCGCTTATGCGTATGCAAAATAAAATGGATCAGGACGACGCATGGGATGCGAACCTTTCGGCGAAAACGATTTTGACAAAGCTTGGTGTCAAAGATGTGAGCCGTTCTGTTCATGCGTTATCAGGCGGACAGAAAAAGCGTGTGGCGATCGCCAAAAACTTAATCCAGCCTGCGGGTTTGCTGATTTTAGATGAGCCGACAAACCATCTAGACAACGCAACCATTGAATGGCTTGAAGGATATTTGAGTCAATACAGCGGGGCTGTCATTCTTGTCACCCATGATCGTTATTTCTTAAACCGCGTCGCTAATCGGATTTATGAATTAAATCAGGGGCAGCTTTACACATATAAAGGAAATTATGAAGTCTTTTTAGAAAAAAGAGCGGAACGAGAAGCAGAAGCTCAAGTAAAAGAAACGAAACGTCAAAACCTGCTTAGACGTGAGCTTGCATGGCTGAGAAGAGGGGCAAAGGCTAGAACGACAAAGCAAAAAGCACGTATCGGCAGAGTGGAAGAGCTGAAGGATCAAAAGGGACCTGATGCAAAAGGAGAGCTTGATTTTGCGATCGGTTCTCACCGGCTTGGAAAACAAGTGATTGAGGCAGAAGAGATCAGCATCACATTTGCTGGTCAAACCCTTGTGGATCAGTTCAGCGATTTAGTCGTGCCAGGTGATCGCATCGGATTTATCGGACCGAATGGAGTGGGCAAAACAACTTTACTCAATTGCCTGGCGGGTAAAATAGAACCGACGAACGGACAATTGACCATTGGACAAACAGTCCGCATTGGCTATTACACGCAGGACCATAACGAAATGAATGAAGAGCTGAATATCATTGATTACATCAAAGAAACAGCTGAAATTGTCAAAACGGCAGATGGCGTCATTGTGACAGCAGAGCAGATGTTGGAGAGATTTTTATTCCCTAGATCCATGCAGCGCACGTTTATCCGCAAGCTGTCAGGGGGAGAGCGCCGCAGATTGTATTTATTGAAGGTATTGATGGAAGAGCCGAATGTTCTCTTTTTAGATGAGCCGACGAATGATCTTGATACAGAGACGCTCAGCATTTTAGAGGATTATTTGGAGCAGTTCCCAGGCGTAGTCATCACCGTGTCGCATGATCGTTATTTCTTAGACCGAGTCGTCCATCGTCTGCTTGTGTTTGAAGGGAATGGACGTATTTCACACTTCCAAGGTGCTTACAGCGATTACATGGAGCAAGAAAAAGAACAGAAGCGGACAGAGACAAAACCAGCTGAAAAACAAGTAGAAGCTGCACCGAAAAAGAGGAAAAAACTATCCTATAAGGACCAGCTTGAATGGGATGGGATTGAAGATCGGATACAAGCACTAGAGGACAAACACCAGCAGCTCGAAGCCAGCATTGCTGAGGCTGGCAGTGATTTTGGGAAAATTCAAGAGCTGATGGACAAGCAAAAAGCCGTCGCTGAAGAATTAGAACAAGCGATGGACCGCTGGACAGAACTGTCGCTGATGATTGAGGAATTAGAAAGTAATGAAAAATAAAGGTTGGCAAAAAAACTGTAGAGACAATCTACAGTTTTTTTTGATAAGAACATTTGGCATAAGCATCGTGCTGATGAATGGATTCTTCATTTCGACACTCAATTTGAAAGCCTTTAATCCAGTTTTGTTCATATAGCTCTGCTGTAATTAACCTCGCAACATCCTCTACAAAACGTGGATTTTCATAGGCCTCTTCTGTCACTTGTTTTTCATCTGGTCTTTTGAGTACAGGGTAAAGGGGCGCACTCGCATTAGACTCGATGATCTGCAGTAGATCTGCTTTCATGTCATCAGGGAGTTGACCTTGTTCAAACAGCTCTACCTGAATAGATACAGTGCCGCGCTGATTATGTGCGCCGTATTCACTGATTTCTTTTGAACAAGGACATAACGTTGTCACTTGAGCAGTGCAGCCAATATGACAAATCCATCCGTTTTCTTCATGAAAGTGGATGACATATTGCACGTCTGCATGCATCAAACCGGACTTTCCGCTGATGGGACTCTTTTTTTCCATGTACCACGGAAAGGAAACTTGAATCGAGGCAGAAGGCTGATTCATTTGCGTGGCAAGCTGTGCGGTCAATTCTTTTAAGGAATCCACATCAACCGGCTTTCCGCTCTCATAAAATGAGTGAAGCTGCTCGGTGAGACGGCTCATATGAATGCCTTTTTGATGAGCTGGCAAATATGTACTCAGCGTAAAATTAGCGGAAGAGGTTTGGTGCTGTGGAGCCGTTTTAGACAAAATATGTACAGGGTACGACACACGGCAAATTCCGACCTGTTCCAGATCAAAATAAAAGTCCTGTTCGGTTTGTTGGATGTCTATCATGTTCTCTTTTTGACAAGGTTTTGTTCTAGCGCTTGGCGGGACAGAACCGAATTGTGCGTGACGTTCTTTTTTGGATGGAAATGAACGCATAGGGTACCTCCTTTAAAACGTAATGATTCCTATTTATTCCGCATCAAACCACAACAGAAATCAAGTGATCAAACATTAACGTTTACGTTAAGGTTATAAAGGTGTATAATAAAACATGAATTGATGAGCAGGAGGCACTGGCGATGGAATGGATGAAAATTGATCAAGTGGCGAAAAGAAGCGGTCTGACGAAACGGACGATTCGTTTCTATGAAGAGATTGGTTTATTATCAGCACCAAAGCGGACAGAGGGCGGTGTCAGACTTTACTCAGAGGATGACATGGAAGAACTGGAGAAAGTGATGCAGGCCAAAGAAGTACTTGGATTTTCTTTACAAGAGCTTCAATCGTTTATGGAAATCGGAAAACAGCTTGAGCTGAATAAAGAAGGCTACTTGCTGTCACTTGACCCGAAGGAACGATTAGAGAAACTGTTAGATATTGATGCGCAGCTGACTGTGCAGCATCAATTGATTACAAAAAAGCTAGAAACGATTCAATCCTTTAAAAAGGATCTTGAAATGATGAAAGAAAGAGCGGCTCATGCGATTGAGCAATTACAAAAATAAACACCTCAGCGTGTTTATTTCAGCGTGTAGACAAACCCTCGCATTCTTTGTCAGTCCTGCGCTCTGGTGCTCACGAATGCCAAATTCGCTCCGCTCCAGTGCTCGTCCTTCCTAGACTGCAAAGGTTTTCTATCACGCTGAAAAAGAAGACAAAGAGCTAAAATAAAGTTCATTTTAGCCCTTTGTCAACAAAATAAAATAAACACCTCAGTGTGTTTATTTTATTTTGTTAAACAACTGTAGGAAAGGTTCTGATGGAATGAAGGAAGAAGAAGTATTGAAACAGCGTACGAGTCTGCTTAGACAGCCAAAAGCCGTCTGGGCGGTGGCCTTTGCTTGTGTGATTTCATTTATGGGCATAGGGCTTGTAGACCCGATTTTGCCAGCCATTGCATCACAATTAGATGCATCTCCAAGTCAGGTCTCTCTTTTATTTACGAGCTATTTGCTTGTCACCGGCTTTGTGATGTTTTTTACCGGTTTTATTTCTAGTCGGATTGGTGCGAAATGGACGTTATTAATCGGACTTATTTTTATTATTGTCTTTTCTGCTTTAGGGGGTACCTCTTCAACGATTAATGAATTAATCGGCTTTAGAGGGGGATGGGGCATTGGGAATGCCTTATTCATTTCAACGGCTCTCTCTGTCATTGTCGGCGTGTCTGTTGGAGGAAGTGCGAAGGCCATTATTTTATACGAGGCTGCACTAGGTCTTGGGATTTCGGTTGGACCGCTGCTTGGCGGAGAGCTTGGGACGATCTCTTGGCGCGGTCCATTCTTTGGCGTTGCGGTGTTAATGCTTGTTGCTCTTTTAGCCATTACCTTTATGCTGCCACCTATGCAAAAGCCGCAGAAAAAGGTGAAGTTATTTGAAGCTGTTGGAGCCTTGAAATATAAGGGGCTTTTAACGATGGCATCTGCTGCTTTCTTATATAATTTTGGATTCTTTGTTCTTCTAGCTTATTCGCCATTTGTGCTTCATCTTGATGAGCATGGTCTTGGCTATGTCTTTTTTGGATGGGGATTATTTTTGGCTGTGACATCTGTCTTCTCAGCGCCGGTCATTCATCGTAAATTGGGTACATTAACAGCTCTTGTTGTTCTCTTTGCTTCGTTTGCTGTGATTTTATTCGGCATTGGAATATGGACATCACATGTGGTCGTGGTCATTTGCGGTATTGTCATTGCTGGGGGAATCCTCGGCATGATCAATACGGTGCTTACGACGGCTGTGATGGGATCAGCTCCTGTTGAGCGTTCAATTGCATCATCTTCATACAGTGCTGTACGATTTATTGGTGGTGCGATTGCGCCTTGGATTGCGGGAGTTCTCGCTGAAACTTACACAGCAAGCACCCCTTATTATGTAGGGGCGGCTGTTGTTCTCTTAGGAATGGTCATCCTGCTTCTTGGCCGTAAGCATTTGGTGAATATCCAGGCAGGTCATTAATAGAAAAAAGCCTCATATCTTTTGAAAAGATATGAGGCTTTTTTGTCGTTATAATACTTTGGTTGTCCAGGATTCACAATTCCAAGTTTCAGTGGCCACATCTTGATAAAATTCAGGTTCGTGGGAAATCAATAGGACGCTGCCTTTATATTCTTTTAACGCGCGCTTTAATTCTTCTTTGGCATCGACATCCAAGTGGTTTGTCGGCTCATCGAGAACAAGTAGGTTGGTTTCTTCATTGATCAGCTTACAAAGGCGGACCTTCGCTTTTTCACCACCACTTAAAACAGACACACGGCTTTCAATATGTTTTGTCGTTAAACCGCATTTGGCAAGGGCAGCTCTGACTTCATATTGTGTGTACGATGGGAAGGTGCTCCACACCTCTTCGATACAAGTGTTGCTGTTTTGCTCTTTTACTTCTTGTTCAAAGTAGCCTATATGCAGGAATTCTCCGCGTTCCACCTCACCAGAAATGGGGGAGATTTCT
The DNA here is from genome assembly GCF_029894105.1 of Bacillus aerius. NCBI lineage: Bacteria > Bacillati > Bacillota > Bacilli > Caryophanales > Bacillaceae > Bacillus > Bacillus aerius. The sequence continues at coordinate 713,681 of NZ_JARYHO010000001.1, forward strand.
CCAAGAAGACTTCGGAGCAGTGTCGTTTTTCCGATACCGTTGGCACCGTATAACGCAATTTTCTGCCCGCGTTCCATTTTTAAATTCAATGGACGAGAGAGCGGTTCGTCATACCCAATGACTAAATCCTTCGTTTCAAAAATCAATTTCCCTGATGTGCGTGCAGGTTTAAAGTGGAATTCTGGTTTTGGTTTTTCTGCTGCTAATTCAATCATGTCCATTTTATCGAGTTTCTTTTGACGAGACATCGCCATATTTCGAGTGCTGACACGTGCTTTGTTTCTCGCGACGAAATCCTTTAGTTCAGCTACTTCTTGTTGCTGCCTTTTATACGCTGCCTCTAGCTGCTGCTTTTTCACTTCGTACACTTGTTTAAATTGATCATAATCACCAACGTATCGCGTGAGTTCTTGATTTTCAACATGATAAATCAAGTTAATGACACTGTTTAGGAACGGGATATCATGTGAAATGAGGATAAATGCATTTTCATATTCCTGCAAATAGCGCTTCAGCCACTCAATATGCTGTTCATCTAAATAGTTGGTCGGCTCGTCAAGAAGGAGAATTTCAGGCTTCTCTAACAGCAATTTCGCAAGCAGTACTTTTGTCCGCTGTCCGCCGCTCAGCTCTGTCACATCGCGGTCCAGCCCGAGATCTGTTAACCCAAGACCTCTTGCAATTTCCTCTACCTTGGAATCAATGATATAAAAATCATTGTTCGTCAGGGCATCCTGAATGACGCCTACTTCTTCTAAAAGCTTTTCTAGCTCATCAGGATCTGCTTCACCCATTTTTTCGTAAATGTCATTCATTGCGGCTTCCATTGAGAATAAATAATGGAATGCATCTTGAAGGACTTCACGAATGGTTCTTCCTTTTTCAAGCACGGTATGCTGATCGAGGTAGCCGACACGGACATTTTTTGCCCATTCGACCTTTCCTGCATCTGGCTCAAGCTTGCCAGTAATAATATTCATAAACGTTGACTTTCCTTCACCGTTGGCGCCGATCAAGCCGACATGCTCGCCTTTTAATAACCGGAAGGAGACTTCGTGGAAAATGGCTCTGTCGCCAAAGCCATGACTTAAATCTTTAACAGATAATATCATTTTTTACACCTCAAATAGATTCAAAACGGCTAGTGCCTCTCATGATTATATCGAACTGTACGGCTCGATAAAAGCATCAAAAGAAAAATTGCGTTTCAAAGCTGATTTTGAGATACTTAAGGATAGATTGAATGAGGATAAAGGAGATCAACATGACGGAAAATTGGGCATTTTTGAAAGAAGCAAAGCCATTTATTCAAAAGAACTTTGAAGCGGCTGGCTTTGAGAAGCCAACAGCGATACAAGAACAAACAGCAGAGTGGATTACGGAAAAACGCGATGTGATCGCAGAATCACCGACTGGAACAGGGAAGACCCTAGCGTATGTTCTGCCGCTTTTAAATAAAATTGATGTGAGTATCAAACACCCGCAAGTCTTAATCTTGGCACCTTCAAGAGAGCTTGTGATGCAAATTTTTGATGTCGTGCAAGAGTTCAAACAAGGTTCAGACATCAAAGCTATTTCCTTAATAGGCGGGGCAAACATCAAGAAGCAGCAGGAAAAGCTAAAAAAACACCCGAATATCGTGGTGGCGACACCGGGTCGCGTACAAGAGTTAATCAAAATCAAGAAACTGAAAATGCATGAAGTGAAAACGATCGTGTTAGACGAGGCAGACCAGCTTCTTGTCCCAGAGCATATGAAAACGATCCAAGCGATCATTAAATCCACATTAAAAGAAAGACAAATCCTTTGTTTCTCTGCGACGTTGAAAGAGGAAACCGTTCAACTGATCAAAGACATTGCATCTGAACCAGAGGTATTGAGAATTAGCAGAAGCCAAGAAGAAGCGCAGAAGGTAGGGCATTATTACCTGTTATGTGATCAGCGCGACAAGGTGAAATTACTGCAAAAGCTATCACGGCTTGAGGATATGCAGGCACTCGTCTTTGTGCGAGATATTACGAATTTGAGCATTTATGCAGAAAAATTAGCGTATCACCATGTCGACCTTGGTGTGCTTCACAGTGAAGCGAAAAAAGCAGAGCGTGCTGTCATCTTAAAGGCTTTTGAACAGCGTGAATTCCCGCTTCTTCTTGCAACAGATATCGCAGCAAGAGGGATCGATATTGACGATCTGCCTTACGTGATCCATGCCGACCTGCCAAACGAAGAAGGCTATATCCACCGTTCAGGCAGAACCGGTCGCGCAGGAAAAGAAGGGGCTGTTATCAGCCTAGTCACATCTCAAGAGCATTCAATGCTTAAAAAAATGGCGAAAAAGCTAAATCTTTCGCTTCAGGAAATTGTTTATAAGCAAGGTCAGCTGCACCTTGCGCCCAAGCAAGCATAAAAAAAGGACCCTCCCACATGGAGGGTCCTTTCTTTTTATGAAACTTTGACAAGTTGTTTTCCGACATTTTCCCCTTTGAATAGTCCAAGGAATGCATCTGGAATGTGGTCAAAACCTTCGATAATGGTTTCTTTGTAAGTCAGTTTGTCTTCTTTTACCCATTGTGCGAGATCTTTTGCCGCCTCTTCAAAACGATCAGAGTAGTTGGCAACAATGAAGCCCTGCATCAATGCACTTGTTTTAATGAGTTTTGTTTGCACACGAGGGCCAATGTCTTCGCTTGCACTAATGTTATAAGAAGAAATGGCGCCGCAGACTGGAATACGTGCAAAACGGTTCAAATGATTCATTACAGCATCAGAGATTTCGCCGCCCACATTGTCAAAATACACATCGACACCGTTTGGACAGGCTTTTGCAATGGCGTCATCTAAATCATTTGTTGTTTTATAATTAATGGTTTCATCAAAGCCCAGTTCTTTTAAATAAGCCAGCTTATCATCAGATCCGGCAATTCCAACGACGTGGGCACCTTTGATTTTAGCGATCTGTCCGACAACAGAACCAACGGCACCTGCGGCTCCAGAAATGACAACAGTTTCGCCTTCTTTTGGCTGACCAATCGCAAGAAGTCCAAAATAGGCGGTTTGTCCTGGCATGCCCAAAATACCTAAGTAATAAGATAACGGCGCAATGGATGGATCAATTTTTGTCAGAGACTCTGCTTTGGCAGTAGAATATTCCTGCCAGCCAAGGAATCCAAGTACAAAATCACCTTTCTCAAATTGAGGAGATTTGGACTCGACGACTTCTCCGACCACTCCACCCTAGATCACTTCATTGAGTTTAAACGGAGGTGTATAGGATTTTGTATCTTGCATTCGTCCTCTCATGTAAGGATCTACAGACACATATTTCGTTTGAATCAAGACTTCGCCATCTTGCGGCGTTGGTATATCAACTGTTTCAAAATGAAAAACATCTTTAGTAGGTAACCCTTTTGGACGTTTTGCTAATTGAATTTGTTTTTGTTGACTCATGTCAAATCCTCCCTTTCACTTGCAACCTAGATTTACATTAACATGATGCTTCTTTTCGTTCAAAACATACGGTCTTTTCCAAGCACATACAAAAAAGCAGCCACCATCTAAAAGAAGGGGACTACTTTTTTTGAAGAGAGACAGAAAGGAGCGGCGGGAGACAACCAAACAGTTGATACTCATCCGCATCACGTTCTTTTAACAAATATTCATTTGCATTTTGCATGGAGGCTTTCATCATATCGTGCGTCACAAAAGGAAAAAGGATATTTAAATATGAGGACAACAGGTCTTGTGGATCTTGTTCGATTGACTCGATATCTCCAATGTTAATAATAATAGAAAAGAGATAATCGATGCAGATGTGAAAGTGCTGTTCAGCAAACAAAGTAAGCGGCTTTGCTTTTGATTCTTCAGGATTCCATTTTTGAAAAAGCTGTTTCACCAAATCACTGACAACCCATGCATTAAACTGCTGCTCAGCTGAAAAATAATACATCAGCTCCACCTCATTTCTAGCCTCCAGTATAAGAATTGTACAACAAATGACAAGGAATGAATACGATTTTTCAGAAAATTTAGTCATATTCACAGTCTTTTTGTCAAAAATAAGTCCATAGACGCATTAAGTTCACAGAGTAAAAATGGATGTGCTGGAGGAAGGTTTAATGACAAAAGTGACGGGTAAAAGATTCGTAAGACGTTAAAGGAGGAATAATAAATGAAACCTGTTGTAAGAGAGTATTCAAATGATGAAACACTTCAAAGAGATGTGGAGCAATTAAAACAACTCGGTGTTGCAAGAGAGGACATTTATGTTCTGTCCCATGACGATGATCGAACTGAGCGTATTGCAAGCAACACAGATGCCAATACGATAGGTCCAAAAGAAGTTGGACTCAAGCATGCGGTTGGAAACATCTTTAGCAAAAAGGGAGATGAACTCCGCAATAAGATTCACGAAATTGGTTTCTCAAAAGAAGAAGCTGAGACATTTGAAGAACATTTAGACGAAGGAAAAGTTCTTCTCTTTGTGACTGACCATGAAAAAGTGAAAAATTGGGCATAAATGCCATTGTAAAAAGCCTCTTACTTTTGTAAGGGGCTTTTTTTCATGCTGCGATAATTAAAATCTACCATCTGTCTTTTTCACTATAATAAGAAAGGTTGAAAAATTGGGATAAACAGTAAAATGTCTAATTGAAAATATAGAAATATCAAAGGGTACCATCAAAAAAATGAAAAAAGTAGTGAAAATATCACAAAAAACCATTCGGGAAATAATTATGATATCTTTATTTTTATTTCAAAATGAAATAAAAATCTTGTGTAATTTAGTAGATAAATTTCTTAGTTCTATTGGTTTAAGTTGTATTTTTGTGTAGAAATAAGTGTTTTAAGGTCAAAAAACCACGAAATATACCTGTATTTTCAATTAGAAAATCATTCTAATGTTTAGGAAATAATTTGTTGACAAAATAATCTAAAAACAATATATTTGGCTTAATCAAGTTATTATGGAAGTAGTTGTTAAATTTTCGATAGGTGGATTTCAGGATCAATTCGGTAAATGATGATGCATTAAGACCTAAGGGAGAGCGCTTCTGAGGCAGAGCGATACTGAAGAAATATCTATTAGACAAAAAAGAATAGATGAAAGATAGTTTAGAATGGTAGATTCGTCTTTCTACTATGCCTATTTCTCAATGATATGATTCAGGGTATTCAGAGGATCATCATAAAGAAAGCGCTTTCTAAACGATGTTAAGGAGGTGAACCCATATGAAGAAAATGTATAACAAACTGAGGCGCTGTAACAGTTGAATGGCTGTGGTTGTATGTGAAGATGAGTGCTGAAAAAGAAGAGTGACATGTGGGATGCTTCTCTCCTTTTTCAGAAAACAGATTTCCTAAAAAATCCATCTTTCATTTTATCATAAGGCTTTTTGCTTGAAAACCACCTTTATTAGGAAAGGTGATTGTGAATTGAAGGAGGTCACGTGATGAAAAAGGCTTTGTATCATGAAGACAGCGGGTTGTATTTAGAGAAAATGCGCATGGCTTTTCAAGAACACTATGAGCAAAGAACAGATATGTGGTCCACTGATCCATCATTAACAGACGCTGCTGTGATGTCTCTGAAGGCATGGCGTTCCAGGGAAAAGGATGCACTTGCTTCGGTGCTGGATATCGGCTGCGGGAACGGCAGGGCTCTTGAACATTTACAAGGACTGTCGGCATATACCGGCATTGATCTTTATGAGCATGAGGAATGGCAAGGATTAAAGAAGAGAAAAGAGGTTCCTGTCCATTTTTATCATCAAGATTTTATGTCCTGGTCGATGAATCAAGGGCGCGAGCTGACGTTTGATCTGATTTTAGATCATGGCTGCTTTCACCATCAGCACCCTGATGACCACGAACGATACTTAAAGCAGATTTCCTCGCTGCTTCATGAAGGTGGTGTGTTTTCCCTTGTTGTATGGGGAGAAGAGTGGAAAACAGGCTTAATCGGAGAAGATGGACGCTTCCATTTTTCATTCTCAGATACTCAGCTTGGAGAAAAGATTTGTACATCAGGACTTGAGCACGTTTCGATTACACCATTACAAGCGAAGGCTGGGATCAGCCAGCATCATGTCATTGCTGTCAAAATCTAGTGCAAAGGAGGATAAACGCGATGTTTGATGTGATGGTTCTTGGTGCATACCTAGGCGGGTGTCATGCTTCAATCAATGTAGCTGAATTGAAGTACGGACTATTCATCCAATCAAAGGGTACAACCGGATGACGTGCATTTGAAGAACCAGAGCTTCTAGTAAAGGAGAAAGCAGCTCGAAGCTAGCAGAGATATTCTTTTAGAGAAAGAGCATGTCAGTTTCCATTCAAGAATCATCAAATGGTGTTGCTCTCTTACAGAGAATACAGCGTATGAAGCTCGATTTCTGCTCCTTTGTACTGGACAAGTGACAGTCTAAAAAGAGTCTTTATGAAAGGTACTGATGGATGATTGGCATCGCACATCTATTCAGCCAGTATGACAGGAAATTTCTCCTGAGCCATGATTCTAGCTGGAACCGGTGCTCAGGATGCAAAGGGAGTGCATACACATATTCATCACGCCATCACTGCGCTGAGAGAGTTCAATGGGGTGCAGTGATGAATAGGGGGAGACAAATGAACAAGTTTGTAGCTGAACTACAATCAATGATTCATCATTTTACATTTCAAGAAAAACACTATTTGCTCGTGGGGCCAGTGAACCTGCCGATCTCTATTGAACATGAAGAAGTGCAGTTTACATGGTATGCCTTTGCGTCTGTAGAAGCTGATACAACACCAACGGTTGAGTCTATTGTACAAATGAGTACCGAGCAGCAAACATTTTCCTCTTGTCTCCTTTTTGGCGACTTTGAAAATGAAGTGCCGCCGCTTGTGCGAATTCATAGTGTCTGCCAAACAGGGGATGTGTTTGGGTCACTGAAATGTGATTGCGGTCCACAGCTTGCATCATCGCTAAAAAAAATCACCGATTACGGAAAAGGCATGCTTGTGTATATGGCCAATCAAGAAGGGCGCTCTATTGGGCTAATGGCCAAAGCCTTCACGTATAAATTACAGGAAATGAAACTGGATACATTTGAGGCGAACAGGTTGATCGGCTGCGGAGATGATGATCGGCATTACGAGGAAGCAGCGGCTGTCTTGCACTATTTAAACAAAGGGAAACCATTGCATCTCTTAACCAATAATCCAGATAAAGTCGATTCCATTGCTGCTTACGGTCTTCCGGTTTTAAGGTTTGATCATACGGTAGAAGCCTCTCTCTATAATGAAGCATATTTAAAGGCAAAAGCAGCATCAGGGCATATGGTCGATGAGAAGAAATTAATTAATCAGTAGATGAGTTTATTTAAAGAAGGCGGGAGAAAAGCGTGAAACCTGATATCAATTGGATTCAAATCCCAAGCGGCTATGCGACGATTGGAAGTAATGAAGAAGATATGAAAAAGGCATCAGAATTTTGGAAGGACAAACTTCTGAATCCAGCCTATGGCCGTGAGAAAAAATTTCAAAAATGGCTGTACAAAGAATTTCCATCTTATCAGCCGTATATGAGCGAATTTTTCATTTCAGATACGGTCGTCACCAATGAATGGTATCAAAGCTATTGCGACGAGACAGGAAAGCCTTATCCAGAGAGCTTGACGAACCTAGAACTTGGCGGGGGAAAAGACCATCCAGCTTGGGGCATGGACATCGAGGAAGCTTTCTCATTTTGTCAGTGGCTGAGCGGGAAGCTTGGATATGAGGTATCGATCCCTACTGAGGAAGAATGGGAATATGCTGCCCGGGGCAATACGAGACATCAATATCCTTGGGGAGATGAGTTTGATCCCTCTTACTGTAATACGCACGAATCAAATATTGAAAAAACGACACCTGTCCGTCATTACGAAAAAGGAAGATCTCTATTTGGACTATATGATATGGGTGGCAATGTCGAAGAATGGGTCAACACCAAGTATCACATATATGAAGGCGGAATTGAGGTTGTAGATGATTTAACCGAGACACTCGGCAGTGATTACTACATTTTAAAAGGTGGCTCCTTCGCAAGAGGCGGAGATTTATGCAGAGTCGCAAGAAGACACGGGAAACACCCAGACCCTGTTTTTCGATTTACTGGTTTTCGTGTAGTTACTCGTCAAAAACAACATATAAAGGTGGGAGTGTAAAACCATGCATAGAGGACCGATTACATCCGTTTTATCAACTCAGCATGACCAAATTGTCTACACAGGTGGCTATGACCGCTGTATTTATAAATGGGACCGTGCCACGGGAGAAGGAACATTCATTGGCAGTCACGAGCATATCATCAACTCTTTATCCCTTTCGGAAAATGGAACGTATTTAGCGAGTGCATCGTCAGACTATACCATTCAATTATATGATACTAGCACACATACAAGAATTCGTACGCTATATGGTCATGCGGATGACGTGGAAGCTGTCGCATTTGCAAAGCAGGATACGCTTCTTGTATCGGTGTCCAGAGACAGAAGATGCTTAGTTTGGGATATTGAAACGGGAGCCATTTTAAGAGAATTTCATGGACATAGCAAGGATGTATTAGCTGTATGGATTCATGAGGATAAAGCTTATACAACTGGTGATGATGGCTATGTCCTTGTATGGCTCTATGAAACAGGAGAAATTGTAGGTGAAATTGGCCCGTTTGATTATGAGCTGGATACCATCAGCGGCAGCAATCAAAAAGAAGTATTCGCCCTTGGTAGAGACGATGGCACGGTCATCATTTATGATGCCGCTACATTACAGGAGAAAAAAATCATTAAAGCTCATTTACAAGGTGTGAAACGTGTGAATTTTTCTCCGAGCGGTAACTACTTGCTTACAGCGGGTTATGACCATTTAATTAAGCTGTGGAATTATGAAACCGGTGATTTAATTGATACGCTGCTGCCTCATAAATATCAATGGGAGCGCTCGCTTGTTTGGACAGAAGACGAGCAAGCCATTTTAGGAGCCAGCTTTGGGAAAACGTATTGTGAATGGTCAATTCAAGAAGGAAAAGTGATCTCTGATGAGCAGGAATTGGCGACACCTTCTATTAATGATATTGCGTTGACTGAAGCGGGTGATATTATCACTGCATCAGATGACGGAAAATTCAGAAAGAATGGAATCGAAATAGCAAAATCAACAGGTGTTCTCACAAATGGAGTGGCTGTTGCACGGGATGGAAGCTATTATGCATGGGGCGATCATGCGAGTCAGGTGCATATTGTACACGAGTCATTGCAGCAAATGGTCTCTTTTGATCTCAACACAGGTCCTGTCAATAGTGTGTATTTCCATGAGAAGGATCGTCAATTTTATATCGGCACTTATGGCGGTTATGTGCATGTCATTTCGACAGAACACTTAAAGGAAATTGGCCGTTCTAAAGCACATGATTGCGCGGTCAAAGCATTAAAAGTAGAAGGAGATCATATCATCACAGCGGCAGTTGAAGGAACCATCTGTCTTCTTGATAAAAAGAGTTTGTCCTTAACAGCAGAATATATCGGGGCGACAGAGCTGTTAAATGATGTATTTATTGATAGCAAAAGAGATCGTATTGCCATTGTCAGCCGTGATAAAAACGTCCGATTGTTTGATTTGCATACAGGCAGAATTTTAAATCAGCACAACGAGCATCAATATTCCATTAAATCCATCACTGTGACAGACTCTGGCTATATTGTGAGCGGAGACTATTGGGGGTATATTGTGGTATGGAATCCAGAGCTAGATGTCAATACAGGTCCGATTCGAATTGCTAAGAATGGTATTAGTGCCATTAGACAACTAGGAGATGATGTGTATGCAAGCTCATATGACGGTGGTATTTATCATATTCGAGAAGATGGCACACATACGGAAGTACTGCGCTTATTTGAACAATTTCCGAAAGAAGTAATCTCTCATTAAGAAAAAGAATGTAAGCGGGGGATTCTCATGATAAGTGTTTGCAAGGAACATATGAAAAAAGGTCTGACTGTACTCAATTGTCCGCATGTGCTCCTCATTAATAAATATGAATGTCGCAAATGCTGTTTTTGTAAACAACGAGCATCATATAAACTGTTTTATTCCTTGCCTTACTATGATCGATCTGAAAAGAAACGGCTTGAGAAAGTATAGCACATGAGAATAGAACTCCTTCATTTTCTGAAGGAGTTCTTTCCCTTGAGAGAAGAAAGGAGTCCGAGATGAAAGACGATGTTTTTTATATGAAGCTGGCGATTGCCAACGCGAAGGCGATGAAAGGACAAACCTCACCCAATCCGCTTGTTGGTGCAGTGATTGTTCAGAGCGGTGAGATTGTTGGGATTGGTGCGCACATGAAGGCTGGCGAGCCTCATGCTGAAATTCATGCGCTACAAATGGCAGGAGAAAAGGCGAAGGGAGCTGACATGTATGTGACACTCGAACCTTGTACACATCACGGAAAAACAGGCCCTTGCACCGAAGCGATCATCAAAAGTGGTGTGAAGAAAGTGCTGATTGCCACCCAAGATCCGAATCCGGTTGTTGCAGGTAAAGGAATTGCCTTTTTGAAAAAGGCTGGAATTGAAGTGGAGCAAGGTATATGTAAACAGGAAGCAGATCGTTTAAATGCTCCTTTTTTTCATTTGATGCAAACAAACCTTCCTTATGTCATTTTAAAATCAGCTATTTCGATAGATGGGAAAATTGCCACGGCTGAGCAAGAAAGCAAATGGATCACAGGAATAGAGGCGAGAACAGAAGTGCAGCGCTTACGTCAAGAAGCAGATGCGGTGCTGACAGGAGTGGAAACGATTATTCAAGATGATGCCGGCTTAATTGTAAAGGATTCATTCAACCATCAGCCCATTCGTGTCATTTTAGATTCAACATTAAGGATACCGCTTCATGCCAAATGCTTAACAGATTATAGGGCAGAAACCATAATTTGTACATCACAAGATTATGATCATCAAAAGTATCAACAGTTGATACAAAAAGGTCATCAAGTATTTGTCACAAGCGGAGAACACCGGACAGATCTTCAGGATGTGTTACACCTGTTGAAGAAGCGCTCTGTGATGTCAGTGCTTGTAGAGGCAGGGGGCAGTGTGAGTGCATCATTTTTAGAAGCATCACTTGTGAACGAAGCTGTTATCTATATGGCACCTTTGTTGATTGGAGGGAAAGATGCACCTACTTTTTTTGAAGGAGAAGGAGTAAAAAAACTAAAAGAGGCGATCCGTCCAGCGGATATTGAATATAGTATGGTAGGAAAAGATTTAAAAATGACGATGATATTTTAACGATGGAGAGAGGTCCTTGCACGCAGAGTGCAAGACCTTTCAAATTTTTTGATAAAAATAAAATTGTACATACACCTTTATCGATCATGATGAATACGATGGATTGGGGTGATTCTATGAGAAAATGTAGACAATGCGGAAAGATATACCCAACTCATTCGACAGACCACTACCAAAAAGGAAGCTGGTATGATGCGTATAAGGATGATGGCTGGGAATGTGATAGTTGTAAGAAAGGTAAATCAGACAAACCAAGGAAACCAGTAAAAAATCCATGCTGCGGAAAAGATCCTTGTGTGTGTGTCATTCAAGGACCGCCAGGGGGAAGAGGAAGAAGAGGCCCAGCAGGTCCGGCGGGTCCAGTGGGTCCAGTAGGCCCAGCGGGTCCAGCAGGAGCAACGGGCGCAACCGGTGTAGGCTTAACTGGTATCGTAGCATTTGATCCAGCGGATGCCCCAACCTATCCAGAAGGTCAAGTGGTGACATTTGATGGAAGTACGTATGTGGCGAATACAGCTTCACCAACAGGTACGCCAGGTACGTCTCCAGATTATACATTACTAGCAGCTGCGGGGGATACGGGTGCCACGGGAGCAACAGGAACCGGAGCGACCGGTGCTACAGGAGATACCGGCGCAACCGGAGCGACAGGAGCCACCGGAGATACGGGTGCCACAGGAGCAACAGGAACCGGAGCGACCGGTGCTACAGGAGATACCGGCGCAACCGGAGCGACCGGAGCCACAGGAGGTACGGGTGCCACAGGAGCAACAGGAACCGGAGCGACCGGTGCTACAGGAGATACCGGCGCAACCGGAGCCACCGGAGATACGGGTGCCACGGGAGCAACAGGAACCGGAGCGACCGGCGCTACTGGAGATACCGGCGCAACCGGAGCGACAGGAGCCACAGGAGATACGGGAGCCACGGGAGCAACAGGAACCGGAGCGACCGGTGCTACAGGAGATACAGGTGCAACCGGAGCGACAGGAGTCACCGGAGATACGGGAGCCACGGGAGCAACAGGAACCGGAGCGACCGGTGCTACAGGAGATACAGGTGCTACCGGAGCGACCGGAGCCACCGGAGATACGGGAGCCACGGGAGCAACAGGAACCGGAGCGACCGGTGCTACAGGAGATACAGGTGCTACCGGAGCGACAGGAGCCACCGGAGATACCGGCGCAACCGGAGCGACAGGAGCCACGGGAGATACGGGTGCCACGGGAGCAACAGGAACCGGAGCGACAGGAGCCACGGGAGATACGGGTGCCACGGGAGCAACAGGAACCGGAGCGACAGGAGCCACCGGAGATACCGGCGCAACTGGAGCGACAGGAGCCACCGGAGATACCGGCGCAACCGGAGCGACAGGAGCCACGGGAGCAACAGGAACCGGAGCGACCGGCGCTACAGGAGATACAGGAGCCACCGGAGCAACAGGAGCAACAGGAGCAACAGGAGCGACAGGAGCCACGGGAGCAACAGGAACCGGAGCGACCGGCGCTACAGGAGATACAGGAGCCACCGGAGCAACAGGAGCAACAGGAGCAACAGGAGATACGGGAGCCACGGGAGCAACAGGAACCGGAGCGACCGGTGCTACAGGAGATACCGGCGCAACCGGAGCGACAGGAGCCACGGGAGCAACAGGAACCGGAGCGACCGGTGCTACCGGAGATACCGGCGCAACCGGAGCGACAGGAGCCACCGGAGATACCGGCGCAACCGGAGCGACAGGAGTCACGGGAGATACGGGAGCCACGGGAGCAACAGGAACCGGAGCGACAGGTGCTACCGGAGATACCGGCGCAACCGGAGCGACAGGAGCCACCGGAGATACGGGAGCCACGGGAGCAACAGGAACCGGAGCGACCGGCGCTACTGGAGATACCGGCGCAACCGGAGCAACAGGAACCGGAGCGACCGGCGCTACTGGAGATACCGGCGCAACCGGAGCGACAGGAGCCACCGGAGATACCGGCGCAACCGGAGCGACCGGAGCAACAGGAGCCACGGGAGATACGGGTCCAACCGGAGCAACAGGAGTCACCGGAGTCACAGGAGATACGGGTGCAACAGGGGCTACAGGAACAGGAGCCACGGGCGCAACTGGTGCAACAGGATCGAGTGCGATTATCCCATTTGCATCAGGTTTACCTGTCGCATTAACAACCATCGCAGGCGGTCTCGTTGGTACATCTAGCTTGGTCGGCTTTGGTAGCTCGGCAACTGGTGTCAGTATCGTAGGCGGAATCATTGATTTAACCGGAGCAGCAGGAACATTGTTAAACATGGCGTTCTCAGTTCCAAGAGCAGGAACCATTACGTCATTTGCGGGCTATTTTAGCACGACAGCCGCTCTTTCTCTAGTTGGCACGAGTATTACAGTGACAGCTAGCTTATTTGCTTCACCAACACCAAATAACAGCTTCACTCAAGTAGCAAGTGTCACATTAGCTCCAGCATTAACCGGAATTTTAACGCTTGGCGCTATCTCAAACGGAATTGCTACAGGGCTAAATGTACCAGTCACACCAGAAACAAGATTACTTGTCGTATTCTCGGCATCAGCTACAGGTCTTTCTTTAGTGAATACTGTAGCAGGCTATGCAAGTGCTGGTTTATCCATCACGTAATAGGCACACAGGGATGACTCAATACTGAGTCATCCTTTTTTTGTCTGTGTGAATTTTCTCTTAACTTCATGAGAAAAAATGATATGATTTTCTTAGAGTCTATTCGGGTGAATCTACTGAATTAGGGGTTGTGGCAGTGAGGATGGGCAAAAGGAAAGTCACTTTACAAACAAAAATTTTGGGGTTAATTATTGGTCTTTTACTTGTTGTTATTGCCTTATTGACCATTTGTTTTGGTTTTTTGCAGACATCAGAAAGGCAGAGCCAAGCTGAACAGCTGGCGGTGCAAACTGCTAGAACGATATCTTATATGCCGCCCATTAAAACATCGGTGGCCACGGGAGATTCGCAAAATGAAGAACAGGCTGTGCTTGAGCAAATGAAGGAGCAAGTAAGAGCACATGCCATTTTCATCACCAATCAAAAAGGAAAGGTTCTTTTTCATACGAATCATGAGGATGTAGGGAAAACCATCAGTGTGTCGGAAGGAAGAAGTACACTGCTATTTGGAGGAACCTCCATATCAACGGGTGATTCTGATGGTGAAACCGTTGTCAGAGGAAGTGCTCCGATCATGAAAGAAACTGGCAGTTATGAAGAGATTATTGGGACAGTCAGTGTCGAATTTTTAAAAAGAGATATCGATCAAGCGACAGCTCATCAACTCTTCAAATTAAGTTATATTGCCCTTCTTGTTTTGCTGCCTGGGGTTTTTGGAGCGATTTTTTTAACAAGGAGTATTCGAAAAGATATATTAGGGCTTGAACCGCATGAAATTGCTTCATTATATCGAGAAAGAGAAGCGATGCTGCATGCGATTAAAGAGGGAATCATTGCATTTGACCGTAAAGGTGCCATTACGATGATGAATACGTCAGCTGAACAGATGCTGCGCGTCTCTTCAACGCTGCCTCTTCATATTGATCAAGTGTTGCCAAATGCCAATCTTCTTTCCTATCTAAAGGTAGAGATGATTGAACCTAACATAGAATCAGTCGTCAATGATAAAACCTTCGTGCTAAATGTCAAAAAAGTGGTGCAGGACAATCGGGTATTTGGAGGAATTGTGAGCTTCAGGGAGAAAACCGAGCTGACAAAGCTGCTGGATACATTGACAGAGGTCAGTCAATATTCAGAAGACCTTAGAGCACAAACACACGAATTTTCGAATAAGCTGTACGCTATTTTAGGCTTGCTTGAGTTGAAACAAGTGGATGAAGCCATTGAGTTAATTAAAGAAGAGTATACACTTCAAAATCGCCAGCATGATTTACTCATGAAGCAAATTCGCTCTCCGAAGATACAAGCCATTTTACTTGGGAAGTTAGGAAAGGCATCTGAGAAAAAGGTTCATTTTCACATTGATGAAAATAGTTCATTGGAGCCGCTCCCAGCCCATTTAAGTTTATCTCACTTTATCACCATCATTGGCAATCTCGTAGACAATGCGTTTGAGGCTGTATTGAATAAAGAGAAAAGAGAAGTCAGCTTGTTCATCACAGATATTGGATTTGATATTATCATAGAGGTATCTGATTCAGGGGACGGTGTAGATGAAGGAGCCATTTCACAACTTTTCACAAGAGGACATTCATCAAAGGGAGAAGGGCGAGGTTATGGACTTGCCAATGTCAAAGAAGTGCTAGATGAACTTGGGGGCTGGATTGAAGTTGCGAACCAAAAAGAAGGCGGTGCCATCTTCACTGTTTATATACCGAAAGGCACAAAGGGGGAATAGGTTGTGATAAAGGTACTCATTGCGGAAGATGATTTTCGAATCGCTGCGATTCATGAATCTTATATACAAAAGGTACAAGGCTTTCAAGTGGCCGGCAAGGCAAAGAGTGCAAAGGATCTATGGGAGGCACTTCAAAAAGAACAAGTGGATCTCATTTTACTTGATGTCTACATGCCTGATGAGCTCGGCACGAACCTTTTGCCGCTGTTAAGAGAGCGCCATCCTGAAGTGGATGTGATCATTATCACGGCTGCAACGGAAACGATGCTGTTAAGAGACGCATTGCATTATGGAGTCGTTCATTATTTAATCAAACCAGTGACCGCCCAAAAATTCACGCAGGTTTTAACCGAATATAAAGAGAAGAGAGAGTTAATCAATTCAAAAGAGGAAGTCAATCAAACGATGATTGATCTGTTTTTTGGTCAAATACAGGAAGAATCGCAGCAAAAGGATGAGCGAGACTTGCCAACAGGCATTAATTCATTGACTTTGGACAAAGTGAAAACATTCATGGCAGCAGAGATGAACGGAATTACAGCGGAAGAACTCGGAGAAAAAATGGGCGCATCACGCACAACAGCAAGACGATACGTAGAGTATCTTGTGACAACGGGAGAATGCCGGGCAGAGCTGGCGTATGGAATCATTGGTAGACCAGAACGGAAATATTATCCCGCCAAAAAACAAACGGAGTCATAAAAATGAAAAAAGGAATACTCTTACTCATTTTGGTCTGCCTTTGTACAACGCTCACCTTTAATGAAAAAACAGCAAAAGATTCTTTCCTGGACCACAGCCCATTATATATTGTGGTATCAGGTGTACCTGATGGCGGATTTGACCAAACAGCTCAAGTGATGAAAACCGTGCTAGAACAAGAAAAGCTAGTGGAAGAGCCTGTGCATATTCTTTATCAAAGAGGCGGAACGGTTGATAAAGGATGGACCTATATGATGGAGCGAGATGCCAATTATATCAGTTTAAATTCAAGCTTATTATTAAGCCGTAATTTGCTGGGCAGCAGTAACGTGACCATGAATGATGTCACCCCGCTTGCTATTCTTGCGGAAGAGTGGCAGGTAGTCGCAGTGCCAGTTGATTCTCCTTTCTCAGATGGAAAGGAGCTATTACACGAATTAAAAAAGAAACCAGATTCCTTAAAAATTGGGTTTGCCCCGGACTTTGGAAATGATGATCAAATCTCATTCGCACGGGCTGCCGAAATGGCAGGAATTGATCCGTACCGCATTCAGTTTTTAAAATTTGACAGTGCAGATGATTTATTTCAAGCACTCATTGACCATGAGGTAGATGCGGCAACCACGACCATTACAGAGGTTCGTCATGATTATGAAAAGAAAAGGCTGAAGCTTGTTGCGACCACAACGAATCAGCGTTTAGAAGGATTCAAAGACGTGCCCACTTGGAAAGAACAGGGGATTCCGCTCATCTTCTCTCATTGGCGTGGTGTGATGGGACCAAAGCAAATGAATCAGCACGACATTCGAGCATGGGATCAGCTTCTTCAAAAAATGACGCAAACGAAGTCGTGGAAAAAGCAGTTAAAACAAAAAGGCTGGACAGGCCGTTATATGAACAGTAAAGAAGCAAAGGTCTTTATGGAAGAGCAATTAAGGCGATATGAGCAATTTATACAAGGAGAAAAAGCGGTCAAATGAGACCGCTTTTTTTCATGGAACCAACAAAGAACAACAATTGCACAAAATGAACAAAAAGCATTTATCGACCAAAAAAGAATTAAAATTCATAATATTTACTTCAATTCAGGCGTCAGATATCATGACAGAAAGGGTTGGAAATGGGATACCAACATTTAATGAAAGCGTATACAACATAAGGGGTGAACAAAATGTTAGCGATCTTAGGATTTCTTATGATGGTTGTATTTATGGTTTTAATTATGACGAAACGTATGTCTGTTCTAACGGCATTGGTATTAACACCGATTGCATTTGCTCTTATTGCAGGTTTTCATTTTACAGAAATTTCAGACATGATTGTCAAAGGTGTACAGCAAGTTGCACCAACGGCGGTCATGATCATGTTTGCCATTTTGTACTTCGGGATTATGATTGATGCAGGTTTATTTGATCCGATGGTGGCAAAAATTTTAAACATCGTCAAAGGCGATCCATTAAAAATTGTTGTCGGAACAGCTGTCCTGACGATGCTTGTCGCACTTGACGGTGATGGAACCACAACGTACATGATTACAACAACAGCCATGCTTCCGTTATTTACATTGCTTGGCATTCGTCCGATTATTTTAGCGGGTATCGCCGGAGTCGGCATGGGGATTATGAATACGATTCCATGGGGAGGGGCAACACCTAGAGCGGCAAGTGCACTTGGCGTTGATCCATCACTTTTATTTGGCCCGATGATTCCAGTCATTGGCGCAGGGGTTTTGAGCATGATTGTGGTGGCATACTTTCTTGGGAAGTCTGAAAGAAAACGTCTTGGTGTTATTGAGCTCGAACAGCCGATTCATGCCAATGAAATGGCAGCGGCACTGCAAGATGATATTAAGCGACCGAAACTTTGGTGGTTTAACCTGACACTGACTTTGCTATTGGTTCTTTTGCTAGTGTCAGGAAAAGTAAGCTTAACGGTTCTGTTTGTTCTTGCCTTCTGTGTTGCCATTATCGTGAACTATCCGAATTTAGAGCAGCAGCGTGAGCGGATTGCGGCTCATTCAACAAATGTTTTGGCGATTGCTTCGATGATTTTTGCGGCAGGTGTTTTTACAGGCATCTTAACTGGGACGAAAATGGTTGATGAAATGGCGATTTCGATTGTTTCAGCTATTCCAGAGCAGCTTGGCGGGTTTATTCCAGTCATTGTCGCGCTAACAAGCGGGATCTTCACTTTCTTTATGCCGAATGATGCATACTTTTATGGGGTACTGCCGATCCTATCAGAAACAGCGGCAGCATACGGTGTCGATAAAATTGAGATTGCGAGAGCATCTATCATTGGTCAGCCGATTCACATGTTAAGCCCACTTGTTCCATCGACTCATTTACTTGTTGGACTCGTTGGGGTATCACTAGATCAGCATCAGAAATTTGGCATGAAATGGGCGGTTCTTGCAGTCGTCGCCATGACAGTGATGGCGGTTCTCATTGGAGCCATTTCGATCTGGTAATGAGAAGAGTGTCTGCTGCTCATGCAGGCGCTCTTTTTTAGGTCCTATTGCAGGGCAAGCTCCATTCATTTGCCCTATATAAAGCCATGCATGATTCCTCCAAAAGATATATTTTTGAAAAATGCTGACACTTTTGCTGTTTTTTTCTTTATAATGCAAATCAACGAAGGGAGAGGATAGCATGTCCAAACAGAAAAGTACCATTCTTTTTGCTGCTGTATGCCTCATGGCAGGAAGTTTGTCGATGGTGACCCCAGCTTCAGCGAATGCAGAGACCCCTTATTATGGAAAAAGCTATGAGCAGCCAGCCTCGGTTCAAAAACTGTATCCTGAGCCTGACGAAACGTTTGATACCCCTGCTTTTCAGAAAAAAGGAAAAGCATTTACCACACAAGAAGAGCTTCAAGATTTTTTACGTGACATTGTCAGTAAAAGTCCTTACGCCACGCAGAAACAGATTGGAACATCCATTGAAGGCAGGTCCATTCCAGCCCTCTATTTTACAAAGGATCGTCACATCTCTCCACTGTCAAAAAAGCCAACGATCTGGCTTCAAGCACAAATACATGGAAATGAACCAGCCTCAGGTGAATCTGCCCTTGTCATCGCTAAACGACTAGCAGGTGATGAAGGAGAGCGTATCCTGAGCCATGTCAACGTCATCATTGTCCCAAGAATCAACCCAGATGGTTCTTATGCATTTGACCGCAGGCTTGCAAACGGAATGGATGGCAACCGTGACCACATGACACTAGAATCTCCAGAGCTGACAGCCCTTCATCAAGAATTTAATCGCTATGCGCCAGAGGTCGTCATTGATGCCCATGAATATGATGTCGGTCAAAAGCAGTTTGAAGATATCGGTGCATCAGGTGCTCTCAAGTATCACGATTTGCTAATATTATCCGGTAAGAATTTGAACATTCCTGAAAGCATTCGTTTCACGTCAAATGAATTGTACGTCAACGGAGTGCGTGAAGCATTGACGAATAAGGGATTTTCCAACGATTTATATTATACAAACACAAGAGGGAAGGACGGAAAGATCGACCTTTATGAAGGCGGAACTGATGCACGAATTGGCCGAAATGCCTTGGCGCTTTCACCAGCTTTATCCTTTCTTGTAGAAAGTAGGGGGATTGGAATTGGCAGAGAGGACTTTACCCGGCGCGTGGCAGCACAAGTCACCACTCATGAAAAAATCATTGAGACAACAGTGAAGCATGCTAAGCAGGTGAAGCAGCAAATGGTGACGGAGCGGCTGAAACTTGTGAAAAAAGGTCTTCAATCAAACGATGATGATCAAGTGGTCATTCAAGATGCTTTCAAGGCGCCTGTGAACGATTCACTTGAAATGGTGGATATTGAGAAAGGACAAACCACCAATGTCCCGGTACGTTTTCATAGTGCAAGTGATGCGGTACCTGTATTGACAAGAGAACGGCCAACAGCTTATCTCATTCTCCCTGGACATGAAGGGGTAGATCGAAAACTTAGAACTTTAGGACTGAAAAGTGTGACTTTGCCAGTTGGCATGAAAGTGCCAGTTCAAGCCTATGAGGTGACAAAACGAGTGGAAACAAGCAAAACAGAGATTCAGCTTGAAACGAGACTCGTTGAAAAGAAACGACAGCTACCAAAAGGAACAAAGGTATATGTGACTGCACAGCCAGAGACCAATTTGTTGTCACTTGCCCTTGAACCAGAATCAAAAGACAGCTATATGTCATCAGGTTTTATTGCATCGAAAGTAGGCGATGAGCTACCAGTTTACCGATTCTTGTTATCTCAAAAGACGTTAGGTATAAATAAAAAGGACTAAAATCAAGTTCATTTTAGCCCTTTGTCAACCAACCTAGAAGCGGCACAGTGCGTGCCGCTTTTTCTATTTTCGTCCAGCTCTGATCTCATCGGTCAAGCCTTCATACGGTGCTTCTGCGATAATCGTTTCATCGTTTACCCCAGCATGGTGGATGTACGTAATGTCTGCGAATTCTGGTACGACATACTTCGGATAGGTTTCATATTTTTCACGGGATTCTTTCATGAGGTCGATATAGTCATTTTGATAGCAAACGGTGATATCTGGACGTTCATGCACCCATTTTGGGAAGAAAATGACGCCATGCATGCGTTTTTCCTCAGGCATAAAGTTTAAAGACACGTCTGTCCCAGTCGGTTCCGTCCAGGAAACTTTGTATACCCCTTTTGTCAGTTTCACAATATTCACTTCTTGATCACGAACCCAGCGGCCTCCAACCATTCCGCTATGAATGCGGTAATCAATGGTGTGATCATTTTTAATGTAAATCTCATATTCCCAGCCATTTTCATACGTATAAATCATATGAAGTCCAACGAATTGATCCATGTTTATTCCTTCTTTCAATTAAAATGATGTTGTTTCAAACATGTCACGATTTACATGTTTATTTTAGGTGTATGGTATACTATTGTCAAAGAATATGCGTTGGAGGCATGTCATGAGAGTACTGAAATATGCCATTCTTGGCTTACTAGATCAGCGTGAGCTAACGGGATACGATATGAAGAAACACTTTGAAGATTCCCTTGGACAGTTTTGGAGTGCGAAGCATAGTCAAATATACCCTGAATTAAAGCGGCTAACAGAAGAGGGTTTTATTGAATTTGATATTCACATACAAGGAAAGAAGCTAGAGAAGAAGGTTTATCAAATCACTGATGCAGGAAAAAGAGAACTGCATCAGTGGTTAAGGAAAAAAGGCCCGATTCCAGACACAACAAAAGATGAATTTATGTTAAAAACGTTCTTTATCTCATCTATGGATCAAAAAGAAGCGGCCGGTCTCTTCTCACATCAGCTGCAGGAGCGAACAAAGAAAGTAGAGATGCTTGAACAGAAACTGAACGTTTTAACAGAAGAAGATCCATCTGCCCAATCACTGCATTCAACACAATTCGGGCATTATTTAGTACTGACAAGAGCAATTGAAAGGGAAAAAGGGTATGTTCGCTGGCTCCAAAAGACCCTTGAAGTCATTGATTCATCCATTGTCTAAGGACAATCGTCGCACGATATGATAAAAAATGGTTTGAAACAAGTGAATTTATCAATAGAAACCGCTACAATGGATATATTCGTATTAAAGTGAGGCGAGTATGTTTGAGTAACCAAGAAGCGTTGTGGAATGAAGCAGAAGCTTTTATTTCTGTATGCTATGAAGAATTAGGCAAGTCAAATGAAGAAAAAGCAGCACGTCTGCATGAAATAAAAAAAGAAATTGAGTCTGACGGGATGTATACTCATACGCAGGAAGAATTAGCTCACGGGGCAAAAATGGCATGGCGCAACAGCAACCGGTGCATTGGGCGCTTGTTTTGGTCAACACTGCATGTGCATGACTGCCGGCACGTGACAACAGAAGATGAGGTGAAAGAGGCACTCTTTCATCATATTGAGTATGCGACAAATGGGGGTAAAATCAAACCGTCCATTACCATCTTCCCACCAGAGAATAAGGGACGGAAGGAAGTCGTTATTTATAATCATCAGCTCGTTCGTTATGCGGGATATGAGTCGGAATATGGCATCATTGGGGACGAGGCATCACTTGAATTAACCAAGTTGTGTGAAGCGCATGGCTGGAAAGGCGAAGGCACGCATTTTGACCTTCTGCCACTTATGTTTCAGCTAAAAGATCAGCCGCCGGTTCTGTATGATCTTCCGAGAGAGATCGTTCAAGAGGTAGAGATCACTCATCCTGAATATGATGGGTTCGGTGATTTAGGACTGAAATGGTATGCTGTTCCGATTATTGCTGATATGAAATTAGAAATTGGCGGCATTCATTACAATGCGGCACCGTTTAATGGATGGTATATGGGAACAGAAATTGGCGCACGAAATCTAGCTGACGAAAACCGCTACAATATGCTGAAAAAAGTTGCTTCTATTTTAGGACTGGACACGACAAAGAATGCGTCACTTTGGAAGGACAAAGCCATTGTCGAGTTGAATGTGGCGGTTCTTCATTCTTACCGGGAAGCAGGGGTGACCATTGTGGATCATCATACAGCTGCCCATCAGTTCAAACAATTTGAAAAACAGGAAGAAAAGGCTGACCGTAAGCTGACTGGTGATTGGACATGGCTGATTCCGCCAGTATCACCAGCTGCTACGCATATCTTCCATCGTCACTATGACAATACGATCGTGAAACCGAATTATTTTTATCAGGAAAAACCCTACCACGGGACGGAAAGAGCCTAGCGAAAAGCTGGGTTTTTTTGTATGAAATGAGTCTTTTGAATGTTGTTTGATTTGGTAAATGATGGTTTAATGGCGGTGAAATCAAAAAGGGGGAATATAGATGAAAAAAATGACGTTGCTCATATTTTTGGCTGTATTCAGTTTCAACGGATTTCTACCGCTAGGTGATGAGAGAGCTAAAGCAACTACTGGAACAATAGTTCAGAATGTCATCGATTTAAAGGTGACAACCGATCGTTCAACTTATACTTCGATTCATCCTCAGGTCAACGTCAACATGACCGCAACAACAAATGAAACACTTTATTATACAGCTGCTATTCGAAAACTTACTTTCCCAGTGACACCAGTCTTTACACACGAAGGGTCTATATCTGGACAAAACGCTTTCGCAGCACCTACTCGTTTATTACTTCCTAACAGTGGATCAGCCAACTATGATGTTCATGTGAGTCTCTACAAAGATGCTTCACGTACAACCTTGATTGGTTATTATGTTGCAAACCCATTTACTGTTGTGAAATAAAGGACACATATCAACTATCCTCTAATCCGAAAGTCTTGATAATGGGCGAACTTGGTGAGCGGCTCCATGTCCAAATGTGTGACTTTTGAAAATGGACTACCTTTACGGACGGTCTCTAAAAAGTCAAAAACCTCCTGCTGCTCTCCTTCTACTTTTAACTCCACGTGACCCTCATCTGTGTTGCGTACCCAGCCTTTTATCCCTCGATTGACGGCTTCTCCTTGAACAAAATATCGAAAACCGACTCCTTGCACTCGTCCTTTTACAATAGCGTGATAATGAACCAATGTCATCTCTCCTTTTTTCTCATCGTACCATAACCTGCCTCGTTCCTTCACGTACCGACTATGATTTGACTGTCAAACCATGTAAAATAAAAGTAATCAGACAATCAAAGGAGATGGCGAGAGTGGGGCAGACAAGGTACGACATCGAAGGAATTCAAGTAGGACAACCTATCACCACCTATGTGAATGGTAAAGAAATCAAAACAGCCATCAACAAAAAGCGTATTCACGAGCCTGTTTATTTGAGTAAGCTCAATTTTGATGGAGACGGCCAAGGTGATTTGGTTCATCACGGAGGTGATGATAAAGCTGTTTGCGTCTTTCCATATGATCACTATACTTATTTTGAGCAATTTTTAGGGGTGCCGTTACAGGAGGCAGCCTTCGGTGAGAACGTGACCGTGCATCAGCTTGTAGAGACAGAAGTCCGTATTGGTGATGTATTTCAGTTTGGGGAAGCGATTGTTGAGGTCAGCCAGCCAAGACAGCCATGTGTGAAGCTCTCTCTTAAGCATGGAAACATGAAGCTTGTGAAGGAAGTGCAGCAAACGGGATATACCGGTTTTTATTTGCGTGTGCTGAAAGAAGGAATGGTCTCTCCTGATGAAGCTCTTGTGTTAGTCGAAAAAGCGCCCCATCCCATCACTGTCCACGAAGTCAATGAAGTTAAATACCGTCAAGTAGATCAAAACAGGCTGAAAGCAGTTCTTGAAGTAGATGCCTTAGCAGATGTGGTCAGGAAGTCTTTAGAAAAACGTGTTCAGCCCATATAAAAAAGCCGTACATCTGATATGGATGTACGGCTTTTCAACATTTAAGAGCTCGTTTTCTTTTGCTCAAGAAGATTTGCAAGGAAATAAGTTTTAAAGCTTTGAAGCTTTCTTCCTTCATGCTTGGTCACACCAAGCTTCTTTAATTCTTCGACATACCAGCCTTTGCTACCATAATGCATGATAGAAAACTCCTTTCAATGGAAACTGCCTGCATTGTAACATCTCAAAAAAGGACGTGAAAAGTGTGCAGGTGTTTAGAAATGAAAACTGATTCTATCTGCCTATGATCTATGTATATGCTGGAAATAATCATTTATGAATTTGGCGGGTTGAGGGTAACGATGATCATGCCGACTGTCATAATCATGATGACAATACCGAGGTAGGTCATCATGGATTGTTTTTTCTTAATACCTACAACCGTTAAAATAATACTTTCAATAAAGAAGATAACACCGATGATGATGAACCACATATCAAATAAGACCCCTTTCGCATATCTTTGCCTATTTTACCACAGGCATTTTTGTTTAGTCGTGACAGATTCGTGAAACGGGCATGAAAAAATCCCCTCCAGTGAAGGAAGGGACCTGCTTGCTTACAGCTTTGTTAAAATAATCGGTTCGTCTTTTGTGATCACAATCGTATGTTCAATCTGTGCGACCAGGCTCTTATCAGGTGTTTTAAATGTCCAGCCGTCATCCGCTTGATAAATCGATTCAGCATTTGTTGAAATAAAAGGTTCAAAGGCGATGACTGTCCCATTCTTAAACAAAGCATTATCGAATGGATCATAATAGTTCAAAATATGGTTAGGTGCTTCATGCAGGCTTTTCCCAATACCGTGTCCTGTCAAGTTCTTAATGACGGTAAATCCTTGTTCTTTCGCTGTATTGTAGACCGCACGGCCAATTTGATTTTGTCTTTTACCGGCTTTCGCGTGCTTTAATCCTTCAAGGAATGCATCCTCTGCACACTGGCATAATGCTTCAAGACGAGCATCTCCTGTACCTAAAACGAATGAAATCCCAGTATCGGAATAATATCCATCAAGCTCTGCTGAGATATCAATATTAATGAGGTCGCCCTCTTGTAAAATGGTTTTTTCACTTGGAATGCCATGTGCGACTTCATCATTGACACTGATGCAAGTCGTACCGGGGAAATCATATTCTTTTTCAGGAGCTGAATTGGCTCCATGCTCTTCTAATATTTTTTTCCCAATCAAATCTAATTCTTTTGTAGACATGCCTGGTTTCGCTTGGCTTTTCATTTCTTCTCTTGCCAAAGCGACAATTCGGCCGACTTTTTTTAAGGCTTCTAACTCATGATCATGTTTGACAATCACTGTTCATTCCCGCTTTCTATAACTTCATTCTATTCAATAGCTTACCACATTTTACGCCAAAAGAGTAAAGGCTGAGATTCGGGTGAGATGTGGACAAATTGGTATAGATAACTAGATGTGCATATGATATATTTTTTATGAACATCATGAGAGATTTGTTCATGATGATGACGAAGGGGGGAGAAATAAGATGGTGTTTCAGTTTTTTCAAAAGTTAGGAAAATCATTTATGCTTCCAATCGCTGTGCTTCCTGCAGCAGGTATCATTTTGGCTATTGGGCGGGAGGATGTATTTAATATCCCGTTTATTCATGCGGCGGGAAATGCAATTTTTGCGAATTTGGCTTTAATTTTTGCTATGGGTGTAGCGATCGGTATTTCAAAGGACGGTAACGGGGCAGCGGCGTTATCTGGAGCGATCTCTTATTTTATTTTGTCAGCTGGTACCACGTCGATCAATTCGACCAACAATATGGGGGTATTGGGTGGTATTTTGTGCGGACTTTTGGCAGGTTACGTTTACAATAAATTTAAGGACACGAAACTGCCGGAATACTTAGGTTTCTTTAGTGGAAGACGGCTTGTGCCAATTATGACAGCACTTTTTACCATTCTATTAGCAGCCGTTTTTGGATATGTATGGCCTCCAATTCAAAGTGTGATCAATGATTTGGGAGAGTGGATTTTAAGTCTTGGAGCAACGGGTGCCGGGCTGTTTGGCTTCTTTAACCGCTTGCTCATTCCATTAGGACTTCACCATGTGTTGAATAATCTATTTTGGTTTCAATTCGGTGAATTCAGCGGAGCGACAGGTGATTTAGCACGGTTCTTCAAAGGTGATCCAAGTGCAGGTGTCTTTATGACTGGTTTCTTCCCAGTGATGATGTTCGGGCTGCCGGCGGCATGTCTCGCGATGGTTGTGACCGCAAAGCCTGAAAAACGAAAAGCAACAGCCGGTCTTATGATTGGAATGGCACTGACGTCATTTATTACAGGAATCACAGAACCAATTGAATTCTCATTTATGTTTTTATCTCCACTTTTATATGGTGTTCATGCGATATTAACTGGTCTTTCGCTCTTTATTGTCAACACCTTAGGCATTCATAGCGGTTTCGCTTTTTCAGCGGGTGCGATTGATTACGTTTTAAGTTTTGGAATTGCGCAAAAGCCCATTCTGTTACTTGTGGTTGGGGTCATCTATGGCGTGATTTACTTTGTTGTTTTCTATTTCCTGATTAAATTGTTAAAGCTAAAAACACCGGGCAGGGAAGATGATGACATCGAAGATATTTCAGGTGATGATACACATACTGCTGGAGCAAGTATGCTCGTAGAGGGACTAGGCGGCAAAGACAATATCACCACAATTGACCATTGTGCGACCCGTCTTCGTTTAACAGTAGATGATACCAATTTATTAAATGAAGGTACATTGAAAAAAGCAGGTGCAAAAGGGGTACTGACGTCAGGAAAAACTTCCGTACAAATCATCATTGGAACAAATGTCGAATTTGTCGCCGATGATCTTCGCAAGGAAGTCGCTCGGGACTAAAAAAAGCGTTCAGCCAGATCAAATGGGCTGAACGTTTTTTTGTTTTCGCTGTTCGATCACCAGTACAATGCTGATGACAACAAGTAAAAACCATGAACTGATTTTACCAAGATGGACGAGAGACCAAGCATGCTGCTGATTTGGATATTGCCATGCTCCTAAAAAGGTCGTGACATTTTCGGCCACCCAAATAAAAAAGCCAATCAGCAAAAACGAGATAACAAGCGGCATACGAAAGGTCGATGAACCGACCTGAAAGGACACGGTTGTTTTTCGAAACACAACCACTAGGAGTAATGTCAGCCACCAGCGTAGATCATAAATCCAGTGATGAGTAAAGAAATTGAGGTAAATACATAAACTGATCCCAATCGAAAGATACGGGTGAGGCCACGCATTCACCTTCACGCGAAGCCGAGTCAGTGCCTGATAAATATAGCTTGCCACGCTCGCATACATAAAACCGCTATAGAGCGGAACCCCAAAAATTTTCGAATAAGCCTCTTCAGGATAGGACCAAGAACCCATATGTACTTTGTAGATTTCTAAGCCTATTCCAATCACATGAAAGAGACAAATAACCTTCAACTCTGTCAGTGTCTCAAGCCGCAGCATCAGCATGAGGAGCTGTGCGATAAGGCAAAGCAGAAGAATAACATCATATCGAGGAAGAAAAGGAATAGACACGATCTTTGATAGGGCAAGCGCTGTAAAGATCATGACGGGGAATAGGCATGAAATAGCCTGTAAATAAGCAAAATGAAATAATGTTTTCATACAAAATGTAACCCCTTTTTACTGTCTGAAATAACTTAGACGGAAATAGCAAGGGAAAAGTTTACCTCGACTAGATATTCATGAACAATTTGTGAATATATATGTGAAAGGGATCACAAATGATATTTACATAGTATAATAAGATCATAAAGAAAATGTGAAATATTTCACATAATTTAAAAGGAGGCATCATCATGTTTACAAAATTCTTACAAACGAATGTATGGGCAGCGGTTATCCTTTTGGCAGCAAGACTTTATATCGGATGGACTTGGCTGACATCTGGTATTGGAAAACTAACAGGTGGATTCGATGCATCAGGATATTTGCAATTTGCCATAGCTGAACCTGTTGTGAAAGATGGACATCTTGTTTATCCGTTCTATGTCTGGTTTTTAGAAAATGTCGCGTTGCCAAATGCCGGACTCTTCAGTGTCATGGTCATGTGGGGAGAAATCTTAGTTGGTCTAGGACTAATTGTTGGATTGTTCACAACAACAGCAGCCTTTTTTGGAAGCGTGATGAATGTCTCTTTCTTACTAGCTGGAACCGTCTCTGTTAACCCGCTTCTTCTTCTGATCGCCGTCTTTATCATAGCAGCGAAAGGAAATGCCGGAAAATTTGGTCTTGATTATGTAGCAGGTCCAGTCCTTAAGCGAAAACTGAAAAGAAAGCCGCATTTAGAAGTGGCATCATAATAAAGAAAAGCATCCTGAGCAAAAATTCAGGATGCTTTTTATTTAGGAACCGGCTTTGATGAGGTTAATATGCACCACAGTCAGCTCGTGCTGACTGATATCTGGATCATGTCCGACGATAAATTCGAGCTCATGATCACCGGTCTGATAAACGTATTTCTTCTCTTTTGTTTGCGGGATGGTGCTGACTGAATCTGCTGGTCCAAGCTGTTTCTTTAATAGGGAAGGAGTCATTCCTCCGATATTCGTTTCTTTTTCTACATTTGTTCCAAAATAACGGATTTCGTTAATCTTGCCTTTTTTGTCATAGTGAAAAGCAAATCCTGGGTTCCCCATCTCAGCATGATACAAATCAAAGCCGTTTTGACCCGTTTCTGGATAAGGCTGTCCTAGTTTATGCCGAACGTCTTTTTTTGTTTGAACCTCTATTTTGAGTCCTTCTGCATAGTATGGCATTTGTCCTTGATGTGCTAGCTGATAAATGCTGTTTAGCGCTGCTTTCGGACCTTGAGGAATGGACTGTTCTGCCTGCGTTTGGGTCAGGGCGTGCGCTGAAATCGCCGGGCTAAAACCGAATAAGGTAGAAGAAGCGAGTGAAGCGGTCACGACAAAAGCTGCTGTTTTTTTCATGAATAATCAATCCCTCCTTCTTCAACTATACCCGGTGCCATGTGGATCAAACGTAAAAAGCCCCAGCTGATCTTGGATCGGCTGGGGCCTTAAATGAGAAAGTTATTTGGAAGACGAGCTGGATTCATCTTTGGCGGAAGAAGAATCTTTTTCATCCTGTACTTTCTTTGTGTAGTCATAATCATTTCGCTCAATTGGTGTAAAGCCTTTAGGTTTGTAGAAACGGAGTAAATCTTCCGTGACAATCTTATCAGATGTCTCTAGCATCTTTTTCACCGTTTCGTTTTCTTGTGATGCCTTTTCAGTCGGCTCGATTTTTTCACCTGTTTTGTTGCTGTAATAGTTGTTGCCTACTTTCGTGTAGTCCTTAGACACGAAGTCTCCATTTCTAAATGGCACAAGCTCTTTAAAGTTCTTCGATAAGATATCAGAACCAGACATTAAATAGTTCTTCGTATCATCTCCGAGCAGGTGGAGAAGGGTAGGCGCAACATCCACTTCACCAGAGTATTTATGAATCTGTCCGCCTTTTACGCCTGGCACATGGATAAAGAGCGGCACACGCATAAGCTGGGCATTTTCATAATCTCCAATTTTTTCGCCAGTCACTTTTTCCATCGCTTCATTATGGTTTTCTGAAATGCCGTAGTGGTCACCGTACATAATGACGACGGTATTGTCATAGAGACCAGATGTCTTCAAGTCATTAAAGAACTGTTCAATGGCTTCATCTAAATAATGAGCAGATTGGAAGTAGTTATCAACGACGGAGTCTCCGAAGTCGCCAGGTTCAAAATCAGTATCACCTTCATCCATACCAAATGGGAAGTGGTTTGACAGCGTAATGAATTTTGAATAAAACGGCTGTTTCAGATTTTCAAGCATTGGCATGGATTCTTTGAAGAACGGTTTGTCTTTCAATCCATAGTTCTTCGTATCTTGTTCATTCATATCGTAGTACTCAGAATCGTAAAATCTGTCATATCCAAAGGACTTAAACATTTCATTTCGGTTCCAGAACGTTTTCGTATTCCCGTGGAATTCTGCGGACGTGTATTGGTCCTTTTTCAAAATGCCAGGAAGCGCCTGATATGTGTTTTGAGCTTTGTTAATAAATACAGAGCCTTGTGATAATGGGAAAAGCCCCGTATCCATCATAAATTCCGCATCAGATGTCTTTCCTTGTCCTGTTTGATGGAAGAAGTTATCAAAATAAAACGTTTTGTTGTCATGGGCTAATGAATTTAGGAAAGGAGTGACCTCTTTTCCATTCACCTTGTAATCAATGACAAAGTTTTGCAGTGATTCAAGAGAAATCGTAATGACGTTCATGCCTTTCGCTTTCCCGTAATAAGCTGGGTTAGGATCAGCGCTGTTCGCCTTTAGATAATTCTCTACATCTGTTACGTCACTTGAATTTGCCAGGGCACGCTGGCTGTTTGATTTCACATTTTGAATGGCATCAAACACCGTAAAATTATAAGCACCCAAGTATTTGACTAAATAATTGCGGTCGAACGATCTTGATAAAAGCTCTGGGCGATCAATTTCTGCTGCGATTAAGTTGACAACAAAAATCAGAACAGAGGACACAAGAACGAGTCTAAACGATTTTGTTTTTTGAACAGGTACAGTCGCTGTACTTGTTTGCTGCTGTCTTTTCATGCGGACTGCGAGTACGATCAAGATGATGGTATCGAGAAAGTAAAACATATCAGTCCAACGCATGAGTGAAAATGCACTATCACCTAATTGTCCGCCATTCGTTCCTGCCTGCATCACTGTAGGCAGCGTGATAAAGTCATTGAAGAATCGATAGTACACGATGTTTGCGTAAAGTAAAAAAGACATGAAAAAGTGAATCACAATGATAGCGGCAGGCTGCCATTTTTTCTTGAACAATAAAGCAAAGCCAAGAAAGAACAAGCTGGAGCTAATAGGATTCACAAAAAGCAAAATATGCTGAAGCACATTTGATATACCAAGTTTAAATTCGATTAAATAAGCTGTATACGTCTTGAGCCATAACAAGATGGCTGCAATCACAAAGAAGCCGAGGCCTCTTTTTTGAATAAATGTTTTCATTTAAACACTCCTTTTCTCCGTTAAACGGAAGAGGCGGAACGAAAGAAAACGAACCATTAGAATATACCATGAAATGCACAAATAGAAAAGTCATAACCGGTCAGCACCTAAGGCAGCCTGTCCGAGCTAGAGTTGGGAAGACATCGAAAACATTCGATTTCCGAAAAACTTTTTATGAAATTCATCCTATTATTGACAGAAAATTCTGGTATTTTCCTGTTGCTATATCAATAAAACAGGTAAAAAGACACAAGTCTAAAGAATTAATTTGATTTCTACAATGGTGCTTTTAGGTGAATTTCCAGTGTTTATTAATGTTTATGCAGGTTAAGTAAAAAAAATGAGGGAATGAATGGATGAAATCACTGGATAATAATTCCTCCATGAAAATATATTGATATATTTTATTGCTTCATAAACATAAAGGTTTTGATGTGCAGTGTAAGGGTTTTATTCGTTTTGATGAGCGAACAAATTATCTAAATATACTTAAGCGAACAGTTCGACACTATAAACTTTTGAAACGGGGTCGATATAGACAGTGACAGGAAATCTTCCATTGAAAGGATTGATAGTATATGACTGTACGAGCACAGAACCTCGTTCAGAACTGGTTTCCGAGTGAGGACGGAAATGCAGAAGAGCGGAAAGAACTCATTAAATTAATGGAACAGATCATTTCAGGGGTCGATGACCTGAAGGATCCGAACCGTGCTCACCTAAAAGGTGAAAAGAATCGTGAGGAGGACTTTTACAAAAAGCTCACTGAAACAAGTCAAATTCCGATGAACGGACAACAAGCGGAACTTGTGAATGAAGAATTACTGAAGCTTTTACATAATCATCCATACCACACGAAGTATTTCTTCACGAACATTTTGCCAATGGCAAGTACACCAGGAATTCTAGGCATGCTGACGGCTATGCTGGTTAACGGAAACAACCTATGGGATGTGTATGGACCAGCAGGCGCAGAAGCTGAGGTCAGAGTGGTCTCAATGATGTCTAAGCTCATCGGATATGATCCAAATGTGAGCGGGGGCTACACAACATGGGGAGGTCAAGGGGCTATTTTCTCGGGGCTTCGTTTAGCAATTTCGAAAGTTGCACCGGAGTCATTACGAAAAGGTGTCCCGCAAAATCTTTATGCGTTTTGTTCTGATGCAGCACATTACAGCTTATTTAAGTCAATGGAAGCAACAGGGCTTGGCACAGACAACTTAATCAGAATTAAGACGAATAAAGATCATTCGATGGATATGGAAGATTTGCGTTGTCAAATGGAACGTGTTGCCCAAAATGGCGGAATTCCCGTTTATATTGTGGCAACAACCGGAACAACAGATGCCATTGCAATTGATGATGTAAAAGGGGTACGTGAAACGGCAGAAGCCATTGCTGAGGAGTATGGTCTCAAGGTGCCGCATATTCATGCAGATTCGGCGCTTGGTGGATTCTTTGCTTTCTTTAATGAGTATGATGTATCTGAAAACCCGCTGCAATTCTCAGACGGTGTTCTTCGTATGCTAAAAGAAATCAAAGCGAAATTCCAGCATCTTTCTCTTGCTGACACGATGTGCTTTGACTTTCAAAAGCTCGGCCAAACGCCGTACACATCTAGTTTATTCTTGGTGAAAAACGCTGCTGACTTAAAGCGCTTGGACCTAGAAGAACAAGAAACACCATACGTTGGACATAGAGGATACGGGGAATACCATACCGGTTATACACTGGAATGCTCAAGAATGGGAAGCTCCATCAGCATGCTAAGTGTGCTGTTAACGTTTGGAATTGAAGGATACCAGCGCTTGCTCGGTCAATTTTTAGAGGTGAACCTTGCATTTAGAGAAGCACTTCGTCAGGAAATTCCACAAGCAGAAGTCGTCAATGATGACAATGTCGGAATGGCTACATTGTTTAGAATTTACCTAGACGGCTCTCCTCGTTTTAAGGAAGAAGTGTCTGGAGAAGCAACTGCTATGGAAATTGAGCGCAACAATGATTTGAACAAAATCCTCTTTGAAAAGCTTGGAGAGAAAAGAGACGAAATGTTCTTTGGCGATACAACGAAGTTTTTACAAGTCAATGCCAAAGAAGGTCAAGAATTCTATCTAAGTGTGAGTAAATTTTTTGTGATTTCACCTTATACGTTACCGGAGCATATCCCTCATATCGTATCTTATTTAAAAGATGTCATTGCATCTGTTTGTGGACAATTTGAAAGTGTAGAGGCTTAAATTAAAATTGAGAGTGGAGATGTAGAAAAAAATGGCGAAACAAAGGAAGTTTGGAGGACTTACGATATCCTCCAAAATCATGTCAGTCGTTGTCGTAACATTACTCGCAACCGTTGCATTATTCGTTCTAACATTTTATTTAGTCAGCCAGGATTTATCTTCCCAATTATTAAAGCAATTTGATTATCGATTAACAACAGATATTGATACAGCGAAAAAAGAAATCGATAATATGGATGGAAATGTCCTTAGCATTAGCGGGAAGGATGATCCTATTTATGTGGAGATCAAAAAGAAATTCACAGAACTGAAAGAAGATCATACGCTTGAGAACTTATACGTGTTATCAAATAAGGGCGGCAAAGAAAGAATCATCGTACTAACAGGGGAAGACAATGATTTTGATCAAGATTATGTCTTTTCAGATGAAATGAAACAAGCTCTTTCTGAAGATAAAATGGTCAAAAGTGACATTTACGTTGATTCGTATGGGACTCATAAATCCGTCTTTTTACCAATTAAAGATTCAGGCGGTGAACTCACGGGGATTTTAGGAATTGACTTAGATGCGTCTGTTGTTCCAGCAACAACGAAAAAGCTGACAATTTATATCACAGTAGCATCTGCGATTGTGCTCATCGGTGGATTACTCTTTTCATTCTTCATGGGAAGAAGAATTGCAAAACCAGCACGTTCATTAATGGAATCAGCAGATCGAATTGCAGATGGTGATTTAACTGGCATGGTAGAAGTTCAAAGTAAAGATGAGATCGGTCAATTAGCAGCTTCCTTCCAGAAAATGCAGGGACGGATCAAAGAGCTTATTGGAAAGATCTCAAACTCATCAAGTGAAGTGTCGAAAATGTCTTCACAGCTTCGCACAGTGACAACAGAATCTAGTCAAAGTGCACAACAAGTGTCAGAAGCGATGACGAATATGAGTGAAGGAATCAATGATTCAGTCGCAAACATTACAGACTGCACAACATCTGTTGCGGAAATCGATACTCAAATCGAAGGCGTGACAAAAGAAGTGGATGAAATGAAATCTGTTTCATCAGAAGTACAAGAGCAGTCAGAATCTGGTCAAAAATTGGTGCAGCATGTGCTTGAACATCTCAACATGTTACACGACATGATGACAAGCTCAAAGCAGGCGGCAGAAGAATTGCAATCACATTCAACAGAAATTGAAAGTGTCATCTCCATTATTACGGACATTTCAGCGCAAACGAATCTGCTTGCACTGAATGCTTCTATTGAAGCAGCACGTGTAGGAGAAGAAGGAAAAGGATTTGCTGTTGTGGCTGATGAAGTCCGTAAGTTAGCTGAACAGTCAGCTGATGCAGCTAAAACGGTCTCAGACTTAGTCATTGGCACACAGGAAAATAGTCAGCGTGTCCTTGAAAGCGTGGAGGAAAGCAGTAAAGCAGTGGAAGAAGGCCGTGAGCAAATGAAAGGCACCTCGCAGAACTTCGCAGGTATTTATGATGGAGTGTCTCAATTTGCAAGCAGAACGAACAATTTGCTTCAATCTATTAAGCAGGTAGAACGCGCTTATCAAACAATTTCTACATCGATTGAACAAATTTCGGTCGTGTCAGAAGAACATGCGGCAAGCTCTCAAGAAGTAGCGGCAGCAACAGAACAACAAAGTGCTGGCATGCAGCAAATTTCAAGTGCCATTGAACAGCTCTCTGACATGTCAGAGGACTTGGCACAAATGGTATCTACTTTTAAAATCGACAAAAAATAACGAGAAAGCTGGCTCTTGTGAGAGAGTCAGCTTTTTTGCTATGCTTAACCAAAATATCAGACGATCTGAAAGGAGACGTGTCATGGATTTTGCGCAGAGATTGTCAGAAGAACGGATCAAAAAGGCGATGGACCATGGAGCTTTTGAAGGACTAGCAGGTTTTGGGAAACCTCTGCCAAAGGATGATGCTGCTCATGTACCTGAAGAACTGAGGATGGGCTATCGAATCATGAAAAATGCTGGCTTTGCCGGGGAAGAAACAGCTTTGAAAAAAGAACTAATGACGGTCAAAGAGTTACTGAAAACGAGTATAGATGGAGAAGAAAGAAAAAAACTCTCTATCGTATGTGAGGAAAAACAAAAACGCCTCGATGAACTCACATCCAAGCGCCAAACATTTGCTCGTCCAGCCTCCTCCTTTTATAAGAATAGGGTCTACGAAAAACTAACGGAGCATAAAAAAAGATGATGACACGCTGCCTCTCTGAGCACATTGAGGGAGCTTTTTTTATGAAAGCGCTACATTTTCTTGTTGACTACATGTATATACAAATATAAAATATGAAGTAAACATGTATATACAAGTTTTGATTCTTTTTTCTTATAAAAAAACGATCTCGGAGGGGATAGCATGGCTGATTATCAGGCAGCGGCAGATCAGATTGTGAAAGCCATTGGCGGCAAAGAAAACATTGATCAAGCCACACATTGTGTGACAAGACTTCGTTTTGTGCTAAAAGATGAAGGTAAGGTGGATGAGAAAGCACTAGAACAAATTGATGAAGTGAAGGGATCTTTCTCAGCGAATGGCCAATACCAAGTGGTCATTGGTCAAGGAGTGGTGAATCGGGTTTATGCCGAAATGGTCAAACAGACGGGAATCGGCGAAGCGACAAAAGAGGACGTCAAGCGTGCCTCTGATCAGAAATTAAACCCACTTCAGCGTGCGGTGAAAACGCTTGCAGATATCTTCATTCCAATCCTTCCAGCTATCGTGACAGCCGGTTTATTGATGGGGATTAATAATATTTTAACAGCTCCTGATATTTTCTTTGATCAAAAATCCATTGTGGATGTGTATCCGGCATGGGCGGATTTAGCAAATATGATCAACTTGATTGCAGGTACTGCCTTTACCTTTTTGCCAGCATTAATCGGCTGGTCGGCTGTCAAGCGGTTTGGAGGAAATCCGCTTTTAGGGATGGTCCTCGGACTGATGCTTGTACATCCAGATCTGTTGAATGCGTGGGGGTATGGAGCGGCGGAAAAGACAGGTGACATTCCTGTCTGGAATTTGTTTGGACTTGAAGTACAAAAGGTAGGTTACCAAGGACAGGTTCTTCCGATACTCGTTGCCTCCTATTTACTCGCAAAGCTCGAATTATTTATAACAAAAAGGACACCTGAAAGTATTCAGCTGTTAGTTGTTGCACCAATTACATTACTACTCATTGGATTTTTATCATTTATCGTCATTGGTCCCGTTACATTTGCGATCGGAAACGTTTTAACATCTGGACTCGTCACCGTATTTCAGCAATTCGCAGCACTTGGCGGCCTTTTATATGGCGGATTATATGCAGCGTTAGTCATTACAGGCATGCACCATACGTTCCTAGCAGTCGATATTCAGCTGATTAACTCAAAACTGCACGGCACGTTCCTATGGCCAATGCTCGCCCTGTCTAATATTGCTCAAGGATCAGCGGCACTTGCGATGATGTTTATCTTAAAAGATGAAAAGCAAAAAGGGCTCTCGCTGACATCAAGTATTTCTGCTTACTTGGGCATTACTGAACCGGCGATGTTTGGGGTGAACTTGCGCTATAGATTCCCGTTTATTTTTGCCCTGATCAGTTCGGGGATAGCTGGTATGTTTATTGCCTCACAAGGGGTACTGGCAAGTTCAGTCGGCGTTGGAGGCATTCCAGGAATCTTCTCGATCATTCCGAAATATTGGGGTGCATTTGCCATCGGAATGGTGATTGTGCTGATCGTCCCATTCATTGGTACCCTTTTATATGCAAAACTTAAAAAGAAGGATGTATCACAAGAACTTAACTAGTGGTGGTGAAGGAAATTGAATCAACAAACAAACGAACCGTGGTGGAAAAAAGCCGTGGTCTATCAAATCTATCCGAAGAGCTTTTTAGACACAACAGGCTCTGGTACAGGTGATATCAATGGCGTGACGAAAAAGCTCGACTATATTAAAGAGCTAGGGGCGGATTGTATTTGGCTGACTCCAATGTATGAGTCACCACAGCATGACAACGGTTATGATATTAGTGATTATACAAAAATCCATGACATGTACGGCACAATGGCCGATTTTGAGCACATGCTGAAAGAAGCACATGAACGAGGGATTCGTGTCATCATGGATCTCGCTGTGAACCATACATCTATTTTCCATGAGTGGTTTCAAGCCTCCCGAGAGTCGAAGGAAAACCCGTATCGAGACTATTATATTTGGAAGGAGCCGAAAGCGGACGGCTCTCCTCCGAATGACTGGCAGTCAAAGTTTGGCGGGCCAGCGTGGGAATTAGATGAAGCGACAGGTGACTATTATCTTCATTTATATGATGTTACCCAGGCAGACCTCAATTGGGAACATGATGAAGTGCGCAGGAAAGTATATGCCATCATGCACTTTTGGTTTGAAAAAGGGATCGATGGATTCAGATTGGATGTCATCAATAACATTTCAAAGGATCAACGCTTTTTAGATGATGCCGGGCAATCAGTGCAAGGTGACGGGCGTATGTACTATACAGATGGGCCGAGAATTCATGAATTCTTGCATGAAATGAACCAGGAAGTGTTTTCGAAATACGATAGCATGACCGTGGGGGAAATGTCTTCAACGAATATTGCAGACTGCATTCGGTATACAAGACCTGATCGGCAGGAGCTGGATATGACGTTTAATTTTCATCATTTAAAAGTTGACTATCCTAACGGTGAAAAGTGGGCCATTGCGCCATTTGATTTTCTAGAGTTGAAATCAATTCTGTCAGAATGGCAGACGAAAATGCATGAGGGCGGCGGCTGGAACGCACTATTTTGGTGCAACCATGATCAGCCACGCATCGTGTCTAGATACGGTGATGATGGCACGTACCATCAGCAATCAGCGAAGATGCTGGCGACCACCATTCATTTGATGCAAGGCACTCCTTATATTTATCAAGGTGAAGAAATTGGGATGAAGAATCCTCGTTTTGAGGACATTTCGTCATACCGCGATATCGAATCACTGAATATGTACGAAGTCATGCTTGAAAAAGGGAAAACAAAGGAAGAAGCTTTGGCGATTTTACAGGTCAAATCAAGAGATAACGCAAGGACACCTATGCAATGGACGTCGGAAAAAAATGTGGGGTTCTCAAAAGGTACGCCTTGGATTGAACCAGCTCAAAACGGCATTTCAGTAGAAGCTGCCTTAAAAGATGAGAAGTCGATTTTTTATCATTATCAAGCCCTTTGCAGGCTTCGTAAGGAACTTGATGTAATCACCTATGGAAGCTTTACTTTATTGCTGGCAGATGATCCAAAGGTGTTTGCGTATGTACGGGAAGGCAAAGATGAGAAGATTCTCGTGATCAACCATTTTTATGCAGGCGAGACGGACTTTACACTTCCAGATGAGCTTGCAAAGGATGTCAATGAAATGGAAGGGCAAGTCCTGCTGTCCAATTATGAGGATATGCCGGCAGATATCAAGGGATTTACGTTGCGCCCATATGAGTCAATCGTTTATCATTTAACCAAACGCTAGTAAATGGGGCGGAGGGAAAATGAAAGAGAATAAGTTTCGAGTGATTTATGATCAGCTCGCTAGACGAATTGAACAAGGTGAATGGCAGGATAAAGGCATCCTCCCATCAGAACATGAGCTATCTGTCATGTATGACACATCCCGTGAGACGGTGAGAAAGGCATTAAACATCCTTGTGCAAAATGGCTATATCCAAAAAATTCGTGGGAAAGGCTCAGTATTGCTGAATCGAGAGAAAATGCAGTTCCCAGTTTCGGGTCTTGTCAGCTTTAAAGAGCTTTCCAAAACGCTTGGGCGAAAGACGGTAACAACGGTTCATGAGTTCGGTTTAATCAAGCCAGATCAGTATATTCAGTCTCAGCTGAAAATCAGTGGGCAGGAGGACGTTTGGGAAGTCATTCGCTCTCGCAATATTAGCGGAGAAGAAGTCATTTTAGACAAAGATTACTTCTTGCAAAAACATGTGCCGTTCTTGTCTAAGGACATTTGTGAAGGATCGATCTATGAGTATATTGAAGGAGAACTTGGGGTCTCGATTAGTTATGCTCAAAAAGAATTTGTGGTCGAGCCATGTACTGAAGAAGATGAGAGGTATCTCGATTTGAACGGGTTTGATCATGTGGTGGTGGTGAAGAATTATGTGTTCTTGGAGGATACGAGTCTATTCCAATACACCGAAAGCCGCCACCGGCTAGATCGTTTCAGATTCGTGGATTTTGCTAGAAGAGAGAAGTAGACAGGGCCGAGGCTCTGTCTATTTCAGGTTTTAGGGAAACAAGAGCAACATTTTAGGAGGACAAATGATCAGACTGAATAGACCATTAAAATTAAGAGATGTAGAAATTTTTAGCGTGATGAAAGATCAGAGGATTTTATGTTATGTCATCATTGAAGACACGCGAAAACCGTTTACGGAAGAAGATAGAAAATTAGAGCCATTATGTTATATGGATGAAGAAGACATTCAAGCGATTTTGAATGTGTTTCATATTTCAATTATCAGTGATGAAACATTAAATGAAGAAGATTTAACCCTTGTGCAATCGTACTTTGCTGAATTTGTGAATAACACGAACTTAACGAATTTCATTACGAGAGAATATGTTCAAAAGGATTTATATGCCGTTGATGATGAAGATGATATCACGTTCTTTAATAGAATGCTGCGTCATATAGGGTCAGATGATGTGAAAGAATTTGATGACCGTAATTGGATGTATTTATCCCAAGATTGATAGTGAGATGGAAAAAGGACAGAGCCGAAGCTCTGTCCTCAGCGTGTAGACAAACCCTCGCATTCGGTGTCAGTCCTGCGTGCTGGTGCTCACGAATGTCAAATTCGCTCCGCTCCGGTGCTCGACTTTCCTAGACTGCAAAGGTTTTCTATCACGCTGAAAAGAAGACAAAGGGCTAAAATCAAGTCCATTTTAGCCCTCTGTCCTTTTCTTTTAAGATGATACTTTGTTTCTTGTACGCTTGCGCTGGTAGTAATAAAGGATACCGCCTGAGGCGAGCATGAGCAAGCCAAT
Organism: Bacillus aerius; assembly: GCF_029894105.1. Lineage (NCBI taxonomy): Bacteria > Bacillati > Bacillota > Bacilli > Caryophanales > Bacillaceae > Bacillus > Bacillus aerius. Next base: position 754,776 of record NZ_JARYHO010000001.1, read on the forward strand.
TAATACCGCTGTATACATCATCGTTGCGGTATTCGGTAGTGTGCCGCCTGGCATGCCGCTTCCATCCTGACTTGGATCCGAACCGCCTGGAGCAGAAGTTCCACCGTCTCCGCCATTTTGGTCTGGAGCTGTTCCAGCAGCTTCACTTTGATTGAGTACGGTGTATTCACTAAAGTGCTCCGTTTTACCTGAGACAATCCCGTTTTCGAATGAACCGTTACTTGTTTTGGCATAGCGGTTTTTCTCACGATCGACATAATAGACACCTGGTTTTTTCGCTTTTTCAGGCGCATCTAATGTAAAGAACAGTGTGACGGGATCTTTAAAGGTAGACACATTTTTCTGATCTTGTTTGATTTGGAAATCGTATGTGTCGGTTAATGCGTTTTTCACCTTATTTGTTTTTGCCATCGATATATCTGCATGTTGCTCTGACAAATTGGAGAGCGGTAATGCTAGACCGACTTTGTCATGATAGATGGTGACGTTTGGATCTTGCTCTCGTTTCTTCAGTTCAGCTACTTGCCCTTTTGATAGAGACAATTGAACCTTTTTCGCTTCGGTTGCTTTGTCTAAATAGAGCAATGCTTTGTTCGTATGCTGCACATACGTTTGGAATTTCTCATCATCTTGAATGTCATAGGTGCCTTTTCCTTTCAAGCGAGGAAGGAATACTTCTTTCACTCGATGGTCGATGACTGGAGAAATATGACCGTCTGCCTGTTCAATTTGCTCTTTGAAAATTTCATAGTCAACATAGCCTAAGTCTTCACCATGAGACGCTTCTGTAAAGACGCTGTAGCCATCACCGCCTGTGCCGACAAATGCGTTAGTCGCCACGCGGTATGTTTTCTGATCATCAATGTCAGTCAGATTACCCTTTTGATCTTTCAATTTGACATCAATCAGTCTACTGCCAGCTGGTTTACTCAGTGTAAACGTATATTCAATACCGGCTACATGAGGGAATGCGCCTCCGCCTTCTTCAATGCCTGAAAGACCTTGTTCAAGCGCTTTTTTAATTTGACTGCCTTTTAAATCTGCGACATATAGTGTGTTTCCAAAAGGCATCACGGTTAAAATATCCCCTAATGTGATATCTCCTTTTTCAATGCTGCCTCGAATACCGCCGCCGTTTGTAATGGCAAGGTCAGCCCCAGCAGATTCTTGTGCTTTCTTTAACATGCCATCTGCAATAAAGTTTCCAAGGTTCGTTTCCTTTGCACGGACGTGTTCACGCTGTCCATCTAAGAAGACATCTGACGTCCCGACTTTTTCGGTTTTTAAATCTTGGATATCTGCCTTGTACTGATCAAGAATCGCTTTTGCGTCCGCATCTTCTTTCACAGAGTCGTCGATCGTGATGAGGTCAAAAGTAGATTCTTTTGGCTGTACGACGCCTTTTTTGTCAAAGGCCACGTCTACTTTTCCTAAAAATTGTCCGTAGTCTTTTACTTGCGCAACAATCGTTGGTTCTTTTTTATTGATGACCTTTAATTTTTCAACAAGGGTGTGGGTATGACCACCAATGATGAGATCAATGCCATCTACTTTTTGAGCCAATTCTAGATCACGGTTATAGCCAATATGTGTGAGCGCAATAATTTTATTGATTTTTTCTTCAGTTTGAATGGTTTTGACTGTTTCTTTTGCTTTTTTGTATGCATCTTGAAATTGAATGTTTGGACCACTGCTGGATGTAATGGCTGTGTCTTCAGTGGTTAGACCGAATACAGCGACCTTTTCACCATTTATATCAAGCAGAATGTAAGGGTAAATGCCAGCTTCTTTTTTCTCACCAGCTTTAAATGTTGCTGGTTTTTTCACTAAGTCGCTTAACTGTTTTTCCTTAGAGACATTCACGTTTGATGACACGATCGGGAAGTTCGGTTTTTCAAACTGATGACGGTTTTGAGCATCTACACTGGATGCATCACCTGTCAGGAATTGACGAAGGACAGATGGACCTTTGTCAAATTCATGATTCCCAAACGTCATGGCATCGTATTTCATTAAGTTCATCAGTTTCAGATCGGCAAGTCCTTGCCATTTTGTGAAATAGAGATCACCAGAGAAGACATCTCCAGCGTCTAATAAAATATTGTTTTCGCTTTGGGCGCGAACTTCTTTGATCTTGGTTGCGCGTCTTGCTGCATCATCCAGATGGGCATGTGTATCGTTTGTATGCATCACCGTTAAATGCCAATTGTCTGTTGCAGGTGGTTCTGTTGTACCATCATCTTTAAACGCTAGCTTGTACACGCCAAGTCCGTCTGTGCTGGCATTCCGAATAAAGTCGACGCTGCTTGATTTCTCTGCGAACGGTTTTGCAAGTAGAGAGGATTCAAAGGTGACGGTTGCGCCTTTTACTGGTGCAATGGACCAGTTTTGATCTGCGCTTGGGTTAATGGTTTTTTGTTCAATAATATAATCCATCAGCACTTGGCGGTTCTCATCTGCTGAGGCAAGCACGACTTTATCTTGTGTGAGGTGCGGGAAGCCTCCGCCGCCAGATGCACGGTAGTTGTTTGTCACGACTAAAAATTCTTGATTGTCAGAAACGGGTTTTCCGTTGTAAGACAAGTTTTTGATGCGGTTCGCACTAGCGTTAACAAGTGTGCCCGTTGTGCTGTATTTAGCAGGCTGTGTGACATCTACTTGGTACGTCACACCATCGATCACATCAAAATTATATGAGCGGTATTCTTCGTTTAAAATAGGCTGTTCATTTGAAGTATTTGGTTTAATTTGGTTAAACTGACCAGCAGACATTTCAAGCCAGTCTTTTACTTCACTGCCTTTTAGTTTTACAATCTGTACGGTGTTATCGTAAAGATAGAGATCGCCGATGTTTTTAATCGCTAAATCACCTTTTGCGATATTTGTATAATAGTTCACACCATTGCGTCCGCCGGCTTTAAATGGCGCACCCGCAGAGAGTATCGGCAAGTTTTTGTACGAAGTATCTTTCATTTTTTCTTGTGCATACCATTTCTGGGCATCTGTCACGATTTGAATAGAAGGGTCATCCATCACTTGAGCGAAAAAGCTGTTAATGTCTGCTTCTGTTTTTCCAACTGGCTTTCTGACATAATCCAGGGTGTTTTGGTGAGTTGTTTGAATGGCATTTTTCACTGTACTGTTTTGAGATGTCACCCCGGCAACGGATTCGATTTTGCCTGTTCCATCTGTGACTTTCCAGTTGCTGCCGTCTGGTTCTAGCGTTAAATCAATGACCCCGAGGTAGCTTCCCCAGTTTTTTGACATGACGACAGGAATGCCATTAATGGTTCCCTTCGCGACATCAAATTTGTCTACGCCGCTATATTCAGCGCTTGGGAATGTGCCATGCTGGTGGCCAGACACAATCGCATCAATGCCCTTTGTTTTCGTGGCAAGGTCAAAGATCATATTTTCTGATCCTTTAGGTGAAGCTGTTTTTTCAATTCCTGTATGAGCAAGAGCGACGATGACATCTGCGCCTTTTGCTTTCATTTCTGGAATGGTTTCATTGGCAGACTCCACAATATCTTGCACTTGAACTTGTCCATCTAAATGTTTCTTATCCCACGTCATAATTTGTGGTGGTACGAATCCTATGTAACCGACTTTCACAGTTTGGGAGGCTCCGTTTGCATCTTTAAAGGTTTTATCCTGAATGACATAAGGAGTAAATCGGTGTTCTCCGTTTAACTTTTTGACGTTCGCATTGACAATCGGGAAGTTGGCGCCCGCAATGGTACCGTCAAGAAAAGATAAACCGTAGTTAAATTCATGATTGCCGAGTGTACCTGCATCATATTTTAATTTGTTGAGTGTATGAATAATGGGGTGAACCTTTGTTTGATTGATGATGCTGTCTTTTTCATTTTTATAAACGTATTCTCCAAGAGGGGTTCCTTGAATCAGGTCTCCGTTATCAACAAGGAGTGTATTGGGATTTTGTGAACGGTGCTTGTCAATCAGCTCGGCTGTTTTTGCCAAACCGAATTCATTTGTGTCTTTGTCGCTGTAGTAATCATAATTCATCATGTTCGCATGAACATCCGTTGTGGCTAAGATACTGACCTTTACGGCGCTGCCGCTTTCTGTTTCTGCATGAGTAGGTACTGCTGGGAGAATGAGACTAATCAACATCATGGAAGTGAGCAGAATAGACAGGTTTTTCCTTCGTTTAGACCTATGTGCTTGCTTCTTCACCTGATCTCCGCCTTTCTAATTTTTTTGACCACAATACCTATTGTAGAAATGTTTCGTTAACTTTTGTAGTTATTTTTTGCAGATTATTGTAAAGATAACATAAATCATACGAATTACCTTGTTAAGGGAATGTGAATGAGTCTAAATGCTTATTTTTCTGAAAGGGGGTTTTCTCATAGGGATAGGATGTTTGATTTCAATTGGCGGGGGTATAGTGTGTAGTGTAAACGATAATCAAGCAGGAGGGTTTCTACATGGGTAAGAAAATTGCAGTTGTCCTAACAGATTACTTTGAGGATGTTGAATTCACCGAGCCTGCAAAAGCCTTTAAAGACGCAGGCCATGAGATCACAGTGATTGAAAACGAAAAAGGAAAAACAGTGAAAGGAAAGCAAGGAGAGGCAGAAGTAAGAGTCGATGCGTCTATCGATAACGTGAAACCAGAAGACTTCGATGCACTTCTGATTCCTGGCGGCTTCTCACCAGACATTCTGCGTGCGGATGATCGCTATGTGCAATTCACAAAAGCCTTTATGGACGAGAAAAAACCAGTATTTGCGATCTGTCATGGACCGCAATTGCTTATTACAGCGAAGACGCTGGAAGGAAGAGGCGCAACCGGCTATACATCCATTCAAGTAGATATGGAAAACGCAGGCGCCACATTCAAAGATGAAGAAGTCGTCGTTTGTCAGGATCAGCTTGTCACAAGCCGTACACCTGATGACATTCCAGCATTTAACCGTGAATCATTAAAACTGCTCGCAAAATAAGTAGTTTTGACAGGATAAACAAAGCCAGCACCTTGCGAGGTGCTGGCTTTTTCTGTGCATGGATGTAAGAAAGCGGCGTCAACCGAAATTCAGTATCAGGTGCACGATTATTTTCTTAAGCTTTTCAGCTCGCTTGCAATGGCTTGCATTTCACTTGGGCTGAATGAAGATTTTTTCATCACCATTTGGTGAAGAAATTCAATATCTTCATACTTATCTGGACTGAAGTCTTCGGCTTTGATGACTCCAATATTCAGCATATTGAGCTTTTGCGAAATGTCTTCAATCAGCTGATTGACTTCAGCCGCTTTTTGCTGTGACAAGGGCGGCACGTCCTTTCCTGCATGTGTCGAATAATATGTCTATTTTAACAGAAAAGCAAAAGAATAAAAGGGCTATTATGACGACACTGAAATGTTTTTTTCCTTTTTCTCCTCTTTGATCTTATCAATGATTCGTTTGGATTCAAACACCACAACACCTGATAAACCGATGAGGCCAATTAAGTTTGGAATGGCCATCAGTCCATTGAGCATATCTGCTACGCCCCAGACGAAGTCATTCTTAAACACGGCACCGAAAAAGACAGCTATCACAAACACGATACGGTAATACATGACGTACGAATCCTTCGCCAAATATGTAAAGCATTTCTCTCCATAATAGGACCAGCCAATGATGGTTGAATAGGCAAACAGGAGCAGCCCGATTGCCACGATGATTGAGCCAGCTGGACCGAGGAAGTGAGCAAAGGATAACGAAGTCAGCGCATCACTTTTTTCTGTTAAATACATATCTGCCATGACAATCGTAATGCCAGTGATAGAACAAACAATGATGGTGTCAATAAACACTTGCGTCATAGAGACGAGAGCTTGACGGGCAGGCATATCCGTTTTCGCAGCTGCAGCAGCAATTGGTGCTGATCCAAGACCTGCTTCATTGGAAAAGACTCCTCGTGCGACACCCCAGCGAATAACGGTTCCAATCGCACCACCTGCTACGGCTTGACCTGTAAAGGCATCTGAAAAAATCAGCCCAACTGCGCCTGGAACAAGATCAGCATTCATGACAAGAATGATCAGACCACAAATGACGTAAAATAAAGCCATGACTGGTACAAAAATAGATGTCACTCGGCCGATACTTTTAATTCCGCCTAAAATCACGAGCGCCGTAAAGGCGGTAATGATGATACCTGTTACCCATGTTGGAATTTGAAAAGTAGAATTCATGACGCCTGAGATGGAATTAGACTGTACCAGGTTGCCAATCCCAAAGGCAGCACTGGCACCGAAAACAGCAAATAGCACCCCTAGCCATTTCTGCTTTAAACCATGCTCTAAATAATACATAGGTCCGCCAGACATTTCGCCTTTTTCGTTTTTGACCCTGTATTTTACAGCCAGAACAGCTTCTGCAAACTTGGTGGCCATCCCGAAAAATGCAGCAAACCACATCCAAAATACTGCACCAGGACCACCTGCAATGACAGCTGAGGCAACACCGACGATATTCCCTGTACCGACAGTTGCAGCAAGAGCCGTCATTAATGCTTGGAAATGGGAGATATCTCCCTCTGATGTTTTGTCTTGTTTTGAAAAAGCGAGCTTTAAAGAATAAGGAAGTAATCTAATTTGAATGAAGAGGATGCGAAAGGTGAGGTAGATTCCAGTACCAACAATTAAAATCAACAGGGGAGGCCCCCACAAAAAATTGTTCATCGTCGTGACAAACTGCTCAATGATTCCCATCTAATGTCCCCCTTTGTTTGTGTAATTCTCCTAAAGTTTCTCCTTTTTTTGTGTATTTTGTCAATGGCGATGGGAGTTTTTCTTGCAAAGTTTCCAAAAGAAAAAGGGCTTGATATGATAGAGAAAAGGTTTTCCAAAGGGATTCTTAGGGAAAAGATAGGAGGAGAATGAAGGATGATTCATGTATTATTTGTGTGCCTCGGCAATATTTGCAGGTCACCGATGGCAGAGGCGATGTTTAGAAAACGAGTCGAAGACGAAGGGCTGAGTGAACACTTTGTGATTGATTCAGCAGGCATTGGCGGCTGGCATCAAGGCAGTCCTCCGCATGAAGGAACACGAAAGCTGCTTGATGAAAAGGGCATCAGCTATGAAGGAATGACTGCAAGACAAATCATGGATAAGGATATCACCACATACGACTATATCATTGCGATGGATGCTGAAAATGTAGGCGCTCTCCGCAGTATAGCCGGCTATGGAAAACATCACTTTATTGGCCGTCTTCTTGACTTTGTAGAAGACGACGATCGAGACGATGTGCCAGATCCTTATTACACTGGGAATTTTGAGGAAGTACATGATTTAATCGAAACAGGAATTGATCGTTTTTTGACGTATGTAAAAAAAGAGAAACACCTTTAACTGAAAGGAGATCAGATGAGATGGAAGAGAACAATCAAATCGTGCTTCGGGGAGCTGTTATAGGCGCAGCCTGCGGCATATTGCTGACATTATTTCATCGCCCAACAAGGATTGCATTAAAAGAAAAATGGAATGACTGCCAGCAAAAGCTGGATGAATACCGCCTGGAGCCTGGCAGGATGTCTGCTTGCGTGAAGGAAAAAATGGAAGAAACGAAGCAATTGATGAGAACGGTCTCAGATGATTTGTCTTTTCTGAATGAACAGGTGAATCAGTTAAAGGAAACAACACCAAAGGTATTAGAGATTATTGAAGAAACAAAGGATCACTTTCAAAAGAAACAGAAAGATTGATCATTGGAGATGAGGCGTATGGGTTTTGTTAAAGCGTTAATTGGACGCTTTTTGCTGCATGAAGGACCGGCAAAATCAGCTGAACTTGCGTATTTCTTTTTGCTTTCATTATTTCCGTTTCTCATCTTCGTGCTGACACTTGTTGGTTATTTGCCGCTGACATCAAAGGATGTTCTAAGCGTCATTTCTGGTTATGCGCCAGAGGGAGCGCTTTCGATGATTGAATCCATTGCCGAAGAGACGCTGAATAACCGTAACGGCGGATTGTTGTCATTCGGGATTATTGCGGCACTCTGGTCTGCATCAAACGGCATTAATGCGGTGGTCAGAGCATTTAACCACGCTTACGAAGTTGAGGAAAATCGTTCCTTCATTCTCGTACGTTTAACATCGATCATCTTAACCATTGCGATGGTGCTTACGATTATTTTTGCCTTGATGCTGCCTGTCTTTGGAAAAGAACTTGGCTTATTCGTTGCCAAATTAGTAGGACAGTCAGATGCGTTTCTCACCATTTGGACCGCCATGAGATGGATTATTAGTCCACTGATTTTACTGATTGTTTTTACATCCCTATATTATTTTGCCCCTAACATCAGGCTGAAATTGAAATTTGTGCTGCCAGGCGCCATATTTGCATCTGTTGGCTGGATTCTCGTCAGCATGCTATTCTCATTTTACGTAGGCGAATTTGCCAACTATAGTGCGATGTACGGAAGCATTGGGGGAATTATTATATTAATGATCTGGTTTTATTTAACCGGCATTATGATCATCCTCGGCGGCGAGCTCAATGCGCTTTTACATAAGCGTAAAATCGTACCAGGCAAGGTGTGAAGAAATACGGGCATCCTAAAGAAGAACGAACATGTTCAATCTTGACGGATGGGGGAATAACGAATGTCTAAACAATCGAAAAAAGGCGGAAGCAACACAAAACAAAACAAAGGCCATCAGCCAAAGCACAAAACAAGTGGAAGTGCGAATGGGCAAAATGGGTATCACTAGATGAAAAAACTCCTCTGCATAGGTGCAGGGGAGTTTTTAATGATTCAATTTCCGTATATAACGCTTCAGGAGAAAAGCTGCTTCAGGCTTTGGCTGATAGTTTGGATCGAGCTGAAAGCCTGCTTTCATCGCAACACGTTCACTTCTGACATGCCCAACAGGACAAAAGATTTCAAATCCATCGACTTCAGGAGCAAAAGTATCTGTCATCCATTTCACTGTTTTGGTCACAATACCTTGCCCCTGTGCATCTTCACCAATCCAATACCCAATATTGCCTATCGGATTCTGAAACGTCATGCGGAATACACCGATTAATTGATCGTTTAATACGATACCCGCTTCTATATCTTTTTTTTCAGCATAGGCAGTGCGGGCAGATTGAATAAATGATTGAACATCTTCTATGCGATGACAGTGATTCACCCATGGTAGCCACTCTCCCAAGTGATCTTTATTCTGCTGGATAAGTGCAAATAATGCCTCTGCATCGGTTACATGTAAACACGCCAATTTTAAGTCATCTGAAATGTTAAATGTAAACAAAATAGATCCTCCATTTAGTTACTTTCAACCACTGCCAGCGTCTTCCCAAATCGAACACAACAAAATACAAATAAAATCACAATGCTGACAAGGTAAAGTAAATTCATGCCCTCGAACGTCTGCACAAAGAATCCGCCAAGAACCGGACCGAGAATACTTCCTGCACTAAACGCCATCCCGCACATTAAGTTTCCAGCAGGCAGCAGATGCTTTGGCAATAAGTCCGTCATATAACTGATGCCAAGTGAGAAGGTCGAACCTACAGCCATACCGGCGATAAAGAAACAGATCGCAACAGCCAAAACGGACTGAATGAAAATCCCTGCTAAAAGGAAAAAGCATGAACCGACGAGTGTCACAACTAAAATCATGCGTCGTCTGCCGAAACGGTCACTCAGCATCCCGAGAGGAAGCTGAAAAACAATACTCCCAATCGCAAACGCAGGTAAAATAAACGCAACAGCATCTATCGTCACCCCGCTTCTCAGCGCATACACAGGGAAGTTACTATTGAGTGTCGTTTCTAAAAAGCCGTAGCAAAACGGCATCATAAACGCTACCCAGCCAAATTGGAACGCCTTCTTGAAGCGCTTCAAACTATTTGTCTGCTCTGACGTCTGCATTTCACCTGTATCAGGATATGTATTTTTTAAAACAAACACAAGCAGCCAAATACACAAACTAACTGCACCAGACACAATAAACGGCAAGGATGGATTGATTTCAATGAGTGGTGTTAAAAAAGGGCCAGCGGCAAAACCGAGTCCAAAGGATAACCCATACAATGAAATATTTCGCCCGCGATTTCTAGATGATGAGGCATAGGTTACCCACGTCTGTGTGGAGAAATGAAGCATATGATCACCGATGCCAATCATCAGCCGCAAGAAGAACCAGACGACATAAGATTCAATAAAGACAAAGCTAAACAAACTTAAAAAGACAGCAGCGCCCCCAATGACGATCAATGGCTTAAATCCGAAGCGGCGAAGCGGGGCTTCCATAAAAGGAGACGCAAGCAGCACGCCGAGATATAAGCCGGTGGCATGCAGTCCGTTTAACGTCGGGGAAGTGCCGGCATGTTCGAAAATAATCGAAATAACTGGCAGTAACGCTCCCTGCGAAAAACCAGATACGGATACAAGTAAAATTAAAATCATAAAATGAATTCTCGACATAAGAAGCTCCTTACAAGTTCATGCTTTCATCGTACAATGGAACCATAGGGGTTTCAATAGAAAGGTGGAAAAGGAATGAAGCTGATATACGAAAATGATCGGTGGGTCGCAAATGCTGATCAAAGGCAGCTGTCTATTTCGGGAAATAAAGAAGCGGGATACAGGCCGTATCAATTGTTCACCTCGGCTATTGCGGGCTGTTTTGGAGAAATGGTCATTCATGTATGCCGGAAAAAACGAATATCCTATCAAGGACTGACCATTACGCCTGAAACGACAAGAGAAGGAACTGTAAACAAAATCACTCATATTCATTTACATATGATCTTTGAAAGCATCAGCACCTCTGATGAACAGCTGGAAAAAGTAATGAAACTTGCGTTGAAGCATTGCTCCATGGTGCAATCCGTGAAAGGAACGATTGATATCACCCTTTCACACGAACGAATCTAAATGTATATGATGCCGGCACTCACGAAAGAATAACAGTCAGATATGATGTAAAGGAGATTGGCTGTATGAATCGTTTGTTTCTTGTGATTGTCGCAATTGGTGTTCCATTATCTGTAATTGGCAGTTTTCTTCATTTCCCGCAGGCTGTCATGTTTGCCGTCTATTGTATCGCCATCATCGGTCTTGCAAGTTTTATGGGAAGAGCGACAGAGAGTCTTGCCATTATAGCGGGACCAAGAATTGGCGGGCTGTTAAATGCTACTTTTGGGAATGCAGTGGAATTAATTATTTCATTTTTTGCATTAAAACAAGGACTCACCGCCATTGTCCTTGCTTCACTCACTGGCTCAGTGATCGGCAATTTACTGCTTGTGGCTGGACTGTCTTTTTTCGTTGGCGGATTGAAATTTAAACGACAAGAGTTCAATGTCCACGATGCAAGGCATAACTCTGGGCTGCTTATGTTTGCGATTATTGTGGCATTTGTCATTCCAGAAGTCTTTTCCATAGGGATGGCAGAAGATCGTCAATTTGTTTTAAGTATTGGCATTAGCATTGTGATGATTTTGCTTTATGTCGCAGCACTCTATTTCAAACTGGTGAGCCACAGAGGTGTTTATGTTGCCAAGCAGGAAATTGCGGAAGGGGAAGCAGCGACGGAAGAAGAAACACCAGAATGGTCTGGGAAGTTTGCCACGGCGATTTTACTCCTTGCGACAATTGCTGTGGCGTATATTTCAGAGCGGCTCGTCCATACATTTGACACAGTCGGAGAACAGTTTGGCTGGAGTGAACTGTTTATCGGGGTCATCATTGTTGCGATTGTCGGTAATGCAGCAGAACACGCTTCTGCTGTCATTATGGCGTATAAAAACAAAATGGATGTCGCGGTCGAAATTGCTTTCGGTTCTACGCTTCAAGTCGCCATGATGGTCGCACCGATCCTTGTGATCAGCTCTCTGTTTTTTGAAAAGCAAATGCCACTGATCTTCTCATTACCAGAGCTCATTGCCATGGCATCCTCTGTTTTACTAACGGTCATCCTTTCAAATGATGGGGATACGAACTGGTTTGAAGGTGCTACATTGCTCGCTGCCTATTTCATTATGGCGATTGGATTTTTCCTTTTATAATCTTTTGTGGATAAGGGACGTCTTTCGGGAAAATACTATGGAAAAATGAATGAGAAAGAGTGATGATATGAAAAAGATGCCCCGCATCATGTTTGTTGTTCTCTTATCCTTAAGTTTTCTATACAGCTTTCCAGCCGAGGCAGCAAAGTCGTTTAAGGTGCCATCGTCTGTCGCCAGTATCTCAAAGGAAAATACGTATCCAAATGCGTCACAAGATCAACCGCTGCTACAGCCGAGCGAGCTGACGGCCGAATTATTTAAAACAACAAGTGTACCAATTGAAAATACACATTTAATTAAAATGCTGAATGAATCCAGTATCTCAGGTACACCGCTAGCAGTTGGCTACAGGGCAACGATTTTTCTTGGAAGATGGGCACTCAGCTATGATTCAAACGAAACCGTCGCCAATTGGGAATACAAAAAAGTGAACACGAATCACATTGATAATAGAGGCGGAAACAAAACAGCCATCGGCAAATATGTGCAAAAGCAACAAGTAAAAGTAAGTGGAGGGCTCACAGCAAAAGTACCAAACCCAGAAGATGTAAAAACGTTGATGATGCAAAAAGCCATCCAAAAAACAAAACTTCCGCTCGCCTTCGACACAGTGATTGGTGCAGGAACAAAGCGAGATCAGTCCTACCACGTATCTCCGAAAAAAGCAGCAACCCTGCATGCGTACGCTCCAGCGATTAACGAAAAAGGAAAGGTTACTTACGGAGAAGTGTACCTTGTGCTCAAGGGAAATAAACGCAAACTTGTCGTAAAAAATGTGACCTCACAAGGAATCGGCGCTTGGATTCCTGTTCAGGATCACCTGACGTTTGGGTTTCAAGGGATGAATTAAAAACAGTCATCTCCTCTTACCAAGGGGAGATGACTGTTTTTTGATTAAGATGTCCTATCTTTTTTCTTTTTCATTTCATGAATGTAAAAATCAAAGGCGTTATATAAAAACCATACAAAGAAAAGAAAGAGAAAGACTTTAGTGAATATCGTCAAATTGTTGAAAATTAAGCATAGGCCAATAAAAGGGAGGATCATAAAGCCATAATACGAAAACCACCATGTTTTAAAAATGAAACTCAGCTCCTTGGTTATTTGTGGAAACGACTGTTTCTTCATATTACATGGTCTTGAGTAGAACGTAAACCTTACCTAGACAATAAAAAAGCCAACGCGGAAGTTGAATGAATCCAACAACTACGATGGCTTAGCTGATTATTCCCCTAAATCCACATTATGATAAACTTGCTGCACGTCTTCAAGCTCTTCTAATACATCGATGAGTTTCTCGAATTGTGCTTTCGATTCATCATCTAATGTCACTTCGTTTTGAGGCAGCATTGTGATTTCAGCGACAGTAAATTCTTCTACGCCTGCCTGTTTGAACGCTTCTTGTACTTGATGGAATTGATCTGGTTCAGCGTAGACGATCACCGTATCATCTTCTTCCATAATGTCACGTACATCAATGTCTGCTTCCATTAAAAGTTCAAGCGTTTCTTCTTCACTTTTCCCCTCGACACCGATCACCGCTGTTTGGTCAAACATGTAAGCAACAGATCCACTGACGCCCATATTTCCGCCGTTTTTCCCAAATGCTGCACGAACATCAGACGCTGTGCGGTTAACGTTATTGGTCAGGGCATCAACGATCACCATAGATCCGTTTGGACCAAATCCTTCGTAACGCAGCTCATCGAAGTTCTCTTCTGCGCCGCCTTTTGCTTTTTCAATCGCACGGTCCACAATGTGTTTTGGGACACTATATGTTTTTGCACGTTCTAGGACAAAGCGAAGTGCTTGGTTTGATTCTGGGTTTGGCTCACCTTGCTTGGCAGCCACATAGATTTCACGCCCGAATTTTGCGTAAATACGACTTGTATTGGCATCCTTTGATGCTTTCTTTTCTTTAATGTTGTTCCACTTACGACCCATCTTATTCACTCTCTTTCACTTAGTAAATACACAGTATGAGGGTCCCCATGCTGCATGAAATCAATCTGCTTTCTATTATACATGAATCAGTCAAGAGGATAGAAGTAAGAGGGCTGAAAAGAAAAGAATTCCTTAGCTGATATGTCCAAGTTGTTCAAGCGTCTTATTTTTCTCATGCGGTCTAGTCAGCTCATCACACCGAATGATCATGTGAACTACATGCATGATAATTAACTAATTAACAAAAAGTGATCAAAAAAATAACCCCATCACAAATGAGGTTATTTTGCAGGCTGTGGATAGACGAGATCCTCAAGCAATTTCACATCATGCTGATGAAGTTGTGTGATCATTTCTTTTCGCACAGCGAGGGCGGCTTCGAAGTATTTTTCATCCTCGACCATTCCTTTTACGGTGATCTCAATCCCGCGATTCAATTTATTGAGCCCCATAATGCCATGAACCTGAAAAGGTTCAATGGCGTTTTGGAATTCATCTTTTTTCAGTAAATCATGATGCATTTGATTTAACTGATCACATGCTGTTTCTAGCGCCTTGAAAGCAATGTCAGGATTTTGGTTTGCGCTGATCAAGACTGACTCTGTGATACGCATGTAGTGCATATTGTAGTTTTGGATTTGACGAATGTCTCCGTTTGAAATGGTTAACAGCTTGCCGCTCCATTCTCTAATTTGCAAAGACCGGAGACCAATTTCTTCAATGGTTCCGTTAAAAAGATTATTGACCGTCACATAGTCACCTTTATGAATTTGCCTTTCATAAATGAGGAAGATGCCGGCTAAAATATCACGAATCAAGGTCTGAGCGCCAAAACCAATGACAATTCCAGCAACACCAGCCCCCGCAAGAATCTTCCCAAAGTCATGAAAAAATAGAGAAATCACATATAAGACAAAACATATGGAAGCTGTATACTTTGAAACCGATTTGACCAAGCTCTCAATCGTTTTTTTCTTCTTGTCTTCAATGAATTCAGTGCGTTTAAAGAAAATCTGAAGCGCTTTGTTGATCATAAAGACGGCAAGCCAAAGAATGAGGCCAACAAGGAGAATTTCAATGTATTTGTTCTTGACCACTGTCAGAAATGTTTCGTCCATCTATCGGTTACCCCCTGGCTGTACGAGAAGTAAAATCAACATCTTGATAATAACTGTTTTTCACAAGAACATTCGGACCAAGGCATTGCACACTTGGGCAATGACAATTCAGTTCTTTTGCCAATTTTGTGTTCATCCAGCGTGTATAAGCTGATTGCAACGTATCGGTTTCAATATTTCCTAATGGCGGTGTATCGCCAAAGTCTGTCACAATAATATTCCCATCAAAAATATTCACATTCAACCGTGAACGGCCATCAGGGTCATTTCGTACTGTCACATTTTTCGCTTGACGCAATCGAGTCAAGAGGCGCTGGTCTTCTTCATCTGTGCTGCATGAATAAAATGGCAATGTGCCAAACAGCATCCAAGTGTTCTCATCACGAACATCGAGCAGCTGATGAATCGCATCCCGCATTTGCGGAAGCGACAATGATTCAAGGGCGCTGGCAAAATCACTTGGATACATCGGATGAACTTCGTGGCGCTGGCATTTCATCTCGTCCACGATTTGACGATGGATGTGTTCAATATAAGGAAGCGTACGTTTATTCAGCATCGTTTCAGCAGATACGGTTACACCCGCTTTCACAAGTGCCTGACTATTCTCAATCATGCGGTTAAACAATTTCTCGCGCTGCTCAAAGGTTGGCTTTCGGTCCATCATTGCAAAACCAACCGTAGCAAACTCTTCGACTGTTCCCCAGTTATGTGAAATGTGTAGGACATCCAAGTATGGAATAATCTCTTCATATCGAGCCAAATCAAGTGTTAAATTCGAATTAATTTGGGTACGGACGCCGCGTTCATGGGCATACTTTAATAGAGGAACGACATATTCCCGTACAGATTTCAGAGACAGCATCGGCTCTCCGCCTGTAATGCTAAGGGAACGCAAGAGCGGTACTTCATCTAAACGGCGAAGCAGTAAATCGAGTGGCAGTGCATTCGGATCTTTTGGCTGCAAAGTATAGCCAACCGCACAGTGCTCACATCTCATGTTACACAACGTCGTTGTCGTCAATTCAATATTTGTCAGCTTCATTTCTCCGTAATCCTGCACATCGAGATAGGCTTCCCAAGGGTCGAATGCAGGTGTAATCGGACGAAGTGCTGTTTTTTGGTTCATGGTATCTATCTCCTTTTCATTCGGGCAAACATAGACCCGCCAACAGTTAATTTTAAGCCCCATCACCGTTATACGCAAGAGGGGACACAATTGATTTACAAAGGAAAAAAAGATAAGCTATAAACAAATGCTAAAGGGAGTGTATCTATGGGCAAGGCAGCAGACAGCAAAGAGCAGCAGGTTGATTATTTAAAGAACCGATTAGATATGTTTATGAATGTGATTGATTCATTAGATCCTGAATCCACAGACGTTGAGGATATAGACAGACTCATCCAGATGATTGACGACCTAGAAGCGAAATATGAACGGTTTAAAACCGATTGGAAGGAAGAATAGCTCGCGCTGATGCGGGCTTTTTTCTTTAAATTGGCAGGTCAAAAAGTGTATGAGTACCCGGTATATTCTGCACAATAGAAGAAAAACCGGGAAGTGACGTAAATGAAAAAATGCATACTGATCTGTCTATGTGCGCTTTTTGTATCGATGCCTTTTTCAAACTTAGAAGCCGTGTCTAATCAGCCGATTCATTGGGGATTTGCTAAAAGCAAAGAGCATAAGCCAGCAGATGCCGGCAAGGAACTGACGACACTCTTAAAGAAATATGATGCTTTCTATTTAGGAAATACGAAAAAGAAAGAGATTTATTTTACATTCGACAATGGCTATGAGAATGGATACACACCCAAAATCTTGGACGTGCTGAAAAAACATCAAGTACCCGGCACCTTTTTTGTGACTGGGCACTTCGTAAAGGACCAGCCTAAGCTCGTCAAACGTATGGCAGAGGAAGGTCATATTATTGGCAACCATTCCTATCACCATCCAGATTTAACAACAAAGAGTACGAAAGAAATCAAAGAAGAGCTAGATCGTGTCAATGAAGCGGTATACAAAATCACAGGAAAACAAGATAACTTCTACCTTCGTCCACCGCGCGGGGTGTTCAGTGAAAGGGTACTAAAGGAAACGAAACAGCTTGGCTACCAAACCGTTTTCTGGTCAGTGGCGTTTGTAGATTGGCACATCCACCATCAAAAAGGAAAACAGTATGCGTACAATCAAATGATGAAACAGGCGCATCCGGGTGCCATTTACTTACTTCATACCGTCTCAAGGGACAATGCCGAGGCACTTGATGATGCCATCACTGCTTTAAAAAAACAAGGATATACCTTTAAAAGCTTAGACGATCTCATGCTTGAAAAAGTATGGCATCTCCCTCAGCTATAGAAAAAAGCTTGCAGACATCTGCAAGCTTCAGCGTGTAGCCAAACCCTCGCATTCGTTGTCAGTCCTGCGTGCTGGTGCTCACGAATGTGAAATTCGCTCCGCGCCAGTACTCGTCCTTCCTAGGGCTGCAAAGGTTTTCTATCACGCTGAAACGAAGACAAAGGGCTAAAATCAAGTTCATTTTAGCCCTTTGTCAACAATCCGAGGCTTGCAGACATCTGCAAGCTTTTTGAATTATCCTTCTCTTATTTTACGCTGGAACAAAAGGGGACGATGACGAGTAAAGGAGTTAATCAAGCCCTCACCGAAAATCGTGATGCTTTGCTCCCAAGGATGTCCTAGTAAACCCCAGGTCATCTCTTTTGATAAAAAGAAATAGTCATCTCCATTTGGGAGCACAGGAACTCTCCATTCTCCAAATTCATCTTTTTCAAATGAGCCGTATGGTGTGATCCAATAGCAGTCGTGCTGCCAATCAAGTACCTGCATATATTCGTCCGTTCCGGTGATATTCTCCTGAAAAGACAGCAGTGCCTTCTTTTCAAGGTCTTCATCCGCACTTAGGAGAGAAGGGTACTCGAAATAAGCAGAGATATCATATGTGATGTAAGGAGATGGTGCTTGAAAACCGGGAAAGCGAGAGATGCTTGGGTTAAATTTAAACTTTTGATCAAATGTCTTCCATGCGTACTTTAGTTCTTTGTCTGTCAGTGGAATCCAGTTTTCCATAGTATCTCCCTTTCAAGCACTTCTCTCAAAAAACTATTTAAAAATCCTAAACCATCCTTTATGTTTAAACCACAAAAGCATCCCTGAGACAAGCAAACCCATGAAAATCAGTACGCCAAAATAGCCATATTTCCAGTGTAATTCAGGCATGTTATCAAAGTTCATCCCATATACCCCAACAATAAAGGTCAGTGGAATAAAAATCGTCGAGACAATGGTCAGTGTCATCATGATGGCATTCATTCGATTGGAATTTAGTGTTTGATAGCTGTCTCGTAAATCGGCTGTCATATCACGGTTTGACTCAACGATTTCTGTTAGTTTCAATAGATGATCATAAATATCATTAAAATATGCTTGCCGGTTTGCATCGCTTTTCATCATATTCGTGTTCACAATTCGATATAAGAGGTCCCTCATCGGGATAATGGTTCTGCGCAGTTTGAGCAAATCGGATCGAATACCGAATACTTCGTTCATTAATGTACCATACGTTTTATGCCCTTCTTCATCCTCGATTTCATTGAGCCTGTCCTCAATTTGATAAATAATAGGAAAATAATCATCGACGAGCTGGTCAATCAGCATATAAGCCATATGCTCTGGACCGCTCTCTCGTGCTTTATCAGACCCTTTGAGCTTTCGAATGACTCGATCAATGTAGGGTGCTTCCTTCAAATGAAAAGTAACGATATAGTTTTCTCCAACAAACAGGTCGACTTCTTCAGATCGAAGTGTTTTTTGATTGAGGGCATGAAGGACGAAAAATAAATACCCTTCATAAAAATCAAGCTTCGGCCGCTGTAAATAATGGAAGCAGTCTTCAATCGCAAGCGGATGGAACTGAAAAAATTCCTTTAACAGTGCTGCTTCCTTTTCCGTTGGCGCATAAAAATCAATCCAATACCAGGCAATATCGGGGCTTGAAAGCTGCTGCAATGTTGCATGTTCAATCAAGTCGCCGTTTTTTGTCACTGCAAGTTTTTTCAGCATGTGCACCCCTCCAGACTTGCATTATATCATGAAGCAGCAGCGGTGAACTTATACGTTTTCACCATAAAAAAGCCGATCTCATCGCTGAGATCGGTCCAATGTGCGTGTATGATTGATGGATAAAGCGAGAATTAAGGACGACGGAAGTTGACGAAACCACCGTTACGGTCGAACCAACCTCTAAATGCCCAGTTGATGTAACCGCCATCACCTTTGTTTGTGAAAGATCCATTTTCAAATACCCAAACTCCGTACGTAATGCTTCCGTATTTAACAGTAGCAAACGTTTTAACACCGTTGAAACGAGTCTCATAGCCTTGGCTTAAGTTAAATACCATAACATTGTATTTTGCGCCAGCAGCATAGAAAGCAGACTCCATTAATCCTTTGACAAAGCCTTCACGGTTTGTGTTAGCATTTGCAGCATTAATTAATGCATTGGCAATTCCAAGTACGTCAAAGTTAATGTTAACATTTGTCGCATTTGTTGAAGCTTTACCTTCAGCAGCTTTGTTTAACACAGTTTGCTGAATAGTTGTTGAAACTGGAGCAGTTTTTTGCTCAGCAGCGTCAGCGAATACTGGTAGTGTCGAAGAAACAGCAGTGGCAAGGGCAACAGAAAGAATTGTTTTTTTCATTGGTCGGATCTCCTTTGTTTTTAAATTTTGGGTCTTCTTTTAGTAAAACGTGAAACTAGGTGAAGCCGGTGATCAATGAGGTAAATATGTTCCTGCAAGATGAAACAAATGATTGCCTAATCCGCTAATTCCTTTGTTCACCTCCTTGATATGTCATAATTATACAAATATTTTTGAAATAGAAGATATCACCCATAGGTTCTATTTCTAATTTAAGGAAAATGATCCTAAAATGTTGAAGATTGCTGTCGAATTTTAGCTGAATTCGACTAAAAATTTTCATCTATCCAAAAGGAGAATGACCATAAATAAGGAAGATATAACTGATAAATTCTTGTACTCTTTATATTTAAAAGTATTCAATATAGAGAATCATTCATGCAAAGTGAAACAATCACATCTGCGTGTGTTGGCAGAAAGGAAGAGGAAAAACATGTGGGAAAAACACCTATTGGTTGAACCGCCCTATCACTTCGATCAAGTGCTGAGACGTTTGTCGAGCGATCCATTAAAGGCGGTCGATCTGGATAAAAGAGAAATCAAAGTACCGATGAGGCTGAATCATAAACCGTACGTTGCAGTCGTTCAAGCGACAGGAACAAAAGAAGCGCCTTCGTTCCGTGTGCAGGCTAACGGGCCGGAGGAAGCGATCCTTTCTGAGGTGAAGCGGATATTTGGCATGGAGCATCAATTACACGCCGTGCATGACCATTTTGCTCAAACAAATCTTGCGCCCATTTTTGAACGTCATATCGGAACGCCGCTTATGCTGGATTTCCATCTATATCATTGCTTGATGAAATGCATCATTCATCAGCAGCTCAATCTTGCATTTGCTTATGAGCTGACGAAACGGTTTGTTCATACGTATGGTGAGCAAATCGACGGCGTCTGGTTTGACCCTTTACCGGATACCATTGCATCACTTGAAACCGACGATTTGAGAAAACTGCAATTCAGTCAGCGAAAAGCGGAATATGTGATTGATGTCTCAAAGCGAATAGTGAGTGGCTCTCTGAATTTAGAAGAATTACACGACTTAACGGATATTGAAATTGAAGAACGTCTGCTTCCGATTAGAGGGATTGGACCTTGGACGGTTCAAAATGTCCTCATGAATGGACTTGGAAGACCAAATCTCTTTCCAATGGCAGATATCGGGATTCAAAATGCGATCAAACGTCACTTTGACCTGCCAGAAAAGCCAACAAAAGAAGAGATGGCAGTTTTAAGCAAGGAGTGGGCACCTTATTTAAGCTACGCCTCCCTTTATTTATGGAGAAGTATAGAGACGGATAAATAATTGAAAGGCATTTTCTCTCTTCGTCCAAGTCGTGATATACTATTCAGATGGAATAAAATGAGGACAACCGATAAAGGTTTAAATAGAACGGAGAGAATAAACGTGAAAGAAAAACAGCAAGGAGCCCTTCTGCAAAAGGGGCAGCAGTTCCCGCTTACCATTAAACGCCTTGGCATTAATGGGGAAGGGGTCGGTTATTTTAAAAAGCAAGTGGTCTTTGTCCCAGGTGCACTTCCAGGTGAGGAAGTAGTAGTTGAAGCAACGAATGTTCAAGCGAAATATGCAGAAGGTACGGTGAGGAAAGTCCGCAAGCGCTCAGAACATCGAGTGAAACCGCCGTGCCCAGTATACGAAGAGTGCGGAGGCTGTCAGCTTCAGCATTTGGCATACGAGCAGCAGTTAAAGGAAAAACGCGATATTGTCATTCAATCAATGGAGCGTCATACAAAGCTGTCGGTTGAAAAGATCGACATTAGACCAACAATCGGTATGGAAGATCCATGGCACTACCGGAATAAAAGTCAGTTCCAAGTCGGAAGATCACATAGCGGCGACATCATCGCAGGGCTTTATGGGCTGAATTCTCATAAACTTGTTCCGATCAAGGAATGTATCGTCCAGCATCCGAAAACGAACAAAACAACAGGCGTCGTCCGCAAAATTTTAGAGAAATTCGGCGTATCTGTCTACAACGAGCGGACAAGAAAAGGCGACGTGCGCTCGATTGTTGTGCGTGTCGGCTTTGAAACAGGTGAAGTACAAGTCGTCCTTGTCACATCAAAGCCTGAGTTTCCAAAGAAAAAAGAAATCGCCGAAGCCATTCAAAAACGTCTGCCAGAAGTGACGTCTATTATGCACAATATCAATGGCGAAAAAACGTCAGTCATCTTTGGGCATAAAACATCGCTCCTAGCTGGCAACATGGTCATCCAAGAATTTTTAGGAGACGTCTCATTTGAATTGAGTGCACGGGCTTTCTTCCAATTGAATCCGAAGCAGACGCTAAAGCTTTATGATGAAGCGAAAAAAGCGGCCAAACTGACTGGCAAAGAAAAGGTAGTCGATGCGTATTGCGGCGTTGGAACCATTGGAATGTGGCTCTCAGATGGAGCAAAAGAAGTAAGAGGTATGGATGTCATCAAAGAATCAATTGATGACGCGAAGAAAAATGCCAAAAAACACGGCATGAAAAACGCAACTTATGTGACAGGCACAGCCGAACACTGGCTGCCAAAATGGGTCAAAGAAGGCTTCCGTCCCGATGTTATCGTCGTCGACCCGCCAAGAACAGGCTGCGAACGCACTTTCCTAGACACCGTTAAACAAGTCAAACCAAAACGCTTTGTCTACGTCTCTTGCAACCCATCTACACTAGCAAAAGACCTCGAATACATGTCAAAAGACTACAAGATCGAATACATGCAACCAGTGGATATGTTTCCGCATACGGCACATGTGGAGTGTGTGGTGTCTTTAGTCCTTAAATAATAGTGGGCAAAGAACCGCGAAAGGCCATTATGATCATTTAACCTTCTAATATGAAGTAATCACCAAATTTTTTTTAAGTGAGCATAAATATCACCAGTCATGTTTTATCAATGGAAGTTTTATATGAATATATGCATGGTGTTATCGCAGATGGTATATATGGTCCAAAACCAAAGAAAAAGGCGCAGTTCGAAGCCTTCTTGAAGTAAACAAATAGTCCCCTTGAAATTCCAAGGGGACGTTTTTGTTTATTCGATGATTTATCCTCTTTTTAATACTCGCATACTTTATCTTCGCACTCGGGTTTTTCTTTAGCATCTACAGTGAAAGATATGACTTCGTCATTGCCTTTATCATAGATTCCCCATATTTCTTTTTTCTTATTTTCATTGAGATAACCATTAATTTCAATACCGCCCATTGGGTTTATCTCATAATCATCAGTATAATCAATTCGTTTAATATCATTATAGTTTGTTTTAATAAAGTCAGTCATTCTTTTCTTAGCCAAGGAATACAATTCTTCTTTTTTAGCTTCTTGGGCAGCTGTTTTTTTGTCGTGTTGTTCCTTCATAAATATCCCTCCAAGTGTTATAATAACCAAAGTCACAAGGATAATTATGTATTTTTTCATAAAACCATCCTTTCTATCTTAGATTTTACATGAGAGAAGGGGCATTGTACATGAATACAAAGACGGACATACCTAATTTAACAGATAAAGATTATTTTTCTCTGAGCCAAAATACATATAGTGAAAAGAAAATGAGAAAAGCCTATGAGAATAAGACACCACTTGTAAATGATTCAAAAAAAGCTTTTTATGTAGACAAAATCAAAAAAGACCCAGACACAGGCCTAGATGTTTACGTATTTGTCCAAGCCAAGAAAAAAGAAGGTAAATGGGTTAAACCAAAAGAACCTGAGAATGTTGTCGTAGGTTTTCAAGGAACAAATCAAGAACAAATCAAAGCTGACGTGATAAGTGCAGATGGCGGCAACGTGGTAATGGGTCAAGACCCGAAAAAGAAAGTCAAATACATCATGAAAAAAGAGGCACCTGAAAACTCTAAAGCGATTACCAAGTATAACGGTAGTATGGAACAAGCCATGTTGTTGAAAAGTGGAGATTACAAAATTGTCACTAAGACATCTCAATTTGATCAAGGTGATAAGCTCGTCGCCAATGAAGTGAAAAAGTATGCTGGCACTAATACAGTGATTTCAACAACGGGTCACTCACTTGGAGGGGCAGATGCGGAATACGCTGGTGTAAACAATCATGTTTACAGTGTAGCCTTTAACAACCCTTCCATTGTTAAGCTGCATGATGAAGAAACTCAGAAGAAAATCAGAAACGGTGAATTTGATTTGTATCATAAAGCCATCATTAATCCCGATGATATGGTGGGGGCAGGTTGGTTATTAGAATATGACAGGCACAACGGAACGACAATTTATACGAAAAATCCTAGTCAATCACGAAGAGAGCGTATAGATCGGTTTGTGTCACCGCTTGGTGTTCCTGGGGTTTTAGGAAATTTGATTACTTCCTTCTATGGCCAAGCATTCGCAAAAAATCCGGATACTCATAGTTTAAATGAGTCGAACTTTACTTTTGATAAGAATGGTCATATCAAAAGTGTGGATGGAAGCAAAGGTGTTTATAACCAGAATATCGAATCGTTCTCATCTTATTCAGGTATGAATGGACAAACCATCAAAGTGGATGCCAAATATGCAAAAGAATTAGCTCGTCGATTACAGGCAGCTATCGAAGACTTAAAAACAAAAAAACAAGCAATTGAACAATTCCCTCATGATCACAGCAAAATGGTGTATGACGTGAAATCTATTTGCGGAAAAAGGTTAGGAGAATTCAAGGATTTAGATCCAAGTGACGTTGAAAAAGCTATATTGTTTCACGCCCCTTTTGTGAAAGATGGAGCAGCATTTTATGACTCAGAAGAACAGTATCAAACTGAGGCTTCTCTACATTATTTGATTAGAGATTTAGAGGATATTAGTGAGTTTATTGTGAAAATGGCGGAGGATTTAAAAGATAAGGATAATGAATTAGCAAGATGGTTACGGTTGTAAGGGGGATTTCAATTGCCATATGGAGTTAATATGGATGCAGATGAGTTTTACAGACGATTACAACAGAATGAGGAATTAAAAAAAATTGTAGGTTCAAGTTTAAAAACGCATTGTCAGAATCTAAAAGAAGATACAAAACATGCGTCAGACTTTTCTTCAGCACAACAGGTTGTAGCTGAAGTGTATGTTGCTTTACTCTCTTCATTTGAAGGAAAAGCTAAGGATGCATTGATACAAAGACTCAATGAAAATGCGAAGATGCTGACAAATGCCACAGAGAACAGAAGTGCCTTTCTAAGAACTATAAAGACAAAATAGTGAACATAACCTCTTCGCAACGATGTGACAGAGGTGTTTTTTTATTTGGGAATCGTCTTATAAATTCCTTGACGCTTTATTCACAGCTGGTATCAGCTTATTATTTAATATGACACATAAACGTTGACGAGCAAGATGATTAATACCGTGTATGTGAAGACAGTTCTATCGATGGTACGAGTGTAAAAAGTGAAATGAATAAAAATGGTTCGTGATTTGAATACTGGCTTCTAGTTTGTACGATCATCACGGACTTTTTTATTAACTTATTGAGAGAGATCGATCAAAGAATTTTTAATTCAGAAAGGTGGAGGATGAGATTGAGTCAATTTAACATCTTAACAAACTATATCCCTATGCTTCAAGGAGATGATATTGGTGAATGGGTCATAGATCAAGAAAATGATGGAACAGCGGAACATCCGATTCAGATGCCCTATGTGAATTATTCCGAAACGGTCCGTCGTTTTATCGAGGATGTCTATACCTTTGCAGAACAACATCAAGAAATGGAGCTTACCCGCTACAGTGAGATCCTCAAAGAAAATGGCATTGAGGGTGGAACGAACGATATGGAGAATGTGGACATCTCAAATGTAAATGCGCAGTGTGTACTGGCTCTCATCATGGGGGTTCTGAGAGCTGAACGATTTTGCGAGGGGGTCATACTCGATGTCTTTACAAACGGAACTATTGTCAAGTGGCTTGAAAGATTGGAACGTTTGGAGTAAGAGAGACTAGTTTTCGGGGTGATCAAATGAAAAACAAAACAGATGTAGCCCACATGTTTCCTCCTATGAAAATAGAAGAAATTGATCATATTTTATTATATGATCTTGATGCAATAAAAATGGAAAAAGAAGATGAACGTATAAAATTCATTTTACAAGATCCCTATTGTCCTGATAAACATCATATTCACAGTGTGTATGTCATCTATAAAAGGTCTATACTCAATTTACTTGAAGGTAGGCTTCGTTCTATTCATAGTCATGAATTCATGACTGCTAAGAAAAAGGATCGAACGATTTCTATAGAAGATATAGAATATGTATTAGAGATCGCTACAGTTGTGGTTCTTGCAAGTGAAAATAATGGAATATTGACGAATTATTTTTATAGTGGAGTCGGACAAAGGTTAGATTGTATTTTTAATCTATGCTTAGGTTATTCAACAGATTTACAAAAGAAAGAACATAAAGTAAGTTTGCAACGATTTATGGATGATATAAAGATTGTTGAAGAGATGGGATTGTTAGAAAAAATAGTAGGATAATGAGCAAAACCTAGATTTTAGAGAAATCTAGGTTTTTTCGTGCTTTTGAAAAATTTAATCAACTTCTTGTTGACCTTCCCCTTAACTGAAAGGTTTATACTGTGATCAGATCAACAAATCGGAGGAGATGCAGGATGTTCAAGATCGGCGATTTTTCTATGTTAAGTAAAGTGCCTGTCAAAACCTTAAGATATTATGACCAAATTGATTTATTAAAGCCTCAGCAGATCGATCAAGATTCGGGATACCGTTATTACTCAGCTGAGCAGCTGCTTGAGGTCAATCGAATTTTTCTTTATAAGGAATTAGGCTTTACGTTAAAACAAATGGGGCAGCTTCTTCGTGAAGATATCTCAGTAGAGCAAATTCAGGGCATGTTTCTCTTGAAAGAGAGTGAGATTCAGCAATTGATCGAGAGAGAACAACAGAAATTAGCCCGTATTAAGGAGCGGATGCACCTCATCAAACGAGAGGGGTGTGTTGAAAAAGAACAGGAGGTCATCATTAAATCTGTTGAAAGTAAACGCATCATGTCTTTTCAATCCAACGGAACTGTTGAAGAAATCCCTTCACTCTTTCAAATGTTTCATCATTTATTACATAAACATCAACAAGAATCGATCTCGGGACCACAAGTGGTGCTATGGAGAGAATCACTGGATAAAGAAAGTGAGTTCGAATTTGAGGTGGGGTATTCCGTCAAATCGTTAAGGTGCTCGCTTCCTCAGGGAATGACAATTCGCACGTTACCTGCAGAAGACACCATGGCAACACTCTTATTTCATTCCCATTCTCCATCCGCACAAACTGCTTGTGTTGACCTGGCGACATGGATTGAACATAACGGATACCGCGTGAAAGATGATCAGCCGGGCCGAGAAATCTATTACCCATTGTCAGAAAATGAAGAAGGCAGACTCATTGAAATTCAAATTCCTATTAAAAATGAAATCAAATCGTAAACATGGCCCAAAGGAGAAACGTCACGATGCAAAATAAAACCGTTGTCTATTTACTTGCTTTAGCAGCTTTTTTAATCGGAACGATCGAATACATCATTACTGGCATTATTCAAATGGTCGCACATGATTTACATGTCACAACGTCTACTGCTGGCTTATTGGTCACATCTTTAGCACTTTCGGCCGCAATCGGTGCACCGATTGTCATCGCACTAACCATCAATATGGACCGCAGAAAAATATTAACATGGACGCTGATCATTTTTATTTTAAGTAACTTCATCACAAGTATCAGCCATTCGTTTGAAATGGTCATGATCACAAGAATTTTACAAGGAATCAGTGGGGGAACGGCGATTGTAGTGGCGATGGCGGTTGCAACTCGTCTTGTAGAACGGGAAAAAAGAGGAACAGCGATTGGCATCATTTTAATGGGTTTAAGCAGCTCCTTGGTTTTAGGTGTTCCAATCGGGACATTTCTAAGCAGTATGATCGGATGGAAAGCATTATTCGCAGCCAGTGGAGTGATCACGCTTATTCCGCTGATTGTGGTGTATAGGCGGATCCCTTCTATGAAAGAACAAGAACCGGTGACGCTTCGTATGCAATTATCGATTTTAAAAGACAAGCGGATATTACTTGCGGTGGCAGTGACGCTATTTTATGTAGGTGGATATTCCATGTTATTTACCTATTTAACGCCCTTCCTGCAAGCATCAGCCAACCTAAGCATCACAGAAATCAGTGGCATTTTGTTACTAGCGGGAATATGCAGCTTTTTGGGATCAAGCCTTGGAGGGATGGCAGCAGATAAAAAAGGACCCATCTTCACGATTTTTTCTGGCATCATCTTGCAAATCATGATGCTCATGCTACTAGCATTTGTCACAGGGAATCTCGTGGTCATGGTGGCTGTTATCATGATATGGATGATCGCTACATGGAGTACATCACCAGCTCAGCAGCTATATCTTGTAACCCTTGTTCCGAAATCTCCTGATATCGCATTAAGTGTCAATACATCATTTATTCAATTCGGATTTGCTTTAGGGTCGGGGTTAGGGGGGATTGTATTGAGCAGGACATCTATATTGCACCTGAGCTGGATCAGTGCTGGAACGGTTCTTCTCGCTTTACTCATGACCAGCTTGATGGTGGCGTTTGACAGAATCTCTCAGCAGAAGAGTTTGAAGGTGATCGAGCAAGGAAGGTAACTTAAATTCAATTTTGTATGGAAGGGACTACTTATTTCGGGTAGTTTCTTTTTGATTTGAAGAATGCACCAGTAAAGTTGTTTATTTGATACAATAGGGGGCAATATCCAAAGATTGAAGGCATTCATATATTTCTTTTAAAAACGATGAATATCAAACAAAAGCACCACTAGACGAGGAGAGAAAATAAATGCAAATAAGCGAGGAGATCATCAATCGAAAAGGTGCTCGAAAGGGGACTGATATCCCTCATGACGTCTTGTTCCTTTTGAATCAGGGAAAAATAGAGAGTGTGAATTTAACTGAATGGCTGGCTGTCAATCACATGACGTTATTACGTCATGTTTTGCCATCCGTTGGTTTAGACCATCATTTAGACGGTTTAACATCTAAGATCACTCAACAAAAGGCTGAGTCTGGAATGAAAGCAATTCGTCTTATCGGTCAATTGTTAGATGAATGGCTACAGAAAGAGAATGGGGAAAAACAAGCGGAAGTGCTACAGGCATTTACTCAACATGTATCTGATAGCGTCCGCTGTTGGGCTGCTTATATGAACAAACACCGTTTATCAACTTTGGAAGAGAAATTGGCGTACATTCAGCCATTTGCAGCTGATCATCATTTTGGAGTTCGAGAAATTGCGTGGATGTCAGTGAGAGAAAGCCTAACGGATCAGCTCGATCAAAGTATAGAACATTTAACAGCATGGGCTAAAAGTAATGATGAAAATATTCGCCGATTCTCAGTAGAAGCTATTCGCCCAAGAGGTGTTTGGACAAAGCATATTGAGTCATTAAAACAAGAGCCAATGAGGGCACAGCCTATTCTAGACTTGCTCAAATCTGATCCATCAACATATGTTCAAGATTCTGTAGGAAACTGGCTGAATGACGCTAGTAAAACACAGCCGAATTGGGTCATAAACCTGTGTGAACAGTGGTTAAAAGATTCTGATACAAAAGCAACCAGCAGAATTGTCAAGAAAGCCAAAAGAACGATTGTGAAGGGGAATTTTTAAACACTAATATGAACTGATTAGACAGTTCATGAAAATGAGTAAGCAGTCAATTCAGCGGTTTGAGAATAGGACTAAACCCATAGAGGCAAGCGAAAAAGTAAAGGGAATTACTCTTTACTTTTTTCGTGTGTGAAAAACCAAATTCACAATAGAAAGGAAAAATATTGAAACATTTTTCCGATAAAAACGTAGTACAGATAGAGCGATTATCAAACCATTTAAACGGGGAGGAGTATAGTATGGAACAAGCTGCATTAAAAAAGCTGCGACTAAAACAAATAGCTGCGTCTAATTTAATATTTGGCATCATGATGGTGATCTTTTTTATGATTATTCAAATTTCTGAAATACGATTTACACATTTCTTTTTTTGTTTAGGTATTCTAATGCTTTTTCAAGGTGTATTGGGCTTTATCAAAAAAGGAACAACAAAGTCTTTCATTCCTCTTTTCGAGCAGGTAGCTATTTATGAAAAGGAAAAACTGGGTAAAGAGTGGTACAAAGAAAAAAAGATGGAGAATATTTGGAAATTGATATTGAGTGGACTTATGTTCTTTCAGTCGTTTAATATTCAAAATATACCGAATCCATTCTTTGACATAGAACCTATTTTTCTCATTTTCTTCTTGGTTATTTCTTTAGCTCTTATCAATGTAAGTATGCTTTTTCGAATTAGAAAAATTGATCGATCTACTGAGAAACACGAATTAAAAGGTTATACAAAAGAGTCAAATATGATGGCAATGGCTTTAGGTTTCTTGACCATCATCATCCTATTTGGCTTTATCGTCATATTCGTCCTTCCATAAGATAATCACTTAACAGATTGAGGTGAAACAAATGAATGAAACTCTACAGCGTCTAATAGATGATACAAGAAAGAAGTTCGGCTTAGATGATTATCGTTTAAAAAACTACGAGTATTACCGAAATGTGAATATGTTTAATGAAACAATTTATAAATTGTGTATGGAATGGTTTCCTCCACATGAAACGGAACCTGTGGACGAAGATTTAAACCCGGATGGCACAGCCGTGATAGAAGTGAATTTGAATACAGGAAAGGTTGAGAGTGCTGTTTTTGTCATGGGTAAAACATATGCAAAGGAGGGTGTGTGCTTTGATAGCGCCCAGAATGACGTCATCAAATGGATTGAACAAGAAACAGGGTTGATATATGGAGAGCACTTTCACTTGCATAAGGAGGAAAAAGGGGAGCTTATTTTTGAGGAAAAAATTGCTGGTGTACCAGTGACCCCTTCGGGCATGATTGATGTGAAATGGGATGAACATGGACAACTCATTTACTTTGTTCATCACGGCCCATTTGTCTCAATAAAAAAGCACAGGGCTGAAAAATATACGCTGCTCATTGAGAAGATTGAAAGCTTAGTCCTTCAGCAAGTGCAACGAATCGAATGGCCTTCCTTTGATCAGAATAAAATTCGTCCAATTTATGCGTTAGAAGAAGTGTATGTAAAGAATGATGGAACCGGAATCCTCTCGTTTGAAGGTACGATACAGGAACATCAATGTCTCAATATCAACCAAATCATCAAATGGGATGAACCAATAACTGAACCTTTTGTAAGAAAGGAATTAAATATTCAAGAAGACATCTCAGATGATCAAGCCTTTTCAATTGAACCCTCACCAGATACAACGCCCATAACAGAGGAAGAAAAAGATAAGTGTTTGAAAGCAGTTCAAAATTTGTTGAGTCAGGAATATCCTAACGACACCGGAAAATGGGTTTGCATTTCTCTTCATCGTGATCATTACATTCATGCAACAGTAAAAGCAAATAGACAAGAGAGAAGCTTGCTTACAGATAAAATCTTGATATTCATTGATGCCCTTACATTTGAAGCCGTTAATTACATAGATAGAAAAGAAATGTTTAAGGAGTGTGGCATGTTGGATGAACTCCACCCCCCTGGTAAAATCACCATGACAAAACAAGCAGCCTTCGAAAAATTAAAAAATCGGTTAGAGCTGACCCCCATCTATGTATATGATTTTACAGAAAAGCAGTATGTCTTATGTGGAAAACTAGATTGTCATGATGGAGTGGATGCAGTGAGCGGGGAAGTCATTCCTTTACAGGATATTTGAATTGGCACTTTACGCTATTGAAAGAACAGTCAGTGCTGTTCTTTTTTTTTGTCCCAACTCCCTCTTTTTTGCAGAAAAATGGAATATTGTAGCAGGAAGTTGTCGTTTCATCACGAAAGAAAACAGGTAAGAATATGATCATAGGTCCATTGTTTGAATTCGTGGTGGAGTCAATGAGATGACATAGGAAACGTTATACATATTGAACATTCATTACAGTACAGTCGATCTACAGTTCATGTCTAAAAAGTGAGTGATCGTGTCTCAAGCCGTATGCGAAAATACGTGTACCGAGATCATATGATGAGTTGGTTCCGTTTGTTTTTAGGTGAGTTTGAAGCCAAGTTAGAAGAAAGTGAGGATATCTACCTTGAGTACATTGGAAGTGTTTCGTCAGTTTTTGGTTGACCATTATCCTGCGTTACAAGATGAGCTTTGGCTGAAAGATGTTGATACCCTTCGAATCTCTCCTATTCTTCATCCTTTTCTGAAAAGCAAGCTGCCAGATGGGATTGAAAAATTCACTTGTGTCCTATTCACGCAGCAAACAGATCAAACCACTGCCCCGCTCAAAGTATACCTTCTATTAGATGAATATGGGCAATCGCTTTACGCCATTGATTTGATGAATGAACAAATCGTGCTTCATTAATACAGAACCAAAAAGCTGCTTGAGAATGTCTCAGCAGCTTTTTTTTTATGATGAACATTAGTTTGTCATATCAACCAATCTTCGGTGTAAGTTGTCCAATTCTTTTTTTGTTGGAAAAGAGCTGATCAGCAGCGTAGATCGACCGAATTGAAGAGGAAGCTCAGTATCGGTCACAATCATATCAATCCCAAGTTGATCCATCGTGACATCATTTAACGAATTTTCTGGACTTGTGAAAATGTGAATGAGAGGAGGCACGCTTAATTTAATTAAATCAGCAATAAACAAACTATGATAATAACCTAATGTTGAAGTAACAAAAATGTTCAGCACGTTTCTCCGTTCCATCTCCAAATGAACAAGCCCTCTCCAAGAAGATGTAATGATACGAATCAATTCCCGTTCATTTTTCACAAAAGAAGCAAGGATATCGTCTGTTTTTAACTCTTGGATGATATGACTAATCCTCGAATAGAAGTAGGGAAACTGTTTTTTCACCTCTGATAAATAGCTCGATTTCTTTTTGAAAAGGAATCCATCTCTCACGGTAATTTCATTGGAATACACATAATATTGGAGAAGAACGAGTGTCATCACCTTACGATTTGCTATTTCTTGATGAAAAATCGACTCCAACTGGGTGATAAATGAATGAATGGCATCATAGAGGCGTGGTGTATGCGACTGAAAGAACGTCAATTTTTCTTCGACAGTTTCAATTGATTTAAAGTGCCCAATAGCTGGTTCGATCAATAGCAAAAAGACAAATTCATGATGATCCAGCGTCACATCAAATACGTCTTTGGCCATTCGGCAGATGTGCTCTTCCCATCTTCTAATTTGATCATAGATTCCTTTAGCTGTAGAGGTTTGTTTTTCTTCAGTCATTGAGTATGTATATTTACGGCTGATTGTAAAACCTTTTCGCATTCGGTGAATGGAAACGCCTAGCCACAGGCAGTATTTATCTATCGCCACATCTGGCACATTGACTTCAAGCACCTGAAATAGCTCCTGTAATAAATCAACTGCGTCTTGCTTTGGAATATCATCGAATGGCCAAAGCCGGCTTCCATACACTTCAAACAAAAATTCAACAAAGAATTGACGAATCTCCTTCTCATTCCCATGAAACTGCATACTATCTGGGCGTAACTCGATGTCATAGGATGTAAGGATCGAGTTGATTTTATGAATCGTGTTATACAGTGTGGATCTACTGATATTAAGCGTGTCCATCCATTCATAGAAAGATCTGTTTTCTTCGAAAAAAATGCCGTCAATCAATCGGATTTCAATCGTATCTTTTAAAATTTCTTTAATATAGTAGTCCACTCGTATCGTCTGCGTATTACAAATGGAAATGCCTTGTCTTGGCTTTATGTGGATTAACGGCTCTCCATTCTCTGTTTGGAACGATTTCATTTGTTCTAAATCGCTTTGAATCGCACGAACCGAGCCGATATTTTCATTCGATATCTCTTGAAGGCTCCACCACTTATTTTTGGATACAAGCAATTTTAAAATGTTTATCCATCTCTTTGATTTATTATCAATGAGCTCCATCAAACAACTAACTCCTTCCTTTGACTTGCCTCTATATATTATGAAGTTCAGATGAAGAACATTTGAGCTCAGAATAGGCATGAAATGATTGTAATGTTTTGCCTAAATCGTTTTGTCTTCACTTTTGACGATAAAAGAGAAAAAAATTAGACGAAAACAAATGTTATTCGCTGATTCTCCATATTTTTCTTTTAAAAGGTGATAAGTATGCCATGAATCCTATAAAAATGGATCATTTTGTTTATTTTTTTGCTGCTTAAACGGTAAATGTAAGAATAAAAAGCATCGGCTTTTTGATTACCATATGGAAGGGAGTAGAAGGAATGCGATCTATATGATGCTGAACTATCTCACCATACATACCATATGAGTCATGCTTGTTTTATATGAACGTTCTATATGTGAATACATGCTTATATATGCATGTACTAATCATTTGTTGTTCGTTCCAGTATAAATAGAAAAATTCACATGTCTTCTTTTCATGTTCCCTCTCACTATTCCCCATTGCTATAGACCCCTATCCAGCTACTATATCTACTACTAATGATTGATCAACTCATTTTATTCATAGGGTCTTAAGGTGCAATTTTTAGAAAAATTTGATCAGAAGCGGAGTGATTGATCAGACAGTATACAAATGATTTTTTAATCGTTGTTGAAAAATAATTGTAGAAAAGGGTGGATGTATTGAAAAGAATATTATCGGTGGCACTGATGACCGTGTTAGTCATACAGTCTAGTATATTAGGAATCTTGCCTTTAGCAGGGGCACAAGCTAAAGACATTCAAGAGAACATTTATGGGAATATTGAGTTTGCTGATAGCGAAGGCAACAAGTTATCAAGCATAGAAGATCAGCAAGTTAGAAAGGCCATTGTGCATTGGTCTATTAAAGGAATTGATCTCAAAAAGCAATATCCTTATATTCTCTCTCTTCCTTCAGTCATTCAGGTAGAGAAGGAGCAGAAAGAACTCATTACTGTCGATGACATACCTGTTGGTGAGTATACCGTTTCGAAACAAAATGAAGTGACAGTAACATTCAATGAGGATATTGAGCTTGATCCGAATTTAGAAGGATCTATAGATATTGACGTCACCAGTATAGCTGAGAAAAAAGAGAAAACAAAGCAAAACGAGCGTGAAGGAAATCTTTCAAAAGATAATTCAACCTCATCGGAGAAAGACAAAGCTGCTAACAATCAAGAAAATGTTCAAAAGACACAAAGCGATGAAGATGAGTTACTAAAAAACAAAGTGAACGTGTCTAAACGTGTAGGATTGCAAAGTGTCTCAAAACAAATGACGATCCAAGAAAATCTTCTCACTGATGCGCAATTGATATTTGAAGATCAAGAAGGAAATTCAGTAGAAAGGCCTGATATCAACTCACTGATTTCCATTAACTATAAGTGGGCCATCCCTAATGGTCATAACTATAATGGCGGCGATGAATTCCATTTCAAGGTTCCAGAGGAATTAGTCATTTACGAAAAAATCGATCGTCTCGAGATGAAATTTAATCAATCGACCATCGGTTATTTTTCTGTAGATGAAAGCGGAAATGCCTCCATCGAGTTCACAGATTTTATTAAACAATATTCAAATATCCAAGGAACACTTCAAGTATGGACACAATTAGATAAAAAAACAGTGATCACTGAAGAAAAAGAAGTGGTGATTACCCCGATTGAAGGCAAAGATACGATATCGATCCCGATTCAATACATTCCAAATGGTCCAAATGTCTCTAAAAAGGGAGAACCCAATCGATCTTACAATGCTGAAACCATTCAATGGACAGTCGATTTTAATATGGACTTAGATGATGTGAAACAAGCGAAACTGTTAGATCCGATTCAAGAAGGTCAAGCGTTAAAAAAAGATTCAATCAAGCTTTATCGTGTAGATACAAAGCTAAATGGTGAAACATCGCTTGGACAGCTGCTTGACGAAAACCACTACACAATCGGCCAAACAGCAGATGGTCAAGATTTCACGATTGAATTTAAAGATGACGTGCATCTCGCTTACCGTTTAATGTATGAAACGGACATTACGAATCAAGATCAGTCTGCGTTTCGTAATAAAGCGTCCCTTGTTTCTGCTGATAAAGTGATTAGTTCAGCAGAAGGAACAGTGAATGTGACAAGAGGCAGTCCTTTAAATAAAAAAGCCGCCCACTACGATCCAGTCACACAAACGATTACTTGGGAAATTCGGTATAACTATAACGAAAAAAAGCTGGCTCAAAAGGATGCTTTGATAGAAGACTTCTTTAACGGTACACAGGCGCTAATATCTGACTCAATTCAAGTCAAAGAAGTCACAATTGATCAGAACGGCAACGAAGCAGGAACAAAAGCATTTGAAAATTACGTGGTTCAACCTCAAAAAAAGGATGAACAAAACGGGTTTACCTTGCAATTCAATCAAGAAATTCAATCGGCTTATCTCATCACATATCAAACAAAAGCAACTGATCGAATTTTCGAAGCTGAAGAGATTATCAATACTGTGACAGCTGGCAAAGAGAGCAAACAAGCGAAGCAAAGAATTGATCAGCAAATCCTAACGAAAAACCACGGAACACCGAATTACAAGAACAAGACCATTCCATGGCATATCACCTTTAACAAAGATCAACAAACCATGAACAACGTGATATTAAAAGATACGTTCACAAACGAAGGATTGACGCTGCAAAAAGATAGTTTAAAAGTGACGACAGGTAATACAGTGCTTGAAGAAGGTACAGATTATCAAATCGTTGAACATGCAAATGGATTTGATATTCAATTTACGAAAGAAATCAAGACAGAACATACCATCACATATACAACGTCTTTTGATTATGAAAAAAGAGCAGATAAAGATCAAAAGAACCTGAGTAACCATGTAAAACTTGAATGGGTAAATGAAGATGGCAAGGATTTGACGAAGGAAAATCAATCTGTCTTTACGCCTGACACATACACGCAGTCAAATGGATTCAAGAACGGAACATATGATGCAAAGAAAAAAGAGATCACATGGAATATTGGTGTGAACTATAATTTGAAACATTTAGAAGAGGCGAAAATCGAGGATTTCATTCAAGGAAATCAGCGTTTGCTTAAAGATTCAATTATCGTCTACTCGCTTGATTTACAAGGTGGGGAAAATGGTGCGGAAGAAAAAGAGGTATTAGCGAAAGAACATTATGACATCAAATTCCTTGAAAATGAAAAGGGAGAATCAGGCTTCGAAGTCATTTTCAAACATGCCATTGATTCCCCATACAAAATCACGTATCAAACAAGTGTTGAAGGAATGGATTTAGTACAGAAAACCTATGAAAATAAAGCGACCCTGTATGATGGAAAGACGAAAGAATCAGACGTGAATGCTGAGGTGTCCATTCCAAATGGAGGGAAATACACGAGCAAATCAGGAAATCAACAAGGGAAAGTCATTGATTGGAAACTGAATATCAACTTTGGTCAATCAACAGTCCAAGATGCGACGATTATAGACCATCCGAGCAGTAACCAAGCCATAATAGAAAACTCATTTCATCTGTATTCGACAACAATAGATGAAAAGGGGCAAGTGACCAAAAAGGAAGAGCTGGAAAAAGGGAAGGATTATGAACTAGACCTTGAATTCGATCCAGATTCTTTTCAAATCAAATTTAAAGAAGAAATCACGAGACCCTATATTTTAGAATACCAATCTCTCATTTTAGATAAGGTGGGAAGTACACTTCAAAACGAAGTAACGTTTAGAGGTGAAAATGTAAAAGAAATCAAAAAGGAATCCGAAGCCTCAATTGTGGTCAAACGTACCGCTGGCATGGGAGATGGCACTGGAGCGATTGGCGCTTTAACCATTCATAAGGTAGATGCGAGTAGTGGAAAAGCGCTAAAAGGAGCAAGCTTTTCACTGACAGATGCTGCGAGCGGTATCGTCATTGGAACAAAGACAACAGATGAAGAAGGAGCTCTTCGATTTGATCGTCTTCTGTATGGTGACTATATCGTGACAGAAGAGAAAGCACCAGATGGTTATTTGAAAACGAAGGAACCGACCAATGTCACGATTGATCAGCCTTACGAATCAGGAGATCAAGCGAAAACAGGAAATAGCATGACGGTGCAAAACCAAGAAATCCGCCAGCATGTGAAACTCACGAAAAAAGATAAAGAAACGGGTGCGGCATTAGAAAATGCAGAATTTGAACTGAAAAATGAATCTGGAGATACCGTTCAAACCGATTTGAAAACGGATGAAAAAGGAGAAATCCTTTTCAAACATCTTGAGCCAGGTTCTTATTACTTTGTTGAGACAAACGCACCGAAAGGCTATCAATTAAATCAGCAAAAATGGCCGTTCACCATTAAAGAAAATCAAACAGAAACAACGGTTGTCACCGCAGTAAATGACATCATCAAAGGCTCTGCAGAATTGAGCAAAATAGGTGAAGGCGGAGAGAGACTAGAAGGTGCACAGTTCAAGCTCTTAGATCAAGACGGACATGAGCTAAATGATGCGCTTGTCACAGGAGAAGATGGCAAGATCACGATCAACGAACTAAGACCGGGTACGTATCAACTCATTGAAACGAAAGCACCAGACGGTTATGTATTAGATGAAACACCCATCACATTTGAAATCCCACTCGATCCGAAAGAACCAGTCATCATTTCACAAAAGAACCTCTATGAAACAAGTGCATTAGAAGTGTTGAAAGAAGGAGAAGATGGCAAGAAGCTTCAAGATGTTCGATTTGAAATCACGGATCAAAATGACAAAGTCGTGCGTAAAGATTTGACAACAGATGAAGATGGGAAGCTTTTGGTCGATCACCTCAAACCGGGCAAATATCAGCTTGTGGAGACAGAGAGTATTGATGGTTACCAAAAGAAAAATAAACCTTATCCGTTTACCATCGAAATCGCACAAAAAAAACCGGCAGAGATCAAAGTGATCAATGATCTCAAAACTGGAGCTGTCCAGCTCACGAAGCTTGGTGAAAAGAATGAAGCGCTTGAAGGAGCAGAATTCAAGCTTGTAGATGCAAATGGAAAAGAGATAAAAACAGGTCTCGTCACAGATGAGAACGGGAAGATCATCGTCAACGATCTGAAACCTGGAACCTATCAGTTTGTTGAAACGAAGGCTCCTTTCGGTCATGAGCTTGACGAAACACCTGTCACTTTTGCTATGCCATTTAACCCTGAGAAGCTGGTCAGTGTGACAAAAGAAAATAGCCGCACAACTGGCGGAGTGCTGTTACACAAAAAAGGTGAAGATGGGAAATCATTAGAAGGGGTTGTCTTTGATCTATCTGATGCCAAAGGAAAGATAGTGGCAGGAGGAGAAGGGATTACAACCAATCAGGATGGAAAGATTACCTTCACAGGTCTAAAACCTGGAACCTATCAATTTGTTGAAAGAAAGAGTCTTGAAGGCTATGAATTGAGTACGAAACCACTTGTCTTTGAAGTTGAATTAGGTCAAAAAGAATTGATTCAAGTGGAAGCCATCAATCAGCTCAAGAAAGGCTCTGTAGAACTCACAAAAATAGGGGAAGAAAAAGAAAGATTGAAAGGCGCAGAATTTACACTTTTCAATGACGATGGTAAAGAATTGATGTCAGGTTTAACAACCAACGAAAAAGGCATCATCACTGTCAACGATTTGAAACCAGGCGCTTACCAATTGGTTGAAACGAAGGCTCCTTTTGGACATCAACTTGATGCAGAACCAGTAGACTTCAAGATTGATTTCAATCCAAATCAACTGGTGAAAGTGACAAAAGAAAATATTCGGACGACAAGTGCTGTGAAGCTTGAGAAAAAAGGGGAGGATGGTCAATTGCTCGCTGGCGTGACCTTTGACCTGATTGATGCGCACGGTCAGCGTGTGAAGAAAGACTTAAAGACAGACAAAAACGGTCAACTGACAGTCGATCAACTGAAGCCAGGAACCTATCGATTTGTCGAAACAGCAAGCATTGCCGGCTATGAATTGGATCAGACACCTGTCTCATTTACGATTCGATTAGGTCAAGACAAACCAGCAAAAGTAGAAATGATCAACAAACTGACGCGTGGAGCAGTGGAACTGACCAAAGTAGATGATGAGGGACATACGCTCGAACATGCAGAGTTCACGCTTATGAGTAAAGACGGGAAAACGTTGAAGAAATCACTTGTAACGGATCAAAAAGGAAAGCTTCACATCAACGATCTAAAACCGGGAGAATATCAATTCGTTGAAACGAAAGCGCCTCACGGCTATGAATTAGATGATCAGCCGATCCGGTTTACGATTGAGAAAAATCAGCAGAAGCCTCTTCAATTAACAGCGAAGAATCACTTGATTTTAGGAAGTCTGCGTATCATAAAGGTAGACCAGCAGACAGATAGAACCTTAAAAGGTGCAGCCTTTGACATTCGTACAAAAGCTGGGAAAACGATAAAATCTGTGACAACAGGAAAAGACGGAGAAGCCATTGTCAAAGGGCTTAAACCTGGTGATTATACACTCACAGAGACGAAAGCTCCAAATGGTTATGTAGCGTTAAAAAAACCACTCGCTTTTACAATTCAAATGGGCGAAGTGGAGATCAAGACATTGATTGTGAAAAATGCTCCAATGAAGAATGAAGGGGACCACACGAATCCTCCAGCCTCAGATCAAGGGGATCAACATCCGCCTCATGACTCAAACGGTGAATTGCCAAAGACTGGAGAAGAATGGCTACGTTATTTGATGTATGCAGGGATTTTACTAGTAGTGTCTGGAACTGTTCTTCTTGTAGTCAGAAGAAGAACCATTCAGTAAAAGGAAGGAACGAGTGTATTGATGAAAAAAAGAACCTTATTAGGCAGCTTTTTGGTGGTCGCGGGACTAATGCTCATCTCCGTTCCTTTTCTATATGAGTGGCGAACTTCTCAGGAGACAGCAGCCATGGAACAGGCATTGAAAATGATTGAAGAAAATGACAGTGATGCCCTTTCTTCTATTCCACATTTAACAGTGTCCGAAGAAGACCTGCGAGATACGATGGAGCTTGAGATCCCGTCAATTGATTTAAACGAAAAAGTGCTTCCTGTTACAACAAAAGAAAATTTAGGTATTGCACTGACTCAAATCAAATCTCATCAAATGCCAGGTGAAGGAAATTTCACGATTGCAGGCCATAGAGGGTATAGAGGCGACCGGCTTTTCCGGCAGCTGCCAGAGGTGCCTAAAGGAGAAAAAGTCGTCTTACATCATCAAGCAGAAACATACGAATACAAAATTGTCAGCTCAGCTACGATTGAACCGACGGATGTTGATGTACTAAAGGATCGCGGGATAAAAGAACTGACATTAATCACTTGTACTCTTGATGGCCAGAAACGATTTGTCTTAAAAGGAATACGAATCAATGCTTCAAAGGATAAGCAACCGTCGGATGTATAACACCAACATAATAGATGATGGGTATGCTGGAAAAGCAGTGTTCACGACCGACATGTTACACCAACTGTTAGTAGAGCATTATCCCACTTTAAAAAACGAACGCTGGGATGTGGATATAGATACAATTCGGACTTCGCCTATTCTTCATCCTTTATTAAGAAGAAAGATTCCGGCAGGTATTGAAAAATTCACATGTGTTTTGTTCACGCAGCAGACAGGGTCCTTTGGAGAGCCTTTGATTGTGTACTTTTTATTGGATGAAAAAGGCGAATCGATTTACGCAATGGATCTCTTGCTAGAGCAGCATGATCCACATTAAACGAGAAATAAAAAAGGAAGGCCTTTGATTAACGGGTACGGTTTTAAGGTGGGAAAATTGTATTAGTCATATAATGAGGACTCTAATTCGTATATGAATTGGAGTTCTTTTATTTGTTTATATGAAAGAGTACGAGCTATCGTCAAGACCTGTGCAGAATATATGGAGTATAGTGAAAGCGAAGTCGTTGATATGTTGTTGTTCCATATTTTAGATGATAAAGATTTTATAAAATGGATTTGAAAATAGACGTAATCATCAGCGGATTGTGGTTAAACGGACCAAAGAAGATCATCTAGTTTTTATCCCTTCCCCTATTTCTTCGGCAGAAATATCGGAAAGAATAATGTTTTGACTCCAAACTTCTGATAAAATTCATTTAGATATCCATCATTCGTAGGTGTGGAGGTAAAAGAATGCACAAAGAA
The DNA here is from genome assembly GCF_029894105.1 of Bacillus aerius. NCBI lineage: Bacteria > Bacillati > Bacillota > Bacilli > Caryophanales > Bacillaceae > Bacillus > Bacillus aerius. Next base: position 796,823 of record NZ_JARYHO010000001.1, read on the forward strand.
GACCCTGATTATATTTTTCATCATGATGCCCAACCAGAAGTTGTTCATGATTTAGCCGATGTAGATGAAAATTCCACCGAGTTGTTAATCACAGGAAAAACAAAAAATATTGAAAGGTTGAACTCTTTTTCTAACCTCACGAAATTATGGATTTACAAAGTGAGCCAAAAGGAATTCAATACGATCTTGAGCTTAGTTAATCCCAAAATGCTCTATATGCGTGAACTGAGAGTAGAAGATTTATCAATCATCAGTTCTCTTGAAAATGTTGAGGTATTGGCACTTGAATGGAATACAAAGGCACAAAGTTTATGGGATCTATCAAAAAACACTTTTTTAAAATCTTTATCCTTAACAGATTTTTCAAAGTTGAATGACATAGCCCCTTTGCAAAAAAACACTGGTTTAGAATGGTTGCAATTGTCAGGCGGGATTTGGAATACATTAAATTTAAATACTCTTCAACCTTTAAGATACCTTAAGAATTTAAAATATCTGTGCTTATCAAATATAAAAGTGAAGGACGAGTCTTTAGAGCCAATATCGGCATTAGAGGGACTCAAGGAACTTGACATTTCAAACCAATTCCCGACAGAAGAATACGCTAGATTATCCGTAACCCTTCCAAATACGAAGTGTGATCGTTTTGCACCATACATCTTTTTATCAAGTCCTATTGTAGATAAAGATGTAATGGTAATTGGAAAGCGGAAACCGAAATTAAATTCAAAAGTCGATGTGAAAAAGTTACAAAAATACGAAGAACAATTTAAAGCGTACCAAGAAAAGTATATAAATTAACTTAAAAAGCAATGGGAAATCAAGTCCATTGCTTTTTCTATCGCTAAATTAATGGCTAATACCATCATACATTTCATGTCACAGTGTTCTAATTGATATTTTCCATCAGGCTTTAATCCCTTCCTTTTTTGTTATTCAATTACGCAAATAACTTCAGCCCAACCACACCAATCACAATCAGCAGCAAGCTAAGTATGCAAATCATGTTTTTCAGCTCTTTAAATAGAATCATATGAAACAAGACAGAGCCATGATCAGAACAGTTCGATGATTATATTGTTAATACATTCAAATTCTTTTTGTGTAGGAAAAGCACTTATCTTGATTATGGGTAAATTCACGTCTTTAGGTAATCTAATATCGGTAATAATCAAATCAATTTTTTGATCAAATAAAAACTGTTCATCTAATATTTGGTCGTAATCCGTAATGATTTGAAGGTGATGTGGTATATTTTCTCTCATTAATTCTCCGATCAACAATGCATGATTATTTCCCAATGAAGAAGTGATGAACATATTGATAGTAGGTTTTTTCTGTAATTCTAATGAGTATAGTCCTCTCCAGTTAGAGGTAATAAGGCATATGAGAGCATCTTGATTATGTACAAAAGATGCTAGAAGATCATCTGCATTCAATAGCTGAATAATCTGAGTCATTCGTTTGTAGAAATAGGGTAAACGGAGCTTAACCTGTTCCAAAAGATTTCTTTTTGTATTAAAGATGAATTCACTTTCACCTCTTAATTCCTTTGTTCTTAAGTAAAATTGTATTAATTGGATCGTAAGCTCTTGACGATTGCTAATTTTTTGAGAATAAATGTTATCTAGTTGTTCAATAAAACATTGAATTCTATTATAAAGATCAGGATAATGAATTTGTAATAAATTAACATTTTCTTGAATAGAGTAAATGGATTTGAAATTTCCTACTATTGGAATAAGGACTAGAAAATAAGTTAATTCTGCATGGGGAATTTTTATCTTAAACTGCTTGAAGAATTCTTCATATAAAGCATGGTAGCAGTCCTGAATTGATTCCCCTGATTTCTTAAGTTCGTATGATATTGGTTGCGAATAGATTGGATAGGTAACAGGCTGAATCGTTTGATTTTCTTTTAAACGTTGAATAATGATGGCCAACCAAAAAGAATATTTATTGATCGTTATTTCTGGTAAGTTGGTATGAAAAAGTTCACAAAGTTTTGAAAGAAAAGCGGAGACAGATTGTTTTTCAATTCGCAAAAATGGCCAGTAGTGATTTCCATAGATTTCAAATGAGAATTCGACGAAAAACCGTCGAATCTCTTTTTCGTTTCCGTGAAATTGCATTGTATCGGATCTCAACTCTATATCATACTCTTTTAATTCCTCATTAATTTTTTTAATCTTTGAATATAAAGTCGATCGACTAACATTTAAATCATTCACCCAATCTCCAAATGGCTTCGGAGGTTCAAATATAATGCCAGTCACTAATTGAATGGTTGTATTTTCAAGCAAGATTTGCCTGATGTAGTCATCAACTCGGAGCCGCAGAGAAAATTGAATGCTCATTCCTTTCCTTAGCTGAAATTGTAAAAGTGGTTCATTGTCATCAGTTAAATAACTTTTCATGATTTCCAGATCATGTTGTATGGCACGGAAGGATCCAATTTCGAGATCGACAAACTCCTGAATTGTCCACCATTTGTTCTGGGAAACGAGTAAATTTAAAATGCTGATCATTCTCTTAGACTTAGTATCTATTAATTTCATATAAATGAAGTTCCTCCAACGAATTCCATCAGAATAAGAATTGAAATTTGAATTATTGTCTTGTTTTATCAAATCAAATTTGTTTTAAAAAATGCAAAGAGTGCAGCAATTTTTAAAATGAAAATAGCGACTACAGTCAGAATGAGGTGTGAAATCGCTCTTTTTTTGTCTAATGTGTAGATAATGATGAAGAAATGTTGATTTATTATAATAAATTAAATAGAATTTTGCATTCTATTTTTAAAAATAAAAAATAACTAACTTACAAAAGTATACTATGATAAATGAAGGGTGCTAGGAAATAAAAGGTTCTAAGATCATACATCAAAAGAATGACTTAGATCCAGAAGGCGGCACTTTTGTGAATACAAAGGAGAGGATGGAGTGAATAAAAGTAAGGCTATCAGCATTTTTATGATCATCATTATGATATTCACCCAGAAGTTAATACCCTCAGCAGCAGCTGTTGATGAAGATTCGAATAAAGGGGACCTGTCATGGGGTAGTGATTCAGTTCAGCTCAATGAAGGGGATTTATTTGAAACCACATTGGACATCCTTCATCCAATTCAAAAGATTCAAGTGAAAATACCCAATGGTTTATCCATTTCACTTCAACAAATGAAAGAAGATAAAAGGAATGAACATGTCCAATTTAATTGGGACGCTTTTTCATCTACAGTGACAATTTCCTCCTTAAAAGGTGAAGGAGAAGAGAAAGCCATAGGGAACGTCTTCATGGTTTTTAAATTGAGTAAAGCCTCAACATACAGCTTAACAGCTGAAGCAGTAATTGAAAACACAATGGTTCAATCACCCCCTTTGGTAATTAACGTCGAGAAGAAAAAAGAAGAGACCGAATTAAATAAAGAGACAGCTGAACTCAAATTAAATGAGGGAAAAAAGCTGGCACGAATTAAACAACAAATGGTGCAAAATTCAACATTTAAAGCGTTATCTACACAATCAGAGGATGTAGGGACGATTGTTTCAAGCTGGAGTGAATTTATTCAAGCACTTGCTGATCCTGCTGTACATGTGATTTCGCTTAGCCAAAGTATTTCCAAAGGTTTTGGTATCAGCTTAGGCACTTACCGAAGGGACATTACAATTAACGGGGAATGGTCATACGATTGATTTTGGGACACTAAGTGCTTTGACATTAGGACAAGTATCAGAAGCTACATTCACAATGAAAAATGTAAAGGTCAAAAAAACGGGTAATATCCCTATTTTGACATCAACGATTCTTAGCAATGGTGCCGGCTGGACGGTTGTTTTTCAAAACGTTGAAAGTGAAGATGGCACGACCTCAGGACTAGCCAATCTACCGCAGGGAACAATTCAGTTTGATGGCGGGCAAAACACCTACAATATCACAACAAATACAGCGTTTATTGCAAAGCATTTCATTATAAAGAATGGAGCCATTTTGAATGCAAGTGGTTCAAACGTGTTGTATTACACTGACATAGATGGTTCTACTGTTCAAATCAGTGAAGGGTCTCAAGTTTCCTTTTATAGTGAATATGATGTGGCTATGCAGATGAACGCCAAAACAGATTTTAATGTAACAGGTCAACACACCTTGCTAAAAGTAGAAGGAAATTCAAATCAAACCGGAGATGCCGGGGCACTTATTTCATTGGTTGGTGACGGTGCTGTCATAAATATCACAGACCATGCCGAAATCAATGTAAACAGTAAACGGACAACCGCTATGTTAATGAATAGTAGTGGGGGCGTTTTTAATGTCAGTGGTAATTCAAAGTTAAACTTACGTTCTGATGATAATACCAATAATTTAGGTGCCACATTAAGGTTTCGATTGTCAGGTAATATGACCTTTAATGTAACGGATCATGCTGAAATCAATATCAATAAAACCGGTGGTAATGCGCCGGCAGTTCGAATGTACGGCGACAATAACAAGTTTATTGTAAGGAGCGGTGGAAAGGTTAGTATTGAAAATGCTGGTAATGGCTCCCCTGCAAATGGAGGAAGCGATGCAGCAAATCAAGGTATGCTATTCACCGCTGGAAATGATGCCATCTTTGACATTCAAGATGAAGACTCTATCATGAATATTCAAGCAGAGAATGGTCCTGCTATTGATATGGAAAGTTACAGAGGCAGCATTGAAGCTGGCCGAGGAACGACTTTCATAGCAGAAGGCAGAACAAGTGGTATTAATAATGGCATATTTAATGCTGGACATGCCACAGTCAAAGTAGATAATCCAAAATTCTATGATTTTAGAAATAATCGAAGTGGAGGTGGATCTATTTTTCAGCTTAATAGCACCTCAAGCTTCACATCAACAAATTCAGATCTAGCTGTATGGCCAAAAGGCAGTAATTTGGATGGGGATCCATCCAGGCATTGGTCTAACTTTGATTATCAATTAGGCGGTTCGAATTTCTCAACAATTGTCTCGACCAATATACCAAGTGAATTTAACACTTCGTCTAGTTCTTACGGTGTAAATGGGACAACTTTATATTCTCGAATGAGTGGGAATAATGCTAGGGCGATCGTTGATGAGCTAAGGGTACCAACAAATGCAGATCATTCCATCTATGGTCATGTCACTGTACCAGTTGGAAATTCAGATAGTCGTAATGCTTGGACAAATGAAGCATATGTCCGAGCAGAAGTGACGAAAGCTGATGGTACAAAGCAGCAGCTGATTGGCAAAACCTATGGAAGTGAAAATCGTCTGAGTATTTATGGAGAGACAGAGCGGGCAGGCTTATTTAAAATTGATCTTCCAGATCAGCAGTTGTTACATGCTGGTGATCAGGTTGAAGTGATCAGTGTATGGCGTGGAAATGAAGATTCCTCCTCACCACAAGCAAGACTGAGTCAACCAGATGACCTGAAGGTATCAAAAACAACAGTCGTTGATGTAACACCTCCAAATCCGGCTGTCATAACGAATGCCGACAATATAACGAATGCAACAAAACAAATTTTTGGAACGAATGGTGAACCTGGAGCAACCGTAACGGTCAAGGTAAATGACTCTTTGATTAAAGGCAGCGCGAATGTAAACGACCAAGGAGATTGGCAGTTCGATTTACCAGCCTATTTAAAGAAGAATGATGTTGTCCAAGTATTTTTAACAGATGAAGCGGAAGAAGCAGCAAATATCCAAAACCCGCCGCCTACTAACAGCAGTCAGGGCAATTCCAATCCAGCAGAAGACTTGCAATATCATGATACAACTTTTAAAAAAGCAGCCAGTTTTCAGGTGAAGGATGTCTTGCCAGATGAAAACACTGTCACCAAGTCTGTATCTGTCAATAATGGGAATCAAGTGACAAGGGTTGGTTCTATCCTTACCTACACATTAAGCGTGAAGAACAACAAATCAGCAGATGTTCAAACAGAATGGAAAAAAGTGATATTAGAAGATGAATTAAGTAAGAAATTAGATTTCATTCCATCTTCTATCCAGATAAATGGAGAAGCGATCAATTCCTCTCAGTTTTCTTATGATGAGGGAACGAAAAAGCTTCAGATTGAGCTTGGCAACCTGTCATCACAAGAAGAAATCAATGTGATGTTTCAAGCAAAGGTGAACGAAAGCGCAGTAGAGCAGACGATTAAAAATAAAGCTTCAGCTACAGGAGAAATACCGAATGAAGTTGAATTTACACCCGGACCGATTGATCCAGAGAAAGAACTGAAAACAATCACAGTCCAGTCAAATGAAGTGGAGAATCCAGGGGGTGAGATATTGGGGGTACTAGATTTCGTATCTGCTCCTAAGATGCTCTCTTTTGGTGAACAATTAAAAATTTCGCCAAAGAATGAAAGATATCCTCTTATTCATCAAGTTAATCATTTAATTGTACAGGACACAAGAAAAGTGAAATCTGAGTGGCAAGTGACAGCTCGGATATTTAAAACGTTACAAAGCAGTAATGGAGATACATTGCCAAGTGCACTAGTTTATCGACAAGCTGGACAAGACCAAGTGTTAGGTGCGAGTGATGTAATCATTTATCGACACAAGAGTGTGGATCATAAACCACTGAATATCTCGTCTGAATGGGAAGGAGTCAAGGAAGGACTTTTACTTGACGTTAAAGCCGGTGAAGCACGGAGTACAAACTACAGCGGCATCATTGAATGGACATTACAGGATGTTCCGGGAAATGGGTAATAGATGGATCTTGTCTAAAGGTAGATTCGTCATTGTGATATTGATCGTGTGCTTCACATTTGTTTTAAGTTCTCAGACCATTTATGCAGCAGATCAAAACTATAAATCAAATGGACAAGTTGATTTTTATGGGACATATGAACCGGAAAATGGAGAGAATCAGTCTAAAGATCAACACAACCAATCGGATCAGGAGGGAAAGAAAGCACCTCAGAGCAATCGATCCGATCAAGGTAATCAGGCCAACTCAGTATTACCAAAAGCGGGAGACAAAACAGAGTCGATTTATCTCGTCGTTGGATGGGTATTCATCTTTATCTCGATCATATTTCTGATGATTTTTAAAGTATCAAAACAAAAAAGGAGAAATGAACATGAAATATTTGAAGGCTAGTTCAATCACAGCAGCACTTTTATTATTTACAATGGGTACAACAACTGCTCATGCCGCAGACGGTGGTGAATACAAATCAAACGGTGTTGTAGAGTTTGTGGTAAACCCAGAGCCTATGTCCCCAATTGATCCAATGAATCCAGATCCAAACAATCCAGTAAAGCCGGTCGATTCGACGAATCCTAATGGCCCTAATCAAGGGACAGCAGGACCACTAAGTATAGACTTCGCATCTAGCTTAGACTTTGGCAAAAATAAAATCACAAATAAAGATGAAACTTATTTTGCAAATGCTCAAGAGTTAGAAGATGGCAGAACTGTCCCAAACTATGTTCAAATTTCAGATCAGCGTGGAAGTAACGCAGGCTGGACTTTAACAGTTAAGCAGGAAGGGCAGCTCTCGAATGATGCAACACAGAACAAGGAGCTCACTGGTGCTGAAATTAAGCTGGTATCGGGGCAAGCAATAAGTAACGCAGAAGCTATGGCAGAACCAACTACTTCAGATATTACTCTTGACCCAAGTGGAGCAGCATCTAATGTCATGACTGCGAAAACTGGAGCAGGTGCAGGAACATGGGTTGATCGTTTTGGAACGGTTGAGACGGTAGATGTGGACGGAGAAAGCTTTCAAAAAAATAAAGCCATCACATTGACTGTTCCTGGGGAAACACCTAAGGACGCAGTGAAATATAAAACGGAGCTCACTTGGACATTATCTGATATTCCAGGAAATGAATAAAAAAGAGAAGAATCAATGATGAAAAAAAATAGATTTGTTGTGATCACAGTGGCTATTTTCAGTGGAATCCTACTGAATAGCCACCCTGTTTTTGCGGAAGGCCAAACTTATGATTCTAATGCGGTGGTCAATTTCGTACCTAATCAAGATGTCACGCCGCCTGTAGATCCAAGCAATCCAGATCCAGAGAATCCAGTGACACCAATTGACCCGATAAATCTGAGTGGATCAAACCAAGGGACGGCCGGGCCTTTGAGTATCGATTATGCATCTTCTCTTCATTTCGGAGAAAATAAAATTTCAACTAAAAATGAAGTGTATGATGCAAAAGCCCAAGCGTTTACTGGAGGATCAGAGGGACCGAACTATGTTCAAGTGACGGATAACCGAGGAACAGAAACTGGATGGTCTCTTCAAGTAAAACAAAATGGACAATTTGTTTCGACATCGGGACATGAACTAACAGGCGCAAAAATAACATTTAAACAAGCCCAAATCAATACAATATCCACTTCACCAAAGCCATCCCAATTGAAAGATACATTCAGCCTCACGCCAGATGGTATCGGTGCTGCTGAGCAAGTGGTGAGTGCTGGAAGTGGGGAGGGAGCGGGCACGTATGTCTATGCATTTGGAACAGACAAATCAAAAAGCGAAAGTATTTCGCTAGAAGTTCCAGGTTCCACAACAAAGCTGGCAGAAGTTTATAAAACCTCATTCACATGGACATTGATGGATGTCCCAGCTAACGATAACACAGGGCAATAATAAGTTGTCCTGTGTATTTTTTATCTACTAAAAGAAAGAAGTGCACTGAGATGAATTCAATATGGAAAATCGTATTCATGATGGTGGCAATGTTCAGCATCATGAATATCTCACAGACGAAACAAGTAAATGCGTCAGAACTTAATTTTTCTGTTACAACAGTGATTCCGCGCAACCAAATAGATCAGTCAAAATCTTATTTTGACTTGAAGGTGAAACCTTCACAAAAACAAACACTTCAAATTTTATTGAGAAATGACACCAATCGACAGATTGTGATAGAACCACAGGTGCATACAGCCACTACAAATGTAAATGGTGTAGTAGAATATGGGAAAACAGAAGAAAAAAAAGATCCGACATTGAAATATAAAATGGAAGATTTAGTGAAAATGAATCAAGATGTAACCATTCCAGCAAAAGGGAAAAAAATACTAGCGTTACATTTAACTGCACCTCAGAAGCCTTTTGATGGGTGGTTAGCTGGAGGGGTTACACTTCAAGAAAAAGAAAAAGAGCCGAAGGAAAACAAAAAAGAAGCTGGCCTGTCAATTGAAAATAAGTATTCATATGTTGTTGCCATTTTACTAAGCGGGGACAGAACAAAGATTGCACCAAAGCTACAATTAAACAAGGTTGGGCCAAGCCAGCTGAATGCACGCAATGTCATTCAAGCAGAGATTCAAAATGTTATGCCAATGTATATGAACAAAATGAGTGTGAAGGCAAAGATTATGGAAAAAGGGAGTCGTGAGGTACTTTATCAAGCAGATAAGAAAGATATGCAAATGGCACCGAATTCACACTTTCGCTTTCCAGTTCCATTAAATGGACAGAAATTGAAGGCTGGGACATATACACTCGATATGACGGCGCAGTCGATGAATAAAACATGGCATTGGACAAAGGACTTTACAATAGATGCGGATATTGCAAAAGAACTAAATCAAAAAGATGTCACGATTGAGACAGATTACACCTGGATGTATGTTGTTCTTGGAATCGGTCTGCTTATGATTGCACTCGGTCTGCTGCTATTATTTATTCGAAAAAAGAGAAAGCGCAATAAACACTCTGATGTAGAGAATCAGACGTCCTTTCATGCGTAGCGAAACATGAGAGTCATGAAGTGGAAAGATCATTTCATTATGCTTATGATAATTTTCCTTGTAATAGCAGGCACCATTTTGATCAGTGCACCAAACATAAAAAAATTTCTGGTCAGCAGGAATGTAATGATGTTTCAGATCAATCAATTTTCTGCTAATCAGCTAAAAGTAAACGAGCAGAAAACAGCTTCCTTTCATTTTGAAGCAGTCGAAACGCCATCACTGTTAGATGTCATAAAGTATGGCAATCAAGTGAAAAAGAGTGCTGTCATCGGTCAAATAGAGATTGAGCGCCTCCAAGTCGCATTGCCAATCCTTAAAGGAGTCAATTCATCTAACCTGCTCGCAGGTGCAGCGACAATGAGAGAAGATCAGCAAATGGGAAAAGGAAATTATCCTTTAGTTGGCCATCATATGAGAGATGATGATCTCTTGTTTGGTCCTCTTTTAAAACTAAAGAAACAGGACAAGATCAACATAACAAATAAGGAACAAGTATTTACTTATGAAATCACAGACATAACCACCATAGATGAATCTCGAATAGATGTGATACAAGAGACTGCAGATGCTCGGTTAACCTTAATAACCTGTGACCTCCCAACTGCAACTACACATCGTTTAATCGTTACAGCAAAGCTAGTGAAGCATTCCAAGGTGATGAATAAAGAATTTAAACAAGAATGAACCAAATTGCAAATGAAAGAAACGCTAGCAGACAAGCAAATAATATGACTAGTCTTTGTGCTGATGTTTGCCTTTTTAATCCTTAGTTATTTCCTGTATAAAAGGAGCTGAATGAGGTTTGTGTTCAAAGGATATTGATCTTTTTCAACATTTTATTAACGAATATTATCCTGCTCTTCGTCATGATGAGTGGTTGGTAGATAAAAAGGTACTAAGAATATCATCAAAGTTGCCCTCTTTTATTAAAGATAAATTGCCAAAAGACATTGAATCATTTGTTTTTGTGTTGTTTATCCAAAAAAATAGTAATAAACAAAATCCAATTGTGATTTATTTGCTTCTAGATCATCAAGAGTGTGTTCCTTACGCGATTGAAATGATACAAGAAGAAGTTGTGTATCATTGATTTGAATGAAGAAAAAGGCTGTGGACGAATCCACAGCCTCTTTAATTTCACACATCAAGCAAACAACTTCAGCCCAACCACACCTATCACAATCAGCAGCAAGCTGAGGATACGAATCATGTTTTTCGGCTCTTTAAATAGAATCATATTAAACAAGACAGAACCCGCTGTTCCAAGTCCAATCCAAACCGTATAGGCAACGGAGACTTGAACGGAAGAGAACGAGGCGTACAAAAACAAAAAGGATAAGGCAAATCCGCCGACAAATAACATGCCTGTCGTGATTTGCTTTTTCTTACTGAACATATTGAGGCCAATGGTTCCGCCAATTTCGCAGGCAGAGGCCAACAGTACAAAAAACCAGCCCATTTATACCGCTTCTCCTTTCTGCTCATGTGCATCTCCATCAGACACCTTCAGTCCAATAATTCCGAGAATTAAAATACCCATAAATAAGAGCTTTTCTAATGAAAACGAACCGCCGAACAGCGCATAATCCATCAAAGACGTACCAATCGTTCCAACTCCGGCAAACACGGCATACACGGTCCCTGTCGGCAGCTTCTCGCAGGCTTTCATTAGAAAATAAAAATCAACCGGGATCAGGCAGATAATGATCGCCCACTCCCACACAGCATCTGCTTTATTTAAACCAAACACCCAAAGTAATTCAAATAAACATGTGAGTGCGACATACATCCAGCTTTTTTTCATCGTATTTCCTCCTAAACCTTAAAACTGACGATTCGTCATTTTGAAGCCAAAAAAGAGCGTACAGCAAGTGCTGTACTAAGTTAAGGTGTCTCTATGCCGAGTGCGTAAAGAAGGAATTGCTTGACCTCTCGCTTTTGAATCAGAACCTCTTCTGTATCTGTTTCTGTAAATAAGTACATTTGCTCAGCTGATGATTCAAGTAAACCGATAATGAATTTCGCAGCATATTGACAGTTCAAGTTCGCACGTACTCTTTTGTCCTGTTTTGCCTTTTCTAAAAAAGAAGCGACCCATTTGTAAATCGGTTCATAAATATCTTCCCATTCCTTTAAATGCTCGGTGGCAGCTAAACCTGAATACGTTAGGGCAAGAACATCACGGTATTGTCTTGTAAAAGAGAAAATAAATTCAACTAGCGCATCTGCTTGATCAAGTACATCCGCATGCTGAGTGAGTTCCTTTTCAATGGCAGGGACCATCTGTGCGATTAGATGTTCAGCGATGGCAGGCATGACAGAAAGCTTTGAAGGGAAATATAAATAAAAAGTTCCTTGCGCTACTCCTGCTGTTTTCACAATATCCGATATAGTCGTCTTTTCAATTCCCTTCTCTTTAAAGGCATCAATCGCAGCAAGCATAATTTTTTCTCGTTTTGACACAGGATCACCGACCTTAAAATGACTGAATGTCAGTCAGTATACCGAGAAAATGACGATTTGTCAATATCGCATGAATTGTGAGAATAAGTGATGAATAGATACAGGAAAGCTTGAATAACCTGTAATATGGTCAAGCATGATGTAAGAAAGGGGCAGCTATTTGTATGACATCCAGTGCTATGTTTTCAATGGCTTATTTCCTTCTGCTCGTCCCGTTCTATCTATATATGAGATATAGACTGGCAAAAAAGCAGCAACGTTTTATCTATTTACGAACAGAAATGGTCCTTGCTTTTTTATTTGTATATACGAATGTTCTCTTTTATTTAACGGTCTTTCCGAATCGCTTTTCGGCACCAAAAGATCAAGTGAGCGTCAATCTGATTCCCTTCCACTCCATTCAACAAAACCTACACGCCTTTCAGCATGGCTATCCAAACCTTGTCTTTTTAAATTTGGCAGGGAACATTCTCTTATTTGTGCCGCTTGGTTTTTTTCTATATCAAGCCTTTCGGACATGTCGCTTTCAAAAGGCGGTGCTGGCTGGGTTGATCTTGTCAGCGATCATCGAAATCCTTCAATGGATATTCTCACAATCTGGTATGATTACAAGAAGCAGTGATATAGATGATATGATCTTAAATACACTTGGAACGGCACTAGGCTGTATCGTCTATGTAACGTACCGGCGAAGAAAGGAGAATAAGAGATGAAGCGAATATGTATCATCCCGTGCGGCGCCAAGAAAATATGGGACGTGAATTCAGAGGCAGGAAGCCAGCCAGCGGGTCTCGTCTACTTGAGTCCGCTGCATCAGCGAACAAAAATCTATGCTCAAACATTCTTTTCAGACTGGATGATTTTATCCGCAAAGCACGGATTCCTAAAGGCGGGGGACATGATTCATGAAAATTATGATGTGGCATTTGGCAAACCGCATAAAGAACAGGTGACACGAGAAGAACTGAGTCATCAATTTGATGAAAAAAATCTCGCCGCATATGATGAGTTAGTCATACTAGGCGGAAAGAAATATCGGAAAGTGATCGATCCTTTATTACAGCCTCACCAAAAGGCGAATTATCCGCTCGCTCCCTATCAAGGCATTGGCTATATGCTTCAGGCATTAAAGAGAGCGACTGAGACAAAAATAGAACTTCCGCCGCATATTTCATACACTCATATCTCCTCGTAAGCAGGGTTTTCAGCACAAAAAAGAGAATCATTGAATAAGCGATGTGAATGGTTTCATATCTTTTCAGTAGCCACTAGCGTCTGCATCGCTCTTGAAGAGGTGGCTCAATGAAAAAGGAGGCGTATGAACATGACAACCATCTATTTAGCTGGTGATTCAACCGTTTCATCTTATCCAGATCGTCCTGTTCAAGGAGGATGGGGAGAGTTTTTACACCGTTATACAGCGCATGATGTCAAAGTCGAGAATCGGGCGATCGGTGGAAGAAGTTCAAAGACATTCATTGAAGAAGGACGCCTTGATCAGATATTGTCCGTCATTCAGCCGGGAGACTGGCTTTTCACACAAATGGGACACAATGATGCTTCTAAGGAGAAGCCAGAGCGTCATACAGAGCCTTTTACAACGTATAAAAGTTACTTGTCACAATATATTCATGGAGCAAGGGCAAAAGGGGCAACACCGCTTTTGTTAACCCCTGTCGGACGTTTTCATGAGAAAGACGGAGAATATATCAACGATTTTCCTGATTACTGTGCTGCGATGAAAGAACTAGCCGATGAAGAAGAAGTTCTTCTCGTTGATTTAAATACAGTTAGTCTCCAGTTTTATCAAATTTCCGGCATAGAGAAAACGACGTCTTTCTTCATGCTGTCGACAGGCATTGAGGATCGCACACATTTTACGAAAGAAGGGGCAGATGCGATTGCAAGGCTTGTCTCTCTTGAATTAAAGGACCTCGGTTTAACGATTGTGTAACGAAGACAAAGGGCTAAAATGAACTTTATTTTAGCCCTTTGTCTTCGTTTCAGCGTGATAGAAAACCTTTGCAATCTAGGAAGGACGAGTACTGGAGCGGAGCGAATTTGACATTCGTGAGCACCGGAACGCAGGACTGACAAAGAATGCGAGGGTTTGTCTACACGCTGACAGGACGAGTAAATGCTCGTCCTGTTCTTTTTTTATAGAAAGCTATTGATTCCCTTCGCTACAGTAGACTACAATAGATACATATGATAATGAGAATCAATATCAATGATAAATAGATCATTCAATGAAAAACGGAGGGACTCAAATGACAGATCAGCTTGAATTGTTTGACGTCACCATTATTGGTGGCGGTCCAGCAGGAATGTACACCGCCTTTTATAGTGGGATGCGGGATTTAAAGACGAAGGTACTGGAGTATAACGAAAGCCTTGGCGGGAAAATCCTACTGTATCCTGAAAAGGTCATTTGGGATGTGGGCGGTTTGCCGCCAACAAGAGGTGAACAGCTGATTCAGCAGCTAGAAACACAGGCGAAAACATTTGAACCAGAGATTGCGTTGAATCAAAAAATCACGCAATTCGAGCGGGATGAGAATGGTCATATCCTGCTGACGGCTGAAAATGGCGATCGTCATTTGACAAAGACCCTCATCTTAGCGATGGGTCATGGAATACCAGTTCAGCGAAAACTTGAAATCGAGCATGCAGACCGTTATGAGGTAACAAACCTTTATTACACCGTGCAGGAGCTAAAGACGTTTGCAGGGAAGCGGGTGGTCATCTCTGGAGGCGGAGATTCAGCTGTTGATTGGGCAAATGCCCTCGTTCCAATTGCTGAAAGTGTGACCGTTGTGCATCGTCGTGATATGTTTGGTGGACATGAAAAAAACGTCGCCAACATGAAAGCATCCAGTGCTCGCATTCTCACACCGCATGAACTCACAGAGCTTCATGGTCAAGGTGACAAAATCGAAGCCGTCACCATTCAGCACTTAGAAACAGGCGACATCGAACGAATCGAAACCGATGCTGTCATCGTCAACCATGGCATGAAAGGTGATTTAAGTGTTCTATCAGAATGGGGACTCAAGCAAGGTGAGTGGGGACTCATCGAGGTCAATGAAAAGATGGAAACCAATTTACCTGGTGTCTATGCAGTTGGCGACTTATGCACACATAAAAGTAAAGTGCGTTTAATTGCCGGTACGTTTGTTGATGGAGTCAATGCACTCAATAGCGCAAAGCTATACATCGAACCAGAAGCAGAAAAAGTAGCGTACGTGTCTTCACATAATGAACGCTTTAAAGAGAAAAACAAAGAATTACAAACGGCTGGAGCGCGATAATCACCATTCAGTCAGACATTGAAGTGCTAAAATGGTTTATTTTAGCACTTTTTTTATATGGAAGGAGAAAGAGGAAATGACCGCCTATACTCATACAATTCTTCGCATGAAAGAAAGCAGTAAACGATCTCTTTCTGTGAAACAAACGGACTCATGGCAAACATCTTCACTGATGTTCTTGACTACGGACGGTGCGGTGAGACTTGACATGGAAGGAATTCGATATGAGCTAAACGCCAAAGACAGTGTGTTGATCCGCTCAGGAATAGATGTCATGGTTCAATCTTTATCCAGCGAGCAAGTGGTGATCTATACTGTCACATTTGACCAATTCACTCTGGCACAAGATGCACAAAATGAATTGGTCTATAAGGTGAATCACGATAATCTCCCTGATAACGGGGAAGTGGTGAAAGGCTCTGCCGTCCTTTTTTCTTATATCAAACAAATACAGACGAGCCAAATCATACAAGAACAGGCGAAATGGTTGGAAGAAATCATGTTCATTTTCCGCAAACAATCCAAGCCATTCAACGAAAAAGTGCATTATTCGATTAACATGATCTTGCAGTATATGGCTGAGCATTATGATCAAAAACTAACAAGAAAAGACTTAGCTCATAAGATGGGGTTTCATGAGAGTTACTTTTCTACCTTTTTCAAACAAAGTATGGGGATGAGTGTGACAGAATACATTGCACAAATTCGAATAGACGAAGCCAAAAAACGTCTTCTGCAAACAGACGATCAAATTCAAATCATAGCACGGCAAGTCGGGTATGCAGACAGTTTATATTTCAGCAGGAAGTTCCGTCAAAAAACAGGGAGAACGCCCAGTCAGTTTCGAATGAACCGAAGACCAGAGCGTATTGCTGCTTTTCAATTTGTCGGGTCATTGGTTGCAATAGGCATTGAGCCTGTTTGTATTGACGAAGAAACCTATCTCCATTCAGATATACTGAAAGAACAACTGGCCGGTTCGCTCGTCATAAATGAACATACGCCTGATGACGTCTTTAAATCACTTCAATTAGATGTCATCATCGTCCCTAACTATTATTATTCAAAACCTGCATTGATCAAGCGGTTGGAGCAAATCGCACCAGTTCTTGTTCTGCCATACGCCGGTCATCATGCTGTAAAAGAGGTACTGTCTATAGGACGCCTTTTAGGAAGAGAAAATGAGGCAAACGATTGGGTGAAGCGATTTGAACAGCTTAGTCAACAGGCAAGAAACACCCTGTCTTCCTTTAGAGAAAAAGGCGAGACCGTTGCGATCTATGAAATGAGAGGACATGACAAAGTGTATATGTGGTCCTATGAGGCAAGAGGGGCCTTCTATCTTTACGAAACGCTTGGCTTAAAACCTCCAAAAGCCATTTTAGAAGAAGTTCTTCTTCCTAATCAACATACAGTCATTCCTTTAGAGAGACTTGGAGAATACGAGACGGATCATATGTTTTTTATTGTCTCTGACCAATATGGGTGGTATAAGCAAATGGACAAGCGAATGGAAGAAAGTGATGTTCTTCGTCAATTATCGGCTGTGAAAAATGGTACCTTTTATCCAGTAAAACTGGAGGAGTTTCGATTTGAGAAGGAGAGCGTGCACTTCTTTTGATGGACCGGTTTGTCTCTCAATTGACACAGTCAGCCTATCCAACAATTGTCCATATGTAAGTTGCGAGAATCCTCCATAGACCACTACGGGTGAGGTTGATAGAATACATGAGACTAGTAATTGATAACTATTCTCATTTGCAGTGGCGAAAATGAAGGAGGAATATGGAGATGAAAAAGACGTATTGGATATGTGCTGTCATTCTTCTAATGATATTGACGGCTTGTGGCAATAAAGAACAAGCCAAAACAGCAGAATCAAAGCAAGAAACGAAAACGGTTGAAACAGTGAAAGGAAAGATAGAGATTCCAGCTGAACCTAAACGAATTCTCGTAGATGGATATTTAGGGAGTGTGATTGCACTTGACGTTCAGCCTGTGGGATCGACCACGCAGGATTTAAAGAACGTACACTTAAAGGACAAGATAAAAGGAATAGAGGACATCAGTGACGAGCGTTCAGCTGAAAAAGCACTTAGCTTAAAGCCTGATCTGATTATCACAGCAGTACAGGATGAAAAAGTCTATGATGTGTACAAAAAAATAGCGCCTACCATCGTGTATCCTTACGGTTCTTTCAAAGATGCACATGAAGAATTAACGACGCTGGCAAAAATTTTAAATAAAGAAGAGGAAGGAAAAGCATTCCTCACCGCCTTCGATCAACGAATCGAGGCTGCTAGGAAAAAAGTGAAGTCTGCTTTAAAAGAGAATGAAACGGTCTCGATCATGGGCGCTTTTAAAAATGATGTCTATGTATATGGTAACGGAATTTATCGAGGCGGGCAGGCATTATATCAGCAATTACAAGTAAACCCGCCAAAACAGGTCAGAGATACGATTTTAAAAAGTAAGACAGGGTATGAAGTCATTTCTTATGAAACCCTTCCTGAATATGCAGGAGATTACATTTTCATTGATGAAAGCAACGGCGGAACATTTGATAAAAACAATTCTATTTGGAAGAGTCTAGAATCTGTCAAAAAAGAGCAGACCTATCAAATGGATACAGAGTTCTTCTGGCCTTACGATCCGATTGCAGTAGCCAATCAAGCGGAAGAGTTTGCTGACATATTGACAGAAATGTCTGATCGGTAGGAGGTCTGTCAATTGTTAAAGCGTTTCTTCTCATACTACAAACCATATATGGGGCTGTTTATATTAGATTTTTCCTGTGCGGTACTGGCAGCCTTACTCGAATTATCCTTTCCCCTTGCCATCAGTAAAGTGATGGACGATTTGCTGCCAAATGGTGATTGGGATGCCATTTGGTTTTGGGGCATTCTGCTCCTCGTTTTATACGTGATCAGTTCTACGATGCATTATGTCGTGACCTATTTTGGGCACAAATTAGGCATTAATATAGAAACGGATATGAGGAATCAGCTATTTTCTCATGTACAAAGAATGTCCTTTCGCTTCTTTGACAAAAAGAAAACGGGAAAACTCGTGTCCCGTATGACAAATGATTTAATGGATATTGGTGAAATTGCGCATCATGGCCCGGAGGATTTATTTATCGCGATCATGACACTCACGGGTGCCTTTGGCTTGATGCTGTCGATTAATTGGCAGCTGGCAGTTCTCACATTTATTGTCGTTCCATTCTTGATCGGGTTATCCGTCTACTTTACGAAAAAAATGTCTGCTGCTTTTGATAAAATGTTCTCGAGTATTGGTCAATTCCATTCACGTGTGGAAAACAATATTAGTGGCATACGGGTTGTGAAAGCATTCGGAAATGAATCACATGAAATGGACCGATTTATTGAACATAACGAGCAATTTAGAAAGACAAAGCTAACCACATATCAAATGATGGCTGTGCATACCGCTGTCAGTCATTTTCTTATTAAGAGTGTGACAGTGTTTGGCCTTGTATGCGGCGCATGGTTTGTGCTGCAAAAAAATATGACGTATGGGGAATTTGTGTCATTTGTGCTATTAACAGGCATCTTCTTAGGACCCATTCAACAAATCAATGCAGTCATTGAAATGTATCCAAAAGGTGCAGCGGGCTTTAAACGATTTGCATCACTCATCGATCAATCACCAGATGAAAAGGATGCGGATGATGCCATTGAAGTTGATCAGTTAAATGGGGATATCGTTTTTGAGCATGTGTCTTTTCAATATGAATCAGACAAACCGGTTCTTCATGACATCAATCTTGAGGTGAAACAAGGAGAGACCATTGCGGTCGTAGGTCCCTCTGGTGCTGGGAAATCGACGCTTTGCAGTTTGCTGCCACGTTTTTACGAATGGCAGGAGGGTACCATTACAATTGATGGCATAGAGACAAGAAAGATGACACTGCCTTCGCTGCGGAGACAAATTGGTGTCGTCCAGCAAGATATTTATTTATTCCATGGGACCATCCGAGAAAACATTTTATACGGAAAACTCGATGCATCTGATGAAGAAGTGTGGCAGGCAGTGGAGAAAGCCCAACTGAAGGATCTTGTAAATAGCTTGGCAAATGGGCTTGATACGATCATCGGTGAACGCGGAATGATGTTATCTGGCGGACAAAAACAGCGTATCTCCATTGCACGTATTTTCCTTAAAAATCCGCCAATTTTTATTTTAGATGAAGCCACATCTTCTCTGGATACGGAGACAGAATCCTTTATTCAGGGCTCACTTGAAGAACTATCCGAAGGACGAACCACGTTTATTATTGCGCATCGCCTAGCAACTATCCAGCATGCTGACCGGATTGTGGTTTTAACAAAAGAGGGCATCAAGGAGCAAGGCAGGCATGAAGACCTGCTGGAAATGGATGGGATGTACCGGCGTTTGTATGAAACACAGTTTAGAATGTAAAAGAGGAAAAGCTCGGCGTGTAGACAAACCCTCGCATTCGGTGTCAGTCCTTCGCTTCAGTGCTCACGAATGTCAAATTCGCTCCGCGCCGATGCTCGTCCTTCCTAGGGCTGCAAAGGTTTTCTATCACGCTGAAAAGAAGACAAAGGGCTAAAATAAAGTTCATTTTAGCCTTTTGTCAACAATCTGAAGCCGGCATATTGCCGGCTTTTTATCGTGTGATCATCATCCGACCATTAACTGCGGGGGGCAAATAACATCACACTGACACCAGCTAAACAGATCAAAGCACCCATCCAGTCATAGAAATCAGGGGTTTTGCGATCGACCCACCAGCCCCAAAACACAGCGAGAACGACAAAAACACCGCCATAGGCCGCATAAACCCGCCCAAAGGTCGGGAACTGCTGGAATGTAGGGATGACGCCGTAAGCGACCAAGATGAGGCTACCTGCGATTCCATAGCTGACGGGTTTTGCTTCACGCAGCCACAGCCAGACAAGATAACCGCCACCTATTTCAGCCAGACCAGCTAATAAAAAAAGAACAATCGTTACAATCATTTTCGGACACTCCAGTTCTCCTGTTTCGTTCTATTATGACATGATGAAAGGATGCGTTCTACCTTATGTAAATTGAGAGCCTGACGAGAGTTTGCTAAAATCAACTGAACAGTGAATGAAACACATGGATTCTTGACTTTCAATGAGGCGGGTGATCCAAATGGTCAATCCATCCGTTTAGTCAGTACATTCTCATGAGGAACACATTTCCTTTTTCAGCGCTCTTTTTTTCTCCTTGAAAAAAGAGTAAAGTACAAAGGAGGCTTATCTCAGCAATTTGAGAGATGAGCCATACGTGAAGATTTCATGATGAATGCATAATGCTCTTTCTCATGAAAAAGGAAGGAGATGACCATGGACACACTGAAGGATTTTGAGCTGTATCACAAGATCAGACATGATCGACATAAGCCCTCGCTTGAATTATTGTACGATCGCTATGAACGTGTGTTATATTCGTTTATTTATAAAATGACTGGAAACCGTGAGCTGGCGGAGGAAGTGCTTCAAGAAGTCTTTATCAAGCTTTGGCGCGGCATAGGAGAATACAATACAGATAAAGGGAAATTTTCCTCATGGTTATTTATGATGTCACGAAACACGGCAATCGATCTATTAAGGAAACACCGAAATGAAACAGCTCTTGAAGATGAGCATATTGAATACTTGGCAGATCATCAAGAAGATGTGTCAAAAGAAGTAGAATGGAACGAAGAAAAACAAATCATACGTGAAGCAGTATCAACATTGTCGAAAGAACAGCAAACCATCATCGAAGATGTCTATTTTAAAGGAATGACACAAAAGAGCATTGCGGAAAAACTAGGCATCCCTATTGGAACGGTGAAGGGAAGAGTTCGATTGTCATTGAAGCATTTACGAACGAAACTGTCTCGCGGAGGAAAGGAGGAAGAGGCATGACTCAGTGTAAACATCAAGTCATTGATTACTTTAACGGGCATTTACAAGGAGAAGAAAAGACGCAATTTGAAGAACACATCAAACATTGCTCGGCTTGCAAAGAAGAGCTTGAAGAACTGACATCGCTCATGTCTGATATTCCGTTTCTAGCAGAGGACGAAACGCCTCCGGCAGGGATGAAAGACCGCATTTTATCAAGAGTATTTGAAGAAGAGATACGAGAGACAACAATCGCTGCAAAATCGAACCCGCCTCGAGATCTCAAAATAGTTCGTGATGCAAATGAGATGAAACCGCCAATGAAGAAGAAAAATCAATGGCTTTTGCCTCTCGTTGCCGCACTACTTCTCATTTCTGCAGCTGGGAACGTGTATTTCTTAACAAATGGAACAGATCAAGCAGAACAACCTGTCAAAGTTGTTGCGACAAAATCACTGGCATCTGCTGAATCGGCAAAAACAACGGGTGCTTTTTCAGTGATTGAGCATCACGGCAAAAAAGAGCTTGTAGTGAGTGCGGGCGGATTAAAAGGCCAGCTTGATTCATCAGCTGTTTATCAAGTATGGCTCATTAAAGGAGATCAGCCCGTTCCGGCCGGTGCCTTTAAAACAGATAGCAAAGGGGAGGGCACCGTCACCTATGCGTTATCTGAAAAAGAAGCAAACGAATCATGGGATACTGTGGCTGTCACCCTTGAACCAAAAAAGGATAACAAGCTTCCGCAAGGCCCTGTCGTACTGAGTGCTGCATTTTAAGCTTGATTCATGAAGGATGCCTTTTTCAGGGCATCCTTTTTTGATAGGCAGAAGGAACCTTATGACAAATGAGACGTACTACATATAGAGGTGAGACACATGCAGCGATACATAGAAAAACAACTATTTCTCTTATCAGCTAGGCACGCATTTACCGCATTTTATTTTTTGGTGATCCCATTCATTATAAAAGACCTTTTTAAATCAACTCCTTTACTTATGGTCATGATCGCTCTTTTTATCATTCATCATCTAGTGACAAGTATCGTATGGTTTTATAAATCAAGAAACATTCGAAAGCGTCAATCAGGTGACCTAACCAAACAGGGACATCTCGTTGTCCAGATCATGCAGAGGCTCGAACAGCTTATGATGCTCGGTTTTGTGATGGTATTGATCAGTGGATGGATGCAGGGAGACATTGTGACGCTATTATTCACAATTTTTCTGTTCATCGTCGTTTTCTTACAGCACATTCAGTTTTATTATGTTCAGTACTTTTTTAAATCGAGCGGCTGGTTCACCTATGTCCTCTCTTTACAAAATGCACGTCCTTCTTACATCGTGAGGGAACGAAGGGCTTTGAAGAAATCCTAAATGTGCAATCGCTTGCTGACTGATCCATCAGCATCAGAAATGTATGATAAAATGTGGAAAAGAAGCATGGAGAAAGGGAGTGCGAGCGAGTGAAAGCAGTTGGATTATTTGAGTATTTGCCAATTGAGCATGAACAAAGCTTGATCGATCAGGAGGTGGCAAAGCCCAAAGCAGCTGGCAGGGATATTTTGGTGAAGGTAGAGGCTGTGTCGGTGAATCCAGTGGATACAAAGGTGAGGTCACCGAAGAATCAGAAGGAAGAAGAACTGAAAATTCTTGGCTACGATGCAAGCGGTACGGTGGTGGAAGTAGGCGAAGCGTGTACGTTGTTTCAGCCGGGTGACCACGTCTATTACGCAGGAGATATCACGCGACAAGGCTCAAATAGTGAATACCAGCTTGTGGATGAGAGAATTGTGGCGAAAAAGCCTGCAAATCTCTCTTTTGCCGAAGCAGCTGCCATGCCTCTTACAACAATTACGGCATATGAAGCGCTATTTGACCGAATGCATATGAAGCGGAATGCAGAAGGCTCGACCTTGCTGATCATCGGTGGTGCAGGCGGAGTGGGCTCCATCGCCATTCAACTCGCCAAATTAGCAAAGGCGACTGTAATCGCCACTGCATCAAGACCTGAAACAAATGAATGGTGTCTCTCATTAGGGGCTGATCATATCATTGACCATCACCAGCCGCTCTTAGCGCAGCTTCAGGAAAAAGGGATTGGCGAAGTGGATTACATTTTATGCTTAAATGATACAGATGGCCATTTCAAAGGGATGGCAGAAGCGATTAAACCTCAAGGGACGATCTGTACCATTGTTGAAAATCAGCACCATTTAGACATTCAATTACTCAAAAATAAAAGTGCTGCATTTGTATGGGAATTCATGTTCACACGGCCGATGTACAAAACCTCGGATATGATGAAGCAGCACGAGCTTTTAAAAGAAGCGAGTACATTATTTGAAGAGAAGAAGTTAAAACACACATTAACAAAGGTGCTCAGCCCCATCAATGCCGCCAATTTGAAGCAGGCACATCAAACACTTGAGCAAGGGAAGATGATAGGTAAATTTGTTCTAGAAGGATTTTAAGGAGGGGCAGCAGATGACATCATTACAATATCCGATTGGCTTATATGAACCGGTGGACCAACAAACGAAAAAGCAGCTGGAGGCATGGATTGATGAGCTGGCACTCATTCCTCAAAAGTATGAAGAGGCAGTTGTCCCATTGACAAATGATCAGCTGGATACCCCATATCGGCCAGGAGGATGGACCGTTCGTCAGCTCATTCACCACGTAGCGGACAGCCATCTGAACGCCTACTTGCGATTTAAACTTGCGCTGACAGAAGAAACACCGCACATACGTCCATATGATCAGGAGGCATTTGCTTCACTTCCTGACAGCAAGGCGCCTATCAGTCTATCACTGCCGTTAATCAGCAGTCTGCATCGCAGGTGGGTCACATTACTTCGCGAGATGACAGAGGAAGATTTCAACGCTGCATATTACCATCCAGCCGATCAACAAACGGTGTCCTTATATGATGCAACAGGAATGTACGTCTGGCATTCACAGCATCATCTCGCCCATATCACGGAATTAATCAAAAGAAATCAGTGGAAGTAAAGGAGTCAACACATGTCTAGTAGAAGAATTGTCGGCGCTATGTTTATCTGCACGGCGGCATTGTTTTATATAGCAAAATTCGTTTTGTTTGAGATTCGTTATGGTGGAAATGTAGGCGGAGAAAGAACGATCGAGGAACTGGAAGATATACTCCCAGGCGGTACGTGGATCAGCATCATTTTTCTCATTATCGGTTTAGGTTATCTCCTGTGGGATGACCGGGAAGTCATTCGTCAATATCTTTTCACCCCAGATAAACAAGGAAAAGAAGAATTAAAAAAGACGGACCTCAAGTGACCGTCTTTTTTTCTTTTTTATCCACGTTCGGGACGAAGTGCTTTTTCTAAAATAGCTAGACCTTCATTGACTTTTTCTTTTTCTTCGTCATTGAGCCGTTGCAGGGAATTTTTAATTTTTTCATGCCCTTTTTGATAAATACTTCTGAAAATATTTTTCGCTTCCTCTGTCAATTCTACGACAATGATTCGACGGTCACGCTCAGAATGCTTTCGTTCCACAAAGTTCGATTGTTCTAACCGATCAAGCAGCCCTGTCATATTGGACAAAGAAGCCCCCATTTTTTCAGCAATTTCGGACACCTTAAGAGAGCCATGGTTATTGAGCAGCATGAGCACCTTCATTTGAGGCATACTCATATCCAGCTTCATCCATTCAGAAACATCTCCAAGTCCTGCAGCAGTGAGTACTTTCATATACAGCACCCATGTCTTTTTTTCCTCAGGAGATAGGATTTCCTCTTTTAGTACGGTGGTGTCATGAATATTATATTCCACGCTTGTTCACTTCCTTTAAGCGGCTCTTTTCTTTATATTACTGATTTTTACTTCTAATTGAAAGTATCATGAAGCTTTTGAATGTTAAACTGCATGAATTAAGTGGTATTTGTTGTATAATAATGGTCAGTTGAAATTAATGAAGCAACTTAGAAAGTTGGGAAAAACATGTGGAACAAAAAAACGGGTATGACGATCTTAAAAATGCTCTTTCCGATCGTGATCATCCTTGTCTTAATTTTTGTCGCCAAGCAGGAGCTGAGCGGCCTTTCCATTAAAAAGACGTTTTATATTATTGACAGCTTGAATCGAATGGACTTGTTTATTCTTGTCTTTCTTGGACTTGTCGCTGTTTTATCCATGTCCTTATATGATTTTATTTTAAGAAAAAGCCTTAATATGCCTATCAGCGGCTGGAAAACGATCCGAATTTCTTGGATCGCCAACTCCTTTAATAGTGTGCTTGGTTTCGGTGGTTTATCAGGAGCAGGGCTTAGAACGCTTCTATACAAGGAATACATAACAGATACGAAAAAACTGCTGAAAGGCATTGCCCTTTTAACATCCTCTGTTCTGCTGGGCTTATCTATTTTCAGTGATTTGATTTTAGTTAGGGTCCTGCCAGTTGAAAGTATTATTAGTCAGGAGCCGTGGTTATGGGCATTTGTCATTATTTTTGCTTGTATTGTGCCCATTTACATCATCATGGCGTCCATTCGAAAAAGCTCGATTGAGAGCGGTGAAAACGGACTGAAGCACCCGATCTATGCTTATATTGGTGCATCGTTTTTAGAGTGGCTGGCAGCTGGTCTTGTCATGTACATGGCTGTTGTCTCTATGGGGATGAACGTTGATGTCCGTATTGTATTAGGCGTCTTTGCGATTGCGTCAATCGGCGGTTTAATCAGTATGGTTCCGGGCGGATTTGGTTCGTTTGATCTGATCTTTTTACTCAGTATGCAATACATTGGGTTTGATAAAGAGATGGTACTGACAGCGCTTGTATTGTACCGCTTCGTTTACTCCATTTTCCCGTTTATTCTTGGACTTTGTCTAGCGGCATACGATTTAACTGGAACAACACTCAGGCGTCTTGAGGGCAATCCGAGAATGGCGCCTGCTATTGAAACAACAAACGTCTTAATTGTTTTGCACCGAGCTCTGCTCATCCGTTTATTGTACGGATCTTTGTCCATTTTAACGTTTGGAAGCGGTTTGCTCATTATGGCTTCCGTTGTGCTTCCTGTTGATCGTTTAGGTGTGATCACCACCATTCCACGCTTTTTGTTATCAGGATTTAATGGTCTTTCTTTAATGTTCGGGATCATTTTAATGATTTTGTCCATTGAAGTGTATAAAAGAACGAAACGGTCTTATCTATTGACAATGATTGCCCTAGCAGGCGGCTTTGTGTTTACTTTACTAAAAGGGTTTAACCTGAGTTTGATCTTTATATTGCCGGTCATCATGGTGGTATTTTTCTCGCTTCGAAATCAATTTGTGAAGCAGCAGGCCCCTTATTCTTTGAATCAGTTTGTGGCCGCCGCCGCCGGATATTTACTCGTGTTGTTTAACTATAATGTCATTGGGAACTTCATTTGGATGAAAATTGGTCATTTCCTAAGCAAGGACTATTTGGTTCATAATGAACGACATATCACGATGACCAGTATGATTGCTTTAATTGGCGTCCCTCTTTTCTTTTTCATTAGCAAATTGATTTTTAATAAAAAAGCAGTTCCAATCGGCGAAGAAGCCGATGAAGAAAAATTAAAAACTTTTCTCGAAGAAAAGGGAGGAAATGCTCTTAGTCATCTAGGTTTTTTGGGAGACAAAAAACTGTTTTTCTCAAGTGATGGGGAGGCGATGCTTCAGTTTGGCCGGATTGGCCGTTGCGTAATTGTGCTTGGAGATCCTTCTGGGCGTAGAGCCTCTTATCCGCTTGTACTGGAAGAATTTTTGGAGCAGACAGAAAAAGCAGGCTATCGTGTCGCTTTTTATCAAGTAGAACGTGAAGGAATGGCGCTTTATCATGACCTAGGTTTTCACTTCTTTAAGCTTGGGGAAGAAGCCATGGTCGATTTAGAAACGTTCTCTTTGTCAGGAAAGAAAAAATCAAACTTACGGGCTGTCGCAAATAAATTTGAACGAGAAGGCTATACGTTTGAAATGCTGGAGCCGCCCTTTTCAGAGGAATTGATTTCAACCTTAAAACAAATCTCTGACAGCTGGCTGGGCAAGAAAAAAGAAAAAGGATTTTCATTAGGCTATTTCCATGAAGACTACCTTCAAAAAGCACCGATTGCGATTTTAAAAGATGAACAAGGACAGATCATATCTTTTGTGTCCTTAATGCCGATGTATCAAAAAGGAGAGATATCCATCGACCTCATGCGTCATATGCATGATGCACCGAACGGGATGATGGATGCACTCTTTATCCACCTTTTTCAATGGGCGAAAGAAAAAGGCTACACATCCTTTAACATGGGAATGGCGCCATTATCGAATGTTGGCACGTTCCACCAGTCCTTTTTGACAGAACGTTTGGCGAGTGTCATCTTCAATAACGTCAGATATATGTATAGTTTCAGCGGCTTACGGTCGTTTAAACAGAAATATAAACCAGAATGGCGCGGAAAATATTTAGCGTATAAAAAGAATACATCACTGCCTGTCACAATGGTGCTCGTCACTAAGCTGATAGGAATGGACCCAAATCGAAAACGGCGTCCATAAGTTCAAAGAACCTTTACCTTTCACTAGGTGAAGGTTTTTTTAGACAAAAGAATAGCAAAAGTGGTAAAGTTGAAGGGTAAGGGGGATGTTCACATGACACTAAATGAATGGTTTACAAAGGGATTAGCTGAACGTACATATGTACACAACATGGAGAAAAACCGTGAAAACTTACTCACGGTGTACAACCAGTACGCAATTCATCAAAAGGAAAAAGAGCTGCTTCAAAAACTTCAAAAGAAAAAGCTCAGAGCGCTTGTGATCACGGCAGATTGGTGCGGTGATGCGATGGTCAATGTACCTATTTTCATGCGTATTGCAAATGAAGCACTGATTGATGCGCGCTATTTCATTCGGGACGAGCACCTAGACCTGATGGATCAGTATTTAACGAACGGGACCGCAAGATCGATTCCGATTATCGTCATCATTGATCAGGACGGGAAAGAAGTGGGGAAATGGGGACCTCGCTCAGCAGAAGCTCAGCGCTTTGTCGACGAGAAAAAGCCGGATAAAGATGCACCCGATTTTGAGGAAGCATTTAAAGTGTTTGCGAAAGAAGCCGCACATCACTATACGACAGATCGTTACTTATGGAAAGATATTGAGAAAGAAATAGTAGAAGTTTTGGCAAAAATATAAACCAAAAGACTACTTCGCCGCAATGGGAAGTAGTCTTTTTTTATCTTGTTTTTGCGTTTTACCTACAAAGCACCGCATAAAGATGTAGAAAAACCGCAGAATTCTATCAAATACCGCAGAAAACCGCAAAGCATCACGATTTTCCCAACCACTTTTAGTTGAAAAACCTCATATATGACATGAAATCAGCTATTTTGCCCTTATCTAAAGGCTCATATAACGCACGTCGGATGGCTTTTTCCCAATACAAGAGGCCCAGCAACTATAGTAATCTAGTTGTAATCTCCTTTGAACGAACTAAAAAAAATAAATGAAGGAAAAGGGCTGGCGATCAATTTATGAAAAAAATCATCTATCTCGATCAAGAAAAAAAGAAGCTCGCTGAATCAAAGAAAAGAGAACAGCGTTCCATCAAATCACTCAGACTGCTTGTGTTTTATGACGGACAAAGTCCTTCATGTGCAAAAGCAATTGACCTGTTGAAATCACTCGATTGGAAAAACCGAATTCACTTTGAATCATTTAGAAACTCACAGCTGCTGAGACTGAATAAAATTAGTGAAGAGAAGGCAGAGAAACGAATCGTGTCTATTTCTTTAGCGAAAAATCAAAAAAACTCAGGGATTTATACGTGGCTGAGAATGGCTTGTCACATCCCTGCATTATGGGGAACGGTCCCATTCATTGTACTCAGCATTTGGCTTGGCTTTGGGCAGCATGCTTACGATTATTTTGCGAGAAAACGGTACATTCATTCTGTCGAACAAGTCACCCGTCCCGATACAGATCAACAAAAGACCATCTAATCATAGAAAAAGCATGACCTTCGATCGGCAGAAGGTCATGCTTTTTTGTAATACGGGATATATGATGCTAAGTGATCAAGCAGCTTCGTTGTGTAAGACATATATGCACGCTTATCAAGCTCAGAAGCCGCATAGGAAAGCAAGGTTCTAAGAGCAAACAAGTACTCATTGTGGAGCTGATTGTGTTCAAAGTAAGGAATCGCTGCTTCTACTAAATAAGTTTTCATATCATGAGGATTCTCTTCAATCATCAATTTATAGATTTTAATCATATATAAACAGTTTGGTTGAATACGAGGCTGTTTGAGCAGCTCGTGTATATATGGAAGCGCCTTTTTGCGATCATATTCCGCATACAATGTCGCGATTTCATAAAGCGTTTCACAGTAACGATCTTCTATCTGTTCTTGATTAAAATAATTGAGTGAATCTAGTAAATAAGGCACAGCGGATGAGAAATCGCCTTGGCGTTTTAAGAGAACCCCGTAATAAAAATAAGCTGTCATCTTAATATAAGCATCAGGGTGAAGCGATGTGTGTAAAATCACTTCTTTTAAATATCTTTTAGCTGTTTGAAAGGCCTTTAATTCCAGTGAGATGACCCCATGAATGAGTGTACAATGAATGACCCGCTTGAAATTATTTTTTTGTCTATACAAATCCATTGCTTGATGTGTGGCCTCAAGCGCATCACCGAGATGCCCCATGGCTCCAAGTGCTTTTGCATAGTGATAATACAGGTCGCTCTGTTCAACAGAAGCGTAAGAAAAGCAGCTTTCAAGTCTTTTCAATCCTTCTTCGAGTTGACCGATTTTAATCTGGTGGATGCCATCTAGATATTCAAACGTTTCTTTTTCTGTGTCAATAAAGGTTTTTTCAAACTTCTTAAGCACGCGGTGCGTTTTTAAGGCAAGCTGCTGTTTTTCTGTTAATAAATAAAATTGAAATAAGGACAAATGATACTGAATCCCTAAATCTAGCGAAAAGAACTGTTCCTCGTGATGAATGATCATTTCTGCATTTTGCTCTGCTTGATCGAGCGCATAGAAATACATGTTCATCTGAAACTCATCGAGCAATGACAACAGATGACGCGCCTTTTGCGACAGCGTTTCTTGACTAATTCCAAGCCGTTCAAGCAAAAGATTGATCGTATCTTGATTGGCCTCTTTTGAGCCATTTTCAATTTTACTTAAATGAGAGACAGAACAAATTCCTTCTGCCAACTCCGATTGGGTCATATTTTGTTTATAACGATAGAGCTTGATGATTTGCCCAATATTGATTTTCATTCCATTCAGAAGCCTCCCTTCCAATCATGGGTTGAAAGCTTTTTGAAAAAATAGCCGCATTTGACAAAGTGGAAATACCTGAAACCATTTCATCATCTTGGCTTTTTTCTCAAAATTTGTTTAAAACGTAATATGATTGTAACATTACTTGAAAAAGTCAAACAACTTTTTAGCAGAGAGGTGAGGTCTTATTTGCAAACAACACATGATCATGTTTATAATGTGAATGAGAATCAATTTCAATTAAGGTTGATTGAAAGGATGACATATATGCCAGAAACAAAACAACAAACAGAAGCGTTAACGGTTCGAGACGCTGTCAGATATAGACGATCGATTCGAAAATTCAAAGAAACGCCGGTGAGCATTGAGCAGCTTCAGCCATTATTAGAGGACGCAGTCTATGCACCCAATCATAAAATCACGGAACCTTGGCGTTTTTTATATGCAGTGACGGATGAAGCAAAAGAGGTATTTGTTGAGCGGTTTATTGCTTTCTTTAAACGCAACAATCCAGACGCAAAAGAAGAAAAGATCAATCAGTACAGAGATTATTTTTCTAAAGTACCAGCACTTTTACTTGTTGTTCTAAAAGAAGACGAAAATCCAGTTGTGAGAAATGATGATTTTGCCGCTGTGAGTGCGCTCATTCAAAACTTCCAGCTGCTGGCTTGGGATCAAGGAATCGGTATGGTATGGAAGAGCGGCCGTATCTTATACGAC
The DNA here is from genome assembly GCF_029894105.1 of Bacillus aerius. Classification (NCBI taxonomy): domain Bacteria; kingdom Bacillati; phylum Bacillota; class Bacilli; order Caryophanales; family Bacillaceae; genus Bacillus; species Bacillus aerius. The sequence continues at coordinate 828,258 of NZ_JARYHO010000001.1, forward strand.
AAAGGGTTTCAACAGGATATGGGATTAAAGGAAAACGAACGCTTTGCCGCGATTCTTCACATCGGTTATCCAGAAGAGGTGCCTGAGGAAAAGTCACGTCAGAAGGCATCAAGCCTGCTAACTGAAATCAAATAAAAACAGACCTTTTGATTGGGTCTGTTTTTTTTACTTATTGTTTTTTGGCACGCTGATCGGCTGCTTTCATACGTGCCATCGCTTTTACGTCATTCGGATCTGCAAGTTCTTTGGAAAATTCAACATATTCGCCATCCGTCTCTTGTGCCGCAAGCTGGTGGTTGGATTTTTTGTGTTGGTCTTTTTTCAAAGCTTTTCCCTCCTTTACAAGATCACTTTAGTTATGTGCTTGTAAAAGAGGAATATCCGTTTTATTTGTTTCTTTTTTCTGCTGCTCTTTCCGCTTTTTTGAATTCCTGCTGATACAGAACTTCCTGGGTTTTCTTCAGTTTTGAAGTCGGCTGGTGTTCTTTTTTCTTCATCAAAATCGCCCCCTCATCTCATTTTTAATAGGATGGGTGTTTTTGACAAAATTTATTCCTCTGAATGCAAAATCGCTTCTTTTAGCTCAGGGTGTAAAAATTCATAAGAAGACAGCAGTGCCTTTTTCGGCAGAGCACGTTGGCCTTCTAATACAAGCAATGACATGTCGCCAAGTGCGGTTTTGATGACAAAGGACGGCACCTTCAGCCAGTGAGGGCGATGAAGGGTAGATGCAATAGTTTGCCCCAGCTGCTTCATTTGAACAGGATTTGGAGATGTGACATTGAGTGGACCTGATATGTGTTCATGCTCAATGGCATACGCAATGAGATGTGCTACATCCTCCACGTGAACCCAAGATACCCATTGCGAGCCAGAGCCAATCGTTCCACCGGCAAACAGCTTGTATGGCAAGGTCATAAGAGGAAGTGTGCCTTTTTCTCCTAGCACTACCCCAAAGCGTGTATAAACCGTGCGAATACCGAGCGCCTCAATTTTTTGCCCTTCAGCTTCCCAAAGTTTAGATGTATGACTTAAAAAGTCTGTATCGGCTGGAGGGGCCTCCTCCGTAAAGTCTTCTGTCTTGGAAGTGCCGTAGATACCGACAGCACTTGCTTGAATGAGCACAGATGGTTTCGATTCCTGCGCTTCTATAATGCGTCTCACTTCTTGTGTGGATTGAATACGGCTGGAGAGAATGCCTTTTTTTGCTTTGTCCGTCCAGCGTGTGAAAATGGATTTTCCAGCAAGGTTAATCCATACATCAATCGCAGGCAATTCATGTTCAGGTTTAGCACCATCTGTCAGCCACTGCACGTAATGTAAATGATTTTGTTCGGATTCCTTTGGATTTCTTGTTAAAATATATAGATGATGTCCTTCAGCTGCGAGCACCTTTGTGACATGCTGGCCGATAAACCCGGTTCCTCCGGTAATGGCGATATTCAATTGACATCTTCTCCTCTCATATACATACCTATATCTTTCACGATTTTGAATCAGAAGAAACATCCTGACTGTTTGAAAAAAGGAGTGATCACAGGATGCCCTATATTACGAAAATCTCTGCTCAGAAAAACAATACAGAACGCGTGAACATCTTTCTTGATGAAAAGTACGCTTTTAGCGTTGATCTAGATGTGCTCGTCCAGCATGATTTGAAAAAGGGAAAAGAGCTGGACGAAGCCGATATCATAGAGATTCAATTCGGTGATGCAGTAAAAAAAGGATTTCAGCAGGCCGTCGATTATTTATCGTATCGGATGAGATCAGTGAAAGAAGTCACCGATTATTTGACGAAAAAAGACATACCAGCACCTGCTATTAGTGAAATTATACACAAATTAAAACATTATAAGTATGTAAATGATCTTGAATTTGCAGAAGCGTATGTAAGCACCCACCGAAAAACGAATAGCAAAGGCCCGTCAGTGCTAAAAAAAGAGTTAAAGCTGAAAGGCATAGACGATGACACCATCGAACAAGCACTATCGCAATATCCGAATGATTTGCAGCTAGAGGAAGCAGTGAAACAAGTGCTAAAGCTGGTTAAGAAAGAGAAAAACCGGTCCGCAAAAGAAATTGAACAGCGTATCAAATTGCAGCTTCAGCGAAAAGGATTTTCATTTGATATCATTGATAAAGCCCTTCAAGAAGCCTATGATGGACAAGAAGAGGAAAAGGAAGAAGAAGCCCTTCACTATATGCTTGAGAAGGCAAAACGCAAGGTAGGTTATGACGGATCATTTGAGAAAAAAATGAAAGTGAAGCAATTCCTTTACCGAAAAGGATTTGATCTTGATACAATTGATCACGTTTTAGACAAAGGGGAATGACAGATGGAAAAACGCTATAGTGAAATGACAGAATACGAATTAAAGCAGGAGATTGCCGCTCTTTCTGAAAAAGCAAGAAAAGCTGAGCAGCTAGGCATTGTGAATGAATATGCCGTGTTGGAGCGGAAAATTGACATGGCGAAAGCCTATTTATTAGATCCAGCTGCTATTCAGACCAAAACGACTTATCACATCAAAGATACAGACGAGCAGTTTTATGTGGAGTATTTAAACGGGGTTTTTGCTTGGGGCTACAGAGTATCAGCGCCAAATAAAGAAGATGCTCTGCCGATTTCAATGCTTACGCAAAAGGACTGATCCCTAGAGATCAGTCCTTTTCTTTACTTCGAACGTTGTTTACGGACGTTGTTCTGAAGTACGATGTCGTGCTGCGTTTGCTGCGTTTCTCCGTTGACCTGAGAGGCAGAATGTTTAGCATTCGCCCATGGTTGAGGGTAAGCGGTTGTTCTTAATTGAACAAAGTCTTCCATATACGATTTCCCATTTGAACTCATATCTCAAGCACTCCCTTTGGAAAAATTAGCGTTTCCCTGATGCCCTCATACGTTCCTGTGGACGTGTATTCGTCTCACCGTTCGGCCTTTTAGACGCATAAGCATCTGTGGCCCCTGGTTCGCCTTCAAACTTGTGATTGACTTGATTTGGAAAGCCCTTTGCTTTATTACGCATACTGATTCCCTCCAAACAATACAAATCATTTGCGTCTTTTGAAGACGTAAGGGTAGTATATGAAAAAAGAGATTTTTTTAAAAAGGCACTTTCTGCTAGATGAAGGAGGAACCAGTATGGAACAATATTTTGAGCGATTAACCGAACAACTAATGGAAAAAAACAATATGCTCACATATGAAGAAGCACGTACATGGGTAGAGCTCCTTTGGAGTGATTTTGAAACAACCTATGCAAAGGCTGGCCGCAAGTATAAAGGACAAGAAACGACTGAACGGATTGTCCGAGAATGGATCGAAAGCTACGGCGCTCAGCTGCATTTATTTCAAAATAAACAATCGAAGGCAAATGAGCATCTGCAACAAAACGACAAAGGGCTGCTGCATTAAAAGGGTTGCCCTTTTCACTTCCACTCATCTTTTTCAATAAACAGGAAAATATATAATTGACCAAACAATTTTATGAAACAATACCCAGTCTGTGATCAAAATTACAGGCTTTTTACAATGGATAAACTTAAAATTACATTAAATTCATGTTGGTGAAAATCACTGGAAATAAAACTCTGATATAATGTAACGATTAAGGATACATGAAATTTATGGATAATAAAAAAGGGTTTCGTTTTCTGACAAAAAAGGAATAATGAACATAACAGACTATGTGAAAAAAGTGAAGAGAAGGTGCGATATGGAACGGGAACTGCTCTCTGTTATAATTCCTTCTTACAATGAAGGTGAAAACATCAGACGAATCTTTGAGGCACTCGAGGAAGAGTTTCGCGATTTTCATTATGACTTTGAAATCATCTTTGTGAATGATGGAAGCAAAGACAATACACTTCAATACATGAGAGAGCTCTCTCACAAAAGTGCAAAAGTCAAATACATTTCCTTTTCTCGTAACTTTGGGAAAGAAGCTGCAATTTTAGCAGGTCTTGAGCATGCAAAAGGGGAAGCTGCGATCATTATGGACGCCGACTTGCAGCACCCAACGTATTTGATTCAAGATTTTGTTAGAGGCTACGAAGAAGGTTATCATCAAGTCATTGCCAAACGAAACCGTAAAGGGGACAGCAAGCTTCGTTCTTACCTATCATCGATGTATTATAAAGTGATGAACAAGGTGGTCGAAGTGGACTTGCGTGATGGTGTAGGAGATTTCCGCTTAATTTCCCGTCAAGCGATCGACGCATTGCTTCAGCTAAAAGAGGGAAATCGTTTTTCAAAAGGCCTTTTTTGCTGGATTGGCTTTGAAGAAAAGGTCATCTATTATGAAAATGTGGAAAGACAGCACGGTGATACAAAATGGTCACTGAAGAAATTATTTAACTACGGGATTGATGGTGTCATTTCCTTTAACAACCGCCCGCTGCGTATTTGTTTTTATACGGGTATTTTGATCTTATTTCTCTCTTTGATTTACATCGTGGCGACCTTTATTCAAATCGTCAGAACGGGCATCATGGTACCGGGTTATTTCACTTTAATCTCAGCTGTGCTTTTCCTCGGTGGTGTCCAGCTCTTGAGTCTAGGTGTGATCGGAGAATACATTGGCCGGATTTACTATGAAACGAAAAAGAGGCCGCATTACTTAATTCAAGAATCAAATGTCATGGAACAAGAGACAAGCTCAAAAGAACAAGACCGAGTGTTAACGCAGTTATTTAAATAACGTGGAGTCAAATAACCGGCAAGCACGAATCGCTTGCTGGGTTGTTTTGTTTCAATGAACAGTGGATCTTTTGGAGAAAGGATTTAGATGATGAAACGTAGATGGATACTCATTGGAATGTGCCTCATTCTTGCTTTATTAGGACACTCCTTTTTCTTATATGAATATACGCAAGGCCAATATATGACGGGAGATGGGGATGGCATTTCACAAATGCTCCCGTTTAAAAAGCTGCTGTATGACGAATACGTCAAAGGAAACTTCTTTTATTCCTATCAATTTGGTCTAGGCGGCGGTACATATACGCAATTAGGTTATTATTTTACAACGTCGATGGTCTTTATGGTCACAGTCGCTGTTGTCTGGCTGTTAAATGCGCTTCACCTTGTACAGTCAACAGACATTCACTTTTGGGCAAATGCTGTTATTTGGCTGAGTGTGATCAAGCTGACAGTCATTCTGTTCATCGCATATCGTGTGCTCCTTTCGATTGTGCAGCATAGGCTGGGGGCGCTAACAGGAGCCGGTATTTACGGACTGTCTATTGTGTACTTTCGGCATCAAACGTTTTGGGAGTTTTTCACCGACAGCATGATGTGGCTTCCGCTGCTTGTGCTCGGGGTTGAACGGATTTTTAAAACAGGCAAGCCGGCTTGGTTTATTGCGGCTTGCAGTCTCATGCTGATCAATAATTTTTACTTTGCTTACATTCACTTTATCTTTTTAGCCATTTATCTCGTCTTCAGATATATGATTAAGCTTCAAAGCGAGGAGCGAGGCTGGAAGGTGTTCTGGACCCTTGCGATCTCTACGTTGTTATCGTTTGGGATCAGTGCTGCCTTTTTTATCCCGTCTGTTTACGGCTTTCTCAATAATGTAAGACCGCCGTATGAACAGGCAATTCCTTGGTTTGAGCTGCATGATCATCTGCTGTTTACAAGCAGGGTGTATTTATTGCCGGTCATCTTTCTGATTTGTCTGTTTCTCGTTCCGCTATACCGGAACAGATGGTTTTTCATGTTCACATCGATCAGTGTTCTGCTGATCATTTTTCACTACAGTCCAAAGATGGCGAGCGTGTTTAATGGTTTTTCTGCACCGCAGTACAGATTTGAATACATTCTTGCTTTTACAGTCGGAGCAGTCGTAGCCATCACCATCAAGCATTTCTCGCAAATGGAGTGGAAGTGGAAAACACGTGCGGTTTTAGGCGCTTGGATTGTATTCCTTCTCGCAGTCGCCCTTTCAGAACGAGCAAAGGGAAATATGGATGTTGTTGTATTTACCGGAATAGGACTGCTTGTGATCAGCTTGTTCTTCCTCTCGATACATGCGGGGAAACGTCTGCACCTTCGTCTCTTTTCAGCTGTGCTCATCGTTGTGAGCTTACTGACAGCAGGCGTGTATCAGCAGGGCTACTTATTTGAAAGAAGCAATATTAAGAGCGTATCAGATACGTATCTGAATAGTGAGGCGTATGCTGGACATGAGCAAATGAAGCTCATTCAGCAGATTCAAAGCCGCTCAAAAGAAGATCCGCTTGCCCGGATTGATTGGATGAACGGCGTGCGCAACAACACCCCGTTATTTGAAGGCTTTCAAGGCATGAGTGCGTATTCAAGTATATTGAATCAGCATCTGCTCCATTTCTACTGGAATGACCTGCAAATTGATATGGGACGGGAAAGTGTCAGCCGGTATGCAACAATGGGGGACAGGGCGAATTTATACAGTCTGACCTACGGGAAGTATTATATGAGAGACAAATCGATGTCTTTCTCACCGCCGGTTTATTTTAAGCCCATATTGGAAAGCGAACATTATGAAGTGTATGAAAATACACGCCCGCTCCCATTTGCAAGAACAACGAGTACCGTCTATTCAGAAAAGTCACTAGAGCATGCGTCAGCACTTGATAAAGAACATGCGATGTTGCAAGGTGTGATCTTAAACAAAAAAGGAAATGCTGAAATCGACCAATCGCCTGATCGAATAAAGGATACAAACATTCATACTGAACAAGCGGTATACGAAAATGGCGTGCTTGATGTATACGGGAAAACGGGCGGGCTGAATATCACCCTTCCAGATGATATCGCTCGCGTGGGGGATGTGTATGTGAGCTTTTATGTGAAGCGGACCGACCGTAACGAAGGGTTTCAGTTATCTGTGGATGACTACGTCACATCACGCAAAAGCAATACGTCTATCTACAAAACAGGCGTTAATGACGTGACGATTCGCGTCCCTGCGGAAAAAATTTTTTCCATACGAGTGCCAAAAGGGACGTATGAGCTGAGTCAATTAAAGCTGTATCATGAGCCTTACCGCACCCTTGCGCGGGCATATGAAAAAGAAAAACAGGATGATGGCAGCCAGCAGGTGGAACTTAAAAATAACCGCTTTACGATTTCTTATGAGAACAAGCGCGGCGATGATTATATGATTCTGCCTGTTCCATATGAAAAAGGCTGGGAGCTCACGGTGAACGGCCATCAAACCGAGATTGAACAAGCCAATTATGCGTTTATCGGTTTTCCAATAGAAAAAGGCAAAAACGAGATCGTGCTAACCTACTATCCACCTTATATCAGAATTCTCGCATTGATTTCATTGATCAGTTTGATCGGTGCGATCCTCTATGCACGAAGAAAACACAAGAAACACCACTTTTCAGCATAAGTGGTGTTTTTTCTCATCATTGATACAATCTACATAAAAGCATGTGAATGGGGGAAACCATTTGACGTTAAACAAAGAGTCCACTATTGCTCATTTTGAACACTCCATTGAATGGGTACAGTCACTAACGGAATTAACAGACAAAGAATGGCGCAGAGCGATCGCTGATGGAAAATGGAGCACCGCTGAAATCATCGCCCATTTCGTTCCATGGGATGAATTTATTTTAAAGGCTCGACTAAAGGAATTTTGGAACGATCGGCCATTACCTCAAGCTCCTGATGTGCACAAAATGAATCAGCAGTCAGCTGAAAGAGCGAGAAAGGAAAAGAAAAGCGAGACGATCGTTCGATTTATTGCTGTCAGAACAGAATTACTTCAAGAAATGAAGAAAATTGAACCATCTCGCTGGAATGAACCTTTTTTTATTGGTCAAACCAAGCTGACGTTATTAAGTTATTTCCAAGGACTGATCGAACACGATACCCATCATATGAAGCAAATCAAAGAAGCACTCTCGTCAGAAAGAGAGTAGAGTCATGAAGCTTCTTTCTCAAACGAAAACGTCGCATAATCAAACAAAAAATGAAATAGCCAAAGACTTAGCGCAAAGAGAATTTCTTCAGAAGTAGTCAGCAAAATGCCGTCAACTAATTCGTCTGATACATAGACAGCACCCCAAATAAACAAAAGGTGAAATAAAACGGCATAAAAAATGATGGATCGTTTTTTGGACCGACACTTACGAACAAACCGCATGAGCACGTGTTCCAGATGTTCAAAAGAGATCCCAAGTACAACATAGATGCCCATAAACAGTACCAATGATAAAATCGATTGGTAAAAAGCACCGGTCAAATGAAAGAACAGCACACAAAACAACAAAAATATGTAACAGACAGCTGATAGCGCCATGAGCCATTTCAGCCCTTGCCATAAAGCGTGAACAGGTTGCTGCATGGTAAACAACACTCCTTTACATGAAGATACCTGCAAAAAGGACAGCCCTTTTGCAGGAAGGTGGAATTAATCCTCTTTTTTAGGTGCAGCGATGACAGGATGTTTTTCAGTATCAAGCAATTTCAAGAATTCTTCGCCTTGATCTAAATGATCCAAAACAAGCTGTTTCGGTGTGACCGCAAGCCACTGATTGAGCGAGATATCTGCATAATGATCGCTCTTAAAGATTTCTAAGAAATAGAGCGGTTCGTCGCCTGTATTTTCTACATAATGCCCCATCGCAAATGGCACATAGCCAACGTCTCCCGCCTGATAGTTGAAGGTTCTCGCATGTCCATCAGAAGCAAAGACCGTCATTCGAGCTTTTCCAGAAATGAAATATTGCCATTCATCCGTATTCGGATGCCAGTGCAGCTCACGGATGGCACCTGGATCAACTTTCACAAGAGCAGAGGCAATCGTTTTAGACGCTTTGAAATTGGTAGAATCCGCAATCCACACTTGTCCGCCGCTTGACGTAATCGGCTCTTGCTTTAACAGCTCATATTTAAAGGAGTTCGGGACTTCTCCTTGCTCTGTTTTCACCTTGTCACACTCAAGGGAACCAGGAATTCCTTTTTGGAAAATATACTTCTCTTTCTCTGGCAGTTTTTCAAATTGCTCCTTTGTCATTCCAAAGTTTTGGAGCACAACTTCCTCTGGCGTATGGGCAAGCCAATCAGTCACTTGGAACGTACTATTTTCAGAGAAGGAACCATCATCAAACACAAGCAAGAATTCAGCTCCCGGTTCAAGTGCTTGAATAGAGTGCGGCAGGCCAGAAGGGAAGTACCACAAATCACCCTCAGTCACATCCTCTGTAAAATTGCGCCCCTCTGCATCAACCGATGTAATTCGGGCTTCTCCATAAATCATGTACGCCCACTCCGCTTCCTTATGCCAGTGCAGCTCGCGAATCGCACCAGGTTTTAGCCGCATGTTCACAGAGGCAAGACTTTTAGAGATTGGTAGTTCACGTACCGTGACTTCTCTTGCGTAACCGCCTTTTTCTAAACGGTTGTGCGTATCAGAAAAAGAATATTTCATGTTGGGAACCGTTCCATGATCGGTTTCTGGTGGCGTGAGCATATCTGGGTTTTGTCTGTCTCGCTCGAGATTACGTGGAATTTTGACCGTTGCTCCTTTTTCTCCTCGAATCGGCTGCGGTACACCATTTTGCTTTTCACTCATGATAAAATCCCCTTTCAACATCGTATTGTGTGAGGTGACAAAAGGCCTTTCATTTCGCCCTCGTTTTCATAAGGTGAAACGAATCAAGAAGATGTCAATCTGATTCATCATTTTTTTGAACAGCGACCAATCGTTGGATTAGCTTGCTTAATTCATCAAACTTTCGTTCAAAACGTGTCAGCAAATAAATCGTTAAAATAGCAGGAAATCCAGCCTGACCGAGCTGCTTCAGCCATTCCTCCGAAAAAAAGGTCTCCATTTGTCTCACCTCCCAGCGGATGCTCGTCTTCTCTATAAGTGGTATGAAAGAAGAAATAGGAAATCAAAAGGGGAGAAAATGAACCATTAGACCCGTTTCACAAAGTTTACTTTTTTTAACTTTTGTCCACTTAATGCAAGTAGAGAGAACAAAGGGGAGGATGCACATGGATTATCGGCTGTTATTGAAAGCAAAATGGAAGGAAATAATTGATCACCCGCTCATTCAGCAATTTTTAAGCAATCCTAAAAACCAGCAGCTGCTCCGGCAAGTCATGGAAGAGCCAAACGAGGAAAATGCGAAAAAACTAGATTCCGAGTTCAAGCAGTTTTATCAAAAAATCCGCATCATCAAGTATATTTCCACAATGATCCGCATCTTTTCAGTCGACTTTGACAAACGAGTGAAAAAAAGCAGCATCGTTTTCCGCTCATACTCGATCATCCTGATACGCAAGAAGTGAAAGACCCTGTTCAAACAGATACGTATGAAGCTGTGCTCTTTAACCAACAAGACTTAGGGGAGCACCTGCAAGACCCAAGATTGTACAAGGCCTATCAGCAGCTCACAGAAAAACAAAAAATGGTTCTAACCCATATTTATGTCGAAGGCCAAACGATGAAGGAAATAGCCGACCGGCTGGGCGAATCAAGACAAAACATCTCAAACATCCACAAAAAAGCGCTCAACAAACTAAAAGAAGAAACAGGGAGAAATGTCCGTGAACGAAGACAAAATGACCAATGGAGAAATGGAAGAACTCATTGAAACCTTCACACCCATGATCAAAAAGAAACTACAAAACACGGCATATCAAGAAAGAGAAGACCTCGAACAAGAACTCTATATCAAACTCATCGAAAAAATAGACCGGCTGATTTACCAAGAAGGACCTGGCTTTTGGGAGTTTATTGTGGAATATATGACGAAGTTGTAAGAGGAACTGATGGTGCGAATGTCAGGTGAACATCAAATCCCTGGGACATTCGCACCTTTTTATTCGACAAAACTGGGTAAAAATGTATATTTCATGAAGAAGAAAACAAAATTCTTTATTGAAAGTTGAGGATTTTACCTATCATTTCCTAAAAAATGTTACAATTAGGGCAGAAATCGCAGTCGCACTCTACATGAGTGCGTGGATTGAAATACTTGGTCACGCTCCTTTTGTTACTACTTTTCTTGTCGCACCCATATATGAGGTGCGCATGGTTTTCAATGATTGTGTCTTAAACGGTTATGACTACCTTAAAGATCATCTTCTTACAACATCCTCTTTCAAATAGCCATCAAATATACTGTTCATTTGTACAGTGAAAACATGACTCCTTGCAGTCATGTTTTTTTCTTCTTCTTTTTCCTAAATAAACCTTAAAAAATCTCAAAATAAGTCGAAATGAAAAGTAGTCATTTAGATTCAAATTTTATCCATTCGTAATGTGGTGAAGGAGGAATTGGTTTGGGTGAAACGGAGCGAACCGGTAAAGTTGAGCAGCTGATCTTAGAGAATTATCAAAGATTAAACAGCATGATATCCGAAGAAGTCGACTTTGCTTCTAATCATGGCGGGCTGACAGGAGATTCTAGAGAAGTGATGTGGTTGGAGTTTTTTCGGAAAATCATTCCTAAAAAATATTCATTAGCACAAGGTGTCATCATTATTGACTCAGAAGGAAATCATTCTAACGAAGTCGATATTGCCGTTTTTGATGAGCAGTATACGCCGTATGTGTTCCAACACAATTCGTTGAAGTTTATACCGATTGAGGCGGTTGCGGTTGCTATAGAATGTAAAAGTTCAAATTTCGATGTTGATAATTTAAAAGTTTGGTCTGACAATATAAAAAAATTAGTACCGAAAACAAAAGGAATAGCTAGGATGGCCGCCCAAGGGGTTGTCATGGTTGAAAATGATACACAGAAACGAACACGTCCTATTTTAATTTTAGCAAGTAATTTAAAAAGGCAAACAGCAAACTCATCTTCAGGGATGTTTGAAAAATTAGACAAAGCATTTGACTTTATACTTATGAAACAAAAGAGTGTATTTCATTTAAGAGCTCCTAATGAAGATAAACACCTAGGATGGTGGGCTAATGAATTAAATTGTTATGATCCAGAAAGGTCTAGGGAACAAGAGGATGAAGAAAAGAAAGAAAATAATGAAGATGATAGTGAAGACAAAGTGATTTTGAACAAACTCAGTGAATTACGTATTGATCACAATGAGCTGTTAACGCTAAACTTCCAATTAAATCAATTGCTGATGCTCATCAATAATCCCATGTTTTTCCCTCACTATGCATATGCCAAGCTGTTTCAGAAACAGATACCAAAGTGAAGAAAGGAGAGCGACATGACAAGTGAATCTAGTAAACCCAAAACGAATTGGCATGATGTGAAACATGCGATTGACACAAAAATTCATGAAGACCAAAGACTTTTTAAAGAGCCGCTCACTATTCATTTGGTTACGCCAATGTTTGGGGGAGGGCCCAAATCAAACTCAATTGATCAAGACAGACCCATTCGAGAAAGTGCGATTCGTGGACATCTTCGTTTCTGGTGGCGTGCAACTCGAGGAGCTGCCTGCAAAAATGCGAATGAATTATCTAAAAGAGAAGCAGAGATATTTGGTCATACAGAACAAGCGAGCCAGATTCAAGTGGTAACGCATTATGAAAAAGACGAAGTGAAAAGAAATTCAAAAGTATTTTTTAAAAAGAAAAATCATCCTTTTCCACGGTATGTTCTTTCAAATATGAAAGATAAAACACCATACCTCATGAAGGCGCAATTTTCTTTAAATATCCGGTTATCTAAAAAAACAACCGATTTTGAATTAATCAAAAAAGAAGTTGAAGCAGCATTATGGGCTTGGATCAACTTCGGTGGAATTGGGTCAAGAACGAGACGTGGGTGTGGCAGTTTATATTGCAAGCAATTTTCACCATACAACAAGAGGACAAAAAGCCAATTGGAAAAATGGTTTGAGCAAAAGCTTTTAGAATATGACATTCAATTGCCAGCATCAAGTCGAGAATGGCCGACGCTTAGTCGTGAATTCAAAGTACAGGCATTTCCATCATCTATGATCTCATGCTGGCAATCCGTCATTCAGACATATGAAACATTTCGAAGAAGATCAAACCCGTACAAAAAAAGGGGAAGAAGTTGCTGGCCGGAAGCAGATACTATTCGTCTGTTAACAGGTAAGGCTAAATCAGGTCATCACATCCCTTATCCAAAAGAGAAACCATTTCAATATCAAGCATTTCCTAGAGCTCAATTTGGTTTGCCTATTCAGTTCCGATTTGCTCCTAAAGATAGTGGGAAAGATCCAGATCCTGTAACGCTCCAACCTAAAGGAAAGGATCGTTTGGCTTCACCACTCATCTTAAAACCGTTAGCTATTAATCAAAAGGAATCGGTGGGCATGGTGATGGTGTTGCAGCAACCAAAGATCGAAGCGTTATCGCTTTTAGGGTACGGAAAGCCTTTGCCCAATGTGACAGATGAACAAAGTATCTACCCAACAGCCACCTACTCAAACAACCCATTACAAGACGAGAGTGGCCGTACGCACTCATCGGCGATTCAAGCCTTTTTACATAGCAAGGAGGTGCAAACATTTTGTCAGAAGAATTACAAAAACAAACATTAATGCTATTTTCGATAGGGCCTGTTCAAGAATTTATTGCGCAAGCAAGGCGGACGCGTGATTTATGGTTTGGCTCTTTTCTTCTATCTGAATTAAGTAAAGCAGGTGCGAAGAAATTTCAGGAACTGGGTGGAACGCTTATTTTCCCTGTGTTCAACGAATCCTCTGAAGAACCAAACAACGCACCAAATAAAATATTGGGGGAAATCTCAAACGAACAGTCTTCATCCGTTGCAAGACAAGTGAAAAAAGCAATATATGACAAATGGAAGGAATACGCAGACTTTGTTAGAGAAATAGTTGATCCTTATATTCAAATAGGCACATGGAATCGACAAGTAGATGATTTAATAGAATTTTATGCTGTGTGGACTGAGATGCAAACTCAAGAGGAAGCGGCAAATGCGTCGGCAAGTCCATATCATATGGCTCTTCAAGAAATCGAAGGTTTAATGGCGGCAAGGAAGACTTTAAGAGATTTTAAACAAAATGAGCCAGGGGCGTTATTCGGTGAACCAAAATCATCACTTGACGGTGGACGAGAGTCTGTTTTCCAAAAGAAAAAAACACCACAGCAAGTGGCGCAACTAGCGAAATGGGGAATTGGTGAACATGAATCATTAGATGCGATTTCAGTGATCAAACGATTGTCCTTACATAAGCATCCGAGTATGACATTTCCATCTGTATGTGATAAAGCTTTTGCTCCCTATCAAAATATGTTGGACCAAAATGAACAGATGAAGCAAGCAGCCATACAATATGTGAAAGATGTAGAAACATATCTTGAGAATATGAATCTAAAAGTAGCTCCTATTGATTGGAGTGAGGCATCGCTTTTTTATGAAAGAAGAATAGAAGATTATCTTGAACAATGTGGACTTATCGGGACCACACGAACAGAAGCGAAAAATGATATCACACAGCTGCTTGAAAAATATTTCAAAGGTGAATACAGCAAGCATCATGGCCAGCCGGTTAAACCACCAGCACCTTCACCTTACTATGCCTTTCTCATGGCGGATGGAGATAAGATGGGCAGCCAACTACGAAATATACAGCATGTAGAAAGCCATATTGCATTTTCTAAAACGCTCTCAACTTTTGCTTCAAAGGCTCGTGGGATTATTTCCAAATGTGAAGGTACATTGATCTACGGCGGTGGAGATGATGTCATGGCTTATGTACCGGTTCACAAATGCTTAGAAGCAGCTGGGAAATTACAAAGTGAATTTGTTTCAACGATGAATGCTCATCAACATAGTGAGACACCTCCTTCGATTTCAATTGGAATCGCCATCGTTCATATGCTTGAGCCTCTCGAAGAAGTAAGGAGCATGGCACGTCAGGCTGAACAATATGCAAAACAAGAGCGAAATTCATTAGCGATTCATTTCCAAAAGCGAGGCGGAGGAGACACAATGAATATCTCAGTCTCATTTCAAATAGATCCAGTGGCCTCTATCCAAGAGATGACGGCGTGGTTAAAACAGTCTTATTTCACGAATGGCTTTGCATATGGCTTACGAGAGTTGTATCAAACATACGAACAGTCTTCTTTTAGAAAACAGCCGGAAATTTTAGATGAACTCATTCCACTAGAGATAAGACGTCTTGCATTCAAAAAGAAAACGGAAGCAAAAACAGAGCAAGAAACGAAAGAGTGGATCGATCAATTGATTACGAAGTATATACCGAAGAAGAATACATTAGAAGAATTACATACAATCGCTGAATGTATGATCATTACTCTTCAACTGGAGGAGGTAAGTGGACATGCCTGAAAGATGGTTTTACATTCAACCGCTTGATCCGCTGCTTATTCGTGATGCACGCCCATTTCAAAGTGTACCGGGTATACGGGCGCGTTCATTAAACGATGTTCCCCCTAGTGTGGTCGCAGGAACACTTCGTACAGCTCTAGCGAAGAAACGACAATCAATCAAACACACGACGCCACTTTCTTATTATTCAAAATCTCTTGTTCGAGGTCCTTTATATCGCTGGCATGATCATTTATATGTGCCAATGCCTCATGACCTTGAGTTATTCGATGATGAGTATGGCATGTATCAAGTGAGACCGAAGCGAATGATGTCGAAAGGCCAGGGCTTTTTTGGTACAGGAAAAACAGGCCGTTTTAGTGAGGCATTATGGCCGCCAATTGGAGCTGGTGCTCGTAAAAAAATGAAATCGCCGCCTGCTTTTGTATCACTAAAGTGGATGGTGAACTGGCTGACAGACGCAGTGGATGAGAGTCAGGTGAAGGAAGCCTTGACTGAATACCAACACATGCAGAAGGAAAATCATTCTTTCAAAAAGGAAACACCACCTGCATTTATTCCAGCATTACAGCGTCAGGAACGAACACAAATTGAGGTGGAAACTGGCAGTAAAAAGGCAAAAGATCAGCATCTATTTTCAACAGAATCGCTCTTATTCCCAGATGACTTTAAACTGGAGGCAGGAATAGATTTATCTACTGAAGAGTCAGAAGCATTAAAGCCTTTCTCAGGGATTCACCCAATCGGTGGTGAACGGCGGCTGGCTCATATAGAAGACCGGCCACATGTATACCAACAAGATTGGACATGTCCGGATGCTATTAAAGAATCGCTCAAAAACAAGCCGTATGTTCGCATGATATTGGCGACACCCGCTTATTTCAGTAAAGGATGGCAGCCCGGATGGCTGGATGAACAGCTCATGTCAAAACCACTATTTGATACAAATGTACGACTCAAATTGGTTTGGGCCTCTGTTCCACATTGGCAGCCAATCTCTGGATGGAGCTTAGCAAATAAAGACAAAGGGCGTGAAAAAGCAATACGCCGCTTAGTCCCCGCAGGTAGCGTTTACTTCTTTACAGTAGAAGAAGGAGATCCAGCAGAACTAGCCGAAAAAATGTGGCTTCAATCAGTGTCCGATCGTAACCGGCGCAAAGAAGCGTTTGATCGTGAAGATGGCTGCGGGTTAGCACTTTGGGGAACATGGAAACCGAATGAATAAGAGGAGTGAGACGATGGAAGCAAGCCGTTGGTTTTGGATACATTGTTTATCCCCCCTCCATATTGGAGCGGGTGAAGGAGTTGGCGTGATTGATATGCCCATTCAACGAGAAAAAGTCACAGAATGGCCAATTATACCTGGAAGCAGTATCAAAGGCGTGCAGCGTGAACATTATCGCGCGAAAGGACAAGACACATTCGTACAAAAAGTATTTGGTACACAAGGAGATCAAGATGGAAGTGCAGGAGCAGTCGTCATGACAGATGGCCGGTTATTTTCATTCCCGGTGGCGAGTAGATACGGTACATTTGGATATGTGGCAAGTCCACTCATATTGAAAAGATTAGCCCGCGATGCAAAAGCATTAGGCGTATCGCTGGATATCCCTGATCTCATAGAAGAATCAAGCACGCTAGTCACCATGAATTCTAAATTAGTAGAGAATGACGAATTATATCTAGGTGAATTTCAAGGGGCTGCAAAAAAATCTCAACAACTAACCGATTTTGCTGAACAGATGGCCAAACTTTTATTCGACGATAAACAATCACAAACTCTTTGGATAGAACGATTTGTGATTGTAAGTGATGACGTTTTTCAATACATTGTCACCATGAATTCTGAAGTGACACCTCGTATTAGAATTGATCATGAAACCCAAACAGTTAGTAAAGGAGCTCTCTGGTATGAAGAGTATGTACCAGCAGAAGCCATATTTTATGGGCTCATGTGGTGTGATCGTGTCGATGGAAGCAATGATTTATCTGTTAGACATCAACTTTTAAATCAACTAGAAAAACAGATGCATCTTCAATTAGGTGGAAACACAAACGTAGGTAAAGGAAGAGTATCCTGGCGCATGACAGGAGGGGAGGGCTCATGAAACTCATTCAACATCATTATGCTGAGAAAGCGTATCAACATGTGATGAATGCCAAAACGAATGAGGAGAATTTCTCAAATCAATATGGACAACTCTGTCACAGATTCGCCTCAATGATCTTAACAAATGGATTAAGGCTCACTATTACATTTTTTGAAGCAAAATCAAAAAAAGGAAATGCTTATCAACAATTCGTTCAGGATATAAAAGAAACACTAGATATACAAGGAGATTGGTCAGCTTCCAATCGAGATTACTTAATCAAATCAAGACAAGCTTTAAGTGCATCTGTTTGGTTAAAAAGATATGCGGAATCTATTTTAAAGGTGGAACAAGGGGCGGAAAATGTGGAGGACATCCAATGAATCTGTCATTAACCTTAAACAAAAGCAAATGGGAGATTAATGGTTCTACATTGTCGAACGTTATAAATGACAGCTCGAAGAAGCAATCCTTTTATGAAAACGTATTGAGTCTACATCGAAAACAATGGGGGAAAAATCGCTTATTGTATGAAATATTTGTGGAACGATATTATACCGATACGAACCCCACATGCTTAGTCAAATCCATATCGCCGTTAGTCATTGGACATGGAGGAGAGGGTGTACTTGAAACGGGATTGTTATTACACCCGATATACGGCGTTCCTTATTTACCAGGAACAGCTTTAAAAGGCGTAGCCTCTCATTATGCCCACTCTGTATTAGGTGAAAAGTTTCCAGAACTAAAACAAGGTGGTAGTGATTACAACACATTGTTTGGAACAAACGACCGTGCTGGCATGATTGAATTTCATGATGCGCTCATGATGCCTGAGACGGTAGGAGAAGCATTCAAAGTGGATGTGATGACACCACATCATTCAGACTACAACAGCGTCAAGCTAGATAAGATGAAAAAAGGGGGAAGTGTTCCAGCCCCTCGAGACGATGACTCACCAACACCGATCCATTTCTTAACGGTGGTCAACGGCCGCTTTCAACTTCTATTGAAAACAAAAAAGAATCTACCAGAAGAAGCGGAATGGCTCGAACTCGCCAAAACCATCTTACTAGGCGCTTTAGAACACGAAGGAATCGGTGCTAAAACAAATGCAGGTTATGGAAGACTTAAAATGGACGACGACATTTCATGAAACTTGGTGCGAATGTGAGGTGAACATAAAATCCCTGGAACATTCGCACCGTTTCATTCGACAAAAATGAGAAAAAATGTATATTTTTCAGGGGTGAAAACTTAATTCCTATATAGAAACTTAAGGGTTTTGACGATCATTCCCTAAAAAATGTTATAATTAGGGCGGAAATTGCAGTCGCACTCTCCATGAGTGCGTGGATTGAAATTTCGGTTTCCGGCTTACTAACGCCTGACCAGCCGGGTCGCACTCTACATGAGTGCGTGGATTGAAATCATGATCTTCACAGCTTGTCCCTCCCCTTCAACGTCGCACTCTCCATGAGTGTGTGGATTGAAATTCTTCAAACAGATACTTAGCATCTGGATGGGAAGGTCGCACTCTTTATGAGTGCGTGGATTGAAATTCAAATGGCAACAGGGTGCTTTTTCTTTTCATGCGTCGCACTCTACATGAGTGTGTAGATTAATAATTGTGAAAAACATAACTCTGCCTCTCAGTAGTCATGTATTTAATTAAATTCAAAGTTGTTGCTGAAATAATAAATATGATTATCAAGATTCAAATAGATTTCAGACTAGAAAAAGTCGGTGCGAATGTGAGGTGAACATAAAATCCCTGGAACATTCGCACCGTTTCATTCGACAAAAATGAGAAAAAATGTATATTTTTTAGGAGTGAAAACAAAGTTCTATATAGAAACTTAAGGGTTTTGACGATCATTTCCTAAAAAATGTTATAATTAGGGCGAAAATCGCAGTCGCACTCTACATGAGTGCGTGGATTGAAATAGCGATGACAAGGCTCGCAAACACATTGTATTTTGTCGCACTCTCCATGAGTGCATAGATCACAGTTTCTGCGTTTTATACAAATTCAAGTACTATCCAGTTCAAAATCTACACATATGAATAATTCAAGCCCTACACAACAAAAAAAGACTCGCTCACACAGAGCCGAGTCTTAATTTTTTTTGCAGTTTTTCTTCACTGAAAATCCAGCCGGTATAGGAATTTTTGATTTGGTGGTCCATGTCGATATGGCAGATCGCGACGAAAGGATAGTGACCTTTGCTGCGGTAGCGCAAATCAATGAACCGTACCTCATAATGGTCCTTGTATTTATCCACTTCCCACCGGTAGACAGGGGAGAAGGAGAGAAAGGCTGAAATGTTTTCGTCTTGCTTGGCAATTTTCATAATCTCTGTATCAGGGACCGGCACACGGTTAAAGGTGTCTAAAATGATGATCTCACCATTCATACTGCGTCCAACATGGAAAGAGGATTTACATTTCACGGCAATGCGCCATTGTCTGAACTTCATTGTAGGCGAAATAATAATGTCTTCAATTTCATCGAATCGTGCACGCAGCTGACGTTTAATCTGAAGCTGCATGATGACCCTGACGATATAATAACAGAAAATCACGGCATACAGCGTAATAAACGTATAGCCGGGATGCCCGCCAATCGCCCAAACGACAATGGCGACAAGATGGGTAAAAAAGATAAACGGATCAAACGTGTTAATGATCCCAAGCGCTACCCATTTCTTTGAAAATGGACGAATGGCCTGTGTGCCGTATGCATTGAATATATCGACAAACACATGAAGCACGACGGCTAATAGTGTCCATAACCAAAGGTGAAGTAAATTCGCCCCCGGCACAAATGGGAAAATCACAGCAGGAATTAGCAATGACCAAAACAGTACAGCCGGAATGGAATGAGTAAATCCCCGGTGATTTCTTATATAAACTGCATTATTTTTTAGTTTTAGCACAGTATCAATGTCTGGTGCTTGGGAGCCGGCGATGGTCGCGATCATCACGGCGTGTGCCATGTGTGGATCTGCGCTGACGGCTGGATCTAAAAGCGCAAGTCCCCCAAGAGAAATGCCCATTACTACATGAGTACCAGTGTCCAATTGATTACCTCCTAGTTGTCATGCTTAGGAACAATCATACAAAGTATACGTTTCTCATCAAGACTATGTGCAAAATCACTTTTGCTTTATCCCGATTTAATGTAACATGTTAACGTATCTACAAACAGTATACAACAAATAAGGTTCTTTTCAGAACGTTAGCTCTCGGTTCGATAAGAAGGAGTATAGAGATGAAAGACATTCAAGAAAAGCTGGACCGCAAAGATATTGCGGGTTTTCAGCATGATTTAATCGATTGGTATGAAAAAGAACAACGAACACTTCCATGGCGTGAAAATCAAGATCCATACCGCGTCTGGGTATCAGAAGTGATGCTTCAGCAAACGAGAGTGGATACGGTCATTCCGTACTTCAATCGGTTTATGGAGCAATTCCCGACGGTGAAGGATCTTGCTTTAGCTGATGAAGAAAAAGTCATGAAAGCATGGGAAGGTCTGGGCTACTACTCAAGAGTGCGTAATTTACAGGCTGCTGTGAAAGAAGTATATGAATCCTACGAGGGCGTTGTCCCTGATACGAAAGAACAATTTTCAAAGCTGAAAGGTGTAGGTCCGTATACGAGCGGCGCAGTGCTGAGTATCGCTTATAACAAGCCATACCCTGCGGTAGACGGCAACGTGATGAGGGTCATTTCCCGTATCTTGTCCATATGGGATGATATTGCAAAACCAAAAACGAGAAACATTTTCGAATTTGCGGTTGATCAGCTCATTTCCCGGGAAAAGCCGTCAGAATTCAATCAAGGGCTAATGGAGCTAGGTGCACTTATTTGCACCCCAACCTCTCCTGCATGCCTCATTTGTCCTGTAAACATGCATTGCTCAGCACTGGAGGAAGGCGTTCAGCATGAGCTGCCGGTGAAAAGTAAAAAGAAAAAGCCGACTGCGAAATCAATGGCAGCCGTGGTGTTATTTGATGATGCAGGCCACCTCTATATTCATAAGCGTCCAAGTACAGGTCTGCTTGCGAATTTATGGGAGTTCCCAAACATGGAAACAATGAAGGGAAGAAAAACGGAAAAAGAGCAGCTGATTGATTTCTTAAAAGAGGAAGCGGGTGTACAAGCAGAACTTGGTGATTTAGAAGGCACCATTCAACATGTATTTACCCACCTCATCTGGAATATTTCTGTTTTCTTTGGACGTGTGACCTCTGTATCTGATGACACGATGCTGAAAAAAGTCACAACAGAAGAATTTGAGGCATATGCTTTGCCAGTCTCACATCAAAAAATATGGAAGATGGCACTTGAACAGCCTAGTCATACTTAACCGTTGTACCATGGGTATAATCGGCTTCATTTCGGTGCAGACCCCCGCGGTTTTCAATTTCAGAAATGATTTCTCGATACTTAGATTGCCCTTCTTCGTTTAAATAAGGTAAAATTTGTTGGAAAGCATGATGAAAAAAAGCAAGCTCAGTATCTTTCCATTGATCCTTTGACATCATGCCAAGCTGGCTTAAATCGCGTCCGACATACATGAATGTAACCTCCTAATAGGAACTTTCCTATTAGTGTGAAGCGAATGGACGAAAACTATACAAATCAGGAGATGAACCATAATGAACAAGCGTAAATGTGCACTAATTACAGGCAGCAGTAGAGGTGTCGGGAAAGAAGTAGCCCTTCGCCTGGCTGAAAAAGGATATGACATTGTCATTAACTATGCAAGAAGCAAAAAAGCAGCACTTGAAACAGCTGAAGAAATTGAAGCGATGGGTGTTAAAACATTAGTTGTCAAAGCCAACGTTGGTCAGCCAGAGAAAATCAAAGACATGTTCCAGCAAATTGACGAAACGTTTGGCCGTTTAGACGTATTTGTGAACAATGCGGCATCTGGCGTTCAGCGCCCAATCATGGATCTTGAAGAAAATCATTGGGACTGGACCATGAATATCAATGCGAAAGCCTTGTTATTCTGCGGACAAGAAGCAGCCAAATTAATGGAGAAAAACGGCGGCGGACATATCGTCAGCATTAGCTCACTAGGCTCTATCCGCTACCTTGAAAACTACACGGTGGTCGGTGTATCTAAAGCAGCACTAGAAGCTTTGACACGCTACCTGTCCGTTGAGCTGTCACAAAAAAATATCGTCGTGAATGCCGTATCAGGCGGCGCCATTGATACAGATGCACTCAAGCACTTCCCAAATCGTGAAGAGCTATTAGAAGACGCTAAGAAAAATACACCAGCAGGCCGTATGGTGGAAATTAAAGACATGGTCGACAGTGTAGAATTCCTTGTATCAGGCAAAGCAGATATGATTAGAGGACAGACGATTATCGTCGATGGCGGACGTTCTTTGCTTGTTTAAAAAAATCATGAATAAGATGTACACCTTCTGCACAAATTAATGTGCGTGGAGGTGATAATGATGGATAAACAACAAAACAAAACAAACGCACAACAAGTGAAAAAACAAAACCAAGCTGCTGCACAAGGCGGTCAATATGGCACTGAATTTGCTAGCGAGACTGACGCACAGCACGTAAAAAAATACAACCAAAAAGCTGAGCAAAACAAACAACAAAACAGCTAATCACTGAAACAAAGGGAAGCACTTCATCTACGAATGAAGTGCTTTTCTTTTTGCCTGTCATCACTATCCGACAAAACCTGTAAAACCTCTACATAAACAGTCAAAGGACTTCTTCCTTCTTTCAAGAAATGGTATAGATACAAAAAGTCGATACGAATGAAAGGGAGGAGTTAGATGTCTGATTTCGACCAGCTAGTCAGAGAACAAATGCAGCTTATGGATCAGCTGCTCGATGTACAAGGAGAACTCGATCTGTACTTAGAGACAGAAAAACGATTGCTGCAAGGTGAAAAAAAGGAAGAGCGGCATAAGCTTCGTGATCAAATCAAACAGAAACGAGAGGAACTGCAAAAAGTCCAAACACTATTTACAAAACAGACTGAACAAGTTATCAATTCGTATAAACAAATGGAGAAGAGCTCAACCGTCATGTAAAAGAGTGTGCCGTTCAATTGGGTTGAATGGCTTTTTCATTTCATTTTTTAATGATGTAACGGTATAATATAATAGAGACATGTTTAGTTGGGAAATTAGGTCTTTGGACTGTTAGGTTTGTTTGTTATAGAAAGTAGGGGAGAAAATATGGGCTATCCCAAGGAAGGAGAAACCATCCAAATTCAAAGCTATAAACATAATGGCTTGATCCACAGGATTTGGAATGAAACCACCATTCTGAAAGCAACGGAATTGTGTATCATTGGTGCAAACGATCGAACAATGGTGACTGAATCCGATGGCCGTACATGGATGACAAGAGAACCGGCTATTTGCTATTTTCATGCAAAACAATGGTTTAATGTCATTGGGATGCTTCGAGATGATGGGGTGTATTATTACTGCAACATCAGCTCTCCTTTTGCGACAGATGAAGAGGCGATTAAGTATATTGATTACGACTTAGATGTCAAAGTCTTTCCAGACATGACGTATAATATTTTGGATGAGGATGAATATGCAGATCATAAGAGGCAGATGAATTATCCAAAAGAAATCGATAGTATCTTACGAGAGCATCTAAATACATTACTGCATTGGATTCACCAGCGGAAGGGACCGTTTGCTCCAGAATTTGTGGATATGTGGTATGAACGTTTTTTGCGTTATACAAAATAAGTAACAGCAGCTAAAACCTGTTTGGCTTTTCAAAGCCAACAGGTTTTTGATTGCGTACGGATAAGAGGCACTGATAGATTGGGAAGGAGATTTACATGGGGGTCATAAAACGTTACATGGCTTTTGTAACACCGTATAAAAAACAGATTGCATTGACAATGGTGATCGGAATGATTAAGTTCTCGATCCCCTTAACATTGCCTCTGCTTTTAAAGTATGTCATTGATGATGTGATTCAAGGCTCTGGATCGGCTGAAGAAAAAACATCCACTCTCTTTATTATTATGGGAATCATGCTTGTATTATTTTTAGTGATGAGACCGCCTGTTGAGTACTACAGACAATACTATGCGCAGTGGACAGGCAGTAAAGTATTATTTGATATTCGGGAAAAGCTTTTCTCGCACATTCAAAAGTTAAGCCTTCGTTATTACGCCAACACGAGAACAGGGGAAATTATTTCAAGGGTCATCAACGATGTGGAGCAAACAAAGGAATTTGTCATCACAGGGCTTATGAACATTTGGCTTGATTTGATGACCGTCCTGATTGTGATAGCCATTATGTGTACACTGGATCTTAAACTCACCATTGTGTCTGTCATTATTTTTCCGCTGTATGCGTTAGCAGTGAAGTATTTTTACGGACGGCTTCGCAAGCTGACAAAAGAGCGGTCGCAGGCACTGGCTGAGGTGCAAGGGCACCTGCATGAGCGAGTACAAGGAATGCCTGTCATTCGCAGCTTTGCGATTGAAGAATACGAACAAGAGAATTTTCACGATGAAAATAAAAATTTCTTAAACAAAGCGATCAATCATACGAATTGGAATGCCAAAACATTCGCTGTCGTCAATACGATCACAGACATTGCGCCGCTGCTCATCATTGCTTTTGCTGGCTATACCGTCATTAACGGGTCGCTTTCAATTGGGACAATGATTGCCTTTGTTGGCTACATTGACCGGATGTACAACCCGATTCGCCGTCTCATTAACTCATCGACGACTTTAACTCAGTCAGTAGCATCAATGGATCGTATTTTTGAGTTTATTGATGAACCGTATGAAGTAACAGACAAGCCGAATGCAAAAGAAGCCAATCACTTAAAAGGAGAGGTAGAATTTAAAGATGTGTCGTTCCGTTACGAACATACACAGGAAGAGATTTTACACAATATCTCCTTGAAAGTAGAAAAAGGTCAAACCGTTGCGCTTGTAGGAATGAGCGGCGGAGGGAAGTCGACACTCGTCAGCTTAATTCCAAGATTTTATGATGTCACAAGCGGATCACTCGAAATTGACGGCATTGATATTAAAGAGTACAAGGCAAGAAGCCTCCGGAATCAAGTCGGGATGGTCCTCCAAGATACATTCTTATTCAGTGACACCATTAAAGAAAATATCGCTGTGGGAGACCCAGAAGCATCCTTTGAGAAAATTGTGTCGGCGGCCAAAGCGGCTAATGCCCATGAGTTCATCATGTCTCTTCCTGAAGGATATGACACAAAGGTAGGAGAACGTGGCGTAAAGCTGTCAGGCGGTCAAAAACAAAGAATTTCAATTGCGAGGGTATTTCTTAAAAATCCACCGCTGCTTATTTTAGACGAAGCAACGTCTGCACTTGATTTAGAAAGTGAACATTACATCCAAGAAGCGATGCAAAAGCTGGCAAAAGATCGCACAACTTTTATTGTTGCGCACCGTTTATCAACGATTACACATGCGGACCTCATTGTGGTCATGGAACAAGGCGAGATTGTGGAAAAAGGAACACATGAAGAATTAATGAACCGAGACAGCCACTATCGCCATCTATTTACCATTCAAACATTAAATTAGTAGAAGCCTATCCGATTCTAGCGGATAGGCTTTTTTATGCTTGTCAAAAACATGACATATTTCCCAGCTTGTCTCAATACAATTTTAAAAAGTATGACGGGGTGGTGAAGATGTGAAAGAACAAGAAGTATTGCTAGATGTCAAACAGCTGTCTATTGCTTTTCAGCAAAAAAAGCAGAGAGTGCCGATCGTCCATGACATCTCATTCTCTATTCAAAAAGGAGAAACCTTAGGTATTGTGGGCGAATCTGGCTGCGGGAAAAGCATCACATCGATGTCTTTAATGGGGCTGAATCACCAAACAGAAACAACAGGTCACATACAATTTGAAGGTCAAAACCTGCTGTCACTTTCGGAGAAACAATGGCGAGAGGTCAGAGGGAATGACATCTCAATGATTTTCCAGGAACCCATGACTTCTCTCAATCCACTCATGACCATCGGCAAGCAAATGACAGAAGCCCTTTTCACACATCAGGCTATCAGCCAAAAAGAAGCAAAAGTGAAGGCAGTAGATTTGCTTCAAACGGTAGGCCTGAAACAAGCAGCGTCATTACTCAAAAAATATCCACATGAACTATCGGGCGGCATGCGTCAGCGTGTGATGATTGCGATGGCGATGCTGTGTCACCCAAAGCTCATGATTGCAGATGAACCAACGACTGCACTTGATGTCACCATCCAAGCACAAATTCTTCGTTTGCTCAAAAAGTTAAATGAAGAGATGGACACCGCTATTTTATTTATTACTCATGATTTAGGCGTCGTGCGGCAAATATGCCAGCGTGTCATGATTATGTATGCCGGTCGAATCGTAGAAGAAGGAACCGTTGACCGTATTTTCCAAAAACCTCTCCATCCCTACACGAAAGGTCTTTTCGCCTCTGTTCCATCATTTAAAGAGAAAAAAGAAAAACTCATGTCTATTGCGGGTCATGTACCTAAGCCAGGAGCTATTCGGTCCGGCTGTCAATTTGCACCACGCTGTCCATATCAAATGACGCAATGTCTTGAAAAAGACCCATCTTTACAATCCATTTCACACAATCACCGCGTCGCATGTTTTCTAATGGAAGGAGGAGAAGACACTGAATCACCCACTGTTGCAAGTGAATCAACTGAAGAAGCGTTATGACACATCGGCATTTTTTTCTAAACACAAACAGACGACTTTGGCTTTAAATCAAGTGTCCTTTCACGTGAAAGAAGGGGAGACGCTCGGCATTGTGGGCGAATCTGGCTGCGGGAAATCAACCCTTGGCAAAAGTTTAATGAGATTAATCGAACCGACTTCTGGCTCAATCCAAATGAAAGGAAAAGAAGTGACGCTTCTGAAAGAACGAGACATGCGTTCCTTCAGAAAAGACATTCAAATGATTTTCCAAGATCCATACGCTTCCTTAAATCCACGAATGAAAATCAAAGACATTTTAGAAGAACCGCTCATTGTTCATAAACATGGAACAAAAGCAGAAAGACAAAAGCGGGTAAAGGAGATGCTGCACATTGTTGGGTTTGACCCATCCTATGGAGACCGTTATGCGCACCAATTCAGCGGCGGTCAGAGGCAGCGTATTGGAATTGCTAGGGCGCTGATTACTCATCCAAGTCTTGTGATTGCCGATGAGCCAGTTTCCGCTTTAGATGTATCGGTTCAAGCGCAAATATTGAATTTAATGCTCGAATTGCAAAAGACGCTTTCTCTGACGTACTTGTTTATTTCTCACGATCTAGGCGTTGTCAAGTATATGAGCGACCGAATTGCAGTGATGTACGCTGGCCGTATTGTAGAAATGGGTCCTGCGGAGGACGTATTTCACAAGCCGCTTCATCCTTATACATCGCTTCTTCTGAAATCCATTCCACATATGGATCACGTGCTGGAAACGCAGGATGTGTCAGCGGAAGAATCCACCCTGGTGTCAGAAGATGGCTGTCCTTTCTATAAAAGATGTCCAAAAAGGTGGGCGCAATGCTTGCAAGCTGTTCCGCCTTTGTATGAGGAGGAAACAGGTCATGCAGCTGCGTGCTATTTATATCAAAAGGAGGAACACAATGAAGAAGACATGGTTATTCAGTAGTTTCATTTTTGTGCTGGCACTTGCGTTATTTTTAGGTGGCTGTGCATCTTCATCAACATCAGAAGAAAAAGCCACAAAAGACACTCTCGTATTCGGTAGAGGAGGAGACTCTACGTCACTTGATCCGATTACAACAACAGAAGGCGAAACCTTCAAGGTCACAGAGAATATGTTTGAAAAGCTTTTGAATTACGGTGAAAAAGACACGACCATCCATCCGGGCCTCGCAACAGAATGGGATGTTGCGAAGGACGGAAAATCGTACACGTTCTACTTAAGAGAAGGTGTGAAATTTCACGATGGCACAGACTTTAATGCAGAAGCAGTGAAATTCAACTTTGACCGCTGGATGAATGGAGATGCCGAAAAATTTCCTTACTACGGCATGTTTGGCGGCTATAAAAAAGATAAAGGGCATGTCATTAAAGACATCATCGTCAAAGGAGAGCATGAAATTGAATTTCAACTCAAACGCCCGCAAGCAACATTTCTGAAAAACATTGCCATGTCACCATTTGGTATCGCTAGTCCTGCTGCAGTTGAAAAAAGCGGTGATTCATTTAGAGAAAACCCAGTTGGCACAGGACCATTTAAGTTTAAAGAATGGAAGCAGAACGACCGTATTGTTTTAGAAAAGAACGAAGATTACTGGCAAAAAGATAAACCAAAACTGAAACAAATCATCTTCCGCTCTATTCCTGAAAACTCTGCTCGTTTAAATGCGCTTAAAACAGGCGAAATCGACTTAATGGATGGCGTCAATCCGTCCGATTTAGATGGCATTAAAACAGACAAAGCGCTCCAGCTGATTGAAAGACCATCCATGAACGTAGGTTATATCGGGCTGACAGTGACTAGAAAGCCGCTTGATAACAAGTTGGTTCGTCAGGCGCTCAATTATGCAGTTGATAAAGAATCAATCATCGAGTCGTTTTATGGAGGTCTTGCTGAACCAGCAAAAAATCCACTTCCTCCGTCATTAGAAGGCTACAATGACGAGATTGAGCCATATCCATATGATCCGGAAAAAGCAAAAGAACTATTGAAAGAGGCAGGCTTCCCTGACGGTTTTCGCATCAAGCTTTGGGCAATGCCTGTGCCGCGTCCATATATGCCAGACGGGATGAAGGTAGCTGAAGTCATTCAGTCAAACTTTGAAAAAGTTGGTGTCAAAGCCGAAATCGTCACATATGATTGGGCGACTTATTTAGATAAAGCAAGTAAAGGCGAAGCAGATGTGTTCTTATTAGGATGGACAGGGGACAATGGCGATCCTGATAATTTCATCTACACACTATTGGATAAAGACAGTATTGGCGGTAACAACTATACATTCTTCCAAAACGATAAAATGCATGACATCCTCATTGAAGCGCAGACCGATACGGATCAAAAGAAGCGAAATGAATTATATCAAGAAGCTCAAGAAATCATTCATGATGAAGCACCTTGGATTCCATTAGTCCATTCAATTCCAATGCTCGCCGCATCTAAAGATTTAAAAGGCTACCAGCCGCATCCGACTGGTTCCGAAGCATTGACTGACGTATATTTCGAATAAGCAAATAAGGGAGATCGTTCGATCTCCCTTATCCAAACAATGAAAAGGCGGTGAAAGCTGTTTGTTTGCTTATTGTATGAAGCGAGCAGGAATGCTCATTCCAGTACTGATCGGAATGACCTTAGTTGTATTTTCTATTATTCGGTTTATCCCTGGAAATCCGGCGCAGGTCATCTTAGGACAGCGGGCAACGAAAGAAGCAGTAGAGCAATTGACGATTCAGCTTGGTTTAGACCAGCCGTGGTACGTACAATATGGTCACTACATGCTGGGGCTTTTAAAAGGCGATCTAGGGACTTCCATACGAACAGGAGCGGCTATTGCCCAGGAAATGAAGCCTTACTTATTCGCTACATTAGAATTGACTTTCTTCGCTATGTTGCTGGCGATTATTGTCGGTGTGAATGCCGGAATCATTAGTGCTTGGTTTAAACATTCTTTCTTTGATTATGTGGCCATGTTTATTGCTCTCATTGGGGTGTCCATGCCGATTTTCTGGTTAGGCTTAATGGGACAGTGGCTATTCTCGATTGAATTAGGTATTTTGCCGACTACAGGACGAGAAAACGTAAGAAATCCGGTAGAGTCGATCACCTATATCCATACGCTGGACACGATTTTGCAAGGACGATTTGATCAATTCTTTGACAGCATCAAGCATTTAATTTTACCAAGTACCGCTCTCGCAACGATTCCTGCTGCGATTATTGCAAGGATTACGAGGGCAAGTATGCTAGAAGTTCTTCATTCAGATTTTATTCGAACAGCAAAAGCAAAAGGGGTACGTTCATTTTTCATCATTTATCAGCATGGGCTAAAAAATGCGCTCATTCCGATTTTAACGATTATTGGTCTTCAAACAGGTCTCTTGCTAGGCGGAGCTATTTTAACAGAAACGATCTTTGCTTGGCCGGGAATTGGGCGGTATATTTACGATGCCATTAGCTATCGTGATTATCCTGTCATTCAAACTGGCATTCTTGTTGTTGCGCTCATATTTGTGCTGATCAATTTCATTGTGGATATCTTGTATGCAGTCATTGATCCGAGGATTAAATACTAGAGAAGGGAGAGTGACGACATGGAAGCGCAAAAAGAGCTTCAAGCACCTGAACAAAAGGAAGAACGCTCTCAATCACTGATTCTTGAATCGATGAAACTGTTCTTTCAGCACAAGCTAGCGGTCATTGGCACTGTGATTGTCTTTTTATTTCTGATTCTAGCAATCTTTGCACCGCTCATTGCTCCTTATGGAATCAACGAGCAGTCACTAGGCGAACGATTTAGTGCCCCTTCGGCTGCACATTGGTTTGGTACGGATGATTTCGGGAGAGACATATTTTCTAGAGTCGTGCATGGAGCTCGGATTTCATTATGGGTGGGTTTCTTCTCCGTTCTCGGGTCGGTTATTTTAGGGACATTGCTTGGATTGATGGCAGGTTACGGCGGCAGATTGCTGGATGCTGTCATCTCAAGACTATTTGATATTTTACTCGCTTTTCCTAGCATTCTATTAGCGATTGCGATCGTTTCCATCTTAGGCCCTTCCTTACAAAATGCCCTTATTGCCATAGCGATTATTAACGTCCCCACATTTGGCCGGCTCGTTCGTTCAAAGGTGCTGAGCATTAAGCAAGAAGAATACGTCTTAGCAGCAAAAGCAGTTGGGATGTCACACCGCCGTATTGTTCTTCGACACATTCTACCAAATAGTATGGTGCCGGTGATCGTTCAGGCGACGCTTGCGATTGGTACTGCCATTATTGAAGCGGCGGCTTTAGGATTTTTAGGATTAGGTGCACAAGCGCCAAGTCCAGAGTGGGGGAAAATGCTTGCAGATGCGAGACCTTATCTCGTACAAGCGCCATGGACTTTATTTTTCCCGGGGATTGCGATCATGCTGACGGTTCTTGGCTTTAACTTGATGGGAGATGGATTAAGAGACACCCTTGATCCTAAAATGAAGAAAATAAAATAAGACCGATTCCAAGAATCGGTCACAGCGTGTAGACAAACCCCGCATTCTTTGTCAGTCCTGCGTGCTGGTGCTCACGAATATGGCATTCGCTCCGTTCCAGTACTCGCCCTTCCTTGATTTCAAGGGTTTTCAACTACGCTGAAAAGAAGACAAAGGGCTAAAATAAAGATCATTTTAGCCCTTTGTCAAAAATGTAAGCCCGATTCTTAGAATCGGGCTTTTGTATTTAAGCTTCTTTTTCTTCTGTCTCAATCTCACTATCTTTTGGGTGATACGTTTGGAAGCTTGTAATCAAAGTATCTAGATGCTCCAATTCATCACGGTATTCAATAATACTCGACATCACATTCAGCATATTGTAATCCAGCAAGTCGTTTTCTTGATTTTGTTGATGCTGAATAAATGATTTCGTTAATGCTTCAAGACGAAGAGAGCATTCATTCTGAAAATCATCGTCCTGCGGTTTCATTTTTCCAACAAATTTCATTAAGGTACGTTCATGCCAATAAAGCAAATAATCAATCTCATCTGTTAAGCTCTCTCTGAAATGCTCTGGCATCAAATGAATTTCATTTTCTAACTTATGAAGCTTTTTCAGCAAGTACAGCGCTCGATTAGACGTCATGATTGCCTGTCTGAATAAAACAAGCTTTCTAGATTTGACATAAGTTGTTTTCTTTAAATAGCTTCGTTCTTCTTTGTATAACAAGTAAATGTGATCTAATTTGATCATACGTTCTTTTATTTGATCGATGTCATCCTTTAAAGTGGAATGATCAGTAGACTGTCTGGAGCTCAGACGGATCCATTTTAAAATCTCCTCCGTATTTTCCATAATGTGATGAACAAGCTTTGTTTCATACTTTGGCGGCAGGAAAATCAAATTCACTAAAAATGAAGAAAGTACGCCTAACACCACAGTTGCTGTTCGAATTAAGGCAAAGGAAAGGAAATGATCCCCTGCACTTTCTAAAATCGCGATGACGGTTACGAGTGCAATCGGAATCGTGTGTTCAATCTTCAGCTTTAAATTAATCGCAATGACCATGACGGCAGTTAAGCCGATGATGACTGGTCCTGTGCCAAAAAGCAGACCGAACGTAATGGCAAGTGCTGCTCCAATAATATTGGCTTGCACTTGATCAACAATCGTTAAAAATGATCGATAAATAGATGGCTGGATAGCAAATACAGCTGCAATTCCCGCGAAGACGGGTGTCGGCAACCCAAGCCATGTTGCCAGGTAAAGCGCGAGTACAATGGCAATACCAGTTTTTAAAATACGGGCTCCAAGTTTCATTGGTTTTGTCCCTGCATTCCTTTCTTTTCGATAATAGATGACCACTTGTCATATATCATAAATATTTTGATGAAACAACTAAGTAATATACAGCGGTCTTCCGAAATATTCAAGTGATTTTTGAAAGTTCATGAAAACATCAAAAGAAGGTATTGAGAAAAAATGTAACAGATTCACTTGCTTTTGACAATCAAGAGCTGGTAAATAAAAAAACAGACGCATGAATTTACGTCTGTTTTTCTCTTCATTATGATTGTTTCAGCTGTTCAAACGCATGATCTACTGCTTTGAGCGTTTCAGAAATATCATTTTCAGTATGTGCAATGGTTAAGAACCAAGCTTCATATTTAGAAGGGGCGAGGTTAATACCTTGTGCGAGCATGAATTTAAAGAAACGGGCGAACATTTCACCATCCGTATTTTCAGCCTGCTCGTAGTTCACAATCGTTTCCTTTGTAAAATAAATGGTGAGAGCACCTTTTAAGCGATTCACTGTAATATCTACTTGATGTTTTTTTGCGTGGGCTAAAATTCCCTCTTCTAGCATGGCCCCGAGCTGATCAAGACGTTCGTAGACCCCGTCTTCTTTTAACACTTCCAAGCATGCAATACCAGAAAGGATGGAGGCGGGATTACCTGCCATCGTACCAGCTTGGTAGGCTGGTCCAAGCGGGGCGACTTGCTCCATAATTTCTTTTTTGCCGCCGTAAGCGCCGATTGGAAGACCGCCGCCGATAATTTTACCTAATGCAGTGAGGTCAGGTTTTACTTGAAGCAAGTCCTGTGCACCACCATACATAAAGCGGAAAGCTGTAATGACTTCATCATAGATGACTAGAGCCCCTTTTTCATGAGTCAGGTCATTAACCTGCTGCAGGAAACCGTCTTTAGGCTCTACGATGCCAAAGTTCCCGACAATTGGCTCGACAAGAACAGCTGCTACTTCATCACCCCAGCGGTCTAATGCTTCTTTGTAGCTGTCTATATCGTTGAATGGAACGGTAATGACTTCATTGGCAATACTTTTAGGCACGCCCGCTGAATCTGGTGTTCCTAAAGTGGAAGGTCCAGAGCCGGCCGCAACTAGCACAAGATCAGAATGGCCGTGGTAACATCCGGCAAACTTAATGATCTTTGTTCTGCCTGTATAAGCGCGAGCGACACGGATTGTCGTCATCACAGCTTCTGTACCTGAATTGACAAAACGAACTTTGTCCAAAGCAGGCATCGCTTCCTTCAGCATCTTAGCAAAAGTGACTTCATGCTTCGTTGGTGTTCCGTAAAGGACACCCGTCTCGGCTGCTTTCGTGATGGCTTTTGTAATATGAGGATGAGCATGTCCCGTAATAATTGGACCGTATGCTGCTAAATAGTCGATATAACGGTTTCCGTCAACATCCCAAAAATAAGCGCCTTCGCCTTTTTCCATTGCAACAGGTGACCCGCCGCCCACTGCTTTATATGAACGAGATGGGCTGTTAACCCCTCCAACAATATGCTCCAGCGCCTCTTGATGTAATTTTTCTGATTCGGTGAATTTCATAAATAGCCTCCTATCTCAACGTATCACGTCGTCTATCATTATTTTAACATGCCGATGCAAGCGTCCTTAGTTGAATATCTTCTCGAAATTGGATAGGCTAATGAAAAAATAGGTTGGAGGGATTGTATCATGACAATCGAAGTGGGGCAGCAAGTACCTGATATTGAATTACTTGGTGATAATGGAGAGAAAGTAAAGCTCTCTGATTTTAAAGGGAAACACATTGTCCTTTATTTTTATCCAAAAGATATGACGCCAGGGTGTACAACGGAAGCTTGTGATTTCCGTGACCGCCATCAAAGCTTTGCCGAATTAGATGCTGTCATCATCGGCGTAAGCCCAGACGGTCAAGACAAGCACCAAAAGTTTAAAGAAAAACATGACTTACCTTTCCTGCTTCTTGTAGATGACGAACAAAAATTGTCTGAAGCTTTCGGTGTATGGAAGCTGAAAAAGAACTTTGGTAAGGAATACATGGGAATTGAACGCTCAACGTTTCTTATTAATAAAGAAGGAAAGCTTGTGAAAGAGTGGCGTAAAGTAAAGGTGAAAGATCATGTGGAAGAAGCGCTTGAGGAACTGAAAGCTCACGCTTAATATGTTGACGAGATGAGATCGGCAGTCGTGCCGGTCTTTTTTGTATAGAAGAATAGGTAAAAAAGAGGATTGTAATTGACAAAGTTTCGGCTCTGGGGGTACACTATTTATAAAGATTATAATATAAGAATATTTTTGAAAAGAGAGGTGCATGATGAAATGGCTGCTCACGAACTAAAAGATGCTTTAGACGCTCTAAAAGAAACCGGTGTTCGAATTACTCCGCAGCGCCATGCCATCTTGGAGTTTCTCGTAAATTCTATGACACACCCAACCGCGGACGATATATATAAGGCACTTGAAGGAAAATTTCCTAATATGAGTGTAGCAACGGTTTACAACAATTTACGAGTCTTCCGGGAATCTGGATTAGTAAAAGAATTAACGTATGGGGATTCCTCAAGCCGATTTGATTTTGCGACATCTGACCATTACCATGCGATTTGTGAAAATTGCGGAAAGATCGTTGACTTTCACTATCCTGGCCTTGATGAAGTAGAACAGCTTGCATCCCATGTGACAGGTTTTACAGTAAGTCATCATCGCTTGGAGATCTATGGCACTTGTCAAGAATGTGCAAAAAAAGAAAATCATTAATGAAAAAGCTGACCAGTTGAATGGTCAGCTTATTTTTATGACTTTTTTCGATTGTAGGATTCATCAAACTCTTTACCCTCTAATGCTGGATCAAGTGTAAGCGGTTCTCGGCAATGCATGCACATATCCACTCGTCCGAGCACCTTTGTTTCCTTCTCACAGCCTGGACAAATTACTCGTACAGCCTTTGTAGAAAGCATACCGATCCAAAAGTAAACGGCTGTACTCAATCCAATCGATAACACGCCGAGTAGCATAAAGAAGGTCGACAGCCAGACCGATTCCTTGAAGAACACACCGATATACATGATCAAAAAACCAACAAAAACCAAACTAAGTGCAAATGTTCTGATTTTATTAATCTTACTGGAGTATTTCGCCATCCCTAGTCCCCCTTATCTCCAATATAGCACATTTTACCTTTCTGTTTGAATTAGTTATAGAGTTTTGTGAATAAATTGCTTATAATGATTCAATGATCTTTTTTCATGTATTGAAGGAATTTTGATTCTATGAGGAGAAATACATAGCATTAGAGAAGAACCTTACACCCGAGTATTGGAGGAATCACTATGGAAAATCTTCTCCGTCCTATTTATCAAGAGAGAGCAAGTCATCCAGATACATTAGCTGTGATTATAGTAGAAAGAAGACATAAAGTATCTTCTGAGACGGATAACTTTGATGCAGCGCTTCTAGTCATCGTAAAGGATGCGGAAGAACCGTTATTTATTAAGCACTATGAATCCGGTCACCAAACAGCTTCTTTAAATGTTGTCACAGATGATCAGTTGAAGGAATGGATTACCTTAGGTACCAACAGACGGATTATTGATTGGATTTTAAACGGAAAAGTCCTGTTTGATCGAAATGAATATATTTTCAACTTGATTGATGAACTGAGTACGTTCCCGTTTTCTAACCGCAAGCTCAAAATTGGTTTAGAATATGGCAAGCTCATTCGCAGATATATAGAAGGAAAAGCATTTTTTGAATCAAATCAATTCCTCGATGCATATAATTCCATTGTGCATGCCCTGCATCATCTGGCGCGTATTGAAGTGATTGATAAAGGCTTCCACCCAGAAGTGACCGTTTGGAACCAAGTACGTCATATGGAGCCGGAAGTATATAAACTTTATTCAGAGCTGATTGAAAGCCACGAAAGTCTTCATAAGCGGTTAGAACTTTTATTCCTAGCGAATGATTTCTTGATCCATTCAAAAGCAGAAATTGGTGCGGCTCATTTGCGTCAAGTCATGGAACAGCAGGAAATTTGGCTGTTTGGCGAGCTTCTTGCACATCCTGATCTCAAGCATTTCACACCTGATCTTAGTGTGATGATTGATTTCTTTGTGGAAAAAGGAATTGTGCTAGTAGAGCCAATTGAGACGAAGGGGCAAAAAATCTATCACCGAGGATATTTTGTTAAAAAAGATATTGACGCATGAATATTATGATGGTATATTATTAAACGTCGCTAATGAGCAACCGAGTTGCTTTGAAAGAAAAGCGGACAAAAAGAAATTCAAAAAAACACTTGACGCACACGGTGCTCAAATGTTATATTAAGAAAGTCGCCTCTGAGCGACAATGAAGATGATCTTTGAAAACTAAACAAGACAAAACGTACCTGTTAATTCGAGTTTTTATAAAAAAATCCTATGATACATCATAGGTAGTCAGTCAAACGCTGACGAAAAACAAAACTTCGGTTTTGTACTTTTTCGGAGAGTTTGATCCTGGCTCAGGACGAACGCTGGCGGCGTGCCTAATACATGCAAGTCGAGCGGACAGAAGGGAGCTTGCTCCCGGATGTTAGCGGCGGACGGGTGAGTAACACGTGGGTAACCTGCCTGTAAGACTGGGATAACTCCGGGAAACCGGAGCTAATACCGGATAGTTCCTTGAACCGCATGGTTCAAGGATGAAAGACGGTTTCGGCTGTCACTTACAGATGGACCCGCGGCGCATTAGCTGGTTGGTGAGGTAACGGCTCACCAAGGCGACGATGCGTAGCCGACCTGAGAGGGTGATCGGCCACACTGGGACTGAGACACGGCCCAGACTCCTACGGGAGGCAGCAGTAGGGAATCTTCCGCAATGGACGAAAGTCTGACGGAGCAACGCCGCGTGAGTGATGAAGGTTTTCGGATCGTAAAGCTCTGTTGTTAGGGAAGAACAAGTGCAAGAGTAACTGCTTGCACCTTGACGGTACCTAACCAGAAAGCCACGGCTAACTACGTGCCAGCAGCCGCGGTAATACGTAGGTGGCAAGCGTTGTCCGGAATTATTGGGCGTAAAGGGCTCGCAGGCGGTTTCTTAAGTCTGATGTGAAAGCCCCCGGCTCAACCGGGGAGGGTCATTGGAAACTGGGAAACTTGAGTGCAGAAGAGGAGAGTGGAATTCCACGTGTAGCGGTGAAATGCGTAGAGATGTGGAGGAACACCAGTGGCGAAGGCGACTCTCTGGTCTGTAACTGACGCTGAGGAGCGAAAGCGTGGGGAGCGAACAGGATTAGATACCCTGGTAGTCCACGCCGTAAACGATGAGTGCTAAGTGTTAGGGGGTTTCCGCCCCTTAGTGCTGCAGCTAACGCATTAAGCACTCCGCCTGGGGAGTACGGTCGCAAGACTGAAACTCAAAGGAATTGACGGGGGCCCGCACAAGCGGTGGAGCATGTGGTTTAATTCGAAGCAACGCGAAGAACCTTACCAGGTCTTGACATCCTCTGACAACCCTAGAGATAGGGCTTTCCCTTCGGGGACAGAGTGACAGGTGGTGCATGGTTGTCGTCAGCTCGTGTCGTGAGATGTTGGGTTAAGTCCCGCAACGAGCGCAACCCTTGATCTTAGTTGCCAGCATTTAGTTGGGCACTCTAAGGTGACTGCCGGTGACAAACCGGAGGAAGGTGGGGATGACGTCAAATCATCATGCCCCTTATGACCTGGGCTACACACGTGCTACAATGGACAGAACAAAGGGCTGCGAGACCGCAAGGTTTAGCCAATCCCACAAATCTGTTCTCAGTTCGGATCGCAGTCTGCAACTCGACTGCGTGAAGCTGGAATCGCTAGTAATCGCGGATCAGCATGCCGCGGTGAATACGTTCCCGGGCCTTGTACACACCGCCCGTCACACCACGAGAGTTTGCAACACCCGAAGTCGGTGAGGTAACCTTTATGGAGCCAGCCGCCGAAGGTGGGGCAGATGATTGGGGTGAAGTCGTAACAAGGTAGCCGTATCGGAAGGTGCGGCTGGATCACCTCCTTTCTAAGGATATATGGAGCAGCGTACGTTTTTCGTCTTGTTTAGTTTTGAAGGATCATTCCTTCAAACATGTCTCTAGCGAGACAGGATTGTTCTTTGAAAACTAGATAACAATAAGTAATACATTCACATTGAATGCAATGCAAAGTTCATCACACATAGTGATTCTTTCTAAAGTAAGAAATGGTTAAGTTAGAAAGGGCGCACGGTGGATGCCTTGGCACTAGGAGCCGATGAAGGACGGGACGAACACCGATATGCTTCGGGGAGCTGTAAGCAAGCTTTGATCCGGAGATTTCCGAATGGGGAAACCCACTGCTCGTAATGGAGTAGTATCCATACTTGAATACATAGAGTATGAGAAGGCATACCCGGGGAACTGAAACATCTAAGTACCCGGAGGAAGAGAAAGCAAATGCGATTCCCTGAGTAGCGGCGAGCGAAACGGGAACAGCCCAAACCAAGAGGCTTGCCTCTTGGGGTTGTAGGACACTCTATACGGAGTTACAAAGGAACGATATAAGCGAAGAGGTCTGGAAAGGCCCGCCAAAGAAGGTAACAGCCCTGTAACTGAAATGTTGTTCTCTCCAGAGTGGATCCTGAGTACGGCGGAACACGTGAAATTCCGTCGGAATCCGGGAGGACCATCTCCCAAGGCTAAATACTCCCTAGTGACCGATAGTGAACCAGTACCGTGAGGGAAAGGTGAAAAGCACCCCGGAAGGGGAGTGAAATAGATCCTGAAACCGTGTGCCTACAAGTAGTCAGAGCCCGTTAACGGGTGATGGCGTGCCTTTTGTAGAATGAACCGGCGAGTTACGATCCCGTGCAAGGTTAAGCAGAAGATGCGGAGCCGCAGCGAAAGCGAGTCTGAATAGGGCGCATGAGTACGTGGTCGTAGACCCGAAACCAGGTGATCTACCCATGTCCAGGGTGAAGTTCAGGTAACACTGAATGGAGGCCCGAACCCACGCACGTTGAAAAGTGCGGGGATGAGGTGTGGGTAGGGGTGAAATGCCAATCGAACCTGGAGATAGCTGGTTCTCTCCGAAATAGCTTTAGGGCTAGCCTCAAGGTAAGAGTCTCGGAGGTAGAGCACTGATTGGACTAGGGGCCCCTACCGGGTTACCGAATTCAGTCAAACTCCGAATGCCGATGACTTATCCTTGGGAGTCAGACTGCGAGTGATAAGATCCGTAGTCGAAAGGGAAACAGCCCAGACCGCCAGCTAAGGTCCCAAAGTATACGTTAAGTGGAAAAGGATGTGGAGTTGCTTAGACAACCAGGATGTTGGCTTAGAAGCAGCCACCATTTAAAGAGTGCGTAATAGCTCACTGGTCGAGTGACTCTGCGCCGAAAATGTACCGGGGCTAAACGTATCACCGAAGCTGCGGACTGTTCTTACGAACAGTGGTAGGAGAGCGTTCTAAGTGCAGTGAAGTCAGACCGGAAGGACTGGTGGAGCGCTTAGAAGTGAGAATGCCGGTATGAGTAGCGAAAGACGGGTGAGAATCCCGTCCACCGAATGCCTAAGGTTTCCTGAGGAAGGCTCGTCCGCTCAGGGTTAGTCGGGACCTAAGCCGAGGCCGAAAGGCGTAGGCGATGGACAACAGGTTGATATTCCTGTACCACCTCCTCACCATTTGAGCAATGGGGGGACGCAGGAGGATAGGGTAAGCGCGGTATTGGATATCCGCGTCCAAGCAGTTAGGCTGGGAAATAGGCAAATCCGTTTCCCGTGAAGGCTGAGCTGTGATGGCGAGCGAAATTTAGTAGCGAAGTTCCTGATTCCACACTGCCAAGAAAAGCCTCTAGCGAGGTGAGAGGTGCCCGTACCGCAAACCGACACAGGTAGGCGAGGAGAGAATCCTAAGGTGATCGAGAGAACTCTCGTTAAGGAACTCGGCAAAATGACCCCGTAACTTCGGGAGAAGGGGTGCTTCTTAGGGTGTTAAAGCCCCGAGAAGCCGCAGTGAATAGGCCCAGGCGACTGTTTAGCAAAAACACAGGTCTCTGCGAAGCCGTAAGGCGAAGTATAGGGGCTGACGCCTGCCCGGTGCTGGAAGGTTAAGAGGAGCGCTTAGCGTAAGCGAAGGTGCGAATTGAAGCCCCAGTAAACGGCGGCCGTAACTATAACGGTCCTAAGGTAGCGAAATTCCTTGTCGGGTAAGTTCCGACCCGCACGAAAGGCGCAACGATCTGGGCACTGTCTCAACGAGAGACTCGGTGAAATTATAGTACCTGTGAAGATGCAGGTTACCCGCGACAGGACGGAAAGACCCCGTGGAGCTTTACTGCAGCCTGATATTGAATGTTGGTACAGCTTGTACAGGATAGGTAGGAGCCTTGGAAACCGGAGCGCTAGCTTCGGTGGAGGCATCGGTGGGATACTACCCTGGCTGTATTGACCTTCTAACCCGCTGCCCTTATCGGGCAGGGAGACAGTGTCAGGTGGGCAGTTTGACTGGGGCGGTCGCCTCCTAAAATGTAACGGAGGCGCCCAAAGGTTCCCTCAGAATGGTTGGAAATCATTCGCAGAGTGTAAAGGCACAAGGGAGCTTGACTGCGAGACCTACAAGTCGAGCAGGGACGAAAGTCGGGCTTAGTGATCCGGTGGTTCCGCATGGAAGGGCCATCGCTCAACGGATAAAAGCTACCCCGGGGATAACAGGCTTATCTCCCCCAAGAGTCCACATCGACGGGGAGGTTTGGCACCTCGATGTCGGCTCATCGCATCCTGGGGCTGTAGTCGGTCCCAAGGGTTGGGCTGTTCGCCCATTAAAGCGGTACGCGAGCTGGGTTCAGAACGTCGTGAGACAGTTCGGTCCCTATCCGTCGCGGGCGCAGGAAATTTGAGAGGAGCTGTCCTTAGTACGAGAGGACC
This sequence comes from Bacillus aerius, assembly GCF_029894105.1. NCBI lineage: Bacteria > Bacillati > Bacillota > Bacilli > Caryophanales > Bacillaceae > Bacillus > Bacillus aerius. Next base: position 870,028 of record NZ_JARYHO010000001.1, read on the forward strand.
GGGATGGACGCACCGCTGGTGTACCAGTTGTTCTGCCAAGGGCATCGCTGGGTAGCTATGTGCGGACGGGATAAGTGCTGAAAGCATCTAAGCATGAAGCCCCCCTCAAGATGAGATTTCCCATTCCGCAAGGAAGTAAGATCCCTGAAAGATGATCAGGTTGATAGGTCTGAGGTGGAAGCGTGGTGACACGTGGAGCTGACAGATACTAATAGATCGAGGACTTAACCTATATTCTAATGTGAAAAATGAACATTGTTATCTAGTTTTGAGAGAACATTTTTTGAAATATCTCTTGATTTATTTGTAATACATAGTATAATATCTTTTGTCACTAAATTGTCTGGTGATGATGGCGAAGAGGTCACACCCGTTCCCATACCGAACACGGAAGTTAAGCTCTTCAGCGCCGATGGTAGTTGGGGTTTTCCCCCTGTGAGAGTAGGACATCGCCAGGCTTTCTTCATTCCGCAGTAGCTCAGTGGTAGAGCTATCGGCTGTTAACCGATCGGTCGTAGGTTCGAATCCTACCTGCGGAGCCAATTTGGAGAGCTGTCCGAGTGGCCGAAGGAGCACGATTGGAAATCGTGTAGGCGGTAACCCCGTCTCAAGGGTTCGAATCCCTTGCTCTCCGCCACAATTTACATAATAAAGGGCCCGTTGGTCAAGCGGTTAAGACACCGCCCTTTCACGGCGGTAACACGGGTTCGAATCCCGTACGGGTCACCATTTTTATAGAAATACATACCAGCATTTTATTCGGAGGATTAGCTCAGCTGGGAGAGCATCTGCCTTACAAGCAGAGGGTCGGCGGTTCGAGCCCGTCATCCTCCACCATATCTTTTATATCGTCGCGGGGTGGAGCAGTTCGGTAGCTCGTCGGGCTCATAACCCGAAGGTCGCAGGTTCAAATCCTGCCCCCGCAACCAAATTTATCTTTATTGGTCCGGTAGTTCAGTTGGTTAGAATGCCTGCCTGTCACGCAGGAGGTCGCGGGTTCGAGTCCCGTCCGGACCGCCATTTTTTAAAAAGAATACTTGGCTCGGTAGCTCAGTTGGTAGAGCAACGGACTGAAAATCCGTGTGTCGGCGGTTCGATTCCGTCCCGAGCCACCACTATTTGCCGGTGTAGCTCAATTGGTAGAGCAACTGACTTGTAATCAGTAGGTTGGGGGTTCAAGTCCTCTTGCCGGCACTGTTTTTCAAATGTGGAGGGGTAGCGAAGTGGCTAAACGCGGCGGACTGTAAATCCGCTCCCTCCGGGTTCGGCGGTTCGAATCCGCCCCCCTCCACCATTTTTATTTTCATAGGGGCATAGTTTAACGGTAGAACAGAGGTCTCCAAAACCTCCGGTGTGGGTTCGATTCCTACTGCCCCTGCCAATTATATGATTCATTACATCTATGGCGGTTGTGGCGAAGTGGTTAACGCACCAGATTGTGGCTCTGGCACTCGTGGGTTCGATTCCCATCAATCGCCCCATTTTATTATTGGGCTATAGCCAAGCGGTAAGGCAACGGACTTTGACTCCGTCATGCGTTGGTTCGAATCCAGCTAGCCCAGTTGATATGCGGAAGTAGTTCAGTGGTAGAACACCACCTTGCCAAGGTGGGGGTCGCGGGTTCGAATCCCGTCTTCCGCTCCAATTATGGCGGCATAGCCAAGTGGTAAGGCAGAGGTCTGCAAAACCTTTATCCCCGGTTCAAATCCGGGTGTCGCCTTTTTGAAAAGACTGTCGGGGTGGTGGAATTGGCAGACACACAGGACTTAAAATCCTGCGGTAGGTGACTACCGTGCCGGTTCAAGTCCGGCCCTCGGCACCATTTTTTATTATTATAAGTTGCGCTCTTAAATGATCATGCCGGTGTGGCGGAATTGGCAGACGCGCACGACTCAAAATCGTGTTCCTCACGGAGTGCCGGTTCGACCCCGGCCACCGGTATCTAGTTTTAGATATTCTTTATTATCGTCAATTACAGAAGAATTAAAGAATATTAACGTTTAAAACGTCTTTCTACAGATTGTAGAGAGGCGTTTTTTATTTGTTTTTAGCTAGTTTTTCACATGACAAAATTACTTCAAATGGTGAAAAAACGGTTTTTGCTGAGGGCCATTCTAAGGAGATTGACTTTTACTTTATTGATGGTTACCTTATGATTAAACTAAAGGGGCAGGACAATTGAAGATGGATTGGATCAATTGTACATAGGAGGTGTTGTAATGATTACGGTTAAAAATGCTGAAAGTTATCTTAAAGATAGCATCGGTGAAGAGACCGATGAGATAAAAAAGGTTTGGGAAACATTTAAGGCTTTTTCAAAGGAGACTGTTGAGGGCGAAGAAGATAAAGAAATTTTATTTCAGTGTGGTGTCTATGATTTTACGGGAGAGGAACTATTTCATCTTGATTTTGTACGTCAGTTTACAATTTATGAAGAAGATGATTATTCTCACATGGAACAACTGCACTGTGAATTTTTATTTAAACCAACAAGCGAGTTAAAAAAGTTAAAGGTGGTAGAAGAATGGTCAATGGATTATGACGATATAGATCATTTTTTTAATCATATTGAAAGTATTCATGAGTTTAAAATTCCTTTGACTTTAAAGCCGATAAAATCAGCAATATATCAAGAAGAACTTTAATTCTTATTTCATTAACGGCTGCTTTACTTTAAGAGGGTATACCTTGCCTTTTTGGAATCATTTATCACGGAGTGTCGATTCGACTCCGGCCACCGGTATCTATTAAAAGTTTGGTTTTTACCGTGAACCCAACGTTTCACCCTCGTGGTGAAACGTTTTTTTGTGGTTTAAATGAGTTATTTAGATGAAAATAGAATCCTATTAGAAGAGAATGAGCATGTACTACTTTTAACAGAATAAACTTTTGATGATTTGCAACATTTGGTACGATACATTTAACCATATAAGGAAACAAAATGGAGTAGCGCATTCATAAAACAGTGAACTACCTTTGTGTAACTAAATGAATATTTGTGGGTACATACGCATCTTTAGCTGGCATCATCATTGTGACCCAGTTTGGGGGGGAATTTATGAAAAAACAAAATGATCATGAAGAGTTATTGACAGGTGGAAATGTCTCCAACGTATATCGTTCGGGAGATACGGTTCGCAGAGAGGTAAAGTCAGACAATATGAATATACAAAAGCTGCTAAAGCATTTAGAAAAAAAGAATTTCTCCTATGCTCCAAAGTTTTTAGGGGTTGATGAAAAAGGTAGAGAGATCTTGTCCTTCATTGAAGGTGTAGCCGGTCATGATCCCTTAAAAGAATACATGTGCTCTCACAATGTTTTAAAAGAAATAGCGAGAATGCTTAGACAGTATCATGATGCTGTTAGTGATTTTCCCATTTCAGACGATTGGGAACGAATGGACAATACGCCTAACAACATAGAGGTTGTGTGCCATAATGATTTTGCGATGTACAATATTATTTTCAAAAATAAAAAGCCAGTGGGAATCATTGATTTTGATGTAGCTGCCCCTGGTCCAAAGCTTTGGGATATTGCATATACTCTCTATACTTGTGTCCCTCTCAGTAGGTTTTTTCGTACTGAAACAGGGGAGGTCGTAAATTATCATTCATTAGAGCATGCAGCCCATATAAAGTATAGAGTCAAACAGTTTTTTGAAGCTTATGGTGAGGAAATACCAGAAGATTATGTGGACATGGTGTTGCTGCGTTTAGAAGGTTTATGTCAATACATGAAGCGAAAAGCGAATGAAGGGGATAGAGCCTTTCAAAAAATGATTCATGAGGGGCACCTTGAGCATTATCAAATAGACATACAATTCATTCATGAACACAGAAAAGAATGGATTTGAGGATGCCAAGGGTTTTATAAAAAAAGGACAACTTATCTTTTTACTAGTTTCTTGTGGATGTTACAATTGGTTATAATAGTTCAATAGAATGAATGTAAAGAGGCGGAGTTGTTATCTTGCAAACGAAGACGATATTACAGACTATGATTGAAGATGAGCGATCACATGATTATCCGCTTTTTAGACAGTACTGTGTAAGGAAAGAACAGGGTCTGCGTAAAGATGCGTTAAAGGTTCTTCAGTCTTTTGTTGAAGAGATGAATAAGAACGAATTTACAGCACGGCGTTCATTTGTTGTTTGGCTGTTTGATTACATTGAACGTTTTGAGGATGGTCATCATTTGCTTGTGTATCCATTGGTACATGGGGTGATCCACCCTGTTCTTCGAGAGTGGGAAAATATTGATCCAACGGATGTGAGACCGTATCGCTGGCAAGGCTTGTTTGTGCATCAGGGGGAAGGGCTGCCCTATTTATTGAAGGCACTAGAGATGGGTCGCAGCAAAGAGCAGCGAGTGATTGTTCAAATTTGCGAAACCTATTTCTCGGCTTTGTGGTATTCGTTTCATCATATACATGAAGATCTTTATTTAAGCACCTATGAGAAAGATCATGAGCGAATTCAAGGGATTCAAGATGTCATGAAACTGATCGAAGATAAAAATGATCAAAGCAATGTTGAAAAACTAGCAGTCTACTATAACCAACTTTTATCGGACTGGAAGGAATTTCAGCAGACGGAGACAAGAGGCTTTGTGAAATGGTGTGCGGATCGTAAGAAGCCCTATGAGTGGGTACAGACATTTTACTATCACCAATAGTTGTTTTTCATAAGAAAAAGGCTGGGGTCAACCCTGCCTTTTTTATTTATGCCATATTCTTTCTATTTCTACATGGTCTGGTTTAAAATATTTCAGGATGTAGACATCTGGATTGCTTAGTTGTTCCCACTCCTTGAATCCAATTGCAGGATCGGCGTGTTTTAGAAGCAGGCTCATAATATTGCCATGAGTGGCGAATAAAGTATGATCTCTTCCTAATTTTATTTGTTCATAGAGTACCTCTACAATACGATTCATCGCTTCTAGGCTCGACTCTCCGCCTTCACAGGTCATATGCAAGTCCGAAAAACTGAGCTTTAGTTTTTCATACCAATCCTTCATTGGTTGACTGCTTAACCTACGTTCAGAGAGACGTTTGTCAATTTGTACCTTTATCTGTTTGGCATGAGCAAGGAGCTCAGCGGTTTGAATCGCTCGTTTATAAGGACTTGAGATGATCTGGTTGAGCTGAATGCCGGAAAAAAACTGTGTGAGTTCATGCGATTGTGTGATGCCTTGAGGCGTTAAAGACGCATCCTCGGATTGTCCATCTGCTTGACAGTGTCTGACGAAATAATATGTCTTCATAGGGGGACACCTTCCTCTAAGTATAAAAAAATCATCCAATATTGGATGAGGGTTCACGAAAGTTTAGGTTCTATTTGTTCGTGTCTGCTTCTTTGTATGGATCTATCAGTTTGGAGGTTAGGTCTAAGTTGAACAAAAAATCATCTACGGTGTCTGTGCCAAAGGGAAGGGCAGAAAAATTAATTGGGATGCTGTCTTCTTGCGTATCTGAAGTAATCGGCTGTTTGTGCTGCTTTTTTCTCCAGTTCTTAAACAAGCGCATGTGAGGCCCCCTTTTCTAAAAAAGATGGATTTATACATAATATACGGGGAGAGTTGTCCGAGCGTCAATTGTTTTCTTCAAAAGGATTTACTACATTTGTACGGAAAGAGCCACAGCTAAGTGCGGATCTTTCCGTGTTTTGACATGGCACGGTGTATGGCTTGTTGTACCTTTCGTTCGCATCTGATGTTGTATGGTTTCTTATGGAGTTTACTCGTCTTAAATTGACCAATTACACGGCGGACTCCTTGATCATAAATGATCAGCTCTCTGCTCGTTTGATCATTTAATAACGCTTGAAACCAGCTGTATTTTTTTAGCTGTGCTGCATTTCGTGATATATCATCTTCATCTACCTGTAAAAAAGGGATATACAGAGCAAGATTGAAGATGTCTAAAATGAATCCCATATTACCGGCCCCCTTCATATCGTTTATTACGATTAGAAAGGGGAATGGTTCCATACAGTTGATTTTAAAAACAATCCCAGTGCATGAACCATTCTTTATTGTCTTTGTCGTAATAGAAATACATCGTGCCGTTATCACCAATCATGAACCGAGGTTTTTCTTCTGAGGCGATTTGTAGCATGAATTCTCCTGACATCTGGTGGGGAGGAGATTGGATGTAAGCTCCGTATCCATCGATTTTTGTGAACGAGTAGTTTGAGTAATGCTCGAAGAAATGATCTGTCGCTTCTTCACTTTCATTAACCTCTGATAAGTCAACGTATGACCAAGCTTCCTCCCAGCATGGATAATCCGGTTGTTCCCCTTCGAGCCACTCTATCTGGAAAGGTTTAATTCCTTTCACTTCTTCAGGGGTCTCAGCGATTTCTAATCCTTCCATTGATGAATATTCAATGAGTTTCCAGCCATCACCGTTTTTGGCGATATCGATCGGAAGGGTTTTCTTGTTGATGAAAATTTGAATCATCTTACATTCATCAAAGCCGTTCATTCCCCCTGGTACTTCGGGTAAATACATTTGTAAAATGGGAATCATAGCTCCATCTTGATCTGCCGGCCACCCTTTATCGCGTTGGATGAAAAAATGACCAGCAAACCAGCTGTACTTAGATGGATCAGGGCGAAACCCGCCTATTTTGGCTACAATAGGTGTTTTTCCTAGTTGATTTAATTCGTCAAAAGCTTTGATCTTCATTTATCCATCCCCCATTCTTTAGCCAGCAATGTGTGCATCTTGAAATGTTCCATTCATGTTGCCAGAGACAATGATGACATGTCCCCAAAATAAATCTCCGTCATGATAGTAGGCTTCGAATTCTCCATTTGGATAAGCATGGAGGCTTTCAAGAGAGATGCGGCTGATAAATTGATCCGGTGTGATCTCTTCTGAATGTTCAGCGGAGTCGTCTTGTTCCTGCCAATCTTTTGCTAGTTCAATCAGCTGATTTGCTGCATATGACTTCATGGAGGCATCCCATGTTGTCTGCTCTTCTACGAGTTGTCTAGCCGTTTTCAGAGAGTCATTCATTTCTTCCTCTTCTTCAAGATTGAAGTAAAGAAGGCACTCCTCATTGCCCCACTGCATGGTTGTTTCAAATAAGTCTAGTCCTTTCACTAATTCAAAGGTACCCAGCTTGTCATCGTGGCAAAAGATAGGTTGTTGAGCTTCTTCTAATATTTCTTGAAGTTCCTTATCTTCAGTATCTGTATCAACAAGTGAAACGAGCATGAATTCATCTTCACCTTTACGTACTTGAAGTGTGACGATAGATTCTTTATGTAATTGCGCTTGTTTTTCTCGTAGTCCCTTTTCATCTGTTAACCAGCACAGTCTCACTTTTTCGGTTATGATGCGGTCTTTTTCCTTCCATGCAATGAGCGGGATTGAAGCAGTCCAAAGAGTCTCTTTTCCTGCTTTTCCTGCGCCGACTCCAGAAGGTCCTGTAACAGCCATGATGTCTATCACTTCTTCTGAGAATCTTTGTTCAAATATGTTGATTTGTTTGTTTGATTTCATAGGATGTCCCCCAGCTTGATTTATTTGATGGAGCTATACCTTTATCACACCGTACATTGGCAGGGGAAATCAAGCTTTTTTTACTTAAAACTGTTTTTTAGGTTTGTGGCAGCAGAGAGGATACATGGATTGCTGGAGGTTGAGTCACAATAAAAAAGCAAATCGGTTCGGATTTTGTATAAATTTGGCTAAGTGAGTCGAAAAGCCTAGGTGATTCTTCCTTTTCTTTATAATTACTTTGACACGATTAGATGAAAAAGTAAAGTAGTACTGAGTGATTTACAAAACCTTCATCATTCTCTGAAACATGAAGCGGCAGTAAATTTAATGTAAATGGATATTTTTCCTTTTATTTACTCGTATTTTTTTGAAACTTATGATGCTTCTTATTCGTTATATTAAAGGAGCACATGTAACCTGCGGAGAAAAGAGCATCGGAATGCTTGGTGCAGAAGATTTACATTTGCAAAATCAATGTAAATTTTTTATGATTTCATTTATATCAGATCGAAAATAAGAAAGAAGAGGTTTTATGAAAAAAATATTTGCGAACAAATATAGCTTTTTTGTTTTGGCTGTTCTTCTATTTTGGGCAAAATCGTACACAGCCTACAAAATGGACTTTAATTTAGGAGTGAAGGGATCTTTTCAAGAGGGTCTTCTCTTATTAAATCCATTCAGTTCAGCCATCGTGTTTTTAGGACTTGCTCTCTTTTTGAAGGGGCGTAAATCGGCCATTGTTTTAATTGTCATTGATTTTATTATGACCGCACTTTTATATGCGAATGTAGCGTACTATCGTTTCTTTGATGATTTTTTAACATTCCCGACAATGAAACAAGCCGGTAATCTTGGGGGAGGTATGACCGGCGGTGTGTTAGCAAGTATTAAGCCGCATGACCTTTTGTACTTCCTTGATATCATCATTTTAATTGCCATTGTCATTTGGAGACCAGAAGTGAAGAAGTTCCAAATGAAAAAAACTTTCGCACTGCTGATTGTGGCTGCAGGTGTTGGACTGTTCTTCGTTAACCTACACTTAGCTGAAAAAGATCGTCCAGAATTATTGACGAGAACATTTGATCATAAGTATATTGTGAAATATTTAGGTGTTTATAACTATGCGATTTATGACGGCGTGCAAACCGCACAAAATGCAACGCAGGTAGCAAATGCGAGCAGTGATGATTTAACGGATGTCGTGAACTATACGACCTCTCACTATGCGAAACCAAATGCAGAATACTTTGGTCAAGCAAAAGGAAAAAACATCATCAAAATCCATTTAGAAAGCTTCCAGTCATTTTTAATTGACTACAAGTTAAATGGAGAAGAAGTGACGCCGTTTTTAAACAAACTAGCTCATGGAAAAGAAGATTTTACGTATTTTGATAACTTCTTCCACCAGACTGGTCAAGGGAAGACTTCTGATGCTGAGCTCATGATGGATAATAGTATGTTTGGCTTGCCAGAGGGTGCTGCGTTTGTGACAAAAGGTGAAAATACCTTCCAATCACTTCCTGCCATCTTAGATCAAAAAGCAGGCTATACGAGTGCAGTGCTTCACGGGGATTATAAATCTTTCTGGAACCGTGACACGATTTATAAACATATGGGAATTGATCAATTCTTCGATGCATCTTATTACAACATGGATGAAGAAAACCTTGTAAACATGGGTCTGAAGGATAAACCATTCTTTAAAGAATCAATCCCAATGTTAGAATCAATGAAAAAGCCATTTTATGCACACTTAATGACATTGACCAACCATTATCCATTTAATTTAGATGAGAAAGATGCGACAATCGCTAAGGCAACAACTGGCGATAAAACAGTGGATAATTATTTCCAAACAGCGAGATACTTGGATGAGTCATTAGAACAATTCTTTAAGGACTTGAAAAAATCGGGTCTGTATAAAGACTCAGTGATTCTATTATATGGTGACCATAACGGTATTTCTGAGAACCATAACCGTGCAATGAGTGAGATTCAAGGGAAAGAAATTACGCCATATCAAAATGCACAAAATCAGCGTGTACCGCTCATGATTCGTATCCCTGGGAAACAAGGCGGCGTGAATCATACGTATGGCGGTGAAGTAGACGTGATGCCAACGCTTCTTCACTTACAAGGTATTGATTCAAATGAGTACGTGAATTTTGGAACAGATTTATTCTCTAAGAAGCACGATCAAACTGTTGCATTCCGTAACGGAAACTATGTGACACCAAAATATACCCTTGTAGATAATACGGTCTACGATACAAAAACGGGTAAAGTAGTGAAACAAAACAAAAAGACAGAAGCGATTAAAGCCCGTGTTGATAATCAGTTAAGCCTGTCAGATAAAGTACTGTACAGGGATCTTCTTCGATTCCATAAGCTATCTGATTTTAAACCAGTGAATCCATCTGATTATTTCTATGGTAAAACAAACAAAGAGACAGAAGCGGATTCTTCTGCTAACTAACTGAGTTTTGGGCAAGCACAGAAAGGTGCTTGCCTTTTTCTCTCTTACAGCTTGATTTGTTGGCAAAATATGTTTATATTTAGGGAGAAACAAGCGTGGCGTCAGCGGTCAGCTGGCGATAACTCATTTTGTCCTAGGGGATTTCAGGAGGAGCTTATGACAACAAATACAAAAACACAAAAAAAGAAATCAGAATTATGGGGCTGGATCAAAGCCATCTTAATCGCATTTATTGCTGTTTTTATTATTCGTAACTTTTTATTCGCACCGTATATTGTGAAGGGGACTTCTATGGAACCGACACTGCATGATACAGAGCGGGTGTTTGTGAATAAAACAGTCGATTACTTCGGCGATTATAAACGCGGACAGATCATTGTTCTTGATGGGGAAGACCGCAGTACTCACTATGTGAAACGATTGATTGGTTTACCTGGTGATAAAATCGAAATGAAAAATGACCAGCTATATGTGAACGGTCAAAAAGTGGCGGAGCCTTATTTAGCATCAAACAAAAAGAAAGCTGCCGCAGATGGCACCTTGCTGACACCTGATTTTGGTCCTCTTACAGTCCCTAAAGGAAAGTACTTTGTCATGGGTGACAATCGCCAAAACTCAATGGACAGTCGCAATGGTTTAGGTCTTTTTACAAAGAGTGACATTCAAGGGACAACATCATTCGTGTTTTATCCCTTCCAAGATATTCGCTTAATCAATCACTAATCAATAAGAAAAAGCACACAGGCGTGTGCTCAGGCTGTCGAGAAAATCTCGACAGCTTTATTTTTTTCCTTAAAATTTACATCTCCTCATTTTATAATAGAGAAAAGCCCACTAAAGGAAGGTGTTTTTCTCATGTTCCACACTAGAAATTCTTCTCAGCACGAAGCCGAATTTGTATTACTAGATCAACTGGTCGAAGAGGATCACCTGCTTCGTAAAATTGATCAGTACATTGATTTTTCATTTATCGTAGATAAAGTAAGACCGTATTATAGCGAGAATAAAGGTCGTCCTTCTCTTGATCCACTTATTTTGTTCAAAATGATGTTTATCGGATACCTGTACGGTATCCGTTCTGAAAGACAACTTGAAAAAGAAATTTACTATAACATGGCGTATAGATGGTTTTTAGGTTTGAACATCAATGACCCCGTTCCTCATCACTCGACCATTAGCTGGAATCGTCGTACTCGATTCAAAGATACAACGATTTTTCAAGACATTTTCGACGAGATTGTGCTTCAAGCTATCAATCATGATATGGTAGGAGGCCGCGTTCTTTTTACTGATTCAACTCATCTTAAAGCCAATGCCAATAAACATAAATATATGAGAAAAACGATTGAACAAGATACCCAGAACTATATAAATGATTTAGAAGAAGCGATCCAAGAAGATCGGGTGGCACACGGAAAAAAGCCCTTAAAGGTAAAAGAGGAGGTGAAAACGGAAAAAGACATTCGTCAAAGTACGACTGATCCTGAAAGTGGCTATCTTTATCGTGAAAACAAACCGGAAGGCTTTTTCTACCTAGACCACCGTACAACGGATATGAAGTACAATATCATCACGGATGCCCACATCACGCCCGGTAATGTCCATGATTCTGTTCCGTATCTTGATCGGTTGGATCACCAAATCGCACGATTTGGTTTTCAAGTAGAAGCTGTTGCCCTTGATTCTGGTTATTTGACGACCCCAATCTGTAAAGGTTTATCAGATCGCCGTATTTTTGGTGTCATCGCACATAGACGCTTTCATCCAACAAGAGGTTTATTTGAGAAGTGGAAATTCAAGTATGACTCTGAACATGATCATTACATATGCCCAAATGGTGAGAAGCTATTATATACAACAACTGATCGAAAGGGTTATCGATTCTACAAATCAGATCCTAAAAAATGTGCATCGTGTTCTTTCCTTGAAAGATGCACAAGGTCGAAAAATCATCAAAAAGTCATCTCAAGACACATATGGGAAGAACATAAAGAAAAGATCAGACAAAATCGTCTATCTGTCTCTGGAAAAGAGCTATATAAAAAAAGAAAAGAAAAAATAGAGCGAAGCTTTGCAGATTCAAAACAACTGCACGGGCTTCGCTACTGCCGGTTGAGGGGAAAACAAAATGTGAGTGAGCAAGTTCTTCTCACAGCTGCCTGTCAGAACATGAAGAAGATTGCCACACATCTAGCGAAGCTAGGTTAGGTGTGTGGGAGGCCTTTTTCATTCAATCTCATCCATCATCATTACGATGAAAATAAAAAAGATTGTAGAAAAACATGAGTTTCTCTACAATCTGAGCACACAGGCGTGTGCTTTTTTTGTTTGGTTAAGACTGACTTTTTGAAATCGCCTGTTCTAGATCTGCCAGAATATCTTCAATCGCTTCAGTTCCAACAGATAAACGAATAAGTTCTGGTGTCACCCCTGTGGCTTTTTGCTCTGCTTCACTTAATTGCTGATGCGTTGTGCTGGCAGGATGGATGATGAGTGACTTAGAGTCGCCTACGTTTGCAAGATGTGAGAAAAGCTGAACTGAATCAATGAGTTTTTTTCCTGCGTCTTTGCCACCTTTAATGCCGAATGTGAGGATGGCGCCTTGTCCTTTTGGTAAATAAGTTTGAGCCAGCTCAAAGGATTCATGGCCTTCAAGACCTGGATAACTGACCCATTCTACAAGAGGATGATCTTGTAAAAATTGTGCTGTCTTCAATGCATTTTCACTGTGGCGTTCAAGGCGAAGGTGCAATGTTTCTAAGCCTTGCAAGAGTAAAAATGAGTTGAATGGTGATAAAGCCGCCCCTAGATCACGTAAGAGCTGTACACGTGCTTTTGTGATATAAGCCGCTTCGCCAATTGCTTCCGTATACGTCAGGCCATGATAGCTTGGGTCTGGTTCAGTCAGGCCTTTGAACTTATCGCTATCACCCCAAGGAAACTTACCGCTGTCGACGATGACTCCGCCAATGGATGTGCCGTGGCCGCCGATGAATTTCGTCGCTGAATGGACGACAATGTCTGCGCCAAATTCAATCGGTCTTAACAAATAAGGGCTGGCAAGTGTATTATCCACAATTAGAGGGATGTGGTGCTTGTGTGCAATGGCTGATACGGCTTCAATATGTAAAATGTCGCCTTTTGGATTTCCGATGCTCTCTGCATACACTGCTTTTGTTTTATCTGTAATGGCTGCTTCAAGTTCTTCAAGGTTTGAGGAATCCACAAACTTTACTGTTATTCCAAGCTTTTTCAAGGTATGCGCAAATAAATTATATGTGCCGCCATACAGACTGCTGGAGGATACGATTTCGTCACCAGCTCCTGCAATGTTTAAAATGGAGTAAGTGGTCGCTGCTTGTCCTGAGGAGACAGCAAGTGCACCAATTCCACCTTCAAGCTCAGCGATCCGTTTTTCAAACACATCATTTGTAGGGTTCATAATACGTGAATAAATATTACCGGGTTCCTGAAGTCCAAATAAATTCGCCGCATGCTCACTATCTCTAAAACCGAAAGAGCTTGTTTGGTAAATAGGTACAGCTCTTGAATAGGTGGCTGAGTCCAGTTCTTGACCTGCGTGAATTGCTTTTGTTTCTAAACGAAATTGAAGTTCTTCTGACATGTGTGTATCCTCCTTTTGTTAGATAAAACCAACTACTTTAATAAGAAATATTTAATAAGACTATAAATCTTGTTTACTGCCCGGTCAATCATTTTTTAGATAAATCTGAAAAAACAATAAATATAGTTGACATGTCGGAATAGTATGTATTAACATAAGCATACTGAAAATACCAACAAGAATCGCTGATCGGTCAACCGAAGGCTCGTTCACTCAGGCATGAGTGAAGGGCCTTTTTTTATTTTAATCAGGAGGGAAGCTGAAGATGGAGAAAAAGAAAAAACGAAAAAAATACAGAAAACATTTGGATATCACATTAGACATTTTGATTGAGCGGAACAAATATGAGATTTACAGCAATCAAGAACGAATAGAAGAAATTTACGATCGTATTGATGAAAAGCATACAAGGTCGAAATAACCATTTTATAAAATATAGTTGATTTATAGGAATAATATGATTTAGGATGGTGCTAACAACTCAATATGAATAGCTGATCGGACAACACGAAGGCTCTTATCTCTCTTTTGGGATAAGGGCCTTTCTGTGTATCTATCTGATGACAAGAGGAGTGAACTTGCAATGACTATTTCCATTGATATTGTGGATAAGTCTTTTTGGAAAGACAAACAAACCATTCAAGTGCTTGAAAACGTAAGGCTCACCATCGTTCCTGGTGAATTCGTGACGGTGATTGGTCCGAGCGGATGCGGGAAAAGTACATTGCTGAAGATGATTGGAGGCCTTGATACAGATTATGATGGGCAGATCGTGATAGGAGAAAGGCGTGTGGTAGAACCAGGAATGAAACAGGGCTTTATCTTTCAAGAGCATCGCTTGTTTCCATGGCTGACGGTCGAAGAAAATATCGCTGCCAATTTCAATTTAAAACAGGCGTCTGTTCGCCGCAAAGTGGATGAATTAATTGAAATTGTTCGGTTAAAAGGTTTTGAACACGCCTATCCACATGAGCTTTCAGGCGGGATGTCACAACGTGTTGCTATTGCAAGAGCACTCCTGCGTGATCCGGAGATTTTATTGCTTGATGAACCTTTTGGTGCGCTAGATGCATTTACACGGAAACACTTACAGGATGTACTGCTGGATATTTGGCAGGAGAAAAGAACAACGATGGTGCTTGTCACTCATGATATTGACGAATCCATTTATTTAGCCAATGAAATTGTGCTGTTACAAGCAAGACCCGGTCGAATTCATAAAATCCTTCCCTTGAACTTACCATTCCCGCGGAATAGAACGTCAACAGCTTTTCAGAGCTTAAGACAAAAGGTGCTTTCAGAATTTGAGAAAACAGATGAGCTGTTACTGACGAATGGCTCAGGAATTTAAGGAGGTCAAATTGAATGAAAAGGCAAAAAAGGATCGTTCTCTTTCTGGGTATCCTCCTTGTATTAGCTGGGTGTGGTCAAGCAGCGAATGGATCAGAAGACAAGCCGAAAGAGATTCGGATTGGGATTCAGCAAAGTCTAAGCCCACTTCTTTTAGCAAAGGAAAAAGGGTGGTTTGAGCAATCATTTGAAAAAGAAGGTGTGAAAGTCAAGTGGGTGGAGTTCCAAAGTGGTCCTCCCCAATTCGAAGGACTCGCCGCCAATCAATTAGATTTTTCACAGGTTGGTAATTCACCTGTTATAGCTGGTCAGGCAGCAGGTATTGATTTTAAGGAAATTGGTTTATCTCAGGATGGGTTAAAGGCGAATGGAATTTTAGTGAATAAGAACAGTGAGATTCAAAAAGTAGAAGATTTAAAAGGAAAAAAAATCGCCGTTGCCAAAGGAAGCAGTGGTTTTGACTTTTTATACAAAGTATTAGATCAGGCTGGTTTATCTGCAAAGGATGTTCAGATCATTCAGCTTCAGCCGGATGAGGCAATATCTGCGTTTGAAAATGGATCAGTTGATGCTTGGTCGATCTGGGAGCCGTTCTTATCACTTGAAACGATAGAAAAGGGAGCAAAGCTACTGGTTAATGGAGAAGCGACCGATTTATATTCACCTGGATTCACACTTGTCAGATCCAAGTTTGCCGATGAGTACCCTGAACTAGTGGTGCAATTTTTAAAAGTATATGACAAAGCGGTGAAATGGCAGAAAGACCATCAACAGGAAGCCATTACACTTTATGCTCGTTTGAAACAATTAGATCAGAAGGTGGTGACACAAGTATTAAACAATACAGAGCCGCTCAATGAGCCTATTTCTAAGAAGATCATAAACGCTCAGCAGCATACAGCTGATTTTCAATATCAAACAAAGGCGATTCAGCGGAAGATTGATGTCAATCGGGTGGTAGATAATTCGTTTATTGAAAAAATGCTGAAAGAGGAGAAGAGTTGATGAAAGCTGCATCTAACCCAGCCCTTGTGACTAAAACTGAGCGAATGAAGAAAAAAAGGAGAAAAGCTTCATCCTTCATCATGTTAAAAGGATTTGTATTACCTGCTTTACTCATTGCGATTTGGCAGGGAGCTGCTGCTTCCCAAATCGTTTCTTCTACTGTACTACCTGCACCCACTGTCATTGCGGAATCTTTTCGTGAGTTGATTCGTTCCGGTGAGCTGTTTGGCCATCTTTACATCAGTCTCTACAGAGCAATATGCGGATTTTTACTTGGGGGAGGTTTAGGACTTGCGATGGGTCTGTGTGTCGGTTTTTCTAGGAAAACCGAGCATTATGTAGATCCGACCTTGCAAATGCTGAGAACAGTTCCTCATTTAGCGGTGACTCCTTTATTTATTCTTTGGTTTGGTTTTGATGAATCAGCGAAAATTTTATTGATTGCACTTGGGGCTTTTTTTCCGATCTATATCAATACTTTTCTAGGAATTCGCAGTGTAGATAACAAGCTTTTCGATGTGGCTCGCGCTTTAGAGTTTAATCTGTATCAAAATATCACAAAGCTCATTTTACCTGCTGCCCTTCCTCATATTCTTCTGGGCGTGAGGCTTTCATTAGGCATTGCCTGGCTTGGTTTAGTGGTGGCTGAATTGATGGGGTCGAGTAGTGGAGTCGGCTACATGATTATGGATGCAAGACAATTCTCGCAAACGGATAAAGTGTTTGTAGGGATTATCATCTTTGCGGTAGTTGGTAAGATGACTGATTCATTTGTACGGCTGTTAGAAAAGCGACTGCTCAAATGGCGCACAAGTTATCAAGGTGAAAAATAATAGGAGGCGATATGATGAATATTCTATGGTTTATTCCAACGCATGGGGATGGGCGTTATTTAGGATCTTCGAAAGGGGCAAGACAGGCAGACTATCCGTATTTTAAACAAATTGCTCAAGCTGCCGATCAGCTTGGGTACACAGGGGTCTTGCTGCCTACTGGTAGATCTTGTGAAGATCCATGGCTGACAGCGGCCGCTTTAGCTGCAGAAACAACCCATTTAAAGTTTCTTGTGGCTCTTCGGCCAGGGTTGATGCAGCCATCTGTTGCTGCTAGAATGACCTCCACATTTGATCGGCTTTCAGGCGGGAGACTGCTGATCAATGTTGTAGCGGGAGGAAGTAAAGAAGAACTTGAAGGAGACGGGCTATTCATTTCTCATGATGAACGCTATGAGGCAGCAGAAGAATTTTTGACCATCTGGAAGAGGTTATTGAAAGGAGAGAATGTTCAGTTTCAAGGGAAGCATCTGCAAACACAAAATGGACGGCTGTTATTTCCACCAGCTCAAACACCACATCCACCCGTTTTTTTTGGAGGATCATCAGAAGCAGGCATTCAAGCCGCTGCAAAACATACAGATGTTTATTTAACTTGGGGCGAGCCGCCTGCACAAGTAAAAGAGAAAATCGCACAAGTGAAAAAGCAGGCTGAAAAGGAGGGAAGAACGGTGAGGTTTGGTATTCGACTTCATGTGATCGTGAGGGAAACGGAAGATGAAGCTTGGCAGGCAGCGGAACATCTGATTCGTCATTTAGATCATGAGACTATTGATGAGGCGCAAAAGACTTTACAAGGGATGGACTCAGTAGGGCAAAAACGAATGGTTGAATTACATCAAGGGAATAAAGAGAAACTTGAAATTAGCCCTAATCTTTGGGCGGGCATTGGCTTAGTTAGAGGCGGGGCAGGAACAGCGCTCGTCGGGGACCCGCATACAGTAGCAGAACGTATAATAGAATATCAGTCTCTAGGTATTGATACATTTATCTTTTCTGGTTATCCGCACTTAGAAGAATCTTATTATTTAGCAGAACTTGTTTTCCCGCTTCTCCCATTTAAAAGAAATGGTGATGCAGGACCACACGTTCCTGCTGGTGAAATTATTGGGAACAATTACTTTCCTGATACAGCCTCTGCTGCAAGTTCCTCATAAATGAAAGCAAAGCAGTCATACTTGTCGGGCTGCTTTGCTTTTTTTATAGAAAGAGAAGCAAGTAAAATGATATGTGCTGTGGAAGAAGGCAAGGGCTTTTTTCCCAACAGGATTTCTTGTATATACATATTTTAAGAGACAAGAGAAGAAGGAAAATATGCTCACTCTTTTGTCGGAATTATCAGTTAATATGTCGTATTTGATGTGTTAACGACATATAATTAGGACTTTTATATCTGATATATCGGGGGAATTCTTTCTATCTCAAAAAAATGAAAGATTAAATAGAAGAGATGATGAAAATGAACTATTTGAAAAAAGGCAGAAAAAAGATGGATTTATTGCCAATATATGGGTTTTGTGGTTCTTATGTTGTGGTGAAAAATAGTAAAAAAGGGAGAATTTATACAGTTGAACATGAATAATTGAATAAAAAGTCACAATTTACACGAAAATATGTTCGGTCAAAAAAGGGATCTTCTGTTGATGTTTGGAGTGTGACGCCTATGATACGATCATCATAAGCTGGGAGGTGAAAAGTATGACTTATGCAGCGCCGCAAGTTGACTATTCCACTATGGAACCTGCTATTATGGACCAAGCTTGGTTCTTAGTATTTGTTGCTGTCCTTCTTGGATTGGGAGCAACAGTTGTTCTAGGAGCAGCAGTTTGGTGTTTAGCAAACGGCAAGGGTAGCTTTACAGGAGCCGTTCAGTGGGAAAGTGGCTTAAAAGTCCAAATTGAATGTAAGTAGCTATACTTAGGATTCATCTTTTTACTTCTTAGATAAGACACCAGGGCTAAACCGTCTGTGGCGGGCGGTTTAGCCTGATCTGTTTTTAAAGAATATGCAGACACTTGGAGGTTATATGTTTACGATCGAGAATTTAACCAAGACGTATAAAAATAACGTGACTGCTGTCAATGATTTTCATTTGAAAATTGCCCCTCATCAAATCGTTGCTGTGGCTGGACCAAATGGATCCGGTAAAACAACGATGATTAACTGTGTACTCGGCATCATTAAGCATACAGAAGGAACCATTCATATCAAGGACGTCACAAATGATGATCCTTCCTTTAAAAAACAAGTCGCCTATGTTCCAGATGATCTGCTGCTCCCTGAAGCATTGACTGGTGCTGAATATTTAGATTTTGTTTCTTCTATGTATGAATGTAAAACAATTCAAAGAAGAAATCAACTAATTGAATTGTTTGATATGGAATCAGCTTTATCAAGACCGATTGAAACCTATTCCCATGGAATGAAAAAAAAGACACAGCTGATTGCTGCCTTTATGCTTGAGAGTCAATTAGTGATCATGGATGAGCCCTTTAGAGGACTTGATATTGAAGCGGTTATAAACACAAAGAAACTGATGAAACGTTATGCCGAGCACCATGGTGCAATCTTGCTTTCAACGCATGATATGCTTTCAGCGGAAGAGCTGTGCCACAAGATCGCCATTATTTCTAAAGGAAATAAAATGGATGAAGGGACGGTTTCAGCCTTAAAAGAAAAGTATCAATCAAGCACATTGGAACAGGTGTTTCTGAAAGCTTCAATGTTAAGTGATAGGGGTGCACATTTTGATGAAATCATTAATCATTTCTAAAATGATGCTTAAAATGTGGCAGCAGGAGATGTATAAGCTCTTTGATACTCAAACGAAGCGAATCATTGTGGTCTTATTCTTTTTGTTTGCAGTCACAATGGGAGCCATCATCGGATACAGTTTTACGGGTGTCTTTATGAAGGCTTTCTTAAATGGAGATGAACGGTCACTTGGGTTGTTGGTTGTGTCGATGGCAATCAATGCATCCATTTTTACAAGCTTGTTATTTGTGCTGATCAAAGTCAGAACACCTGAACAAGATCGTTTTTCTATGCAGCTCAGCTGGTTTCCGCTGTCTACCTTTCAAAAAAGTCTTGGTTACTTCATTCCGATGGTGACAGTCGTGATAGGGCTTGTTTTATTTTTCATCGGGATCTTGCTTTTACCTAATTTTATTGCACAAGGGATCGGTATTTTCTTTATTCTTACATTCTTTTTGATGGTGCTTTTGCAATCGCTCTTTGTCTTAACACTGCTTCAGCTCATTTACAACGTGACTTATTTACTCGTACTAAAATTAAAATTACCGTTGCAAAAATTTGCAGCGATATTTGTTTTATTAGCGCTAGTTGTAGCGTATGGAATGACACATTTCGACATCAATCAAATACAGCAATCATATGTACAGTTTGATTATCATTTGATGTATTTTACAGCGCCGTTTTTCTTAGCGGCACAAGGGATGTCTCCTGACGGGGTGAATTATGCGATTTTGATCCTCTTCATCTTATTATCTGCGGGAGGCGCATTTATTTCTCTTGCTTTAATGCCAATTATGGCTGAGAAAAAAGCGTTAACCTTTCTGCACAAACTACCATTTTCATCTTCGAAAAAGTGGTCACTCATTGTAAAGGAAATAAAGTCACAAGTGAGAAATGAAGAAAATATTTTAAACTTTCTCATCCTCCTTATTGTCATTTTATTTGTCCGTTATCAGTTTGCCTTCCGCTTTGAAGGAGAAGCTTTTTTTGTCTTATGTGCGCTAGCTGGGTTAACAGCTTTTAATTCATTTGGCAATGATAAACGAATGCTTGGGATGTATAAAACGTTTGGTCTAAGGCCGTGGGAAGTGGCTCTTTATAAGTTTCTCGGACTTTTGCTCGTTGGTGTGATCCAAATTGTTTTATTTATGATCACAACACTGACGCTCCCGGATCAGATCTGGATCGTGTTGATTGGCGCTGCTGTCTTGTGTAATGCAACGGCTCTCTTTTATGTGGTAGGTATTTTATTACCCCTTGATCGAAATAATCCATACACAGGTATTTTCTCGTTTGGAGCGCTTATTTTAATCATGATTCCGATTGTATTTATTGGAAACTATGTGATAGGGGAATCGAGTCAAATGCTTCAGTGGCTGCTTGTGGCAGGATTTGAATGTCTGCTCATCTTTGCCATATATAAAGGTTTTTCATGGAGGTATTCACATGATTCAACTTCTTAACAATAAGCTAAAGATTGAGCGGGTGCCGGCACTTGCGCCATATGTGACTTTACAAAAAAGGCATTTGACTGATACGCAGTACGGAAGCTCACTTCCAATTAACGAAAGTGCATATCATATGTTAACGAAAGTGGATGGTCAAAGGACAGAGGCGAGTATTACGGCAGAACTCGCCGATTTGTTTCAGGTCGATGAGTCTGTGATTGCCCGCGATTTTTATCAATTGATGATGGGGCTGAATCAGCATCACTTGCTATCGATTCATTATCAATCGCCATATCGGACTGTCACAGCCTTCTGTCAATTTTTTAAGCAGTATCAAGTAAAGATGAAAGAGCGGTTTGACTGCACGGGTCATTCATTTCTTCACATATTGGGTACGGCTCTGCTGATGGTGACGCGCAAAATCATCTTTTTCTGGGTGCTCTTTATGATCATGGCGGGAATCGCCTTTTTATTTATTCCTGATCCATCGATTGCAGCCATTGCCATTTATTTTACGATTATTTATTTCGGATTAATTACTGGAACTGCCTTGCATGAGGCGGCACATGGGTATGCACATCGGAAGTTCGCCGGCCGGGATGGTCCTCAAGGCTTTTTTGCGAGCGATATGATGTCTGTGAAATTTGTGAGGCCTGTTTTAGATCCGTTTCAGAAAAAACAGGTGTGGATTACACTACTTGGTCCGCTTTTGCCGGGGCTCATTGGCGCAGCCGGAATCATTGTGACTGTTTTATTTCTAAAAGAAAATCCAATTTCGACAGGGTTTTTCATTTTTTCAATCACGTATTTTATTCAATTACTCTACCTTCTTCCGTTTATGGGGGATGGTAAGTCTATTATGAAGCAGTTATTGCTTGGTGGAATGGGAGGACAACGATCATGAACGTTCAGGCAATGAAACAAGGTGCAATTGTTGGTAGTTTCTTAGGTTTCTTAGGTTTTCCGATGCTGACCATTGGTGTTCTGTTCTATCACTTATTTCAATCAAAAACAAATAATGAATTATTATTTAACAGTCTTGCTTTTGAGATGGAAGGTTCGTCTGCATTTACGTTCCAAATCAAACCAAACTTTTTTATTTATATGGTTGTCATTTTTGCTGTCAGTTTTCTCATTGTGGCATTCCTATCAGCCATGAAACAGAAAAAAGCGAAAGATTAGGAGAATTTTCCTAATCTTTTTTTGTATAATCAACCAAATTTTAGTATAATAAAAAATAAAAGTATAAAAGGGGATATCAATGATTAAGAAATGGAGCATTCTTTTATTGACTGTTTTTCTATTAGGAGGATGCGGCGAGAAGGCTGCAGAAACAACAACGACAGAGAAAACGGTCTCAGAAAAACCTGCAACAGAGAAAAATAAGGAAACAGCAACTCACGATGAAGTAACTGTCGAACCTATGAAACTAACAAAAAATGAAAAAAGTCTTTTGGAAGCATTATCAGATAAGCCGTTTGAAGCGATGACAGTGAAAGGACTAAAAGGCAGTAATAAAAGTGTATCCTTGATCGGTATGCATTACAAAGATGGACAATTATTAAAAGAAGATACAAAAAAAATCACCATTGACCTTCATCAAAATGGCGTCGATAACAGTGTGAATTTTATCTATCAGCTAGAAGATGAAAAAGATGATCTGTTAAAAGTAACGTATAGCTTATGGAAAGATAAAGAGCAAAGCGAACTAACGAAACTCTCGACTAGCATGGATTTCAAACAGGACGTGGGAGGAAACACAACGATATCAGCTTCAGATCTTTTTCACATGTCTCCTGGAGAGAAAAAATTAATTTCTACTACCATCACAACTGGAATGAACCATGAGTTTTCTGGTTTAACAGGTTCTGAAAAGAATCTGAAAGAGGAATTAAAAGATGTAAAGCAGGCTTATTTGGTGTATTTGCAGCTAGACAAATAACTATCGTAATATATATGGAGAATATGAAATTTTTTGACGAAAAATCTTCATATTCTCTTGACGAATTGTTAAGAAAGTTGTAACATAATAAAAGTCAACGCAATGACGTTGTCTCTAAAAGATTGATGCGGGTGTAGTTTAGTGGTAAAACCTCAGCCTTCCAAGCTGATGTCGTGAGTTCGATTCTCATCACCCGCTCCAATACATAATTTTGTTTATAACGCAGTATTTCGTTTCATAGATAAACGAAGTGTTGCGTTTTTTATTATGTCAGTATAATGTAAAAAGCACTGTCACCTACAGTGCTTTTTCAATGAGTTCATATTTACTTTCTCCACCATGTATTTGTATAAACATCTTCGTCAAGGATTGTATAAGTGCCTCACTCTTTTCCCGGGAAATAGATGGTGGGAAGAGAATGATTTGAAGAATGCTTTTTGTGTCTTGAGAAATTTGAGCTTTACTTGCTTGAGAAAATAACCCTTTAAGCTCTGCGCCATCCTGCCATTCAATATGACCAGTTTCATTTTTGGATAATGAAAGAGGCCCTTTCAATTGATCGGCATCTAATGTAAGGATAGGCAAGAAATATTTTAGTGAAAAAAATATCGACAAATCCTGTACGGAATTGGTCGAGTCAATAAATTGTTCTTTTTGAATATCAGCAAGAAGCGGAAGAAAGGGGATACCTTCTAGAAGATTCGTCCATTCTTTGATCGCTGGTACTTCTTCCAAAGTTTGATCTTCATATTCAAAAAACAAAGATTCTTGAAACAGGCGCAGTCGGCCTTTTAACATTTGAGGGGATTTCCCTATCTCAATATGTGAATATTCAATCTGTCCAACATGGATAGACGGGCTTTGAGGTTGGGAGATTTCCATTTGTATCTTCACAGTGACTCACTCCAATCGGTCATGATACACTCGTATTATACTGAAAACAACTGAAGAAACAAAGAAAGGAGGTTTGCAAGGTGATTCATGTTGGACAATTAAAAGAAGAGTTAATTCAATATGCGAACGAAATTGGTGTCGATAAAATTCGATTTGCAAGTGCTGATACATTTGATTCATTAAAGGACCGCCTCATCTTACATGAATCGTTAGGGTATTTGTCCGGTTTTGAAGAGCCTGATATCGAAAAACGAACAAATCCTGCTTTGCTGCTTCCAAAAGCAAAATCAATTGTCGCCATTGCGCTCGCATACCCTTCCAAAATGAAAGATGCTCCCCGAAGTACAAAGGATGCAAGAAGAGGGATTTTTTGCAGGGCTTCATGGGGAACTGATTATCATGTTGTGCTGAAAAAAAAGCTCGACATGCTTGAAGAATTTTTGCGCAGTAAACACGAAGATATACGGACAAAATCAATGGTGGACACAGGTGAATTGTCTGACCGTGCTGTAGCCGAACGTGCTGGCATTGGCTTTAGTGCAAAGAACTGTATGATTATCACACCAGAGTTCGGATCTTATGTCTATTTGGCTGAGATGATTACAAATGTTCCATTTGAACCGGATGAGAAAATAGAAGACCAGTGCGGAACTTGTAATAAATGTGTGGATTCATGCCCAACGGGTGCTCTTGTGAATCCAGGCCAGCTCAATTCTCAAAGGTGTATTTCGTTTTTAACACAGACAAAAGGGTTTTTACCTGACGAATTTCGCTCGAAAATAGGGAATCGGTTGTATGGATGTGATACGTGCCAAACGGTCTGCCCAATTAATAAAGGGAAAGACTTTCATCTACATCCTGAAATGGAGCCGGACCCTGAAATTGCAAAGCCACTCTTAAAGCCACTGCTGACAATCAGCAATCGTGAGTTTAAAGAGAAGTATGGTCATGTTTCTGGATCATGGCGAGGGAAAAAGCCTATTCAGCGGAATGCCATTTTGGCACTTGCTCACTTTAAAGATACATCTGCTTTGCCAGATTTGGTTGACCTGATGCATAAAGATCCAAGACCGGTCATTCGAGGCACGGCTGCTTGGGCAATCGGTAAAATTGGCGATGGTCAGCAGCTTTCAGAACTCGAAAAAGCCCTTGAACGGGAAAGTGATGAAGAAGCAAAACAAGAGATCATCAAAGGGATTGAATTGTTACAAACACCTTTAAATACTAAATAACCTCCCATTGAACATAGAATGAACCAAACAGAGATGTTAAAAAAAGTTTGGTGGTGTCTGTGTGAAACAATTATTAGAACAAACGTTAGAAGACAGACTGGCATATTTATTAAATGGCAGTACGATCAAACAGCCGCAGCTGATGTCTGATGTGGACGCTGTGGAGCGAAAGAAAGAGCTGTTTGCAAGAAGACAAGTTGAGATTGTCAAGGCGAAAGCAAAAGCAAAACTTCTCGATTCAGCTATTCAAGATGATGGAGCTCAGCAAGTCCAATATCTCGCTCACCTCACTTATGTCTGTAAGGATATAGACGATTCTTTTTATTTAGAGGAACAGGTTGAGAAAAGAGAAGCGTTTCTTTATAACGACATGCTTGTGAAAGATCGGATGATGTTAGAAGAACGACAAAAGGAAGATCAGGTGGATGAGCGCTTCCAAAATGAAGACCAATTTGGAAGAGCTTTTCACTATGACCGGCGTGCAGCTGTTCAATATGCTGAGACGTATTGGAATAAACGGAATCCAGCCTATAAAAATTTCGAAGATAACTGTACGAATTTTATTTCACAATGTCTAAAAGCAGGGAATGCGCCAACGAGAGGATATCCGAACCGTGGATCTGGCTGGTGGGTTCGTCCACATACATGGAGCTACAGCTGGACGGTGGCACATTCGATGAAAAATTATTTAGCGAATTCCAAAGCGGGGTTGAGAGCGAAGAAGCTCAAGGAGCCGCAAGAGCTTCAAATAGGTGATGTTATTTGCTACGATTTTGAGGGTGACGGTAGGTATAATCATACAACCATTGTCGTTGATCATGATAAAGGCGGAATGCCTCTTGTGAATGCACAAACGTATGACAGTCGTATGCGTTACTGGTCGTATGAAGATTCAACGGCTTATACACCTAGTATACGTTATACGTTTTTTCACATTTTGGACGATGCTCCGAAGGATAGTTAATGGTATAATGTTGAGCGGAAAAGAAAATTAGAGGTGAACTTTTTTGGGACTTCATGTCGTTTTATATCAACCAGAAATTCCAGCTAATACTGGAAATATTGCGCGAACATGTGCAGCAACAAATACAACACTTCATCTGATTCGTCCGCTTGGTTTTTCGACAGATGATAAAATGCTGAAGCGTGCAGGACTCGATTATTGGAAATATGCCAATGTCGTCTATCATGATTCATTAGATGAATTGTTTGAGGCTCATCCGAAGGGGCAATTTTTCTATATCACTAAGTTTGGGCAAAAGCCGCATACAACGTTCGATTACTCGCAACTAGATGAAGACTACTTCTTCGTATTTGGCAGAGAGACAAGTGGATTGCCAAAAGATTTGATTGAACGGAATATGGATCGCTGTCTACGTTTACCAATGACAGAGCATGTTCGTTCACTGAATCTATCGAATACGGCAGCGATTCTTGTGTATGAGGCGCTTCGCCAGCAACAATACCGAGATTTGATATAAGAACATGATAAAAGCCGAGATCCCATCTCGCTTTCAGTGAATATGTAAGTGCTGAAAATATGAACGAAATGAAAAAGGATGTTCCGCTGATGGAACATCCTTTTTTTCATTTGCCAGGCTTGCCTTCGTAGCCAGCTGTGAAAATGGATACTAAAAACGTAATGATGACGCCCATCATAATGACCGTTCTCATATAAGCTCCCCCTTATCCCTTTGTTCCTTTGCTGCCGGTTTCATATGTTGCGAAGTTCGCCTTGAAAAGCAGGAGATGAAGATCATTTTTCTCCTGTTTTTCCTTTATTATGAAGGGTCTTGCGGATGGTTGTCAATTCAGTTTGCCAATTCGTCATTTTGAAGAACGAAAGCATGTAATAGGACGCCTCCGCATAGATTGTAAAACAGTATCTGATTTCTAGCTTCAATCTTGAAAGAGGAGGTTCATATGGATATTTTAAAGAAAATTGAACAGCACAGAGAAGAAGAGCAGCGACTGAAATGGGAAGGTACATTCAGCGAATATCTAGATATTATTAAAGAAAGTCCACTTGTCGCTCAATCTGCTCATTCTCGCGTTTATCATATGATTAAGGACAGCGGGATTGAAGAGGAGAATGGGGTCAGAACCTACAAATTTTTTGATCAGGAGCTTTTTGGTTTAGAGGAATCATTGGAAAGGCTAGTGGAAGAGTATTTTCACCCTGCGGCTAAACGTTTAGATGTCAGAAAGCGTATTTTATTGTTAATGGGTCCAGTCAGCGGCGGGAAATCGACGCTTGTCACAAGGCTGAAAAGAGGGCTTGAAGAGTATTCACTAACAGATCATGGCGCAGTCTATGCGATTAAAGGCTGCCCAATGCATGAAGATCCGCTTCATCTCATTCCGCAAAATCTGCGGGAGGATTTCTATAGAGAATACGGCATACGTGTGCAGGGGAATTTATCACCTTTGAACTTGATGAGGCTCGAAGAGGAATATGGTGGGCGCATTGAAGATGTGAGAGTGGAACGAATTTTTTTCTCAGAGGACAAACGGACCGGCATTGG
The DNA here is from genome assembly GCF_029894105.1 of Bacillus aerius. Taxonomy (NCBI): domain Bacteria; kingdom Bacillati; phylum Bacillota; class Bacilli; order Caryophanales; family Bacillaceae; genus Bacillus; species Bacillus aerius. The sequence goes on from NZ_JARYHO010000001.1 coordinate 897,622, forward strand.
TACCTTCAGCCCGTCGGATCCGAAATCTCAGGACATTGCTGACTTAACAGGAAGTATTGATTTTTCAACGATTGCTGAATTTGGTTCAGAGTCAGACCCGCGTGCGTACCGGTTTGATGGAGAGCTCAATAAAGCGAACCGTGGAATGATGGAATTTCAGGAGATGTTAAAGTGTGATGAGAAATTTCTATGGCATCTTCTTTCATTAACGCAGGAGGGAAATTTTAAGGCAGGGCGTTTTGCGTTGATTAGTGCGGATGAATTGATTGTTGCACATACGAATGAAACGGAGTATCGGTCATTTATTTCGAATAAAAAGAACGAGGCTTTACACTCAAGAATTATTGTGATGCCGATCCCTTATAATTTAAAGGTGACAGAGGAAGAACGCATTTATCATAAGATGATTTCAGAAAGTGATGTCTCAGATGTTCATATTGCACCGCACACGCTAAAGGTGGCTGCGATGTTCTCTATTTTGACAAGGCTGAAAGAGCCGAAGCGGTCTGATATCGATTTGGTGAAAAAAATGCGACTGTATGATGGGGAAAGTGTCGAAGGTTTCCAATCTGTTGATATTGATGAGATGAAAAAGGAATTTCATGACGAAGGAATGAGCGGAATTGACCCGAGATATGTCATTAACCGCATTTCATCCACTATTATTCGAAAGAACATGGAATCCATCAATGCACTGGATGTCCTCCGTTCCTTAAAAGAAGGACTCGATCAGCATCCATCGATCTCAAGTGAAGATCGGGAACGTTATTTGAATTTTATTTCTGTCGCACGAAAAGAGTATGACGATATGGCGAAGAAGGAAGTTCAAAAGGCATTTGTGTATTCCTATGAGGAGTCTGCGAAAACTCTCATGGATAATTACTTAGATAATGTCGAGGCGTACTGCAATAAAAACAAACTGCGTGATCCGTTAACAGGTGAAGAAATGAATCCTGATGAAAAGCTCATGCGTTCAATTGAGGAACAGATCGGCATTTCTGAAAACGCCAAAAAGGCATTCAGAGAAGAAATCCTTATTCGGATTTCAGCTTATGCGAGAAAGGGAAAACGCTTTGATTATAATTCTCACGAGAGATTACGAGAAGCTATTCAGAAAAAACTCTTTGCCGATTTGAAAGATGTCGTGAAAATTACGACATCGACGAAAACGCCGGATGAGCAACAGTTGAAAAAGGTCAATGAAGTAGTGGCGCGATTGATTGATGAGCATGGCTATAATTCTACAAGTGCAAATGAACTCTTAAAATATGTAGGCAGTCTTCTGAATCGTTAATAAATGAAGGAGGCATTATTGGCGCAAACCAGCACCGGTAATGTCTTTTTTAAAAATCATCGTCATTTCGACGACGGCCAGCATACGATAATGGAATCGATGGGTACAAGAATTGTCCAAAAAGGTGAGGAGGGGGATGGATGTCCCGGCAAGAAAAAAGTCAGTTTATTGTGTCTCAGGAAGACTGGTCCCTCCATCGAAAAGGCTTTGATGACCAGCAGCGTCATCAGAAAAAAGTCAAAGAGGCGATTAAAAACAATTTGCCGGATCTTGTCACAGAGGAAAGCATCATTATGTCTAATGGCAAAGATGTGGTCAAAATTCCGATCCGTTCTTTAGATGAATATAAAATTCGGTACAACTATGATAAGAATAAGCATGTAGGTCAGGGGGATGGAGACAGCCAGGTTGGCGATGTGGTCGCTCGGGATGGATCTGACAGTAAGCAAGGGCAGGGAAAGGGGCAAGGTGCTGGAGATCAAGCCGGTGATGATTATTACGAAGCAGAAGTCTCATTAATGGATTTAGAGGAAGCGCTATTTCGTGAGCTGGAGCTACCAAATCTTAAACAAAAGGAACTTGATGATATCGTTGTCGAGGAAATTGAGTTTAATGATATTCGCAAAACGGGGTTAACCGGTAATATCCATAAAAAACGAACCATGCTGTCAGCATTTAAACGAAATGCCATGACAGGAAGCCCTTCCTTTTATCCCATTTATCCAGAGGATATTAAGTATAAGACGTGGAATGAAGTCACCAAACCAGAATCAAAAGCGGTTGTCCTAGCGATGATGGATACGAGCGGAAGTATGGGGCTTTGGGAAAAATATATGGCGAGAAGCTTTTTCTTTTGGATGACACGTTTCTTGCGGACAAAGTATGAGACAGTCGAGATCGAATTCATTGCCCACCACACAGAGGCGAAGGTCGTAGACGAGGAGCACTTCTTTTCTCGGGGAGAGAGCGGGGGAACCATTTGTTCTTCTGTCTATCGAAAGGCACTAGAGCTCATAGACGAACGATATCCCCCGTCACGATATAATATTTATCCTTTCCATTTTTCTGATGGTGACAATTTGACCTCTGATAATGCACGGTGCGTGAAGCTCGTTTCAGAAATTATGAAAAAAGCCAATTTATTTTGTTATGGTGAAGTGAATCAATATAATCGGCATTCTACGTTAATGTCAGCATATAAACATATTCAGGATGAGAAATTTAAGCATTATATTTTGAAGCAAAAATCAGACGTTTTTCTCGCATTAAAAAAATTTTTTCAGCAGGAAGAAGTTCTTTCTTAAAGAGAACATTCAAAAAAACCTTTCAGCATAAGGGCTGAAAGGTTTTTTGTGTGGAGAAGGAAGGGATCACCAGAAAAAAAGTAAAACTTTCTCTTTGACATTTCAATTTTCATTTATTAATATTTAATCTTGTTAAATATAAGTTTTTCAAAAAAGATGCCGATTGTCTTTTCTTCTTTTTCTGCTTTTTGCTCATAAGTGAACAATAAGTATAAATGGGCTGCACACCATTTTCAGCGGAGTAGAAAAAGGGGAAACAGGCAGCTCTATGAGCTTGTTTCATAATCTGTCAGATGATGGGCATTCTAAGTTTGCTAAAGCAGATGACACTATATTTTTATACATGAAAGGAGAAACAAAACATGAACAGAGGGCGTTTATTGCTAACGAATATTATTGGCCTTATTGTGATTCTTGCCATTATTGCCGGAGGTGCTTATTACTACTACGAAAGCACAAACTTCGTAAAAACAGATGAAGCAAAAGTGACAGGTGACATGTACCAAATTACAGCGCCAGCAGCTGGACAAATCAAAGGCTGGGACATCAATGAAGGTGACGAAGTGCAAAAAGACAGCACAGTTGCAAAAGTTGAAGGAGAAGCAAAAACAAACATTAAAGCAGTGGCTGATGGCACATTAGTCAAAAAAGAAGTACAAAACAACCAACAAGTGCAGCCTGGGACAGTTCTTGGTGAAACGATTGACCTAAGCAAGCTTTACATTACAGCGAATATTAAAGAAACAGACATTAAGAACATTGAAAAAGGTGACAAAGTGGACATCGTTGTAGACGGCGATCCTGATACAACATTTGAAGGAACTGTTGAACAAATTGGTTATGCAACAAACTCAACATTCAATATGCTGCCAGCAACAAACTCAAGTGGTAACTACACGAAAGTGACACAAAAAGTAGCAGTGAAAATTTCAATTAAAAATCCATCTGACAAAGTACTTCCAGGTATGAATGCTTCTGTCAAAATTTCTTCTTAATGATGACTGATATCAAAAAATGAAAGGAGGTTGTCTGAGATGGCAAATCAACCTGCAGCGACAAAACAGGGAACAGGCTCCTTGTCTTTACTGATCATTTTAATGGCCGGTTTGTTCGTAGCGATTTTAAACCAAACGCTTTTGAACGTAGCCATGCCCCATTTAATGACTGAATTTAATGTGAGTGCGACGACAATTCAGTGGCTTACAACAGGTTACATGCTTGTCAACGGTGTGCTCATTCCGTTATCTGCGTTTTTAATCACACGTTTTGGCCAGCGCAGCTTATTCCTCGTGGCGATGATTTCATTTACACTAGGGACTTTTATTTGCGGTATTGCGCCAAACTTTTCTACGATGCTGATTGGTCGTTTGATTCAGGCAGTCGGTGGCGGTATCTTACAGCCGCTCGTCATGACAACAATCCTTTTTATTTTCCCTCCAGAAAACAGAGGGAAAGGAATGGGGATTTTTGGTCTTGCGATGATGTTTGCGCCAGCTGTCGGACCAACGTTATCTGGTTATATTATTGAACACTATTCATGGCGTATTATGTTTTATGGACTTGTACCAATCGGTGCGATTGTCATTATCGCGGCTTTCTTTATGTTTAAAAATATTGTAGAGCCTAAAAAAATCAAGCTCGACACTCTTGGTGCGATTCTGTCGATCGTTGGTTTTGCTTCGCTTCTATACGGAGTGAGTGAAGCGGGAAGTGATGGTTGGACAGATCCAATCGTTTTATCTACGATTATCATTGGTGCGATTGCGATCATTCTCTTTATTTTCCAACAGCTAAAAGCGGATAATCCGATGCTTGATTTCCGCGTGTTTAAATACAGCATTTTCTCATTATCAAGTGTTATTAACATTATTATTACGGTTGCTTTATATACAGGGATGTTCTTACTTCCGATTTATCTGCAAAACCTCGTTGGGTTTACGGCATTGCAATCTGGGCTATTAATGCTTCCAGGGGCACTTGCGATGCTGATTATGTCTCCGATCTCAGGGATCTTGTTTGATAAATTTGGACCTCGTCCGCTTGCCATTGTGGGGATGCTGATTACGGTTGTCACCACATACGAGTTTACACAGCTAACGATTGATACATCTTATAGTCACATTGTGCTCATGTATGCAGTACGTGCCTTTGGTATGTCACTCTTGATGATGCCAGTCATGACTGCTGGGATGAACCAATTACCGCAACATTTAAACAGTCATGGTACAGCGATGTCAAACACACTGAGACAAATCAGTGGTTCGATCGGTACGAGTTTGATCACGACGATTTATACAAATCGCACGACATTCCATTATTCCAATATGGCAGATCAAACGAATACAGCTGACCCGTTCTTTATGAATTCATTCCAGGCGGCTGTCTCTAATGTGATGCACCATATGGGCATGACAGCAGAAGCTGCTCAAAAATATGTGTCGACCCAGCTCTTTACGAAAGCACAAGTCGATTCCAATGTGATGGGCATCAATGATGCTTACATGTGGGTGACATTATTCTGTGCAGCTGGTGTGATTCTCAGCTTGTTCCTGCGAGATGTACGTAAGGATAAAAAGCGAAAAGAAAAGCAGGATAAGAAACAAGAAATGACATTGCTTCCAGCACCTAAGGAAGCAAACCAAGATGCAAGATAAGTGTGGAGGGACCGTACATGAAAATTTATGTCGTATACGATAGTGAAGGTGACCATACAAAAGCACTTGCAGAAGCGATTGCAGCTGGCGCAGGTGAAACAGAGCACGCTGAAGTGTTCATTGATCATGTGAAAGATGCGGATATCCGCAAGCTTGATCAAATGGATGCAATCATTTGGGGCTGCCCTGGTCACTTTGGTACCATTAGTTCTGGATTAAAGACATGGATTGACCGTCTTGGGTATTTATGGGCAGAAGGAAAACTCATCGATAAAGTCGGTGCCGTTTTCTGTACCACTGCCACAACACACGGCGGATTAGAAATGACGATGCATAATTTGATTACGCCAATGTTCCATCAAGGGATGCTTGTGGTCGGCCTTCCTGGAAATGTTCCAGAAAATGCGTTATACGGCTCTTATTATGGAGCAGGTGTGACGTGCCCGATTGATTCTGATGAAGTGATTTCTTCAGAAGGCATTGAGCTGGGGAAAGCATTAGGAAGACGTGTAGCATCAGTCACTGCGTCATTTAAGCGATAAGGAGAGGGTTCTTTTGGCGACGATTATTGTAGCGTTAGTAGCTGCTGTTCTAGTCATTATCGGATTAGTAGCGTTCAATGTCAGACATGCTTCGGCCGAGAAGGAAGAGATCAAAGAAGATGTATCGAATCATCCTGACGTGCCGCATAGCGAGCCAGAAGTTGCGGCGAGACCTGTAGAGCCTGAAGTGGAAGAAAAAGCGTCAGAGCCTTCTCAGACAGATGATGCTCCGTCAGGTGATGATTTCTATAGACAGGCGCTTCAAAAGTTTAAGCAGCCAGAACCACCTGTCAAAGAAGAAGAACCAGAGACCAAAATGAATGATGATATGTATCGTTCTGCTTTACAGAAACTAAAGCAGAAGGACAAATAAAAAGAGAACCTCTCGTTGAAGTGCACCCCAAATATTAGACACAGTCTAACATTTGGAGGTGCTTTTCTTTTGGCTAAATTTACAATTGAAGATAAAATCAAAGCGGTAAAACGATACCTCATTGACCGCGAACCCCTGCTTGGAATTGCAAAACAGATTGGCGTGCACAAAAGTATACTTCAATATTGGGTCAGAAAGTATCAATATCATGGCAAAAAAGCTTTTTCAAAGTCATATACAAATTATCCAGTCCAATATAAACTAGACGTACTTGATTATATGAATGAACATGGGACGTCTATCTTGGAAACAGCTGCACTCTTTAACCTGCCTTCTGATACCACGCTTTGGAACTGGAAGCGCATCTTGGAAACACAAGGAGTAGACGCCCTTCAATCTAATAAAAAGGGGCGTCCGTCTATGAAAAAGAAAACTGGAAAACAAGAAATAACGAAAGGATCAATGGAAGCGTTACAGGCAGAAGTAGAACATTTGCGCATGGAAAATGAGTATTTAAAAAAGTTGAATGCCTTAGTTCAAAACAAGGAACAATCACCAAACAAGACAAAGCGCAAGTAGTCTATGATTTAAGGCATCAATATCCGGTGAAATCACTTCTTAAGCTCGCATGTATTCCACGCAGTACCTACTATTATTTGATCAAGCATTTAGATCGTCCTGATCAGGATGTCGAACTGAAAAAGATGATTCAAACCATTTATCAGGAACATCAAGGACGTTATGGATATCGCCGGATTCGTGATGAACTAATCAACCGAGGACAAAAGGTGAATCACAAAAAAGTCCAGCGCATCATGAAAGTTCTAGGGCTAAAATGCATGGTCCGAGTGAAGAAATATCGTTCATACAGAGGCACAGTGAACAAAATAGCGCCTAATATATTGGCTCGTCATTTTCAAGCTGATAGGCCAAATGAGAAATGGGTCACAGATATAACGGAGTTCAAGTTATTTGGTCAGAAGCTCTATCTTTCGCCCATATTAGATCTATTTAATGGTGAAATCATTACCTATACAGTCGGTTCAAGACCTGTTTATTCACTCGTCTCAACGATGCTTCATCAGGCGTTCAACCGTTTAGATGAAGATGAGAAACCAATGATACATTCTGATCAAGGATGGCATTACCAAATGAAGCAATATAGACACGCCTTAAAAAAGCGTGGGATTACACAGAGTATGTCCCGAAAAGGTAACTGTTACGATAACGCAGTTATCGAGAACTTTTTTGGTATCTTAAAGTCTGAATTTCTATACCTAAAAAAATTTGAGAACATCGAACACTTCAAGCAAGAACTTGAACAATATATTGACTACTACAATCACACACGTATAAAGACAAAACTAAAAGGCATGAGTCCGATACAATATCGAACTCATGCCTCGAAAGCTGTCTCATAAAAAAACGCGTCTAAATTTAGGGGGTCACTTCATCGTCAGGTTCTCTTTTTTTATTGCACAAAAAAACCGCCGGCATAAAAGCCAAGCGGTTTTCCTTCACTCTATAAAGTGCTAAAAGAGCAGATGCTCTTAAATTACGCTTTGTTAACGTTAGCAGCTTGTGGTCCACGGTTACCTTCAACGATTTCGAAAGAAACTGATTGACCTTCTTCTAAAGTTTTGAAGCCTTCGCCTTGGATAGCAGAGAAGTGAACGAATACATCGTCTTGACCTTCTACTTCGATGAATCCGAAACCTTTTTCAGAGTTGAACCATTTTACTTTACCTTCTAACATGAAATTTCCTCCTAAAGCGATCTTAACGCTTAAATTCACTATTCTTGCTCTTACACAAACTTCAAAGACGAAAACTCTTTCAAAACTTTCTTCTTAAAGATGATACGAACAAAAATAATTACCTTTACTTTACCAGTGTTTGCGGGAAAAAACAACTGTTATACGAAAACTTTTTTAAAAATAATTAGCGCTAACAAATTGAGGAAAAAGCCTATGTTAAGTGTTCTCTTTTACGTCCAGAAAAGCTCACTTGGTTTCTGCCTGACTGCTTCGCTTTATAGAGCTCCTGGTCTGCAATAATCGGTAATTGTTTCATGTTTTCACTTGTTCCTGCATCATAAGCACAGCCAATTGACACCGTAATGTGAATCGATGTTCCGTTTTGTAAATAAATTGGGTGATCCGCCATTTTTTTTCGTAAACGTTCCGCAATTTGCCATGTTTTTTCAACGGAACAATTCGGTAAAAGCACAGCAAATTCTTCACCGCCGATCCGCCCAATATAATCAGAGCTTCTTGTGTTTTTAATCAGCCTTGTTCCGATTTCTTTTAAAACGATATCTCCCTCATGATGCCCATACTGATCATTGATGGTTTTGAAATAATCGATGTCTAGATAAATCAAGGACATTTGATGGATAGGTTGCTTTAAGTTCAGAGAAAAAGCATCACTTAATATCTCATCGAATTTCCGTTTATTTAAAACACCAGTTAAAAAGTCATAATGAGCTTGGAATTTATACAAATTTAACATCTGATACGCTTTTGTTTGATGCTCAATGACATAAAAATTAAATAAGCCGGCAATATACGAGAACATCCAATAGGCAGCATGCAGTTCAAATGATCTTTCATTGACGATGATGATAAATAAACTAGTCGCAATGACGTTGCTCATGGTAATAGATAACAGCATTTTTACGACGTGATTGATATGACGCTCAGCAATTAAAAAGGAAGCTGTGGCGATAAATATCATGGAAAAAATATTAATGAAAGAAGCGACATTGGCTTCGATTAATAATCGGCCAATAATGATCACACAGGCTGCAATGAACGTTTGTGCAATGCCTCCATAAAATGCCGTTAAAATAAGGGGGATATGTCTTAAATCGATGATGGCTGGTCCTGCTTTAATAGAGAAAAACATTAAGAGGACACCGAGTAACCCAGAAATCATTCCTTTATAAATTTGTCTGAGCAGGGTGTCTTCCTTTTTTAAAAAATTCTCTTTAAACACAAGCATCAATAAATAATGGAAAGTGACAAGAATTGTTAAATTAATAAAGAGGTCTCTTAGCAAAATAAAATCACCTTTTTAAAATTACTAAAATTTGTTGCAAAAGAAAAGGGGAAACAAGATAATTAATAAAAATTTCACTTATGAGGGGTTTAAAATGAGGAGAAAACAATTTCCAGATCGAACGGACTGGCTTTCTTTTTTTGAGACGTGGCCTGATGAAGGATTTGAACGAGATATGCCCATTGAATATCAAGATCTAACGTTTCGGTTTGAGAATGAGGTAGAGCGATTTGTGGTGACGATGTCTCTTGGAGTACAAGAATTTTCTTTGAAGGCTGTTCGAAAAAAGGACGCATCCGTTTTAGGAGTATATGCCTTTAAAACTGTGCGACATGTAGAAATAAAAAAGGATCGGCAGCATGAAAAAGAGCTGTTGATACTATTAGATGGTGTGGAACGGTTTGTTATCACGATCGAAATCACCTTCTTGCCTTCCTTCTGCATCATGGTGAAAGAGCATTTTTCAGGTGAATAAACAGGAGCCTTCTGAAAAAAGGCTCCTGTTTTAGTTATTTGTGCTCGATGTCATTGAGCACTTGCTGAATAGATTCATCATCCATTACATTCATGACACTTTCATCAATGTGAAGAGACTGGGCGTAAGACTCTCTCGGCGGCTGATGAGTTTGGTATGTTTTTGATGATGTTTGATGCTGACTTGTTTCATTAGGCTGGACAGCGGTGAATGCTTGCTTGATCATTTGTCCTACTTCAGCTGTGCCTTTTGAGTCTTTACGTGAATGTGAATGGGACTCATGACGAGATGGCTCATGTTGGTGTTGATCTTTGCCTTTCATCATTGAGGACAAATTCATTTGAGTCATGCTGCTTAGTCTTCTCCGTAATAGTGGTGAAAATAATGCAATGATGGCTGTTGATGCTGCGATCATTGCACCAGTACTCATACCTTTTCTCTTTTTAAACAAACGAATCCCTCCATTTGATCGTGATGATACTTCTTCATCATGTTTAGGATGACCAATCAAGGCTGATTTATGAATTCATTGTGAAATAGAGGATGTGTGCATAAAAAGTCTGCTGGATGAAAAACCTATGAGCAAAAGGAGGGAATAAATTGATGAATAAGAAATGGATGCTATCTTTATTACTCGTTCCAACATTGATCACTGCTGGGTGTGGAATGAACAACCAAGGCGATGAACGAAGAGGAACAATGAAACGACAGTACGAAAATGTCACATATAAGAACGACAACATGAGACAGGATCAACCAAATGTGCAAACACCTCAGAAGGTGAAAGTGGCAGATAAGGCATCAGAGCTTGTTGCCAACATGTCTGAAGTGAAAACAGCGAACGTACTTGTCACAGGGAAAAATGCATTTGTTGCTGTCGTGCTTGAAGGCAATAAAAGCGGAGATGTAACAGACGATTTGAAAAAGAAAATTTCTGACAAAGTCAAATCGACGGATCAACAAATTGATAATGTGTATGTATCTGCTAATCCAGACTTTGTCGATCGTATGGCAGGGTACGGAAAACGTATTAGAAGTGGAGAGCCAATTTCAGGATTCTTCGACGAGTTTACTGAAACGGTTCGACGTGTCTTCCCTGAATCAAAATAGCTACGACAAAAGCCGTATGTCATATGCGGCTTTTTTGTTTGGAACCGCACCTTGCGCACCTGACTGCATAAAGTAAAAAATATATCACCTCTTGTTGATCTTTGTTTTTTCATAGAAAGAGAAAGAGGTTGCAGGATGAATTCAGGTGGGGAGTAAATGAAAGCAAAACCGTCATTAATTCATAAAAAACTTGTAAGCGGAATGATTGCAGCAGGTTTGATTTTTTATGCGTTCACTGCGTACTTGATTTATGTAGGGTTCCAGCTGGCAGAGCAATATCTAGAGCAGCATTCTTCGCCTAAAACGGTCTTAACGGAAGGACTCAATAAGCAAGTCTATGAACATATTCGAATCTACTATGCAAAGGATGAGGGCGCCTTTGTCGATTTGACCATAGAAGCGCTGGAACAGGCAAAGAAGAGAACGATGTCAGTGTTTCAGTATGAAGCTGACAAACCGTTAGATATCATTTATTTTGATGATAAAGAGACGATTGAGCAATTTGCCGGTATCAAGCATATTACAGGTTTTTATTCTGATGTTGATCATATGATTGGATTATACCCAGATAAACGGGAAGAATTGTTGAAGAAAGAGACACTGCCTTTATACTTTTTCAACACGTTATTCATTCATGAGTATGCCCATTTTGTTTTCTATGAAAAGGTGCATTCATACAATGTATCTCCAGTCGTCTTTCCCCTTTGGTTCCATGAAGGAACAGCAGAATGGACGGCCTATGATGTGCTGAACGCCACGTCTGAACGGTTTGACGTCATTCCTTTTAAATCTCTTTATTCTGATCAAGACTGGCAAGAATCTCGCACGACGTATGAGACAGATGTTTATTTACAAAGCTACTATATGATCTATGAGCTTGTGCAGCTTTATGGACGAGATGTCATACATGAGATCATGGAGGAAACGGCGAAAACTAGTCGTTTTGATAGAGGATTTGAACAAGCGACAGGACAACGTCTCACAGATTTTGAAGAGCAATTTAAACTGAATTATCAAAGAAACAACGGCTGACCTGTAAATAGGTCGGCCGTTGTTTTTGGTTAATGAAGCGGTTTTTGCTGATTGGCTTTGCTTGGCGGCATCTGCACTTGTCCCTGCATAGGGGCAAATGTAGATGTCATCGCCTGCATATCTTGCGCTGTAAGCTGCGGAACTTGATAATAGCTATGTTTGTTTTGATATAAGAAAATTTCATACGCCATTTCAATAAAGTTCGGGATTTGCGCTGCAAGCACACGTCGCACCACAGGGTTTGTGACCTCTAATGCAGTCATTGAGAGTAATCCAGCATGAGATTTCATGAGACCAAGCATATGCCCTGTAATTCCCGCATCTTTTACATCCTGTAATGATTGATTTGGCTTCTTAGGCTGGGATGGTTTTATTCCGTATGTCACCTGTGTCTGTTCTTTCATCATATAAGTAGATGTTTCTTCACTAGGCTTTTGACCAGTAGAAAAGCAATCTACCGTGACGTTGTACTGGGACAATACAAATTGATATTGTCGATCTAACATGTCGGATAATGCGGGATCTTGGATAAATTGCCGAAAGATCATGTATTGATCCAAAATATTAATGGTCCCTGCTAATACCTCATGTAAATCAAATAACTCATGCCCGCCATGATTGAATTGGGGCTGCTGGACATGTCCTTGAACGTTTGGTTGCTGATCGTTTTGCATAAAGAATCCTCCTTCTGTTTATACAGTCTGTTTTAATGTGAGGAAGTTTTCCTCCTTTCATGCAAAAAACATTATTTACAATTAGAGGGTTTTCTTCCTTTTTGTCGAAAAAATGTATCAGACGAATGAACATGGGGGTACCAGATGCAGGACAAAATCATTAATCGTTTGATAGAAGACGAACATGTGCAGGCACCAGTGATTGGCATCGGTGTTTCGCCGTTTGAACAGCATCATCTTGAGGCTTTTTTTCAATCATTTCCGCATGAATTAAATGCCTCTTTTATTGTTGTGCAAAATCATGTGACAGGCGATTGTGTAACTGATTTGGAAGCACTTGTTTTACCGATTGGCTACCGGGCAAAGCCGATTAAGCATGGTGAGAAAGTCATGAAAAATACGATTTATGTTTGTCCGCAGCATGCAGCTGTGACATTGACAGAAGACAAACGGCTACACATAACAGAGCAGCATCCTACGAACAAGGCGTGTGCTGTAAATTCATTGTTTCAGTCACTTGCCAATGTGCAAAAGGAAGAGGCCTATGCGATCTTTTTTCAAAAAGGCTATTGTGTAGGAAGTGGTTTGCTTCAAATCGTTGAGCAAGGCGGTACAGCCATATCGTGCAGTGAGACAAATAGTGGGTTTGATCGTATGTATCATCAAACATTTCAAGACCCTTCTGCACTTGCGTCATATATAGCCAACATCATCAACGTTCCGCATACAGATGTTGCAGACCCTGTTTTGATCAGAATCATTGAACGTCTTGAAATGCATAAAGGAATTGCATTTTCAACCTATGAGAAGCGCAGACTGCTCTCTGTCATTCAAAAAAGAATGAGGAGTGCGAACCAATCGATCTCCTTATTGTCCGAGTACGATCGTTTATTAGAGAGAGAACCAGATGAGCTTGATCGTCTGCATGTACAGCTTTTAAGCGGCACGACTTCCTTTTTTAGAGATATGGAAGCCTTTCGAGTATGTGAACATCACATCATTCCGTCGATCATTGATAATACAATGAAAAATGGGAAATCTCGATGCCGCATTTGGATTGCAGGATGTTCTACAGGTGAAGAAGCCTATTCTTTTGCGATGTTATTTTTAGAAGAAATGAAACGAAGACAAGTGTCCATTGAACTTCAAGTGTTTGCAACAGACATCAACCGGAGAGCCATCCAAAGTGCAAGCAAAGGTGTTTATTCGCTTGAGTCTATGGCACGGATGCCAGAAAAATGGAGGGCGCGATATTTCGAAAAAAAAGGTGACGCTTTTATTGTGAAGCAGTCGCTTAGAAAACATATAGTCTTTGCTCCTCACAATTTATTGATCGATTCACTTTTTATCCACCTCGATTTTATCAGTTGCCGAAATGTTCTGATGTACTTCCAGCCAGAAGTACAAAAACGAGTCTTATCTCGATTCCAATATGCACTAAAGGATCAAGGGATGTTGATATTAGGGCCGAATGAAAAGGTACCCAATATCCCTCGTTTATTTCATTTGTTAAATGAAAAGTGGAACATTTACACCCACTCAAACGTTCCTAAATACAATGCAGGTCATACGGAGTTAAAAGAACGAGCTGTCCAATATATGAAAGAAGTAGAGCAGGAGTATGATGCATGTTTCATCATAGACGATTGCGAGAAAATCCTCGCGATATCAAACGGTGCCTATTCTTTCTTAGCGCATGCAGAAGTCTCAGATGAATTATGTGAATATGTAACCCCTGATTATATGAAAGAGATACTAAGTCAAAGCTTTCAAAAGGTATGGACTGAAGAGACTGAGGTTGTTTTCCAACATGTCCTCATTTCGGAAAATGGAAGAAAGCAGTATGCAGATTTTACAGTGAAACATTTTGATCGCCGTTTTAAAGGAGTATACGTCATTCTCATTCGGAAGAGTGAGAGAGGAAAAAATCAAAAGAACGGCAGGGACAAAGGGATGTTAGAGCAGAATTCGGTTTATCAACAGCGAATTGTCGATTTAGAAAACGAGCTCAATGAGGTCAAACAAAAGGAGCAAGAAGCAAGGGCTCAATTAAAAGAAAAAAACAAGCAAATAGAAGGGCGCGAGAAAACAAACGAGCATTTTATTAATATTATAAACAATTTAAAGGTGACAAGGGAAGAACTGTACCGGCCGTCTGTGAAGCCAGAACTTGCCACGTTGTTTGTGGACCGGGAAATGAATATTCGCTATCACACTCCTACAGCTACCTCTTTATTCACTTCAGCTCAAACCCGGCACCAGCAAACGTTTCAGTCGATGGTGAAGAAGTTATCGAAGGAAATGCTCTATCATGATATTCAATCTGTCATTTCAGATAGGCGCGTGATCGAACGTGAAATTGAAACGAACGAAGGAGAACAATTCACGGTTCATATGACGCCTTTCTATGATCAAGATCGCGAGGGAGCAGTGATGACCTGGATCAAAATGACCGAAATGACGAAATTGAAGCAGGCTCTTCATCTTGCGGTGACAGCACTTGATAACAGCCATATTCATATTGTGGTTGCAACGGGAGAAGGCGTTATTCAGTGTGTCAACCAGCGCTTTTGTCAGTTTGTACAGCAGCATGAATATGACTTGATCGGAAAAGATATTTTTTCTGTCTATTATGCGTTGTGTCAATGTGATGATCTAGTGAAACAATGGGACGTGTGTTTAAGAGAGGGCAGCTGGACAGGAGAGTTGTATTTTCAGGACTTATCAGGGCGTGAGCGATGGGAAAGAGTCTCTTTACACCGAATCGATGACCCTGACAAAATGCAGTCTACTGTCATGCGAATTTCAGAGGATATTACAAGTCAAAAACAGTCTGAGAAAATGCTGATGAAGTCTGAAATGCTGTCAGCAGTTGGACAGCTTGCAGCTGGTATTGCCCATGAGATACGGAATCCACTTACGTCGTTAAAAGGCTTTTTACAGCTAATGATTCAAAGTAAAAAGTATCAGAAAGATTATGCCGATGTGATGATGTCAGAGTTTAATCGGCTTGAGTCTATTATTAACGAATTCCTTGTGCTCTCTAGAAGTAAATCTGTTAAATTTGAACCGGTGAATGTGAATCTTCTCCTCGAAGAAGTCATTATGGTCGTTGAATCTCAGGCGGTCTTAAAAGGAGTGTCGATTCAAAAGAATCTGGCGCCCTCACTGCCACATATTCAAGGCATTCCAAATGAATTGAAACAAGTGTTCCTTAACATTCTTAAAAATGGAATTGAAGCGATGGATGGAGTAACAGGTGTGATCCAAGTGACTTCATTATTGAAAAACGACCAAATGATGCTGATATTTGAAGACCAAGGAAAGGGCATACCAGAAGAGGAGATTGGGAAATTAGGTGAACCTTTTTACACAACGAAAGAAAAAGGCACGGGTCTTGGATTAATGATGACGATTAAGATTATTGAAAGCCATGGCGGTACCATTCGTTTTGAGAGCAAGAGCTTTGAAGGGACACGTGTGATTATTACGTTTCCAAGTAATTGAGATCAGTTTTACATGAAATCCATCCAGTCTTAATAATTGCTTTGTACACTAGAAGAGATGAAGTTCAAAGGGGAGAAATCTAATGAAACGTATACAATCTATTCGAATGGTCTGTTGTTTGATTTTGGTGATATTTAGTCTGCAATCTTTACTGCCTAGTATCATGACAGCTGAGGCGTTTTCTTCTTCTGAGAAAAAGGAGACTTTATGGAAACAAATAAAGCCGATGAACATAAAAAAAGCCCGAAAACTGATAGGAGAAACGGTAACGGTGAGCGGAATCGTAACAGCAGATCAATCCGCTATAGGGAATGGGAAACTATCAACATATATTCAAGACAAAACAGCTGGTCTCAATATTTATTCTGCGCAGCCTAAGAATTTTCCAGAACTGAAAGCAGGCATGAAGGTCACGGTGACTGGCAAGGTGACGACTTATAAAGGGCTCGTTGAAATTGTGCCAGATCAAGATCGTCTGAAGATAGAGTCTGTGAATCAGCCATTGCCTTCGCCAAAGAAAGTTTCCATTAAACAATTGGAATCGGATCAGGCAAGCAAATATGAAGGAAGATTAGTGAAGGTAAAAGGCTATGTAGAACAGACGCCAGATCAGCCAGCTGGCGGTGGATACAATGTGGTCATCATCGATAAAAAATATCATAGCACAGTCCTTAGAGTCATGGTTGATACGGGTGCCATTGATCAAGTGAAGACCGGAAAATGGTATGAGTTTACTGGCGTTTTAAGCAGATATGATACGCTGCAAGTACTTCCAAGACACAAAACCGATGTCAAATTGATGAAGCACCAGCCAAAGCCGCCAAAAATCAAAAAAGAATATGAGGCAACGGTAGATCGTGTTGTGGATGGAGATACCATTCATTTGAAGAAGCCTGTGCTCGGCACAACAAAGGTACGCTTCGTGAATATGGACACACCAGAAACCTACCACAAGCCAAAAAATGAATTAGATCAAAACCAGCTGCGCTTTGGACAAAAAGCAACGGATTATTTAAAAACGCTTCTTTCAAGTGGTGATCGAGTCACATTAAAGATTGGCCCGGAAGCAAAGGATGGATATGGACGTCTTTTAGCTCAAGTCAAAACCAAAAAAGGGCTGAATACGAACCTAGAGCTTGTGAAAAAAGGATATGCCCCTACTTATTTCATCTGGCCTGTTGGAGATGAAAAAGAGTATCAGATGTTCCAGCAAGCAGTGAAAGATGCCAAGGAAAAAGGGCTTGGTATTTGGAATGAAGAAGATCCTCTGTTAGAACAGCCGTTTGAATTTAGAGCACGCGAGCAGAAAAAAGGGCTCACACGTTATGTGGGGGATTCATCTGCAAAAACCTACGTATCACCTGACAGCTGGAATGAGATCGATGTAGATAAACGTGTCTTTTTTGCTTCTAAAGAAGAAGCAGAGCAGGCTGGATATCAGGCGTCAGCATCATCCAGTGAAGTCCCATTAACCATTTTAAGCATGAATGATCTGCATGGGAAAATTGATCAGCAATATGAGCTGGATGTAAAAGGTGATGGCAGTAAAGGAACATATGGACGGATGGATTATGTGGCGGCTTATATAAAACAAAAGCAAGCTGCGCAAAAAAATACACTGACAGTTCATGCAGGAGATATGATAGGCGGAAGCTCGCCGGTTTCTTCTCTTTTACAAGATGAACCAACCGTTGAACTAATGGAGAACATCGGCTTTGATGTTGGGACAGTTGGAAACCATGAGTTTGATGAAGGTGTAGATGAATTATGGCGCATCTTAAAAGGTGGAGATCACCCGAAAGGCACAAAAGGATACGATGGGCAGAACTTCCCGCTTGTTTGTGCAAACTGTGAATACAAGGATACTGGCAAACCACTTTTACCGGCCTATGAAATTATGGATGTCGAAGGAATTCCTGTGGCTTTTATCGGGGTTGTGACAACATCAGCGGCAGGTATGGTCATGCCAGAAGGAATTAAAGACATTCAATTTACTGATGAAGTCCAAGCTGTCAATGAAGCAGCGAAGGAATTAAAGCAAAAAGGGATTAAAGCGATCGCAGTTCTGGCTCATATGACCGCCTCTCAAAATGGTGATACCATTACTGGAGAAAGCGCAAGGCTTGCCAAAGAAGGCGATGACGAAATTGATGTCATTTTCGCTGGCCATAATCACGAAGTGGTCAATGGAGAAGTGAATGGAAAATTAATTGTCCAAGCCTTTGAATACGGAAAGGCAATTGGAGAAGTCAATGTCACACTTGACCGGAAAACAAAGGATATTGTCAAAAAGAGTGCAAAGATCCAGTATGTAGACCAGGCTGGTATTGAAAAGGATCAGGAGGCAGCGGACATTTTAGCTCGTTACGGAAAAGAAGTGGAGCCGATTATTAGTGAGGTGGTTGGAGAAGCAGGGGTCAAGATGGAGGGCGGCTATTCCAATGATGGTGATACACCACTTGGCAACCTCATTGCGGATGGCATGAGATATTCAATGAAAAGTGACTTTGCCATGATGAATGGCGGCGGCATCAGACAAAATCTCGAAAAAGGGCCGATTACTTGGGGAGATCTCTTTAATATTCAGCCATTCGGAAATGTGTTAGTGAAGCTGGACATCAAGGGGAAAGATTTAGTTGATATCATTGAAGCTCAAATATCTCCTCAATTTGGACCAGATTATAGTATTTCAGGCTTTTCTTATTCGTACGATCCGTTAACATATAAAGTAGTCGACTTAAAACTGCCTGATGGTTCTTCCGTTGTTTTCGACAAAACGTATACACTCACAGTGAATAATTTCATGGCGACTGCCACTGGAAGTAAGTATGCGCCGATTGGACGGCTAGGGAAGAATCCGGAAACAGGCCCAGAAGATTTAGAAGCAACAGTCGCTTTTGTAAAGAGCTTCGAGGGAGCTTCTATTGTGTATCAAAAAGAGGGCCGAATTCAACAAGCGAAACAAGAAGAAAAGGCAACAGCAAGCTAAAGAATCATCACCAAGGGCGAAGGAGTTAAAGCATGAAAAAGTGGCTTGCAGTGATTGTCATGTCAGCGGGAATTGTGCTGCTTTGCTGGGGAATTTGGCAAATCGCTTCTACTCACTTACAAACAGCACATTCGTTAGAGGAAGCAAAGAAGGTCGTAGAAACTGATCAAGGGATGACAAAGGAAAAATTTTCACCTGAAATGGGGAAAGCCTCTGGCATCCTGACCATTCCGAAATTAAAAGCCGATTTGCCGATTGTTGAAGGGACAGATGCGGACGACCTTGCCAAAGGCGTCGGTCATTACAAAGGCAGTTATTATCCTGATCAAAATGGACAAATCGTTTTGTCGGGACACAGGGACACGGTCTTCCGCCGGACTGGTGAACTGGATATTGGGGATCAGCTGAAAATCACTGTACCGTATGGTGAGTTTGTTTATGAAATCACGCATACGAAAATTGTGGATCAGCATGATACATCCATTATTACCTTACAAAATAAAAAAGAAGAGCTTGTGTTAACCACTTGCTATCCATTTCATTTTGTCGGCAACGCACCAGAGCGGTACATTATTTATGCGAAAAGAGCATCTGTCTAACGTCAAAAGAGCCTGTATGATCAGGCTCTTTTTTCTACATATTGTCCATTAATTCAGCCATATCAGGTGGAAGCGGTGCTTCTATCGTCAGCTTTTCACCTGTGAATGGATGGTTCATGTCTACTTGTTTGGCATGAAGGGCGCATCTGTTTATCAGGTCACGCTTCCCGCCATATAATGTATCGCCAGCTAAAGGATGCCCGAGACTGCTAAGATGGACCCGAATTTGATGCGTTCTGCCTGTTTCTAATCGCAGCTTAACGGCCGTCATCTGTAAACGTTTATTGAGATGGAAGACCTCATAATGAGTCTTGGCGCTTTGACCAGTAGGAGAAACCCTCCTTCTGACGGCATGGTGTTTATCACGTCCAATGGCTGCTTGGATCGTTCCTTTCTTTTTCTTAAACAGTCCTTGTGCGATGGCAAGATACGTTCTGTTAATCGCTTTTTTTGAAAGCATTTGATCGAGTACAGCATGTGCCAACCTGTGTTTGGCAAAAATAACGGTGCCGCTTGTGTCTTGATCCAGCCTATGTATATGTCTGACCCGCTTTTCTTCTCCATTTGCTTGAAAATGGAAAGCGACTAGGTTCGCCAGCGTACCTGTTTGTCCTTTTTCATTTGGATGCGTCGGCTTTCCAGCAGGCTTTTGGACAACTAATAAATGCTCGTCTTCAAAGAGTACCTCTAATTCACCGTATTCTGGCGTCACATCACTTTCTTCCGTCTCAAATAAATCAATGAGAATCTGATCACCTGTACTCACTTTTGCAGCATGGTGGGCAGGTTTTTGATTGAGACGGACTTTTTGGTGCTCCATCCAAAAATGGATAATCGGTTTAGAGGCAGACACTTCGTCTTTTAAAAATTGACTTAAGGAATTGCCATTTTGATGCTCACCTACTTTTAGGGAGAGCGTGTGTCCTTTTATGATCATGATATTCGTCCTCTCTTTGGGTATATATAGGAAACACTTACCTTAGCGAATGACTTTTTTTCTGTGCTATTCTGAATGGAGTAATAACGACAGAGAGGTAGATGCCACGTGAGATTAATGAAAGCTGCGACAGACCTTCAAGAGCAGGCAATTGAAGAAGTATCAAAGGAAATTGAAGATCTTTTATCCCATTCTGTCAATGGAGAAGCGCAGGAAAAACTACCCCCGCTTACATTCATTGATGGTGTGTATAACGGGACAATGGATGATGCTTTTCGTATCTTATCAGGTCTTCAGTTATTACATACCATTATTTTAAAGCCGAAGCGTCATATCACAAAACGAGATCGTGAGTTATTTGAACTCAACCGTGAACAAGTTAATGCGTGCGGTTTTTCTTTCCCGTTTGATTTAGATGATTTTGCAGGCCGTCACCTTCAAAATGCGTAAAAGTTGGTGTGAACTTCCTTGTTAACTTACAAGGTCGTCGCACATACTATTTTTAAGGGAACGGAGAAACCTTCAAGATCTGTAATACCAATTCCGCTCTTTTTCAACAATGTCTATTCTCCACGAATCGGAGCGCTTGGATCTCTTGCAGAAAGAATCGAACATGACAGGAGCCTGACAAAACGATGCAGGCTCCTTTTATACATAATCATTTTAGCAGACATTCATCTTTGAAAGTCAATTTTATTCACGATATGATAGCAGTATGGAAGATATTTCAGACTTTCGGAAAAAAGGAGTGGCCTCTTTGGTAAAGGCGATTATATTTGATTTTGATGGATTAATTTTAGATACAGAAACACATGAATATGAGGTTCTGCAGGAAATGTTTGCGGAGCATGAATCGGAGTTGCCTCTGTCTGTATGGGGAAATGTCATTGGAACGCAGGCAGGTTTTAAGCCTTTTGAATACTTGGAAGAGCAGTTAGGGAAGACATTAGATCATGAGGCACTCACAGAAGACCGGCGTTCACGTTTTCAAAAGAGAATGAAGGACGAAGCAGCAAGACCTGGTGTAGAAGCTTATTTAGAAGCGGCAAAGGAGCTTGGAATTAAGATTGGACTTGCTTCCAGCTCAGATTATAAATGGGTGTCTGATCACCTGAAACAAATTGGACTCTTCGATTACTTTGAATGTATCCGCACGTCAGACGATGTGGAAGAAGTGAAACCTCACCCAGAACTTTATTTGCAAACCGCACAATGCTTAGGCGTTGAGCCAAAAGATTGCGTGGCATTTGAGGACTCTGTGAATGGGTCAATCGCTGCCAAACGAGCGGGTATGAAATGTGTCATCGTGCCAAATAAAGTGACGAGCACACTGCAGTTTGAAGAATATGACGCGAGATTAGAATCCATGGCTGAAATCGAATTGCTCCAGCTATTCCATCAGCTTGAAAAAGAGGATCAGTAAGGGGGCAATACATCATGGCAGAAAAACTAGATTTAACGCGATTTGAAAAAAGAATGGTGATTCGAAATATTAGAGAAGAAGATATCGACCGAATCATCGCATTGCAAGAGGTATGCTTTCCAGGCATGGACCCTTGGAAAAAAGAGCACCTTGAAAGCCACCTTGAACATTTCCCAGAGGGCCAGTTCTGTGCGGAATTCGAGGGAGAAATCATTGGCTCATGTTCAAGTTTATTAATTAACTTTGATGAATACGATGATCGTCACACATGGCAGGACATCACAGATGATGGATATATCACAAACCATAATCCAGATGGGATGAATATGTACGGAATTGAAGTAATGGTCAGTCCTGAGTACCGCCGGATGAAAATCGGTCATCGTTTATACGAAGCAAGAAAAGACTTAGCGAGAAGATTAAATTTAAAAAGCATCATCATTGGCGGACGTATCCCGAATTATCATAAATATCAAGAGGAAATGACGCCTCGCCAATATGTAGAGCAAGTCATGCTGCACCAAATTTATGATCCTGTGCTATCTTTTCAGCTGTTAAATGAATTTAGCCTGATGCGGATCAATCCGAATTACTTGCCGGATGATAAAGCTTCCAGTACGTACGCAACGCTAATGGAATGGAACAATGTCGATTATCGTCCGCAATCGAAAAGATATTATAAATCGGCGTTCCCAGTACGAATTTGTGTCATTCAATATGCAATGAAGCAAATTCATTCCTTTGAGGAGTTTATGAATCAAGTGGAGTATTACGTGGATGTGGCATCAGATGCGTCAGCTGACTTTGCCGTTTTCCCGGAAATTTTTACAACGCAGCTTATGTCATATTTAGAAGAGAGATCACCAAGTCTAGCAGTGCAGCGGATCACAGAATATACCGAGGACTACATCAATTTGTTTACAGATCTCTCGGTCAAGTACAACATTAATATCATCGGTGGTTCTCATTTCGTTGAAGAGGAAGGGAAAATCTATAATATCGCCTATTTATTTAGACGTGATGGAACGATTGAAAAACAATATAAGCTGCATATCACGCCGAATGAAAGAAAATGGTGGGGGATTTCAGCTGGTGACCAAGTCCGGGTATTTGATACGGATTGCGGGAAAATTGCGATCCAAATTTGCTACGATATTGAATTCCCTGAGCTTGCTCGAATTGCAGCTGACAAAGGAGCGAAAATTATTTTCACTCCATTCTGTACAGAAGACCGTCAAGGCTATTTACGAGTACGTTACTGTGCGCAGGCGAGAGCGGTTGAAAATCAGATATATACGGTCATTTCTGGAACGGTCGGAAACCTTCCGCAAACAGAAAACATGGATGTCCAATATGCACAATCAGCAATCTTTGCACCATCTGATTTTGAATTCGCAAGAGATGGCATTGTAGGGGAATGCAACCCGAATATTGAAATGGTAGTTGTCGGTGATGTCGACTTAGAAATATTAAGAAGGCAGCGTCAAGATGGGACGGTTCGTCAGCTAAAAGACCGAAGAAGAGACGTGTACCATATTGAATATAAGAAATAACCAAAACAAGCGCCCCGCAGTTATGCGAGGCGCTTTTCTGTATGTTTACATTTTCTTTAATGCCACTGTAGCAAAATGGGCAATGCTTTTGGCAGCAAAAAATGGAACGTCTGATTTAACAAGAGATTGATAAATCGTTTTTTCTACTTGTTTCCATGTAAGAGCAGGCTCTTCTAAAAGATTTTTTAAATCAGGTCCTACATGCTGGTTGAAAAACTGTTCAAATTGTTCACGTTTTTCTTGTCCGGCAATCACTTCTAATTTTTGTAGCCATTTTTCTTGTTTTTGGAAAGATTGTTCAATGTTTTGTTTAATGGTGTCTGTTGTTGAAGGAAGCTGAAAATCACTTTCTCCTGTCACCTGCTTCGTTTGAATAGATGCAGCATCAGCTGTCTGTGTAATAGGTGAAGCGAATAAAAGGACAGTGGTGGAGAGCATCAAAGATTTTGCGATTGTTTTCATTAAGAAAACCTCCTAGTTCATTTAGTATTGTGCACGATATTTATTATACATTTTTGTTAAAAAAAGGTAATGAGACTTACCGCTTATTTTTTCATGCGACAAAGGGATGCCAAATGTAAAGACGAATATACTGAATGGAAATGATGTTTTACAAAGGGAGAGGGATATGGGGCGACAATCTAAACATCTGTATATCAATTTGCCGGTTAAGCATGTGAATGAGTCAAAGGCTTTCTTTGAACAGCTGGGGTTTGACTTTCAACAAGAACTGACGAATGAACATGCTGCTTGTTTTGTGATGAATGAGACGATCACAGTCATGCTGTTATCACTTAAGCATTTCCAATCCATTTCAGAGAAGGAATTGGTAGATGCCAGAAATGGCGCAGAGGTCATTATCTCTTTACAGGTCGAGACGAGGGAAGAGGTTGATGAGCTTGTAGAGCGTGCGATTGCAGCTGGTGGTTCACCGTTTAAAGAAAAACAAGACCATGATTTCATGTATGGCTGGAGCTTTCAGGATCGTGATGGTCATTTATGGGAAGTGTTTTATATGGATGAGGAGAGAAGCGACCTTTCATAAGGGTGCTTCTTTTTTATTGATGATCAGTGGTATGATAAGAGGGTAGAAAAAATAAGGAATTCATCTAGAGAAAAGTAGGTGCTTCATGGAATTTTTACTTGTCTTAATGCCAGTGTTCGGCATATTCCTTATAGGGTATATTGGGCAGAAGACAATTGGTTTTGATATACATACGCTTTCATCAATGTCTTTATATTTAATGTCACCATTTCTTGCATTTGAAACCTTTTATCAAAATAAAGTATCGATGGACTATGTGTACTTATCTATATTTGTCGTAGGGCTTTGTCTTTTACTTGTTTTATGTGTCTTCATTTTATCTCGAATTTACGGGTATTCGAATGAAACGTATTGTGCCATGATTTTGTCATCAGCATTTATGAATAATGGAAATTACGGCACGCCTGTTGTCCTTCTTGTTTTTGGAGCAGCTGGTTTAGATATTGCGATTGTGCTAATGGTCCTTCAGCAGCTCGTCATGAGTACGATCGGCATGTATTATGCAGCAAAAGGTGGAGAGGACGCGGGAGACTTGAAGGTCGTTCTAAAAAAAGTGCTGCGTATGCCGGTTGCTTACGGGGCTCTTCTTGGTCTATTATTTCAGCTCATTGACCTTTCATTACCTAAAGAGCTTATGACAGGTGTTCAGCTGGTCGGGGATGCAGCGATACCAACGATTATGCTGATTTTAGGTATGCAGCTCGCAGTGATTTCTTTTAAACAAGTGGATTATCGTAATATTTCCTATGCGGTGCTGCTGAAGCTGTTTATCTCACCACTCATCGCATTCGGCTTTACGCTTATTTTACCGGTAGATGATTTGGTGAAACAAATCATGATTTTAGTTGCAGCGATGCCGACTGCGGCGAATACAACGCTGATGGCTGTGCAATTTCGAACGAAGCCTGAGTTTGTCTCAAGCACGACGTTTCTCAGTACGATTTTAAGTATTGTGACTTTACCTGTTTTATTATGGAT
Organism: Bacillus aerius; assembly: GCF_029894105.1. Taxonomy (NCBI): domain Bacteria; kingdom Bacillati; phylum Bacillota; class Bacilli; order Caryophanales; family Bacillaceae; genus Bacillus; species Bacillus aerius. Next base: position 923,170 of record NZ_JARYHO010000001.1, read on the forward strand.
TTTATCCATGCACCCTCTGGGATAGGGGACGGCAAACAAAGGGGGACTTATGAATGAATGTAGATGTTCATTTTCAGGTAAGTGATGTGTTAAAAACGAAGCATTTTACGCATGCGAAAGTGTTAGCTGGGGAAAAGGGATTGTTTCGGCAGGTAAAATGGGTACATGTACTTGAAGTGCCTGCTGTAGAGGATTTGTTAAACGGAGGCGAGCTGATCTTAACGACGGCCGCAGGCTTCCATGATCAATTGGAAGTCTTTCAGGCGTTTTTAAGGCAGTTGATTGACTCAGGTGCGGCTGGATTATGTATTGAATTTGTACCGCTCCGGTTTGATGTACCGGAAGAACTAATTATTTATGCAGAAGAACGTGATTTTCCGCTAATTCTGTTTACAAAAGAAGTGAAGTTCGTCAATATTACACAGCATCTCCATACGATGATGATTGAACGTCAGTATCAGATGATGGCAGATTTAGAAGCCTTGTCGTCAAAGCTGAATGAGCTTTTACTAACTCCTCATCCGCAGATGAATATTTTGGATCAAGTGTATCAGCACGTGAGAGGGATACTACTGCTGATCCCTGTTCAAGGTGAGCCGATTATTTTATGTGATTCTTCCAAACAAACAGAAGAGCTTGTGATGAATTATTTGCAATATGCTTCATTACCAAAAGGATATGAAGTGACGCAAAAACAAGTCCTTGCACTCAAACAAACCTTTGCAGACCTCGTCCTCATTCATCAATCGAACACGCTCTCGGAATTTGAACTGCTTGTGATGGATAAAGGAGCGAATGCCCTTGCCCAGCAAACATTAAGAGAGCTGTATACAGAAGAGCTGAAGAAGACAAAAGAGAATGAATGGCTGCAAAAATGGTTTCATGAAGATCATACAGAAAGAGAGATCATAGAACACCTTGAGGAGACAGAAGGGCTGAAAAAACCGACCGGCTGTGTGGTGATGCTCTTTCAAAAAAACCACCAAATAGAAGAAATCGCAGGGAATCTTTATTTTCTTGTCTCTTGCCGCTCTATTTTTCAGCGTGCTGGTTTCCATTTGATTGTGTACGAGCATCAAGGACAAACCTTATTTATCTTATTGAATACAAGAAAAGTTGAGGACTGGAAAGAGCGTGCAGAAAAAGCGGCAAACGACATCACGCAATTATATGACCGTGAGCAGCCCGGCGAGGCAGTCATCAATTATGGAATCGGTTCATATTGTGAGCAATTTCAGCACATGAGAAAAAGTTTTCAAGCAGCGAAAGAAGTGCTGCATTTAAAGAAAGTGATGCCGCAGCGGGTAGAAAGCCCATTTTATCAAGATTTACATATGCTTCGGTTGATGCCTGTCATGAAAGAAAGCGGGTTATTAGAATGCATGGTGAAAGAGTATTTAGAGCCGGTGATTTTATATGATAAACAAAATAGCGGCAGGCTCTATCAGACGCTGAATATCTTTTTACAGACAAACGGTTCTAAAAAAGAAACCGCAAGCCAGCTCTATATTGTGAGGCAGACGCTTTATCACAGATTGGATAAGCTTCATGCTTTACTTGGTGAGGATATGATGCAAGCGCCGAAACGTCAAGCGCTTGAATTTGCGATCCTTGCTTATGAATTTTTACAGGGGAATCGCCATTAACGGTATATGTTAGATTTGCCAAGGGATCAAGTAGAGTGTCTCATGGTTCTTTTCAATCAGTTGACGATCTGTCTAATGTAATGTGTCTGGCCCCTTTTTTATAATGAGAGTAACGACATGGGCGGTCTTGTTTCAGTTTCATATGCCTCACTTTTTATCCATATAATGAATGGAGAGGTCATATGCAGGACCGGTTTAAGCTTCTTTGATGATGAAAACGGATACATGGGGGCGTGGGAAGATGAAAACACATAACGCACAAGATCTTCAGGCGAAAGATGATCAGTTTATTTGGCATCATATGAAAGGGACAAACAAAGAAAATGAAAGTATGGTGATTCATGAGGCAGAAGGCGCATGGGTGACAGATATTCATGGAAATCGCTATTTAGACGGGATGTCAGGGTTGTGGTGTGTAAATGCCGGATATGGACGTAAAGAGCTTGCAGAAGCGGCGTATAGGCAATTAAATACGATGCCTTACTACCCACTGACACAAAGCCATGTGCCAGCGATTCAGCTGGCTGAGAAGCTCAATGAATGGCTAGGCGGGGACTATGTGATCTTCTTTTCTAACAGTGGTTCTGAAGCGAACGAAGCGGCATTTAAAATAGCCAAACAATATCATGCGCAAAAGGGAGAGAGTACACGAACAAAATTCATTTCCCGATATCGATCGTATCATGGCAATACAGCAGCAGCTCTAGCCGCAACGGGTCAAGCGCAGCGTAAGTACAAATATGAACCGTTAGGTCAGGGGTTCATCCATGTCGCACCGCCTGATATGTACCGGCATCCTGAAGATCAAGAGAGCTTGGCAAGTGCTGATGCAATCGATCAAGCGATGACGTGGGAATTAAGTGAGACCATTGCTGGCGTCATCATGGAGCCGATGATTACAGGAGGCGGTATCTTAATGCCGCCAAAAGGATATTTGAAGAAGGTGAAAGAAATCTGTGAAGATCATGGGGCGCTCCTCATTGTGGATGAAGTAATATGCGGCTTTGGCCGGACAGGAAAGCGGTTTGGATTTATGCATGAGGACGTGAAGCCAGATATCATCACCATGGCAAAAGGGATCACAAGTGGATATTTACCGCTATCTGCAACGTGCGTGAAACGAGACATTTATGAAGCGTATGCAGGAGAAGATACGTATGACAGGCTACGGCATGTAAATACATTTGGCGGTCACCCTGCTTCCTGTGCGGTGGCACTTGCTAACCTAGAGATCATGGAAAACGAGCAATTAGTGGAGCGGTCAGGCAAGCTTGGCCAAGACATGCTCGAACGTTTGCAAGAGTTAAAAGAGCATCCATTTGTCGGTGATGTGAGAGGAAAAGGTCTGCTGTTTGGGATTGAGCTAGTGCAGGATCAGGCGTCAAAAAAGCCAGCTGATCCAAGTGTAGTCGGTCAATTGATTGCAGAATGTAAAAAGCGGGGATTGATCATCGGGAAAAATGGCGATACAGTGGCTGGCTATAATAACGTGGCACAGCTCGCACCACCGCTAAATATCACTGATGAAGACACCTCATTCATTATTCATACTTTAAAAGAAAGCATGGCGCAATTATAGCAGAGAAATCTCTGCTTCAGATTGTTGACAAAGGGCTAAAATGAACTTTATTTTAGCCCTTTGTCTTCTTTTCAGCGTGATAGAAAATCTTTGAAGTCTAGGAAGAACGAGTACTGGCGCGGAGCGAATTTGACATTCGTGAGCACCAGCACGCAGGACTGACAAAGAATGCGAGGGTTTGCCTACACGCTGTAGCAGAGAGGTTTCTCTGCTTTTTTCTATGCCCTGAAAGGATCAGGTTTTGATCGATCTGCTAGGCTGAATGGTCAATGGGCACACTAGGTGTATTGAAAAAAACATGCGATTCTATTACTGTAAGGAGAAGATAGAACCAATACACACGAGAAGGAGACGGCATATGAGTTTTCATGATCAACCCATTCTACCTGCTGTTCGCAATATGAAGCAATTTGAGGAATTTTTAAAAAGTCCATTTACATATGGGGTCTTACTGGATGTTCACTTAGGGCGGCTTAAGGGCATCATGAATGAGGCGAATGCGCATCATAAAAAAATGTTTGTCCATGTCGATCTCATTCACGGAATCAAACATGATGAGTACGGAACGGAATTTATTTGTCAGGAAATGAAACCAGCTGGCATTATTTCTACTAGGTCTTCTGTCATAGTAAAAGCCAAGCAGAAAAAGGTATATGCCATCCAGCGAATGTTTTTACTTGATACAAGTGCGATGGAAAAAAGCATGGAGTTTGTCGGGAAACATCGTCCAGATTTTATTGAAGTATTGCCGGGTGTCGTGCCAGATTTAATTACAGAAGTGCGCGAAAGAGCTGGAATACCAATATTTGCAGGAGGGTTTATCCGAACAAAAGAAGATGTAGAAAGGGCGCTTGCAGCAGGGGCGACAGCTGTCACCACATCGAATACAGAGCTTTGGAAAGCGTTCCAAAAGTGAAAAAGATAAAATGTGAAAATTGATTGACAACGTTTTCATCCTCGGTTACTATAGCACTAAGTTAATATCATGTGATGGAGAAACGGAGATCCACAACGACGCTTTACTAGGTGACAAATGACCCTGATGTAAAGTATGTTTGTTGTGGATCTTTTTTCTTTATCTTTTCTACACATTTATAGGGGATGGCAACTGAACCAGAGGAGGAATTTTTCATGACACCATTTTGGGGTGAAGTCGTTGGTACAATGCTTCTTATTATTTTCGGAGGCGGTGTGTGTGCGGCAGTCAGTTTAAAGAAATCGCTCGCTTATCAGTCCGGCTGGATTGTAATCGCTTTCGGATGGGGATTTGCAGTAGCGATTGCAGCTTATGCCACTGGAGGAATCAGCGGTGCACATTTAAACCCGGCGCTGACAATAGGTCTTGCATTAGAAGGAAGTTTTCCTTGGGCTGATGTTCCAATGTATATTGTCGGTCAAATGCTTGGCGCATTACTCGGAGCTATTATTGTCTTCTTACATTACTTACCACACTGGAAAGCGACAGACGATCCAGGTGCAAAACTAGGCGTATTCTCGACTGGTCCTGCGATTCCGCATACTTTTGCAAACGTGCTCAGTGAAGTCATTGGTACATTTGTATTGGTGGTAGGAATTTTAGCGATTGGTGCAAATAAATTTGCAGACGGAGTCAATCCGCTGATTGTTGGTTTCTTAATTGTCGCAATTGGTCTTTCATTAGGTGGTACAACTGGTTACGCAATTAACCCTGCACGTGATTTAGGTCCAAGAATCGCACATGCCATTCTGCCGATTCCAGGTAAAGGTCCATCAAATTGGAAATATGCTTGGGTTCCTGTTGTTGGTCCAATTTTGGGCGGTGCATTTGGCGGTGTTTTCTATAATGCAGCCTTTAAAGCGAACGTCACACCAGCCTTTTGGATTGTAAGCGTTATTTTAGTTGTGGTATTGTTAGGACTCTATGTTTCTACGAAAAACCAGACAAATGCTGTCAATGAAAGTATGTAAGGGGAGGAAAACATCATGGCAAAAGAAAAATATATTCTCGCATTAGATCAAGGGACAACAAGCTCAAGAGCGATCTTATTTGATCAAGAAGGTAAAATTGCCCATACAGCTCAGAAGGAATTCAATCAATATTTTCCGAACCCAGGCTGGGTAGAACACAATGCAAATGAAATTTGGAGCTCTGTTCTATCAGTTATTTCAACTGCTTTAATCGAATCAGGAATTGAAGCAGATCAAATCGCCGGTATCGGAATTACGAACCAGCGTGAGACAGCTGTCGTTTGGGATAAACATACAGGCGCACCCGTTTACAATGCAATTGTTTGGCAGTCACGACAAACATCTGGTATATGTGATGAGCTAAAAGCGCAAGGGCACGATGAAACGTTTAGAAATAAAACGGGTCTACTCATTGATGCTTATTTCTCAGGTACTAAAGTGAAATGGATTTTAGACAATGTCGAAGGTGCTCGTGAGAAAGCAGAAAATGGTGACTTGCTGTTTGGCACAATCGATACATGGCTCATTTGGAAAATGACTGGCGGTCAATCACACGTGACAGATTATTCAAATGCATCAAGAACGTTAATGTTCAATATTTACGATCTGAAATGGGATGAAGAACTACTTGATATTTTAGGTGTTCCAGCTTCCATGCTGCCAGACGTCAAACCATCATCACACATTTATGGTGAAACAACAGACTATCACTTCTTCGGTAAAAATATTCCGATTGCAGGAGCGGCAGGAGATCAGCAGTCTGCGTTATTCGGTCAGGCTTGCTTTGAAGAAGGAATGGCGAAGAACACATATGGTACAGGATGTTTCATGTTGATGAATACAGGGGAAAAAGCAATTAAGTCAGATCATGGATTGTTAACGACGATTGCATGGGGCATTGACGGCAAAGTTGAATATGCTTTAGAAGGAAGTATTTTCGTTGCTGGCTCAGCGATCCAGTGGCTGCGTGATGGACTTAGAATGTTTAAAGACTCAAAAGACAGTGAAGCTTATGCTGAGCGCGTTGAGTCAACAGACGGCGTATATGTCGTACCAGCATTCGTTGGTTTAGGCACACCATATTGGGATAGTGATGTCCGAGGCGCTGTATTCGGTTTAACACGCGGTACTTCTAAAGAGCACTTTGTTCGTGCAACGTTAGAATCACTTGCTTATCAAACGAAAGATGTTTTAGATGCGATGGAAAAAGATTCAAACATCTCACTTAAAACATTACGTGTCGATGGCGGGGCTGTAAAGAATGATTTCTTAATGGGCTTCCAAAGTGATTTGCTCGATGTACCAGTAGAACGTCCAGAAATTAATGAAACGACGGCACTCGGTGCGGCCTATCTTGCGGGAATAGCAGTTGGCTTCTGGAACGACCGTTCAGACATTGCAAAACAATGGAACCTTGACAAGCGCTTTGAACCTAAAATGGAAGAAGACAGCCGTGACTCGTTATACAGCGGGTGGAAAAAGGCTGTAAAAGCAGCTCAAGCTTTCAAATAAACAAAAAGTATGGTATACTTCAAGTAAGTTAATAGAACGGTTGGAGAACTGGAGAGACCGCAAGCACCGAAGTGTAGAAATACGCTTTGGGTGTTTGCGGTCTCTTTTTCTTTACCGTACAACATGGGAGGAACAAGAGATGACTTTTTCTAGCTTAGAAAGAGAACAAATGCTTCAGGACATGACAAAAAAACCATATGATGTGTTTATCATTGGTGGGGGTATTACTGGCGCTGGTACAGCACTTGATGCGGCTTCACGCGGAATGCGTGTTGGTCTTGCAGAAATGCAGGATTTCGCAGCAGGTACGTCTAGCCGCTCAACGAAACTTGTACACGGCGGACTTCGTTATTTAAAACAATTTGAAGTGAAAATGGTCGCAGAGGTCGGTAAAGAGCGTGCCATCGTATACGAAAACGGTCCTCATGTGACAACGCCAGAATGGATGCTTCTTCCAATGCATAAAGGCGGGACATTCGGTAAGTTTTCAACTTCAATCGGACTTAGAGTATATGACTTTTTAGCTGGCGTTAAGCATAGTGAACGCAGAAGTATGCTAAGTGCAAAAGAGACACTTGCAAAAGAACCGCTTGTGAAAAAGGATGGCTTAAAAGGCGGGGGCTACTATGTTGAATACCGTACAGATGATGCACGCCTGACAATTGAAGTCATGAAAGAGGCTGTGAAATTCGGGGCAGAAGCGGTCAACTATGCGAAAGTAAAAGAATTTATTTATGATAAAGGCAAAGTTGTCGGTGTTGTCATTGAAGATGTCACAACACAGAAAACATACGATGTATATGCGAAAAAAATCGTCAATGCGACTGGTCCATGGGTCGATCAGCTAAGAGACAAGGACCACTCAAAAGAGGGGAAACATTTACAACATACAAAAGGAATTCACTTAGTATTTGACCAATCTGTTTTCCCATTAAAACAAGCAATCTACTTTGACACACCTGATAAACGAATGGTCTTTGCGATTCCAAGAGAAGGAAAAACGTACGTGGGAACAACAGATACCGTTTACAAAAAACAGCTGGAACATCCGCGTATGACAAAAGCAGATCGTGATTACGTGATCAAAGCCATTCAATATATGTTCCCAGATCTTCACATTACAGAAAAAGACGTTGAATCTAACTGGGCTGGTCTTCGTCCACTCATTCATGAAGAAGGCAAAGATCCTTCAGAAATTTCTCGTAAGGATGAGGTATGGACATCATCTTCAGGCTTAATCACGATTGCTGGCGGTAAATTAACAGGTTACCGTAAAATGGCTGAACACATTGTGAATCTTGTACGTGATGGACTTAAAGAGGAAACTGGAAAAGATTTTGGACCATGTAAAACGAAACATATGCCAATTTCAGGCGGGCATGTAGGCGGTTCAAAAAATATGGCATCCTTTGTTCAAGCGAAGACGGCAGAAGGAGCATCCGTTGGTTTGACAGAACCGATTGCACAAAAATTAGCTGAGAAATATGGCTCAAACGTCAGCAATGTCTTCAAGCGTGTGGAGCAGCTTCAAGGGGAAGCAGACAAACGAAACATTCCCGCATATGTGTTGGCTGAACTTGTCTATGCGATCGAAGAAGAATTGGCTGTAACACCTGTCGATTTCTTCTTGAGAAGAACAGGCAGCCTATTATTTAATATCAATTGGGCAAAAACGTATGCACAGCCTGTTGTTGACTATATGGCAGATCGTTTTGGCTGGGATGAAGCGACAAAACAGAAACATCAAACTGAATTAGACCGACTATTCCATGAAGCGGTCGTACCGCTTGATGCTGAATAAGTAAAAAGCCGATCGTGTATCGGCTTCAGGCTGTCGAGAAAATCTCGACAGCTTTATTTTTTCCCTTAAATTTTCCACTACCCCATTTTATAATAGAGAAAAGCATACTAAAGGAAGGTGTTTTTCTCATGTTCCACACTAGAAATTCTTCTCAGCACGAAGCCGAATTTGTATTACTAGATCAACTGGTCGAAGAGGATCACCTGCTTCGTAAAATTGATCAATACATTGATTTTTCATTTATCATAGACAAAGTAAAACCATATTATAGTGAGAATAAAGGTCGTCCTTCTCTCGATCCACTCATTTTGTTCAAAATGATGTTCATCGGATACCTGTATGGTATCCGTTCTGAAAGGCAACTTGAAAAAGAAATTTACTATAACATGGCGTATAGATGGTTTTTAGGTTTGAACATCAATGACCCCGTTCCTCATCACTCGACCATTAGCTGGAATCGTCGTACTCGATTCAAAGATACAACGATTTTTCAAGACATTTTCGACGAGATTGTGCTTCAAGCTATCAATCATGATATGGTAGGAGGCCGCGTTCTTTTTACTGATTCAACTCATCTTAAAGCCAATGCCAATAAACATAAATATATGAGAAAAACGATTGAACAAGATACCCAGAACTATATAAATGATTTAGAAGAAGCGATCCAAGAAGATCGGGTGGCACACGGAAAAAAGCCCTTAAAGGTAAAAGAGGAGGTGAAAACGGAAAAAGACATTCGTCAAAGTACGACTGATCCTGAAAGTGGCTATCTTTATCGTGAAAACAAACCGGAAGGCTTTTTCTACCTAGACCACCGTACAACGGATATGAAGTACAATATCATCACGGATGCCCACATCACGCCCGGTAATGTCCATGATTCTGTTCCGTATCTTGATCGGTTGGATCACCAAATCGCACGATTTGGTTTTCAAGTAGAAGCTGTTGCCCTTGATTCTGGTTATTTGACGACCCCAATCTGTAAAGGTTTATCAGATCGCCGTATTTTTGGTGTCATCGCACATAGACGCTTTCATCCAACAAGAGGTTTATTTGAGAAGTGGAAATTCAAGTATGACTCTGAACATGATCATTACATATGCCCAAATGGTGAGAAGCTATTATATACAACAACTGATCGAAAGGGTTATCGATTCTACAAATCAGATCCTAAAAAATGTGCATCGTGTTCTTTTCTTGAAAGATGCACAAGGTCGAAAAATCATCAAAAAGTCATCTCAAGACACATATGGGAAGAACATAAAGAAAAGATCAGACAAAATCGTCTATCTGTCTCTGGAAAAGAGCTATATAAAAAAAGAAAAGAAAAAATAGAGCGAAGCTTTGCAGATTCAAAACAACTGCACGGGCTTCGCTACTGCCGGTTGAGGGGAAAACAAAATGTGAGTGAGCAAGTTCTTCTCACAGCTGCCTGTCAGAACATGAAGAAGATTGCCACACATCTAGCGAAGCTAGGTTAGGTGTGTGGGAGGCCTTTTTCATTCAATCTCATCCATCATCATTACGATGAAAATAAAAAAGATTGTAGAAAAACATGAGTTTCTCTACAATCTGAAAGCCGATCGTGTATCGGCTTTTTTTATTTTGTTCATCGTTTTTTCATATGTTCATGATATAACATGACATGAAGGATAATTCCATATAAAATAACAGTAGATGTTATTTTATTGATGATAAGAGCTGGGAGGACGACCATGAGTTGGAATACGAATTATGAGCGTTGGATCAATGAGAAGCACCTGGATACTGAGCTAAGGGAATGGCTGGAGGCACATCAAGATGATCATCAAGCGCTTGAAGACTGCTTCTACAAAAACCTTGAGTTTGGTACTGGAGGAATGCGCGGAGAAATTGGTGCTGGAACGAACCGAATGAATGTTTACACTGTTCGAAAAGCATCTGCTGGTCTTGCTGCGTATATTGCAGCACATGGAGAGGATGCAAAAAAAAGAGGCGTCGCCATTGCCTATGATTCACGCCATAAATCTCCTGAATTTGCGATGGAAGCGGCCAAAACACTGGCTTCACATGGCATTCAAACATACGTATTTGACGAACTGCGTCCGACACCAGAACTCTCTTTTGCAGTTCGAGAACTGAATGCCTTTGCAGGGATTGTTGTGACAGCAAGTCACAATCCGCCAGAATATAATGGCTATAAAGTTTATGGAGAAGATGGAGGCCAAATGCCCCCATTTGAAGCAGATCAAGTCATTAAAGAAGTAGATGCCATCGAAAATGAATTAGCCATTTCAGTGGAATCAGAAGAAGTATTGAAGCAAAATGGTTTGATCCGTATGATTGGTGAAGAAATCGATCAAGCGTATATGGAAAAATTAAAAACCATTCGTGTGCACCCTGAGCTTGCAAAAGAAGTCGATGTCAAAGTGGTGTTTACCCCGCTTCATGGGACGGCGAATAAACCTGTCCGAAACGGACTTCAGGCCTTTGGTTATAAGCATGTGACGGTTGTGCCTGAACAGGAAAAACCAGATCCGCAATTCTCGACGGTTACGTCTCCAAATCCAGAGGAGCATGCCGCTTTTGAATACGCCATCAAGCTTGGTGAAAAGCAAAATGCTGATATTTTGATTGCGACAGATCCAGATGCAGATCGATTAGGTATCGCTGTGAAAAATCATGATGGTGAATTTACCGTTTTGACCGGCAACCAAACAGGCGCCTTACTACTTCATTATTTATTATCTGAAAAACAAAAACTAGGTCAGCTGCCGCCTCGCCCCGTTGTGATGAAAACGATTGTGACAAGTGAGCTTGGGCGTGCTGTTGCCTCAGCATTTGGAGCTGACACGATTGATACGCTCACTGGCTTTAAATTTATCGGAGAAAAAATCAAGCAGTTCGAGGAAAGCGGAGAATACACGTTTCAATTTGGCTATGAAGAAAGCTACGGCTATTTGATCGGTGATTTTGCACGAGATAAAGATGCAGTTCAAGCGGCGTTATTAGCAGTTGAAGTCGCAGCCTTTTATAAGAAACAAGGCAAGTCATTATATGATGCGCTTGTTGATATTTTTAAGGAATTTGGATTTTACAGAGAAGGGTTAAAGTCATTAACCTTAAAGGGGAAAGTAGGAGCAGAGCAGATTTCTGCTATTCTTCATACCTTTAGATCAAACCCGCCAGCTTCTATCGCCGGTCAGCGCATTACGGTCATTGAGGATTATCAATCAAGTCAAAGGCACCTTGTAGCTGAAAAGAAAGAAGAAACGATTCATCTGCCGGTATCAAACGTCCTGAAATATTTCCTTGAAGATGGCTCATGGTTTTGTTTACGACCTTCTGGTACGGAGCCTAAAGTCAAATTTTATATTGCAGTCAAAGGCACATCGTTAACAGACAGCGAAGAAAAGCTGAAACACTTATCAGAAGAAGTCATGAAAGTTGTCTATGACATTGTGGAAGAAACAGCTAAATAAAACATCACAAAGCCATCATGTCATGCATGATGGCTTTTTCTCAGTCAAAAGGATGAGAAAAAATCATCCTTTTTGAGAAAGAGCCGCACAGATGCTCATGGTATAATCAACATATTGATAAGAGAGGCAGTAAAAGCCGGGGGTACACACGATGGGAGATTACCAAGACAAAGTCAAAACATTAAAAACGTTAAAAGAAATTGCTGAAAAGCTAAATGAAGGGATGGAAATGAAGGAAACGCTTCATGAAGTGCTTCATATGCTTATGGAAGTGACAGGCTTTCAAACAGCATGGATTTATTTTATAGAAGAAGACGGATCGTATGAACTAATGGCAGAAGTGTGCTTACCTGAAGCGTTGGCAAAGGATCGAAAGCAATTGATGTGTCAAAACGATTGCTATTGCATCAACCGCTACACGAAAGGCTCACTGCAATCAGCTACCAATATCATCAATTGTAAACGGATTGAAACGGCGATTGAGCAAAAGCTTGGAGATACAGAAGGAATTACCCATCATGCAACCGTTCCGCTCCAAGCATGTAAGCGTACGTTTGGCTTATTAAATGTGGCGGCAAAAGGGAAGGTCACATTTACACAGGAGGAGCTGAATCTGCTTGAAAGTATTGCACTGCAAATTGGTACGGCTATTCAGCGCATGAAGCTTGTGCAAAATGAGCAGCAGCATGCACTTTTAGAAGAACGAAACCGGCTTGCGCAGGATTTACACGATTCTGTGAATCAAATGCTGTTTTCCGTGAGTTTGACTGCAAAGGCAGCGCGCCAAATGACAAGTGATCAAAAATTAGGTGAAATGATTGATTTTATTCAGCATTTATCACAAGATGCCCTCATTGAAATGCGATCACTCATCTGGCAGTTAAGACCAAAAGGGCTTGAAAAAGGATTTACAACAGCGATTGAAGAGTATGCACAGCTTTTAGGTTTAAATTGTTCATTGTCTTTATCAGGCTGTATGGAAATAGATCATTCAAAGCACGAGACTTTATTTCGCGTATGCCAAGAAGCTCTAAATAATTGCCAAAAGCATGCGGGCGTTGAGAAAGTAGAGGTCAAACTGGAGCAATCAGGAGATACGTTTGGTATGAAAATCATCGATCAGGGAAAGGGATTTCAGTATGATGAACAAATGAGTCTTCCTTCATTTGGGCTGAAAGGGATGGCTGACCGTATCCGAAGAGCAGGAGGTACATTTTGCATCAATTCTGAGCTAGGGAAGGGAACGACGATTGATGTGAAAGTACCATTTTCTCAAGAAAGGAAGGGATTGTCATGAGGGTAGTCATTGCAGATGATCATCACATTGTCAGAAAAGGGCTGGTCTTTTTCTTGCAAACCCAGCCAGATGTGGACATCGTTGGTGAAGCATCCAATGGAGAAGAGGCACTACAGGTAGTGAGGCAGACAAAGCCTGACATTGTCTTGATGGATCTCTCTATGCCTGTAATGAATGGGATTGAGGCGACAAAGCAAATGACGCTGGATATGCCGGATGTCCGCATTGTCATTCTGACAAGCTATGCAGATAAGGACTATGTGATTCCTGCTATCCAGGCGGGAGCAAGGGCTTATCAGCTCAAAGATGTAGCACCTGAAAAGCTTCTCAAGACAATGATTGAGGTGCAAAATGGTACGTACCAGCTAGATGGTCATATTACAGCGTTTCTTGTACAGCATCTAACTGAACCTAAAGAGCAGAAATGGGCATTGATGAACGAACTGACCAATAGAGAACGTGATGTCTTATTTGAAATCGCAAAAGGGAAAAGTAACAAAGAAATCGCCTCATCGCTTTTTATTTCTGAAAAGACTGTGAAAACTCACGTGTCTCATGTGTTATCAAAGTTAGAGCTGGCAGATCGAACTCAGGCCGCTCTCTATGCGGTAGATTATCAAAAAAATCAGCCGAAAGAGCTGTTGTAAACAGTCATGGTGGACATTTCAAAAGACTTCATGAGTATTTCTCATGAAGTCTTTTCTTCTTTATGAAAGGCGGTTAGTAAAAGGGTGAAAACAAAGAGCTAAAATAAAGTTCATTCTAGCCCTATGTCAACAATCTGAAAGAAAATCAACCTTTTCCTTTATGTGTACATTGGTTCAGCATATGCTTCAGCAACGGCAGCTTCTGAAGCATGGTCGATATACTGCAGGAGTCCATATAAACATTTTTCAACATCTGCATCGTTCCGGTTAAATTGATACGCATGTAAGAAATGCTCAATACGTTTCGAGAGCAAGTCATCTTGCGTACGTACCATAAGAATAAGTAAATTATCCCATTGCGAGCGATGCGTATAATAAAGTGCCTTATCATAATCTGCCACATTCATTAAACCTTCTCCTTTCCCTTGAGAAGTCTTACTTAGTTTGCTCGGATCAGATCGACTTTTTCAGGGGAAAAGTTGGTGTCTGCATAAACAGGGTACCGGGAATTATAGGCTGAATAAATGCTTGATGTATGAAAAAGAACCAACCAGCAAAACCTAAACAAAATAGATATGAAAGTGAGAATATTGATATCATGCACCCGAAATTATGGATGCTTTTTGCAGCAGGAATTGTTTTATTCGGCAGTCTCATGGTTCATCCATCTTCACAAGCAGCTGTGCAGCCGGCAGAGAATTGGGAAAGACTTGCGTATACTGCCTTCCAAGATGAATATGAAGGCGCCGCTTTAAACGATTATCATTACATTGGACGTACACAAGTGAATGAAGATCAAACAAAAGATGTGTTTCGCGTGACCGTGAAGGAAGGCTCCACACGATTTGCAGCACATGCAGAAATTTATTTTCATCCGGTGACGGGTCATTTGATTAGTATTAACGTGTTTCGGTTATAAAAAAGCACCTCTTTTAAAAAGAGGTGCTCAGATTGTAGAGAAACTCATGTTTTTCTACAATCTTTTTTATTTTCATCGTAATGATGATGGATGAGATTGAATGAAAAAGGCCTCCCACACACCTAACCTAGCTTCGCTAGATGTGTGGCAATCTTCTTCATGTTCTGACAGGCAGCTGTGAGAAGAACTTGCTCACTCACATTTTGTTTTCCCCTCAACCGGCAGTAGCGAAGCCCGTGCAGTTGTTTTGAATCTGCAAAGCTTCGCTCTATTTTTTCTTTTCTTTTTTTATATAGCTCTTTTCCAGAGACAGATAGACGATTTTGTCTGATCTTTTCTTTATGTTCTTCCCATATGTGTCTTGAGATGACTTTTTGATGATTTTTCGACCTTGTGCATCTTTCAAGGAAAGAACACGATGCACATTTTTTAGGATCTGATTTGTAGAATCGATAACCCTTTCGATCAGTTGTTGTATATAATAGCTTCTCACCATTTGGGCATATGTAATGATCATGTTCAGAGTCATACTTGAATTTCCACTTCTCAAATAAACCTCTTGTTGGATGAAAGCGTCTATGTGCGATGACACCAAAAATACGGCGATCTGATAAACCTTTACAGATTGGGGTCGTCAAATAACCAGAATCAAGGGCAACAGCTTCTACTTGAAAACCAAATCGTGCGATTTGGTGATCCAACCGATCAAGATACGGAACAGAATCATGGACATTACCGGGCGTGATGTGGGCATCCGTGATGATATTGTACTTCATATCCGTTGTACGGTGGTCTAGGTAGAAAAAGCCTTCCGGTTTGTTTTCACGATAAAGATAGCCACTTTCAGGATCAGTCGTACTTTGACGAATGTCTTTTTCCGTTTTCACCTCCTCTTTTACCTTTAAGGGCTTTTTTCCGTGTGCCACCCGATCTTCTTGGATCGCTTCTTCTAAATCATTTATATAGTTCTGGGTATCTTGTTCAATCGTTTTTCTCATATATTTATGTTTATTGGCATTGGCTTTAAGATGAGTTGAATCAGTAAAAAGAACGCGGCCTCCTACCATATCATGATTGATAGCTTGAAGCACAATCTCGTCGAAAATGTCTTGAAAAATCGTTGTATCTTTGAATCGAGTACGACGATTCCAGCTAATGGTCGAGTGATGAGGAACGGGGTCATTGATGTTCAAACCTAAAAACCATCTATACGCCATGTTATAGTAAATTTCTTTTTCAAGTTGTCTTTCAGAACGGATACCGTACAGGTATCCGATAAACATCATTTTGAACAAAATAAGTGGATCAAGAGAAGGACGACCTTTATTCTCGCTATAATACGGTCTTACTTTATCTACGATAAATGAAAAATCAATGTACTGATCAATTTTACGAAGCAGGTGATCCTCTTCGACCAGTTGATCTAGCAATACAAATTCAGCTTCGTGCTGAGAAGAATTTCTAGTGTGGAACATGAGAAAAACACCTTCCTTTAGTGGGCTTTTCTCTATTATAAAATGGGGTAGTGGAAAATTTAAGGGGAAAAATAAAGCTGTCGAGATTTTCTCGACAGCCTGAGCACCTCTTTTAAAAAGAGGTGCTCCAGCTGAAAAGAAGATTTATTTCATGCTTCCTTGAAGATATGAGCGAATATCCACACCGAGTGAATCCGCTAAACGCTGTCCATAATCTTCATCTGCACGATAGAAGTTGCAGATCGCAAGTAATTTCGTTTTTTCATTTACGTCTTTCAAGTCAGCTGTCAAGTTTTTGATCAATGCTTGTTTCTCTTCTTCAGAGTAGCTTCGATATTTTTCTCCAGCTTGTTTGAAATCGTTTGGTTTTTCGATTTTTTGTCTCACCATACGGTCACCGTGAAGAACCGGTTCACTTTCTTTGTAGTGAGGGTTTTCTTTTGGCTGATCGTCATAACGGTTTGGTTCATAGTTAATATGACCGCTTGGACGAGTTGTTGTCATAAAGCCATCCTGTTGGTTATTGTGAACAGGCGCATAAGGACAGTTCACTGGGATGCGCATGTAGTTTGCACCTAGGCGGTGACGCTGCGTGTCAGGATAAGAGAACAGACGACCTTGAAGCAGTTTGTCTTCAGATGCTTCAATTCCTGGTACTAGGGCACTTGGCGTGAAAGCAGCTTGCTCTGTTTCAGCAAAGAAATTTTCTGGATTGCGGTTCAGTGTCATGCGGCCCACTTTTTGAAGCGGATAATCTTCCTCGCTCCACGTTTTCGTCGGATCACATGGATCATAATCTAGTTCATCATAATCACTGAGCGGCATAAGCTGAACGTAAAGATCCCATGCTGGATAATTTCCTTTTTCAATACGATCATACAAGTCTCTTGTCGCATGCTGGAAGTCGTTTGCTTGAATTTCTGCAGCTTCTTCCATCGATAAATTGCGAATGCCTTCTGATGGTCTCCAGTGGTATTTCACATATTTTGTTTCTCCGTATTTGTTTACCCATCTAAACGTATGAACACCAGAACCGCGCATTTCAGCGTAGTTCGCAGGAATACCTTCGTCAGAGAAGAGCCATGTGAGCATGTGAGTGGATTCAGGTGTTAACGTCATAAAATCCCAATAACGGTCTGGATCTTGAATGTTTGTTACAGGATCTGGCTTGAGAGAGTGAACCATATCAGGGAATTTGAGTGCATCACGAATAAAGAAGATCGGCAAGTTGTTCCCAACTAGATCATAGTTGCCTTCTTCTGTATAAAATTTGACAGCGAAGCCGCGAGGGTCACGTAATGTTTCAGGCGAACCTTTAGGATGAATAACCGTTGAGAAACGGACAAAAACGTCTGTTTGTTTTCCTTTTTCACTTAAGAAGGCTGCTCTTGTATGTTTCTCCATGCTATTTTCTACTTCAAATACACCATAAGCGCCGGCGCCTCTTGCATGAACGACACGCTCTGGAATACGTTCACGGTCAAAGTGTGCAAGTTTTTCAATCAAATGGTAATCATCAAGAAATGAAGGCCCCCTGTGACCAGCAGTTCTTGAGTTTTGATTATCGCCAACTGGCACGCCTTGATTCGTTGTCAAATTTTTATGATTAGAATTTGTCATTCTTTTTCTCCTCCTGTAAACAAAAAATGGTTTCTAGCAATCTATATACCCTAATTATATTGAATCAAACATGATAGTCAATATTTATTTATAATAATTTTAAATAAATTATTATTACAAGGAGGTAAAGAAAAAGACGAAAGAAATAAATTCTTTCGCCTTAGAGCAGAAGCTCTCTTAGAGCATCTTTGTTTTGTGTTAAATCATTTAATGTGTATTGGTCAAGAACGCGTAAATAAGCAGTGAGTGCTTCATGAAGTACGTGCTTTAATGAACAAATCGGGGAGATAATACAGCTATTTTTCTTCGGATCAAAGCATTCAACCATGACTAAATCATCCTCTGTATAGCGGACAACCTCACCAATATTAATGCTTTCTGGGCTTTTCCCCAGCCTAATCCCACCATTTCTTCCGCGGATCGTTTCTACATAACCACGTTTTCCTAGATGGTAAATTACCTTTGTCAGGTGATTTTTCGAAATGCCATAAATATCGGCAATCTGCTGAATATTTGACAGTTCATTGTTTTCTCTCGAAGCTAAATAAATGAGTACCCTTAATGAGAAATCTGTATAATTCGTAAGTTTCATTTGGACGACCTCTAAACCTAATAGAGTTTTGTATCATCGTAACACATTTTAGACAAAAACTGTTCGAGAAAGTGCTAAATGTGACAACATTTAAAACATGTATTATAAATATTGCTTTTATACGTTGTCTTCCATTACGATAAAGATGTATTTAAAATACATCTTTTGAAAGAAGGAATAACGATGTTATCCACAGATCAAATGAATGCCATTAAACAATCAGCCCCTCTTCTAAAAGCTGAGGGAACAAAACTTGTGACAGTTTTTTATCAAAATATGATTAGACAGCACCCAGAGCTACTCAATCAGTTTAATAAAACAAATCTCATGAATGGAAGCCAGCCAGAGGCGCTTGCCGCAACACTCTATCAAGCTGCACTGCACATTGACCGCTTGGCAGACTTGCTTCCTGCTGTGAAACAAATTGCCCATAAGCATGTCAGTGTCATGGTGAAAAAAGAGCAGTACCCAATCGTCGGATATCACCTTCTTGAAGCAATGAAAGAGGTATTTGGGTTATCAGAGGAAGATGACACATTGTTGGCTTGGAAGGCTGCATATGACATCATTGCGAATATATTCATCACCATTGAGGCAGAAATGATGGCTGAAAATGTGAAACAAACTGGTGGATGGGCAGATGTCAAACCGTTTATTCTGAAGAAAAAGAAACAAGAATCTCCATCACTCATTTCCTTTTATTTAGTACCAGAGGATGAATCTGAGCTACCAATGTATGAAGCTGGTCAATATATTACGGTGCAGGTAGATATGCCGGGTGAAGCCTATGTATGCAGCAGACAATACAGTTTATCAGATCAATATCACCCATCTTACTATCGCATCACCGTGAAACGAGATGGGCATGTCTCCACATTCCTGCATGATGAAATGAGAGAAGGCGATGTTCTTCACGTGAGTATGCCGCAGGGAATGTTCTGCTTGCAAGATGACACAAAAGAACCCGTTTATTTGATTAGTGCCGGTTCTGGTGTCACACCAATGATTGGTCTAGTGAAAACAGCGTCGTATAACAATCAGCCATTCACGATGATTCATGCAGACAGACTAGAGGATGTAACCGCTTTTGAACAAGAGTTTGAACACGTTCTCACTTCATCTCCAGAGGGACGTATCATCCTTTGTAACGAACAATTTGAAAAAAGTGTAAAGAGTGAGCTGGTTGAGAAGGTGGCTACGCGGATTGACCGACCTTTCCTTCAATTCGTCATTGGTGAAGGAAAAGGCCAATTTTATGTTTGCGGTTCCCCAGCATTTACACAGGAAATGATCCTTATTCTAAAAGCGTTGGACATTCCGGAAGAGAATATCCATTTTGAAGCGTTCGGCGGGCAGTCCATGAAAGAGATGGAAGTCGTCTAAACAACTGGCTGAACATCATGTTTTTTTAGGTACGCTCATATAGTAGGGATAAGTCCGATGAGGAGGGATGGTTTCCTTGAGCGTATCTGAAAAGCGTCTTTTACAACGAGCCATTGATGAAATTACAGAAATTGCAGAAGGATTTGGTCTGGATTTTTATCCGATGAGGTATGAAATCTGTCCCGCGGAGATTATTTATACATTCGGTGCATATGGCATGCCAACACGATTTAGCCACTGGAGCTTTGGAAAGCAATTTCACAAAATGAAGCTTCATTATGATTTAGGATTAAGCAAAATTTATGAGCTGGTGATTAATTCAAATCCTTGCTATGCCTTTCTCCTTGATAACAATTCGCTTGTTCAAAATAAACTAATTGTGGCTCATGTCTTGGCACACTGCGATTTCTTTAAAAACAACTGCCGTTTCCAAAACACAAAACGAGATATGGTGGAAAGTATGTCAGCGGCAGCAGAGCGAATTAAAGAATATGAACATATCCACGGTACAAAAGAAGTCGAGTCCTTTTTAGATGCTGTATTGGCATTGCAGGAGCATATTGATCCGTCGCTTGTTCGTTCAAAATTAAGCTGGAATCTCGACGATGAAGATGAATATGAAGAGGACAAACCAAAACGTCAAACGCCATATGATGATTTGTGGGGAATGGATGAACCGAAAACACGTGAGAAAAAGAAAACGATCAAGCAATTCCCCCCAAAGCCAGAAAAAGATATTTTGCTCTTTATCGAGGCACACTCCCGGGAGCTAGAGCCTTGGCAGCGGGATGTGCTGACGATGCTGAGAGAGGAAATGCTCTATTTTTGGCCACAGCTAGAAACGAAAATCATGAATGAAGGCTGGGCATCGTATTGGCACCAGCGGATTATGCGTGAACTTGATTTAGATTCAAGTGAATCGATTGAATTTGCCAAATTAAATGCAGGTGTCGTGCAGCCATCTAAGACAGGAATCAATCCTTACTATTTAGGGCTGAAGATTTTTGAAGATATTGAAGAGCGCTACGATCATCCATGCGAGGAATTAAAAAAAGCAGGAGTGACGGAAGGGTCAGGTCGTAGCAAAATGTTTGAAGTGCGAGAAATTGAATCAGACATTTCTTTTATTCGAAATTACTTAACGAAAGACCTTGTGATGAGGGAAGATTTGTACTTGTTTCAAAAGCAGGGGAGAGACTATAAAGTCATTGATAAAGAATGGAAGGCAGTCCGTGATCAGCTAGTCAGCATGAGGGTCAATGGCGGCTTTCCGTATTTGACAGTCATCGATGGCGACTATTTAAAAAACAACGAACTCTATATTAAACATTGGTATGAAGGCATTGAGCTTGATCTCAAATACTTAGAAAAGGTGCTTCCATATTTGTATCAGCTATGGGGAAGAAGTGTGCACATCGAGTCAGTTCTTGAAGGAAAAGAAGTGATGTTTTCATACGATGGAAAAGGGGTTCATAGGAAGTATCTCACTTAATGATCAAAAAAGATGTCTACGACTAGACATCTTTTTTTGTGATTAGCACTTTATTGGTTTTTCAGCAGTTTGAAAATGTGTTTCGCTTGATCTGTATTTTCCATGAGCCCTTTTAGCTGTTCGCTTGTTGGCCCATAAGCATAAAATGGTACTTCATCCCCTGTATGACCCGATGTGGTCCAGCCTGTATGAGACCTCGTATTGATGACTTTTTCGATGGCATCATCAATTTGAACAGGATCTTTTGTTTCAGCTGCCTTTTGAATAGAGGCGATTTCCTCTTTTGTGAAATCAAGGTCGATGTATTGTTTGAGCGCAGTCTCGACCGTCATACCCCCTACAATTTTATTTGCAATGAAATCAGGTGTCTTTTTTGCTGCTTTGACAGGCTGATAATCCCAGCTGCCCGAGCCGTCTGCCCCGAAGGAAAGGCCGCCAGTTGAATGATCTGCTGTCGTGATGACTAACGTATTTTTATCCTTTTTTGCGAAACGAATGGCTTCTTCAAATGCTTTTTCAAAATCTTTCATCTCACTCATCGCACTGACAATATCGTGGTCATGTCCAGCCCAGTCAATTTGACTGCCTTCAACCATGAGGAAAAATCCTTTTTTGTTTTTAGACAGCTGTTTGATGGCTGAGGATGTCATGTCTTGCAAGGAAGGGGTCGTTTTATCACGATCAATTGCTTTATCGAGACCACCGTCAGCAAAAATGCCTAACAATTTTTGCTGTTTGTTTTTTTGTAAGTCAGCTTTATTGGTTACATAACGATAGCCTGCTTTTTGAAATTCTTTCGTCAAATCACGATCTTTGCGGACAAAATCGATCAGTCCTCCGCCAAGCATGACATCGACTGTATGCTGTTTGCCAATTTTCTCATCGAAGAAATCATCAGCAATGGCTGCTGTGTTTTTTCTAGAAACATCGTGGGCGGCATACGCAGCAGGTGTCGCATTGGTTAATTCAGATGTGACGACGAGACCAGTAGACTTTCCTTTGCGTTTTGCTTCTTCTAATACTGTTTTTAGTTTTTTGCCATTTTTGTTTACACCAATGGCGTTGTTGTATGTCTTTTGACCAGTTGCCATGGCTGTCCCAGCTGCTGCTGAATCAGTAATGTTACTTTTAGAATCATCAGGGTATGTTTTATGCATGCCAGTGAGGTAAGGGTCAAACGCTGTTTGCTTGGAAAGATCACCGTTGTGTTTAAATGAGCGGTAAGTTGAAAGGTAAGGTGTTCCCATGCCATCTCCAATGAGCACGATCACATTTTGTACGTCATTTTTTGGTTTCTTTTTAGCCTCAGCTTTGTCAGCCTGTCCAAATTCAATTCCTGAAAAAATACCAATCGATAACACTGATGCGGCTGCGATTGCAGCTATTTTCGTTTTCGAGCTTTTCAACACACTCATTCATTTTGCCTCCTCATTGTTTATGTATCGCTCTCACGTTTACAATGGTAGAGCAGAAGTGTGGATTCCAAATGACAGCACCGTAAAGTTCACTTTAAAATTGTAAAGGTCCACTTTACATAGAATGAACCAAAAAGAGAAATGAATGTATGATTTATCTATGACAAGATGCATTTGTTTTGTCATGATTGTGTAATAAAAATGAAATAAAAAGAACCCTAAAAAAAATATTTTTTGCCGAATTAATAAGCATAATGTCGTAGGAAGTCAAGACTATTTCTTCTGGTATTCGATCCTTATAATAGAAAGTAGATAAAAATTCGGATCACGATAGATACATACAGGAGGAACAAATGAAAAAACAATTGATCACAGCTGCAAGTGCAGTTCTACTTGGGACGACATTATTTGCCGGAGCTGCCTCAGCACAATCAGTAAAGGTTCAAAAAGGTGACTCTCTTTCTGTTCTAGCGAAAAAATACAAAACAACCGTGAGTAAGATTAAATCAGACAATAAACTGAAATCTAACACGATTTATGTTGGACAAACCTTAAAAGTGAATGGTACTTCTTCAAAAAAGGTAACGAAAACATCAAAAACAACAACAAAAGTAAAAGCGTCTTCAACGACAGCCACTCATAAAGTTGTCAAAGGTGATACTTTATCTAAAATCGGCAAAAAATATGGAATGACAGTGAAAGAGCTGAAATCGTTAAATAAACTCAAAACAGATCTGATTAAAATTGGACAAAAGCTGAAAGTGAAAAAGACATCCAAAGTGAAACCAACACCTGTCAAAGAAAAAACAGTTGCTACTTCTTCTTTAAATACGTCTAAACTCGTAGCAGATGCGAAAGCACAAAACGGTACACCATATAAATGGGGTGGAACGACACCGAAAGGCTTTGATTGTAGCGGTTTTATGTGGTATATCATTAACAAACAAACAAAGATTTCAAGACAAACAACTGAAGGTTTTTGGGGATCAATGAAAAGCGTCTCAACACCTAAAGTTGGAGATTTTGTCTTCTTTACAACCTATAAATCTGGCCCATCTCACATGGGTGTCTACCTTGGGAACAACAAGTTTATCCACGCTGCTTCTGATGGTGTGACGATCAGCGATATGACTTCAAGCTATTGGAAGCCAATTTACCTTGGCGCAAAGACATTTGTAAACTAACATCATCTAGAGACTGCTTATAAAGCAGTCTCAAATTGTTGACAAAGGGCTAAAATGAACTTTATTTTAGCCCTTTGTCTTCTTTTTTCAGCGTGATAGAAAACCTTTGCAGTCAATGAAAGAAAATAAAAACGATATCATAAAAAAGCCCATGCTGCTTGGCATTAGCCAAGTAACACGGGCTTTTTATCTAATGAGTTTTAAAAACCTAATTGAAGATCGACATCAATGGAGACGATCGCATAGACACAAACGATGACAAAAATATTCAGAACGACGCCTAGGAAACCTGGTCCAGTGCGGCCTTTTTTAATGAACAGTTCAATCACACCGAATGGAACTGCGGCCATTGCAAAAGGAAGCATTTGAAACGAATAAAATGTCACATTGCTAATAATGGCGAGGTTCAGCATGAGCAACGATAAAATAGCGGTGCCGACCGAAATCCAGCCAAACACATTATGCTCTTTAAAGATTCTTACCAATTCCATAATTCCACCTCGCTCACTTTGGCCGTTTTAATGCGTTTTGTCTTCACAAATTTCTCTATTTCTTTAGAAGGACCTGTGACAACAGAACCGTAAACCGTGACACCATTTTGATTGATGTAGCGTATTCGGTTAGAGAGGTCAAGTTCAGGTCTGCCAGAGATCGTTTTTGCCCAGGTTGGATGCTGGTTGACATAGGCGAGGGCATCTTTGAACTGATCAACCTCTGTTTTTGATGTGTGCTGAAGCTCTTTTAAAAATTCAGAGTCTTTCCCGGGAAAACCGATTGGACGCTGATTTCCACTTAATGAATCTTCTGTTTTTATCGCATTCCAAAGCACTTTCATATCATATTTTTTAGCAAATGAATACACGTCTTTCGGTGTGTATGCTTTGTCATAGGATACATACACTTCACTCACTGTTCCTTCAGGTAGCTTGTCTAGAGTAGTGAGTGTTTGTTTTTTAGATGTATCTGCCTGAGACGAAGGGTGCGTAAAGAAATCCTCCGTATTACGTGCGCTGTCGCCATAATAAGAGATCGTAGGCTGCTTTAATTTATCGAAAAACATTTCGATTTGTTCACTGCCGATGGCTTCTGTTTTATTGCCAATTTGTTTTTGTAGCTTAAGTTCTGTGTTCATACCAAATAGTTTGACTTGCCCTTTTAAATCCTTCATATCAATGGCGACATTCGGTTTTGTTAGGGCGACTGTTACAGCGGCCGTTTCCATAAAATGATTGCCTTTACTGTCTGCTCCGCCAACGCCGTAGTATAGATAACTACCTAGTGTACAAAGCGGTAAAATAATCAGTGTAGATATGACAGCAAGCACAGAAATACGTAAATAGGACTTTCTTTTTCCGTATTGTAAAATGGCTTTTTGTTTTTCAGGACTGATGGAGAAGTCTGTCCAATCTGAGTCATTCAGTTCTTGGCTTAAGCGTTTTTCATTTTCTTCGAGCTCTTCTTCAAACGCCATCATTTCTTCTTCATTCATCTCGCCATTATTATATTGTTCCCATCGCTTATTAAACTCTTCATTCATCATTAACACCTCTGTTATATAGTGCTTTTAGGCGCTGCCTTGCACGAAATAAAACACTTTTAAAATTTGCTTCAGTAATATTCATGACCTTGGATGCTTCTTTGTAATTCAGCTCTTTTAAATAATACAATGTCAACGCTTCCTTGTAGTTATCTGGAAGCTGCTCCAAATACATGTTGAGGACTTCTTTTATTTCAATCTGTTCAGCGGGACTTTGTACAGACGTTTGTAAAAGGCCGCCAATGAGATCATCCGATATGGTCACTTCTTTTTTATGTTTCCTGACATAATCAATAAAAGCATTTCGTGCCACCTGAAATAACCAAGGTTTCACTTTGCTATGGTCGTAGGAATGAATATGTATATAAGCACGCATAAAGGTTTCCTGCAATAAGTCCTCTGCCAAATGTTTGTCTTTTGTCATGGAGAGCAGAAACCTGTAAACATCGTTCATATACATTTGATAAATTTCATCGATCGTCACTGATTTTTCTCCCCTCTATGTTATACACGCATAAGAAAGGCATAAAGTTGCACGAAACTTCTCATAGGCCGTACATTACTCATCTCTTTCGCCGAATCAAAATCATTTCTCCTTATCATAGCGAAATTTGCATCATTTATAAAGTATTTTCAATAGAACAAATCAGGAAAAAAACTCAAAAAACGACAATTTTGGACACATTTCTTCCTCTATTCTCTCCTAAAAACACATGCTTGAATACAGAAGGAGCGGTCATCTTAAGTGAAAAGATGATTTTAGTGAACCGTCTCTATTTTATCAGCAGGAGAAAATTTTTAGTACCAGGTAATAAAAAATTTGTTATAATAGAAACAAATCCTTCATTCTTCAAACAAAGGAAGTGCACTATGTATAAATTTTCAGGCTATACCGTCAAAGCATTTTTTGCTCTCCGAGGCGGAATCAAAGTATATCAAAAAGAGAATCTGCCAACAGACCGGGGGTTTGTCATTGCTTGTACGCATGAGGGTTTTGTGGATGTTCTTGCATTAGGCGCAGGAATTCTTCCGTTTGAGATCCACTACATGGCGAAAAAAGAATTGTTTGCAAATAAATGGATCGGCGGATTTTTAAAGAAGATTCATGCTTTTCCAGTTGATCGAGAGAATCCTGGGCCAAGCAGTATTAAAACGCCCATTAAATTATTAAAAGAGGGGAAAATCGTTGGGATTTTTCCAAGCGGCACACGTACAACTGAAGATGTTCCTTTAAAAAGAGGGGCCGTTACGATTGCTCAGCTCGGCAAATCACCAATCGTTCCAGCAGCGTACAAAGGACCTTCTAATGCAAAAAGCCTTTTTAAGAAGGGGAAAATGCGCTTAATCATTGGTGAACCGATTGAGCAGTCTGAATTTGATCATCTGCCGCCAAAAGAAAGATTAGGTGCGATGACAGAAGTATTAAACACAAGAATCAAAGAACTTGAAGCTAAGTTAATCGAAAAGGGATAAAGAAAACGACCACTTGCTAAGGCAAGGGTCGTTTTTTTTCTTAAGAAGCGCCTTCTTCAGCTGCTTCTAATAGTTGTTCGTTTAGTTTTTTGACTTCGATGTATGCCACATGGTGTCCATCGACTTCATTAATGATAAATTCATAGCCTTGTTCACGAATCGCGTCATTTTTCTCGACTTCATATTTTTGTGTAAGGAACCAGCCGCCGATTGTGTCGACTTCTTCGTTATCAAGTTGAATACCTAGTAGCAGGTTGACTTGATCCACAAGGACCTTTCCATCAAAGATATAGTGGTCTTCTCCCAGTTTACGCACTTCGTTGATTTCATCAATATCGAATTCATCACGAATTTCACCGACGATTTCTTCAAGGATGTCTTCAACTGTTACAAGTCCTGCTGTACCGCCATATTCATCTGATAAAATGGCCATGTGTACACGCTCACGCTGCATTTTAAGCAGTAGATCATGAACAGGAACTGTTTCAATTACATGAATAATCGGGTTTACAAAATGTTCGATCGTATCACTTGTGGAACATTCACCACTAATACATGCAGTGAGTACTTCTTTAATATTCACAACACCGATGATGTTGTCTTTATCGCCATCTTCAATTGGATAACGTGTATATTTCTCGACTTTGGTCACTTTCAGCATTTCCTCAATCGTAATATCGTGCGGGAAGCTGACAACTTCGGTACGAGGAATCATAATTTCTTTCGCCAGACGGTCATCAAATTCAAAAATTTTATTCACATATTTGAATTCAGACTGGTTAATCTCGCCGCTTTTATAGCTCTCTGATAAAATAATCCGCAATTCTTCTTCAGAGTGCGCCATGTCATGCTCAGAAACTTGCTGAAGACCGAACGCTTTTGTTAACAAACGAGCAGATCCATTTAATACCCAGATAAAAGGGAACATCACTTTGTAAAAAATCATAAGTGGTCTAGCAAATAGAAGGGACACTTGCTCAGCCTTTTGAATGGCGAGTGTTTTTGGTGCAAGCTCTCCAACCACGACGTGTAAAAACGTCATAATACTAAACGCAATAATAAAAGTGACAATATGACTGGCTGATTGAGGAATCGACAGCTCTACAAATAGTGGAGCAAGCATATGCGCAATTGTTTCTTCCCCTAACCAACCAATACCAAGGGCGGTAATGGTGATACCGAGCTGACAGGCCGACAGATACTCATCAAGGTGAGTCGTGACATGCTTGACAGCAACTGCTGTTTTATTACCTTCTGCGATTAACTGATCAATTCTTGAGCTTCTTAAGCGAATGATCGCAAACTCTGATGCAACGAAAAATGCGGTTAAAGCTATAAGCAAAGCAACTATAAGTAAATTAACTATGTCCAATTAAGGCCTTCGTTCTGACTTTGAGAACGAAGGTAACACCTCCTGTTTAGTAAAAATTTTAACTTAACAGCAGTAAAAATGATTGGACAGCCGTCATTTTTTCAGGAGTAAGCTGCTCTTTTAGTTTTTCACGTTGTTCTGGCTGAAGCTGCTTACAACGTGCCAAAATGCGGTCCATATGCTCATTCATCCGATCGATATCAGAGGTTAAATGGACAAGTTCGTCATGTTCTTCCTTTTGAGAAGGGAATTGTTCATCTAATCTGGATTTGATGTCAGAAAGAGCCAATCTCTGCTGTTTGCAAAGAACGATTAATTGTAATCGTTTTAAAGCATGTTCATCGTAATAACGATAATTAGAACAAGATCTAACAGGCGCAAGCAACCCTAGATTCGTATAATAATCTACAGTTCGTTTCGTCACCTGTGCAATCTGTGCTAGTTCACCAATACGATACTTTTTCTCAGCCCCATCTGAACATCTCCTCCTAACCGTCACGTTATAGTTTATGAAAATAGTTTAATATAATTCGAGTCTGAAATACAAGATAATTGTTCAGATTTCCTGCCAATATGAAGAAACAAAGGGCATTTCCATCAATTTAGGTTGTCATCTCTAAAATACTGTAGCGATACAGGAATTTTCAGATTATTTATGGTAAGATAAAATGAATACCGTTTCATATATATGTAGAGAGACGGATTTTACGTGAACCGGAGGTGGTTAAGTGGGGCCCTCAAAGTAGTCTTATTTAATCAGTTAACCGTTTTGCAAAAGACAACATCATCAATCAGGAGGTGACTCCTTGTTCTTCTAAGAAAGAGCAAGGTTAAATGGACGATATTGTTAATCTGAGTATAGTCGGAGTTTTGATTGCTTTAACAGCTTTCTTTGTTGCATCTGAATTTGCCATTGTAAAGGTGAGAAGTTCAAGAATTAATCAGCTTGTTGCCGAAGGGTCCAAAAAGGCTATCATGGCGAAAAAGGTGACATCAAGGCTAGATGAATATTTGTCAGCCTGCCAGCTTGGTATTACAGTGACATCCCTTGGTTTAGGGTGGATCGGTAAACCGGCAGTAAAAGAACTTTTAGTTCGAGGTTTTGGTTTGACAAACATTCCTGATTCAGCAATCAGCCTGATCTCAGCAACACTTGCGTTCTCTATTATTACCTTTTTGCATGTAGTTGTTGGCGAGCTTGCACCAAAAACACTTGCCATACAAAAGGCAGAAAAAATGACGCTTTGGCTGTCAGGACCGCTGCATGCATTTTATATCCTTATGTACCCTTTCATTTATGTGTTGAACGGGTCAGCCCGTGTACTAACGAAAATGATGGGTATCGATATGGGGTCTGAAAAAGAACATTCCCATTCCGAAGAGGAATTAAAGATTTTATTATCTGAAAGCTTAAAAAATGGGGAAATCAACTCATCAGAGTATAATTATATGAACAAGATATTCGATTTTGATAATCGAATCGCAAGAGAAATTATGATACCGCGAAGAGAAATTTGTGCGATTCCAGAAGATATGCCGTTAGACGAAATACTGGCGATCATGACAAAGGAAAAGTACACACGCTTCCCCGTGTTTTCAGGGGATAAAGACCATGTCATTGGCATGCTCAACAAAAAGCAGCTCTTTGCAGATATTGTGTATCTAGGAGAAAAAGATCAACTGAAGCTTCAAGATTATATTTATCCAGTGATTGAAGTGATTGACACGATTCCAATTCAAGAGCTTCTCGTCAAGATGCAGCGCGATCGAATGCATATGGCGATTTTAACGGATGAATATGGCGGGACATCTGGACTTGTTACAACGGAGGATATTTTAGAAGAGATTGTTGGAGACATTCGAGATGAATTCGATGAAGATGAGCAGCCGGTCATTCAAAAGAGAGCGGAGCATCATTATATATTAGATGGAAAAGTGAGATTAGAGGAAGTTCAAGATTTGATCGAAATGTCATATCATGATGAAGAAATTGATACGATAGGCGGGCTAATCTTAAATGAGAACATTGATATCCGAGAAGGACAATCCATTTATCTTGATGATATTCGGATGAAGGTCTTGGAGATGGATGGACGCTATGTGAAAAAGATCGACCTGAAAAAAGGCGTCACATCATCAGAAAAAGAAAATACACGCACAGGGCTTGATATAAAAGAGCCGCTGTTAGTAAATGAAATGACCTTGAGCGAAAAATAAGCTCAAGGTTTTTTTAGGTATTTAGCCTCTTTTTTGAGAATATATGTTCGTATATAATAAGGACAAATGTTCGTAAAAGGGGGATGGACATGCTCTGGTATGAAACAGCAAGTATCGCGGAGAAAAAAACCTCAATGAAACGTATTGAGTTTCATTTAAAAAATTTCAAGAACTATCAAGCAGCCATTTTAAATATTGAAAGACAGCTTGAAAAGCGAAGTTCTCTCCAACATCATCATATGGCACGTCAAAAATTAGAAGAGCAGAAAAGTCAGTATGAACTGATTGTTGCTTGTATTGAAACGGCTTTAAAAGAATTGGATGAAATAGAGCAGCAGCTCATTGATTATAAGTATTTTCGAGATTGGCGCATGGCAAAATGTGCAATCGAAATCGGCTATAGTGAGAAGACACTATTTTTAATGAAGCGCCAGCTGATGGATCAACTGCTCATCAGCCTAGCTGCCATCACAGATATTTAAAACAGAAGTTGTCCTATTTGATAAAACGCCGCAAAAAGGCATAAAGAGCCGATGATTGTCACAAGTAAATAGGCAGCAAGCTTTCCTATTTGACGCTGCATCAGCATCGTCGCAGATTCTACACTAAACGTAGAGAATGTGGTAAAGCCGCCAAAAAAACCAGTTCCTATGATCACTAGCAGTGGATGATTGGACGTTACAGCGCCTGTGAGAAAACCTAAACCGGCTGCACCTAATAAATTAATGAAAATAATACTGTACGGGAAAAGGGCATGGGATGGAGTTTTCTGGATTGTTTGGCTGATGAAGAAACGACATGCACTACCGATCCCTCCAGCTACAGCTGTACAAAAAACAATCATTTATCTGCTTCCTTTCTGCTGCTTATTTTGATGAAAGAGCCGTTCAGCAAGGATCAGGCCTGCTAAAGCAGCGGCTACTCCAGCAATGACTGAGAGCAGGATGTACATCATACTTAAATTGAACTGCCCTGCCTGTAACAGAAGAACTGTCTCTTTAGAAAAGGTGGACATGGTCGTAAACCCGCCGCAAAACCCTGTTCCAATCAAAGCTGCAAGATATTTTTTTCCTTTCTGAAATAGAAAGTATCCTGTCGCAAAACCAAGAAGCAGGCTGCCGGAAATGTTTTCAATCATCGTTGCATAGGGGAATGTCTGGCTGATGACAGTTTGGCTTAGTTCATATCTGCAAAGTGTACCAATCAATCCACCGATAAAAACGGCGAAATAAGTTTTCATCTGCATCATTTCTCCTTTTGAAAAAATAGCGGGTTATCGGTTACCACACCATCAATTGGATATTTTTTGATTCGATCCGCTGTTTTTTGATCTTTTACAGTCCATATAAACACATCCATCTCGAATGTGTGGATGCGGTCTATCCACCATCTATTGATCATCGTTTTCTTCATATTAAGACAATTTGCAAACGAGCTGTATGTCGTTAACTTTCGTTTCGTTAGTTTAAATGCATCAGGCTTGATAATCAAAGCTGTGCGAAGAGAAGGGGCGAATGCTTTGATTCTTTGTAGTGCATGAACATCAAAAGATTGAATGATGATATGACGAGAATAGGCAAACCGATTGATGATGCGGGCAACTGCCTTTTCGATTCCTATCTGCCGTTTTGGGTGTTTGATCTCGATCAATATCCCAATCCGCTGACTGTATCTTTCAAGAATTTCTTGTAATGTTGGAATTCGTTCATTCGTATACTGTTGGTCAAACCAGCTTCCTGCGTCCAGTTTTTTCAACTGATCAAGTGTATAGCTTT
Organism: Bacillus aerius; assembly: GCF_029894105.1. Classification (NCBI taxonomy): domain Bacteria; kingdom Bacillati; phylum Bacillota; class Bacilli; order Caryophanales; family Bacillaceae; genus Bacillus; species Bacillus aerius. Next base: position 955,514 of record NZ_JARYHO010000001.1, read on the forward strand.
TGACTAAGCCGTTTCCGTTCGTCGTTCGCTCAACGGTATCATCATGGATGACGACGACGTGCTGATCCATTGTCATTTGTACGTCTAATTCAATATAATCTGCTCCTTGCTCGACAGCTACATCAAACGCAGCGATTGTATTTTCTGGGGCTGCGCTTGATGACCCTCTATGTGCGATAATATACACTTGCTCCAGCTCCCTGACATAAGTTCTGGTCTTATCATATCAAATGCTTTGGTGGTTTTCCTTCTTTACTATATGGAGAAGAAGAGCGCCGTATTATCATGGAACCTCATGTACCGAAAAAGCTTGATGTATCATTTTGAAAAATTTACAGGAATAGAGCAAGCTTTGATTGAGTAAACCTGAATTACATCAATTTTTCTTCGATCAATTTTGTCCAAATCGTCAGCGTTCGTCAAAATATTAGTGCTTTCGTCATGTTGACTGAAAATTCTGATGTTTTATAATGATGAAAAGGAGGCGAGATGATTGGGTAAAGGGAGAATTAGAGTGGAAGAACGTATTAAGGCCGAAACGGATGCTGAAATGTTTAAAGCGACTCTCCTTGATCAGGCTCAGAAGAAAAAGTAGTTTGCTGCCCGTCGATATGTCTCAAGCCAAAATTTCATAATTGAACATCATGCCTCGGGATAGGTCCCGAGGCTTTTTATATAGAGGTCAGACATTTAAGAGAGGACATAAACGAAGGTTATATTATAAACTAGAGAGGATTGTTTTAAAGGAGAGAGACAGAGATGTTTACACAAAAATGGATGGATACATATTTTACAGTCGATATTGCGATCCAAATAGGCATTAGCCTTTGTATTTTATTGCTTTTTTTATTACTTCGAAAAGTATTTACGAAATACTTGTTTCACCTGCTCTTTAAGCTGACAAACAGGTCTAAAACCGAAGTCATTAATCAAATTGTCGTGGCGTTTGAAAAACCTGCGAGACTGTTTTTTGTGGCACTAGGTTTATATTTTGCGTTAAGACAAGCCCCATACTTTGAGCACCATATGGATGTCATTGTCAAATTGTATAGATCCTCTATTATTTTGATGCTGACGTGGGGACTTTGTAATCTAACCGCAGCTTCTTCCTTCTTATTTCAAAAAGTGAATTCAAAATTTGAATTAGAGATGGATGATATTTTAGCGCCATTTTTATCAAAGGTTCTTCGTTTTATTATTATTGCACTGAGTATTAGCGTCATTGCACAAGAGTTTAATTATGATGTGAACGGACTTGTGGCAGGGCTTGGTCTAGGTGGTCTTGCTTTTGCGCTCGCTGCGCAGGATACAGTGGCGAACTTTTTTGGAGGAATTGTGATTATTACAGAGAAGCCTTTTACAATGGGCGATTTTGTAGAGACTCCAAGTGTACTTGGGACTGTAGAGGACATTACCTTCCGAAGCACAAAATTTAGAACACCTGCTGAAGCGGTGGTGACCGTGCCAAATTCGACCCTTTCAAAGGAGCCGATCACAAATTGGACGAGAATGAATAAACGTCAAATTACGTTCTCCGTTCGCGTATCTTACAATACACCGAAAGAAAACATTGATAAGTGCATCAAACGTCTGAAACAAATGCTTTATGAGCATGATGGGGTTCATAAGGAAACGATTATGGTGAATCTCGATGTGCTGGCAGACAGCTATTTAAACTTATTCTTCAACTTTTATACAAACACAACGGCTTGGTCTGAAAACCTGGATATTAAGCAGGATATTAACTATCGCATTATTGATATCTTCCATGAAGAAGGGGTAGAATTTGCTTTCCCTGGACAGACCATTTATATGAAACAAAAAGGTGAGAAACAGCTCGGTGAATAAAGGAGGAATGGTGGTTGGATCAAACAAAAGTGGCAGCGCTAAGAGAGAGATTATCGAAGGCCTCACATATTACAGTCCTTTCAGGTGCTGGGATGAGCACAGAATCGGGAATTCCCGATTTTAGATCAACGGATGGACTATGGACAGAAGATACTTCTCGCATGGAGGCAATGAGCCGGTCCTACTTTTTATCACATCCTCATCAATTTTGGCCGAAATTCAAAGAATTGTTTCAAATGAAGATGAGTGGAGAGTACGAGCCAAACGCTGGACATGCTTTTTTAGCCAATTTAGAAAAGCAAGGAAAACGCGTGGATATTTTCACGCAAAATATCGATGGTCTGCATAAAAAAGCGGGAAGCCAGCATGTGTATGAACTGCATGGTTCCATTCAAACAGCTACATGTCCATCATGCGGGTCAACATACGAACTGCCTTATTTATTACAAGAAGAGGTACCGGTTTGTGAGCGGATCTCATCAGACGGCCGTACATGTGGACGAGTACTTAAAACAGATGTTGTCCTTTTTGGGGACATGGTGAAGCACTTTGATCAAGTGGAGAAATCACTCCAGCAAACGGACATGCTACTCGTCATGGGAACTTCCTTAGAAGTGGCACCAGCCCGATATATTCCAGAAGATGCTGCTCATCATCCTTCCATCTTTAAGGTCATGATGAATTTAAGTGAAACGGAATTCGATCCGCTGTTTGATCTTGTCTTTCACGAACGAATTGGCGAGCTTGTGAATGCTTTATAAATCATAAAAAACCCGCATCCAATAGGTGCGGGTTTGCTTTATTGTTGTAGTGGCTTCATTGTTTCATCAAGGACTTCAAACGTGTAGCCCTTCGCCTTTAATTGTGTGATCAGACTGTTTAAGTATTTTGCGGTCGCTGGCTGATCATGCATTAAGATGATTTTTGGCTCTTTCGGGTACTTGGTTTCAAGCACTTGCAGCTGATTTAATACTTCTGGTACATATTTTGAGCTTTTATATTTCCAGTCAAGACTGTCAATGGTCCAGTCCCAGTATACAAAGCCTTTTTGTTTTAAACGTGTTTTTTGCTGGTCTGTTAAGTTTGGAGAACTGCCATAAGGTGTTCTCACAAGATGTGTATATTCACCAGTAACAGAAGCCAATATACGTTGATCTTCTTTCATCTCATTTACAGGAGAATCACTTTTTTGATAAAAGCGTTTCACATCATGCGTGATGCCATGAAGTCCTAATTGATGACCTTCTTGATGAAGTCTTTTCACAGCTGCTGGGTGTTCTTTGATTTGCGGTCCGAGCATAAAAAATGTGGCCTTCACTTGCTGTGACTTTAGCACATCTAACAGCTGATTTGATGTAGCAGAAGGGCCATCATCAAAGGTTAAAAAGATCGTTTGATCCGTTACATGTTTGTTTGGATTGATCTTAAAATGTGCATCTAATGTTTTTGGCGAATCATCTTTTGGTTTCAGACTTGTACTTGTGTCTCGAAATGGACTGCTCGCAGACACTTCATTCGGTTGATCTGCTGCCTGCATATTGGTTTTAGACATATCCCAAATGAAAAAAAGGATCAATGTCAGAATGACTAGACCAATCGCCTTTGAGAGCAACATCGTGTTTGAAGGTGTCTGTTTTTTCGTAACCCGTTGCATTACAATCGCTCCAATAAATCAGTAGTTTGTGTCGAATCATGTAGTGGATTCTGTCTTTTTTCGCTGTTTTTTGTCGTGCTCATATGGAGTAAGTATACAGGAAAAAAGAGCCTATGAATATAGAAGATGCTAAAAAATTGGAATCTTTTTGGTTATGAATCTATATTTGTTACAATAGAAGGTTATCCAGTCAAATGGATATGAAATAATTCTGAATAATCATTGAAACGTTTACATTTATCCGCTAAGATAGCATCAGATTCAACCATTAAGCAAAGCGAAGGGGAGATTCCATATGAAAGTATTGTACAATGGGGATTTTATTGAAAAAAAAGATGCACATGTTGATATTGAAGACAGAGGCTATCAATTTGGCGACGGAGTCTATGAGGTCATCCGCGTATATAATGGGACTTTGTTTACATTAAAAGAGCATACTGAGCGTCTATTCAAGAGTGCAAAGGAAATCGGCATTCATCTGCAAGGTACAGTATCCGATATGGAAGAGAATTTGAAGAAGCTAGTCGCAGATAATCAAGTGATTGATGGCGGCGTGTATATTCAAGTCACGCGAGGCGTCGCACCTCGTAAACATCAATATGGTGCACTTACCCCTCAGATTACGGCATATACATTTCAAGTGAAAAAGCCTATTCAAGAGCAGACAGCTGGTGTGAAAGCACTATTGTCTGAAGATCTTCGCTGGTTAAGGTGTGATATTAAAAGCTTAAACCTTTTATATAACGTCATGGAAAAGCAGAAAGCGTCTGAAGCTGGTGCGTTTGAAGCGATTTTAATAAGAGACGGCTTTGTGACAGAGGGGACGTCCTCGAATGTATATGCCGTCATTGACGGTGTCATTCGTACACACCCAGCAAATCACCTGATTTTAAACGGCATTACACGTAGAAAGCTGCTAGAGGTTTGTCAGGAAGAAGGATGTCGTGTGGAAGAAACCCGCATGAGTAAAGACGAACTTTTGCATGCACAGGAAATTTTCATCAGTTCAACGACAGCTGAAGTGATTCCAATTGTAGAGATAGATGGTCAGCCAGTTGGGGAAGGTGTTCCAGGAGAGATCACGAAGCGTGTACAGGAAGGGTTCCAGAAGAAAATTAAGCATGAAAGCGAAGCATCTATTTCTTCGTAAAAGGAAAAAGGCTGTAAACCAATGTTTACAGCCTCAGATTGTAGAGAAACTCATGTTTTTCTACAATCTTTTTTATTTTCATCGTAATGATGATGGATGAGATTGAATGAAAAAGGCCTCCCACACACCTAACCTAGCTTCGCTAGATGTGTGGCAATCTTCTTCATGTTCTGACAGGCAGCTGTGAGAAGAACTTGCTCACTCACATTTTGTTTTCCCCTCAACCGGCAGTAGCGAAGCCCGTGCAGTTGTTTTGAATCTGCAAAGCTTCGCTCTATTTTTTCTTTTCTTTTTTTATATAGCTCTTTTCCAGAGACAGATAGACGATTTTGTCTGATCTTTTCTTTATGTTCTTCCCATATGTGTCTTGAGATGACTTTTTGATGATTTTTCGACCTTGTGCATCTTTCAAGGAAAGAACACGATGCACATTTTTTAGGATCTGATTTGTAGAATCGATAACCCTTTCGATCAGTTGTTGTATATAATAGCTTCTCACCATTTGGGCATATGTAATGATCATGTTCAGAGTCATACTTGAATTTCCACTTCTCAAATAAACCTCTTGTTGGATGAAAGCGTCTATGTGCGATGACACCAAAAATACGGCGATCTGATAAACCTTTACAGATTGGGGTCGTCAAATAACCAGAATCAAGGGCAACAGCTTCTACTTGAAAACCAAATCGTGCGATTTGGTGATCCAACCGATCAAGATACGGAACAGAATCATGGACATTACCGGGCGTGATGTGGGCATCCGTGATGATATTGTACTTCATATCCGTTGTACGGTGGTCTAGGTAGAAAAAGCCTTCCGGTTTGTTTTCACGATAAAGATAGCCACTTTCAGGATCAGTCGTACTTTGACGAATGTCTTTTTCCGTTTTCACCTCCTCTTTTACCTTTAAGGGCTTTTTTCCGTGTGCCACCCGATCTTCTTGGATCGCTTCTTCTAAATCATTTATATAGTTCTGGGTATCTTGTTCAATCGTTTTTCTCATATATTTATGTTTATTGGCATTGGCTTTAAGATGAGTTGAATCAGTAAAAAGAACGCGGCCTCCTACCATATCATGATTGATAGCTTGAAGCACAATCTCGTCGAAAATGTCTTGAAAAATCGTTGTATCTTTGAATCGAGTACGACGATTCCAGCTAATGGTCGAGTGATGAGGAACGGGGTCATTGATGTTCAAACCTAAAAACCATCTATACGCCATGTTATAGTAAATTTCTTTTTCAAGTTGTCTTTCAGAACGGATACCGTACAGGTATCCGATAAACATCATTTTGAACAAAATAAGTGGATCAAGAGAAGGACGACCTTTATTCTCGCTATAATACGGTCTTACTTTATCTACGATAAATGAAAAATCAATGTACTGATCAATTTTACGAAGCAGGTGATCCTCTTCGACCAGTTGATCTAGCAATACAAATTCAGCTTCGTGCTGAGAAGAATTTCTAGTGTGGAACATGAGAAAAACACCTTCCTTTAGTGGGCTTTTCTCTATTATAAAATGAGGAGATGTAAATTTTAAGGAAAAAAATAAAGCTGTCGAGATTTTCTCGACAGCCTGAGGCTGTAAACCAATGTTTACAGCCTTTTCAGACCGTAGACAAACCCCACCTTTACTTCAAGTAAAAGTGGGGTTTTCACTTATTTTGATAAAATTGATCAGTCGCTTTACGCTGGACATGGCTCTTTCCATGTCCAGTTTGCTAATTTCTTAAGATTCATGGCAGCGAAAGTAAGCATCGCCTGCATCGAAACTTTTTTCAATCCTCGAAGTTTCGTCCATCGCATTCCATGCTTTTCTTTTGCATCCGCAAAAACGCGTTCAATCGTTTCTTTCCGTTTTGCATAGATGTTCTTATTCATTTCAGTGAGTCTCAGATGGTCTGCTTCGTCTAGGTAGTCCTGCCAAATATGTCGGTGAATCTGTTTGGTGTGATTTTGACTTTGTGTACAGTTATCTAGAAACGAGCAGGATTTACATACCTCTGAATCGGACGCATATTGCTTATATCCCTCTCTAGTCGTTGTACGATAAGAAAGAATTTGCCCGTTTGGGCAAATGTAACAATCAACATGTGCGTCATATACGTATTCATTCTTTTTCAAGTAACCAGCTTTTGTTTTCGGGCGAGTGTAAGGCATGACAGGTCTTATCTCTTGATCCATTAAAAACTTGGCGATATAAGGTGTTTTATATCCAGCATCCACTGCGACTACATTGGGTTTTCCGACTTTCTTTGTCACCTTTGATACGAGTGAATCTAACATACGACTATCATGAACATTTCCACCAGTGACCAGTGTTCCTAAAATAAATCCTTTTGAATCACAAGCCGTATGAAATGAATAAGCAAATAACTTTTCACGTTCATCCTTTACATAGTAGCCACTCTCTGGGTCAGTTGTACTGACCTTGATTTCTTTTTTCTCTTCTTTATTCTGTAGGGGTAACGGCTTTTTTCCATGTTCCTCACGATCAACATTGATCTCCTCATGAAGCTGATTTTGATAACTTCTCGTTTCTACTCGAACAATTTTCTTTTCAAGTTTTTTCTTATTGGCGTTCGCTTTTACATGAGTTGAGTCAATGAAAGCGATAGATGGATCAACGAGACCTTTTTTCATCGCTTCTCTTAAGATTCGATAAAAAATTTGTTCGAATAAATCTGTATCATGAAAGCGTCTCACGTAGTTCTTACCGAAGGTAGAAAAGTGCGGAATTTTCTCTGAAAACCCATACCCAATAAACCAACGATAAGCAACATTGGTTTCAATTTCTTTAATGGTTTGACGCATAGAACGAATGCCAAATAGATATTGGATCAAAACCATTTTAATAAGAACAACGGGATCCACACTTGGTCTACCGTTATCAGAACTATAATGATCTTTGACAAGATCATAAACAAAATCAAAATCGATCGCTTGATCAATTTTTCGTACAAGATGATCTTCAGGCACTAATTCATCTAAGGCCACGACTTCTAATTGATTTCTTCTTTCTTCTTCACGTTTCGATAACATGTTCATCCCCCACAGAAATGTGTTATTGCCCTTATTATACAAAAAAGCGTGTAGACTTTGTCTACACGCTGAAAAGGCTGTAAACCAATGTTTACAGCCTTTTGTGATGACATTTATTTCACGATCAGTACAGGTATATCTGATTTGGACGATAACTTTTCACTCACACTGCCAAAGAGCATTTTTTTCAATCTGCTTTGGTCACGTGCTCCCATGACGATGAGGTCTGCTGAAATCTTTTCAGCGTATTCGATAATCGCTTCTGCAGGCTCCCCTTCAACAATTTCAATCGCAGCTTCAAACTGCTCTTCATTTAACAGCATTCTTGCTTCTGCAACGACCTCTTCTGTATGATCTTCAAAAATCAAGGGACTTTGCTGTTCATCATGAGGTACGTACACAGGGGGTGTTTGAAGGTCTGCCATGCCGCCTCCGATATAAGCGCCGCCAGTCATTGGGCGAGGTGCATCAAACACCTGTCTGCTGGATTTCCCATCATGAGCGTAGGCAACGGTCAGCTTGGCATTCAACGTTTTGGCTAAAGCGATTGCCTTCTTTAATGCTTTCTTACTGTCTTCATGTCCATCAAACGCAACGACCATCCGATCAGCTTGAAACAATGTCCTCATTCCTTTCAAAAGGAGTCTATACGTTCATGGTATACCCGTTATGAGAAAAAGATACACATGAAAAGATTGTGTTTTTGTTAGAAAATTTCATTTATTGAAAAATATTTATTGACAAAATGGTGACAGCCACTATAAGATAAAAAAAAGATTCAAGAGCCAAAAGGAGGAAATGTCATGTGCAACATCATTGGAAGAATGAAATCAAACTGCATGAATGGGTTGATTCACGTGACAATTACACCTTCATTGGTCATTGAAAAGGGACTCGTATGTTCCAATTGATCGGATGAATCAAGGCGTATGTTGCGTATTTGTCAACATGCGCCTTTTTATCATGTATAAAAGAGGCGTACCAGTCAGCTGGTTGCCTCTTTTTTTGTTGTATACATTTCGTATCTCGAAATAATGGAATGCATCAACAACTAAATGAAGAGGAGTGAAAGCATGTGAACATGCCAAAGGCAAGACAAATGACAAAAGTTCAAAAAACGAAACAAGGTGACAATCAGGAAAATATAGAAAGCGGCTAGCTTTAAAAGGAGAGACAAACATGTTTTCAGTATTTGTGAAATTAGGCTGGTTCTTTAAACAAGAGTGGAGGCGCTATACAATCGCCATTACGCTGCTGCTCATTGTGAATGTGCTTGAAATGCTGCCACCGAGGTATCTAGGTCAAGCAGTTGATGACATTCGGTCTGGTCAATTTACAACATCCAGTATCTTATTTTACGTAACCATTTTTTGCTTACTTGGTGTCAGTGTCTATGCGCTCACCTACTTTTGGATGTATCAGTTATTTGGCGGCGCGAATGTCATGGAGCGTGTGATGCGCGGAAAATTAATGCGCCACTTACTTAAGATGACACCCACCTTTTATGAAAAGAAAAAAACCGGAAATCTAATGGCGCTAGGTACAAATGATTTGAATGCTGTGGCTTTAACAACAGGCTTTGGCGTTTTAACATTAGTCGATTCCACTGCTTACATGCTGATGATCTTTTTTACAATGGGGCTGACGATCAGCTGGAAATTAACTTTAATGGCCATTATTCCGATGCCGCTGATGGCGATTTTGATAGCGTTTTATGGCGGTAAAATTCATGAACGCTTTACAGTTGCTCAAGATGCATTTGGTGATATGAATGATCGTGTATTAGAATCAGTTGCCGGGGTTCGGGTGATTCGGTCTTTTGTGCAGGAAAAACAAGATGTGAATCGCTTTCGAGAAATGACAGACGATGTCTTTCAAAAAAATATGAGAGTAGCGATCATTGATTCATTGTTTGAGCCGACGGTGAAATTGCTTGTGGGGATCAGTTATTTAATCGGTATCGGTTACGGCGCATATCTTGTGTTCCAAAGTGATTTAACCATTGGTGAGCTTGTCGCATTTAACGTCTATCTGGGGATGATGATCTGGCCAATGTTTGCCATTGGTGAATTGATTAATATCATGCAAAGAGGAAATGCCTCATTAGACCGGTTGAATCATACTCTCAGTTATCAACCGGATGTAACTGACGCAGCTAAGCCAAAAAGATTACAAGAGCCTGGCGATATTCAATTTGAACATGTGACATTTAGGTATCCAACTTCCTCTAAAGATAATCTAACGGATGTCTCCTTTACTGTACGAAAAGGGCAAACGATTGGTATTACAGGAAAAACGGGAAGCGGAAAAACAACGATTGTCAAACAGCTTCTTCGTCAGTATCCGACAGGTGATGGGAAGATCTTGCTTTCAGGTGTTCCAATTGAGGACATTGAATTGGATCAACTGTTCCAATGGATTGGCTATGTTCCGCAAGATCATGTCCTTTTCTCAAAAAGTGTAGAAGAGAATATGCGTTTCGGTCATAGAGACGCGAGAGAAGCTGAATTAGCACAAGCGATTAAAGATGCTTACTTTGAAAAGGATTTACGCCTTTTACCAGAAGGCTTGGAAACCATGGTTGGAGAAAAGGGAGTGGCGCTGTCAGGAGGACAGAAGCAGCGGATTTCCATTGCACGTGCTTTATTAATTGACCCAGACATTTTGATTTTGGATGACTCGTTATCTGCAGTTGATGCAAAAACAGAAACGGCTATTTTAGAGAATTTAAGACAAAATCGTCATGGAAAAACGACATTTATTACAACCCACCGTCTATCAGCTGTAGAGCATGCGGATCTCATTCTTGTCATGGAAGAAGGACGTATTGTTCAAAAGGGAACCCATCAAGCGCTTATTCAGCAAGATGGATGGTATAAAGAGCAATTTCTGCGTCAGCAGCTGACAAATCAGCTGGAAGGAGGGGATGAGGCATGACAACAGGGAGAAGACTTCTTGCCTATGCACTCCTGTATAAAAAAGTATTGTCTGTTGCTTTGATCTTTCTGATCATTGCAGTTGGTGCTGAGTTGACAGGACCTTTCATTGGGAAAAAAATGATTGATGATCATATTTTAGGTGTAGAAAAACCGTATGTTGAGGTAAATGAAAAAACAGATAAAACGGTTTATTACCAGGGAAATAACTATATAAGAAGTGACCGGCTACAGAATCAAAATGAAGCTGGAAAGCAAATCAATGTCGTGCAAGTCGGATTTGGGTACTATTTTGTGAATGAACCGATTCGATTTGACGGGAGCCGGACAATAGAAGGGGATCAGCTCACCATTGAAAATGGGAGCGAGCGTGAGACGTATCAGGTACAGCGTTTATCCAAAGAGGAAATCTTTGCTTTTTATCAGCCGGAAATCAGTGGTTTGGTACAGCTTGTTCTATTTTATTTTGGGATGCTCGTCATTGCGATTTTCTTTCAATATGGGCAGCACTATTTACTTCAGCGTATTGCAAATCGCATTATTCAAAAAATGCGAGTGGACGTATTTGAACATATTCAAACGCTTCCGATTCGGTATTTTGATAATTTACCGGCTGGAAAGGTTGTCGCCCGGATTACGAATGACACAGAAACCATTCGTGATTTATATGTCACAGTACTCGCTAATTTCGTCACAAGTGCCATTTACATGGTTGGAATTTATATCGCCATGTTCTTATTAAATGTGAAGCTGGCGCTTATTTGTTTAGTGGCTGTTCCGATTATTTTCCTATGGTCGATGACTTACCGAAAGTTTGCGTCAGTTTACAATCATCGCATTCGATCCATCATCAGTGAAATTAATGCCAAGCTAAATGAAGCCATTCAAGGAATGACGATTATTCAAGCATTTCGACATGAACAAGCAACGAAAGAAGAATTTGATGAGCTGAATAACAATCACTTTCGATATCAGCGAAAGATGCTTCATTTAAATTCACTGCTTTCACATAACTTGGTGAATCTGCTTCGGAACTTAGCATATGTCGCACTCATTTGGTATTTTGGCGGTGCGTCCTTAAGTGCGACGGGCATTGTGTCGATTGGGGTGCTCTATGCATTTGTCGATTATTTAAATCGTTTGTTCCAGCCGATTACAGGCATTGTGAATCAATTCTCTAGATTAGAATTAGCCAGGGTTTCATCTGAACGGGTCTTTCGATTATTAGATGAGCCAGGTACTGAAGTGGAAGAACCAATTCAGAAGAAACTAGAGGGACACGTCCAATTTCAGGATGTTACCTTTGCGTATAATGAAGGGAAAAATGTATTAAAGAACATCACCTTTGAGGCGAAAAAAGGTCAGACGGTGGCACTCGTTGGACATACCGGTTCTGGGAAAAGTTCGATCATGAATTTGCTGCTACGTTTTTATGATATTCAGCATGGGGATATCCTCATTGATGGAGAAAGCATCTATGATCAGTCGCGCCAAACGCTGCGTAAACAAATGGGCATTGTACTGCAAGATCCTTATTTATTTTCTGGAACGATCGCATCCAATGTCAGTTTGGGAAATGAAGACATTAAAAGAGAAACGATTGAAACATCGTTAAAGCAAGTGGGCGCAGCAGAACTATTAAAGCATTTGCCTGAAGGTTTTGATGAACCAGTTGTTGAAAAGGGGAGTACTCTTTCCTCTGGGGAGCGTCAATTGATTTCATTTGCCCGTGCACTGGCATATGATCCAGCGATTTTAATTCTAGATGAAGCGACGGCTAACATTGATACAGAAACAGAAGCCATCATTCAACGGGCACTAGATGTCGTCAAAGAAGGACGAACCACTTTTGTCATTGCACACCGATTATCTACTATTAAGAAAGCTGACATGATTTTGGTGTTAGAAAAGGGTGAGATTGTCGAGCGCGGCAGCCACGAAGAGCTCATGGAGCAAGGCGGACTGTATGCGCAAATGTACGAATTACAAAAGGGAGCTGTGACGAGCAGCTGATAGGATGAGTAGCAAAAGCCTCTTTCAAATTGAAAGAGGCTCAGATTGTAGAGAAACTCATGTTTTTCTACAATCTTTTTTATTTTCATCGTAATGATGATGGATGAGATTGAATGAAAAAGGCCTCCCACACACCTAACCTAGCTTCGCTAGATGTGTGGCAATCTTCTTCATGTTCTGACAGGCAGCTGTGAGAAGCACTTGCTCACTCACATTTTGTTTTCCCCTCAACCGGCAGTAGCGAAGCCCATGCAGTTGTTTTGAATCTGCAAAGCTTCGCTCTATTTTTTCTTTTCTTTTTTTATATAGCTCTTTTCCAGCGGCAGACAGACGATTTTGCCTGATCTTTTCTTTATGTTCCTCCCACACATGTCTTGAGATGACCTTTTGATGATTTTTAGATCTTGTGCAGTTTTCAAGGAAAGGACACGATGTGCATTTTTTAGGATCTGATTTGTAGAACCTATAACCTTTTCGATCAGTCGTGGTATATAAAAGCTTTTCACCATTCGGGCATATGTATTGATCGTGTTCAGAATCATACTGGAATTTCCACTTCTCGAATAGTCCTCTTGTTGGATGAAAACGTCTATGTGCGATGACACCAAAAATACGGCGATCTGATAAACCTTTACAGATTGGGGTTGTCAAATAACCAGAATCAAGGGCAACAGCTTCTACTTGAAAACCAAATCGTGCGATTTGGTGATCCAACCGATCAAGATACGGAACAGAATCATGGACATTACCGGGCGTGATGTGGGCATCCGTGATGATATTGTACTTCATATCCGTTGTACGGTGGTCTAGGTAGAAAAAGCCTTCTGGCTTGTTTTCACGATAAAGATAGCCACTTTCAGGATCAGTCGTACTTTGACGAATGTCTTTTTCCGTTTTCACCTCCTCTTTTACCTTTAAGGGCTTTTTTCCGTGTGCCACCCGATCTTCTTGGATCGCTTCTTCTAAATCATTTATATAGTTCTGGGTATCTTGTTCAATCGTTTTTCTCATATATTTATGTTTATTGGCATTGGCTTTAAGATGAGTTGAATCAGTAAAAAGAACGCGGCCTCCTACCATATCATGATTGATAGCTTGAAGCACAATCTCGTCGAAAATGTCTTGAAAAATCGTTGTATCTTTGAATCGAGTACGACGATTCCAGCTAATGGTCGAGTGATGAGGAACGGGGTCATTGATGTTCAAACCTAAAAACCATCTATACGCCATGTTATAGTAAATTTCTTTTTCAAGTTGTCTTTCAGAACGGATACCGTACAGGTATCCGATAAACATCATTTTGAACAAAATAAGTGGATCAAGAGAAGGACGACCTTTATTCTCGCTATAATACGGTCTTACTTTATCTACGATAAATGAAAAATCAATGTACTGATCAATTTTACGAAGCAGGTGATCCTCTTCGACCAGTTGATCTAGTAATACAAATTCGGCTTCGTGCTGAGAAGAATTTCTAGTGTGGAACATGAGAAAAACACCTTCCTTGGGACTGACCCCCTAAGATGAGACAAATAAAAAACACCTTCAAGTTTGAAAACAGATCGTTGTGATCCGAAATAAAACATGGAGGTGTTTTTTCTATGGGGACAAGAGTGAGTTATCCGGTTGAAGTCAAACAGAAGGCTGTGGAAATGAGATTGGCAGGCGTACCTATGAAAGAGATCATGCAGGAATTGAATATCAAGAATAAGACGCAGGTTCAGACATGGGTGAGATGGCATAAAGCTGGGGATACACACCGGTTCGAACAACCTGTTGGAAAACAATATTCCTATGGAAAGGGCCCCGAGTACTCTTCCGAATTAGAGAGACTGCGGGCAGAAAATCGCTATTTGAGTCAACAGAATGAAGTTTTAAAAAAGTACAACGAATTGGAAAGGAAGTTGATAAGGAAACGTCAATCAAACTGGTAGAAGAATTGTGCAAAACGATGACGGTACAGGACATCTGTGTCCATTTAGGCATCTTACGTACTTCGTATTATAGATGGAAAAAGGATTTGACTCAGACTCATTCTAAAAGACAACTAGAGAAACAGGTCGGCACGTTGTGCCGAAAGCACAAATATCGATATGGTTATCGGAAAATCACAGCCATACTAAAAATGAGAATGCGTATTAACCATAAAACTGTTCAACGTATCATGCAGAAAAACCAGTGGCAATGCCGGGTTAAAATGAAAAAGCGTAAGAAGAGTGGGCAGCCTTATGCCGTAGCCGGTAATATACTGGATCGGAATTTTCAGTCTGATCGCCCTCTTGAAAAACTAGTCACGGACATCACGTATTTGCCTTATGGACAGAAACAATTGTACCTTTCCAGTATATTGGATTTATATAATGGAGAAGTGATTGCTTTTACGATTGGTGATAAGCAGGACACAGACTTTATCTTAAACACACTTAATCAGCTCCCAGCACTGCCTGAGAATTGCGTGTTACATAGCGATCAAGGTTCTGTGTATACATCTTACGAGTATCAGAAAGCTGTTCATATAAAAGGCATTACCATGAGCATGTCCCGTAAAGGGACACCCGCTGATAATGCCTCCATCGAATCGTTTCATTCCTCACTAAAGTCTGAAACGTTCTATCTTAACAGGATTGATCGCACTACGACCACCATCGTAGAACGCACTGTCAAAGAATACATTTATTATTATAACAACATTCGTATTCAAACGAAACTAAACAACCAATCACCGATAAACTATCGGCAATTGGCTGTATAAAGGTGTTTTGATCCCTGTCTCAAAAACGGGGGTCAGTCCCCTTTAGTGGGCTTTTCTCTATTATAAAATGAGGAGATGTAAATTTTAAGGAAAAAAATAAAGCTGTCGAGATTTTCTCGACAGCCTGAGCCTCTTTCAAATTGAAAGAGGCTTTTTCATGGCAATGAAAAAAGTCGAGGCTTCATGATATGATCTCGACTTTTACTGGTTGTATATCATTTACATGAACTAAATGGTCAATAAGCGATACCGACACGTTGATGCACAAATTCTTTTGAGTTTAACTGCTGATACAAAAAGTGTGCGGTATCTTCAACTGAAATTTTCTGTCCATCTATAGGGAGAAAATTCTTTTCATAGCGATATGACCGTGTCACTTCTCCATCTGGTAAATAGGTTGGGCAAATGATTGTCCAATCTAGTTCAGTTGATTGAAGAATTTCAAATGCTTTGGCATGTTCTTTAGCAGCTCGGGAAGTGGTTCGCCTTGATTCATTTGTTTCAAAGCGGTAAAGCTCAGGCTGCTGCCTTGCTTTCAAAATCCCTGCTGTACCAATCGTTATAATTCTTGATGTTCCTGTTTGCTTCATGGCTTGTACGATATGCTCCATTGAAACAGATAAAGTATCATCACCATCTGTTGATAGACAGCTCACGACAATATCTGATCCTTTAATTGTTTCAAGCACATCCTCTTGATTTCTGGAATTGCCGGTGACTTGAAACATACCCCCAAGCATTTCTTCCCGGTTTGTCCGAATTAACGAGCGAACCATGTAACGATCATCTTCTTTTACGAAACGAAGAAATGCTTGTCCTACACGTCCATGAGCACCGAAAAGAGCTATTTTCATCTGATCGATCCCTCCACTACATACTATAAGTGAAAAGAACTTAAAATGGTACAGTTTTATGTCATGCTTTTTTTATAAAGATGAAAGGACCGAATACTATGAGCATATTCACATAATAGAGAGAGACCGACAAATTGTAGAAGTTCAAAATTCACACCTGAAATAATGTCCATAAAGATCCGCTCCTTTCTAATACATCATATGAATTCAAAAGGAATCGGTGAGGGATAAAACCAAAAAAAGAAGACACCATAAGAGGTGTCTTCTATGATCCAGATATGAAATTAAGCTTTTGTTCCGCCAAGGTTTTGCTGAGCGTAAGATACAAGACGTTTCGTGATTTCTCCACCAACTGAACCGTTAGCACGAGCTGTTGTTTCTGCTCCAAGGTTTACACCAAACTCAGAAGCGATTTCGTATTTCATTTGATCGATTGCTTGCGCTGCTCCAGGAACTAGTAATTGATTTGAACTATTAGAATTTGCCATGATGTGAATCTCCTTTTTATATAAGATTTTTTTGGTTGGGTTTGCTGGAGTCGCACCAGCGAAATGACCAAGTCATTTGCCACTTGGCGAAACCCAATGCGGTAACTGCTTTGTACTAAATATTATGGTTCGCAACGAAAAAAACATACGGAAAAAGAACATGGTAAATGTTGTTTTCATATACAAAAAACCACCACCCAATGGTGATGGTTTGTGGAACGTCTTCTTATTCAGCTGAGCGGATGCGCAGCTCAGTCTCTGTATCAAAGAAGTGCGCTTTATTCATATCAATGGCAAGAGGGATCGTCTGACCTGCCTGAATATCTGTGCGAGAATCAACACGTGCAATAAACGTTTGACCAGCGAGAGAAGAATAAAGCATCGTTTCGGCTCCCATTAATTCAGCCACTTCAACGTTTGCTTCAATTTTTGTTCCTTCAGAAGCCTCTATAAACACAGGCTCATCATGGAAATCTTCTGGTCTGATGCCTAGAATCACATCTTTTCCAATATAGCCCTGACTGCGTAATACTTTCATTTTTCCTTCTGGTACACGAATGTGCGTATTCCCAATGGCAATGGCTCCGTCAGACAGTTTTCCTGTAAAAAAGTTCATCGCTGGAGAGCCAATAAATCCTCCTACAAAGACATTCTCTGGGTTTTCATACACATCCTTTGGTGCGCCAACCTGCTGAATAAAGCCATCTTTCATGACAACAAGCCGAGTAGCCATTGTCATGGCTTCTGTTTGATCGTGTGTGACATAGATGAATGTCGTCTGCAGCCGCTGATGAAGTTTAGAAATTTCGGCACGCATCTGAACACGAAGTTTAGCATCTAAATTAGATAGAGGTTCATCCAAAAGAAAGACTTTTGCATCGCGTACAATGGCCCTTCCAAGTGCAACACGCTGTCTTTGACCTCCAGACAATGCCTTAGGTTTTCGATCTAAGTATTGTTCAAGCCCTAATATTTTTGCAGCGTTTCGTACCCGCTCATCAATTTCTGCTTTAGGAAATTTTCGAAGCTTTAATCCAAAAGCCATATTATCGTACACATTCATATGAGGATATAAGGCATAGTTTTGGAAAACCATCGCAATATCCCGATCTTTTGGTGCCACATCATTCATTCGCTTGCCGTCTAATAGAAAATCTCCTTGTGAAATTTCTTCAAGGCCTGCAATCATGCGGAGGGTTGTTGATTTTCCGCACCCAGATGGACCAACAAACACAATAAATTCTTTATCCTCAATATGTAGATTAAAGTTATCTACTGCTGTTACTTTGTTATCGTACACTTTATAAATTTGATTCAGCATCATTTCAGCCATAGGTGGTAGCCTCCCAGTCCTTCTTGAAAGCGCTTTACTTATAAATGAAGTGTATAAAAAGGAAGGGTGTCTGTAAATGGACAACGTGCACAACATCTTATCTTCATTTTTAGGCAAGGTGCTCATGTTAGGATCATTTAAGAAAGATCGAGAAGATTCATCATGAAATAAGCAGCTGACGCTTCTTGAAAATGCCGTATATCTAGTCCTGTCCGTTCAATAAATTTATCAATCCGATACTGGAGGCTGTTTCGATGAACATATAACGCTTTTGCTGCCTGCGATGCATTTAAATTACACTGCATATAGGTCGTGAGAGTCCGGTAAACGTCCCGATCAAAGATTGTTTCTATAAATGCATCTGAAATAGCGGCAGAAACCATGTCTGTATCATGGCGAATGAAAGCAGGTAGACATTGATAAAATGTTGCAACCCCTGACCTAAGTTTTCCTTGCTTCAGATGCCATAAAAAGAGCTGATGTTCATTTAATAATCTCATTTTTAAATTTCCATTCGGCAAATGCAGCTGTCCTTGCATGAAGACAACGTCTGTTAAAAAATCACTTGTGATGGCTTGAGACAAATCATGTAGCTGTTCAAGTTGACCATTTTCTGATGTAGCGTTTGTTTGAATGAGCATAGCTGTTTCAGTGCCTGTCCATATGAAATGAATATGTTCGAGGCTGCTGTTCACAGCCTCTTTTATTTGCTGCCTTTGTTCTGCTTGGTGATCCATTTTGAAAAAATGAACACGGACGGATTGATCGATGGTGATTGATTTGTTTTCAAAGAGATAGCTGTACCATTTCTGTTCTTCTTCCGTTTCCTGCGTATGAGGTACATCAATTGGTGTGAGGAATGAATTGAGAAGAAGCGCTTCCCTTTCTGTTAGCTCCGTTTTGTTTACTCCGAAAATTTCGCCTTCGTCTGTTTGATACCAGAGAATTTGTTTATCATTTGTTGGTGAACTGATGATATGGTGTCCGTAAACAAGTTTTAGTTTTTCTAACATGGCGAGGCTCCTTAAACAGTTTAATCATACACATGGAAT
The DNA here is from genome assembly GCF_029894105.1 of Bacillus aerius. Lineage (NCBI taxonomy): Bacteria > Bacillati > Bacillota > Bacilli > Caryophanales > Bacillaceae > Bacillus > Bacillus aerius. Next base: position 974,640 of record NZ_JARYHO010000001.1, read on the forward strand.
AGCATTAATTCGTGGATTTCTTCTTTTAAGGTTGGTTCAACTTCATGAGGCGGAAGCTGAGAGCCCCATTCAATATCACCCGTTTTGTGATAAATGCCTTCATAGTGTGAACCATTATGAAAAAAGGATATTTTCCAGCCAGGTAATTGCGCTTTTTTAAAGAGAGGTTTCCATTGAAAATGAGAAATCATATCATCATTGCCTCCTTGCTTTTATTGATGAAACAATAAATACACACGACAATACGGAAACAACCTTGAACTTGGTTTTATTGTATCTCATCTGATGAAAAGAGCATAGGGAAAGCACAGATTTCAGAGACATGAAAAGAAAACATCAGTAGGCGTTTGCATGGTCTATAGGAGTAAGAGCCATTTGTGTTAGGTAAGATGCGTATTCAACGATTCTTTTCCCAATCAGCCATTCTGAGTTTTTCAATGGTGCATGCAGAAAAATCTCGCGGCCTGGACGAGAATTGGCTTCAAACATCCAGATAGCACCTAAGTGATCAATACCTAAGTCAAAACCAATTTCCCCAATCAGACCAGGCATTTTTTCATCTATCACACGACTAAGAGCGAGGGCAGTATCAGAGAGCTCTTGCAAAACCTTCAAACGTTTCTCTGCATCAGGAAAGATATCATATAGTGTTTTTACTGAACCACCATGCAGTTGATGGGTTGTGACAGTGTGATCTCCTGAAACTTTTCCAGCAGCGGCTGTAACAGTCCAATGACCATACTTATTTTTGTTCGTATGAATTCTAAAATCCAGTGGTTGATTGTCTATTTGAAGAAGCTCAATGCCTTGTTGTGCAATCAAGTCTTGAATTGCACAATCTTCCCGCAGTTTTTTCACGAAATGGTCTACGGAATGATATGAAGTGGATTTCCCTTTATTTGAGCAGACAGTGACCCCGTTTTCCGTCTTCTTTAACTGATAAATCCCGTCTCCGTGACTGCCGTTTGTTGGTTTTAAATAAATGACATGATGCAGATAAAGGAGTGTTTCTATTTTAATTAAAGCATCAACAGGATCTAATCGTATAGAATGTGGTAAGAAAGAGCTTGTTTTTTCATCTGTTAATAGCTGCTCATGAATGTCCCATTTATTAAAAAAATAAGGATTGAACCAAGGGATATCGTAGTCTTGAGTGAGTTTTCGTTTTGTTTCTTGAATGAATGCCGACTGAGCAGCCTTTCTATTAGGCAGCCGGTCATAAACAACGGATGGGAGAGGGATCTGCTTTTTTACCCAGCGCTCCTCTTGGTAAAGCAAACCTTCTACTATTCCTTTATCCCAATCGATAGAATGAGTACCAAAAAGATATGCAAAACCAGCATGCTGCCTGCAAGATTGCAGCAATTTCATAAAATAGGAAGATCTTGCGCCTAAAGGTGCTGTATTTTGTTCGAAACCTGCAGTGAAAATGCCGATGAGAGGTCCTATATAGAGTGTATGTTGAACTAATATGACATCAGCTTTCGTTTTGTATGGAATGAGTAAAGCGCGATAAAGGTCTTCTGATAATAAAATCCTTTGTGATTGATGATGATAGGAAATGGTGAAATCATCTACTAAACAAGAACCTAAAGCAATAGATAAAATTGCCTCCTGCTCTTTAAACTGAGCAGGGAGATATACTGTTTTTTCACTTGCTGAATGAGGAGCGATGATGTAGCGTTTTCTCTTCATAAGGAGCCTCCTTTTCTTCAGCCATCATCGATTTGGCATGTTCAAGTATGGTCTGAATCAATTGATTCTCCCTCTCAGGGTAAGCTTTTAAAAAAGAGGATCGTCCTGGCTTTGATCTTACATTTGAGATGAAAAGTCTGCCTTCATTTGTATGAAGCAAGTCTATAGCGAATTCAATACACGGTGAGAAAGTTTTGTCTATAAACGCTGGAAGAGATGATTGAATGGAGGCAATATCATCTAACAACAGCTCCTTGATGTGTGGCTTTAATGAGTTTAAATAGTGATCAAAGGCTACCACATGAATGGAATTTTGTGTATTGCTTAAAAGGCTGTTTTCTACTGATGGTTTTGTATGAATCCCCATGCTATTCCATTGATTTTGTGAATTTTTTATAAGAAAAATCCTAATTTCATTGAATATAACGTCTTTTTGATCATTCGTGTTAAAAAATTGAAGGAAAGATCGGCCGATATACTTTTTGCACCAGCGTTCAACCTCTGCTGAATGTGAAAAGTTGATGATTTGCTTAGCGTTTAGCTGCACAGTAATGAGTGATTTGTCTCTTAAAGAAATGAAGCAAGAGGGTGCTGCGTGCTGTTGAGAAAGCGGCTGTATTTTACAATATCCGCCCTTTCTGACCAAGTTGAGAAGGTCTGAAGGCTCTGTCAATAGAGAGCAGACAGGTAAGTATGGTTGTAAAGAAGGGAGGAGACGGAGCTGCTCGAATAGTCGCATTTTATTTGAAATTCCAGTATTCAAAAAAACGGTTTTTGGATACTTTTTTAACCAATTCATGATAGGTTTTGCTTTTTTAGATTGTGCGTCATGCTGATAAAGACAACGATCATAAATCAATTCAGGAATCTGAAATTCTGACGCTTCAAATCCTTTGCCAGTCTTAAATTTTTGACCGTGAATGACATTTGAAGCAGGCTTTAAATCTAGAGGTGAAAAACGAACAACTTCTAAATCAAAAGAAGAGGCTGCTTTGGCAAGCTGATGTGTGAATGCTTCTTCATGCTTCGGAGAAAGAGTGACAATGCCGAGCGTTGACGTCATGAAACAACACCTACTTTTCAAATTCTTTTTTTAACATCTGAAAAACACTTTTTGTTGATTTTACATAAACTTGGCGTTCCTATATCATTACGACAGATCGTTGTCTCATATGTCACATTGAATGCTTCATTTGCTTGGACTCTTGACAACAACTATAATACGTATAGATAAAAACAATAAACTTCAGGTGTTGTTTGAAAGGTAGATGACGACTTTGGATATATTCACAACGTTTATTTTTATGATTGTGATAGGTGCAGTGATAGGTGCAGCAACAAACCATCTCGCGATTAAAATGCTTTTTCGTCCGTATAAGCCATATTATTTATTTGGGAAACAGCTCCCATTTACACCGGGTCTCATTCCTAAAAGAAGAGATGAAGTAGCCAAGCAGGTTGGCGTCATGGTGATGGAGCATTTACTAACGCCAGAGGGCATTAAAAAACGATTTGAATCATCAGAGGCAAAGCAAGAGATATTATGGACAGTGCACCGATATATTGATAAAGGTGCTGATATGGAAATGACGGTTTTCTCCATGTTAGAAAAATACGGTTTTTCACAGGCTGACGTTAAAGCTGACGCATGGCTTCATCAGTGGACTGATCATAAGCTCCACTCACTGCTTGAAAAGTATGATCAGCAAACGTTGTCTGAGCTGTTGCCACAGGATGTAGAAAATAAGCTTGCATCAAAAATTCCAGATGCCGCAGGTTATATTTTAAAGAGAGGCATTCATTATTTTGAAAGTGATGAGGGAAAAGCAAGACTCGGTCATATGATAGATGATTTCTTAAAAGAACGAGGAATGCTTGGCAGTATGGTCCAAATGTTTTTAGGGAATTCAAGCTTAATTGATCGCGTGCATCCTGAAATGATGAAGTTCTTAAAGAATGCAGAGACAAAAAGGTTTTTATCAGATTTACTTGTTCAAGAATGGGACAAGGTAAAGCAAGTTTCTTTACATGAGCTTGATGAAAAATGGAATGTGAAAGAGCTTCTATTTAGTGTGAAAAAGCAATTGCTTTCACATTTTTCTACAAAGGTGCTGTTAGATAGACCAGTAGGAGTTTACATCAGTGCAGTAGCGGATGATCTTAAGACCAAATTTGCTCCATCTCTCATTGATAAAGGGGTTGAAGCCGCATCTAATGCGCTTGAGGGACTGCTCGCAAAGCTCCAATTTGAAGAAATTATTCGTGAACAAATTGAACGTTTCCCGCTTGAAAAAATGGAAGAGCTTGTGATCAGCATATCTAATAAGGAGCTGAAGATGATCACATTTTTAGGCGGTCTTTTAGGTGGATTGATCGGTGCTGTCCAAGCGATTTTTGTCACCTTATTCTAAGGCAAGATCGAGAAATTTCGATGAATTTATTGTATATATGTGAAACGAAAGCCATAGTTTGTTATAGTGGAGTGGTGTCCGCCGATCCATATCGGTGATAACGGATAGAAAGGAGACATAACATGTCTGTAAATCTTTATGATGTTGCATATGACCTTGAAAAAGCACTGCGTCATAGCGAAGAATATTCAGCGTTAAGAAATCTTTATGATGAGGTAAACGGGGATGAATCCTCTAAAAGAATGTTTGAGAACTTCCGTGACATTCAAGTAAACCTTCAACAAAAACAAATGACTGGTCAAGAGATTACACAAGAAGAAGTAGAGCAAGCGCAAAAAACGGTTGCACTTGTGCAGCAGCACGATAAAATCTCTCAGTTGATGGAAGCAGAACAACGCGTAAGTGTTCTCATCGGTGAATTAAATAAAATTATCATGAAGCCTCTTGAAGAGCTTTATGGAAATACTGAAGAAAATTAATTGAAAGGGCGATCATAATCGCCCTCAGATTGTAGAGAAACTCATGTTTTTCTACAATCTTTTTTATTTTCATCGTAATGATGATGGATGAGATTGAATGAAAAAGGCCTCCCACACACCTAACCTAGCTTCGCTAGATGTGTGGCAATCTTCTTCATGTTCTGACAGGCAGCTGTGAGAAGAACTTGCTCACTCACATTTTGTTTTCCCCTCAACCGGCAGTAGCGAAGCCCGTGCAGTTGTTTTGAATCTGCAAAGCTTCGCTCTATTTTTTCTTTTCTTTTTTTATATAGCTCTTTTCCAGAGACAGATAGACGATTTTGTCTGATCTTTTCTTTATGTTCTTCCCATATGTGTCTTGAGATGACTTTTTGATGATTTTTCGACCTTGTGCATCTTTCAAGGAAAGAACACGATGCACATTTTTTAGGATCTGATTTGTAGAATCGATAACCCTTTCGATCAGTTGTTGTATATAATAGCTTCTCACCATTTGGGCATATGTAATGATCATGTTCAGAGTCATACTTGAATTTCCACTTCTCAAATAAACCTCTTGTTGGATGAAAGCGTCTATGTGCGATGACACCAAAAATACGGCGATCTGATAAACCTTTACAGATTGGGGTCGTCAAATAACCAGAATCAAGGGCAACAGCTTCTACTTGAAAACCAAATCGTGCGATTTGGTGATCCAACCGATCAAGATACGGAACAGAATCATGGACATTACCGGGCGTGATGTGGGCATCCGTGATGATATTGTACTTCATATCCGTTGTACGGTGGTCTAGGTAGAAAAAGCCTTCCGGTTTGTTTTCACGATAAAGATAGCCACTTTCAGGATCAGTCGTACTTTGACGAATGTCTTTTTCCGTTTTCACCTCCTCTTTTACCTTTAAGGGCTTTTTTCCGTGTGCCACCCGATCTTCTTGGATCGCTTCTTCTAAATCATTTATATAGTTCTGGGTATCTTGTTCAATCGTTTTTCTCATATATTTATGTTTATTGGCATTGGCTTTAAGATGAGTTGAATCAGTAAAAAGAACGCGGCCTCCTACCATATCATGATTGATAGCTTGAAGCACAATCTCGTCGAAAATGTCTTGAAAAATCGTTGTATCTTTGAATCGAGTACGACGATTCCAGCTAATGGTCGAGTGATGAGGAACGGGGTCATTGATGTTCAAACCTAAAAACCATCTATACGCCATGTTATAGTAAATTTCTTTTTCAAGTTGTCTTTCAGAACGGATACCGTACAGGTATCCGATAAACATCATTTTGAACAAAATAAGTGGATCAAGAGAAGGACGACCTTTATTCTCGCTATAATACGGTCTTACTTTATCTACGATAAATGAAAAATCAATGTACTGATCAATTTTACGAAGCAGGTGATCCTCTTCGACCAGTTGATCTAGCAATACAAATTCAGCTTCGTGCTGAGAAGAATTTCTAGTGTGGAACATGAGAAAAACACCTTCCTTTAGTGGGCTTTTCTCTATTATAAAATGAGGAGATGTAAATTTTAAGGAAAAAAATAAAGCTGTCGAGATTTTCTCGACAGCCTGAGGGCGATCATAATCGCCCTTTTTTTCATTCATATCGCCGCTTGTATATCTTTAAAAAAGGGGTTGTCGAAGCTCGTAAATTCTGCGATAATACTTATTGAAAGTGCTTTCAAAAAGCGCTATCGTGATGAATTGGGTGCGTTCCACTTTGGATTTACGGCGATGAGCCAAAAGAGAGAGAAGCGCTTCTGGGAGAAAAGCAAAGCATAAGGGGATATGATATAAGCAATGCTTTGGTGTGTGAAAGATGAGGGGATCATGGGGAGCTTCATCACGCCATTGTTACGCATCCAAACCATACATAAAAAAAAGCCTAGGGGTAGGCTTTTTTTATTTGCGATTGAGGCATAAAACAAGGGCTGCTTCAACTGCATGTTCTAAAGCGCCAAGCTAGGGCATATCCTCATCGTAAGTACAGTCATCAAGAAGGGGGATGCCTCAGTGTCAAAAAAGCTACTTGCACTCAATATAGATGGAACGTTGCTTCGTTCCAATGGGAAAATTCATTCCGCTACAAAAGAAGCTGTGGAATATGTTAAGAAAAAAGGGGTTTACGTGACGATTGTCACCAACCGTCATTTTCGATCTGCACAAAAAATTGCCAAGGCGTTGAAAATACCAACTTCAACTCTTGTAACGCATAGTGGTGCATTTATCGCTGATAAGCTTGATGAGCCGCTCCATGTGAAGAAATTAACGGAAGAGAAAACATTTAATCTTGTGCAGATCCTTGAAAGCTTTAATTGTAATGTTCGCTTGTTACATGAAAAATTCTCAATCGGCAATCGGAAAAAAACACAGTCTCAACTGATGGGAAAAACGTTGATTCATCCGTCTGATCCAATTTTCTATCCCGTTCAATTTGTTGAATCATTAAGTGATATGCTCATGGATGAACCGGTTAGCACACCTGTCATTGAAGTGTATTCGACGGCAGCACTTCAGCCTGAAATCCACACAACCATTCAACAAGCATTCCCATCTGTTGATCTGATTAAGATCAGTGATGAGAAAATGAACATTGTATGCAAAGGGGTATCGAAAGAAGCAGGACTTTCTCTTTTAACCTCAGCACTAGGTTTTACATTAGAAGATACGGTCGTGATCGGTCACGGGACAGACGACATCCCGATGCTTGAGTTAGCTGGCTTAGGCGTTGCGATGGGGAATGCACCTCATTCGGTCAAACGTAAAGCCGATTGGGTGACACGTTCTCATGATGAACAGGGTGTTGCTTATATGATCAAAGAATACTTTAGAATGCAGCAAAGGGAAGGTTTTTTACATCAATTTGATATTAAACGATAATATAGTGAAGGCCCTGTCTATTAAGAAATGGCAGGGCCTTCATCTGTTCTCTTCATTGCTTTTCCTAGATGAATTTTGTAAAATGAAACAAGTTTGAAGATAAAGGTGATACGATGCGAATTTTAGTTAAAGGGCTGTCTGATGAACGATTTCATCGACCGCTTGTCAATATAGCCAATTTATTCGAGGAAGATAGTGAAGTGCTGTTTGATTCAGGGGAAGCGAACGATGGCCTGGTCATGGTGTTTGATTGGAAAGAAACTGGCGGTATGGTGGAGGCTTCTGGCCATATTGCTGGATCAGATATGACGAGTTGTTTTACAAGAGAGATGCCGGAGGGCTTGAACGATAAAGAGCGCTGGAAGCAAATCAAAAACACTGTGCTGTCTGTTTATTTACATCTGCTTCAGGAATATACAGGAATGACGCAAAAATGGGGGATTCTTACGGGGATACGTCCTACGAAATTACTTCATAAGATGCTAAGAGAAGGCATGACAAAGGAAGAAGCACATGCAGCGTTAAAGCGCGATTACTTGATTCATGATGAAAAGATCAATTTGATGCAGGAAATTGTTGATCGTCAAATCAAAGCCATTCCAGATCTGTACGATCTGCAGGAGGAAGTGAGTATTTATATCGGTATTCCTTTCTGTCCAACAAAATGTGCTTATTGCACGTTCCCTGCTTATGCCATTCAAGGACAAGCTGGAAGAGTAGGAACGTTTCTTTTTGGGCTGCATTATGAGATGCAAAAAATGGGCGAATGGTTAAAGGAACATGGGATTAAAGTGACGACTGTTTATTTTGGCGGAGGTACTCCAACGAGTATTACAGCAGAAGAAATGGATTTGCTGTATGAGGAGATGTATCGCTCTTTTCCAGATGTGAAACATATTCGGGAAGTCACTGTAGAAGCGGGAAGACCTGATACGATTTCACCTGATAAGCTGGAGGTGCTCAACCGTTATCATATTGACCGGATTAGTATCAATCCGCAATCATATGAGAATGAAACATTGAAAGCGATTGGCCGGCACCATAGTGTGGAAGAAACGATTGAAAAGTATCATTTATCAAGGCAGTATGGCATGAATAATATTAACATGGACTTAATCATTGGGCTGCCAGGAGAAGGGCTAAAGGAATTCCAACATTCCTTGCAGCAAACAGAAGAACTGAAGCCTGAATCTTTAACGGTGCATACCCTTTCCTTTAAGAGAGCGTCTGAAATGACCCGCAATAAGGAAAAGTATCAAGTGGCAGACCGAGAAGAGATCACACGTATGATGGATGAAGCGGTTGCTTGGACAAAGGCACATGATTATCATCCGTACTATTTATACAGACAAAAAAACATTTTGGGGAATCTCGAAAATGTCGGGTATTCGTTAGATGGGCAGGAAAGTTTGTATAATATTATCATTATGGAAGAGGTGCAGACGATCATTGGCATTGGATGCGGCGCTGCGAGTAAATTCATTGATCCGCGAACCGGAAAAATTACGCAGTATGCCAATCCAAAAGATCCAAAGTCTTATAATGATCGTTATGAGCACTATACGGAAGAGAAGATTCAGTTTCTTGAGTCATTATTTGTTTCTCACATGTAAACACTGCGGTGACGCAGTGTTTTTTTCATTTGTAAAAGGGTATATAGGGGGTAAAAAGGTAAAGCAGGTGTACATATGATGGATGTGATCGGAATTGGGATTGGGCCAGCAAATTTAGGATTGGCCGCTTTATTAGAGGAGTATGAAGATGTGACATGCTGTTTTTTTGAACAGGAAACCGAATTTGCTTGGCATCCTGGTATGCTCATCAAAGGAACGGACTTACAAGTTTCCTTTCTAGCGGACCTTGTGACAATGGCTAATCCAAGGAGCAAGTATACATTTTTAAATTATTTACATGAATCAAACAGGCTTCACCGATTTTATACATTTGAACAATTTGATATCCCCCGGAGAGAATTCAATGAGTATTTATCATGGGTTGCAGGTGAATTAGATAGCTGTCAGTTCGGGATGAAGGTGGAAGAAGTGACCGACTGTGAAGACGGGTATCTTGTAAAAGTTCGGCGGTTGAAAGATGGTGCGCTTTCTGAATATCGTGCAAAGCATGTCGTCCTTGGAACGGGAAGCAAGCCGATGGTCCCTGTCGATGTGCCAGAAGCTGCGTTGCCGCATGTGACCCATAGCAGTCGTTATGTAGATCAACAAAAAGAACTTCATGAAGCTGAAACGGTGGCGGTGATTGGTTCAGGTCAGAGTGCAGCTGAAATTTTCTTAGACCTGCTTCAGCATCAGAAGAAAGGACAGCAGCTTTCATGGTTTACACGTTCAAGTGAATTTAGAGAACTAGAGACAGCGGAGCTTGGTCAGGAGCTATTTACACCTAAGTATGTTGAATATTTTCATTCCCTTCCTTATGAAGAACGGATGAACACATTGCCTAGACTGGCAGGATTAAGGAATGGCATAGATGCATCGACGCTTTCTCGTATTTATCAGGAATTGTACCATCGCTCCGTTTCAGGTGAAGAGCCTTCTGTACTCATTCAGCCAATGACTGAGCTTGAAGCGATACATATGGAGGATGAGCAGCAGGTAGAGCTGCATTTGAAACAATGGCAGCTGAAGAAAGAAAAGAAAATCACAGCCGATCATGTTGTGTTGGCTACAGGATATACGCCTAATATTCCGGAATGGTTTAGCGTATATGAACCATTGATTGAATGGGAAAGCGATGAGCATTTTAAAGTGACAGACGACTTCAGGCTTGTGTTTAAAGACAAACGGTCTCATCATTTCTTTACATTCACGAACCTCGATCACTCTCATGGAACAGCGGCGACCAATTTAAAACTATCGATCTACCGCAATCAGAAAGTCATCCGAACCATTCGCGGGGATACGAAAGAACAAGTGAAGCAAGAAACAGCATTTCAGCAATTTGAATAGATATAAAATAAAAAAAGGGCCCCAGCACTGGGCCCTTTTCAATTAAATGGTTGTTTCTCTTTTTACTTTCGGTTTTTCAGTTTTCCATTTGAAGATTTTGTTTAGGATTTGATAGATACGCTTTGATTCTTTCGTCACTAGCGGTCCTAAAATCGCAAGGATTAATACATATAATGCAGCAAATGGCTTCAATGTAGCGGCAAGCCCGCCTGCAATCCCAAGTTCGGCTACAATGATGGAAAACTCTCCTCTTGATACGATGGTTAATCCAATATTAGAAGAGGCTTTATGAGAGAAACCGGCTCTTCTTCCAGCAAACATCCCGGCGGTGAAGTTCCCGATCAAGGTGAGAATGACAGCACCGATCGCAAGCCAGAAGGCATCTCCTAATGTAAATGGATCAATACTTAGTCCAAAGCTGAAGAAGAACATGGCGCCAAAGAAATCTCTAAAAGGAACAACGAGATGTTCAATGCGGTCTGAGTGCTCTGTTTCTGAGAACACAAGACCGAGTAAGAGAGCGCCAATGGCCTCTGCGACATGAATCGTCTCTGAAAAACCAGCCACGAAGAACAAAGCGGCAAAAATGACGATGATAAATACTTCATTTGAACGGATATCGAATAGTTTGTTTAATAGTTTTGGCATCTTACGCGCGATGATAAAGAAAATCATCATGTAACCAAAAGCGATTAAAATAGATAATAAGGCACCGCCAACGGACGTGGCATCTCCAAGGACAAGACCTGATACGACAGATAAATAAACGGCGAGAAAAATATCCTCAAACATAATAATCCCAAGAATTAACTCTGTTTCAGGGTTCGCTGTCCGTTTTAAATCGACAAGGACTTTGGCGACAATGGCGCTGGATGAAATGGTGATAACGCCTGCCATAATGAGAACTTCAAGGAATCCAAAGCCTGTGATAAACCCATAAAGCAATCCTAAGCTAAAGTTGATCAAAATATAAATAGATCCGCCGACTGCAATGGATTTACCCGATTTTATGAGTTTGCCGACAGAGAACTCAAGCCCCAGATAGAATAGAAGGAACAGGACACCCATTCTACCAAAAAACGAAATAATCTCGGTGCTCTCGATAAACTTCAAATCAATGATCCCGATGGTTGGTGCATGCGGACCAACAATCATCCCGAGGACAATGAGAAAAGGAATGATAGAAAATTTAATTTTATTGGCGATTAAGCTGGCAATGGCGATGAGAATAAGCGCCGTTCCAACTTCAAAGACTAAATGATCCATTCATCACTCTCCCCCTCTAGAAAGAAAATCACGTATCAATCGCTTCAAGTGTTTTCTTTCGCCTGAAATGACCATCGTATCATTTGCTTGAATAATCGAATCGGCACCGGGGTTGAGTAATTTTTCATTTGTATGTTTAATGATCGCAATGACGGTGACTTCATAATTTTGTCTCACATCTAAATCGCCGAGTGTATGTCCAACCGCTTTTGCGTCTTTTTCTACCTTAAACCATTCAATGATCAAATCATTGAACGCCATTTCAATCGTTTCAAGTGCTTGCGGCTTATACACCATACCGCCAATAATGGCAGCAATTTGCCGGGCTTCAGCATCATCGAGAGAAATGGTGGACAGTACTTCATCTGGATCTTCATCGTCGAAACGATAAATCTCCCGTCTGCCATCATCATGAATCACAATCGTCATCTTTTCTCTATTTCTCGTTTCAATTTCAAATTTCTTTCCAATCCCAGGAAGATCATTTTCTTTAATGTTCATTTTATCCCTCCGAATATGATAGGTTTTGTTTTTCATATAGTGAGTACGGATGAAATAAAATGAATCAGTCGAGGTAATTTGATTGGTACATAATGGGGATTGCACACTTCATTTCTAAAAAACATAAATCAATAGATAACGCTGTGGCTGGTGCAAGCTTTACAAGAAAAGCTTTTGAAGCGCCCATTGATAACCTCTGTTTTAACAGAAGAGATGATGCATGTTTTTTTGAAAATGGAGGTGTCTTCACAGCGTTGATTTCTTCATCATAAATCGATGGAGAAATCAGGCTCGGTGTGCTCGCTTCTGCTTGTGAAGCAAAAACGACATTTGAAAAGGGAGAAAACATGACGATGCAGCTAATCAATATACATATGGAACTTCTTATCAATCATTCTCCCCCTTTCATATGATGTTTTATTTCTTATTTTACTATATAAAAATATATTTCTCGTTTCAACAATTATGCTTATTTTAGTATCAGTTGATCTTGAAATTTTTTATGTAGAGGAAAAGGAATTGCTTGATGGAAATTGAAGTAAGTCATGAGTTTGAAAAGAAAGAGGGGGAATGGATGATGACATATATCAATTGTCAGGTAGACGGGGATATTTTTGAAATCGTTTTCAATAGACCTGAAGCGTATAATTCGTTTCATGTTGACATGTTTGCTGAATTGAAGGAAGCGTGTGATACAGCGAGTGAGAGCAGTGCGAAAATTGTTGTTCTTAAGGGGATGGGCAAAGGGTTTTCAGCAGGCGGAGATATTGGCATGATGCTAAAGCAAGATCGTGAAGAAGATTTTCATCGCGTGATGGATTTGATCGAGGGAATTACACTTTCTTTAGCCAGTATGAAAAAAGTGACGATTGCACTTGTCCACGGGGCAGCGGCTGGTCTTGCTTTTAGCTTTGCCCTTAGCTGTGACTATTTGTTTATGCATCAAGATGCTAAACTTGCCATGAACTTTAATGGAATCGGGTTAATCCCAGATGGCGGAGGGCATTTTTTCCTCACCAAAAGAGTTAGTGAACAAACCGCTAAACAATTGATTTGGAGCGGACAAAAGCTGCCGGCTGAAGAAGCGCTCAAGCTTCGCCTTGCAGACGGCGTGTTTCAAGATGAGGTGGATACGTATCAAAAAGCGTGTGTCAAGCCATTTTTAAATATGCCGCTTCAAGCCTTTGTTGAAACAAAGATGATTTATTTTCAGCAGTCAGAATCACAGCTGTTAGCCGTTCTTCAAAAAGAGCGTGCTGCACAAGCTAGACTGAGACAAAGCAATGATCATCAGGAGGGTGTTCAAGCGTTTTTGGAAAAAAGACGTCCTGTGTTTCATTAAATAGAAGAATGAATGGCCGGCGGATGCCGGCTTTTTTAACGTTCAAATAAAAGAAGTTTACCTGCATCATTTACGAGCCGGTGAGAATGCTTTGTGTATTGTTGTTCGATTAAACGATGACGTCCTAATTCTTTTGCTTTTTCATCACTATCTGTGGTGATTTTTTCGTTTAATAAGGTTTCACCTGACGAATCAAATACAGTCAAATAGTAGGTTTTCTCCATCTTTGATCTTCCCTTTCTTCTTGTTTTTTAATGAATTATACAAGGAGGAAGTTAAAACCTCTTTTTTCACCCCTAAAAATGTGTTTTTTAGAATGAGAGCGATAGAACGTGCATTCGTAAAAACGGCGTGATAAAATATGGACAACTACAGTAACGTACAAGGAGATAGACGTTTGACGAAGCTCACTTTTATTCATGCCGCAGATCTTCATTTAGATAGTCCGTTTGCGGGAATGTCCAATATACCGAACCGAATTTTTAAGAGGTTGAAAGAAAGTACATTTCAAAGTGCCAAGAACATGTTTGAACTTGCGATTGATCGAGAAGTAGACTTTATGCTGCTGAGCGGAGATATATTTGACGAATCGAATCGCAGCCTAAAAGCACAGCTTTTTTTAAGAAATCAGTTTCTTAAGCTACAATCACACGGGATTGAAGTGTTTATTATTTATGGTAATCATGATCATTTAGGTGGTGAATGGACATCAATTGAGTGGCCAGAGAATGTTCACGTTTTTTTGAGCAGTACGCCAAGTGAGCAAGCCTTTTATAGAGAAGGTCAGCTTGTGGCAAGTATTTACGGGTTCAGCTACAAAGAGCGAGCTGTCCATGAAAATATGACACCTTATTATGAAAAAACAACAGATGCCCCCTATCATATTGCAATGCTTCACGGCACATTAGCAGGTCAAGAAGGGCATGATGCGTATGCACCATTTCAGCTACAGCAGCTTCTAGCGCGGGATTTTGATTATTGGGCGCTTGGACATATTCATAAGCGGGCTCTTCTGCATGAAGACCCAATGGTGATCTATCCTGGAAACGTGCAAGGAAGACATATAAAAGAAACAGGAGAGAAAGGCTGTTATGTCGTTTACCTATCTGAAGATGCTCAAAGAGCGGAGTTTATGAGCTGTTCAGATGTCATCTTTGAGACATTGACAATAGATATCACACATACCGCTCATATGACCGATCTTGTGATACTTGTGGACAAAAAGATGAGTGGACTGAAAGAGAGAGGTGTTCCTCATTTTGTGAAAATCGAACTAACTGGCGATGCTCCTGTTTATATGGAGCTCACGCAGCTTGAAGTGCTTGAGGAGCTGATGGCTGTTCTTCATGAACAGGAGGAAGATGAAGACTTGTTCGTTTGGGTGATATCGATTGACTGCCGGACACATGAAGATGCCGTCTATCCAGAAGATTCTTTTTTGACAGAACTAACAGCAGAAATTGCCGAGTTTGATGCGTATGATGAGCTGCTTTCACCGATCAAGCGTCATCCAACCTATAGAAAGGCAGGAAGAGCTTTTACAAAAGAGGACGAGATCGATATTAAAGAAGAGGCACAAAGGCTGCTGGCAGAACAGCTGAAGCATTTATGAGAGAAGGAGAGGCATGATGAAAATACGTTCACTCCATATTGCGAATTTCGGGAAATTTTCCAATCAAACCTTCCACTTTTCTGATGACGGTTTTCAGTTAGTTTATGGCCTGAATGAATCGGGGAAAACGACATTGAAGGCGTTTATTGAATCGATGTTATTTGGTTTTTCCAAAAGCCATATGTATAAGCCAAAGCATGGCTCATTTTATGGCGGGTCTCTTACATGTTTAGATGAGGAATTAGGTGTGATTCATATTGAAAGAACATCTGATCATGGCGGCCAAGCTCAGGTGTTGCTGCCAAATGGTGAAGTGAAAGATGAAGCGTTTCTACATGCGATGTTAAAGGGAACAGATCGCAGATTATACCAATCGATCTATTCTTTTGACGTGTTTGGTCTGCAAAATGTACAAGCATTAAATCAAGATCAAATAGGGGAATTTCTACTCTTTTCAAGTTTGTTTGGCTCAGATGCGGCATCCAAAATGGACAGCAGGCTGCTAAAACAGCAGGAGCAGCTTTTTAAACCGAATGGACGTAAGCCTGAATTAAATCAGCAGCTTGATCATGTAAAAGAGCTGTCAGGTAAGTTAAAACAGGCCAAATTGGTAGAAAGTCGTTATACCGAAAAGAAAAAAGAACAAGCTGAATTAACCGAGAAGGTAGAAATGCTTCAGCATGAAATGAGACAGACTGAAGAAGAGATTCAGCTTTTGACTGAACATATTCGACTTTATCCTATGATAGAAAACAAGATAGAGTTAAAAAAAGATTTGGCTAGTTATCCTGAACGAGTCAAACGGTTTAGACCGGAAACCGCGCATGAACTTGATAAATTAGAATCACACCTTCACCCAAAAAAGGCGCAAGTGACGGCACTGAAACAAAAATTAGATCATTTGCAAACGTCGCTCACGCAAGTTCAGCCACTCTATGACAAGGATACGGTATTGGAGATGAAGCGAGTCATAGCTGAATCATCGGATGCTGAACTTGTGAAGAAACGCTTAGCAGAAGGGAAAACAGAGCAGAATTCTTTGAAACAAAAAATAGAAGAAGCATCAGCGAAGCTGAAGTGGCAGCGTCCAATCAAGCTTGACCAGCTGGATGATTCACTTGACTTTGAGTGGGAATTAAAAGAGGCTGTGAGCCAATACGTTCGTTTAATGGATAGGAAAACGCAGCTCGATGACCGGTTTGATCATGCAAGACATGAGCTGGAAGAAGCGGAAACCGCTCTAAAAGGATTAAAGGAACAGCCCGTTAAACAGCAAGATGCAGAAGATGTCAGGGGCACAAGGGCTACAGTGAAACAGAACCATTCCAGAGTGTGGTTATTCCCGCTGATGTTCGTGCTATGTGCTGTCATTCTCACGGTCTTATTCGTTTTAGCAGAGAGCTGGGTGACGTTACTGTTTGCAGGATTTTCCGTTTTTGTCTTGATCGCTATTTATCCAGTGCTTAAACAGACTCAGATGAAGGAAGCAAACGACAGTAACGCCTATCATTCCTTTCAAGTTCAAACAGCTTCAGCTGAAACGCTAGTGAAGCAAAAGGAGCTTTTATACGAAAGAATGATACAGCAATATGAAGACTGGGAGCGGGAACTGGAACCTGTACAGCAGCAAGTAGAAGATATGAGAAGGCAGCTGGGTTTGTCCTCAGAGCTCTCATTCCTTGTGGAAGCTTTCCATATCTTGAAACAATTAAAAGCGAATACAGCGGCATATGAGGCGCTTAACAAGGAAATAGAGATGCTCACACAGCAGCAATCGACCTACGAGCAAAGAGTTTCAGCGCTCATGAGTCTCCTTCAAAGAAAAGAAGGGACCATTCAAGAGAATATCTCAGCCTTTCAAGAGATATTGAAAGATGAGGAAAAAAGAGAAAAAGAACGTCAGACATTGCACGTATCCATTCAACATGTAGAGCAGCAGCTGACAACATTAGAAGGAGAAGTTCAATATTATGAAAAACAAACGGACGAGCTTTTTCGAAAAGTAGGAGCAGCGTCAAAAGAAGATTATCATGTCCTATCTCATCTATCCAAAGAATACCGGGAGCGGCTGTACAATTTGCAGCAGCTGAACCAAGAGCTACACAAAAGCGGTTATATAGATGAGGAAGAGGTCATTGTCCGTAAAGGTTTACGCACCCTTGAGGAGCAGTGTGCACAAGCAAAAAGACATCTGAATGACATGCAAGAGAATGTGACGAATATGAAAAAACGCTTGGCAGAATTAGCAGTAGAAATACGCCAAATAGAAGCATCAGGTACAGTGTCTGATTTGACTCATCAGCTTGCTGTAGAGCAGGAGCAGGCAAAGCATCTAGCGAAAAAATGGGCGGCTATTCAGCTCGTTCGTTCCGTCATTCGAGAGAAACTCAATGAACATAAAGAAACGAGGCTACCAGCACTCCTCCAAACAGCTTCCCGATTTATTCAGCCGTTAACGAATGATCGATATGAAGTGATTTTATTTTCTGCCGAAGATGACCGGCTGATTGTGAAACGGAGGGATGGACGCCTATTCCGCCCGGAGGAGCTTTCACAAGCAACATGTGAGCAAATTTATCTCTCGATTCGTTTTGCACTTGCTTTGTCCCACCAGCAAGATTGTCAGCTCCCATTTATGATGGATGACAGTTTCGTTCACTTTGATCATGTCCGTCTAGACAGGGTGCTGGAGCTGATGAGTGAACTCACTCGTTTTGAAACACAGCTGTTTTATTTCACTTGTCATCATTATATGAAACAAGCAGCGGAAGACGGGCAGATTACGAGCTTAGCAGTGGAATGATTGACAAATTATGACTTATGTTATACTTATATGAGCAGAAACATGGAAGGAGCATTTATTGAATGGCTAAAGGGATCATGACCTATGACGTCGGCGAACAAGTTGACCTGCATTTATTAATTAAATCATCTACTAAAGGGATTGCGAGTAATGGCAAACCATTTTTAACGTTAATTCTTCAAGATCAAAGTGGAGATATTGAGGCGAAGCTATGGGATGCAAAGCAGAATGATGAACTCACATATGCTGCGCAAACCATTGTGAAGGTAGTAGGTGATATTCATCATTATCGCGGAAGGAATCAGCTGAAGCTTAGGAATATACGTCCTGTTGCTGAAAACGAGCAAATCCGCATTGATGATTTTCTAGAAACAGCTCCTATTCCAAAGCACGATATGATGGATACCATCATGCAATATATTTTTGATATGAAAAACCCTAATATTCAGCGTGTCACAAGACATTTGCTGAAGAAATATGGACAGGAATTCGCTGATTACCCAGCAGCTACGAAAAACCATCACGAGTTTGTTTCGGGTCTTGCCTATCATGTGGTATCGATGCTTCATTTAGCGAAAGCCATTGTTGATCTATACCCATCACTAGATCGAGATCTTTTATATTCAGGGATCATTCTACATGATTTAGGGAAAGTCAAAGAGCTTTCGGGTCCTGTCTCCACCACATATACAGTAGAAGGGAACTTAATTGGCCACATTTCTATTATGGTGACAGAAATTGCGAAAGCCGCAGAGGAGCTTGGCATTGATTCTGAGGAAATTCTGATTCTGCAGCATTTAGTGCTGAGTCATCATGGAAAAGGGGAGTGGGGCAGTCCTAAACCACCAATGGTGAAGGAAGCCGAAATTCTCCACTATATAGATAATTTAGATGCAAAAATGAACATGATGGATCGTGCGCTTGAGCATGTGAAGCCAGGAGAATATACAGAGCGTATTTTTGCACTAGAGAATCGTTCGTTTTATAAACCAACCTTTTACAATGAATCATCATGATAAAACGCCCGTTTGATGCGGGCGTTTTTTTTCATAACTTGTCTTCTTTTCGCATAAGCATGTAACACAAAGGAAGAGAGATTAGTCCTGAAAAAGGAGGCGAAGACAATGTTATTTTTTCCATGGTGGGTATATGCATGTATCATTGGTATTATCTTTTGTGCCTATAAATTAATGACGACAGCCAAAGAGGAGCAAGAGATTGATCAATCCTTTATTGAAAAAGAGGGAGAAATCTTTATCGAACGAATGGAGCAGGAGAGAGAGCGTAGACGTCAAGGACAGCAAATGAAACGATCCCAGGAAACGGCGAAGCATGAGGACCATTCGATTGCATAACCAATAAGAATACAAACAACCCCTCTACAAAGTCATGTAGAGGGGTTGTTTTGCGTTCATTATTGGTTTGTTGTTTGTTGTGTGGTTTGCTCAGATTTTTCTTTGAATGTATTTTCAAGTTCTTTATCTTTTACTTTCACATCAGCATCTTTCACCAATTTGTTTAAGATCGTTTGAATTTCATTGTTATCTGCTTGTTTTTGATCAAGCAGTTCTTTTTTCAAGTCTGCTTTCATGTCATCGTATTTACCGCGTTCTTCGGTCTTTTTAATGATATGGTAACCAAATTGAGATTTTACTGGTTTGCTGATTTCATTTACTTTTAGTTTGAAGGCAGCTTTACTGAAGTTCTCATCCATTTGGCCATCTTTTGCGAACCAGCCTACATCGCCGCCTTGTGCTGCTGAAGCAGTGTCAGTTGAATATTCAGATACAAGGTCATCCCATTTTTCGCCTTTATCTAATTTCTTTTCTACTTCATCTGCTGTTTTCTTGTCAGCAACTAAAATGTGGCTTGCACGGATTTTCCCTTTTAGGTCATCGTAATACGCTTTTACTTCTTTGTCAGTGATTTTGATGTTAGCTTTGGCAGCCTTTTGAGTCAGCAGCTCATATTTTACTTGATCTTTGATGTAATCTTTTCCGAATTCATCTTGAAGTTGTTTTAAACGATCTTCACCAAGTGTCTTTTTATATTCTTCCAATTTCTTATCAATTTCTTTATCTGATACTTTGTATTTGTCAGCAAGAACCTTTTGTTGAACAAGTAGGTTTAAAGCATCTCCACCTGCTTGTTTCTTAAGTGTTGTGTAAAGCTCTTCTTTTGTGACATCTCCTGATTTTGTTGTTGCGATCACTTCTTTGTCACCGCTACTGCATGCGCCAAGAGTTAAAACACTTACTGCTGTTACAGCTGCTAAAGCCATTTTTTTCATTCAAAAAACACTCCTAATCTTTCCAATTTATTTATCATTGCTTGTATCATAACATATTGTGACATGCTGTAAAAAGAAATGCAAATGGGAGGGCATTCGTCTAGTCAAATTTTTGCGACCAACATACACATATATTGATCACAAAAAGGAGGCTGAATTATATGGGAGCAGGATATTCTAATGGGTTTGCTTTATTGGTCGTGCTATTCATTTTGCTGATCATCGTTGGTGCAGCATATCTTTATTAATTAAATCGCTGTGACAGAAAGGAGCCGTCCTGCCATGCGTGCGGGCGGTTCTTTTTTAAAACGATGACAAGTGCCTAAACGTTTTAAAATTTTCTGCATACACTGAGCTTAGAACAGAGGAAGAACTGGCAGGAGGTGTTTTCACATGGGAGGAGAAGTCTTTGCTGGCGGTTTTGCACTAGTCGTCGTGTTATTCATCTTATTGATCATTATCGGTGCATCTTGGATTTGCTAATAGATCATCATACACAAAAAGCTGCCATCAAACAGGCAGCTTTTGCTTTGATCTTAAATAGATATGGTAATTTCAACAAATGATGAGATCAGTAAGATCAGTATCGATACATTGATAAAGCGAAACACCTTATCTTGCCGTTCTTCAGGAATCTCTCTGACAAGGCATAATGTATTAGTAAGCCTGTTTATTGAATACACAATAAACGCGGCAAAGACGATGAAGTAAAATAAAACTATCGGAGATCCCCCCTCTCTATGCTATTCCCATACTACATTACCAAATTTTTTATGAAAAAGATAGAAGTTGGCTTTAAAAACCTCATGATGAGGAAGTTGGGTCAACTAAAATATCAAACTCGTCTTGGGCTTGATCAATGATGCATGATTTTGGCGCTTTTAGCAGTTTCCAAGCAAATAAAAAGTCAGGCAAACAATAGCCTGCATGAATACTTGCGATCATGATAAAATAGTGTGCGTACATTGGAAATGCCATTCCTAAAACAAAGTAAACAGGTGAGATGACACAAAACGGGCTGAGCAGTGAGAAAAGCATCACTCTCTTAGGCACGCGCTGCCAGCAATTTCGTTTAAATAACGTCATTTTTTTCTTATGTTTCATGACTGGGATCAAGTGAACCACGCGGTGGACAAGCAATGTCGCAAGTAAAAGCACGATAAAAAGCGGTGCATTGTGACTGCTGAGTCTCGTTTCAGGATGAGTCAGTTGAAAACATAAAAATGCCATAATGAAAAAAAATACAGTCAGACATATGGCTGAAATCATCATTCTCGTATAACCATAATCCTTTTCAAGATTAATGGTCTTCCAACAATTCATTTTTCATCCTTCCAATCTCAAAAAAACTAATTGAATATCTCAAGATAATTTACTCTTCCTGAGGATAAAAATCAATGGTTTTCAAGAAAAAAAATAAATTGTTACATTCATATGGAATAAAGAGAGGAAACTTTGGGTTTTTCAAGAAAAAAAGACATAAGAGGGAGGTTCGTCTCTTTCGTCAATGAGTAATTTCGGCTAAAATAGAGTGACTAAGAGAAAGAGGGAACGTACATGAGTATTGAGGAACGAATGAGCCAGCTCGAATATTATATGGAACTGTTACTGACGGCGACAGATATGAGCTGTTATCCATATTATGCGCTATTGATCCGGCAGCGTGTATCGAAAGAAGAGGCAAAGGACATTGAGCGTATTTGTGCTGAGCTCTCAGATGAAATGGACAAGCAAAAAGCACAAGGCTACGTCATGTTCGACGATCTCCTTGCGCTGTTTGCGGGACAGTTAATTGAAAAGCTGGATGTTCATGAGACGATTTTTGCTTTGCATGATCAAGGGCTGTTTCAGCCGTTAATGAATGAATTTATAAAGATCATTAAACAATTTGATTTGCTTTAGCCGCTTTTTCCTCCGCGGAGTCTTCAAGTTCTTCAGGCTTTTTCGTGACTTTCCCACGTTCATTCAAAAAGTCCTTCTCAATGTTTGAAAACGATTTCTCAAAAATCTCCATGAAATCCTCACCATAAATGTTTCGGATAATACACATCATTTCTAAAATTTCAGGGAACTTTCCGTAAATGTCATGAAGCGGCTGTGCGCCTTTGACAATACCAGTTCGGGCCGGGTCGTAATCTTCGAGTAGTTTATGGAATGTCTCTTCGCCTTTTGGCGTTAGTTCAATATACGTATTGCGTTTATCGTTTAACTTTTTAGAAAATTTTAAAAATCCTCTTTCCTCTAATTTTTTAGAGAAGTTAAACGCCGTTGATACATGCATGACGCCAAACTTTGCAATTTCTGATATTGAAGCTCCTTTTAATTGATACGCAATCCACAAAATATGATGTTCATTGATATTTAGGTTATACGGTTTGATCCACTGCTGCCAGTCCTTTTCAATGGATTTCCAAAGAGCTTTGCTCAATTGGGCCATTCTTTGACTGAATAAAAGTGCTTCTTTTACATCGAAAGGCTGTTCCGAATGATTCATCCATTTCACCTACTTCTCTTTTTCTTGTAATTCTATTATGCCAATAAAATAAAGATTAATAAAGCTGAAAATTCAAGAATTTTTAAAAGTCATGAAAAACATTGACAAAATAACCTTTTTTCAACAAAAAAAGTGCGGGATACGCACCCCGCACACTTTTGTAAACGAATATTTTTTTGTGAGTATATTAGTTTTGTAAGGTTTTCTCCAGTTGTTTGAGCTTTTCCTCAATTTCCTGAATTTCCTTTTGTAAGTCCTGCTGATGAGGTTTGATTTCCTCGCGCCATTGCTGAATGGATGTTTGCAATTCAGTTCCGACTTCTTTAATGACCTCAGCACTTTCTTTTGCGGTTTCAACAATCTGCTCTTTTAAAGCTTGTCCATCTCTTTTTAATCTTGTCAGCGTATCTTCGAATTTGTCATAGCAGTCTTTCATCTTTCCGCGTACATCTCTGCCAGAAGAGGGAGTCGTCAGGAGCACTGCCGCACCTCCGAGGAGACCGCCTACAAATAATCCTGTTAATAAAGAACGTCCACTAGCCATTCCAATCACCTCTAGTCAAATTTTACACATTCGCATGTTCTCTCTGAGCTGACGATCAGCTTCATTGAACTTCCATACATAGCTTGCTTTATTTTAGCATACTTTTGAAGAAAAGGGAGGGGAGAAGGTTGTCTGTCTTTCTGTTCGTTTTTACGTGTATGTGTGTGATTTTCGCAGGTGGTTCTATTCATTATGTAAGGCAGCTTGGGTATGCAGGGTCTTATCCGCCAAAACATGTATTAAGACAAAAAGCAATTGTGTGTGCGGCAGGTGCAGGGATTTCGCTCTCCATTTTGCTGCTTACCCTTTTTCTTTTATAGAAGCATGAAAAAAACCTCTTCATCCAATGAAGAGGTTCAGTTATTCGTTAAGCGACTTCAATCATTCTTGCGCGCTTTAATATCGACTGAGCAATCGGGAAGACAAATACCATAGCTATCGTATTGATCACAGTTGCTGGCAGGACAACACCTACAAGAAGTGCTGGTAACGCAGCCGGCAGTCCAGTAATCAGTAAAGCGGCAGATAGGAAAATCACGCCCGATACGACGGTCCCAACAGCGGTGAGTACAGCGGTCAGAACGACTTTGCTCTTGATCTTCTGGCAAGATAAGAACAGGGCTAAGAAGATAAAGGCTGTCACCGGTTTATCAATCATATTTGGAATTTGTCCGCCTGGAAAACCTGTTGTCAAAGCGGAAATGACCCCAGTGACTAGGGCGATCACAACGACATGCTGTACCTTCGGAAAAAGGATGATGCTTAAAAACATCATGACCAGCATCATATCAGGTTTCATTCCGAAAAAGATGGGCGGGAAAATCGTATGCAAAACAGCTCCCATTGCTGCAAGCAATGACATAATCACTAATTCTTTTGTTTTCATTTCTATGCTCTCCTCTGCTAAGCTCTTAGAACTCTCCAATAATATGGCTGATCATTTATTGCAAGAGTCATGACTTTATATTTCTCGTTATTATAACAAATTTATTTCACGATAGAAAAGCCTTTTTACTCATTTTCTTGCTGGAACTTTTTCATAAAGTCCGCAAGCTTTTGGCAGTCTTCTATAGAGACGGCGTTGTAAATCGAGGCTCTGCATCCGCCAACAGAACGGTGGCCGGCGAGTCCAACCATTTGCTCTTGTTTTGCTTTCTCCACAAAGGATGCAGTGAGTGCATCATCACGAAGGGTAAACGTGACATTCATATGTGAACGGCTGTCAGCACGTGCATGCCCTTTGTAAAAACCGCCGCTTTGATCAATCGTATCATACAGAAGCGCTGCTTTTTGTTCATTGCGTTTTTCTGCTGCTTCTACACCGCCCGCCTGTTTCACATGCTCCAGGACAAGGGATAGCATATAAATCGCAAAAGTCGGTGGTGTGTGATAAAGAGAATTGGCTTTGGCATGTGTTGAATATTTTAAAATTTTAGGTGTGCCGCTTTTTTCTTTCTCTAATAAACGTTTGCGCGCGATCACAATCGTGATGCCAGAAGGCCCTAGATTTTTTTGTGCCCCGGCATAAATCAAATCAAATGAAGACACGTCTATTTTTTTGCTGAGAATATCACTGGACATGTCGGCAATAAGCGGGAGTGACGTGTTCGGGAACGTTTTCCACTGAGTACCGAAAATGGTATTGTTCGATGTGATGTGCAAGTAAGCTCCGTCATTTAAAACGGAAGCATCCACATCTGGAATATACGAATAGTTGTCGTCTTCACTTGAGGCAAACACTGATGTTTCACCAAACCCATTTGCTTCTGACAAGGCTTTCTCTGACCAAGCACCTGTTTGGATGAAATGAGCCGTTTCGCCTTCATGTAAGAAGTTCATCGGAATCATTGCAAATTGAAGACTTGCCCCGCCTTGTAAAAAGAGGACCTCATAATCTTCTGGAATGTCCATCAATTCTACCAAGAGTGCTTTCGCTTTATTGTGGACTTCTTCATACTCACCGCTGCGATGAGAAAGTTCCATCACAGACATCCCGGTTTGTTTAAAATCAACAAGTTCTTCCTGTGCTTTTTGAAGAACTTCTAGCGGCAGCGCCGCCGGACCAGCATTAAAATTCGTCGTTCGCTTCATCACAATCTCTCCCTATTTCTCGCGTTAATGGATCAAAAGATAAAACCATCCTATCACAAATTTGAAGCATTTGGACAAAAAATTTGAATCGTCCTAAATATCTTACGATTCAGAGGATAAGCACAGGAAAGAAGTGAAAAAAAGAAAAACCTCATCAATTAAGATGAGGTAAGGCGCGTACGGATGGCAGAAGAAATGTCTTTTAAATCCTCTGATGTATATTGATCTTGGTGAGATTTCCATACGGCACCAAAGCCGTCGCCTTTGCCATAACGTGGAATGATGTGCATATGGTAATGGAACACAGATTGTCCGGCTTTTTCACCGTTGTTGTTTAGAAGGTTTAAACCAATTGGTTCAAATTCCTGTTTGATGGCTCTAGCGATTTTTGGAATCGCTTGGAAGTAATGATTAGACACTTCTGGTGTCATGTCATAAATGTTTTCTTTATGTATTTTCGGGATTACAAGGGTATGTCCTTTTGTTACTTGGCTGATATCAAGAAAAGCCAATACATGCTCGTCTTCATATACTTTTGCACATGGAATGTCTCCATCAATGATCTTGCAAAAAATGCAGTCGCTCACGCCATGTCACTCCTCATTATTTTTCCTTTATCGTATCACAAAAAGAAGCAAAAAAGAAAACAGGACAAGCGAACTCCTTTGGTCGCTCATCCTGCTCCTGCAGAAGAAATGCTGATGCTTTCATTTGATATGCCTTTTGAATTCTCTATTTACTGAAATAAAGAATTCATATGCCTGCTATTTCTGCCGTAAACACCTCATTTGACGTTTTGGTTCGTCGTATACATATTTGTATAGGACACAAAAATCAAGAATCAGTGAAGCAAAACAGAAGCTAAGGTTTTTAGATGAAAAACCAATTTGTCATGCGGTTATTGCCTTTAACAAACACCTCATTTACGTATTGGTCATCAAGTTCATTTCTTCTACATGCATTATGATGACCAGTATGCCGATGTTTTATTCATGAGTTGTCTATAGGTAAACATTTCAAATTGTCTTTCGTTTTTGGTACTATAAAGGAAAAAAGAAAGAAAGGAACGAACTGATGTCCCTTCTAACTGTAAAAGATGTAACGGGTGGATATACAAAGAATCCCGTTCTGAAAAATATTTCATTTGAATTAGAAAGAAACCAAATCGTTGGTCTCATTGGCTTAAACGGGGCGGGAAAAAGTACAACCATTCGTCATATTATTGGATTAATGAAACCTCATAAAGGGGTCATTGAGCTAAACGGACGAACCCTTCAAGAAGATCAAGAGGCGTATCGTTCACAATTTACGTTTATTCCAGAGACACCTGTCTTATATGAAGAATTAACGTTAAAAGAGCATTTAGAGCTGACAGCGATGGCTTACGGCCTTTCAAAAGAACAATTAGAAGAACGTCTGCCGTCTTTGCTGAAGGAATTCCGAATGGAGAAGCGATTGAAATGGTTCCCTGCTCATTTTTCTAAAGGGATGAAGCAGAAGGTAATGATTATGTGTGCGTTTCTTGTGGAGCCAGAGTTGTATATTATCGATGAGCCGTTTTTAGGGCTTGATCCGCTTGCGATCAACGCACTATTAGAACGTATGAATGCGGCGAAGCAAAATGGCGCAAGTGTTCTGATGTCAACGCATATTTTAGCCACAGCGGAACGTTATTGTGATTCCTTTATTATTTTGCATGAAGGGGAAATTAGAGCGAAAGGAACACTGACAGAACTAAGAGAACAGTTCAACATGAGAGATGCGACACTCGATGATCTTTATTTGGAATTAACAAAGGAAGAAAGCTATGAGTAAAACAACGCAAACCATTTGGAAATCTCGATTAGAAGAACACGTACAAGAAACAAGAAAATATTTAAAATATATGTTCAACGATCATCTTGTGATTGTGCTCATTTTTTTCCTTGCAGGCGGGGCGAGCTGGTACAGTAATTGGCTGAAGCATATTCCAACTCACTTCCCATCCTATTGGGTCATGGCAGTTGTTTTCTCATTGGTACTGACTAGTTCTTACGTGCGAACGTTGATCAAAGAGGCAGATCTTGTGTTTATGCTTCCTTTGGAAGCTAAGATGGACCCTTATTTAAAACGAGCGTTTAACTTTAGCTTCATTTCTCAGTTATTTCCTTTGATTGCCGTATCCATTATTGCACTTCCGCTATATTCGGCTGTCTCCT
Source organism: Bacillus aerius (assembly GCF_029894105.1). Lineage (NCBI taxonomy): Bacteria > Bacillati > Bacillota > Bacilli > Caryophanales > Bacillaceae > Bacillus > Bacillus aerius. Next base: position 1,002,211 of record NZ_JARYHO010000001.1, read on the forward strand.
CAGGCGATCTGATGCTATATGTGCTCATTTTGGCGCAAATGATCTTAATAAAAGGTCTGAATACAGCGATTCAGTGGAGAATCACTTATTTTCAAGGGAAACATGTCAGATGGATTGATGCAGTGATTCGTTTTCTGCTCAATACAATGTTAATGTATACCGTTTTACAAGCAGCTTATGCCATTGCCATTGTTTTTTATCTTTTATATGCTGTCTATCTCATTTATCTAACAAATGCAGTAAAAAAACAGCCCTTTCAATGGGAATTGCATATTTCTGATGAGTTAAAACGAAAACAGCGTTTTTACCGCTTGGCAAACTTATTTACGGATGTCCCTCATTTGAAGAAACAAGTGAAAAGAAGGGCGTATATGGACTGGGTCTTGCAGTTTGTCCCTTATGAACAGCGTAAAGCTTTTTCTTATATGTATGTGAGGGCGTTTTTACGTTCAAATGACTATTTTGGTCTTGTGTTTAGGTTAACGGTCGTGTTTGTGCTCATCCTCTTGTATACAGGTGCAGCAGGCTGGGTGGGGGCATTACTTGTCTTGTTTACAGTCTTTATCACAGGTGTACAGCTTGTCCCGTTAACAAAGCACTTTGCTCATCTGTCGTTACAGGCACTTTATCCTGTGTCTCAGCAAGAAAAAGATCGAAGCTTTTTTATTCTCGTACGAAATGTACTCATCATCCAGTCAATTGTACTGAGCTCCGCCGTTTTCCCAGCAGGTGGATGGAAGGGAAGCGGACTTGCTCTTCTCATTTCATTGGTATTTGTGCTTGTCCTATTCAAGCCTTACGTACAAAGCAGATTAAAAAAGATGAGATAAGCGGAGATTTGTTTTTTACAGCGAGCGTATGATGTCACCAAGGAGGGAACTGGGATGAATGCAGCTGAACGGGAACTGTATGAAGAGGCCATTTTTTTTCAAATGCGTTTTTTAAGAAAACCATCCAAGATCGAGCGGTTTTCAAAAGGTGTTCAGCAGCAAGTGAATCGCCGAATCCCTGCTCGATTTCATCAAGTCATCACAAGTGCGGTGAAAACAATGGTTGAATCCACCGTATCAGGAAGCCATTTTACTTCATTTACAGTCATTGATGAACAATTGTCTATTGTAGAGCGAAATGAGCTGGCAAAGGAAAAGGTGACATATTATCAAAAGGCCGCTGCGATTGAAGGAATTGGCACAGGTGCGGGTGGATTGTTTCTCGGAATGGCGGATTTCCCTCTCCTTTTGAGTATTAAAATGAAATGTCTATATGAGCTTGCTTGTATATATGGATTTGATTTGTCTCAAAAAGAGGAAAGGCTCTTTTTGCTTTGTATTTTTCAACTCGCCTTTTCAAGCAGTGCACACCGCCAAAAAATGATGAAACTCATTGAAGAATGGGAAACAACCCGGGAAGAAATGGATTGGTATAGCTTTCAGCAGGAATATCGAGATTATATTGACCTTGTGAAGCTGTTTCAATTAATGCCTGTGGTCGGTGCCGCTGTTGGTGGGGTGGCAAATCATCAGCTGACAGGACAGCTTGGTGAAGTCGCACGCCATGTGTTTCACTTGAGAGTGTTGAAAGAATCGAAATAGAAAAGCCGCTGGTGGCAGCGGCTTTTTTTTATTCATCGTAGGAAAGGACGGCATGAGCGAGTACCTTTGCTGCGACAGGCATTGCGTTTTCGTTAATATCAAATTTCGGATGGTGATGTGGATACACATCTTGGCTGTTTTCTGGCATAGCGCCTGTGTAGAAGAAAGTACCAGGAACATGCTGAAGGTAGTAAGCAAAGTCTTCTCCGCCCATTTGGGTTTCGGCTTCTTTTACTTCTGTGACTCCTTCTGTCTGTTTGGCTATTTCTGCTATATATTCAGTTGGTGCAGGGTGATTTTTGACTGCAGGATAGCCTCTTACATATTCATAAGTATAAGAGGCATCGTGCATGTGGCAGACACCTTTCACCACCTGTTCAATTTCACGTTCAATGATATGGCGTGCACTCTCTTCAAAGGAACGTGCAGTACCTGTTAGCACGGCAGAATCTGCAATGACGTTAAAGGCATTTTCAGCGACAAATCCCCCTACAGATACCACCGCAGAATCAATCGGGTTGACTTTACGGGCCACGACCTGCTGAAGATTGGCTACAATTTGTGAACCGATGAGTACGGCATCTTTCGTCAGGTGCGGCTGTGCGCCATGTCCGCCTTTCCCTTGCACTTGAATAGAGAAACGATCGGCGGATGCCATAAAGTTCCCGCTTTTATAAAGAACAGTGCCGCATGGCTCTGAGGACCAAAGGTGGGTGCCGAAAATGACGTCAACACCGTCTAAACAGCCATCTTCAATCATTGGTTTCGCACCGCCGGGGGCATATTCTTCAGCGTGTTGATGAATGAGGACGATTTTTCCTTTTAATTGATCTCGGTGCTCATGTAAGATCTTCGCTAAGACGAGAAGTGTTGCTGTGTGGCCATCGTGACCGCATGCGTGCATGACGCCAGGTTTTGTTGAACGGTAAGGTACATCCTTTTCATCATGAATGGGAAGTGCATCAAAATCAGCTCTCAGTGCAATGGTCGGTCCAGGGGAAGCTCCTTCAATAAAAGCGAGTACACCATGTCCGCCTACATGTGTGCGTGTTGGGATATGTAATCTGTCATAATATTGAGCGATGTAAGCAGCGGTTTCCTCTTCCTGAAAAGAAAGTTCTGGATTCATATGGAGATGGCGTCTAATTTCAACCATTTCCTCATAATGTTCATCAAGACGTTCATTAATCCTTTTGTGTAAAGTGGATACTGTCATTGATCCGAAAACCTCCTTTAGGCTCTTTTACTGATTGTATGGTAATTGTTAGAATCTTTCAACAGAAGAGGATGTCGAGAATGACAGAAAAGGTCATTTTACATAAAAGTCGAAGGTTAAGTATGAAGCTTGAAAAAGGGGGAGTGGCATTGGGAAGCTGTCCAAATTGTTCAAAAGCATTTTCTTTCGTCGAAAAATTTCATTTATCGCATACGAGAATGATGCTTTGTCCAAGCTGCCGGCATCAAATCAAAGAAACGTTCGTTTCGAAGATGAGCTTTTTGATGATTTGTTTGATTCCACTGTTGGTACTACTTATTCAGATGAAAGGTGCTTCACCTATGCTCAAATGGCCAATCTTATTAGGATGGATCTTGCTGAATTTTTATGTACTTCAGCCAATCATTCATCGGTACGAGCTTAGAGATAAGCGTTGAAAGCCCAGCAGAAGGGCTTTTTTTTATGAAAAAAAGAAGTGCGAAAAGCAGCACTTCTTTAATGGTCTATGACGGCATGATAGGATGTCAGATAGGCAGGACGGGAGAAGATGGAGCCAGTATCCTCGTGCGGCTGAAAGAATGCTTCTGACTCTTGAAAGTCTTGAAATAAGTCTTCAGATTCCCAAAGGGTCAAAATTAAGTACACTTCTTCATCCTTTTTTGGTCTTAACACACGAAGCGCTTGAAAGCCGCGCTGGTGCTCTGACATGTTTGTTTTTTTCTGAAAGGTGGATTCAAAAAGTGCTCTGCTTTCGAGCTTTACAGGGATATGATTCAGCGTGACAAAGCCAGATTGGACGAGCTCACCTTTTGTATAAATCACATCATAGGAATGGGGTGCTTTAAATACTGTCTCACCCTCCGTTTCATGAAAAAGAGCCGCTTGTTCCTTACCGACCGTATAAAGCAGATTTTCAAGATGATGTTTTTTTGCGATTTTTTGCAAAAAGTCTGCTGTTCCATATGTAATATAGAAATTCATCTAAACCGCCTCCTGCTTGATAGTATAACAAAAGAATGATATATAATTCTTTGGTAGTCAATCCATAAAACATATTATGAAGCAATACATCCCATACTATCCGTATAAAGGAATGAGGTGACCTAATTTGAAGAAAAAGAAGATAATCATTCCATTAGTCATTGCAGGAAGTACAATCGTGCTTTCATTTATTGGCTATCTGACCATTTTATTTTTAGGACATTATGTCATAGATGAGAAGAAGCTCGTTTTTCACGCTTCCTCGAAAATCATTGATCAGAATGGAAAAGAACTCACAAGCATGTATTCAGAAAATCGGGACCCTGTGTCATTAAAAGAGGTCCCAGATAAAGTGGCGAAAGCTTTTGTTGCTGTAGAGGACAAGCGCTTTTATGAGCACCACGGAATTGATGCACAATCGATTTCAAGGGCGGTTTATCGAGATATATTAGCAGGTGGAAAGGTAGAAGGCGGCAGTACCATCACCCAGCAGCTCGCCAAAAATATCTTTCTCACAAATGATAAAACGTTTCTTCGAAAAACAAAAGAAGTCATTATTGCGATCAATTTAGAAAGAGATTATTCAAAGGACAAGCTGCTTGAAATGTATTTGAATCAGCTTTACTTTGGTCATGGCGTCTATGGGATCCAAGCAGCGGCCAATTACTATTTTAGTAAAGATGTAAAAGATCTCACTGTCAGTGAAGGAGCTACACTTGCTGCCATGCCAAAGGCACCTTCAACGTATTCCCCTGTTCTACACCCAGATAAAAATAAACAAAGACGGGATACCATCCTGAATTTAATGAATGAACAAGGATATTTGTCTTCTACAGAAACAGTTGAAGCAAAAGGAAGAACACTTGGTATTCATTTAAAAAAGAAATCAGAAACCCCTTGGGTGGACAGTTATGTAGATCTCATGATTAAAGAAGCAGAATCACAGTATTCGATTTCGCATGAACAATTGCTTCAAGGCGGCTATACCATTACGGTACCAATCGATATGAATTTGCAAAAAGTTGCCTATGATGCGATGAAAAACAATCGTTATTTCCCGGGAAAAAGCGGGTCACCTGAAGGCAGCGCTGTGTTTATTGACAACGCATCTGGTGGTGTAAAAGCAGCAATAGGCGGACGAGAATATCAGGCAAGAGGCTATAACAGAGTCACAGCTGTTAGACAGCCTGGTTCTGTCTTTAAGCCGATCGCAGTATATGGTCCAGCGATGCAGGAGAAAAAATTCAGACCGTATTCACTGCTTGAGGACAAGGAAAAAAGCTATGACGGCTATTCTCCAAAGAACTACGATGGACAGTACGAGGGCAGGGTCACGATGGTAGAGGCTCTCATGAAAAGTAAAAATACAGCTGCCGTATGGACGTTAAGCCAGCTTGGCATCGATACGTCTAAATCCTATCTTGAGAAAATGGGGATGGATATTTCGGATAAAGGACTTGCCATAGCGCTTGGTGGTCTAGAAAAAGGGGTTTCTCCATTGCAGATAGCTGGAGCATTTCATACATTTGCAAATGAAGGCGTCTATAAAAAGCCGTTCTTCATTCAGAAAATCACGAATGATGATGGAGAAACCGTTGAAAAAAATCGAAACAAAGAAGAACGAGTGTTTAGCGTACAAAATGCTTGGAATATGACAAGAATGCTTCAACAGGTCGTCAAAGGCGGAACCGCTCAGAGCGGATCATACGCTGGAGATTTGGCTGGTAAAACAGGTACAACTACGTATTCCGGTGTCAAAGGTGCAACGAAAGATGCTTGGTTTGCTGGCTACACGCCTAGTACAACAGGGGCAATTTGGATGGGATATGACAAAACGGATAACAGTCATTATTTAACTGGCGGCAGTCAGTATCCAGTGCAGTTAATGAAAGATATTTTAACGACAGCCCAAATAACCAATGAAACATTCCAAAAACCAGAGGGAATTAAAGAACTTCAATCGCCAATCCATTTAGAAGGACTGTCAGGCTTTGAAGCACGTTATGCATTTAAAATCAAAGGGCTCTTTACATTGGAGCTGTCATGGGATGAACAGGAAGACAAACGCGTTGAATATCGTATTTATGAAAAGAGGAATGGAAGCGAGACCCTGATCGATTCTGTAACAGGAACAAACAGCTACACAATGCCGTATGCAAATGTGTTTTCAGATGCGCAGTATAAGGTTGTTCCATACAATACTCAAACACAAGAAGAAGGCGAAGGCAGTGCTTATATCAAGCCAGAGGCTTTTGGACGTTAATATTCGGCGATTTTTTGAACATTGAGCCGCTTTAGTATACCGAGCCTTGAAAAAGCGGTATAGTAAAAGCAGTGTTTGAGCCTTATACAAAGAGAGTGTGAGGCGAAAGGTGGAATGAAAGGTAATGGGAAAAACGAAGGCTTTTAATGACACGTTCTTAAAGGCGTGCAAAGGGGAAAAAACAGATCATGTACCGGTTTGGTATATGAGACAGGCAGGACGCTCGCAGCCTGAATATCGTGCCCTTAAAGAAAAATACGGGCTATTTGAAATTACGCATCAGCCAGAGCTATGTGCTTACGTAACAAGACTTCCTGTAGAACAATATGGTGTAGATGCCGCTATTTTATATAAAGATATTATGACTCCGCTTCCAGCTATTGGAGTGGATGTTGAAATTAAAAATGGAATTGGACCAGTGATTGACTCGCCTATTCGGACAAAGGCAGATATCCAGCGTCTTGGAGAGCTTCATCCTGAAGAAGACCTGCCGTATGTGCTTGATACGATCAAACTGTTAACAGAGGAGCAGTTGAATGTTCCGCTGATTGGTTTCGCAGGTGCACCTTTTACGATGGCAAGCTATATGATCGAAGGCGGTCCATCTAAAAATTATCATAAAACAAAGGCGCTCATGTACAGTGAGCCAGAGACATGGATGCTTTTGATGAATAAATTAGCCGATATGACGATCACATACATACGCGCTCAGGTAAAAGCAGGCGTCCGAGCATTTCAAATCTTCGACTCTTGGGTTGGCGCTTTAAATGCAGCAGATTACCGGACCTTCATTAAGCCTGTCATGCAGCGTATTTTCACAGAGCTGAAGTCTGAAAACGTACCAATGATTATGTATGGTGTCGGTGCGAGCCATCTGGCCAAAGATTGGCATGACTTGCCGCTTGATGTCGTTGGACTGGATTGGCGTATGAGTATAGACGAAGCGCGAAAAGAAGGCTTAACAAAAACGTTACAAGGAAACCTTGATCCAACGATTTTACTTTCTCCTTGGGAAGTGATTGAAGAAAGAGCAGCAGCGATTTTAGATCAAGGGATGAAATCAGATCAATTCATCTTTAACTTAGGTCACGGGGTATTTCCTGATGTCTCACCAGACACGTTAAAGAAGCTGACAGATTTTATTCACGATTATTCAGCTAAACATAAAAAGACATCCATCTAAATGATTTCAAATGATCTGAAGGAGTGTTGGTTGTGGAGAAAAAGAAAATGGGGCTACTTGTCATGGCATATGGCACCCCATATAAAGAAGAAGACATTGAACGTTACTATACACATATCCGTAGAGGCAGAAAGCCAGAGCCGGAGATGCTGCAAGATTTAAAGGACCGCTACAAGGCAATTGGCGGCATTTCTCCTTTATCCAAAATTACAGAACAGCAGGCAAATGGTTTGTGTGAACATTTGAATGAGATCCAAGACGAGATTGAATTTCATGTATACATTGGGTTAAAACACATCGAGCCTTTCATTGAAGATGCGGTCGCTGACATGCACCGAGATGGCATCACAGAAGCGGTGAGTATTGTCCTTGCACCGCACTTCTCCACATTTAGTGTGAAATCGTATAACAAACGTGCACAAGATGAAGCAGAAAAGCTTGGCCATCTGAACATTACTTCTGTTGAAAGCTGGTACGATGAGCCGAAGTTTGTGGACTATTGGGTGAAACAAGTGAAAGAAACGTATGCATCCATGAGTCAGGAAGAAAGAGATTCAGCAGTGCTGATTGTGTCTGCACACAGTCTTCCTGAAAAAATTATTGCAGCAGGGGACCCATACCCTGATCAGCTTGCACAATCTGCAAAAATGATTGCTGAAGGTGCAGGAATTGAACATTATGAAATTGGCTGGCAAAGTGAGGGCAATACGCCTGATCCGTGGCTTGGACCAGACGTGCAGGATCTCACGCGTGACCTATTTGAGCAAAAAGGCTATAAAACATTTGTATACGTGCCTGTTGGTTTTGTCGCTGATCACCTTGAAGTGTTATACGACAATGATTATGAATGTAAAGTCGTCACGGATGAAATTGGTGCAGCTTACTATCGTCCAGAAATGCCAAATGCGAAACCAGCATTTATTGATGCACTGGCAGCAGTCGTATTAAAGAAGCTTAATGAAAGCAAGTAATCATATAAAAGAAGGCGATCCTATGCATGACAATCAAAAACACCTTGTCATCATTGGCGGTGGCATCACGGGTTTGGCCGCCGCCTTCTATTTGGAAAAGGAAATTGAAGAAAAAGGCCTTCCTATCCAAATATCTCTTATTGAAGCGAGTCCTAGGCTAGGTGGAAAAATTCAAACATTATATAAAGACGGTTATATCATTGAACGTGGACCCGATTCATTTTTAGAAAGAAAGGTTAGTGGACCCCAGCTGGCAAAAGATGTTGGCCTATCTGATCAGCTCGTCAATAATGAAACAGGGCAAGCGTATGTATTAGTCAATGAAACCCTTCATCCGATGCCAAAGGGGGCTGTCATGGGCATTCCAACTCAAATCAGTCCTTTCATTACAACTGGGCTTTTTTCAGTTGCCGGAAAAGCACGTGCAGCGATGGATTTCGTATTGCCAAAAAGCAAACAGACAGAAGATCAGTCTCTGGGGGAATTTTTTAGAAGACGTGTGGGTGATGAAGTGGTGGAGAATTTAATTGAACCGCTACTATCAGGCATTTATGCTGGTGACATTGATCGCCTGAGCTTAATGTCTACCTTCCCGCAGTTCTATCAAACAGAACAGAAGCATCGCAGTTTGATTCTTGGGATGAAAAAATCACAGCAGCATGCAAAAGCGCAACAAGTGACAGCGAAAAAGCAAGGACAGTTCCAGACAATCAATCAAGGGCTGCAAGCACTTGTTGAAGCGGTCGAAAGTAAACTCAAGCTGACGAAGATTTACAAAGGGACAAAAGTGACCCAGATCGAAAAAGCAGAGGGAGGCTATGGCGTTCAATTAGACAGCGGTCAAACGCTTTTTGCAGATTCTGCCATTGTGACAACTCCTCACCAATCGATCTATTCCATGTTTCCAAAAGAAGCAGGGCTTGAGTACTTGCATGACATGACATCGACTTCTGTTGCAACAGTTGCACTCGGATTTAAAGAAGAGGATGTTCACAATGAATATGATGGTACTGGTTTTGTCATCTCAAGAAATAGTGATTTCTCCATTACAGCATGTACGTGGACAAATAAGAAATGGCCTCACACTGCACCTAAAGGAAAAACATTGCTCCGTGCATACGTTGGGAAAGCTGGCGATGAATCAATTGTCGAACAGTCTGATCATCAAATCGTGAGCATCGTGCTGGAGGATTTGAAGAAAATCATGGATATTAAAGCAGATCCAGAGCTGACGACAGTGACTCGCTGGAAAACAAGCATGCCGCAATATCATGTGGGTCATCAAAAACAGATTTCGACGATGCGAGAAACGTTTATGCAATCATATCCTGGTATTTATATCACGGGTGCTGCATTTGAAGGTGTTGGGATTCCTGATTGTATTGATCAAGGAAAAGCTGCCATCTCAGAAGCTGTATCTTATCTATTTTCATAAAAAACAAACTCCCTTTTCTGTCATGGAAAGGGAGTTTTTCATGTTCGTATGTTTAGAAAAGAGTGGTGAATAATAAAATTGAACAAAGTTGTTGCATCTGAGGAAAAGGATGTGGTATATTACTTTCTGTACTTAATGACCGAAACGTTCAAATAGTCATTTTGGGAGTGAGATCATGAGTGTTGATAGGAGACAAATGATTTTAGATGGAGCAACAAAGGCATTTACCCAGTTCGGGTATAAAGCCACGACAATGGACCTTGTAGCAAAGCTTGCCAACGTCGGAAAAGGAACGATTTATACTTTTTTCAAAAACAAAGAAGAGCTGTTCGATGAAATTTTCACATCACTGTTAATGGAGATGAGGAAAATTGCAGATGAAGCAATAGATGAGAAGAATAGTTTCTCAGAAAACCTTCATTTAGCACTCTTTGCAATATTAGAATTTCGAAAAAACCACCAGCTTACAATTAAAATCTTTCAGGAAAATGCGGAGCTTGGCACATCAGCAGTGAAAGAAATGATTGAAAAAATGGAGCAGATGATCATTCGCTATATTAAAACAAAAGTAAAAGAAGCGATTGAAAAAGGCGACATTAAGCCCTGTGATCCTGAATTGACGGCATTTGTGATGGTGAAACTATATATTGCACTTATTTTTGACTGGGAAAAGCGATATGAGCCTTTAACAAAAGAAGAGGTCGCTGAATCGCTCGAGCTTTATGTACTAAAAGGACTGTCTGCAACAACATAATTTTTTTTGAGTTCAAATGACCGAATTCTTAATTTAGTCATTCATCAATGGGAGGAAAACAGCAATGAATTTAATTCGGAATCAATGGAAAGACATTGTGACGAGCAAAAAACTACTGATCCCGATTTTAGCTGTCTTATTTATTCCACTGATTTATAGTGGTGTATTTTTAAAAGCTTACTGGGATCCATATGGTACAGTTGATCAATTACCTGTAGCGGTTGTTAACTTGGATGAAGGCAGTCATTATGACGGCAAAACCCTTCAAGTGGGCGATGATTTAGTGAAGGAATTGAAGAAAAACGATAGTTTTAAATGGCATTTTGTTGATAGTGAAGAAAAGGCCATCAAAGGGTTAAATAACGAAGACTATTATCTCGTCGTCGAGATTCCGAAAGATTTCTCGAAAAATGCGAGTACAGTACTAGACAAACATCCGAAAAAATCGAATCTGAAATATTATACGAATCCAGGCGCAAACTATGCTGCGTCTCAAATTGCGAATAACGCCATTATCAAATTAAAAGATTCGGTTTCAAAGGAAGTCACAGAAAATTATGCAGAGGTCATCTTTGATAACTTCAAAACGATTGCAAAAGGATTAGATCAAGCAAGCGATGGAGCGAAGGAAATTGATGACGGAACAAAAAGCGCAAAAGACGGTAGCCAAAAGTTAAAAGACAATCTGGCGAAATTGGCAGAAGGAACGTTAACGTATAGCGAAGGTGTTCATCAGTTTGCAGGAAAAATGGGTGAACTGAACACTGGAATTCAATCTCTTGATAGCGGTCTTGGTCAGCTCTTAACAGGCTATCAAACGATTGATCAGAAATTTGGTGAGCTTGGCACAGGCATTGATACATTGACTGAAGGGTTAAACACAAGCCGTGAAGGACATGAGCAGCTTTCTTCTAAAATGCCGCAATTCACAGCAGGCATTGAGCAGCTGAACAATAAAGCACAGTCATTTTCAGAAAAAATCGCTGCTGTGGAGAAAGTATTGTCTTCACCTGAATTAGCGAATCTTGAAAAGATGGCGCCTAAGATTGATCAGGTGAAAGAAGATGCAAAAACGTTTAGTACCAAACTTGCTTCTTTAAAAGAAGCATTATCTAATCGAGATGCAAAAGTAAAAAGTATTATTCAAAACAGCTCGATGACAGATGAAGAGAAAAAGGCGGCAATGGATCAGCTAGACAGTCTTCCTAAAATTGAACTGCCTGATTTGTCTGGGCTTGAGCAAAGCTTAGCGGCGCTGCAGGAACTGCCTGACGCAAGTGAAGTTCAGTCTGCGGTTGCATCTGCAAAAGCACAGCTACAGCAAGTCAAGCAGCTGCCAGAGAAAACAGAACAGCTGTATACATCGACAGTCGCCATACAAAATGCGATTGATCAAATGACATCCGGTACGAATAAATTGTATCAAGGTGCACTGAAGCTTCAAACGGGCCAAGGGAAATTACAAGATGGCCTGCAAACAGCAAATGGAAAGCTTGATACAGCGAAAAGTGGTGCGGATAAACTGGCAAATGGTTCAAGCCAGCTTAGTGCAGCATTGAATAAACTAGAAAGTGGATCAGCGAGTATCCAAAGCAACTCATCTAAACTGGCTGAAGGGTCAAAATCCCTTGATAAAGGATTAGGTGACTTAAAAAGTGGAACTGGAAAGCTTTCTGATAAGCTAAAAAGCGCTGCAGATGAAACAGGAGACATTGATGCGGGGCAGGACAATTACAATATGATTGCAAGCCCAGTCAAAACAGAGAATGATACAGCGAAAAAAATTGATAACTATGGAACAGGGCTCACACCATATATTTTATCAATGGGACTCTTTGTTGGAGCTCTTATGCTGACTGTTGTATTCCCAATGAAAGATCCTGCAGGACGCCCTAGAAATGCGTTTGAATGGTTTGTCAGCAAATATAGTGTGCTTCTCTTAGTCGGTATCTTGCAGGCAGTGATTGCAAGCTCCATGCTCATCTTTGGACTTGGACTTGAAGTGGAAAGCCTCTGGCGCTTCTATCTCTTTGCGATCATCGTCAGTCTGACATTCCTAGCGATCATTCAGCTTCTTGCGACGACGATGGGGAACCCAGGACGCTTTATTGCCGTCATTATCTTGGTTCTTCAACTTGCAGCAAGTGCGGGTACATTCCCGCTTGAGCTTGTACCAAAATTCTTCCAAGTTATTCACAGTCTGCTTCCAATGACGTATACCATCAACGGATTTAGAACGATCATTGCAAGCGGTGATAACAGTTATTTATGGCACCAAGCAGCGATTCTTGGAACAGTAGCCATCATCATGATGGCTGCAACAACAGCATACTTTGCTTGGAACATAAGAAAAATGAAACAAGAAGAAGCTTAATCAAAAAAACCTTTCTCTTTTAGGGACTGACCCCCGTTTTTGAGACAGGGATCAAAACACCTTTATACAGCCAATTGCCGATAGTTTATCGGTGATTGGTTGTTTAGTTTCGTTTGAATACGAATGTTGTTATAATAATAAATGTATTCTTTGACAGTGCGTTCTACGATGGTGGTCGTAGTGCGATCAATCCTGTTAAGATAGAACGTTTCAGACTTTAGTGAGGAATGAAACGATTCGATGGAGGCATTATCAGCGGGTGTCCCTTTACGGGACATGCTCATGGTAATGCCTTTTATATGAACAGCTTTCTGATACTCGTAAGATGTATACACAGAACCTTGATCGCTATGTAACACGCAATTCTCAGGCAGTGCTGGGAGCTGATTAAGTGTGTTTAAGATAAAGTCTGTGTCCTGCTTATCACCAATCGTAAAAGCAATCACTTCTCCATTATATAAATCCAATATACTGGAAAGGTACAATTGTTTCTGTCCATAAGGCAAATACGTGATGTCCGTGACTAGTTTTTCAAGAGGGCGATCAGACTGAAAATTCCGATCCAGTATATTACCGGCTACGGCATAAGGCTGCCCACTCTTCTTACGCTTTTTCATTTTAACCCGGCATTGCCACTGGTTTTTCTGCATGATACGTTGAACAGTTTTATGGTTAATACGCATTCTCATTTTTAGTATGGCTGTGATTTTCCGATAACCATATCGATATTTGTGCTTTCGGCACAACGTGCCGACCTGTTTCTCTAGTTGTCTTTTAGAATGAGTCTGAGTCAAATCCTTTTTCCATCTATAATACGAAGTACGTAAGATGCCTAAATGGACACAGATGTCCTGTACCGTCATCGTTTTGCACAATTCTTCTACCAGTTTGATTGACGTTTCCTTATCAACTTCCTTTCCAATTCGTTGTACTTTTTTAAAACTTCATTCTGTTGACTCAAATAGCGATTTTCTGCCCGCAGTCTCTCTAATTCGGAAGAGTACTCGGGGCCCTTTCCATAGGAATATTGTTTTCCAACAGGTTGTTCGAACCGGTGTGTATCCCCAGCTTTATGCCATCTCACCCATGTCTGAACCTGCGTCTTATTCTTGATATTCAATTCCTGCATGATCTCTTTCATAGGTACGCCTGCCAATCTCATTTCCACAGCCTTCTGTTTGACTTCAACCGGATAACTCACTCTTGTCCCCATAGAAAAAACACCTCCATGTTTTATTTCGGATCACAACGATCTGTTTTCAAACTTGAAGGTGTTTTTTATTTGTCTCATCTTAGGGGGTCAGTCCCTTATGAGAAAGGTTTTTTTGATTAGAAATTAGACATCAGGAACCCGAAGCGATATATTTTAAGAAGGATGCTGAAAAAAGGCATGCTTGGAAAGAATTTCTTTTAGATGAAGGAGGATATGCCGAATGACAACGGAAGTAAATGAAACGATTCAGCTTATTCAAAAGCTTGTGTCGATCCCAAGTCCATCAGGAAATACTGAGAAAGTGATTGGCTTTGTCGAACGTTTTTTACAAGATTTAAATATTGAAACGAAGCGAAATCGAAAAGGCGGATTAATTGCCACCCTAAAAGGAACAGATGACAAGGAACACCGCATGCTGACAGCACATGTCGATACGCTCGGTGCGATGGTCAAAGAAATTAAATCAAATGGCCGGCTGCGTCTTGCACTCATTGGAGGCTTTCAATATAACTCGATAGAAGGCGAGTATTGTGAAATTGAAACAGTAACAGGCCGTACATACACAGGTACCATTCTGATGCATCAAACGTCCGTTCACGTATATGAGGATGCTGGAAAAGCGAAGCGAAATCAAGAAAATATGGAGATTCGCTTAGATGAGAAAGTGAAAAATGCAGACGATGTGCAAGCACTCGGCATTCAAGTAGGAGACTTTATCTCATTTGATCCTAGAGTGGAAGTGACATCTTCAGGTTTTATTAAATCAAGACACCTTGATGATAAGGCAAGTGTGGCGTTGTTGCTGAGATTGATTCACCGCATTCAAACAGAGAACATCACATTGCCGCATACGACACATTTCTTAATTTCAAATAATGAAGAAATCGGATACGGTGGGAACTCGAATATCCCGGAAGAAACGGTGGAATATTTGGCTGTTGATATGGGAGCCATCGGTGACGGTCAATCAACCGATGAATACAGTGTGTCAATATGTGTGAAGGATTCTAGCGGTCCTTATCACTATGGTCTGCGCAAACATTTAGCAGCATTAGCTGAGGCAAATAAGATCGATTACCGCCTTGATATATACCCTTATTATGGTTCAGATGCGTCAGCAGCGATTCGAGCAGGGCATGATATCATTCATGGACTGATTGGACCTGGTATTGACTCTTCGCATGCCTTTGAAAGAACCCATGAAGACTCATTGATTCATACAGCCAATCTACTGTACCACTATGTTCAAAGCAAATTAATCACAGTATAAAAAAAGAACCCCGATCGCGGGGTTCTTTTTGATTAGCTTGAAAGTTGTGTTGGCTCAGGTACATCTTGTCCAGTCATCACGCGGTGTCCTTTTTCAGGGTCATATTGTCCTTCCCATTTAGACATCACGACAGCTGCAAGTGCATTACCAGTTAAGTTGACAACGGTTCTTGCCATATCCATGATACGATCAACACCTGC
The DNA here is from genome assembly GCF_029894105.1 of Bacillus aerius. NCBI lineage: Bacteria > Bacillati > Bacillota > Bacilli > Caryophanales > Bacillaceae > Bacillus > Bacillus aerius. The sequence goes on from NZ_JARYHO010000001.1 coordinate 1,017,663, forward strand.
AATAAAGGCTAGACCTTCAGCAGGAACACCGATCGTTCCAAGTGTTGCAAGTAATACAACAAAGGATGTACCAGGAACGGCAGCCATTCCTTTTGATGTCACCATCAATACAAGGATTAGTGTGAGCTGCTGTACGATCGTGAGGTCAATGCCATATACCTGCGCTAAGAAAAGCGCCGCAATGGCTTGATACAAGACGGAGCCGTCCAGATTAAACGTATAACCAATTGGGATAACAAAAGAAACAATTCCTTTTGGACACCCGATGCGCTCCATTTTATCCATGACTCTCGGTAAAACTGTTTCAGAGCTGGATGTACTAAAGGCGAGAAGCATTTCGTCTTTCATGTAAGCAAGAAATCTGAAAATATTGACGCCAATCATCTTTCCAATAATTCCGAATACAACGATAAGGAAGAGAGCGAGCGCAAAATAAACAAGACCTACGAGCTTACCTAATGAAACGAGAGATTCAAGACCAAATTTTGATACTGTCACACCAATGAGCGCGAATACACCAAATGGTGCAGCTTTCATCACAACATTGACGACATGGAACATCGCATGTGACACACCTTCAAAGAAGGCGAGCACTGGTTTGCCGCGTTCACCAATCGCTGAAACGCCAAGTGCGAATAATACAGTGAAGAAAATAATCGCAAGTAAATCACCTTCCGCCAATGATTGGAAGAAGTTCGTCGGAACGATATGAAGGAACGTATCAGCAACTGATTTACTGCTTTGTTCTTTTTCCGTTTCAACATACTGGCTAATATCCTGTTTTTCTGTATGTCCAAAGTCAACGCCTGCACCTGGTTGAACAAAGTTCGCAAGCACAAGACCAAGGATGATCGCAAACGTTGTGATAATTTCAAAATAAAGAATGGTTCTAAAACCAAGCTTCCCTACTTTTTTACCATCACCCGCACCTGCAACACCTAAAATTAAGCTAGATACGACAATCGGAATGACAATCATCTTAATGAGTCGTAAGAAGAAGTCTCCAATTGGTTTTAAATATGTCTCAACACCAGGGTTACCGAAAAAGATCGCACCAACCACGACACCGAGAATAAGACCGATTAGGATTTGAGTAGCTAATCCAAATTTTAATTTTTTCATAGATTTCCTCCCTAACATATTCATTAAAGGAATATTCCCATTATATTAAGTTTTAATATATGAATTAAAGTATAACTAAAATTAAAGAGGTTCGTCCACGATTAAATTATATTAAGAAAATACAAAATTATTTGAAAAAATGGACACTTCGAACCCCCTTCGTTGTTTTGAGTCAATAAAAAGTGCCTTCCGAACTAAAAGTCATCATATGAAAATACTAAAAAACCCTTCTGTACCAAGGGTTTTACCTTTTTACCTATTTTTCAGAAAAAATAAAAAGCACTTTTGACTCCAACTGACGATGGAGGAAAAAAGTGCTTTTTTGTTCTATTTATTTCCTTATTTAAGATAACTTACTTGTGAGCATTCCTCACATTCATTACCGTAACACTCGTGCTGTTCCATTAAATCATTTCCACATTTTGTGCATTTTTTTGAAGGCAAATTTCTAAAAAACTCAGTGATTTTTCCTAGCATTTGTCATCCTCCAATACGTTTTATTGCTATCATTGTATTATAACAGATTAATATTTGTCAATCTGTTTTGTAACAATAGGCAAGAAGAATGCATTTTTCATGAAAAATGGGTATATTGTAAGAAGGGGAATGTTTGAAAAGGAGGGAAATATGACGATGAAATTAACCGTAATTGGCTGCTACGGAGGGTTTCCAGCAGCTGGTGAAGCCACATCAGGTTATCTTTTTGAATCAGATGATTTTCGTCTGCTTGTCGACTGCGGGAGCGGAGTTCTGTCAAAGCTTCAGCAATACATTGATATAGAAGAACTAGATGCTGTACTCCTTTCTCATTATCATCACGATCATGTTGCAGATATCGGACCTCTCCAATATGCGAAGCTAGTGGGTTATCATTTAGGAAAAAGCAGTGGTCCGCTGACGATCTACGGACATACCGGGGATCAAGCAGCATTTCAGCGGCTCTCTGATGATGTACATACAAAGACAAAACCTTATCACCCGGAAGAGGGCATTCAAATTGGACCATTTCAAATTGATTTTTTGAAAACGGTTCATCCGGCAGAATGCTATGCGATGAGAATTCAAGCAAATGAGGCTGTGGTGGTGTATACAGCTGATTCCAGCTATCAAGATGCATTTATCCCTTTTAGCAAGGATGCAGACTTACTTATTGCCGAAAGCAACTTTTACGCTGGACAAGACGGATCGGGTGCAGGACATATGAACAGCACTGAAGTAGGGAAGCTGGCAAGTGAAGCAAATGTTGGAGAGCTCATCATCACCCATCTGCCTCATTTCGGTCGGCATAAAGACCTAGTCAATGAAGCACAGGCGTTATATACTGGCAATATACAGCTTGCCCAATCAGGGCTTAGATGGAACAAGGAAGGAAGATAGAGATGCTGTTTATCGATAACGAGCAACATTATGACCCAATGATTAATTTAGCAATTGAAGAGTATTGCTTAAAATATTTAGATCCAGAAGAAACGTATTTGCTGTTTTACATCAACCAGCCATCCATTATTATTGGAAAGAACCAAAATACAATAGAAGAAATCAATACAAAATATGTGGAAGACAATGGCATCAAAGTCGTTCGCCGGTTATCTGGCGGTGGTGCAGTTTACCATGACAAAGGAAACTTGAACTTCAGTTTTATTACAAAAGACGATGGGGACAGCTTTCATAACTTTAAAAAATTCACCGAGCCAGTCATCAAAGCGCTTGAAAAGCTTGGCGTCAAAGCGGAATTAAGCGGCAGAAATGACATCATGGCAGATGGGCGTAAAATTTCGGGGAATGCTCAATTTGCTACACGAGGACGTATCTTCAGTCATGGCACCCTATTATTTGATTCAGAAATCGAACATGTTGTCTCGGCATTAAATGTGAAGAAAGAAAAGATCGAATCAAAAGGTATCAAATCCATTAGAAGCAGGGTTGCGAATATTAGTGAACTGATGGATCAAAAGATGACAACAGAAGAATTTAGAAAAATTCTTTTAAGCTATATTTTTGACACGAACGGAGACGTGCCTGAGTATCAGCTGACAGAAAAGGATTGGGAGAAGATTCATGAGATTTCTCGTGATCGATACCAAAAATGGGAATGGAACTACGGCCGTTCACCTAAGTTTAACTTGCAGCACTCTAAGCGTTTTCCAGCTGGATCGATTGATCTTCGATTAGAAGTGAAAAAAGGCATCATTCAAGACTGCAAAATTTTTGGTGACTTCTTCGGTGTAGGGGATATTGCTGATATTGAGAAACGACTCATTGGGCAGCAATATGATCGCAAAACCATTAGTGATGTATTAGAAGACATGGATATGCGCCATTATTTTGGTAACGTATCAAAAGAAGATTTTCTGGATTTGATTTATTAAGCAAGGACAAGCACGGCTAGAGATAGCGGTGCTTTTTCTAATGAAAGAGATGAAAGTGGTTTACATTTGATCTTGTGAATTTTTTCGATTGTCTATTATAATAGAAAGGAGGAATGTTTGGTCATAAAATGAATGGCTATTCATTCATTGATGGAGTATAAGGGGTGGGAGAATGGATTTGATCAAAAATCTTGAGCAGACTGCGATGACCAAGGGAGAGAACGTCGCACTGATCTTTGAAGGGAACAAGTGGACCTATCAAGAACTGATGACAAGTATCGAACGTTTTGCAGATGGTTTAGTGAGCGAAGGGTTTCAAGCGGGAGATCATATCGCGCTGATTTTAGGAAATTCACCGCATTTTGTGATTTCATTTTTTGGTGCATTAAAGGCAGGACTTGTTGTTGTACCTGTCAATCCAACATATACGCCAAGTGAAATCGGCTATATGCTGGTCACTGGTGATGTAAAAGGGATTGTTGCACCGGATCAGCTTCTGCCGATATACGAGCAGGTGTATGAACAGCTTCCAGCTATTGAACGAGTCATTATTTGTGCACAAAATGAATCTGCGTGCAGGTCAAGTTTAAAAGAAGTATCTGATCGTCTTGTTTTCTTCGGAAAGCTTGTGTCTGGAGATGCGCCGGAAACTGAGCATCCTTCCATACAACCTGACGATACGGCCGTTATTTTATTTACATCTGGCACAACAGGAAAACCAAAAGGGGCAATGCTCACTCATGTTAACCTATATTCAAATGCAAGAGACATTGCGGAGTACCTGTCAATTGATGAGAAGGACAAGGTGATTGCTGCTTTGCCGATGTTCCATGTGTTTTGTTTGACCGTCTGTATGAATGCCCCTTTGATTCATGGAGCGACCATCTATGTCCTGCCGCATTTCAGCCCATCAGAGCTTTTACGAATGATGGAGAAAGAAAAACCAACGCTATTTGTTGGTGTTCCAACCATGTATAACTATTTATACCGCCAGGACGGTTATGAGGAAGCGATGAAGTCGGTGAGGATTTGTATATCAGGGGGTGCGTCCATGCCTGTTGCTTTACTTCACGGTTTTGAAGAAAAATTCGGTGTCACGGTGTTAGAGGGCTATGGATTGTCAGAGGCTTCCCCAGTGACGGCATTCAATCCCCTTGATGGAAAAAGAAAACCAGGTTCAGTCGGAACTGATATTATGAATGTGAAAAATAAGATCGTGAATGAACTTGGAGAGGAAGTTGGACCAAACGAAGTCGGAGAATTGATTGCAAAAGGGCCAAACATTATGAAAGGCTATTATCAAATGCCAGAAGACACAGAAGCAGCACTGAAAGATGGCTGGCTGTACACAGGAGATTTGGCGAGAAGAGATGAAGACGGATATATTTATATCGTCGATCGAAAAAAGGACATGATTCTCGTTGGCGGGTATAATGTCTATCCAAGAGAAGTAGAAGAAGTGCTTTATCAACATGAAGCTGTAGCAGAAGCCGTTGTCATCGGTGTGCCAGATCCAAACACAGGAGAGGCTGTTGTCTGTTACATTTCCCCTAAGAAACATGCTCACATCAATCAAGAAGACATCATCACACATTGTTCACGCTATTTGGCGAAATATAAGCAGCCCCAAACGATCCATTTCATTGATGATATTCCAAAAAACACGACTGGTAAAATTTTAAGAAGAGCGCTAAAGGATAAGTACCAAGCAGAAACAAGTAAATAAAAAAAGAGTCTCTTCTTATGAGGAGGCTCCTCAGCGTGTAGACAAACCCTCGCATTCTTTGTCAACAATCTAGGGAGTCTCTTATGAAGAGTCTCCTTTTTGAATCGCTTCTTGTACCTGTTTTCGAAAGGAATTTGACTGTTTTTGATTTAATTCATAATAGGTGCCGTCTACTAAAAAAACAACTTGAGAGCGGTTGGTCCATAGCTGAAAAGAAGTGCCATTTGTCCGTCCGAACATGACCTTGGCGATATAATCTGGCTTCTTTACATTCTTTTTGAGATGGCTGCTTGTTTGTTTCCCTTTGTTTAATTGTTCAATTAGATCCTCAGTTGTATCTTTATCATCTATTTCATAAGAAATGGACTGGTTCGTCGGTGAAAGCAATAATTTCTCTGCTCGATTTTCATCGAAGATGTCACTTGTCCGGCTGAACACATAAAAGAAGGTAATCAGTAAAAGCCCAAAGATCACAATTCCTGCAAGGATTTTCTTCATGATGAACCTCCAACTCACTTTTTTATGGTTAGTTTCTCCGATTTTTGAACAGCATAATCATTTTTTTCACTCAAGCTTTTTCAGATAGGGCATGCTATGATGGAGCCACATGAGACAGGTTCTAAACAAAAACGTGCGTGATTACAATAGAGAGAGAAATGGAAAGGAGGCTGACCAGTGCAAGTACGCAAATGGGTAGCTCTTGCAACGGTAGCATACATATTGTACGGTCTTTTTATTTATTCTTACTTATTTCTAATGGGGGATTCATCTGTCCCTGACAGTGTGAAAGGGACAAGTGCAGACCCGCATACATTTATGACAAGCCATGAGCTTTTGATCAGTGGAAATTACTCGAACATTCGTAACCTGTTGTACTTTATGACAATTCCTTTAGATTGGTATGTCTTTTTCCTTTTGCTCATTTCAGGGTTTTCAAGGAAATTAGCAGATTGGAGCTTGGCAGCAGCTCGTTTTCACCTTGTGAGCAAACTTGTGTATGTGTTTGTGCTGTCACTTTTGACGATGCTGATCACATTGCCGGTCAAGTGGGTGAGCTATCAGTTGTCCTTGAACTACGGTGTTTCAGCACAAAGCACGGCAAGTTGGCTAAAAGACCAAACGCTTGATTTTTGGATTCAATATCCACTGCTTGTTCTATGCGCCATTGTGTTCTTTTGGCTCATTCAAAAGAAAAGGAAGTATTGGTGGCTGTATGCTTGGTGTTTCACCGTTCCAGTTACACTATTTCTCTTCTTTATACAGCCGGTCGTTATTGATCCACTCTACAATGATTTTTACCCATTGAAGGATCAAGCGCTTGAGGAAAAGATATTAACTCTTGCAGAGAAAGCACACATTCCAGCAGATCATGTATATGAAGTCAACATGTCAGAGAAAACAAACACGATGAATGCTTACGTCACAGGAATTGGTGAAAATAAGCGTATTGTTTTGTGGGATACGACACTTCAAAAGCTGAAAGACCGTGAAATCTTATTTATCATGGCGCATGAGATGGGACATTACGTGATGAAGCATGTGTATATCGGTTTAGCAGGATATTTAGTGCTGTCTCTGGTTGGATTTTTTGCCATTGACCGTTTTTATTTTTACCTTTACCAAAAAGGCGCTTCTTCATTTCGTCTGAAGGCACCACATGACGTTGCTGCTCTTCCGCTTCTGTTGATCATTGTATCTATGCTGTCATTTGTTGCTTCTCCTTTTACAAATGCTGTGTCAAGGCATCAAGAACGTGCAGCTGATGAATACGCCGTGAACTTGACGAAAGATGGAGAGGCGGGGGTGACGTCATTTCAAAAGCTTGCAAAATCAGGGCTTTCCCAAGTCAATCCGCCACTTTTAGTGAAAATATTCCGCTATGGACACCCGACGATGATGGAGAGAATCATCGATATGGAAAAAGCCGCAAAAAAAGAGGAAACATCGAAAAAGAAATAAATAAAAAATCCGGCTCAGTTCGCCGGATTTTTTTGTCACACTTATTTTAGTTAGAAGCCGCTTGAACGTTAATTAATCCTTTTCCATAATAGAACGAATTACCAAGCGGTGTTGCCGTATTTTCTAAGCGCTGACGAACCTGAGACGTTGATAGATTCGGATACTTAGAAAGGATAAGCGCTGCTGCTCCTGCTACATGAGGAGATGCCATTGATGTTCCCGTATAAGACGTATATCCACTGCTTGGTACTGTACTTAAAATCGATGTACCAGGTGCAGAAACATCTAATTCAGGACCTGCGCTAGAAGACGAGTTTCTGACATTGTTGCTGTTCACGTTGGCAACAGCAATTGTAGAGTCGTATTTTGCAGGATAGCCTACGGTGCTAGTAGAGCCAATTGAACCTGAATTCCCTGCTGCGGCAACGACAACTACTCCGCGGTTATTCGCTGTGTCTACAGCATTTTTAAGCGCTGTGGAGCCGTTTGGTCCGCCTAAGCTCATATTGATGACATCCATGTTATTGGCAACAGCCCATTCAATACCGCTGATAATCCAGCTGTATTGTCCATCTCCGTTTCGATCTAACACTTTAACGGCATACAAGGAGGCGCTTGGCGCAACCCCAAGAACACCAATCGTGTTATCAAGGGCAGCAATGGTTCCGGCTACGTGAGTTCCGTGTGATTGAAAGTCTTGTGTGGCATTTGGCTCTGAAGGGACGAAGCTAGCACCGCCTGCAACATTTAAGTCAGGGTGTGCGGCGTGGATTCCAGTATCAAGGACAGCTACTTTGACGTTAGCACCTTTATAACCTTGAGCGTGTACGGCTGGAGCTTTGATTTGAGGGATACCATAAGGGACGGTTTGGGCATATGCTTCTGCTTTGTGGTCTTCTTCTACATAAGCAATGCTAGGGTCGTGTTCAAGTTTTTTTGCGGCTTGTTCGGACATCTTCACTTGTGCAGCATTAATGAGGCGGTATTGTTTTTCTAATTTCCCACCATTTTGTGTCACTGCTTGTTTCTTAGAGCTGTTTGTGGTGGCAGAAGCTTTAAAGCCAACGATATAGCTTTTTTCGCTTTCTGACTTTGAGGCAGTCTCGGCATTTGCCATCGAGCCTCCAAACCCTGCTGAAAACAGAAGAGGGACAGCCAATAAAACACTTGTCATCACATTTTTCTTTTTCACGCACATTCCACATCCCTTTTTTCTTATTTCAGAATAATCATCCGTAGTCTATAAGAATGATCCGTTTGATTATTCTGTATTTTCAGTTTAATAGAGATAAGCAAATAAGAGTAGACCCGAATTTTTGTGGAAGTCCTAGCGAAAAATAGGGAATTAAGTCGCTTGGAAATGATGGTAAAATATGTTTATTTTATATTTCCAACGGTTTTCTATTAAAAAGGAATCGTGCTTTTTTTCTCATGATCCATTTGAGGATAAACATTCGATACCCGAAATGCCATAAAATAGGTAGAAAAGGCTATCATCTATTTCGAATTTCGATATAAAAAAATATTATTTTATCATTGTTTTTGACATGAAAAAGAACCTGCTATGAAAACAGGTTCTTTAAGAAGGGGCAGATTGTGTTAAATGGCTGACCACGTTGTAATCGTTCACCTTCCATTCACCATCTGTCCATTTCACATAATTTAAGCAGGCATTCTCAAGTCTTGTATCCTTAATACCCATATGTTCGTCAGCTAGTGAGGTGAGTAAGGCATGGATGGCAGCACCGTGTGCTACGATTAGTACCCGTTGATCTGGGTAGGTTGCTCTCACTTTTTCAATACCTTCTAGCATTCGATCTTGAAGTGCCGATAATGGTTCCATATTTGGATACTGTTTATTCGGAAACAGTTTCTGACGTTCCTCAAATGACATGCCTTCAGCGTCGCCATAGTCACGTTCAATAAAATCGTCCATGATCACGAGCGGTGCATGTACATGCTGTAAAATCAAATGAGCTGTTTCTTTTGCCCTTGATAGCGGACTGGAAATGACAACATCCCAGTGGGCATCTTTTAAGTAAAGACCGGTTTGTTCCGCTTGCCATTTACCAGTGTCATTTAAAGGGATATCTGTTCGTCCTTGAATTCGTTTCGCTGCATTCCAATCGGTTTCACCGTGTCTGACTAGGCAAATTGCTGTCAATCAAATCCCGCCTTTTCTATCTTTTCTTCTATTATACTAAAACAGAAGAAGAATGACTGGATCAGTGATTTGTCAGACTCGTTAAGGACTCGACCGAACTTGCCACTTGGGACACAGTTTGTTTGACTTCTTTCAATTCGTTTAGGAATGTTTGCAAATCTATTTCAATTTTTCCGTTTTGGTTTTTGCTTAAGTTCATGCTGCTGACGATATCATCGAATAGCGAGTTGATTTGGGTCATTTTTTCTTTACTGTCTGTCACAAGTAAATTCACATCAGCAATATGCTGTGACACAATGGCGATTTGTGAATTTGTGTTGTTGACGAGCTCAGATACAGTTGAAACCGTTTTCTTTGTATCCTCTGATAATTTGCGAACCTCATTTGCAACGACAGCAAAGCCTTTGCCATGTTCACCTGCTCGAGCTGATTCGATTGAAGCGTTTAAAGATAGTAAATTCGTTTGCTCCGCAATACCTGTGACGATCCCAAAAATTTGTTCAATTTGTTTCGCAATTTCTTCTAAGCGTTTAATTTCTGTTTCAATCTTTGTCATACTGCCGTCAATTTGGTTCATTTGCGTCTGCTGAATTTCTAACTCTTTTTTACCGCCAATTGATTTCTCTTCAACTTGTGCTGAAATCTTTGTGCCAGCCTGTGACATATCCGCCATCTCATCAGATTTTGATACAAGTTTGTCCACTGCATTTGTTGTGTTTGAGAAGAGAGAAGCAAGTGAATTAGATGTTTCTGTAATTTTTGTATGAAGCTCTTTTTGCTGTAGTTCTGCTTCATCACGAACTTTAGAGTATTCATTTTGGAACGTATCTAGGACAAGCTGCTGCTCTAGATTTAAAATTTTCGTCGTCGCTTTCACTGCCGTCTGATATTCTTTGAAATCTTGGATATGCTGGGCAAATAAATCCATTATGGATAGCAATAGGTCTTGGAAGGCTGCCATATACCATTTAGGTTGAAGTCCAATTCTTAAATGAACTTGTGCAATTTTAATTCTTTTGGCCACATAAGATTCGTCAATCACACCGGCAAACATTTCACTAATATGAATGCGTAGTGTTTTCTTTAGACGCTCGACTGAGCTGTTATCTTGAATGATGTGCATCAAGGAAGACTCGACTTCTAGGTTTTTATAAAATTTATCGACGATATGTTCAATTTCATCTTGAACGATTGGATTCAGCTGTTTCAAGATAAAAAGGTCTTGCTGCGTCAAATCAATCATTTTAATTTGTTTGGCAATGTCCGTATTCTCCGGAAAATTGATTCGTTTTATCCCATCATCCTGCTGTGTGAAAAAAGCAGTGTTTTTCTTTTTACTCTCTTTTTTAAATAACAATGTGTTTGTCCCCCCATGATCATCAAAAATATCAGACTTTATGTTTTTTATCGGATAATTTTGGTTTTTTTAAAGGGAAAACAGTGAAATTTTACTGTTCTTTATATGACCTTTTTAGTGGTTTTTTCGCCGGACCTTCTACTACTTCTCCCGTAATGGAGAAACGAGACCCGTGACAAGGACAGTCCCACGTGCGGTCACTATTATTCCACGCGACTTCACAGCCTAAATGAGTACAGGTTGTATCGACAAGAAAGATATCGCCGTCCTCTGACTTAAATGCGCCACATTTTTTATGCTCATAAGACACAATCCCGCCTTCACCCGGTTTTAAATCATCAATTGTTTGATCAGCTCGTTTTAATTTACCGCTGATTAGCTTCGCTGCAACATTGGTGTTTTCTTTGATAAAGTCTTTTACGAATGCGTCTGACACGAGTCTTGATGGAGTAAAGATGGATTCGTAAGGATTCGATTTTCCTTCGATCAAATCTCCGATCAGTGTCGCTGCTACGTGGCTTGTGGTCATGCCCCATTTTCTAAAGCCTGTTGCCACAAAAATATTCGAATGATGTGATGTCAGGCGGCCAATGTATGGGATTTGATCCATTGTGACCATATCATGCGTGGACCAGCGGTAAAGGACTTCCGTTATGCCAAGGGTGGCTTCTCCAAACTTTTCTAGTGCTTCATAGTGTGCGGATTCATCTCCGCCTTGTCCGGTTTTATGGCCTTGTCCACCGATGAGCACGACATCTTCTCCATGGAATTTCGCCGTTCTTAATGAATGGGCAGGCTGATCAATTCCTAAGTACATGCCGTCTGGAAGCGGTTTTTTTGTTTTGGCTGCGACGACATAAGATTGCTCAGGATGGATTCGCGTGAAATACAGTCCTTTGCCATCGTAAAAAGGAAAGTGTGAGCATGAAATGATAGAGCGCCCCATCAGATGATGACCACTTTTTGTGATGACAGCAGGGTGTTTTCCTTCTTTTACATCGACTGCCGTTGTCTGTTCAAATATGCGCACGCCTCGGTCAATGAGCTGATCGATCAGTGCATGAAGATAATGAAGAGGATGAAATTGTGCCTGCTGCGTCATGGCGAGGGCTACCTTGATGCCAGCATCAAACGGGAGCGCTGTTTTCCATTCGCGATCGATACCGAGCTGTTTGTACGCATCTAATTCCTTCTTTAACTTTTTGACGCCGTTTTCTTCTGTTGTATAAAGGTAAGCATCTTTTACCTCAAGCTGACAATCAATGTCATACTCTTTCACACGTGCTTGGATGAGCTCCTTTGCTTTTTCATTTGCTTCTACATATAAACGGGCTTTCGGCATACCAATATGCTGAATCAGCTCATGATAGTACACATCATGCTGGGAGGTAATTTTCGCTGTCGTATGTCCAGTGGTTCCTTGCAATACTTGATCAGCATCTATGATGATGACATCCAGTCCGCGTTCTGTCATTTCAAATGCAGTAGCGATACCGGTAATACCGGCACCGACAATGATGACATCTGCTGTAAGGTCTTCGCTGACAGTAGGAAAAGAGGGCTTCTCACTATCAGCTAGCCATAACGACTTTGCTTGTTCCGATCCTTTATATTCTTGTTCCATGTTGTCGCCTCCAGTCACTTATTGTGTATAATTTTTCCACGATGCTGAAAATCATACATTTTAGTGAAAACAAGAGCGAAATACATAAAAAAATGAGCAACACATAAAAATAAACGAGATAAAAAGGAAGGAGTGGACTGACGTGTCAACAAAACAGCCAAAGAAAACGTTACCGCCTCAGCATCAGAACGAACGTCCAGGAATTGAATATAAAATGAACCCTAGACCTATCTTTGATCGAGAGGTGCAAGGCAAAAAGCTGACAGGGAAAACGGCGATTGTCACAGGTGGAGACAGCGGGATTGGAAGAGCAGTATCTATCTTATTTGCGAAAGAAGGAGCCAATGTAGCGATTGTTTATTTGAATGAACATCGTGATGCGGAAGAAACGAAGGACTATATTGAAAAGATGGGAGGTCGCGTCATTTTAATATCAGGTGATCTAGGCGATGAAGCTTTTTCGCACGAGGTCGTCAAACAAACAAAAGATGCTTTCGGTTCGATTGATATTTTGGTCAACAACGCAGGTGAACAGCATCCGCAAAAAAGCATTGAACAGATTACCTCTCACCAGCTTCTTCGGACATTTCAAACGAATATATTTGCCATGTTCTATTTAACAAAAGCGGTGCTCCCTCATTTAAAAAAAGGAAGCAGTATTATTAATACAGCATCGGTCACTGCTTATAAAGGTCATGAAACCTTAATTGATTATTCATCGACAAAAGGGGCGGTTGTAACGTTTACAAGATCATTATCTCTATCTCTTATCAAACAAGGGATTCGGGTAAATGGGGTAGCGCCTGGACCGATTTGGACACCGCTGATTCCATCCACTTTTACGGAAAAGGAAGTGTCTGAATTTGGTGGTGATGTCCCAATGGAGCGGCCTGGTGAGCCAGTAGAGTTAGCACCGAGTTATTTATTTTTAGCGAGCGAAGACTCTTCTTATATGAATGGACAAATGATTCATGTGAATGGCGGAACCATATTAAATGGATAAAAACAAAAAACTTGCGGTAAAGAGACAAGTTTCTGTCTCTCTGCCGCAAGTAAAATCATCATGATTGATGTAAGCAATGTTCTGCATATTGAGCTGACAGGTCATTAAAACGCTTTTCATCACGCTGATCTAGCGCCTTGTCAATCTCTTCTCTAAGGAAGGTTAAGCGCTGTTTATAAAGCGCCTCATCTAAAACCATTTGAATATAAATGTCTAAAATAGTAACGCCATTCTCTTCGGTTTTTTGGGTGTTGCGGGACTTCATGAGCTCAGCATACGTTTTTTTCTCTTTCATAAAGAATCCCCCCGATGCCTTTTTTATAGTATATGGATTGGCGGAGAAAAAATCAACAAGAATTTATAATTTTTAGACAATTTATTTTTGAGCCATATCGACACCCCTTGTCCAGTCGACAAGATGCGATATATCTTTAAAAATGGCTTTTAGATAGATCGAATGTACTAAATAACATGATAAAAAGATAATTTTAAATAAATATTGAAAAAATCCTGTCGTTTCTTATACGTTGGTGATAGATTAATAGTATCTAAAATAACCAAAAATTAACACAGGAGGAAATGAAGTGTCAGGAATTAGTGAAACACCATTAGATTCATACGTCATTAATCAAACAACAATGGCGGTCCTTCCGGTTGAAGAAGGAAAACGAGTATATTCAAAAGTGATCGAAAGAGAGACAAGCTTTTACGTTGAATTAAAGCCGCTGCAAATTATAGAACGTAGTTGCAGGTTCTTTGGCTCAAGCTATGCAGGCAGAAAAGCGGGAACATATGAAGTAACAGGTATATCACACAAGCCTCCCATCGTGATTGACTCATCCAATCATCTGTATTTCTTCCCAACCTATTCATCCAACCGCCCTCAATGCGGATGGATCTCCCACAAATACATTCATATCTTTCAGGAATCATCCCTCGGAGACACGGTTGTTACTTTTACAAATGAGCAATCGGTCAAACTAGATGTCTCATATAAGTCATTTGAGAGTCAGGTACACCGAACAGCGTATCTCCGAACGAAATTTCAAGATCGACTTGATGGAGGTCTTCCTAAGAAACAAGAATTTATGCTGTATCCAAAGGAACAGCAGCTCAACCTTGTGTATGATTTTATCTTAAGAGAACTTCGTAATCGTTATTAGTGAGAGACCAGCGGCAGACAGCCGCTGGACTGTTTACTCATCGCCATCATTTTTTTGCAGAAAAAACCATTGATTATCGTATAAAAAAATATATAATTTATCTATATCATATAATTTTTTATATAACGAAAGGGGTCATGGGGATGATGTATGAAGAACTGGATACGCCGGCACTACTTATTGATAAACGGGTGATGATGGAGAATGTAGCGGCGATGCAGCAATATGCAGACCGTCAGCAGGTCAAATTGCGCCCTCATACGAAAACTCATAAAACGCCTGCACTTGCCAAGCTGCAGGAAGAGAAAGGTGCATCTGGCATTACGGTAGCGAAAGTAGGAGAGGCTGAAGTCATGGCAGCCCATGGGCTCAAGGATATTTTTATCGCCAATCAAATTGTAGGTGAGATTAAACTCAAGCGGATTCGTAAACTGGCAGAGTCGATACAGATTTCATTCGGTATAGATTGTGTTGAGCATGTGAAGCAGATTGAGCAAGTCTTTTGTGAATCAGAGAAAAAAGCGGAGGTTTTAATTGAGATAGAGGTTGGAGAGGGAAGGTCTGGTGTCATTGAAGAACGTGATTTCTGCCACATATTAGAGGCGATTCAAACAAGTGATGCCGTTCATTTAAAGGGGATTTTTTCTCATGATGGTCATACGTATCAAGCGGAAAGTAAAGCACATTGCCGGACATTATACAAGGAGGCTGTTAATCGAACACTCCGTTTTGCACAGATTGCAGAAGAAGCTGGTATGCCGCTAGAGGTCGTCAGTATTGGATCAACACCGCCATTTTTATTTCAATTTGATATTCCAAAAGGAGTCACTGAAATACGGCCAGGCACATACATCTTGATGGATGCTTCCCAGTCCAATGTAATCGGCACATATTCACATTGTGCTGCATCTGTGCTGACGACGGTCATTAGTAAACCGACAGAGCGCCGGGTGATTACAGATGTAGGGGCCAAGGGGCTGACGGCACAAACGCGTACAAAAGGGCTGACCAAAACAGAGGGCTTAGGCAAAGTGAAAGAATATGATGATGTATTTGTTTCAAGCGTATTTGACGAGCATGCCATTATCTATCATGAAGGCTTTCGTCAAAGTGTACAGATCGGTGAGAAGGTGCAAATGATTCCGAATCACATCTGTCCTGCTGTGAATCTTCATGAAAAAGCATACCTCATTCAAGATGGCAAGGTGGTAGAAGAGCTGGAGATTGCTTGTAAAGGAAAGCTGCAATAAATGGGTAGGATCATAGAGGGTGTTGCCGCATGCATAGCAGAATATAAGGCAGCTTCCATTCTAAGAAAGATCATCATTTGAAATCCATACATCTAAGGAAAAGGCGCCGAAAGGGGTCTTTTTTATTTGAGAAAAAATGGCGAAAATGAAATAGATTGAAACCAAATGTGCTTTTCTCGTCGTCTATTGACTGTATCATCATGAAATGGCAGGGAAATGTGAACCATTAGAAGGATTTTCATTCATTTCCGCATAAATCGCAGAAGTGATACATGCGGTCTGTTACAATAAAAATAAGTCATTTCTTACAAGGTGTTCGTATGAGGTAAAAGTTGATCATATTTGACCGATATGAACAAATGGGAAAGAGAAATGGGGGCCCTGTATGAAAAAACGATGGCATTTGATGCTGCTATTTACCGTGACAGTGACACTACTCACGGCCTGCAATCAAGCAGGTCAGCCGCCTTCAAAACAAAACACAAAAGAAGCTGCGTATGAACAATGGGTTCAGCGTTATATGGATGAGTTAAATGAAGCATATGAAAACATGACCGATCAATTTATTTCGGATGGACATGGAAAAATTCAAGTAAATGAAAAATTGACAAAAGCGACGAAAGCATTCGACCGTGTCATTCAAAAAGGGCTTACTCATCAAGAAGTGCCAGCTGTGTATCAAAAGGCAGACAAACAATTAAAGACAGGTCTTGCTTCATTTGAAAAAGGAATTAGCAAGGTAGAGCAGCTGTTAAAGCGTCCTGATCAAGAAAAGCTGTTTATGTCAGCTACTCAACATTTTCAAGATGGATTGCAAGAGACAGCCTCTTTCATTGAAGAAGTGGGAAACGTTCAGCAATCACAATGAAAAGCCTGGAAGAGAGACTTCCAGGCTTTTTTAGATGTGCAGTGTTTGCTTTAATCGGCGTACACCTTCTTGAATCATGGTTTCATCCGTACAGGCAAAACCAAGCAGCAACCCTTTCCTTTTGCTTTCATAACAATAGGGGCTTAATGGATAAATGCCGACACCTGCCGCTTTTGCGGCCTCAATCGTGCCTTGTTCATCAAAGTCTGATGTTCCTTCCAAAAAGACGTGAAGGCCTGTATCGGTTCCATATAAACGGAAGTGTTTGTCAAAGTGATGTGTCAAAAGAGCATCCATCATCGCTGCCTGCCGTTTTTTATACACCTGTCTCATCCGCCTGACATATCGCGTAAACTCTCCTTCTCTGAAAAAAGAGGCAAGAGTGATTTGCTCCATGATCGGCAGCTGTCTTTGAATAAGTGATTGCAGTGCAGCGATTTCTTTGATGACTGCTTTGGAGCCGATGATGGCAGCAAGGCGGATGCCTGGAGCAAGTACCTTGGAAAAACTGACAATATAGATCACATGATCGGGTGCTTCTGAAAATAAAGAAGGAAGCGGACCGCCATGATAACGATAATCCCCATCAAAATCATCTTCTAATATGTAAGATTGAGCCTTCGCAGCAAACTGCAGCAGCTCCCGTCTTCTATTGACGCTCATACAGACACCGGTTGGCCGCTGATGAGAGGGCGTTACAGCGATCAGCTTTGTACGTTCTGGCAATGTATTCACCATCATTCCTTCTTCATCGACTGGTGCGGGGTAAATAGTCATTTCGCGATGTAAAAAGGACAACCTAGCTCCAGGAAAACCAGGATCTTCAACAGCGACTGTATCTCCTTTTTTGAGCATGACTTGTGAAATTAAGTCAATGGCTTGTTGTGTGCCCCCTGTTAACACCATTTGGTCTTCTTCTATATCAATGCCGCGTTCAACTGATAAGTATTGGCGAATTTCTGAACGTACTTCCCATAATCCATGCGGAGAAGAATAACCCCAATCTTTCATATTTAAGCGCTGTAATGCTTTTAGAAGCGAGCGTTTCCATATGTTTTGAAAATGGTCGTCGATGGCTGGTTCTTGATGGCGGAAATCAATCTCAAGTGTGTCATGAAATTGATTGGCCGAGAGCCAGTGATCCATTTGTTTCTCAGCCTCGTCAAAGTGAGGTCTTGTCGGAAGTGCAAAAGGCGGTTCGTTTTGATGTGGGGGAGAAGCAGCATTGTGATCACTTGAAATGACCTTTGTTCCGCCTCTTCTAGAGGTGCTGACATAGCCTCTTGCCAGCAGTTCATCATAGGCAAGCTGTACGGTGGATCGAGATACGTTGAGCTCTTGTGCTAATACTCTTGACGGAGTCAACTGATCATCAGGATTCAGTGTGTTTGTATGAATTTTTTGAATGATGCCATTGACGATTTGCTGCCAGAGCGGGGTAGAGCTGGAACGGTCTAAGTGAATGTACACAATGCACCTTCTTTCCTTTGTCATGTCATCATGATGATGACATGGAATTATGGACTGGTCAATAGCTTCATTTTTGGATGTGGGAAGAAATCCAAATGATGTGTACACTGGTTCATATCATTTACACAGAGGAGAGAGTCCCATGATTCCTGCATCAAAAGAAGAAACAGCACAGCTATCTATGATTCCGTTTGTGTTCGTTTTATTTAGCCTTTTTATGATTACAACAGCAGTGAACCTGCAAGTCCCTCTTTATACGGAATATGCAGAGCAGGCAGGATACGGAAAGGCGTCAACAGCCCTTGTGTTTGCTGCGTATGTTTTCGGACTGATTCCAGTATTATTGTTACTTGGCGGCATGTCTGACCGGGCAGGACGAAAACCGATTTTATTGATCGCACTTTGCTTTTCATTATGTGCCACCCTGCTCATGATCGTGCATCCGACCATACAAATGCTCTTTGTCGCCCGGCTGCTGCAAGGAGTGGGACTTGGGTTAAGTGTTGGCACATGTACTGCCTACTTGATTGCTTTATATCCAGAGAAATCGGGCTGGATCCCAACGTTTATCGCATTATGCAGTTCAATTGGATTTGGGGGAGGTGCTCTTTTTACAGCGATTCTTTCTTTTGAGCAAGTGTCACTGACGCCTCTTAGCTATTGGATTGTGTTGGTCTTGATTATGTTGACGATTGTTGCTGTATTCTTTTTGGTGCCGCCTGTACAAGGGGAGGCAAGTAAACCGCTAATGAACATGCCGAGGTTTCCAAAAGGGACAATGCCTGCGAACATAGCCATTGCTATCGCATGGTCTGTGTGCGGTCTTGTCATTTCGATTTTGCCAGCACAGCTTAAATTAAATGGCTATGAATTGTGGGTAGGCCCAGCGCTGTTTTTTATTAATATGGCAGGTGTTCTGATGCAGCCTTTTGTCCGAAAGATGAATAGCAGTGCAGCGCTTCGTATCGGTTTTATTTGTCTTCCGTGTGGATATGGCCTGCTGTTATTCGGTGCTAATAGCGGGTCCATATTCCTTGTCCTTGCTGGAACTCTTTTAGCGGGCACAGCTTGCTATGGATTTACTTACTTAGGAGGTCTCCAGCTGATTGTTGAGAAAGGGAAGAAGGAAGCGGCTAGAGCCGTTGCTGGATATTACTTGTTTGCGTATCTAGGTCTTGGCATACCAAGTGTGTTCGTTGGTCTCTTTGCTGATATGTACGGTACTCAGACAGTGTTAACGCTCTTTTTCATGTTCGTGCTGGCTGCCTGCCTGATCTTACTTAGTTTAAGTTTCAGAGAGAGGCAAAAGTGAAATGGATTCTTTCTCTTTCCTCTCCAATTCGTTTAAAATAAAGACAGAAGAGGGGGAGGAAAATGAAAAAAGTACAGCTAAATGGTGCGATGTGCAGATCACAAGAGGAGCTTCATGATCAACTAAAAACAGTGTTACAACTTCCTGATCATTACGGCAAAAATCTGGATGCCCTTTGGGACTGTTTAACAGGAGAAGTGAGCTTGCCTTTAGAGCTCACGTGGATTCATTATCAAGCAAGCAAAGACGAGCTTGGTGATTATGCAGAGAATTTGCGGCAGTTATTTCAAGAGGCTGAAGAGGAACTGCAGGGGCAGTTTCAATTGAATATTGAAGCGTAAAAAGCAGCTGATTCCAAAAGCTGTTTTTTTATGCGGTTTTCACCCTCATTCTACTATTGAATATTTCACTAAATATGATAATATATGAACTGTCGCTTAATTGATAATGATAATCATTTGTGGCAGAGAGCTTGATAGAAAGTGTGAACCCTGTATGAAGTTGTACCAATTAAGTTTGTTGTTTGTGTGTTTGGCATGTGCGTCGCTGTTTGTCGGGGTACAGGACCTGTCTCTTTTACAGTTGTTTCATCTATCAGATGAACAAATGAACACCTTATTTTCAAGTCGCATCCCGCGGCTGATGAGTATTGTGCTTGCTGGCATGAGCCTGAGCTTATGCGGTTTTATCATGCAAAGCATGACGAGAAATAAATTTGTCTCTCCAACGACTGCAGGAACAATGGATTGGGCCAAGCTGGGTATTTTAACCGCCATGCTTGTTTTTACACAGGCAAGCCCGCTGATGAAAATGGCGATTGCGTTTTTATTTACGTTAGCTGGCAATCTATTATTCTTAAAAATTTTACGCCATATTAAGGTGAACGATACGATCTACGTACCGTTAGTCGGCTTAATGTTTGGCGGAATTGTTAGTTCAATTTCCACGTTTATAGCCTATAAATATGATTTGATCCAAAACGTATCCGCATGGCTGCAAGGAGATTTTTCTCTTATTGTTCAGGGGCGTTATGAACTGCTCTATGTGAGTGTTCCTCTATTGATCATCGCGTATTTATATGCTGACCGCTTTACAGTGGCTGGTATGGGTGAGAGCTTTGCCGTCAATTTAGGTTTAACGTATAAACGTGTCATGGCAGTTGGTTTGGTGATTGTTTCGATGATTACGTCTGTAACGATTTTGACTGTTGGCATGCTGCCATTCCTCGGCTTAATCATTCCGAATATTGTATCGATCTACCGAGGGGATCACTTGAAAAAGAGCCTTCCGCATACGGCTTTATTAGGGGCCATTTTTGTGCTCATATGTGATGTACTCGGACGGGTGATCATTTATCCATATGAAATATCTGTCGGGCTTATGGTTGGCATCATTGGAAGTGCGATCTTCCTGTACATGTTATTAAGGAGGAAGCGCTATGCATAAGAAACGAACATTATTTCTCATTGCAGCCATTGCAGCCGTATTCGTTGTCATCTTCGTCACCTTTCAAATGGGGTACTGGGAGTACACAGTGCCGAGCCGTTTAAAAAAGGTGCTTGCCATGACTTTGACAGGAGGCGCGATTGCCTTTTCTTCTGTTGTGTTTCAAACATTGACCAATAACCGAATCTTAACCCCAAGCATTTTAGGGTTAGACGCGCTTTACTTGTTTTTGCAAACGGCGATTATTTATCTTTTTGGATCGACCAACTTGATGATCGCGAATAAGAACCTGAATTTCTTTCTCTGCGTTGGATTAATGATTCTTTTTTCTGTGCTTCTCTATACGGTCATGTTCAAACGCAAAAACAAGCATATTTTCTTACTCCTGCTTGTCGGGATTGTGTTTGGAACATTGTTCAAAAGTCTTTCTTCCTTTATGGAAATGCTCATTGACCCGAATGAATACCAAGTCGTACAGGACAAGTCTTTTGCCAGCTTTAATCACATGAACACAGATATTTTACTCTTCGCTTCTCTTTTATTTGCGGTGCTTTGTCTTTATATTTGGACCTTTCGCGCGAAATTAGATGTCATGTCGTTAGGAAAGGAACAGGCTGTGAATCTTGGGATTGACTATGACGGGATCACAAAAAAGATGCTGATCGTCATTGCCGTCCTTGTTTCTATTGCGACGGCCCTCGTCGGCCCGATTACGTTTCTTGGCTTACTCGTCGTAAATGTGGCAAGAGAGCTGTTTCGTACATATCGGCACACGTACTTGCTATTAGGTTCGTTTTTCATTAGTGTCATTGCGCTTGTAGGCGGGGAATTTCTTGTGGAAAAGGTATTTACGTTTCAAACACCGCTTAGTGTGCTGATTGATTTAGTCGGCGGACTGTATTTTATTTATCTACTTTTAAAGGAGAGTCGTTCATGGTCGTGATGAAGGGAGTCAGTAAGACATATAACGGAAAAACAGTGCTTCACGAAACAACTGTCAGTGTAAAAAAAGGACAGCTGACCTCTCTCATTGGTCCAAATGGCGCAGGCAAAAGTACGCTTTTGTCCATCATGAGCCGCCTGATTCAACCTGATACTGGGGAAGCTTATTTAGAGGACAAACCTTATCGTGCTTACTCTCCTCAGGAGCTTGCGAAAAAAATGAGCATCTTGAAGCAGTCGAACCACATGAGTGTGCGTCTGACCGTTCGTGAGCTTGTCAGCTTTGGCCGCTTTCCTTACTCTCAAGGCCGCTTGACAAAAGAAGATGAGAACATGATTGATGTGTCTCTTCAATACATGAGACTCGTCGAAATCCAGCATCAATATTTAGATGAACTAAGCGGCGGACAAAGGCAGAGAGCCTTTATTGCCATGGTGCTGGCTCAGGATACGGATTATATTTTCTTAGATGAGCCTTTAAATAATTTAGATATGAACCATTCAGTTGAAATGATGAAGCTGTTTCAGCAGCTCGTGAAAGATCTTGGAAAAACGATTGTTGTTGTTCTCCATGATATTAACTTTGCATCTGTCTATTCAGATCACATCGTCGCCTTAAAAGAAGGTCAGGTGATCAAAGAAGGAAGCGTTGATGAAGTGATTCAAACAGAAGCACTTGAACACATTTATGACATGCGCATACCGATCGAAGTCATTCGTGGTGAGCGTATTTGCTTATATTTTTCTTAAAAAAATGAAGAGGTGATCAATCATGAAAAAATGGATTTGGATGATAACAGTACTAACAGCGATTGCTGTCCTTGCTGCCTGTGGTAACCAAGGAAAAACAGAGGGAACGAATGAGGAAACCGTAACAGTAAAGGATATGTTGAATAAAGACGGTGTGAACGTCAAGAAAAACCCGAAAAAAGTCGTCGTCTTTGATATGGGAAGTCTCGATACACTTGATAAGCTTGGTGTCAACGTGACAGCCTTACCAAAACAAGTGATTCCTCACTATTTATCTAAATATGAAAGTGACAAATATGAAAATGTCGGCGGGTTAAAAGAACCAAACTTTGAGAAAATTGCAGAGATGAAGCCTGACTTGATCATTATTCAGCACCGTCAAGCAGATGCATTTGATGAATTTTCTAAAATTGCTCCGACGATTTATATGGATGTAGATAACGCAAACTATATGGATTCATTTAAAAAGAATGCTGAAACATTAGGAAAGATTTTCGATAAAGAAGCCCAAGTGAAAAAAGAACTTTCTGCCATTGACCAAAAAGTGGCTTCATTAAAGAAACAAGCCAAAGAGTTAAAGAAAAATGGACTCGTCATCATGGCGAACGACAGCAAAATGACGGCATTTGGTCCTAAGTCAAGATATGGTCTGATCCATGATGTATTTGGGATCACACCAGCAGATCAAAAGCTAGAGCCATCTGATAAACATGGACAAAGCATTTCGTATGAGTATATGGTCAAAACGAATCCAGATTACTTATTTGTCGTGGATCGCGGCGCGGCGATTGGAGAAGAAACGTCTGCGAAACAGCTTGTTGAAAATGATTATGTGAAATCAGTCAAAGCGGTTAAAAACAATCATGTGGTGTATTTAAACTCTGACATGTGGTATTTAGCAGGCGGCGGCCTTGAATCATTGAATGCGATGATTGATGAAGTGAAAAAAGGAATTGAACAAAAGTAATGGATGAAAAGCTGCTCATTTTGAGCAGCTTTTTTATTGTGGATACATAAAAATATGTTGCGTGCAGGCAACTTTCATCAAAATATGTTATAGTGGAACCTACATTGTGAGACTAAGATAGAGTGAGGGTTCGGAAAGGATGAAGGAGAAAACAAGATCAAAAAGAAGGCTAAGACCTTGGGTGAAAGTCGTGCTGTTTATCATGGCATTTGTCATGATCATGGCAGTATCTGTCACAGGATACGCATACTATAAAATTTCAAAAGCGTCGAATAAAGCGCAAGTATCTTTAGAAAGAGGAGAGACCTCGCAAAAGCGTGTGAAAGCTTTTGATCCAGGAAAGGATAGCTTTTCGGTACTGCTCTTAGGGATTGACAGCCGTCCAGGTGAAACGGTAGACGAAGCAAGAAGTGATGCGGTCTTACTGGCGACGGTGAATCGAACAGACAAAACGATCAAGCTCCTAAGTATTCCTCGTGATTCTTATGTTGATATACCGGGGAGAGGATATGATAAAATTGCTCACGCCCATGCGTTTGGGAGTGCAGATTTATCAGTCAAAACGGTAGAGAATTTGTTAAACATCCCGGTAGACTATGTAATTGCAGGAAACTTTAAGGCGTTTCAAGACATTGTCGATGAGCTAAATGGAATTGACGTAACGATTGAAGATGAAGGCATTGCAAAACAAATGGAAAAGGATTCAAAAGGAAAAGTTCATGTGGAAACAGGCACGCATACGCTCAGTGGTGAAGAAGCATTAGCGTTTGTGAGAACGAGAAAGGCAGATAGTGATCTCATGCGCGGAAAGCGCCAAATGGAAGCACTTCAAGCCATCTTTGAAAAATCCAAATCCATTTCTTCCATACCGTCTTATGACAACATCATTGATACACTTGGGGATAACGTCTCCACCAATTTATCCATGAAGCAGTTGATCGGTCTATTCCCTTTACTGAGTTCATTAAAATCAGTGGATACCATTCAGTTAAAAGGACACGATTACCAGCCTGGGAATGTGTATTACTTTGAGTTAGATGGACCAGGATTAGAAGAAGTGAGACAAGAGCTGAGAAAACAGCTCGAATTGTCATAATGGAGAAAGAGCCTGCCGCTGTGACAGGCTTCAGCGTGTAGACAAACCCTCGCATTCTTTGTCAGTCCTGCGTGCTGGTGCTCACGAATGTGAAATTCGCTCCGCGCCAGTACTCGTCCTTTCTAGACTGCAAAGGTTTTCTATCACGCTGAAAAGAAGACAAAGGGCTAAAATAAAGTTCATTTTAGCCCTTTGTCAACAATCTGGAGCCTGCCACTGTGGCAGGCTTTTTTTAATAATAGAGGGTTGCAGGCATCGTTGGGTACCATACACCATTTAAAGCAAGCGCCCAGCCATACACCTTTTGACCTGATTCAATCTTGTCCTTTACCGAAATGAGCGCTTCGTATGAAAAGACTTGATAAGCCTGTCCGGTTTTTTTTGCGACAATGACCGATAGAATATTGTCATTGAATACACTTGGCTCTTCGTCCGTACTCGTCCAAGCAATTCGATTATAGTAATTCATGTTAAAAGGATTTTCGAGTGCTTTCACTTCAAACTTCACTCGTTTTCCAACGATAGAAACCGTTGTATAGGCTACACTTGTTATTTGTGCAGATGCTGCTGGGGCTTGTTTTCCTGTTTGCAGTGGTTCTAATGCTGACACTGTGCTTGGCACAAGTAATCCTGCTGCTAAGGTGAGTGCTGTTATTTTTTTGAACATGAGTTGGGACCTCCTAATTTTTGGTATAACAATCAATTCGCCAAAAACTGAAGAGTTCCTTCTGTAAATGTAAAATATAACCATATTATTTTCCTGAATGGAGGAAATAATGGGTGAGCATTTCCTCTACACGATGACGTATACGGGGATTAAAATATTTATGCTTTTCTTCATAGCCATTTATCAGAAATAAATATGTCGTAAATCCTTCATCGTGTTCAATTTGCTGTACGTTCATTTTTTCTTTACGTAACTGTTGTTTCAGTTGATAAAGGGCTTTTTGTGCTTCTTTTAATGAAGAAGTGACTAGCTGAATATATGGTTCATTTAGTTTGAATGTTTGATGTTTTTTAAGGTACGTCAAATCACGATTGAGGATGGAGATGACCATTGGAAGAAAGATGGCCTGTTCCATCATCTGAAGCTGTACGCTTGATAATCTCGTCATGTCCATGCCTGCTTTCTTTATTTATAGAACACTTGTTCTTATTTATTATATCGGATGAGTTAAAAAATCTCAAGGGGTGCTGAGAGGGATTCATTTGTATATTTTTATGTTTTCCATGTAAAATGAAAGATAGACAAACCTTGAAGGAGTCAAACAAGTTGCCATTATTTCTTTCTATATTTACTCATGAAAATATCACATCATTTTTTCAAAGCTACAAGGCTTTTGGACCCATTGTGGCTATATTACTCCCTTTAATAGAAGCATTTCTACCGTTTTTACCTCTCGTGGCATTTGCGGTGGCCAATGCAAATGCTTTTGGGCTATGGGAAGGCTTTTTATTGACCTGGATTGGTGCAAGTGCAGGGTCTATCCTTGTCTTTTTACTGATCAGAAAATTTGGACAGATGAGGATGTTGAACTTTATTAGCAGACACCCTTCTATTCAAAAGCTAATGCTTTGGGTTGAAAAGCGGGGATTTGGTCCGTTGTTTATTTTACTCTGCTTTCCTTTTACACCGTCTGCTGCCGTTAATGTCGTAGCAGGTCTATCAAGAATCAGCGTCTGGCAGTTCTCATTAGCCGCTTTATCAGGGAAGTGTGTCATGCTCTTTATTATTAGTTTTATCGGCTATGACATTTCAGCTTTAGTAAAGAATCCGTTAAGAAGTGTTTTTGCGGTTCTAGTCATTGCTTTATTATGGTATGTTGGAAAGAGAGTAGAAAATAGGTTGAATATTCGGATGAGTCAGCGTGAGGACAAAGGAGGCTCTTAATGAAAAAGAAGCCATTGCTATGGTTCATGATTATTACATGCATCGTCTTGTTGTTCCAAGTAAAGAATTTCATGTTTGTCACGTACAAAGTAGAAGGGGTTAGTATGGACCCGACATTTACAGATGGAACAGAATTATTAATTAACAAGTTCTCGCCAAAACTCACGAAAATTAGCCGGTTTGACTATGTGTTATTTCATGGCCCTAAAAATCAAATCTTGATCAAACGGGTCATTGGACTTCCAGGAGAAACAATCAAATATGAAGATGATCAACTGTTTGTTGATGGTGTAAAGTGGAAAGAGCCGTATTTAAAAGAGCAGAAAAAACATAAAATGGGCAACGTCCTAACAGGTGATTTTCAGCTGAAAGCCATCACCGGTCGTCAGAACATACAAAACAATCATTACTTCGTGATCGGAGATAATCGAATACATAGCTTTGACAGCCGGCATTTTGGAACGATCTCAAAGGATCAAGTAGTCGGTGTAAAAAGGAATCATGATGAATAAAAAAGAGCCGCTCTGCTTATGCAAAGCGGCTCAGCGTGTAGACAAACCCTCGCATTCGTTGTCATGTCTGCGCTCCAGTGCTCACGAATGTCAAATTCGCTCCGCTCTGGTGCTCGACCTTCCTAGACTGCAAAGGTTTTCTATCACGCTGAAAAGAAGACAACGGACTAAAATCAACATCATTTTAGCCCGTTGTCAGACCATCTGAAAGCCGCTCTGCTTATGCAAAGCGGCTCTTTTTATTTAGCGGCTTTATAATCAGTCTGTCTTTTTGCCCAGACATGATGTAAGAAACGAAAAAACGGTGGCAGCATGGCGATGACCAAAATAATTCTGACGACTTGTACAGCCACAACAAATGTGGAATCCTCATGAAGTGTAACAGCTGTTGTGGCCATTTCTGCAATACCGCCAGGCGAAAAAGCAAGAATGGCCGTAATGACAGAAATACCTGTTATTTCTGCAATGGCAATTGAACTGAGAACGGTCGCAGCAATCAATCCGGCTGAGCTGACGACGGCCACAATCAAGGTATTTTTTAGCCCGACAAACATTTGTTTATTCATTTTTGACCCGATGGTTGCCCCTAGAAATACTTGTGACGCAATGTTCGCTTGGGCTGGCCAGTAAGGAATCAAATCATGACCTGTCAAGGCGCCTGCCCCTACTTGGAGAGCCGCCACACCTAACATACTGCCGATCAGCCAAGGGGCGGGAAAGTGAAGACGCACGGCTAGGCGTGACATCAGCCATGCCCCTAAAATGAGTGCAGCAGTCCAAGAAATGTTTGATATTGTGAAAACGCCTGATGAGAAGGCGCTGCCTTGGGCGACTACCACATCTGATTGGCTTTTTGTATTTAAATAAAATACCGTAAATGGAATGGTCAGTACGACCATTAACACACGTATCGTTTGTACGAGACTCACTACAGCTGTATTTGCTCCAACCTCTTGGGCGATGCCCGGCATAGCGGAAAGACCGCCGGGGGCAGTGCCGACAAAGCTGGTCAGCATATCTGTTTTACTCAGCTTCCATAAGACAAACCCGGAGAGCATGGCTAATAAAATAGAAAAAACGAGCATGAAACTCACTGGAAGCCAATTTTCAGCGAAAATGTGAAGGACTTTCATGTTCATTTTTTGTCCTAGTTCGATTCCGAGAATGAATTGACCAAGGAGTAGCCATCTGCTGTGAATACGTAAGGTATTCTTTCCTTTACGCTGAAACAGGGCGGGACGGCGCAGGGCAATAAATGCAGCTGTCATTAATGTGCCAATCATCCAGCCGATAGACATCCCTGTTAGAGACAAAAGGAATCCACCTAAACCGCTTACCGCAATCAAAATGAGATCGGTTCGAAGGCTGTTTCCTTGCTTCATCACGTATAAACCTTCTTCCTGTATATTTGTTCAGTAAGTGAAATGTTGTTATCTTCACTATAATACAAAAGTCTCTATAAATAAAATACGAATTTTTTTAGTATTTTCATAAGATTAACTTATGTTTAACTCTGTTAGAAAAAATATTGTTTTTGATATAAATGACATATAATTTTCGCCAAAAACAAATACAATATGCAACGATTTTACCCTATTTTTGTTATCTGTTGACTATCATTTTCAATTACACTACAATGCTTAGTGTGAGGTGATGACATGAAAATTCCTTCTTTTAAATATAACGAAAAGGGATTGAACCGCTTTTTCGGTCCTTTAGAAGGAAGGATTATGGAGATCCTTTATCAAGGTGAGGATATGCCGATTAAAGAGGTACAGCAGAAGCTGTCAGATGAGAAGCCAATTAATTTCAACACGGTCATGACGGTACTCAATCGATTAACCGAAAAAGGAATTGTGGAAAAGAAAACAAAAGGGCGTTCATCTATCTATAACCCTGTTTTAACAAAAGAAGAATTTCTAAATGAGCAAACGAAATGGATTACTCAAGGACTGATGGATGATTTCGGCCCCCTTGCAGTCAATCATATGGTGGACGCAATTGAAAGTGCTGATCCTGAATTACTGAAGGTACTCGAAGCAAGGCTTGCATCCAAAAAAGAGGAGAAACGACATGATTAAAATGAAGTCGAGTCTGCTGTTTTTAGGCGGTATATTGATTGGCTTAGTGATCTTTTACCAGATGGGCTATTATGTACTCTCAAGCTTTTTTGGCTGGAATCAAGCATATAACCTGATCCATGTGTGTCAATCTGTTCTCGAATTTTATGGATTCACTCCTTTAAAGTATTTTCTGGATGCGTTTGTCTTGTATACGCTTGGTTTTGCCGTTTTCTATATGACGAAGCAGGTCAGAAAGTATCTTCATTTCAAAAGAAATATGATGATGGCAGTCGATCAACATTCAACGCAAAGTCGATCAGACAATTATAGAAATGAGATCATTGTGTTTCATTGCCATGAACCGCTTGCTTTCGCAATGGGGATGCTTCGGCCAAAGGTGTATCTCTCAACAGCGCTTATAGACATGCTGGATGAAGGGGAAATCGATGCTGTTGTCTATCACGAATTACATCACAAATACAGCTACGATCCTTTAAAGACTTTCGCTTTCTCTATGCTCACAAAAGTGATTTGGTACATTCCTGTGTTAAAGCATATGAGACAAAGTTACTCCGTTTTTCGTGAAGTCATTGCAGATGACTATGCCATTCAGCAGACAGGGACTGAGCTTGGAGTAGGGCAAGCCCTTTTGAAACTCATTAAAAATAGAACCCAGTTTCAAAAACAAACGAAATTTGCCGTGTCCTTTGGAGACCGAGCATTGAATTTAAGAATCCAAAAAATCTTAAACCCAACATACAACATACCGTTCAATGTACCACTTATCCCAATTGTGACATCAACCATCCTCATGTTGGTCTTAATGATTATGCTCAACTTAAATTACTAATTTTTTTTACGAATGAACATTACATGATGTAGTGTAAAAATGGGAGGAAATCACTATATGAAAACAAATCAAGAAATAGGAACACTTTTTGTACGCGTCATCTTAGGCATTATTTTCTTTTTACATGGGCTTCAAGCATATCAAGGTGGACTAGGAGGTACTGCTGCATTTTTTGGTCAAATTGGTGTCCCAGAATTTATGGCCTATATTGTCAAAACAATTGAACTGGTTGGTGGAATTGCCCTGATTCTAGGTTTAGGCACACGTCTTTTCGCAGCTTTATTTGTGCCAATTATGGCTGTAGCCATTATCACAGTTGGTTTTGCAAGAGGATTTGTGGGCGGTTATGAATTTGAACTTTCTTTAATGGTCATGGCGCTTTACTTGACACTTAGTGGCAGCAAGATGCTATCGATTGATGGATTGTTAAAACAACAGCAACAAAGTAATGAAGCAAAATTTCATTAAATAACAAAAAACTCCTTCTGCGATTTGTAGCAGAGGAGTTTTTTTATGGTCAAAAGGTCGTTTTATCATTAAAAAAGGAAAAGCGAAGAGGCGTTTTGATGATGACAGCCCTTTATTTCACATATTGAATGAGCAAAAAAGCAATTTCATTTTTTGACGGAACATACGATCTCCTATTAAAATAGGGGTAACTAAGAAACATGGTGCGTTAAAAGATATAGAAACCAGACAGCATGCTGCTGTTCATCTTGAGCAATACGCTTCATTAATTCCTTTGTTCCTTGATCACGGACATAGTCTGATACCGTTAAGTAAAAATCGACTGTTTTTTGTTCGTCTTTAAAGGCAAATAAGAGACCTTCCCTAAATTGGTCTGGACAAGGCTCTGTTATGCTTGGTTTGTGGTTTTTACCAGTCAAAGAATAGTATAGCTTTGTAAATAGCTGATAATGTCTGACTTCATCCTGACGTATTTCTTGAATGATTTTTTTCGCTTCAGGATTTTTTGCTTTTTGTGCAAGTTTTTCATAGCATTGGATCGCAGAATATTCGCCATTGATGGCCTTTCAAGGTCTGCAATGATCCTTGTGTTTTGGCGCATGTCATATGGCGAGTAGTCATAATAACCGTAATACATGATATTGCCAGCCTCCTTTTAGATCATGATGGTTTATGATATGAAAAGAGTCGGGAAAGGTGCCTATTTTCTTTTCAATCGGAGGAGAAAGGGCAGGTGATAGGAAAATAGCTATTTACCTTTATTTTCGCTAGAATATGAGTACATAAGAAAGGTGTTGTGGAACGTGGAGATTCAGTTTTTAGCAGGCAGATCGGGGAGTGGAAAAACGACTGCAATTCTAGAAGAAATCAAAGAACAACTTCGGCTTGATCCGCTGGGTCCGCCAATCATTTTTTTAGTCCCGGATCAAATGACATTTTTAATGGAATATGAGCTTGCAAAAACGTCTGAAGCTGGTGGAATGATCAGGGCCAAAGTCTTTAGTTTTACTCGGCTTGCCTGGTCTATATTACAGCAGACTGGCGGTGCGAACCGTCAATTTGTCACAAGCACAGGGATTCAAATGCTCTTAAGAAAAGTAATAGAAGAACAGAAAGACAAGTTTAAGGTATTCAAAAAGGCGAGTGATAAACCGGGATTTGTTGAGCAAATAGAAAAGACGATGGCTGAATTCAAAAGGTACTGTATGATGCCGGAGGATATTGAAAAAATCTCGGCATCCAGCATGCATTCAGAGTATACAGAAGAAAGACGTGCGGCGGAAAAATTGCATGATCTTCATGTTCTTTATCAGCAGATGGAGCAGCATCTGCAAGATGAGTATGTGCACTCAGAGGATTACTTGACACTTCTGGCTCAGCAAATTCCTTTATCAGAAGAATTGAGAGGGGCACACATTTATATAGATGGTTTTTATCAGTTTACCCCCCAGCAGCTTCTTGTCATTGAACAGCTTTTGCTACATGCCGAAAAAATAACAGCTGCATTCACAGTGGATCGTTCCTATCATGACACGCAGCCAAATGAACTTGATTTATTTCGCATGACAGGTAAGACATATTCCCAGCTTTATCAGCTGGCCAAAGAGTGCGGAGCGGCTATTTCTGAGAACATTTTGGAGAGAAATAAGCGGCATCTTCATACCCCAGATCTAGCTTATTTAGAAAATCAATATGAACAGAGACCTTTGCAGCCGTATCAAGAAGAAACGCCTCACCTTACCGTATCGAAAAGTGCAAATAAACGAGCTGAAATTGAGGGAGTAGCGAGAGATATTCTTGATTTAGTAAGAGGTGAAGGTCTTAGGTTACGAGACATCTCAATTGTTGCAAGACATGTAGACGACTATAAAGATACGTTAAAAGAGGTGTTTCGAGATTACGATATTCCTTTCTTTATTGATGGAAATGAATCGATGCAGTATCATCCGCTCATTGAGTTCATTCGTTCGAGCCTCGATGTCATAAAAGGGAACTGGCGGTATGAGGCGGTGTTTCGCTGTGTGAAAACGGAGTTCTTATTTCCGCTTGAACTCGCTAAAAACAAGGCAAGAGAACAGGCGGATCAGCTTGAAAACTATTGTATTGCTTACGGTGTAAAAGGTGAACGCTGGACGAATGGTTCACGATTTCATTATCGTCGCTTCCAATCACTAGATGAAGATTTTGGACAAACCGATCAAGAAATAGAAATGGAGCAAATGCTGAATGATGTAAAAGAATGGATTGTTCCGCCTCTCTTTCAATTGCAAAAAAGATTGAAAAAAGCGCAAAAGCTAAGAGACATGGTGGAGGCAGTGTATGTCTTTCTAGAAGAAGCCCAAGTGCCAGAAAAGCTTGAAAAGGCAAGGCTTGAGGCAGAAGAAGCAGGCAGGTTAGCTGAAGCGATGCAGCATGGGCAAGTGTGGGATGCTGTCGTTCAATTGATGGATGAATTTGTTGAAATGCTGGGCGAGGAGGAGCTCTCATTTCCATTATTTCAACAGATGATAGATACAGGACTGTCCTCTCTCAAGTTCGCTTTGATTCCCCCTTCACTTGATCAAGTGTTTATCGGAAGTATGGATTTATCCAGAATGTATCAAGTAAAGTGTACGTTTGTTATTGGAGTAAATGATGGAGTTATACCTGCACGGCCCTCTGATGAAAGTGTATTGTCTGAAGACGACCGGGAATGGTTAAAACGGGCAGGAGCAGAGCTGGCAGAGACAGGGAAGGAACGGCTGCTGGATGAACAATTTTTGATATATCAAGCGCTGTCCAGTCCATCGCACTACCTGTATTTATCCTATTCAACTTCAGATACGGAAGGGCGGTCTCTTTTACCTTCGACCCTCATCAAGTATTGTGAGGAACTGATGCCAAACCATCAGCAAGCCCTCTATGTGTTAGATCCAGAGCAGTTGGATGATCAGGAGCAATTAAAATTTGTAACAAACGAGCATGTCTCGTTATCCTATACCGTTTCGCAGCTGCAACAATGGCTCAATCAATATCCGATCAGCGGCGTATGGTGGAGTGTATATAATCATTTGATGACCTCGTCCAACCGCGACGTATCAAAAAAAATCATGTCCAGCTTGTTCTTTACAAATAGAGCGAAGCGTTTAAAGCCGAATGTCACAAAAGAACTTTACGGTGACCATATTCAGGGCAGTGTTTCAAGAATGGAGAAATTCAATGCATGTGCATTTTCTCATTTTGCTTCCCACGGGCTAAAACTAAAAGACCGACAATTTTACAAATTAGAAGCACCTGATATCGGCCAGCTCTTTCACTCGGCTTTAAAACTGATTTCAGATACGCTTGTTGAACAAAAAAAGGATTGGAAAAACTTAACGAAGGAAGATTGTGTGACCTACTCAAGGCATGCAATTGAACAGCTGGCTCCACGTCTGCAAAAAGAAATTTTATTAAGCTCTAATCGGCATGCTTATATAAAAGAAAAGCTTCAAAAAATCCTCATCAGGGTGTCTTCTATATTAAGCGAACATGCAAAAGTGAGCGGATTCTCTCCGGTTGGACTTGAGTTAGGTTTTGGAGGTCAAGGACCTCTTCCGCCGTTTACTTTTCAATTAAAAAATGGCTGCACGATGGAGCTTGTTGGAAGGATTGACCGAGTGGATAAAGCAGAAGGGTCAAAAGGACTTCTATTAAGAATTGTCGACTATAAGTCCAGTGAGAAGGGGCTTGATCTAGCAGAAGTTTACTACGGTTTAGCCTTGCAAATGCTCACTTATTTAGACCTAACCATTACGTATTCTAAAGAATGGCTTGGCATGGAAGCGACACCGGCAGGAATTTTATACTTCCATATTCATGACCCGCTGATTCAAGCCCCTATTCCGCTCGCAGAGGATGCAATTGAGCAGGAAATATTGAAGAAATTTAAAATGAAGGGTCTATTGCTCGAAGATGTGGAAGCAGTGAAGTTGATGGATCAAACACTCGAATCAGGAAGATCACAAGTCATCCAAGCTGGTTTGAAAAAGGATGGTTCTTTCCGATCTGACTCTGCGGTATTAAGTGAAGATCATTTTCACATTCTCACAAAACACGTTCGGCGAACCTTTGAAGAGGCAGGAGAAAGAATTACAAGCGGTGAGGTAGAGATAAACCCATATAAATTAAAGGATCAAACCCCTTGCCGCTTTTGCTCCTTTAAGCCTATTTGCCAATTTGATGAATCAATAGAAGATAATGAATTTAGGGTGCTCACCTCTGAGAAGGATGATGTCATGTTAGACCGGATCAAAAAAGAAGGGGATCAGTATGCAAATACCAAAACCGAATAACAGTACTTGGACAGATGACCAATGGAACGCCATCGTTTCAGAAGGACAAGATATTCTTGTTGCTGCGGCGGCAGGGTCAGGGAAAACAGCGGTCTTGGTTGAACGGCTGATTCGAAAAATGACTCGGCCGGAGCAGCCAGTTGATGTGGACAGGCTGCTCGTAGTGACTTTTACCAATGCTTCAGCAGCAGAAATGAAGCACCGGATCACTGAAGCACTTGAAAAAGAACTATCTAAAAACCCTGGTTCCCTTCATATGCGGAGACAGCTGTCACTTATGAATCGTGCCAATATTTCTACCTTGCACTCCTTTTGTTTGCAAGTTCTCCGTACCTTTTATTATGAGATTGACCTTGATCCAGGTTTTCGTTTGGCTGATCAAACAGAAGGAGAATTACTAGGAGATGAAGTGTTAGATGAAGTGTTTGAGGATGAGTATAAGGCTGGAAAGCCGTCATTCTTTGAACTCGTTGATCGTTACACATCTGATCGGCATGATTTAGATCTTCAATGGCTTGTCAAAAGAATTTATGAGTTTTCTAGATCACATCCAGCGCCAGAACAGTGGATGCGGGCATTCCTTTCTCTTTATGATGTGGATACACAGACAAAGGTAGAAGAATTACCCTTTTATCCATATATCAAAGAGGACCTTTCTCTCGTTTTAAGAAGCTGCCAGGAACTGCTGGAACAAGCGCTCGCTTTATCAAAAGAGCCGGGCGGTCCAGCACCGAGAGCAGAGAATTTTATAGATGATTTAGAGCAAGTAAATGAATTAATAAGGCATCAAGATGATTTTGAGACACTTTATAAGCTTCTGCCAAACATCAATTTTAAAAGGTTAAAGACTTGCAAAGGGGATGACTATGACCCAGCTCTGTTAGAAAAAGCAACAGATGCACGCAATCAAGCCAAAAAACAATTAGAAAAGCTAAAAGATGAATACTTTATGCGCAGTCCCGATCAGCATTTAAAAAGCTTGGCTGAAATGAAGCCAGTTGTAGAAACACTTGTAGAGCTTGTGATTCAATATGGAGAGCGTTTCGAAAGAGCAAAACAAGAAAAATCAATCGTAGACTTTTCGGATCTAGAACATTATTGTTTGCGCATTTTAGCGAAGCAGGACGCAGAAGGAAATCTCATTGAAACAGAAGCGGCTAAATACTATCAAAAGCAATTTGAAGAAGTACTCGTGGATGAATACCAGGATACAAATCTTGTCCAAGAAACGATTTTAAAGCTCGTGTCTAAAGGGAAACATCCTGCAGAAGGCAACCGCTTTATGGTTGGTGATGTGAAGCAGTCCATTTATCGCTTTAGACTTGCAGAGCCGATGCTCTTTTTAAATAAATATAAACAATTTAAAGCAGATAACAAAGAAACAGGTAAAAGAATTGATCTAAATAAAAACTTCCGCAGCCGGGCCGATGTATTAGACAGTACCAACTTTCTGTTCAAACAGCTGATGGGAGAAACAGTTGGAGAAATTGAATATGACGAACAAGCTGAATTAAAGCTTGGAGCGAGTTATCCGCAAAGCGAAGATACGACGACAGAAATGCTTCTTGTTCATTTAGATCAGCACGACACAGAAAGCGATGAAGAACGAGAAGAGCTAGAGACGGTACAATTTGAGGCGAGAGTGATTGCAAAGAAAATAAAAGAATTGGTAGAACAGCCTTTTCAAGTGTACGATGCAAAACAGCAGCTGACCCGCAACTTGCAGTATCGAGACATTGTGATCTTGCTTCGCTCAATGCCGTGGGCTCCGCAAATGATGGAAGAGTTGAAGAAGCAGGGAATCCCTGTTTATGCGAATCTTTCCTCAGGCTATTTTGAAGCGACAGAGGTATCTGTCATTCTTTCTTTGTTAAAAGTGATTGATAATCCATATCAAGATATTCCGCTCGCTGCTGTTTTAAGGTCACCTCTTGTTCATTTAGACGAAAATGAGATGGCACTGATTAGAACAAGTGATAAAAAAGGCACTTATTATGACGCTGTGAAGGCATTTATGAGTGTGACACACTCTGATCATCCGACATGCAGAAAGCTGGAGCGATTCTTCCTTCAATTACGCAAATGGCGTGATTTTTCGATTCAGCATTCGGTAGCAGAACTGATTTGGGAAGTGTACCGAGATACACAATATCTAGATTATGTCGGCGGGATGCCAGGAGGTAAGCAAAGACAGGCAAACCTTCGGGCTTTATATGATCGAGCGAAACAGTATGAAAAGGCTGCATTTAGAGGGCTGTTTCGATTTCTTCGATTTATTGAAAGAATGCAAGAGCGTGGAGATGATCTTGGAGCGGCAAAAACGTTCAGTGAAACAGAGGATGTTGTCCGCATGATGACCATTCATAGCAGTAAAGGACTCGAATTCCCTGTTGTATTTACTGCAGGACTTGGCAGAAACTTTAACATGATGGATTTAAACCAGTCCTATTTGCTCGATAAAGAATTAGGATTTGGCAGCAAATATATTCATCCTGAGCTGAGAATTAGTTATGCAACATTACCGCTGATCGCGATGAAAAAAAAGATGAGAAAAGAGTTATTATCTGAAGAACTGAGGGTTCTATATGTGGCGCTCACAAGGGCGAAGGAAAAATTATTTTTAGTCGGCTCTGTCAAAAATCAAGTGAAAGCTTTAAGCAAGTGGCAAAATGCCGCAAACGGAGACGACTGGCTCCTCCCTGATTTTGAACGATATCAAGCGAGAACATACTTAGATTTTATTGGCCCTGCTCTTATCCGTCATCAAGCGATGTCTTCTCTTTTAGAAGAATCGAGAGAAGTCGTTCTCTCGCATCCATCATCATTTTCTATCACTTTTCATCAAGCGTCCGATCTTCTACAAGAAGACATGTCACTTGAAAAACAAAAACAAGACGAAGTGGTACAAGCATTAATGGAAGGTATGCCTGTTCAAGGATATGGCGATTACGAGGAGGAAGTAAAAGAAAGACTTTCATGGCGTTATCCATATTTAGCGGCCTCCCAAGTAGGGACAAAGCAGTCAGTTTCCGAGATCAAAAGAATGAAAGAAATACAGGATGAATACAGTGTGCCTTCTTCCATTCGAAAAGCTCATGCGACACTGTACGAACGACCGGTTTTTATGAAGAAAAAAACACTCACAGCCGCAGAACAAGGGACGGCCATGCATACAGTCATGCAGCATATCCCTCTTCCTTCAAATGAACCATATGATGAATCTCGTGTAGAAGAGCTGCTCCATTCTTTAAAAGAGAAAGACTTACTAACAGATGAACAAATCCAGTCCATCAATCGAGAAGGAATTGTGGCCTTCTTTTCTACTGCTATTGGTCAAAAACTGCGGAAAGCGGACTGGGTGAAACGAGAAGTATCGTTTAGTATGGTTTTACCGGTTAAAGAGGTATACAGCCATATTGATGCAGAAGGTGAACCTGTGCTCATTCAAGGAATGATTGATTGTTTATTTGAAGCAGATGGCAAGCTCTATTTACT
The DNA here is from genome assembly GCF_029894105.1 of Bacillus aerius. Classification (NCBI taxonomy): domain Bacteria; kingdom Bacillati; phylum Bacillota; class Bacilli; order Caryophanales; family Bacillaceae; genus Bacillus; species Bacillus aerius. The sequence goes on from NZ_JARYHO010000001.1 coordinate 1,055,843, forward strand.
TGATTATAAAACAGATCGAGTGACTGGCAGATTCTCAGGTGGATTAGAGGAAGCTGAAGCGATGTTAAAAAAACGCTATGAAACGCAAATATCGTTGTATACAGCAGCGGTAGAACGTTTAACAAACAGAACATTAGAGGAGAAAATCCTTTATTTCTTTGATGGAAATCTAGAAATTTCTTTATAGGTGGAATGAATGAGAGGTGAATCACATGAGGATTCTGCATACAGCGGATTGGCATCTAGGGAAAACCCTTGAAGGCCGAAGCCGGCTTGAGGAGCAAGCGGAGTTTTTAGATGAATTAAATCAAATCGTCAAGGATGAACACATTGATGTCATTGTGATGGCAGGCGATGCCTTTGATACAGTGAACCCTCCTGCTCGCGCAGAACAGCTTTTTTATGAAAGTTTGTCTGCATTATCTGATAAAGGAAAGCGTCAGGTGGTTGTGATCTCTGGCAACCATGATAACCCAGACCGTTTATCAGCCGCATCTCCTTTAACGAATGAGCAGGGGATTCATTTAATTGGATATCCGACAAATGATTTAATTCATGTCGATGTTTCTTCTGCAAGTGAACGTCTATCTATTGCAGCACTCGCTTACCCGTCTGAAGCAAGGCTAAACGAGGTGCTGGCTGAAACATTTGAAGAGAAACTGCTTCGTGATCAGTACAATTTAAAAATACAACAAATGTTTCAACATTTAAGCAACCAATTTCAGGCGGATACGGTCAATATCGCAACAAGTCATATTTATGTGGCAGGTGGCAGTCAAACGGATTCGGAAAGGCCGATTGAAGTGGGAGGCGCATATACCGTTGCGGCCGAAAGTCTGCCTGAGGCGGCTTGTTATGTCGCATTGGGGCACTTGCATCGCCCCCAAACTATTAAACGTGCCAAAACGATTGCCCGCTATTCTGGATCTCCACTTGCATACAGCTTTTCTGAAGCAGGCTACGCCAAATCAGTCACCATTGTGGATGCAAAACCGAACGAAACAGCAAGCTGGAAAGAAGTGTTTTTATCAAGCGGTAAACCACTTATGAAGTGGAAGGCGACTGAAGGGCTGAGCCAAGTACACAGTTGGCTGGATGAAAAGCGGGATCTTCAAGCCTGGATTGATTTAGAGATTCACTTAACAGATCAGCTGTCGATCGAACAAATTCATCAGCTTAGAAAACAGCATAGTGGATTTGTCCATATTAGGCCAAAGTTTAAAGAATTACAGCAAAAAGAAGAACAAAAACAAGTGGAAAAGCTCTCGATTGAAGAGCGGTTCGTGAAATTTTATGAGCGTCAGACAGGTGGAGGTCTACCTGATGAAAAGACCGTCAAGCTATTTTTAGAGCTTGCCAATGACATGCAAGAGGAGGAAGCGAATTGAAGCCGATCACGTTAACCATTAAAGGACTTCATAGCTTCAGAGAAGAGCAAACCATTGACTTTAGCTCCTTATGTGATGCAGGTGTGTTTGGTATTTTTGGACCGACTGGAAGCGGAAAATCGTCCATATTAGATGCCATGACACTCGCACTCTATGGCAAGGTCGAACGTGCACTCAATAATACGCATGGTATTTTGAACCAAGCTGAAGAAAAGCTGTCTGTCTCCTTTACGTTCGCTTTGCAAAGGGAACACCATATTTCTTATAAAGTGGAACGTGCCTTTAAACGGGCAGATGAAATGAAGGTTAGAACGACGTTATGCCGATTGATTGAAATTGGTGATACGCAGACAGTTCTTGCAGATAAAGCAAGTGAGGTCAATCGTAAAATAGAAGAATTACTTGGTTTAACCATTGACGATTTTACGAGAGCGGTAGTTTTACCCCAAGGAAAGTTTGCGGAATTCCTTTCATTGAAAGGAGCCGACAGACGCCAAATGCTGCAGCGTTTGTTTAATTTAGAGAAATATGGTGATCAGCTCGTCAAACGTTTACGCGCAAAGGCTCAAAATCACTACGGACAGAAAAACGAACTGCTGGCTGAATTGACTGGATTAGGAGAAGCTGGGCCAGAGGCATTAGCGAAAGCTAAAGAAGCAGCTGCGCAGGCGCAAGCTATTTTTCATGAGAAAAAACAAACGCGGGACGAAGCGTTCACTGCTTTTACAAAAGCGCAAGCCATCTGGCAGTATCAAAAGGAACAAGAAGCGTACGAGAAGGAACAAAACAACCTCAATCTGCTGGCATCCACGATGGAAGAGAAAAAGAATCAACTTCACATTGCAGAGCAGGCAGAGACATTAAAGCCTTATGCGGATGCATTAACAAAGGCTGAAAAGCAGCTCTCTCAAGCATCAAAAGAGAAGCAGGAAGCAGAAAAACATTTACTTCATCAACGAACGATCTATGATCAAATGACGCAGGAGTATGAGCAAACGCGGCAAAAGAAAATGGAAAATGAGCCAGAGCTTCTTCAAAAGAAAGAGCAGCTTATTCAATTAAAAGAAATTGAACGAAAAAAAGAAACAGCTCTTCAGGAAAAGACCTTACTAGAGCAGCAAAACAATGAAAAAGCGCAGCAATTGACTCAAAAAAAAGCGGAAGCCGAAAACGTGCAATCTTTATTAGAGCGTGCGCTTGCGAAACAAACACAGTTGAAGCATGAGCTGGAACAATTACAAGTCTCTGTCAAAGAGCGGAAACTTGTACAAGACGCACTTCGTTTCAGTGAAAATGTTCAAAGAATGAATGTGAGCATTCAAAAGGAAGAACAAAAGATTGAGGAGCTAAGACAGCGTTCAGCACAGGCGACACAATCGTATGAAAAGCTTCAAAAACAGCAAAAAGATCATCATGAAAAAATAAATCAATCGTTTCAAGCGATAGAGCAATTGTATTTTTATGTATGTGAATTTGAACGAGGTCTTACAGAATGGAGGCATAAAGAGCAGGATAAAAAACAAGAAAAATTAAAACAGCGTGATGTTGTCAGATCGGCAGAATTAAGAAAAGAATTAGCGGCAGAGCTAGTAGACGGTGAACCATGTCCTGTTTGTGGATCGATTCATCATGATCCAAAGGCTGTGATAGACAATGACCATGAAGAAACGGTTGCCCAAATTGATGAATGGATTGTAAAAATAGATAAAGAGCTCAAGCAGGCAGAGGAATATGCTAGAGACATGTTTGCTGCAAAGCAGCTGCTTGAAACGCATGCCAATCAATTAGTTAAACAGTTCTCCTTTTTATCTCAAAAAGCCCCCGATTCGGAAGTAGCTGCAGCAGTAGAAGCAGTACAGAATCCGCAGTCTTTGCACCAGCTGATTCAAGAATGGAAAGGCGTAAAACAAGATATTCAAGCAATCGAAAGCAAACGAGCTCGTTTAATGGACGTCACTTATGATCAAGCGGCAGAAATGAGCAAAGTAAAAGACCAACTGACATTTGAGCAGCAGCGCATACAAGAACTAGACATGCTGATCAAGGAGCTTCGATCTGAGCTTTCCGAACAACTGACGCAATTTGAACAGACCTTTCCTCACTTGACAATCAACCAAGTGCAGGAAATGCAGCAACAAATTGACGAAAAGGATCAACAAGCGGAAGGTTATCAAGAGCGTATTGAGAAGAGTATTTCTTTTCTAGAGGAAAAACAGCAGGTAAAAGAGCATCTGCAAACAGCCATATACGATCTAGAGAAGGAACTCGATAAGTTGGCGCATCAGCTGGGAAGCCAGCAACACCTGATCGATCAATATGAAACAGATTTACAGCGATATCCTTTAAAAGCGGCTTCTCTTTCTGATGAACTAGACGAAGTTCAACAATCTATTGCTCATCTAAATGAAAAAGAACAGCAATCGTACGAGCAATTTAAGCATGCACAGCAATTATTTAGTGAGGCGCAAAGCCATTTCTCAAGCAGTGAACGTCAGCTCCAAGAGGCGAAGCGGCGAAAACAAGAAGCTGAGAAAGCGTGGCAAAAAGAAACAGCATCTACTCCTTTTGATCATCCTCAGGACATAGCACCTGCTTTAATGGATCGATCTGTACGTCTTACAGTCAAACAGGAAATTGAAGAATTTGAGGATAAAAGAAAGCAATGTGCAGCAAACTTAAAGCGAATTTCTGAACTGTTAAAAGGTGAGTCGCTGGATGAAGACGAGTGGACAGACATTCAACTAAAAAAAGAAGCGGCGGAAAAAGCACTTGAAGAAGCGACAGCGCTGAGTGGATCTGCACAGGAGCATCTGCGAGTGATTGAAGCAAACCATCAGCGCTTTGCAAGCATTCATGAACGCCTTGAAGAACTGCAGCAAGAAATTGACCGGCTGGATAAGCTTCAAACGGTGTTTAAAGGGAATACATTTGTTGAGTTCCTAGCAGAAGAACAGCTAGAAAGTGTCAGCCGTGATGCTTCTCATCGTCTTGGGATTTTGACAAGACAAAGGTATGCCATTGAAGTCGATTCAGAGGGCGGTTTTGTGATGCGGGATGATGCCAATGGAGGTGTCAGACGTCCGGTATCCAGCTTGTCTGGGGGAGAAACTTTCCTGACGTCTTTAGCACTTGCCCTTGCTCTGTCTGCACAAATTCAGCTGAGAGGTGAGTTCCCGCTGCAATTCTTCTTCTTAGATGAAGGATTTGGTACACTCGATCAAGACTTGTTAGATACGGTGATTACAGCATTAGAGAAGCTACAATCTCAAAATTTAGCTGTTGGTGTGATCAGCCATGTGGAAGAATTAAAGATGAGACTGCCAAAGAAACTGATTGTCCACCCAGCAGATCCAAGCGGGAAAGGAACAACAGTCTCGATGGAATTAATGTAAAGTGAGGTGATCTCAGGATGGCAAAGCAAACGATTGGATTATGTGAGCTGTGCGGAAGACAAGAGGTCGTCCTTACAGAACATCACTTAACGCCAAGAGAAGAAGGAGGGGCCTTTCTACCGACTGCCTTCCTGTGTATCCCTTGCCATAAACAGGTACATGCTCTTTATACAAACCAGGAGCTTGCCGCACGTTTGAATACGCTGGATGCCCTAAGACAAGATGAAAAGCTTGTTCCGTACATCAAATGGATTCGAAAGCAGCCGGCAAGCAAGCTGGTCAAGACAAAGAAATCAAGACAACGCAGAAAGAAATAAGCATAAAAAAGCGCTCCTCTAAATGAAATGAGTGTAGAGGAGCCGCTTTATGCATTGCCTACCATATTCTGATCATTTAAGTCAGGATCCACATAGTTGGTGGCGCTAATGCCATTATTTAAAATCAAGAAATCTCCGGTATTCCCCGCTCCAGAGCCTAAAGCAGATTTTGAAGAACTTTTAGGCGAAAGATAAAATGAGTCACCGACGTTTACGACGCCCCCAGAAATCGAGTTAATGTAAATGGGTCCGACAATTGCTGGCATAATCGACATCCTTTATTCGAAGTCATATCACCATCATATGCGCAGGTAGGTCCAATTGTGAGTTTGGCGGATGTTCGTCATTGTTGCTAAATAACTCTCGAATATGCTTCACTCGCGCAACGGCATTTATTCCGCACGTAGAGCCAATTTGATAGATAGAGGAGGAAGAGACCCCTTCTACATGAATGGACGACACTTTAATGAGAGGCTTTTCATGATAAAAGGCCGTTCTAACCGCTCGTTCTGGCAGCATCAATGGGATCGGCTCATAATACACTTCAAATTCTTTTGCATCTAGGTTTTCAGCTTCATTTCCATAAAATAAACTAATCGTTCGCTGGACAGCTAGCACCTTCACGTTCGGGCAGAGCTCCTGTGTATCACCAATTTGAACAACACTTGAAATCCCGACAGAATTCACCTTCGAGAACTTCACTTGAGATGTGCGCTTAATCATTATCGAGGGGCTAGAGGAACAAACGGGCCAATAATTAATGATTCTGGCGGTGTATCGAAAATCGATGACAGTTGTACATGGTCCGTGTCCCCGATAATAAATAGGGAGGAGGACGATACCCCAACTACTTTAATGCTTCCAGTTTCGATGTTGCGGTTGACGACTGTGAAATTCATCCGTTTTCCTCTCCTTTCGTTTCATTTGGAATATGGGCTAAAAAGTGCTCGATTGCCCGTTTGACATCATGTTTCACGTATTCAGCAATTTGCTCGGAACGTTGAAGCGGGGTCATATCTTCCCTTTGTGGCAGCTGTCCGGCATAATATTTGATTCTGCTGTCTATTTGTTTTCGAATGTCCTCAATGATATGGTGCTTGTTGCTTTCATCAAGCGAGCCTTCGTATCGCTGCTCTAGTTCTTCAAGAAGCTGCGGTGCTTCTTCATTTAAGAATGCATCGACAAGCTGGCGTGTTTGATTGAAAAATTGATCAGCCATTTCTTGCTGCATCATTCCAATTCCCGGGGTTGTTGTTTGGCCCACTTCAAAATTTTGAACACTATTTGGATCAGATGGATTGAGGCCGATATTTAATGTGCCTTCCAGCCGCTCGATTTTCAGTTGATCAAATTGATAATCAATCCGTTCAATCGTTGTTGTCGGTTTATCTTTGATCATTTGCATTTCCTGCTGAAGCTCGTTAAGCCTTTTTTCAAGCATCATGATTTGCTGTGTTTGCTTTTGAATGATGCCATACATTTGTGAAGCGCTGTTTTGATAGTCATACATATGCATACACCTCCGGGGATTGCAGATGAACTTATGTTGTTGGTGACTGAAGCGGTACAAAAGGTGCCGTGCTTGCGCCTTGAGACTCTTCAATTCCTTGTGTGCCTGCTGCGGCAGGTGCTGCTTCTACGTAGCTACCAGTGTTATACAGATTGGAGAGTGCTTTGATTGATCCAGCACTGCCGATTTGCAGAACGGATGAGTTACTCACAGACTCCACACGTAAGTAATTAATTTGTATCGCTTGATTAATATAGAAGTTCAACGGATTCTCACTCCTTACAAGTTACCAACAAGCGGTTGATCAATGACATCACTATCATACGTATTTGTCACACTTTTATAGTTGCTAATGCGTAATTGATCACCAGTGTTAAAACTGCCTGCGCCAGCAAACGTTTTAACCTGACTATTTGGAGAAATGGTGATGCAGTCTCCAACATGAACGACTCCGCTCGTTCCGACGGCATTTACTTTAAAGGCTCCAACAATAGCCGGCATAGCGGTGCACATCCTTTAGAAAAATAGGGAACTTCGTTTTTGGGCGTTTCACCATAGCTTATGATGGGTCTTTTAATATGTGATTGTCTTTTTGAAGAACTTTGATGAGAGGAATGAAGTGTATGGTTTACCCTTTATTCGAGCATTCTTTAGAGGTGGTTTTGATGCCTTTATTTAAGAGTGTGTCAAGCTCTTGACTGCACCTGATGGTTTCTTCGGCATTCATTCCGAATTTTTTTGCGGTCTCAATCAAATGTAATCTTTTTTGTTCAATTTCATAATTGATCATAACGGACGCCAACTCTCACATTTTTTATCAAATAGAAGGATATGGTTAGTATACCCTATTTTTCTATAAAAAAAGCTCTTTCGTCAATATGAGAACTAAAGTGACAAAATTCGAAAGTGTCTTTACAGGCGCGATGTCTCTTTTTTAATCTCAGTTTGTAAATAACGTCGTCTTTTGTTGATATACTGTCGGATTAATTCTCGCTCTGAACGCAGCATGTCTTGTCGGTTTTTCGTATATGGATCATCTCCAATTCGCTGCTCAATCGAAGCATGCCATGACTCAATGATGGGGAGAAGCCGTTTTTCTAAAAAATGTGTATCTAGTACGTGCTGGAAAAGGGCATAATAGTCTCTTTTAAATGCAGGGATGTCTAGCAATCTAGCGGTTAATGTATTGAAACCGCTGACTGGAATATAATCAAACGCCATTTCTTCTCCGTGAATATCACGACCCCAAGTCGCATCATAATCCCAAGGCATTACTTGAAACCTTCCTTGATCATTCACATAAAGCGCATAGTTATGAACAAAGCCATCAAAATTTTGGGTACACACGACACCAATGAGCCAGCGGAAATATTGTGTTACATCAAGGTACTGCTCAATCTTATTTGCAAACGTGTCGTCCCTTGCGGTGTTCAAAAAGTAAATAAATTCACTCAGCTGCTTGTCGTGTTCAGGAGTTCCCGTTTTTTTCTCATAACCGAGAAGAAGATGTTTTTTTGGCTTTTTATCAAATGAACTTAAAAGAGAGAAATTGGCGTCATCATCTACAGCATAATAAATGCCGCCTCCATGCAGCTGTCGTTTTTGGAGGAACAGCTCATCTACAGATTCTATTTTTAAATAAATGCCTTCTTTTCTTCCATTAATAGTAAGAAACACATGAGAAGCGGTCGGGCTGAACACACCCATTTGTTCAAAGAAATAAAAAGACAGCCTGTTGCGAATGAAAGAAGGATCATTGTACTCTGCATTTAAGTGAAAAAGGGATTCGCCCTGTCTTTGCTTTGGTTTTCGATATTCAATTTGATAGGATTTTTTCTTGAGCTTTCGGATGTGTGATCCTCGGTATGAGGCATAAATATGTGACTTGGTTTGGCCGGTTTTCAGAATGGCCTCGACGGGTTCATCGTTCCATATGTCCTTTTTTAATTCCATGAGATCTTTTGGATGAATCCAGATATCCAGTTGTTTTAAAGGTTCTGTGTCCATGCGTTCATCACCCTCCTATATCTCCTCCACTATATGAAAATGAAGGAATGTCCTGTACCTGCTGATAGGTATTCATGGAGTTTTCTAAGAAAGAGGCATTCGCCAAGAACACTTGTCTACCGAGTCTCGTAACATAAAGCAGAGAAGATAAACAGCTTTGTCTGTTTGTTTTGTCAGAGCACAGTTTGGAGGGGAATTGTTCGTGAGCACATTTGATCATTCGCATATTGAACATGCAGTTGATTCACTTCGAAGTGAGGGGCGTGATCAACACTTAGATCGTGAACCAGAATCGGGATATTCGCACAAATCATCTCGTTCTCGTCATTCAAATCGCCGTCACTGGTTCTTTGGTGGAGGAGGCTGCCGTAAGTCACATCGCAGCAAAAAAAGCCATAAAAGCTATCGTTCTAAAAAAAGCTATCGCTCTAAAAAAAGTCGCTGCTCAAAGAAAAGTGTAAAGAGCGAGAAACCATGCAAAAGCAAAAAGTCGTATAGAAGCAAGAAATCATGCAAAAGCAAAAAGTCGTATAGAAGCAAGAAATCATGCAAAAGCAAAAAGTCATACCGCAGTAAAAAGAGTAAACCAAAAAAATCATGCCGCAGCAAACACAGATCACATCATAAGAAAAGCTGCCGCAAATCACACCGCAGCCATCGATCTAAACGTTCTCATCACCATAAACGGAGTCACTCTTGCCGAAGATGCGGAAAGAAAAAACATCATTCCCGCCATCAAGGAAATGTTGATCGTAAATGGGATCAAGGGAATATGTGGGAGTATCGACGCTACCGCTAAATGTCAGGTCTTCATTTTTGAAACCCTTTTTAAAAGAGAGTATGATAAAAAAGGGTTTTTTTTATTTCGTAGAGAAATAAAAATGAGACATCATAATGTATTGAAATGAAGATTGTGAGGGGAAGACATGAAGTTTTTTACAGGTGAGATACATAACAGATTGTTTATCGGGGTCGTTATTGATGATGAATGGGTGATGGATGTCAAAAAGGCAGAAGCAAAACTATTTGAGCTAGAAACATTGCCAAACTCTTTATTTGAATGCATCAACATGGGGGACAAGTTTGTCGAACACGTCAAACAGCTTCTTGATTGGGCGGAGAAAAAAGAAGAAGACCGCGGCTCTTATGTCTATCCGCTTTCGGACGTGACACTCCATGCACCGATTCCAAAACCAACGAAAAACATCATGTGTGTTGGGAAAAACTATCAAGATCACGTCATGGAAATGGGAAGTGCGGCAGATATTCCTAAAGACGTGATGATCTTTACAAAGGCGCCTACCTCTGTTGTAGGGCATGAAGCGGACATTCTTCTCCATGAAGATGTGACAAGTGAATTGGATTACGAAGGGGAGCTTGCCATTGTCATTGGCAAAACAGGAAAGAATATTGCTCCTGAAGAGGTCCACGATTACATTTTCGGTTACACCATTTTAAATGATATAACGGCAAGAGATTTGCAGAAAAAACACAAACAATTTTTCATCGGAAAAAGCTTAGATACAACTTGTCCAATGGGACCTTATATCGTTCACAAGTCAGTGATCGAGGATCATGGAGCACTCCATGTGGAAACAAAGGTAAACGGAGAGGTTCGTCAGTCTGCCAGTACGGAATTAATGATCTTCCCAATTGAAGACATTGTGTCAACTCTTTCAAAAGGGATGCCGCTGGAAGCGGGAGACATCATTGCAACAGGTACACCTTCTGGAGTCGGCAAAGGTTTTGAACCGCCAAAATTTTTAGCCTCAGGCGATCAGGTTGAAGTAACAATTGAACCAATTGGGACGTTATCAAATCGCGTCAAATAAAGGCGTGTTGACACAGGATTGTCGCTTTGTGTTCGACTTATTTCGTGGTACGATGAGAAGGTAATTGTTCTGATAAAGGGGGAAATCACAAATGGGAACACATTTACATATTACAGCGTGGGTGCTAGGTATTATTTTATTTTTCGTTGCCTTTGCATTAGCAGGTAAAAACGATAAAGGCGCTAAAATTGTGCATATGATCGTACGCCTATTTTACTTGATTATTATTGCAACGGGTGTAGAGCTGTATGTTCGCACAGGAATGAAAATCCCGGGTTACGGGGGCGAGTATGTTGGAAAAATGATACTTGGTATTCTTGTGATTGGTTTCATGGAAATGGTCCTTGTACGCAAGAAAAAAGGAAAATCGGTGACGGGTGTATTCATTGGTTTTATTGTGGTTGCTATTGTGACCATTCTTCTCGGCTTACGTCTGCCGATCGGTTTCCATATCTTTTAAGATAAAAAGGGCATTGCTTATCAAAAGCAGTGCCCTTTTTATGTGAGATCAAACTGAGACATCAGCCGGTGACCGTCAGACGTCGTCCATTCCAATTGAACTTGATTTGTACCCGAATGATGGTGGCATTGAAGGGCAAGTGATTGCATGTCTCCTGAAAACTGAAAAAAAGACACGCGATGAGAAGGATGGAAGGAAGAGAAGACACAATCATAGACGGAAAAGCCAAGCTGTTCTACATAGTCAATGATCTGATAAAAGACGCTTTCCGGTACGAACATGAGCAAATCAAGCCACCCTTTAGAAAGAGACGCTGTATATTGAATGCGTTCACCGCCTTTTACCTCCATCAACTTCCCATTCTCACAAAGAACGACAGACCCGAGCAATTCTCCTTTTGTCCATCGATCCTTTTCTTTCAAACAGATCATAGAACTTTGAAGGCTTTCAGGTAGCATGATGTCTCCTTCTTCGTCTTCAATCAGACAATGACCGTTTTCCATCAGTAAGTACCCGTTACACCATTTTGGGTGGTTTTGCTGAAGATATGTCATTCGGTTCTCCATTCGCAAAACCTCCTTTCCTCTTTCTTTTCTTACCAAATGAAGCTTGTCCTATACACAGGGGGAAAAAAGGACAAATCAACTATCAAGGAGCCGATGCATAAACTAAGAAAGGCTAAATGAGAACACTTGATGAAAAACGGATGGGAGCTGATGATGATGTGTGGAATAACAGGCTGGGCAGACTTTAAAAAGCAGCTCATCCAACAGGATCATGTAATCAATCAAATGACAGATACATTATCTAAACGAGGGCCGGATGATACAAATACGTGGAAAAGTGAGCACGTTCTTTTCGGCCATAAACGGTTAGCCGTTGTCGATGTTGAAGGTGGAAAGCAGCCGATGACATATACCCATCAACACCATGATTATACGGTGGTATACAATGGAGAACTCTATAACACGGAGGATATACGAAAAGAATTATTCAAAAGGGGGCACCGCTTTCTTGGGCATTCTGATACAGAGGTTCTTCTTCACGCCTATACAGAATGGAAGGAAGAGTGTGTGACCCATTTTAATGGAATTTTTGCATTTGTCATTTGGGATAGTGAGCGTGAATTATTATTTGCAGCGAGAGACCGGCTCGGTGTCAAGCCATTTTTCTATACAGAACGTCATCATTCCTTTTTGTTTGGCTCAGAAATCAAAGCACTTCTAGCTCATCCTGAAATGAAAGCCAAAGTGGATCATGAAGGGTTATCAGAAATCTTTGGTTTAGGGCCGTCTAGAACACCAGGGCAAGGCGTATTTAAAGGGGTGAAAGAGTTGAGACCTGCTCATGCCTTAACCTTCTCAAAAGATGGTTTGCGTGTGTGGAGGTACTGGAATGTCAAAAGCAAGCAGCATACAGATTCGCTTGATGACACCGCTCAGCACGTGAAGGAACTCTTTACGGATGCTGTTACAAGACAGCTTGTCTCAGATGTGCCTGTATGTACGTTTTTATCGGGCGGTGTGGATTCTAGTGCCATTACGGCCATTGCCGCCAAGCACTTTGAGAAAATAGGGAAAGCCCCGCTGCATACGTATTCCGTTGATTACGACGGAAATGATCAATTCTTTGAAGCAAGTCAATTTCAGCCGAATGCTGACGGCCCGTGGATTGATCGAATGACCAAAGCGTTTCAAACGAATCATCACAGCTGTATCATCGGGCAAAAAGAGCTGGCTTCTTATTTGAAAGAAGCGGTTGAAGTGCGAGATTTGCCGGGGATGGCAGATATTGATTCTTCCTTACTATGGTTCTGTCGAGAAATAAAAAAGGATTTTGTTGTCGGTTTATCAGGTGAATGTGCAGATGAGATTTTTGGAGGTTACCCATGGTTTCACATGGCAAGCGAAACCAATGGATTTCCGTGGATGAGATCAACGGAAGCACGCATTCAGCTTCTTCAAGACTCATGGCAAAAGAAATTATCACTGAAGGAATATGCGCAAAGCAAATATGAAGAAACCGTGGCAGAAACCCCTCTTTTAGATGGGGAAACTGGAGTAGATAAAGCCCGAAGAGAACTTTTTTACTTAAATATGATTTGGTTTATGACAACACTGCTGGATCGAAAAGATCGTATGAGCATGGGGGCGAGCCTTGAGGTACGTGTTCCATTCGCAGATCATCGTCTTGTTGAGTATGTATGGAATATTCCTTGGGAAATGAAAATGTATGGAAATCGGGAAAAAGGGGTTTTGAGAAAAGCATTAGAGGGAATTTTACCGAATGAAGTGCTTTATCGCAAGAAGAGCCCTTATCCGAAAACACATCATCCTGCTTATACTCAGGCGGTAAAAGAGATGTTAACAGATTGTCTCGCGCAAAAGGATTCTGTGCTTCATGAATTTTTAGATCCACATCAATTAAAACAGCTGATTGAAACAGAAGGGGCTTCTTTCCAGGTTCCTTGGTATGGTCAGTTAATGAAAGGCCCACAGCTCATTGCTCATTTGGCACAGATTCATCATTGGTTTGAAACATATCGAATTGATATAGAAGCATAACAAAGGGTCGGCTTTCTTGCACTTGTTGAAAGGAAGTCGGCTTTTTTGATACATAACATGAGACTTTTAGAGCACATCAAAAGTTGATCTAACCGCTTCAATTTGTATAATTAACTTAAAGTGAATTAATTTGGAGGAAAAAGGATAATGAAAATCATTGTGATCGGAGCAGGACCAGGGGGACTTGCAGCAGCTATGATGTTGCAAAGCAAAGGACATGATGTTCATATATATGAAAAACAGTCCTTTGTTGGCGGACGTAACTCTAAGTTTCAACTTGGTGATTTCACGTTTGATACAGGTCCTACTTTTCTCAGTATGATTCATATTGCAGAGGAACTATTCACCTTTGCCGGTAAAAATCTCTATGATTATATAGATGTGATTGAATTAAAAGAAATGTATAGATTAATCTTTCAAGATGAGAAGCTTGATATGATTCGAGATCGAGACGAAATGTACAAACGGCTAGAAGCCTTTGCACCTGGTGAGGGCGAGGGGTATGTACGTTTTATGAATGATACAAAACGAAAAATGGACCGCCTAACGCCGATTCTACAAAGTAAAATGGATCGTTTCCATCATTACTTGCGACCAAAAGTCATCAAAGCACTTCCTCAGCTCTCATTAAATAAAAGCTTATATGATGTGCTGTCGGATTATTTCTCAAATGAATCAGTGAAATATGCCTTTACATTCCAATCAAAATATTTAGGGATGTCACCTTGGGAATGCCCAGGAGCGTTCTCAATTCTTTCCTTTATGGAGCATGACACAGGCGTTTATCATCCGAAAGGCGGAGTGAATCAGCTGTCAGAAGCGATGGCAAAGGCAGCTGTTGAATCTGGGGCTACCCTTCATCTATCAACTGGAGTTGGCAAGTTGCTGACGGAAGGCAGGAAAGTGAAGGGCATTCGCTTAGAAACTGGTGAAGAAATACAGGCAGATGAGGTGGTCGTAAATGGTGATTTTGCACACGTGATGACAAAGCTTGTAGAGCCGGGTCTTTTAAAGAAATATAGCGAGAAGAAACTGAAAAAGAAAATATTCTCATGCTCCACCTTTATGCTGTACCTAGGTTTAGATACGATATATGATGAGCCGCATCATACCATCGTTTTTTCCGATGACTATGCGAAGTTCGTCAAAGAAATTACGAAAACCTTTGAGCTGCCGGATGATCCGTCCATTTATATTCAAAATGCAAGTGTGACAGATGATTCGCTTGCGCCAAAAGGCAAGTCCGCTCTTTATGTGTTAGCACCTGTTGCCAATAATCAAAGCGGTATTGACTGGGAAGTGTATCAAGAAGAATTTAGAGAGCTTGTGCTGGATACGCTGGAGCGGAAAACAGGCTTTAAGAATATCAGGCAGCATATTGAAGTCGAGCGGATGATCACGCCGAAGCACTGGGAAGAAGAGCTGTACGTGTATGAAGGAGCTACATTTAATCTTGGTCACCAGTTGACGCAGATGATGGTACTCAGGCCGCATAATGAATTTGATGAGTTGAAACACTGCTGGCTCGTTGGTGGAGGAACCCACCCAGGCAGCGGATTGCCAACCATTTTAGAATCAGCGCGTATTACGACAAATGCGATTCTGTCAAAAGAGAAACATACGCACAAAAGAGTGCCACATCAAGAAAAGGGGAGCGCCTCATGAAAAAACATATATTGATTGCTGGCGGCGGTATTGGCGGAATGATCTCAGCCCTCTATTTAAAAAAAGCTGGACATGATGTCACCCTTGTTGAAAAAAATGAACGGCTCGGCGGGAGACTTGCTTTTGTACGTGAGAAAGGATATAAAGTAGATGAAGGTCCGACCATTGTCCTACTTCCTGATATGTTAAAAGGCATTTTACATGACGTAGGCATTGATGAAACATCTCTTGATCTCTTGCAGCTCGATCCGCTGTATACGATCCACTATCAAGATGGAACCTCCTATACGAAATACTCTGATACACTGCGACAACTAGAAGAAATCAAACGTGTATTTCCAAAGGAAGAACAGGGATATTTAACATTTATGCAAGAAATGACGGATCGATTTCAAGAAGGGCAGAAAGCTTTTCTAGAAAAATCATTTCATGAAAAACGAACCTTTTTTACAAAAGCGAACATGAAGATTTTAATGAAATTAAAAGCATATCGAACCGTTCAAAGTTCTCTCAAAAAATATTTTTCAGATGAGCGCCTCCGAGATGCATATGCACTTCAAACCCTCTATGTCGGAGGAAATCCGTATGAAGCATCCGCCATTTATTCGCTTGTTTCATATAGTGAGCACGCACACGGAATTTACTATTTAAAAGGCGGATATGCGAGTTTAGTAGATATATTGGAGAGACAGCTCTTAAAGACGGGTGTACACATAAGAAAAAGTGAAGAAGTCGCACAATTTGAGTTTGAGGGGAAACGTGTGGTCAAGGCAAAAATAAATGATGAGCACATAGCAGCTGATGCATTTGTGATGAACGGAGATTATCCAGCGGCGTTAAAACAGCTTGGTTTAGGTGAACAAGACCGGCGTAAATACGTTCCATCCTCCGGCTGCGTGATGGTGTATCTAGGGTTAAACAAAGTATACGATGAAGCACCTGTTCATCAATTTTTCATGGGAGAACACTTTGATCAGCATATGAGAGAGGTGTTCCAAACGAAAACGATACCTCAAGATCCATCATTTTATACATTTAATCCATCGACCATCGATCCATCCCTTGCCCCAGAAGGCAGCAGTGTCCTATATATGCTCATTCCTGTTCCATCAGGAGATCACATCAACTGGGAACAAGAGACAGACTTTGTGGATAAAATGGTGGAGCGTCTTGAGAAAAGAGGCTTTCCACAGCTGCGAGAGGCGGTTGTCTGGCAAAAGGTGAGAACACCGAATGATTCAATGCGAGAAGGATTGTTTGAAGGCGGCAGCTTTGGACTCGCTCCTAATTTGTTTCAATCAGGTGTGTTTCGCCCGCAAGTAAAGGTTGCAGATGTAGACAATCTATATGCGGTAGGTGCTTCCATCCATCCCGGCGGCGGGGTACCGATCGTGATGCAAAGTGCAAAGCTCATGGCTTCTGTACTGCTTAAAGAGCTGAACAACAGAAAGGAAGTGAAGCTAAGTGGTTGACGTGCAAACAGCATTGAAAATATGTGAAGAGACCATTCAAACCCATTCAAAAACGTTTTATCGTGCCTTTTCCATGCTGCCTAAAAAGAAAAGACAGGCTGTTTGGGCTGTTTATTCCTTTTGTAGGAGAGCGGATGATATTGTAGATGAGTCTCCTTCACCAAAGGAAGAACTGACGTCTTTTCAGGAGGCATTTGATCGTTTCTTGCTAGGAGAAGTAGATCGTGATGATCCAATGTGGGTGGCGCTGGAGTATACATTTCAACAGTTTCGTATGGATGAAGCCCCATTCCGTGACCTGCTGCGAGGACAGGAGATGGATTTAGAGCAGCATCGATATGAAACGTTAGATGAACTGCTCATCTATTCCTATCATGTCGCAAGTACAGTTGGATTAATGCTGCTTCCGATCATTGCACCGCGTAAAAAAGAACAGCTAAAAGAAGCAGCGATTTCCCTTGGGATTGGCATGCAGTTGACCAATATACTTCGAGACATTGGTGAGGATAAGGCGGAAAGGAATCGTATTTATTTGCCAAAACAAGTCATGGATCAATTTGGGTATATAGAGCAAGAATTACAAGAAGGGATCGTCAATCAAGCCTTCCAGCACGTATGGGAATATATTGCTTTTGAGGCAGAGGCGTACTATGAGGAATTTTTTGACCATCTCCATGAATTCCCACTTTATTCAAGGATACCAGTGAAAGCAGCTGCTCACTTTTATAAGGCTATTCTAGATAAAACTAGAGAAAACGAATACCGCGTCTTTACGAAGCGGTCATATATTTCAACACAAGAAAAAGCACTTATTTTAGAAGATATTACGTAATGAAAAGAAGACAAAGGGGTAAAATAAAGTTCGTTTTAGCCCTTTGTCAACAATCTGAAAGGACTGCACCCGCAGTCCTTTTTATGTGGAAGTAAACCGATACTCCGTCCACACCCTTGAACGCCACCGCCTATACATAAAGATGCCTCTTACCCATTCATCCACGATAAAAGAAATCCAAACCCCGATCAGGCCCATCTCAAGTTGAATGCCTAATAAATAAGCGATCGGAATGCCGATGCCCCACATTGAAATCATCGCCATATAGACTGGAAACTTCGCGTCACCAGCTGCCCGCAAGGAGTTGATGATGACCATATTAAAAGAACGTCCAGGCTCTAAAATAATCGTCAATATGAGGAGGAGGCTCGCGATTTGAATGATCTCACTGTTGCTAGTGAAAAAAGTAAGTAAATGCGTCGATGATAAAGATAAAGCAGTAGAAGAAAGAAGCGAGATGGCAATGGCCCAGTATAAGCTTTTCATGCATCTTCGATAGGCCGCATCAAATTCTTTCGCCCCGATCAGGCGCCCGATTAAGATTTGTGTTCCTTGGCTAATGGCGGCACCAAATAACATAATGAACATCATCAAATTCTGGGTATAGACTTTTGCTGCTAGTGCTTGCGTGCCCATAAATGTGATAAACAGTGTAATAATCATTTGAGAGCCATTATAAGAAAGTTGTTCTCCAGCAGAAGGAATGCCGATTTTTAGCAGTTTTTTTAAATGCGTTCGCTGGATGTAAAACATTCGCTTGAATGAAAACTGCAATCCAATGCGGTGTCGAACAATGAGAATCATGGCTGTAAGACCGATCAACCGTGCAAATGATGTGGAAAGAGCGACACCCATGACACCTAATACAGGGAAGCCAAATGGTCCGAAGATGACCAAATAATTACCAGCAACATTTAACAAGTTCATACCGATGGTGACATACATCGTATCTCTCGTGAATCCATAGCTTTTTAAAATAGCACTATAGGTCATAATGAGCGCCTGAATAAAAGAAAGCAGGCCGACAATCTGTAAAAAGACGGTTGCATCTGGCATGAGCTCGCTTGATAAGCCCATCATATGCAGGATGGGCACAGCTAACACAAACATAAGAAGACTGATCACAAAGCTAATGAGGAAGTTGGTGCCTAGTGATACATAGGCAACTTGGGTCGCTTCCTGCTTGCGGCTCGCTCCTAAAAGCTGCGCAATGACAATCGTCGTCCCAGTCGTAATGAAGCTGAACATCACAATCAATAGATTTAATAGCTGATTGCTTACCCCTACTGCGGCAACACTATTGTCAGAATACTGGCTGAGCATCAGTGTATCTGCGCTCCCCATCAGCATATATAAAGAGATTTCGATAAAAATAGGCCAAGTTAATGCAAATAATGAAGGGTGGGATTTTTCACTTTTGGCTTGAACCTTTTGTATTGTCAGTGCTTGTGGTTTCATCACATCGCCTTCTTTCGTATAAATCCGATTTATAGTGTACCTTGCATCGACTATAATAAGAAGAGATGAAACCGAAACTTATTGGAGAAATCCGACTTCATAAGGGGATGAATATGGGTCCGTTTATTACATTTACTGTACCACCATTTCCAGTCTATATTGCTTCAGGCAAAGGTGTTTTCCATCGAGGAGAACGACATATCTCCAGAATTTTCACCGTATTTGATCTTCTTTATGTCACAAAAGGTGAACTGTGGATCACAGAAGACGAGGTGCCTCATCATGTAAAAGAGGGAGAATATATCATCTTATCACCGGGACTTGCCCATGGTGGACATCTGCCATGCAAAGAAGAAACACTTTATGAGTGGCTGCATTTTTCAATCGATTCATTTGAGTTTACAGATCGGCCGAGAGAACACTGGTTTGACATGAAGCAAAATCAAGCCACTTTTGAAAAAGCAGCAAGCTATGAATTTCGTCTGCCCCGAAAAGGAAAAGTGAAAGGGGGAAGCGTGCTACAGAAGCATCTTTCAGCGATGCGCGCTTTAAATGATGATGCGTCTGAACTTCAGCTCAAAAAGCAGCTTCAATTTGAGGAAATGCTCATTCATTTACAAAAAGAAGCATTTCATATTCCAAGTGCAAAGGAGACTGTCGCTTCAGAAGTGGTTCACTATCTTGAACGTCATTTTACGCAAAAATTACAGATGGAGAAGCTGGCAGAGATTCTTCATTATCATCCTGATTACATGACAAGGTGCATGCAGACCGTGTACGGACTGACGCCGAGCCAGTACATCAATCGACTCAAAATTGAAAAAGCCAAAAGCCTGCTTGCTTCAACGAATGAAAAAATAGCTCTCATTGCAGAACATGTAGGCATTGATGACCCTACTTATTTTTCAAAGCTGTTTCGGCAAAATGAAGGCATGACGCCTATCGAGTATCGTCATCTTGCTAAAAGAACGACAAAGTAAAGGAACGTGAACAGATGAAAGGAAAAAAAGAAGAGATTGTGAGCATACGTCCATTAGACGAAACCGATTTAGAAGTGGTATGGCATTTAAGGTTTAAAGCACCAGACCAGGCCTATCGAAAGTGGAATGCACCGTATTTTATTGAACATGACATATCGCTTACTGCATTTAAAAAACGCTATTTACAGGATGATTCTGTCCTGCCAAAACTATTTGGCATTGATGTCGGAGGTGAATTAAAGGGCACAGTTTCTTATTATTGGGAGAATGAGCGCACACGTTGGCTGGAGTGTGGGATTCTTATTTATGACTCACGTTTTTGGAATGGGGGCGTTGGAACAAAGGCATTGCGTCTATGGATCGATGAACTCTTTTCACACATTGATATCCCGCGCATCGGTCTGACCACCTGGTCTGGAAATGAACGCATGATGCGTTGCGCAGAGAAATGCGGGTTTATCCTTGAGGGAAGACTGCGTAAGGTTCGTTACTATCAAGGGGAGTATTATGATTCGATGCGGTATGGAATGCTGAGAGAAGAATGGCAAAGCCTTCCGAATCATTCATTTGAATAGTTGTTTTTAAGATTAGGAAAAAAGTATAGTAAGATTAAATAAATTGAAAAAGAAGGGTGGCGGATGAATGTGAAATGGATTACAGGTTGGTTTGTATCCATCTTAGTCGCAATCTACCTATTCGTTGATGCACCAAAACACGGGAAAAATAAATGGTTATGGGCCATCTTAGGCCTTTTACTCGGGCTCTTCACACTTGGAATATATCTCATTCAAACAGGAAGAAAAGGGTTGGGCTGGACAGTACTGATTGTGTCCATTCTCATCTATGCGATTGCCATCCTCGTCTTTGTCTTGTACTTTCTCATGCTGGTCTTCGGGTACTCTAACGCAAATTAGAGAGTACGGCTGTGGTGATTTGTTTCACTTCAAGTTGCTACCGATTGATGGTTTGATTGTGCCAAAGCATCATAGGATAAATGGTGATGGGGCGCGGGCAGGATGATCCTCATGTTTATCCATCTTATTTTATCTCATGTGGCTCACTGCTTTGATCAAGTAAGTCCTTCATAAAGAAGGGCTTTTTTCTTTTATTTTTTGAGCAGGGACACCTGCAATGACAATCCGCTCTTCATGAAAGGAGCGATTCACTACTGCATTTGCTCCGATGGAAATATGATTCGCAATATAAATATTTCCAAACAGTTTAGCGCCAGGGCCGATCCATACATGATCTCCGATGACGGGCACATCTTTTTCATGATGGTTTTGACCGATATTCACGCCTTGATGAATATCACAAAACGCGCCGATTTTGGCATGCTTGTTCACAATCAACAGCCCAGTATGGTTGATTCTGAGCCCAGGTCCAAATACACCAATTGGGATATCAAAGCCAAGCTGCATGCCTTTCTTTTTATGTAAGTAACGATAAAACCATTTGCGTAACGTAGCACCGCTATTCGTATAGTACTCATATTTTCGTAAATATCTTTGATATTTCCAAATATCATCCCCAAGCCACTTTGGCCTTTTTCGATTGATGGCAAGTGCTTTCTGATCTTGTGCCAAGTAGTGGTGAAGGTCATGCTTCGTTAAAATCATCAGATCTCCCTCGATTCCCTTTCGTTTCAGAGAAATTATACCATCATAACCATTTATATCAAGATAAAATAACGTTCATTTTTTGTTTTACTACATTCATTTCATTCGGCCGTCCTGTATCAAACAAGGGAGCTACAACGCATAGAGCAAAAGAACTAGGAGAATTGTTTTGTAATTTTTTTCAATATTTTTCATACTCAAACGTTACATCGCCCTTATGGCTGTAGATGTTTGTAAAAAATACAAGAAATTACTCGTTAAAAAGAGAATATAGCATTCATATGCTTTTAGAATCATCTTTTTGAATACAATTGACTTTCGTATCTTACATCCTCTAGGCTAGTAAATGAAAATGATAATCTTTATCAATTGGAGGAGTGTTTTATTATGTCCATCAAAACCGTTTCTAAAAATCAGCAATTTTTAGAGCAACAAAGTCAAAGAGAATCTAATGCAAGGTCTTACCCGAGACGGTTCCCATTAGCCATGCAAAAAGCCGAAGGTATGATCGTGACAGATGCAGATGGTAGAGAATTTTATGACTGCCTAGCAGGTGCAGGAACCCTTGCCCTTGGTCACAATCACCCGGTTGTTATAGATGCTATTGAACGTATGCTTCATGAAAAAAGACCGTTGCATACGCTGGACATCACTTCAGAGATTAAAGAAGAATTTGTGAATGAGATTTTTTCTCACTTGCCAGAGGAGTTTGCAAAAAGAGCAAAAATTCAATTTTGTGGACCAACTGGTGGTGATGCTATAGAAGCAGCAATTAAATTAGTCAAGACAGCGACGGGAAATCGTTCCATTCTATCATTCCACGGAGCATATCATGGTGCTACACATGGCACGATGTCATTAAGCGGCAACTTATCGCCAAAGGAAAAAGTACAAGGGTTAATGCCAGATGTTCACTTCCTGCCTTATCCATATGAATACCGCTGCCCATTTGGAATTGGCGGTAAAGACTCACATCGCATTTCCAGCTCTTATATTGAGCGTGTATTAAATGACCCTGAGAGTGGAATTCTCCCGCCAGCAGGCATGATCTTTGAAGCGGTGCAAGGGGAGGGCGGCTCCATCCCGGCATCAATTGAATGGATACAAGAAATGAGACGAATCACAAAAGAAAAAGGAATTCCACTTATTATTGATGAGGTTCAATCAGGCATCGGCCGAACTGGTAAGATGTTTGCCTTTGAACATGCTGGTATTGTGCCAGATGTCATTGTGTTATCAAAAGCAATTGGGGGAAGCCTTCCGCTATCCGTTGTGATTTATGACAAAGACTTAGATCAATGGAATCCAGGTGCGCACATTGGCACGTTTAGAGGAAATCAAATGGCGATGGCAGCTGGAACTGCTACGCTTAAATTTATAAAAGAAACCAATCTGCTTGATCATGTAGAAGCGCTTGGTCAGCGTATGCAGGCCAATCTAAAAGACATTCAAAAACAAGTGCCTGCTCTCGGTGATGTGCGAGGAAGAGGATTAATGATTGGTGTTGAAGTTGTGAATCCAGATGAGAAACAGGATGTGGACGGCAGTTATCCAGCAAACCCAGCGCTAGCCAGTCTCATTCAAAAGAATTGTTTTGATAAAGGCTTAATTGTGGAGACAGGAGGCCGTTTTGGAAGTGTGATTCGATTCTTACCACCTTTGATCATGACAGAAGAACAGCTTGAAAAAGTCATCACGATTTTTAAAGAGGCAGTTTACGATGCAGTCAACTAAACCGTCTGTCGATTCATTATTTATTCAACAAAGCCAGCTTGGGAGGGAGTCCTTCCAAGCGGCTCTCTACACATCCATCGACAGCTTACTGGCAGAGTGGCAAACAAGCAGAGGACCGTATAGCGGAATATTGCCTGGGAAATTAGCGGCTCATGTCGAATCGTTATTCCAGATTCAACCGGCTGGTGAATCCATTGAGTCTGTTTTTCAAGATATAAAAAATTACCTTTTACCGCATTTAGTTGATGTGTCACATCCTAAATGCCTGGCACATTTGCATTGCCCACCTCTAATCCCTGCTCTGGCAGCAGAGGTGATCGTAAGTTCCTTTAACCAATCAATGGATTCCTTTGATCAAAGCGGCATTGCATCTTTGGTTGAGGAGGAAATCCTCAAGTGGTTATGTGAAAAGTTTTCTTATGGAGAACGAGCAGATGGGACCTTTACGAGCGGTGGAACCCAATCTAACTATATGGGACTGCTTTTAGCAAGAGATGCATTTTGTGAAAACACTTGGCAATGGAATGTACAGCAGAAAGGGTTGCCGAGCGAGGCAAACCGTATGCGGATTCTTTGCTCCAAGAATGCCCACTTCACTGTGAAAAAATCAGCATCTCAGCTAGGTTTAGGTGAACAGGCTGTTGTGTTAGTTGAGACGGACGAACATCACCGAATGGACCTGCATGATTTGCAGAAGAAGCTTATGGAGCTTAAAGAGCAGGATTTGCTTCCATTTGCAGTCGTGGCGACTTGCGGGACAACTGATTTTGGCAGTATTGATCCTGTACGTGACATATATGACATGGTGAAGCCTTTCGGTTTGTGGATTCATGCAGATGCTGCCTATGGAGGAGCGCTTGTATTAAGCAAAACCTTCCAAGGAAAATTAGATGGCATCGAGCTGGCTGATTCGATCACGATTGACTTTCATAAGCAATTTTATCAGCCGATCTCCTGCGGGGCATTTTTACTAAAGGATAAAAGACATTTTGGTTTGATTGATTACCACGCAGATTATCTCAATCCAAAGGAAGATGAACTGGAAGGCATTCTGCATCTCGTGAATAAATCTGTTCAGACGACGCGCCGGTTTGATGCGCTAAAACTCCTTCTCTCTCTGCGTATGATTGGAGAAGAAGGGTTTGCAAGTATCATTGACCATACCATCCATTTTGCGAAAGATGTGGCTACGTTGATTGAGAAAAATGAGCATCTTGAGGTGATCAATCCTGATCCAGAAATCAATGCAGTCGTGTTTCGTTTTATAGATGATCAACAAGCAGAGGACATCAATAAAATCATTCATCGCACACTTTTCCAAACAGGAACGGCTGTCGTAGCAAAAACAGTAGCCGATGGTCAAACTTGCTTAAAATTCACTTTGTTAAATCCGAGAACGACTATTACACATATTGAGGAAATCCTTTCTGACATTGTTGATATCGGGATCGCTCATATTCAATCCGGGAGGGTACTACGTTGAGTCAATATAAACAAATGGCTGAAAATGCAACTATGCAAAGCTTTTTAAACTGTTTTTTACGTGAAACAGGAATTGATCGATCTGCAAAGAAAGAGACAAAAGCAGACGGCTCACTTGTATTTGTAGCAGCATTAGCAAAACAAGATCTTGAGCTTGTCATTCCGATTCGATATTTTTCGCCTGTAGGCCGTCATCTATTTGATTTTCCCGTTCGCTTTCGCCCGCAAGGCAGTGAGCAACAGGGAACGATCATCGATTACACCACACTTGTTGCTTTATGTTCAAAGGAACTTCTCATTGAATATGGCCGCACAGATGCAGAGGATGAGTTCATGCTTCGCATCATTTTAAGCTGCCGGAATATTGAACGATTCATTAGAGAGAGAGAAAGTGATCGAGCGGCTCTTTCTTCAGCTGATTTTGAATATATTGAAGCGGAGCAGTCACTTCTTCTTGGGCATTTAACGCATCCTACACCAAAAAGCAGACAAGGAATGACAGAAGAGGAGGAAGCTATTTATTCTCCTGAGTTGAAAGGCTCTTTCCAGCTTCATTACTTTAAAGCACATCCGTCGATTGTGCTTCAGGATTCTTCTATTTCACAATCTGCGGCAAATCTCATGTTTGAGGAGCTCATGCGCCAGATGCCAGAAGAAAAAGAGAGACTGACGACGTTAACAGAAGGCGGTGAATATGTCCTGATTCCGATTCATCCGCTACAAGTCCAAGTGGTCATGGAGAAAGCGTTCGTCAAGCGTTATATAGAGGACGGGATGCTGACGTATTTAGGGCCGCTAGGATCTGAATACACAGCGACATCTTCCTTTAGAACGGTCTATCAAAAAGACTCTGCGTACATGCTTAAATTCTCTGTCCCTGTAAAGA
Organism: Bacillus aerius; assembly: GCF_029894105.1. Taxonomy (NCBI): domain Bacteria; kingdom Bacillati; phylum Bacillota; class Bacilli; order Caryophanales; family Bacillaceae; genus Bacillus; species Bacillus aerius. The sequence goes on from NZ_JARYHO010000001.1 coordinate 1,081,441, forward strand.
TCACAAACTCTTTACGCGTTAACAAACAAAAGGAACTTGATCGTGGAGTTGAGATGTCTCGTATCTTAAAAACAGAATTAGGCGTTTCTTTATATGACAAATTCTCTGGATTCCGTGTGATTGAAGATCCTGCGTATCTATCTATTCAAGGGGATGAGGCGGAATCTGGCTTTGAAGTCGTCATTCGTCAAAATCCATTTTTGCATCATGAAAAAGGGGCAAGCTTAATTGCAGGACTATGTCAGGATCATGCATACGGAGGAAAATCAAGGCTTTCAGGCATTATCCATGAATTAGCAGACGCTGAAGGCAGATCAACAGAAGATGTCAGTCGTGATTGGTTCACACAATATTTATCGATTGCGTTAGAGCCGATGCTTTGGCTGTTTGAAATGTATGGACTTGCCCTTGAAGCCCATCAGCAAAATGCTGTCGTACAGCTAAAGAATGGATATCCGCACACATTCTATTATCGTGACAACCAAGGCTACTATTATAGCGAATCGAAAAAGGATCAGCTTGCGAAGCTTGTTCAAAACTTAAGCGTCAGAAGTGAAACCATTTGTGCAGACGATGTAGCGGTTGAGAGACTGCGTTACTATTTCTTCTTTAATCATTTGTTTGGTCTTGTGAATGGTTTTGGTACAGAGGGGCTTGCAAAAGAAGAAGATTTATTAGCCCTGATTAGAGACACACTGCTTGCGCATGAAGAGACATATGGTGCATCTGAGCTGACGAACAGTCTTCTCCGGTCACAGGAGCTGCCTTCAAAAGCGAACTTACTCACGCGGTTTGAAGATATGGATGAGCTGACGGGTTCTTTAGAAACTCAATCCAGGTACACGTCTGTGTTGAATCCGCTCTTTTTACATAAGGAGGCGCTGATTGGATGAGGCATCGAATTGGGTTCATTCGCGCTGAATATGAACGGGACGTCCAGCTTGTCCACAAGTGGATGCAAGAAGAGTATGTCCACCCATTTTGGCATTTGAATATTCCATTTCCTGCTTTTGAAAAGCACTTTTATCAGGCCATTCATGATCCGCATCAAACCCTTTATTTAGGAACCATTGATGGCACGCCGATGAGCTATTTTGAAGCATACAATGTGAAAGGGGATATCATTGAATCGTACTATGAGCCTTCTCCGCATGATCAAGGCATTCACCTGTTAATTGGAGAGCCAGATTATGTAGGGAAAGGATTTGCGGCTTCGCTGCTTCAAGCCATGACAGCATTTCAGTTTGAGCAGAACAAACGAACAGAAAAAATCGTGGCTGAGCCAGATATTCGGAACGAAAAAATGATTCATGTCTTTGAAAAGTGTGGATTCGAACGTGTGAAACCAGTCACTTTACCAGATAAAACAGGTCTTTTGATGTTTTGTCATCGAGATCGATTTGAAAGGAAGTATAACCATGACGCGGTTCAACAAGCAAAATAATGTAGTGGATGTCATTGGGATTGGCATTGGGCCATTTAACCTAGGGCTTGCTGCATTATCTGAAGAAGTAGACGAAATTGACGCTTTGTTTTTTGAAAGAAGTGAAGCGTTCCACTGGCATCCAGGTATGCTCATTGAAGGGACAACACTTCAAGTCCCCTTTTTAGCGGATCTTGTCAGTATGGCAGATGTGAAAAGTAAATATAGCTTTCTCAACTATTTGCAGGAACAAAACCGTTTGTATTCATTTTACTTTCTAGAAGACTTCCATATCCCGCGCAAGGAATATAGCCATTATTGCCGCTGGGTCGCGGATCAATTAGATTCTTGCCGATTTGGCATGAATGTCGAATCTGTCTCCATCGTTGAAAAAGCTGGAGAAAAACGATATGAAGTGCATGTCCGTCATGTGAAAGATCAAACGGTAGAGGTGTTTGAAAGTAAGCATCTTGTTTTAGGTATCGGTACACAGCCTGCGGTACCAGCATCTCTTCAGCCAGCTTTAGGGGATCGGGTGTTTCATTCTGCTGATTACTTGAAACGAAAGAAAGAAGGCTGTTTTAAAGGAAAATCCGTGACGGTCATCGGTTCTGGTCAAAGTGCAGCAGAAGTATTCTATGACATTTTATCAGACGATGAGGCGAAGGATATTCATTGGTTTACACGCTCTAAAGGGTTTTTCCCAATGGAATATTCAAATTTGGGTCTTGAGTATTTCTCTCCAGACTATATTGATTTCTTTTATGAGCTTCCTCAGCCTAAAAAAGATGCGTTATTAAAGCAGCAAGATTTGCTGTATAAAGGCATCAGCTCAGCGATGATCCGAGATATTTATCACTTGCTTTATGAACGTTCTGCTTGCGGAGAGCAGCTGAACACCGTGCTGCAGGCGATGACGGAAGTCAATTTGATTGAGGAAACGAGGGACGGCTTATCGCTTTCATGCAATCAATGGGTCAAAGAGGAATCCTTTACGCATGAGACAGACATTGTCGTCTTGGCAACGGGCTATCAATCTGTATTACCGCCATTTATTGATCCGATTTCCCATCATATTCAGTGGGATCATCAAGGACGCTTCCAGGTTGAACGTGAATATCGATTGAAAACAAACACATTAGGTGAGAATGATATTTTTGTACAAAATGCAGAGCTTCATACACATGGAGTAGGCGCACCAGATTTAGGGCTAGGGGCGTACCGAAACAGTGTCATTATCAATGAACTGGCTCGTCGACCTGTGTATCCACTTTATCAAAAGCATGTTTTCCAGACATTCGGTACACATAAACACGCAAATACATTTGAAGAAATCAAAGGGTAAGGAGGATGAACCGATGAGTGTACAAGATGAATTGAAAAAAGCGGTCAATCCTGCTGCTTGGAAAAAAGCAAACCAGCGAATGGTGGCAAAAATGCTGTCCGAATATATGTATGAGGATATGCTTCATCCCGTTCAGCTAAATCATCAGGATGGCATCACTCAATATGAATTAATCATTCACGAACAGAAGAAATATCGTTATCTCGCAAAACCTCGTTTGTTTGATAGTTTTGATACGATTGCTGAATCGATCGAGTGCTGTCAAGACGGAACATGGACAAAGGATGTTAGTGCCATTGTGTTTTTACTAGACATTCAGCCAATCATCCCAATGTCTTCTGAAACAACTGGTCATCTGATCAAAGAGCTTCACCATACCTTGTTAGCGGATGTTCATTTGCTGTCGAAAAAAGCACTTCGTGCAGATGAGCTAACAGATACAGATTATGCATGGATTGAAGGCGAGATGACTGGTCATCCGTGGATCGTCTATAACAAAGGGCGTATTGGGTTCAGCTACGATGATTACTTAGCCTATGCACCTGAAAGGCAGGAATGTGTGCAGCTGTCTTGGATTGCTGTTCACCGAGAACTTGCGACTTTCCATGCGGTCGATCATGAGAACTATGAGCACATCATTGCCAAAGAATTAGACGAAGTCACGATTCGTCAATTCCAACGTGTGTTAAAGGATGAAGGGCTGAATGCGGCTGATTATTATATGATGCCTGTTCATAAATGGCAGTGGACGCATATGATCATCCAGCATTTCCCTGAAGATTTAGCCATGCGCCGTATTGTGTATTTAGGAGAAGGGCTGGATCAATATATTCCACAGCAATCGATCAGAACCTTTACAAACATCTCAAATAAAGGCAAGCATCATATTAAACTGCCAATGAGTATTTTAAATACGCTAGTGTACCGGGGGCTCCCATCAGAACGGACGGTGATTGCTCCTCGTATTACAGCACATATTAAAGGAATCGCCGATCAAGACGCCTTTTTATCCGATGTATGCCGCGTGATTTTACCAGGTGAGAATGCGAGTATCAATGTTGATCATCCTTATTACAGCAAGCTACCTGGTGCGCCGTATCAATACCTTGAAATGCTTGGGGTCATTTTTAGAGAAAGCATTTATACGTATTTAGATGAAGGGGAGAGCCCTGTTACGTTGGCGGCACTGACGTATGAAGATCATGAAGGCGAGCCTTATCTGAAGCAGCTCATTGAAAAATCGGGTCTGTCAGCAAAAGAATGGATGGCGTCATTCTTCCACGTTGTCATGCCGCCGCTTCTGCACTTTATGTATCAATATGGCACGGTGTTTTCACCGCACGGACAAAATACAATTCTTGTATTAAAAGATCACAAGCCGCATCGTTTGGCGATCAAAGATTTTGTTGATGATGTGAACATTAGTGATCAACCGCTACCTGAATTGGCTTCATTAGAAGAAGATCTAAAGGAAGTGCTGCGTAGTGAGCCGCCTGAGGGTCTTGTACAATTTATTTTTACAGGCCTGTTTATTTGCAATCTTCGTTACGTGTCAAACGTGTTAGACAATCACAATCTGTTAGATGAAACGACGCTTTGGCGCTTGCTTGCAGAAGAAATTCAGCAGTATCAAAAGCAATTTCCACAGCTAAAAAATCGTTTTGCTTTATTTGATCTATTCCAGCCTCAGCTGACAAAGCTTTGCTTAAACCGTAATCGCATGATTGATTATGGCTATGGAGATGGAGATGACCGGCCGCATGCATCAGAGCATGGCAAGGTCACAAATGCACTCGCTCAAGTTCTCTCATCCGTAGGCGAAAAATAAAAAAGAAAAGCTGTAGACAACATCTGTCTACAGCTTTTTGATTTTTTAAGAAAATGCTTGTGAGGCCAGGAAATAGAGAAGCGCCGGATCATTCTGCTTTTCGTTCCCGCGAATCATCATAAAATGTGCGACGTTTGTTTTCGTAAATCCTGCTTCTACAAGTGATGTATGCAGGCGTTCAGCTGTTTCTTCATGCATATCTAAACGAAAGGCGCCAGAATAAGACGTGAGAAGTGATTGAATGAGTGATAGCGCCGTTTGTTCATCGTTTGCTGCAAGCGGGCCAATCATCAGATTAGCTGGTGTTTCCACACCAAATGCGAAGCCGGTGATTTCGTGGTGTTCATCCTTTGCGATCAGTTTAAATGTTGCTCGCTCCATTCGCTTTATTAAGAAGTTTGATCGATTGGTCCCTGCGCCTTTTTCATCCAGCCTTTCAATAGACGGGAGGTGCGTTTGATCAGCGGGAAAAAGATGAATCTGATGTGACGGGTGAAGCGCACTAGGATTTGTTTTTTGTGCTTTGTATGTATGAATATAACCGGCTGTCTGAAAGCCGATTTTTTCATAAACTGGCTGTCCTTGTACAGTAGCTGTTAAAACGACAGGGATACTTGGATCACTATGACGAAGCAGTGTGTCAATCATTTGACGGGCAAGACCGAGGCCTCGATGTGTCTCAGATACAATGACCGCCCCAATTGATGCCACTCTGTCATACTGAAAAAGTCCAGCGCATGAAATGACTTGTCCGTCAGTTGTTGTAAAACCGGTAAAATGTCCATTTGTTAAAAGAGATGTGAGCTCTTCCGCATTGTAATCAGGCCAGTCGACCTCTTTTGACAATGCGACAAGGTCTGGTATGTCATCAAGGGTTAAAGTTCGTTGTATAACGTTTGCCAATACACGCAACTCCTTCTTAGCTGATTTCTCTATATGTATCGTACCATAAGAACGCATAAGAAAAAGGAAAAGGGGATACCTTTTCCTTCAGCGTGTAGACAAACCCTCGCATTTGGTGTCAGTCCTGCGCTTCGGTGCTCCCTTTTCCTTTTGTATAGTTTAATAATTGAGGTCACGGTTGTATTCATATTCAAAGGTGAGCTGTAAGTTTTTAATTGAGACAACGCCTACTTTGATTAACCGTCCACCGATCAATTGAGGAACCTCGGTTGCATTAAAAGAAACAAAAAAGCGGTCTTTTGCTGGCACTTGACTTGTTTTATAAGAAGAGATGTCAACTTTTTGACCGTTCCAAGGTACGTTCACTGTTCCGCCTTTTAAGGAAGAGACGGTGAATACATAATTATATGCATTTGTACTGCCTTTTTCAGCTTCTAATGACAGGCCAGTGACAACGGCATCCTGCGGCAAGCTGCTTAAATCAAAAGAAGAATTGGGAGATCCGGCTTCATTGAAACTATTCAATGTGGCAGGTGATCCATATCGTTTGGTTGTGCCTTTTTCAATACTTTTATCAAAGACAATACGATACATGTTGTCCTCTTCATTTAATAATTGCTTTGGTTTGACGGCTAAATAGTAGTCAGTGCTTGCGGCAATTTTCGGCATATGGATGATTTCATTTTGGTTGTTTGTCCGCACAGAGGAAGACACGAGTGACCCGCTCTGATTGTAAAGGTAAAGATCGAAATCATTTCCAGCTTTCACATTGACGAGTTTGATAGAAAAGCGGCCATCTGCTCCATCAAATTTAGAGCTGGTGAACCGGTAAAAATCAATGTCATTCATAGAAGAGATACTGCCTTCGTGATATAAATAGGTCTTGTTTAGATGAAGAGAGTGCTGTAAGAATTGAGCTTTTTCCATCGTATCATTGTTTGCATAATCACTATCTGGATACAAATGCTCCAATTCTTCTGTATAATATGTTGTTTGTTTCGTAGAAGTTTCACTTGCTTGAGCAGGTGATTGGAAAAGAGGGCTAGCGATAAAGAGGCCTGTAAGCAATAAAACCCCGATCTTCTTTTTGAACATGACAAACATCTCCTTTTAAGTAAATGACTTTCATTTATAATATCGGTAAATAAACGTAATATTTCATATTTATTCCATTTTTATTTATAAAAAGAACCTCCAATTCAGGAGGTTTTTTTAGTGAACGTTAAAATATCGAGCTTCAGGATGAGAAACGACAATGGCTGAAACGGATGCTTCGGGCTCCATCATAAACCCTTCTGTGAGATGAATCCCGATTTTTTCTGGCTGCAGCAGGTGGAATAGTTTTTCTTGGTCTTCTAGATTAGGGCACGCTGGATAGCCAAAGGAATAGCGCTGACCTTGATATTTGGCTTGGAACCGTTTCTCCATCGTGAAATCGACTGGGTCTGGGAATCCCCATTTATCACGAATTACTTGGTGCGTTCGTTCAGCCAATCCTTCTGCAAGCTCAAGTGCTAAAGCTTGGACCGCATGCATTTTCAAATAGTCACCCTCTTGTTTAAATTGCTGCGCAACCTCTCGTATGCGGGCACCAGCCGTCACTGCAAATAAGGCGATATAATCTTTCTCGTTCTCTCCGCTTTTCCGCACATAATCAGAAATAGACCGGTACGGAAGTTTTTCCTGTCTTGGAAATTGGAATGTCTCAATGACGCGGTCAGGCGCTTCTGGATCATAGATATGCAGGTCATTCCCATTTGAATTGGCAGGGAAGAATTGATAGACGAATGCAGGTGCAAACCAGTTTTTCTCTCTGCCTTCTTGAAGAAGATCTGTGATCAGCTGTTTTAATTCTAATGCTTTTGGATGCTGTTCAGCCAAGAGCTTTTTGACCTTTCCTTTTAAACCGAGGTGATGGCCGATCAGCATCTGCTCATTGACATAGGGCATAATGTGGTGCAAATCAATATCCCGTACATAATGGCGTTTCGTATTTTCTGGCGTGAAAATGGCTGCCTCAGGAAGTGTCGCGCGTTTTTCTAGTAATTCAATCACGGCTTTTGGCTGCGTTGTTTCTTTTTCCTTATGGAGTGTTTCTTGATCCTCTAAAGGTTTTGTTTGAAATTGAAGAGGGTTCGCTCTTAATTCATTCGCTAAAGACAGTCCGTCCATTGCATCTTTGGCGTAAAGGACGGGGCCATCATATTGAGGCGAAATTTTCATCTTCGTAAACTTCCGTGAAAGCGCCGCGCCGCCCACCAAAATGGGAACAGAAATGTTTGCTTTTTGTAAATCTTGAGCGGTCAAGACCATTTGCTGTGCTGATTTGACAAGTAAACCTGATAATCCAATCATATCTGGCTTTTCTTTTTGCACCGCTTCAATCAATGTTTGTGGGGTTACTTTGATTCCGAGATCGACGACGTGAAAGCCATTATTGCTCAAAATGATGTCGACCAGGTTTTTCCCTATATCATGGACATCGCCTTTGACGGTGGCGAGGAGAATCTTCCCTTTGCCGCTTGCGTCCTTTTTCTCCATAAATTGCTCAAGGTATGAAACAGATGCTTTCATGACCTCAGCGGATTGGAGGACTTCAGCTACAATCAATTCGTTTTGATTAAAAAGGCGCCCAACCTCTGACATTCCCTGCATTAATGGTCCATTGATGACATGAAGAGGTGATTCAAATTTCTCCAAAGCAAGGGCCAAATCATCAATCAGGCCTTCTTTCGTCCCTTCGACGACATAGAGTGCCAGCCTTTCATCAAGTGATAAGGAGATCTTTGGTTTCTTCTCTGTTTTCTTTTTCCCGCGATAAAATTGGGTGAACTCAGCAAGGGTTTGATCATTTGTTTCATAAAGTAAAGTTTCAGCCAGCTTGATTTCTTCCTTTGGAATTGAAGCGAAGCGTTCAAGCTTTTCAGTATTCACGATCGCATAATCAAGCCCTGCTTTTACGCAGTGATACAAATAAACGGCATTCAATATTTCTCTGCCAACTGGCGGGAGTCCGAAAGACACGTTACTAATGCCTAAAATGGTGAGACATTCAGGCAGTGCTGCTTTGATTCGCTCAATGCCTTTAATCGTCTCTTCAGCAGCACCAATATACTGTTCGTCTCCAGTACCTACTGGAAAGACAAGAGGGTCAAAAATGATATCACTCGCAGGGATTCCATATTTTTTCGTGAGCAGGTCATGGGATCTTACGGCAATCTCAAGTTTTCGATCTGCTGTGACGGCCATCCCTGTCTCATCGATTGTTCCAACAACAAGTGCGCCGCCATATAGCTTGACAAGCGGAAGAATCTCTTCAAAGCGCTCTTCTCCATCCTCTAAATTAATAGAATTAATAATGGCTTTTCCTTGAGAATACATGAGTGCTTTTTCGATGACATGTTTATCGGTTGAATCAATGACAAAAGGAGCTTTCACTTTTTTCATGGCTTCTTTTAAAAAGCCTTCCATGTCTGCTATCTCATCACGATCAGGGTCTGCTAGACACACATCAATGACGTGAGCGCCATTTTTCACTTGAGCACGAGCAATTTCTGCTGCCTCTTCAAACTTTTGTTCTGCGATGAGCCGTTTGAATTTGCGTGAACCAATGACATTTGTGCGCTCACCAACAAAGAGGGGGCGCATCGCTTCTTCATAAATGAGGGGCTCGATGCCTGATACGGTATGCGGTGATGACTCATGCGACATGCTGCGGGGCTGAAGCGAACGTACTTCATCTGACAATGCCTGAATATGTGCAGGCGTTGTACCGCAGCAGCCACCGACGATATTTAACCAGCCTTCTTTTGCAAAAGCGGCAATTTTTTTAGCAAGCGAAGCAGGGGATTCGTGATATTGCCCTTCTTCATCAGGGAGACCAGCGTTTGGATAGCAGCTGACAGCCGACTTTGAGATGGAGGAGAGTGTACGGATATGGTCTGTCATAAATTCTGGACCAGTTGCACAGTTTAAACCGACGCTGATTGGTTTCATATGCTCAAGTGATATATAAAAGGCTTCAATATCTTGACCGGCAAGGGTGGTGCCCATTGGTTCAATCGTCCCTGACACCATCAGTGGTAGCTCAATACCGGTTGCGTGAAAGGCTTCTTGAATGCCTTTAAATCCAGCTTTGACATTCAGCATGTCTTGACTTGTTTCTAAAAGAAGAGCATCACATTTCCCATCAATCAGGGCGCGGGCTTGTTCTTCATAATTTGCAACGAGCTCTTCAAACGTTGTGCCGCCTGTTACGGATAATGTTTTTGTAGTGGGCCCCATTGCGCCTACAACAAAGCGGGGCCAGTCTGGTGTCGACAAACGGTCTGCTTCACGCTTTGCCAACTGAGCTGCTTTTACGTTCAATTCATAGGCGAGATGGCCAAGTCCATATTCATCGAGAACGAGCTTCGTCGCGCCGAATGTATTTGTTTCGATTAAATCTGCACTTGCTTCAAGATATTGCCGGTGAATCGTGGAGATAATATGAGGGGCTGTGACGTTCAAATATTCGTTACAGCCCTCATACTCTTCTCCGCCGAAATCCTCTGCTGTGAGATCGGCGTTTTGAATCATTGTGCCCATTGCACCGTCAAGGACGAGGATGCGTTTTTTGAGCTGTTCAGTGATAGTTGGCATGGATGTTTGGCTCCTTTTCTTTCTGATGGATGTAAGTTGTCAGTTCTGCTGTTAAATCTGATCGAAGGAAAGGGGTAATTAAATAGATACCATTAAACAATTCGCAGGCTGTATCTAATAAAGAGCGGGCAATCGCTAACCCTTCTGTCCGCTGCTTTTCTTTATCTTCGCCTGCCTTGGCCATAATCTCACGAATCGAGTCAGACAATTTAATGCCGGGAATTTCATGATGAATAAACTCAGCATTTCGGCTGCTTGTTAGCGGCATAATACCGATGTAAATCGGTTTATCCAAATGTCGGCTTTCTTCATGAATCTTCACAAGCTGTTCCTCAGAGTAAACAGGTTGTGAAATAAAATAATCGGCACCGTATTCAATTTTCTTCTCAAGGCGTTTGACCGCTTTATCAATATGACGGACATTTGGATTAAACGCACCAGCCACAGAAAAATTAGTCTTTTTCCCGAGCGGCTTCCCGGAGAAAGATAGTCCCTCGTTAAATTGTTTGATCAGACGGATCAAATCAAAGGAGGTTAAATCATACACAGATGTCGCACCTGGGAAGTCTCCAATTTTAGACGGATCGCCTGTGATGGCTAAAATATCGGTTAGTCCAAGCGTGTCCAGCCCCATTAAGTGGGATTGGAGTCCAATCAAATTGCGATCACGACATGTGATATGGACAAGTGAACGCATATCAAGCTGCTGTTTTAATAAAGCGCCGCATGCCACATTGCTAATACGCGGGGTAGCTAGAGAGTTATCGGCCAGTGTGAGGGCATCAATGCCCGCACTTTTTAATTCGTTCGCTGCGACGAGGAATTTTTCAAAGTTCAGCTTCTTCGGCGGGTCCAGCTCGACGATAATCGAACGTTTTTTCACAGCAAGCTCGTCAAGACCTGGTTCTGTTCGTTGATCTTGGATGGAAATGATTTCTTCTTTTAATACTTTCACTTCTTTTTCGGTGATAGGTGCTAAATCTTTGACCGCCTCAGCCATGGCGCTAATATGCTGAGGGGTTGTTCCGCAGCAGCCTCCAATGATTCGTGCGCCTTGATTTCTAAACTCAAGTGCACTTTTTCGGAAATAATCATTATCTGTATCATAGACGAGTCTGCCTTCTTCAAGGGAGGGGAGACTGCTGTTTGGATAGACAGATAAATGCGAATTTTGCAAAAGTGGAACGCCTTCAAGTGCCTGAATCATATGATAAGGGCCTAATCGGCAGTTAATGCCGACGACATCAGCGCCAAGTGAGGATAATTCAGATAAACCGTCTTTTAGCGGTGTACCGTCCTGTAATACACCTTGCTCATGCATGGAGACGTTCATGACAATCGGAAGCGCAGTTTCTTTGCGAGCAATCTCAAGAACGGCTTTTGCTTCTTCAATATCGTAATATGTTTCAAGCAGTAATCCATCAGGTTCTTCATTTAAAAGGATATAGAGCTGTTCTCTAAAGCTCCGTTTAATCTCGTCTAAAGAGTAGGCATTTTTGTTAAATGTTCGAATGCCGCCGATCGTTCCAAGGACATAAGCTGAGCCAGCGGCTGCTTTGGCAATTTGTACAGCTTTTGTGTTAATGCGTTTTGTTTCTTCCTCTAAGCCATAGCGGGATAGTTTAATATAATTCGCGCCGTATGTGTTCGTTTGAATAATGTCCGCTCCAGCTTGCACATATGCCTCGTGCACTCTTTTGACTTCATCTTCTTTTGATAAATTTAATTCTTCAAAGCAGCGGTCAATGCCATAAGAGTATAAAAGTGTTCCCATTGCTCCATCAGCAATCAGTACGCGATTTTGTAAGTCTTGTAATAGGCCCATTGGTTTCCTCCTTATTTCTATGTAACAAAAAAAGCCTTCTGATAAGAAGAAGACTTTTTGGCTGTATTGAAATTCTTCTCCTTATCTTCCAAGCAGTTGCTTGCTGGATTTAGCACCTTGGTCATAGAAAATAGATTTCTACTACACCGGTTGCTGAGGCTTCACAGGGCCAGTCCCTCTGCCTCTCTTGATAAGAAAGCGATATGAACATGTCAATGAATTGAACTTCCATCAACTGTATCGAAAAAATCGGAAATAATCAATGGAAAATTTGAAATTTATCGAAAATTTATAAATTGGACGTCAATCGGTAAATCTGCCTTGCGCATGAGCGCCATCACTTCTTGTAAATCATCTTTATTTTTTCCTGTCACACGCACTTGGTCATCTTGAAATTGCGACTTTACTTTTAAACCAGATTGTTTAATCAAGGCATTGATCTTTTTGGCATTGTCCTTATCAATCCCGCTAATCAGCTTTGCACGCTGGCGAACGGTTCCACCTAGGGCATGTTCTGTTTTTCCGTAGTCAATGTTTTTAGTCGGTACGTTTCGTTTAATCAGTTTTGTCACAAGGACATCCTTTAGCTGCTCCAGCTTGAAGTCATCATCAGAAATGAGAACGAGTTCTTCTTTTTCTAGTGAAATATCACTTTTACTTCCTTTAAAATCATAACGGTTTTTAATTTCTTTCAGTGCTGCTTGAATGGCGTTTTGCACTTCTGGCAGCTCCACCTTCGATACAATATCAAATGAACTTTCTTTTGCCATCACATATGACCTCCAACTATAGATATTGCGTCTATTTTATCATGCCCATAGGGGAAGAAGAAACTTTATCGAGGAGAGTTCAGATGCATGCGGTATAATTCAAGTACAGTTTGTCCACTTTAGCTAACAGAACTAGAGATGTTCATGATGACAGAAGTATAGTAGAATAAAGTGAATCAAAAGATGAACGAACGCTCTTTTAAGGGCAGATAGGAAGGAAGAGAACATGAGACCAGGTGAGCAACTGACCTTGCAAATAGATAACGAGATGGAATACGGCTACTTTTTAACAGATGGCGAAGATTCTGTTCTTCTACATCGCAGTGAGATGACAGAGGATATTGGAGATCGTGATGAAGTAGAGGTCTACTTATATGTAGATCATGAGGAAAGACTGGCAGCGACGATGAAAATTCCTAAAATCAATGCACATACATACGACTGGGTAGAAGTCGTAGACGTTGTAGAAGATATGGGTGCTTTTGTCGATATAGGTTTGTCAAAGGATGCACTTGTTGCAACTGAACACCTCCCGCCTTTTGAGGAAGCGTGGCCGAAAAAAGGCGACAAACTATACTGTATGCTCAAAGTGACAAGTTACGGGAGAATGTTCGCAAAACCAGCCACTGAAGATGTGATCAGTGAATTATTTACTGAGGCGCCAGAAACGTTAATGAACAAAGAAATTACGGGAACGATTTATCGCTTAATTGCGACAGGTTCTTTTATGCTGACAGATACAGGCGTGCGTGGGTTTATCCACCGCACGGAACGAAAGGAAGAGCCTAGATTAGGATCGACCGTGACAGGACGCGTCATTGCAGTGAAAGAGGACGGAACCGTGAACGTTTCTCTGCTGCCTAGAAAACAGGATGCATTATCTGTCGATGCAGAAGAAATTTTAACTTATATGAGAACGAGAAACGGTGCAATGCCTTACGGGGATAAAAGTGATCCAGAAGATATCCGGGAAAGATTTCAAATGAGCAAAGCAGCCTTCAAACGAGCATTAGGTCATCTGATGAAAAATGATCTTGTTTACCAAAAAGAAGGATGGACATACGAGAAAAAGTGAGCATTTGCTCGCTTTTTTTATTTTTATCTTAAATAATGGTTTTTTTCAGTGAAAAAAGTCATGAAAAAAGCTGAAAATCCTTCACTTTATCATTGAAACAATGCCTCTCAAATCCGATAAATAAGGGGTAAGGATGATAAAAGGAGTGTGTTTTTGGATGAAAGTGAAGATTTCATTACTTCTGATGGCAGCGATGATCATGGTACTCGCCTCATGCAGCAATCAGCAGGGAGGACCACCGATATCAAATGCGAAGCATATTGGTGTCATGCTGACGGATGATGGTCTTGGTGATCAATCATTTAACGATTCATCATTTAAAGGATTAGAAAAAGCACGTGATGAGCTTGGCATTGAATTCGATTATAGAGAAATTGCAGAAACCGATACATATGAAAAAGGGCTGACCGAGCTTGTGAAAGATGGAAATGACCTGATCATCGGTGTAGGTTTCAGTATGCAAGAAGACTTAGAAAAGGTAGCGAAAAAATATCCGAAAAAGCAATTTTTACTCATTGATGCTGTGTCTGAACTGAAAAATGTCACATCAGTGACTTTTAAAGAAGAGCAGGGCAGCTATCTAGCGGGAGCACTTGCTGCCATGACAACAAAAAGTGATGTCATTGGTTTTGTGGGCGGAGTCGATGCAGAGGTGATCCACCGATTTGAACAAGGCTATCAAAAAGGCGCAAAATCTGTGAATCCGAAAATCAAGGTCGTATCCACGTATGCTGGCACATTTAGTGATGCAGGTAAAGGCAGTAAAATAGCGAAAGACATGATCAAAAAGAAAGCAGATGTTTTATATGCTGCAGCCGGTTATACGGGTGTTGGTGTATTAAAAGAAGCGCAAACGCAAGGCAAATATGCAATTGGCGTGGACAGCGATCAGTATTATACAGCTGAAAAAGCCGTTATTTCGTCTATGGTCAAAAAAGTAGATGAAGTCGTCTATCAATTCAGCGAACAGCTCGTTAAAAGCAGCAAAATCAAAAGCGGGCATATCGTCTATGACTTAAGTAATGACGGAATCGATATGGCAAGAATCCGGGTGCTCAAAGATGCTGAGAAATTGACCAAAAAATTAAATGGACTGAAGCAGACACTTCTGAAAGAAGAGGGGGCAGCATCATGAGCTTACGCATCAAAATTTTGCTCAACTCACTCATTTCACTTCTTTTAGCGGTTGGCGTAATTGCCTTTATTATTGTGAGCATGACAAAGATTCAGTCATCAAGCGAAACAGAAGTTCAAACCTTACTAAACGTACAAAAAACGAAGGCCAGCTTTGAAAGTGTCGAACAAGCCATGACCAATTATTCCATGACCCTTTCAGATGAACAGCTAGAGGTCGTTCAAAGCGATATATCGACAGCGAAAAAACAGCTGCAAACGTTAAACAAAAACGCAGGAAATATGAACAAAGAAGCCCTAACACGGTTAAATTCAAAGTTTGACACATGGACGCAAGAAGCAAACAATGCCATTGGTGAAAAAAATGCCTCTGATGCCAGACGAGTGGCTGCCAGAATTGACGGTGTTTTAAACGACGTGCATACGATGAATAAAAGAGCACAAGAAGCGTATGAATATCATTTAGAGGAGGCGGCAGACAATGTGCAAAGGATCATCACAAGCGCATCTGCCGCAGCCCTCACGCTGATTGTTATCGCCGTCTTTTTAAATATTGGTTTAACGAGATCCATTGTGACACCAATCAAATCCCTTTCTTACCGGGCAAAACAGATTGCCGAAGGAAACCTCGCTGTGGAGCGGATGAACATCAAGCGGAAAGATGAAATCGGTGGCTTAAATGAGTCGTTCAATCAAATGACGGATCAGCTGGTTAGCTTGATTCAAG
This sequence comes from Bacillus aerius, assembly GCF_029894105.1. NCBI lineage: Bacteria > Bacillati > Bacillota > Bacilli > Caryophanales > Bacillaceae > Bacillus > Bacillus aerius. The sequence goes on from NZ_JARYHO010000001.1 coordinate 1,097,112, forward strand.
AAATCAGCCATGTCTCAAGCCAAGTGGAATCATTCTCGATTCAGCTAGATGATGAAAACAAAAAGCTTATGGAATCGGCCAATCAAGTGTCTGTATCGACAGACGAAATGGCGAATGGTTCACAAGCGATTTCAGAAGACCTTCAGCATGGCGTTAGTTTGATTGAGAAAATGGATTCACATGGCCGTAAGAATTCCGAAAGATCACATACAGTCATCCGTAGTACAGAGGATGCCATTGAAGCGGTGGAAAGCGGAAAGCACACGTTAACAGAAACAAAAGCAGCCATTGAAAAAAATACACGTGCGACGAGACAAATTGAAGAGTCAGCAGGAGAATTCACTCAATACGCAAGCGGAATCTCCGCAATGGCCAAAACGGTTTCTGATATTGCGGACCAGACAAACCTCCTCTCACTCAATGCGGCGATTGAAGCGGCAAGAGCAGGAGAAGCTGGCAAAGGGTTTGCCGTCGTAGCGGACGAAATTCGTAAGCTGGCAGATGAATCGTCTCGTGCAACAAGACAAATTTTTGACATGGTGAGTCATATTGAAAAAGGCATTCAATCCATTAGCCAAACTGTACAAGAAGGGGTCAAGCTATCACTTCAGCAGCAAGATGCAATGGACAAAACCTCACACTCCTTTGAAGATATAGAAACAAAAGCACAACATATTAAGCAAGAAATGGCGGTCTTAAATGACCAAATTATTCAATCAACAGAGCTTGGCGGACAAGTGCTGCACTCGATTGAAAATATTAGTGCCGTTGTAGAAGAAACGGCAGCGGGCAGCGAAGAAATTTCTGCCTCGGCAAACGAACAGCTGCAATCTTTCCATCAAATGAACAAACAAGTAGAAGAACTGATGAGTATGACAGCAAGGTTAAACGAAACCGTTCACCGATTTAAGCTATCATAAGAAAAGCACCCTTCCCGTGATGTTTCAGGGAAGGGTGCTTTTTATGATGGGCTGCCTGTAAAGAAGATGGCAAGTGTGCTAGGGCCTGAGTGGGACCCAACAGCCGCGCCGATGACCTGGATGTCGATTTCTTTTGGATGAAATTCGGCTTCGATTAATTGTCTCATTTCTTCTGCAAGTGCAGGGTCATCTCCATGACTAATGCCAACAGTTTGACTAGACCAGTCAGATCCGCGTTCTTTCATCAGCTCGATAATGCGTTTCAACAATTTTTTACGGCCACGAATTTTTTCAAGGGGTATCAGTTTTCCATCCTTAACGTGTAAAATGGGTTTAATACTTAACAATCCGCCAACAAATGCGGACGCTTTACTGATTCTTCCGCCTCTTGCTAAATACGATAAATCGTCTACAGTAAAAATATGTTGTAAAGATTCACAAAAATGCTTTACAGACGTTTCAATTTCTTGTATTGTATTTCCGTCAATGGCAAGTGATTGAGCGTGTTTGACAGCTAGTCCATAACCAAGTGAAGCACATTTAGAATCAATGATTCGTAAATCGAAATCAGGGTATTCTTCCTTCACTTCGTTTGCCATCATCACAGCGGTTTGGTATGTACCTGAAAGCTCTGATGAAAAGGCAACATAAATAGCCGATGTATGGGTTTGGGCCGCAGAAACAAAGGCTTCTTTGATCCGGTTCGGTGAAGCTTGTGATGTTTTTGGACTTGCGCCTTGTCTCATCGCATCAAATACTTGTTTTGGTTCAATGGTGATCAAATCCTCAAATTCCTGCTCGCCGAGTAATACACGAAGCGGAATGAGTGTCATGTTTTGTTCATCATAATAAGAAAGAGGCAGATCAGCAGCACTGTCTGCTATGATATGAACAGTCATCAAAATCCCTTCTTTCTAAAAAAATCAACCATATTTTACATCTTTTTAGCCTAACTATATCATAGAAAATCATTTTTTCGTGTTCAAATTCTAAATTTTAGGGAAAACCATAGAGAGAATGGTAAGTGGAGGAATGACAACATGTTCATTGGAGAAGCAAAAAAATTCATCGTCGTCGTCATTGGTGCCTTACTCAATGCGATTGGGCTGAATTTATTTTTAATCCCTGCTGACGTATATGCAAGTGGTTTTACAGGGGTTGCCCAGCTATTATCTAGTTTAATCGATCAATATGCACCGTTTTATTTATCAACAGGGATCCTATTATTTATTTTAAACATTCCGGTCGGCATTTTAGGCTGGATGAAGGTTGGTCGTTCCTTTACTTTGTATAGCATTATTAGTGTGGCACTGACAACGATTTTCCTCGGCATTTTACCAGAGACAAGTGTTTCTGAAGATATTTTATTAAATGCTGTATTTGGCGGAGTCATTTCTGCACTTGGCATTGGGATTACACTGAAATATGGGGCATCTACAGGCGGCCTTGACATTATTGCGATGATTTTAGCGAAATGGAAAGACAAACCAGTGGGCACGTATTTCTTCATTTTAAACGGAATTATCATTTTTACAGCAGGATTGTTACAAGGTTGGGAGAAAGCTTTATATACCCTTGTCACATTATATGTGACGACTAGGGTAATTGATGCTATCCATACGAGACATGAAAAGCTGACTGCCATGATTGTGACAAAGAAAGCAGATGAAATCAAAGAAGCCATTTATGGAAAAATGGTCAGAGGGATTACGACTGTTCCGGCAAAAGGGGCATTTACCAATGAACAAAAAGAAATGATGGTCATTGTCATTACAAGGTATGAGCTGTATGAACTTGAACAAATTATAAAGGAAGTCGATCCAAAAGCCTTTACAAATATTGTTCAAACAACCAATATTCTTGGATTTTTCAGACGAGATTAAAAGGTGGGTAGAAGATGAAAAAAGGGTTAGTGCTTTTTCTCGTTCTATTGGTTTTAACAGCTTGTGGACAACAAAAAAAGGATGAACCAGACAAGGAGGTATCCGGTCAAATGGGAGAAAAAACCGTTGTACTCACAGTAGACCCCGTCCAAAAAGGTTCTTCGGTTCAATTTCATATGTCACTAAAAAATGAATCAGATCGAGATATTGAATTCACGTTTAACACAAGCCAAAAATTCGAATTGAGTGTGTACGATGAAGACGGAAATGAAAAATACCGTTACTCGAAAGACCGTATGTTCACACAAGCCATCCAATCCTTTGTGCTGAAAGCAGATGAAACATATGACTTCCAAGATACGTGGTCAAACGGTGTGGAGCCGGGAACGTATGAAGCGGTCGTCACATTTAAAGGAAAAGCAGAAGGGCTAAAGCAAATCACTGAGAAGAAAACGTTCCAAGTGAAATAAGCATAAGAAAAGCTGTCCACAAAGCGGACAGCTTTTTTCGTTAAAGATCATCAAGCAGGTCTTGGAACGTATGCAGCTGGTTTCTTTCTGCATCTGTCGAATTAGCAAATGCAGATGATACGGCGTTTTTAGCTCGCTGAACTGCTTGTTGACGCTCTAAACCAGATGGAAATGAAGAAGTAAGGGCTTCTTCAGTAAATGATTTGGCTTGATCAAAAAGTTCGTTTCTCACAATGAACCTCCAGAAGCATCAGTCTTCATATTTCCCCTGTCCTCCGCAGCTTCTTCAAGTGTGGAACGATACGGAAAACGTGCGTCATGCAGACTGACTGAATCTTTACCTTGTTGTATAAAGCGTTTCGATTTGCTTCTTTTACCCATTCGGAATCCGCCCCTTTACACAAGCTGACAGGACAACCTGTCTAACGGTAGTATGCCCGCTTCGACCTGCTATGTATGAATGGAAAAATTAAAGCGAGAAGTAATTCGTTAGGAATTTTGCAATCCCATCTTGTTCATTCGTATCTGTCACTTCATTAGAGACGCGTTTCACTGCATCAATCCCGTTGCCCATTGCAACCCCGCATCCAGCAAATTCAAGCATCTCTAAATCATTGTCTTCATCTCCGAATGCCACAATCCGCTCCTGAGGTACACCGTAATAATCACTGATCTTTTGCAGTCCAACGGCTTTATTCATACCTGTTTTAATGATTTCAATGACATGCCACGGAGCAGCCCAGCGTCTGTGGTCAATCACTTCTGCATGAACATCTGTCAAATAGCTCCGAATCGCTCCGACGTCTTCTTCTTTTGCGTGAATTAAGACGCTTGTGACATTCTCTCCAAGATTGTTCCGAAGGTCTCCGACGGTCACTTTGTTTGCATTCATATTAAATATATCAATGAGCTTTTCATCATGATAATGGAAATACAAATCGTCTAGCACTTCAGCTAACACATTGTGTACTTTATATTCCTCACTAATATCCACAAGCTGTTTCACGACTTGAAGATCAAGTGATGTGTGAAATCTGCCCCATTTTTCATCAAGAGGATGATGGACAAACGCTCCATTAAAGTTCACAATCGGTGAATCGAGCTGCAATTGCTGATAATAAGGAGAGCTGGAACGAAATGGCCGGCCAGTTGAAATACAGACATGATGCCCGCTGTCTTTCACTTTTTGAATGACATCAAGTGTGTGTGCAGAAATCGTTTTATCGTCTTTTAATAACGTGCCATCCAGGTCAAGTGCGATTAGATAAGGTTTAGTCTCCATAAAATCTCCTTTGATCTGTAAGTAATAGGAGGCAGCTGGTGCGGGTGCCTCCACCTATAGTGTATCTTTATCACATCTTCGTTGTCTACATGTTAAAATAAACAAAGACGGGAATGATAAAGGAGGATTCATAGGCTGTGATCACCATTGATGAGCAAAAGACGCACGATATTCCATTTTTACATATCGTAAAAGCTGAAAATAAAGATAAACCGATGCCGCTTGTATTTTTTATTCATGGATTTACAAGTGCACGCGAGCACAACTTACACTTCGCCTTTCATTTGGCGGAAAAAGGCATGAGAGTCATTTTGCCTGACTGTGCTTATCATGGTGTAAGATCAGAAAACCTCAGCTTAGAGGAACTGGCATCAAAGTTTTGGGAAATCGTCCTGAACGAAATCCGTGAAATCGATATCTTAAAAACATATTTTCAAGAAAAACAATTGATTGAAGCCGATCTAATAGGTGTTGCAGGTACTTCCATGGGAGGCATCACGACCTTTGGTGCACTCGCAAAACATGATTGGATTAAAGCGGCAGTCAGCTTGATGGGCAGTCCGAAATATACGACATTCCTACAAGCACAAATTATGGACATGCGGCACAAAGGGTTGATGAAAGAGATTACAGATGAAGAGGTTCATCAGCAATTAGACGCGCTGCGCCCTTATGATTTAACGCTGCAAACAGATCGATTAAACAAAAGACCGCTGTTATTCTGGCATGCAGAAAACGATCCAGTTGTCCCTTACAGACATGCAAAAGCTCTTTATGACGAGTTAGCAGAAACCCAATATAAAGAAGATCCGCACCTGATTCGTTTTATCACAGATGGACAGGCTGGCCATAAGGTCTCAAGACAAGCGATGTTTGAAACCATTGACTGGTTTGTGACACACCTGAAAAGCACAAACGTTTAGCCAAAAGGAAAAGTACGTTATACTAGTTGAAAAAGGAGTGGATATCATGGATGAAGCATTGAAAGAAAATATTTTAGGCGCCCTAGAACAGGTGATTGACCCTGAGTTAAACGTAGACATCGTCAACCTTGGACTTGTCTATGATGTCGATCTTGATGAGAATGGAAAAGCGGATATCACAATGACTTTAACATCAATGGGGTGTCCCCTAGCACCAGTTATCGTCGATGAAGTGAAAAAAGCATTAAGTGACTTGCCTGAAGTGAAAGAAACAGAAGTTCACATCGTATGGAATCCACCTTGGACACGTGACAAAATGTCAAGATACGCTAAAATTGCGCTTGGTATTCAATAAGTAAATACGAAAAATGCCTGGTATGAGTTGAACTCGTACCAGGTTTTTTTATGAAAAATTAAGGTAGAGGAGGAGTATGGCTTGATATAATGGATGTAATTTTATAGAACGGAGTACCTATAATGAAACGAAAGTGGATATGGATCGTTCTTTTGATGGGATATGGCGCTGCCTTTTTTGCATCAGTCTCTATACGTGAAGGTCAAGTACACAAAAGACAAGGACTTGATGCGTTTACAGATGTAAGTCACCTTATGCCGGTCAAAATAAAAAAAGTCGTGCAAGGAAAAGAAATAGAATCTTTAAAAGAAGTATTAGAAGAAGTAAAAGAGAAGAATCTGCCCATTTCAATCGCCGGAAAGCAGCATAGTATGGGCGGCCACACGTATTATGAAAATGGCATTGTACTAGACATGACGAAATTTCGCCGAATCGTGTCATTTAATGAAAAAAAGAAGACCATTCGGGTCCAGAGCGGCGCCACATGGGATGATATTCAAAAATATGTGAACCCATATGGTCTTGCAGTAAAGGTGATGCAATCTCAAAACATCTTTACGATTGGTGGCTCGTTAAGTGCAAATGCACATGGACGTGACATTCGCTACGGCTCACTCATTGACACTGTGCGCTCTTTCACACTGTTAAAAGCAGATGGAGAGATCATCACAGTAAAGCCTAGCGATGATTTATTTACTGCCGTGATTGGAGGATACGGCTTATTCGGTGTCATTTTAGATGTTGAGCTGTCCTTAACAAAGGATGAATTATATAAAATGGAGACAACCTCTCTACACTTCGATGAATACACTGATTATTTTCAAAAGCATGTAAAGAACAATAAAGAAGTGCGCATGCATCTCGCAAGAATCTCTACAGCGAAAACAAATTTTTTGAAAGAGATGTATGTGACGAATTATTCGCTTATTTCTGATCAACAGATCGATCCATACCGCGAGCTCAAAGAAGATCAGCTCGTCATCCCTTTAAAATTTATGCTCGGCCTTTCGAGAAGATTTGATATGGGGAAAGATTTGCTATGGAACTTGCAAAAAAAGTATTTTCAAAGTCAAAATGACCAGCTGATCACAAGAAATAACGTGATGCGGTCTGATTCTGCTTTTTTAGAATATGAAAATGAGTCAGATACCGATGTGCTTCAAGAATACTTTGTTCCAGTTGATCGTTTTCGTGCGTATATCGATGACATGAGAAGCTTTTTACAACAGGAAGAATTGAATTTAATGAACATCACGATCCGCTACGTACAAAAAAATGAAAAAGCGGATCTCTCATATGCGAAAGAAGATATGTTTGCACTTGTTTTGTTAGTGAATTATGGTTTTGAGAAAGAAGAGAAGGCAGAAGCAGAGCGGGTCATCCGGCAAATGACAGATATCACCTTGCGGCACCATGGAAGCTATTACTTACCATACATGCCGTATCAAACGAAAGCACAAATGAAACAAGCGTATCCAAAAACCGATCTATTCTTTCAAAAGAAAAAGCAAGCAGATCCAGATGGCAGATTTATCAACTACTTTTATGAAAGGTACAATACACAATGAATGCTAAAGCAATGAAATGGTTCGTTTATTCACAAAGTCTACTGTTTTTCGCCAGTAGTCTCATTTTCCCTTTTTATATTCTTTTTATTAAAAATGTTGGGTCGAGCTATTCTCAATTTGGTCTTGCTTATGGTCTGTTTGGTTTGAGCGGTGCGTTCATTCATTTATTATTAGGAAAACTTCCTGAAACGACCGACAGGCGTCTCTTTTTAATCATTCATTCGTTTGGTATGGCGTTTCTTCTTCTACTTTTTCCACATATCACAGAAGTAGAGCAAGTTTATATGATTCAGCTTGCCTTAGGTGTGCTAGGTGGTGTTCAGAAGCACGGAGAGAAACTACTCGTCACCGAACTCACAAATGAGAAAAAGCGAATGAAAGAAGTTGGGCACTATCATTTTTGGACAGCGCTTTTTTCATCCATCGCCATTATGCTTGGCGTCCTTTTTGCTGATTTCTTCACCATTCATTTGATTTTTTATGCAAGTTCCCTATTATATTTATGCAGTGCGCTTCTGGTCCTCAATATGAAGAACAATAGATAAAATCCGCATGTCTCACGAAGATATGTGGATTTTTTTATGAAAAAAAATGAAAACAAATATTAAATATACAATTGAATTAATTTTTATACATGTTATAATGTTAAATAATTTCACAAAGATCAAGAGGGTGTATTGACGTTGAAAATAGGTATTATAGGTGCTACAGGGTACGGTGGTGCGGAATTAGTTCGTATCTTTAAGCAGCATCCACATGTGGAGGAATGTATATTGTATTCATCAAGTGGTGATGGGCAATTATACAGTCAATCTTATCCGCATCTGACAACGATTACTGACCAAACATTAAAAGCCATTGATCCGGCTGCCATTGTGCAAGAAACAGATGCTGTGTTTTTAGCGACACCAGCAGGCGTTTCAAGTGAACTCACACCGAAGCTCATGAATCAAGGGGTGCCAATTATTGATTTATCAGGTGACTTGCGCATTCAAGATGGAACTGTTTATGAAGCGTGGTATAAACGAAGGGCAGCGGATGAAGCATCGGTTCAACAAGCTGTATACGGATTATCTGAATTGAATCGTGAAACCATTAAGCAAGCGGAAGTCATTGCAAACCCCGGCTGCTTTCCTACTGCAGTTCTTCTAGGTTTAGCACCGCTGATGAAACAGAATTTAATCGATGAATCTATGATCATAATAGATGCAAAAACCGGGGTGTCCGGTGCAGGACGATCAGCCTCACTTGGCACACATTTTTCAGAGCTGAACGATAACTTTAAAATTTATAAGGTGAATGAACATCAGCACACACCTGAAATAGAACAAGTACTTAGAGAATGGAACCCGCAAACGGCGAACATCACATTTTCAACACACCTTGTCCCGATGACAAGAGGGATTATGGCGACGATGTATACACAATTGAAATCAGATGTCACAAAAGAAGAATTAATGAAACGGATGAAGGATTTTTATGAAGATTCCTATTTTGTAAGAGTGAGAGATCACGGGATATATCCGCAAACAAAAGAAGTATACGGCAGTAACTTCTGTGACATTGGTTTTCATTTAGATGAGCGAACAGGTAGACTGACGATTGTATCTGTCATAGATAATCTCATGAAAGGTGCAGCCGGCCAAGCGGTTCAAAACTTCAACATCATCAAAGGCTTACATGAAGAGGCGGGCCTCACAATGACACCTCTCTATCCATAAGAACAGGGGAGACAACAAACATGATCGAATTGAATGAAAAAAGTATTGTCAAAATTGACGGGGACGTATCATCACCAAAAGGTTTTGAAGCAAAGGGGATTCATATAGGATTACGCTATTCAAAAAAAGACCTTGGCTTGATCATCAGTGAAGTACCAGCAGCGAGTGCAGCGGTATACACTCAAAGTCACTTTCAAGCTGCGCCTCTTCAAGTCACACAAAAAAGCTTAAAAAAGACGGGCAAACTAAAAGGTGTCATTGTCAATAGTGCCATCGCCAACGCATGTACAGGTGAGCAGGGATTAAAAGATGCATACGACATGCAGGCAGCCTGTGCAGACATGTTAGGCACAGAGCCTGATTACATTGCTGTATCTTCTACTGGTGTCATTGGAGAGTGTCTGGATATGGATAAAATCAAAACAGGCATCGCTCAGCTAAAAGAAGCAAAAGCAGGAAATGGCCACTTTGAAGAAGCGATTTTAACAACAGATACAGTCATTAAAAATACGACATACTCCTTGACGATAGACGGGAAAGAGATTCTCATTTCTGGTGCAGCAAAAGGCTCTGGTATGATTCATCCGAACATGGCAACAATGCTCGGGTTTGTCACAACCGATGCAAATGTCGAACAAGAAGCTTTGCAAAATGCTCTTCGTGACATTACAGATGTGACGTTTAATCAAATTACCGTCGATGGAGAAACATCAACTAACGATATGGTGCTTGTGATGGCAAATGGAATGGCAGAAAACCAGGCACTGAATGAAGAACATCCAGAATGGCCATTGTTTAAAGAAGGATTAAAACTAGCCTGTGAAGATCTAGCAAAAGAGATTGCAAGAGACGGAGAAGGTGCAACCAAATTAATCGAAGCGAAAGTTGTTGGTGCAAAAAACAACTTAGAAGCGGGTATTATTGCAAAAAAAATCGTAGGTTCAAGTCTTGTGAAAACAGCCGTATACGGTACGGACGCCAACTGGGGACGGATTGTCGGAGCAATCGGTCATAGCGCAGCTTCTGTCACGCCAGAAGAGGTGGAAGTTTACTTAGGCGGGCAATGTCTGTTTAAACATAATGAACCTCAGTCTTTCTCAGAAGAGGAAGCAAAAGCGTATCTAGAGCAGGATGAGATTACGATTTTCATTCAAATGAATGAAGGAAATGGTGAAGCGGCAGCATGGGGCTGTGACCTTACCTATGATTATGTGAAAATTAACGCGAGCTATCGCACATAATGAAGGAGATAGACATGGATAAAACGATCGTGTTCAAGTGTGGAGGCAGTGTCATTCGAGAACTTTCCGATACCTTTTATGAAAATGTCCGCTCACTTCAAGCTGCTGGATTTAAACTGGCTATCGTACATGGCGGGGGTCCTGAAATCACGAGCATGCTGCAAAAATTAGAAGTGAAAACGGAATTTGTAGATGGACAGCGCAAAACAACAAAGCCGGTGTTAGAGGTAGCCGAAATGGTCCTTTCAGGAACGGTGAATAAATACTTTGTTTCAGAGTTGGCAAAGCATGATATATCATCTGTCGGTGTATCTGGTAAAGATGGACAGATGCTTGTCGCCGATTTTCTCGATCAAGATGTATATGGGTACGTTGGCGAAATCAAAGAAGTCAATCCAGAGATGGCAGAAGCACTAATGGAGAAACAATTCATTCCCGTCATTGCGCCGCTATCTATGACCGAAGAATGCCAAACGTTAAATGTAAATGCTGATCTTGCAGCATCAGCAGTCGCAGGAGCTATGAAAGCTGATAAGCTCATGTTTGTCACAGATGTGGAAGGAATTTTAAAAAATGGTGAGCTGTTAGACGTTGTCACCGAACAAGAAGCTCTCAAGCTCATCGATGAAGGTATTATTTCCGGGGGAATGATTCCAAAAGTGCAATCTGCGCTAAGTGCTTTATCAGGAGATGTGGATGAAGTCATGATTGTGAATGGAAAAGGCAGTATTTTTACAGGAGATACCTTTAAAGGAACTCGAATTGTAAAACAAAAGGAGGCGGTCCTGTGAGTCATCTCTTTCAAACGTACGGACGGTGGAATGTTGAAATTAAAGAGGCAGAAGGTTCTTGGGCAGTTGATACAACTGGGAAAAAATATTTAGACTTTATACAAGGCATTGCGGTCACGAATTTAGGTCACAATCATCCAAAGGTCAATCAAGCCATCAAGAAGCAGCTTGACGAGGTCTGGCACGTATCAAATCTATTTGAAAATGGACTGCAAGAAAAAGCAGCGGAAAAGCTGGCAGCCAACAGTTCAGGAGATCTCGTATTTTTCTGCAACAGCGGGGCTGAAGCGAATGAAGGGGCTATTAAATTGGCCCGAAAAGCAACAGGTAAAACAAATATTGTGACGTTTTTGCACTCTTTCCATGGGCGCACGTATGCTGGTATGGCTGCCACAGGTCAAGATAAAATCAAAACTGGTTTTGGACCGATGCTGGAAGGCTTTCATTATGTACCGTTTAATGACCCTGAAGCGATCACAGCGTGTGAAATCGATGATGTCGCAGCGGTCATGCTGGAAGTGGTGCAAGGTGAAGGTGGAGTGAATCCAGCTACAGCTGAATTTCTAGAAGCCGTTCAAACGTTTTGCAAAAAACATCAAGCACTGCTGATTGTAGATGAAATCCAAACAGGTATTGGGCGAACAGGGACAGCATTTGCCTATGAGCAATCGGGACTTGATCCTGATATTATTTCAGCCGCAAAAGGTTTAGGAAATGGATTTCCAGTCGGTGCAGTGATAGGGAAAAAAGCTTTAGGGGATGCATTTTCTCCAGGCTCTCATGGCACAACATTTGGTGGCAATATGCTCGCTATGTCAGCTGTGAACGCAACCCTTGATGTAATATTCAAAGAAGACTTTCTTTCAGAAGTGAAAGAAAAGGGTGCGTACCTTTTAAAGAGACTGCAAGAAGTCAAGCAGCTGAACATCGTGAAAGAAGTACGTGGCAAAGGATTAATGGCAGGAATTGAGTGTCATCAGCCAGTAGGTGATTACATCACAGCCCTTCGAGAGCAAGGTTTGCTGGTGCTTCCAGCTGGTCCGAATGTCATTCGTTTATTACCTCCGCTGAATGTCAAAAAAGTTGAATTGGATCAAGCCATTGAAGCAATCATTCAAGTGTTAGCAAATGAAGCAGTAACGGTCTAAATTTTTTTACACCAGAACGCATAAACATGCATTTATATTATTAATTATTCAATATGGGGTGACACAAGCATGAAAGGTTATTTAAATTTAGAAGATGGAGCCTCTTTTGAAGGAGATCTGACAGGAGAAGCTGGCATGACAGGTGAAGTGGTCTTTTTTACAGGGATGACAGGTTATCAGGAGGTGCTCACAGATCCTTCTTATAAAGGACAAATCATTGTCTTCACATATCCGCTCATCGGAAATTACGGCATCAATCATGAAGACTTTGAGAGCAAAAAACCACAAGTGAAAGCGGTCGTTGTCTATGAGGCAGCTGACCATTTTTCTCATCACCTTGCAGCCGTAAGCTTAAAAGATTATTTACAGAAGTGGAACATTCCGCTTCTTACACATACAGATACTCGCGCTGTCGTGCAGAACATTCGAGCAAATGGAACGATGAATGCAGTGCTTAGTTTAGACGAAAATGAAACGCCACCTGCAATGAAGCAAGACAATGTGGTTGAGCAGGTCACAGAAGATGAAGTATACACACAAGGCAGCGGCGAGGATCATGTAGCACTCATTGATTTTGGCTTTAAAAAATCAATTGCGGATTCACTCGAAGCGCGCGGCTGTAAAGTCACAGTGATTCCGTACAAACAAATGGAAAAGGTATTTGATATCAAGCCAGATGCGATCCTTTTGTCAAATGGACCTGGAGATCCAAAAACAATGAAGCCATATTTAAAAACCATTCATGACATCATGATGACCTTCCCGACACTAGGCATTTGCTTAGGTCATCAATTAATTGCTCTTGCGCTTGGCGGGGATACGTATAAGCTTCCTTTTGGCCACCGCGGGGCGAATCATCCTGTACAAGATACAGAATCAAAACGTGTCTTTATGACAAGCCAAAATCATAGCTATGTGGTCAATGAAAAAAGCATGAATGACAAAGAAGTGGACGTCAAATTCCTCCACGTGAATGACGGATCTGTTGAAGGATTCATTCATAAAGAGAAGCTGATTATGTCCGTTCAATTTCATCCAGAAGCACATCCAGGCCCTGCAGAAAGTGAATGGGTATTCGATGATTTTATTGAGAAAGTGAAACAAGCAAGGAGAGAAGTCGCACATGCCTAAAGATCAAAGCATACAAACCATTCTAGTCATCGGGTCTGGTCCAATCATCATTGGTCAGGCAGCAGAATTTGATTACTCAGGAACACAAGGTTGTATGGCCTTAAAAGAAGAAGGCTACAACGTCATCTTAGTGAATAACAACCCAGCAACCATTATGACAGACGAGTCATTTGCTGATGAAATTTATTTTGAACCGCTTTCAGTTGATTCAGTGACAAGAATCATTGAAAAAGAGAAACCAGATGGTCTTTTAGCCAATCTTGGAGGACAGACGGCTTTAAACCTTGCTGTCGAGTTGGAAAAAGCCGGTGTGCTGAAAAAGCATGGGGTAAAACTGCTCGGAACGTCAGTTGAAACAATTGAAAACGGTGAAGATCGTGAGAAATTCCGTGCTCTCATGAAGCATTTGAATGAACCTGTACCAGAAAGTGAAATTGTGGATAATGCGAAAGACGCCCTTCAATTTGCAAAAGAAGTGGGCTTTCCTGTCATTCTTCGACCAGCCTATACACTTGGTGGTAAAGGGGGAGGCATCGCTTTAACTGAAGAGGCTTTTAAACCGCTGATTGAAGGTGCTCTTCTAGCGAGTCCGATTCATCAGTGCTTAGTTGAAAAAAGCATTGCTGGCTTTAAAGAAGTCGAGTATGAGGTCATGAGAGATCGTCAAAATACGTGTATCACTGTATGTAACATGGAAAATATCGATCCAGTTGGTGTGCATACAGGCGACTCGATTGTCGTTGCACCGTCACAGACATTAACGGATCAGGATTATCAAATGCTCCGCTCAGCAAGCTTAAAAATTATTTCAGCGCTTGATGTCGTTGGGGGCTGTAATATCCAGTTCGCTCTTGATCCACTTAGCAAAGAATATTTTGTCATTGAGGTCAACCCTCGGGTCAGCCGGTCTTCTGCTCTTGCATCGAAAGCAACAGGCTATCCGATTGCCAAAATGGCGGCAAAACTTGCGGTCGGTTATACACTAGATGAATTGAAAAATCCGCTTACAGGAACAACGTATGCTAGCTTTGAGCCGGCACTCGATTATGTCGTGGTGAAATTCCCGCGTTGGCCGTTCGATAAATTTAAACAGGCAGACCGGAAATTAGGCACAAAAATGAAGGCGACTGGTGAAGTCATGGCGATTGACCGTAATTTAGAATCTGCCATTCAAAAAGCCGTCGCATCACTTGAAATCAAAACAAAGGGCTTCCACTTGCCTGAACTGAAAGAACATTCGACTGAACAGTTGTTTGAATTAATCAAAACACCGGACGATCGCCGTTTCTTCGCTGTCATGGAGCTTCTTTCCAGACAAGAAACCGTTGAAACGATTCATGAAACGACGAAGATTGATCTGTTTTTCTTACATGTCTTCAAGAATATGATCACACTCGAACAAGAATTGAAGAATCATCAGGGGACGCTATCCAAAGACACCTTAAGAAAGGTGAAAGAAAAAGGTTTCCTTGATGAAACAATCGCTTCTCTGACGGATCGCAGTGAACAAGATATCAGACAGCTTCGTCAAGAGTATGGCATTGCCGCTTCATTTAAAATTGTCGATACATGTGCGGCTGAATTCGATGCAAAAACGAATTACTTCTATTCTACGTACTTTGGCAAAAGTGATGGAGAGCATCAAGAGAAAACAAAGCAGCGTGCACTCATCATTGGCTCTGGTCCGATTCGAATTGGGCAAGGGGTCGAGTTTGATTATAGTGCCGTTCATGGCGTTCTTACTTTACAAAAGCTTGGATTTGAAACCATCATGATGAACAATAATCCAGAAACGGTTAGTACCGATTATGAGATTGCAGATCGTTTATACTTTGAGCCGATCACGTTAGAACATATTTTAAACGTAGTTGAAGCGGAGCAAATTGATTTTGTCATCGTTCAATTTGGCGGGCAGACAGCAATCAATGTGGCGGAAGGTTTAGAAAAAGCCGGCGTTACCTTGTTAGGCACGTCCTTTGACACACTAGATGCATTAGAAGATCGCGATTTATTCTATCAGCTTCTTGATGAACTGAATCTTCCTCATGCAAAAGGAGATACAGCACATTCAAAAGAAGAAGCACTGGAGCATGCTGCAAGCATCGGGTACCCTGTTCTTATTCGTCCATCATATGTCATTGGTGGAATGGGCATGATCGTTGTTCATACAGAAGCTCAATTGGCAGAACTACTTGATCAGCCAGATCATTTACCTTATCCGATCTTAATTGATGAGTATGTCACTGGAAAAGAAGTGGAAGTGGATCTCATTTCAGACGGACAAACGACATTCATTCCAACAATTGTTGAGCATATTGAAAAAGCGGGCGTACACTCAGGTGACAGCTTTGCCATCTTACCAAGTGTCTCTATTAGTGAAGACATCAAACAACAGGTGTATAACGCTTCTGAACAAATCGCAAAGAAATTAGCTTTTAAAGGCATTATGAATATTCAATTTGTGATAAAAGGGAATCAGGCGCTCGTATTAGAGGTGAATCCTCGGGCAAGCCGGACTGTTCCAGTTGTAAGTAAAGTCATGGGTGTTGACATGATTCCAATGGCGACTCAGCTGTTAGCTGGTGCAACGCTTGAAGAATTGAAACCGGCAACGAAGAATAAGGGGGGCACAGCTGTTAAATTCCCAGTCTTCTCCTCACATGCCATTCAAGATATCGATTTAAAGCTCACACCTGAAATGAAGGCGACGGGTGAAGGAATGTGTGTAGGAAAGAACGTCGAAAGCGCCTTGAAAAAAGTGTTTGCACCGATCTGGAAACAGAAAGGAAGCCTCTTTATACAAGGCAGTGAATTATTCGTAGATGAAGCAAAACGAGCAGGCTTTGACGTCTGGACTGGCAGCTTTGAATCGTGGCTGCAACAAGACGATAAATCGCTTCACATTCATTTAGGTGATGATGAAGAGGCAAAAGAACAGCGTGTAAAAGCACTCACACATGGTGTTCAAGTTCTAACCGAATATGAAACGGCGCAAGCGTTCCTGCAAGGAAAAGATGGAGATGTATCACCAGTATCTCTCCACGAATTATATAAAAAGGAAGTGACGGCATGAGCCAAGTCGACGTGCAACCGGCATTATATGGAAAAGACTTTTTATCGTTAAAAGACTTTTCGATCAATGACATTGCGTACTTAATTGAAAAAGCAGAAGAAATGAAACAACATCCATATCAAGATTTATTCAAAGGAAAAACATTAGCGATGATCTTTGAAAAATCTTCAACTAGAACCCGTGTCTCGTTTGAAGCGGGCATGACGCAGCTAGGCGGACATGCGCTCTTCCTCAGCTCAAATGATCTGCAAATTGGCAGAGGAGAAACGATTGGTGATACAGCGCAGGTGCTGTCTGGGTATGTAGATGGCATTATGATTCGAACCTTTGAACATGAGAAGGTAGAAGAACTTGCAAAATACGCCTCTATTCCAGTGATCAACGGACTAACGGACTACTCTCATCCATGTCAGGCACTGGCTGATTTACTGACGATTAAAGAAGCAAAAGGCACACTAAAAGGTGTGAAAGTGGCGTACATCGGTGATGGGAATAATGTGGCTCATTCCTTAATGGTCGGCTGCGCGCAGTTAGGCTGTGACATTGCCGTTGCATCACCAAAAGGCTATGAACCTCTTCAAGGGGTGACAGACACTGCCCGGGCGTTTGCAAAACAATCAGGCGCAGAAGTCATCGTCACAACAGATCCAGTAGCTGCTGT
The DNA here is from genome assembly GCF_029894105.1 of Bacillus aerius. Taxonomy (NCBI): domain Bacteria; kingdom Bacillati; phylum Bacillota; class Bacilli; order Caryophanales; family Bacillaceae; genus Bacillus; species Bacillus aerius. The sequence continues at coordinate 1,114,279 of NZ_JARYHO010000001.1, forward strand.
TCAGGATGCAGATGTCATTTATTCAGACGTATTTACAAGCATGGGACAGGAAGCTGAAACAGAGAAACGTCTAGCAGAATTTAAAGAATATCAAGTCAATGAGGAACTCATGCAACATGCAACAGCAGATTATATCTTCCTTCATTGTCTGCCGGCACACCGCGGAGAAGAAGTGACGGCTGATATCATTGATGGACCACACTCTAAAGTATTCCAGCAAGCAGAAAATCGTCTGCATGTGCAAAAAGCGTTAATCAAAGAACTCATGTATCAACAACCTAAATAAATCACAAGTGTCCCTGTCTCGACTGAGCAGGGACTTTTTACATATTGGATTGGAGAGGCAATGGACGGGACATAATAACATCAATCGAGAAAGGAGGATGGAAATGGGTCAACAGCATCAGTTTAAATCTGGTAATAAGGCACCTAATAATGGTGTTTATATCGAAATCGGTGAGACCGGTAGTATGGTGAAAGATCCTTTAAAGATAAAGCTTAAAGCAGGAGACGTCTTTCCGGATAACTCGAACCATAACCGCGTTTGGACTTACCAAAGAAAGCCGTAAGCAATTGACTAAGAGTCCATATGAATAAGTCTTTAGAGGCATGTGTCATGCCTCTTTTTTCTTTATAATAAAAAACAATTAAGTTCCAATTTTCAAATAAATAGTATGAAAAAAAGAAAGATTAAGGTAAAATATGTAAGAATAGTATAAGGTTGAAAGGATTTGTGTGATGGAAAAGATGAATCTCAGTGAAAGTGTTTGGAATAAACGCTTCACCTCATTGTTCATATCAAGACTCATAAAAAATACAGGAGAAAGTTTTGCTTTTACATCCGTTCTTTGGTTATTGATTTTAAGAGGGGATGGAGCGCTCGGTACCGGACTTCTTCTAGCAGTGACAGTTCTTCCTTCATCATTGTTGGCCCCAATACTAGGACCTCTTATGAAAAGACATCATTTATCTAAATGGATGTTTGCTTCAGATGTCATTCGAGCAACCATTGTACTCATTATTCCACTACTGCATTTTTCGCACATATTGCCTCTATGGTTATTGATCTCATTAATGGTTATTCAATCGGCAACAGGTGCAGCATATAACCCGGCTTCTGTGGCCATCCTGCCGCAGATTGTTCCAAAGCATCTCATTCAAAAAGCAAATGCGATCCTGCAATCATCTTTTGAAATTGTCGCACTTGCTGCGGTGATGGTCGCTGGTCTTTTGGTCAAATTAATTGGCCCTGCAGATACGCTCCTAATCACCACTGCTTTATTTATCATATCGGGCTTGTTCATTATTGGCGTTAAACTCCAAAAGTCAGATGCAGAAAAAGCAGCAGACATTAAACAAGCAAAGAATACATATCTGTATAACTTAAAAAGAGGCTTTCTAGTCGTTAAAAATCATCATATTTTATTTGCACTGACCCTTTATTGTATTTTAATGAATGTCGCCGCAGCTCCGTGGCAGGCATTATCCGCTGTATATGTAGCAGAAGCGCTGCAAAGTGATTCAATGGTGTATTCCATTTTAAGAGGTGTCGCTGCAGTCGGTGCGTTTATGATGGGCTTTGCACTGGCGAAGGTGAAAATCAAAAGATTCGGCTTGTTCTTTATTGTCGCAGGCATGATTGAAGGTGCTGCATTCTTTATCACTGGAATGAGTACATGGCTTCCAGTCGTTCTTCTAGCTTCCTTTATTTTTGGTGCAGCCGTCAGTGCGATCAATGTCCCAGAGATGGTCATTATTCAAACGTCTGTTGACCAAGAAGATCAGCCGCAAGTATATGCCGTGATCAATGCGTCATCAAATGTCTTTCTCCCGCTTGCAGCCGTCATATCGGGCGTCCTGGCAGAACGCTTTGGAGCAGGACCTGTCATTGCGGGGGGTGGTGTGCTTGAGATTTTATCAGGCATCGCGATCTTCCTGTTCACAGGGCTAGCGAAAAGCCATTTGTCAGCAGACAAACAGAAGTCCGAAACGGTTGAGGTGTAACTTAAAAACCCCCTGTAATTGACGGCAGGGGGTTTTAGTGTGCGCTCTCAACTTCTGGTCATCATTCTGAAAAAAAGAAAAAGAGCTAACCTCAAATCATTAGCTCTTTTCCAGCAATATTAAGAATGTTCTGTTGAACTTTCTGTTTCTTTCATTGGACTTACTTCAGCAAAGATGAATAAAATAACCGTAAACACTATGGCAAGAATGGAAGTTAACGTAAAATCATAAGCAGCTCCATTCATAGATGAAACGATGTAACCAGCCATATGTGTCAGCAGAAAAGTCCAAATGAGGGTGATAATGTAATGCATTATTCCACCGTCCTTTATGTAACAATCTATTGACTATCATACCATAGATACGAGTTCAGAGAAAAGACTGTTTTCCGCCTTTATGTGACCATTTTGAGACCTTCTACTATAAAAATAAAAAGAATTCTTCTGTCTTAGGGGATTTCCTTATTCCTACAAGAGTTGTTGTTCATATCATAGAAAGCAGAATCACTGAAAGGAGGCTGGCCATATGGGTGTAAGCGAACGTTTTTTCCAGCTTGGTTCCCAGTGGAACGTCATTCACCTTCCTCAAAAACCAAATGGCTTTGGCATTCTAATCCTCGGTGACCGAAATCACTTTGTGCAGGAAAATACATCATTCTGGCTTCAGCATTACGGAAGAAACCAGCTATTAACTGCTTTAAAGGATGAAGGATATACATTGTTTAATAGTCATCTTCATGGGAATCACTGGGGATGTGAAGATGCTGTTTTTAGTGCGAAACAGCTTGTTCATCACACATTAAAACAAGAAATATTAAACCGGGAAATTCATGTGCTGGCAGAGGGAATGGGCGCACTTGTCGCCATGAGTCTTGCCGAAGAAATGCCAGAAGTGCTAAGGTCTATAGCCGTGATGAATCCATGTTTACACCTGCAAGCACAAAGAGAAAGAGAAAAGGAACACAAATTCTTCTACAAACAGTTCATGAAAGAACTCGCACAGAGCTATGGGTGCTCTGCAAAGGAAGCAGAAACGTATCCACTTCCTTCTTGCCCCGTTCATTCAGCTCATGTACCGATTCATATATGGCAGAGACTAAACGGCGCACCGTATGCCTATGAACTACATGCAAAGCCTTTTATTGATCAACATATGATGAATCCAGACCATTGTCAGATGGACCTTACCTTGCATATGTTTGATCATCCAAGAAGAATCTTTCAGTCCATTCACAAGTTTTATAAATCGCATGAAAGAGAATTGTAATGAATAGGATGATAACAGCCCTTCATGGAAAGGGCTCTTCTTTTTATTCGATATGCTAAAAAAGGGGACATGAACATGGAAACAGGACTGATCATAGGTGCAGATGAATTTTTTGGACTGACACTTTGTGAATATATGATGAAAGAGGGCATACAAGTGGATATCACATATCCTAAGGAGCAGTCAGAGGAGCAAAAAATGTTATTAGAAGAGCGGATGATGTGGCTCGGCCGTAATGACCTTGTCCGTGTCATTGATCGTCAAGATAGGAAAGAGGCATATGACCTGATCTTTTTTCAATCAGATGATTCAATGAACAGAGAGACAGACCTCGAAGCGAAGCATGGCATATACCGCTTGTTTTACGAAGAACCCGAAAGCCATTCGCATGAACAAAGCGTTTCGGCTGTTATCCTTCCACGCATGTTTGGTCCGTGGACACTCCATGAAGAGAGACGAATAAAGGACGATCACGCATTTTTTGTAGAAGATGTCGCAAAGGAGCTTTTAAAGTGGGCACGGACTGATCAAAGGCAGGAAATGATCCATCAATTGAAGGTAGAAAGACAAACAGGTGACAAACAAGCAGAAGAAATCATAGCAGAATGGAAAAGACAAAACTCAACATTTTTCGACAAAAAGCAAGAATGATCTTCCATCTTATCTTTTTTCAGTATAAAATAAACCTATATTTAACATACAGGTTCATGCCTGCGTGTTGCAAAGGGAGTTGAACATGGCATGAAGTACCAGCGGCTTGTCATGATCTTTTCGTTCCTTCTTCTTATGCTATCTGCCTGCTCGCAGGCGCCGTTAAAAGGACATATTGAGAAGGTGGGTTTACTCGTCCCCGATACGATTAATGATCAAGTTTGGGGAACGAAAGGTTATAAAGGCTTATTAAATATCCAATCAACATTTGGTGTAGATGTTTATTATAAGGAAGGGATGGTCGACAAGGAGAAAATCGTTGATGCCATTGAAGAATTTCATAAAAAAGGAGTCAATTTAATTATTGGCCATGGCAATGAATACAGCGAAATTTTCAACTTGATCAGTGAAGATTATCCGAAAACACAATTTATCACGGTCAATGGAGGCAAGCCTCAAGCTGATAATGTCACAAACGTCACGTTTAAAGGAGAAGCAATGGGCTTTTTCGGAGGCATGACAGCAGCACATATGTCCAAAACAAAAAAGATTGGTATTCTGGCTACATATGATTGGCAAAGTGAAGTAGACGGTTTTATCAAAGGTGCAAAATATCAGGACGAACATGTGCAAGTCCTAGCGGAATTTGTCGAAAACTGGGATGATGCTGACAAAGCGGTGAACCTCTATCAAAAATTGAAAAAACAAGGTGTAGATGTTGTGTATCCAGCAGGTGATGGTTATAATATCCCTGTCATTGAACAAATCAAAACCGACAATTTATCTGCGATCGGATATGTCACTGATCAATCCAACCTTGGAAGCCATACGGTGTTAACTAGCACTGTACAGCATGTCGATAAAGCGTACAGTATCATTGCGAAGAAGTTTAATGAAGGCAAGCTAAACGAACAAGGTGAGTACTCCTTTGACTTTAAAGAAGGAGTGATCGAAATGGGGAAATTTAGCTCAACCATAGACCGCGCTTTTGTGAAAGACATTGAGAAGGATATTGCGAATTACAAAAAAACAGGCAAATTGCCAAATGAAAAGTGAGGACGTTGAACATGCAACACGAAAAATCGATGGAGTTTTTACAAATTGCGATGAAGTATTTTCCACAAGCAAAAGAAGAATTAGATAAAGCAGGGATTCAGCTTGATCCACAAGCACTTCAGCCGCTTCTCTCATTGTTTACATCTGTCATGCAAGAGGCATATGAGCTTGGAAAAGCAGATGCAGCATCAGAAAAAGCCACAGAATAGTGGCTTTTTTTTTATGATAATTTTTTCTTGAAGGCACTAATCATAGGGCCGACATCTTTAAACACAGGCTTCAGCTCATCGATGGAGTTCATAATGTTTCCAATTTGATTCATGACATGCATGTAGTCAATGGAGTCATCACTTGAAGAAGTCTCTGCACGCTCCTCCTTTTTTTCTGTCTTGCTTTTCTCCTTTTCAAGCGGCTGACCAAACATCATTGCTGAGAAAATATCCTTTTGCGCCATATCACATGTTCCTTTCTACTATTGGTATATCATTAATCTATGAAAAAAGTGAGAGGAAAGGTTAGACGTTTGTATTGCCAAGGAGAAAAAAATAAGGTAAAATTAGTACCAGATACTAATATAAGATCACAATATCACATGCTCGTATGAGTAAAAGGAGTCTTATTCAATGAATGCTGGAATTATTGGCCTTGGCCGCTATATACCTGAAAAAGTATTAACAAATCGTGATTTAGAAAAAATGGTTGAAACTTCTGACGAGTGGATTCGTACTAGAACAGGTATAGAAGAAAGAAGAATTGCATCTGATGATGTCAATACATCTCATATGGCACTTGCTGCTGCAAAAAAAGCATTAGCTGACGCAGATGTGGCTGCAGAAGATATTGATATGATTCTTGTAGCGACAGTTACGCCAGATCAAGCATTTCCGACAGTCGCTTGTATGATTCAAGAGCAGCTCGGTGCACATAAAGCATGTGCAATGGATATTAGCGCTGCCTGCGCTGGCTTTATGTATGGGCTTGTTACTGGAAAACAATTTATCGAATCTGGCACTTATAAACACGTGCTTGTCGTTGGTGTAGAAAAGCTTTCTCGCATTACCGACTGGGATGACCGCAACACAGCTGTTTTGTTTGGAGATGGAGCAGGTGCTGCTGTACTAGGAACAGTCAGCGAAGGCAAGGGAATTCTATCATTTGAGCTTGGAGCCGATGGAAGAGGCGGGAAGCACTTGTACTTAGATGAAAAAGATCATACAATCATGAATGGAAGAGAAGTATTTAAATTTGCTGTGAGACAAATGGGCGAGTCAAGTGTTAACGTGATTGAAAAAGCTGGACTATCAAAAGAAGACGTAGACTTCTTGATTCCGCATCAAGCAAACATTCGCATTATGGAAGCGGCACGCGAACGCTTAGAGCTGCCAGTTGAAAAAATGTCGAAAACAGTCCATAAATATGGAAACACATCAGCAGCATCCATTCCAATTTCACTATGTGAAGAAATCGAAGCCGGAAAAATTCATGACGGTGATGTGATTGTAATGGTTGGTTTTGGTGGCGGATTAACGTGGGGCGCAATCGCTATGCGATGGGGCCGATAAAAGAGTGGGGTGCACAAATTAATGGATAAGAAACGAGTAGTTGTTACAGGATTAGGTGCTTTGACACCTCTTGGCAACGATGTAGAGACAACATGGAAAAATGCTGTAGCAGGTGTATCAGGTGTTGGCCCGATCACACGTGTTGATTCAAGTGAATATACAGCAAAAGTAGCAGCAGAACTAAAAGATTTTAACATCGAAGATTACATGGAGAAAAAAGAAGCGAGAAAGATGGCACGCTTCACACAATATGCAGTCGTTGCTGCTCAAAAGGCTTTAGAAGATTCACGCCTTGAAATTACAGATGAAAACGCACCTCGTGTTGGGGTATGGGTTGGATCTGGTATTGGCGGACTTGAAACATTCGAAGAGCAATTCGAAGTGTATTCAAATAAAGGAGCAAGACGCGTAAGCCCGTTCTTCGTTCCAATGATGATTCCAGATATGGCGACAGGTCAAATTTCGATTGCACTTGGCGCAAAAGGGGTTAACTCTTGTACAGTGACAGCATGTGCGACAGGAACAAACTCCATTGGTGATGCCTTTAAAGTCATTCAGCGCGGAGATGCAGATGCGATGATTACAGGTGGAACAGAAGCACCATTAACGAAAATGTCGTTTGCTGGTTTCTGTGCAAACAAAGCCCTTTCGACAAATCCTGATCCAGATACAGCAAGTCGTCCATTTGATAAAAACCGTGACGGATTTGTGATGGGTGAGGGAGCGGGAATTGTTGTTCTTGAAGAATTAGAGCATGCGTTAAAACGTGGTGCGACCATTTATGCAGAAATCGTTGGCTACGGTTCAACTGGAGATGCATACCATATCACAGCACCTGCTCCAAACGGAGAAGGCGGTGTACGTGCAATGAAAGAAGCAATTCGTGATGCAGGTTTAACAGTGGAAGAAATTGATTATATCAATGCCCACGGAACAAGCACACCGTATAATGATAAGTTTGAAACAATGGCGATTAAAGAAGTGTTCGGAGAGCATGCGAATCAGCTTGCGATCAGTTCGACAAAATCAATGACAGGTCATTTACTTGGCGCAGCAGGCGGAGTAGAAGCGATTTTCTCTGTTCTGGCGATTAAAGACAGTGTCATTCCGCCAACGATTAACCTTGAAACACCAGATGAAGAATGTGATCTTGATTATGTAGCAAATGAAGCACGTTCAAAAGAAGTACAAGTTGCGTTGAGCAACTCACTTGGTTTTGGCGGGCACAATGCGACAATTATCTTCAAAAAATACGAAGCGTAATATGTCTTAAGAAGGCGGCGATCTATAAACAGATCGCCGCCTTTTTGCATATGATGAAAATGGAGGTGTTCAGCGGTATGGGTCTGATCAATACACAATATCTCATCCAACAATCATCATCATTTCAGGAGCTGGCGGCACGTTTTGTCCCTTATTTTAAAGGAGCGGAGAAAAAAGAAGGATCATCTATTCTCGCCCATTTACAACATCACGGAATGGTGCGATCATGGAACGCCTGCCAGGAAATGATCGACAAGCTCAAAGAAAAAGGGTATTTCAAGCTTGTGATGAAAGAATACAAAGCGCTGCAAAAAAAGTGGGGAGGTCCTGATGTCCCCGTCTTTATTTTGCCTGTTAATGAGAGCAGCAAAGAGATCAGAGAACAATTTTACTTTCAATCAGGCATGGCATTTGATGACAAAATCTTTCTTTTTTTATCCCCGCATACACCGAAGGAGCGAATCGGTACGTTGCTGACGCATGAATATCACCATGTATGCAGGTTGCATTTTCTCACGAAAGAAGAAAAAGATTTTACATTCCTTGATACAATCATGATGGAGGGGCTCGCTGAATATGCTGTGTATCATAGATATGGAGAAAGCTATACAGCAAAGTGGACGACTTTATATGACGAATCGCAACTGCAGCGCATGTACAAGAAATGGGTATCCAGTCACCTTTATCAGAAAGTGCAGGACGACGAAAGGCTGATACAGAATCTCCTTTATGGAAAGGGGAACTACCCCAAAATGCTTGGCTATGCCACTGGATTTTATATCGTGAAAAAGTATTTCGATGAGCACCGAATCAGCGAGGAGTCTATGATTGCGGAGCCAGCGGAAACGTTTTTAAAGGCGATAGAATCATAAATACAAACATTCACAAAAAAAGTGACATATTACAATTTTACTAAATAATTCTTGATTTCGTCATGGTGATGTAATAATATACAAATATAAATTTTGATAATTCTTTTTATTCTAAAAAGACAGAATTTTTTGATCCGGTTCATTTAATCTATGGAGAAAGGGGCGAATGCATGAGCACACTGCTTGAAGTGCAAAACTTAAAAACCTATTTTTTTCGAAAAAAGGAACCAATACCTGCTGTTGATGGCGTTGATTTTAGTATCAAAAAAGGGGAAACAGTCGCATTAGTCGGTGAGTCTGGGTCTGGTAAAAGTATTACGTCTTTATCCATCATGGGTCTGATTAATGGGACTGGTGGGAAGGTTATGGATGGTTCCATTAAGCTTGATGGAAAAGACCTTGTTACATATAGTGAAAAGGAATTGTGCAATATTCGCGGTAATGATGTATCCATGATCTTTCAGGAACCCATGACCTCACTTAATCCCGTCTTAACCATCGGGGAACAAATTACAGAAATCCTCATTTACCACAAAAAACTTTCAAAAAAAGAAGCGACCAAAAAAGCGATTGATTTGCTAAAGCTTGTAGGCTTTTCCAGGCCAGAACAAATCATCAAAGATTACCCGCACCGTTTATCCGGCGGTATGCGTCAACGAGTCATGATCGCCATTGCGCTAAGCTGTGATCCGAAGCTCCTCATTGCGGATGAGCCGACTACTGCTCTCGATGTGACCATACAAGCCCAGGTGCTGACCTTAATGAAAGATTTATGTTCGACCTTTGGTACATCTATACTTCTCATTACGCATGATTTAGGTGTTGTGTCGGAAGTAGCAGACCGCGTCATTGTCATGTACTGCGGACAGGTTGTTGAAAATGGAACCGTTGAAGAGTTGTTTGATCAGCCGCTTCACCCATACACAGAAGGACTGCTTGAATCCATTCCGGTCATTGACGGAGACATTCAGCCATTAACGGCGATAAAAGGAAATGTCCCTGCGCCAGATCAGCTTCCGGCAGGATGCCGTTTTGCGCCTAGATGCCCGAAAGTAATGGAACGCTGCATAGGTGAATTGCCCAAACTGACAACCTTTGAAAATGGTAGAAGCGTCAGGTGTTTCTTATATGAGGAGGCAAGCCAAACATGACACTTGCTGAAAATCAACCATACATGACAGATCGATCTGAGAAAGAAACCATCCTGGAATTAAAAAATATACGAAAACACTTTCCGATTAAAGCTGGGGTGCTGCAAAAGAAAGTAGGAGCAGTCAAAGCGGTTGACGGCATCGACTTAAACATTTATAAAGGCGAAACGTTAGGCATCGTTGGAGAGTCTGGATGCGGTAAATCCACATTAGGACGGACGATGATTCGTTTATATGAACCAACAGAAGGACAAATTCTATTTAAAGGGCAAGATATCTCTCATGTATCTGAATCAAAACTAAGACAATCAACAAGGAAAAACATCCAAATGGTTTTTCAAGATCCCTTTGCATCACTCAACCCTAGAAAAACACTTCGAAGTATCATCAAAGAACCCTACAAAACACATCACTTATATTCCTTAAAAGAAAGAAATGAAAAAGTAGAACAGCTTTTATCCAAAGTCGGCCTTCACCCAAGTTTTGCGAATCGATACCCGCACGAATTCTCCGGCGGACAAAGGCAGCGGATCGGTATCGCTCGTGCACTTGCTATGAATCCTGAAATGATCATAGCAGATGAGCCTGTTTCAGCGCTTGACGTCTCCATTCAGGCGCAGGTCATCAATTTGATGGAAGAGCTTCAAGAAGAGTTTGACCTCACCTATCTCTTTATCTCTCACGATCTCAGTGTGGTCCGCCACATTAGTGATCGAGTGGGCGTCATGTATCTTGGGAAAATGATGGAACTGGCGGATAAACATAGCCTGTACGATGATCCGCTTCATCCGTATACACAGGCGCTTTTATCTTCCGTTCCAGTCACCCGTAAAAAAGGTCAGGTGAAAAGGGAACGGATTATGCTGCAAGGGGATTTACCAAGCCCTGCAAATCCGCCAAAAGGCTGTGTGTTTCATACAAGATGCCCGCATGCGAAAGAAGTCTGTAAAGAAAAAGTACCACAATTTCAAGAATTAAAAACGAACCACTTTGTGGCCTGCCACCTCTACGACGCTTGATCACGCTTGTATGATCTCATCTTTGAGAGGGGGGATAAAACGGGCTTCTGTCATCATTTTTTAAAAAAGATAGGGGGAATTGTCTATGAAAGATAGAAAGAGAAAGTCCATTTTGGTCAGTTTGCTGCTGATCTTTACATTGATCCTTGCTGCTTGTTCTGGTGGAAATAAAACGTCTGGAGACAGTGAAAAGAAATCCACAGGTAAACCTGTACAAGGCGGCGATCTTGTCATTGGTTCGATTGCAGAGCCTACATTATTTAACTCACTTTACTCAACAGACGTGGCAAGTTCTGATATTGAAGAAAGAATCTATAGCTTTTTACTGCAAACAGATGGAAAGTTAAACCCACAGCTGGCGTTGGCAGAAGATATTAAAGAATCCGATGACGGCAAACAGTTTGATGTGACCATTAGAAAAGGCGTGAAGTTTCATGATGGAGAAGAACTGACTGCTGATGATGTTGTGTTTACATACAGCATTCCGATCAATAAGGATTACAATGGTGAGCGTGGATCAGGCTTTGAAGTATTAGAGTCTGTCAAAAAAACAGGGGACTATTCGGTCGAATTTAAGCTGAATAAAAAAGATCCATATTTTTATAATGTCACGCTAGGAAGCTATGGCATTTTACCAAAGCATATTTTAGGTGATGTCCCTATAAAGGATCTTGGCGAAAATGAATTTAACCGAAAAAATCCAATCGGCTCTGGCCCATTTAAATTTGCCGAGTGGAAAGAAGGAGACTATGTCAAACTCGAAGCATTTGATGACTATTGGGATGGACGGCCATACCTTGATACAGTCACCATTAAAACGATTCCTGATCAAAATGCAGCCATGGCTCAGCTATCCGCAGGTGATATTGATTTCTTTGCAGTGCCTGGAGCAGAACTGCAAACAGCTGAAAAAGTTAGTAACATCAAAATTGAATCTGATCTAGGGCTAAATTATTCATATATTGGCTGGAATCAGAAAAACGAACTGTTCAAAAGTAAAAAAGTCCGTCAAGCTCTTACCCATGCCATTGATCGTCAAACGATTGTCGATCAAGTGTTAAATGGAGACGGGAAAGTAGCCAACATCCCAGAAAGCCCGCTGTCATGGAACTACCCTAAAAATGAAAATGTCCCAGTATTTGAATTTGATCAAGAAAAAGCGAAAAAGATGCTGAAAGAAGAAGGCTGGGAGGATACAGATGGAGATGGTTATCTTGATAAGGACGGTAAGAAGTTCTCCTTCGTCTTGAAGACGAACCAAGGAAACAAAGTCCGTGAAGATATTGCTGTCGTTGTCCAGCAGCAGCTCAAAGAAATTGGCATTGAAGCAAAACCGCAAATTGTAGAATTTAGTGCATTAATCGAGCAAACAACCCCGCCAAAATGGGATTATGATGCGTTATTACTCGGCTGGAGCTTAGCGACATTCCCTGACCAATACAGCATTTTCCATTCGAGTCAGTCTGAAAAAGGCTTAAATAACATTTGGTATAAAAATGAAGAAGTCGATAAACTGCTAGTTGATGCCAAAAACTTGAGTGATCGAAAAGAGTATTCAAAGGCGTATGAAAAAATTTATGAGCTGATTGCAGAAGATCAGCCGTATACGTTCCTTTATTATGCCAACTCACATCGCGCGATGCCATCTAATCTACAAGGCTACTCTTACCACCCGAAAGATGAATATTACAAAATTGAAAAATGGTGGATTGAACAGTAGTCTGCTAGTGAAGAAGGGGAGGGATCTCCCCTTTTTTCATCATAGTATGGCCATTCGATGAAAAAGGAGTTGTGCACATGGTTACATATATCATTAGAAGGACACTTCTTTCTATCCCGATTTTGTTTGGTATTACGATTTTGTCCTTTGTGATTATGAAAGCAGCACCAGGCGATCCGATGTCACTCATGATGGACCCGACCATTAGTGCCGCAGACCGGGAAGCCTTTATTGATAAGTACGGCTTGAACGATCCTGAATATGTACAATATATGAAATGGCTCGGTAATATGCTTCAAGGTGACTTTGGCACATCCATTGTAAAAAAAGGAACGCCCGTGTCGGATTTGATTTTTGCCCGGCTGCCAAATACCCTCATCCTCATGATCTTTTCTACATTAGTTGCCCTGATCATTGCCATCCCATTTGGTGTTCTTTCAGCAAAACGTCCGTATACAAAACTTGACTATGGTATTACGGTTACATCATTTATCGGACTGGCTATTCCGAATTTCTGGTTTGGTTTGATCCTGATTATGGTGTTATCGGTGAATTTAGGATGGTTTCCAACCGGGGGTGTCTCTACCTTAAATGCAGATTTTAATCTATTTGACCGGCTTCATCATATTATTTTACCGGCCTTTGTTTTAGCAACGGCTGATATGGCCGGCCTTACACGTTATACAAGGTCAAGTATGCTCGATGTGATGCGGCAGGATTACATTCGCACGGCGCGAGCGAAAGGTTTTAGAGAGAACAAAGTCATCTTCAAACATGGATTGAGAAACGGTCTGATGCCTGTTATTACGATCTTTGGACTCATGATTCCATCCTTTATTGGCGGCGCAGTCGTGGTGGAACAAATCTTCACATGGCCAGGGCTTGGGAAACTGTTTATCGATTCTGCTTTTTCAAGAGATTATCCCGTCATTATGGCGATGACTGTTATCTCTGCTGTGCTCGTGGTCGTTGGAAACTTAATAGCGGATATTCTCTATGCGATCGTTGATCCGCGTATTGAATATTAGAAGGGAGCTGAAGCACAATTGGCACAACCTAATATGGGAACACCTCCAGTTGATCTCAAATTAAAAGAAGGCCTTCCGCCAAAACCAGAGACGATGCTTCGTTTATTTTGCGAGAAATTTTTCAAAAATAAATTGGCGGTTGCCGGCTCCGCTATTTTATTGGTCATTATCTTTTCCGCTATTTTCGCTCCGGTGATCGCACCTTACGCACCGGAACAGCAAGACTTATTGAAACGGCTACAGCCTCCAAGTGCAGAGCATTTTATGGGAACCGACAAGTTTGGTCGAGATATTTTTTCAAGGGTGCTATACGGAGCGAGGGTGTCTCTATTAGTTGGCTTTGTCTCAGTAGTCGGAGCCATCACCATTGGTACCGTCATTGGGGCGGTAGCGGGATACTTTAAAGGCTTTGTTGATTCTGTGCTCATGAGAATGGTGGATGTCGTATTGTCTATTCCAGATATTTTTCTCTTGATCACGCTAGTGACAATTTTTAAACCGGGTATTGATAAATTGATTTTAATCTTTGCGCTGACTGGCTGGACAACAACTGCCAGGCTGATCCGCAGTGAATTCTTGTCACTTCGCACCAGAGAATTCGTACTCGCAGCAAGAACGATCGGAACGAAAAACCATGTCATCATCTTTTCGCATATTTTACCGAACTGTATCGGCCCTATCATTGTGTCTGCTACATTGAAAGTTGGTTCTGTGATTTTAGCTGAGTCGACACTTAGCTATCTAGGGTTCGGCATCCAGCCTCCAACGGCGAGCTGGGGAAACATGCTTCAAGATGCACAAAATTTCTCCATAATGGTGCAAGCATGGTGGTATCCACTGTTCCCAGGTTTACTGATTCTACTTACCGTTTTATGCTTTAACTTCTTAGGTGATGGACTGAGAGATGCCCTTGATCCTAAAAAGCTAAAATAAGGTTCTTCTTATAGAAAATCGTGAAAGGACTCTGCGAGACGTTCTCCTTTTCCCAGGAAATAAAGCCGTCCTTCCGTCAGGGAGAAGTTTTAATAAAGTTGGAATAATATCTCTATCCCTTGCCCATACTGTGGACAACAGTTTTTAAAAAGTGAGGGATTGGTTATGTTATTTCTTCATGACGTATGGGTGAATTGGTTTGAAGGGGAAGAGAATGGCTATAATGTGTGCCATTTTCATGAGTGGCGCAAGGAGGACAGCGTGGAGCTGTTAGATCAAGTACCTTTACTCAAGGTGCAGAGTCCTTTGTTTGATTACATAGAGAATGATCTATCAGAGCTGCCAAAGACGCTGCTAGAATCTGTATTTGAGAAATCATATATTCGAAAAAATCATGAACGCCGTAAATTAGAGTATTGCTTTGTGGTCACGGACGGGATTAGAATCATCGCTGTGGATACGATTGGTTATTCCATCCCTGTGAGAAAGAGCCGATTGATTCCAAGACAGGAGCAATTGGTGTATGAAATGGTGAAAGATGTGAAGGCAGAGGAGTATGAATTCACGACGGACAGCCTTGAATCGACGAAAGAATATCACATCCTATCATTACCACCGCAGCATATCAGCGGATTAACGAGAAAAGAAAGACAGCTGAAGCAGCTGATGTTTATGGCGCTAGATCAACTAAAGGGGCTTCAAAACCGAGCAGAAATTGCCTATTGGTATACAGAATGGAATCCGCGCATGTACAACCAGATCAAACGAATGTCTTTCGAGGAAATTTGGAACATGCTTTATAACGAAACCATTGATGGATGGTCAGAAAACCATTTAGCCTTTTGTGAAAAAATGATTAAAGGACAGCCATTTTTTGAAAAACTTTGGGAAATGGAAAACGAATCAAAAGTGAATTAGAAAAAGCTTGCAGCTGAATATGCTGCAAGCTTGTTTTATTTTCGTTTCCGGCCAAGACCCATTGCATTCTCCATTTTTTTCAGCATTTTGTTTGCCGCACGGTTTGCCTTTTCAGCACCCTCATCTAAAATGCGATCAAGCTCATCTGACTCAATGAGTTCATAATAGCGATCTTGAATCGGTCTTAAAGCATCCACGACCACGTTCGCAAGATCTCCCTTAAATTCACCATAACCTTTGCCTTCGTATTTTTGTTCAAGCTCTGCAATCGATACGTTCCCTAATACAGAATAAATCGTCAGCAAGTTGGCAATTCCAGGTTTGTTTTCTTTGTCATATTTGACGATGCCTTCTGAATCAGTCACAGCACTTTTGATTTTCTTTTCAAGCTGTTTTGGCTCATCTAATAAGGTAATGAAAGATTTTTGGTTCGGATCAGATTTGCTCATCTTTTTCGTTGGGTCTGTTAAAGACATAATCCGAGCGCCTTCTTTTGGAATTTTGACTTCAGGTACAGTAAAGATGTCGTTATACTTTCGGTTAAAGCGTTCAGCAAGTGTTCTCGTTAATTCAAGATGCTGCTTTTGATCTTCTCCTACAGGAACTAAGTCTGTACCGTATAATAAAATATCGCCAGCCATTAATGGCGGATACGTTAATAGTCCTGAAACGACTGCTTCCTTACCAGCAGATTTGTCCTTAAATTGAGTCATTCTTTCTAATTCCCCAATATAAGCGACACATTGCAGCATCCATCCTGCCTGGGCGTGGGCAGGTACCTCTGATTGGATAAACAATGTTGCCTTCTCTGGATCAAGTCCCACTGCCAAATAAAGAGCGGCTAAGCTTCTAATATTTTGTCGAAGGGCTAAACGATCCTGACTGACCGTAATGGCATGCTGATCGACCACACAAAAGTAGCCGTTGTAATCATGCTGAAGATCGACAAATTGCTTCATCGCTCCAATGTAGTTCCCCAATGTCACAGAACCGCTAGGCTGTATGCCTGAGAAAATCGTCTTTTTTGTCATACTAAAACCTCTTTTCTTCAATATAAAAAGGCCCACCCATCACTTTTCAACAGAAAAGGGACGAATGAACCGTGGTACCACCCTTGTTATTTCAATACGAAATCACTCAAGACGTTGATATCGGAGACTGCTCCGTCTAAGCCTACTGACTCTGTCAAGTGTTCGGTTAGCTGCTCCAAAGCCCATTCCATACATGCCATTATCTGCTTGCACCGACCGCAGACTCTCTGTAAATGGTGAATATATGTACTCTTCTTTTTCATCGCAACAGTATGTCTATCTATTATAAAGGATGACCATGAAAAAGTCACGAAGCCTATTTGTGACCTTCTCATCATGTCGTTTGACACTTAAAATTTTAGATAAAATAGTAACTATCTGTCAGAATTTTTTAAAAAAGGATGATTAATTATATGTATAAAACATTATTCCTGCTGAATTTGTCAAATTATTTTAATCAATTTACGCTTTAATTTGTTGAAGTGATTGAGACTTTAGTTTATAAAAATCAATCTTTATCCCCATTTACGTTTTTTAAAAATATGTGAAATTGATATTGCAATAAATTATTCTATTCATTATAATGAATTTGTTCACACGTTTGTGCTAGGCTCTTTACATAGTGAAAATTCAGAAAAAACAAAAGAAATAGAAAGTAAGCTATTCAGGGACTTTTTTACGCTATTTCTTAAATCTGAATCTCATCTTCTATCGAGACCTTTGAACTAAAAACATATTATAAGGGGGAATACAGTTGAAAAAGCGTTGGTCTGTTGTTACTTTAATGCTTATTTTCACACTTGTATTAAGCGCTTGTGGTTTCAGCGGAAACAAATCAGGCGACAGCACGAGCAGTTCTGGAGAGGCTAAAACAACATTAAATGTGAATATCTCCACTGAGCCTTTTTCTCTACATCCGGGATTGGCAAATGATTCAACTTCAGGAAGTGTCATCCGTCAGACTTTTGAGGGATTAACAAGAATTAACGCTGAAGGTAAGCCAGAAAACGCAATGGCTTCTGATATCAAAACAAGTGATGATGGTAAAACTTACACATTCACACTTCGTGATGCAAAATGGTCTAATGGTGACCCTGTCACAGCACAAGACTTCGAATATGCTTGGAAATGGGCATTAGATCCTAAAAATGAATCTCAATATGCTTACCAGCTTTATTATATTAAAGGTGCTGAAGCTGCTAACAAAGGGGAAGCAAAAGTTTCTGATGTTGGCATTAAAGCAAAAGACGACAAAACGCTTGTAGTTGAGCTAGAGAACCCAACACCGTTCTTTACTGAACTAACTGCATTCTATACGTATATGCCAGTCAACAAAAAAGTGGCTGAAAAGAATAAAAACTGGTACACAAATGCTGGTGAAAACTACGTATCTAATGGACCATTCGTTCTTTCTAAATGGAAACACGGCGGTTCTATCACACTTGAAAAGAACAATGAATACTGGGATAAAGACACTGTGAAATTGAAAAAGATTAACATGTCTATGATCAAAGATACAAACACTGAACTTAGCATGTTCAAAAAAGGCGAACTTGACTGGGCTGGTTCTCCAACTGGAAGCCTTCCAACTGAGTCTTTAAAAACGTTGAAAAAAGAAGGCGGTCTTGAAATTCAAACGATCGCTGGTATCTATAACTACAAATTCAATACAAAAGTAAAACCTTTAAACAATGCGAACATCCGTAAAGCCCTTGCTTACTCAATCAACCGTCAAGCAATCGTTGACAAAATTACGCAAGGTGAACAAGTTCCAGCGATGGCAATCGTTCCTCCAACAATGGAAGGATTCACGGATAACAAAACTGGTTACTTCAAAGATCATGATGTAGCGACTGCTAAAGAACTTCTTGAAAAAGGTGCGAAAGAATTAGGTTATAAGTCAGTTTCTGATCTTCCAACATTGAAATTGTCTTACAACACAGATGAAGGCCACCAAAAGATTGCACAAGCAATTCAAGAAATGTGGAAAAAAGATTTAGGTGTGAACGTTGAACTTGATAACTCTGAGTGGAACGTATACATCGATAAAATCCACAGTGGAGACTACCAAATCGGACGTATGGGCTGGTTAGGTGACTTCAACGATCCAGTGAACTTCCTTGAGCTTTACAAAGATAAAGACGGTGGAAACAATAACACTGGATGGGAAAGCAAAGAGTACAAACAATTATTGAATGATTCTGCAAAAGAAACAGACAAAACAAAGCGTGAAGAAATGCTGAAAAAAGCAGAAAAAATCATCATCGACGATATGCCTGTAGCGCCTATTTACTTCTACACTCAACTTTGGGTACAAGATCCAAAACTTAAAGGTGTGGTTGTATCTGGACTTGGTGATGTTCAATACAAATGGGCACATTTCGAAAAGTAAGAGTTATAGTGTAAGAGATCTACGGCAAGGATCTTAAGGTATATGGAGGATGTCTCTCCATATACCTTTCTTGCTGATTAGAGAAATTGTTGTAAAATCATGGAGGTGCAATTCCGTTGCTTAAATATATCGGTAAGCGATTAATATATATTTTAATCACACTGTTTGTTATTGTAACTGCAACTTTCTTTCTCATGCAGGCAGCACCTGGTGGTCCATTCTCTGGAGAGAAGAAACTTCCTGCTGAAATTGAAGCAAACCTAAACGAGCACTACGGGTTGGACAAACCCTTATTTGTTCAATACGTGAGCTACCTAGGTTCAGTTGCAAAATTAGATTTTGGTCCCTCATTTAAATATAAAGGACAAACTGTTAATGATTTAATCAGTTCTGGATTCCCCGTTTCCTTTACCCTCGGAATTGAGGCAATTCTCCTCGCATTAGCATTTGGTGTATTGTTTGGGGTCCTTGCAGCGCTCTATCATAACAAGTGGCAAGACTATACGATTGCCATTTTAACGATCTTTGGAATCTCAGTTCCAAGTTTCATCTTAGCGGCGCTATTACAATATGTATTTGCATCTGAGGCAAGCTTTTTAGCGATCTTCCCAGTTGCAGGATGGGAGTCTTGGGCAAGCACCGTACTACCTTCTATTGCACTTTCCTTCATGCCAATGGCATTTATCGCTAGACTTGCACGGTCAAGTATGCTTGAAGTATTAAATAGTGACTACATTAGAACGGCTAGAGCAAAAGGATTAACAAAATCAGCTGTGACGATCAAACACGCCATTCGAAACGCATTGTTACCTGTTATCACATACATGGGACCAATGGCAGCTTCAGTGTTGACAGGTAGTTTTGTCGTGGAGAAGATTTTTGGTATTCCTGGTCTTGGCTCTCACTTTGTTACAAGCATTACAAACCGTGATTACACCGTCATCATGGGTGTCACAGTCTTCTACAGTATTATTCTATTAGTCAGTATTCTAGTTGTTGACGTCCTCTACGGTATTATTGATCCTAGAATTAAACTGACGAAGGCGAAGAAAGGGGTCTAACACATGGAAGAGATGAGAAAAGATTTATTTGTGCCTGCGACAGCTGACGCAGCAGAATCTGAAAAAATTTCTAAACCTAGTCTATCTTTATGGAAGGATGCCATGCTTCGCTTCCGTGCAAATAAACTTGCAATGGTTGGACTTGCAATCATTTTCATTATTGTGATTCTGGCCATTTTCGTTCCAGTGTTCTCGAAATATGATTATTCAACGACAGATTTGCTTAATGCAGATCAACCGCCATCAAAAGAGCATTGGTTTGGTACAGATGATCTTGGCCGAGACATGTTTGTTCGTACATGGGTAGGGGCAAGAATTTCGATCTTCATCGGTCTTGCTGCAGCAGTTCTTGACGTGATCATCGGGATCATCTGGGGAAGTATTGCTGCATTCAAAGGCGGCCGTACAGATGAAGTCATGATGCGTATCGCAGACGTTTTATGGGCAATTCCAACACTATTAATGGTTATTTTAATGATGGTGGTTCTGCCAAAAGGATTATTAACGATTATCCTTGCTATGACAGTCGTAGGCTGGATTAACATGGCACGTATCGTTAGGGGACAAGTTTTACAATTAAAGAGCCAAGAATACGTTCTTGCAGCACAAACATTAGGTGCAAAAACATCTAGACTTTTATTTAAACACTTGATTCCAAACTCAATGGGACCCATTCTTGTCACAATGACATTAACGATTCCTTCTGCTATTTTCACAGAAGCATTCTTAAGCTATCTAGGGCTTGGTGTACCGGCTCCATTAGCTAGCTGGGGAACAATGGCTTCTGATGGAATTCCGGCCATGACGTATTATCCATGGAGATTATGGTTCCCAGCCGCATTTATCTGTATTACAATGTTTGGTTTTAACGTGGTTGGAGACGGACTAAGAGACGCTTTAGATCCGAAGTTGCGTAAATAAGGAGTGATTAGGATGGAACGTGAACGTATTCTAGAGGTGAAAGATCTTGCAATCTCATTTAAAACATATGGTGGAGAGGTTCAAGCCATTCGTGGTGTGAACTTCCACTTAAATAAAGGCGAGACACTTGCTATTGTAGGTGAATCTGGTTCTGGTAAAAGTGTAACATCCCAGGCCATCATGAGATTAATCCCGATGCCGCCAGGTTATTTCAAGCGCGGAGAGATTTTATTTGATGGGCAGGATATTGTCAAGAAAACGGAAAAACAAATGCAAACCATTCGAGGAAAAGACATTTCGATGATCTTCCAAGATCCGATGACTTCTTTGAACCCAACCATGAAGGTCGGGAAACAAATTACAGAAGTACTTTTCAAGCATGAACAAATCTCAAAAGAAGCGGCTGAAAAAAGAGCCATTGAACTTTTAGAGCTTGTTGGGATTCCAATGCCTGAAAAAAGAATCAAACAATATCCGCATGAATTTAGTGGCGGGATGAGACAAAGGGTTGTCATCGCGATGGCACTTGCAGCCGATCCAAAGCTATTGATTGCTGATGAGCCAACGACTGCACTTGATGTAACCATTCAGGCACAAATCTTAGAATTAATGAAAGAAATTCAGCAAAAAGTCGAAACATCTATTATCTTTATTACCCATGATTTAGGTGTTGTGGCCAATGTTGCTGATCGTGTAGCCGTTATGTATGCTGGACAGATTGTGGAGACAGGGACTGTTGATGAAATTTTCTACAATCCGAAACATCCATATACATGGGGACTTTTAGCATCTATGCCAAGCCTAGACACTGATGGAGGAGCTGAAGGGAAACTAACGGCGATTCCAGGAACACCACCAGATTTAACAAACCCGCCGAAAGGAGATGCATTTGCACTCCGGAGCGATTATGCAATGAAAATTGACTTTGAACAAGAACCACCAATGTTCAAAGTATCAGATACGCATTATGTGAAATCATGGCTACTTCATCCGAATGCCCCTAAAGTTGAACCGCCTGCTTCCGTAAAGGCGAGAATGCGTGAACTAGAAGGTAGCTACGAAAAACCTGTATTAGTAAAAGAGGGTGAATAGCATGGCAGAAAAACTGTTAGAAATTAAAAATTTAAAGCAGCATTTCCATACAGCAAGAGGGACTGTAAAAGCAGTTGATGGTGTCTCATTTGATATTTATAAAGGTGAAACACTTGGACTTGTAGGTGAATCTGGATGTGGAAAGTCGACAACTGGCCGTTCAATCATAAGACTTTATGATGCGACAGATGGTGAAGTTCTCTATAAAGGAGAAAGCGTACACGGAAAGAAATCAAGACAAAAAATGCTTGAATTTAACCGTCAAATGCAGATGATTTTCCAAGACCCATATGCTTCACTTAACCCTAGAATGACAGTGCTTGATATCATTGCAGAAGGGATTGACATTCATGGTCTTGCGAAAACAAAGCAAGCACGTAAAGACCGTGTGTATCAATTGCTTGAAACTGTTGGCTTGAATAAAGAGCATGCGAATAGATACCCGCATGAATTCTCAGGCGGTCAAAGGCAGCGTATTGGGATTGCTCGTGCGTTAGCTGTTGAGCCGGATTTCATCATTGCCGATGAGCCAATCTCTGCACTAGATGTGTCGATCCAAGCGCAGGTCGTCAACTTAATGAAAGAACTGCAAGAAGAAAAGGGCTTAACGTATTTATTCATTGCCCATGACCTTTCCATGGTGAAATATATCAGCGATCGTATCGGCGTGATGTATTTTGGGAAATTGGTTGAGCTGGCACCAGCGAATGAATTATATGAAAACCCGCTTCATCCATATACAAAATCATTACTATCTGCGATTCCGCTTCCAGATCCTGATTATGAGCGTAACCGCAAACGGATTAAATACAATCCATCTGTTCATAAAGGAACAAATACGGAATTTCGTGAAGTTAAGCCGGGTCACTTTGTCAGCTGTACTGAGGAAGAATTCAAAGAGATCAAAGCAAAACAATAAGAACAGAGAAGAAGCACTGCTAGTCAGTGCTTCTTTTTATTTGGTTTCACATCTTAGAAAGTGCCACTCATCAACGAAATAAACTCACAATTATAGAAGCACTATTAATAAGGAGTTTAATTCAAAATAAGGGAAAATATGATACGCTTAAGTTGTGGATTTTGAGTTGTAGACTATTTCGTTGGGGGAAGAGAATTGAAAAAAATCACCTTATCAAATGGAGAAACGGTTGAAGTGAAGTGTCTTAGTTGTGCATTAACGAATGGATTAGTTAAACCAGAAGGTGGCGTGGTTATTGAAACAGAGCACTTTCACGCCCATCAAGATGTTGCTTATCCAATTAGAGGATTAATCATTTTAGCTTCAAAAAGACACATCAAGTGTTTAGATGATTTAACCCAGTCCGAAAGATTAGATTACATAGACGTTTTAGCAAGGATAAGAAAAGCACAAAGAACCGCTTTAGGGATTGAGCATGTGTACTATTTTTACAACGAAGATACAACCCATCATTTTCATACTTGGATGGTTCCGAGATATGAATGGATGTATAACTTCGGACGTTCAGTTGAATCAGTCCGACCAGTATTACTTCATGCTAGAAATGAAATGAATACCAAAAAAAATGTTGAAGAAGTTAAAGAAGCCATCGACATTCTGACCAAAGAATTAAATAAATAAGGCTTTTGTTGTTCTTAAATATCAACAAAAAACTTTAACAAACCTCTATATTTAATGAAAATTATGGTGATTTTTAAAGAGAGAGCCTAGGAGGAAATAAGATGTCTAAATGGAAGGCTTTTCGCTATTCATGGTTTCATTTTATGATCGTATTCATGCTTTTTTCAACGTCTTTTTTGGAGAAACCAAACGGAGGACAATGGTTTCTTTCGTTTATGGTGCTCATTTGCATCATTTCGTTTTCGGTTGAATTTGCTGTGTATCGGCGCACGAATGAACAGAAGGAAGAAGTCCGGCGTATGAAGTACCTTTATTTCATCATGTTTCAGATCGCCATGACACTTCTTTTGTTTGCTTGCTTTCAAATGCTCATGAATCGTTCGATATAAAACTTTTTTGCTTTCTCTTGAAAAAAAGTGAAACCACCAATGGCATTGCTGCGTCTTACTAGTACAGGCGTTTAAATAGCAGGAAATCGGGAATAGATAAGGAAGTGGTTCTTAACTACATCATAAGGAGCGGATCCATGAATTGGTATGAAAAGCTCAGTGAATACTTCCCGATAGAAGAAATGAAGTCAAAAGAGCATATGGAAGCTTTATTAAAGGAAAGAAGTGATATTTATCATAAAGAAGAAGGGCCTCATCATGTGATGATGTACGCTGAATTTGATTCTTTCATCTTTATTGATTATTTATTTGTTTCCAAGGATGCAAGAGGTGAAGGCCTCGGCTCAAAGCTCATTCATAAGCTGAAGGAAAAAAGAAAACCGATCTTGCTTGAGGTCGAGCCTGTAGATGAAGATGATGCAGATACTGCAAAACGCCTAAAGTTTTATCAGAGAGAGCACTTCAAGCATGCTGAATCAATTGGTTATAAACGCAGGTCACTTGCAACGAATGAAGTGAACCGCATGGAAATTCTTTATTGGTCGCCTCGTACAGATAATGAGGAAGAAATGATGGAGGCCATGAGAAAGACGTACGAAAGAATCCATACGTATAAAGACGAAGAATGGTATGGACAATCGTATGAGGATGTTGATGATGTGCTGAAACTCATTGAAAATAGAAAACAAAAAAATATTTTCGATCATCTCGACTAAATGAGAATGTTCAGACTTCAAACATCAGCACAAAAAGAATGAAATTGTCTAGTTTTTGTCACAAAAATTGCAAGAAAATCTGTTCACACTTACTTTTTTATAGTATAATCACTATAAAGATTACTTATTTAGAACAATTTTAATTTAAGAATACAGATCAATATTCATTCTACAAATTGAGGAGTGAAGATTTATGGTAACATTATACACATCACCAAGCTGTACATCATGTAGAAAAGCAAGAGCGTGGTTAGAAGAGCACAATATTCCATACCAAGAGAGAAATATCTTTTCTGAGCCTCTTTCAATCGATGAAATCAAAGAGATTCTTCGTATGACGGAAGATGGTACAGATGAAATTATCTCAACACGTTCTAAAGTATTCCAAAAACTAAATGTAAATGTTGAGACAATGCCGCTTCAACAATTGTATAAACTAATCAATGAGCACCCTGGTCTTCTAAGACGTCCAATTATTTTGGATGAAAAAAGACTGCAAGTTGGGTACAACGAAGATGAAATTAGACGTTTCCTTCCTAGAACGGTTCGTACATTCCAACTTCGAGAAGCTCAGCGACTTGCTAACTAATAGACAACACGAAAAGCTGCCGATCATTTGGCAGCTTTTTTTATTTATTTTCAGCCGTTTGTTCGTAAAAGAGACTGGCTAAAATAACGGTTGCGACGGTTAAAAAAGGAAGCAACAATTCAAGTGTTGTATGCTGCGCCATAAATTCATTCAGTTTTACATCACGGACAATCATTTCTCCGCCAGTAAAAGCTAAAAGGGCACTCCCTCCGTATAAAAGAATCGGAAACTTGGTTAGTGCTGCATGAATCAGCTTACTCCCCCAAATAATAATCGGAACTGAAATCATTAAGCCAAAGGCAGTGAGCACCATGTTCCCTTTAGCTGCCCCTGCAACAGCAATCACATTATCAAGTGACATAAAAAGATCTGCAATCACGATGGTCTGAACAGCACGCCAAAGGGAGCCGCTGCTTTTAATCCGAATGGATTCTTTCTTTTGTTCAATTAACAAATTGTATCCTATATAAAGGAGAAAGAGACCGCCGATAAATTGCAAATAGGGGATGGTCAATAAATAAACGGCAGCACCAGTCATGGTGATTCTCATCAGCACTGCCAAAAGTGTGCCGATCCATATGGCTTTGTTTCGTTTTTCATTTGATAAGCTTCGACTGGCCATCGCAATGATTAATGCATTATCTCCACCTAATATGAGGTCTATGCCAATAATCATTAGTAAGGATACGATCCACTCTGTTTCCATCCAGTTCACCTCATTTCACTAAAATAGCTCGTACAACCAATATATGAGGACAATTCAAATATATGTTTCTGCAAGTTTTCTCTGCAAAAAATGCGTTTTTATTTCTTTTATTCATGTTTTATCATAAAATAGACAGTACACAGCAATACCTCATTTCTTTAAATGGTTAACATGTAGACGGAACGGGTAAAGTGTAGTAAAGTACTATTAATTGGGAGCTTGTATGTCCCTTCAACATCTTATATAGAAGGGAAGGTTGGCAAAATGGAAATCGAAAGAATAAATGAACATACAGTCAAATTTTATATTTCCTACGGTGATATTGAAGATCGCGGTTTTGACCGTGAAGAGATTTGGTATAATCGTGAGCGCAGTGAAGAGCTGTTCTGGGAAGTGATGGACGAAGTGCACGAAGAAGAAGAATTTGCAGTAGAGGGACCACTTTGGATTCAAGTACAGGCACTTGATAAAGGTCTTGAAATTGTCGTGACAAAAGCCCAACTTTCTAAAGATGGACAAAAGCTCGAATTGCCGATTCCAGAAGATAAAAAAGATCAAACAGATGAAGAAAGTTTAGATGCTCTGCTTGATGATTTTCATAAAGAAGAGCAAGATCAAGAAGATCATAATGAGAAGGACAAAAAACTTCAACTTCAGTTCGTATTGAAAATGGATGACTTTGAAGATTTGATTGCACTTTCTCAATTAAATATGCAGGATTTTACGACAAGTTTATATTCGTTTGAAAACCGTTATTATCTATATGTTGACTTCCACGAGGATTTGTCAGATGAGCAGGTGGAGAATAAGCTTAGTATTCTGCTTGAATATGCTCATGAATCAGTGGTCAGCATCTACAGACTGCAAGAATACGGTCAGCTGATTGTCAAAGAGAATGCGCTTGAAACGATTCAACAGCACTTCTCGTAACAACCAAAAGTCGATTTCTATAGAGGAATCGACTTTTTTATCTGAATGAAAAAGTAAATAAAGTGATCGGCAAGGAGAAAATGAAATGAGAAATGTAGTCAAAGTTCTATTTTTTCTTATCATTACGATAGGTGCTTATTTGATTATCCAAATTTTTGCCGGTGATCTAGCGGTAAGTGTATTAAGTTCCGTCAGTGTTCTATTCACTTTATCGATTATCTTCATCGGGTTTGTCATTTTCTTAGAAAACAGAAACCCCTCTCAAACGATTACGTGGCTTGTTCTGCTTGGGAGCTTTCCGCTTTTCGGGTTTTTGTTTTATATTTTCTTTGGACGCAATATTAAAAAGCGCAGACTTTTTGAAAAGAAAGCGGTACTGGATGAACAACTTGTCCAGGAAGATGAACGTATCCACAGAGAAGCAATTGAAAAAATGACTCATATGGGTGACCATCAGCAGCTCTTATTTAAGCTGGCCCACAGACTTGGACATACCCCTATTACGTATCGCACATCCTCTAAAGTTCTGACCAATGGAGAAGAAACGTTCTCTCATATTTTTGAAGAGATCAAAAAAGCAACACATCACATTCATCTAGAATATTATATTCTCCGTCATGATGATCTGGGACAAGAATTAAAGGACATTTTAATCGAGAAAGCAAAAAATGGTGTGATTGTCCGCTTTTTATATGATGATGTAGGCAGCCTAAAACTCTCCCGTCAATATATTGCTGACTTAGAAAAGGCTGGCGTGCAGATCGTTCCGTTTTTACCAGTGAGACTGCCCTTATTAAATAATAAAATCAATTTCCGAAATCACCGGAAAATTGTGGTGATTGATGGAGAAGTAGGATTTGTCGGCGGACTTAACATTGGGGACGAATATATGGGTAGAAGCAGACAATATGGATTTTGGCGTGATACACACCTGATGATTAAAGGTGAGGCCGTTCGTGATTTGCAGCAGATTTTTATGCAGGATTGGTATTACATGACCAATGAAAGATGCTCGGGTGTGGATTATTTTAAAGATTTCAGCCATATGGAGAGTCGAGCAGAAGGCGTACAAATGATTGCGGGTGGTCCTGATAAACAGTGGGAAGTCATTAAAAATCTTTTTTTCTCCATGATTATCTCCGCCAAAAAATCAATTTGGATTGCTTCACCTTATTTTGTACCTGATGATGATATTTTGTCCGCACTGAAAATTGCTGCGTTGAGCGGAGTCGATGTGCGAATCATTGCGCCGAAAAATCCAGATAAACGCATCGTATTTCATGCGTCCCGTTCATACTTCCCCGAACTTTTAGAAGCAGGTGCGAAGGTATACGAATATGATCAAGGCTTTATGCATAGCAAGTTTATCATTGTGGATAGTGAGCTAGCATCAATTGGTACAGCAAATATGGATATGAGAAGTTTTCATCTGAACTTTGAAGTGAATGCTTTCCTCTATAAAACAAAAAGCACAGAGAAGCTGGTCAACGACTTCTTAGGTGATTTAGAGCAGTCACATGAAATTGTTCCAGAAGAATTTGCGAAGAGACCTTTGCGGGTGAGGCTGTTTGAATCAACAGCAAGATTATTATCACCACTTTTATAAAAATTGTATTTCCCCCTTTTCTAAAAGGGGGATTTTTGATTTTACTAAGGGAAAGCAGGTTGAAATCGTGTTTTGACACGGTAAAAGTTCATTTTCCATATTCGCTTTCTTGTGAGAGAAAAAGCTATAATACGGTCATCAAAGAGCAAGGGGCGAAATATATGAATGCAGCGATCATGGAGAATGGCAAGCTGGTTCGCATCACACAACATCTGACTAAAAGGCGGCTAGAGCATGTAAGAGCTACGTGCAAATTTTACTGTCCTGAATGTAGGCAGGAGGTTCTATTAAAGCTAGGTGAGCATCGTGTCCATCATTTTGCACATAAACAGCTCTCGGCATGTCCATTAGCGTCCACCGGTGAAACAGCTTATCATCAGGCAGGGAAAATGGCTCTTAAGGATTGGCTCACGCAGCTTGGATATGAGCCGTTACTAGAGAAATATGTTTCAAACATTCAGCAGCGCCCTGATGTGACCGTTGCTATAGAAAATAAAAGCTATGCCATCGAATTTCAATGTGCAAATATTTCGTGGAAAGAGCTACATAAACGAACGGAAGGTCTCCATGCTGCGGGGCTCTATCCTATATGGATCATAGGGGCGAATCGTTTAAAACGAATGGCTGGCCAACTCTTTTCATTCTCCTCCATTCATTGGGGAATTTTAAGGCAGTCAAAGAATAGGAGACTCATTTTTTATTGTCCGATCCAAAATAGATTCATCCACCTGGATCAACTTCTCGTGTTTCAGCCAACGAAAATATGTGCCTCAATGACCGTTAGACCGCCTTCAGCTTATCGCCAACTACCAGCACTCTTATCTGTTTCCTCGAGCAATCATCAATTGTATAAAGAGTGGCTCAAGTGTATTCGGCAATTTAGGGAGCGGCCACCCCGCATTTTAGCAAATGAAAGCAAGCGTTTAAGAACCATTTTTTATGAGCATCATCAAACAGCATGGCCATTTCTACCGACAGAATTATTTATCCCCCTGACAGAAGCATATATCTTTTCAAGCCCTGTTTATGTGTGGCAAGGATGTCTTTATGATTGGATGGTTAGAAAGGGAAAAGAACAAGTGACCATTCATCTACTTTTAAAAGAAATTAAGCGATGTGTCCAGAATAAAGAAGTGAAGCTCCGATATACCAATGTCACAATAGAAGAAATCAAAGGGGTGATCATTTCATATGTACGGGCGCTTGTGAATCTAGGGTTTTTATACATGACGAAAGAGGGTAATTATCAAGTAACGTCGAATCAAAAACCTATACGAACAGCAGATGAAGCGATAAAACGAGATGCTTTCTTATTTCATTAGCATGTTTCATGCCCACTTTGATCATGATAAGAAAAAGGTGGTGCTGCTATTGAATAGAAAGAAACGCTTTTTTCTCATTTTTTTAGTTTGTTTGGTATTTATTTCTGCATATGATTTGACAAATATAGTTCAAAACAAAGAAGATAAATACAACACCAATTTCTTTCACTTTCCGAAAGGTTGGTTCAACACAACTCATGCAAGGGGGATTCATATGACTTCACAAAATAACAACAATCATTTACCAGACAGAAGCGAAGTAAAAGAAGAAAACAAATGGCGCCTTGAAGATATTTTTGAAAGTGTCGATTCTTGGAATAAGGAATTCGAAGCTGTAAAAAAAGAAATTCCGAAGCTCGCCCAATTTAAAGGCAAGCTGGCCCATTCTGCTGATGTCTTGTATGAAGCCCTAACATTTCAGGATCAACTTTCTGAAAAACTTGGCAAGCTTTATACATATGCGCACATGAAATACGATGAAGATACAACAAATTCATCATTTCAGGCTTTAAATGATAAAGCATCCAATTTATTTACACAGCTGTCTAGTACATCTGCCTATATTGTTCCGGAAATTTTATCTATTCAAGAAGATAAGCTGCAGCAATTTATTTTGGAAAAAGAAGAATTAAAACTTTATTCTCACGCTCTCGAAGAAATTAACAAAGAGCGTCCGCATATTTTAAGTGAGGAGCAAGAAGCTTTATTAGCTGAAGCCTCTGAACCTTTATCAACATCATCCACTACGTTTAGTATGTTTAATAATGCAGATATTTCGTTCCCTTCTGTTAAGGATGAAAATGGAGAAGAAAAGAAAATTACTCATGGCAACTTCATTACCTTTTTAAACAGTGATGATCGTGAAGTGAGAAAGAATGCTTTTAAAGCCGTTTATAAAACGTATGATCAATATAAGAATACTTTGGCGTCTACACTCAGCGGCTCGATTAAAAAGGATAATTTTTATGCGAAAGTACGTCATTACAAATCTGCAAGAGAAGCAGCGTTATCACGCAACAGTATTCCTGAAGAAGTGTATGACAATCTAATTAATACAGTTCATCAATATTTACCGTTATTACACCGCTACATTGAATTGCGTAAAAAGGTATTAAAGCTTGATGAAGTGCACAATTATGACTTGTATACACCATTAGTAAAAGATGCTGGCATGAAGCTGACATATGATGAAGCAAAGGATTATATGCTGAAAGGGTTAGCGCCATTAGGAGAAGAATATGTTTCGGTATTAAAAGAGGGACTCGAAAATCGCTGGG
The DNA here is from genome assembly GCF_029894105.1 of Bacillus aerius. Taxonomy (NCBI): domain Bacteria; kingdom Bacillati; phylum Bacillota; class Bacilli; order Caryophanales; family Bacillaceae; genus Bacillus; species Bacillus aerius. Next base: position 1,145,354 of record NZ_JARYHO010000001.1, read on the forward strand.
TAGACGTTTATGAGAATAAAGGGAAACGAAGCGGCGCGTATTCTTCTGGAAGCTATGGTACGAATCCTTATATCTTAATGAACTGGCAAAATAATATTGATAATTTATTTACACTGGCTCATGAATTTGGTCACTCTGTTCATAGCTACTATACAAGAAAGCATCAGCCATATCCGTACGGAAACTACAGCATTTTTGTAGCGGAAGTAGCTTCTACAACAAATGAAGCATTACTAGGTGAATACTTACTCAATCATTTAGAGGACAAAAAGCAGCGCTTGTATGTGCTCAATCACTTGTTAGAAGGATTTAGAGGGACGGTATTCAGACAAACGATGTTTGCAGAGTTCGAGCACCTGATTCATGTGAAAGCGCAAGAAGGGGAGGCATTAACGCCAGAGTTTATGACGAACCTGTATTACGACCTGAATAAGAAGTATTTTGGCGACGGTATGGTTGTGGATAAGGAAATCGGATTAGAATGGACGCGAATTCCGCATTTCTATTACAACTATTATGTGTATCAATATGCGACAGGCTATAGTGCGGCTCAGGCATTAAGTAAACAAATTTTAGAAGAAGGGAAACCTGCGGTGGAGCGCTATACAGACTTCCTTAAAGCAGGAAGCTCTGACTATCCAATCAACGTGCTGAAAAAAGCTGGTGTAGATATGGCATCGAAAGAGCCAATTGAGGCAGCATGTCAATTGTTTGAAGAAAAATTAAAGGAAATGGAAGAGCTCATCTCAAAGACTGGTGAGTAACGAGAAGACTTCTGTCAGATGTGTGAGTGCAAACTCACCTTTTGGCAGGAGTTTTTTCTTGAAATAAAAAAGACCAGATTGTTGACAAAGGGCTAAAATGAACTTGATTTTAGCCCTTTGACTTCTTTTTAGCGTGATAGAAATCCTTTGCAGGACTGACACCGAATGCGAGGGTTTGCCTACACGCTAGACCTCGTCTATATGAACGAGGTTTGTACATTCAATGATTACGTTTTAAATCCTTTGAAGGTTTTTCGGTGATTCATTCGATAGAGTGTAAAGAGAATGGAAGCGAATAGGAGTGGAGACGTCAGGTAAAGAGGCAGCATCTTCATTAAGCCTAATATATTTAAACAGAAACATAAGCCAATGGCAACAAGTCCAATGGTTGTGCTGCGCATGCAGATCCCCCCATTTTTTTGTTACTTTCACTATATGAAAGTGACAGTCCTCTTATGTTTTGTGACAAAAATATGAACATATAGTATATCGGTTGTCATAAGTCGACAAAATTTGATATACTACAGATGTGAAATTAATCACATACAAACATTACCCCTTTGTTTGACCGTGAAAAATTTCTCCCATCCCCTTTGTTGTCGTTAAGACATAGTGAAACCGCGCTTATCCCGGCGCGGTTTCTTCGTACTTATCAATAGAACAAGTGTTCTTTTGGATGTGAAGAAAAAAACATGGGTCAGCACCCATGTTCATTCTCACAGCGGTAGACATCAAGATCTGAATGATTGTCTCCTTCTGTATAACGCCAAAACATTTCTTGATGTACTTGTACACGTTCTACCTTTTTAGCAAATGCGAGCTTTTTCATCTCGCGTTCAACTTCTTCAAGGGTCAGGTCATATACAACGGCAATTTCTTTTGCTGATGCAAATTGAAAGTAAGCGATAAACCATTCAATTGGCGGTCGTTCTGAAGGTGTTGGTTTTTCGCCAATCATTTCAAAGAGAATTTCCTCGTAAATATCATAAGAATATGCACCTGAAATCTTTAATCCTTCTTCGCCATTTATCGTATTAAAAAAGGCGAAAGTGGGAAGCTCAGACACATCCATTTCAGCTGCGATTTTCATATCACATTGGAGTGCTTTGACAGCACTTTGAGAATGGATATCTCGCTGGAACTCTTCAATGTCCAGTCCAGCCGTTTTTGCATTTTCTAGCAATACTTGTTCACTGGTGACGTCCTGCTGATGGCAAAAAAGCGATTCTTGAATGAGTCGTAAAAATTTCATTCCGCATTTTCTGCCCTGAAGTTCAGCTGCTTTTAATGCAAGAGAGGCGAGATAAGGTGATGTCACAATTTGTTCAGACAGCATTTGTTCTTTTTTGGTCTGAGTTTTCGTGGCAAATTTCCCCCACGCTTCGGTTAGTAAATGTTTTTTTCGTTTCCGGTTCAAAGCATTAATACTAGAACTTGTAACCGTTCGTAAAGTGAAGAAACGGCCATATTTCATTTTCAACTTTTTAATTGATGGCTCTAATAACCAGCAGTCCGGGCTGAGAGGATCAATGAATACATAGATTTCAATCGGCTTTTGAGGATGTCCGTGACAATGTGAGAAATATTGCTCATGCGGATTGCAGCTCAAGATCGTCCGTCCTTTTCAGGTATTTGGTTGACCATGTGACGAGCCGTCAAAGACAGTCGCTCAAATAAAAAGTCACGAATATCGCCGGTTAGTCCTACTTGATCCATTGCATCCTCCATGCATTCAAGCCATGCGTCCGCTCGCTCCTCAGTAATCGGAAAAGGGAGATGTCTCGCCCGTAGCATTGGGTGACCATGCTCCTCAGTATAAAGCGGCGGTCCGCCTAAATATTGAGTTAAGAACTGTTTTTGTTTTCTTGCTGTTTCTTTTAAGTCATCCGGGAAAATAGGATGAAGCAAAGGATGACACTTTACATTTTCATAAAAAGTATCAACAAGTTGCGATAGAAGTTCCTCTCCAACCGCTTCGTAAGGTGCGTTAAACGATTGTACCATGTTGACTACTCCTTTAACTCGTAGCTAATAGGATGGCTCACCCTATTGCGAATTTCATGTATTTCAAAAGTGATATTCAGTTTGTTCTATTTTGTTGTTTCTATTCTTGTATACTTATTTTAACAACCTCTACTCAATTCCACAAACAAACCGCTTTGGTCCTTTGGGAATAGTGAGGGAGACAGGGTCCGTGTTCAATTGACCATATCATAACACATTCAGTCAAAAAAGGGTGAAAAGCGACATACAAAAAACCGAAGAGGTTATTCTCTTCGGTTTAGGCGAAATATTGAGCTGTGATTTTCTTTACATAATTTTGTGTTTCTTTAAATGGAGGAATGCCTCCGTACTTATCTACATTCCCTGAGCCTGCGTTATAAGCGGCTAAGGCAAGTGAGACATTTCCATTATATTTTTGCAGCATTTGTTTTAAATACTTCGTTCCGCCTTCAATGTTTTGGGCTGCATCAAAGGCATTGTTCACGCCAAGTGATTTAGCAGTAGACGGCATAAGCTGCATCAGTCCAAGTGCACCAGCATGGCTGACAGCATTCGTGCGATAACCGGATTCTTGCTTGATCACTGCGTGGATCAGCTTTTCTGGAACTCCGTGCTTTTGAGCCATTTGTGAGACGATCTGATTAATCTCTTTTGATGAAGAGCCTGAAACAGCTTTTTGAAGCGGCGGTGTGTAGCTGTTATTTAAGACGTTTCCAATACCATTTGCGGTATTCAATTGGCTGTCATTTACATAAAGAGACTGAGATTGAAGCTGTTCACTGCCAGCTATCGCAGATAAATATGGATTCATGCGTGCATATTGCGTGTTCGGAGACGTTGATGGGTCCGATCCCATGAAAGCAGAAATGGAAAGCGGGAGACGAGATAATTCTGATCCGCCTAAAAAATCTTGCAACAGCGACTGGAATGAAGTCTCAGCGCTTGATTCTTGTCCAGCTGTGAGTTGTGTTTGTCCATTATCAGATTGTAACGTTTTGAGTGCTTGAAGCTGCATAAAGGATTGAAGTTGATTGACGTTCATCATGTTCCTCCTTCAAGGAATTCATCTATTCTTTTGTTTTCATTTTTTCTTCATAAAAACGTACGACTTTGTTTTTCGTGTGTCTTGGTGGGATCTGAAATTGCTGAAGCAATGCTGTAAAAGCGGCTTGTCCAATGTCTAAATCGCTCACTTCAAATTCAAGTTCATAGTCCTCTACTGTTAAATATCGGCTGTGATCCAAAACAATTAAGCCTTCTTTGATCATTTTTTCTGCTCTTGACGTTTCCAGTGAACCAAAATACACGATTTGATCCTTTTGAATGTGAAGGTGTACTAATCTGTCTGCCACTTCACCTTCTGGCAGTTGGAAATGTTCAAGACTCGCTGGAGGATCGATCGTTTGGTGAGTTTCTAAAAGCCCGATCTCATGAGGTTCCTTTAATGTAAGAACCCACTGCCCGCCTTTTTCTCTCATTCGTAATGCAGCGAATTTGGATTTTATATCAAATTGAGGTGTATCAAAATAATAGTTGGTTTGAGTGTGGAAGTCCTCGTCCTTTAATTGAAAATATTCTTTTATCTGTTCAAATTCTTCTTTCATTAATAATTGTTTTAGTTCTATCTCAATTTCCTGTGCCATTTTGACATCAACCTTTCATTTAGAGGAAATATGATTATTGTACATGAAAAGCTTCTTTTTTTCTTATTTATTCCTTAAAAAGAGACGTATATAGATGCTAAATGAGGCAAAATGAACAACGAAATGGAGAAATCAAATTTTCTCAAAAAGTTCGGTTTATCAATATTGAACTTGATATGATAAAATAAAGCTGTACTTTGTTGTAAAGGAGATCATGATGCAAAACAGAATTGAAATCACAGAAGCAACTTTAAAAGAAGACAGGCTGATCTTGACGGTCCAGTCAGATGAGCAAATTCAAAAAGCAAAAGCATCAGGACAAATGCTTGTTGATTCTGATCACTTTGCGTTCGTTTACATACTTGAGACTGAGGAGTCTTTTACGTATCTTATTTTAGGAGAACATACATGGGCTCCATTAAAAGAAGCAATGAATCGTGAAATCCCTGTCTATTTGGCGGCGGAAGAGCAAACGCTAGAACTCATTCAACTTCATCAGGAATTAAACTATTTAATCGACAATATTAAAGACAATGCCAATTACGGAGATATGGAAGAGAAAGTGAAGAGCACATTCCTCTGAAATAATTAGGTATTTGGAATTGGGGGAAGTTTCATGGACAAAAAACAATGGGATCAATTCCTCGCACCATATAAGCAAGCAGTCGAAGAATTAAAAGTGAAACTAAAAGGCATCCGAAAACTGTATGAATTTGAGGATGACCATTCACCAGTAGAATTTGTCACTGGCCGAGTGAAACCCGTTGCCAGCATATTGGAAAAGGCAAAGCGCAAAAACATCCCGATGCATGAGATTGAAACGATGCAGGATATTGCAGGGCTTCGCATTATGTGCCAATTTGTAGAAGATATACAAGTCGTCAAGAAAATGCTCCAGTCACGAAAAGATTTCGTGGTTGTAGATAAACGCGACTATATTGCAGAACATAAAGAAAGCGGATACCGCTCGTACCACCTTGTTGTGTTATATCCGCTGCAAACGATCAATGGAGAGAAGCAGCTCCTCGTCGAAATCCAAATCCGTACATTAGCCATGAACTTTTGGGCGACCATCGAGCATTCTCTGAATTATAAATATAGCGGGAATATCCCGGAGAAGGTCAAGCAGCGCCTTCAAAGAGCTTCTGAGGCAGCATCTCTTCTTGATGATGAGATGTCTGAAATCAGAGGGGAAATTCAAGAAGCGCAAGTGGCATTTTCCCGGAAAAAGAAAAACGATAGCTGAGCCTAAGCTTGATCAAATATGATGCTGCTTTCTCGTCGCAGCAAGGTGGAAAAGGAGAAGAATTCATGAAATTTGCAGTTTCTTCGAAAGGGAATTCTGTATCTGACACACTTAAAAATAAAATACAGACCTACTTATTGGATTTTGGAATGGAATTAAATGAAGAGGAACCCGATCTCGTCATTACAGTTGGCGGAGACGGAACCCTTTTATACGCTTTTCACCGGTATAGCAACCGTCTGAACGAAACCGCTTTTGTCGGCGTACATACAGGCCATCTTGGTTTTTATGCGGACTGGGTCCCGAGTGAAATTGAAAAGCTTGTGTTAGCCATTGCCAAAACGCCTTATCATATTGTGGAATATCCGATTCTTGAAGTCATCGTCAGGTACAACGATGGGGGCAGGGAAGAAAAATATTTAGCAATGAATGAATGTACGATTAAAAGTATGGAAGGTACACTTGTGGCAGATGTTGAGATTAGGGGTCAGCTTTTTGAAACATTCAGAGGAGACGGCCTTTGTTTGTCTACACCATCTGGCAGTACAGCCTATAATAAGGCACTTGGCGGGGCTATTATTCACCCATCCATTAGGGCGATCCAGCTGGCAGAAATGGCTTCAATCAACAACAGAGTGTTTAGAACGGTCGGTTCGCCGCTCATTTTGCCCGACCACCATACGTGTGTGATCAAACCGATTAATGATGTGGATTTTCAGGTGACGATAGATCATTTGTCGCTGCTGCATAAAGATGTGAAATCCATTCAATGCCGAGTGGCAGACGAGAATGTCCGGTTTGCCCGATTTAGACCATTTCCGTTTTGGAAAAGGGTGCAAGATTCCTTTATCGGCAAAGGAGAATAAGAAAGAGGTTGTTCTCGCTGGAATACTTTAAGATAAACAAAACCATATCAGCCAAAGAAGAAGGCAGGCTGCTGAAGGACTACTTAATCGATCTTGGCATTTCAAAACGAATGCTGACAGATATTAAATTTGATGGCGGTGACCTTCTGATTAATGGAGAGCATGTGACCGTGAGATATGAGCTGCGCGAGGGAGACAGGCTCACCATTTTATTTCCCGAGGAAAAAGTGAGTGAAGGGCTAAAACCTGCGGCCATTCCGCTTGATATTTTATTTGAGGACGAGCACGTGCTTGTGCTGAATAAAAAGCCGTATATCCCATCGATTCCTTCTCGAGAGCACCCTGAGTATAGTATTGCAAATGGGGTGCTTCACCATTATGCTGAGCAGTCCGTTCGGCTGACTGTCCACTTGGTGAACCGTCTTGATCGTGATACTTCTGGTGTCATGTTAGTCGCTAAACATCGCTTTGCACACAGCCTTTTATCAAAGGCGCAGAAAAAAGGGGAAGTCAAGCGAACGTATAGAGCCATTACACATGGCATGATCACGCAAAAGGAAGGAACAATTAAAGCAAAAATTGCTCGAAAAGGGGACAGCATTATTGAACGAATGGTGGATGAATCTGGTCAGGAAGCCGTAACACATTATACGGTGCGGGCGGTACATACTCATTTAGATATGTCTGATGTGTCCCTTACCCTTGAAACGGGAAGAACTCATCAAATTCGTGTTCACATGCAATTCCTTGGTCATCCGCTTGTTGGAGATACACTATATGGTGGAACAAGCGAGAGAATAGGCAGGCAGGCACTTCATAGTGAAACCCTTGTTTTTCCGCATCCGATAACAGGGGAGTCCATGACCTTTTCGGCTCCTTTACCGGATGATATGACATTATTGCTTCAGTAAACAAGTAAACCCGGACACCTGTCATGGTGGACCGGGTTTTTTATTGCGTGAAATGCTGAAATCTTGAATCGTCATATGGCATAGATGAAGGAACAGATACTGTCTCAAGCTCTGGATATCTAAGGGCAGAGAGCTTGTGGCCAAAGACGCAGCCTGTATCAATGTTAACCGTTCTACCGATGAATCTTGGTTCTTTTACGGGTGTATGCCCGTACACAATCCATGGTTTTCCGTGATATTCCTTTGCCCAGTCCTTCCTGACAGGTCGACCGTCTGGCCATGTTTCTCCGGTGACTGCTCCAAATAATAGATAAGACCTCATCTGTTTGTTCGGTTTTTTGCCAATATCCTTTTCCTTCATCGCTGCGTGTGCAATGATCAGTTCATTCGGAATCAGTACATCATAAAGCGGTGCCTTTTCAAATAAATGTTTAAATTCACGTGATAAAATGGTTTGTTCATCATGCGGCAGGTTTTTGATTTCGTTCACCGTTGTTTCAATGCCATGCAGTAATTTTACGGGATTTCCTTTCAAATAGCGATACAGCTTAAAACAATGGTTGCCAGGCACATAGCGGATTGCGCCCTTAGAATAGGCGTGTATGACAAATTGCATGACGGCAACTGATCGAGGGCCGCGGTCTGTTAAATCACCAACAAGGGCCAGTGTTCTCTTATCAGGGTGGACAGGTAGTCCATGTTTGAGTTCGTATCCTAGTTTGTGTATGAGGGTAAGCAGCTCTTCGTAGCAGCCGTGGATATCGCCGATGATATCGAATTTCATAAAGGTTCCTCCTGATTTTTTCATCCATTTATCGGATATAAAGAAGTTTGAATTTTAGAAAATATAACGAATGGCTTTCATTTCATTTGGGCAATTGTTAGAATCAATGCTTTAACGTAAAACTTAAAAATTAAACATGAATGTTAGGAGGCTTTAGCCAATGGAGCATACATCTGTTTCATCACTCGTTGTCGTTATTATTGTAGCCTTTTTCACCCCCATTTTATTGCACCGATTTAAGCTGACCATCCCGGTCGTTGTCGCTGAAATCATCATGGGGCTCATCATTGGAAAAAGCGGTCTTCAACTAGTTGTTGAACACGACGCATGGCTAGATACGTTATCCATGCTAGGTTTTATTTTTCTTATGTTTTTAAGTGGACTTGAAATAGATTTTTCTTCTTTTGAATCAAAGAAGAAAGCGCGAGAACTGCCAAATGGTTTAAAAGAACCGAATACATTTAAAACAGCGACCATTATTTTTGTTGGCGTATTTTGTATGTCCTTTATCCTGTCTTATGCGTTTGTCCTTGCAGGATTTATTCAAAATGCCTTTTTAATGACGCTTATTATTTCCACCATCTCATTGGGTGTGGTAGTTCCTACCTTAAAAGAGGAAAAGTTGATGCAGACGAATATTGGTCAAATCATTTTGCTTGTAGCCGTCATTGCTGATTTGGTGACAATGATTTTACTTGCTGTGTTTTCCTCCATTTATGGCGATGGAACAGGGAACATGTGGTTGCTCTTATTATTATTTGCGGCAGGTATTCTTCTTTATTTATTTGGCCGGGTATTTAAGACAAAGTCCATTTTTCAGTCCATGTCAAAAGGAACGGTGCAAATTGGGACAAGAGCCATCTTTACTCTCATTATAGTCTTAGTTGCCTTATCTGAATCACTCGGTGCTGAAAATATTCTTGGGGCTTTTTTAGCAGGTGTGCTTGTGTCTCTTCTTTCGCCTAATAAAGAGCTCGTACAGCAGCTGGACTCGTTTGGCTATGGATTTTTAATTCCGATCTTTTTTGTGATGGTCGGTGTGGACCTGAATATATGGTCACTCTTTAAAGATCCAACCATCATGATCATGATTCCGCTACTGTTTATCGCATTATTGCTTAGTAAACTCGTTCCGATTCTTTATTTAAAAAAATGGTATGACATGAAAAAAGTCATCGGTTCTGGTTTTTTATTAACCTCGACGTTATCCCTAGTTATTGCTGCTGCAACGATTGGTGAGCGGCTTGGTGTCATTGATCATAAAATGTCAGGAGCCCTTATTCTAGTCGCTGTGCTCACGAGTGTTTTAACGCCTGTTTGGTTTAAGGCGTTATTTAAACAAGAACGTGAAACCAATCATAAAAAGCGTGTGACGTTTATTGGAGCGAATCAGCTGACGTTACCTGTGACGCTTGATTTGCATCAGGATGAATATGACATCCGTATTTTACACGTCTTTCAGGAAAATAAAGAAGCCTTGCTTGCTGACTCCATCTTTGAAGTTGAAGCGATTGAACAATATGACGATGATACGCTCAGGCAGGCTGGCATCGGTCAAGAGGATGTACTCGTTGTGGCTACAGGCAGTGAAACGAAAAATAAGGAAATTGCTTTATTTGCAAAAGAAGAAGGGTCTAAACAAGTCATTGCAAGTGTTAACAAAGCGGAAGCCGAGCTGACTTTAAAGGAAGCAGGGATCGATACCTTTTCTAACTTCTTATCATCTAAAACGGTGCTGAGGGCATTGATTGAAGCACCTGATGCGATTCGCTTGTTAACAAATGAGGATTCTTCTTTGTATCAAATTCAAATGAACAATCATCGGTATCATAATGTCATGCTGAGGGAATTTCCTTTTACCGGCGATTTGGTGTTTGTCCGTATTTTTAGAGGAATTGACAGCTTAGTACCGCATGGGGATACGACGCTTAGAAGCGGTGACCGCGTGCTTGTGTCTGGCTCCCGGGAGTATGTGGCAGGACTTAGAGCCCAATTAGAGTTGCAATGAACCCTTGACCGATGAACAAATCCTGATTAAGATAGAGGTACAACAATATATGTTTGATCCACTAGGGGAGTCCTTTAAAAGGGCTGAGATAAAAGTGTAGACTTTTAGACCCTCATTACCTGAACAGGTTCATACCTGCGTAGGGAAGTGGTGCGGTGTTTGACTATGCTTTTTACAAATTCCAAACCACTTTCCACGCGGAAAGTGGTTTTTTTATATGGAAAAACAGGAGGAGAGGAACATGACATTTTCGAACGAATGTAAAGAAGCAGCAGCTAGATGGTGGAATGGGAGCTTTACACACCCTTTTGTGAAAGGGATTGGTGATGGCACACTTTCACTCGATCGTTTCACTTATTATGTGATGCAGGATTCGTACTATTTAACTCATTTTGCAAAAGTACAATCGTATGGAGCCGCTATTAGTGAGGACTTACATACGACAGGCAGAATGGCATATCATGCGCAGGGTACGTATGAAGCAGAGCTATCACTGCATAGAAAGTTCACAGAACTGCTCCAGATCTCTGATGAAGCGCTGGCAAACTTTAAACCTTCTCCAACTGCTTATGCATATACCTCGCATATGTACCGATCTGTGAAAAGCGGTCGTTTTGAAGAAATTTTAGCCGCATTATTGCCGTGCTACTGGCTTTATTATGAGGTAGGAGAAAAACTGAAACAAACAACGCCTGACCATCCGATTTATCAAGAATGGATTTTGACATATGGCGGGGATTGGTTTAAAGAGCTTGTTTTTGAACAGGTGAACCGTTTTGATGAACTTGCAGAAAAAGCGCCAGAACATGTGCGGGCTAATATGAAAGAAAATTTCGTGATTTCGAGCTATTACGAATACCATTTCTGGGAGATGGCGTATGAAAAAGAAATGTGGCAGACAGCATGCTTAGATGGGGTTGGTGCAAATGGAACTCCATGCAGTGACAAATGATACGCTTCCTGTCAGGGAGCTCATCAAGCAAATAAAAGACATTGCGTCTGAAGTAGACTTTATTCATATTCGTGAACGATCGAAGGCAGCAGGTGAGCTGGTTCACCTCGTGAAACAACTCCTAGCAGAAGGTGTTCCGAAAGAAAAGCTGATTATAAATGACCGAGTTGACGTTGCGCTGCTGACCAATATTCACCAGGTTCATCTTCCAGGACACAGCTTTTCGCCAAAGGAATTAAGACAAAAATTTCCTCATCTCCATGCGGGGGTATCGGTTCATTCGATAGAAGAAGCCAAAGCAGCAGAGAAGAACGGGGCAGAGTATGTCATGTTTGGGCATGTGTATGATACCGCATGCAAACCCGGACTTCAGGCGAGAGGCATAAAGGTTGTGGAGGAAATGACTTCTGAGCTGTCCATTCCAGTCGTTGTCATTGGTGGAATCACACCAGAACGACTGCCAGAATTGATGCATGTTGATTTAAAGGGAATAGCCGTCATGTCGGGAATTTTTGCTCATCCTCAGCCGCGCAAAATGGCGCAAACATTTTCTAAAAAGCGAAAGGAGAATCCTTATGAACAAGCATTATGATGTTGCAATCATTGGTGGTGGAATCATAGGGATGTCGATCGCTTATCACCTTGCAAAAGCAGGAAAGCAGATTGTCTTATTTGAGGCAAATGAGATCGGGAAGCAAACGACGAGTGCGGCTGCTGGCATGCTGGGTGCACATGCTGAAGGAGAAGGTGATGAGGATATTTTCTTTCAAGTAGGCAGACAAAGTCAGGCTTTATATGAAAAATTAACGGTCGACCTTCAGCATGAATCGGGCATTGATATTCAGACATCAGTGGGCGGGATTATGAAGGTGGCTTTTACAGAACAAGAAAAACGAGCGCTTTGCCGGATGCAGCATTTGCCCACATTTGAATGGCTTGAAGCAAGCGGCGTAAAAGAACGTATGCCTCAAATTGCAGATGACATCGTAGGAGCAGGATTGATAGCAGATGATGTCCATGTCGAGCCATATGCGGTGTGCAGGGCTTTTTGGCAGGCGGCTGTTCGGCACGGAGCGGATGTGAAGGAGTTTACCCCCGTTATCGATGTGAAGAGGGGAAAAGAAACTTTGACAGTCAGTACAGCTAAAGGCATCTTCACATGTGATCATCTGACTGTAGCAAGTGGTGTATGGTCAGGCCGTTTTTTAGAAGAACTGGGGTTATCACACTCTCTCTATCCTGTAAAAGGAGAATGCGTGTCTGTTTGGAATAACGGTCCAGCGCTTGCACACACCATCTATCATGATCATTGTTATATCGTTCAAAGGGATAGCGGTAAGCTAGTGATTGGTGCAACGATGATACCGAATGACTGGCAGGCCGTTCCGACACTTGGCGGTATTGAAGCAGTTATTCACAAAGCATCTCAGCTCATGCCTTCTATTCGAGAGATGCCGATTGATCAATGCTGGGCAGGTCTACGGCCAGCGACAAGCGACCGGCACCCCTATATCGGAAAACATCCAGAAGACGAGCGTATTCTTTTTGCAACGGGACATTACCGAAATGGCATTTTACTTGCGCCAATTACGGGGGAAATCATTCGCGGCTTAATAGCGGGCGAGTCTGTTCACAAGGAATGGCTTCATGCGTTTCGTATTGGGCGAAAGGAGGCATTGTTCGTATGAAAATTCAATTGAATGGAAGAATGGTTGATTTCGATAAGGAAAATGGCACGATTTTTGATCTGCTATCAGCGTATCAACTTGAAAACCGAGTGGTGATCGTTGAAAAGAACCAAGAAATTATAGATAAAGAAGCCTTTCAACAGGTAAAAATTCAACCAAATGACACGATTGAAATCGTTCACTTTGTAGGAGGAGGATGACAACATGCTGCGCATTGGCGGAAAAACATTTACATCAAGACTATTACTAGGGACAGGAAAGTATCCATCATTTGAAGTTCAAAAAGAGGCGGTCAACGTATCAGAAGCTGAAATTTTGACCTTTGCTGTGCGAAGAATGAACATTTTCGAAGCAACTCAGCCTAATTTTTTGGAACAGCTGGATTTATCTAAATATACGCTGCTTCCGAATACAGCTGGTGCAAGTACAGCAGAAGAGGCAGTTCGTATTGCTCGCTTAGCGAAGGCTTCTGGACTGTGTGACATGATCAAAGTAGAAGTCATTGGCTGCTCAAGGTCTCTTCTGCCAGATCCAGTCGAAACGTTAAAAGCATCTGAAATGCTATTAGAAGAAGGTTTTATCGTGCTGCCATATACATCAGATGATGTGGTGCTGGCAAGGAAATTAGAAGAACTTGGTGTTCATGCCATTATGCCAGGTGCTTCTCCAATTGGATCAGGTCAAGGATTGCTCAACCCTCTGAATCTATCGTTTATTATCGAACAGGCAAAGGTGCCAGTTATTATTGATGCGGGTGTAGGTTCTCCGAAGGATGCTGCTTATGCGATGGAATTGGGCGCTGATGCTGTATTACTGAATACAGCCGTGTCTGGCGCAAAGGACCCTGTGAAAATGGCTAAAGCGATGAAGCTGGCGATTGAATCTGGAAGACTCGGTTTCGAGGCAGGCCGTATTCCACTCAAAAACTATGGAACAGCCAGCAGTCCGCAGGAAGGAATGCCAGCATTTTGAGCACACGTTATTCACGCCAAGAGCTTTTTAGGCCGATTGGAACAGAAGGACAAAAACGGCTACATGCCTCAAAGGCCGTCATTATTGGGGCTGGGGCACTTGGAACAGCGAGTGCTGAAATGCTCGTCCGTGCCGGCGTAGGATCTGTCACCATTTTGGATAGAGATTATATTGAATGGAGCAACCTGCAGCGTCAGCAGCTATACACAGAACAAGATGTTCTTGATCGGCTGCCAAAGGCTGTGGCTGCTGAGAAAAGGCTCAAGCAGGTGAACAGTGACGTTCATGTGAGAGGAATCGTCATTGACGTGACCGCTCAAAATAATGATGAGTACGTCAGCGGGGCATCCATCATCGTGGATGCAGCGGATAATTTTGAGGTGAGAATGATTGCGAACGATGCGGCCGTCAAACATCAAATTCCGTTCCTTTACGGAGCCTGTGTAGCAAGCTACGGTATTCAATTCACAGTGATTCCTGGTGAAACACCATGTTTACACTGCCTGCTTGAGCATTTACCTGCACAAGGCATGACATGTGATACAGCAGGCATTATTAGTCCAGTTGTGCAGCAGGTTGCGGCCTATCAAGTGGCGGATGCACTGAAGCTTTTAACAGGACACCACATCACGCCGGTATTAAGATCGTTTGATTTATGGACAAACGAGCGATCTGATATTCGATCCGTTACGTCTTTAAAAAAGAAACAATGTCCAAGCTGCGGTCTTAAGACATACCCATTTCTCTCATATGATCAAAGAGCAAAAGCAGATGTATTATGTGGACGAAATACCGTACAAATTCGCAGTGCACTAGGGGCACCCCCGGCGCTGCATGAAGTAGCCCGTCAGCTAAAGAAAGCAGGAATGGATGTGCTGGAAAATCCTTATTTGCTTTCGTGTCAGAAGGATGAGTACAAGCTTGTTTTATTCAAAGATGGCAGAGCGCTTGTCCATGGGACAAATGATATTGCGAAAGCGAGAACGATTTATCATCAATGGATTGGCTAATGAGAGGGTGAGATGACATGACGATTAAAAAAGCATTAACCATCGCAGGTACTGATTCTGGTGGTGGAGCAGGTATTCAAGCAGACTTGAAAACCTTTCAGGAGCTTGGTGTGTACGGAATGTCCGCCATTACGGCCATTACAGCGCAAAACACACTTGGTGTTCACGGTATTTATCCACTGTCTATCGAGGCGCTCGAAAGTCAAATTGATGCAGTAGCAGAAGACTTGTTGCCAGATGCCGCTAAAACAGGGATGCTGTGGAGTGCCGACATGATCAGTGTCGTTGCTGAAAAGACGAAGCAATATGACTTGAAACTAATTGTCGATCCAGTCATGATTGCCAAAGGAGGCGCTTCTTTATTAAATGAAGATGCGGTCTCTGCTATGAAAACACAGTTACTACCTGTCAGTTATGCAGTCACACCGAATCTCCCTGAGGCAGAAGTGCTGACAGGCATGCGCATTCAGACAAAAGACGATCGTCATAGAGCAGCAGAACGACTTTATGAGCTTGGCACGTCCTATGTTGTGATTAAAGGAGGTCATAGTCCTTCAGGCGGCCTCATTACAGACCTTTTGTACGATGGAAAAAGCTTTTTTGAACTCACGAATGAACATATTGATACACCACATACACACGGAACAGGCTGTACATTTGCAGCGGCATTAACGGCAGAAATAGCAAAAGGTCGTTCCATGAAGGAAGCCTTTGAAACGGCAGAAACCTTTGTCCATGAGGCGATCAAATTTCCTCTGAATATTGGCGCTGGGCACGGACCGACTAACCACTTTGCTTATCAGCAAAACAGAGTCAAAGCATAAAAAGAAGACTGTCTTCACTTGTGAGGACGGTCTTTTTTCTGAAATAAAAACTTTCTTTCAACGGAAATTGTCAATATCTCATGATATGTGATAAGATTATGATCAGGTACTAATACTATGTCTTGAAAAAATAGGA
This sequence comes from Bacillus aerius, assembly GCF_029894105.1. Lineage (NCBI taxonomy): Bacteria > Bacillati > Bacillota > Bacilli > Caryophanales > Bacillaceae > Bacillus > Bacillus aerius. Next base: position 1,161,162 of record NZ_JARYHO010000001.1, read on the forward strand.
GGCTTTAATACATATGAACTTTTCTTTAGAAGGCCGTAATATTGTGGTGATGGGTGTTGCCAATAAACGAAGCATTGCTTGGGGGATCGCTCGTTCACTTCACGAAGCAGGAGCTCGTTTGATTTTTACTTATGTTGGAGATCGTCTGGCAGAATCAGTAAAAGAACTAGCAAGCACGCTAGAGCGTGATGATTCCATTATTCTTCCTTGTGATGTGACAAGTGATGAAGAAATCGAAAAATGTTTTGCAACGATTAAAGAAAAAGTACAAGTCATCCATGGTGTTGCACATGCGATTGCATTTGCAAACAAAGAAGAGCTTGTTGGTGAATATTTGAACACGAACCGTGAAGGTTTCCTTTTAGCGCACAACATTAGTGCCTATTCACTAACAGCTGTAGCAAAAGCAGCACGTCCGCTCATGACAGAAGGCGGAAGCATTGTCACACTTACTTACCTAGGCGGAGAGCGCGTTGTCTCTAACTACAATGTCATGGGTGTAGCAAAAGCAGCCCTTGAAGCAAGTGTGAAATACTTAGCAGCTGACCTTGGAGCGGAAGGCATCCGTGTGAACAGCATTTCTGCTGGTCCAATTCGTACGTTATCTGCAAAAGGAATCAGCGGCTTTAATACAATCTTGAAGGATATTGAAGAGCGTGCACCGCTTCGCCGTACAACGACTCCTGAAGAAGTTGGCGATACAGCACTATTCTTATTCAGTGATTTATCCCGCGGCATGACAGGTGAGAATCTTCATGTTGATTCTGGCTTCCATATCATTGCCCGCTAAACGAATAATTGATTTGCAGCATACCAATCACTGGTATGCTGTTTTTTATTTTTCTTCTGATTTGGGGTGTCCTCTCATATATATAAGGAATGAATCATTCGGGAGGGATTAGTATGTCAAATAAAGGTGATGAGAATCAAAAGCCGCTTATGTATATTGTTCAGCCGAGCTATGATGAATCAGCGCCGGCCATGCAAAATATTGTGAGAAAGCGCAAGAAGTCAGAAAAACCTTCAGAAACCAAAAAAAGCGACAAAGAGCATGCAATCGAAGAGAGCGTGCAAGAACCTGTATCACAGGAAGTAAAGCAGAAAAAAGAAGAGCCGCCTGCGCTACAGCAAGAGCGGGAGATCAATCAAGAAAAAGATAATTCACAAAATCGAGAGCCAGTACAAGAACAAGAAAAACAGCCAGAAGGCGTATTACATGAAACAAAAGAAGAACCAAGAAGAAAACGAGTGAAGAAGCCGTTAAGCCAAATGAATATCGAGGAGAAAGTCGATTTTCTTACAAGTCTGCCGCATAATATGCCGAGAGCGCTTTGCCTCATTGAAGCCGATGGAAAAACATACAGAGGAATCATCATGGAGAGAAAAGACAATATGGTCGTCATCCGCACGGCAGGCGGTGGTAACCCAGTGGAATTAGCGATTGGTGATATTTCTTCTATTCATCCACTTGGTTTTTAATGAACATAAAAAAAGTCCCATAACGGGACTTTTTTTGTTAGCAGCTACGGTTGATGAGTCTTGGATTTAAGCACTCGATTGCGCAGAAGCAGTCAAGGTCTACTTCAATGCAATATTTTGATTTTTCTAAACGGAACACATCACATACGGAATCTTTATCTGTAAAATCTAAAATATGACGATCTTTGTCAAATGCAATAAGCAAGCTGAGTGTTGCGCAGTGATCAGAGATGTGTTCGACTCTGAAAAATGCAGTGCTGAAGCAAGGGCCAGCATCTACTTCTCCGACGTTTCCGAATGCGACGAATGGTTTTGATTTTGAGGTAAATAGAACAAACGGGACAGTGTCACCTAATGAATGTGATGGAGAAAGGAGATTGCTGTAACAGCTGGTTGGGCAATCCTCTTCGACGGCATTTTGTAAGTCGTTTATGTTTTCAACAGCCTCTGCTACACAGTTCCATGAATGTTTGCGGCTCATATTCAACCCTCCTATACAAGGAAATTTGTTTGAGTGTTTGAGCACTGTCATCATCATCTATAAGCTTTATTACGTGTCTCGCCGGTTGATGCATCTAATGTCAATCAATGCGGAAGCGGCCGCCTTTTGCTGACTGCTCCGCATGATTGGTTGTCATTCGTGAGGAAGGGGATGCTTTGACTTATGACAAGTTAGATGAGCGGGCGATTGGTTTAGCCGTGGTGATGATGCTTTTTATCTTTTGTTGGCATGACTCTGTCGACAAGTTCTGGATTTAAACATTGGATCGCGCAGAAACAGTTCAAATCAACTTCGATACAAAAGTCCGCTTTTTCTAAACCAAAGAAGTCAGGATCGCAAGGGTGACAAACGCTTAGCGTATGTCCGTGTACATCAACAGGTCTTAATACAGATAATGTGGCACAGCAGTCATGCAATTTTTCAACCCGGAAGAAAATGGATTCGAAGCATTGGCAATCGTCAACAAATCCTCCAATGTTTCCGAAAGTAGAGAACAATCCGCCCTTTTTATCAAAAAGTAAAAACGGAATCGTATCTTTTCCAGAAACTGTCGGGCTTAATAAATTACTGTAGCAGCTCGTAGGACATTTATCTTCTACAGCTTCCTGCTCTGCTAAAATCTTATCAACCGCATCGCATACACAGTTTTCATCATGTCGGCCATGGTGTTTTCCGCAGCTCATGGATTTCAGCTCCTTTAACAAGGTATTTGACTTTAGTCCTTAACAACATATGTATGCGCCCTCTAGTTGGTGTGGGTAAATGACTATTTATCTTTGTTGTATTTTTAGAAAAAGGAAAAGCAGAGCTTTTCGCTCTGCTTTTGTACATTAGAGGATACCAATTGCAACGATCGTCGCAACAAGTGTCTGTGTAAGCGTTTGGATGGCAATAGAGATGTCTGCATCGATTGTAGAGACTGTAACGTTTCTAGAGTTTTCGATGACAAGTTTCTGGCGATTTGTTTGTTTGTGGCTAGCTGCTTGCAATAGATCTTGCGTGACGCGGTCAGCTAGGTCACCATCAGCGATTGAGATGTTTGTAATGGTGATGATCGCTGTTTGAACAGCTGCTTGGATAGATGCTGCAACCTGTGCATCAACAGAAGAGACGTTAATGTCACAAGAATCTCTAACGATAATGACTTCCTCAGATGTCTGCTTTGTCACACTCACTTGATCAAAGTCTTGTAAAACATCTTCATCATCATAATAGTGGCCGTCACAAACTGCTTTTCTTTCGTAGTTATGATGGTAATCGCCGTGGTGTGTACAGTTGCGATCTAGAGCGACCCAAGAGTATGGTTTAGAATCCATTTCTTTTCCTCCTTCCGTTTACTTTATTAAATGCTGGAATGATTGGTTTTGTCTCGGGCATTTATCCTAGCAGGCAACCCATTTTTATTTAATCGTTATTTTGCTGCGCTTGACGACGTTGCTGGATACGTTCTCGAAGTGAATTTCGTTTAGGGCGCACTTGTGGTTCAGGCTCGACCTCTTCTGCATGTTTTGCTGCCTCTGCCTGACGCTTTTTCTCTTGCTGCTGCTGTACGAAATCATCTGCTTTCTTTTGTAAATCCTGAACCAGCTTCAAAATCATCTTTCTTTGATCTTCTGAAAGGTTTGCTTTCTGATCATCTGTGACATTATTTTTGTTTAAAATATCACTCACAAGAAGGCTTGTTAATGGATCAACATCAGTGTTGATTTGAAACTCCTTTTTTTCGTTCTCTTCAGCCACGATTATTTCACCTCTTTCATACGTGATGTTAGAAAAAGAAAGGGTCAAAGAATGCCGGCTTCAACTAAAAGTACATTCAGTGTTTGAGTGAGAATTTGTACGGAGTTCATAATGGATGCATCAGATAATGTAATCGTGACGTTATAACAATTGATGATTTGAATCACTGTTTTCTTTTGAACTGTCACTTGTTGTGCAGCTAAAAGCTGTTCTGTGATGTCTGCAGCCAATTCATCATCTGGTACAAGAATTTGAATTAAAAGAGTAATGATTGTCGTTACGGTCGCTTGAAGGGAGAGTGCGGCTGTTACATCTGTTTTATGAATCGTGACATTTTCGGAATCCTTGATCTCGATGAAATCATCATAATTGCTGATTAATTCGTTCAACAGTTGTGTGTATAATAAATCAGCACTTTCTTCAATAGACAATACTTTCACTCCTTTCTTATCTATACATTATTTAATGCAGCAGAGGCTCAAGGTGGAATCGGAAAGCATGAAAAAGTACAACCCAATTTTATTTGCACCCGATTCATCATGGTGGTCTTTCTTTTTGCATATATAAAGAAAGGACGGAAAAAGAAGAATGAAGGAGGTGGAGGTTCCATGAGCGGCGCTTTGTCATTTGCTATATTTGCCCTCGCATCCTTTAGGCTGACGAGATTGATCGTGTTTGATACGATTACAGCCCCCTTTCGCCGTCTATTTCATGAAGAGCAAGAAGAGGTAAACGAACAAGGTGAAGTCGAGACCTATATCGTCATTAAGGGGAAGGGACTGCGATCTTGGATAGGAGAGCTGTTAAGCTGTTATTGGTGTACGGGTATGTGGTGCACTGCTGCTTTACTACTGATATACATATTTTTTCCTGTCATCAGCATGTGGCTTAATTTACTATTAGCGATTGCCGCAGCAGCAGGCTTGATTGAAGCAGTCGTGTCGAAGCTTGTGAAATAAACAGGCATTCTGATCAGACACGCTTAAAGAAAATGCATATACTAACATGGAATAGGAAAGGAAGGGTTGCGATGAAACCAACTGAAACACCGTCACATATGCTTCAAGGGTATCCAGCGCAGTCAAATCAACAATCTGTATATACGAAGAAAATCAAGAAGACGGGCTGCGGCTGCGGGAAGAAAAAGAAACCTCAATAGGGAAAAACAAAAGCCGGATTTATCCGGTTTTTTTGTTGCCCTTTTTTTGGGTGATGCATATGTAAGAGAGAAGGGGTGACCAGAATGGATGCATTCGAACAATTAATCGGTTCCTTGTTCACTAAACCCCATGATGGGAAAGAGCAAGCGCACGAAAAAGCTGAAATGGATCTAGCGAAAAAAGCGAAGGATCTTGAAGAGCACTTAAAAGTATTTGGCGAGAAAATGGATACTTTTGCGAAAGAAACAGAAGCATTCATGATCCGTCATGGAGAGGCAGATTACGTCTTTAAACAGCAGAAATAAAAATTCCGCACTTTTTTATGTGATCGTCCAAACCATTTCATGTATTTTTCATATTTTGTAAGGGAGAAGAGGAGGTGCTTAAATATGAGTTGTTACGGTTACGGTGGCGGTTATTGCGGAGGTTATGGTGGCGGCTACGGCGGCGGTTATGGTTCAACTTTTGTTCTTGTCGTCGTGCTTTTCATCCTTCTAATCATCGTTGGTGCTTCTTTCTTTAACTAAACAGTAAGAAGGTGAGGGAAGCAATAGGGAAGCCTTTTGCTTTCCTTTCTCTTTGCTAACAAGGCAGCAGGATAGGCACATATCTCGCCTATTTTCATATAGTAAGGTGATTACTCCACAAAGAGGAGGCAAAGGAATGGATAATAAGTTCTTTAAAAGTGTGGAAAATAAAACAGGTGTAAATATGAATGATGTCTTTAAGCTTGCAGGTTCTTTGCAAAACGCGAACTTTAAAGATGAGAATACCGTTCGAGGTGTCATTAAAAAAGTGGCGCAGCTTGCAAACAAACGTGTACCTAAAGAAATGGAAGACAAAATCGTTCAATCGATTACAAGTGGAAAAGAAAAGCTTGATTTTAATACAATCGCTAAAATGATGAACAACAAAAAATAAACAACAGGCTCTCCATTTAAAGGGGGGCCTGTTGTTTTTGTGTGAATAATTCACGATTTTTCTTTAAAAGAGGGTACAAAAAGCGGGAGCGGTGAGCAGTTTTTCCTCTTCTATATGATGGAACGGATAGATAAAGGGATTGTTCTGCTCTCGTCATGGCAACGTATAATAAGCGCCGCTCCTCTTCAATGGCTTCTTCATCACCGCTTCTCAGCTCATCAAGTGCAAAGTCATGAGGGAGCGCCCCATCAACCACGCTCGTGATGTACACTGTTTGGAATTCTAGTCCCTTCGCACGGTGGATCGTCATGAGCTGAACGCCTGGTTCATCTGATTTTTCCTTTTCAGCAGATTTCATATGTTCGGCATGAGCGAGGAAGGCTTCAATTGTTTCAAAACGTTTCGCCGCTGTTTTCACATCTCGTACATCATCTGTTCCTTTTTCAAGCACATTCGTATCATTCACGCGTTTTTTTAAAAAATCACCAAGTCCCATCCTTTGTTCAATAAACGCTACAGCTTCAGATGGCTTTAACGATTTTAACGTTCGAAACAGGGGAACGATCGATTGCAGTTTTTTGCGCTGAAACGGCTGAATGTCTGTTAGCTTTCCAAGTGCCTCTACCATAGAACAATCTTCCGTAATGGTCAGCGCCTTCAGGGTATTCAGTGTTTGCTGCTTTAAAAAGAAAACGGGCAGCAGCTGCTTCATTGCGGCGACATCATCTGCATCCTGACTTAGCGAAAGAAAAGCGAGCAGCACCCGAACAATTCTTCTGCTATAAAAGGCTTTTACGCCAGCATCGGTTTGATACGGAATCGCCGATTGATGAAGACGTTCATAAATCGCACGGCCTCCTGTATTCGTTCTAAACAGCACGCAAAAGTCATTCGGTTTTGCACCGTTTTTAATTTTCTCCTGAATATCTGCTACGATCATGGTCGCTTCCTCTTCCTCGTCATATGGATAAAAAAGAGTCGGCGGAATTTTCTCCACGCGAACGGCTTTTAACGTTTTCTCGTAACGATGCTGGTTCTTCTTAATAATGGCGTCTGCACTTGCGACAATCGTATGATGAGAGCGGTAATTTGCATGTAAATGGACGATCTCGGCCGAAGGATAATCCTGTTTGAAGTCAAGAATAAAAGCAGGATTGCTTCCTCTAAATGCATAGATGGCTTGATCATCATCGCCTACACAAAATAGCTGCTCGGATTCTCCAGCTAAAAGCTGGATTAATTGATATTGTACGGGATTAATATCTTGAAATTCATCTACTAAAATATACTTGAATCGTTCTTGATATTGTTTGAGCAATTCAGGCTGCTTAGTCAGCATGTGTAAGCAGGCAATCGCCATGTCATCAAAGTCAAATTGCTGATTTTCACGCTTTTGCTGTTCGTATGACTGATAGATTGTCCACATTTGCTTTTCCTTTTCATCTTTCAGCTCAGGAAGTTCGTCTGGTAAAAAAGCATTTTTCCAATAGCCGATTGATTGCAGCACTTGATCGGTTGGATAGTCTTTTTCATCAAGTCCTTCATGCATGATCGCTTTGCGAATATACTGCTCTTTTTGCCAGTCGAATTTAATCAAATGCTGTCCATTCCATTTGCCCCGATCATCGTGAAGCAGCATTTTATAAAATAGACTGTGGAATGTGCCTGTCACAACTTGGCTCGCCTGTGATGGATGAAGCTGATACTGCATACGCAGTCTTTCTTTCATTTCACTGCTTGCTTTTGTGGTGAAGGTCACGAGCAGGATATGGTGAGCAGGGATTTGATGGTGCGACATCAGATAAGCAGCTCTTGCTGTCAGTACCCTTGTTTTCCCGCTGCCGGCGCCAGCCAGCACAAGCATCGGACCGTCTTTGTGTGTGACAGCTTGAAGCTGCGGTGCGCTAAAGGTGATGTGTGGAAAGAGGTCAATGGTATGCACTTCTTCATTCTTTTCTAAATGAAAGGTTTCGCCAAATTGAATGGATCTTGGTTCCTGCCAGTCATCCGGTTCTTCTGTTTGTGAGATGATCTGTTTGCCGGTTGGAAAGCGAAAGCCGCCAAGTTCTTTGTAGGATGCATGTTCCTCTCGTTCAGCCGGTTTCTTTTCCTCTTGTTGTTCTCTTTTTTCGCAAATCTCTTGCTGAGATATTTGCTTATGGATAAAGGCAGGTGCTTCATGTATATTTAATCTAAAAAAGACGGATTGTCCGCAATATGGGCAAGATAAATGCCCTTTTTTCCCCTCATCATGGAGGAATTGATAGTGTTCTCTCGAATATGTATGTAATGAGATCGTTCGATCATGTCGTCGTGCGCATTTCAAAGCTAGTCCTCCAATAGTCAATCAATCTTAAAAAGAAACACATCTAATCATATCAAATGAGGCGTGTTTCAAACAGTCATAATTAGGGAATAGTAGAGTAGAAGAGAAGCAAAGGAGGCGTTCTTGATGGGATATATAGCCCCGATTCAGCCGGATCTGTATTTTCAATATATCAATCGTCCTGCTCCTCAGGATAAAGAAGACTATGCGAAAGTGACGAAGGTCACCCGCACCTTTCATGACAAGGTATACAGAGAGCTGGAGAAAAAAGAGGACTTAGTGACAGAAGCGGAAACGAAAGTACAGCAAAAAAAGCGGGAACGTTTTGTACGAGATATGTTTATGGAAGAAGGTAAGGGCGTTCATATCAATACTTACGTCTAAATGACTGCGCTTTCTTCCTGAGCGAACGAGATGGAATCAATAAAAAGCCAGAGCATCCATGATGCCCTGGTTTTTTATTTTCGTTAAACGGAGAGTGTTTTTGTCATTTTGACATGTGTAATCCCTGCTTCTTCAAACGGTTCTGAAATGGCTTTGTAGCCTTTCTTTTCGTAGAAAGGAAGAGCTTGGACTTTGTGCATGCATGACAGCTTCTTTCGCTCCGTTTGCCATCGCTTCAGACTCAAGTGCTTCTAAAAGCTGGTGGCCAAGACCGAAAGAGCGCGCCTCTTTTAATACACAAATTCGTTCAAGCTTTGCCTTATGACCTTCAATTATGCGCAGTCTAGCAGCAGCTTGTGGTTTGTTGTCATCATTATAAATGACAAAATGAATGGCTTCGTCCTCAAGTTCATCAATTTCGATCTCTAACGGGACTTCTTGTTCTTTTACGAAAACTTCTTTTCGAACATAATAAGCATCTTCTCGTTGTGTTTGTTCTTTTACGATGACTGTATTCAAATGTCTTTAACCCTCTTCTCCTAAGATAAATGTTTCATAAACGGTCCAAGAACCGTTCTCTAATTGATATAAAAGGTGGAAGCGGTCAACCGTTTCCTCGTGGTCAATTTTTCTCAGCTTCAATGTGCCTAGAACGTCTGAATGCTCATCGTCTGATAACTTTTGAGCCACTGTCACATGCGGAACAAATGCATATTCAGGTGTACCAGCAAGCGGATCAGTGTACAACTTCTCATTGAGAGTCATTAATTCTTCGTTCGGTTCTACTTTCATATAAATCACGTTGTTTACAGGAGCGAATGAACTGAATTTTTTAATACGTAACGTAATAGGAGAAGCATTTTTTGCGTACTCTCGCAAGGTGGAGACGACCTCAGCTGCTTCTAGATCCGTTAATTCAAAAGGTGTTCTTAATGTTAAATGAGGTGGTATGAGTGCATAGTTCGGATCATAACGTTTCCGATAAGAGTTCGCAATGTCTTGCAATTTTTTTGATGGAAATAAAACAACTCCGTATTTCATCATGTTCCCTCCTGATTAAGAAAGTATTTATTATTTTTTATTATAACAAAATTCAGTTGATTAACGAATATGGGAGCATTCTTTTTAACGAAGGTGAAATGAGCGGCTGCCAAAACGTCCATTTATGATCGCCTTCGAATGTCTCAAATAAATAATCCGCACCGGACTTCTCCAAAAGGACCTTTAATTCTTCGTTCGGCTGAATAAAGTCTAGCACTTGCCCATCTGTCGTTTTCACAGCTGTTTCTTCTAACCCGATTTGATGGATAATGGCATAATGAGCAAGGGATGATGACTGTTTGACTGCTTGCAGAACCGACTCATCCACGTAAGGAGACTGCAAAATCAGTCCGCCAAATAACGAAGGATAATCAATGGCTGTCATAAGTGAGATCGTAGCACCTAATGAATCACCAATAAATGTACGACCTGATCCAACTTGATACGTTGGATAGTGTTCATCAATATACGGAACTAGTTCATTTGCCAAAAAGCGTTTATACGCCTCGAACTTTGGTCCGTCTGGATGATACGTATTTCGTCTTTCAGTAACATTTTCATATGGGACACCAATGATAATCGAGCGTTCCATTTCTTTGTTTTGCATTAATTCTTCCGCTTGTCTGCCTATTTTACCTAGACGGAAATAATCATGACCATCTTGTGCAATGATGACATGATATGTATAAAGGGGGGAGTAATTGACTGGCAAATAAATCAAAATGGTCATATCTGCCCCAAGTTCTTTTGACTGTAAGGTTTCTTCTTGAATGATGCCTGTTTTCTTCACCATAATCCATTCCTCCAGCTAACCAAATTCATCATAAGTGAAACGTTTCCATTCATTGTAACACGAAAAACAGCGTTGTTCCTATATGCTAACATGCAATCAAATTGGCTGACATCCAATCTGCTACAAAATACAGAAAATTTTAATTAATCGTTACATTTCCCCTTGAAAAATGAGGTTTAATGCGTTACAGTATTAAGAATTAGAACAGACAGACAACACATTCTTATCGTGAGAGGTGGAGGGACTGGCCCTTTGAAACCTCAGCAACCGGTATGCATCACTTCATGTGATGTACCAAGGTGCTAAATCCAGCAAGCAGCTTTTTTGCTTGGAAGATAAGAGGAAGCGATTAAACCCCTTCTTCTTATGAAGAAGGGGTTTTTCTGTTTTGAAATTAGATTTTTACTTAGGATGGTGTCAAATGACAGAACATGTGGAAACGAAGTTAGCGCAAATTGGAAACCATAGCGAAGAGGTGACTGGTACTGTCAGTCCTCCCGTTTATCTTTCAACAGCTTACAGACATAGAGGCATTGGGGAATCAACAGGATTTGATTATATTCGGACGAAAAACCCAACAAGGCAGCTTGTAGAAGATGCGATTGCTTCACTCGAAGAAGGAACGGCCGGTTTTGCCTTCAGTTCGGGAATGGCTGCCATCCAAACGATCATGGCGCTGTTTGAGAGCGGGGATGAACTCATTGTTTCATCAGATTTATATGGCGGTACATACCGTCTATTTGAAAACGAATGGAAAAAGTACGGACTGCGCTTTGTTTATGATGATTTTTCAGATGAAGACTGTTTACGCTCTAAAATGACGCCAAATACAAAAGCCGTCTTTATTGAAACGCCAACAAACCCACTCATGCAGGAAGCGGATATTCAAAAGGTTGCGAAAATCGCAAAAGAACACGGTGCATTGGTCATTGTGGATAACACCTTTTATACGCCCGTCTTGCAAAAACCGATTACACTTGGAGCGGACATTGTCATTCATAGTGCCACCAAATATTTAGGCGGACATAACGATGTTCTTGCCGGACTTGTCGTCACAAAAGGAGAGAAGCTATCGGAAGACATGTTCCAGCATCAAAACGCCATTGGGGCGGTTTTATCTCCATTTGACTCATGGCTTTTAATGAGAGGAATGAAAACATTGGCGCTGAGAATGCGTCAGCACGAAGCAAATGCGAAGGAATTAGCTGATTTTCTAAAGCAGCAGCCTGAAATTCAAGATGTCCTTTACCCAGGAAAGGGAGGCATGCTGTCATTCCGAGTAGCCAAAGAGGACTGGGTCAATCCATTTTTGAAGCAGCTGAAAACGATTTGTTTTGCTGAAAGCCTTGGCGGAGTCGAAAGCTTCATTACGTATCCTGCAACGCAAACCCATATGGACATCCCAGAAGAGATTCGCATCGCAAACGGTGTTTGTAACAAATTGCTCCGTTTCTCAGTCGGGATTGAGCATGTGGAGGATCTAAAAGCAGACCTGAAACAGGCACTATCAAATGTGAAAGAGGAGGTACACACGAAATGACCACACATGATTGGACACTCGAAACACAACTCGTTCATAATGCGTTTAAAACAGACCGCTCAACAGGTGCAGTCAGTGTACCGATTCAACATGCATCGACGTTTCACCAAAGTAGCTTCGATGACTTTGGTCAATATGACTACTCCAGATCAGGCACCCCTACACGTCAGGCATTGGAGGATACCATTGCAGCGCTAGAAGGAGGAACGAGAGGGCTTGCCTTTGCGTCAGGTATGGCAGCCATTTCAACTGCTTTTCTTCTATTATCAAAAGGAGATCATGTCCTTGTCACAAGAGATGTGTACGGCGGGACTTTCCGAATGATCACCCAAGTGCTTTCAAGATTTGGGATTGAGCATACCTTTGTGGACATGACCAATTTGAATGAAGTGAAACAAGGCATTCAATCAAATACAAAAGTCATTTACATGGAAACACCGTCAAACCCTACACTCGGTATTACGGATATTGAAGGTGTCGTACAGATTGCGAAAGAACATGACTGTCTGACTTTCTTAGATAATACGTTTTTAACACCTGCGCTTCAACGTCCGCTGGACCTTGGTGTTGATGTTGTGCTGCACAGCGCAACGAAATTTTTAAGCGGCCACAGTGATGTACTGTCAGGCTTAGCCGTGGTGAAAGATGAGAAGCTAGGAGATGAACTTTATTCGCTGCAAAACTCCTTCGGCGCGGTACTTGGCGTACAGGATTGCTGGCTTGTGCTTAGGGGATTAAAGACCCTTCAAGTCAGATTAGAAAAAGCCAGTCAAACCGCATTAGAACTAGCTTCATTCCTCAAAGAACATCCTGCGGTCAAAAAAGTATATTACCCAGGATTAGATGATCACCCAGGGGCAGACATTCAGCGGAAACAGGCGAGCGGTGCAGGTGCTGTTCTTTCATTTGAACTAGAAAACCAAGCGGCTGTCAAAGAATTGGTCGATGGCGTCACATTACCTGTATTCGCCGTCAGCCTCGGAGCAGTCGAATCCATTCTTTCCTATCCGGCCAAAATGTCCCATGCCGCTATGCCAAAAGAAGAAAGAGAAAAAAGAGGCATCACGGATGGTTTACTTCGATTAAGTGTGGGCGTAGAAAACGGAGAAGACCTCAAAAGGGACTTCAAACAAGCACTAGATCAACTAAAGCCCGTCCTTGTGAACCAATCATAAAAGTTAGTGAAAAGCCGGTGCAGATACCGGCTTTTTGCCTTTTTTGAACAAAACCATTGACGACTGATCATGATGGTTATATAATAGAGACTGTCAGTAACAGAAAGCCCAGAACTGATACATAACCCGATTCCGTAGCTCAGCTGGGAGAGCGCTACCTTGACAGGGTAGAGGTCGCTGGTTCGAGCCCAGTCGGAATCATCGTTGAAACCCTTGCCTAGCAAGGGTTTTTTTGTTTTTATCTTTCCACATAAAACAAAGATTTCGACTTGTGGGGCCATTCTTTCAAAAAAAGTTATGAAATTGATCAAATGGTCTATTAATATTTAAATTAATTTGCGGTTTCGCTACGAGCTGTTTTAAACACATCGAATTTATCAGCTGTATCTTTATCAACTTTTTCTGTTACATGACTATATGTGTCAGAAAGAACTTTAAGGCTTTCATGACCACTTCTTTTTTGGATGGCTTTCATTTGAGCACCAGCTTCAATAAGAAGAGTAACCATTGTATGCCTTAGATCATGAAGTCTTATTTCTTTTATCTCAGCTTTTTTTCTAAACTTATCCCATCGAGCGGTTGGAGTTGTATAGTAAAATGGTTTTCCGCTGCCGTTGTGGAATAAAAATTCAAATGTACCGCCTTCCCATTCTTCACCAACTTTCATCTTTTCTTTCCTCCACCACAAATAATATTTCTGTAAATCTTCCATATACCATTCAGGCATTGAAACGAAACGACTTTTTTTGTTTTTAGTGGCTTTTATATATGCTTCTCCATTTTTAGTCTTGGACAAACTGCGGCTTATATTCAATCCTCCTTTATCCCAATCAACGTCTTTCCATTCTAAAGCCAGACCCTCACCTCTTCTTGTACCGGCAATTAACGTTGTTAAAAAATACATTCTCCACCAAATAGGCTCTAATTCATATAGTTTAGAAATGCACAAAGCAGCTTCTTCTGAATCAAAAAATCCCATCTCTTTTTTTCGATTTTTGGTGGTTTTAGTCCTTTCATAGGGTTCTCAGGAAGGATACAACGAATGTTCTACAATGTCCAATCAGGTATTTATATGGTTCCAGATGAATTTGACAGTTTTAACGACATACTCGGGTTAGCACGTTATAAAGTGATGCAGTTCACAGGATTGAAGGATTGTAACGGCGTTGAGATTTATGAGGGGGATTTCGTAAAAATCATCTCAGCCTACAATGGACAAGAGATAATAGCAACAGTTAGATATGAAAATTCTCTTGCGTCATTTGTGTTTGAAACAGGAGAAGATCAAGGGTATTCGAGAATTGATGCAAGTTTTAAAGGGATCGAAGTCATCGGGAACATCTATCAAAATTCTGATCTATTGGAGGAAACACAATGAACGAAAAACAACCTGATCATTACAAAAGTGATTGAAAAACTACATCGCCAGCAGGAAAAAGGCCTGCAAAAGTACGGGGTTGAGGTTGAAACCTCATCCCACGACTTAAAAGGATGGTTGCGACATGCGCAGGAAGAAGCAATTGATTTTGCGACATACCTTGAAACGGCCATTCAGTTGCTGGAAGAACAGGTTAATAGTAAAGACGAGGAAATGAAGTTTTATGAGGTAAACGAGCCGTATTACGCACTGATCAAAGCGAAAAACGATGAAAATGCTATGACAATCTATACTGATGTTGTCGCTGATGATGATGGCGGATTATCAGAAGAAATAACCGAAGTTACAGAAGCATATGCAACAATCATATACAGCTGAGTAAATGGAGAGGACAACAATGTGATCCCGGTCAAAGAAGTGCTTGAGCATTTAACAAGTGAAGAAGAAATGGTGCTGATCATTGATGGCAGCTTGCTATAAATAAAAAAGAGGGATTTTTCCCTCTTTTAAAAGTAATATTCACGTCAATGTCGAGTACCAGCAACGCTCATATGCGCCATACCAAATACCTGAGTAAGTTTGCGCACCTTTTAGATACCAATTATAGGTGCCGTCGTTATAAATTGCTGGTATTGCATTTCTTGAAGAGTATGGACCGAATATTTCAGAAGTACAATGCTTCCATGTTTCGTTAGGAGTAGCAGCGTCTGCTTGTGCAGTAAAAAAAGCAGATGAAGAAAATAGCAAAGCGAGTGATAGAACTGAACTTGCAATTACTTTTCTGATTTGCATGATTGATGCTCCTTTTCATTTGGGATAATAGTCTTGGAAGTTTAATAATACTATATATTCAAAAATAAACCATATGAAAATTTATTTAACTTATATGGGAATAAATATTGGGAGTTGTGAAATGAAAAAACTACTAATCACACTAACTATTATTATTGCGGCGGTGCTTTATGCGCCGTCTGTTGCGGCAGTAACAAGCGAATATAAAACAATTGGAGGGCATACAGTCAGCGTGTCGACGGATGCCAATTCATACACGCCGAGAGCCAAAAGTATTGATGTCACGGCACGTAAAACGGGAAATGAGACAGTATACTACCGCTTCACGTTACAAAAGAAGGTGAGCGGCAAATGGAAAGATCAACGGTTTAGTCTCGTTGGATCGTTTAAGACCGCCACGCCTGCAAAAGAGTTTTACATCGTCAACCATACAGTTGGCACACACCGTATCAAAATGACGATATACAAAAACACCAATTGGACAGGTGTTAAGGGCTACATCTATACGCCAGCTTTTGAAGTGAAAAAGATGTTGAAATAAAGAATTTAATGTAATATTAAGTAAAAAAGGGAGAAATATATGAAACAACAAATTTTAGTCCCCAATATGGTTTATAAATTTATGGAGCCTAAGTATTTAAAAAAAATTCAAGATGATAAGAAAATTTTTATTAATTTTCTTGGTAATTATTCAACTGATAAATATGGGAATGCCATTGGTGATGACGATGAAGGTAAGCTTAATATCAGTGTTGAAATTAATAACCACATATTAGGTGATGGAAATGAAAGTGATTTAGATCATTACATGAATAATTTTTTTACTAAAGGAGATCCAAACGAAAAACTTCAGATAACGGGTGGTACTTTTTTAACACAAAATTTTGATAACAACTTTTATAATTATTGCGTTGCATTAGAGTATAGAGAAGAAATTAGAAAAGAGTTTGGCGGGGCCGTAATGGTGATCAGAAATTTCCCGAAATTTATAGAAGAGTTGAATAAAAAATTAAAGAAAAGAAAGATTGGTTTTGTATCTGCCGAGCAATGCGAATATGTTGTAAATAGAGAAAAAATTTATACTCAGAATAACTTCAGGTATGAAAATCCAGCTACTATTAAAGAATCAAAATATGAGTATCAGCAAGAATATAGATTATTATGGAAACCATTTAGTGGAATTAAAATAACTAAACCAATTGAAGTGTATTGTCCAAAAGCACTTGAATATTGTACATTCCATTTTTAATAAGTCCAAGACGGAGAGCCTGCGGACACTGATCAACACCTTTTAAGGGTGCTGGTTGGTGCCCGTTTTTTATTTCTTAGAAAGGAGTGGCACCATGAATTAAAAGGAGATCGAAGGACTCATTCACAATTATCACTGGATGGCGAAAGAGGTTCAGCGGCTCCAGCGTGTTTTATATGGCACTGACATTACTATGCGAAGCTGGGGTGTTGCTCAATATGGCATCGAGGCAACCTTACCGAAAGGGAGCAAAGGAAAGAGCCAAGCTGAATTACGTGACATGGATATGAGGGAAGAAAGATTGTTTAAGAGACTTTGTAAGTTTGAAGAACGTGTATATGCAATAGAGGCAGCAGCAAGCAAAATCGAAGGAGAAAAGAACAGAGTTGTATATGATTGCATGATGGAAGGTATGAGTTATCGAGCCATTGGACTTCACTTGGGACTGTCTCGTGAAAAGGTCCGTCAGATGAAAGATAATATCATCGACCAATTATGCCAATATTGCCACTTTGTGCACTTGTTGAAAGACGAAAAATCCGTAGTGTAAAATGGAAGGCAGGACTGGGAGGCATAATTTCCCGCGTCAATACAAATTAATATATTTTCACTTGCTCTTGCGAGCTTGGGATTCGTTCGACAAATTTCGTAGACTCAACTTTATCAATCTTATCCGATAATAATATTGAGGAGTGAAGGAAATTGAGTAAAAAGAAGAAAAACACAACTAATAATAAACAAAAGAACGAACAAAAGAACGAACAATTAAAGGAATTAGAAGATGTGATTTACACATATCCAGAGAAAGATTTAGTTTCTTATTTTAAAAAGATATTCATACATGGTAATACGAAGGAGCATTATCAGAAGAACTTGTCTTTACTTCGTAGCCTAGATATGGATTCCATAGATTTTGCAATTGCTAGATTTTATCATTTGGATAACAGTTTAGATCCTGTTAGAAGAAACTTAATGGCAGTGATTCCTTTATTCGTTGCATATCTTACGGCTGTATTTAATGTTAATGTAATTAAAATATTAGGATTTTTGTTGGTGACTATATCGGTTCTAATTGTACTAATACTATTAAATCAAGACAGAAAGAATAGAATTGTTACAGGTTACATGTTAAAAACATTTGAGCAAGTAAAGGCAAGAAAAGAAAAGGATGAAAAGTGATTTCGTTCGACAAATTCTGCGAATAGTTCCATATACTTACTTTCTGCCGATATATAAAGGTGGGAGGTGAATGTAATGAATCTTGATCAATTGATTGAAGAAGGCGAAAAGGTCATAGGCGCAGCGGTTAAACATGAAAGAACTGGGATAATGTTTCTTAAAGGTGTAGATTTAGAAACTTGGGCCGCTAAAAGTGTGATTTATGCTGAACAAAACCTCGAAAGCATATATTTAATTGACAGGTTAAAAGAAGACGCTAAAGACTTAAAAGAAGATGGCTATGATAAAGCTATTGCTATTCTTGGAGTTTTAAAGGCCTCGAAAGAAAGTTGAAATTTTAGCATCCTGCGGGGTGCTTTTTTATTTATCTTCATTATTTTTGTATACCTATTATTAAAATATGTTATTTACTGTCGATATTTAGTATATTATACTAAAAAAAGTTGATTCAATTTGCTTGAATTTTCTTAGAAAGGAGCATAGTATGAATGTATATCCAATCGTAAAAGAAGTCATTACAATGCTTTATTATATTGCTAGTATTGGGTTAGCAGCTGGGATTTTTATTGCAATTAAACAATTAAATCTAATGAAGAAAGATATGAGAATTAAAAATAAGCGAGCCTCAATTGAAAAAAGTATAGAGTATCTTAACTGGTTTGCAACCTCTTTTATACCGTTAGAAAACAAGTATTCTTCAACACTGAAAGGCAAACCTATAAAACTTACTAAAATAAACCATAAAAAAGAATTTTTGGCTTCGGAAATCTTAGATGCTGTAAGTTTGGAATGTAAGTTTGATGCAGGTGTAGGTAATCTTGCTAATCAGTTAGAGTTTTTTAGTGCAGCTATGATGAGTGGTCTAGCTGATGAAGAATTGGCATTTAATCCACTTTCTCATATCTTTTGCGAATTTATAGATCATAATTACGATGTTTATTGCTACCTCAGAAAGGATATAGAACATAACTTTAGTAATACAGTTAGTCTGTATAAAATGTGGGCAGAGAGAATACATTCCAATGAGCTTACGAAGGAAAAACAGGAAATTAGTGAGAAGTTGGCTAAACTGAACCTTAGTAAAGTTAATACGATTGGAAATGAAATTTAGAGGGGAGAATTTATATGTCAGTAATAGCATTCCCAACTCCGAAGACAAAATCTAATGAAGTACATAATTATGGTGAATTGTTATCTGAAGCATTTAAAGTTTTACAGGAGCAATCCGAATCTAAAAAATAATACCTGAAAAGCACCTTTAAGGTGCTTCAGAGCGTAGACAAACCCCACCTTTACTTCAAGTAAAAGTGGGGTTTTCACTTATTTTGATAAAATTGATCAGTCGCTTTACGCTGGACATGGCTCTTTCCATGTCCAGTTTGCTAATTTCTTAAGATTCATGGCAGCGAAAGTAAGCATCGCCTGCATCGAAACTTTTTTCAATCCTCGAAGTTTCGTCCATCGCATTCCATGCTTTTCTTTTGCATCCGCAAAAACGCGTTCAATCGTTTCTTTCCGTTTTGCATAGATGTTCTTATTCATTTCAGTGAGTCTCAGATGGTCTGCTTCGTCTAGGTAGTCCTGCCAAATATGTCGGTGAATCTGTTTGGTGTGATTTTGACTTTGTGTACAGTTATCTAGAAACGAGCAGGATTTACATACCTCTGAATCGGACGCATATTGCTTATATCCCTCTCTAGTCGTTGTACGATAAGAAAGAATTTGCCCGTTTGAGCAAATGTAACAATCAACATGTGCGTCATATACGTATTCATTCTTTTTCAAGTAACCAGCTTTTGTTTTCGGGCGAGTGTAAGGCATGACAGGTCTTATCTCTTGATCCATTAAAAACTTGGCGATATAAGGTGTTTTATATCCAGCATCCACTGCGACTACATTGGGTTTTCCGACTTTCTTTGTCACCTTTGATACGAGTGAATCTAACATACGACTATCATGAACATTTCCACCAGTGACCAGTGTTCCTAAAATAAATCCTTTTGAATCACAAGCCGTATGAAATGAATAAGCAAATAACTTTTCACGTTCATCCTTTACATAGTAGCCACTCTCTGGGTCAGTTGTACTGACCTTGATTTCTTTTTTCTCTTCTTTATTCTGTAGGGGTAACGGCTTTTTTCCATGTTCCTCACGATCAACATTGATCTCCTCATGAAGCTGATTTTGATAACTTCTCGTTTCTACTCGAACAATTTTCTTTTCAAGTTTTTTCTTATTGGCGTTCGCTTTTACATGAGTTGAGTCAATGAAAGCGATAGATGGATCAACGAGACCTTTTTTCATCGCTTCTCTTAAGATTCGATAAAAAATTTGTTCGAATAAATCTGTATCATGAAAGCGTCTCACGTAGTTCTTACCGAAGGTAGAAAAGTGCGGAATTTTCTCTGAAAACCCATACCCAATAAACCAACGATAAGCAACATTGGTTTCAATTTCTTTAATGGTTTGACGCATAGAACGAATGCCAAATAGATATTGGATCAAAACCATTTTAATAAGAACAACGGGATCCACACTTGGTCTACCGTTATCAGAACTATAATGATCTTTGACAAGATCATAAACAAAATCAAAATCGATCGCTTGATCAATTTTTCGTACAAGATGATCTTCAGGCACTAATTCATCTAAGGCCACGACTTCTAATTGATTTCTTCTTTCTTCTTCACGTTTCGATAACATGTTCATCCCCCACAGAAATGTGTTATTGCCCTTATTATACAAAAAAGCGTGTAGACTTTGTCTACACGCTCAGATTGTAGAGAAACTCATGTTTTTCTACAATCTTTTTTATTTTCATCGTAATGATGATGGATGAGATTGAATGAAAAAGGCCTCCCACACACCTAACCTAGCTTCGCTAGATGTGTGGCAATCTTCTTCATGTTCTGACAGGCAGCTGTGAGAAGAACTTGCTCACTCACATTTTGTTTTCCCCTCAACCGGCAGTAGCGAAGCCCATGCAGTTGTTTTGAATCTGCAAAGCTTCGCTCTATTTTTTCTTTTCTTTTTTTATATAGCTCTTTTCCAGCGGCAGACAGACGATTTTGCCTGATCTTTTCTTTATGTTCCTCCCACACATGTCTTGAGATGACTTTTTGATGATTTTTAGATCTTGTGCAGTTTTCAAGGAAAGGACACGATGTGCATTTTTTAGGATCTGATTTGTAGAACCTATAACCTTTTCGATCAGTCGTGGTATATAAAAGCTTTTCACCATTCGGGCATATGTATTGATCGTGTTCAGAGTCATACTTGAATTTCCACTTCTCGAATAGTCCTCTTGTTGGATGAAAACGTCTATGTGCGATGACACCAAAAATACGGCGATCAGATAAACCTTTACAGATTGGGGTCGTCAAATAACCAGAATCAAGGGCAACAGCTTCTACTTGAAAACCAAATCGTGCGATTTGGTGATCCAACCGATCAAGATACGGAACAGAATCATGGACATTACCGGGCGTGATGTGGGCATCCGTGATGATATTGTACTTCATATCCGTTGTACGGTGGTCTAGGTAGAAAAAGCCTTCCGGTTTGTTTTCACGATAAAGATAGCCACTTTCAGGATCAGTCGTACTTTGACGAATGTCTTTTTCCGTTTTCACCTCCTCTTTTACCTTTAAGGGCTTTTTTCCGTGTGCCACCCGATCTTCTTGGATCGCTTCTTCTAAATCATTTATATAGTTCTGGGTATCTTGTTCAATCGTTTTTCTCATATATTTATGTTTATTGGCATTGGCTTTAAGATAAGTTGAATCAGTAAAAAGAACGCGGCCTCCTACCATATCATGATTGATAGCTTGAAGCACAATCTCGTCGAAAATGTCTTGAAAAATCGTTGTATCTTTGAATCGAGTACGACGATTCCAGCTAATGGTCGAGTGATGAGGAACGGGGTCATTGATGTTCAAACCTAAAAACCATCTATACGCCATGTTATAGTAAATTTCTTTTTCAAGTTGTCTTTCAGAACGGATACCGTACAGGTATCCGATAAACATCATTTTGAACAAAATAAGTGGATCAAGAGAAGGACGACCTTTATTCTCGCTATAATACGGTCTTACTTTATCTACGATAAATGAAAAATCAATGTACTGATCAATTTTACGAAGCAGGTGATCCTCTTCGACCAGTTGATCTAGTAATACAAATTCGGCTTCGTGCTGAGAAGAATTTCTAGTGTGGAACATGAGAAAAACACCTTCCTTTAGTATGCTTTTCTCTATTATAAAATGGGGTAGTGGAAAATTTAAGGGAAAAAATAAAGCTGTCGAGATTTTCTCGACAGCCTGAGCGTGTAGACTTTGTCTACACGCTGAAGCACCTTTAAGGTGCTTTTTTTTGTCTTACGCTTCCACCTATTTATGAAGGGGCTTTCGTTCGACAAATTTCGCGAATAGTTCCATATACTTACTTTCTGCCGATATAAAGGTGGGAGGTGAAAAAATGGAATATGTTGAGATTTTTAAAAATCATTTTCAAAATTTCATAACAGACACAAATTATGACTATTATGAGATTATGGCTAAAGGAGTTTATGAGTTTATCGAGGAAGATGAAATTAAATTTATTTATTCTAAAAACCCCTTCGATATCAATAGTGCCGAACATTATTTCTTCTTAGAATCGGGTTTACTCATTGCCAAACAAAAAGAGGAACGATTCGCTTTGGATTTCTATAAGAGTAGGATTGTTAAAAAAAATCTTACTTTTAGTGGAAGAAGAGAAGCTAATTTGACTTTTACTTTTGAAAACGGTGAAAAGATTGAATTTGATTCAAAAGATTGTAATGAAGCTCATGAATTCAACTATGCTAAATCAATTAAAGAACTTTACAAACTAATTTAAGCACCCTTCGGGGTGTTTTTTGTTCCCTGTAAACTGCTTCCGATAATTCTTTACACCAAGCATCGGCTTAAAGGTAGAGTGCGGCGGCAGTTTAGAGTGAATAAATTAAAGGGGGTAAGGTGATATGCGATGAAACTGACAGAAAAACAGAACCGCTTTGCTGACTACTACATCGAACTAGGAAATGCTACAGAAGCCGCTAGGAAAGCAGGGTACAGCTCTAAGACCGCTAAATCAATCGGTCAAGAGAACCTGACTAAACCTGACATTAAATCCTATATAAAAGAGCGGTTGGATGAAAAGGATGCTGAAAGGATAGCTTCACAGGACGAGATTCTTGAGTTTCTAACTGCTGTCATGCGTGGAGAGAAAACAGAGCAAATACCTGTTGGCTTAGGCGAAGGCGCACAGCAATTAGAAGATAAAGACCCTTATCTAAAGGATCGAGTAAAAGCAGCTGAGCTGTTAGGGAAGCGTCATTCTATGTGGACAGATAAAGTTGATATGGTGGGAAATGTTGGCGTTCGTATTGTTGATGATATAGGTGATATCGATGACCATGATTAAAATATCGGAAGTGCTGGCACCGGCATTTCATGAGTTTTGGAGATATAGAAGAGCAAAAGAACATCTTCATTATGTTATGAAGGGCGGCCGTGCTTCTGGTAAATCGTTTAGTGTGGGTGTTGGGGTAGTAACAGACATCATTGAATACCCTGTTTCCGCTCTGGTCTTGAGAAAAGTACAGAATACGCTTGTTAAATCAGTTTTTGCACAGATAAAGCAAGCAACGGTAACGCTGGGTGTCTCTCATCTATTCAAGTTTGTTCCTTCTAGGTTAGAAATCATATACAAGCCAAGAGGGAACAAGATTTACTTTGCTGGTGCTGACGATCCTGACAAGCTCAAATCAATCAAAGACGCTGACTTTCCAATCGGTGTCATGTGGATTGAAGAGCTGGCAGAATTTAAGTCAGATGAGGAAGTAAGCACCATCATGAACTCGGTTCTACGTGAAGAACTAACACACAAAACAAAGCCGGACAACCCACGTAAACGAGCACAAGTATTTCTAAAGAGAGGTGCCTATATGTAATTGATGGCAATAAAAAAGACCTTCAAACCAAGGCCATTAATTGAATTTCTTTTTTAATCCATCCATCATATCTGCATCATAAAAAGATTGTAAAAGCTCGTCCACATTGATTTTTTTATCCTTCTTGCTTAGAAATTGATTGATAATCTCTTCATATTCTTCTCTAGTATTTCCTTCAATATCTGAAAGGTTTAATTCTTCACCAAAGTGTCTAATGAACGCTGTCCTTGTTATATCATATGCCTTTTTGTTTTCTTCTTCACAGGTGCAAAATGCTCCTGAGAGAGTAATGAGGAATTGAACGTCTTCATCGTCTAAATCATTTGATTTTTGAAACTGAATGAATTGATTTTGTGACATATATATGTACCATCCTTTTATCTAAAGTATGAGTAAATCAGCAGTGAGAACAATGTATTCAACAACAAGTCCGATTGTATCAGCTACACCTGAGTCTATATGTTTTTTAAGCTCTGCAGAAACAACTTTTCGAGCCCTACTTGCTGCATTTTTTGGAGTATCAATAATTTTTTCTAATTCTTTAATGATCTTGTTTGCATTTTTGACAGTACCATTTACAGCTTCTTTTCCAAAACGTTGCTGTAAAACCCATTTTGCCCAGTCGTTATTCACTAAGCCTATAATTACTTTTATTGCTGCCTTAATAGCCGCACCTTTAGGGCCATTTGTAGTAGCAAGTGGATCATTGTTAGCATTCTCAATAGCTTTAAATGCTTGAAGCAAGGCTTCTTGTTTTTCTAATGGTACATCTCTTAAAGCAAGTTGTTTTTGTAGCTCAGTAGGATTGAAAGTTACTGCCAAATTTTCTTTCTGTTCGATCTTTTCTGCTGCATATGTAGCTGTTGTGGGAATGAAAACTGCTGCTGATATGAGAACTAGCAACATCTTAACAAAAAACTTTTTCATTGGAATACTTCCTTTCTAATCATTTTTCAATAGTGAGGATATCACAGAAAGGAATTAATTTTACATAAATTAGAATAAATGAATTTTAAATCACATGCTGTTTGTCTTTGTTTAATTCAATATGTTACTAATTTCTTACATCTTGAAAAGGGCATATTTACGCATGAAAAAACCATCTACACATCAATGTAAGTGGCTACTTGTCTATCTAATTTTTTATTTATTTGAATTCATTCTTTACATCATCAATGAATTCAATAATATTGTATTCAATTTCTTTTTAGATGTAAGGTTAATAGATGAGTTACTATTTGTAACAATCATGAGCACATTAGGGCTATTCCTACTGCTCATGATCGTCATTTCTAGCTGATTAGAAAAGTGTTGGCGCACTATCTAATCTGATGGGTTGGTACACGCCCGTGATACCAGCCCATTCTAACTTAATTTAGTTTATATTCAATAGGTCGTGCATTTTACAAGGCAAGTAAAGTTTACCTCACCTAACTAAATAGAATTAGTCTATACTCCTAGATCAAGGTGTTGTCTTTAGTGATGCCATTTTTAAGGATAAGACTGTCGTGGAATGTGCTAACACTTTAAACTTAAAAGGGTAGTGACTCAGCCGCTGCGATAAATGAGGATAGGATACC
Organism: Bacillus aerius; assembly: GCF_029894105.1. NCBI lineage: Bacteria > Bacillati > Bacillota > Bacilli > Caryophanales > Bacillaceae > Bacillus > Bacillus aerius. The sequence continues at coordinate 1,186,375 of NZ_JARYHO010000001.1, forward strand.
ACTGTGCTTCACTATTTGCACATGTATCTGAAAGGCGAAAGCTGCCATTAAGTGCTGTACGAAGGATGGGTGTATCGTTTCTGACGATGCAGGACAAGCCACAAGTATCAAAACTCAAACTTGAGGGTTGAGAAACTGTTCGGGACACTTGACACAGTAGTGCAGTATTACAAAGGGAGTAGTTTTAACCTACAGTGGGGATCTCATAAATACCTACCGTCATTTAAAATGACATCAGCTTATGTCAAAACGCATATTTGCGTTCAGTCGTTTAAAACTATGATATTCTTTCCATTCAATCTAAATCCCCTGTATAATTAAGGAAAATTAATTAGGAGGATTAAAAGTGAAGGTTCTTAGATTTGAATATGAGAATAATAGATTTGAATTACACACAATGTTTATAGACGATATTTCAAACATGAAAGATAATGATATTCAAAGAGATATGTTGTTTAAGAGTAAAAATATAGTTAAAGCTGCTTTGGGCTTTGAAGGATATTTGAAAGTAGAAAGCTTTTCGACTTATGAAGAAACCAACTCTGTATATTGCTCATATACGTTTTGAAAGGATAACAAGATAAGAAGCGATTAGAACGTGAGTTAGATGAAGCTAAGAATATGGATCACGATGAATTGATTGAAGATTAATTATTAACTCATGTTATCATAGAAGAAAATGGATTATGGGGGATTGTCAATAAATGCTCAAATCAAAATTAATTGTTTGGACTTTTATCATTGCGACTGGATTCTATATGCTCATAAGTATATGGAACATTGCTGTATTTCCAGATAAGACATGGACAGATTACGCAGGACAGATTTTGATTGTAGTTTTTGGAAGTATGGTGAATGGTTTAATCGCTGCATTCTTTATGTACGCAGCAGCTATGTTAGTGAAATATATTAATGGTGATAAAGTTTAAAACAGGTGTATAAAAAGGTAACATTTTTTTCGGTTTTTAAAAAATACTAAGGAACACCAGAGGATATTGGTGATACTCACAGTATGCCATATATCTACCTTGACAGGATAGAGGTCGCTGGTTTGAGCCCAGTCGGAATCATCGTTGAAACCCTTGCCTAGCAAGGGTTTTTTGATTGTCGGTAACAAATGTTTGTTCTGTTTCTTTTGATTGGGGGCGAATTGGGGACGAATTTTATCCACCAGATTGTTTCTCAGTATTTTTAGAATCAAAAAATCCCTTTTCCATACCGATCACACACTTTTAATAGTATCAGCATATCAAGTTTAAGAGGTTACTTACAAAATATTTAGAACTTTTTAGTAAGAATCCTCAGAAATGTAATACGGTTTTAAGTATTTTCATTTATAATTCTCTATTTGTCTATACTTTTCATATCGCTGTTGTATAAGCTCTTCCGAGGATAATCGTATCAATTTTTTAAGAGATGATTTAATTGCAGATTCAATCAATTTTGCTTGTGATTTTATATCATTTTGTGCTCCACCTCTAATTTCAGGAATGATTTCATCAATAATTCCTAAATGTTTTAAATCTATTGCTGAAATTTTCATATGTTCAGCAGCTTCTGGAGCATACTTAGCGTCCTTCCATAGGATAGATGCTGCTCCTTCTGGCGAAATGACCGAGTACCATGAATACTCTAACATATGGATATGGTTACCGACACTAATACCAAGAGCTCCACCACTTGATGCCTCTCCAATTACAATACAAACAATTGGCACTTTAAGTGTAGCCATTTCCAATAGATTTCGAGCTATCGCTTCAGAAATTCCACGTTCTTCAGACCCTTTGCCTGGATAGGCGCCAATTGTATCAATAAATGTAATAATAGGGCGATTAAATTTATCAGCTTGTTTCATCAGTCTTAGCGCTTTTCTATATCCTTCTGGATGTGCCATTCCAAAATTTCTTTCTATATTTTCCTTTGTACTTCTCCCTCTTTGATGACCAATAACCGTAACGGGCATGCCTTTAAATTTTGCAATACCACCTATCATTGCTTGATCATCACCATATAATCGATCACCATGAAGTTCGAAAAAGTTTGTAAACAATAATGGTATATAATCCAATGTCGTGGGCCGGTTACATAGCCTTGCAATTTGAACTCGTTGAAAAGGTGTAAGATTAAAATAAATTTCATCTTGCATTTTATTTAAACGTTTTTCTAATACATGGATTTCTGATGATAAATCTACATTATGTTCTTCTATCATTTTCTTTAATTCATCAAATTTTTCTTTTAGTTCAATAATAGGACGTTCAAAATCCAAACTCATTTTATCCTCCAAAGGGTATGATTTACCTCAATCTAATCAAAAGACTTAGAAATAGAATCAATAAATAATTTAAAACCATCCACAACTATTTTTTGTTCTGATTCTGATAAATTATTGAGGATACGTTGATAAAATGCAAGGGATTGTTCTCTTAAGCGATTAACAGTAATGTGGCCTTTTTCTGTGAGGTGCAGAAAAAGTTCTCTTCTGTTTTTTTCATTTACTTCACGATAAACAAGTCCCTTTTTTACTAACTTATCTACCAATCTACTTACAGTTGAAGTCTCTAATCTAAGTTTATTGGATAGTTGCCAAACAGTTAATTTTTCCATCTCTATTTCCTCTAACGCCATCATTTGAGAGGTTGGTAGAGGTTTTTCAAATGGTCCATTGGGCAAATTTTGAGATTCAAAAACCCCAGTTATTATAATCATTTTCTTAATATCTGATCTTAGTTTTAAGGCATCTTCTCTTTTCAAAAAGGTCACCCTCCTAAAATTCATGTATGATACATCAATTGTATTATACATGAATATGTTTTTTTCACAAGTTTAACGTAAGCCCATATGACAACATGGACAAGAGATTTCTTCTTGTTAAAATGGTTTAAGTGGATTGATCATAGCCGATCCACCTGATTGATAGATGCATCAGGATCTTACCCTAAGTAATTGCTGTTTACTGTTCTTTCAACAAAAATATGAAAAATAAAGAGAGGGGGAGAAAAATATGAAGTCATTTTTACTAATTGGACAATCTAATATGGCGGGTCGAGGCTTTAAGCATGAAGTGCCACCAATTTATAATGAAAGAATCATGATGTTGCGAAATGGTAGATGGCAAATGATGACTGAGCCCATCCATTTTGATAGACCGGTAGCTGGCGTAGGACTAGCGGCTTCTTTTGCGGAGGCTTGGTGTAAAGAGCATGAGAGAGAGAAGATTGGTCTTATTCCATGTGCCGAAGGTGGCAGTTCCATTGATGAGTGGTCACGAGATGGGGCATTATTTCGTCATGCAATAAATGAAGCTACATTTGCAAAGGAAGATAGCGAATTGGCCGGGATATTATGGCATCAAGGAGAAAGTGACAGCCAAGATGGGAAATACAAAGAATACGATGAAAAAATACGAAGATTATTTCATGAGCTAAGAACTGAATTATCTGTACCTAACATTCCGCTTGTGATAGGTGGTTTGGGCGATTTCTTAGGAAAGACAGCATTTGGCTCAGGATGTGTGGAATATCAACTGATCAATGAGGTACTACAAAAATATGCAAATCATCATGAAAATTGTTATTATGTTACTGCGAAAGGCCTTATACCTAATCCGGACGGAATTCACATCAATGCGATGTCCCAGAGAATATTTGGGATAAGATACTATGAAGCATTTCGAAAAACAGAACATATACATGAACCATTACCAAATGAACATGAGCTAGTGAAAGACTGTCATAATAGAATGAATACCTCAGCGGAGAATACATATATAGCACTAGAAAAATTCACGTTGGGCAAGATGACTTACGAAGAGTTGTTGCAGGCTTTAACGTAAGCAAAGCTCATGGTAGTCTTTGAATAGACAGAAACATGATATATCTTTTGAAAGGATGATTGTGGTGGTAAAAACAGATAAAGCTTCCTCCTGAATACAAGCAATTACATTCAGGAGGAGATAAAAAATGTTTAAACAAATAGATGAAAATTATCCGAGAAAAGAGCACTTTCATCATTATATGACGGTAACCCGATGCTCATATAGTCTGGTGATCGATCTAGACATCACAAAATTGTATGCAATATTAAAAGAAAAAAGGCTAGATTCAATGCAAATTACCTGAAGACAAAAGGTATTCTCATGGAAATCTAGAAGATGAAGGCATACTGAAATGAGTCTGCCTTTTTGTTTTGTGATGATAAAGACATGTGCCAAAGGTTTATTGATGTACAATGGTTCTTTTTGCGGTTTCTTTTCGGTGTCTTGTAAATTTCTGTATGTCATAATAAATGTAATATAAGGCAATCTTGTGGAAGGGGAGTAAGGGGATGGAGAAGGTTCTTTCTTCACATGTTGGTGTGAAAATAAATGAATGGTATAAAATGATTCGTCAATTTAGTGTTCCAGATGCAGAGATTTTGAAAGCTGAGGTAGAACAAGAAATTGAACGAATGGAAGAAGACCAGGATTTACTGATTTACTATCAATTGATGTGCTTTCGTCATCAGCTTATGCTTGATTATATTAAACCCTCTGATCAACGCTCTTTATCCATTGCAGACTTAGTTGATAAAATAGAAAACTCCAATCATAAATTGTCCGGCATGCTGCAGTATTACAACGCTTTTTTTCGTGGGATGTACGAGTTCAGTATAAAAGAATATGTACAGGCCATCCAATACTATAAAATGGCAGAGAAACAACTTACGCTAGTTATAGATGAAATTGAACAAGCTGAATTTCATTTCAAGGTGGCTGAAGCTTACTATATTATGAAACAAACCCACGTTTCGATGCATCATATTTTAAAAGCTCTGGAAATCTACGATCAATATGATCTGTATAAAGTAAGAAAAATTCAATGTTTATTTGTCATAGCAGGAAATTATGATGATTTGGCTCGACATGATAAATCAATTCCTCATCTAAAGAATGCAATTAAAATAGCAGAGGAAATTGGAGATCAAAAAATCCTAACTAAAGCATTTTTGAATATTGGCCATACGTTTGATAGAGACGGTCAATGGGATGAAGCAATCAATTATTTTGAGAAGGCTATTCTAAAGGCAGATGATGATTCTGAGCTTCTTACAAAATTGTATTTTGCGATTAGCTGTACGCAATTTAAAGCAGGAAGACTTAAAGAAGGAGAAGCATCTTTAAAACAAGGAACTAATATACTTAAGGAAGCCCCTAATAAGCTTTATGAAAATCTATTTAACTTCTTAGAAGCGGTTTATGTTAATAATATAAATGAGGAGCAGCTGGCCGAAGTGTTTCAGTATCTAGAACAGAAACAGCTTTTCGCTTACGCTGAGGCATGCTATATAGTGTATGCAGATGAGTATGGGAAACAAGGTCAATTTGAAGAAGCAACAGCTGCTTATCAAAAGGTATTAGAAACACAACTCAAAATTCAGAGAGGGGATTGTTTGTATGAGTTTTAAGAAGGGTTTTATGATGATTGCTCTTACGGTGGTTGTAGCTGCAGGAATGAACAGTATTGCAACTGATCGAAACACGACATCGATACAAAAAATCGATCGAAACACTACTATGATCGATCGAAACACAACTTCTCAAAACGTATAGGCAAAATTAAAACAGACCCTGCATGGTCTGTTTTTTTATGGGGACGGATTGGGGACGAACCCTTTCAGTATTATTCAGAAACGCACATCATAGAACCTTATTAAATCAGTCTTTTTCAGGGAAGGTCTGTTTGCTTCGGATGAGGTCATTCACCTTGACAGGGGAGAGGTCGCTGGTTCGAGCCCAGTCGGAAGCATATGAAAAGTCGTTGATACAGAGCCACTCTCGAGTTAATCGAGAGTGGCTTTTGTATTTTTAAAACCAAAAAGAAAAAGGTAACATTACCAAAATAAAAACCACACTGAAAATATATCAGCTATCTGTTGGCTTGTTGAAGGTAGTACATGAGCATATGTTTGAAGCGTTACTTTTATACTTTTGTATCCTAGTCTTTCACTCACTACTTTTACAGGTGCACCATTTAACAATAAAATTTTTTATAGGTGGTGGTTCGTTGACCTGTTTTTCTTAAACAGGGAGCTACATAAAGTGGCTCTCTGCACAGAATCAATCTTTCTTTTTTTTGTAGTCTTTTACTAAGCTTGAAACAGTTAAACCCATTACACCGAAAGCTACTACATAAAATAAAATATTTGTTACAGGTGTATCAATTTTCCCTAAAATCAAGACAACAGCTATAATAGCGATGGGTAAAGTAATTAACAAACTTTTGGATGCTTTATTTTCCTGTGTCATTAACCAAGCACCTCCTTATTGTTTCAGCATTGTGTTTTAGTTCATTTTAAAAAACGAACAACATGATGGTTTTAGCAAACCACCATGCTGCATTTTCACTTCTAGTAACTTTAAGAGTACCTAAATAAATACCATGTTCAAGAGTGCCTGTATAATGCTCAATAGTTATTAGAATTGTTTCTAACCCTGTAACACCGCCTATCATTACTTTCAGTTTTGTAGGTAATTGGTCATAAGCTTCTTTTATTGCTTTTATAGCCCATGTGAATTTACCGTGTGTAATAGCTTCTAAATTTGTTTTTGATTGAGCTCCTTTAATTGCTTTTTTGAACTTTTCTGTTTCTACGTCATTTAAACTCCAATACTGTGTTATCTCATCTATTGTAGGCTCTTTTGCTTGATCAAAAGAAGATTTTACAAATGAATAAGAATAGAACTGTTCTTTCTCAAAAGCTTTAGATGCATTTGCTTCTGCAAAAGGTGAGAATATAAAAACAGAAATTCCTGCAACCATTGATAATATTAACCCTTTGGAAGTACTTGATTTTTCCATAATAAGCTCCTACTTTGGAATATTTTATAGATTAATCTTTCAACGTAATTAATAATTCAATAATTGTTTTAGTTGTTAGAAATATTCTTCCTTCTCTAAATAATGTTATCATTTGTAAATAAATGAAGTGAATAGGTTATTTGTTATAGGATAGAATGATACAATATACATATTAATTACGAAAAGACATGACTAACAAAGAATTTAAATCATTCGCAGAATATAAAAAAGGAATATCTTTTTTGTTCTTAAAAACGAAGAAATACCAGAGGGGAATATTAAAGAAGAAGAGGAGGATAAATAGCTTCTACAGAAAAGATAGAAGTGAATACAGTATATCGTTAATAATTACTGGGTTTTTATATCTTCTTTGTAAGCTGAGAAAGATATAGAGCACTAGAAAAGTTCACGTTAGTCAAGATCACTTAAGAAGAATTGCTGAAGGCTTTGCTTATGGTAGCCATTGAATGAAAATGAAAACGTTATAACTTAGAGTAGTGGTAGACAGAAACATAACCTACCGGTTGAAAGGATGATTGTGGTGGTAAAAACAGATAAAGCTTCCTCCTGAATACAAGCAATTACATTCAGGAGGAGATAAAAAATGTTTAAACAAATAGATGAAAATTATCCGAGAAAAGAGCACTTTCATCATTATATGACGGTAACCCGATGCACATATAGTCTGGTGATCGATCTAGACATCACGAAATTGTATGCAATATTAAAAGAAAAAAGGCTAAAAGTATATCCTGTGCAAATTTATTTGTTAGCAAGAGCTGTGCAAAAAATACCGGAATTTCGGATGGATCAAGTGAACGATGCACTTGGTTACTGGGAGATTCTCCATCCTAGTTATACGATTTTAAATAAAGAAACAAAGACATTTTCAAGTATTTGGACGCCTTATGACGAAAACTTTGGTCGGTTTTATAAAAGCTGTGTAGCGGACATGGACACTTACAGCAAAAGCAGCAGCCTATTTCCGAAACCTCATATGCCAGAAAACATGTTCAATATTTCAAGTCTGCCGTGGATTGATTTTACTTCTTTTAACCTTAATGTATCTACAGATGAAGCTTATTTACTGCCGATATTTACGTTAGGCAAATTTAAGGTGGAAGAAAGAAAAATCATCTTGCCAGTCGCCATTCAAGTCCATCATGCTGTTTGTGATGGCTATCATGTCGGTCAATATGTGGAATATATGAGGAGGCTTATTGAACATTGTGAAGAGTGGTTAAATGATTCAATGCCAATTATCTGAAGACAAAAGGTGTTCTCATGAAAATCTAGAAGATGAAGGCAGACTGAAATGAGTCTGCCTTTTTGTTTTGTGATGAGAATGAAAATGTTCCAAAGGTTTACTAAGGCTATATTTGTTCTTTTTGCGGTTTCTTTTCGGTGCTTTGTAAATTCTTGTATGTGATAATAAATGTCATATAAGGGAGTTCAGTGGAAGGGGGGGAAGGGATGGAGAAAGTTCTTTCTTCACATGTAGGTGTGAAAATCAATGAATGGTATAAAATGATTCGGCAATTCAGTGTACCAGATGCAGAGATTTTGAAAGCTGAGGTAGAACATGAAATTGAACGGATGGAAGAAGATCAGGATTTACTCATTTATTATCAATTGATGTGCTTTCGTCACCAGCTTATGCTTGATTATATCAAACCATCAGAAAAACGATCGCCTTCTGTTTCTGATTTGGTTGATAAAATTGAGAATTCTAATCATCAACTTTCGGGTATGTTGCAATATTACAATGCTTTTTTTAGAGGAATGCATGAATTTAGTAAGAAAGAATATGTACAGGCTATTCAATATTACAAGATCGCTGAAAGGCAGCTTGCACTGGTTGTCGATGATATTGAGCAAGCGGAGTTTCACTTCAAGGTGGCTGAGGCCTACTATATTATGAAGCAAACGCATGTGTCTATGCATCACATCATAAAGGCGCTAGATATTTATAAAGAACATGAGCAGTATAAAGTTCGCCAAATTCAAAGTCTAATTGTCATTGCAGGAAATTATGATGATTTCATGAGATATGAAAAGTCGTTGCAACATTTAAAGACTGCTTATTCAATTGCTGTGGGCGCAAACGATCAACGTTTAGTAGCAAAAACATTATTAAATATTGGCAATACATATGATAGGCAATCAAAGTATACAGAGGCAATAAAGCATTATAAAGAAGTGTTAGATGTTATTTCTTCGGAAAAAAGTGACATAAAGCCAATCACTCTATTTAGTTTGTGTTGGTCGCTGTACAAGTCTAATCAAACTGATGAAGCGGATCTGCTCGTTGAAGATGGACTTATATATTCCTTAAAGGTAAATGATTCGCTAAGTGTCTTGTTATTTAAAGCATTAAAAGCTATTTATATGGATACTAATGAACAAGCTTTGAAAGAAGTGTTTGATATTTTTGAAGAAAAGAAACTACATGTCTATGTGGAAGCATTTGCTCAAAGTGTCGGGTTATTTTATGAAAAAAAAGGGGACTTTGAAAAAGCTGCCGAATATTACAGAAAGGCTCTTAAGGCTCAAAATGATATTCAAAAAGGAGAGTGTCTGTATGATTATTAAAAAATTACTAATCATTGTATCCATTGTATTGTTAAGTGTTTCAACAGCAGAAACTTTAAAAATCATTGAAACGAAATCAATTCGGAATACAACAATGGAGGAACAAAAACCATATCGAAACACGACTATGATTGATCGAAATACAACTTCTGAAAACGCATAGACAAGATTAAAACAGACTTTAAGAGTCTGTTTTTTTATGAAGTAGAATGAGCAAATGAACAGTTGGCCAATGTTATACTTATCTCAGATAGATACGAGGAGGCATCCACTTTGAAATCATTCTGGGAGAAAGAAGAAGAGAGTCCTTTTACGTTAGAAAAGATAGATGAGGAACAAATTCGTGAAGCAGAGGGAACGCTTGGTGTCACTTTACCTGATACATACAAAAAACTCATTTTAGAATGGAATGGTGGTTTTACAGTTCGTAATGCTTTTCCAACCGAACGGCCGAATTCATGGGCAGAGGATCATGTTCAATTCGACCATCTAAGAGGAATCGCCAAAGATGATGGAATTATGAATAGCGCTCAGTTAAGTGATGAATTGGAGCTGCCCGAGGGACTTATTTTCATCAGCGGAGAAGAAGATACATGGATCGCAATGGATTACCGAGAAACGAAAGAACATCCTCCTATTCACTATTTCGATTTAGAGCTGGAAGTAGATTTTAAGCTGGCAGATAGTTTCGATGAATTTGTTGAGCGGTTATATACAGCTGACGACGCTATGGTTGAAGTAATAGAGATTGGGGAGGAAGCTTCGGATTTATATATCAGTAAAGAAGAGCTTGAACACATTTTTGAGAGAGGAGACCTTTGTCAGCAGAATCTCTTCAAAATAGCGCATTATCCGATGGAAGACATTGAAGAGATCGCATGGTTCTTCATGCGCATGAAACAGTGCATCAAACAGATAAAAGATCAACATGTCTTGTATGAAACAGCTACTGCTATTCACTCCAACCTTCTGTTAAACCCAGATATGCCAAGGAATGACTGTATCAATCAAGAGCTGCAAGAAATTGCAGAATTTCTAGAAAATAGTGGAGATCCTAATATCGCCTTTTTGGGAGGGGACATTCATCCAGTGAAAGAACGATAGTGAAAGATGAAAAGCCCTTTCCAGGGCTTTTCGAATGTAGTTTATGATTTCTTTTTATTTAAAATTTTCATAATGAATAATGCTATATATGAAGCAATGAATGAGCCTAAAGTGTAAACAACAGCCCAGCCAAAGAAAGAGACATTAAAAAGTGTAAATGTCAGAATGAGCAAAATGATAAAGCTCACAACTGGCATGAAATAAACCTTTTGTACAAACAATGTGACGATTAATGAAGCGATCAAAATACTTACTGGAAGCAAGCCGAATGCGAATTCTAAATGAGTCATATCCATTCTCCTTTTAAAAATGACTTAGCTACATTTGATTTGTTCTCATTGTCCCTCATACACTCAAAATTCATAGTACATCGGGTTTTTGAGTTTAATAAATTATATTAGACAGAAGAATCAATAACCATCATAACACAGAAAAATAAAATTATTTCATTTTATGTAATTTAAAGGATGTTTGATGATTTTAAATCCATCTTTTTGTCATCTTATTGAAAGTCATATTTAAATAAAGTATAGTAAATTTATATGATAAAGAGGAGGATGGTTAAAGATGATGCATTCAGGAAGATTACGCCAGAAAACTTTGAACAATCAGTAATTTCATATGTTCAAAGGCTCTGTTTTCATCAAACGGAGTAAACGGGGTAGTCTGCACATTTTTAATGATCTTCAGCGGGAAAGTATGCAATTTCACTAGAAAAGAGGCAGCTAATCGATCTGTCTTTTTTTTGTATGTTTTTTATGATGCAAAGAAAGGCATATGTCTAGCTTTGTTTACTCTGACCACATAAAGTAGCCTGTTTGTGGGTTTTGTGATGATATTCTTGGTGCCTATTGATCATGACTAAATGAGCAATTGGAGGAATGGATATGAACAGACTGGAATTAAAGCAGTTAGTCAAACATCACGGATTAGAGATTTTAGAGAATACCATCAAAATAAATGAATCAGGTGTGGATTTCCGTGTCGCTCACGTCGAAGATTTACATGGTGATCAATGGATATTAAGAATGCCTCGCAGACCTGAATCAATGAAACATACCTTACAAGAAAAAAAGACATTAGATTACATTAGTAATCAGGTTCACTTTCAGGTTCCTAAGTGGTCTATCTTTACAGAAAATCTGATTGCTTATAAACAATTAGAGGGGGTACCGGCAGCTAGTATTGATGTGGAACAGCAATCTTATGTGTGGAGTTTTGACCAAACGAATGTACCGCAAGCTTATTATGAATCATTAGGAAGAGTTTTAGCGAATGTACATTCCTTAGATCAACAGCCTTTTAAAACGATCGGTGTGGTGGAGATGATCAGTGCACATGAATTAAGAGGATCAATGAAACAGCGAATGGAACGTGTCAAATCGCAATACACCATTAACAGCGGTTTATGGGAGCGTTGGCAAGAATGGCTAGCTAAAGATTCTTTATGGCCGCCTTTTGTGGGAGTGAAGCATGGAGATTTACATCCTGGCCACATTCTGATTGATGAAAATCAATGTGTTACCGGTGTGATTGATTGGTCTGAAGTGGGGATTGGTGATGTATCTGCCGACTTTTTGTCGCATCAACTTCTGTTTGGGAAAGAAGGATTAACGAAACTTATCCATGCGTATGAAAAAGCAGGCGGGAGAACTTGGTCAGGAATGGATGAACATATAATAGAACTTCTGACGACAAGTGCGATCACTGTGGCCGAGTACGCACAGAGATCAGGATTGAAAGATATGCATGAATCTGCCGCATACATGTTGGCAAACGAAAGCTGATCAATCAGAACGAATCCAAAAAAGCCCCCAAAAAGGGCTTTTTTTAATCTAATTCATGAAAAAACTGTTTGAGTTGATCAATGAAAACGGATTTGGATTTTCCTTTTTTATAAATGAACTCGATATTGATGTTGAAATCGATAGATGGATCGATTGAAATTTGTTTTAATGTTCCTTGTTTTACTTCATTTCTAACACAATGATGAGGAAGAAACGATAGTCCCATTCCTTGCAGTACCAAATTTTTTGCAGTTTCCATATGATCAACCTCAATGGAAATGTTCGGTGTGATGTTGTTTTTTTGAAATAATCGGTGGAGCATCAACCAATCAAATGACCCATAGTCAAAGAAAATAAAAGGTTGTTCTTCTAGTTCTTTCATATTGATGTTGCCATGGCTGGCGAGCGGGTGATGAGTTGGGACGAACAGCCCGATTGGATCGCTGAAAATCGGGATTGATTCAATTTGAGGATGTGTTTCAGTCCTGACAATGCCAAAGTCTACTTGGTTGTTAATCACTTTTTGGACAACATCCTTTGAATGTCCTGTTACAATTTTCAATTTCAGGTTTTCGTATTTTTCTTTTAGGGTGGGCAATATGTTAGGCAATAGATTATTGGAAATAGAGGATGCGCATCCAATCGTCAATTCATAAGGGATCATCGTTTGTTTGAGACTATGCTTTGCTTCTTGATAAGAATGGAGAATCTTTTTGGCATGAGGGTAAAACTGTTCACCTTTTTCCGTCAGAGATAATTTATTTCTCTGTCTATCAAATAATTTCAGATCTAATTCTTTTTCTAACGATTGAATACGTGCCGAAACAGAAGGCTGGGTTAAATACAGTGCTTCTGCAGCTTTATTGATACTGCCTAGCTGGCATACATAAATAAACGCTTCTATATTCTCAATATTCATGTTATCCCCTTATATGACGTTCTTTAAATGTTTAGCTTTTCAAGCTCATACACTAATTTTACAGCTTCTTTCGCCAAAATGACAGTAGGATCAATCACTTTCACAGCTTTGGTTGACCTTAGAACTAAAGGAATTTCTGTACAGCCGGCAATGATGGCTTCTGCTCCTTGATTGATTAAAATTTCTGCAGCTAACGCCAGTTCACTTTCGCCTTTACTCAATTTCCCTGCTTTCACGGCATAAATCCCATTCATCACGTTTTTCTGAAGATTTTCACTAGGAGTCATGACATCAATCTTGTGATGGGCACAAGCCTTTTGATAGAGCTGGGTTTTTAATGTGCCATCAGTACATAGTAAGCCCACAGACGTATAGTGATGTTTGTTCAGGTGCTTTGCGGTTTCTAATGGCATATTCATGATAGGGATATGAGTGGATTGTTGTACGTTTTCTAAAAAGAAGTGAGCGGTATTGCATGCAATCAGAATAAAGTCCGCTCCTGCGCGTTCTAATCTTTTAGCTGATGCAATCATATATTCTGTAGGATCTTCGCCTTTCCCAAATATGGCATTGGTTCTATCAGGGATTTGCGGATAATTATCAGCAATTACATGGAGATGATCTTGATCTTTAATAGCTGGTGTATGAGAGATGATTTTTTTCATCAGATCAATCGTCGCTAAAGGGCCCATACCGCCCATAATCCCAATCGTTGTAGACATCACTATCACCACATTTCATTTTTTTCTATTATAAAAAAAGAAAGGATGGTGAGTGTTATAGAAAAGTTCTATTTGTATATAGAAGGTTGATCAAAAGCACCTTTTATTTTCTTCTTTATCTGTTTTGAGGTATGAGTTGCAATCTAATTAAAAAACATTAGAATCAAGAAAAATTGATAAAGGAGCAGCCATATGAATTTCAATTTGAATGAAGCTTTAGATATGTTGAGTCGAACTCCTCGTACATTAGAAAGTCTTTTGTCAGGTTTATCGAAGGATTGGCTTCACAGTCGTGAAGGGGAGGGAACGTGGAATCCTGTTGAAGTCATTGAACACTTGATTGAAGCAGAGAAATTCAACTGGATTCCCCGATTAAATGTCATTCTTGCTGATGGAGAGAATACCCCATTTCCTGCATTTGACCGCTACGCCCATTTGAATCAAACTGAAAGACAGATAGAACAAGCACTAGCGGAGTTTCATCATGTGCGGATGGAGAATGTGGCATACATTCAGCGTATGACACATTCAAGTCTTGATCTAGAGAAAAAGGGCGTCCATCCAGAATTCGGCGTCGTGCAAGTGAGCGAATTACTTTCTGCGTGGGTTGTCCATGATTTCACCCATATCTCCCAAATTGTTCGGGTCATGGCGGAACGATATCGAACCGATGTAGGACCGTGGAGCGCCTATTTAGGGATTTTGAATAGGAAATAAATGATTAATGACGCTTCGCGGCCCACTCGGATTGAAGAATCGCATATTGATACTCATCGACCCAATGTCCTTTTGACATATAATTTTGTAGCAAATGTCCTTCGCGTCTCATGTCTAAACGTTCCAGCACTCGAATAGATTTTTCGTTTCGTACATCTGTAAAGGCAATGATTTTATGCTTGTTCAGTGTAGTGAAAATATATTCGATCATTGAATTCAAGGCTTCATGAATATAGCCCTTTCCTTGAAATTCAGGCGCGAGTGTAAATCCTATTTCAACGATTCTAGGCTCGCTGCCGAGTGTATGAATGGCGCAATCTCCTATCAGCTGATTGGATTCAGATAAGGCAATCGCATATTGAAACCACGTCCCTGGTTGATTAGGTTGTTGCGTCATTTGGTGTTGTACAAATGATTCAGCGTCTTCGTGCGTGTAGTTTTCCCAGGATTGAAATGTGGCAATAGAGGGATTTGATCGGTATTGATAAAATGCTTCAATATCCTGCTGATCAAACTGACGAATCACAACCCGGTTTGTTCTTGTAAATATGCTGTTTGCATTCTTCATGTGTTACCCTCACTTTTTAGTTTGTTCTTGATTTAAAAAAGTCTATTAGCCATTCAGATAGCTGTTTTTGCGCTTTGGTCACAAATCGATCGGCATAATACGTTAATTCAAGATGCCGAACAGGAGCAGGAGCAGAAATAGGGATAGAGACAATATTAGGCCATGCTGAATGTTGCTTTAACAGCCCTCTTGGCTGGATGGTGGCGCCGATACCGGCTTCAACCAGCTGCAATAATGAAGTGGCAGACCCAACATCCATGACCGTGTCCAATTCAAAACCGTGTTCTTTACATACGTCATCGACCAAATCTCTTCCTAGATAGCCTTTTGGATACATGACCAGTGCATGTTTTGTCAGCTCTTTTAGCGTCACTTCACGCCTTTTTGCCAGTTCACTGTCTGAATGAACAAACAATTCGTAGGGCTCATCGCCAAGTGGAATTTGAATCAGGCGTTTATCCGCAGGCCCGCGCAGCCCAATTCCGATATCGACTTTATGTGAGAGCACCTCGTCACGAACAAAGATGGTCGAAAAAGCCTTTAGGTTGATCTCTGGATACAGCGTTTTAAATTCTACAAAAAGCGGAACAAGCTGAAAGTCAAGATCAGAGGGGAGGACGGCAAGCCGAACAGTGCCCCGCTGTTCAGATAACAGTTCTTTCATAGCATTTTTGGCATCTCGTTCAGCCTGAAGCATTTTCATGCCATATTGATAAAGAAGCGTACCAGCTTCAGTTGCAACTACTTTTTTACCGATTCGGTCAAAAAGCGGCATCCCAACTTCAGCCTCAAGCAGTTGAATCTGTTGGCTTAATGTAGGCTGTGATATACCTAGCTGCTCTGCAGCCTTTGTGAAATGCAAATGATCGAATACAGCCATAAAATAGGTAATGTGACGAGTATCCATATGCCTTCCTTTCATAAATGATAGTATTTTCCTATCATCATAATACGAATTATTGTATTGATCAATGAATGAAGCGGATTTATACTCATAGTAACCTCAACAAGATGAGAGAGGAAGAAGAGTATTGATGAAAAAAGTATTTTATTTAGCCGCTTTATTTTTAGCTGCATTAAACTTGCGCCCAATCATTACATCCGTAGCTTCTATGATGAGCATGATTCAATCAGACCTTGGCGTTAGTGCACTCACGGCAAGTCTTTTAACCACTTTGCCGGTCTTGTGCATGGGAGTGTTTGCCCCTGTAGCAACGAAACTAAGCCGCCGGTTTGGATTAGAGAGAACTCTTTTTTTCTCGATTTTTCTTATCACAATTGCGACTGGACTGCGTGGTACAAGTCAAACGGTTACCATCCTTCTCATGACTGCTTTTGCAGGAGGAGTTGGAATTAGTTTTGCCGGACCATTGTTGTCTAGTTTTATTAAAAAGTATTTCCCGAAAAGTCCTGGGATTGTCAGTGTGTACTCTATATCGATGACAGTTGGAGCTGCACTTGCTTCGGGCTTGACCATTCCGATTTACCTTCGCAGTGAGCATAACCTTCCATTTGCGTTAGCCTGCTGGGCGGTTTTAGGCGTGATTGCACTGATTTTATGGCTCGGTCTAGCTCGTAAAAACCAACAAGCGGATCATGCAGACGTGCCGCTGAGATTACCACTACGAAACAAAAAAGCCATTCAATTTACTTTGTTCTTTGGCTTTATGTCAAGCATGTTCTATTCGTTAACAGCGTGGATTTCACCCATTGCGCTTGATTTTGGGAATAGTCCGCAGTATGCCGCCATGCTGCTTACGATATTTACACTCATTCAGATTCCGGTGGCATTACTCGTTCCAAACATCGTCAATCGTCTAGGAAAGCCGAAATTATTTCTGATCTTATGCAGTTTGTCAGAGCTGATTGGCCTCATATTCCTTCTATTGCCAATGCCGATCCTGCCAGCTGTTATTTTTCTAGGGATTGGAGCAGGTGGATTATTTCCTTTGGCGCTTATGTTGCCTATTATTGAAACGCGTACGCCAGAAGAAGCCGGTACATGGTCAGCGATGTCACAGATGGGCGGGTACATCATGGGAGGATTTGGTCCATTTTTAATCGGTTTGATTTTCGATATCAGCGGACATTTTCAAGCTGCTATTTTCGCAATGCTCGCCATCGTGATGCTGATGATTGGTGTTCAGTTATCTATGAAGTTAGGAAAAAAACGTGAAGAGGTATCCAGCTCATAATTTGCTATTCAGCTGGCACCAGCGAATTATTATAAAAGATGCTTGAAACTGGAGGGATTTTCATCCTTATTCGCGAAGCAAACACGATCGACTATCCTCAATTAAGAGACATTTATTTCGAATCCCGCCGGCAAAGTTTTCACTGGCTCCATACGGAAGAAATACACCAGCATGATTTTGATCAGGATACGAAAGAGGAACAAATCTTTTTAGTCGAGAAAAACAATAAAATCCTTGGTTTCATCTCACTTTACGTACCAGATCGTTTTATTCATCTTTTGTTTGTCCATCCAGATGGAGCTGGTCAAGGGGCTGGAGATCTTTTACTTAAACATGCTGTAGAAGTACTGGGAACACCGGTCACCCTCAAATGTGTTTCTGAAAATCACAAGGCTTTGTCGTTCTATCAAAAAAGAGGATGGAAGGCAGTGGTAGAAGAAGGAGAACCAGGGGCGGAATACTGGGTTCTTGTGTATGAATAAAGATAATAGACACTACTTTTTATGGTTTAGCCCCTTTGCAAGGGGTTTTTTGCAGTTTGTTTTTGGTGTCGAAAAAATTCATAAAATATGTCATTATAGGGAAAAGGGCTGATGGAGAAAGTACTTTCATCTCATGTCGGCTTATCAATGAATGGTATTATCATATTCAAAGATTTAATGTACTTGATGTCGAGGCGTATAAAGAAGAAATCAAATCGATGCTTGATAATATTGTTCACTTTAATGACTCGATCCGAGCATTTCAAGAGCAGGGGTACGAGCATTTCAATCGAATTTTAGACCCTAATTTTGAACAACTAGAAAAAATTTCAGAATGGTTAGAGAGGAAATCCATGTATCCTGACCTTGAAGACTTAGCAAAAGATGCCGCAAAATGTTATCATAAAATGGTAGATAAAGACAAGGTGATGCTGTTTTGTGAAAAAATTCTTTATTTTCAAGTTCAAGTAAAGCAGAGGGACTGTCTATATGAAATTTAGAACTTTATCGGTAGTGTTCGTGATGATCAGTGTCATAAGTGTTGTTGGTTATTTTACATCTGAAGTGACAACAAGTCATGATGAAGCTAGGAGAGGTTATACGGCAAGGGTTGGTTTTTCTGCTTAAATTAAAAAATCCCCTGTGAAGGGCTTTTTTTATCTATGGAGCTGATTGAATACTCATATTGGCATTTTTGGAACAGCTATGATATAGATCCATTTGCATCATGAAATGTGTAATGAATGTCGTATTGATCATGAAATATATTGTACACATAAGGAGAAAATTTCTTTTAAATCATACATAGGAGTGATGAAAATGGCTATGTTCAAATCAAAAATGTTTCAAAGGGTCTCCACAATATTTTTTGCTTTAACGTTTATGATTAGTCTTTTCAATATGGCTGTGTTTCCAGGGACAGCGGCGTCTTATTATGTAGTCTTAATAAGTAAGATGTTGGTTATCAGCTTGTTAAACGGTATGTTTTTTGGAACTGTATTCTATTTAATTGTCACTTTTATCAATGTTTTTATCGCTAAAAATGATAATCGAAATCAATAATGAGTGTAGCCAGTATGAATCAGACATTCAAGATATACTCCAAATTTTGAACAAAAACAGCTATTTGTTTTGCGTATGAAATCGATTGGAAAACCGTACTGTTATTTATGAAAAAGTCCTCCGCGTCTCATTTTTCTTCATAAAACTCCACTATAAGCTCATTCAAAAAATTTCGATGAGAATAGACTGTACAGAATACAAGATTAAATTAGAGAGAAGGAGGCATTATCGTGGTAAATATAACACAGGATTTATCGGCTCTTGGTTTAAACATCTCGCAAAGTGTAGGTTTTGGTCATAACCAATCACCTACCACAAGTTCATCTAAATTTAATGGACTTTTTGCCGGACTTACACCAGGTACTGCTCTCGATATCGTCGGTGATTCAGGTTATTTGTATGGACCGGGTTACTTATGACCAAACGACGGGCATTGTATTTTTTAATGACCCAACATCGGGTGGGGGTACTGCAACTAGTTTGATAGATGTGAACAAAATTGAAAGTGTAACGTTCACTGGTTAAATATAAAAGATTTTCGGCCATGTGTTAATAAACCTAATAGCTGGGATGCATTGGTATTAAATCAAGGGGGGATTTCCAGGGGAATCATCGATTTATGCAATGAAATTGCTAACTCCATTCTCATTTGAAGACGTACAGAAAATGTTATCCTCAAATAAGAAAAAACATCATTCAGCCTTTTGCTGGGTGATGTTTTTTCTTATATTAATAAACAGCCTAAAACAAAGTCGAGATACGGTCATTGTGGTTGAATGTTTTACTCAAAAATGAATAAAGATAGACTAGACGTTAAAGTGAACAATGATATAAGAATCACTCATTTTGTGAGGAGGAACGATAAATGAAAAAACTCTGCCGGGAAGTCTGGATCGAAGTCAATCTTGATGCGATAAAAAGGAATATCGAAGCGATTCAAGCGCATATTCCAAGAAAAAGTAAGATCATGGCTGTCGTGAAGGCGAATGCTTATGGACACGGTTCAGTGGAGGTAGCGCGGCAGGCACTAGAAAGCGGTGCGACGGAGCTCGCAGTTGCTAGCTTAGAGGAAGGCATTGTGCTGCGAAGAGCAAAAATTGAAGCGCCGATTTTGGTTCTTGGATTTACACCGCTCGACTGTGTGAAAAGGGCCGCAGCCTGGAGAATTGATCTATCTGGCCTTCGTGAAGATTGGATTGCTCAAGCAAATGAGATCTTAGCGGAAGAAGAAAGCCAGCGCCGGCTTGGGATTCATGTCAATGTTGACACAGGGATGGGGCGATTAGGTGTACGGACAAAGGAAGAGCTGTTAGCGGTGGTGAAGGCGCTTGAAAAGAGTGAAAACCTGAGGTGGGATGGAATATTTACGCATTTCTCCACTGCGGATGAGCCTGACCCTGATTTCACGTTGCTGCAGCACAGCATCTTCATTGATTTTCTTCGGTTTTTGAAAGAAGAAGGGATCAAACTGCCGACCGTACATATGAACAATACAGCTGCTTCGATTGCGTTTCCTGAATTTAGTGCCGATATGATCCGGCTTGGTATCGGACTTTATGGATTGTATCCATCGCAATATATTCAAAGCTTAGACGCTGTTCAATTGGAACCAGCACTAAGCTTAAAGGCAAGAATTGCTTTTGTAAAAGAAATGGTCACAAAACCTAGGACGGTCAGCTATGGGGCAACCTATGTGGCAAAGCCTGATGAAGTTATTGCGACCATACCGATTGGTTATGCAGATGGGTACTCACGTGCTTTATCCAATCGAGGGTTTATGCTTTTCCGCGGAGAACGAATGCCAATTGCGGGCCGAGTCACAATGGATATGACGATGATCAGCTTAGGAGAGATGAAAGCAAAGCAAGGCGAGGAAGTCGTCATTTATGGCCGTCAAAAGGGCGGAGAAATTTCTGTTGATGAAATTGCTGAAATGCTCAATACGATTAACTATGAAGTCATTGCAACATTAAGCCGCCGTGTTCCAAGGTTTTATCGTCGAGGCGGGAAGATTATTAAAATATCGACGCCGGTGATGTATGTGTGAAGGTAAGGACAGCATGAAATTGCAAAAATCCCCCTTTATAAAGGGGGATTTTGAGTTTCACGTCTTATTTCGGCTTAAGCTCGATACTCTTTATCTAAAATAAGAATTGGTTTAATCGTAGATCCATTTTTAGAATCTTCAAAAGCTTGTTCAATCTCTTCTAATTCGTAGAATTTTGCTAGTTTCTCAACTGGGAATTGTCCATTTTTAAAGAACTTGACTAGTTTAGGAATGAATAGTTGAGGAACGGCATCGCCTTCTATCACACCTTTTAACGTGAGCGCATTGAGCATGAGATCATTGGTCACATTAAACGTTAAATCGCGCTTTCCTACTGCTACTGTTGCACAAGTTCCTTTGACACGCAGGCAGTGAAGGGCAGCTAGCGTGACTTCTGGTACTCCAGTTGTTTCAAATGAGTAATGTGCCCCTTTTCCTTCTGTGATTTCCTTCACTTTTTCAGCTGGGTTCTCATGTTTACTGTTGATGACATGTGTTGCACCTAATTCTTTTGCTAGCTCAAGGCGGCTATCATGGATATCAACGGCAATAATCGGATCACAGCCTGCAATTTTTGCTGCCATTAACCCACTTAAACCAACAGCACCTGTACCAAACACAACAATGCTTGTACCTGGAGCTGGAGCAAGTGAATTTAAGACAGTACCGCTCCCAGTCATTAAGCCGCAACCGAATGGTCCTAAGTAACGTAAATCAGTTTCTTTGTCTACTTTCACTACATTTTTCTCATCAACCGTTGCATATGTACCAAATGACGATTGACCAAAAAATTGTGATACATCTTGATGATCATGTGTATGGATAGGCGTTTCATTATGTTTATTACGACCAGAAAAATTCAGTGGAATCATGTTTTCACATCCACCAGCGTTCCCGTCAAGACAATTGTGGCAATGACCGCAATAAGCGAAACCAAGTACAACGTGGTCTCCTTCTTGAACGGTTGTGACATTAGAACCTGCTTTTACGACAATGCCAGAGCCTTCATGTCCTAATAAAGCAGGACGTGGGACAGGAAGCGTACCATCTAATACTGTGGCATCCGTATGACAAACGCCAGATGCAACGATTTTGACAAGCACTTCATCTGCTTTTGGATCATCTAGTAATAGTGTTTGTTTCTCGAAATCTTTTTCATTTGTTGTGACCATCGCTTGAATTTCCATATCATGTGCCCTCACTTTTTGTATAGTATGATATTCTGAAGAAAGGTTAGATCAAATGTCACAAAAAATTCATTTCTTTATGACTAAGTTGATTGTAGGACGAAAGATTTTCCGTTTCAATCAGCAAAAAATCTTTTTTGTATAGGTTTTCAACACAAATAAATTTATGTATATCTAATCAACATTTATTAAAAAGTGTCTAAAGGAGGGGCCCATGATCAAAAAAGAGGATCGCCGTGTTGAGCGAACAAAAGAAACACTTCGTCAAACATTCAAAATACTAGTAAAAGAAAAAGGATATTCGCACGTAAAAGTGAAGGATATTGTGGAAAAGGCAAACTATAATCGGACGACGTTTTATGTGCATTATGAAAGTAAAGATGAATTAGCAGCAGATGTTATTCACCGGGAAATGGTCGATTTCGAATATGAATTTTGTAAGCCGACTCGTGAAAATCCACTGTTGGATTTAACTCGCATGAAACCAGAGGGCACCGATGTATTTCAATATATCGTTGAAAATCGCGACTATTATGATTTATTAGTGATGGGAGACCGAATTCCCCACATACAAGAACAATTGCTTAAGAAAATACAATATATTTTCCAAAATAGAATGTCGTTTGTGAGTGATCAGTATGCAGAAATCAACGACAGTTATTTTGTCCAATATCGTTCATATGGCATCTTTGGTTTTATCATTGAATGGATCAGAAATGACTACAATGCATCTCCCTCAGAAATGGCACGACGTATTATCAATTTATTATATATTCAATCCTCACTTATGATTCAGTTGAAAGATGAAGAAGCGATTATGAAAAGGTAATGCTTAGGCCGCATCTCTAGCCCACAACATTTTGAATGTATATAAAGTTTTATTTAAAACTTCTTTAAATTGTAAACTTTGTAAAAAATAGCACGATAAAAGGAGGGAACATAACGAGTTGGAGGAATAGAAAATGAAAAAACGGTTTTTATTATTTATCACGGTACTCCTATTAATGAGTACTCTTAGTCCATTTAAAGCAAATGCAGAAAATTCAATTGGATGGACGAAACGAGCTGATTTACCAGAAGAACGTATTAATGCTGGTGTGGGAGTCGTTGATGGGAAAATTTATGTATTTGGTGGAGCAAGTGAAAAAAATAAGTTGAATAACCAAACATTTATGTATGATCCAAAAAAAGATGTTTGGGAAGAGAAAGCCAGTATGCCAAGAAATAGAACAGGCGGTACTTACGCTACTGTAGGTAAAAAAATCTATTTAATAGGTGGAATTAATGAAGAGACAGGAGTAGCTTATAACACTATAGATATTTATGATGCAGAACTTGATCAGTGGGCTGAAGAGCCGATTCGAATTCCAAGAGAGCCGGTTTTTTCAGCTTATAGTAAAGGAACTTTACAAGCAGTTGCAGTGAAAGAGAAGATATATATTGTATCTTCAAAAAACTCATATAAGAATAATGTCTATGAATACAATACAGTCTCTGGTGAATGGAAGAGCTTGAACTCATCGGGTTTGCCATCTCGGAATGGGAGAGCCATTTCTGCAATTGAGGGAAAAATATATGTTGCAGGTGGCGAAAATTCGATAGGGCATAGTAGAGAAAAGTATTTGTTTCAGTATGATATTTCAACAGATACTTGGAAGAGATTAATTGATGTTCAGTTAACATCTTATACATATGAACCCTCCTATGAAACTTACAACGGCAAGTTCTTTATTATTGGTGGGCAATTATATGGTGATAGTTCAAAAAATATGGTAAACAAAGTTCAGATTTTCAATCCAAAAGATGGCCAATTTAAAAATTCAGCATATGATTTACCAGAAGGTAGAGTATCAGCTGTCGCAGCAATTGTTGATGACCAATTGTATGTCATTGGCGGACGTAACTATTCGGAATCTATGAGACATCTTTCTGTGAAAAGTGATTACAGATCCGTGATTTCTATTTCATTAAAAGACTTACAAGTGACTGAGGATGAAACAAAGCCGGATGATGGGATAGCAGAAGACCCAAAGGATCAAGATGGGACACAGCCAGGTGATGATACAACAGAAGAACCGAAAGATCAGGACGGGACAAATCCAGGTGATGGCACAACAGAAGAACCGAAAGATCAGGACGAGACAAATCCAGGTGATGATACAACCGAAGAACCGAAAGATCAAGACGGAACAAAGCCAGGTGACGGCACAACAGAAGAGCCGAAAGACCAAGATGGAACAAAACCAGGAGAAGAAACTGCGAAAGGTATACTTTCCATTACCATGATTAATGGGTTACAAAAAGATTATCTGCTCTCAATGAAAGAAATCAACGATTTTCTTAATTGGTATAAAGAAAGAAGCTTTGGAATCGGAATGAACTTTTATGAGATCAATGATGAACACAATAAAGGACCTTTCACAAGTAAGAAAGATTACGTGGTGTACCAAAATATCTTAATGTTTGATATCAAGCAATATTAATAAAATGAAAGCTGCTGATAATAGATTAGCAGCTTTTTATATTTTACATTATTGTTAAAATTAGGATGAATATCATAAAAAATAAGATATTTTTTTAAAAATATGCTAAACATCCCATAACCACGTCCGATAATAGAATTGTCAGGGTTGATAAGCCCTAGAATAAAGGACTTTTTTCAGACAAGGACGTCTGTCAGGTCCCACATACATGGAGGTAATAGGAAATGAGAATTAACCACAATATCGCAGCACTTAACACATTAAACCGTTTGTCTGCAAACAACGGTGCGAGCCAAAAGAACATGGAGAAACTTTCTTCTGGTCTTAAAATCAACCGTGCAGGAGATGACGCAGCAGGTCTTGCAATCTCTGAAAAAATGCGTGGACAAATCCGCGGTTTAGAAATGGCTTCTAAAAACGCACAAGACGGTATCTCTCTTATCCAAATCGCTGAAGGTGCATTGACTGAAACTCACTCAATCCTTCAACGTGTTCGTGAGCTTGTTGTTCAAGCTGGAAACACTGGTACACAAGATGATACAGATCTTGGTGCAATTCAAGAAGAGATTAATAACCTTGTCCAAGAAATTGGTAACGGATCTAACAAGAATGGTATCTCTGACCGTACAGAATTTAACGGTAAAAAATTGTTGAATGGCGATTTCGCTGACGGTACAGCTACTCTAACTTTCCAAATTGGTGCAAACAAAGCACAAAAATTAGATGTTAACATCGAAGCAATGTCTTCTGATGCTCTAGGTGCTACTGATGCATCTGGCGCACTTGTAACTGGTCAAGCTGTATCTGACCTTGATGTAACACAATTTACTGCTGCTACACCAACTCTTACATTTGATCAACAATTAGACATCGTTGATGGCGCTATTAAACAAGTTTCAGATCAACGTTCTAAACTTGGAGCTGTTCAAAACCGTCTAGAGCACACAATCAACAACCTTGGTGCTTCTGGTGAAAACTTAACAGCTGCTGAGTCTCGTATCCGTGACGTTGACATGGCGAAAGAAATGAGTGAGTTCACTAAGAACAACATTCTTTCTCAAGCTTCTCAAGCTATGCTTGCACAAGCGAACCAACAGCCACAAAACGTACTTCAATTACTACGTTAATGAAAGGCCCCTTAATGGGGCTTTTTTTTATGCTCTTTTTTCCTCTCTTTTTCTCCTTCTCTTCACGTATGATTCTTTAATCCCTCTGATAAATCATGAAAAACGACCTTTAAATTTGGCATACTCTAGCGAAACGATCATATTGAATGAGACTTTTCCCTCATTTATTCCTTTTTTGTTAAACATATTCCATTAAAGTTCGATAAATGGATTGTAAGGCTTACAGAAAAATTCTAATTTAGAACTTTTAGACATGGATGTCTAATTGGTTCAAACACATGGAGGTCATTTAATATGAGAATTAACCACAATATCGCAGCACTTAACACATTGAATCGTCTTTCTACTAACAACGGTTCAAGCCAAAAGAACATGGAGAAACTTTCTTCTGGTCTTCGCATTAATCGCGCAGGGGATGACGCAGCAGGTCTTGCGATCTCTGAAAAAATGAGAAGTCAAATCCGTGGTCTAGAAATGGCTACTAAAAACTCTCAAGATGGTATCTCTCTTATTCAAACGGCTGAAGGCGCATTGACTGAATCTCATGCGATACTTCAACGTATTCGTGAGCTTGTTGTTCAAGCTGGGAACACAGGTACACAGCAGGAAGAGGATTTGGCATCCATTCAAGATGAAATTTCAAACTTGCAAGATGAGATTACAAGTATTTCTACTCGTACAGAGTTTAACGGGAAGAAATTATTAGATGGAACTTATTCGTCTAAGGGTGCTGATGACGGTGGTGAGGCACAAAGCCTTGTATTCCAAATCGGTGCAAACGCAACACAACAAATTACACTTAACATCGAAAACATGGGTGCTTCAGTTTTAGGTACAGATGGGACGGCTGAAGGTGAAGATGGAGCCGGTTCTGTTGCTGGAATCGATGTGACAAAATTTATTAGTGCAAGTGGTGAAGATGGCGAGGAAGCTGCTGGATTTGATGCACAACTTGGTATTATTGAAACAGCTATTAAGCAAGTGTCTGCTCAGCGGTCTAAGCTTGGTGCAGTCCAAAACCGTCTAGAGCACACAATCAACAACCTTAGCGCTTCTGCTGAAAACTTAACAGCTGCTGAGTCTCGTATTCGTGACGTTGATATGGCGAAAGAAATGAGTGAGTTCACAAAGAACAACATTCTTTCTCAAGCTTCTCAAGCAATGCTTGCACAAGCGAACCAACAGCCACAAAACGTACTTCAATTATTACGTTAATTAAAAGCCCCCTTTGAGGGGCTTTTTTTATGTTGATTTTAGCAACAGATGTAATTGAAAATCTGGAACAGCTTCATAGAAGAAAGCTCGATTTAATTCATCATTCTTTTGATCCCACCTCTGCCACCAGTTGCGGACCTCACCAGTGGAGTCAGCTTGAATCATGTCTTGCAGCTGCTCTAGGTTGATGATTTTTCTCGGTTCTATTAAGAATGAATGCATACGATGATACGCCTCAAGGCATTTAGGTTGTTTTGTTTGAACGGCATATTGTACATAATAATTGAAAAATTCTTGTACAAATGTCAGATGGGAAATGGGGGTTCCTTTTAACTCGACGCCTTCCCATGCCATATCTGCAATTGCACAGAGCCACCAGCCAAGCTTATTGGCATGCTGCATTTGTTGTAAGGTATGCCGTTCAAAAGAAATAAGCCCATCTTCTTGTGCTTGTTTGAGCATACGCTCAAGTGTCTGTGCCTCAAGAGCGGCCTTTGTCATTCCTTGACCATGTATTGGATCTAATGTGCATAAGGCATCACCCATGACCAATAAGCCGCTTGGCCAATCTTCCATTTGTTCATAGTGGTTTCTGACACAAGCCGGAACTCTAAATCCTTTTGGTTTCGTATAGGGAATTAAATGAGTGATGGCTTCTGCTATCGAGGGATTGGTCAGCCTAGTGGTCTCTTCATCAAACTGATCAGCGTCCGTTGTTGGATAATGAGAGCCGCCAGCTGCTGAGAGAAGAACCGCTACTAAATCATGATCTACTCGTTCAAACAGTCCTGTTGGAATTTGCTTATTCGGTTGTCCAACGATGACCATTGGTTCCAGATTCGGTGCCTCAGGTGGTATTTGGTAGTATCTTGTGCTATAGCCAAGAGAGACGATTAGCTCATCTGTCTGCGGCAAGGTTCGTCCTGCGCTTTTCAGCCATTTTGGCAATTTAGACATTCTTCCAGACGTATCAATGACTAAGTCCGCACTCATTTTGTTGATGATTCCATGCTTTATCCTCCGATCTTTGACCTGTAATCCACTCACTTGAGTCGTTTCTTCTTCAAAAAGAAGAGCGATCGCTTCATGTTTTTCTAAAAATTGAACACGATCCTCACGTAACATTCTTTGCATCAGCACCCACTCTAGCATGGCACGTCGTGTGACAGCTGTTTCTTCAGTATCGGTGAGTACTAACTCGCCATCTTTTGTCATAAATCGAGATGTCTGATGCCATGTGTTGTACCCGCCCATTTCGAGTAATTCTTTTGTATAACCAGGAAATAGACGATCCACTATTTGTTTGCCTAGTGGCAACATTCTATGTGGATGAAAAGCTTGAGGCGTGCCAAAACGATTTTCAGGAGCGTCTGGCAATTCGTCCTTTTCAATGATCAATACTTCAAGGTAAAAACTTGATAAAACCTTTGCAGCGAGCATTCCCGTTATTCCGCCTCCGATGACGATCGCCCGCTCATACTTCGTGGGTTGTGTCACAACATGCGCCTCCAGTGAATATATAAAATGGTTACATGACCATTTCATCATATGTTGATTTTCTAAGTATAGCAAATTCTCGTTTTTTTGAATATAGAAAGGAATTGGCATACTTTTTACTCGTAAATATGAAAAAAACTTCAATCTTGATCATTATTTTTAAAAAATAATAATCAAATTTAAGAGGAATGACCGATAAATACATTAAGGGGGTAGAGGGAATGGATATACTACAGAGTATTGTAACCGCAGCACCATATATGATGAAGATTTTAAAAGATGAAGTGACGATGGGTGTCATTGATCGAGAAAAATTCTTGCTGTATTTGCCATCAAAAGATGTGGATTTTCAAATACGGACAGGAGATCCCATTAAACCAGATGATCAGAATATGAAAAATGCGCTTAGAGGCGAAACATCAAGTACATTTGTACCTGAATCGGTGTATGGGACGCCTTTAAATGCAATGGGATTGCCGATTTTCGATGAAAATCAACAAGTCATTGGTGCAATCGCTTTAGGTTTTCCACTTAAAAATCAAATAGAACTTGAGGCGTATATGGAGTCATTGAACGACATCATTCAAAGTATTCAAGAAAAAGTACATGTGGTGGCGGCTCATTCAGAAGAGCTCTCTGCGACAAGTGAGGAAATGACATTCCAAACACAGCAAACACTTGAAAGTTCGAAAAAACTTCAGATATTACAAAAATGATCAAAGGTATCTCTAAGCAAACAAGTTTGCTAGGATTGAATGCTTCAATTGAAGCGGCCAGGGCAGGGAAAGAGGGAGCGGGTTTTAGTGTGGTAGCGAGCGAGGTTCAAAAGCTCTCAAGCGAAACCTCACGTGCAACAGAAAACATAGAAAGCTCATTGCAAGGGATTTCCTCTAATATACATACATTACTTGAGAGTATGGGCCATATGAAAGGGTCATCTTCAGAACAAGCTTTATTAGTGACGGAGTTTAGTGAAATTGTAGATCGGTTGACGACGGTTAGCAAAGAAATGAAAGAATTTATGCAAAAGGTGATGTTAACGTAAAAAACGAATCCAAAAAGGGTTCGTTTTTTGTTGGCTCGTTATTTTCTGTTTTTCTGATCAAAGCGATAATCGTATGTTTCACCTTTGACCACATTTAAAAACTCATGTCCAATTTGAACGAGCTGTGCATTTTCCCATTTGATCAGAGGATCTTTATCAGGGTACTTCCAGTAGATTGTTTTTTTGTGATGGGTGAGTTTGTTTTCAATTTCTGCTCTGACCGCATTCTCTTTTAGTTTTCCTCCGCTATGTCGATATGTGTTAATGGTATAGGTTCCATCAGGTGATGATATCGAGCGGATGAATGTTCCGTGAGACACGCCTTGAAGAGAGAAGCATTTCCAGTAAATAATTCCGGCGAAGCTAAGACATAAGATGGCAAGGATGATGGTGGTTTTCTTTTTAAACATGAATTCCTCCAGGTGTAGATCGCAATATTCTAATATATGAGAGAGAATACAAAAAGATTCATATAGTCCAAAAGTTCTATTCATTTCAATTATCGGTCATTTTTTCTCAACATTCAACAGTTAGCCCGTAAAGATAAGGAAAATTTAAGGATGCGTTCAGATCACACTGGTTATTCGAAAACACTTTACAAAAGAATTTGCGATCAGTAGACTTATGCTCATATAGAGAAATGGGGCAGATGGAATGAATCAAATCATAGATACGTATCAAAATTATGAAGAGCTTTCCGCTCATGAAAGAAAAGGGATCGACTATCAAATTCTTCATCAGCGGAAAGGGGATCAGCTTCTCGTCCTGTCACCTCATGCGGGAGGAATTGAATCTGGCGTGAGCGAGCTGGTCCATGAAGTAGCAACCGATTATTCTATGTATTTATTCGAGGGCCTTAAAGTGAAAGGCAATCATGTTCTTCATATTACGAGCACACGTTTTGATGAGCCGATTTGTCTTTCTCAAGTGCATACACATCATTATACGTTTGCACTCCACGGCTATGGAGAAACAGACGTCCTACAAACTTTAGTTGGCGGTACCGACAGGGAAAAAGCTGCTGAAACAGTGAAGTATCTCACACAAAATGGCTTCCATGCCTTACTTTTATCTGAATCGGATCAATTTGCTGGAACACATCCTCAAAATATTAATAATCAATGCCTCACAGGAAAAAGTGTTCAAATTGAAATTAGCCAAGCTCAGAGAAGAGCTTTCTTTCAAGACTTTAGGAGGAGCCGTAGGCGTGATACACAAACCGAACAATTTTATCAATACACAAATGTACTGAAACAAGTGTTAAGCCTTTATGAATAAACTTCTGACGTCACGTGTGCAGACGCTTTTGTTTGATACGCAGCTTCATTTTCTGCGACCTTGCCTGCTCTCATTAAATAAGAAGTGAATTCTTTTTGAAATTGAATGCCGGCTCTTCGCTGTTCAAATAGAGCAAGCCGTTTTTCAGCAAAATCCCGAGTGACATGAAATGTTTGAGCAATATGCAAAATGGCTTGCTGCCTAAGGTTTGGGAGCGTCATTTGCAGCAGCATAAAAGTCGGAACACAAAAGTGATACATGAATTGTTTTGCTTGAAACTCTTGCAGTTCTCGAAAGAGCTTGTGCATGTTAAAGTGGTTGCCTGTATGCTTTAGCACATGACAAAGCTCGTGGGCGAAATCCTGCCACTGTTCTTCTGACGATAAGGCTCTGTTTAAAATAATACTGTAAAGACCTTGATGTTTGATCATCATGCTGCCAGTATCCTCGTAGTGTACCCATACATGAAATTCAGCTGCGATCCTATGCATGTCTACATAGGCAGGACCGCTTATTTGCAGTTGAGTGTATAACCGTTTAATATCTTCTTCTAAATGGGTTAAAAAATAAGTCATGTCAAAACCTCCATACAAACGTATGTTCTATTTTTGCCGTAAAAGAAAAGTCCATATAGGACTAAATGGCTAATAAAGCTATCGCTTACTTCTTATATCGGCTTGTTTTTAACAATTTTAACATAAAATCAAAGAAAATTGGAAGTTTTTCCTGTTTCTTATTCTAATTTTTTATTTTTTACAAAGATAAAACGGCGATTGAATTCAAATTTTACCATAGTCTTATGACGAAAACAAACAAATTTGTCTTACGTTTGCCACCGATTGATGAGCAAGATCAAACATCAATTTAACAAAAAGGAGTGCAAAACATGGTACAAATTTATCAAGATTTTATTCCAGTTGGAAACGGAAATCGGCCAGGATATGCTATGGCGCCGCTTTATGTAACTGTGCATAACACAGCCAATACATCTAAGGGAGCTGACGCAAAAAGTCACGCGGCATATGTCAAACGCTCAACAACAGAGGTAAGCTGGCACTTTACAGTGGATGACAAGGAAATTTTTCAGCATCTCCCTTTAAATGAAAATGGATGGCATGCTGGGGATGGACATGGAGATGGCAACCGAAAATCGATTGGCATTGAAATTTGTGAAAATGAGGATGGAAACTTTCAACAAGCTGTCAAACATGCCCAGTGGCTTATTCAAAAGCTTTTAAAAGAACATGGCATTCCATTAGCAAATGTGGTGACGCATCAGCATTGGTCAGGAAAAACATGTCCACGTCTGCTGCTAGCTACATGGGATGAATTTAAAAGAGGAATTGAGACTGCAGGTGATCCGGAAACGGTTATCACATATGTGGTGAAAAGCGGGGATACGCTAACGAGTATTGCCAAAGCCCATGGTGTCACAGTGAGTGATTTACAGACATGGAATCAGATTAGTGACCCGAACATGATTCGAGTTGGACAAGTTCTCAAGATTTATCATGCAGAAGAAAAGCTCAGTTATGAACTGCCAGATGGGGTGTTAAAGGTGACATCACCTCTGACAAAGGGGGAGCATGTACGTCTCGTCCAAAAAGCGCTTGCTGCTGTGTATTTTTATCCTGACAAAACAGCTGTAGATAAGGGCATTGATGGCGTTTATGGGGAAAAAACAGCCAATGCCGTCGCGCGATTTCAACTGATGAATGGTCTAACAAGTGATGGAGTATACGGTCCTAAAACAAAAGTGAAGTTGCTTCAACTATTAAATCAGTGAGTCTTTCTTTTTGGCCGCTTGAATGACGGCTACACTTTTTTCGTGTAATCGGCAGACATAAGGGGATGGCTTAAATTCAGCAAACTGAACATACCTCAATTGTTTAAGTTTCTTTTTCATATTGGCACCTCAATCGTTGCAGCAGTTGGTTTTATTGTATGCAAGTAGATGTGAAAACGGAAGTAGGACGCGGATGAAGTTCCGCGTCCTTTAGTGTAATCAAGCTTTTTTATTTTTATACTCATCTAGGAGCTGTTCATTCTTTTTGAAAATACGCTCCGTATGGGGACTTACTTTGTAATCAGCCATACTAATATGGCGCTTTTTCTTTAAAATCTTAAATGGGTTTTTCTTGCGATTGTTATTATCCCCTTGAAGTGCGTGTTCCATCTTCATCACCTTCCTCTTCGTCAGGCAAGATTAGGTCATAAATCGTTGTAAGTGAAGTCATTAATAAATAGTCGAATTCAGTGACAATTTCCTCAGAGGTCAGCTTAATCACAAAGTGTGCATCCGCTACTGAAAACGGGATGAGAACCAATTTGCCGAAATCATCGTAATACACTTCCTGCCTGTCAAGCTTTGCTTGAATGAGCGCTCTCTGATCAAGTGTCCGCAGCAGGTCATCTTTTTGCTCCTGCGTATCATAAGGACAAAGAACTGCTTGAATATTCATTTTTTCTGCAAAAGAATAGATCAGTCGTTCAATTCCCTCTATATAAGCTTCTATACTTCCATAATATACATGGATCGGTTCGTTTTTCAATAGGTATTGGTACGTTTTTAGTTTATTGAGGTAAGAATGAAGCAGGTCGTTATTTTGTTCTAGGAGTTGATGGGTGTCGGTTTCAAGTTCATGATTTCCGAGTTTTTTAATATAGGAGCTGAGGAAAATAAAGGCATCAGTTAATGCGAAAAAAACAGCAATAATCAGGTAGTGCATCCAATCGGTGAAGATTGAAGCAGGGTCATTTGTCCAGTACACAACAGCACCCGCTACATAAATCCAATACCACGTTTTACGAATCGCAAACATCTTTTCTTTTACTTTTTGTTCAAAGCGCCATACCGCAAATACATATACAGCAAGAGCACCTAGCAATAACCAAACAGTCAATTGAAAAAATAATAGCATGTTCTTCTCTCCCATAGACAGATGGATACTTACTTTATTTCTATGGATATGATTGGAAACCCTGCTTCATGAAAAAATGGCTTGCAGAAAAAGAGCATTTGAGAATCCAAACACAAATAAAAAAAGACCTGTTAGACAGGTCTTTGAAATTAAAGAATCGCATTTAACACAAAGTATATAAGTGCCCCTAGAGTTCCCGAAATCGGTAATGTGATCACCCAAGTGACAAGCATACGTTTTGCCGTACCCCAGTTGACTCCTTTTACTCTATGTGCAGATCCTACACCTAGAATAGAAGATGAGATCACGTGAGTGGTACTAACCGGTAAGTGAATAAATGTTGCACCGAAGATAATAGCTGCACCCGTTAAGTCTGCAGATACTCCGTTTACTGGACGAATCTTCATGATTTTACCGCCGACTGTTTTAATAATCTTCCAGCCGCCAATAGACGTACCTAGTCCCATTGCAAGCGCACAAGAGAATTGTACCCAGAAAGGAATGTCGTCTGTTGTATGCAAATTACCTGCAATTAAAGCCATCGTAATAATTCCCATCGCTTTTTGCGCATCGTTTGTTCCGTGGGTATACGATTGCAGTGCAGCCGTTAAAATTTGAACACGTCGAAATTGTTTATTTGTTTTTGCGAGATTGTTGTTTCGGAATATAATTTTGATAATGGTATACACGATATATCCCAAAACAAAAGCCAGGATAGGTGAAAGCAATAGTGCTTGAATGATTTTAATGAATCCCGAATAGTTTAAAGCGCCAAAACCAGCAGAGGCAATAACAGCTCCTGCAATTGATCCGATCAGTGCGTGTGAAGAACTACTCGGAATCCCGTAATACCAAGTAAGCAAGTTCCAAGTAATGGCTGCAATTAAAGCAGCCAAAATGACGACAGATCCGTTTTGAAGTGTAAAAGGATCTGCGATGTCTTTTGTAATGGACTTTGCCACACCTGTAAATGTCATTGCTCCTAAGAAGTTCATAAACGCTGCCATAATAATAGCATGTCTTGGCTTTAACGCCTTTGTTGAAACAGAAGTAGCAATGGCATTTGCTGTATCGTGGAATCCGTTAATGAAATCAAAAGCAAGTGCACAAATGACAATAAGTATGGTAAGGATGAGTAAAGTATCCATGTTTAACTAACCCCGTTACGCATTCTTCATAATGATTGTTTCTAGATTGTTGGCAACACTTTGACAGGAATCTGCGATTTCTTCAAGTGTTTCGTAAATTTCTTTGTATTGAATGACCTTAATTGGATCTGTTTCTTTTCCAAACAAGTTCTTTAGTGATTTGCGGTGAAGATTGTCACAATTATGCTCAATCTCTTTAATTTTGATTGCGTGCGGATGAATATCTTTCAAGCGATTATCAGCCAGTAATTCAATAGTCGTTAAAATTTCTTTCGCACATTCTCTGATGTAGTGGCTGAATTTGTCGATATGTTCGTCAGAGCTTGTAATTGAATAAATTTCTAAAGTTGCTGAAAAATGCTCAATGCCGTCTAAAACATCGTCGAGGCTATTCGTCAATTGAAGAATGTCTTCACGTTCAATCGGTGTAATAAAGGCTTTGTTCAGCTCTTTAATCATGGTATGAACATGATTATCACCTTTTGTCTCATATTCCTTCAATGTGTCAGAAAATTCTTTCAGAGTGGTTTGATTTGTTACTTTATAGCTAACAAAATACTCAGCAGTTTCATCTAAATTTTTAGCAATTTCCGTTAACAAGACGGAAAACTTGTCTTTTTTCCTTTTTAACATGTAAAAACCCTCCATTGTATAAATGAGACAATGCACACATCAAATAATTATATATTCTTTTGTCGAAAAAAAACAGGTGTAGTCGAAAATTTCTTCACTTTTTCTATTTGATCTTATTCTGACCTAAAGATGTGATCTCAACTCACCTTTTTCAGAAAGGGGAAAAGAAAGCAAAAAAGCGGACCATTTTTGGCACCGCTTAAAAGTTAAGAAGCTGAATAAACAAGCTTAAATCGCTCACAAACAAGAAGCATATCTTCCTTAAATGTTAATCCGTACGGCTTAAGGGCTTCTGTGAAAAATTCTTCATGTTCTTTGTACCAATAGTCATATGAAAGATCGCCTTCACCTTCTGCTTTTGCAAATGATTCAGGAACTTCATTCATTGGCATGATATCTACTTGTGTGATCTCTATGATGGCTTTTGGTTCCTCTTGGCTGTCCAAAATGACCGCATATTGACCGGGTTTTGGAAGAGGCTCTTGTTCTTTTTCGTAAAAAAGGTATCCAGAACAAGTGGCTGTTTTTTTTCCTTGTTGTACAAGGTCAAGCAAGTGATCTGGATTTGCACCAAATGCCCAAGCAGAAACAGAGGCGTGATCAGGAGTTTTTTCTGATTTTTCTTCCCAATAAGATTCCCAAAATAAAGTGCTTTTGTGGTTCATTCTTTTTCCCCCTTTGTTATGAGTTTATTATATCGTGAAGTTTCAAACTTGGAAAACGTATGTCTTTATTACTACAAGATGTGCATGTCATATGTTTTGAAAACATGTGTTTTGTTTGGCAGATATAGGATGATAGAATGAAAAATTTTGAAATTTTAGAATAATCTATTGTATTCTGGTCAAGAAGTCGGTAAGGTCAAAGTAAGAATATGGAAGGGGTGTTGTTCATGAAACGCATTTCTCTAACTGTTTTGTCCATATGTCTGTTTGTTTTCTCGTTTTTCCTGCCGGTCAGCCAAGTCACTGCAAACGAAACTCATGGGAATAAAGTAGCTGTTGGCAAAGATGGTATGGTGGCTACTGCACATCCGCTTGCATCGGAGATTGGTGCTGACGTATTGAAAAAAGGTGGGAACGCAGTGGATGCGGCTGTTGCCATCCAGTACGCACTTAACGTAACAGAGCCAATGATGTCTGGAATTGGCGGTGGCGGATTTATGATGGTTTATGATGGGAAGACAAAGGAAACATCCATCATCAATAGCAGAGAGCGAGCACCACAGGGCGCAACACCTGACATGTTTTTAACAGATGATGGGAAAGTGATTCCGTTTGCTGAGCGATCTACACATGGAAATGCGGTAGGTGTTCCAGGGACTGTAAAAGGTCTTGAAGCTGCATTAGATAAGTGGGGTACTCGTTCTATGAAGGAATTGATTGAGCCCTCCATTCAACTTGCAGAAGATGGTTTTGAAATTGATTCTGTCTTGGCAAAAGCGATTGATGATCACCAAGGAAAATTGAAAAACACGGCCGCAGCGCCAATTTTTCTTCCAAATGATCAGCCGCTCGAAGAAGGAGATCTGCTTGTCCAGCCAGGTCTTGCAAAAACATTTAAACTCATTGCGAAAAAAGGAAGCAAAGCATTTTATGAAGGAAAAGTAGCGAAGGCACTTGCAAATACAGTTCAAGATTTTGGCGGGACGATGACTTCAAAAGATATCAAACGTTATGAAGTCAAGACTGACAAGCCAATCTGGGGAGACTATAAAGGATATCAGCTTGCAAGCATGCCTCCACCAAGCTCAGGCGGGGTGTTTATGCTACAAATTCTCAAAATACTTGACCATTTTAACCTGTCTCAGTATGACCCCAAATCATTCGAAAAATATCAGCTGCTTGCTGAAACAATGCACCTCTCCTATGCTGACAGAGCCGCATATGCCGGCGACCCCGAATTCGTAGATGTTCCACTAAAAGGACTACTAGACGATGATTACATTTCAGAAAGAGCCTCTCTCATTCAATTAGATCAAATGAATCGCAGCCCGAAAGAAGGAGATCCTTGGGCATATGAGGATGAGAAAAATCCATCCCCAATTGTTCCTCAGCCAGAAGATAAAACCATTGGTGAGACGACCCATTTTACTGTTGCAGATCAGTGGGGAAATGTTGTGTCATTTACCACTACCATTGAACAATTATTTGGTACAGGGATTCTTGTTCCAGAGTATGGATTTTTCTTAAATAATGAACTGACTGATTTTGATGCAAGACCTGGCGGGGCAAATGAAGTCCAGCCCAATAAACGTCCATTATCAAGTATGACCCCGACGATCATTTTTAAAGATGGAGAGCCTGTCATGACTGTTGGGTCTCCTGGTGGAACGACGATCATTGCTTCTGTTTCACAGACGATTCTCAATTTACTTGAATATGACATGGAGCTTCAGGATGCGGTAGAAGAGCCAAGAATCTACACAAACAGCTTAACTTCGTATCGTTATGAAGTAGGTGTCCCTCTAGATGTAAGAACAAAGTTAAATGATATGGGTCACCAGTTTGGCAGTTCCCCTATTGATATAGGGAATGTGCAAGCTTTACTGATTGATCGAAAAGCAGGGACATTTACTGGAGTAGCTGATTCAACGAGAAATGGAACTGCTGTAGGTGTCAATCTAAAGGTAGCTGCAGATCAATAGCATTTCCCGGGAAAAGAAGCGCCTCATCAAGAAGGCGTTTCTTTTTAGTTTTCATTAAAATAAAAACACAGTTGACACCTGTGAATAGTTTGAATAATATATAGACTAACATCAATCATACATAGCTGATCGGACAACCGAAGGCTCTTGGCATTGACGTACAGGACTTTTTTGTACTTCAATCGCTGAGGGCCTTTTTTGCGTATAGAACTGAAAACGGCAAGGTTGGTGTCACTATTCAATGTGAAAGGGAGCGGATAACATGAAAAAATGGATATGGATTTCTATTGCGATGACACTTTTCATCATCACAAGTGCTGCATGCTCAAATGCGAATGAAGCCTCAAATCAAAAGGGAAAGGTTGAGCTGTTGAATGTGTCATACGATCCTACACGTGAATTGTATCAGGAATACAATCAAGCCTTTCAGACTTATTGGAAAGACAAAACCGGTGAGGATGTGACGATGCAGCAGTCTCATGGAGGGTCAGGTAAGCAGGGGAGATCGATTATTGATGGACTCGAAGCAGACGTGGCTACACTTGCTCTTGGGTACGACATTGATGCCATTGCAGATCGAGGGCTACTTTCAAAGGATTGGCAAAAAGAATTTCCGAATCAGTCCACACCTTATACGTCTACTATTGTGTTTCTTGTGAAGAAAGGAAACCCCAAAAAAATTAAAGACTGGGATGACTTGATTCAGCCGGGTGTATCTATCATCACACCAAATCCAAAAACGTCAGGCGGTGCAAGATGGAATTATTTAGCCGCATGGGCATATGCCGATAAAACCTTTCATGGGGATGAAGAAAAAACGAAGGATTTTGTGAAAAAGTTATATGAGCATGTCGAGGTGCTCGATTCAGGTGCTCGTGGCGCCACAACAACTTTTGTCGAGCGCGGTCTTGGTGACGTGTTAATTGCTTGGGAAAATGAAGCCTATTTAACACTGCATGAATTAGGCAAAGAAAAATTTGAGATTGTCAGTCCCTCCATTAGTATTCTAGCAGAGCCGCCCGTTGCTGTTGTCGACCAAAATGTGAAACGAAAAGGAACAGAGAAAGTGGCAAAGGCTTATTTAGATTATTTGTATTCTAAAAAAGGACAGGAAATTGCGGCTAAAAACTATTATCGCCCAAGAAATCAAGAAGTGCTAAACAAATATAAAGATCAATTTAAAGAGATTGATATGGTGACCATTGATCAGGCATTTGGCGGATGGCGAAAGGCGCAGAAAAGATTTTTTGATGATGGCGGATTATTTGATCAAATATATAGCGGACAAAAATAGGGGGCGACGTGATGAAGAAAGGCTATGCTGCCGCCAATAAAAGAAAACGTGTATTGCCTGGATTCGGGCTGAGTCTCGGAGTGACACTTGTTTATGTCAGTGCGATTGTCGTGATTCCTTTATCTATGGTATTTATTTGGACGGCTTCATTAGGAGCAGAAGGAATTTGGAATGTCTTTAGTGATGCGCGGGTGCTAAAGTCGCTGCAGCTTACGGTTACGACTTCTTTTGCAGCTGCACTCATCAATGCAGGTTTCGGTGTACTGATCGCATGGGTTCTCACGCGGTACTCGTTTCCAGGAAAGAACATCCTGGATGCCCTCATCGATTTGCCGTTTGCTCTTCCAACGGCAGTGGCTGGCATCGCTTTGACGACTCTTTATTCTCCGAATGGGTGGATTGGGCAATTTTTGCATGTGAAGGTGGCATACACCCCGCTCGGGATTATTTTGGCACTGATTTTTATTGGCATTCCATTTGTCATAAGAACAGTTCAACCGGTCATTGAGGGGCTTGAGCAGGAAGTGGAAGAGGCCGCAGCCATACTTGGTGCTACAAGAAAACAGACCTTTTTTCATGTACTGCTGCCTGCCTTGTTTCCAGCGGTAATGACTGGATTTTCTCTTGCATTTGCAAGAGCACTCGGTGAATATGGCTCCGTTGTGTTTATAGCGGGAAATATTCCGTTTAAAACAGAGATTACACCACTGATGATCATGTCTAAGCTTGAGCAGTATGATTATCAAGGTGCCGCAGCCATTGCTTGTTTCATGCTGCTCTTATCATTTGTCATTTTGTTATTGATTCACGGATTGCAGTGGTTTGTCGAGCGGAAAAAACAAGTGGAAGTGAGGTGAGACGATTGGAAAGGGAGCTTCTTAAAGAGCACCGCATCAAGTACAGGAGTCCTGTGACGGAATCAAAAGCGGTGAAGCGTATGTTGATTAGTGTGGTGTATGCTTTTTTGATTTTGTTTTTACTCATGCCGTTGATTGCTGTGTTTTCAAAGGCTTTTGAGAAAGGATGGAGTTCTTATCTTCTTGCCATCTCACATCCAGACACGCTTGCGGCAATTAAATTGACTGTTTTCATTGTGATGATCACATTGCCGCTTCAAATGATTTTTGGGATCAGTGCTGCTTGGCTCATCACAAAATTTCATTTCCCGGGAAAACGTTTGTTAACAACTGTCATTGATCTTCCGTTTGCGGTGTCACCTGTCATTGCAGGACTTGTATTTGTACTTTTATTTGGTTCAAATGGACTTTTAGGACCGTGGCTTTTAGCAAATGGATGGAAAGTGATTTACTCTGTACCGGGGATGATTCTTGCGACGATCTTTGTGACATTTCCTTTTGTTGCGAGAGAGTTAATTCCGTTTATGCAAAATGAAGGCATTCATGAGGAAGAAGCATCGCTTACGCTTGGTGCCAGTGGGTGGAAGACCTTTTTCCTTGTGACACTTCCAAATATAAAATGGGCCCTTTTTTACGGCGCCATTTTAGCAGGGGCTAGGGCAATTGGTGAATTTGGTGCAGTGTCGGTTGTATCCGGTCATATCCGCGGAATGACGAATACGATGCCGCTTCATATAGAAATTCTATACAACGAGTATCAATTCCAAGCGGCTTTTGCCGTGGCCTCTCTCATGGCGTTTGTTGCAGTCATCACATTAATCATCAAGCAGATCATTCAGCAGAGAGATCATAGGCTTGGCAAGCGTTCAAAATAAATGGAGGGATCAGCCTTGGGGATTACAGTGAAACAAATATCAAAGCAATTTGGGCAGACGAAGGTTTTGCAAAACGTGGATTTGACGATCGGAAATGGGGAATTGATTTCCTTACTTGGACCGTCTGGGTCAGGTAAGACGACTTTATTAAGAATTATTGCAGGGCTTGATGATGCGAATACTGGACAGATCTTATTTGGAGAACAGGATTATACTTACATTCCAGTGCGAAAACGGCAAATTGGTTTTGTCTTTCAGCAATATGCGCTTTTTCAAAATATGACGGTATTTGATAATGTGGCTTATGGATTGAAGATGAAACCTAGAGGAGAAAGGCTGCCTAAAAAAGACATCAAAGAGCGAGTGCATGAGCTGCTGAAAGTTGTTCAATTAACGCAGTATGAACACCGTTATCCAGAGCAGCTGTCAGGTGGACAAAAGCAACGTGTAGCACT
Organism: Bacillus aerius; assembly: GCF_029894105.1. Lineage (NCBI taxonomy): Bacteria > Bacillati > Bacillota > Bacilli > Caryophanales > Bacillaceae > Bacillus > Bacillus aerius. The sequence goes on from NZ_JARYHO010000001.1 coordinate 1,228,071, forward strand.
CGCACGTGCTCTAGCCGTTAAACCGAAAGCTCTTCTCTTAGATGAACCTTTTGGTGCACTAGATTCAAAGGTGAGAAAAGAATTAAGACATTGGCTGAAAAAAGTTCATCAAGACTTTCAAATGACGACCATCTTTGTGACGCATGATCAAGAAGAAGCGTTTGATATCGCTGATCGTGTTGTAGTGATGAATGAGGGCAGAATCGAAAAAATCGGCACAAAAAAAGAAATGACAGAGCAGACAGACAACCTTTTTGTAGCTGAGTTTTTAGATATAGGAAGCCATATTTAACAAGAAGTTGATGTGATGTAATGAAAGAGATGCGGCAAAAAGCTGCATCTTTTTTTATAAAAATTTTCCTAGGAACATTGACTTATAATTTCGAATATTATAATATCTTTACAAAGGTAACAGTATTGAACATTTTATAAAACATCTATTTGTAAGCGCTTCACAAAAGGTTCTATTTTAAAATGTTCATTCTTTTTGTTACATGTGTTCATATTTATACCAAATGAAAGGGGTGGTTGTTTGAACAGCTTGTTTGAGTTAGATCAACAGCTGATTGAGCTGCAATACGAAGCATCTTCAAGTGAGGAGGTGACTGCCTATTTAGCAGAAAGGTTAGAAACTGGAGGATATATTAAATCGAGCTTTTTACCAGCAGTGCTTGAAAGAGAAAAAACATATCCGACCGGTCTTCCTCTTGCGACCTTTGGGGTGGCCATTCCCCATACAGATCCTGAACATGTAAACAAACCGGCGATCAGTGTAGCGACATTAAAGGAACCTGTTATTTTTCATAAGATGGGAAGCCCTCATGAGACAGTTCAAGCCAAAATTGTGTTCGTTCTGGCAATCTCTGAACCTAGTAAGCAGCTCGTGATGTTAGAGAAACTGATGACGCTTTTCAGAAAAGAAGAAGTAATGACAAGTTTATCTCACATGACATCGTATGAAGAAGCCGTTGATGTACTTCAAAAAGAATTAAACCAATAGCTATTCACGACATAATGTAAGCGCTTTATTTAAAATCAGGAGGTGGATGTATGATCAAGCAAGCCGTCGATTTCATCTTAGACTTAGGGCCAACAATTATGCTCCCAATTATTATGACGTTATTCGGTATGATTTTAAGGCAAGGATTTAAAAAATCCTTCCGTGCAGGTATTACCATCGGAATTGGATTTGTCGGGGTCAATCTGGTCATTAATTTACTTGTAAGCGGTCTTGGACCAGCAGCCAAAGCCATGGTCAATTCTCTTGGATTAAAGCTTGATATTTTAGATGTCGGTTGGCCGATTGGAGCCGCCATTTCATTTGGTACACCTGTTGCCCCTTTGATGATTCCTCTTGTGCTCTTGTTAAATGTCATTTTGCTGTCTGTTAACTTTACGAAAACATTGAATGTGGATATTTGGAATTTCTGGCATTTGATTTTCGCTGCTTCTGTTACTTACTACGCTTATCATAATATGTTCTTAGCTCTTGCCGTTGGTTTAATCGTTTCTGCGATTACACTAAAACTCGCCGATTGGACGGCACCGACGATTGAACACCATTTCGGATTAAAAGGCGTATCGATGGCTCATGCTGAAACGGTCAACTTCGCTCCGCTCATGTATGCGTCAAACCGCGTGATTGATAAAATCCCTGGTTTAAACAAAATTCATGCGGATCCAGAAACTTTGAAAAAACGTTTTGGCATCTTTGGTGAACCGCTTGTGATGGGTCTTATACTTGGTATCATTATTGGTCTTCTTGGCGGCTATGATGCAAAAGGTGTCATGACTCTTGGAATTCAAATGGCTGCAGTGCTTGTGTTAATGCCAAGAATGGTTGCTTTATTAATGGAAGGACTTATTCCAATCTCTGAGGGTGCTCGTTCTTATATTCAAAAGCGTTTCCCTGGAAAAAATGTCTATATTGGTTTGGATACAGCGATTGTCATTGGTCATCCAGCGAATATGGCTGTAGCCCTTTTGATGGTGCCAATCACCATTTTGCTCGCTGTCGTCCTTCCTTACAATGGCATGCTGCCGTTTGCAGACTTATCGGTTCTGCCATTTACAGTCGTATGGGCAGTAGCAGCCGCTCGTGGGAATATTATTCGCGGCCTCATTAACAGTATTTTTACCTTAATGATTGTTTTCTTCATTGCAACGAACCTTGCACCACTCGCCACAACAATGGGGAAAGCAGTTGGTTTCGACTTCCCAGAAGGGGCAAATATGATTTCTGGTATTGATCTCGGTTCTCACGTCATTCCTTGGATCATGGTGAGACTTCTTGATCCGAGCAATCCTTACTTCATTGCAGCGATTGTCTGTGCACTGGCATATGCGCTTCTTTGGTACTGGGTGCGAAATGATATTAAAAAGCAGTATGCAAAAGAAATGGGCTTAGATCAGAAAGATCAATAAATGAGCTGGAGGGATTCTCATGGCAAAAAAAATATTAGTATCTTGCGGAACGGCAGTTGCTACGTCAACGGTTGTGGCAAAAAAGGTAGAAGAGACATTAAAGGAAAAAGGATACGATGTCATCGTTGAACAGTGTAAGGCATCTGAGGTTCCGCAGAAAGCGGAGGGTGCTGATTTAATTGTGACGACAACGCCTGTTAGTGATACAAAAGGAACGCCTGTGATTCAAACGTTATCTTTTTTAACGGGATTTGGCATTGAAGAGGATATTGAAAAAATTATCGATCATATTAAGTGAACGATGGTTGCGTGGAGGAGCTGCGAAAGCTCCTTCCATGTCATTTGAAAGGGGGAGCTCTCATGCAGCAGCATGCTTATAGCCGAACGTCTGCCATGTTTTCTATTTTCCTTCCGGCCTTGTTAATATGTGTGTTTTTTCTCTGGTCCCTTTATACGTTGATGTCGGCAGGACCTGAGCCATTAGCTGTGTTAGGTGTCTATACGCTGCCTATCCTTATGCTTTCTAGCATCACTGGCCTGAATCAGCCAACGAATATCATGATTAGTGAAGATGAGCTGAAAATAGGTGCTTTTGGCAGGTGGCACACATATGCCGTGTCCGATATTAAAGGAAAATTGTTTTTAAAACCATATCCTCATATCGGGAAAGTATATGTCAGAGTGGGACCTGCGCGAATATTTGGCGGACGCTACTGGATTTCAAGTGAGATGAGTGAGTACAAGCAGCTCGTTCAATCCTTGCAGAGTCTTGCGACATGTGATGAAAAGGAGGATGCGGCTAAATGAAATCAGCTGTCTTTTATTCTTCAGAGGACATTCGTTACGAGGAGCGGAAGCGGCCAGCCATTGGTGACGACGAAGTATTATTAAAAATGCGTGCCTGCGGGTTATGCGGGACGGATATTTATAAAGCGACACATGAGACGGTACCTCCTGGCACAGTGCTAGGGCATGAAATCGCTGGTGACATTATCGAAACAGGCCGTCACGTCACACATGTTCAAACGGGAGACAGGGTGTATGTAGCGCATCATGTCCCTTGTTTTACTTGTGACTTTTGTCAAAGAGGATTTTATACAATGTGCCCGCAATTTGCAGCCACAAATGTAGAGCCGGGCGGTTTTTCGGAATATATTCGTGTTCCCGCTTTACATGTTAAGCATACAATGGGCAAGCTCCCACATGACGTCTCATATGAACAAGGAGCGATGGTCGAACCGGTTGCCTGCTGTCTTCACGGCTTTGAAAGGGCGCCCGTTCATCCTGGAGATTCGGTCTTGATTCTTGGAGCGGGGCAAATTGGCTGCATTCAATTACAGCTTGCCAAATATTATTTGGCTGGAAAAGTGATGATCACAGACGTAAATGAGAACAGGCTCCTTCAAGCAAGAAATCTTGGGGCGGACGTCGCTTTTCATCCAGCATCTGAGCCAGTAGAAAACCGCGTCATGAAAGAAACAGATGGAAAGGGAGCAGACCTTGTCATTATTTCTGTGGGGAGCAGTGCGCTTTTAAAAGAAGCATTTCAAGCTGTCGCAAGAGGCGGAACGATTTTGGTCTTTGCTCACTTTCCGAAAGGGGATGTCTCCATTCCAGCAGAACGTTTTTTCCATGATGAAGTGAAAGTAGTCGGAGCTTATTCCTCGCATCCATACCATTATCGTGAAGCGCTAGAGCTCTTAAAAGCGAAAGTCGTTCATACAGAAAAAATGGTGACGCATCGATATCCATTAAGTCAGCTTCGTCAGGCGATAGAATGCGCTAGGCATCCAGAAGGTGAAAGCGTCAAAATCATGATGTATCCAGATGAATGAGAATGTACGAGATGGAGAGAAAGAGAAGGTCTTTGGAAAAGGGCTTTGCCTTTCTCTTTTTTTCTGAAAAAAGATGAAAACGCTTAAAAAATAAACGGAAATGCTTGACTTCAATGAGAGTTAAACGTATGATAATTACAAATGTAACATATAAGAACAAATGTAAAGGGGAGAGAAGAAATGCAAAAACAAATCACTTTGCCTGAACAGATTAGTCATGAGAAATTAGCAGATTTATATAAACAAATGTGGTTAGTAAGATATTTTGATGAAAAGGTCGATCAATTCTTTGCTAAAGGATTAATCCATGGAACGACCCATTTATGTGTTGGACAGGAAGCATCGGCTGTTGGATCTATTGCTGTGTTAAAGGATGAAGATAAGATTGTCAGTACACACCGCGGACATGGTCACTGTATTGCAAAAGGTGCAGAGGTCAATAAAATGATGGCTGAACTGTTCGGACGTGAAACGGGTTACTGCAAAGGAAAAGGCGGCTCCATGCATATTGCCGACTTAGAAAAAGGAAACCTTGGGGCAAATGGAATTGTTGGCGGCGGTATTCCGCTTGCAACAGGTGCGGCGCTCACGTCCAAGATGAAAAAGGAAGGCTTTGTGGTCCTTTGTTTCTTCGGAGACGGCGCCACAAATGAAGGCAGCTTCCATGAAGCGCTGAATCTTGCTTCCATTTGGGATTTACCTGTTGTGTTTATTTGTGAAAACAACCAATACGGCATGTCTGGTCCTGTGAAAGAAATGATCAACATTGAAGACATTTCAACAAGAGCAGAAAGCTATGGAATCCCAGGAAAATCGATTGATGGAAATGACATGGTTGAGATTATGAACACAGTAGATGAAGCGGTCAGCCGTGCAAGAGCTGGAGAAGGGCCATCACTTATTGAAATGAAAACGTATCGCTGGAAGGGTCACTCAAAGAGTGATGCGAAAAAATACCGTACACGTGAAGAAGAGACAGAATGGAGACAAAAAGACGGAATTAAACGCTTTAAGTCACTCTTAATGGAGCTAGATGTTCTGACAGAAGAGCAGGCTGCTCGTTTACAAGAAGAAGCGAAGCAAGAGATCGAGGCATCTGTTGAATTTGCGAAAAATAGTAAAGAACCATCAATTGACACACTATTAGAGGATGTATACGCCTAATTAGGAGGGGAATCACGTGACAAACACGACAGTGAGAGAGATTTCATATTTAGAAGCCGTTCGAGAAGCAATGAGTCAGGAAATGAGAAAAAATCAAGATGTCTTCATTTTAGGTGAAGATATCGGCGTATACGGTGGCGCATTTGGTGTCACGCGCGGGATGATCGAGGAATTCGGTCCAGAACGCGTCCGCAATACGCCGATTTCAGAGGCTGCCATCGCAGGAGGCGCAGTCGGAGCGGCTTTGACAGGGATGCGTCCGATTTTAGAACTACAATTCTCTGACTTTATTACAATTGCAATGGATCAGCTTGTAAACCAAGCAGCGAAAACACGTTACATGTTTGGCGGAAAAGGGAAAGTGCCGCTTGTTGTCAGAACACCAGCAGGTTCCGGGACAGGTGCCGCAGCGCAGCACTCCCAAAGCTTAGAAGCATGGATGGCTCATATTCCTGGACTAAAGGTGGTTCAGCCTTCAACAGCTTATGATGCAAAAGGACTTTTAAAAGCAGCAATGGATGATGACAACCCTGTCATTTTCTATGAACACAAGCTTTTATATAAAACAATTGGTGAAGTACCAGAAGAGCAGTACTCGATTCCTTTAGGGAAAGCGGATGTGAAGAGAAGCGGAAAGGACGTCACAATTGTCGCAACAGCCATTATGGTGCACAAAGCGCTCGAAGCAGCGAAGGAACTAGAAGCGGAAGGAATCGATGTCGAGATCATTGATCCGAGAACGCTCGTCCCATTAGATGAAGAAACCATTATTGAATCTGTGAAAAAAACAGGCAAATGTATCGTTGTGCATGAGGCAGTGAAACGAGGCGGCTACGGCGGAGAGATTGCCAGTATGATAGCGGAAAGTGAAGCCTTCGACTATTTAGATGCACCTATTAAACGACTTGGCGGTCTTGCCGTCCCAATACCGTACAACCCAACGCTGGAAAAAGCAGTCATTCCACAAGTGCCAGATATTATTGAAGCAGCAAAAGAGCTCGTGCGCTCTTAAGTAAAGGGGAGAAGATCATGCCAAAAGAGATATTTATGCCGAAGCTAAGCAGTACGATGGAGATCGGTACCTTGCTTCAATGGTTTAAAGAAGAAGGAGATTCGGTTGAAATCGGTGAGCCTCTATTTGAGATTATGACAGACAAAATCAATATCGAGGTTGAAGCCTATGATGATGGCGTTTTTCTAAAGAAATATTACGAAGCAGATGATCAGATTCCAGTTAATGCTGTCATTGGATATATCGGAGAGGCTAATGAGCAGGTACCGAGCGAGCCGCCAGCGCAGTCTGATGAAGCATCTTCTGAAGACAGCGGAACGTCATCAACATCTGAACCATCTGTTTCGACTGAAGTTGAACCAGCGGTGGGTGAGAAAGTACGCGCAACACCTGCAGCGAGAAAAACGGCAAAAGATCACCAAGTAGCCATTCACGAAGTATCTGGTACAGGACCAAAAGGCAGAATTCAAAAACGGGATGTCGAAGCGGCCCTTCAGACGAACGAGGAAGGCCAGCGCGTATCACCACTTGCAGGAAAAGTGGCTGCTCGTGAAGGAATCGACTTAGCGAATGTTGCTGGTTCTGGCGCTCACGGAAAAATCATGAAGAGTGATGTGACAGCAGCAGGCGCACAAAAGGCAGAAGCTGCTCCAGTGAGAACACAAAAACTAGCCGGGATGAGAAAAGTGATCGCAGATCGCATGTCACAAAGTGCCTTTACAGCACCGCACGTCACATTAACAAGTGAAATTGATATGACAAAAGCAAAAGAAGTGCGCAAACAGCTGCTCCCAGCGATTGAAAAAGAGACAGGCTACAGATTGTCGTTTACAGAAATCATCATCCATGCGGTCAGCAGTGTCCTCACGCGCCATCCGCAAATCAATATGACGTTTGAACAAAATGAGCTCCATTTCCATGAGGATGTGCACATTGGTCTTGCGGTTGCTGTGAAAGACGGCTTAATGGTTCCGGTCATCTCTCATGCAAATCAAAAAGGGCTGAAACAGCTCACAAAAGAAGCAAAAGAAATTGGTCGAAATGCACGCGATCAAAAGCTACTGCCAGGCCAGTTGAAGGGGTCTACATTTACCATTAGTAACTTAGGGATGTATGCCATTGACACGTTTACCCCAATTATTAATCAGCCGGAAGTGGCGATTTTAGGCGTTGGACGCATTCAAGAAAAACCTGTAGTGATCGATGGAGAAATTCAGGTGCGGCCAATGATGGGCGTCAGTTTATCATTTGATCATCGAGTGGTAGATGGTGCACCAGCAGCCGCCTTTTTAACAGACCTTAAAAAAGTGCTTGAACAACCATTTGAATTGCTAATGTAGGAGATGAATCGGATGACAAAAACGTATGATCTGACAGTCATTGGTGGAGGGCCTGGCGGATACACTGCCGCCCTTCAAGCCGCTGAACGTGGACACAAGGTTGCATTGATTGAAGAGGATTTTCTAGGGGGGACTTGTTTAAATCGAGGCTGTATCCCTTCAAAGACACTGCTCAAACATGCAGAAGTCATTGAATCCATTGAGAAAGCAAAAAGCTGGGGAATCGAAACAGGTGAGATGGTTCTTTCCTTCGATAAAATGAGAAAACGTAAAGATGATGTCATCGAAAAACTCAGGGGCGGAATCGCCTTTTTATTAAAGCAAGGAAAGATTGATGTATATAACGGCAGAGGCACAGCTGTGACAAAAAATCGCATTGACATTGAAAAACAAGATGGATCAGAAACGATTGAAACAAAAGAGCTGATCATTGCCACTGGCTCATCACCTGCTATTCCGCCTATTCCAGGGCTCAAAGAGATTCAATTTGACACAAGTGATACGATCTTTGACATCCCAGATATTCCTGCATCTGTCGTCATTATTGGCGGGGGTGTAATTGGTCTTGAGCTGGCATGCATCTTCCAGAGTCTCCAATCAAAAGTCACCATTATAGAAGCCGCTCCGTCGATTATTCCGCAGGAAGATGAAGAAGCGTCGAAATTACTAGAAAAAGAATTGAAGAAAAAAGGCATCCATATCGCAAAGAAAACGACGGTGACAGAGGTAACAGAAAGCGAAGGAGTCAAAGCGATTCATGCGACAGACGATAAAGGAGAGACGCACATCTTTACGGCTGAAAGACTGCTAGTTTGCGTCGGAAGAAGACCAAATGTCTCTGCTGTCAGTCAGCTGGACCTTCAGCTGGATGGTCCTTTTATTAAAGTAAACGACGAGATGAAGACAAGTACTGAAGGTGTATATGCAATTGGAGATGTAGCCGGCGGCTATCAGCTCGCTCATGCGGCGATGGCAGAGGCAGCCGTTGCGGTCAGCAATATATGCGGCGAACCTGAAAGAATGAATCACGACATCGTTCCTAGATGTATTTATACATTGCCAGAAGTAGCGAGTGTTGGACTGACTGAGAAAGAGGCAAAAGCGAAAGGGCTAAACGTGCGGGCAGAGCGATTTGATTTAGCTGCAAGCGGAAAAGCGTTGGCAGCAGGTGTTCAAACCGGTTTTATTAAACTCGTGTACGATACCGTATATGGTGAAGTCATTGGCGCTACAATGGTTGGTCCGCATGTAACGGAGATGATATCAGAGGCTTCCTCATTTATGTATTTAGAAGGAACAGCGGAAGAGATGGCCAAAATGATTCATCCGCATCCAACCATCTCAGAAGGCTTTTATGAAGCAGCTCTTGATATTGTGAGTAAGCTGAGAAAATAAATGCCAAATAAGGGATAGGGAGGAGATCCGTGTGCACGTCCAGCTTCATCAGAAAGTGGCACTTGTGACAGATAGCACAGATGGATTTGGAGAAGCCATCTGCCTAGCTTTGGCCCAGGCAGGTGCACATGTTTTCATACACGCTTTTCGTGATGAATCAAAAGCAAAGTCGATAAGCGAAGACATTGAAAAATTAGGCGGCCAATCGACTGTTGTCATCAATCCGCTTGAGACACCGCGTGATGCTACGCTTATGCTAAGACAAGTCATCGATACATGCGGCAAGCTTGATATTTTAGTCAATCAAGCCGAGCAAAAAGCAGATGAGGAGATTGATGACGTAAGTCCTGAGATATGGGTCGATGAAGTGGAAAGATCCGTAAATACAGTCTTTCTTTCCAGTCAAGCCGCTGTGTGGCATATGGTGGATCAGAAGCAGGGCTGCATCATTAATATTTCCTCATCAGGCAGCATAACAGGTGATGGCGGGATCTCACATGCTACATCAAATAGTATGTTGAATGCCATGACAAAAGGATTAGCGCGCGAATTTAAAGACAAAGGCATCCGGGTATTGGCACTACTTCCGCCGCCTCTCCATTTGCTTCCTGACAAAGAGCAAATCAAGGAGACGGTGGCTCATATGACGGTTTTCTTAAGTACATCGTACGGTGCATTTACAGATGGAGCAGCGATTATGCTCGATGGGGGTGAGAGCGCTGGCTAATCAACAAAAACCAGTTCTCATCGTAGGTGGCGCCCAAGGAATCGGCAAAGAAATTGCTCAGCGTTTTTTAAAAGAAGGGCATCGTGTAGCTGTGTCAGATATAGATGAACAGGGACTTTCGCTTTTAAAACAACAGCACCCTCAGCTGCTGACGTTCCAAGCTGACGTTTCATCGTGGGAAAGTGTTCAGCAAATGGCGTCAGCAGCTGAAAAGGAGTTGGGTGGCATTGGGCATCTTGTCTATTCAGCAGGAATGACGAAATCCCTTCCTTTTTTAGAGGTTGATTTATCACTTTGGAAAAAGACACTGGCTGTGAATCTATATGGTCTTTTCTACTGCATCAAAGCATTAGCACCCTATCTATGTGAGCGGAAAGAAGGCAGCGTTGTCATTATTGGATCAGGATCTGCGATAACAGGCTCTGGCGGCGGCATCCAGTATTACGCGTCAAAAGCCGGGGCATTTGGTCTCATGCGTTCGCTTGTAAAGGAATTGGGTTCCCATCATGTCCGCATCAATGTCATTGCACCGCGCGTTATTGAATCTCAGATGCTTGATACGCTCTATCCGACTGAGCTTGAGAAAAGTCAGCTTCGATCACTTATTCCTATCGGGAGATTAGGAAAACCAGAAGATATTGCTGGAGTCACTTTATTTCTCGCAAGTGACGAGGGAAGCTATTTGCACGGACAGATACTCTTATTAGATGGTGGGAGAACGTATCAGCCTAAATATAGCGAGGGAAAAAGAGCGGAGAGTTAATCGCTCTTTTTGTCATTTTCATAACAATTGTTCCAATTAGAAACGAATGTTTGGTATACTGGTAATCATAGTATATTAAAAGGATGATGTCACATGCTGAATTGGGAAGAAAGACGACAGCTCGTCAAGGTTGCTCATCTTTATTATACAGACGGGTGGACGCAGCAGGAGATTGCAAAAAAGCTCAATGTCTCAAGACCAGTCATTTCAAAGCTCTTACAAAAAGCAAAAGATGTGGGAATCGTTGAAGTGTACATTAAAGACGAAAGTATTCATACAGTGGAACTTGAAAAGCAGCTGGAAACGACCTTTCAATTAACGGATGCTGTCGTTGTCCCAAGTGTCGGGACAATGTCTGAGATGGTCAAACGGGCAGTCGGTCAAGCAGGCGCCTATTATCTTTCTAAAAACATGAAAGGCGCTGAGAAAATCGGTATTTCATGGGGAACCACACTTGCCGAGCTCGTGAAGGAATATCCATTTGAGCGAAGAAACGATGTCAAAGTCATTCCTTTAGAGGGCGGAATGGGCAGGCAGGCAGTCGACATTCACGCGAATCAGCTGGCATATGAGCTGGCAAAGAAGATGAATGGTACGTGCTCCTATCTATATGCACCTGCGATTTTAGAAACAGAAGAATTAAAAGAGCGGCTGATGGCGATGCAGGACATAGAAGCTGTGCTTGAAGAAGGCAGAAATGTTGATATTGCCCTGATCGGTATTGGGAATCCGCATAAAGGCTCTACATTGAAAACAGTCGGTTATTTAAAAGAAGAGGATTTGTCTGGTTTAAGGCAATCAGGAGCTGTTGGTGATATTGGTTTTCGTTTCTTTGACGGGGAAGGGAAACCAGTCCAAGATGAGCTGAACCAAAAGGTGATTGGATTATCGTTAGAACAATTAAAGAACGTGAAAAAAGTCATCGCAGTTGTGGAAGGAACCCATAAGGCTGAAAGTATTTTAGGGGCCTTAAACGGCGGCTTTATTCAGGTGCTCGTCACCGATGAATTGACTGCGGCAGCTATTTTAAAGGAAGCATCTGTCCAATAAACAGCTGACAGCCATCGTATTGTATAAAAAGAGCAACATCAAACGAGAAAGGAGCTGTGTATCTTGAAGAAAACCGAAATGGAAGCAAACCTACACTGTACTCGGTGCCAAGAAGAGACCCTCCACAGCATCGTTTATGTGAATGATCAGATGAAAAGCGTTGAGTGTACAGAGTGTCATCAGAAGATCAGTGTGCAAGTTGACATCATGAAGGAATTTTACAAAGAAGTATATGAAAAAATTGCCACAAAGCCAAAGCGGATGACGCAGGAGTATAAGGCGAATCTGAATGGATTTATTTCAAGACTCCCCATCCGGGTTTTAAGTAAGCCATACCGGCTGATGAGATATTTAAACGAATCTTATAAGGTCATTAAGCAATATAAAAAATAAAGCAGAGGCTGTCTTAGCGCTCTGCTTTATTTTGTGTTTTTTTCATATAGTAATAAATCGGCAGTCCGGCAATGCCGATCAGCATGGAGATCAGACAGCTTTGCCAATCGGTGATCATGGTGCTGATTAAGACAAAGAAAGAGCCGATAATCGCAATGATCGGTGTGAGCGGGTAAAGTGGTACGCTATAAGCGCGCTTCATTCCCTTGTTTTGTTTTCTTAGCTTAAAGACAGCGAAAAAGGCCATCACATAAAAGATGTAAATCATGAAAATCGAAATCTCTGACAGCTTCTCGGGATTACTGACGATCATAAACACAATGGCAATCAAAATCTGTACAAATACAGCGATCCAAGGTGTTTGAAAAGTAGGATGAATGCGTGAAATGGCTTTGGCAAACGGAATTTGTTTTCGTTCTGCCATCGCAAAAATGACACGCGGGAACGAAAGAACCTTTCCATTCAAACAGCCAAAGATACTAATGATGATTCCGATACTAATAATTTTACCGCCAATTGGACCAAAGAGCATTGTAGCAGCTGTGCTTGTTGCATTTTCACCTAGTTGAACGATTTGATCAGCTGGTAACACATGCAAAAGGGCGATGTTAATAAAGAGATAACATGCTGTGACAATTAAAATACCGCCTGCCATCGCACGAGGAAGCAGTTTCTCTGGATTTTTCATTTCACCGCCAAGCGCTGCAAGCAAAATCCAGCCATCATAGGCGAATAATGTTGCCAAAATTGCTGCACCGAAGTTCATTTGTGCGATACTCTCATTGACGGCTGTGAAAATATGTTCATTTCCTTTCCATAAGCCAAACACAATAATTGCTGCAATTGGAACAAGCTTTCCGATCGTGGTCAGTCCTTGGACAAAACCACCGTATTTCGTTCCCATGATGTTGATCACACATAAAAAAAGAACGGTGATAATGCCAATGGTTGTAGCCCATAAAGAAGAAAGAGAAAATAAATTAGCTAATAATGAACCAAAATAAAGACCAAGAGCACCAATAATCGCTGGCCCGTAAATAATAATTTGCACCCAGCCACATAAGTAGCCCCAAAATTCACCGTATATTTCTTCAAGATAGGCATATAAACCGCCAGTACGTGGGATTTGTGTACCAATTTCAGCGACTGTGAGTCCACCTGCAAGGGTTAAGATCCCGCCTAACAGCCATGCGAATAAGGCGATGCCTGAGCTTCCTGAATAAGAAAGGACGTTGCCAGGCTTCATAAAAACGCCAGATCCAATAATTGTTCCGATGACAAGAGATAGGGCAAAAAATAAGCCGATGTCTTGTTTTAACGCTGGTTGTTCTTTGTTCATTACACACGACCTCCTGCATCACTTTCGTACGTTACTGTGACATGTATTTTGTTCATTGTAATACGATTTTAGGAAAACAAGAATTAAAAAAATTTTCTGATTTTCGTATTTGTATTTAAAAGTGTTCGTTTATTGGAGATATTAGGATGAATGTTATCTTAAAAGCGAACAATATAAGAATATTTTTGATGTAATGTTAATTTAATGGGCGAAAACCGAACATCCAATAAAGATGAAGCCGAATGGTTGACTTTTCTTCTAAAATGACCTATTTTATTCATAAGGAAATTATCTTGAATTCGAGATATTTTATAATAGGAGTGAACACAATGAAAATAAATGGGATTCACCACGTATCAGCACTAACAGCAAATGCTCAGAAAAACGTTGATTTCTACCGCCAAATCCTTGGCTTAAAACTGGTGAAAAAAACAGTCAATCAAGATGATCCATCGATGTATCATCTATTTTATGGAGATGAGGTCGCCTCACCTGGTACAGAGCTGACGTTTTTTGAAATACCGATGCTCGCCCGCCGGCTGGACGGAACAAATGCGATCTCACGCACAGGTCTGATTGTCACTTCAGAAGAGGCAATCACCTTTTGGGAAAAGCGCTTTGAAGAAAAAGGTGTAAAGAAAGAAACAGCTTCTTTAAGAGGCGGCAGACCTGCCTTGAAATTTACAGATCCAGAAGGACAGCAGCTGTTTTTGACTGTAGAACCAAGCGTGCAAGATGGAGCGAAGCCGCCAGTGCATGATGAGATTCCTGCTGATTTTGCGATCAGAGGTTTGGGACCAGTAGAATTAACAGTCGCAGAAGCAGATAAAACGATCAGTGTGTTAACGAGCATCCTTGGTTTCACAGAAAAAGCACGTGAACAATCAAATGATGGGGAAATCGTGACGATTTTTGAATCAGGACAAGGCGGAGCTGGAACAGAGATTCATGTCATCGAAAAAGCACAAGGACCTGTTGAGCGATCTGGTAGAGGGAGTGTTCATCACGTAGCCTTTCGTGTAGCGGACGCAGAAGAGCTTGAAAAATGGCATGATAAAATAGCCAAAGCCGGTTTCACCAACTCTGGTGTTGTAGAACGTTTTTATTTTAAAGCCCTATATTTTAGAGAGCCAAACGGTATTTTGTTTGAAATCTCAACAGACGGTCCTGGATTTACAGTGGATGAAAGCGTGGATGAACTTGGTGATCAATTAGCACTTCCACCATTTTTAGAGCACAAACGAGCAGAAATTGAACAAAGATTGGTCCCAATCAAGTGAACATGAAAAAAGCAGCTCAATTTTTATGAGCTGCTTTTTTCGTTAAGAACTGACTTGCTTTGATTCAGATTGTGTTAATGTCACTTGTTTTGTTTCTTCTTTTCCATTACGAACGAGTGTGATGCTGATGGTATCTCCTACTTTTGCATTCGTGTAAAGCTCGTGGCGTAATTCACTGCCGGTTGTCACTTTTTTGCCATTGATGGCGGTGATAACATCCTCTGCCTTTAATCCAGCTTTTGCAGCAGGTGAGCCAGCAGCGATTTCTTTTACGTACACGCCTTTATCCAGCTGACTGCTTGTCAGTCCAAGCGTTTCCTTCTGATAAGCATCTGGTACTTGTTCGAGATCCAGCATGCTGATACCGATATAAGGTCGTTCGATTTTTCCTTTTGTGAGAAGCTGTTCTGCAATTGGTTTGACATCATTGATTGGGAGCGCAAATCCGATACCTTCCACACCTGTTTCAGAAATTTTCATACTGGTGATCCCCACAACCTTTCCGTCTGTTGTTAAAAGCGGTCCGCCGCTGTTACCGGGGTTAATGGCGGCATCTGTTTGAATGACATTAATACTGCTTTCGCCAGCTGATGTATCCATAGAAACTGTTCGATCGACACCGCTGACAATTCCTTGTGTCACTGTTCTTGATAAATCTTCACCAAGAGGGTTTCCGATTGCGATGACGGTTTCTCCCGCACGAAGGGATGAGGAGTCTCCGAGTTCAGCGACTTTTGTAACGCCGCTGCTGCTAATTTCCACGACAGCAAGATCAGTCAGCGGGTCAGAACCGACCACTTTTCCTGCTACCGTCTTGCCATTATGCAAGGAGACTGTTAATTTATTTGCTCCTTCAATCACATGGTTGTTTGTTAATACATAGGCTTTACTGCCGGATTTTTTGAAAATAACCCCTGATCCGGTACCGCTTTCTTGTTCTTGACTGCTGCTGTTTTGATTTTGCTGTGATCCATCAAAAGGTGTGTTCATATCGCCAAAATCTGTGGTTGTTTGACTTTGTGTTTGATAGTTTGTAATGCCGACGATGGCTGGTGATACGTTTTCGACCATACTTGAAATACTGCTGGTCGAATTCGATGTTTGTGACGCTGTTGTTTTTGACGAATTTGTACTTGTATCATTTGTCGATACAGCGGCTGTTTTCGTTGACGAATCAGTTGAACTATTTTCTGAATGCTGAGCATATGGAGTTAGAACGTAAACACCTAACGCTAACGTACCTCCTACAATCCCGCTGACAAATGGCTTCAGCCAGCCACTTGGCTTCTTCTGCTTTTTTTTCGGCTGTTCAATGGTTTGTAATTCATAAGAAGTGTGTTTTTCATCTTTGTGATGTGTCATCAAGATCACTCTCTTTCATCGATTTTTACATGTATGTGTGTAAGGTGATTGACCGTATGTGGTGGATACTGACTTTATCGTAAGAAAAAAGTGTGGGATAAAAATGAAAACATTGTGGGAAATTGTTAAAATAAGTAGTGAATCTAAGCAAAATAGAGGAGATTAAACTGTGGAGACTATTGGAATCATTGGATATGGAAGCATGGCAGATATGATGGTACAAAAATGGCTGGACAAAGGAGTACTTCATGCCAGTCAGTTTATGATCCATACAAGAAGTGAAACGGAGCGGCTGCAACAGCTGAAAGAGAAGAACCAGCATGTCAACATTTGCTCTTTAGATGACATCTCTGCATCATGTGATGTCGTGTTTGTTTGTGTACCACCGCTTGCTGTACTTGATGTCTTAGATCAGCTGAGCCCCGCAAAGACATCTCTTCATATCGTATCAGTGGCAGCGGCTGTCACGTTAGACAAATTAATGCAACATACGAATCAGCCGGTTTCTAGATACATTCCCACTTTGACATCAGCCGTAGGGACGGGTGTATCCCTTGTGGCGCATGGTGAAACCACTGGACAGGAGGCACAAGAACGACTCCACCGCCTGCTTTCAGCTTTTAGTATCGTCAGGGAAGTAGAAGAGGACCGGTTTGATGCGGCGAGTAATTTGACAAGCTCTTCTCCGGGCTTTATTGCAGCAATCTTTGAAGAAATGGCGAGAGCCGCTGTTCGGAATAGTGAGCTTTCTTTAGAAGAAGCCTATGAATTTTTAACATATGCGCTGCTCGGTACAGGACAAGTTCTTGTTGAACGCGGACTGACATTTGCTGAAACGGTGAATAGGGTCGCAACAAAAGGCGGGATTACAGGAGAAGGCGCTGCAGTCATCCAGCAGCAGGCACCGCAAATGTTCGATGACTTGTTTACACAAACGATGAAAAAATATGCGCAGCTAAAATCGCAAATCGATGAAGCAGACAAACACCACTAAAGGCATAGCTAGTGGTGTTTTTTCTGTAAAATAAATCCTTTCGCATCAATGCTTTTGACCTGTATTACCTGAGTCTAATTTCCTTATTTTCAGACATTGTATTGAAAAATCAATCAAGTTCTCATATAATTTTTTAGAAAATTTAGAAAAATATACACAAATTTTAAGTTTAATTAAAGGGGGATGGGAATGAAGCTCTATGTATCAGTCGATATGGAGGGAATTACTGGTCTAGCTGATCATACATTTGTTGATAGCCGCCAGCACAATTATGAGCGCGGGAGAAAAATCATGACAGGTGAAGTGAACGCCTGTGTAGAAGCTCTTCTTACACATGGGGCGACCGAGATTTTAGTGAATGATAGCCATTCTAAAATGAATAATTTGTTGATTGAAGATTTGCATGAGGAAGCATCTCTCATATCAGGGGATGTAAAGCCTTATTCAATGGTTCAAGGATTAGATCAAACGTATGATGCCGCTGTTTTTTTAGGCTATCATGCAAGGGCATCAATGAAAGGTGTGATGTCGCACAGTATGATTTTTGGTGTCAGACATTTTTACATAAATGATCATCCAGTTGGTGAAATGGGCTTTAATGCGTATGTCGCAGGGTATTATGGTGTTCCAGTCATTCTTGTATGCGGAGACGATCAAGCGGCACTTGAAGCAGAAAAGTTAATGCCTGGCGTAAAAACAGTGGCGGTGAAAGAAACCATTTCAAGATCTGCTGTGAAATGCTTAACACCAGCGAAAGTAAGCACCCTCATCTCGCAGCAAGTGGAAGCTGCCATGAAACAAATTCATCAAATGAAGCCGCTCACGCCTCCTGAGCAGCCAGTGCTGAAAATCGAGTTTGCCAATTATGGACAAGCCGAATGGGCGAATTTAATGCCGGGTACGGCCATCATCGAAGGGACAACAA
The DNA here is from genome assembly GCF_029894105.1 of Bacillus aerius. Taxonomy (NCBI): domain Bacteria; kingdom Bacillati; phylum Bacillota; class Bacilli; order Caryophanales; family Bacillaceae; genus Bacillus; species Bacillus aerius. The sequence goes on from NZ_JARYHO010000001.1 coordinate 1,246,074, forward strand.
CGGTGACGTACCAAGCAGAGAATATATTAGAAGCCTACCAAGCCATGCTTGTCATGACAGAGCTTGCCGCACGTACAACATTTTGTTAAGCGAGGGGGAGACGGCAGATGGCCAGCTTTTTGCTCAAGCGTTTGATTGCGATGATTGCCACGATTTTAACGATTACGACGTTAACGTTTATTTTAATGAAGGTCATCCCAGGATCGCCCTTCAATGAAGAACGAAATACAAACGAAACTGTCCGGCGAAACCTCGAAAGCTACTATCACTTAGACGAACCACTCTATGTTCAATATATGATCTATTTAAAATCCATCGTTACTTTTGATTTTGGTCCTTCCATTAAAAAACCTTCTGAAAGTGTCAATGATTTATTGGCGAGAGGTTTTCCAGTCTCATTAGAACTTGGTCTTATCTCTATTTTGATTGCTGTCATCTCCGGCATCTTGCTCGGAATCATGGCTGCCCTCCGGCATAATGGCTTGATTGATTATATCGCCATGACGATTGCTGTTTTCGGTATATCCATACCAAACTTTATCTTTGCTACCTTATTAATTCAGCAGTTTGCTGTGAATGTAAAGCTCTTTCCTACAGCGATGTGGACAAGTCCAATGCATATGGTGCTTCCTACCATTGCACTGGCGGTAGGTCCAATGGCGATCATTGCCCGGTTAACGAGATCGAGCATGATTGAAGTGCTGTCGCAGGACTATATTCGAACTGCAAAAGCGAAAGGACTTTCCCCTTATAAAATTGTGTTTAAACATGCCCTGCGGAATGCGCTTTTACCTGTTGTCACGATCCTTGGCACACTTGTCGCAAGTATTTTAACAGGCAGTTTTGTGATTGAAAAAATATTTGCGATCCCTGGAATGGGAAAATACTTTGTTGAGAGTATAAATAATCGTGACTATCCTGTCATCATGGGAACCACTGTTTTTTACAGCATCATCTTAATTACCCTTCTTTTCATTGTAGATGTGACATATCGTCTGCTTGATCCAAGGATCCAGCTGCATCAGAAAGGAGGAAAGGCATGAGTATACACCTTCGGCATGATCAAACGAATCAAGCGCATGAAGTGCCAGATGAATGGTTTGCTCCTAAAGAACAAAAGACATCTGAAGTCCATGCTATTAAAAGACCTTCACTTTCGTATTGGGCAGATACTTGGCGACGGTTAAAACAAAATAAACTCGCTATGTTTAGTTTATCGGTGCTGATTTTTCTTTTCGTCATGGCTGTATTAGGCCCACTCCTTGCACCGAATAGTGTGACAGAACAGCGGCTTTCCATGCAAAACTTGCCACCGTCAGCTGCTCACTGGTTTGGAACAGATGAACTTGGACGTGATGTGTTTACACGTACTTGGTACGGCGCACGCATTTCATTATTTGTGGGCGTGATGGCCGCTCTCATTGATTTTGCAATCGGTGTCATCTATGGCGGTATTGCAGGCTATAAAGGCGGGAAGTATGACCATGTCATGATGCGGATCGTCGAGGTGCTTTACGGTCTGCCGTATTTACTCGTCGTCATTTTATTGATGGTTCTGATGGGGCCTGGGCTTGTCACTATTATTGTGGCGCTCACTGTCACAGGATGGATCGGGATGGCAAGGATCGTGAGAGGTCAAGTCCTTCAGCTGAAAAGCCAAGAATATGTCCTTGCCTCGAAAACCTTTGGCGCAAAAAGTTTGCGCATCATCCGCAGAAATTTACTGCCGAATACGATGGGACCGATTATTGTCCAGATGACGCTAACTGTACCGACAGCGATTTTTGCTGAAGCATTCTTAAGTTTTCTCGGTTTAGGGATTCAAGCGCCGTTTGCAAGCTGGGGTGTGATGGCCAATGATGCCTTGCCGACAGTGCTGTCAGATAATGGTCACTGGTGGCGTTTATTCTTTCCGGCATTTTTTATTTCGCTGACGATGTTTTGTTTTAATAATTTAGGTGATGGCTTGCAAGATGCGCTTGATCCAAAGATGAAGAGGTGATGGCGCTATGAGAAAAATGCTTCGGATTATCGATCTGCATGTCAGCTTTCGGACATATGGCGGTTCTGTTCAAGCGGTACGCGGGGTGAATGTGGATGTGTATGAAAAAGAAACCCTCGCCATTGTCGGAGAATCAGGCTGCGGAAAAAGTGTGACGTCTCAAAGTATCATGCGGCTTCTCCCTGCATACAGCGCACAAGTCGATCAAGGGGAAATTTGGTTTCGTGATCGCAACTTGCTGTCATTATCTGAAAAAGACATGCGCAGCATACGTGGTGTCGATATCTCCATGATTTTTCAAGATCCTATGACGGCACTCAACCCGACGCTGACAATTGGAGATCAGCTGATGGAGGCTGCAAAAGTGCATCAGAAGCTGACAAAAAAAGAAGTGAAAGAAGAGGCGCTTCGTATGCTTGATTTGGTGGGGATTCCGCAGCCGAAAGAGAGGCTGAAGCAATATCCGCATCAGTTCAGCGGCGGCATGAGGCAACGGCTCATGATTGCAATGGCTCTTATTTGTGAGCCGAAGGTGCTGATTGCAGATGAACCGACAACTGCACTAGATGTCACCATACAGGCGCAGATTTTAGAACTATTTAAAGAGATTCAGAAAAAAACAGGCGTGACGATTATTTTAATCACACATGACCTAGGGGTCGTAGCACAAGTCGCTGATCGAGTGGCCGTCATGTACGGGGGGAAAATCGTTGAAGTTGGGACAAGGCGAGATATCTTTTACAGTCCGCAGCATCCCTATACAAAAGGGCTACTGCAATCCGTTCCAAGGCTGGATATGAAAGATGAACTCATTCCTATTGAAGGAAGCCCGCCTGATTTATTTGCCCCGCCAAAAGGTTGTCCATATACCGATCGATGCCCGTCTGCGATGAAAGTGTGTGATCATATCATGCCGCATGAAACGCAGCGTTCACCTACACATGCAGTACATTGCTGGCTCCAAGATGAACGAGCGAAGCAAACGGTTTTATCTTCAACACAAAGGGGGAGTTTTTCATGAGAAAAACAGGTTGGATTCTCAGTATGTGCTTTATCGCAGTGATGCTGCTTGCAGGATGTACAGCCAATGAGCAAGCAGGCAAAGGATCTTCAAGCAAGGGCGAAGAGAAAGTTTTAACATTAAATAATGAAAACGAACCGACATCATTTGATCCGCCCATTGGTTTTAATAATGTGTCCTGGCAAGGGCTCAATAACTTAATGGAAGGATTAACAAGACTGAATGAAAAGCACGAACCATCTGCTGCCATGGCGGAAAAATGGGACATTTCAAAGGACGGAAAAACGTACACGTTCCATTTAAGGGATGGGATTAAGTGGTCAAATGGTGATCCAGTCAAAGCAAGTGACTTTGAATATGCGTGGAAGCGGCTGCTAGATCCAAAGACGGGCTCTTCTGCGGCATTCTTAGCTTATATGATTGAAGGGGGCGAAGCGTTTAACAGCGGAAAAGGGAAGAAAGAAGATGTAAAAGTTAAGGCTGTTAATGATCAAACGCTAGAGGTCAAGCTAGCATACCCGCAGAAATCTTTCTTAAATATGACGGCAAACCCTGCCTTTTTCCCAGTGAATGAGAAGGTAGCGGAAAAGGACCCGAACTGGGCCAAGGATGCGAAAACCTTTGTCGGCAATGGACCGTTTAAGCTGACAGAGTGGAAGCATGATGAAAGCTTTACAATGGAAAAAAGTGACACGTATTGGGACAAACAAACGGTCAAGCTAGATCAAGTGAAATGGCTCATGATCAGTGATCGAAACACAGATTACCAAATGTATCAATCAGGAGATTTAGATACGGCCTTCGTTCCGGCAGAACAAAGTGAAGACCTGTTAAAAAGCAAAGATGTGCAAATTGAGGATCAAGCAGGGCTGTTTTTTTATCGTCTAAATGTCAACATGGAGCCTTTTCAAAATAAGAACATTCGCAAAGCCTTTCAAATGGCGATCAATCCTCAGGATATTGTAGAGTATGTGACGAAAAATGAAGAGAAGCCAGCACGTGCCTTCGTTTCTCCAGGAATTTTAGATTCAAAGGGTGAAGATTTCAGAGAAGCTGGCGGCGACCTTGTCAAACATGATACGAGTGAAGCTGTAAAACTATTAGAAAAAGGGTTGAAGGAAGAGAACTATTCAAAGCTGCCGCCCGTCACATTAACATATAGTACAAAGCCTGAAAATAAGAAAAAAGCAGAAGCCATTCAGCAACAATTAAAAGAAGCGCTAGGGGTAGATGTGAAGCTTGCAAACATGGAAGCAAATGTGTTTGCAGAAGATCAAAAGGCACTCAAATTCCAATTCTCGCAAAGTTCATTTCTAGCTGACTATGCAGACCCAATCAATTTCTTAGAGAGCTTCCAAACAGGAAATGCGATGAACCGGACAGGTTGGTCAAATGATACGTATGATCAGCTGATCAAAAAGGCGAGTCAAGAAGCAGATGAACAAAAGAGAAATCGTATGCTGCATGATGCCGAGGCACTTCTGATGGAAGAAGCACCGATCATTCCCATTCATTTTTATAACCAAGTCTATTTACAAAAAGAAGGCGTAAAGGGCATTGTCCGTCATCCTGTTGGTTACATTGATTTGAAATGGGCACAGGTAGATGGAGAGTAAATGAACAAATGAGAGAACGGGACGCTTTGAAAAAAGCGTCTGTTCCTTTATTTGTTCATTTTATGAAGAAGATGCCCATAGATTGAAAGAAACGAAGAGAAAGAGGGGATTGGCATGAACCAGCTGCCAGTGGCACTTCAAACAGGAGATACAGTGGGAATCATTGCACCAGCAAGCCCGCCTGATGAGCTGAAATTAGCAAGAGGTATTTCTTTTTTAGAAAGCTTAGGGCTAAAGGTGAAAAAGGGGAAGTATATCAACTCCCGGTATGGTTATTTAGCAGCTCATGATCATGAACGAGTGGAAGATATTCATCACATGTTTCAAGATCCAGACGTGAAGGCAGTGATTTGTGCTTGCGGAGGATACGGAACAGGAAGAATTGCAGAAGCCATTGATTATGACCTCATTCGCCGGAACCCAAAAATCTTTTGGGGATACAGTGATATTACGTTTTTACATACAGCCATTCAGCAGCAGACGGGTCTTGTCACCTTTCATGGTCCAATGCTCTCCTCTGATGTGGGACTTGAGGAGGTTCATCCGTATACAAAGGATACCTTTTTACAGCTATTCACTCCAAAAGCCTTTTCGTATACGAACCACCTGTCACCTCTTCACACTTTTTATCATGGCACGACTTCAGGCGAAATCACCGGAGGAAATCTTGCCCTTATCGTCACGACACTTGGTACACCTTTTGAAATTGATACAAAGGGGAAGCTTTTATTGATAGAAGATATTGACGAAGAACCATATAAAATCGATCGAATGATGCAGCACTTAGCATCTGCAGGAAAATTACATGATGCGGCGGGATTTATCATTGGTGATTTTCATCAATGTGAGCCGAAAAAGAAAGAGCAGTCGTTAACGCTCGATCAGCTATGGGAGACGTATATTGTCCCGCAACAGAAACCTGCACTTGGCGGCTTTCGGATCGGTCATTCATCTCCAAACTTCGCCATTCCAATCGGCGTGCAGGCTACATTAGATGCTACAGGGAAAAAACTGCATATTTCCCCAGGTGTTGCAGCGAAAGAGGCGATCAAATGAAAATCGTAGATGTTCACACAAGCAGAACGAGTGTACCGCTAAAGAAGCCTTTCAAAACAGCATTAAGAACGGTGTATGATGCCGCATCTCTTATTGTGATCATCACCTATGATCAAGGTGATGTCAGCTATGGAGAGGCAGTGCCGACATCGGTCATTACAGGTGAAACACTGGAAAGCATCGACTATGCTATTTGCGCTGTGATGAGGCCGATCTTGATTGGGGCCTCATTGTCACAATATGAACAAATCTTTTCAGCGATCGACCGTGTACTTGTAGGAAACACGAGTGCAAAGGCTGCAATAGATATGGCGATTTACGATGGTTTAGCGAAGCAGGCTGGCCTGCCGCTTTATCAATATCTTGGTGGTTATCGCGATCAGCTGGAAACGGATTACACGGTTAGTGTCAACCGTCCGCTAGAAATGGCAGAGGATGCGAAGCAATATGCAGCTGAAGGCTTTCGTACCTTAAAGATCAAAGTGGGAAAAGATGATATAGATACGGATATTCAGCGGATCAAACGGATTCGAGAAAAAGTCGGGCCGGATATTCAAATCAGGCTTGACGCCAACCAAGGCTGGACATGGAAGGAAGCGATTGTGGCCATTCGAAAAATGGAGGCACTCGATATTGAACTAGTCGAGCAGCCAGTGCCTAAAGAAGACATCGAGGGTCTGCGCCGGGTGACGGAAGCAACAGACACATTGATTATGGCAGATGAAAGTATTTTTAGCCTCCATGATGCCATCAAGGTGTTAGAAACGAGAAGCTGTGATCTCATCAACTTAAAATTAATGAAAACAGGCGGTATCAAAAAAGCGCTGAAAATCAATAGTTTAGCAGAAGCATGCGGCGTCAAGTGCATGGTTGGCAGTATGATCGAATCAAAACTAGGGATTACCGCAGCCGCTCATCTTGCTGCAAGCCAGCCGAATATTACCCGTTATGATTTTGATGCGCCGCTTATGCTCAAAGAGGACTTAATAGACGGAGGAATTGTCTATCAAGGAAAAGATATTCTCTTTCCGCCGCATCATGGATTAGGCATTCAAGGAGTGAAAGGGGTCTTATGATGTTATATGAATCAAAGGTTCCAGTCGCAAATATATGGACAGCACCGCAGTCGCCGAGAGATATGGATCGACACGTTCTTCAAAGTTCCGTCCAGATCAAAGAATGGATTGATCAGCAAACATATGAACAGAAATTGGCCTTATGTGAAGAAAACCTTATTCAAACCCAAGTACTGCTTGGCGAACGAGTCATTGGGCTGGAGGAGACAGATGGCTGGATGAAAGTTGTCATCCCGCAGCAGGCAAGCCGGAAACACCCGCAAGGCTACCCAGGTTATATCCCTGTAGAGCAATTAAATGAAGTATCAGAGAGTGAACCACCTGCTAGTCCCTTGATTGTTTGTCAGAAAAAAGCGGTTTTATATCAAAACGGAACACCGGATATGGAGGTTAGTTTTTTAACAGAACTAGCACCTGTTGAAGAAACGAGCGATTCCTTTGATGTTCTAACTCCAGTAGGAAGAAGAGAAATCAAAAAAGAAGATGTGCGCCGTGCTTCATCACCTTCTTCTATGAGCGGTAAGGATGCCTTAGCCATAGGAAAACAATTTATTGGACTGTCATATTTGTGGGGCGGCATGAGCAGCTATGGCTACGACTGTTCGGGTTTTGTTTACAGCATGTACAAAGCGTGTGGATGTGTATTACCGAGAGACGCAAGTGACCAAGCAGTTCAAGGAACTCCAGTCGCATCAAACCATTTGGCGCCAGGTGATCTCATGTTTTTTGCCAATGACAATGGGAAGGGAGCAGTTCGCCATGTAGGGATGTATGCTGGAGATGGCATGATGCTTCACTCGCCTAAAACGGGCAGACAGATTGAACTCCTTTCTCTTTCTGGTACTTCATATGAACAGGAATGGGCAGGAACAAGGCGGTATTTGAAAGCTGAGAGGGGGAGATGTGATGGGAAGTGAACCACTTTTGCAAGTCAACAACTTAAAAAAGCATTTTCATCTATCGAAAGGAAGAACGTTAAAAGCATTAGATGGTGTCACCTTTCAGCTGAAACAAGGCGAAACCTTTGGTCTTGTTGGTGAGTCAGGCTGCGGTAAATCTACACTTGGAAAAGTGCTCATGCGGCTTTATGACCCGACAGAAGGTGAGGCTTTGTATGAAGGGAAAAGTCTCCATCACTTATCGAACCGAGAATCATTTGATTTCAATAGGCAAATTCAAATGGTGTTTCAAGATCCGTATTCTTCTTTAAATCCTAGGCTCTCTGTAAAAGATATTATGCTAGAACCGATGGAGATCCACCAATTGTATGGCAGTCAAAAGAAAAGACTCGAGCGTGTGAAGGAACTGCTTGAAGCGGTGGGGCTAAGTCATGATTTTGCTACACGCTATCCTCACGAATTCAGCGGAGGTCAGAGGCAAAGAATAGGGATTGCTAGAGCACTAGCCTTATCGCCAAAGTTTATCGTGGCAGATGAGCCGATTTCTGCACTAGATGTATCCGTTCAAGCTCAAGTCGTGAATTTGCTGAAAAAACTGCAAAAAGAAGAAGGATTGACGTTTTTATTTATTGCCCATGATTTATCGATGGTCAAATATATTAGCGATCGAATCGGTGTCATGTACTTAGGACATCTCGTGGAGATGACCAGCAGTGATGCTTTATATAAAACACCGCTTCATCCATATACACAAGCATTGCTGTCTGCTATCCCGATTCCAGATCCTGATGTGGAAGATAAACGCAAGCGGTTTATTTTAAAGGGAGAAATTCCAAGTCCAGTGAATCCGCCAAGCGGCTGCGTATTTCGGACAAGATGTCCTGCTGCAATGGATGTATGTGCGGACAAAAAGCCAGTATTACAAGCAGTCGAAGAAGGGCATGAAGTGGCCTGTCATTTATATGATAGGAAATAGATAGAGGGAAGAAGGTAAGCATTTAAAAAGCCAGCGAGTAGACAAGCTGGCTTTTTGGCTTTTATGACCGCCTAATAGGTAATGTACAGCATCTAAAAGAGCCGCCGGATTTAATGATTTCTGAAAAATCTACTTCAATGACGGTGTAGCCGTGGGCTGTTAATGCAGCATTTGTTTCTTGGTTGATTGGTAAGCTGATGACTTTTTTCTGTCCAATGGACAATACATTTGGTCCAAGTGTGAACTGCTCTTGCTCACTTATTTCAATGAGATCATAATGCTTTTTGAGCATATGAAGATCCTTTTCCGTAAAAGCTTCAGGGTAAATCAAGATCTCATGATGAGAAAGGATATTCATCACACAATCAAGATGCAAAATGTGAGAAGGAAGATGAATAGGAATGATGTCGTGATTCGGCAGTTCTTTTTTGAGCTGCTGTATGGCGGCTAGATTTGTTCTTTTGCTGATCCCCACAAATACCCGGGTTTGGTCTACAAGCACATCGCCGCCTTCAATCGTTCCATCATCCAGCGTGATGGTTGTCCATCCTTTTGTCTGTGCCCATTCTTTTAAAGAATGTTCTTCTCCTTGTCTGACAGGGGCTGCCATGTTTGAAACAAATAAAGTCTGTCCAATTGTAAATCCAATATCCCGAGTGAAGACTTGTTCAGGGAAACGTTCATTTGCAGGAAGAAGGACAGGCCGGACATGATGGTTTTTCAGCGTTTGGATGAATTGCTTATGCTGCGTGAGGGCTTTGATTTGAGAAATATTTTCTCTTGCAAAATGCTTTTGGGTTTCATTGATGATCTGTTTAATTTCCATATAAATTGGACTGCATAAGAGGACTTCTTGTAAATCATCATATTCACTCATACATTGCGGCGTTTTATACACTTTCTCTGATTTCATAGAATCCATCAAAGGGCCTCCTTGTTTATCGATAGTTATATTATTCCTCCTTCTAGTAAATGTTGAAACATTTCCGAAAGAAAATCTCTCATGAGAGACTAAAGCAAAAAGTTTAGACAAACCTAATAGAATAGTGTTTAATAAAAGTCGTTCCGCATCAACGAAAACAGCAAGAAGGAGCTATGACGATGAGTGAAGAAAATTTCAAATACTGCAAGGAATCGAAAGTTGTGAAAACCAGCAGGGTATTCCCCCTCGATACGAATAACCACCAAACGTTATTTGGCGGGAAATTAATGAGTTATATAGATGACATTGCTTCCATCTCGGCAGCAAGACACAGCCGTAGTGAAACAGTCACCGCATCAATGGATTCAGTTGATTTTTTAGAGCCGATTGGACAGAAAGAGTCCGTCTGCTTAGAATCTTATGTGACATGGGTCGGCACATCTTCTATGGAAGTATTCGTCAAAGTCATTAAGGAAAACTTGATGTCTGGAGAGCGCAGACTCGCAGCAACTTCATTTCTTACCTTTGTCTCGCTTGATGAAAACGGGAAGCCAAAACGAGTTCCACAAGTCATGCCGGAAACAGAGGAAGAAATCATGCTTCATCAAACAGCGAAGCAGCGGGCAGAGGAAAGAAAAAGCCGCCGAAAGCATAGTAAAGCTTTGGCTGACGCACTTGGGACGGATAAGCCTTGGGCGTAAAAATCACCCTTTAAGCGGTGATTTTTTTCTGAGTCGGTATCTTGCATGGCAAGATAGTGTGTGGTAAGATCAAACTATCTTGTCATGCAAGGTACTGAAAGCGGAGGATCAATGATGACACAATCAACACAAATGCTAAAAGGAATTTTAGAGGGATGCCTGCTGTCGATTATTTCTGAAGGTGAAATTTATGGCTATGAAATGACAAAGAAGCTTGCTCACTATGGGTTTGATCAAATTAGTGAAGGCAGTATTTATCCGATCTTGCTGCGCATGCAAAAAGAACAACTGGTTCATACGTCCACAAAAGCATCGGCGAGCGGGCCGAAAAGGAAATACTATACGCTCACACAAAGAGGCGAAGAAGCGCTGACGGATTTTACCATGCGATGGAATGAGCTGTCAGGGAATGTAGACCGATTATTACATAAAGGGAAGTGAGAAGATGGTAACAAAAGAAACGAGACACATCTTATTAGAGCTACAACTCTATCTCATATCAAAAGGGAAAAATCAGGACGAGATCGACGAAGTGATGGATGAATTAACGACACACGCTGTCGAAGCTGAGAAAGAGGGGAAAACAGGGGAAGATGTATTTGGCGGAGATCCACGGGGCTTTGCTGATGAGCTAGCGAAAGAGCTCTCTAGAAATCATAAAGACTGGGTTCCGTTTGTCAGTGCTTTTTTAATTGGATCTCTTTTTTACATGATGTTAGCAGATGCCATCAGTCAAAGTTTATCGTATTCTTGGTATGCACTTATTGGTTATCCGCTAATCATAGTGGCCAATGTGATCATGACCATTGTGATGTTTAGAGCTTCTGCCTTTCAAACAAGCAGGAGGGCATTCTTTTACTTTTGGATATTAGGTGTTTTTCAGATGACAGCCTTGATCACAGTGAAATTATTGGACCAAAAACTTGGTACTCCTTTACTTGTGCTGACCTCGAGCCAAAGATGGGGCGTCATTCTTCTGTTGCTGCTGTGTATTGTCTTATTGAATGCCATATTAAAGGCGAATATGATGTCGCTCATTCCGCTGATCTTCTTTGGACCGCAGCTCCTATTCGAATGGCTTGGATGGACATCGCCTCTCATGCTTCTTTTCCCAAGTCTGGTATCCATTGTGATTTTAGTCTTGCTCACAATCGCTTTTTTACAGAAAACAAACAAGAAAAATGAACATTTAATGTAGATAGAGCACATCACTTGCGATGTGCTTCAGCGTGTAGACAAACCCTCGCATTCTTTGTCAGTCCTGCGTGCTGGTGCTCACGAATGTCAAATTCGCTCCGCGCCAGTACTCGTCCTTCCTAGACTGCAAAGGTTTTCTATCACGCTGAAAAGAAGACAAAGGGCTAAAATCAAGTTCATTTTAGCCCTTTGTCAACAATCTGGAGCACATCTCTTGCGATGTGCTTTTCTTTTTCTAAAAAAATGTAGATATGGGATCACATTTTTCTTTACAATGAGAAGAGGACAAAAATGAAAAGGGGTTCTGTGATTGGATATTGTATGGGGGTATGTACTCGTTTTTATATTGGCTGCTTTACCTTTCTTTGAAGTGGTTGGTGTCGTTCCGCTGGGGATTTTAAGTGGTCTGCATCCTGTGACAACGGCAGTTATTGGATTCGTCGGCAACTTTCTTACCGTCTTGCTACTCATCGTCTTCGTGGACCGATTTAAAGCGTGGTGGCTGAAGAGGAAAGAGGAGAAACATGATGAAAAAGGAGAGAAAAAACAGCTGAAAGCCAGAAAGGTTTGGGAACGGTACGGTCTCCCTGGTCTGGCACTTATTGGTCCTTTTATCATTGGCAGTCATTTAGCGGCTTTTATGTGTATGAGCTTCGGGACGAAAAGAAAACAAGTCACTGTGTGGATGACGGTCAGTTTAATCATGTGGACCGCATTAGCTGCTAGTTTAACGGGTGCGGGGTTCCATTACTTTGCCCCAGATTCAAATGGGTTGTTCGGAGATATTTTTAGCAAGTAAGCAGGGGGGATAACAAATGACACATCAAACACGGATCGTGCTTGAAACAGAGCGCCTCAGACTGAGAACAATGGATGAAGACGATGCGCCTTTTTTATATGAAAAGCTGTTCCAAGATGAAGAGGTCATGAGGTATTATCCTTCACTAAAGGATGAAAAGCAGACAAAAGAGTGGATTGCTTGGAATCAAAAGAATGACCGCACGTACCATACATCCCTGTGGATCATTGAAGAAAAAGAAACGAAAGAACCACTTGGACAAAGCGGTATTGTTCTCCAAAACGTCGAAGGACAAACAGAGCTTGAAATTGGCTATATGCTAAAGAGATCGGCATGGGGAAAAGGATATGCTGTTGAGGCTGCAAAAGGCTGTCTTGCGTATGGTTTTGACGAAATGAAGGTGAGGCGAATGGTCAGCTTAATTCGCCCTGACAATGAAGCGTCAGTCAAGGTCGCAATGAAAATGGGGATGAAAAAAGAAAAAACCATTTCAAAATGGGATCAAATGATTGATGTTTACAGTGTTACTCGTGACGGAAAAAGCGGCTCGCTTGAATCATAAGGAGAGCCGCTTTTTCTTTTATAGACGCTGTTCTAACTGAAGTAAATATTTCTTTCGTTCGATTCCCCCGCCATATCCGCCAAGTTCACCGCTTGTTTGAATGACTCGGTGACAAGGAATGATGATGGCCAACTGATTGGCACCATTTGCATTTCCAACTGCCCGAACCAAATGGGGATCGCCAAGCATGATGGCAAGATCTCGATACGATCTCGTTTCGCCTGGCGGAATCTGTAATAGAAGATCCCATACCCTTTTCTGAAAAGGGGTGCCATGTATAGCAAGTGGCACAGTAAACTGCGTGAGTTTCTTGTCAAAATATAAGGCCAATTCCTTTGCTAATTGCTGATGGACGTTTGTTTCTCCAACTAAAATACGGGCATGATGTTTTTTTCTGATGTTCTCAATTTCTCTTTCTAATCCTCGCCTGTCCATAAATTCAAGCAAATACACATGGGTTGCATCTGAAATGCTCATCATCCGCCCAATCGGAGTAGAAATAAAATTCGCATGCAAAATATTGACTTGCGCCTTTTTGGGTGGATTCCCCATGATTTTCGTAAAGGCGTCATTGAAGGCACTGGAAGACTCGTAACCGAAGGTGACTTGCTGATCAATGACTTTTTTTCCGTTCAGAATCTCTTTAAACGCTAGCCCCATTCGGCGTGATCTAGCATATTGAACAAAGGTCATTCCATAGATTTCTTTGAATTTTCTCCGAGCTGTTGCAGAGTGAATCCCTAATTGGCGAAAATCTTCTTCTTTCCACCGTTTCTCAGGGCTCTCTTCAACTGCTGATACAAGTGTTTTGACTTCTTCTGGAATGCTGTTAGGATATGTTAAAGGCGTGCATCGCTTACACGGCCGATACCCTGCAAGCAGCGCCTCCTCTGCTGTAAAGAAAAACTCGCAGTTCTCATATTTTGGTTTTCTAGCAGTGCACGTGGCATGGCAGAAGATGCCGGTTGTTTTAATACCAGCAAAAAACGTGCCGTCATATTGCGGATTTTTATCAACAAGTGCTTGATAAAATTCGTGTTTTTGTTCGTCGGTCATCATCATTTGATCCACCTCTTGTTTTATTATATCAGTGATGTGGTCGTTCCTCTTTCTAACATTTAGTATACTTCGCTTTCATCCACTTTCTTTCGAAAAATGAACAAGTATATTTGAAGGGAAAAAGCAAAGTGGTAGACCGGCATATCAGGGTGTGATACACTTTTTCATACAGAATCGGCTGTATGCTAGATCTGATTATCATGAATTGGTTTTCTAGGGTTCCGTGCGGGTAGCGCAGTCTGGACCGAGAGAAAACACATAGGGTCTAGACAATAGACCGTATGGACACGGAGGGATAAAAGCCCGGGAGATTTGATCAAACGATCGATTTCCGGGCTTTTTTTATTGCTTGGAATCGGTAAGAAAGGAAGAGATCGAATGAAATGGGGAAATGTTTTGATTGCAGCCGTATTTGAAGTCGGCTGGGTAATGGGGTTGAAATATGCCGGCTCTATATTGGAATGGAGCGCAACCATCGTTTGTATTGTCGTCAGCTTTTATTTACTCCTGAAAGCCACGACTGTACTTCCAGTTGGCACACTTTACGCCGTTTTCACCGGACTTGGAACAGCCGGTACGGTCATAGTAGGGATGGTCATGGGTGAGCCGGTACAGCTAGTAAAATTACTTTTGATCATGGTGCTTTTAAGCGGTGTATTAGGACTCAAATTGACCACAGGTGAAAAGAAAGGGGAGGCTGAATCGTGAGCTGGCTTTTACTCATTGGGGCAGGCATCTTAGAAATGCTTTGTGTCACCATGATGAATCAATTCCAGAAAGATCGCCATGTCAAATGGATTTTCTTCATAGCAGCTGGATTTTCGCTATCCTTTTTGATGCTGTCTCTTGCGATGAATACAATTCCGATGGGAACGGCGTATGCGATTTGGACAGGAATCGGAGCAGCTGGAGGAGCGATTGTTGGGATGATGTTTTATGGTGAGTCGAAAGACGCAAAACGTATTTTCTTTATCGCACTCATTTTATCAGCAGCGGTCGGGTTGAAAATCATTGAATAAGAAAAGGCTGGCAAACATGTGCCAGCCTTTTTGCTACATCGAATGATGATTGGAATCGTTTTCATTTTTGCGGTAAAGCTGACTCACAAGCAGAAAACATACACCAAATGTAAGTAAAGGAATGAGTCTTTCTCCGGTCATAAATAGATAAATGCCCGTGATTAGACATACGATGCCGAGCCAAAAGCTCACTTTACCAAACAAAGTCATGCTTTTCATCTCCATCACTCCTTTTGTGATAAAAGGTCTATTCATATTATATCACGCCAGGTGCAGAATTGAATGAATATTCAATAAAAAATACGCCACTTAATTGCTTTTTCTCTTTCCAGTCCAGTATAATATTTCATTAGAATGAAAAACGTAAATGAGGTCATAAGCCATGAGAACATTGATTACAGAGAAACTTGAATTACACAGACAAAAGCATGAGCAAAAAGGAAGGCTTTTAGTCAGCTGCCCGGATCAGCCTGGTATTGTGTCAGCTGTTTCTACTTTTTTATTTGAACATGGAGCAAACATCATTGAATCTAGTCAATACACAACAGATCATGAGAGTGGCCGGTTCTTTTTAAGAATTGAATTTGATTGGAAAGACATTTCTGCCAACTTAGATCAATTGAAAAGCAGTTTTGAGCCAATTGCGCAATCATTTCACATGACATGGAGCATGTCGCGTGCAAGTGATCTGAAAAAGCTGGCGATCTTTGTGTCCAAAGAGCTTCATTGTTTACATGAACTTTTATGGGAATGGCAAAGCGGTAATTTAATGGCTGAAATAGCGGTTGTCATCAGCAATCATGAAACGGCAAAAGATACAGTCGAAGCACTCGGCATTCCATTCCACTTCGTGAAAGCAAATAAAGACATTCGCCAAGATGCAGAAAAACAACAGCTTGCATTATTAGAAGAATATGATATTGATGCGGTTGTGCTTGCTAGATACATGCAAATTTTGACGCCAGCCTTTATCGAACAGCACCCGAACAAAATCATTAATATTCATCATTCCTTCCTGCCGGCTTTTATAGGGGCTAACCCTTACAAGCGTGCATATGAGCGAGGGGTTAAACTGATTGGGGCGACTTCTCATTACGTGACAAATGATTTAGACGAAGGGCCAATCATTGAACAGGATATTGAGCGGGTAGATCATAGAGATGATGCAGAGGCATTAAAAAATATTGGCCGCACGATTGAGCGCAGTGTGCTTGCCCGAGCTGTCAAATGGCATCTGGAAGATCGAATCATTGTTCATGAGAATAAAACGATTGTGTTTAATTGACCGCTTGACTTTTCTGAAGCAATTGGTGATAATATAAAAAAATTAACGAGCGTTGAGAAGGAATAGTAAGCAGGACCTGCTGTGTAAAAGAGAGCAAATGACATGCTGAAACATTTGCCGCAGACAGCTGCTGAACCTACCCTTTGAGCCTTAGAGGAAAAATCTAAGCGCATGCCTGGCGTTACAGGAGTTGAGTGGAATAAGCAGACGTATGCTTATTCAATGAAGGTGGTACCACGGAAAATCCCTTTTTCGTCCTTTACATAAGGAGAAAAAGGGATTTTTTATGTGGTGAAAGGTATAGCGGAGGGAATCAATGATGAAAAAGCAAAGGATCGTCATAAAAATTGGTAGCAGTTCATTAACAGAGCAAAAGGGAGCCATTGATGAACACAAAATGCAGGATCATGTCAAAGCCATCGCAAAGCTAAAAGAGGCAGGGCATGAAATCATTCTCATTTCGTCAGGTGCCGTTGCGGCGGGATTTGGCAGTTTAGGATATCCGTCAAGACCTGTGACCTTAAAAGGGAAGCAGGCTGCTGCTGCTGTTGGTCAAGGCTTGTTAATGCAGAAATATACAGAACTATTTTCACAGTTTCAGATGACGCCTGCACAAATGCTTTTAACACGTAATGACTTTTCAGATCGTACAAGATATCGAAATGCTTACGCAACGATGATGGAACTGCTCGAAAGAAAAATTTTACCGATCATTAATGAAAATGATTCTGTGTCCATCGAGGAGCTTACCTTTGGTGATAATGACATGTTATCAGCACTGGTCAGTGGCTTAATTCATGCAGACCAATTGATCATTTTAACAGATATCAACGGAATTTATGATGCCAATCCAAGTGAGAATCCTGATGCGAAGCGGTTTGATGTGCTGACTCACATTTCAGATGAATTGTTCTCATATGCGAAGAGTACGGGTTCAAAGGTTGGAACAGGCGGGATGAAATCTAAGCTTTCAGCTGCACAAACAGCTCTCTCCCTTGGCGTTAAAGTCTTCATTGGCACAGGTGCAGGAGAAGACAAGCTTCTTCACATTCTCGCTGGTCAAGGGGACGGCACATATATTGGTGAACAAGACTTATCATCAGTCAATAACCGTCGCCAATGGATTCAATTCCACTCACCAGTCTCTGGGAAGATCATGATTGATGCGGGGGCAGAGGCGGCGATTTTGCATAATGGAAGAAGTCTTCTTCCAGCTGGTGTCATTGATGTAGCTGGTGAATTTTCTAAAGGAGAGGTCGTCGAAGTCGTTGGTCCAAACGGGTTAGTCGGTAAAGGACAAACATTGTATGATTCTGATGAGCTTCTTGGCATTAAAGGGATGCGAAGTCATGAGCTTTCTCATGAAAAACCTGAAGTCATTCACCGAGATCATTGGGTTCAGCACATACAAAACTGAGGAGGGAAAACGATGAATGAAGTTCTAGAAAAAGCAAAAAAGGCAAGTGCAGCCAAAGATCAGCTGCTATTAAAAACGACTGAACAAAAGAATGCTGCATTAGACGCTATTGCAAAAGCATTAAAAGCATCTTCAGCTTATTTAATTGCCGAGAACCAAAAGGACGTTCAGGCGGCTATAGACAAAGAGTTCACGCCATCTGTGATCGACAGAATTACATTAACAGAAGAGAGAATTGAAGCGATTGCAGACGCTACGCATCAACTCATTCAGCTCAAAGACCCAATTGGTGAAACATTAGAAACCATTCAAAAAGAAAACGGGCTTTTCATTGAAAAAGTACGTGTGCCTCTTGGAACGGTTGGTATGATTTACGAAGCAAGACCAAACGTGACAGTCGATGCGGCCACTCTTTGCTTGAAAACTGGAAATGCTGTGATTCTTCGAGGAAGTTCATCGGCCATTCATAGTAATAAAGCGATTGTGAAAGTCATTCATGAAGCGCTGCAACCAACGGATATTCCAGTAGACAGTGTACAATTGATTGAAGATACAGGCCGTGAGACAGCTAAAACCCTGTTCACTTTAAATGACTATCTAGATGTCCTTATTCCACGCGGCGGGAAACATTTAATTGATCTTGTTGTGAGAGAGTCTACTGTTCCAGTACTTGAGACGGGTGCAGGGAATTGTCATATTTACATTGATGAAACAGCCCAAAAAGAAATGGCTGAACAAATTGTTCTGAATGCGAAAACACAAAGACCATCTGTTTGTAATGCCATTGAGAGCATTGTCATTCATGAAACGTGGGCAAAAGAACATGGCGCTTCGCTCTTTGAAGCACTTCAGACACATGGTGTAGAGATACGGGGCGATGAAGCAGTATGTGCACTTGCACCGAGTGCCACTTTAGCGACGACCACTGATTTTGAAACGGAATTTTTAGCGCCGATTGTCAGTATTAAAACCGTAAAGACCATGGAAGAGGCGATACAGCATATTCAAATGTATAGCTCTAAGCATTCTGAAGCGATCATTACGGAAAACGAGCAGCATGCGGCACTTTTCTTAACAGCCGTTGACGCAGCTGCTGTGTATCATAATGCATCTACCCGGTTTACAGATGGCTTTGAATTTGGCTACGGAGCGGAAATCGGCATTAGCACACAAAAATTGCATGCTAGAGGACCAATGGGTCTGCCAGCCTTAACCTCTGAAAAATTTGTGATTCGTGGTCAAGGACAAATAAGAGAATAACCAATCCAAAAAGAGAGTCTTATCGCACAAGGCTCTCTTTTTCCTTTCATTTTTGTATTTCTCCGGTCAAGTATGATAAAATATGGTAATGTTTTATATTTTGAGAAGATTGGAGAAGGCAACGTATGGCGAAAATCATTCCCTCTTCGGATATTGGAGTGAAAATCAACAAGTGGTATGAATTAATCCGCAGATTTGATTCAGAACAAGCAGAACAGTTAAAGCAGGAAATTCGCACCTCTCTTGATTCAATGGAAGAAGATCAGAATTTGCTTCTCTATTTTTCTTTAATGGAATTCAGGCATGAGGTCATGCTCGATTATTTAAAGCCATTAAAGGAAGGAAAGCTTCGCGCCAACTTTTCCGAGCTTTCGAAAGAAATAGATGAGCATCAAACGCATGTCACAGGCATGCTTGAATATTACTATCATTTCTTCAGAGGCATGTATGAGTTCGGCCGGAGAGAGTACATTGCTGCCATATCGTCCTATCAAAAGGCAGAGCACAAGCTTTCTTTTGTATCCGACGATATTGAACGTGCAGAATTTCATTTTAAAATGTCAGAAATATATTATCACATGAAACAAACACACATTTCGATGCACCATGCCAAACTAGCGCTGGATGTCTATATTCAGCACGAACTATATGCGCTTCGTACCATTCAGTGTGAATTTATTGTAGCCGGTAATTATGATGATATGAGAAGGCATGAAAAGGCATTGCCACATCTCGAAAGAGCACTTGCAAGATCAAGAGACTTTCAGAATGTGCGTTTTATTGCTTCTTCTTTGTTTAATATGGGCAACAGCTATTACAGAATGGGAGACTTGAACCGCGCACTCGACTTAATGAAAGAATCCATCTCATTATTTGATCAAAACCAATCTGATCATCTTCGTCGATCGATAGACCCTCTTTATACAGCCGCTCAGATCTTATACAAACAAGGTAAAAACGATGAAGCATTATATTACAGAGAAGAATGTATGAAACGAGCAGAAGCTCTGCAGGATGACATTCATATTCAGAAGACCATTTTTTTAGAAGCATTGTACTTACGACAAGATGCAGAGCATATTAAACGGATTTTCCATTTTTTAGAATCTTCCTATGCATATCCAGATATAGAAGAGCTGGCTTTAGACACCGCAAAGTATTATAATGAAATGGAGGATTATGAAAAATCTTCCATGTTCTATGGGGAAGCGGAACATGCTCGTATCTATATTCAGAGAGGGGATTGTTTATATGAATTTTAAAAAATGGGCAGTCGTCTGTACAAGCATCACGATCTTGGCATTATGGATCACATCACCTAATGCCGACCCCGATAACAGAAACCATACGCTAGAAAAACCGAATCCGCAGCATATCACGATCTGAAAAGCCCTTTTTAAAGGGCTTTTTTTATTGACCGCTTCAATCATCGTAGGTTGCACATTCATAAAAATAAAAAATGGAGGAAAGATGAAAGTGAGTGTTTTTTTTTCATTGACTCTTGAATTTAGATTGTGTACAATTCAATTGTAGAAAATATTAATAGAGCGAAAGAGGGTTATATTCATGTCAGAAGTTTTATTTACTGCAACGGTATCAGCTGTAGGAGGAAGAGAAGGTAAGGTTGTGTCAACAGATGGTGTACTAGAGCATGATGTAGCAATGCCAGGAACGCCAAGAGCGAAAAAGCTTGAGAAAGCAACGAATCCAGAGCAATTATTCGCAGCGGGCTATTCTGCATGTTTTGATTCAGCCCTTCAAATGGTCGCAAGACAAGAGCGTATCCGTTTTGAAAGTGAAGTAACGGCACATGTAAGCTTAATCAAAGACAGTTCAGACGGCGGTTTCAAACTAGGTGTTAAATTAGAAGTAAAAGGAACTGGAATTGAGCAATCTGCACTTGATGAACTTGTTCATAAAGCACACGGCGTTTGCCCATACTCAAAAGCAACGCAAGGAAACATTGAAGTAGAATTAGTAGCTGTCGCTCAATAATAGACATCAAAAAAAGGCTGAGGGAATATTCCCTCAGCCTTTTGATTGTGTTAATTTTTGCAGAAGCTCATGTAAAGAAGCGCGAAGTGTTTTCAGCTCTTCTTCTGATCTGCCTGTTCCAGACAGCATTTGAAATGGAATCGAAGTGGCCTTCTCTTGTAAAGCTTCTCCGTATTCTGTTAAACGAATTTGGACCGAACGCTCATCCTCTTTTGAACGTTCACGGATGATGAGTCCATTTTGTTCCATTCGTTTTAGCATAGGTGTGAGTGTACCGGAGTCTAAATATAAAAGCTCTCCCATTGTTTTCACATTTAATGTCCCATGCTCCCATAACAAAAGCAGTGCCAAATATTGCGGGTATGTGATATTTAACTCTTCTAATAATGGTTTATATTGCTTCGTCATTTCTCTTGAACTTGCATATAACAAGAAACAAAGCTGATTTTCCAGCTTCATATGTTCAAATTCATTTGTCATATCTGTCACCAACTATTTTTTGTCATACTTATCATTGTATAAGATTTTCTTCCTTTTTAAAATAAATACAGACTAAAAATGAAAAATTCTTCAATGTGCCATAAATGTTTGAGCAACGAATAGAACGTGAAAGGTATAAGTAGAAGAAGGAGGAGATCAAGATGAAACCATTATTTACTGCAAAAGTAAAAGCACAGCACGGAAGAGCAGGACATGTTCGTTCTGATGATGGTGTGCTTGACCACAACATTGTGATGCCAAACGCAAAGAAAGATGGAGAAACTGGTACGAATCCTGAACAATTATTTGCAGCGGGTTATGCGGCCTGCTTCGGAGGGGCGCTTGAACAAGTCGCCAAGAAGCAAGGTGTCGAAATTGAATCAGAAGTAGAAGGACATGTCAGTCTATTAAAAGATGAAAGTGATGGCGGTTTTAAACTTGGTGTGAAGCTGATTGTTTCTGCTAAAGGGCTTGATCATGACAAAGCGAAAGAGCTTGTTGAGGCTGCACATGAATTCTGTCCATATTCAAAAGCAACAAGAGGAAACATCGAAGTAGAGCTCGAAGTGGCGGACTAATGAAAAGAAAAAAGGGCTAAAATTTAGCCCTTTCTCAAGCACCTACTAACACCTGCTGTGGAGCAGGTGTCTTTTTTTAGTATTCTTTCTTTTTGTCGTATGTGTCCCATGCTTCAAATGGAGCAAGGGTTTTTTGAAGGGTCAGCTGGTAAAATGGAATGTTTCTTGATTCGTATTCTTTATTGATTTCTTCATAAATAAAGGAGTCATCAAAACCAGAAGTCGCTGCATCCTTGTGTCCGGCGGCAAAATATACGGCCTTTGGTCTAGCCCAATAGATAGCACCAAGACACATTGGACAAGGCTCACAGCTTGTATACAAAATACAGTCTTCTAATTGGTATGTATGTAGTGTTTGGCACGCCTTTCGAATAGCTGTCACTTCTGCATGTGCAGTTGGATCATTACTCGTTGTGACATTGTTGCTTCCCTCTGCAATAATCTGACCGTCTTTGACAATGACCGCTCCAAAAGGGCCGCCTGTGCCACTATTTACTCCTTCTACTGCAAGATCAATTGCGCGTTGTAAAAAAGCTTCGTGATTCATTGTCTTCCTCCCTTTGTTCGACTGACTTCTCTAGTATAAACGAATCATGATAGAAAAGGAATCACTTGTAGGAGGAGATCGAACAGGACAATTTGCGCATAAAAAACCCCTGCCAAATGTTCAGCAGGGGAAGAGTGAGTCCATTATGCGTGCTGCGCTAGCTTTTTACGAGCGACTTCAGCAGCTGTCACCATGTTTTTCAAAGCAGCAATGGTTTCAGGTTCTTGTCTTGTTTTCAGTCCACAGTCAGGGTTGACCCAGAAGCGATCTGTCGGACATACGTTCAGTGCATCATCAATGATTTTACTCATTTCTTCAACAGATGGAACGCGCGGGCTGTGGATGTCATATACCCCAAGTCCAAGACCTTTCAAATACGGATGTTTTTCTAAATAATCGAGGAACCCGCCATGACTGCGTGAATGTTCAATCGTAATCACGTCTGCATCAAGGTCTTCAATCGTATCAACAATATCCTCGAAGTTGCTGTAGCACATATGTGTATGAATTTGCGTTTCATTTTGAACAGACGATGTCGATAGACGGAATGACTCTGCTGCCCAGTTTAAGTATGCTGCCCAATCACTCTCTTTTAAAGGAAGACCTTCTCTTAGCGCAGGTTCATCCACTTGAATCACTTGAATACCCGCTGCTTCTAACGCTTCTACTTCTTTGCGTAAAGCAAAAGCGATTTGGAAGGCAATGTCTTTACGAGAGATATCTGTTCTTGGGAAAGACCAGTTTAAGATCGTGACAGGCCCTGTCAGCATTCCTTTGACTTTTTTCTCCGTTAAGCTTTGAGCGTAAACCGTTTCTTTCACTGTCATTGGCTCTGTAAATTCTACATCTCCATAAATGATCGGCGGCTTCACGCAGCGTGATCCATAAGATTGAACCCAAGCGAATTTTGTAAAGGCAAATCCAGCGAGTTTTTCACCGAAGTATTCAACCATGTCTGTACGTTCAAATTCTCCATGAACGAGTACATCTAGGCCAATCTCTTCTTGAATATCAATCCATCTTTTTGTTTCTTTTTTAATAAATTCATCATACTCTGCATCAGTCCACTCATTTTTGCGCCATTTTTGACGAGCACTGCGCACCTCAGCTGACTGAGGGAAGCTTCCGATTGTTGTGGTTGGAAGAAGCGGCAGTTCAAGAGATTCATTTTGAATGCGTAGTCGTTCTTCAAAAGCAACTGGACGTTTAAAATCTTTTGATGAAAGATTGTTGCGCTCTGCTGTCAGGTCCGCATTCGTTCCTTTCGCGAATTCTTTTAACGTCAGAAGTGCTTCATTTGCTGCATGGATGTCTGCATCAATGGCAGCCGCTCCTTTTGATAAGCCTTCTTTTAATAGCGTTAATTCAGACAGTTTTTCAGTGGCATAAGAAAGTCCGTTTAATAGTTTTTCTTCAAGCTGTTCGCTCGGATGTTTTGCAACTGGGACATGTAGCAGGCTGCTTGAAGGCTGCAGCCATACTTCTTTTGGCTGCACGTCAGCAATCACTTCAGAAATAAACGATAATCTTTCTCCTAGATCTGATCTCCAAATATTTCTGCCGTCGATGATACCGGCTGCTAAAATTTTATCTTTTGGGAAGCCGTGTTTTTTCAATTGTTCAAGGTTTCGTCCTTGATCATGGACAAAATCAAGACCGATGGCTTCAACAGGATACGTGACAAGCTCTTCATAGGCATCTACTGAGTCAAAGTATGTTTGAAGGAGAACGTTTAAGGCAGGTACAGCTTCTTTAATCGTTTGATAGATGGCTTTTACTGCTTTCACGTCTTCACTTGAAGCTGTGACTAAAGCAGGCTCATCAATTTGAACCCATTTTACACCGGCTTCTTCAAGCTCTTTTAACAACTGAGTATAAAGCGGCACTAGGCGCTGCTGAATCTCTTTCACTTCATTGGCTTCATAGCCTTTAGAAAGAGAAACAAATGTATAAAGACCAAGAACGACAGGTTTTGTTTCAACACCAAACGCTTTTTTCACCTTTTCGTATGCTTCAAGCGGTTTGTTATGTGTGAGTTTGAATTCTGTGCTTTTTTCGTATTCTGGAACGATGTAGTGATAGTTTGTATTAAACCATTTTGTCATTTCACTTGAGACAGCATCTTTTGTTCCTCTTGCCATCGCAAAGTATGTATCTAGCGGGTCTTTCAAGCTGCGGAAGCGCTCTGGAATCCAATTGAACATAACGGCAGTATCCAGCACGTGATCATAGAAGGTGAAGTCGCCAGAAGGAACAACGTCAATTTGTTGATCAATTTGAGTTTTAATAGCGGCTAAAAATTGTTCATCGAGTGTGCTTAAGAGGGTTTCTCGGTCAGTTTGACCTTTCCAATAAGACTCAAGTGCTTTTTTCCATTCTCTGTTTAAACCAATTCGCGGGAAACCTAGATTACTTGTTTTAACAATTGTCAATTCCAATTCCTCCTCTAAATATAAAAAGACACTCACACTCATGGTCAAGATTGATGAGGGCAAATGTCTGGTTTAAAAAGACAAAATGTGTGTGCGAAAGAAGGCGTAAGTATCAATGACGAACGCTTTTCCGACATCTCCTATCAACCGTAGGGGGTTTGATGTGATAGAGCGGCTGGTATCCTGGCTAGTGAATCTGCAAGCTTTTCATCCTTCCCATCCTCACGACAGTGGATGATTAACGAAAAGCTCTCCTCACTTACAGTGGCGGGACCGCGCCGGATTTTCACCGGTCTTCCCAATTAAAATTCGACGTGTGATCGAATTACCGACTCTCAAACTATGAATTTATTGTGTTCGATTATATAACGTTCACTTCATTTCGTCAAAGTAAATTTTGAATAATTTTAATTAAAAAAATCCTGAGAAAATTCTATCTTTTCTCAGGACCTAACATGTACCTATAGAGACAAAAGTTCTGCTTCTAATGTTTTCTCAAGAAGTACATCTGGTGCAGTTAAATATAAAAACCCGTTTCCTACAAGGGTTTTCGATTGTTTTAGCGGAAGGGTTCTCCGTACGAGCTGAGCATATACCTCAGGTTCTGTCAGCTTACGCTGGAACGCTTCTTCTTCGGCATTTTTAATAATGGCGAGTGCACCGCTCACATGAGGGGCAGCCATGGAAGTGCCTGTTAGTCTTCCGTATTTATGGTTAGGGAGAGTGGATAAAATGTCTTCACCTGGAGCGACGAGGTCGATTTCTTTATTCGCATTGGAGAATTCAGAGGATTCTCTTGCAAGAGAGACAGAGCCGACGGCAATGACCTCGTTGTATGCAGCTGGGTAGGAGAACTCTTCAGTACGCTCGTCTCCGTCACCTTCATTTCCTGCTGCGCAGACAACAAGCACACCGCTGCTTACCGCATGTTGGATGGCCTTTTGCAGTTCTGGTTCATTGCTTGGCCCACCGAGAGACATGGAAATAATATCAACCTTCTGTTCAACCGCATAGTTAATGCCATTGATAATCCATTCGTATTTCCCGCTGCCATTTTTCCCTCCAAGAACTTTCACGATCAACAGCTTGGCTTCAGGGGCAACACCTAAAATGCCACCATTTTGATCCGTTGCTGCAATCGTTCCTGATACATGGGTACCATGCCCGTTGTAGTCTTTTACATTCTCAGCATCGCCATTGTCATCATCGGTAAAGTTTTTTCCTCCGATAATCTGATCTTTTAAATCGGGATGCTCCGTGTCGCAACCTGTATCAAGGACAGCAATGGTTATGCCTTTTCCTTTGAAGCCACTTGACCAAAGTTCGGGTGCTTTAATCTCCTGAATACTTTCCGGCGTCTCTTTCGCTTCCATCACATTGGCTTTTACTTCATACGGAATTAAGCGAATTTCACCTTTCATAAGAAAGCCCTCCTTATTTTGTTTTCAAAGTAGATTCAGGTTGCGTAATGTTATTGTATAAAACAAATGTTTGATCGGAAAGGGTCAATTGTAATAATTTTTCAAATAATCAAATAATTATTTATTATGCAGTTCTCCTCATATCTTGCCGAAAGAAGTCACCTTTTGAGGAAAACTCTTAGTATCATATGAAAAAGAATGAAATGTTGCATAGTGAGCTTGCACCTGTACAGATGAAAATGGGTGAAAAGAACTAAAAAAGGCAGATCGAAAAAACAATCATATAAAGAGATAGAGGATGACAGAAAAGAAAAAGGTACATGCCATGTGCAGATAATTGTTTTTTCATTATAATGATCGAAAGAATATAGAATGTAAAAAGTATTTGACATTTTGATTAGGAGGGGACTAACCGTTGGATGTTGTCAAAGTTGTGTATTCAGTCATCTTATTAGTGGTCGGACTGTTCATTTTTATCGCGCCTATGATTCAAAAGGGTGATGAAAGAAAGAGATTTATCTACTCAAAAGCTCAATCGTATGCATTTATGGTGGTCATTGGTATGCTTTTATTAGAAGTCGCAGAGTCCATATTTTTAACGACCCAAGGGAACAATTCTGATAAGGGGTTTGGGATTTCTCCCATCATGTTCCTAACTGTGATGTCGGTCATATATTTAGTTACATTACTCATATACAGAAAAAAATATGGTGATTAAATTGCAAAATCATATAAGAGAACTAAGGAAATCCATTAAATTATCCCAAGAAGAACTTGCTAAACGATGTAAGGTCTCGAGACAAACCATCAATGCCATTGAAAACGATAAGTACGACCCTACTTTACAATTAGCCTTTGACATCGCCTCTGTTTTGAATACGACTGTAGATGAGCTTTTTGTCAGTCAACCTAAAAAGAAGTAAGGGACCAGCCTCAGAAAAGAGGCTTTTTTTGTTGATTTGTGTAATGTGAAAGGATCAGCTGAAAATAAAAATCAACCATATTACATAACAATTCCTCATTCATGAAAAATAAGATATGAAGATTGTGACTGTTCCAATGGAGAAAGGCAACATATAATAATGGAAAGACAAGCTTGCCTTTCAGATAGGAGAGATAGAGATGAACAAA
This sequence comes from Bacillus aerius, assembly GCF_029894105.1. NCBI lineage: Bacteria > Bacillati > Bacillota > Bacilli > Caryophanales > Bacillaceae > Bacillus > Bacillus aerius. Next base: position 1,273,525 of record NZ_JARYHO010000001.1, read on the forward strand.
GGGAAGATACTCGTGGTAGAAGATGAAAAGAAAATTGCAAGAGTGCTGTCATTAGAACTTGAATATGAAGGATATGAGGTCACAGTCCAAGATACAGGGATGAAAGGACTCCAGGCGCTCGAAGAGGAGAGTTTTGATTTAGTGCTTCTAGATGTCATGCTTCCAGAATTAAGCGGACTTGAAGTGCTTAGAAGGGTTCGAAAGACAAATACGGCAACACCGATCATTTTGATTACCGCAAGAGGAAGTGTTCCCGATAAGGTCAGCGGTCTTGATCTTGGGGCAAACGATTATATTACAAAACCCTTTGATATAGAAGAATTATTAGCGCGAATTCGTGCACAGCTGAGGTTCAATCACAATGCGCAAGAGGAAAAGGAAATTGAGCTAAGTATTGCAGATTTAACGGTGAATGAGAAAACAAGAGAAATTCAAAGAGGCGATCAGACGCTTGAGCTGACACCGAGAGAATATGACTTGCTTGTTCATTTATTGAAACATCAGCAGCAAGTGCTCACAAGAGATCAGCTTTTAACAGCTGTTTGGGGTTTTGATTATTTTGGTGACACGAACGTGGTTGATGTCTATATTCGCTATTTAAGAAAAAAAATCGATTACCCGTTTGAAAAACAATTGATTCACACAGTGAGAGGTGTGGGTTATGTGATGAAAGGATAAAGCATGAGATTAAAAAATAAGATCCAGCTTTATACATCGTTGTCCTTGTTTTTAATGGTGCTGCTGTTTCATACAGCGATTTATTTTATTTTTTCGATGACCTTGACGCAAAAAGATATGTCCAGACTGTCGGAAGTAGCTGAAAATATTGCTATTGCACTAAAGAAGTCAGAAGAAGAGGGCCTTCCATCTTCAGAGCTTCTGAAAGCGTATCTGCCTCAAAATGGTATGATCCGTGTCGTCACAGAGAAAGGTGAATCAAAGCTGACCGTCACGAAGGAATCTACGTTTAGCTCACTTCCTTTTACATACGAATCTGGTCAGACAGCAGAAATTCAAGAATACAATAAACATATGATTGCGTTCGCGGCTATCCCTGTCATTTGGACAAATGGGGACATTGTGTCGCTGCAAGTATATGAAGAAATTGAAAATACAGAAGAGAACTTGGCGTTATTAAAAATGATTTTAATCACTACTGGCGTTTTGTTTATTGTGCTTTCTTATTTTGCAGGCCACATTTTAACAAAACAAATTGTCCGCCCAATTAGTCGAATGACCAATACGATGAAAGCAAGTATGAGAGAAAAGGCATTTAAACGAATTGAATTAACAGGCGATTCAAAGGATGAACTGTATCAAATGGGTCAAACCTTTAATGAAATGGCCGAAATTCTCGAGAAACATTATGAGAAAGAGCAGCAATTTTTACACGATGCTTCTCATGAATTGAAAACACCCATTACCGTCATCATGAGCTACAGCAATTTACTAAAACGCTGGGGGCAAAGCCGGCCAGAGGTCGTAGAAGAATCCTCTCAAGCCATTCATGATGAGGCAAAAAAAATGAAAAGGCTGACAGATCAACTACTCACACTGGCGAAAAATGGGCAGCCGCTTTACTTGGACATGAAGCCGGTTGATCTTGGTCAAATGTGCAGCCAAGTTGGCCATACACTTGAAGTGGCAACCAATCGAACCATCCTTACTCATGTACAAACAGATCAGCCTGTGATTGCTGAAGGGGACGAAGAGAAGATCAAACAGCTTTTGACCATCTTGATTGATAATGCGGTTAAATATAGTGCAGAGCCAGTTGATGTGAACTGCGGACGAGCAGGAGAGAAACCGTTTATTTCGGTTGTTGACAAAGGAATTGGCATAAAAGAAGAGGATCTGCCGAAAATCTTTGACCGCTTTTTCCGTGTGGATGAAGCGAGAAACAGTGAGACGGGCGGGACTGGACTTGGCCTGTCAATTGCGAAGCAAATTGCTGAAGAGCATGGGGCTGAGCTAAAGGTAGACAGCCGTATCGGTGAAGGAACCGTGATGACCATTCTTTTTCAGAAATAAGTAGGTCTTTTCTCATCAATTTCTCATTTCCTCCTTATAAAATAGGAAATAGGAAGGAGGCGCTGCATGTCTAAAAAAATGAAAATGCTGCTTACGCTCACAGGATGTCTTTTCATTCTTGTGGCCTTTGCAATGCTCATGATTCAAACCATTGACCAAAAAATATTAAGCGAAGCAGACATTAAAAAAATCATCGCAAAAGACTACAATGGAAACATCACAAATATTGATCTGATCAATCATAAACAGGACTATACATTGACGCTTGAAAATTCAAATGGCATCTATCAAATCATTGCATCTTCCTCAAGCGGTCAAATGAAAGAGATGAAACAGTTAAAGAGCTATCAAAAACCAAATGAGAAAAATGCCGAACTCCAAGCAGAAGAAGTGGCAGTGAAAAAAGTGAAGGGTACCGTGATTCAAAAGAAAGAAAAATCGGATCGCTTTATCTTTACGATTCAATCAAAAAAAGAACTGTATCAAGTGGATGTTGAGAAAGACACGTTCAAGGTGATTGAAGCAGAAAAGAAAAAGCCAACCTCTAAAGAAAAGAAGCTGACAAAAATAACGGTAGAAGAAGCCATTCAGATTGCCGTAAAAGAAGTGGGCGGCACAGTGGATGATGCAGATCTTGAAACTTTTAGCGGAATGCTCGTGTTTGAGGTAGAGCTTGATTTGCCGGATGGAAGAGAGGCAGAGGTGTTAGTGAATGCCTATACAGGAGATATTGAAGGCATTACGTACGAAAACTAATCATTTTCTCATGATTTTCTCATGTTCCTTTCCTTCCTTTATCATCTTGTTTTTTTAAGATAAAGGAGAAATCAAACAGAGGAGGAATGAAATATGATAAAAAAAGTACTAGTAGCTACAGCATTCACAGGAGCCCTTGTCGCAGGTGGTTTCACCCTTCAAGCGCAAAATACCAATCAAACGGCAAATGCCGAACAAGTGGTGCAAAAGAAATCTTCATTTGTCTCAAAGAAACAGGCTGAAAAAGCAGCATTAAAAGTTGTGAAAGGCTATGTAGATGATGTAGATCTTGAGCGTAAAAAAGGAAAATGGGTATATGAGGTCGAGATTAAAAAAGGCGGCTTTGAATATAAAGTATATGTCGATGCCAAAACAGGCAAAGCGCTCAATGATCCAGTCAAAGAAAAGAAACAAAATGTAAAAATCACCAAAAAACAGGCTGAACAAATTGCCCTTGCAAAAGTAAAAGGAACAGTCACAGATTCAGAATTAGATAAAGAAAATGGTGTGTACTTATATGAAATTGAAATTACGACACCAAGCGGCGAAGAAGTTGATTTTGAGATTTCCGCTAAAACAGGCAAAATCCTCAAGCAAGAATGGGACGATTAAGCTATAAATGAACCTTTGAGCGTGATAGAAAACCTTTGCAGTCCTAGGAAGGACGAGTACTGGCGCGGGGCGAATTTGACATTCGTGAGCACCAGCACGCACACGCTGAACCTTACACTTTTATGTGTAAGGTTTTTTCATTGGGACAAACTACTGGAAAGGAGGCGAGAGAATATGATGAAGAAAAAAGAAGAAGAACAGACGATGGATCGTGCGGAATATGTTCCCCATCCTGATGGAGAAGGATATGCTTTGTTTTTGCATGATTCTTTTCATCTCCTCTCCCAAGAGGATATGAATCAGCCGGAAGAGGAATAGAAGACGTGAAAGGGCGATGGTCAACTTGTCTATCGCTCTTTTTTTGAAAAGTAAGCGAATACATCAGAAAACTTGGCATCTTGCTTATTGACATCATTGCGCTTTTTCTGTAATCTCAGTGTGTCAACAATATGAGACTTCGTTAGGTGAGGCTCCTGTATGGAGATACGCTGCTGCCCAAAAATGTCCAAAGACGCCAATGGGTCAACAGGAATCATCGACATAAGGTGATTTTTAATGCAGCTGGATGAATCCTATGCCATACAGTGCTAAAGCTCTACGATTGAAGGAGCAAGTGTTTATTTGTCATGCTTACAAAGCGCCTTCATTCGGTTGAAGGTGCTTTTTTATGAGAAAAGGAGGTGTGGGGATGGATCATCCCGATTCGAGACACATAGAGAGTATCTCAAAAGATCAGATTGACGCATCAGATAGCGGAGATCCTGACCCCCGCACAATCTAAGGGATTCGGGTATCTCCTGATTTTGGGGAGGTAACAGCGATGATACAGAACATTACGTACGATGAACTCATTTTACGCATCATTATTTTACTAAGAGATGGGAAACGTAAAGAATTTAAAAACATTATGGAAGAACTTCAGCCTTATGATATGGCCTACTTATTCAAGGAGCTTCCAGAAAAACACCGCGGCCGCTTTCTCAGCTTTTTAACAGTCGATGACGTGACGGAAATGATGGGTGAACTGGAGCGGGAATATCAAGAGATTGTTCTTGAAAAAGTAGGGAAAGACAAAGCCACCTTCGTCACAAACAAAATGGATAACGATGATCTAGCCAACTTGTTTGATGAGATGGAGGATGAGCTGAAGGAGCAGCTTTTATCTAACATGGAAGCAGAGGAATCCAAGGCCGTACAGCTTCTCATGAATTACCCTGCTGAGACAGCAGGCCGGATCATGACCAATCGGTACGTTTGGATTCCGCAGCATTATACGGTTCAGGATGCCGTGGTGAAGCTGAAAAGCTTTGCTGAAATTGCCGAATCGATCAACTACTTATATGTCATAAATGATCAAAAACAGCTTGTAGGGGTACTCTCATACAGGGATCTTATTTTAGGTGAGCCAGATGAAAAAGTGCAGGATCTTATGTTTACACGAGTCATTGCCGTTGGTGCCTTTCAAGACCAGGAAGAAATCGCAAAGCTCATTGAGCGATATGATTTCCTTGCCATCCCTGTTGTAGAAGAGAACAATGTCTTAGTCGGAATTGTGACAGTCGATGATATCATTGATGTTGTGATTCAAGAGGCAGGAGAAGACTATGAAAAGTTTGCTGCCTCTGGTAAAGATATCACGTTCGACACACCGGCATTTGTGGCGGCATACCGCCGTCTTCCATGGCTCATTTTGCTCCTATTCATTGGGCTGATTTCAGGCAGTATCTTGAATTATTTTGAAGATACCTTGCAGCAAGTCGTTGCTTTAGCATTCTTCATGCCGATGATTGCAGGTATGACAGGGAATACAGGGACACAGTCTCTAGCGGTTGTCATTAGAGGATTGTCAAAAGAAGAATTAACGAAAAAAACCATTATGCGCTTGATTTTCAGAGAGCTGAGAACAAGTATTTATATTGGGATTGTTTGTTCAATCATTATTACAGTCGTTGCCATGGTATGGCAGGGCAATATGATTTTAGGTTTTGTTGTTGGTTCCTCGCTTCTTGCAACACTGATTATTGGGACGATGGCAGGTACGGTCGTGCCGATTATTTTACACAGATTAAACGTCGACCCAGCCATTGCATCTGGACCGCTGATCACAACATTGAATGATATTTTATCCTTACTCATCTATTTTGGAATTGCAACAGCATTTCTTCATACACTGATGTAGTCAAAAGACTGTAAAATGTAACGTTTTACAGTCTTTTTTGAATAAAGATTGCATATAGCGCTTCCATCCTTTACATTTTAAGGAGAAGGTGGGAGAAAAAAATGAAGAAGTTTTTATTCATTTTCATGTGCATTGTTTTGCTAAGTGCATGTTCAAGAGAAGACGAGGGGAAAGACAGAAGACTTGTGGCATCAGAGCATATGTTAGAAGCGATAACTGAAGGAAATAAACGAAAAATGGACAATGTCTATGTCGAAGGCGCAGTCCCAAGCCCAAGTGACATTCTTAAATCGAAAAAGGAATGGGGAATTGAGACGCTTTCTTATGAAGATTTTCAATTGGAAGAAGCCAGCATCCATGTCTTTCATGCAAATTATAAAGATGCAAACACTGGAGAAAAAAAGGCGCTTGCCTTTCGGGTGAAAGAAGATCCTGAAAAAGGCGGCGTACGAATTGACTTTGTAGGGGTTGTTGCAGGAACTGACGCTTCATCTAAATAAAAAGTATCGTTCATATGCTTTATGATAAATCAGGCATAAGTTGAGATAATGTAAAAGGATAGAAGAGCTGAAAGAATGTCGCTCTATCTATCCTCTTTTTTTATCACACATGATCTTATTAATGAAAACAATGATTTGTCTCAGATCATATATTCGTAATGCCTATTAACTCCATAAATTGTGACAGAGCACTGGTCATGTACGAATCACGTCGCCTGATCAACACAGTGGGCACGATCCGATGTGGTTCCGGTAATGGATGACAGGTAAATTTGCCTTCCCCCCGAGATTCAATCATAGATTTTGGTAATATAGTCACTCCCAGCCCGCTTTCAACACATTTAAGGACGCCCTCTAACGTACCATATTCCATGACCTTCATAGGAGGATAGCCGTTGTTCTCTAGCCACTTTTGCCATCGTCCTAAATAAATACAATGGGCGAATGACGAGAGCAACGGCTCATGTAAAATAGATTCTACCTGGAATTGCTCCGTGGAGTAGCTTGTAATGAGAACGAGGGATTCTTCCAATACAGGATACTCGATGATTTCTGGATGAAGAATTGGCCCATCTACTAACGCGCTGTCTACTTTGTAGTTGAGGATAGCGCTAACTTGGTCGACTGTAGGTGCCATATACAAGCTCAATTCTACTTGTGGAAATTTTTTGTGATATTCTGTGAAAATGCTGGGCAATCTTGTAGATGCGGTGGACTCTATAGATCCAATGTGTAAAGATCCCCGCGGAGTAGAGGAAAGCTTTACTGCTTCTATCGCTTCTTCGTAATCGTATAGTAATTTATTTACATAGGGCAGCAGTTCACGTCCTGCAGGCGTTAAAGATATTTTCTTATGATATCGATAGAGAAGAGGTACACCTAACTCTTGTTCAAGACGTTGGATTCTTGCGGTGACATTGGACTGCACATAATTTAATTTTTGAGCAGCTTTTGTGATGCTTTGTTCAATGGCAACGGCTTTAAATACTTCCAAAGATTTAATATCCAAACTAACTCTCCTTTTTTGCATCACAAATTGTGATGATCTATATGCTATTTTTTGATTTTACGTGATCCAAAGAAGTATGTAAACTAAATGATAGAAGAGGTTGATGCTCATTGCGTCCCTTTTATCTGATCGAGAGGAGAAAATGAGAATTTTTTAGCTGTGGCAATTAAAACAGACGTTTCCATTTAATAAGGAGGGGAATCGATTGATTTCAAAGGTAAATATCGAAGAAAAATTTTCGCAAATAAATGATTATTGGAATCCTAGAATAGGTGGAGAGTTGAACGACTCATACATGAAAATGGTGAAAATGAAGGGTGAATTCATTTGGCATCACCATGATGATGAGGATGAAATGTTCTTTGTGTGGAAAGGCAATCTAGTCATCCGTTTTAGGGATAGGGAAATAACGCTTCATGAAGGAGAATTTCTTGTGATTCCAAAAGGAGTTGAACATCAGCCAATTGCTGAAGAAGAAGTTCACTTGCTCTTAATAGAACCCAAAACGACGCTAAACACGGGGAATGTGCTCAATGAACGAACTGTTTCGATTCCTGAACAAATTTGAAAAACTAAATCGTTAAAGATCAAGTATCTTAGGTGATAAATAGTTGAATGGTTGTTTTAGCTAATAACGAGGCTGCAATTGCTGCCTCGTTTTGTTGCTTCAATGATTCAAGATGAGCTGTAACGCATTTCCTTTCGCTACCTGAAATAGACTCTTCAGCAAGAATCGGTCTTTGGGTCAGTTCGTGCTTTCATCGATTCATATTCAGGACGATCAGATGCTAAGTCTATTTTGCCGAGTAAGCGATTGTTATTTAGTTCATCGATTCTTGTACCGGAAGTGCGCGTTGATCTGTCCTTCCAGCATTTTTTTCTTATATTGTCCGCTTTTTAATGCCTGTTCTTTTTTCTTCATGTCTTTTAAAATTTCCGCTGTCTGCACACCATCTTCCCGTTTATTGGCGATATCCATTAAACGTTCTACATCAGAAAAAGAATATTTCCGTGTGCCTCTTGTTGAGCGCTGGGGGTAGATGAGTTTACGTTCCTCATAATATCGGATTTGCCTGACGGAAAGCCCTGTTAATTCACTGACAATCCCGATTGAAATGACTTTTTTATCTTTATAAGATACATCTTCCTGCGTCATATCCTCACCCCTGCAAGTCTTTTCTTCATATTATATCGAACAGTCAGTAAAAAAACCTAACGTTTGTTAGATAATATAACACAAAAATGAAAAAAACGAAAAACAATGGAAGGAAAATTAACATATAAAGTGCAAATCATATCACGTGAACATATGATAAGAAAAAGAAAAAATAAGGAGGAGGCGCACTTGATGGAGAAAACACAGATCATCCGTATGGCAAAAGAAATCATCGCATTAGATGTGAAGAGGGATGAACTGCTGGAGCAGTTCATGCAGGCTGCGGGTCAGAATGCACATGCTCTTCTTAGAGCCGTACAAAATGATTTGTATAAAAAGTCCTCATAAGCACCCGATCCATATCCATTGATAGGAGGGGAGAAGTCATGCGGCGTATATTAAAAGAAGCTTTAGCGAAAGAAAGACATTATTATACGAAGCAGCTTTGCTCACTTGGGGTGTATAGCCCTGATATGACCAAGAACATGACAATTAGTGACTTGAAAAAAGAGTATCACTTCTTTTTCAACAAAACAGATCGCTATCTTTAACATCCCTTATCATGTGCGTTGTCACATGAAGGGTTCTTTTTTTGTGTTTAATATTATAGCAATATTGGATTTTGTAGAAATTTGACGAATCAAATGTAAGAAAATATAGAGCCTTTACAGATTATGTTAAAATTTGTCGTAACATGATGGTTTGCTGGAAAAGCTTTTTTTCGAGATGATTGTGAAAAATAAGAAGGATTTTAAAAGTTTATATCGAAATCTTATACATAACACGAATGGAGTCACTTATGTGGTTGAAAGGGTTTTCAAAAACGTACTTCTATTTTTTACGAAAGGCTCCAACTGCACCGCAAGAAAGCCTTGAAGTTAAAAAAATATTATAAGAGGTAGATATGTGATGAGACTATCGTTTAATGAAGAAGAAGTAGAACGTTCAATGACGCTTTACAAAGTTTTTGCAAGGGCATTTAAAAGCGTTTCCGAACACAGTATTAGAGACAGCAAGGAGCATGGATTCAATCCAACTGAATTTGCCGTTCTCGAATTACTGTATACGAGAGGTGCTCAAAAACTTCAGCAAATCGGCTCAAGACTCCTGCTTGTCAGCGGGAATGTTACGTACGTAATTGACAAGTTAGAACGAAATGGTTTCATTGAAAGAGAACAGGACCCAAAGGATAAGCGGTCAGTTTATGCCCATTTAACAGATAAAGGGCGCAGTTATTTGGATAAAATTTATCCAATCCATTCTCTTCGAATTGCGCGGGCGTTTTCTGGTCTTTCGCGTGAAGAACAGGAGCAATTAATTAGTCTGCTGAAAAAAGCAGGTATTCACAGCCAGCATTTGTTATTTAGATAAAACGAAAAGGTGCCATGGTTGGCACCTTTTTTATGTATCCAGCTGATGAGCAGGATAGGCGATAAATTTTTCAATGTCACTAGCTGGAAGTGGCTTGGCATAATAAAAGCCTTGTAGATCGTCACAGCCCTGCGCAGATAAAAGTTGCGCTTGTGCAAAAGTTTCAACACCTTCAGCAATGACTTCTAGAGATAGCTGGTGCCCCATTGCAATAATAGCCCCTGTGATTTGCTCAGACTTTGAATCGCTCAAAATATCCTCGATAAATGATTTATCAATTTTCAGGCGGTGAATCGGCAAATCCTTCAAATAGCTTAAAGAGCTGTGGCCTGTACCAAAATCATCAATACTAATACGGACGCCAAGTTGTTTTAGAGATGTCAGTACTTGTTTTGACTGCTTGATGTTGTCCATTGTCATGCTTTCTGTCACTTCAAGCTCAAGAAGTGATGGTTGAAGGTCGTATTTTTTTAGCGTTAGTTTGATCAAATCAATTAAGTCTTCAGAGTTAAACTGCTTAGCAGATAAATTGACCGCTACAGGGATTTTCAATTGCTTGTCATACCACAATTTTGCTTGCTTACATGCTGTGTCAATGACCCACCTTCCAATATCGATAATCAGGCCCGATTCTTCAGCAAGTTCAATGAAAGCCTCTGGTGATTTTAGAGAACCGTCTGGTGCTTTCATTCTTAAAAGGGCTTCAACACCTGTCATCTGTCTTGTTTTGGCGCTGATTTGCGGCTGATAATGAAGCACAAACTGCTTTCTTTGAATGGCATCTCGTAGCTCCAGTTCGCGATTGAGTCTGTCCTCACTCAATCTCTCCATAGATTCAGTAAAGAATTCATAGCGGCTTTGTTTATGTTTCTTTGATAAATACATGGCCATATCTGCTTTTCTCATCAATTCCATACCATTCTTACCGTTTTGCGGAGAGATGGCGATTCCAATACTAATGGATGTAATGAGCTGATGGTTTTGAATGAAAAAAGGACGTTCAAATTGGCGAATGATGTTTTTCAAAAGCTGTTCAATTTTATGTGTGTTATGCTCCATGTGAGGAAAGATCATTAAAAATTCATCCCCGCCAATTCTTGCAATAAAGCCATTGTCAGGCAAACATTTGGTTAGTCTGTTTGCGGCGGCTTTCAACAGCAGATCGCCTATGTTATGACCAAGGGCATCATTAATAATTTTAAACCGATTTAAATCAAGAAAAAGAACTGCCGTTGACGTTTTTGTCTCTTCTTGAGCGGATAAAACATCATTTAAATGATTAATTCCGTGACGACGGTTCGGAAGTTCAGTTAATGCATCATAATGTGCCATCACATGAATTTCTTTTTCAGCAATCTTCTGCTGGGTTAAATCCTTTAAAACGAGATAAATGCTGTCAAGTGTATGGTTGACGTGTACGGGTATGTATGTAACATGATAATAATAAAACCGATCTGCTGCTTTCAGTTCTGCTTCACGCGTAATTGCTTTTTTTGATTGATAAATAAAGTCTTCCCACATCTCAGTTGGCATGACGTATTGACTCACATCATCACCAATCCAAGAATTGCACATTTTCAAAATGTGTTTGCCTGGGTCATTCGCAGATATCACTTTTCGATCAACAGATAACACGATAATACCATCTATATTATGTTTGATCAGTGATTGGAACCGCTGTTCATTTTCTTTTAGCTGATCTGATTGTGACATAATCCGATGATCAATATAGGCGCCGAAAATCATGAGTGATTGGACGATAAGCGTCATCAGACCGATGAAAATGGACAGGCTAAATGGTGACATTTCAAGAGAACCACCCGCAGCGACCTGACCATCTGAATGAAAAAACATCGTCGAAGACGCCATGCCAGTGTAATGCATGCCCGCAATAGCACCGCCCATCATCAGTGCACCCGCTATTTTTAACAGCTGATCCTCCCGCCTTTTCTCAGAGCGATGGAGCCGGAAAAAAAGGTGTAATGAAAAGAATGAAGCGAGCGCACCAATAAAAAACGAAAGAAAAAAGAGAACAGGGTCATAGCTGATGGTGACATTCGCCATTGATTCCAATCCGAGGTAGTGCATGCTGCAAATAGCTGAGCCCATCGTGATCGAACTAATCAAGAGTCGCCTTGTGGAAAGTTGCTGCTGAATACATATTGAAAAAGCAATGAAAGAACCGATAAAAGAGGCCAAAATCGATAAAATGAGTAAGGGTGTTTCATATGTGATACCAGAGCGTAGATGAAACGCCATCATGCCAATAAAATGCATTGACCATATTCCCATCCCCATGATCATCGCACCAATGATCAACCATACTCTTTTCTTTGCGCCGCTCGACTGGATCACCCGGCTGGCTAATTGAAGAGCTGAGTAGGAGGCGACAGCGGCGACAGCGACTGACAGAAAGACAAGCCATCCGTTGTAACTTCCTGTTAAATGTGTCATGTAAGAAAACCTCCTGTATCTAAAAACAGACATATACTTAATATATCGGATCAAGTGGCGCCTGTGTTCACTTTTCCTTTACTTAAAAAGGGCATTCAGCATTTTTTTTGAACATTTTTTATAGTAAAATCAAATTTAATGTAAAAAAACGAAGAAAAGTGAATCATTTTTGGTTTTTTATTCGTTTAATAGGTGGGACGGTACGATTTGCAAGCATAGCCTGTCAAACTGATTATGTGTGAAAGGGATTGATAAACATCGAAGATTTTATTATTTCATTAGCTGATGCCTTTAAGAATTTGTCGTACTTCGGCATCTTTCTTGCATTATGCATTGAATTTGTTCCTGCTGAAGTGGTGTTGCCTCTTGCAGGTTACTGGGTTTCAAAAGGGGACATGGCCTTCATTGGTGTTGTGGCTGCCGGTTCTATTGGCGGTGTGGCAGGCCCCTTGACCTTGTACTGGTTAGGGCGTTATGGAGGGAGACCCTTTTTAAATAAATATGGGAAGTATTTCTTTGTTAAACCTGAGTCACTTGATAAATCGGATGCCTTTTTTGAAAAGCATGGCGGATTTGTTGCGTTTAGCGGCCGGTTTATTCCAGGGGTCAGAACCCTTATTTCCATTCCGTGCGGGATTGCGAAGATGAATGTGTGGGTTTTTTGCCTGTATACGTTTTTGGCGATTACGCCGATTACATTTGTGTACGTGTATTTAGGATTTGTCCTTGGAGAGAACTGGCAAGAGGTTGGAACCATTTTAGAACCATATGTATTGCCGATTGGGATTGGTATGCTCTTGTTGTTTGTTTTCTACGTGTGGCTCAAACGAAGAAAAAGAAAAACAGAAACACCAACGGCTTAATCAGCGGGTGAAGATGAAAAGTCACCTGTTGACAATCCGGGGTCTGTTGATTATGATATAAGTAATCTAAATATTCTTAATCCCACCAAAGGGGAGTAGCGTCCGGTTATCACCGGAAACAAAGTCGTCATTACATGGAATCTCATTCCATCGGCTTTGTTGGCATGATTTACATATCACATGTCTAGCAAGACCTTTGCCATTATAGGCAAAGGTCTTTTTTGCATTCATAAGCCTTTGTCTGTTGTGGGACAATAGATAAAAAATAAGGAGGAATGATGATGGATGCAGCAATTATTTTAGAGTACGGGTGGGTTCTTCTCGTATTGATTGGATTAGAAGGGATTTTAGCAGCTGATAATGCGCTGGTTATGGCTGTGATGGTCAAACACCTTCCTGAAAAACAAAGAAAAAAGGCATTGTTTTACGGACTTGCGGGAGCATTTGTCATGCGATTCGGTTCTCTTTTTCTTATTTCGTTTTTAGTAGATGTGTGGCAAGTTCAAGCCATTGGCGCAATTTATCTTCTCTATATTTCGATTCACCATATTTTAAAATCGCACGTATTTAAGAAAAAGGAAGCAGACACAAACATGAAACAAAGCGGCTTTTGGGCAACCGTCGTAAAAGTTGAGCTTGCTGACATTGCATTTGCAGTAGATTCTATTTTAGCAGCCGTTGCATTAGCTGTGACTTTGCCAGCAACAAACCTTCCACAAATTGGCGGGCTTGATGGCGGTCAATTTATTGTCATTCTATTAGGCGGTATCATTGGTCTAGTGATCATGAGGTTTGCGGCGACTGTATTTGTGAAACTGCTTAAAACGAGACCAAGCCTAGAAACAGCAGCATTTGTCATTGTCGGATGGGTTGGCGTGAAGCTGACGCTCTATACACTTTCTCATCCAGCTATTGGGGTCGTGTCCTCTCATTTCATTCATTCAACATTATGGAAAATCATTTTCTGGACGGTCCTTCTCGCGATTGCAGCATTTGGCTGGTTTTTATCAAGTCCATCAAGAAAAGGCGGCCAACAAAACGAGGAAAAACAAGAGAAGCGGCTGGAAGAGTAGGTTTTTTGAAAGAAATATCATTTCATTTTCATAACACGTATATTACAAAAAAGGGGGGGATACCCCCTTATTTCTTTGCTTTTAAACGAAACGTTGTAAAGTAGATAAAGAAATACATGTCACAATTGAGTAACAGGAAATGAATTCCTCATTTCTTCCTTTGCGCTTCCCTCATAAATTAGCTATCATAAATGAGTAATATAGGGAGAACTGAGGTGAAACCATTGCTTAGCCTTTTGTTTAAAAAGGGAAAGAAAAAGCAAACATTAGAGCAGTCGGCAATCAACATCCAACAGGGTGATACCGAGCTGCAAAATGCATTAATAGAGCAATACAAACCATTTGTCGCTAAGACGGTTTCATCCGTTTGTAAACGATATATAGATGAAAAAGATGATGAATTTAGCGTAGGCTTAATTGCCTTTAATGAAGCGATAGAAAAATACTCTGCCGAAAAAGGCAACTCACTCCTTGCATTTGCGGAGTTAATTATTAAAAGAAAAGTAATCGACTATATTCGAAAAGAAGCAAGAAACGCGCCAACGGTTCAAATGGACCTTCAAGAAAGTGAGAATGGCGAATACTCGCAAAGCATGATTGAAGCAGAGCTTTCTGCAAATGAATATAGGCGTTTAATTGAACAAGAACATAGAAGAGAAGAGATTGAACATTTTAAAGAACGATTGAAAGTATATGGTCTTACGTTTCAAGAACTGCTTGAGCATTCACCAAAGCATGCGGATGCGAGACAAAATGCCATTAAAGTGGCCCATACACTCGTTAAGCACGATGAACTGAGAACCATTTTATTTCAGAAAAAACAATTGCCAGTCAAACAGCTGGAAAAGCTAGTGGAAGTCAGCCGCAAAACGATTGAGAGAAATAGAAAATATATTATTGCGATGGCGATCATTATGACAGGTGATTATGTGTATTTGAAAGATTACCTTAAAGGGGTGCTTAATTCATGAGAAGAGGCATTATAGTAGAGAAAAACAAAAAATATGTCACACTGCTGACCCCTGATGGACAATTTCTGCGGACAAAGTATGAACAGCAAGACTATGAAATCGGTCAAGAAGTGATGTTTCCGAATGAATCACGTCTCGAAAGAAAAAGAGCCGGTTTTTTTGACCTGCTTCGTTTACGTCCGTTAAATGCAGGAATTCTATCAATTGCAGCAATTATTGTCGTGATCTTCACTATGATGCCATCTTTCTCAAGTCAAAAAGCATATGCATATATGACGATTGACATTAACCCAAGTTTTGAGCTGAAACTCGATCACAATTATCAAGTGATCGGTGTCACTCCGCTGAATAAAGATGCGAAGCAAGTACTGGCCAGTATGAAAGATTTAGAAAAAAACGACATGACCAAAGTCGTGCAGGAAATCATCGATGATTGTGATAAAAAAGGATACGTGAACCACTCTAAAAGCATTTATATTTCTACTGTTTATGAAAACAAGCAGGATCATACATACAAAACAAACGTAAAAAGTAAAATCAGCACCATCTCGGGGGAATATCAAAAGCGCAATTATAAGCTGGAAACTGTGGAAGGTGACCTGGAAACAAGAGAAAAGGCACAAAAAGCAGGCATTTCAACAGGAACTTATATTAGAAATCAAGAAATGCAAGACAAAGAACAAGAGGACGTTAAAAAAGAAGATGAAGATCCAGCAGATGACGAGGCTGTCAAAGAAGAAGAGCCGAAAAATGCTGATGAAGATCAAAAAGACGAAGACAAAAAAGAAGATATAAAGACAGACGGTAGCGATGAGATGCAGCCTGATAAAGAAGCTCCTGAAGGCGAAGACAAAGAGCAGAAGGAAGTTGAGAGGGAAGAGCAAGGAGCTGTTCAAAAGCCTCACCAAACAAGCCCTCATCTTGACAACAAAGAGAAAAAGGGAAAAGAAGAAAAGGATCGCTCTTTTGAAATAGACAAAGAGCAAAAAAAAAATCACTCAACTGATCCAGATGAAAAAAAACATCCAAACGGCACATCACGTGGTGATGCTGAAAAGCATGTAAAAAAAAACGACAGTGGTCAGAATCGTCCGTACGGCGAACGTAACAGAGATGGCGTCAAACAAAAAGGAAAAAACACATCGCCCTCATACCGTGAAAACCGGGATGAGCCTACATATGAACAGTAAAAAAACGCCAGAATAGATCCGGCGTATTTCACCATGTCTTTATTTAGTTGAATGGCCCATTTGAGATTGCGCCTGCTGTACGAGTCTTTTTGTCATCTCGCCGCCAACAGAACCGTTTGAACGTGCGACTGTATCTGAACCGAGATTCACGCCAAATTCTTGAGCAATCTCGTATTTAAATTGATCTAAAGCTTGTTCTACTCCAGGAACAAGAAGTTGATTTCGATTTGCCATCACATATTCCTCCTTTCACCTCATGTTTGTTGCGCCTTCTTATTTTGAAAAAAACAGCCTGCAATTATGCTGGCAATTGCTGCACAAAAAAGCCGAGGTGATGAAGGTCACCTCGGGCTCAGTTTTAAGCCTTTTTCAGCTGAAGCGTATTCAACATCATTTCTTGCGCTGTGCTTTGCAAGTGAGAAGTGAAAACGGAGAAAACGGTAGAACTGATAATGCCTTTAATCAAATGCCATTGCGGCTTCGTCAATTCTATAAACTCTTCGTGGAGCTTGTCCGTCTGCTCTTCTGTCATTTCTCGTAAATTCGTTTCCTTTAATGGAAAATGTGTATGGTGATAAATAAAATCAAGGACGTGCGCATATGCTTCATAAAAACGGATGGGGCTGATAATATCATCCGTTCGATCTGTGATCGTATTAAATAAGGCAGATAAAATCGTACGAATAGCATCAAAATCAAATACTGATTTTAAATCCCGGACAATTAATAAAATAACGACTTGATCAATGGAGTACTTCTTGCCAAGCTCTGGATGACCGATCATATCTTTAATATCGCGCTTGATCCAGTTTTGAATGGCTGTCGATTTAAGAGAAGTCAGCTCACACAAGTTGCCAAGCTCAACGATTTCGTTCGTTGAAAGTCCGTGCTCTGATTTTTGCTTCCGCCGTTCGAGTTTTTCAAAAAACGAAGGGATTTTTAATTCATCATATTCATGTTCCTTATCGCTTTTTACAGATAAATTCAAAAGCTGAAGCGGAGTCTGATCTCCCTCGCCTTTTAGAGAATACAGAAGTCTCGTCATGTCAATTCTCGTTAATTTAAAAGTCACCATGTTCCACCTCATTTGTACGTCAAAAACGTGATTATTGATCTAATTCAACATCATAATCTCTTTTTAATAAAAATGCAAAATAAACTAAAATAGGACCGCTGCGTCACAATTTGTTCACTTATTTGCGGATGCAAGTAGCGTAATCATTGAAATGACGAGGTTTTAGCCAGTATGATAAACATAGAAAACGATTCCTTTTTCCTTGCAATTTGAGACGTTTATTTTTATAATTTTATTAATAAGTTCAAATGAACTTAATATGACAGCGGAGGTTATGTATGGGTAAAAGAATATTTCTGTTTATATTAACGAACATTCTTGTTATCACTACGATTGGTATTGTCCTATCGGTTATTAGTGCAACAACTGGTGTTGGTTCTTATATAGGAGCAGACGGAAGACTTAATATCCTTTATCTTCTTGTATTCAGTGCAGTTGTTGGTTTTGTAGGCTCGTTTATGTCACTAGCGATGTCTCGCTGGATGGCAAAAATGATGATGGGTGTGCGTGTGTTAAATCCAGAAAAGGATTCTTTAACATATGATGAGCAGCAGCTTGTTGACCGCGTTCACAGACTATCAAGAGCAGCAGGCCTTTCTAAAATGCCTGAGGTCGGTATTTACCAATCATCTGAAGTAAATGCATTTGCGACAGGTCCTTCTAAAAGAAGATCGCTTGTTGCCGTATCAACTGGATTGCTTCATGAAATGGATGATGCAGCAGTTGAAGGGGTTATCGCTCACGAAGTCGCTCACGTAGCGAACGGTGACATGGTTACAATGACGTTACTTCAAGGAATCGTCAACACGTTTGTGGTCTTCCTTTCAAGAATTGCGGCATGGATCGCAAGCCGTTTCGTTCCACGTGAAGAGCTTGTGCCGATTGTTCACTTTATCGCTGTGATCGTCTTCCAAATTATTTTCTCTATCTTAGGAAGCCTTGTCGTATTTGCTTACTCTAGACATCGTGAATTCCATGCAGACCGCGGCGGTGCGGACCTTGCAGGAAAAGATAAAATGATTCATGCGCTCCGTTCACTAGAGGCGTATACATCAAGAATCAAAGATGACGATCAAGTAGCTGTTGCTACACTGAAAATCAGTGGTAAAAGAAAAGCTTCTCTTTTCTCAACACACCCTGATTTAAACGAAAGAATTAGAAGACTAGAAGCAAAATAAGAAAGATCAAAAGACATTCTGCGTAAGGATGTCTTTTTCTTTTTGATGAAAAAGTAAATAAAGCACAAAATACCTTTAAAATCTTCTTTCTTTTCATTAAAATGATATAGTATTCGAAAAGAAAGATAAAAGAAGGAATAACCATGAATCCAATGAAAAAACTAATCGACCGGCTGTCGGCTTTTCAGTTGATTGCCCTTTATTATTTTCTTGCTGTGACCGTGTCGTTCATTCTACTCAGCCTGCCAGTGGCTCACCAAGAAGGAGTCAAATGGACATTTATTGATGCGCTGTTTACAGCTGTGAGTGCTGTCAGTGTCACGGGTCTGACTGTCGTCGATACGTCACAAACATTTAGTGTGACCGGGATGTGGATCCTTGCATTTGTTTTGCAAATCGGCGGTATCGGCATTATGACCCTTGGTACATTCGTCTGGCTGGTTATGCGAAAAAGGATCGGCATTAAAGAAAGAAAATTAATTATGGCAGACCAAAACCAGAGCAACTTATCAGGAATTGTAAAACTCATGAAGCAGGTCTTGTATTTAATCTTGCTGATTGAGTTTGTAGGCGGTCTGATTTTAAGTATGTATTTTCTAAAGTATTACGATGTGCAAGGCGCTTTTTTACACGGATTTTTCTCTAGTATCAGTGCCACAACCAATGGAGGATTTGATATTACTGGGAATTCGTTAATTCCTTATAAAGATGACTATTTCGTCCAATTTATCACGATGCTGCTCATCATTTTTGGCGCTATTGGCTTTCCGGTACTTGTCGAAGTAAAGGATTATTTATTCAATCAAGACCGAAAACATGCATCGTTTTCATTGTTTACGAAAATTACAACAATCACGTTTGGCCTCCTTGTTGTCGTTGGGGCAATTGGGATTTATGCACTTGAAGCTCGGTTTACTTTTCTAGGGAAGAGCTGGCATGAAATCTTGTTTTATTCTTTGTTTCAATCAACAGCCACCAGAAGTGGCGGGCTTTCGACATTAGATATTACGCAATTGACAGAGCCGACACTGTTATTTTTATGTTTGCTGATGTTTATCGGGGCATCTCCAAGCTCGGTAGGGGGTGGAATTCGGACAACCACGTTTGCCCTTAATTTACTTGCTTTGTTTCACTTTGCGAGAGGAAATAAGTCCATTAAAATCTTTAAAAGAGAGCTTCATCAAGCGGATATTAATAAATCCCTCATGGTGACGATGATGGCCTTTATTTTAGTGTTTGGTGCTACGTTTCTGTTAACTTTATCAGACCATCATACACTTCTTGAAACTTTATTTGAAGTTTGTTCTGCCTTTGGAACAACGGGACTGTCGCTCGGAATTACGTCTGACTTGTCGGTATTTGGTAAGTGTATTATTATGGTGGTCATGTTTATAGGACGGATTGGAATTCCAAGCTTCTTGTATTTAATTGGCCGCCGGGAAAGTGAAGCGAATTATCATTATCCGAAAGAGCGTGTGATTATCGGCTAACCAGCATTCCTACTGAATGCTGGTTTCAGCGTGTAGACAAACCCTCGCATTCTTTGTCAGTCCTGCGTGCTGGTGCTCACGAATGTCAAATTCGCTCCGCGCCAGTACTCGCCCTTCCTAGACTTCAAAGGTTTTCTATCACGCTGAAAGAAGACAAAGAGTTAAAATAACGATCATTTTAACTCTTTGTCGACAATCAGACCAGCATTCCTACTGAATGCTGGTTTTTTTATTTCCATTATATAACTGGCTAAATCACAAGGGATGTTCGCAATCTATAGGTAAGAGGTGAAAGAGACGTGCTGGATGTGTTATGGAAAGCAATTGTAATGCTACTCGTTGGTACCT
The DNA here is from genome assembly GCF_029894105.1 of Bacillus aerius. Classification (NCBI taxonomy): domain Bacteria; kingdom Bacillati; phylum Bacillota; class Bacilli; order Caryophanales; family Bacillaceae; genus Bacillus; species Bacillus aerius. The sequence goes on from NZ_JARYHO010000001.1 coordinate 1,293,781, forward strand.
TGCTGCTGAGAATAGCAGGACCTAAATCCATTAGTCAATTAACGGTTCAACAGACAGTCATCATGATTTCAATTGGATCGATTATTATCCAACCCTTCATTGAGCATAATTTACTTGAAACCATTTATGCAGCGACCATCTTTATTGTGGCACTTGTGGTGATGGAAAAGCTGTCAATTCGGTTTGATTTCTTTGAAAAATTGGTTTCAGGGAAGTCTGTGGTGATTTTAGAGGATGGAGAAATGCTTGATCACAAGCTGAAAAAAACGCGTCTGACAAGGGACGAATTCAAAATGCGCTTAAAGCAGCAGGGCATCACAGACATCAGCAGTCTCAAAAAAGCAACGCTAGAAGCGAATGGGCAAATTGGATATGAGTTAAAGCCTGAGGAAAAACCAGTGACAGTCAAACAAATGAAAGAGCTGTTTGATCAATTGAGCGAAGAACTAAACATGTTAAAAAGGAATGATGACAAATGAAAAGAAAAGCAGCAAAAAATGAAGCACTCACGAATAATATGACGCCTACAGAAAGCATGGCACACGATCAAGGACAAACACAATTTGACGAGCAATCAGAAGACCGCCAGGCGAACCGAAATTCTCATCAAGGTAAACAGGGGGGGAGCATCTCGTGACTAAAAAGCATGTGAAAAGTAAAGATATGAAAGACCATAAAAAACCGATGAACCCCGATATGTTAGAAGAGGAATTTGGCAGCGAGCTAGGAGATATAAACAGCAGTAAATGGATTGATACCTTAATGAAGCCTAAAAAAAACGATGAATGTCACACTGAACAGAAAAACAAAAATAAATAGAAAAAAACGATCCTGAGAGATCGTTTTTTCTATTTAATATAACTGTTTTGTCTGCCAGTAATGGTTCGCATCAGACTGGTCATTTTGAGCTCGATGACTGGTTGTGCAACAGTTTTAACAAATGTACTAGATAGGGTAAAGGTTAAGAGGACCGTAAGTAGCAATAGAATCAATACACTTGCCGTATTTAGAGCCCAATCATCAAACCAAGTCGTTCTTAAAAGCTTAATCACAAAGCCATGAAGTAAATAGACATAAAGCGTTCTTGTGCCCCATTTGGTAAAGAAGAACCGGCGTGTTGGGACTAATGCAAAGAAACTAAAGGTAGCAGCAAATGCAAGTAAATACCATACCATTCGTTTCATAGCTGCAATGAGTCCTTCATCTCCAAGAGAAGCGTAAGACTGTGACCCAAATAAAAAGGAATAATCGAATTCATAAAAATAGCAAAACATGAACACGGCCATCAGTACAAGAAGTGCAGTCAGTTTCCCTTTGCTTGTTCGGATAAATTCAAAGTGCTGCTTTTTTAAATAAAAGCCAGCTAAAAACATCGGCAAAAAGACAAACGTACGAGATAGGCTGAGCGTATCGCTAATGCTGTCCACGTAACCGACAAGTAACGCCATCGATAAACTAACAATCATTGCCCAGTGGAATGGCAGTTTTGAAAAAGGAATGAGTAGTAAGTTCCAAAAGAATAAACTGATTAAAAACCATAAAGACCATTGTGGATCAATCGGATTTAAGTTAGAGATGCTTTGATCCTGTAAGAAATAATAATACACAGAATAGATGACCTGAAAAATCAAATATGGGATGATCAGCTTAACTGCGACTTTTTTCATAAAACCTGGTTTTCTAAAACCTTTGGCAAAGAAGCCAGACACCAATATAAAAGCGGGCATATGGAATGTATAAATAAATTTATATAAGTAGAGTATCCAGTCATTATCATGTATGAATGACCGTAACAAATGACCAAAAACAACTAGAAAAATCAGAAGAAATTTTGCATTATCAAAATAACTGTCTCTCGTTGACGTCATAACATCACCTTTCCTGCTTCATTTCGAACATAAACGTTCTATGTGCACTGTTCCCTCATTTGCCCCATTTTAAAATACAAATTGGCTCATTTCGCTATTTGATGTGAAATTGTAGAACGGTTGTAAAAGAAGCGTAAGAAAAGAGAATCGTTATACAATCGTGTCATCCAAATGAAACAAATGAAGCAAGCCTCGTGTAAAAAGTTCTCTTTTTTTATGAGTCGAATGAAGGAACAATGAAAATCTTGTAGAAATATTGTAGAGGAATGAGGCTGGAAAAGGAGTGTAAGAGAATGACTGAAACGCTCGATGGCGCGAAAAATATCAGAAAATTAGAAAAAGAAAACGAATATTTGCGAAATGAATTGATACAGCACAAAATGCTGTTAAATAAGACGCTAGATGCCATTTTTATATTTGATCAGCACCTCAACATTATTCAAGCCAATGAAGCGACATGTAGGCTTGTGCAAACACCGAAAGAAGACCTCCTCAATAAATCCGTTCTAGATTTCCTATACGGCATCCCGAAAAACAAAATTGACTGCTCACTTGAGATTTTTTTTCGAAAAGGAACGTTAAAAAGAGAGATCTCCATTCAACTTGAAAATGGAGAGACAAAATATATTGAATTTGTAGCAGAGCACGACGTGGTGAATCAACAATATATTGTCGTCATGCGTGATATTTCTTCAAAGAAAATATTAGAGCGAGAACGTTCGATGAATGAGCAGCTGTTTAAAGATTTATTTGATCGAGCGATTGACGGTATGGTCATTTTTGATCAGGATGGTTGTATGATTGACGCCAATCACTCTTTTTGCCAGAGCTTTGAACTTCAAAAAACAGATTTAACAGACCGCTACTTAAATGAATTTGTTGAAGAAGAAAACCTTCCAGCGCTCCAGCAGCTCTTAACTTCATTGAAAGAAACAGGGAAAGCAAAGGGAGAACTTCCTGTTACCCTTCATTCTGGGCAGCACAAATTATTCGAACTGACCATCACATCCAATGTGATGAGTGGTTTTTACATGTCCATCATGCGTGATATTACAGAAAAAAGATTAATGGAAGAAAAGCTGCTAAAAAGTGAAGAACGTTTTAGAGAAATATTCGAAAATGCGATGGATGCCATCATCATTTGGGCGGATGATGGAGAAATTGTCAGGGCAAATGAATCAGCCTGCCGAATTTTTGAATTACCGATGCATCAGCTGATTGGCAAGAAACTCATGGATTTTCTAGTCAAATCTGATCGCAGATACCGGCCGACAAGAAGACGGTATATAAGGAATCTTGAAATCAGAGAAGAACTCCTCTTTAGAATGGCGAATGGCCAATTCAAAGAGCTTGAGTTCACCTCTAAGCATGCGGTATTAGAAGGACAGCACTTAACCATTTTACGGAATGTCAGTGACAGAAAGCGAATGGAAGAGGAGCTGCGAGAAAGTGAGCTCAAATTCCGTAAAGTATTTAATGGCTCTATGGATGGCATTGTTCTTTTCGATAATCAATACCGGATTATTGATGTGAATCCTTCCGCAAGTGAACTACTTGGCCTCAAAGATGATCACTTAACGGAAATGAACCTTTTTCATATCCTTGCGCCATATCAAATTGAAAATTTGGCGCAGCCAGCTCAGGCGATGTCATTAGATGAGATGGACAATGAAGTTCCATTTGTGCTGAACCATCCAGATCAACGTATTTTGGAGTTTTCTTTTAAACGAAATATTATTCATAACATGAATTTGGCCATCTTTAGAGATGTGACTGAGCGCAAGGAATTAGAGGAGCGGGTAAGAAAATCGGATACGCTTCATGTTGTCGGAGAGCTTGCCGCTGGAATTGCCCATGAAATTAGAAATCCAATGACGGCTTTAAAAGGCTTCATTCAGCTGCTCAAAGGAAACATTGAAGGGGAGTATTCGCTCTATTTTAATGTCATCACATCAGAGCTAAAAAGAATCGAATCCATTATTACAGAATTTCTGATTTTAGCAAAACCGCAGGCCATCATCTATGAAGAAAAAAATGTCGTGCAAATTGTCAAAGACACAATGGATCTTCTTCACGCACAGGCCAATCTTGGCAATGTGCAAATGCACTTAAATGTGCTGGATGATATTCCGCTCATCTACTGTGAACAAAATCAATTGAAGCAAGTCTTTATTAACATTTTAAAAAATGCGATTGAAGTAATGCCTCAGAAAGGAAATGTATACGTGAGCATTCAAAGGAAGGGCGAGGAGCACATTGTCATTTCTCTTCGTGATGAAGGCTGCGGCATGACAGAGGATAAACTAAAGCGTCTCGGAGAACCATTTTATACAACAAAAGAAAGAGGAACTGGACTTGGGTTAATGGTTAGTTATAAAATTATTGAAGAGCATCAAGGAACCATTGAAGTTGAGAGTGAAGAAGGGGTCGGAACAGTGTTCCATCTCACGCTTCCACTCCGTCAGCAGAAACAAGAAGGGGAGCTTTAATGTGTATTATACAGTCTATACCGCACCAATCGGGGCATTATACATACTAGAGAAAGATGGTGCCATCATTGAAGTGAAGTTTGATGATGAATCGTTTTTGGTCAAAAAGCAGAGAGACCGTTTTAAACAAGAAGACACGCCTGTATTAAAAGAAGCGAAAAAACAGCTGGATGAATATTTTAAGGGCGATCGGAAAGTGTTCGATCTCCCGCTCAAGCAAGCAGGCTCTCCGTTTCAAGAGCAAGTGTGGGAGGCACTTTCTACTATTCCGTATGGTGAATCAAAAAGCTATGCTGATATTGCAGAAGCGATCGGCAATCCAAAGGCTGTCAGAGCCATTGGACAAGCTAATAGACGCAATGCGTTGCCTATTTTTATCCCGTGTCACCGGGTCATTGGAAAAGACAGGACTTTGACGGGTTATGCAGGGACGAAGACAGGGCTGAAAGCGATCCTGTTAGAATTAGAAGGCATCCCATTTGTTCAAAAATAAATAAATTGACCTGTTCCAAATGTTTAGCGAGCGACATATCCTTTTATTAAGCTAAAAAAGTTGGTCTAGGGAAAAAGGAGGCTGCTAACATGTTATGGGGCAAAAAAGATAAAATGTACGCCGTCACATCACTATGTGTCAAAATGAACGTGTTGACAGAAGAACAGAAAAAAGAAATATTAGCAAAAACGAACGAAACAAAAAAGCGCGGTGCTCTTAAATGATAAGAACCCCGCGCTTTTGTTTGATTAAAGTGACACGCTTTCAGTGAATAGTGCATCAATCTCTTCTGTATAGTTGGAAGTGATGATGCCTTTTTCTGTAATGATTCCGGAAATGAGATGATGAGGAGTAACATCAAAGGCAGGGTTAAATACCTGCACGTCAGGAGGCGCAATTTGGATGCCGTTTAATTCCTTTACTTCCTGTGGGTCGCGTTCTTCAATCGGAATATCTGACCCATCCTGAGTTGACACATCAAAGGTCGAAAGAGGCGCAGCCACAAAAAATGGAATTTGAAAGTGTTTAGCTAAAATAGCCAGACTTAACGTTCCAATTTTATTTGCTGTATCACCGTTTCTAGCGATTCGATCTGCACCAACAATAACGGCAGAAATTTGTTTTTCTTTCATCGTATGGGCTGCCATATTATCCGTGATAAGCGTCACATCTACGCCGCCCTGCATCAATTCCCATGTCGTCAGACGAGCGCCTTGAAGGACAGGACGTGTTTCACATGCGTAAATGTGAAGATCGAGGTTTTTCTTTTTCGCTAAATAAAAGGGTGCAAGCGCTGTTCCGTAACGGCTTGTGGCAATGGAGCCTGCGTTACAAATGGTCATAATTCGATCACCAGATTTAAAGAGCTGAAGAGCATTTTGACCGATTTGCCGACATGTTTCTTCATCTTCGATTTGAATTTGAATGGCTTCATGGACAAGATCAGTTTTGGCTGCATTCACCGAAGCAGCACGCTCAATGCGCTGATAAAGCCGGTCTAATGCCCAGGCAAGATTCACAGCGGTTGGACGAGCACTGTTTAAATATTCTTTCAGGCGAGCGACTTCTCGCTTAAAGAGATCAATGTCTTCTGTATCAATCTCTTGTGCACTGAGTGCGAGCCCAAAAGCCGCTGTAATGCCAATAGCAGGTGCTCCGCGCACTTTTAGCGTCACAATGGCATCATACACATCTTCTTTTGTATATAAATGCTCAAACACGGTTTCAGCGGGTAATTTTTGCTGATTCAAAATGTTGATACGGTTTTCTTCCCATTCGACGGAACGGGGAACTTCAAATTCTTTAGACAAAACTCGTCACTCCTTTACAGTTTGCTGGAATAATGCGACGAGGTCAGACGCTGTTTCCACTGCTTGATATTGTTTGATCAATGTTTTTCCTAGTGTAAGTGCTGCTTTTTTCTGCTGAAGCCTTCTAGAATGTGATGGAATCGCATCGAGATCAGCCGCATGCGCAAGACCGATGGTTCGGCGAACAAGCTCACAGCCAGCAAAGCCGGTGGCTTCTTTTAAAATACGGTCAAACGTTGTTTCTAAAAAGCTGTCCGATACACTAAACGCTTCAATACTGTCTTCTTTCCATGCTTTTGTGAACACTTCTTTGAATGTTGCCCACACATTGACGACATGATCAAAAAGGTGCTGCTGATCCTGTTCATTCTCATGAGATAAAGCATTTATGAACAGATTGGCAATAAAGTGACCGATATCGAATCCGAAAGGACCGTAAAAAGCGAACTCTGGATCAATGATTTTCGTTTCCGTTTCGTTTGCAAAAATACTGCCTGTATGAAGATCTCCATGTACCAGTGTTTCAGCAGAGGTTAAGAAGATCCGTTTCAATTCGGCTGCTTTTGCTTGCAGTTCAAGATCAGCCCATAGGGCTTGTGCCTCTTCTCTTAATTCCTCTTCGAAGTCATTCGTTTCGCTGTCAAAGAAAGGATCTGTGAAGACGAGTTTTTCTGTAATGTCACAAAGATCAGGGTTCGTAAACTGTTTCACGAATTGTTTTTTGATTTTAGGATTTGTGGCAAAGTCAGACGTGTAAAATAGTGTTTTGCCTAAAAATTCTCCGACATGATCTGATAAATACGGGTATTGTTTTCCGGCAATTAGCCCTTTTCTGACGATTTCGAGGTGTGATAGATCCTCCATTGCCGTCACTGCAAGAGCTGTATCCGAATAATAGACGGCTGGTACGAGATGAGGTGCATACTCTGACTGCTTGATGAGTGCTGCACTTTCAATTCTTGCACGATCTAATGTCAGCGGCCAGCTTTCTCCAACGACTTTTGCGTAAGGAAGGGCCTGCTTGATAATCAGTCCTTTTGCTTGTTTGTGATCATAAATATGAAAGACGTAATTTAAATTTCCGTCACCGATTTCAGTGCATGTTAAATGACTGCTCTCCTGAATCAATCCAAGTCTAATGGCAAGTGCAACTGCCGAACTTTCTGTTAATTCTTCATATGATGCCGTAAGTGTAACCAATTGCTTCCCTCCAAATCATATAAAAAAGCCTCTTTCTCCTGAGAGAAAGAGGCTTGATGGCGTGTATGCTCGAAGCCTCTCTTATCTCTCAGCACATACGTCTGATGGAATTAGCACCGTGCCCTATAAGACAATGAATTGTCTTGGCGCTGTTCTTGCTGCGCCCCACTTCACAGTGGTATTAACGGTCGGTTGCTGTTGGGGTCAAAAGGCCAAATCCCTCGCCCAACTCTCGATAAGAGAAATCAATATGTAATTGTTTCATGTCTGCTTGCATTTCTTAATTCTAGATATTATCAGAGCTGCAGTTCACATGTCAATCTTTTTTCAAAATTGCTTTACAATTCATAAAACAATCCATTACAGTGATTGTATTGTCATGTAACTTGAATAGAAGGTGAAAAAATGGAATTCCAGCAATCGGATGTATTGAAACATTTACCGAAACAATTTTTTGCGTCGCTTGTACAAAAAGTACAGAAAAAAGTGCAGGAAGGGGCAGATGTGATTAATTTAGGTCAAGGAAATCCTGATCAGCCCACTCCTCCACATATTGTGAAAGCGATGCAGGAAGCGGTAGCAAAACCTGAAAATCATCAATACTCCTCATTCCGCGGGACAGCGAAACTAAAAAAAGCTGCAGCTACTTTTTATGAAAGAGAATATGGTGTCACGCTTGACCCAAAGACAGAGATTGCCATCTTATTTGGAGGGAAAGCGGGACTAGTCGAATTGCCGCAATGTTTACTGAATCCAGGTGATACGCTGCTTGTTCCAGATCCGGGCTATCCTGATTACTGGTCAGGCGCTGTGCTTGCCGGAGCTCGCATGGTCACAATGCCTCTTCTTGAACAAAATGATTTTTTACCTGACTACCACCAATTGTCAGAGCAGGATAAGAATCAAGCAAAATTGATGTACTTAAATTACCCAAATAATCCGACTGGTGCGACTGCAACCCGGACATTTTTTGAAGATACTGTTGCGTTTGCGAGTGCAAATAAGATGTGTGTTGTCCATGATTTTGCATATGGCGGCATAGGATTTGACGGCGAAAAGCCCCTTAGTTTCCTGCAAATAGACGGAGCAAAAGAGACAGGTATTGAAATCTATACATTGTCCAAAACGTATAATATGGCTGGTTGGAGAGTCGGTTTTGCAGCAGGGAATGCCTCTGTTATCGAAGCCATTGAGCTTTATCAGGATCACCTGTTTGTGTCACTGTTTAAAGCAACTCAAGATGCAGCAGCAGAAGCACTTTTAAGCGATCAAACGTGCGTACAAGTACAAAATGATCGGTACGAAAAAAGACGAAACACTTGGATTGCTGCATGCAAAGAGATTGGCTGGGACGTCAGTGCGCCAAAGGGCTCGTTTTTTGCTTGGTTAAAGGTGCCTGAAGGGTATACATCTGAAACTTTTTCGGATGTATTATTAGAAAAAGCACATGTTGTTGTGGCACCAGGGAATGGCTTTGGTGCTCACGGTGAAGGCTACGTCAGAGTCGGCCTTTTAACAAGTGAGGAGCGGCTAAAGGAAGCCGCTGATCGTATCGCTGCCTTGCAGTTATTTGAAAAAAAGCCATTGACAACGTAAAAAAATGGTGCGATAATTCAGGCAATATTTAAGAAAATTGAATATTCTTATCAAGAGTAGGCAGAGGGACTAGCCCAATGAAGCCCGGCAACCGACTTCCATGAAGCACGGTGCTAATTCTTGCAGCAAGCGCTGAGAGATAAGATTCGGATGAATGAGACGAAACCTCTTTAACGCGCTGATCAAGCACTTAAAGAGGTTTTTTTATTGACCATATACAGGACGCAATCGAAAGGGGATTCCTAGTGAGTGAACTACTGGCAACATACGTACTAACACATCGAGAGGATGAACAAATAGACCGAAAAGCAGAGCAGATCGCACTTGGGTTAACGGTCGGGTCATGGACGGACTTGCCGCAGCTCAAAAAGGAGCAGCTAAAAAAACATAAAGGCCGTGTGGTGAGCGTAAAAGAACAGTCCTCCGCAAATGGTGGTCTGTATCAATCAGAGGTGACCATTGCTTATCCTGAGGCGAACTTTTCAGCTGATATACCAGCGGTGTTGACGACGATTTTTGGAAAGCTTTCACTGGATGGGAAAGTAAAGCTCGTCGATATCGAATTTTCGGAAAGGTTTAAAAGCTGTCTGCCAGGACCGGTATTTGGCATTGAGGGGATACGAAAGAAAGTAGGCGTGTTTGATCGGCCGCTATTGATGAGTATATTTAAAGGCGTGATCGGCCGTGATATGGAGGATTTAAAAAAGCAGCTCCGCTTACAGGCTTTAGGTGGAGTAGACTTCATCAAAGATGATGAGATTTTATTTGAAAGCCCATTAGCCCCTTTTGAAGATCGAATCATGGAAGGAAAAAAGATATTAAAAGAAACATATGAAGAGACAGGACATCGCACGCTTTATGCTGTTAATTTAACTGGTAGAACTTTTGATTTGAAAGATCGAGCAAGAAAGGCAGCCGAACTCGGGGCTGATGCGCTTTTATTCAACGTTTTTGCCTATGGACTTGATGTCATGCAAAGCTTGGCTGAAGATCCAGAGATCCCATTGCCGATCATGGCACATCCGGCAGTGAGCGGTGCAATGACATCATCTCCAGACTATGGATTCTCGCATTCTCTTCTTTTAGGCAAATTAAATCGATATGCTGGCTCTGATTTAAGTCTTTTTCCCTCTCCTTATGGATCAGTCGCCCTTCCGAAAAAAGATGCCATTGGCATTTTCGAAGCATGTGTGAAAGAGGATACAGTTCAACAAACATTTCCTGTCCCTTCAGCAGGCATTCACCCGGGAATGGTGCCGATCTTAATCAAAGATTTTGGACTTGATCATGTCATTAATGCAGGCGGGGGAATTCACGGACATCCGCGGGGAGCAACTGGAGGAGGGAAAGCCTTTCGTTCGATCATTGATGCGGTGGTCAAAAAAGAGTCTATCGAAGAAAAAGCATCAACTTGTCAAGACTTACAAGCAGCACTTGATCTTTGGGGAAGGGTAGCAGAATAAATGAAAAAACCAATTGTATGTTGTGATTTTGATGGCACGATTACGAAAAATGATAATATCATTCGCATCATGAAGCAGTTTGCTCCAAAAGAATGGACGAAATGGAAGGATGGTGTTCTAGCAAAAGAGATCACGATCCAAGAAGGCGTCGGGCAGATGTTTCAGTTACTGACGAGTGATCAGAAAGAAGCCATTCGGTCATTTATTTTAGAGGATACAGAGATTCGTGAAGGATTTGAACAGTTTGTCGATGATGTCAAAAAAGCAGACATTCCTTTCTATGTACTCAGCGGCGGTATGGACTTTTTTGTCTATCCTATCCTTGAAGGGATTGTCGAACAAGAGAATATTTATTGTAACCATGCATCATTTAAAGAAGACCATATTCAAATTGAATGGCCGTATGCCTGTGATTCAGAATGCCAAAATGGCTGTGGCTGCTGCAAGCCTTCCATTATTCGAGAACTGACGCAGGAAGATGACTTTATTATCATGATTGGTGATTCAGTGACTGATATTGAGGCAGCGAAACATGCGGATCTCACGTTTGCGCGTGATTATTTACTGAACGAATGTAAAGAGCTAGGGCTCGTACATAAAGAGTATGAAACATTTGTTGATCTAAAAGCGCAATTTGATCAAATAAAGGAAGTGAAGGAATGGCAGACGAGAAGAGTAAACGCTGGAAGGAACTAGCAGACATCAAACGTGAATTGGCACAAAGAGACTGGTTTTACGGAACGAGCGGCAATTTATCGATAAAAGTGTCGGATGATCCCATCACGTTTTTGGTGACGGCAAGCGGCAAAGATAAAAGAAAAGAAACCGACGAAGATTTTGTTCTTGTTGATGCAGCAGGCCAGCCGGTTCATCCGAATGAGCCGCTCAGGCCATCAGCTGAAACACTGCTTCACACATACGTTTATGAGCGGACGAAAGCAGGATGTTGTCTTCACGTCCACACGATCGATAACAATGTCATTTCTGAGCTGTATGGCGATAAAGGAGAAGTTCGTTTTAAAGGTAACGAAATCATTAAAGCGCTTGGTTATTGGGAAGAGGATGCAGAAGTTGCTGTTCCTATTATTGAAAACCCAGCTCATATTCCGCACCTTGCAGAGCAATTTGCAGTGCACCTGACGGACGATGCTGGTGCTGTACTCATTCGTAATCATGGCATCACCGTTTGGGGGAAAAGCGCATTTGAAGCCAAACGAGTCTTAGAGGCTTATGAATTTTTATTTACCTATCATTTGAAAGTAGCGCTTTATCAAAAGCAGCTTGTTAAATAAAAAGGAGGAAACACACATGGCGACCATTTACATTCATAATGAAGAGAACACGTTACTTGAGAACGAACAAGAGGTCCAGGCGTATTTAGAACAGCAAGGGGTCATTTATGAACATTGGGATATTGAAAAACTACCAAAACAGTTATCTGAAAAGTACGATTTAACAGATGATGAAAAGGAAGAAATTTTAACTGTGTTTCAAGAGGAAATAAAGAGTATCTCCGAGCGAAGAGGATACAAAGCGCAGGATGTGATTTCATTATCAGATGCGACCCCTAATCTGGATGAACTGCTTCAAAACTTTAAACGTGAGCATCATCATACGGATGATGAAGTCAGATTTATCGTGAGCGGTCATGGAATCTTTGCCATTCAAGGCAAAGACGGCGTCTTTTTTGATGTGAGACTGAATCCAGGTGATTTAATTTCTGTGCCCCCGAATATTCGTCACTACTTTACACTTCAAGAAGATCGTCAAGTCGTCGCAGTTCGCATATTTGTCACAACTAAGGGCTGGGTGCCAATTTACGAAGAAGAAACGGTTTAATAGTGGGAGCTGATCATTTCGCATGAGGCGGAAGATCAGCTTTTTTTTAGGAAAATAGACATAAAATGAGAGAGAAAATAGTTGATTTTGGTCTTCTGCATAGGATAAAATTCTGTTTAATCAATGTGTCAGTCCTGTCCAATTTTGAAGTTTACCCCCAGAATTCATTGGGTAAAAGGTCTTTAGGCTGTAAAAAATTAAATAAAATAAGCATATTTAATTTAATTTACAAATAAAGTATAATTTTGGTGTCGGATTATTTAGAGCGTAGACAGACGAATTCATAGCGGGAGCTGAGATCATGAATATTTATGTACGGAAAGAACAGCTATTAATGTCAATTGATGAAAAGAGAAGACAAATGGTAGAAGCTGCTCAAGTAGAAGGCTATACAGGTGAGACGACAATTAAATATAGTCAAGAACTGGACAACCTGATGAATGAGTATCAGTATCTTCTTTTTCATGAACAACAATCTGTTGCTTCCTTTCATGATCTTGTATCACAAATGAGTCTCCTTTCTGTCAATCGTCCTTCTTATTGACATCAAAAAACCGGTCTTGCCATTAGCAAAACCGGATGAATGCTTCAGCTATTAGTGTGCAGAAGGGAGCATGATGATCACGGTTGTTCCTTTATTCACTTCGCTCTCGATATCGATTGTCCCCCCATACATCGAAATGATTCGTTTACACACAACAAGCCCAAGACCTGTTCCTTTTTCCTTCGACGTAATAAAAGGGAGGAAGATATGTTTCAGCATCTCTTCTGGTATACCTTCACCTGTATCTTTCACTTTTATGATGACCTGTTCTTTTTCAGCCTCAATGACAATCTTCAAATGACCGCCATTTGGCATCGCTTCTAACGAGTTTTTCGCTACATTCAATACCACTTGTTTAATGTGATCCTTCGTGCAATACACGCCAACATCTTGAATGGTATTGATTTGCAAATCAACCTCGACATTATAAAGGTTCGCCTCAGAAAATACAATTGGCATGATCTCACTCACAATTTCTTTCACAGAATTATTTTGCCACTTTTCAGCCGTTGGTTTTCCTAGCACAAGAAACTCACTGACGATTTGGTTAATCCGTTTAATTTCTTCCTCGATGACAGAAAAATAAAGCTGATCCTCTTCTGAACGATACTTCTTTTGCAAAAGTTGAATAAACCCGCTAATGCCTGTTAATGGATTGCGAATTTCATGAGCCGTACTTGCCGCAAGTGTTCCAATGAGTTCAAGTTTTTGTGCTTCATTTTGGTGGCGTTCCTGCTGGGTTTGTCGTCTTAAAATGATATATTGGACGAGTGTAAATAAGATATTTAAGAGAATAAATGCACTGGATAATGGAAACAGCATCACAGACAGGACTTCACTTGTTGTCGCACGCTGCGGAAAAACCTCTAGCTTCCAGCTGTTTTCATCTAAATATGTAGACACGGTGCTATCACTTTCAGATGCTGGCTGTGGACCACTTGTAAACACAACGTCTCCATTTTGATTCAGCATCTTAAAATGAAGCTCTGGGTTTAATACATTCATAATATTTCTTAAATAATCAATTTGAATCGCAGCGACTAGCACATCTGTGACTTCGTCGTTTTCATTCAAAACAGGGACACAAATGGAGAGAATCCGCTGCTTTGTAATGCGGCTTACATAGTTATCTGTGATGACGGTCTGTTTTGTAACTTGAATACGTTTAAAGTAATCTCTAAATGACAGGTTGATTTTTTCCTTTAATGGTGTGGTGCTGGCTGTGACATTTCCTTTTTGGTCTAGGAGATACAGGCCTGAAAAACGAGGTTCTTGTTTATAGATTTTCTCTAGGATGTGTTGTACTCTTTTCGTTTCAAGCGGCTGGTCAAATCCCATGGCAAGGGAAGTTAGTCTTGCTTCCGTTTCACTGATTAAATAATTCATTTGGTTTTTGTGAATATTTAACATAAGTGTAGCGGTTTGTTTGTTTTTTACATCAATTTTCTCAGTTTCTTTTTCGTAGATAAAATAACTAATGATGAGGGTTGGAATCACGACCAAAATAAGGTAAAGCTTGATCTTCTTCCAAAACCCTTTCAGTATACTCATGATTCATCGCTCCAACGTATTACCTAATAGACTTATTATAGCATTGAACCTATCTTTATTACGATGACTTGTGAGATTTTTAAAAAATTAGGTGATTCGTTCTGGTCTCTTTTTCATGCTAAAAATGGTTCAACATGTTGACATTTTACTTATTGTTTATTAATGTCACATTAGTGAGTTGCATTTCATAAAGGATGATAAAAAATGGAAAATCATAATGTTGAGAAATCTTTGAAATTATTTATTGTACTATCACGTGCCTATCGCTCCATTAATCACCACATGAACAAACATATTGTGAAGCACGGTCTGAATCCGACTGAATTTGCTGTATTAGAATTGCTGTATCATAAAGGTGATCAGCCGCTTCAGCAAATAGGTGATAAGATCTTACTCGCAAGCGGAAGCATCACGTATGTGGTTGATAAATTGGAGAAAAAAGAACTCCTTAGCCGGAAAGCTTGTGCAGAAGACCGCAGGGTGACATTTGCACATATTACGGAGCAGGGAAGAGCTTTGCTTGATGACATCTTCCCAGATCATGCAAAAGAGATTCACGAGATGATCAGTGTGCTTAGTGAAGAGGAGAAGGATGCCTGCATCGATATGCTCAAACATGTAGGACTGCGTGCCAAGCATTTATATGATCATAAAGAATAAACACATAAAAAAGGAAGCCGTTGGCTTCCTTCAGATTGTAGAGAAACTCATGTTTTTCTACAATCTTTTTTATTTTCATCGTAATGATGATGGATGAGATTGAATGAAAAAGGCCTCCCACACACCTAACCTAGCTTCGCTAGATGTGTGGCAATCTTCTTCATGTTCTGACAGGCAGCTGTGAGAAGAACTTGCTCACTCACATTTTGTTTTCCCCTCAACCGGCAGTAGCGAAGCCCGTGCAGTTGTTTTGAATCTGCAAAGCTTCGCTCTATTTTTTCTTTTCTTTTTTTATATAGCTCTTTTCCAGAGACAGATAGACGATTTTGTCTGATCTTTTCTTTATGTTCTTCCCATATGTGTCTTGAGATGACTTTTTGATGATTTTTCGACCTTGTGCATCTTTCAAGAAAAGAACACGATGCACATTTTTTAGGATCTGATTTGTAGAATCGATAACCCTTTCGATCAGTTGTTGTATATAATAGCTTCTCACCATTTGGGCATATGTAATGATCATGTTCAGAGTCATACTTGAATTTCCACTTCTCAAATAAACCTCTTGTTGGATGAAAGCGTCTATGTGCGATGACACCAAAAATACGGCGATCTGATAAACCTTTACAGATTGGGGTCGTCAAATAACCAGAATCAAGGGCAACAGCTTCTACTTGAAAACCAAATCGTGCGATTTGGTGATCCAACCGATCAAGATACGGAACAGAATCATGGACATTACCGGGCGTGATGTGGGCATCCGTGATGATATTGTACTTCATATCCGTTGTACGGTGGTCTAGGTAGAAAAAGCCTTCCGGTTTGTTTTCACGATAAAGATAGCCACTTTCAGGATCAGTCGTACTTTGACGAATGTCTTTTTCCGTTTTCACCTCCTCTTTTACCTTTAAGGGCTTTTTTCCGTGTGCCACCCGATCTTCTTGGATCGCTTCTTCTAAATCATTTATATAGTTCTGGGTATCTTGTTCAATCGTTTTTCTCATATATTTATGTTTATTGGCATTGGCTTTAAGATGAGTTGAATCAGTAAAAAGAACGCGGCCTCCTACCATATCATGATTGATAGCTTGAAGCACAATCTCGTCGAAAATGTCTTGAAAAATCGTTGTATCTTTGAATCGAGTACGACGATTCCAGCTAATGGTCGAGTGATGAGGAACGGGGTCATTGATGTTCAAACCTAAAAACCATCTATACGCCATGTTATAGTAAATTTCTTTTTCAAGTTGCCTTTCAGAACGGATACCATACAGGTATCCGATGAACATCATTTTGAACAAAATGAGTGGATCGAGAGAAGGACGACCTTTATTCTCACTATAATATGGTTTTACTTTGTCTATGATAAATGAAAAATCAATGTATTGATCAATTTTACGAAGCAGGTGATCCTCTTCGACCAGTTGATCTAGTAATACAAATTCGGCTTCGTGCTGAGAAGAATTTCTAGTGTGGAACATGAGAAAAACACCTTCCTTTAGTATGCTTTTCTCTATTATAAAATGGGGTAGTGGAAAATTTAAGGAAAAAAATAAAGCTGTCGAGATTTTCTCGACAGCCTGAAGGAAGCCGTTGGCTTCCTTTTTAGTATGTAGACTAATCCTCGCATATGATGTCAGTCCTGCGCACCAATAAACGACAAGCGCTTTCAATCGCGCTCATAAGAAAGACAAAGGGCTAAAATAAACATCATTTTAGCCCTTTGTCATGATCTGAAAGGAAGCCGCTGGCTTCCTATTTATTTTGCTTTTTTCTCAATTGGCAAAATAAGAACTTCGACGCGTCTGTTTTTACTTCTGCCTTCTGCGGTATCGTTAGAGGCAATCGGTTTAAATTCTCCGTAACCTTTTGTGCTAAAGTTCTCTTGGTCTAGGTTGCTGTTTTCAAGGAGAATATTTAAAAAGTTGACCGCACGAATGGCGCTTAAATACCAGTTGGATTCAAATTCAGAATTCCGAATCGGAACGTTATCTGTATGTCCGCTAATGACGATGTCACGAGCAGGGTTAATGACGAGCAGCTTGGATATTTCTTTGGCTAACGGAACATCCTGCGAGCGGATCACCGCTCGCCCAGAATCAAAGAAGATGCTGTCTTCAATTGTAATAAGCAGACCTTCATCCGTCAGCTTTGTTTCAAGCTTCGAACCAAGTTTTTTATCCGCAATGAATGAATCTACTTGCTTTTTAACCTTTGTTAATACCGCTTGGTCACGAGCTTTCGCTTTTGCTTCTTCTTCTTCATCTTCTGCTGATTTTTTGGTTTGATTGCTGTTTTCTGTTTCTTCGGTGCTCTGCATGCTTGATTGGTCCATTACGCCAGTGCCGCCAGTAAAGACAACATTAAACGATTTAGCCATCTGTTCATATTTTGCCGCATCAATGGAGCTAGATGCAAACAGCACAATGAAGAGGGCGAGAAGAAGCGTAAGAAGATCGGCGTAAGGGATCAGCCAAGACTCATCTACATGGTCTTCATGATCATGTTTTTTACGTTTCCTAGCCATTCTGTTTTTCTCCTTCTTCAATGACAAGATTTGCACGTTCTTTTGCTGGTAAGTACATCAGAAGTTTTTGCTCAATAACCTTTGGAGACTGGCCTTCAAGGACAGAAAGAATCCCTTCAATCATAATGAGACGAAGCTTCACTTCTTCCTTTGATTTACGCTTCAGCTTGTTGGCAAATGGATGCCACAACACATACCCTGTAAAAATCCCAAGCAGTGTGGCGACGAAGGCAGCACTAATCGCATGTCCAAGTGCTTCAATGTCTCCCATGTTTGCAAGTGCGGCAATAAGTCCGACAACGGCACCAAGTACCCCTAGAGTCGGAGCGTATGTACCAGCTTGTGTAAAGATTAATGCGCCTGACTGATGTCTCTCCGACATGGCATCGACTTCTTCAGTTAAGACGTCGCGAATAAATTCAGCACTTTGACCGTCAACTGCCATGCTTAAGCCGTTCTTTAGAAAATCGTCATCGACTTCCTCAAGATTTGCCTCTAATGCCAAAAGACCTTCACGACGAGCAATTTGTGCCCAGTTTGAAAATAGAGGAATCATTTCTTGTATCGTTGGAAGCTTGCTATCTTTGAAAATTTTGCCGAATAATTTTGGTGTTTTCTTAATTTCACTAGATGGGAAGGCAATGACAACAGCTGAAATTGTCCCAACCACAATGATCAATATAGCCGCCGGGTTGATAAGAGCGGTTAGACTCACACCTTTCAAAACCATACCGACACTCAGTGCAATAAATGCTAAAATAATACCAATTAACGATGTTTTGTCCATTATCTCACCAAATCCTTTAACTATCTTTTTCTATAGTTAATATCGGTGTCTTCTAGAAGGGTTTTAGTCAGAATATAAAATTAAGACAGTTTATGTGAAGAAATTTTGACGAAAGCGCTTTCTGAAAGCCGTAAAAAAAGAAACTCCCTCATATAAAAGGGAGTTTTCAGCGTGTAGACAAACCCTCGCATTCTTTGTCAGTCCTGCGCTCTGGTGCTCACGAATGCCAAATTCACTCCGCGCAAGTAGCTGTCCTTCCTAGACTGCAAAGGTTTTCTATCACGCTGAAAAGAAGACAAAGGGCTAAAATCAAGTTCATTTTAGCCCTTTGTCAACAATCTGGAAACTTCATCTTTTTTGAGCTGTTTCATCTAAGAGCAATTCTTTTAATTTTTCTTCATGTATGATTTTGATCAAATCGTAGTTCCAATTGATCATGTGATCCATGTGATCCACCTCTTTTTCTTTTATCGTAAAGGAAAAGAGGGGAGGGAGCGTCGGCGCTCAGATGGAATTTAGACACTGCAACATGATGGAGCTGAAGATCCTCCTTAGGATGTACTTAGCTCTTTTTCACAACAATTTCGTCATGTTCAACATCGACTGTAAATCCAGTAAGTTGTTCTTCTTCAAGCAAGATGTCCGTCATTTGATCCTCAACATGCTCTTGAATCGTTCTTCGTAACGGACGAGCCCCAAATGCTGGATGATAACCAAGTTCAGCGATTTTTTCTTTCGCTTCGTTTGTGACGTGAACAGTTAGATTTTGTTCTTTTAACTGCTCTGACAAATCTTTGAGCAGAAGATCCACAATTTTGACTAAATCGTCTTTATCTAATGAATCAAACTGAATGATGCTGTCAAAACGGTTCAAGAATTCCGGTTTGAAATAAGCGCTCAGTGAATCAATCAATGATTGTTCTTCGATGGCTTCTTCTTGTTCAGACTGGAATCCGACTTTGACTGCTTTTTTATCTGTGCTGCCAGCGTTACTTGTCATAATGATGACTGTGTCTTTAAAGCTGACGGTTCTGCCTTGGCTGTCTGTTAGACGGCCATCTTCCATGATTTGAAGGAACATATGCTGGACATCAGGGTGCGCTTTTTCGATTTCATCGAGCAAAATGATGCTGTATGGTTTTCTGCGAACCTTTTCCGTGAGCTGTCCGGCTTCATCATGTCCAACGTAACCAGGAGGAGAACCGATGATTTTGGACACGGAATGTTTCTCCATGTACTCACTCATATCTAAACGAATGATCGCTTCTTTTGAGCCAAATAATTCTTCCGCTAATGTTTTAGACAATTCGGTTTTCCCGACGCCTGTTGGTCCAACGAAAAGGAAGGAGCCAGTTGGTCTGTGTTTTGATTTTAAGCCGGCTCTGCTTCTTTTTACGGCTTTCGCCACTTTTTCAACCGCATGTTCCTGACCAATGACGCGGGCTTTTAAGCGGACATCAATTTCTTTCATTTTTGTTTGCTCGTCTGCTTGCAGTTTGCCGACAGGGATACCTGTTTTTTGTTCTACAATCGACTGAATGTCCTCAGCTGTGACGACATGTTCTTTGTCATTTGTTTTGTTTTGCAATCTCGCTTCAATCGCTTCTTCTTCGTCTCGAAGCTTCGCTGCTTTTTCATATCGTTCTTCATTTAAAGCAGCTTGTTTTTCAGCGGCAATTTGCGCAAGACGGTTTGTTAATTCATCTTCACTTGCTGCATCAATGGAGAGATTCGCTTTTGAACCTGCTTCATCCATTAAATCAATGGCTTTATCTGGCAAGTGGCGGTCTTGAATATACCGCGAAGATAATTGAACACACGCTTTAATGGCTTCGTCAGAATAGGTGACGCCATGATAGGCTTCATACTTATCTTGAATGCCTTTTAATATCTCGAATGCTTCATCCTGTGTTGGCTCATCAACGATGACGGGCTGGAACCTGCGTTCAAGGGCAGCATCTTTTTCAATTTGACGATACTCTTTTAATGTTGTCGCACCTACTAGCTGCAGTTCCCCTCGAGCTAGAGCTGGTTTCAAAATGTTTCCGGCATCCATTGACCCTTCGGCAGAGCCTGCGCCTACAAGAAGATGAATTTCATCAACGAATAAGATGATATTTTTACGGCTTTGCAATTCTTTGATTAATTGCTTCATCCGTTCCTCAAATTGACCACGTATACCTGTGTTTGCCACAAGTGAAGAGACATCTAATAAATAAACTTGTTTGTTCTTTAATTTATTTGGTACATCTCCATTTGCAATTTTTAGTGCTAGTCCTTCGGCTATGGCCGTTTTACCAACACCAGGTTCACCAATGAGAACAGGATTGTTTTTATTTCTTCTATTTAAAATCTCAATGACTCTTGTGACTTCTTCATCACGGCCAATGACAGGATCGATTAAACCAGCATGTGCGCCATCCGTTAAGTTCCGGCCAAGCTCATCGAGTAAGCCTTTTTGTTTAGGCCGCTCTTGGCTCGTCGCATGTCCTGCTTGCTCAGAGAAGAATGAGCTGCCTCCGAAAAGGTTAGGACCCATTTTCATTTTTGACTGTTCCATCAAAGAGGTATAGCAGTCTTCACATAAAACCATTTGGCTACGGGACGAATTTACTTGCATATTCAGGCGAATAGTTGCTTCATTTACTTGACAATGTTGACAACGCATGAGCCATGACCTCCTTAAAATAAAGTTTGACTTTATTTGACCAATGAATGTTAAATAAAATGGTCTGTTGTTTGACCATCTTTGACTATAGTATACTCTGACCTATTTTGACTTTCAACTGTTTTGCTCATAGCTGAATGAAAAATCCTTTTTTGCATTTAATCATGGTTTGTCCTTCTTTTCAAGGAACTTGTCTCATAGGATAAAAAAGAGACAATCGAAAGTGATGGGTGCGGAGGGGTCATATGAAACGTTCAAATGAATCCGCTTTTCAGCTTGCCTTTGTATATGTAGGAACAGTGGTTGGAGCTGGGTTTGCGACAGGAAAAGAAATCGTAGAATTTTTTGTTCGTTTTGGCTGGATTGGATTGATCGGGATTTTGATTAGCGGTGTTATTTTTACCGGCCTTGGCGCAAAAATGATGCTTATTTCCAAACGAATTGAAGCGGAGTCTTATCAAGATATGAATCGGTTTTTATTTGGAGCTGCTGCGAGTCGATATATTAACATCGTCATGTTTTTTATTTTACTAGGTGTGACGTCAGTGATGATTTCTGGCGCAGGCGCTATTTTTGAAGAACAACTTGGCATCTCAAAAGAATATGGTATTTTTTTAACGATTATTTTAAGTGTCATTGTCCTTTTTAAAGGTTCAAAAGGGTTATTTGGTGTCAATGTACTTGTCGTTCCAATGCTGATTTTCTTTTCGCTGATTGTGTTTCTAGACTCATTTGTGTTTAGTAGCGGTGAAAGCCACGTTCTGGGGCTGCAAATGGGAGAGGGCGAATGGATGTTGTCTGCGATTTCATATGGTGCATTTAATTTAGCGCTGTCTCAAGCCGTATTAGTGCCGGTTGCAAACGAAATGACATCCGAAGCCGTGATAAAAAAAGGAGCGGTGCTTGGGGGTCTGATGTTGACACTCATTCTGCTCGCCTGTTTTTTATCCCTTTCTTCATTAGAAATGCTGGAAGCGTATGATATTCCGATGGCCCAAGTGGTGTATCAAGTCGCAAACTCCATTCATCTCATCTATTTATTCGTGATCTTTGGTGAAGTCTTTACATCCGTTATAGGGAATTTATACGGTCTCGAAAGACAGGTGAGGGCGTATATTCGATTGAACAGTATGTATACGATATCCTTTATTCTGCTTTGCTGTTATGTCATCAGTAAAATTGGATACGGTACACTCATTTCAACGGTTTACCCTGTTTTTGGTTATGTCAGTATCTTTTTTATCCTCTTTCTTTGTCTGAAAAAAGTGCCTGCATCACGTGATAAGTAAAGAAGGGATAGCTTGTACACCAATTATGTGGTACACTATCCTCTGTGAAAATTGAACAAAAATCCGTGAAAACGGGAGAGGTTCTAGCAAAACCCTCTATAAAAAACTAAGGACTTGCCGTATCCTTGGATGTGGCATTTTTTATTTTTTATGGCTGGGACACCTCATACACATGTAAAGGTGTCTTTTCTTTTGAGAAAAATAGGGGTTTTCATGAACCTTTCAGATGCAGCTTTGTGCGGAGGTACGGGTCTGCAAAAGGAGGAAAAGGAAAAATGAAAAATGAAAAAGCGGTCGTTGTCTTTAGCGGGGGACAGGACAGTACGACATGTTTACTATGGGCACTTCAACAATTTAAAGAGGTTGAAACGGTAACCTTTCATTATAATCAGCGTCATCAAGAAGAAATTGATGTCGCCAAAAGAATTGCTGACAAGCTAGGTGTGAAAAATCATCTATTAGATATGTCTCTTTTAAATCAGCTTGCACCCAATGCCTTAACAAGAGATGACATTGATATTGAAGAAAAAGAAGGAGAACTGCCTTCCACATTTGTTCCGGGGAGAAACTTAGTTTTCTTATCCTTTGCATCCATTCTTGCGTATCAAATTGGAGCACGTCATATTATTACGGGTGTGTGCGAGACAGACTTTAGCGGCTACCCAGATTGTCGAGATGAGTTTGTGAAATCTTGTAACGTCACCGTGAATTTGGCAATGGAAAAACCATTTGTCATCCATACGCCGCTCATGTGGCTGAATAAAGCTGAAACGTGGAAGCTGGCTGATGAACTGAATGCGCTAGATTTTGTGAAAAATGAAACACTCACTTGCTATAATGGCATCATTTCTGATGGCTGCGGGGAATGTCCTGCATGTAAGCTTCGGAAAAATGGCTATGACACTTATATGGACATGAAGGAGGCGAACTAAATGCTTTCTCAAATCTATCCACAGACGAATCATCCATTTTCGTTTGAATTAAATAAAGATATGCATGTATCGGCAGCCCATTTTATCCCGAGAGAAGATGCTGGCGCTTGTAGCCGCGTACATGGTCATACGTATACGATTAACATTACGATTGCAGGAGATCATCTAGATGATTCAGGTTTCCTTGTGAATTTTAGCACGCTAAAAAAACTCATTCATGGACAGTACGACCATACACTGCTCAATGACCATGAAGAATTCTCATCAAATGATCCATACGCGATGCCAACCACTGAGGTTGTCGCAAAGACTGTGTATGATAAAGTCGCAGCATATTTATCGACTTTAGCGAACAAACCAGTATGTGTTCAAGTTTTTGTCAGAGAGACACCAACAAGCTACTGCATTTACCGTCCGAAACGAGTTGAGCTCAATGACTAAAGCGATTCCTGTCTTAGAAATCTTTGGTCCAACCATTCAAGGAGAAGGAATGGTCATTGGCCAAAAAACCATGTTTGTCAGAACGGCTGGCTGTGACTACTCTTGCAGCTGGTGTGATTCATCTTTTACATGGGATGGATCAGCTAAGCATGATATTCAGTGGCTTCAGGCAGAGGACATTGTAAAAGAGCTGAAGAGAATAGGTGGAAAGGCTTTTTCTCATGTCACCATTTCAGGTGGGAATCCTGCGCTTTTAAAACAAATGGAATCACTTATTGATTTATTGCATGAAGAAGGAATTGATACGGCGCTTGAAACGCAGGGAACGATGTATCAAGATTGGTTTTTGAAGATAGATGATTTAACCATTTCTCCAAAACCACCAAGTTCAAATATGAAAACAGATTTTACGAAACTTACACGTATCATAGATGAATTGAAAAATGGAAACAGATTGCAACATGCAAGCCTGAAGGTCGTGATCTTTGATGATCTTGATCTAGCCTATGCAAAGGATGTTCATGCGAAATACCCAGAACTCCCCTTTTATTTGCAAGTTGGAAATGATGATACGATGACAGCTGATGATGCGTACTTATTAACGCACTTATTAAAGAAATACGAAATGCTTGTAGATCAAGTAGCGCAAGACCCTGATTTGAATCGTGTGAGAGTCTTACCACAACTGCACACGCTATTGTGGGGAAATAAACGAGGCGTATAGAAAGGAAGAGACAAAATGACGACAAGAAAACCAGAAGAATTAGAAGGTGTCACTTTACTAGGAAACCAGGGGACCAATTACTTGTTTGACTATGCACCACAAGTGCTTGAAACGTTCCCGAATAAACATACGAATAGAGATTATTTTGTGAAATTCAACTGCCCAGAATTCACATCACTTTGCCCGCAAACAGGGCAGCCAGATTTTGCGACCGTGTATATCAGCTACATCCCAAATGAAATCATGGTCGAAAGTAAATCATTAAAATTATATTTGTTCAGCTTCCGTAACCACGGTGACTTCCATGAGGATTGTATGAATATTATCATGAACGACCTCATTGAATTAATGGACCCAAGATATATCGAAGTATGGGGCAAATTTACACCAAGAGGCGGTATTTCCATTGATCCGTATACGAACTACGGAAAACCTGGGACAAAGTATGAAGAGATGGCATCGTATCGTATGATGAATCACGATATGTATCCAGAAACGATTGATAATCGCTAATAAAGAAGAAAAGACATGTGGATGACATGTCTTTTTTTATGGAATAGATTATGATGGCATATAAAAAAAGAGAAGAGTCATGTCACTCTTCTCATACCAATAGGAATAGAACTTGCTAGGACGGCTGGGGGCTACCAGCTCGTATGTATAGTATACACGACAGAACGTATGTTTGTAAAGGTGTATCATGCTTTTATTCTTGATATATTTACTTTAAGATAAAATTGAAACGAGCGAATGAAAATGGAGGCGTTTGTGTTGGCAAACAAAGAAGACAAAACAGAGAAGCTGCTAATGGAATTAAGGGAAGAGCTTCAGATGCTTGAACATCAAAACAAAGAGCGATATAAATGGAGTGCCTCCACATTACTTGGAGTGATCGCCCTTTTAATTGATAAAGGCGTGATAACACCTGAAGAAGTTGATATGTACAAAACAAAAGCGGAAATGCAAACCTTTCACGCGCAAAAAGACTGACGCCACTTTATATGGTTGTCAGCCTTTTTCATATGTGATTGTCAAAAGAGAACAGAGCTGTGACACGAGTCAGCTTTGCTGTGTATATCTTTATGTAACGGTAGTCTGAATTGAGGATTGCAAATTAATGTACGGAGTCTTTGATGATTTTATAGTTTTTATGATTAACGACTGTTAGTGAATCCAGTTCTAAATCTCTATAGTTGTCCATAATGGTGACATCCACAATAACAGAGTTTTCATTCACTTTTTCAACTACACCTGTTAAACCATTTCTAAATTCGATCACATTCCCAATTTTTGCAATCTTCAACCGATCCCTCTCCTTTAAAAACAGATTTCAATCCCTATTAAAAAGTATTTTGCAATATTTTCATACCAATGTAAAGGATAAAGACGTTTTTCTTTCGTTTTCGTTGTACGCTTTGAAAACGAATGGTATATTTAATATTTGATCAAGGCTGAAAAGGAGCGGTTTTTTTGACTG
Organism: Bacillus aerius; assembly: GCF_029894105.1. NCBI lineage: Bacteria > Bacillati > Bacillota > Bacilli > Caryophanales > Bacillaceae > Bacillus > Bacillus aerius. The sequence continues at coordinate 1,319,636 of NZ_JARYHO010000001.1, forward strand.
AAGAACACATCAACACAATACTAGAATCATTACGGAATGGTACTGAAAAACAAGTGACCATTCAAAAGGATGATTTTTTAACATTTCGTTCTGTATTGGTCAATCAAGATGATTTTAAACATTTTCGCGGAATCGCCAAGCATGGTGGAGATGTTATTTTTGAATATCTTAAAGAAGCAAGAAGCTAAAGCTTTTTCTCATTCATGAGAAAAAGCTTTTTATTTTGGTTCTTTTGTCACACTTCAAACCAGCTTGATACATATGAAAAGAAAATGTAATAACCCATAATCAGGAGCATAAGGATGATTATAGGCTAAAAAGAGACTATATTAAACGCTTACATTACCAGTTCATGCGTATTTCAACTAGGACATGCCATTTAATGACGGAATTTGGACAGGCATGAAAATCTTTGTGCGTGAAAATAGAAGAAGCTCTTGTTAGAGTGGACAAGTATCTTACGGCCTACATTAATTAAGGGAGGAATGAGGCGAATGATCAAAATTCATACAGCTCTTTTTGCCATCCTTATGCTCATCTCAGCGATCAAGATGGACAATATACAAGAGCAAGAGGGCACATTAAGTCAGAAACTTGAACAAGCACCTGAAAAGCATCAGCTTTCATATATAGATCAAGATAGTAAGCATACCGTGATTCCTGCGTTTTCAGAGGAGAAACATCAGCCGAAAGTGAAAATGCTAAGCACATCAACAGAGGAAAAGGCATCAAAACCGAGGTCGAAGCCGAAGAAAAAGGAAACGGCAAAGCCAGCAAGCTCAAGAAATCAATCACACTATTCTAATGAAGAAATGGACTTGCTTTCTCGGTTGGTACATGCCGAAGCAAAAGGTGAATCTTACGCCGGGAAAAAAGCTGTAGCAAGCGTCGTCTTAAACCGCGTGGAACACCGCTCTTTTCCTGACAGTGTCAGAGGCGTGATTTATCAGCGAAATGCCTTCCAGCCCGTATCAAATGGAAGTATCAATGATAAGGCAGACCAGGATTCCGTAAAAGCTGTGAAGCAGGTTGTCAAAGAAGCTGACAGAACAACAAAGGCGATTTATTTTTATAATCCAAAAACGGCGACAGATAACTGGATTCGTTCTCGTAAAATTGTAGAACGCATTGGCCGTCACGTGTTTGCAGTGTAAAGAAAAGCAGCGATCAATCAGTCGCTGTTTTTTTGTCTTCAATTATTAAAATATTTTCAGGACTTGTCTCATAGAATGTGAAAAGAATTTGCTTTTAGACAAGGGGAGGCTACATGAATCGATTTGTAAAAGGGGTCATTCTGCTATCTGTCGCAGCTTTCATTGCTGAGTGTATCGAGTTTTTAGTCAATATGATTTTAGCGAGAGAGCTTGGAGAACATGGAATGGGTTTATATATGAGCATCCTTCCCATCATCATGCTTGTGCTTGTGATCGCCAGCTTGGAGCTGCCAGTCTCCATTTCTAAATTCATTGCAGAATCGCATGAGCGGCTTCATAAAAGTATGCTTCGCCATGCATTTAAAATGACGCTTGTGGTGACATGCACAACAACGACAATAGCAGCCATTGTACTGCCTTTCATTCCTGTATTTCAATCGTATCATCCGCTGATGAAGGGCTTGGTTCTGTCACTCATTCCAATCATCGCATTTACGTCCATTGCACGCGGTTATTTTATGGGCAAGCAGCAAATGGGCAGAATTGCTCTAGCCAATATGCTGAAAAAAACGATCCAGCTTATCTGTTTGTTTTTGTTTTTTCATTGGTATTCGTTTGATATTGAAACAGCGGTGCTTATCGCGATTGGTGTGATTGTTGCAAGTGATCTCGTCGTCTTTATCTATTTATATTCCCAATACGTCATGGCGAAAAATGCTGTGAATGTCAGATCGGTTGAGTTAAGAGGAATTGACGTCAGAAAACGTTTGTTAGCAGTCTCCATTCCGACAACAGGTATGCGTATCTTTCATGCCATTGCCAATGCGGTTGAACCGTTTTTAATCAAAGGAGCCCTCGTTGCAGCGGGCATTTCTGGTACGCTTGCGGTTGATCATTACGGAATGCTTGCTGGCGTAGCGATGTCGATTGGTTTTTTTCCGGCGTTTATCGCTCATTCCATTATGATTGTGATGATTCCGAATGTATCAGAAGCCTATGCTTTGGGGCAGTATGATCTCGTGAAAAAACGTGTCAGACAAGCGATTCTCATTACGTTTGGCTATGGGGTGCCAGCCGTGATGATCATGTATTATTTCGCTTATCCGCTCACGCAGCTCTTTTTTGACTCACCTCAAGCAGCCGTCTACTTGCAGCTGCTATGGCCATACTTCTTATGCCACTTGTTCGTCATGCCGTTTCAAGCGTGTTTAATCGGTATGGGTCTCATTAAAGATGTGTTCCTACATAATATATGGGTACACGTGGTATCGTTCTCTATGGTGTATTTCCTAGGATCCATCGAATCCTTAAATATGATGGGTGTTATCTTAGGAATGAACACGGGGATGCTGCTATTAACGGCTTTGCATTATGCGACGATTTGCAAGGAACTCGGCGTCTCCATGTTTCTTACATTGAAAAAAGCTTGAATGTCATGTGCAGCTAGCGGGCAAGCTATAGGAAAATCAGGAAGGAAGATGCTGATGAATCGTAAATATCTACCCGCCAGTCTTCTCATGATGACCCTTCTTTTATTTCTGATGAACATAGAGGCTGAAGCAAAAGAGCCTGTAATGGCGCCGAGGATAGAAGCTCCTACATTAACAGGTGAAACGCAGGTGATCCCGGTGAAAGGGAAGCGGACCATTCTGCATTTTTGGACAACGTGGTGCCCGTCCTGCAAAATGGAGCTGCCAGCCTTTGAACAGATCGTGAAAGAAAATCAAAGTGATGTAGACATACTGACTGTGAATTTACTTGGTGCTGAGCAAAGCAAGCATGCAGTTGCCCAATTTGTGAAAGACAGAAAGTTTACATTTCCAATCGTTCTCGATGAGCACGGAGAAATGATGAAGAAATACCAAATCATTACGATCCCGACGACCTTTTTCATCAATGAAAAGGGTGAAGTGGTCAAAAACCATGTAGGTCCGCTGACGAAAAAACAAATCAAAGAGTGGACAAATTCGTAGAACACAAGCTTTCTGTAAGAACCAATGGTCGATCCGTTGGTTCTTTTTTGTGTTCAATTACCTTTCAGATGAATAAAATGTGCTCAGAAAGAGGAAGAAATGTCGGACACTAATAATGATAATTATTATCAAAAAGAAATTATAATAATTATTAATTGAAAATTGATCAGAACCTGTTATAATGAGTTACAGACCTATAAAAAGCTTGAAATAGCAGAAAATATAGATGATAAACGGAACGGGCAACGATTGATAATGTGAAAATCATTATCAATTAGAGAGGAGAAAGTAATCATGAATGAGAATACAGCACTTTATCAAACGACAGATCAAAAGGGATCCAACTCGCTCTTTCAAAAATGGGCACAGCACGGGGAATTAATCGCAGCAGGCATTTCGGGGATTCTCATCTTGATTGGATGGTTTCTAAAGGATGAAACGATGTGGAGTATTCCTCTTTTCATTCTTGCTTTTGTTATTGGTGGTTTTGCAAAGGCAAAGGAAGGAATTGAAGAAACCATTTCATCCAAGACATTAAATGTAGAACTTTTAATGATATTTGCTGCGATAGGCTCAGCGATCATTGGCTACTGGGCAGAGGGCGCCATTTTAATTTTTATTTTTTCGCTTAGCGGTGCGCTAGAAACGTATACGTCAAATAAAAGTAAAAAAGACTTAACGGCCTTAATGAGTATCGCTCCAGATGAAGCCACTTTAATTGAAGAAGATGGCACCACCATCCAAATCGCTGCTTCTTCACTTACGCCAGGCGACCGTATTTTAATCAAAGCGGGCGAACGAATTGCAGCAGATGGTGTGATCATGAGCGGAAGAACAAGTGTAGACGAATCTGCCTTAACGGGTGAATCGGTGCCTCAGGAAAAAGGGCAAGGGGAAGATGTGTTTGCAGGAACAGTGAATTTAAATGGTTCATTAACAGTAGAAGTAACAAAACATAATGAAGAAACACTTTTTCATAAAATCATTAAGCTGGTGGAATCTGCACAAGAAAGTGTATCGCCAAGCCAAGCATTTATTGAAAAATTTGAAGGTGCCTATGTAAAAGGTGTGCTCATCACTGTGGCGATTTTAATGTTCCTGCCTCATTTTGTACTTGGCTGGAGCATGAGTGAAACGTTTTACCGTGCGATGGTGTTTATGGTGGTTGCCTCGCCTTGTGCACTTGTTGCCTCAATTATGCCAGCAGCTCTTTCACTCATCTCAAACGGTGCAAGAAACGGTATGCTTGTAAAAGGAAGTGTCTTTTTAGAAAAACTGGGCACAAGTACGATGATTGCATTTGATAAAACGGGTACGATTACAAGTGGAAAACCAGCTGTTGAAAAAGTGGTCTTGGCAAAAGGGCAAGATGAATCGACCTTTTATCATGCACTCTATCAAATTGAAAGTCAGTCAAACCATCCATTAGCTAAAGCCATTTCTGATATGGCAAAAGAGCATCATACAGAGCGGGCAGCCCACGTAACCATTGAAGAAACATCAGGTTTTGGTGTGGAAGCACAATTAAATGAGGACACATGGCGGATTGGGAAGAAAGATTTTGCCGGGAAAGCTTCAATGGATCGTGATATTGAAGAGAATGGTGATGTTCTTTCATCCAAAGGATATACAGTTGTCTATGTTCAAAAAAATCAAGAAGTCGTCGGCTGTCTCGGTTTGAAGGATCAAATCAGACCTGAGGCCAAAAAAATGATTCAGGAGCTGAATGATTTAGGCATCCAAACCGTCATGCTCACAGGGGATCAGCAAAAAACAGCTGAAGCGATTGCAGAGGAAGCAGGCATCCAAACCGTTGTCGCTGAATGTCTTCCAGATGAAAAGGTACACGAAGTCAATCAACTGAAAAAACAAGGTGATTCGATCATTATGGTCGGAGATGGAATCAATGATGCACCTGCACTCGCCACAGCGGATGTTGGCGTCGCAATGGGCGGAGGCACAGATGTTGCTTTAGAAACAGCAGATCTCATTTTAATGAAAAATAACTTAAACAATCTAACAAAGATGATCCGTCTTTCAAGAAAGATGAACCGAATCATTAAACAAAACATCATCTTTTCATTAACAGTTATTTGTTTGTTAATCTGTGCGAATTTCTTACAAGTTCTTGATTTACCTTTTGGTGTCATTGGGCATGAAGGCAGTACGATTTTAGTTATTTTAAACGGACTTCGTTTGCTTCGTGCTTCTTAAGCAAATCACAAAAGCGCACTGGCTTTAGGCCAGTGCGCTTTTGTGCGAAATACAGTGAAAACTGATACAATAGATCAGTAGTCAAACGTGTGAGGAGGATCACGATGAATCGAATGAAAAACTTGTCTTCTTGGCTTAAGAAAAAAGACATTCAAGGTGCATTTATACATACAAAGGAGAATGTATTCTATCTATCTGGATACTTCACAGAGCCGCATGAAAGAGTGATGGGGCTGTTTGTTTTTCAGGAAGCAGATCCATTTTTCATTTTGCCTAAGATGGAAGTTGAGCAAGCAAAAAATGCGGGATGGGCTGGAGATCTCATTGGATATGAAGACCATGAAAACCCCTTTGATTTCATACAAAAGGCACTAGAAAAACGAGGAGTAAAAGCGACTCGCCTAGCGATTGAAAAAGAATCCATTCCTTTGCAAAGAGCAGAGCAGCTTCAAGCTGTCACTGGGGCAGAAACATTCGTCCGGGCAGAAGATGTGCTCAATCAGCTAAGACTAATTAAAGACGAAGCTGAAATTGAAACATTGAAAAAAGCAGCTCAATTGGCAGACGAAGGCGTCAAAATTGGGATTCATGCCCTAAAAGAAGGGGTGACGGAAACCGAAGTTCTTGCTGTCATCGAATATGAACTGAAGAAAAAAGGCATTCAGGGCATGTCCTTTTCAACCATGGTACTATTCGGAGAAAAATCAGGAGAACCTCATGGAAATCCGGGGCAGGCAGCCTTGAAAAAAGGTGATTTTGTTTTATTTGACCTCGGCGTGATTGTGGATGGCTATTGTTCAGATATTACAAGAACCTTCATCTATCAAGAAGCGTCTGAACAACAAAAAGATATTTACAACACCGTCTTGAAAGCCGAATTGGCAGCACTTGATATGAGCCAGCCGGGTGTGAGAATTGGTGACCTTGACTTAAAAGCAAGAGGGCTGATCGCAGAAGCAGGATATGGCGAATACTTCCCGCATCGTCTAGGGCATGGACTCGGGGTTTCTGTTCATGAGTTCCCTTCTATGAGTCAAGCAAATGATGACCTTCTAAAAGAAGGGATGGTCTATACGATCGAGCCGGGTATTTATGTACCAGGAGTCGGCGGGGTTAGAATTGAAGACGATGTTCTCATTACAAAAGATGGCCCAGTCACCTTAACCAATTATCCAAAAGAGTTGACGATCATCAAGTAATGAAAAAAATCACGATGAACGTCCAAGTATTGGGAGCGTCATCGTGATTTTTTTGTCACTCTTTGCGATCCTTATCAACAAAAAAATCATCAATTGATTGAAACGGCTTGATTTTATGTTCTTTTCCTAAAGGATGTAGTGCGAATCGAGCAGAAAACAAAATAGTCAAACATAATATGATCCATATGATAATACCCATCTTGAATTCCCCTTTCCACCCAGTGATTTGTTCAGCTCACATACATCTTAAAGTATGAAACGCTTACCATATCAAGAGAAAGTAGGAGAAAAAATGCCTAACATAAGGGATATTGCGAAAAGAGCGGGTGTATCTGTTACCACCGTATCACGAGTGATGAATGATCATCCTTATGTCAAAGAAGAAAAGCGAGAGCGCGTACTTAGTGCGATGAAAGAGCTCAAATATACACGGAATATTCAGGCAGTGCATTTAGCAAAGGGCTATTCCAATATGCTTGGAATTGTACTTCCGACAATTGATCACTCCTATTTCAGCGGAATTGTCACAGGGATTGCAGAGAAAGCACAGGAGTGCGGAATGCATTTTGCCTTGTTTCAAACAGGATATGACCCATTAAAGGAAAAAGAAGCATTAATGAGCTTAAAAGAGCAGCGTGTGGATGGTTTAATCTTTTGCTCAAATGCGTTAAGTGATCGAGAAATTTTAAAGTGGCAGGAATCTGGTCCTATTATCTTTTGTCATCCTACTCCGCATGATACATGTTCATCGGTATCGATTGCGCATGATCAGGCTTTTAAGGAAGGGCTTGAACACTTAGCGGCATGCGGTCATGAGCGAATCGCAATCGTTCTTGCTAGAACAGAAGGGGAGAACAGCCAAGTTCGCATTCAGACTTATCAAGAAATGATGCGGTCGCTTGGGCAGGACATTGATGATGAATGGGTCATTGAAGGAAAACTAACCATTTTTGATGGCAAGCAATTATTTACAGAATGGAAAGAGATGAAAAATCGTCCGACAGCCTTACTGATTACAAACGATGATGTCTCAGCAGGTTTTTTACTAGAGGCACAGCGTCACCAAATAAACGTTGGAGAATCACCAGCCATACTTGGCTTTCAAAACGATCAATTGAGTGAAGCATTGGGGATTTCTAGTATAGACATTCCCCTCAAACAAATGGGGCAGGAAGCATTTGACTTGTTCAATCAAGTATTACAAGGTGAGGCACCAGAAAAAAGGGTGCTGTCATATCGACTCGTTGAGCGCACAACGACTATTTTGAAAAACAATCGTTGACGCACGTTTCATCTGTTTTGTACGATAAGAAGGATTGAATAAGAAGGAGGTGGGGATGTTCATGGAATCCTTCACCGTTGATAAAGCGTTAAATAATAATGTCATCATCGCAAAACACCCTTCTTTAGGCGAAGTGGTCCTGATTGATAAAGGGATCGGCTTTGGGAAAAAATCGGGTGACGTTCTCGATCAAGCGGCATTTGAGAAAATGTTTGTGTTAAAGAATACAAAAGAGCAAACAGAATACAAACAATTGCTGCACCACATTAATGAGGACATGATTGAGCTTGCCAATGACGTCATTTATCATATACGAGAAAAAATGGGGCATCGTTTAAATGAGCATATTCATATTGCACTGACAGATCATATTGCCTTTAGTTTTAAGCGAGTTAAGCAAGGCTATGATATCACCAATCCTTTTATGCTTGAAACGAAATCCTTATACCCGAAAGAATACGAGGTCGCAAAGGAAGTCGTGGAACTGATAAATGCGCGGCCAGATGTTGAAACAAAGCTGCCCGAAGGAGAGATTGGGTTTATTGCGCTCCACATTCACTCTGCTTTAACGAACCGGCCTTTATCCGAGGTCAACCGTCATTCGCAGCTCATGACACAAATGGTCCAAGTCATAGAAGATGCATTTCATATGAAAGTAGATAGAGAAAGTATTCATTATTTACGCTTACTGCGCCATATTACGTTTTCGATTGAGCGTATTAAACGGGAAGAATCATTAGAGGAGCCAGAAAAGTTGCTTCATCTATTGAAAAATGAATATCCTTTATGCTACAATACTGCTTGGAAAATGATCAAAATTTTGCAACATGCATTGAAAAAGCCTGTACAAGATGCCGAAGCTGTCTATTTGACACTTCACCTGTACAGATTGACGAATAAAATTTCATAGTTTCCTTGAAACGTGTAACTGATTCGATCAGGCATGAGTGACTTAAGGTAAATACAGGATAAGATCCTGTTATTTGCGCAACCTTATATCACCATGCCTTTTTTGTGTTCTGAAAGTGAAATGTAAACGGTTAATTATGAAATGTACGTCAGTGTGTAATTGAAATGCATGTTGTAAGCGAAAACAAAAGGAGGTTCAACCAGTGTTTAAATCACTTTTTGGTGTGTTGCAAAAAATTGGACGAGCACTTATGCTTCCAGTTGCGATCCTTCCTGCTGCTGGTATTTTACTAGCACTCGGAAATGCGATGCAAAATCCGCAGCTGATTGATGTCGCTCAATTTTTAAGCAATGATACAATTCAGCTTGTTGCAAGTGTTATGGAGAATGCGGGGAATATTGTCTTCTCGAATCTTCCACTCCTATTTGCTGTAGGGGTTGCCATCGGTCTTGCCAATGGAGACGGTGTGGCAGGGATTGCCGCGATCATCGGTTACCTTGTCATGAACGTAACGATGAGTGCCGTATTAATGGCCAACGGTTCCATTCCATCCGATTCAATCAAATTGGCTAAGTTCTTTAAGGAAAGTCATCCAGCGTATGTGAATATGCTCGGCATACCGACCTTGTCTACCGGCGTGTTTGGCGGGATTATTGTCGGGGTATTAGCCGCTTATATGTTTAATAAATTTTACAAAATTGAGCTCCCGCAATATCTTGGCTTCTTTGCTGGTAAGCGTTTTGTTCCAATCGTTACGTCGATTTCAGCACTTATTTTAGGGCTTTTGATGCTCGTCATTTGGCCGCCAATTCAAGGTGCATTGAACTCATTTTCAACTGGACTGCTTGCAGCGAATGAGCCGCTAGCTGCCTTTGTATTCGGTGTCATTGAACGCTCATTAATTCCGTTTGGTCTGCACCACATATTCTACGCACCATTCTGGTATGAATTTTTTAGCTATAAGAGCTTATCAGGAGATATTATCCGTGGTGACCAGCGTATTTTCATGGCGCAAATCAAAGATGGTGTTCAGCTGACAGCCGGGACATTCATGACAGGGAAATATCCGTTCATGATGTTTGGACTTCCAGCAGCAGCACTTGCGATTTACCATGAAGCAAAACCTAAGAATAAAAAACTTGTAGCAGGAATTATGGGGTCAGCGGCCCTTACTTCTTTCCTAACAGGGATCACTGAACCGCTTGAATTCTCATTCTTGTTTGTTGCACCGATATTATTTGCGATTCACTGTGTATTTGCTGGATTATCCTTTATGATAATGGATATTCTAAACGTGAAAATCGGGATGACCTTCTCAGGAGGGTTAATCGACTTCTTCCTATTTGGTATCCTGCCGAATAGAACCGCTTGGTGGCTTGTTATTCCAGTCGGTCTCGTACTGGCTGTCATTTACTACTTCGGATTCAGATTTGCGATTCGCAAGTTTAATCTGAAAACGCCAGGACGAGAAGATGAAGCAGCTGACGGTGCAAGCAGCGCTCAATCTGGAAAAGGCGATGACTTACCTTATGAAATTCTTGAAGCAATGGGTGACCAAGAAAACATTAAACACCTAGATGCTTGTGTTACGCGTTTACGTGTCACTGTAAATGATCAGAAAAAAGTGGATAAAGACCGCTTGAAAAAGCTTGGCGCTTCAGGTGTCCTTGAAGTAGGGAATAACATTCAGGCCATCTTTGGACCACGCTCTGATAATTTAAAAACACAAATGCAAGACATTATTGCAGGGCGCACACCTCGACCAGCGAAAGACCCTTCTGCAAAAGAAGAAGTCAGTCAGCAGGTTGAAGAAGTCATTGCAAAACCGCTTCAAAACGAACAAGGGGAAGAAACGTTTGCTTCACCAATTACAGGGGAGCTGCATCCAATTACAGATGTGCCAGATCAAGTATTCTCAGGGAAAATGATGGGTGACGGTTTTGCTATCTTGCCAAAAGAGGGAACAGTGGTTTCACCAGTAAGAGGAAAAATCTTAAATGTGTTCCCAACAAAACACGCCATCGGCCTCCAGTCTGATGGTGGACTTGAAATCTTGATTCACTTCGGGATTGATACAGTCAGCCTCAAAGGAGAAGGATTTGAAGCATTTGTACAAGAGGGAGATCAAGTAGAAATCGGTCAAAAACTTTTAGAGGTTGATATTGATAAAATTAAGTCAGAAGTACCATCTTTAATGACACCAATTGTATTTACAAACTTAAGTGAAGGACAATTTATTGACCTTCAAGAATCCGGTGAAATCAAAGCTGGTCAAGAAAACATCATGAAAATTTCAAAATAATTTTCATAACTGCCGTTCTTGTTAGATGACAAGCTCGGCAGTATGATATAATATTGTGGATGTATGAAATGTATAAAAAGGAGATTGATAAAAATGGCTCAACAAACATTCAAAGTAACTGCAGATTCTGGAATTCACGCACGTCCTGCAACAGTTCTTGTACAAACTGCTAGTAAATATGATGCTGATATCAACTTAGAATATAATGGTAAAACAGTGAACCTGAAATCTATTATGGGTGTAATGTCTCTAGGAATTGCGAAAGGTGCTACAATCACTATCTCTGCTTCTGGTTCTGATGAAAATGATGCACTTGCTGCACTTAAAGACACAATGAAAAGTGAAGGCCTAGGCGAGTAATGCAACAACTGAAAGGAATCGGTGCTTCAGCAGGCGTTGCGATTGCAAAAGCATATCGTCTGGAAGAACCAGATTTAACAGTTCACCAAAAAGACATCAATGATCCAGAGACAGAAGTGAAGCGTTTTGAAGAAGCAATTCATGTTTCTAAACAAGAACTTGAAGCAATTAAAGAACATGCGCTAAAAGAGCTTGGCCAAGACAAAGCAGATATCTTTTCTGCACACCTTCTTGTGTTAAGTGATCCAGAGCTGCTCAACCCAGTGAAGGATAAAATCACATCGGATAAAGTAAATGCTGAATTTGCTTTAAAAGAAACAGCAACAATGTTTGTTACAATGTTTGAAGCAATGGACAATGAATACATGAAAGAACGTGCAGCGGATATTCGCGACGTTACAAAACGTGTCACTGGTCATTTGCTAGGCGTTGACATTCCAAACCCAAGTATGATTTCTGAAGAAGTCATTATCATTGCTGAAGATTTAACACCTTCTGATACAGCTCAGCTGAACAGACAATTCGTCAAAGGTTTTGCGACAGATATCGGTGGTCGTACTTCTCACTCAGCGATTATGGCTAGATCAATGGAAATTCCAGCAGTTGTTGGGACAAAAGAAGCAACAAAAACGGTGAAAAACAATGATCTGATCATTGTTGATGGTATTAGTGGAGACGTCATCATTCAGCCTTCTGAAGATGAAGTGAAAGCGTATCAAAAAAAGCATGAAGACTACTTAGCTCAAAAAGCGGAATGGGCGAAACTTGTTGACCAGCCAACGGTCACAAAAGACGGCGTTCACGTAGAGTTAGCTGCGAATATTGGAACACCTGAAGATGTAAAAGGTGTACTTGAAAATGGCGGCGAAGCAGTTGGATTGTACCGTACAGAATTTTTATACATGGGCAGAGATCAGCTCCCAACAGAAGAAGAGCAGTTCGATGCGTATAAAACCGTTTTAGAGAAGATGGAAGGCAAAGCAGTGGTTGTCCGCACACTAGATATTGGTGGCGATAAAGAACTTCCTTACTTGCAGCTTCCAAAAGAAATGAACCCGTTCCTTGGCTATAGAGCGATCCGCCTTTGCCTTGAAGAGCAGGAGATTTTCAGAACACAGCTACGCGCGTTACTTCGTGCAAGTACATATGGAAACTTGAAAATCATGTTCCCTATGATCGCGACGTTATCAGAATTTAGAGAAGCAAAAGCTATTTTACTTGAAGAAAAAGAAGCATTGGTTGCTGCTGGTACAGAAGTATCTGATTCCATTGAAATCGGAATGATGGTAGAAATTCCATCAACAGCTGTTATCGCAGATCAATTTGCAAAAGAAGTAGATTTCTTCAGTATTGGAACAAATGATTTGATTCAATACACAATGGCTGCTGATCGAATGAACGAACGAGTGTCTTATCTTTACCAGCCATACAATCCAGCTATTTTACGCCTCATAACGCTTGTGATTGAAGCAGCGCATAAAGAAGGTAAATGGGTTGGCATGTGCGGTGAGATGGCAGGAGATGAAATCGCAATCCCGCTCCTACTTGGATTAGGATTAGATGAATTTTCAATGAGCGCAACATCGATTCTTCCAGCAAGAACGCAGTTAAGCAAGCTTTCTAAGGAAGAAGCTGCATCATTTAAAGAGCATATCTTATCACTTAGTACAACTGAAGAAGTGGTTGATTTCGTGAAAAAAACGTTTCAACATAACTAGGTGATGTGAACCAGACAGGTCAAACTGTCTGGTTTTTTTGTCGAATTTTATCATAATCAGTCATATCGCATGAAGAGAAGGGCATCCTAAAATAAAAAATGGAGGTGACCAGTTTGTCTTTCTCTAACTATAAGCCGGGTGATCAAGTATATGTCATTTATCGAAATCCACATGCAGCCAATGTCGCACAAATTAAAGAAGCGGAAATCGTTTCACACCCTTACAATGAGCAAGAGCTTGCGCTATTTCTACTTGAAACATATCACCCATTAGCCCCTGATGATGCCGTATTTCCAACATACGAAGAAGCAGAAGCCCTTTATCAAGATCTGTTTGAATAAGGGAGATTTTAGAAAGGATAGAAGCCATCCTGAGAGGTTAAAGTAACGATATGAACCTATAAGGTAAGGATGTGCTAATTATGATCAAACCGTTCGTTCCCCAGCTTGTGTATATTGAACCTCGGGCGCTAGAGTACCCATTAGGACAAGAGCTGAAAGAAAAGTTTGAAGGCATGGGAATTGAAATTAGAGAAACAACCTCACACAACCAAGTGAGAAATATTCCGGGGAAAAATGATTTGCAAAAGTACCGTAATGCAAAGTCGACGCTCGTTATCGGCGTGAGAAAAACCTTAAAATTTGATACATCTAAACCATCTGCAGAGTATGCCATTCCGTTTGCGACAGGATGCATGGGGCATTGCCATTATTGCTACCTGCAAACGACTATGGGGAGTAAGCCGTACATTCGCACATATGTCAATGTAGAAGAGATCTTAGATCAGGCTGAACAGTACATGAACGAGCGTGCGCCTGATATCACGCGATTTGAAGCCTCGTGTACATCTGATATCGTAGGAATTGACCATTTGACTCACACACTCAAACGAGCGATTGAATACTTTGGTCAAACCGATCTTGGCAAACTACGCTTTGTTACGAAATTTCATCATGTAGACCATTTGTTAGATGCAAAACACAATGGACGAACAAGATTCCGTTTTAGTATCAATGCCGATTATGTCATTAAATATTTCGAACCTGGAACATCACCACTCGATCAGCGGATTGAAGCGGCTGTAAAGGTAGCAAAAGCAGGCTATCCACTTGGCTTTATTATTGCCCCTATTTACATTCATGAAGGGTGGCAAGAGGGCTATAAAGTCCTATTTGAAAAACTCGATGCAGCTCTCCCTGAAGAAGTGAGACAAGATATCACCTTTGAAATGATTCAGCACCGTTTTACAAAACCGGCGAAGCGTGTCATCCAAAAAAACTATCCAAAAACAAAACTAGAACTAGATGAAGAAAAGAGAAGATATAAGTGGGGTAGATACGGAATTGGAAAATATATCTATCAAAAAGATGAAGAACAAGAACTTAGACAGACATTAGAATCATATATAGAACAGTACTTTCCGTCTGCAAAAATTGAATATTTTACTTAAAACAAGTCATTATGGCTTGTTTTTTCTATTTAAATTTTCTTACAACTATTGAATGCGGTACCAATTTTGCCGATATACACATTAAGATGCGAAAGTAGGATGTAGGGGTGATGAGATGTTTAAGAAACTTCAAGTGAGAATAGCTGTTTTCATCTCAGTTATTTTAATTTTAACCGTTGTCGCAGTTCAAGTGGGTTCCAATTTAGTATTAAGACCACTGATTGAACGAGATGCGAAAACAACGACAGCAGCAACGGCAGAAAGCATGAGAGACATCATAGCACTAAAGCTTGAGAATTACGGTGATACGATTAACCAATTGGCAACAAGTACACTTACTGAAGAATTTGCACAGAAACAAACAAAGCAGACATTGGCATTTGAAAACGATGAATTAAAAGGATTGCAGGAGCAGGATGAACTCATCTCGCTTGCCTATATAGGAACAAGTGATGGTAAAATGTTTGCTTTCCCGGAGTCCGATTTTGGTGAAGGGTATGATCCGTCTAAACGAGACTGGTATATTCAAGCGGCTGAAAAGCCTGACGACGTCCTATGGACAGATCCGTACATTGATAAAGCAACAAGTGAAATGGTCGTTTCAGCCACGAAGGCGATCGTACGAAATGGGAAAGTAGTCGGTGTCGCTGGACTTGACTTGAAACTGGCTTCCATTCAGTCCTTTATAAATGAACAAAAGATTCCTTACATGGGAACGGCTTTCTTAGTTGACGGCACAGGGACCATTTTGGCACATCCAACAGAGCAAGGAAAAAATATCTCAAAAGTCGCTTCTGTGAAAAAAGCGATCGACAACTCGGGTATTGATGATGACAAACAGCTGACCGTCATCTCAAAAATTAAAGAGGCAAACTGGACGATCGGTGTGAGCTTCGAGAAAAAGAAACTTCTTTGGATCACTGAACAAATGAATCAGACAAGTATCATTATTTCTGTCATTGCCATTATACTTGCCATGATTCTAAGCTACTTATTGGCTAGAAGCATTACAACACCAATTAAACGCCTCATCGAGCATGTTCGTAAAGTGTCTGAAGGCGATTTAACCAGCTCGCTTGAGTCGAAGTCTCAGGATGAGATAGGGTTCCTGACGAAAAGCTTTAATCAAATGACTGAAGGCATCAGGGATTTAATTGAAAAAGTGAAAGAGTCTTCAGATCAGGTTGTGAAATCAACGGATGAAGTGACCCAAATTTCAAACGAGACCTTGCTGTCTAGTGAACAGATTGCAACGGCTATTCAAGAGGTCGCTGTAGGAGCGACGAAACAAGCATCAGAAGCGGAAACCATTAATGAAAAATCAGAGCATTTGTATGAAAAAGTTCGTCATATGGGTGAGCTTGCCACGCAAATGCAAACCAACTCAAAATCATCGGAAGATGCAAGCTATAGAGGACTTGATGCTCTTGGTCTGCTCGTCCAAAAATCAACACAAGCGAATGAAGAATCGAAGAAGGTAGAGCAAATGCTGCTTGACCTTGAGCATAAAACAAAAAATATTGAAAACGTCGTAACAGCGATCTCTGAAATCTCAGATCAAACGAATTTACTCGCACTGAATGCAAGTATTGAAGCAGCGAGAGCAGGAGAAAGCGGAAGAGGATTTGCTGTTGTTGCAGAAGAAGTCAGAAAGCTGGCTGAACAATCTGCAGAATCAACGAAACATATTAGTGAAACCGTAAAACTCATTCAAGATGAATCGAAAAAGGCAGCTGAAGCGATGACAGCAGCAAGCAAAATGAATGAAGAACAAGGTGATGCCATCAATTCAACAGGTGAGGCACTCAGCAGTATCACAATGGAAATGCAGGCACTTGTCGGCTCCATTGACAGCATTCATACACAAATCAATGAAATGACTGAAGAACAGCAGAAAATGAATGATTCCATTCAAAGTATTGCGGCCATTTCACAAGAATCCGCCGCTTCAGCTGAGGAAGTACATGCTTCCACAGACGAACAAGTACAAGCTTTAGAAAGAACGAAAACTTCAACAGAAATGTTGAACGAATCAAGTCAGGCACTGCGTCAGGCAGTCAATCGGTTTAAACTATAATCTTGCAGAAAAGAACCTTGCCATGTGAGCAAGGTTCTTTTTGTATGATAAAATATGAACAGAGGAGGGTGCCAACATGCATGTTAATCTATCTGGAAAAAAAGCATTGGTCGCAGCAAGCAGTCAAGGTATCGGTAAAGCCATTGCCTTTCATCTTGCAAAAGAGGGAGCAGATGTGATGCTCTCGGGAAGACATGAGCACACGCTGCAAGAAGCGGTCAAAGAATTATCCCCGCTTGTAAAAGGGAAGCTGACGTATCAAGTATGTGATGTATCTGATGCCAAGCAAATTAAAGCGCTTGTCGTCGCAGCAGCAGGTGATGAAAAACGTCTTGATATACTAGTGAACAATACAGGCGGTCCTCAAACAGGAACACTTGAAACCTTAACAGATGAAGATTGGATGGAATCATTTCAGCTTCATTTACTCAGCTATATTCGGTTATTAAAAGAAGCCTTGCCGTATTTAAAAAAACAAGGTGCACGAGTGTTAAATATTGCATCTATGTCGGTCAAAGAACCGATCCCAGGCTTGATGCTGTCGAATACATTTAGACCGGCCATTACCGGCTGGACAAAAACAGCTGCCCAGGAGCTTGCCAAAGATGGTATTTTGATCAATACCTTAGCCCCGGGGAAAATTGAAACAGAGCGCGTGAAACAGTTGGACAAACACCGTGCACAAGAGGAGCAACAATCGGTTGAAGAGATCAAAGCACAAGCTGAACGTATGATTCCGCTGGGCCGTTACGGACAGCCAGAGGAATTTGCAGCATATGCGGCTTTTCTTTTATCTGAAGCCAATACATATATGACAGGTCAAACCCTCATCATTGATGGTGGATTGACAAAGTCTCTATAAGGAGGAATTCTTGATGGCACAAATCAAAACAGTTGGTTTTATTGGAATCGGTGTAATGGGACGTAGTATGGCAGGGCATTTAATGGATGCTGGCTACGAAGTTCTCGTTTATACAAGAACAAAAGCAAAGGCAGACACATTGGTTCAAAAAGGTGCTCTTTGGAAATCGACCGTAAAGGAGATCGCAAAGGAGGCAGATGCCGTCATCACAATGGTCGGGTATCCATCAGATGTAGAAGAAGTCTATTTAGGAGAAGATGGACTCTTGGAACATGCTGCGCCTGGTACATACCTCATTGATATGACCACATCGAAACCTCAGCTGGCAAAAGAAATTGAAGCGAAAGCGAAGGAAAAAGGACTATTTGCATTAGATGCGCCGGTCTCTGGCGGAGACGTTGGAGCCCAAAACGGCACGCTGGCCATCATGATTGGTGGAGAAAAAGCAGCCTATGAAGCGTGCCTGCCGCTATTTCAGCAAATGGGCGAAAACATTCAATATCAAGGACCTGCAGGAAGTGGTCAGCATACAAAAATGTGTAACCAAATTGCTATCGCAGCAGGGATGGTAGGTGTCGCTGAGGCAATGGCTTATGCGGAAAAATCAGGACTTGATCCAGAGCAGGTACTTAAAAGCATCACAACAGGAGCAGCCGGCAGCTGGTCTTTGTCAAACCTTGCACCAAGAATGCTGAAAGGTGATTTCGAGCCAGGATTTTATGTGAAGCATTTTATTAAGGATATGGGCATTGCACTTGAAGAAGCAGAGCTGATGGGAGAAGAGATGCCAGGCCTGTCATTAGCGAAGTCATTATATGAAAAGCTCAGTGAACAGGGAGAAGAAAACAGCGGAACACAAAGCATCTATAAATTATGGGTGAAATAAAAAAACTGCTCCGCCTACGTGGAACAGTTTGTGGCGTGTAAACAAGCCCTCACATTGCTGAAAAAAGAAGACAAACTAAAAACCTGTCCCGAAAAGAGACAGGTTTTTTGATCTTATTTTCCGATGAATTGCTGCGTCCAGTAGTTACCAGATTTTACATAACCTACACCGATATGTGTATAGTTTTTGTTTAAAATGTTCGCTCTGTGACCTTCACTGTTCATCCAAGCTGTTACTACTTCTTGAGGTGATCTTTGACCTTGAGCAATGTTTTCACCTGCTGTTTTGTACGTGATACCAAATTGCTTCATTTGATCAAATGGAGATCCGTAAGTTGGGCTTGTATGAGAGAAATAGTTTTTATCTTTCATATCTTGTGATTTAGCGCGAGCAGATTTGCTTAATTTAGAATCAACAGAAAGAGCTTTTAAGCCTTGTTTTGCACGCTCTTTATTTGTCAGCTCAACCACTTCTTGTTCAAATGCATTTAAGTTGCTGTCTGCTTTTGTTGCAGTTGTGTCTTTTTGATCAGATTTTGAGCTGTTGTTCGTTGTGTTTTCTTTTGCTGGTGTGCTTGGTTTAGAAGCAGCTGGTTTTTTGACTGATTCTTGTTTTTGCTCATTTTTTGCTTTGTTTACTTCTTTCACCACTTTTGTTCCAGTAACAGGTTGACCACTTTTGATCAGCTTGTTTAATAGAGCTTCGATCTCTTTTTGATTTGAAGTGCTTAGCTTGTTTACATCTGAAGAGATATGTAATTTTGCAGCTAATGTATGAAGATCAATGGCTTGATGCTGTACGTTTATGACTTGTTTCAGGTTAAGCTCTTTCGCATCAGCTGAATGCCCTCCAGTGAACGTGATCAATGCAGCAGCTGTCAGCGCTGAAAAAATGAATGATTTCTTTTTCATTTTGTAACTCCTCCTAAAATCTTTGTTTTGTTTTCTCACAGAAAATCATAACATGGACTTTTTGTTATAAACGTACCAGCATCCTCCATTGACAACGCCCATTTGTCATTTTTGTTAAAGTCATAGAAAGAGTCTCCTTATATCAATGAATGGAGAATCTTTCTATTTAAAGAAAACGACATAAACATACCAATATTTTAAAGTGTTAGTATATTTTTTTGCAGAATAGGGATTGACAGCTTTTTTTCACTTGTTTCGCTGTAACAACTATTACAAAAGTGTTACAATAATGAGTGGTAATTGTAAAAGATTGAAAGGATGAGAGGAGCTACATAAGTGGGAGAGAAACAGCATCAAGGTGCTGCCGAGCAGAAAAAAATGAAGCGCCGGAACGCCTGGAGAATTAATCTCTTTTTCTTCGCTGTATTTAGTTTATTTGCTGGACTTGTCATCAAGCTCGGTGTGCTGCAAATCGTCAATGGTGAGGATTATAAAAAGCAAGCCAACCGAACTGAGGTCAAAACAGCATCATACCCGTCTCCAAGAGGAAAAATGTATGACGCGAGAGGAAGAGTCGTTGTTGATAACGAAAGTGTACCTGCCATCGTTTATACATCAGAAAGCGGTGTGAAAGCGGAGGATAAGATTAAAGTAGCAAGAAAACTTGCGACTTATATAAAAATGGATACAGATTTTTTGAGAGAGCGTGACATTCGAGATTTTTGGCTGGCCAGCCATCCGAAAGAAGCGGATAAGCTCATTTCAAAAGCAGAGCAAAAGAATCTTAAAGCAAAAGATGTCTATCCTCTTCAAGTAGAGCGTGTGCCTAAGAAAGAAGTCAAGGCGATCGAAAAAGATGCAGAGGAAAAAGCAGTTGCAGCGATCTATCGCAGGTTTACAGGCGGATATGCCTTTGAACCTCAAATCGTGAAAGCAATGGACCCGAACGAAGAGAAAAAAGGGGACGAAAAAGTTGCTTTACTCGATGAAACAAAAGAATCAAAACAGACATCATCCGTAAGTTTGACATACGAAGAGATCTCACTTGTATCAGAGCATCTTGATGAACTGCCTGGTGTAAATGTCATCAATGACTGGACAAGGAAATATCCGTATGAAAAAACCCTCTATAATGTCCTTGGCGGTGTCACCACCCCAGAGCAAGGCATTATAAAAGAGCGTGAAGATTACTATATGGCAAGAGGTTACTCGAGAAATGACCGAGTAGGAAAAAGTTATTTAGAATATCAATATGAAGATTTTCTCAATCCAGAAAAAGCAACTGTTCAATATACACAGGTCGGCGGAAAACTGCTTGATGAAATCAAGCGGACAGAAGGACGAAGAGGACTTGACCTTGCACTCACATTTGATATGGAGCTGCAAAAGGAAGTCGACAAAATCGTTGAATCAGAGCTAAGATCCGCTAGTGCAAGAAACTATATGATGGACCGTGCCTTTGTTGTGATGATGGACCCTAACACAGGTGATGTTCTCGCAATGTCAGGGAAGAAAATGGACGGAAGAGACGTCACAGATTATGCGATCGGAACATTTACGACTCAGTATGAAATGGGCTCTGTTGTCAAAGGAGCTACTGTCCTCTCTGGTTATCAAGATGGCATGTCACACAACCAATCTTATATGGATACACCGCTGTATTTTGCGGGAAGTGGAGGAAAGCCGAAACAGTCTTACAAAGTTCTTGGATGGGTTAACGACCTTCAGGCACTCCAAAAAAGTTCCAACGTTTACATGTTCCAAGTGGCGATGAGAATGGCAGGGATCA
Source organism: Bacillus aerius (assembly GCF_029894105.1). Classification (NCBI taxonomy): domain Bacteria; kingdom Bacillati; phylum Bacillota; class Bacilli; order Caryophanales; family Bacillaceae; genus Bacillus; species Bacillus aerius. Next base: position 1,340,723 of record NZ_JARYHO010000001.1, read on the forward strand.
CCTATCAAAAGGACGGCCCGTTACCGGCAAGACCTGAACACTTACAAAAAATGAGAAACTATTATGCGCAATTCGGTCTTGGCGTAAAAACAGGCATCGATTTGCCGCAGGAATCAAGCGGAATGCAGACGCATCCTAAGACAGTCGGCGGACTCTTACTTGATGAAGCGATTGGCCAGTATGACACGTATACACCACTTCAAGTTGCACAATACATGTCGACCATCGCAAATGGAGGTAACCGTATTCAGCCAAGAGTGGTGAAAAGTGTTCACTTCCCAACGAATAAGGAAGAAGTAGGTCCTGTTGTGAAGAAATATGAGCCGAAGGTGCTGAACACCATTAACAACTCGAAAGCAGATATCGACCGCGTCAAAATGGGACTAAAAATGGTCACATCAACAGGCGGGACTGCCGCTGGCCGGTTCGGTCAGCATGATGTCGCAGGGAAAACGGGTACAGCCCAAACCTTCTACTATGGTGCCAACCGGAGCTGGTGGGGGAATGCCACGTACAATTTAACCTTTGGAGGATATTATCCTTCTTCCAATCCGAAAGTGGCATTTAGTGTCGTCACACCGTATGTATCAGATAAAGATCCTGTCATTAAAACCATTCCAAGTAAAATTGTTGATAAGTACGTTGAATTACAAAAGAAATATGAAAAGCAATAAACAGCAGGGAGCACAGCAAGAGAAAGTGCTCCCTTTTTGCTGAAAATATGGACGTTTCACAAGAGATTGGGAGGAAAATACGGTTTTTCTAGCGAATCCTTTTTATACATCAAACTAAGGACAACCCTAAAAAAATTAAAGGAGGGTCGGACGACGATGGAACAAAAAATGAAAGATTCGAATCAGCTGTACTCGAATATTGATTTACATGCCGTTCTTTCTTCTAATGGCCGCTTTCTCTACATTTCTTCCAATTGTAAGCAGCTTTTGCTCTATGAACAAAAGGATTTACTAGGGTGTTTTTTGAAAGACTTTGTTCATACCGAAGATCAATTTCTCGTCGAAAGTTATTTCTATAATCAGCACATGCTAGAGATTTGCCACTTTAGACTGCTTAGAAGTGATCTTACAGCTGTATGGGTAGAAGCAAGCATTGATTTTGTTGCTTGTGATGGGTTAGACAACGAATTAAGTAGAGAAATGATCCTGAAAATGAGGGTAATGAATACAGAGCCTCAAAAAGCAGCATTTCAACCAACAGAAGTGTCAGAACAGTCGTTAGGCAGTCTACCGGCTTTCCAAGATGTCAGTGAAGCTGAAAATCTGATTGCCATGCTGCCAAATCCGTTATGTATTACGGCGCTTGGGAAAATTGTGTATGCCAACGATGCGATGCTGCAATTAATGGGTGTATGTACAAAAGATGAAATGATCGGCAAGTCTGCGTTTGATTTTATTGCCGAGGAGTACCATGACATTGTGAGAAGCCGAATCAAAAGACTACAGCAAGGCCTTCCAGTCGGAATGATTGAACAAATATGGAAAAGGAAAGACGGGAGCATGATTCATATTGAAGTGAAGTCATCTCCGGCAATTTATCAAAATCAACGGGCAGAACTTTTACTATTAGTGGATATCTCTTCCCGTAAAAAATTTCAAACCGTTCTTCAGAAAAGCAGAGAGCGGTATCAGCTGCTTATCCAAAATTCTATTGATACCATCGCCGTCATCCACGATCATAAATGGGTATTTATGAATGAATCAGGTATTAAATTATTTGAAGCCGAACATTACGATAAATTAATCGGAAAAGATATCTTTCATCAAATCCATTCATGTGATCAGCAAAAAGTCAAAAAGAGCTTATCACGTATAATCGAAAGAGCATCAGATTCTGAGATTGTGACGATGAGCTGCCATACGTTTAAACACCGGTTGATTTATACAGAAATGGTGTGTATCCCTACCACATTTTTTGGTGAAACAGCCGTTCAAATTATTTTAAGAGATATATCTGAACGAAAACAGACAGAAGAACTCATGCTGCGCTCTGAAAAATTATCAATCGCAGGTCAATTGGCAGCAGGTATTGCACACGAAATAAGGAATCCACTGACAGCGATTAAGGGCTTTTTACAGCTCATTAAACCAAAAACAAAAGACCGTGATCAATATTTTGAAATTGTCTTCTCTGAGCTGAGCCGGATTGAAATCATCTTAAGTGAGCTACTAATGCTTGCGAAGCCGCAGCAAACAGCATCCATGCAGACGCTTGATTTGAAAAAAATCATTAGCGAAGTCACCGCTCTGCTAGAAACACAGGCCAACTTAAATGGAATTTTGATGAACACAAGTGATATCGAGGAGGATCTCCTGATGAATGGGGATCAAAACCAGCTGAAGCAGGTGTTTATCAATTTAATCAAAAATGCCGTCGAATCCATGCCGGACGGAGGGAAGGTAGACATTACCGCCAAAGCCGAAAAAGAAGGGATACTTGTCACGATTAGAGATGAAGGAATTGGTATTCCTGAATCGGTCATGAAGCGGATCGGCGAACCTTTTTTAACGACAAAAGAAAAGGGAACAGGACTTGGGCTCATGGTGACATTTAATATTTTAGAAAATCACAACGGAACCATCCGGGTAGATAGCCACCCAGAGAAAGGGACTGTGTTTCACATCATGTTTCCCGCAAAATAAAAACAACGGCAAGAGAGCCGTTGTTTCATCCGTCTATTGATTGTATGGAACGCTTTTCAAGAACAAATTGTTCGAGACGGTCAAGTCCTTCTTTTAACGTTTCAAGTGAATATGCATAGGAAAGGCGCACATATCCTTCTCCGAGTGAAGAGAAAGCAGAACCAGGTACGACCGCAAGTCTTGTACTTTCTAACAACTCCATGCAAAAATCAAATGAACTCATCCCAAACGATTCAATGGAAGGGAAAATATAAAAAGCGCCGGAAGGCTTAATGACCGGAAGCCCCATAGAAATGAGTCGATCATATACATAGTCGAGTCTTTTCTTATATTGCTCTCTCATGATCAGTGCATCATCCACACCATTTGTCACTGCTTCAAGTGCCGCCTTTTGTGAGATAGCCGAGGCACAAGACACGTTATATTGATGTACTTTTAATACATGTTTAGCAATAGGAGCGGAAGCTAATAAAAAGCCGATTCTCCATCCGGTCATGCTATGAGATTTTGACAGTCCATTGATGACAATCGTCTGTTCCTTTAAGAAAGAAGCAATGGAGTGATGCGGACGATCAAATGTCAGCTCACTATAAATTTCATCAGATAAAATAAAAATATCCTTTCCTTCAAGAAGCTGTGCAATTTCTTTCAATTCTTCTTCTAATAGCGTGACCCCAGTTGGATTTGAAGGGTATGGAAGGACAACACACTTTGTCTTTTCCGTTAATGCATCTTCAATCAGCTTGGCGTTTAATTTAAAACCGGCATTTGTTGTGTCGATATGCACAGGCACCGCACCGCACATCCGAATGATCGGTTCATAGCCAGGGTACACAGGGCCGGGCAGGATGACCTCATCGCCTTCAGTCAAAATGGTTCGAAACGCAGCATCAATTGCTTGACTCGCACCTGTTGTCACAATGATTTCTGTCTCTGCATCATAATCAAGATGGACTTTCTTTTTGATGTACTGCTGGATCGCTTGTCTTAGCTCTAAAAATCCAGCATTATGAGTATACGAGGTGAAATTCTCGTCAATGGCTGTTTTGGCAGCTGTTTTGACATGATGCGGCGTATAAAAATCGGGCTGACCTATGGTCAATGAAACGACATCCTCATATGAAGATACGAGATTTGAAAATGTTCGAATGCCTGAAATTTCAATATCCTTTACTCTTGGATTCAGCAAATGCTCCATTTCTCATCACCTTAAAAATTTATGTTTTTATCCTATTTTACCATTCACTGCATAAATGTCACCTGCGGAAAGGCTTCGGATATCGTTATATGTAGTCTATTCTCCTATCCATCACAGCATGAGTGATATATGAAGAAAGAGCAACATTTATTATAGCGTAACCTGCTCGGAAAATACAGCTCTGCTTAAGATGATTAGAATAAGGCAAAACGGTATAAACTGAAAGAACGAGAGAATCAAGTCATGGGAATTGCTTTCACAGGCATACGATCTCCTGAAGGAGGACGATAATAGATGGATCAATCAGCAAAGACATCGAAAATAGCCTTTTTATCCGTCATGAGTAATACGTTTGTTGTGGTCCTTAAAATCATTGTAGGGGTGTTAACTGGATCTGTAGCGGTTTTATCAGAAGCCATTCACTCTTTTCTCGATTTAATGGCCTCTTTTATTGCATTTATCTCTGTTCGTATTTCAAGAAAGCCGGCAGATTCAAAACATCCTTATGGACATGGGAAAGTTGAGAATATTTCTGGAACGATTGAAACTTTGTTGATTTTTGTTGCTGGGATTTGGATCATTTATGAGTGTGTTCATAAATTAATGCATCCTGAGCCTGTTAAACTGCCGGTACTTGGTATTGTGGTCATGCTGATCGGGGCACTTATCAATTTTGTTGTGTCGAGAGTTGTGAACAAAGAGGCAGAGCGAGTACATTCTGTTGCCATGAAATCGAATGCACTGCATCTTTTAACAGATGTGTTTACCTCACTAGGGGTCGCCATTAGTTTATTGCTTGTTGCATTAACGGACTGGTATTTCCTCGATCCGATTATTGGAATGGTGCTAGCGCTCTATATTATGCGTGAAGCGTTTAAGCTCATGAAGGAAGCCTTCCCGCCGCTTGTCGACGCCCGGTTAACCCCGGAAGAAGAACAAACGATAGAGGCCATCATTCAAACATTCAGTCAAGAATTCATTGAATATCATGACTTTCGAACAAGACGATCCGGTGCTGAAGAATATATTGATTTTCATTTGATTGTACATGGAAAAACAACCATTGAAGATGTTCACCAATTATGTGATCGAATTGAAGAGAACATTCAGCAGGCGTTTCCGCATGCACAAATCTTTATTCATGTAGAACCTGAAAGTGAAAGAAGCACACAAACGTAAAAAGGCGATACCACCTCTTTGAAGGTTGTATCGCCTTTTTTTTACGCTTCATCTATGAAATGAAATCAATATCCATAAGCAGTATCGTAATCTTCATACCAAGAGATATAAGCAGCATCTTCATTAGATAAACCATGTTTCATATCTAAAAAATCAGCTTCGCAAATATCTTCAATCACAGTCATTTCGTTGTTCTTTAATAGTACGACAGTTCCCATCATGAACACCTTTCTTTAAAAAATCCTTGACTATTGTACCATGTGAAACGTGATTGTCAACAGAAGAATCGAAATGAGACAAAAATATCACAAAATGTTAAAAAATCAGGCGTTGAAAGAACTAGATGTGCCATGATTTCTGTGAATTTTCAGTATTTATTCACATAAATCATCTTTGAAAAATGATCTAAAATTCATGTAAAAATGTAAAGCTCCATTGATCTTGCGATATTCATAAGATATAATAACGAATGATTATAAGAAATTTATAGAAAACATACATAATAAAGGAGAAATAGGATGGAAACAAACATGTCAGAAGCACCTATTCAAGAAGAAAAACATCCTGAACTAGCTGGTGTAGGTTATCGTTTTCTTGCTCATCTTTTAGACGGTGTCATTATTAGTGTACCATTTTCATTCATTGTATTTATTCTCGCAACACTCTTTTTTGTCTCAAGCCCTGAGGCGGCATTTTTAATGTATGATGATAGCTATTACTATTCTTCAACGGTGATCACGGATGAAGAATGGGCAGTCATAATGGGCTTTATCTTTTTCTATGGCGTAACGATTTTAGTCGGTATCGCGGTGACTTGGCTGTATTATGCGATCATGGAATCATCAAAGCTGCAAGGAACTCTTGGCAAAATGGCTCTTGGAATCAAAGTGACAAAAGTAACGGGTGGAAAAATAACATTCGGGCGCGCGACAGGCCGCTTTTTTGCAAAAGGCTTTTTGTCTCCAATCTTATGTATTGGCTACATCATTGCGTTTTTCACAGAAAAAAAACAAGCACTTCACGATTTGATTGCAAGTACCATTGTCGTAAAGAAATAATGAAAAGAAGCACCTCTGCTAAATAGTAAGGGGTGCTTTTTGTATAGATTGCTTGTATGGAAGAGGGAAACGTCACATAAAGTAGAATGATAGTGAAAATAAAAGCAGAGAAGGGAGTCAATCTATTGAAAAGAGGGAAAATGACTGTTCAAAAAAAAGGGGCAAGCTTCGGGCTCTTTTTCACAGCACCTGTTTTGGCCTGGGCATTGTATGATTTTGCAAATACGATATTTTCATCGAATATGATCACCATTTTCTTCCCATTTTACTTGCAGGAGACGATAGGCGACAGTGCGAGGATGGATCAAATCGCCAGTACATTTATTTCTTATGCGAACGCACTTGCAAGCTTTTTCCTCGTCATTTTTACGCCTTTATACGGTGTGCTGATTGATCGTACAGGGAAAAAGAAGCGGTATATCACGGTGTTTACCCTGATTTGTATTGCCTGTACCTTTATGATGGGGATCTTTGCTGGGATTGATTTCTCAAGCGAATGGTTTGGTCTTCCTGTCTCCTTATTGGTGGTGGTTACCTTGTTCGTCATCGCCAAATTTTTCTATCACTCTAGTCTTGTTTTTTATGACACCATTTTGCCCGATCTTGGGACAAAGGATGAAATCCCCCTCATTTCTGGATTCGGTATTGCTGTCGGCTATTTAGGTACACTTGTCGGCCTTTCTGTTTATTTACTTGTAGGAAATGACCAGTTTCATGAAGCATTTATTCCGACAGCCCTTTTATTCTTTCTCTTTTTTCTTCCCTTTCTCTTTATTATAAAAGATCCTCAACCTCTCCCGCAGCAAGAGAAAAAGGCGTCTTTTTTCAGCGGGTATAAAGAGATTATTCGTACGTTTAAAGAGATGAAGCAGTACAAACCGGCTTTTATTTTTATGATCGCTTTCTTTTTTATGAATGATGCGTTGCAGACAGCGATTGCGATGATGGCTGTTTATGCAAAAATTATCATTGGCTTTACGGCAGGTCAATTTATTTTGCTTTATCTTGTGTCCACGATTTCAAGTATCATTGGCTCGTTTCTATTCGGATATGTCACAAAGGCCATCGGGGCAAAGCGCTCGATTACAGTCGTGTATGTCATTTTAATTGTGGCGCTCATTCTAGCTGTGACAGCGACAACTGAATGGGTCTTCTGGGTAGCAGGCAGTCTATTCGGAATTTCACTTGGCGCAAGCTGGGGATCATCACGAATCCTCATTATTGAGCTGACGCCTAAAGATAAACGAGGGCAATTTTTTGGTCTCTTTGCGTTTTCGGGAAAGGTGTCTTCAATTGTTGGTCCCATCATTTATGGCTCCGTCACACTGCTATTTGCAACACATGGGAATCTCGCAAGCCGTCTTGCATTAGGGTCTTTGCTCATCCTTGCAGCCATAGGACTTGTGATTCATCAATTCGTGCGAGAGAAAGCGTAAAGAAACGTCAACTTTTTACCCATGCTGCCGATATAAAAAGTACAATCTTATATTGAAGAATAGAGGGATTTCCGTGGCTTTAAACAAACAAGAAATTTTACTTGACTCTGGTACTAATGAATTGGAAATTGTGAAGTTTGAAATTGGTTCAAATCAATTCGGCATTAACGTCATGAAAGTAAGAGAAATTATTCAGCCAGTTGAGGTGACAGTTGTACCGCACTCTCACCAAGATGTAGAAGGGATGATTAGTTTACGAGGCGAGATTTTACCAGTCATCAATCTATTTTCCTTTTTTAATGTCGAGTCAGATCAGTCAGAACAAGAGAAATACATTGTGACTGAATTCAACCAACGGAAATTTGTGTTCCATACAGGAACGGTATCACAAATTCACCGCGTCAGCTGGGAAGAGATTGAAAAACCAACTGCACTCAATCAAGGAATGGACCGTCATTTAACAGGGATCATTAAGCTTGACGAGAAAATGATTTTCCTTCCAGATTACGAAAAAATCATCTATGATATTGAATCCGCATCTGGCGTAGACACATATCATATGTTTGACGGTGAGAAAGATGAGAGAAGAACAGGGAAGAAGCTGTATGTTGTTGAAGATTCTCCGCTTCTCATGCGCTTATTAACAAATGAATTAACCGAGGCAGGCTATAAAAACATTGTGACCTTTGAAGATGGAAAACAAGCATATGACCATGTCATGGATCTTGTCAGTAAAGGCATCAGTGTGACAGAAGAAATTGATATGATTATTACAGATATAGAAATGCCAAAAATGGATGGACATCGATTAACAAAGCTGCTGAAGGACAATCCTTTAACACAGTCCATTCCAATTCTCATTTTCTCTTCATTAATTACGGACGATCTGCGTCATAAAGGAGAAACCATCGGTGCAGATGATCAAATTAGTAAACCAGAAATTCATCAGTTGATTGAAAAAGTAGATCATTTTATTATCTAAAGAAAAAAACCACTCGCTTTGAGTGGTTTTTCAGCGTGTAGACAAACCCTCGCATTCTTTGTCAGTCCTGCGTGCTGGTGCTCACGAATGTCAAATTCGCTCCGCACAAGTAGCTGTCCTTCCAAGACTGCAAAGGTTTTCTATCACGCTGAAAAGAAGACAAAGAGCTAAAATAAACAACATTTTAGCCCTTTGTCCATAATATGAAAAACCACTCGCTTTGAGTGGTTTTTTCTGTTTAAAAATAACTTTCCCCGAGCCGTTTGAAGACGGGTTTTGTATAATGTGATTTTTGTTTTGTGGCGGCAGGTTTTTCTTTTAAACCGACATACGTTTGAAGTATTTGTTTTGCTCGATTTAATGACATATTCGCTTTCGGATTGCGATATGATTGATTTAAATTTCCTAAGTGTGGCAAAAATTCGAAGTCTTCTTTAGTTGGTGGCAGATGAAAATAATAATCTCCGATTTCAATCAGCACGTCGGACTGTTGTTGACTATATCTGGGATTGTTAGAGAAATGTAGGCCCACTTTTCTTCCTTTACCTTCTTGCAATAGTTTTTGCAGCGCACGTTTTTTCAAAAGATAAAGAAACTTGGGATTTGGTGCGGTTTTAGCATGGCGGTTAACAGTATAAATGGCTTTTGCGATGTTTTCTGCTGTAGGTTCTATGTCTTTAGTATGAGCATAATCGTCCATTTTTTCTCTCCTTTGTCTTTCGTCTTCCTGTGCTTAGTATAAATTATACGTTTTTATTAGTAAATTGCAAATAGTCTTATTGTAAAAAGCAATGAGATTACATGGTTATTATTTAAAATAGCCAAAAATCATAATGTTGAAACCTTGCTGAAATTTGAAGAGGTCGACACATCTTTCTATCACTTTTATGATGAATGTCTCGCTGTTTTAGATAAAAAGCATACCATTATGTTAAATATTCAAGTGGTAGGAATTGGCTGAGCATTGGTAGAAGATGCAGTAGGGGTGCATAAGTTAAAAGATCGTTTGTTTTCGATCATTAGAGGATGTAGTGAAATGTATACAAAGTGAACTATCATAACAAGATAACTACCTATTTGAATCAATGGGTAGTTTATCAATGTATAGATGATTCATCGTGTAAAATTTACCATATGCAAGACAATCAAAGTCGAACATATGGCTTAAAAACATGGACTATTTCGTATGGCTAGAATAAGCACAGTAAAAACAGCCGTTAAAATCAGTTTCACTCGTCATTTTTTTGGCTTCATCCATGGCGCTTTCACTGTTCATGTGCAGACCAATCAACGTACGGCTTGCTGCATCACCTAAAAATGCGCAGTCTTCTGTATGTACAACATATTGTCCTTGTTCATTTTTTGAATGAATAAAATAATAGCTTTTTAGCATACCTCTCACCTCCAACCTGACTATATTACTATAAAACTTCCAATATTGTAAAGAATTTTTATTAAAAATGTTGCATTTATACACATCCCTTTTATTTCATAAAAAGAAAAATTTGTTATAAGATAAGAAGAGCAAAGTCAATGAGAACAGAAAGGACGGTTTAGATTGAAAGATATTTTAACGCCTTTATTGGTCGCTTTTGTCGTTGGAGGCATTGTGTACGTGATAGATGATCAGCCGATTCATCCTTTTCTTCTTTTTCTTATCTTATTTATTAGCATTTATACAGTCGATAGAATCGTTCATTTTGCTTCAATTCATTTCGATGAGCAGAAAAAATAAGCGTCGTTTATGTTACTGCCATGAAAAAAGGACTTTCTATAGAAGAAAGTCCTCAGCGTGTAGACAAACCCTCGCATTCTTTGTCAGTCCTGCGTGCTGGTGCTCACGAATATGAAATTCGCTCCGCGCCAGTACTCGTCCTTCCTAGACTGCAAAGGTTTTCTATCACGCTGAAAAGAAGAAAAAGGGCTAAAATAAACATTATTTTAGTCCTTTTTGCTTCATCTATTGTACTCCCTGACCTTTTAATTCACGCTGTACATCTAAGTCGGCAGCTTCTCTGCTGAACTTTGGCAGTGTAATGAAGTAAAAAAGGAAGACGAGTAAAATAATAATACCCATTCCGTAATAAATGTAAGAAACATTGGTGATGAGCTTTGGAAATAACACGGCAATTAAACCTAGCGTCATTGATTGTGCAAACATGGTGAGCGGATCAACCCACCCTGATACGCGTCCCATCAGACGAGGGTGAACAATTCTTGGGAGCCAGCCTCCAATGACAATGTTGACTGGACCAATACATGTACCAATGACAAATGATGTGACATAAAATAACCATAATGTATGGGTAGAACCAAGGACAAAAATTAAAATACCTGCAACTAGAATTGGAATCGACATGAGATATTGCATCTTTACCTTTTTCGCAAGAATAGAGCCAAGTAAGCTTCCAACTAGAAGTCCGGCACCGATCGCGATCGTAAAAAAGGATGTATGCAGTTCAAAATGGTCCGGTGAAAGACCGTATTTCATTGTAAACATCGGAAGAACGGCAAATGCGCCATTCACAAGACCAAAAACAAAAAAGCCAAAAATTAAAGAAGCCAATAATTTATTTTTTAAAATATAGAGAATGCCTTCTTTAAAATCTTTTAGAGATGTTTTAACGGTCATGCCTTTCCAGCCTGCTTGTCCATTAGGCTGTCGTGCTTCAATTGGAATATTGCATGATCGAATGAGAATACCGGAAATAATAAAACTGACCAAATCAATGGTAATGGCACCGTGAAGTCCAATCGTTTTATACATAATGGCACCAATTCCAACACCAAATACCATAAACAAACTAAACAGCATCTGATTTAAACCAGCAGCTTTTGCATATTGATCTTTATTTAAAATGGCCTGAACGAGAGAGGCTTCAGCTGGATAGAAGAACTTCGTAATGGCACTTCGTATAAACAAGATCAAGAAAATAAGCGGCAGTGAATTAAAATAAATGACGATAAATAAAACGATCGTCAGCCCAGCTCGTATCCAATCACAATTCTCTGCGACTTTTTTACGATCAAAACGGTCTGCGACCACACCGACCATAAAAAAGACAAAGATCGTAGGCAGTGAATACATTAACTCTGCTAAAGTGGCGTAAGCGGGCTGATGACTAAAATGATCGAGCAAATAAAAGGCAAACGCCATATTGCCTACTGTTGTCCCCATTTGCGAGGCAAGTGCTGCAAAAAAGAGACGAACAAAATTTCTGTTTTTAAAAATATCCATAAATACGCTCCTTAACCTGAAGATCCCACTTTCTATCATATAAAATTTTAACCATTCGTACAATTGATTTCTCCTACTGGCTAATGGTCACAGGTGTTCCATTTGGAACAATTGAAGCAAGTTCGATGACATTCTGATTGTACATGCGAATGCACCCTCTAGACACAGCTTTACCAATTGAAGACGGGTTATTCGTTCCATGGATGCCATAATGAACTTTTGAAAGGCTCAGCCAATAGGCGCCAAAGGGACCTCCTGGGTTTGGCTGTCTGTTGACAATATAATAAGAACCTGTCGGTGTCATGTTTAATATTCTACCAGTTGCAATCGGGTATGAGCGCAAGAGCTGTGATCCAGAAAACAGTACGAGACGTTTCGCTGAAATTGACACAGATATGCGGTAAGGGATCGTGTTAGGATCCGGTAACCCAGGGATGATGATGACTTCATTTTGTTCTGGCTCGCGGGCTTGAAGTGACGGATTTGCAGCCTTTAAAGCATCTGTCGTTGTTCGAAAATCAAGTGCTATAGAAGCAAGTGTTTCTCCACTTTTTACCGTGTATCGCAGCACGAAAGGACACTCCTTTTACTCAAATAAAAGAAGCCGTGATCCCCGTCTCACATATACTATATGGACGGGATCAGGCCCAGTAAGGTTTCTCCTAACATTTGTCATGAGAATGATCTTTGTTTATACATATGCAGAAAAAGGTGATTTGGCTTCTCTTTACACGTAAGATGTTAAGGTGAAAAAGGTGATTTCAGGTTTGGCTAAAAACCGAAGCGGTAGTCTAGTTGTCCCAAGCCCGCGGTTGACATAGATACGGTGCTGATAGCTACCGTATAAGCCTTCGACATATGTACGCCCAAAAGGTGCTGTGAGAATCGGTCCATAGAAAGGAAGCTGTATTTGACCGCCATGCGTATGCCCAGAAAGCTGCAAGTTTATAGGTGTTGATTCAAGCTCTAGTGCGGCATCAGGCTCATGCACAAGCAATAACGTAAAGAGATCAGAAGAAACTTCTCGTTTGATGAAATGGTAATCAGGCATACTCATCATGAGATCATCCAGTGTAGCGATCTGTATGCGTCTGCCTTCTTTTTCTAAGTGAAACACTTCATTTTTACATAATGTAAAACCACAAGCTTTCATCGTTTCCTCATATAGATCAATGCCAAATGGTCCGTAGTCATGATTTCCGCATATGGCAAACTTTCCAAACGGAGCATCAAGCTTAGACAAAGAGGCTTTGGCTTTTTCATGTTCTTCAATCGATGCTTCAAAATCAACAAGATCACCTGTAAACACAATGAGATCTGGAGATGCAGCATTGATCTTTTGGACAACAGTCTCTAAATCTTTTGCTGGAAATGTATCACTTAAATGAACATCACTAAATTGAGCAATTTTAAACTGGTTAAACGAAGCCGGTAGCTGAGCATCATGAATAGTGAGTGATACGGCGTCGATCATGCGCGGCTCAATGTACCGAGCATAGCCATAACCGGATGTGGTCGCCAAAAGTCCGAGAATACTCGCACCAGCTGCTCCTTTTAAAAACTGCCTGCGGGAAAGTTGCTTCATATAAGACTCCTTTAAAAATAAAATTAAGTATAGCATGATTTTTGATGAATCTCCTATATGGTGCATGGAGGGGAAATCATGATATGATAGACGAATAATAAATGAATAGTCATTCAAAATACACAAAGGGGGAGAACAAATGACGAAGCAAACAGTGATTGTCACAGGAGGATCAAGCGGAATGGGAAAGGCGATGGCGACTCATTTGGCACTCGGGGGCTGGAATGTTTTGATTACTGGAAGAACAGAAGAGACCCTTGAAACAACGGCAAATGAAATCAAACAGAAAGGTGGTTCGATCGCTTTTTTTCAAATGGACGTGCGACATCCAGAAGATGCTGATCAAATGGTGAAGTTTGCGGTAGATACATTTGGTGATGTGGATGCACTTATTAATAACGCGGCAGGCAACTTTTTAGTTCCAGCAGAAAAACTGTCTCCTAACGGCTGGAAAGCGGTCATTGATATTGTGCTAAATGGCACCTTTTTTTGCAGCCATGCAGTGGGCAACTATTGGATTCGTCAAAAGAAAAGCGGAAGTATGATCAACATGGTCGCCACATATGCATGGGGGGCTGGTGTTGGTGTAGCGCATTCAGCAGCCGCAAAAGCAGGCGTACTGTCGCTTACCCGAACGCTTGCTGTGGAATGGGGAAAGCAATATCGCATTCGCGTAAATGCCATTGCGCCGGGGCCAATTGAAAGAACAGGTGGTGCTGATAAACTGTGGGAATCTGAAGAGGCTGCACAAAGAACATTAGATAGTGTTCCGCTCGGTAGACTAGGCACACCAGAAGAAATTGCAGAACTTGCGAGTTTCTTATTATCTGAGCATGCATCTTATATGAATGGAGATTGTATCACGATGGATGGGGGCCAATGGCTCAACCAATCACCATTTTGAATGATCGTGTAAGACCTGCTTTTGATATGGTATAATCACACAAAGAGAGAAGCAGGTGATGAAAATGGTCGATCCATTGGATATTTTAACGAATATTGAAGATGTTTTCCCGCACTATCAAGCGATCTTCAGTGCGGAGGAACAAAAAGTGATAGGCTATGAGATTCTTGGAAGAATGAAGCTTGAGTCGGGAACAGTTAGTCTAGGCTCCTTCTTTACGGATTCATCTATTCCTGACGAATATAAATTGGAAGTAGATCACAAAGTATTAAGTCAAGCACTTGATCTCTTCACGACCGCAGATGAAGATTTGCTCATCTTTATTAATCATGATGCGAATGTCCTCATGCTCGATCATGGCGAAAGTTTTTTAGAACTTTTAAAAGAATATGAAGCAAGGGGTATTCAGCTTAGCCGGTTTGTCATTGAAATTACTGAACATACGTTTAGCGGCGACATTGAACAGCTTTACCATACGTTAACGTATTATCGTACATATGGGATCAAAATCGCCGTATCTAATATAGGGAAAGAAAGCAGCAATCTTGACCGGATTGCTCTGCTTTCACCTGATCTATTAAAAATAGATCTACAGGCTTTAAGGGCTTCGTCTCCATCTCCTTCCTATGAATATGTGTTATACAGCATTTCACTGCTTGCAAGAAAAATAGGAGCAGCTTTAATCTATGAAGACATTGAAGCGAATTTTCAGTTGCAGTATGCATGGAGAAATGGCGGTAGATATTTTCAAGGCTTCTACCTTCACGAGCCTGCCGCACAATTAATTGACCGTAACAAACGAAAAGAACAGCTTAAAGAAGAATTTCAACAATTCATTGCCCATGAGAAAAAGAAACTCCAAGCTGTCTATGAACATTCTGAAACCTTTTATAAGCGAATTCATCAAGCTGTCAGTACGTTAAAAAAATCATGCAGCACAAATGATGAACTTATACAAAAACTGGCACTTGAACTAACCGATTGCAGTTTTCGCATTTATATGTGTAATGAAGAAGGGTTTCAAATTACTGGAAATGTGTTTAAGAAAGAAAAAGAATGGCTGTTTCAGCCAGAGTATATAGAGAAAAACTGGAGCTGGCGCCCTTATTTTCTAGCAAATATTCTTCAAATGAGAATTAGCGGAAAAGGATTTTTCAGCGATATCTACAGTGATTTAGAAACTGGAGAACGAATACGAACGTTTTCTTATCCGTTAGAGGGAGACGTGTATTTGTTTGTAGATCTTCCGTATGCTTATCTATATGAGCAGGAAGGATTAATTTAAAAGCAGCCGTCGTGGCTGTTTTTTTTATTAGAAAAAAGATAGAAAAAATGGTTGACAATGAAACTGATAATCATTATCATTTAGTTATAGAGAGAAGCTACTCTCTGTTCCCCAACCCCTCTATCAGATCAAGATCCAAAAAACTTGGCGCTACCCCCGCCAAGTTTTTTTTGTGCGCCAATCATTCCCTTCATGCATAGGACATCCCAATTCATCCATACACCTTAAATGATGATAGTTAGACAGTAGGAGGGAAAAGTCATGATCAAACGTGACAAGCGGCTGCTGATTGATTTACCAATGCCAGATCACCCAGATGCAAATGGTGCAGCGGCTGTGCAAGAATTACTCGGCGGAAAATTTGGTGAAATGTCCACATTAAATAACTACATGTTTCAATCGTTTAACTTTAGAGGGAAACGAAAGCTCAAACCATTTTATGATCTTGTATCAAGTATTACAGCTGAAGAATTCGGTCATGTAGAGCTTGTGACAACTGCAGTCAATCTCATGATTACGGGAACCACCCATGGGGGCGATCCAGATACGACCCCGATGAAAGCGGCTGTTGATAAACGAAATACGCAGCATTTTATCCAAACGGCACAAACAGGCTATCCGTTTGACTCCATGGCAAAGCCGTGGACAGGTGAGAATGTGTTCTCAAGTGGTAATCTGATTCTGGATCTTCTTCATAACTTCTTCCTAGAGTGCGGAGCTCGTACGCATAAAATGCGCGTATATGAAATGACGGATCACCCTACGGCAAGAGAAATGATCGGTTATTTACTTGTCAGAGGCGGCGTACATGTTGTGGCGTATGCAAAAGCCCTTGAGGTAGCGACAGGGGTAGATGTTGGGAAGATGCTGCCAATTCCAAATCTCGACAATAAATACTTTGACTCTGCAAGAAAGTTTGAAGATCAGAATATTCATACAAAACTGTATACATTTAGTGATACGGATTATAAGGATATCAATCAAATTTGGAAAGGAAACCATCCGATTGATGGAAAGCCGCTGACAGTTATTGAGGGCACGCCAAAAGGTGCACCCGTGCCAGATTATAGAGATTTGCCGGAAGAGTTTGCTCCAGGTATTTCAAAAGAAGATTTTGACGAAATTGCGAAACGCCTGATGAGATCGGCCGGTTTATAAAAAACAAGATGCATGAGATAAGAAAAAAGACTCAAAATAAAAAAACAGATTCTTTTTCTTTTTTTGAATTCAAGAGGAAAAATATCATCTGAGAACACTTTATGGTATGATGCTTTGTAGGACTTGTGTATAATCAATACGGGTTCATCTTGAGTTGTTTTTTTGAAAGGAGTCTTTTTTTAGAATGTCACAATTAATGGGTATCATTACAAGGCTGCAAAGTCTTCAAGAGACAGCAGAAGCTGCAAACGAGCCGGCACAGCGTTATTTCGAAGTGAACGGTGAGAAAATCTGTAGTGTTAAGTATTTCGAAAAGAATCAAACGTTTGAATTGACTGTTTTTCAACAAGGGGATAAGCCAAACACTTTCCCATTTGACAACATTGATATGATTTCGATTGAGATTTTTGAGCTTCTACAATCCTAAGCTGAATCGTATGAAATGTTTTTTCTGAGAATTCCTTCGTTGATTGCGGAAGCATACACTTCATAAGTGATGAACAAATGGAAGATGATCATTCAGTGCAATATTCGGATAAGAGACCGTTAAAAAGGAGTTCCTTTCTGTGAGTGATTCTTTTTTCTTTAATCTTTCTGAAGAGCATTTAGCGTTTTCTGATGTTGTCATGAGATTGAAAGACTTTATTCAAAAAGACCCGAGATCTGTTTATGTACTATCAATTGGTACGGACTCTCAGGTCAATCAGAATGTCACAACATTTATGACTGCAATTCATCTTCACCGGATCGGCAAAGGAGCTTGGGGCTGTCTCACGCAGCAAGTGTTGAATCGGCCTGTACAAAGTCTTAGAGAAAAAATTTCATTAGAGACAGCGTTTAGCCAAAAGGTATGTGCAGACATCCTTGAGGGACCTTTAACAGAACTGATGGATTTGCTTCTTCCGTTTGCTGAGGAAGGGGCAGACCTTCGTTTTGAAGTCCATCTAGATATTGGCAAAAAAGGAAGTACAAAAGAGCTGATCCAGGAAATGACCGGAATGATCACAGCCATGGGAATTGAAGCAAAAATAAAACCCGACTCATACGCAGCATTTTGCTACGCCAATCGATACACAAAATAAATTCCGTCATTTTTCTCCAAACGTTGTCGAAACGTGCGGTTGACGATTCGATTCTAGTTCCTTATTCTAGCTGTATAGAGAGGAAGCAGACATTCAAACGCCTGCTAATCAATATAAAAGCATATATGAAACAGGGGGCCTGATGTTGAATGAGCGTCATCGAAAATCGTTTTAATGAAGAAGAGAAAAAGCTATTATTAAACGTATTACTGAATCAGGAATATGCTGTCGAATTACTAAGCAGTGAGATCAATGATATAGAATGTGGAACAAAAAATGTCGACGACAATACGTATAAGAAATTGATCACATTGTATGACAGAGTAAGGTTTGAGAATTAATATCGATTGAACATTCTATTAGATACTCTACGCTGAGTATCTTTTTTATGCAGAAAAAAATCTTTCGACAAAATTCGTTTTAGTTTATGCTTAATGTTAAAGGGGAATGTATGATTGATGATTGAGAGAAAAGGGGTCGAAGAAACATGATAGAGATAGAACCGGCTCAATTACTTGAGTCAACAGTAGCTGAGCATATGATTGATGCAGATAAAGTGGCACACGTTCAAATTGGAAATAATCTTGAGCACGCCCTATTGGTCCTGACAAAAACAGGATATACAGCCATACCTGTTCTGGATGCTTCTTATCACCTTCACGGGTTAATTGGAACAAATATGATCATGGATAAAATCTTTGGTTTAGAACGAATTGAATTTGAAAAGCTCGACCAATTGAAGGTAGAAGAGGTCATGCTATCAGATATTCCAAGACTGAAAACGACGGATCCTGTTTTAAAAGGCGTTCACGCTGTGACGAATAATGGATTTGTTTGTGTGGAAAATGAAGAGCAAGTATTCGAAGGAATTTTCACTCGGCGTGTTGTATTAAAGCGCTTAAATGAAGTCATTCATTCCGCAAAAAAATGAGCTGCAGCCCAGCTTATTTTTTTTGCCTTCATAAGCTATTATTTATATAATGACTATATAAAATAAGAAAAACTTATCAAGAGAAGGAGGGCGCCCATGCAGCTTCAAGAGTTACATATGCTTGTTGTACTTAGTGAGGAATTGAATATGAGAAAGGCTTCAGAGCGGCTCTTTGTCTCTCAGCCTGCCTTATCTCAAAGACTGCAAACGATTGAAAAAGAGTGGGGAACCAAAATTTTTTTTCGTTCACAAAAAGGCTTGACAGTGACTTCAGCAGGTGAACAAATTATTCAATTTGCCAAAGAGGTTACGACTGAGCAGGATCGAGTGCGAGAGAGAATTGATGAGCTTGAAGGAGACATACACGGTACACTCAAGCTTGCAGTTGCGTCCATTATTGGTCAGCACTGGCTGCCAAAGGTGCTGAAGCGGTATGTCGAGAAATACCCAAATGCCAAAGTATCTCTTGTGACCGGCTGGAGCAGTGAGATGCTTAAAAGTCTGTATGAAGACCATGTCCACATTGGCATCATTCGCGGGAATCCTGATTGGAAGGGCACAAAGGAATACTTAATGACCGATCATTTATATTTAGTCGATTCTGTCATCAAGGACGTGGATGAGTTAATTGAGACAGAACGCCCGTTTATTCAATTTAAAAGTGATAGCACCTATTATCAAGAAATTCAGCACTGGTGGCATCAAAAGTTTAAAGTGTCGCCAAAACAGACGATTCTTGTGGACCAGATTGAGACATGTAAACAAATGGCCTATCACGGTATCGGCTACGCCATTTTGCCTTCGGTCACCTTATATGATCATGAGAAAAGCGTACACAAAACCCCGCTCGTAGACGCAAATGGAGAGCAAATCGGACGTGACACGTGGCTGTTAGGATATGAAGCCTCTTTTCAGTTAAAACAAGTTCAAGCATTTGTTGGTGTGGTGAAAGAAATGCTTGAAAGTGAGGCAGTGTAAGTACTTCTAGAAGAGGAGGTGCTTTTTTAGGATAAGTGGTTTGATTAGGTTTCTAATAGATTTACCTGTTTCATACTGAAAAAGCAGAAAGCTGGAAGAAATGATGAGAAATCAACAAAAAAAGAAGATGGATATACCGAAGTGGGGAACTTATTTACGCGAGAGATGGCGTGGACGTTTTGCAAGTCATCTTTCTTTAGAAGAACAAAAAGAGATTGGGATGGATGGTTTCCTATGGCACTTATGCAGCTGGGGAAAAGTTGAATGCCTTGAAAAAGAGGCAGCGATAAACGCCTTTCATCAGCAATCAAAGCATACATGTACGATTTTTTATCAATTTACTCAAGAAGCGTATCTGTTTGAAAACGCTGCTGACCTGTCAGTGAAGGAACTGCCGTATACAGACGGACACATGGACTATAGCGATCTGTATGTCAGGACATTTGTGATGACGCACGAAACCGATTGCGGTCCATATTTTATTCAGAAATAAAAAAAGAGTACATCACAAAGAGATAGAGTGATGATCAGTTAAAGCCGCCTTCCAATTGGAATGAGCGGTTTTTTGATGTACGTCATGTTTATTTTGAACAGCACCTTTTCATAAAACATTTGACAATGAAAATCATTATCATTTAAAGTGTACATATAATAATTGAAAATGATTATCATTTAGATGAGGTGACCAATAGATGAAAGCGCTAATTGCATTTGCGAGTATGTCTGGCAATACGGAAGATATGGCAGCGATCTTAAAACAAACGCTTGAAGGAAAAGGGATAGAGACAGAGATGATGGAATTTGACGACACAAGCGCAGAAGATCTTTCTTCATACGATTATGTCATGATCGGCTCTTACACATGGGGTGACGGTGATTTACCTTATGAAGCTGAAGATTTTTATGAAGAGGTCTCAGCTCTTGAACTTAGTCACATCAAAGCGGCGGTATTTGGATCAGGGGATTACAGTTATCCGAAGTTTTGCGAGGCTGTTCATACTTTTCATGACATGCTGAAATCGACAGGTGCATCCGTATTTCCTGAAACATTGAAAATGGAACTTGCGCCAGATACAGATGAAGATGTGGCGTGCTGTGAGGAGTTTGCAACGAGCTTTTTAACGTGGGCATCATTGTCTGAGAAAAGAGTTGAAAATCATGTTTCATAAAGGTGCGACAGCTGTTGCTGCGTCTAAAAGTGGCGGCTACTTTGTTGCTGTCAAACGAGAAGGTATTTTCCATTACAGTGTGGAGGGCGGATGGCAGCAGCTTTTTAAGCTTAAGCATAAAATCCACGCTATCAGTTATATTGGTCCTTATTTGTTCGGTGTTGGTGAAAATGGAACTGTCATACGATCAGGAGATGAGGGCCACACATGGGCGCTATCATCTTTTCCGACAAATGCAGTTGTTTGGTCTATTACAGGACGCAAAGATGGGTTTGTATGCGCACATGGAAAGCATAGTATTTATGTGTCAACCGATTTCGGAATTTCCTGGGAAATTATGAAGCCATTTGCTCATGTAAATCAGCCCCCTGTTATTCGCTCATTATGTGTAGCGGGCGATTATCTTTATATTGGAACACAGATTCATGAGGTGCATGGAGGAATATGGGTGTATGACTTGCAAAGTGAACAGGTTTTTCTCCTAAACAGAGAAGAGCACCGAATGACTGCTTCTATGCTGCTTTGCGGGGAACACCTCCTTGTCTGTGCGTTGGGATCTAAAAAAGGGAAAAAAGGGTCTGTTCAAATTTTAGACTTACATACAAATATGCTGCATGATATTCAATCACAAGCTTTTGCGCGAGAGGAATCATTTTTGGATGTGTCAGAGGATAACGGCATTGTGTATGTGACCACCTCACAGGACGAGCATGGATTTTCTAAGGTGTATCAGCTTGATATAGAGCAAAAAGAGCTCAAGTGGTTTGATACGATCAAAGGGCATGGTTTTCGTGTCGCCAATCAAAAGGAGAATTTTTTCTGTGCGGGTTTATATGAAAGTAAGTTTGTCAGGCCTTATGAGGAACCTGCACTGATTCATTAATAAGGAGGAAGAAAAAGTGACGAAAAAAGTTTTATTGGTGTATGCCACAATGTCAGGAAATACAGAAGCAATGGCTGATTTAATCGAAAAAGGATTAAAGGAAGCTGGGGCTAGCGTGGACCGGCATGAAGCGATGGATATTGATGCTGAACTTCTTCATGATTACTCGCACATTCTGTTAGGTGCATATACTTGGGGAGATGGTGATCTTCCAGATGATTTTATTGATCTATATGAGGAAATGGAAGAGCTTGATTTGACGGGTAAAGCATTTGCTGTATTCGGTTCTGGAGATACATCTTATGAACATTTTTGCGGAGCTGTGGATTTAATTGAAGAAAAAGTGAAGGAGCTGGGCGGTGATATCGTCCTGCCATCCATCAAAATTGAGCTGAATCCAGAAGGAAACGAGGAAGAGGAATTGATTTCTTTTGGTAGACAATTTGTTCATCTTCACCAGCAAGAAGCGGGATAAAGAGGCCCGCTTGTTTTATTTGCCAAGGCGCAGACGATTCTTTCACTTGTCATTAAAACTCTCCTTTGGTACAGTAATGAAGTATAAATTAAGAGGAGGACATACATACATGAAACAAATGGACGCTAATGAAATTATTTCATTTATTCAAAATAGTACAAAATCAACACCTGTTAAAGTTTACATTAAAGGTGACTTAGAAGGTATTGAATTTGGTGAACATGCAAAAACATTTATTACAGGCAATACAGGTGTTGTCTTCGGTGAGTGGAGCGAAATTCAAGAAGCTCTAGCATCAAACAAAGACAAAATTGAAGATGTTGTCGTGGAAAATGACCGTCGTAACTCTGCGATTCCTATGTTGGATTTGAAAAACATCAAAGCACGTATTGAGCCAGGTGCAATTATTCGTGATCAAGTGGAAATTGGCGATAATGCAGTCATCATGATGGGTGCTTCTATTAATATCGGTTCAGTCATCGGTGAAGGTACGATGATTGATATGAACGTTGTTCTTGGCGGCCGTGCGACAGTAGGTAAGAACTGTCATATCGGTGCGGGATCTGTTCTTGCAGGTGTTATTGAGCCGCCTTCTGCTAAGCCAGTTGTAGTAGAAGATGATGTTGTCATCGGTGCAAACGCTGTTGTTTTAGAAGGTGTGACAATTGGGAAAGGTGCGGTTGTAGCAGCTGGAGCGATCGTTGTGAACGATGTTGAGCCTTACACGGTTGTAGCAGGTACACCTGCAAAGAAAATTAAAGACATTGATGAAAAAACAAAAGGTAAAACTGAAATCAAACAAGAACTGCGTCAGCTTTAATTGACACAATTCGCAGCAGAAGACATAGACGTGGATGATATATCCACGTCTTATTCGTATAGAGGAAAGGAAGCGAGTTCACTTGTTAAATCGTGAGCAATTAATATCCATTCGAAGAGATTTGCACCAAATTCCTGAGCTTGGTTTTAAGGAATTTAAAACACAAGCTTACCTCATCAAGCATCTCGAATCGTACTCAACAGATCGAATCGAGATGGAAACATGGCGGACTGGACTTTTTGTGAAAGTAAAAGGGACAAATCCTACGCGTGTCTTTGCGTATCGTGCAGATATGGACGGATTATCTATCCCTGAAAAAACGGGCTACCCATTTCAATCGGTACATGAAGGCTACATGCATGCATGTGGACATGATCTTCATATGACCATTGCTCTTGGTATCATTGATCATTTCGTGCATCAGCCAATCAAAGAAGATCTGCTATTTATTTTCCAACCGGCAGAAGAAGGGCCAGGCGGAGCTGAACCAATGCTTGCAAGTGATGTTCTAAAAAAGTGGACGCCAGACTTTATTACAGCGCTGCATATTGCACCTGAATATCCAGTCGGCACGATTGCAACAAAGCCGGGCCTATTATTTGCTAATACGAGTGAGCTTGTGATCGATCTTGAAGGAAAAGGCGGGCATGCCGCATACCCTCATTTAGCAAATGATATGGTGGTGGCTGCAAGTGCACTAGTAGGGCAGCTGCAATCGGTGATTTCACGAAATGTGGACCCTCTTGATAGTGCCGTCATTACAGTTGGCACGATTACAGGTGGCACTGCTCAAAATATCATTGCGCAGCACGCAAAGCTGGATGGAACCATTCGCACGCTCTCCCCAGAGTCTATGGAAAAGGTGAGAAAACGAATTGAAGCACTTGCAAAGGGAATTGAAATTGGCTACGAATGCAAGGCGACAGTTCGATACCCTTCAGCTTATTACGAAGTGGACAATTCAAAGGATTTGACAGAGGAATTTATGTCATATGTAGCCGAAGAAGGTCTTGCAAATGTCATTGAATGCAGAGAAGCGATGACAGGAGAAGATTTCGGCTACATGCTGAAAAAATATCCTGGGTTCATGTTTTGGCTAGGGGTAGATTCAGAATATGGTCTGCACCATGCAAAACTCACGCCTGACGAAAATGCGATTGAAACAGCTGTGAACGTCATGACAGCTTATTTTAAAAAGCAAGCAGGTGAATGAATAATCAAATGACCTCCTGTACACCTTATGAACAGGAGGTGTTCTTGATTATGACAAGAATTGGTGTAGAACCATCTTTATCCGATGTAGAAGAACTTTTGAAGCAAAAAGGGTATGATGTCGTACGTATTCAAAATGAACAGCAAATGGATCAGTGTGACTGTTATGTGGTCACAGGGTTAGATTCAAATGTTCTTGGCATTTCAGACACAACGACAAAGGCATCTGTTATTACAGCGTCAGGTATGACGGCTGATGAAATATGTCAAGAAGTAGAACAGCGTGTTCAATAAAACTAACAAAAAAGAACCAGGATATTATGATCCTGGTTCTATTTGCTCTTTGGCTAGATCGAGTGCTTCTTTCATTTTTTTGCGCAGAATTCGTTCGACACGCCACTGCTCCATCGTTTCAGTTTTTGCAATGATACGAAGGACGAGGGATGAGGAGCCAAATGATTCCACTCCAACGACTTGAGGACCTTCGATGATTTGCGGCATGCTCTCACGAACTTCATCACAGGCTGCTTGCAAAGTGGTGATCATCTGATCCACATTTTCATCTGGGGATAATTCGATATCAACGAGTGCCTGCATCGTCCCTCGTGAATGATTGCTTACATTAAGTATACTTCGGTTTGGAATGAAATGAAGAGTGCCATCAAAGCTTCTAAGCTGTGTTGTTCTCAGTCCAATTTGTTCAACGATCCCATCGAAACCAGCAACCGTTATATACTCGCCGACATCAAATTGTTTTTCCAGCAGTATGAAGAAGCCTGTCACAATATCACTCACTAATCCCTGAGCGCCAAAACCAATGGCAAGTCCTACAACACCTGCCCCAGCCAGCAAGGCGGTTGGGTTATAATGAAATAAGTCGAGGATCATCACAACTAGAATAAAAATCAGCAAGTAGGCGAAAATATTTAAGGTAAGACTTTGCAGCGTCTGAGCTCGTGATAAAGAGACATCATGCTTTTCAGAGAATGCTGAATAAGCACGCTTAATCATCTTATTTCCAATCGCTCTGATGATAAAATAAATCACAAAAATAGCAATGAGTTTTAGCAAAATCATACTGATATTCATGATGATGGAAACCCAATCTACTTGTTCAAGTGCTTTCATGATCTTCAAAACCTTTCTATGTATGTGCGAAATGAGAAGCTAATCATTTGTTCCCTTATGCAAGTCATGTTAAACTTTTAATAGTTGGAGCGAGAGATTGTGACAAATCGTTAATTAAATTTATTATTAATTAATATTGACTAAAAATCGCTTAAGTATTATAATTATATTTGTGAAGTTATTAACTAAATGAGAATTTAACCTATTGATTCTCATTTTATATACAGCTAAGAAGTCTGTATAAAGATATTATTTTTGGAGGGATTTACATATGGCAGAGCGTTTTGTAGGAAAACAAGCTCCACGTTTTGAAATGGAAGCAGTACTTGCTAATAAGGAATTTGGTAAAGTGAGTTTAGAGGAAAACATCAAGAATGACAAATGGACAGTTCTTTTCTTCTATCCAATGGATTTCACTTTTGTTTGTCCAACTGAAATTACAGCAATGAGCGATCGTTATGATGAGTTCGAAGATTTAGATGCAGAAATCATCGGTGTATCTACTGATACAATCCATACGCATCTTGCTTGGATCAACACAGATCGTAAAGACAATGGTCTTGGAGAATTAAAATACCCACTAGCTGCTGACACAAACCACACAGTATCTAGAGAATACGGTGTTTTAATTGAAGAAGAAGGAATTGCACTTCGTGGTCTATTCATCATTAACCCAGAAGGCGAACTTCAATATCAAACAGTATTCCACAACAATATCGGTCGTGATGTAGATGAGACACTACGTGTTCTTCAAGCATTACAAACTGGTGGACTTTGCCCAGCGAACTGGAAGCCTGGTCAAAAAACACTTTAATTGATAGTTGAAGAAGCAGTCTAACTGATGTTAGACCTTCAGATTGTTGACAAAGGGCTAAAATGAACTTGATTTTAGCCCTTTGTCTTCTTTTCAGCGTGATAGAAAACCTTTGCAGCCCTAGGAAGGACGAGTACTGGCGCGAAGCGAATGTGACATTTGTGAGCATCAGCACGCAGGACTGACAAAGAATGCAAGGGTATGTCTACATGCTGGGGTCTAACTGATGTTAGACCTTTTTGTTTCGAGACATACAATGGATGGAGGCGCTTCAAAATGAAATTACGTCAACCAATGCCAGAACTAACTGGTGCAAAAGAATGGTTAAATGGAGAAGTAACAAGAGAAGAATTAATTGGTGATAAACCAACATTGATCCACTTCTGGTCAGTTAGCTGTCACCTTTGTAAAGAGGCGATGCCGCAAGTGAACCAATTCCGTGATGAATACAAGGATCAACTAAACGTGATCGCAGTTCATATGCCACGTTCAGAGGATGACCTAGATCTAGAAAAAATCAAAGAGGTTGCAAATGAGCATGAAATCACACAGCCAATCTTTGTAGACAGCGACCATAAATTAACAGAAGCATTTGAGAACGAATATGTACCAGCTTACTATGTATTCGATAAAACAGGTGCTTTACGCCACTTCCAAGCTGGCGGCAGCGGTATGAAAATGCTTGAAAAACGTGTCAATCGAGTTCTTTCTGAGTCTGAAAAGGCTGCAGAATAGGCTTTCCCCCCATTCATGGGGGTTTTTTCATGGGGAAAAATAGGAGACATATTGCACTGGATGAATATGATTGTAGGTGGAATGCCTAAGAAAAGAGAAAATGAGGGATTTCATTAAAAAAATTTCCTGAAATAAAAAGGTATTATGACCTATTTACATTTTCGTTTTGAAATGAAAATGTAAAGATTTTAACTTTTACTATTCAGAACGTTTTTGCACAAAAGAAATTTCAGTTTGGTAAATAACTATATAAATCAAGTAGTATAAGCATTTATTTAAAATTTTTACAATATTTTAAAGGTGGTCAAAAGCCTATAGTGGCAATGAAATGGGTGCCGATTTTTCTTCTTTGGCAAAATTTTAGTTGGAAATACCTATCTGATAGCAAACTGTAAAATGATAAAAAAATAGTTGATAAAATTAGTTTTCTAATCTAATATTTACTATAGAATATTTTTTATATGATGAGGGGGAAATCCATTGTTTAATGAGAGGGAAGCGTTACGTTTACGATTGGAACAATTAAACGAAGCAGAAGTAAAGGTCATCCGTGAATATCAAATTGAACGAGATGCGATTTACGCAAAACTAAGAGAATTAGACCGTCAAGGTACAGGTCTCGTCACAGATACAAAAAAAGAAGTGCGTACAGAGAGAAAAACGGATTCGTTGCCTGTATTAGCTGAGCTGGCTGCACAAGAAATGAGAAGCTACAATCAGCCTGCGCAAACGCAGTCAAACGTTACATCATCTTTAGGAACAGGTCAGCTAAATGGTGCACCTGTAGGTATTCCTGAAGGATCTACAAGACGCAGAAGAGGCACAGCTAGACCTGGATCAAAGGCAGCTAAGCTTCGTGAAGCTGCAATCAAAACATTAAAGCGTCATAATGCGGCGATTAAAAGCTCTGAACTTCAAAAAGAGATTGAAAAAGAGAGCGGTCTTGAAATTCCAAATATGACAACGTTTATGCAAAGCTTAATTAAAATGTACCCAGAAGTGAAGAAACCTTATCGCGGACAGTATATTTTAGAAGGCGACATTCAAACAGAAGACGAATAAATAAAAAAGAAACTGCTGGGCGTAAATGCCAGCAGTTTTTTCTTGCGTACGTGATGAATGGATCACTTTTTTTGATCAACTGTATAGACAATCTTTCGTTCTTTGGGCATGTTGTCGCGCTGTTTTTTAAATCCATCGATCTTCACTGTCATGACCTCTCCACTCCGCTGCACCGCATCAACTTTTGCCTGGAGCGTTTCTACTTGTTCGTTTAGTTTCTTCAAAATCGGTCCTATTTCTTCGGTCGTTTGCAAAATAGGGTCTTGTGAGAACGGCTCGGCATTTGTTTGGGCTGACTGGTCGATATCAGCAAAATGAGAAGCGATCCATTCCTCGCTTTCGGCTAACTGTTTTTGGTAGCTCGTGAGCGTTTCGTAAAAAATGGCTTCTTTTGCTTTTTCGATTTGCAGTAATTTTTCTTGTGTTTCATAAAAACGCTCCTGTAGATGCCGCACGCCTTCTTGTAATAAATGAAGCTCTGCGTTTTTATCGCTTAGAGTTTGTTGCAGTTTTTCAATCACAGCGGATAAAGTATTTCCTTTTTTCTCCTCTTTTGCAAGCTGTTTATCTTGGTCTAGTAATCGCTCCTGTAGTTGCTGAGACATTTCCTTATATTTTACAACCTTCAAATGCAATCGGTGCTTTTCCTCTGTTTCTTTTCGTCTATGATAGGTTTCCTTTTGCAGCATTTCATGAAGAAGGACGATTTTATGTAATAATTCCGATTTGCTATAAGAGAGATCCTGTATTTTAGATGATGCTTCGTCCTGGTCAATGGTCATTTCATCCAATTGTTGTTTTAATTGAGTGAAATCCTTTTTCATCTCATGATATTCTTGAGATAGCTTCTTGTTTTTAGCATACGTATACGTGGACTGTAAATCTGAAATCATCTGTTGATATTTGGCCGTTTCAGCTTTTAAAAATAGATTTTCTTGAGACAGATCATGGAATAGGGGAGAAGCATGGCGCCGGTTCATAGGTAGACCCTCCTTATTCATGTTATCAATAAAGTATGCGAAATGAGTGCGATTAGAACAACCATATCAAAGGGGATGAGATGATGAGAATAGTGAATGTGATACTAGCCGGAGGTGCTTCTAGGCGTTTTGGAGAGCCAAAGGCAAGTCATGTCTATCAGGGGAAACCACTATATGAACATGTGAAAGAGCAACTTTTGAAAGGGGAAACCATCATCATCAGTCACCCGAAGCTTCTGCCTTTTTTCAAAGCAAGAGGGGAACAAGCTGTTTGGTTAGATGATGAACAGGTGCGTGGGTATGGCCCGCTTGCAGGCATATATACCGCTATGCAAAAGCAAGAAGCAGAGTGGTATTTAGTGACGGCATGTGATATGCCATTCATACGAAAAGAGACAGCCGTCGCTTTATCTTCTTATTGCCATGAGCATGTAGATGCTGTGGTCCCGATGGTGCAGGAAAGATTACAGCCGTTATTTGCGCTTTATCACCGCCGCAGTCTTCCGTTTATTTCTGCGTGCTTAAAAGAGAATCAATTAGCTATCAAAGACTTATTACAAAAACTTCACGTCCAGGTTGTTCCAGCCGACGAACTGAACGTGGCACCAAATGAATTTCACAATATCAATAAAAGAAGCGATTTACCTGAAAACGGTATGATATGATACATAAAAACGAGGAGGAGAGAACAATATTGAACGAGCGATATTCAAGGCAAATCTTGTTCCCTCCGGTAGGGGAAAAAGGGCAGTCTGCGCTTGCCGAAAGTCATGTCCTTATTGTTGGAGCTGGTGCACTTGGAACAGCGTCTGCTGAAGGGCTTGTCCGTTCAGGAATTGGTACTTTGACGATTGTAGATCGTGATTATGTCGAATTCTCAAATTTACAGCGGCAGCAGCTGTACACTGAATACGATGCAAAGATGCATGTGCCAAAAGCGGCAGCAGCTAAAAAACGTCTCCAAGAGATCAACCATGAAGTGACCATTCACGCTCTTATTGAAGATGCAGGAGTAGAGCTGTTAAGACCTTTATTCCGAAAAGCAAATATCGTCATTGATGCGACAGATAATTTTGAGACAAGAATGGTGATGAATGACTTATCTTTAGAAACAAATACGCCTTGGATTTACGGTGCCTGTGTGAGCAGTCAGGGAATGTATATGACCATTTTGCCGGGCAAAACACCTTGCTTATCTTGTGTGTTTACCTCAGTGCCTGTTGGGGGTTTGACATGTGATACAGCTGGTATTATTTCTCCGGCTGTCCAAATGGTGTCGGCTTATCAGCAGACAGAGGCATTAAAATATTTAACAGGGCATGAAGAGCAAATGGAGCGAAAGTTTGTCACGTTTGATTTGTGGCAGTCGTCTTCGTTTAAAATGGATGTATCTCGTACGAAGCAGGAAAGCTGTCCATCTTGCGGCACACATAGAACGTATCCATATTTAGATGAACAGCGAAAAAAAACAGCGATTCTTTGCGGGCGTGACACCATTCAGATCATATCGAAGGATTTGGAAAACCTTTCATTTCAGCATGTAA
Organism: Bacillus aerius; assembly: GCF_029894105.1. NCBI lineage: Bacteria > Bacillati > Bacillota > Bacilli > Caryophanales > Bacillaceae > Bacillus > Bacillus aerius. The sequence goes on from NZ_JARYHO010000001.1 coordinate 1,371,216, forward strand.
AAGAGCGTCTGTCCTCTATTTGTGAGGTGGAAGTGAACGATTTTTTAATTCATATACGCTATGAAACACACCGTATCGTTTGTTTTAAAGGAGGACGTGTATTAATCCATGGGACAAATGATGAAAGAGTAGCCAATTCATTACTAGCAAGACTGCTAGGCATATAGGAGTGAGAAGTGATGGAAAGACGACAGCCAATTCCAGTAGAAGAGGCAGTAAAGAAAGTCCACCCATTTCAAAAACATGGACAAGTCGAATGGGTTCCTTTAAAGAACAGCCTTGGAAGATGGATTGCAGAGGATATTTTAGCAGACCATGATGTTCCTGCCTTTGATCGTTCTCCGTATGATGGTTTTGCACTTCGGGCAGAAGATACAAAGGAAGCATCAAGCGAGCATCCGGTTGAATTTGAGGTCATTGATCATATTGGGGCAGGTATTGTTTCTGCAAAAACGATCGGTCCTTTTCAAGCGATTCGCATCATGACAGGAGCGAAGATTCCAAAAGGAGCAAATGTTGTGATCATGCTCGAATTGACGAAAACGTTTAAAAAAGACGGCAAATCAATGATGTCACTTAAAAGACCTCTGAAAAAGGGAGACAATATTTCTCGGCAAGGAGAAGAGACCCTCAAAGGGAACGTCATGATCAAAAAAGGCTCAAAAGTTACCCCAGGCGTGACGGCGATATTGGCAACGTTCGGGTATGCGGTTGTGCCAGTCGTCAAAAAACCGGTCATCGGTATCATCTCAACAGGTACCGAGCTCCTACAAGTAAGTGATGCCATGGTGGACGGTAAAATTAGAAATAGTAACCTAAGTATGGTGTACGCTCAGGTTCTTGAAGCTGGAGGAGAACCGCTTGATTTAGGCGGTGTATCCGATGATTTTGATCAAAGCTATGAAGCAGTAAAAGCAGCCTTAAGCAAAGTTGATATGCTCATCACAACAGGCGGTGTATCGGTAGGTGATTTTGACTTTTTACCTGCTATTTATGAAAAACTAGGTGCAGATGTGTTGTTTAATAAAGTGGCCATGAGACCTGGAAGTGTGACGACCGTTGCTGCGTTGCCAAATGGTCAATTGCTTTATGGGCTGTCAGGAAATCCGGCTGCCTGTTTTGTTGGCTTTGAACTATTTGTCAAACCGATCATTTATAAATGGTGTTTGAAAGAAAATCCATTTCCCGTTTTTGCTGAGGCGAAGCTGACACATGATTTTCCAAAAGCCAATCCGTTCACACGATTTGTTAGAGCATCACTTGATTTCGCTGGCAGCCAGCTGAGTGTGACGCCAACAGGTCTTGATAAATCTAGTGCGGTGACATCTATTGCTCATGCTGATTGTTTCATTGTTTTGCCCGGAGGAACAAGAGGGTTTAGTGCAGGTGACCAGGTCAGCGTTCTGCTATTTCACCACGAAGGCGGTGCTCCATGTTGGATGACAAATTAAACATTCTACAAGTCGTGGGCTATCAAAATAGTGGTAAAACGACGCTGATCGAAAAATTATGTCAGCTGGCGGATGAAGAAGAAATGAAGCTAGGCTGCTTCAAACATCACGGACATGGTGGAAAGCCAGACCGTCTGTTCAAACAAAAAGATACGGATCGATATGTTCAAGCGGGGGCATTTGCCGCAGGTGTGGAGGGAGAAGGTGAATGTCACTTTTTCATAGGGCACATGACATTCGCACAACTACTCAATATGTGTCAGCATCTTCCTTTAGATGCCGTCTTGATCGAAGGATACAAACAGGCGCCTTACCGCAAAATCCTGTGTGTCAAAGACGAACAGGAACTCATTGATCTTTCAACACTTTCTCATATACAAGCAGCCATTTATTTCAATAAAGAAATACAATTCACTGAGAAATACCCGTTTCCTGTGTTTTCAGCATTTGATAAGCGCGGGATCACATTTGCTTTTAATTTATTGAAGGGGGAAGCCTCGTATGAATGAACTTTTTAACATCACAAAAGAGCCAATTGATGTGAATGAATTGATTCAGCATGTCACAAGACGCAAAGCGGGAGCCATTACGACATTCATAGGCACGGTAAGAGAATGGACAAATGGCAAAAAAACGCTGCGTTTAACATATGAAGCATACATACCAATGGCGGAAAATATGTTGAGTCAAATTGGACAAGAAATTAAAAAACGCTGGCCCGATACAGAAGCTGCTATTGTGCATCGTATTGGCACTCTTGAGATATGTGACATTGCAGTGGCAATAGCTGTTTCATCACCTCATCGGAAAGCTGCATACGAAGCCAATGAATATGCGATTGAACGAATAAAGGAAATCGTTCCTATTTGGAAAAAGGAATACTGGGAAGATGGAGAGGCTTGGATAGGTGATCAGCTTGAAACCGTTTCATACCCGGAAGGAAAACCTAGTACTCTCCAACTTAACGAGAAAGAAGGGAAGCGGCATGATTAGCGTATTATTGTTCGCCGGCCTTGCTGAGAAGGCCGGTAAACAACAAATCATCATTCAAAAAGATCAAACAACGGTTGATGAGATTAAAATAGAATTACAGGAGGTATATGGTGTTGATACTGCACAAAACGTGATGGTTGCAGTCAACGAAATATATACGAGGGGAAATGCTGAAGTGCGTAGCGGGGACACTGTTGCACTCATTCCTCCTGTAAGTGGTGGATAATAGATATTAGAGGACTTGGTTATGGCCGGCGGCTGTAACCAAGTTTTTTATGTGTGAAAAGATTGTAGAGGTACTTGGGTATGATCTTCGTAAATAAAACATCCCCGGCGTGCTTTAGAAATGTGAGGATCGAGCTGTTGAATGAGATCATACAATTCGCTGATTCGTCTCACATTGAAATCTGTTCGTGCTTGAAGCTGTTCTTTTAATTCTTTTGTGCTCACAATGCTTCCCTTTTTTTCTTTAATAATATCTACACACCTTGCTGCGTAGTATATTTTGTCATTAGAAGGTCTGCTCTCTTTCATATCAAGTAATTTAAGCTCATGATAAATCAGTTCTCTTTCCTTTCGAAAGTATTGCCATGCTTCTTGTTCCTTTTCATAAAGTAAAATCAATTGCAGTTTCAATTTTTCTCTTAACATTCACTTGACTCCATTTCCACTATCATTTAACCTACCTCTATTTTACATTATATGAAAAAATAACATTTGATCAAGTAAAATCCTTTTATTTTTATTTTTTTAATATGAAAGTATTGTTACTAAAGGCTCATCTGTTCTATAAAAGGCGCTAAACATAGTCCTATAAAGCCAGGATTCATTGAAATTACTAGGAATATTTTAACAAAAAATTGTTGTGTCTAACTGAGACCATCTGAATCCAAAGGAAAAGGATATTTATTCCGAAAGACATGTTGTTTACTTCATAAAATGTTTTTCAGTCAGTAAAATCAGGATTTTTTCATATGAATATGGTCGGTCCAAGTATCATTTGAAGGATGTCGTTCATGAAAATAGAATAATAGATTCAATCCTATCACTATGAAAATAAGAAAATCAAATGATCTATCACTTATTGGCAATCTTTTGATAAAATAGAAACAACAAGAGTATGAAAAAACGTTTCCATACTTACAGCACATGGAGAGGAAGACATTTGATGAAAGAAACAACGCAAAAACCCACAATTATAGGCGTAAGCACAAGACCATCAGAGCATTTAAAAAGAGTGTGGGAGCAGCCATTCGTTTGGTGGCCTTTATCATGTGTGCTTGTATTAACAGTTGTTGTCACTTATTTGTCTCAGCTAGTGAATGAAGGAATGTGGGCAGATTTAATTTTACCAATCCCTTTCGTTTATGTGATCACGCTCATTGGTTTGGTCATTGGGATTGTCATTAATACTGCCGTATACAAGTTCATCGTCTTTTTAGCAAAAGGTGATGCAACGTTTCAGCAGCTATTTTCAGGTGTGCTTTATATCACACCTATTACGATCATTGGTACGATCATTTCTCATTTAGCGATCATCATGTTTCATGTGCCAAAAGATATCACTATTACCTCATTAAACGCATTCATTCGAATGTCTGGTTCATGGCATGCTGTGTTAGGAAATATTGACCTTTTTGTGATCTGGAATCTTGTTTTAACAGGCTTTTTATTGATCAAGGTCGGCCGCATTTCGCCAAGAATATCTTGGATTATTGTGAGTGTCTTTTATGTATTATCTTTAATTTTTCAATATGTAGGAACTACGATCACCATCAACATGCAGTAAGCTGGGGGTAGAATGTTTTTATGAGAAAGAAAATCATCATCGGATCCATTTTGATTATTGTGATTGGTTTATTTATTGGATTTAACATTGCAAAAAACCAATCAAAACCTGTGTCTACGGCAGCATTTAAAACAGTTAAACTCACACCAAAAGAAATAACTTCTAAGGTGATGACGCCTGGAACACTTTCATTCTCGGAGGAGCAATTTATTTATACAGAAGAGGAGAAGGGAAGCCTGAATCATATCGCTGTGAAAGAAGGAGAAAAAGTGAAAGCTGGAACACCGCTCCTTACATATGAAAATAAGGAACTGGAGCTTGAAGAACAGCAGCAAGCACTTGCGGCTGAATCAAGTACACTAAAGCTTGAACAATTACAAAGTAGACTCAATACATTAGATGAAAATCAGGGAAAAAAGGCGGGCTCTGATTCGAAAAACGAGCGAGATCAGCTTGAACTCGAACTCAAAGCCGCTGAATTAGAGCAAAAACAAGCGGAGCTTAACCAAGAAAAAGTAAAGGCACAAATAGAAGATTTAACGATACATAGCAAAATTGAAGGAACAGTCATCTCCATCGAGCAAGATGCTGGCGCAGGGAAGCTAGAAGAGAGACAGCCGGTAATCCATATTGGCAATGAGAAAAAAATGATTGTACGAGGCTTAATCAGTGAGTATGATGCTATGAAAGTCAAAAAGAAACAAAAAGTAAAGGTAACGTCTGATGTCATTCGCGGAAAGAGTTGGCAAGGAGTGGTGAAAAAAGTGGGCGCTATGCCTACCCAGTCAACAGCAGAAACAGTTGCTAGTGATCAAACCGTACAATATCCAGTCGAAATTGAAATAAAAGGGAAAAAGCCGGATGCAAAACCAGGCTTTAAAATGATCATGGAAATTGAAACGGACAAGCGTCAAGTGCACACAATTCCTGAAACAGCTGTGAAAAAAGACAAAGATGGTTCATACGTTTATGTTGTTGAAAAGAATGCACTGAAGAAAGTAAAAGTGACATTAGGTGAAACGTCAGGTCAAGATCTTGAAGTGACGAAAGGTTTAACAAAAGAAGATCAAATCATTGCAGAGCCATCAGATGATATGTATGACGGAATGGAAGTGAATGCTGAATGATTCAGCTTTCAAACGTGACAAAAAGCTACGAAGTCGCTGAGGAGACATTTGATGTATTAAGTGAAGTGGACCTCGTCATTGGTAAAGGCGAGTATATGTCCATTATGGGCCCGTCCGGCTCTGGAAAATCAACGTTAATGAATATCATTGGCTGTCTGGACCACCCGACCTCCGGACAGTACCATTTTCAAGGTATGGAGCTGTCGGCAGCAAAGGATCAAGAACTGGCAGTGATTCGAAATCGATCCATTGGTTTTGTTTTTCAACAATTTTATTTACTGCCTAGATTAAATGCGAGGCGAAATGTTGAACTTCCGATGATTTACGCTGGTATCAGTCAAAAGGAAAGAAAAGAACGTGCGGAAATGGCACTTGAAAAGGTTGGTTTGGCAGATCGAATGAAGCATATGCCAAACGAGTTGTCAGGGGGGCAAAAGCAAAGAGTAGCCATCGCACGTGCGATTGTCAATGAACCGGAGCTTATCTTGGCAGATGAACCAACAGGCGCTCTTGATTCAAAAACGAGCGGCTCGATTATGGAACAGTTTACAAAGCTCAATGAGGAAGGAACAACGGTTGTGCTCGTTACTCATGAAGAAGAAATAGCTGCGTATACAAACCGGATAGTCGTTGTAAGAGATGGACGCCTCGCTCAAGATAGATTGATACAAGGAGACGCAATGAATGAAACTCTTTGAAAATATCAAAATAGCGCTGAATTCTGTCCTTGCTCATAAATTGCGGTCTATTTTAACGATGCTTGGCATTATTATTGGGGTTGGCTCGGTGATTGCAGTCGTTGCCATCGGTCAAGGCGGCGAGCAAATGCTGAAAGAATCAATTTCAGGGCCAAACAATACCATTGATATGACCTATACACCCTCTGATGAGGAGTTAAATGCGAATCCGAATGCGTTATTTGAAGCCACATTTACTGAAGAAGACATTCAAAGTGTTCAAGCATTGAATGGGGTTAAACAGGTTGCCTCCTCCACGGCACAAGGCATGCAATTAAGATTCCAAGATACAACAATAGATGCAACGGTCAATGGGATTAATGAAGGCTACACGAATGTACATTCTTTACATATAGCAGAAGGACAGGACTTACGTGAAATCGATTTTAGGAGCGGAAGAAGGGCAGCTGTTATTTCAGAAGGGATACAAAAAGAATTGTTTAATGGAGAGAAGGCAGTAGGCGAGTTGATTTGGATGAATGGACAGCCGGTTGAGGTGATCGGGGTTTTAGCAAAACAGGAAGGGCTGTTTTCATTTGATATGAATGAAATATATGTCCCTTTTGCAATGCTGACAACTGCATTTGGTGTGAAAGAATATGATAAGTTGTCTATTCAAGTTGCACATGTTGATCAAATGAAAGAAGTAGGAAAGAGTGCGGCTGCACGCTTAAATGAAAATCACCATACAGACGATGCTTACGAAATGATCAATCTGGAAGAGATTGCAGCAGGCATTGGTCAGATTACGTCTGTTATGACAACAATCATTGGCTCAATTGCTGGTATCTCATTACTTGTCGGCGGCATTGGTGTCATGAATATTATGCTCGTATCAGTCACAGAAAGAACAAGAGAAATCGGAATTCGAAAGGCACTTGGGGCAACTAGGGCTCAAATACTCGTTCAGTTTTTAATTGAGTCTGTCGTCCTTACACTGATCGGTGGGTTACTTGGAATCGCGCTTGGCTTAGGAGGTGCTTCACTTGTGTCACTGTTTGCAGGGTGGCCTTCTCTTGTATCGTGGCAAATCGTATGTGGAGGCGTCCTATTTAGTATGCTCATTGGTATTATTTTTGGACTGATTCCTGCCAATAAAGCAGCGAGGCTCGATCCTATTGAATCACTTAGATATGAATAATCCTAAAGTTAACGTACGAGGTGCTGACAAGAAGGTAGAACGAGATATGTTGCCTGCTGTTCCGCACCTGAAGCCTTTATGCAAAACGCATAAAGGCTTTTTTTCGTTCAATTGAATGAAATGAAAAATGATAGAAATGCTAATATCATGACTTTCTTCTCAATGTCACATATTTTTCAGTTTACAAATGGTACATATAAAGGTAAGATGACCATTGTGAAAGATTTTGATAGTTATTGAATGTATTTGATTGTTTTGTATTGATAATGTTGAAAAAAGCGATTACAATAAAGGTGCGCGCAAAATGAATACGTTTTCAAAAGGGGGGTGTTTTCAATGCTAACACCAGAAAGACATCAACTCATTATCGACTATTTGGAAGAAAACGATGTCATCAAAATACAGGACTTAACGATTATGACGGATGCGTCTGAATCTACAATTAGAAGAGATTTATCAGCCCTCGAAGAAAAAGGCTTTCTTAAAAGAGTTCACGGAGGAGCTGCTAAAATATCTAGTATTCGTCTTGAGCCAGATGTGTTTGAGAAATCTGCCAAAAACCTTCATGAAAAGTCATTGATTGCAGAGGCAGCTGCATCACTTTTAAAACAAGGCGATTGTATTTACTTAGATGCTGGTACGACAACACAGCAAATGATTGACTTTATCGATCCAGATCAAGATATCGTGGTGGTGACAAATGGTGTCATGCACATTGAAGCACTCATGAGAAAAGGCATTTCTTTTTACCTGATAGGCGGATCAGTGAAACATCGAACAGGAGCCATGGTGGGAGCCGCAGCTTTGACAGCTATGGAAAATTACCGTTTTGACAAAAGCTTTGTTGGGACGAACGGCATTCATCCCGAGGCAGGGTTTACAACACCTGATCCAGAAGAAGCGCTCATTAAAAAAAGAGCTATGAAGCAGGCGAAAAAAACCTACATTTTAACAGATGCCTCAAAGTTTGGCGAAATATCGTTTTCAACCTTTGCTAGTTTACAGGAAGCCACCATTATCACAAACGACGCAAAAGAGGATTCATTCGATAATTACCATGAAAAAACGGTTATAAAGGTAGTGAAAACATGATTTATACAGTTACTTTAAACCCATCAGTTGATTACATCGTACACGTGGAGGATTTTGCGGTCGGCGGTTTAAATCGTTCAACCTATGACAAAAAATATCCAGGTGGTAAAGGAATCAATGTCTCAAGGCTTTTAAAACGGCACGGTGTTGAATCAAAAGCACTTGGATTCATTGGCGGTTTTACAGGCAAATATATTCAAGACTTTTTACAAAACGAACAATTACAAACAGCCTTTCATGAGGTGTCAGAAGATACACGTATCAATGTGAAACTAAAAACAGGCGAAGAAACAGAAATCAACGGGCTCGGTCCAAGTATTACTGAAGCACAGTTCGATTCGTTTTTATCCCAATTCACTTCATTAACAGAAGGCGATGTCGTTGTATTAGCGGGTAGCATTCCTTCTTCACTGCCTCATAACACATATGAGCGCATTGCTGAGGTATGTGCGAAGCAAGGGGTAAGAGTAGTACTTGATATTTCTGGAGAAGCCTTAAAAAAAGCAGCAGATCTGAAACCATTCTTAATGAAACCAAACCATCATGAGTTAGGTGAAATGTTTGAAACCAGTATTTCATCTGCAGAAGAAGCCATTCCTTATGGGAAAAAGCTGTTGGAACAAGGTGCTGAACATGTCATTGTATCTATGGCTGGAGACGGCGCTCTCTTATTCAGTAAGGAAGGGATCTTTCAATCTAATGTTCCAAAAGGCAAGCTGATCAACTCAGTTGGTGCAGGGGATTCAGTCGTTGCAGGATTCTTAGCTGGCGTTTCTAAAGGCCTTTCCATAGAAGAATCATTTAAGCTTGGCGTCACATCAGGAAGTGCTACAGCATTTTCTGAGGAACTTGGAACAAAAGAGCTTGTCGATACATTATTGCCACAAGTAAAAGTCACACGCATTTAAAGGAGGAGTCATCATGAAAATTACAGAACTACTCACGAAGCATACGATTAAGCTTCAATTAGACAGCCAGCAAAAAGAAGCCGTTATTGAAGAACTGGTCACTGTATTAGATACAGCTGGTAAATTAAATGATAAAGAAGGCTACAAAGCAGCTGTTGTTAATCGTGAAAAACAAAGCTCTACGGGAATCGGAGAAGGAATTGCGATTCCTCATGCGAAAACAGCAAGTGTGAAAGAACCTGCCATTGCATTTGGCCGTTCAACAGCTGGTGTAGATTATGAATCATTAGACGGACAGCCAAGTCATCTTGTCTTTATGATTGCAGCAACTGAAGGCGCAAACAACACGCATTTAGAAGCACTTTCTCGTTTATCCACACTTCTCATGCGTGAAGAGATCCGAAAGCAGCTTCTTGAAGCGGCTACTGAAGATGAAATCATTGAAATCATCAATACACATGATAAAGACGATGAAGAAGAAGAGGAAGTCAAAGAGGAACCGGCTGCACCGGGAAAACCTGCTAAAATTTTAGCGGTGACAGCTTGTCCAACAGGCATCGCGCATACATTTATGGCCGCAGATGCTTTGAAAGAAAAAGCAAAAGAAATGGGCGTTGACATTAAAGTTGAGACAAACGGCTCTAGTGGAATTAAACATGCCCTGACAGCAAAAGAAATTGAAGAAGCGCCAGCTATTATTGTGGCAGCTGATAAACAAGTGGAAATGGAACGCTTTAAAGGCAAACATGTCATTGAAGTACCTGTGACAGCTGGAATTCGCCGTCCGCAAGAATTGATCGAAAAAGCCATCAATCAAGATGCGCCGATTTATAAAGGTTCAGGCGGCAGTTCTTCAAAAGATGAAAATGAATCGTCAGGTAAGGGAAGAAGTGGATTCTATAAGCACTTAATGAGCGGTGTAAGCAACATGCTTCCGTTTGTTGTTGGGGGCGGTATCCTCGTTGCGATTTCATTCTTCTGGGGAATTAACTCAGCTGACCCTAAAGATCCTTCTTTCAATTCATTTGCAGCTGTATTAAAAGGAATTGGTGGAGATAATGCACTTGCCTTAATCGTTGCTGTATTAGCTGGATTTATCGCAATGAGTATTGCAGATCGTCCAGGTTTCGCACCAGGTATGGTTGGCGGATTCATGGCCTCTGCAGCAGGTGCTGGATTCTTAGGCGGATTGATTGCTGGTTTCCTTGCTGGTTACATCGTGGTGCTGCTCAAAAAAGTATTCACTTTTGTACCACAGTCGCTCGATGGTATTAAACCAGTTCTGCTCTATCCATTGTTCGGTATTTTCTTTACAGGGATTATCATGCATTACATCGTCAACACACCTGTTAAAATGGTCATGGACGGATTAACACACTGGCTTGAATCACTTGGTACTGGAAACCTTGTATTAATGGGGATTATTTTAGCTGGTATGATGGCCATTGATATGGGTGGTCCGATTAACAAAGCGGCCTACACATTTGGTCTTGCGATGATTGCTGCTGGCAACTATGCACCGCATGCTGCGATTATGGCAGGTGGAATGGTGCCGCCTCTAGGAATTGCCCTAGCGACAACGATCTTTAGAAACAAATTCTCTAAACGTGACCGTGAAGCAGGTATTACATGTTACTTCATGGGAGCTGCGTTCATTACGGAAGGGGCGATCCCGTTTGCAGCGGCAGATCCTCTGCGCGTTATTCCTTCAGCTGTGATTGGTGCAGCAGTTGCAGGTGGATTAACAGAATTCTTTAGAGTGACGCTTCCTGCACCGCACGGCGGACTATTCGTTTTCTGGGTAACAAACCATCCAGTTCTTTACATCATCAGCATCTTAATCGGTGCCATTGTTACAGCGCTACTTCTCGGAATTCTAAAAAAACCAGTCCGACAAGAAGCTTAATTTGAAAAGAAGCATCGTGAAGAGCGGTGCTTCTTTTTGTTTAATCATCAGCAAATTAGGAAAAAATATCTAATTGAATGGTTGTCTTGTGAATTTTTAAATAACATGTGATAAAGTAAAGTTATTCAATTCGCGTTTCAAGTCTTTTAGCAGAAAGTCTTAGGAGGAAGCAGTATTTTGAACGAAGAAAACAAACAAAACGAAAATGACATTCAATCTGATGGGAAACAAGCCAAAAAAGAGAAGAAAAGTTCTCTGTTTGAATGGATCAAAGCCATTTTAATTGCACTTGCCCTCGTCCTCATCATCCGTACGTTTATTTTTGAGCCGTATGTGGTGGAAGGAGAGTCAATGGAACCAACCCTTCATGATGGAGAAAAGCTGTTTGTTAACAAAACCATCAACTATCTCGGTGGAGTCAAACGTGGTGACATCGTGATTATTAATGGAAAAGACGGTCAGAAAATTCATTATGTCAAACGATTGATTGGCCTTCCAGGCGACACGATTGAAATGAAGGATGATACGCTTTACATTAATGGTAAAAAAGTAGATGAGCCTTATTTAAAAGAGAACAAGGCGCATGCCAAAGAGTATGAGGTACATTTAACAGGAGATTTTGGTCCAGTGAAAGTACCGAAAAACGATTACTTTGTTATGGGTGACAACAGACTGAATTCTATGGACAGTCGAAATGGACTCGGACTCATTGAAAAGGATCGGATTGTCGGCACATCAGAATTTGTTTTCTTCCCATTTGGCGATATTCGACAAACACAATAAATACACCTTTCTCAATGCGTAAGAAAGGTGCTTGAATGGACGACCCTTCATGTAGGGTCGTTTTTAATTTGGTGTGAGCATCGTGACAATGATGACAATGGCCAAAACAGAAGCGAAAACGGACCCAGTAATCGCCAAAACAGAACGGAATAATCCAATTTTCACATTGTCTTTTCCGCGCTTTTGTAAAAAGCGTTTTGAAAAGATATGGACCAGTGTGTAAATGAGGACAAGCCCAATATAAAGGCCAAAGTCTCTTGCATTAAAGCCTGTCGCTGATAAATAAATGCCCATAAAGAAAATCAATAAACAGTATTCCATGAGTGTGAGTAATCTCAAATCGCCCGAACTCCTTCAATAAAAACATTCCCACTTATTATACCATATTGGACAAAAAGCCTTTGTTCTTAGCGAGAGACGTTTCTATCAATCGTTATTCATGTTATACTTCATATTGATGAATGAGTGATGGAGGATTAATAAATGATTGCAGTGAATAATGTTAGTTTGCGATTTGCTGATCGTAAATTATTTGAAGAAGTAAATATTAAGTTCACTCCTGGCAACTGCTACGGACTAATTGGTGCCAATGGAGCTGGTAAATCAACGTTCTTAAAGATTCTTTCTGGAGAAATTGAAGCTCAAACGGGCGATGTCCATATGAGTCCTGGTGAACGTTTAGCGATTTTAAAACAGAACCACTTTGAATACGAAGAGTTTGAAGTGTTAAAAGTCGTCATCATGGGTCACAAACGTCTATATGATGTGATGCAGGAAAAAGATGCGATTTATATGAAACCTGATTTCTCAGATGAAGACGGGATTCGTGCAGCAGAGCTTGAAGGTGAGTTTGCTGAGTTAAACGGATGGGAAGCGGAAAGTGAAGCTGCGATCCTATTAAAAGGTCTTGGCATTCCAGAGAGCTTGCAATCGAAGAAAATGTCTGAGCTTGGCGGATCTGAAAAGGTAAAAGTATTGTTAGCACAAGCTTTATTCGGTAAACCTGACGTTCTCCTTCTCGATGAGCCAACGAACCATTTGGACTTACAAGCGATCCAGTGGCTAGAAGAGTTCCTCATTAACTTTGAGAATACCGTCATCGTCGTCTCGCATGACCGACATTTCTTAAACAAAGTATGTACGCATATTGCAGACCTTGACTTTGGAAAAATTCAAGTGTATGTCGGAAACTATGATTTCTGGTATGAATCAAGCCAGCTGGCATTAAAACTCAGCCAGGATGCCAACAAGAAAAAAGAAGAACAAATTAAGCAGCTTCAAGAATTCGTTGCTCGGTTCAGTGCGAACGCATCTAAATCGAAGCAAGCGACATCAAGAAAGAAATTGCTTGATAAGATTTCGCTAGATGACATTAAACCATCTTCTCGTAAATATCCTTATGTTCATTTTGCGCCAGAGCGTGAAATCGGAAATGATGTCCTTCAAGTAGAAGGTCTATCAAAAACGATTGACGGTGTAAAAGTACTGGATAACGTCAGCTTTATTATGAATCGTGAGGATAAAATTGCGTTCTTAAGCCGTAATGAGCTTGCTGTCTCTACTTTATTTAAAATCCTTGCTGGTGAAATGGAGCCAGACAGCGGGACGTTTAAATGGGGCGTGACAACATCTCAAGCCTTTTTCCCTAAAGACAACAGTGAATATTTTGAAGGAAGCGATTTAGATCTTGTTGATTGGCTTCGTCAATATTCTCCTAATGATCAAAGTGAAAGCTTCCTGCGTGGTTTCTTAGGCCGTATGCTTTTCTCTGGGGAAGAAGTGAAGAAAAAAGCAAGCGTCTTATCAGGTGGAGAAAAGGTTCGTTGTATGTTATCAAAAATGATGCTGTCTGGAGCGAATATTTTGCTGTTAGACGAGCCGACGAACCATTTAGACCTAGAGTCCATCACAGCGCTGAATAACGGTCTAATGAGCTTTAAAGGGGCTATGCTCTTCTCATCTCATGACCATCAGTTTGTTGAAACAGTTGCAAACCGTATTATCGAAGTGACGCCAAATGGCATCGTTGATAAACAAACAACTTATGATGAGTTCTTATCAGATCAAGAGATTCAAAAAAGACTACAAGAGCTGTATGCATAAACATAAAGAAAAGACATCCACATGAGGATGTCTTCAGGCTGTCGAGAAAATCTCGACAGCTTTATTTTTTTCCTTAAAATTTACATCTCCTCATTTTATAATAGAGAAAAGCCCACTAAAGGAAGGTGTTTTTCTCATGTTCCACACTAGAAATTCTTCTCAGCACGAAGCTGAATTTGTATTGCTAGATCAACTGGTCGAAGAGGATCACCTGCTTCGTAAAATTGATCAGTACATTGATTTTTCATTTATCGTAGATAAAGTAAGACCGTATTATAGCGAGAATAAAGGTCGTCCTTCTCTTGATCCACTTATTTTGTTCAAAATGATGTTTATCGGATACCTGTACGGTATCCGTTCTGAAAGACAACTTGAAAAAGAAATTTACTATAACATGGCGTATAGATGGTTTTTAGGTTTGAACATCAATGACCCCGTTCCTCATCACTCGACCATTAGCTGGAATCGTCGTACTCGATTCAAAGATACAACGATTTTTCAAGACATTTTCGACGAGATTGTGCTTCAAGCTATCAATCATGATATGGTAGGAGGCCGCGTTCTTTTTACTGATTCAACTCATCTTAAAGCCAATGCCAATAAACATAAATATATGAGAAAAACGATTGAACAAGATACCCAGAACTATATAAATGATTTAGAAGAAGCGATCCAAGAAGATCGGGTGGCACACGGAAAAAAGCCCTTAAAGGTAAAAGAGGAGGTGAAAACGGAAAAAGACATTCGTCAAAGTACGACTGATCCTGAAAGTGGCTATCTTTATCGTGAAAACAAACCGGAAGGCTTTTTCTACCTAGACCACCGTACAACGGATATGAAGTACAATATCATCACGGATGCCCACATCACGCCCGGTAATGTCCATGATTCTGTTCCGTATCTTGATCGGTTGGATCACCAAATCGCACGATTTGGTTTTCAAGTAGAAGCTGTTGCCCTTGATTCTGGTTATTTGACGACCCCAATCTGTAAAGGTTTATCAGATCGCCGTATTTTTGGTGTCATCGCACATAGACGCTTTCATCCAACAAGAGGTTTATTTGAGAAGTGGAAATTCAAGTATGACTCTGAACATGATCATTACATATGCCCAAATGGTGAGAAGCTATTATATACAACAACTGATCGAAAGGGTTATCGATTCTACAAATCAGATCCTAAAAAATGTGCATCGTGTTCTTTCCTTGAAAGATGCACAAGGTCGAAAAATCATCAAAAAGTCATCTCAAGACACATATGGGAAGAACATAAAGAAAAGATCAGACAAAATCGTCTATCTGTCTCTGGAAAAGAGCTATATAAAAAAAGAAAAGAAAAAATAGAGCGAAGCTTTGCAGATTCAAAACAACTGCACGGGCTTCGCTACTGCCGGTTGAGGGGAAAACAAAATGTGAGTGAGCAAGTTCTTCTCACAGCTGCCTGTCAGAACATGAAGAAGATTGCCACACATCTAGCGAAGCTAGGTTAGGTGTGTGGGAGGCCTTTTTCATTCAATCTCATCCATCATCATTACGATGAAAATAAAAAAGATTGTAGAAAAACATGAGTTTCTCTACAATCTGAAGACATCCACATGAGGATGTCTTTTTTCTTTAAAAAGCCCAATTTCCATTTCGGAAAATCGGTTCACGTTTACCATCTTTTGTGATCCCATCAATATTCATTTCCTTTGAACCAATCATGAAATCGACGTGTGTAATACTGCTGTTCACACCAGCTGCGTCTAATTCCTCACGTTTCATCTCTTTACCGCCTTCGATATTAAATGCATAACCGCTGCCGATGGCAAGGTGATTGGATGCATTTTCATCGTAAAGTGTATTGTAATAGAGGATATTTGAGTTAGAAATTGGTGAATCATCTGGTACAAGGGCAACCTCACCTAGATAATGTGAGCCTTCATCTGTTTCAACGAGAGAGGTTAAAATGTCTTCGCCCTCTTTGGCTTTCACATCTACAATACGCCCATTTTCAAAGGTTAACGTAAATTCATCGATAATGTTTCCTGCATAACTAAGTGGCTTAGTGCTAGAGACAGTCCCGTTTACACCATCTTTTTTAGGTACGGTAAAGACCTCTTCTGTTGGCATATTGGCCATGAATGATACGCCGCGTTCACTCACGCTGCCAGCACCTACCCAAATATGCTGCTCTGGAAGTTCAATCGTTAAATCTGTACCTGGTGCTTCATAGTGCAGCTTGTTGTAGTGACGTTCATTTAATACTTTTACTTTTTCATTTAGTGATTCATCATGCTTTTTCCACGCTTCAACAGGATCTGGCTGATCAGCGCGGGCGACTTTAAAGATTTGTTCCCATAATAATGCAACAGCTTCTTCATCTGCATGCTCAGGGAAAATCTTTTTCGCCCAATCTTTTGATGCAGCACCGACGACTGTCCATGCAACTTTGTCAGATTGAACGTATTGACGATATGTATGAAGTGCTGAACCTGCAGCTTTTTGCTGTGAAGCAATTTTTTTCGAGTCAATGCCACTTAGAAGATCAGGGCTTTCTGACAAGATCGTAATAAAAGCACCGCCACGTTTTGCGATGGTTTCCATCATCTGTGCTTCCCATTCTGGAAATTGCTCAAACACATCTTGTGGGGCATGTTCATATTTTAAACGGGTCAGAACACCATCACTCCAGCGGATATGTACGTTTTTCGCTCCGCGCTCATATGCGTGTTTTGCCACAAGGCGGACAAGGTCTACAGATTCAGTGAACGCAGATACGACCACTTCTTGACCACTTTGAACATTTACACCTACTTCAACGATGGTTTTTGCATATTGATCTAGTTGTTTTTCGAATGAACTCATAAAAAACCCTCCTTTAGTCATGTTCATCATATCAGATTTAAGACCGAAAAGGAAAATGGGGAGCCGTCCCGAAGCAAAATAAAAAAGCCGCTTTCGTGCGGCTTTTTTAGCGGTTCAGTTGTTTCACAGGCTGTGCATTAGAAGGGGGCATATGTGAAAACGACAGGCTCATTCCTCCTAAAATAATACCGGTTAAAATGACTGTGACAACGACCCGTTTACCTAAATCAAGCAACATGTTCTTCCTCCTTCACGTTTATCCATTCATCACGATATGATCGAAATGATGAAAAAAGAAGTAGAACATGAAGATTATTTTAATGTTTTTTGCAATTTGTCGATTACTTCTAATGAACGACCTGTTCCAATTGCGACAGATTCAAGAGGATTTGCTGCGATATGAACTGGGACGACAATTTCTTGAGAGAGCCATTCTTGAATGCCGTTTAATAGTGCACCACCGCCAGTTAGAATGACGCCGCGATCTACGATATCACCACTCAGTTCTGGAGGGCTGTCTTCTAATGTAGCCCGAATCGCCTCTAAAATATGAAGAAGTGATTCTCGCATAGCACCTTGAATTTCTGTTGATTCAAGTGTAATTGTTTTTGGAAGACCTGTGACAAGGTCGCGTCCACGAACTTCTAATGACTCAGGTTCGTGTTCAATGAGTCCATAACCAATTTCCATTTTTACCTGCTCAGCTGTCCGTTCACCGATCAGTAAATTGTATTTCTTTCTCACAAAAGTAATGATATCTTCATCCAGTTGATCTCCGCCAATTCGGATCGAGTGGCAAGAGACAACTCCGCCAAATGAAATGATCGCTACCTCTGTCGTTCCTCCGCCAATATCTACAACGACGTTGGCAACAGGCTCGTCCACCGGGAGATCAGCACCGATTGCAGCTGCGACGGGTTCTTCAATTAAATGCACATGTTTTGCCCCGCAATTTTTGACAGCATCGCTGATCGCGCGGCGTTCGACAGCTGTTGAACCTGAAGGTGTACAAACAACCACAGTCGGCTTTCTAAAGGTAAACCCAATATTTTTTCCTGCTTTTTTCATAATTTGTTTAAGTAAATCGGTTGTCATATCATAATCAGCGATGACACCATCTTTCATCGGACGGATCGCTACAATTTTTCCAGGTGTTTTCCCAATCATCTCTTTTGCTTCTGACCCCACTGCAAGGACAGTTTTTGTTTCCGTATCTACTGCCACAACGGATGGTTCATTAAGAATAATTCCTTTATTTTTACTGTAAACCAATATGTTAGCTGTTCCTAAATCAATTCCAATTTCGGCATTTTGAAACATGTTTTCACCCAATCTCTATTTTTGCTGTTTTAAACAATTTTACATTTAAAAGTTCAGAGGGTTGAGGTCATTTGTGGGGGTTTGTGATCACCTTGAAATGAATCTGTAAAATTCAAGTCTCATTTTGACAATCACAATAAATTTTCCCTTTGGTTTTTCGATTTTGAAAAAAATTTTTATGCAGGAGAAACCTTTTAAGAATCTCTTACGTCTACGATATATCAATTGGTGAAAAACAGATTGATCTTGAGCTAATGAAAGAAAGAGGGAACGAAATTGAAATCTATCGGAGTTGTAAGAAAAGTAGATGAACTAGGGCGTATTGTGATGCCAATCGAATTGAGAAGAGCACTTGATATCGCTATTAAAGACAGCATGGAATTTTTTATAGATGGAGATAAAATCGTCTTGAAAAAATATCAGCCAGAGGGCGTCTGCCTGATGACTGGTGAGATTACTTCTGAGAACCACGAGTATGGAAATGGTCAAATTACATTAAGCGCTGAAGGCGCAGAACTACTGCTAAAAGAGCTTCAAGAAGCCCTTCAGCAGTAAATAAAAATAGCCTGTTCTCTCCCATTGTGCTGAGAGCAGGCTTTTTTTCTAAAAAAGTTCCTTAAAAATGCCGCATCTCCCTCAAAAAATAAGTGGAAAATGGTACAATTGACAAAGAATCTCAGGGCGGCAGGTGGAATTATTTGAACAAAACATATCAAGTACGGATCCTGTTATCCGTTCTTGCATTTATATTAATTTTGAGCTGGGATTTCTTTTATTATCTTAGCGGCTATCACATTAATTGGCCGCTCGATCTAGCCTTTACAGTCGTTGTTTTGTCCGGTATTTGGACCATCTCAGGCTATGTGGACCGGTTGAATTTGCTTGTATCAGATTTGAATAAACGAGAAAAAGAAGCACACGAACTGACAGAGCGGCTGAATCGAATAACAGATAACTTGCAAGAAATCGTTTTTGAAACCAATGAAAAAGGTGAAATCATTTTTTTAAATCAAGCATGGAAACAAATGACGGGTTACGACATAGAGGAGTGTCTAGGTACGATGTACAATCAGTACTTTGATCAAGAAGAGCATGTCGTTCAGCATTTGTTGTCTGTGATCAAAAAGCATAAGGATGAGGGGCGGGTGGAGCTGCAGCTTCTCCATAAAGAAGGAAAAAAGGTATGGGGAGATGTGCATTATAAGCTTTATTTCGATGAACAGCACCAGTTTACTGGAGGTATTGGAACGGTTGCAGATATCACGAAACAAAAGCAGGCAAAGCTTGAACTTGAAAGATCAAATCAGCAATTACAAATGCAGGCACAAAAGCTGGCTGTTGCAGGACAAATAGCTGCTGGCATTGCCCATGAAGTCAGAAATCCGCTCACCTCAGTCAATGGATTTTTGCAGCTGATGAAAACGCAATATCCTGAAAGAACCGATTATTTTGATATCATCTTTTCTGAAATTAAACGCATTGATTTTGTTTTAAGTGAACTGCTTGTCTTAGCAAAACCTCAATCGGTTCAATTTCAAGAAGTACAGCTCCATGATTTGCTAGAGCAGGTGATTACCTTATTAAAGACAAATGCCGTTCTTTCAAATATTGATCTCAAACAGCCATTTAAAAAGCAGGATGCTGGCACGATATTAGCAGACGCCAATCAAATGAAGCAGCTGTTCATTAACTTAATCAAAAATGCGATCGAGGCGATGCCTGAAGGCGGCAATATATACATATCAACAGAAAAAGTGATGAATGAATGGAAAATCACGATTCAAGATGAAGGAAAAGGAATGTCCGAAGAGGACATTCTGAAAATATATGATCCTTTCTTTTCGACTAAAAAAGAAGGTACAGGACTTGGTTTAACGATCTGTGCGACGATCTTAAAAGATCACCATGGAAGAATGGATGTAAAGAGCGAGCTCAGCAAAGGGACGGCTTTTGATATTTACTTACCTGTGTATCAAAAAAGCAGATAGTAGCAAGGTGAGAGGATGTGATGTGTGATGACGAAGGAGACAAAGACGTTATTTGTGTATGGGACACTTTTAAAGCACGAAAAGTATCACGAGACATTGATGAAAGAAAGCAGTCCATTAGCAGCATCTGCTTGGATAAAAGGGAGACTGTACGATACAGGTGAGGGTTACCCTGTGTGTGTTGTCTCGGAACAAAGCACAGTATATGGAGAATTGTATGAGGTCAGTGATGAAACGCTGCATAAGATAGATGAGCTAGAGGAAGGGTATGACCAGCAGGAAATAGAGGTTATGACAGACCAGGGGCCAAGGTCAGCCGTTGCTTATACAATATGTAAGCAGAAGGCATCGAGTCTAAAGGAGATTGAAAGCGGCTGCTGGAAGTCATATCAACTATGGGAGCGCAAACCGTCTTCCTTCTATTATTTTGCCTATGGGTCCTGTATGGATGATGCAAGGTTTAAGCTTGCGAAAGTGGAACATTATTTCAAACAAATCATCGGCGGCGGCACACTTGATCGTTTTACCACAAGGTTTACATTGGTGCGTCCTGATGGATCAAGAGCAGATATGGTAGAAGACGGCGGAGAAACAGAGGGTGTTCTATATGAAGTACCTTTTGATGCCATTCGTTATTTGTACAAACGAGAAGGTGTAAATGAAGGGACTTATCGTCCAGCATTTGTCGATGTCACAGTAGGTGATCAAGTGTATGAGGACTGCTTAACGTTTCTCGTTTTAAAAAAGAGCGAAGAAATTGCGCCTCCTGGTCATTATCGCAGTGAAATCGAAAAAGGAGCAGACCTTTACTTAAGTGAAGCGTTCCGTAAAAAAATACGGTCGCATATGGATTCATTAATGAAACCGTAGTAAAATGCATGGTAAGTGATATAAAAGGAGTCTGAACATGAAAAAGGAATATGCAGTCATTGGTCTTGGACGCTTCGGCGGAAGTATCTGCAAGGCGCTAAGCGAAGAAGGACTTGAAGTCATGGCCATGGATATGAATGAAGATCGTGTGAACGAATATGCTAAAATTGCATCACATGCCGTGATTGGTGATTCGACGGACGAATCTGTCCTAAAAAACCTAGGCATTCGCAATTTTGATCATGTGATCGTGGCGATAGGTGAAAACATTCAGGCGAGTATTTTAACAACGATTATGCTGAAAGAGCTTGGTGTCAAAATGGTCACAGTGAAAGCTCAAAATGACTACCATGAAAAGGTTTTGAATAAAATTGGTGCGGACCGTATTGTCCATCCAGAACGAGACATGGGCAGACGGATTGCACATAAAATTATTTCTAACAACGTGCTTGATTATTTAGAGCTGTCAGATGAGTACAGCCTCATTGAAATCGTCGCCAACAGCAGACTCGCTGGGCACTCTTTGTTAGATCTCGACATTCGTGCAAGGTACGGGATCAATATCGTGGCAATTAAACGCGGGAAAGAAGTGATCGTTTCACCGCTCGCAGATGAAATGATTCAAAAAGAAGATATCCTCATTGTCATTGGGGCAGTGGCAGATATCGGGCGCTTTGAAAAACGAGAAATGCAGAACGACTATTAAACACTCCGAGAAGGGGTGTTTTTTGCTTTAGAAGTGTACATATGAGGCGGACATTGCGGAAGAGAACAAAGTGGAAAAGAGCCGTTTATTTTCTAAAAGAACAGCAAAATAGAACATGGTTATTTTTCAGCCAATTATCACTATTCAGAAATAAAAATCAATCTTTTGATATGGTTGATTTTCTCTAAATGTCATTGACTGGGCAAACAGATTCGTTTACGATAAGAAACATTATATTGTTTACTCGGAGGAGGCAGTGTCGTTGGATAAGGAGCTTTTCAGACATCAAATTGAGGTAGCTGCAAAGAGAAAAAAAGCAGCCCTAGTGATTAAACATGCGAAGGTTATGGACGTGTTTAACCAGGAATGGATAGACGCTGATGTCGCTGTTGAAAATGGAAAAATAGTAGGAATTGGGGAGTATGAGGGAGAACAGGAGCTGGATGCAACAGGTCAAATGCTTGTTCCTGGTTTCATTGACGGCCACGTTCATATCGAATCCTCGATGGTGACTCCTGCTGAATTTTCCAAAGCTGTCGTTCCTCACGGCGTGACAACTGTTGTAACAGACCCGCATGAAATTGCCAATGTATCCGGTGTTGCAGGTATCCGTTTTATGCTCGAAGAAGCGAGAAAAGCTGCTCTAAATATATATTTCATGCTGCCATCCTGTGTACCGGCAGTCAGCTTTGAACGATCAGGTGCTACACTAAAAGCAAAAGATTTAAAGCCTCTTTATCAGGAGAAAGAAGTGCTTGGTCTTGCCGAAGTGATGGATTATGTCGCGGTGGAACAAGCGGAAGAAGATATGCTTCAAAAACTGCTTGATGCTCAACATGAACATAAACTCATTGATGGCCATCTAGCAGGATTAACGGACCGATTAATTAATGTGTACCGAACAGCTAATGTCCAAACGGATCATGAGGTGACAACAGCTCAAGAGGTCCTTGAACGTGTCAAAAGAGGCATGTATGTCATGCTCAGAGAAGGCTCTGTTGCTAAAAACGTGAAAAACGTATTACCTGCTGTCAATGAGAAGAATGCGAGACGCTTTTTCTTTTGTACGGATGATAAACATTTAGATGATTTAATGGCTCAAGGAAGTATTGATGAACAAGTACGGATGTCGATACAAGCAGGATTGGACCCCTTTTTAGCATATCAAATGGGAAGTTTAAACGCAGCGGAGTGTTTCGGTCTCAAAACAAAGGGAGCGATTGCACCAGGCTTTGACGCGGACTTTATGCTCATTTCTGACTTACATGAGGTAGGAATTACAAGCGTCTTTATCGCAGGAGAATTGGTCTCTGAACATGGAGAATATTTGCCAAGTGTCGACAAGATCACGCCAAATTCTTCGCTCATGCAATCGGTACATGCAGTGGACGTTCAAGAGAAAGATTTAACGCTGCCTATAACAGATCATCAAAAGATGAATGTCATCCGCATTATACCGAATCAGCTTGAAACGAAATTAGAACAAATATCTCCTTCTGGTAGCGATGGACAATTTACGAGTGATATTGATCGAGATGTATTAAAAATAGTACTTGTCGAACGTCACAAAGGTCTATCTGAAATTGGTATAGGGGTTGTCAGCGGTTTCGGCTTAAAAGAGGGGGCGATTGCAACAACAGTTGCCCATGACTCGCATAACTTAATTGCCGTTGGCACAAATGATGCTGATATGATCAAAGCCATTGAAACGTTAAAAGAAGCAGGGGGCGGTTTGACCGTTGTAAAAGACGGAGAAGTTCTTCATACGCTTCCATTACCGATTTCCGGTTTATTATCAGATCAACCTGCACATACGGTCAATGAAAGCCTTCATGCACTCCATGATGTTTTAAAGGAAACAGGCTTTGTCTTAGACTTTAATCCGTTTTTGACATTATCCTTTTTGGCACTGCCAGTCATTCCTGATGTGAAAATGACGACACAAGGATTGTTTGATGTGAGAAGTTTTCAGCATCTCCCGATTCAATCGTAAAACAATGACTGAACCCGCACGTATCGTACAGATATGCGGGTTTTTTATTGCGCATAAAAAAGAGACACAGCCAATTGACTGTGTCTCCTTGTACGTCATTACACTTCCATAATAATCGGTAAGATCATTGGGCGGCGTCTTGTTTTTTCATAAAGGAAAGGAGCAAGAGTGTCAGTAATCTCGTTCTTAATTTCTGACCATTGAGTCGTCTTGCGTTCCATTACTTTTTCAAGATGCTTTGAAATGAGATCTTGCGCGTCATTAATGAGGTCTCCAGATTCTCTCATGTAGACAAAACCTCTTGAGATTAAATCAGGCCCTGCAGAAATTTTGAATTCTTTCATATCCATGCTGACAACAACAATGACAAGACCTTCTTCTGAAAGAATGCGGCGGTCTCTTAACACGATGTTACCAATATCACCAATACCGCTACCGTCGATATACACGTTGCCTGATGGAATTTTGCCAGCGACACTTGCTTCGTCACCTTTCAGTGCAAGAACTTCACCGTTATCCATGATAAAGCAGTTTTCCTCAGGGATTCCGCAATCATTCGCAAGTTTAATATGCGTTTTTTGCATGCGGTACTCACCGTGAATCGGCATGAAGAATTTTGGTTTAATTAAACGGAGCATTAGCTTTTGTTCTTCCTGCCCGCCGTGTCCAGAGGTATGAATATTATTGAGTGAGCCATGAATGACTTCAGCACCAGCACGATAAAGCTGGTTAATAGTACGGCTGACGCTAATATTGTTACCTGGGATCGGTGAAGACGAGAAGACAACAGTGTCTCCAGGGTTAATTGAAATCTGGCGGTGCGTACCGTTGGCAATACGTGAAAGAGCGGCCATCGGTTCACCCTGACTACCAGTACAAAGAATGGTTACTTTGTTTGCTGGAAGGCGGTTGATTTCATTGTGTTCAATGAATGTGTTTTTTGGACATTTGATATATCCGAGCTCTTGTCCAATATCAATGGCAGACTCCATGCTGCGCCCAAACACAGCGACTTTTCGGCCGTTGGCAACAGCTGACTCGATGACTTGCTGAAGTCTGTGAATGTTAGATGCAAATGTAGCAAAGATAATACGTCCATCTACTTTTCTGAAGATGTCATCAATGCTTTCACCTACACGTCTTTCGGACATCGTAAATTCTGGAATTTCACTATTTGTACTGTCAGATAGAAGACAAAGAACGCCTTCTTTCCCGATCTCAGCCATTTTCGTTAAATTGGCAGGCTCGCCAACAGGAGTAAAGTCAAACTTGAAATCGCCTGTATGTACGATGTTACCAGGAGGTGTCTTCACGACAATTCCATAAGAATCTGGGATACTGTGCGTCGTTCTAAAGAAAGACACAGCTGTTTTTCTAAATTTGATCGTATCTTCTTCTTCAAAGATGTGAAGTTTGGTCTGTCTTAATAGACCATGCTCTTCCAATTTGTTACGAAGTAGGCCGATTGCGAGTTTGCCTCCGTAAACTGGAATATTCACTTGCTTGAGAAGGTAAGGGATACCGCCGATGTGGTCTTCATGTCCATGAGTAATAAAAAGACCTTTGATTTTATCTTCGTTTTTAACTAAATACGTATAGTCAGGGATGACGTAATCAATTCCAAGAAGTTCATCTTCAGGGAACTTAATACCAGCATCAATCAAAATGATTTCATCTTGAAATTGAACGCCATACGTGTTTTTACCGATCTCGCCTAATCCGCCGAGCGCAAAAACTGCCGCCTGATCGTTTTTTACAAATTTCATTCCTCTCATAGCTCCAATACTTTAAAATTTTCACTTTCTCGTTCATAGTCTAAAAAAGCACCGTCTACAGGCTGAATGAATTCAATATTGTAGTTATGTTTTTTCAACTTATCGCGTACGTCTCTTTCAGAAACCGCTTCAACGTATAGTGAATCTGTGTGTTCTCTCACAGGTACCTCAGTCGTACTTGCCTGAAAAAATACCTTATATATCATCCAAATCTCTCCTTAAATACCGTATGTTACACTCGCTTATTCTATTATATTAAAAAAACGCGCATAAGAAAAGTCTCAGAGAAAAAAGGACCTTCAGCAAATGTGCGGAAGATCCTTTTAAGCAATCGATTTTTTACGAAGCATGTCCTTCCATTGTCTTCGAATTTTCTTGCGCAGACGACGAAGCATCGCGGATCGCCTCCTTTCGGTATGAGTCTCATTCAGCCATTTGTTCCGTTCTCTCTATATACTTGTATTATATGATGTTTCCACTTAATGTTACATGGTTATATGTGGGAAATGGGCGTTTTAAGAGGAAGTGGTTTCGTCAGTGAAGATCTTTCTGTATGATGAAGGGGAGAGGGTATACATAACAAGAGACAGGAGACGAGATATGAATAAAAAAGTCATCTTCTTTGATATCGACGGTACTTTATATGACCATGATAAAAAAATACCTGAATCAACGAAGCGAGCTGTTCGTTTATTAAAAGAAAAAGGGCATCATCTCTTCATTGCATCTGGCCGTTCGCCTTTTCTCATCCAACCTATTTTAGAAGAAATAGGGCTTGACTCATTTATTGCTTATAACGGTCAGTATGTTATGTACGAAGGAGAAGTCATTTACGGCAATCCGCTTAAGCAAGAGCTAATGGATAAAATTTATGAAACAGCGGATCAACATGATCATCCGCTTGTTTTCATGGGAGAGAAGACGATGAAGGCGTCTGTGCCGAACCATCCATTTATCCACGAAGGGATTGGCACTTTAAAAACAGAGCATCCCGAGCATGATTTGTCATTCTTTAAAGAAAACGTCATTTATCAAATGCTGCTATTTTGTAAAGCAGAAGAGGAACACCAATATGAAGCGTTCCGTGAAGAAATTGATCTCGTCAGGTGGCATGAGCTGTCTACTGATGTCCTGCCAAAAGGTGGATCAAAGGCTGAAGGAATTAAACGAGTCATTGAAAGACTTCCGTACGATCAAAAGGACACAATTGCCTTCGGTGACGGGCTGAACGATCGAGAAATGATTTCGTTTGTTGGAACAGGCGTTGCGATGGGGAATGCAGTCAATGAATTAAAAACATTAGCTGACTTTGTCACCAAACCTGTAGATGAGGATGGCATATTCCACGCTGTGACTGAATTAGGCCTTATTGAAGAATAAAAAACAAGACCCGCTGATGGACGGGTCTTGTTTTTATGTTATGATCTGCCGATCGCAACCGCGTTGTCTGGCTCGGCGAATGGATGATCTTTTTGAATATGATCATAAAACATAATGCCATTTAAGTGGTCAATTTCATGCTGAAAAACGATGGCCGGAAACCCTTTGAGGCGAATATCAATGTCTTCACCTTCAAGCGTTGTACCTTTCACCCTGATTTTTTCATAGCGCGGGACGAATCCGGGGATGGCTTCATCAACAGATAAACAGCCTTCTCCAGTAGCTAAATAAGCTCTTTTGACTGAATGGCTAACAATGCGAGGATTGAATAATGCATAGCTGTAAAGTTCTCCGCCCTCGTCTTCACAGTGTACAGCGATCATTCGTTTACTGATATTGATTTGCGGGGCTGCTAGGCCAACACCGGGTCTAAGTTCATATTTTTCAGCAATGTCTGCATCCTGACTGTTTTTGACAAATTCAATCATGTCAGCTAATTGCTGTTTTTCTTCTTCTGTTGGCGGGAGTTCGACCGCTTCAGCTGTTTGTCTTAAGACGGGATGCCCGTCTCGTACGATATCATCCATGGTAATCACAAAACTTCACTCCTATTTCCTTTGTATGTAAAGTATATAAAATGATACACAACATATGCAATGAAATAAAGAAGACCGGTCGTATGAGACCGGTCAGAGGCTTATTCAGCCATTAGCAGCAGCCACCGCCGCCTAAGAATGCTGCGCCAACAATGATCAATAGAATGAATAGGACGACGATTAAAGCGAATGTACGTCCACCACCGTAACCGTATCCACCACCATAACTTGGATAGCAACAACCGC
Organism: Bacillus aerius; assembly: GCF_029894105.1. NCBI lineage: Bacteria > Bacillati > Bacillota > Bacilli > Caryophanales > Bacillaceae > Bacillus > Bacillus aerius. Next base: position 1,398,966 of record NZ_JARYHO010000001.1, read on the forward strand.
CGCCGTATCCATAACCGTAACCGCCGTATCCACCATACATACTTCCATGACTATAATTAGACATACTTTTGACCTCCTTTGGAAATACACTCGGCCTCTCATAAGTGAAGGCGAAGCGTGTAATATAAACTATGTATGAATGCACTATTTGTATAGTCATGAGCCTAGAGCATGAAAAAAATCTTCTTTCCTTGTCACAACCGCCCTGAAAAATTATAGTGGTATGTGGAGATGTAAAGGGGGACCTTGTAATTGAAACAGATGAAAAGAAGAATAAAAGCAGGTGCAACTTTAGCGGGGATATGCACCCTCTTGCTTGCGGGCTGCGGAGGTCAAAATCCGCTTTATGAGATGCAAGATGCCATGACAAAAATGAGCGAAAAAGAAGCATCCTTTGAAAAAGAACAAGGCGCACTGCAAAGCTATGAAAAAAAAGAGCAGCAGTTGTATAAAAAAATGATTCAAACAACAAAAGACCACACAAAAACAGTCTCAAACTTGTCTGATCAAGCATTAGCATCGGCAGAAAAGCGTGAAGAACATTTAAAAACAGAAAAAGACAGCATGGATCAATCGAAAAAAGAATTTCAATCTGTAAAGGAATTCGCTGAACAGATAAAAGATGCGGAAGTAAAAGACAAAGCAGAACAAACAGTCAAATCAATTGAAAAAAGATACGCATCGTATGATCAGCTTTACCGTGAGTATCAAAAGGCGCTGAAACAAGACAAGCACTTGTATGAATCCTTAAAAAGAAAAGACTTAGGATACGCTGAGCTGAAATCCAAATTAAAGACAGTGAATCGTTCCTATAGTAAAGTTAGAAAAGAAAGCAAGAAGTTCAATCAATATACAGATCAATTGAACGAATATAAACAAGCTTTATACAAAACAGCTCAGAAAGAATCACAAAACAGCTAAAAACAGTACTTGCATATTTGCTAGCTCTGTTTATCGCTGCTACTCCCAAAGTGCCTGCGTGTCGTTACTCGTTTTTCCAAGATGTCAAACTGAAAAGAAGAGAAAGGGTTAAAATGAAGTTCATTTTAGCCCTTTGTCCATCACGATCAAAAGAGCTGAAAATAGCTCTTTTTTTATTTTTCGACAAAAACAAACATGTGCTATTGTAGTACAGTGATCCACTCTATACTAGTACAGTTTGTGCTGTTGATTAAACAGATTGATACAGGTCACCATAAAAAGTAAAGCGAATACATTTATTTAAATAAAGCCGTTAAATCAATTGACGGACTATTTTTCTTGTTGTAAACTATTCCTTGTTAACAGAAGTTGTATTAGTTTTTTGTGAACTATCGTTAATACAGTTAGAAAAACTCAAAAGCAAGCGATCATCCAATGTTTCGACAATGATCTTTGTGGCTATTATATACAGGAGTCATATGAGCATTTTGGGTTATCCTATATCTGTATGTATAAATGGATTCACGACAAATTGACTGTTAAAAGAAAGGAAGAGGTGACTTTAGAATGGCTGCAAAAACAAAAAAAGCAATTGTTGATAGCAAAAAGCAATTCGATGCCATCAAAAAGCAGTTTGAAACGTTCCAAATTTTAAACGAAAAAGGCGAAGTCGTAAACGAAGCGGCAATGCCAGATCTTTCAGATGACCAATTAAAAGAATTAATGCGCCGTATGGTGTTTACACGTGTATTAGATCAACGTTCAATTTCATTGAACCGTCAAGGACGTCTTGGCTTCTATGCGCCAACAGCTGGACAAGAAGCTTCTCAGCTTGCAACTCACTTTGCACTTGAGAAAGAAGATTTCATTCTTCCAGGATATCGTGATGTACCACAATTAATCTGGCATGGTCTTCCACTAACAAAAGCATTCTTGTTCTCTCGTGGACACTTTGTTGGAAACCAAATGCCTGAAGATGTGAATGCACTTTCTCCGCAAATCATTATCGGTGCACAAATCATTCAGGCTGCTGGTGTAGCTCTTGGTTTGAAAAAGCGCGGTAAAAATGCTGTTGCAATCACTTACACTGGTGATGGTGGAGCTTCACAAGGTGATTTCTACGAAGGTATTAACTTTGCAGGGGCTTACAAAGCGCCAGCGATTTTTGTTGTCCAAAACAACAGATATGCGATCTCTACACCTGTTGAAAAGCAATCTGCTGCACAAACGATTGCACAAAAAGCAGCTGCAGCTGGTATCGTAGGCGTACAAGTTGACGGTATGGATGCATTAGCTGTATACGCAGCGACTGCAGAAGCTCGTGAGCGTGCTGTAAATGGTGAAGGTCCAACATTAATTGAAACTCTTACATTCCGTTACGGCCCACATACAATGGCTGGTGACGATCCAACAAGATATCGTACAAAAGAAGATGAAAATGAGTGGGAGCAAAAAGATCCATTGGTACGCTACCGCAAATTCTTGGAAAACAAAGGCCTTTGGTCTGAAGAAGAAGAGAATAAAGTCATCGAAGATGCAAAAGAACAAATCAAACAAGCAATCAAAGAAGCTGACGAACAGCCTAAGCAGAAAGTCACTGATTTGATTGAAAACATGTACGATGTGAAACCATTTAACTTGGTTGAACAGCTTGAAATCTACAAACAGAAGGAGTCGAAGTAAGCCATGGCGCAAATGACATTGATTCAAGCGATCACTGATGCGTTACGCACAGAACTGAAAAATGACGAAAACGTTCTCGTTTTCGGAGAAGACGTTGGTAAAAACGGCGGCGTATTCCGTGCGACTGAAGGATTGCAAAAAGAGTTTGGTGAGGATCGTGTATTCGATACTCCACTTGCTGAATCTGGTATTGGCGGTCTTGCAATTGGCCTTGGACTACAAGAATTCCGCCCAGTAATGGAAATTCAATTCTTCGGATTCGTTTACGAAGTATTAGATTCTGTTTCTGGACAAATGGCTCGTATGCGTTACCGTTCTGGTGGACGCTGGCATTCTCCAGTGACAATCCGTTCTCCATTTGGCGGAGGAGTTCACACACCTGAGCTTCACGCTGACAGCTTAGAAGGTCTTATTGCACAACAGCCTGGTATCAAGGTTGTTATTCCTTCAACACCTTACGATGCGAAAGGACTATTAATTTCTGCAATCCGTGACAACGATCCGGTTGTATTCCTTGAGCATATGAAACTTTATCGTTCTTTCCGTCAGGAAGTTCCTGAAGAAGAGTACACAATTGAAATCGGTAAAGCTGACGTGAAACGTGAAGGTTCTGACCTTTCAATCATCACTTACGGTGCAATGGTTCACGAATCACTTAAAGCTGCTGAAGAACTTGAAAAAGAAGGCGTTTCTGCTGAGGTCGTTGACCTTCGTACAGTGAGCCCGCTTGATATTGAAACAATCATCGCTTCTGTTGAAAAAACAGGCCGTGCGATCGTTGTTCAAGAAGCACAAAAACAAGCTGGTATTGCAGCAAACGTAGTAGCTGAAATCAATGATAGAGCAATTCTTAGCCTAGAAGCACCAGTACTTCGTGTAGCTGCACCTGATACTGTATTTGCTTTCTCTCAAGCTGAGAGCGTATGGCTTCCAAACCATAAAGACGTGCTTGAAACAGCTAAGAAAGTTCTTGAATTTTAATTAAATGACAGAGGGGGAAAAGAATTTATTTCTCTTCCCCTTTATCAATTACATGACCGTGTAATGTTGACAGAACAAGGGTTTAACATAATCTAGGAGGCGAAAAACAGTGGCATTTGAATTTAAACTTCCGGACATCGGAGAAGGTATCCACGAAGGTGAGATCGTTAAGTGGTTTGTAAAACCAAACGACGAAATCAATGAAGATGACGTTTTAGCAGAGGTACAAAATGATAAAGCAGTTGTAGAAATTCCTTCACCTGTTAAAGGAAAAGTATTAGAATTAAAAGTTGAAGAGGGAACAGTTGCAACTGTAGGACAAACAATCATTACGTTTGATGCACCTGGTTACGAAAATCTTCAATTTAAAGGCAGCGAAGAAGAAGGCGAAGCGAAAACTGAAGCTCAAGTACAAGGTACTGCTGAAGCTGGTAACGAGCCTGAAAAGAAAGAAGTTGCTCAAGAAGAAGCGGCAGCAGCAACTGGTGCTGGCGCACAAGAGCAAGTAGATGCTGATCCTAACAAACGCGTTATTGCTATGCCATCTGTACGTAAATATGCGCGTGAAAAAGGCGTTGAAATTTACAAAGTTGCAGGTACTGGTAAAAATGGCCGCGTGCTAAAAGAAGATATCGACAGCTTCCTTAATGGCGGTTCTGCAGCAACTCAAGAAGCAGCACCTCAAGCAGCTGAAAGTGCGAAAGAAGAAGCGGCTCCAAAAGCGGCAGTAGCTCCAGTTCTAGAAGGAGAATTCCCAGAAACTCGCGAGAAAATGAGCGGAATCCGCAAAGCGATCGCGAAAGCAATGGTGAACTCTAAGCACACAGCTCCACACGTAACATTAATGGATGAAGTTGATGTAACAAACCTTGTTGCACATCGTAAACAATTCAAACAAGTTGCAGCTGATCAAGGAATCAAGTTAACTTACTTGCCTTACGTTGTAAAAGCTCTAACTTCTGCTTTGAAAAAGTACCCAGTACTTAACACTTCTATCGATGATAAAACAGATGAAGTTGTTCAAAAGCATTACTACAACATCGGAATTGCAGCTGATACTGAAAAAGGCTTGCTTGTTCCAGTTGTGAAAAATGCAGATCGCAAAGCGATTTTCGAAGTATCTAACGAAATCAACGAGCTTGCAACAAAAGCACGTGATGGTAAATTGGCTCCAGCTGAAATGAAGGGTGCATCTTGCACAATCACAAACATCGGTTCTGCTGGTGGACAATGGTTTACTCCAGTCATCAACCACCCAGAAGTAGCGATCCTTGGTATTGGCCGTATCGCTGAAAAAGCGGTTGTTCGTGATGGCGAAATCGTTGCAGCTCCAGTCTTAGCTCTTTCCCTAAGCTTTGACCACCGTATGATTGATGGAGCTACTGCGCAAAATGCCCTTAACCACATCAAGCGTTTATTGAATGATCCACAATTAATTTTAATGGAGGCGTAAATTCATGGTAGTAGGAGATTTCCCAATCGAAACAGATACTCTTGTCATCGGTGCAGGTCCTGGTGGATATGTAGCTGCTATTCGTGCTGCACAGCTAGGACAAAAAGTAACAATCGTTGAAAAAGGAACACTTGGCGGCGTATGTCTAAACGTCGGCTGTATCCCTTCAAAAGCATTGATCAATGCTGGACATCGTTTCGAGAATGCAAAGCATTCTGAAGACATGGGTATCAAAGCTGAAAACGTAACAGTTGATTTCACAAAAGTTCAAGAGTGGAAAGCTTCTGTTGTCAACAAATTAACAGGTGGAGTTCAAGGTCTTCTAAAAGGAAATAAAGTAGACATCGTCAAAGGTGAAGCTTATTTCGTAGACAGCAACTCTGTACGTGTCATGGATGAAAATTCAGCGCAGACTTATACATTTAAAAATGCAATTCTTGCAACTGGATCTCGTCCAATCGAATTGCCTACATTTAAATACACAGACCGCGTGATTAACTCAACTGGTGCTTTAGCGCTTAAAGAAGTACCTAAAAAGTTAGTTGTCATCGGTGGTGGATACATCGGTACTGAGCTTGGTACTGCTTATGCGAACTTTGGAACAGAAGTTGTCATCCTTGAAGGTGGAGACGAAATCCTTCCAGGTTTTGAAAAGCAAATGAGCTCATTAGTGAAACGTAACCTGAAGAAAAAAGGAAACGTTGAAATTCACACAAACGCTCTTGCAAAAGGCGTTGAAGAAAAATCTGACGGTGTCACTGTTACTTTCGAAGTAAAAGGTGAAGAAAAAACTGTCGATGCTGACTACGTACTTGTGACTGTTGGTCGTCGTCCAAACACAGATGAGCTTGGTCTTGAGCAAGTTGGTGTTGAACTGACAGACCGCGGAGTTGTCAAAACTGACAAACAATGCCGTACAAGCGTTTCAAACATCTATGCAATTGGTGACATCGTTGATGGACCACCACTTGCACACAAAGCTTCTTACGAAGGTAAAATTGCTGCTGAAGCAATCGCTGGAGAGCCAGCTGAAATTGATTACCTTGGTATTCCTGCTGTTGTATTCTCTGAGCCAGAACTTGCAACTGTTGGATATACTGAAGCAGAAGCAAAAGAAGAAGGAATCGACATCGTTGCAGCGAAATTCCCATTCGCAGCGAACGGACGTGCACTTTCTCTTGATGCAACTGATGGCTTCATGAAAATGATCACTCGTAAAGAGGATGGTCTAGTTATCGGTGCACAAATCGCAGGTGTTGGTGCTTCTGATATGATTTCAGAGCTTAGCCTTGCAATTGAAGCTGGTGTGACAGCTGAAGATATCGCAATGACAATTCACGCTCACCCAACTTTAGGTGAAATCACAATGGAAACGGCTGAAGTAGCAATCGGAAGCCCAATCCATATCGTAAAATAATGAACGTTGAAACCCTCTCCACACGGAGAGGGTTTTTTTATGTATGTGAAACCTCGCTGAAAACGAAAAACCCTCATGAGCTGAGGGCTTTTTTCATATGGATATATAAGTGCAAAGTCGAATCGTTAATTTGTATTCACTCGATCTAATGCTTGGCATATGGGTGATAAGATATCCTCTTTACTTCGGACATTACCTTCCACCTTCACAATGACCTTTTCATTATTGACAAGTAAAATAGCCGGCAGTTCGTCTACTTCATTTTTCCAGCCTTTACGATCTTCTTTGACAATCATCTTGGACATTTCCTTCGGATATTCATTTTTTAAATCGAGCACTGCGTCATAATAAGGACTTTCTTTATCAAGATTTTCTGCATCAGTAAAAAAGAGAATTCTCGGCTTTTGAATATGACTGACCTGGTCTGTCTGATTCGGTATGATATACGCAAATGAGCATGAACTAAGTACAAAGAGCATAGGGAATATAATGAGAAGGGTCCTCATAAAATTCAATCTATTCACCTCAAAATCCTTTGGGGTTGTACCAACATTTTTAGGAGCCAGTTCCCTGTTAGTCACTCTAGTGTATCACGTCCTTTTTGACAATTTTCGATTGTTACTCAATTGTTACAGAATTGATATGAAGCAAAATACATTTGAAACGTTTCCTCAATATGATGAGAAAAAAGCATATTTTTATAAAAAATGATTAAATGTGTCATACAATTAACCGTTGACAACTTAAATGTGACATCATATTATAGAGATATGAAATAGATTAAACGCTTTCAAACTTTGAGTAAAGAAAAGGGGAATGTACAAGTGGGTACAATTATTTGTCAAGATTGCAATGAAACCATTGATCAATTTGAAAATGAAAAAGTGACAACACTTTATGGAACATGTGGTCACTGTCATTGCTGTGATGAAGCCTCTGAATAAATAAAAAAGCATGCAGCTCCAATTGGGGCTGCATGTTTCTTTTTTATAAAATGGCTTTTTGTTCTTTAATGACACGAATCATATCTAGTGTGGAATCTTCAGGTCCTTGAACAGGAAGACCGATTTCGATATTTTTAAAGATATAGGAGATATTTTCTTCTGTGATGATTTCTCCTGGTATAAAAATAGGAATACCAGGCGGATAAACCATGACAAATTCTGCAATGATCCGGCCAGCCGCTTCTTTAAATGGAATGACTTCCGTTGTTGCGTAAAAAGCGTCACGCGGCGTCATCGCAAGCGAAGGGATCTCAGGCAGTAACACTTCTGTCACGGCTTGTTTTCCGCCTTGACGTGCAGAGGTGGCCGCAATTTCCTTCATAGCCGTTACAAGCGTATCAATCGTCTCATCACAATCACCAGGCGTCACGATACATAAAATATTGTATAGGTCAGAGAGCTCTACTTCAATTCGGTAGCTTTCTCTTAGCCATTTCTCCACATCATGGCCATTGAGTCCAAGGTCTTTAATGGAGATGATTAATTTTGTTGGGTCATAATCGTAAGTAGAAGGTGAACCGAGAATTTCTTGACCAATACAAGTAATACCTTCAATTTCGTTTAAACGAGTTCTTGCTGATTCAGCTAATCGAATGGCTTCATCTGCAAGTGCCTTTCCTTCAGTCGCTAATCGCTTTCTAGCGACATCCAGGGAGGCTAAAAGCAAATAAGAAGTAGACGTAGTTGTCAGCATGCTTAAAATAGATTGTACTCGATCCTTTGAAACAAGCCCTTCTTTTATATTTAAAATCGAGCTTTGGGTGAGAGAGCCACCAAGTTTATGCACACTTGTTGCTGCCATATCAGCTCCCGCCTGCATCGCAGACAGTGGAAGCTCATCGTGAAAATGAATATGCACACCATGTGCCTCATCTACAAGAACAGGTACGTCATATGAATGAGCAATCTCTACAATGGTTTTTAAATCAGCTGAAATGCCAAAATACGTTGGGTTAATCACAAGTAGCCCTTTCGCATCTGGATGTTTAGTCAGCGCTCTTTTAGCTGACTCTGGCGTGATGCCATGAGAGATGCCAAGCTCTTTGTCAATTTCCGGGTGAATAAAAACAGGTACTGCACCAGAAAATACAATTGCAGACATAATCGACTTATGGACATTACGTGGAACAATAATTTTGTCTCCAGGGCCACAGACGGTCATCACCATTGTCATGATCGCGCCGCTTGTTCCTTGTATAGAGAAAAACGTATGGTCGGCACCAAATGCTTCTGCTGCAAGCTCCTGTGCTTCTTTGATCATTCCTCGAGGCGAATGTAAATCATCAAGAGGTTCTATATTAATAAGGTCAATGCTTAATGCATTGTCTCCAATGAATGCTCTAAATTCAGGATCCATTCCGGCCCCTTTTTTATGGCCTGGAATGTGAAATTGGACTGGATTGGTTGAAGCGTGTTTTTTTAGTCCAGTGTATAAGGGTGTATCATGTTGCGACAATTGCTTTCCCACCTTCATCGAAATACCTGCTATTATTATCCCAATAACAGCAGATTTCATTGCATAAAACAAAAGAATTATATTATGAACTGATCGGAATGTAAAGCATAAAATCAATCGGATTCTGATCAAACAGATGCTATAATAAAAGTTCAAATAAGAAATGTGGATTAAAGTGAGGGACAAGTAAATGGAATATCAATATCCAATGGATGTCGACTGGACAACTGAAGAAAAGATGGCGGTCATTTCATTTTTTCAAGCCGTTGAAAAAGCCTATGAAACAGGAATTGCGAAACAAGCGTTACTAGAGGCTTATAAACGATTTAAAGAAGTTGTACCATCAAAAGCAGAAGAAAAGACGCATTGTGCGGCGTTTGAAAAGGGAAGTGGGTATTCCCCTTATCGCACAGTAAAAAGTGCAAGAGAGGCTGAAGAAGCAGCTATGATACGGATGTAAAAAACGAGCCAATATAGGCTCGTTTCAGCGTGTAGACAAACCCTCGCATTCGTTGTCAGTCCTGCGCGCTGGTGCTCACGAATGACAAATTCGCTCCGCGCAAGTAGCTGTCCTTCCTAGACTGCAAAGGTTTTCTATCACGCTGAAAAGAAGACAAAGGGCTAAAATAAAGTTCATTTTAGCCCTTTGTCAACAATCTGAAACGAGCCAACATAGGCTCGTTTTTTTATACAGATTCTTTTTGTGTAAAGCGGTATAGATAAGTTACTGTGCGGAAGGCATCTTCAATTTTTGATAAGAATTCTTCATTATTCATTTGAACAACTTCTTCTCTAGGAAGCTGGATGCCGCAAAGGAGTTCGGCCTTTTTGACTGTTTGAACACGTTCAAATAGTGTTCTCAGCTGTTCAGCATCAAGTTCGCTGTGGCGGAGGACGTCCGGTTTCATATGATCCTTAGACCAAACAAAGTCTTGCGGTATTTTCTTTTGGATCGTGTCCAGCTCTTTTTCGAATAGTTGCCCATATTCACCTTTCACTGGAGATTCATAAATGAGCGCAAACCATACAAATACATGAGTTTTCCAAAGCCCAATTTGAAAATGAGGGAGCTTTTTATACCCACGCTTACTGTTAGCGAAAGCCACCCAAGTGTCATTTGGCGGGTTGACTGATCTTCTTGCATGTTTTGCCACGTGGACAAACATTTCGTCACCTGTAATAGAAGAAAGAAGCGGTGCAAAATGTTCACCAAGTGCTTCAAGCTTTGGACGGACTCTCTCTTTTAATACGGTCATACGTTCATCTAAACCGTCTACTGTGAATGTTTCAAAATCTTCATCTCTAAAACGCATTTCACTCATGTTATGCCTCCTGTATCTTTTCGCTGATCATATTTTATCATAGCTTGGGTCAAGCTCAAAAAAAGATGCACTTTAAAGAGAAAGATAGCAGGGATCTTGGTTCGGCGTTTAAAAACTTCGATTTTGTGGTACATAACAAATAGGTAAAAACACAATTTTCAGAATGTCGTTGCGGTTATGCGATCGCTTCATACGATATAAGCAAGAACCATTTCTCTTATCGATTGTATTTTTTATCAATGAAAACTGACAAGGAATGAATCATTCTCTGGAAGGGGCGTTGACCAGTGAAGCAAATCGTGAAGCATGGGTATAGACAAGAGAAGAAGAATCGCATCGCTGTGTGGAGATTAGAGGTTGATTATGAGCTTTCTACGCTTCATGAAGCCATCGAGCAAAAAGATGATATCCAGGTAGAACGCAGCAAACGAAAGCTTGAGCGCCTAAGAAAAGAATGGGAGCAGCTTCAAGGGTAAAACAAGGTGAGGTAAAAACGAACCAATTCATCGGTTCGTTTTTGTATGAAGCTGCTTTTTTCTTGCTTTTACGTACATAATATCAGTATGCTAATACAAATAGGTACTACATAGAAAAGAGGTTTACAGTCCGATGACAAACTGGGTGGAAATTGACCGACTTGCAAAGCTTTGGGTAAAAGAAGCGGGTAGCCGCATTAAAGAATCCATGCAGGAAGGTCTATCAATTGAAACAAAATCAAATCCAAATGATCTTGTCACAAACATCGATAAAGAAACAGAACGTTTCTTCATTGAAAAGATTCAGTCGACATTTTCAGATCATCACATTTTAGGAGAAGAGGGCCAAGGGGAAGAAGTGACCTCTCTTGACGGGATAGTATGGATCATTGATCCAATTGATGGCACCATGAACTTTGTCCATCAAAAACGAAATTTTGCCATTTCAATTGGGATATTTGAACATGGTGTGGGGAAAATCGGCCTTATTTATGACGTCATCCATGACGAGCTCTATCATGCAGTCAAAGGAGAAGGGGCGTATATGAACGATACCTTACTCCCGCCTTTAAAAGATGTCGCCATTGAAAAAGCCATTGTCGGCATTAACCCAACATGGGCGATTGAAAGCCCCCATTTTGACGCTAAACCGTTTGCTCGTCTCGTACGCGATGTGAGAGGAACACGAACGATTGGGTCAGCTGCACTTGAACTAGCTTATATTGCAAGCGGAAGAAGCGACGCATATGTCACGTTAAGGCTAGCGCCTTGGGATTATGCGGCTGGATGTGTGTTACTTGATGAAGTAGGCGCTGTTTACTCGAATATTCACGGAGAACGCTTGACGTTTCTAGAGAAAAATAGCATTGTTGCTGGAAATCGATCCGTCTGTGAAAAAATCTTGCATGATTACATAAAGGGAAGCGGAAATAAAAAATAAACAACATCACTTCATGAGAATGAAGTGATTTTTTGTATTTGATGAAACTTTTTGACAAGTCAAATGTCTATACGAACGAGGCCTTAATTTGAAGTAAAGGATTGTGTAGCGATGTTTGATTTGTTTAGTGATTTATCCCTCCATTTTGAAAGGTTTTTTATTTTAAATGAGTACAGTATCCACATGATTCAATGGTGTGTGCTTGGACTATTTGTCCTTTTCATTGCACTTCCCATATGGAAAGAAAAGAAGAGTAGTTATGTATTTTATGCTGGAATCGTATTAAGAGTAGTTCTGCTAGGGAGTATGACACTTGAGATGATTCACCAAGTGCTAGCTAGACAGTATACGATCGAAACATTTGAAGTGCTGACAGAGTTCATGCAATTTCTCATCTATGGTTATGTCTTGCTTGCATCACTTTTCTATGTGATTTCTCTTCCTTATTTAAAAAATAGGGGCATGTTTTTTGCGTTTGATTTATCTGTGTTACTTCTGCCTTTATGTCAAACGGTATTTATTGTGTTAGTTGAAAGCAAAAAGTTCTTTCTCAGCGGTGATACGGAGCTGGTATGGAGAAATTTGATGACCATTGTGCTTATGATTGGCTTTGCCGCTTTGGTACTTTACCTATTCTTTCGTTTGTTTTGGCATCAGAAGTGGAAAGAATTGCTGTTTTTCTATGGCCTGATTTTCGCTGCGCTGCTGTATATTTTTTATCCTTCTATCTCGAAGTATGAGCTGCAATCTTCGTTTAAATCCATTGTGATTTTAGTAGCGGCCGCAGGAAGCTTTATGACATTACATTTGTTATGTGCGTTACTACAAAACAAGGTGAAGTTGAGAAAGTGGGGTGCTTGGGGAATTGTCGTCTTTTTTATGCTAATGCTAAACCCGGTCCTAAATCTCCCACATATCATGTTTCAATTCACCAAAACGGAACTGACAGATACTTTTTCAGAAGAATATCGCCCTTTATCTGAAGCAAGTGCAAAAGCATTCGCTTCAAAGTTTGTACCGGCGGACACTTCATTATATTCAACGACTATTAAACAGCCGATCTCTGATAACTACGTGTTTGCAGCCGATCAATATGAAGTGAATGTTTCTGCGTTTACAGGTGAATTAAACAGCTATTTTTATCATGGTCGCGCAAAGGGTCAGCATTTGACCGATAAAGAATATAGGGAAAAAACCATTGAATTTTTTGAAAGAAGCGGCCGATCCGTTGATCTAGACCGCATTCATGTAGTGGTTGAAAAAGAAGACGGGGAGACAAGCGTTCTTCTTTTGCCAAAAATGTCTCAGAATAAAGATGAGAGCTTAGCGTTTGCCACCTGGAAAAAAGAGACGCTTCGACAAGCGCAATATGGGAACGCCATCTTTCAATTGAAGGATGTAGATGGGATCAATTTAACAAACAAAGAAATGAAAACGAAAATTAATCGTATTTATAAAAAGTTAAATTTACAGCCCCCAGCTTACCAGATCACAGACGTTGATGCTTTTTATTTTGAATGGCAGCATGAAGTGGCGGTAAAGACAGCCGATCAATCTGAATTTCTGTTTAATGGTTCAACGAAAGAATTGCTGAAAATACAGCTATCAAAAGCGATTCTTCAACAGAAAAAAGGAAATATCAGTGACGAAGATTTGTTGGAATTGATAGGGGAACAGTCAAAAGACGTGAAGATAGAAACAGGAACTCGTGAACACAAACAATATACTTTTCACGGATCATCAAATTTACTTCATGTGACGAGAGATGCCGATGGAATTGCGTTGAATTGGCAATCAAACTCTTCTTTACCGCATACGGTATCGAATCAAGAACGTGATGAAGTCTATCAGCAAGTTCTCAAAAAGTATGAACCTTATGCCATCTATAAAAAACAAATCAAGCCGGTGAGAATGATCGACAAAGAGGGGAAAATGCGCATTTCGTGGTTTGTGATCATTCAAACCTTCGGATCGAATGAGCGGAAAATATATGAAGTAAATGGACGAACAAAAGAGGTGCAACGTTTTGACAGATAAAGAAAAACAAGCCATCTTTCAAGACTTATATGAATTGTATCAGGAAGGGGAGCTTGGAGAAGAGGCTTCTAACTGGATGAAGACGCATGAAAAGCAGTTTCAGCATTCTGTTAAGGGAAACGAGTTTGCTCCTGTCCACACTGAGGATCAGAGCGATTATCACGAATTAAAACGCATGAAGTGGTTTATTTCTTCGTTATACTTCTTTTTTATCGTTTTATCAATTTGGATGACTGTGTGGTTTTATTTTTGATGTCTAGACCGACCAATCAAATTGAAAAAATATATGAAGAATATTTTCAGGAAATCACCAAATATTTATATCGCAGAACGGGAAATGTCGAAACAGCCAAGGATCTTGCGCAGGATGTATTTATCAAGGCACTGCATGGATTATCCTCTTTTAAAGGACATTCAAGCATTAAAACATGGCTTTACACCATTGCTTATCATACATTTGTCAACGACTATCGCCGAAAAGTAAAACGAACTTTTACGGATGTAGAAAAAGCTGACTTTTTAGAGCAGCAGATATTCATGACACCTGAAGAGCATTTAGAAACTCAAGCTGATATTCAAAGGCTGTGGAGCCATATCAATCAATTGAAGGATTCTTACCGAGAAGTCCTCATTTTAAGAGATATTCAGGAATTATCGTATGAAGAAGTAGCGGAAATTTTGAATTGGACTTTATCTAAAGTAAAGACAACCCTTCATCGAGCAAGATTAGAGCTGAAACGAAAGCTACATTGTGAGGAGTTCAACAAATGAACTGTTATTTGATTGAAGAACTATTACCACTTTATATAGAAGGGGACACGAGTGAAGAAACAAATCAATTAGTGAATGAGCACTTACGTTCATGCAAAAAATGCCTTCATCTATATGAAGAAATGAAAGAACCAGTCTCTATTGCAAAGTCAACAGATTTCATACCGTTCATAGATGAAAAAGAAGAAAAAAGAAAGTTTGAAAAGCGCTACTATGGAAAACTGTTATTACGGGCAAGTATCGTTTTTAGTATCGTCTATCTCATCATGCTCTTGATCTATTGGATATAAGAAAGAACCCCCATCTGGATGAACCGGATGGGGGTTTTTGAGCTTAGTTCAATTTTTCTTTAGCAATTTGAACTGCATCATAGAATGTTTTTAATTGCTCTTGAGGAATTTTCTTAAGCAATTGGTTGAAAACAAGTAATTCAGTAGAGCTGAATCCAAGACCTTTAGCGATTTTAGAATCAATTACAACGTTTCCTTTTTTGTCTAGAATAAGTGCATCACCAGCAAGATCAGCAATTCTGATCACTGATTTGAAAAGCTTTTCGAATTTAGTTGCTTCTTCTTTAGTAAGACCAAGTTCAACAGCTTTCGCTGCATCAAAAACCAATTTCCCTTTTTCGTTTTTAGAGATGCTTTCACTGAAAACGATTGTAAGAACAGCTGCGCGATCTAAGAATTTCTCAGCAGTCGCCGCTTCTTCTTCAGTCAAACCGAGCTCAACAGCTTTTTTCACATCAAATGTGTAGTTGTTGTCTTCCTCAACAAATGAATTGATGAGAATGTTGATGACACGCTCGTTTTTCTCCAATAAATCTTTAATAATTTGTTGCTGCTCAAAAGGAATCCCTTTGAAAGTTGCAGCGCTTGCTTGCCCAGGAGCTACTGTTGTGAAAGTAAAAATGATAGCTAAAGCGAAAAATACAACAGAGCTGAGCGATTTGCTCAAAAACTTCTTCATGCTTCTTTTCTCTCCCTTTTCTGTTAAATTTGTTGCAAGAACAGCATACCATGAGAAACTTTGTGGAAGAATAGGAAAAATGTAACTTTGTGTTTGATTTTGGAGAACTATAAAAGTTCTTGTCGAAAAATGGAGGAGTTCAGATTGCTTAGATTTGCCAACACTATATGAAATTTTTAGTTGAATCATTAGTGTTACATAGGTGGTTGGTCTTGTTTTTACCCAAAATAAAAGCCTTCTACATGTAAAATGTAAAAGGCTTTTCATAAATTTTATGATTGTACGTTTAATTTTCGTTTTAATGTAAATCCTGTACCCATGAAAATCATGGCGAACACAATACTTAGACAAATACCCAGCACGTTTTTTTCTGCAAGAGTTACCCCAATAAACGCCATACTGACAACCGCAAGTAATGCACATAATAATAGAAGCCATTTGATTTGTTTCATTTGTCTCCATCCCTTTTTTTAGAGTTAATATAAGTTTACAGAAAAACGATCGGCATTTAAAGGGGATTGTGATATAATATGAAAGTTATCTAATTATTTTAGGAGATGAAAATGTGAAACTTCGAAAAGACCTTCGCAACATCGCAATTATTGCCCACGTTGACCATGGTAAAACGACGCTTGTTGACCAATTGCTCCATCAAGCTGGTACTTTCCGTGCGAATGAAAATATCGCTGAGAGAGCCATGGATTCAAATGATTTAGAGCGAGAGCGCGGTATTACGATCTTAGCTAAAAATACTGCGATCCATTATAAAGATACACGCATTAATATTTTAGATACACCAGGACACGCCGATTTCGGTGGTGAAGTTGAGCGTATCATGAAAATGGTAGATGGTGTACTTCTCGTTGTGGATGCATATGAAGGTTGTATGCCTCAAACACGATTCGTGCTAAAAAAAGCACTTGAGCAAAACTTAACACCAATTGTTGTTGTCAATAAAATTGACCGTGACTTTGCTCGTCCAGCTGAAGTAGTCGATGAAGTCATTGACTTGTTCATTGAATTGGATGCAACAGAAGAACAGCTTGAATTCCCAGTTGTATATGCATCAGCAATCAATGGTACAGCAAGTAACGATGCTAGTAAGCAAGATGAAAACATGGAATCGTTGTTTGAAGCGATTGTCAACCATATCCCATGCCCAGTCGACAACCATGAAGAGCCGCTTCAATTCCAAGTGGCGCTACTTGATTACAATGATTATGTTGGAAGAATTGGAATTGGCCGTGTATTTAGAGGAACGATGCAAGTAGGACAGCAAGTTGCTCTAATGAAAGTGGATGGCAGTGTAAAACAATTCCGCGTGACGAAGATTTTTGGTTTCCAAGGGTTAAAACGAGTGGAAATCAATGAAGCGAAAGCTGGAGATCTTGTCGCAGTATCTGGTATGGAAGACATCAACGTAGGAGAAACAGTCTGCCCGGTAGAACACCAAGAGGCATTGCCGATCCTTCGTATTGATGAGCCGACACTTCAAATGACATTTGTTGTGAATAACAGCCCATTTGCAGGACGTGAAGGAAAGTACGTGACATCACGTAAAATTGAAGAGCGTTTAGAACAGCAGCTTCAAACAGACGTAAGTCTTCGTGTAGATCCAACGGATTCACCTGATGCTTGGGTCGTATCAGGACGCGGTGAGCTTCACTTATCCATTCTGATTGAGAATATGAGACGTGAAGGATTTGAACTGCAAGTATCGAAGCCAGAAGTTATTGTAAAAGAAGTTGACGGTGTTCGATGTGAGCCTGTTGAGCGCGTTCAAATTGATGTACCTGAAGAGCACACTGGCTCTATCATGGAATCAATGGGCGCAAGAAAAGGTGAAATGATTGACATGATCAATAATGGTAACGGTCAAGTTCGCCTGATCTTTACAGTGCCATCACGTGGTTTAATCGGATATACAACTGAATTTCTTTCATTAACTCGTGGTTTTGGTATTTTGAACCATACGTTTGACAGCTACCAGCCGATGCAGTCTGGTCAAGTTGGCGGACGCCGTCAAGGTGTACTTGTTTCAATGGAAACAGGTAAAGCAACTGCTTACGGAATCCAAGGCGTTGAAGAGCGCGGTGTGATTTTCGTTGAGCCGGGTGTTGAAGTATACCAAGGAATGATTGTTGGTGAGCATAACCGTGAAAACGATCTTGTTGTCAACGTGAGCCGTATGAAACAACAAACAAACGTACGTTCAGCGACGAAAGATCAAACGGTGAGCATGAAAAAACCACGTATTATGTCACTTGAGGAATCTCTTGAGTACTTGAATGAAGACGAATACTGTGAGGTTACACCGGAATCGATCCGTTTAAGAAAGAAAATTTTAGATAAAAACGAACGTGAGAAAGCAGCGAAGAAGAAAAAGCTAGCAGGATTATCGTAATTCCATGAAGAATTAAAAAGATAGAACCCTGAAAGATAAGGGGAGGGAATCTTTTTGAATGATCAGGAAGTAAGTGAGAATCTATCCTTTTTCGCGATGCTGTTTCGTGTCGATGAAAATCCGCAAACAGGGATGTGGCTCTTATATGGCACCATCCTTGTTTTAGCGATTATTGTTTTTAAACTCGGCTTTGCTAGACGTTTACCGATTTTAAAAGCACTTGTCATTTATTTGTTTTTGATTTTTGGTTGCACGTTTCTCACATTTCTAGGTATCTTCTTGCCAGTCGCAGAAGGCCTGGTTGTGGCAGCTGTCATTTTGATTATTTATAAAATACGGCTGCATCGTGCGAAAAAAGAAGGAACAGTAAGTACGTAAAAAAGACCTGAACTTGTGTCAGGTCTTTTTTATGTCTTCTGTTCTTTTTTTCCTTTTTTCTTCTTTTTCTCTTTCGTCGCAGGATCTTGATAAAGAGAGAATCTGCCAGTTTTGATGCGTGCCTCTGTCTTTACTTTAATTCTTTCTTGGCATTCATCGCACATATATGTATGAATCGGTCGATTTCTTAACCGCTTAGCAACAAGTGTATCATCATTAATGGTTTCAAGCTTTTCACATAATGAGCACTTCACTCTCATCATTTTCACCTCACTTTGGTCATGCCTTCATTATAGCATGTTTTTTTAACCACTTAAAATCAGTATAAAAAAGGCTTATATCACAAGAGATATAAGCCGCAGCGTGTAGACAAACCCTCGCATTCGGTGTCAGTCCTGCGCTTCGGTGCTCACGAATGTCAAATTCGCTCCGCGCCGATGCTCGTCCTTCCTAGGGCTGCAAAGGTTTTCTATCACGCTGAAAAGAAGACAAAGAGCCAAAATAAAGTTCATTTTAGCCCTTTGTCAACAATCTGATGCTTATATCACAAGAGATATAAGCCGTTCTCATTATTTCTTCTGATTCATATGATGGTTTGATTGATCATTTTGGTTTTTTTCTAATTGCTTTTGATCTTGTTGTTTGAGCTGATGGTTCGGATCATTTGTCGGATCTATTTCGTTACGGTCGATTTCATTTCGAGGCATTTCTGGCATAACACGGCCCACAATGGCTGCTAATTCGTCCATAATTCCGCTTACTGGCCTGCCTGCTTGTATTTCTTTGCCCATTTCCTTTAAACGGCTCACTGTATCAGGGTCAGCGACGACAACAGCATTCGCACCTTCTGGGTCATTTTTCAGTGCTTTGGCGACTGAATATTTAATGGTTTCAACTTTGCTTCTATCTAAATCATCTTTTACATCAATGCCGACGACAGCATACTTGCCGATGACGATCGCTGTTGCGTCATTTACATCTGCTACATGCTCAGTCACATTCACTAGGTGCTTTGCCACATCTGTTGATGGGCTGGCTTTGTCAGTGTTTTTCTTGGATGAGTCTGATACTCTTACTAAATGCTTGTTTCCGTCTTGATGTTCTTGTGCCAAAGGCTTCTCTTGATGTTGGCAAGCGCCTAATAAAAGAATGGTTTGAACCATGAATAACGTCAAAAATAGTCGCATGTGTATTCCCTCCTTCACAAACTGCATGATTTATTTTATTGTTGAATTAATCTTCTAACTTTATTCATGAAAACATATATTTTAACAATCGTTTTTGGAAAGACAAGGATGAATGAAACCCCGATCAGGAGGCGAAGGACCTGAGTAAAATTTATGTATTAGACACAAATGTGTTATTACAGGATCCGAATTCAATCTTTTCATTTGAAGACAACGAGGTCGTGATTCCGGCCGTAGTGTTAGAAGAAGTTGACTCGAAAAAAAGATATATGGACGAGGTTGGGCAAAATGCACGACGTGTCTCACGTTTAATCGACGGGTTGAGATCGAAAGGGAAACTGCATGAAAAAATTACGCTGGAGTCAAAAGGAACACTGCGTATTGAGCTGAATCATCGCTCTTTCCATGAACTTCAAGAAATTTTCATCGAAAAAACAAACGATAACCGAATTTTGGCTGTTGCGAAGAATTTGAGCCTAGAGGAAGAAACAAAACCGGATGGCCGGCCTGTTATTTTGGTCAGCAAAGATGTCCTAGTGCGAGTAAAGGCGGATGCCATTGGTCTGCAAGCAGAGGATTTCTTAAGCGATCGAGTGCTACAAAATGAAGACATTGATAACGGCTATCACGAGCTCTATATTCCGACTGAGCAGCTGAATACATTTTATAAGCAAAATCAGTTACCGATAAAAGACGTCACCCAGGCGCCATTAAACCCTCATCAATTTATCATTATGAAGGGAAATGAAGGTGGTTCTGCTTTGGGGATGCTTGATCAAAAAGCAGAGCATGTGAAACGGCTTATTTATGACCAAGAACATATCTGGGGAATTCGCCCAAAAAATGTCCAGCAAACGATGGCGCTTGAGTTACTTTTACGCCGCGATATTCCGCTTGTGACACTTATCGGAAAAGCGGGAACAGGAAAGACACTGCTTGCACTTGCTGCTGGATTAATGCAGACAGAGGACCTTGGCATGTTTAAAAAGCTCATCGTGGCCCGCTCTATTGTTCCTGTCGGTAAGGATTTAGGGTATTTGCCAGGCGAAAAAGAAGAGAAGCTCAGACCGTGGATGCAGCCGATCTATGACAACCTAGAATTTTTATTTAACACAAAAAAACCTGGTGAACTCGATGCGATACTAGCGGGCATCGGTTCAATTCAAGTGGAAGCTTTAACGTATATTCGCGGGAGAAGTATCCCAGATCAATTTATCATTATCGATGAGGCGCAAAATTTAACAAAACACGAAGTAAAAACATTATTAACGCGGGTTGGTGAGGGAAGTAAAATTGTGCTCATGGGAGACCCAGAGCAGATTGATCACCCTTATTTAGACAGCTTAAATAATGGGCTCACATATGTCATTGAGCGTTTCAAAGGGCAGCAAATATCTGGACATGTCAAGCTTGTCAAAGGAGAAAGGTCTGGACTTGCACAGCTTGCAGCTGATTTATTATAGTCCAGACCCGTCATCTTATGTAATGATTAACTCTTTGACGCCTTTAATCGGCTGAGTGATGTTGGACTGATCCTCGAAATAGACGTGGATTGGTCCTTCTTCTGTTATAGGCTTTCCATTTTGGCTGAAATGGGCAATGCTATCCATCGCCTTAGAGAGCGGAACAGCAATTGTTTCTGTTTCTGTGACAAATTCACACGTCTCCGCTTGTTCGAGCGGTTCTGCATTTTTTATCATGTCGCCAAGTTTCATCCCGAAGCTGCCTGTGACAAGTCTTTCTTTTTCGTACTTTTTCTCTGTTTTTAATGTGGGTGGAAGTGTTTGACCTTCTCTTATGACCCGCTCTTGATCGAGTTCCTGATCTAGCTGCTGCTCTTCGTTTGCTGCACTTTTCTCAAAAAATGAATCCATTAAAAATTTACGGTCATCAAAAATCCATACACTCGGATCAATGGTGATCTTGTATTGTACGTTCCCCTTGATTTGAATAATACTCATGTTTAAGACAACCCCTTTCCAACATAAATTATAGAAGTTTTCGCCCGCTTTGTCACTTTCATAAACATGCACCTCCTTGTACACACTACGATTAGACGAAAAATAGGGAGGATTTTGGGCATGGCATGTCGTGACAATGAAGAGCTTCAGCGATTTGTAGAAGAGGCAAAAAAGGTGGCCAAAAATGGAAAGGTAGCATCCTATATTCCGGCACTCGGTAAAGCGGATCAATCGGATTTATCTGTCGCTGTTTATCATGTGAGTAATACGTGCCACTCAGCAGGGGATGTTGATAAACGATTCACCCTGCAAAGTATTTCAAAAGTATTAGCACTGGCGCTCGTGCTCTCAGAAGAAGGACCGAAAAAAGTGTTTCAATATGTTGGACAAGAACCGACTGGCGACCCGTTTAATTCGATGATTAAACTAGAGACAGCAAGCCCCAATAAGCCGCTTAACCCAATGATTAATGCAGGAGCGCTTGCCGTTACAAGTTTAATAAGAGGGGCAACGCCGCAAGATCAGCTGAACCGGCTGCTTGGTTTTATTAGAGAGCTTGCCAATGACACCACCATTACATATTGCAAAGAAACCGCTGCATCCGAATTTGAAACATCAATGATTAACCGCGCAATGTGCTATTATATGAAGCAATATCATATCATTAAAGGGAATGTAGAAGAGGTGATGGATGTCTATACGAAGCAGTGCGCCGTCATGATGAATAGCCTGGATTTGGCGAAGATCGCGTGTGTTTTTTCATTAGATGGCAGGCATCCAGAGACAGGAAAGCAAATCCTTTCGAAAGATGTTGCTAGAATTTGTAAAACGTTTATGGTCACATGCGGTATGTACAATGCGAGCGGGGAATTTGCAATCAATATCGGAATCCCTGCTAAAAGTGGTGTTTCAGGCGGAATTATGGGGGCGGCGCCATACGACTTTGGGATAGGTATATTCGGTCCTGCTTTGGATGAAAAAGGGAATAGTATTGCGGGTATTAAGCTGCTTGAGCTCATGAGTGAAAAATATGAGATGAGTATCTTTTAATGACGAATGGCTTCTTTTTATTTTTACAGAGCGAACTGTACAAATCTGCTTGCAATTTTGGGCGTTTCGCTTTATGATAAATAGAAGAATTAGGTACTCGCCTGGGGAACGGAGGGATACTTTTGGCGTCAGAAATTTTAGTCGATCATCGGCAAAAAGCACTGGCTTTATTAAAATTGGATGCAGATAAAATTTTAAAATTGATCCAAGTGCAAATGGACAACTTAACGATGCCGCAATGTCCTCTTTATGAAGAGGTTTTAGATACTCAAATGTTCGGATTATCGAGAGAAATTGATTTCGCTGTCCGGCTTGGATTAGTTGATCAACATGAAGGCAAAAAACTACTCGATAAACTTGAGAGAGAACTATCCGCACTTCATGATGCGTTCACAAAAAAATAATGATTGAAAACTCAAACTTCCACAACATAAGTTTGAGTTTTTTTGTCCGCCTTTTTATTTGATGCCAAACGGACTTGATTGTCTCATGAAAGACGAACAATATAAAGAGGTAAAACGGGATCAAACGGAGAAAATGTAGTAGAATAAGAACAGCTAAGAGAAGAGAATATCAAGCAGTAGAAATAGACGTTAGGAAGAGGATTATATGTTAAAGAGAATGCTAAAATCGTATGACTACTCATTATTGTTCGCCATTATATTAATTAGCGCATTCGGCTTGGTGATGGTGTATAGCTCAAGTATGATTACATCTGTGATCAGATATGATGCTGCGCCAGATAATTTTTTCAAGAAACAGCTTTTATTTATGATTGTCGGGGCGGTCATCTTGATGTTTACAGCCCTCATTCCGTATCAGCTGCTCTTAAATAAAAGATTCCAAATTGTGATGCTTTTACTATCTGTGTGTTCACTTATCTATGTATACTTTTTCGGTCATATTGCAGGGAATGCAAGAAGCTGGATCGAGGTAGGCCCATTAAGGCTTCAGCCAGCGGAATTCGTGAAGATCGTTGTCATCATTTATCTTGCTGCTGTCTATGCAAAGAAGCAGCATTATATTGACCATGTTTTAAGAGGGGTTACACCTCCAATTGTAGTTGTCTCCATCCTATGCGGATTTATTATTTTACAGCCAGACTATGGGACAGCTTTTATCATTGGTATGATTGCCCTTGCGATGATTTTATGCTCAGGGTTTAGCGGCAAAACGCTGGCCAAGCTGCTCGCTTTATTTAGTGCGGTGATGGTTGTTGTGACACCGTTTATTATTCTTTTTTGGGATAAAATTTTCACGCAGAATCGTCTTGGACGTTTTGAGAGTTTCCAAGATCCATTTAAAGACGCAGGCGCTTCTGGGCATCAATTGATTAATTCATATTATGCGATTGGATCAGGCGGCTTTTTTGGGCTTGGTCTTGGAGAGAGTGTACAAAAGTATGGATACCTTCCAGAACCGCATACAGATTTTATCATGGCAATTATCTCGGAAGAGCTTGGTTTTTTCGGTGTATTTTTTGTCCTTGCTCTCCTTGGCTTTATTGTTGTGAAAGGTTTTTACATTGCGAGAAAGTGTGAAGATCCGTTTGGAAGTTTGCTTGCAATAGGAATTTCTTCAATGATTGCCATCCAAACGTGTATTAATTTGGGTGGTGTTTCAGGTCTCATTCCGATCACTGGGGTCACACTTCCGTTTATCAGCTACGGGGGATCCTCTATCATTTTACTGAGTGGATGTATGGGAATATTGCTGAATATCAGCATGTTCACTGAATATAAAGAGCGTTATAAAAAGAAAAAATCAATCAGCAAACCATCGATTCAAAAAAATGGATTGCAGAAAACTTTGAATCTTTAGAAAACAAAAGTGTACAGTTTTCATTTCTTCCTTTATTATAGAGTACATATAAAATTTTAAGGGATATGGAGGAGTGAGAATGTCACAGAGAACAATTCAAAAGGTTCTAGTTGCAAACAGAGGGGAAATCGCTATCAGAGTCTTTAGGGCCTGTACGGAGCTCAACTTACGTACAGTGGCCATTTACTCCAAAGAAGACTCGGGCTCTTATCATCGCTATAAAGCCGATGAAGCATATCTAGTTGGAGAAGGGAAAAAGCCGATTGATGCCTACCTTGATATCGAGGGGATCATCGAAATTGCAAAACGAAATGACGTGGATGCGATTCATCCAGGATACGGATTTTTATCTGAAAACATTCATTTTGCAAGACGATGCGAAGAGGAAGGCATCCAATTCATCGGCCCAACTTCTCAACATTTAGATATGTTTGGAGATAAAGTAAAAGCGAGAGATGAAGCGAAAAAAGCTGGGATTCCAGTCATTCCAGGAAGTGACGGGCCAGTTGATTCGGTCAAAGAAGTCGAAAAATTCGGTGAAGAATACGGTTACCCGTTTATTATTAAAGCTTCACTTGGAGGCGGCGGCCGAGGTATGCGGATTGTCAGATCAAAAGAGGAGCTGAACGAAGCCTATGACCGTGCAAAGTCAGAGGCGAAAGCGGCTTTTGGAAATGACGAAGTATATGTTGAAAAGCTGATTGAAAATCCGAAACATATTGAAGTGCAGGTGATTGGAGACAATCACGGCAATATCATTCATTTATACGAGCGTGACTGCTCTGTTCAAAGGCGTCATCAAAAAGTCATTGAGGTTGCGCCAAGTGTGTCTCTTTCTAATCAATTACGTGAAGATATCTGTGAAGCGGCTGTTCAGCTGGCCCATAATGTATCGTATATCAATGCAGGGACTGTAGAATTCCTAGTGGCAAATGGCGAGTTTTATTTTATTGAAGTCAATCCTAGGGTCCAGGTGGAACACACGATCACAGAAATGATCACAGGTGTCGATATCGTCCAAACCCAAATTCTTGTCGCAAAAGGACATGACCTTCACAGCAAAGAAGTCGGGATACCAAAACAAGAAGATATCTTTACACATGGATTTGCCATTCAATCAAGGGTCACAACAGAAGATCCTTTGAATGATTTTATGCCAGATACAGGAAAAATCATGGCTTACCGTTCAGGCGGTGGTTTTGGTGTACGTCTTGATACAGGGAACAGCTTCCAAGGTGCGGTGATTACACCTTATTACGATTCACTGTTGGTCAAGCTGTCAACTTGGGCACTTACATTTGATCAAGCTGCGGCTAAAATGGTCCGAAATTTACAAGAATTCAGGATTCGCGGCATTAAAACAAATATCCCGTTTCTTGAAAACGTCGCAAAGCACGAGAAGTTTCTAAGAGGGGAATATGATACATCGTTTATTGATTCAACACCTGAGCTATTTAACTTCCCTAAGCAAAAAGACCGCGGAACGAAAATGCTTACTTATATTGGTAACGTTACCATTAATGGGTTCCCTGGTATTTCGGAAAATAAGAAGCCTCATTTTGATCAACCAAATGTGCCGAAACTTGCTGTCCATGAAACGATTCCTTCTGGAACAAAACAATTGTTAGACAAGCATGGACCTGAGGGGCTCGCCAATTGGGTGAAAGAGCAAAGCGGTGTACTCTTAACGGATACAACCTTTAGAGACGCACATCAATCCCTGCTTGCAACACGCTTTAGAACACACGACTTAAAGAAAGTTGCGCAGCCAACAGCAGGCTTATGGCCAGAGTTATTCAGTATGGAAATGTGGGGCGGTGCTACATTTGATGTGGCATATCGTTTCTTGAAAGAAGATCCTTGGGAAAGATTGAAAGAGCTTCGTCAAGAAGTGCCAAACACTTTGTTCCAAATGCTATTAAGATCATCAAACGCTGTCGGATATACAAACTATGCGGATAATGTGATTAAAGCATTTGTAAAGGAATCGGCAGAGGCAGGCATTGACGTCTTCCGTATTTTCGACAGTTTAAACTGGGTCAAAGGTATGACGCTTGCCATTGATTCTGTTCGTGAATCCGGCAAAGTGGCAGAGGCAGCCATTTGTTATACAGGTGATATTCTTGATCCATCACGTCCGAAATATGATTTGAAATATTATGTCTCTCTTGCGAAGGAGCTTGAATCTGCAGGCGCTCATATTTTAGGCATTAAAGATATGGCGGGATTATTAAAACCGCAGGCGGCTTATGAACTTGTATCTGCTCTAAAAGACGAGCTCACGATTCCAATTCATCTTCATACACACGATACGAGTGGGAATGGACTCTTCACCTATGCAAGAGCGATTGATGCAGGTGTTGATATTGTTGATGTTGCTGTCAGCTCTATGGCGGGGCTCACATCACAGCCAAGTGCGAGCTCATTATATTATGCTTTAGACGGACATGAAAGAAAGCCAGAAATGAATGTTCAAGCGGTTGAACGTCTTTCTCAATATTGGGATTCCGTCAGAAAATATTACCATGAGTTTGAAAGCGGAATGAATTCACCGCATACAGAAATTTATGAGCATGAAATGCCTGGCGGTCAGTATAGTAACCTGCAGCAGCAGGCGAAAGGTGTCGGCCTTGGCGAACGCTGGAATGAAGTAAAAGAAATGTACAGACGTGTAAATGACATGTTTGGTGATATCGTGAAGGTAACACCGTCTTCTAAAGTGGTCGGAGATATGGCACTTTATATGGTGCAAAACGATCTGACAGAAGAGGATGTTTATGAAAAAGGAGCAACACTGGATTTCCCAGATTCGGTTGTTGAATTGTTTAAAGGGTATTTAGGGCAGCCTCATGGCGGATTCCCAGAAAAGCTGCAAAAGCTGATTTTAAAAGGGGAGGAGCCGCTTACTGTCAGACCGGGTGAGAAACTGAAGCCTGTGGACTTTGAAGAGATCAAAAAGCAGTTCAAAGAATCACATGATCTGACGTTGACAGAACAAGATGCCATTGCATATGCTTTATACCCGAAAGTCTTTTCTGAATTTGTTCAAACAGCAGAAAGCTATGGAGATATCTCTGTTCTTGACACACCTACTTTCTTCTACGGCATGAGACTTGGTGAAGAAATTGAGGTGGAAATTGAAAAAGGGAAAACCCTCATTGTCAAACTTGTGTCCATTGGAGAACCGAATCCGGACGCTACAAGAGTGCTTTACTTTGAACTGAATGGACAGCCCCGTGAAGTGGTCATTAAGGATGAAAGCATCAAATCCTCCGTTCAAGAAAAAATGAAGGCAGATCGCTCAAATCCAAATCACATTGCGGCATCAATGCCAGGCACTGTCATCAAAGTACTTGTTGAAAAAGGACAGAAAATTTCCCAAGGTGAGCATTTGATGATCAATGAAGCGATGAAAATGGAAACGACGGTACAAGCACCGTTCTCAGCAGTCGTGGATGAAATTCATGTCACGAATGGAGAAGGGATTCAAACTGGAGATCTGTTGATTGTCTTAAAGCCTGAATAATGAGTGAGACACATCCACTGCGATGTGTCTCAGCGTATAGACAAACCTTGCATTCTTTGTCAGTCCTGCGTGCTGGCGCTCACGAATGTCACATTCGCTCCGCTCCAGTACTCGTTCTTCCTAGACTTCAAGGGCTTTCTATCACGCTGAAAAGAAGACAAAGGGCTAAAATAAAGAGCATTTTAGCCCTTTGTCAACAATCCAAGACACATCCACTGCGATGTGTCTTTTTTTGAGCGCATTAAAATGTGCAGCCGCCCGCTAGAGTGATTACACTATAGAATGAGGTGAAGAAAGAGTGGAAATTGTCGTGATTTGGTTTCGCCGAGATATGCGATTGGATGATCATATCGCCTTATCAAAAGCGATCACATATGCAAAAAAACATCAGTACCGATTATTTGCTTTTTATCATCTAGATCCGTTTTTTACAGAAATGGAACTGGATTTGAACAACGAACATTTCTTTCAAAACTTGGCCAATTTCGTCAAGGAAGCAAGAGAATCTCACATGTATGTTCATCTCATTCATGATGATATTTTGTCCGCTTTTCAAAAGCTCTTGGATGCTTATGACATCAATGCGGTCTTTTTTAATGAGGACGAAGTAGGAAATGGTCGAACACGTGATGAGCAAGTGACCCGTTTCTTAGAAGAAAAGGGCATTCATGTGTCAAAGTGGCAAGATACGCATCTGCATGGGGCGAGAGATATTTTAAAAGTGGATGGTTCTCATTATCAAGTGTTTACTCCATACTATCAAGCGTGGCGGAAGCAGGAGAAGCAGTCTGTGATAAAAGTTGACAAATCATTTCTGAGCAGTGAGCATACGATTTGTGATGAGTCACTTTCTGAAAAAGGAGATGCGAAACTAAGGGACATCATCAAGAAATGTACAAGGAAGTTCGATCAGATTGGGTCAGACAAAGCGATGAGCACGCTAGGCGGCTTTATTCAAGAAAGATTGACGCATTATCATGAGAAACGAGATATTCCGTCTGTTTTTGGGACGAGCAAGCTGTCTCGGTTTTTAAAAACTGGGACCATTTCTATTCGCACGATCTTTCATGCTGTCAATGAGGAAGAACTTTTTGAGGATGAGGGCAAGGAAACATTTATGAAAGAGCTAGCGTGGCGCGATTTTTATCATATGATCTTTGCGCATTATCCAGAGATGAAAGAAAAAGAAATCAACTCCTCCTTTCAACATATAAAATGGAATGATGATGAGACACTTTTTGAAGCTTGGTGTAAAGGACAAACAGGCTTCCCGCTTGTTGACGCTGGGATGAGACAGTTAAATGAAGAAGGCTGGATGCATAACCGTTTGAGAATGGTGACGGCTTCATTCCTGACAAAAGATTATTTCATCGATTGGAGAATGGGCGAAGCGTATTTCGCGAGAAAACTTGTCGACTATGATGAGGCTTCGAATATTGGAGGATTTCAGTGGGCAGCCTCTGTCGGAACGGATGCTGTTCCTTACTTCCGTATTTTTAACCCAACGACCCAGTCGAAACGATTTGATCCAAGCGGAGAATATATTAGAAGGTATGTACCAGAACTAAAGCATGTGAATGAAAAATGGATTCATGAACCGAGTAAAATGCCGATAGATGAGCAAATGAAATCGGGATGTGTGTTGGGGGATACATATCCTCTGCCTACAGTAGATCATCAAGAAAGACGAAAAAAGGCCATTTCGCTATTTGAAGAAGCGAAACAAACATAAAAGAAATCCCCCTTTTCGGATGAAAGGGGGATTGTATGTTTATCTGAAAGGCTCTCTATTTTCATATTTAAACCGGGCAATGAGTAAGCAGAAGTAGCATAGTACCCCAAACAAACAAGAAATAAAGAATGAATGAGCAAGCGCATAACCGAGTGCGAGCTGAGAATAAACAGACATCACACCTGAGATCGCTTGAAGTGTAATGAGAATGGCTGAAATGATCCATCCATAATACAGCTGCTTTTGTTCTTTATAATGTTTAAGGGCATGAAACATCGCAACAAATATCCAAACGAATAAAAGAAGGGCTGCTGCTCGGTGAGACATTTGAACCCATTGATTAAAATACGCTGGAAGTGCGCCGTCTTTTGAACAAAATGGGAAGACAGAGCATGCAAGACTTGATTTTGTATGTCTCACATAGGCGCCCGTATACACCACAATATACGTATATGTGATCAACCCATAAATATGGAACTGCATTCTTTTGCCGATATGAAGCGGCTTCACAAGCTTTGTTTCAGATCTGGTGGCTTCAAACACAAGCAGTGCCAGCAGTAAAACGGAAGCAAAAGAAATCAGTGAAATACCGAAGTGCAGTGCCATGACAAGTGCGTTAGAACCAAACACAACGGCGAGTGCCCCTAACAGCGCTTGAAGCAGTAAGAATATAATGGACATGATGACCAAAAATTTGGTTTCACGGAATACGGGACTGATTTTTTTCCAGCATAAGACCGCCAGTGCCAGTACAAGAATGGTGGAAACTCCTGTTGACATGCGGTGGCTCCATTCGATAATGGAAGCAGGGTTCATTTCTGGAAAGAAACGACCGTGGCAAAGGGGCCATTGTCTGCCGCAGCCAAGACCGGAGCCAGTTTTTGTCACAAGCGCACCGCCAATCAGAACGATCAGCATCACAAATGTTGTGACAACGCTCAATAACCTTAAAGCAAATTTCATCAAATGATTTCACCTTCTCTAAATAACTTCTGATCTAAATGAAAACCTCACATGCTCTCAAGTTTAAGCCAAATGCGTGTTCTGTTGCAATTCATAATGACCAAAGTTCACAAAAAAATGATATGTTAGTTCACAAAGTTTACAGATTTAGAGTGCTTGATCTTTCTTTGACAGTCTGATAGAAATAGAGGAGAGAATATTTCATTTTGCACCGCCTTCTGAAACGCACATCCTAATAAATTCACGAAAAGTTCACAAATAACTTCAAGTTTGTCGTTTATTATTTAATAGGATGTTTTTTTACAGCTCTTTATCTTGTATGATAGAGTTGTAACGATTTTACGTTTTATTCATTCGTTTGAAGGTTTGGGCAAGGGAGGTTATACACATTGGCAAATTCCAAAACAGCCGCGGAAGCAGCTATTCATGGACAAATAGAAGAAACAACCGCTTTAAAAGATTTTCTTGCTCTTATTAAAATGGGCATCGTCAATTCCAATTTCATTACAACTTTTACTGGAATGTGGCTTGCTTTTTATTTTACAGGTATGAGTTTCCTTGGGAATCTTGATATTGTGCTGTTAACAATGATTGGTTCTTCTCTTATTATTGCCGGTTCATGCGCCATTAATAATGCGTTTGACCGTGATATTGATATACTAATGGAAAGAACAAAAACAAGACCGACGGTGACAGGTAAAGTTCAGCCAGGTCAAGCGTATGCATTTGGTATTCTGCTTGTTGTACTTGGACTGATTATGCTTCTGATGACAACTGTTACATCAGCAGTGATTGGATTTATCGGTGTCTTTACTTATGCAGTTCTATACACGATGTGGTCTAAACGCCATTACACCATTAATACAGTCATTGGGAGTGT
Source organism: Bacillus aerius (assembly GCF_029894105.1). Classification (NCBI taxonomy): domain Bacteria; kingdom Bacillati; phylum Bacillota; class Bacilli; order Caryophanales; family Bacillaceae; genus Bacillus; species Bacillus aerius. Next base: position 1,430,298 of record NZ_JARYHO010000001.1, read on the forward strand.
ATCTGGTGCGGTTCCGCCATTAATTGGCTGGACAGCTGTTACAGGCACCATCGACACAACGGCTTGGGTCCTGTTTATGATTATGTTCATCTGGCAAATTCCGCATTTCTTATCACTTGCGATTAAGAAAACGGAGGATTACCGCAAAGCAGGTATTCCAATGCTGCCAGTTGTTTACGGCTTTGAAGTCACAAAACGCCAAATCATCATTTGGACAGCATGTCTTCTTCCGCTTCCATTTTTCTTAGGTGGATTAGGATGGCCGATTGTCGCACTTGGCACATTGCTGAACATTGGATGGCTCGTCATTGGTCTTATGGGCTTTAAAATGAAAGATATCATGAAGTGGTCAACACTCATGTTCGTTTATTCATTAAACTACTTAACGATCTTTTTCGTTGCGATGATTATTATTACACTATTCTAGAGTGAAATACACTTTGATCACATCAAAACAATGGCTATATCTTATAACACAACATTTTCTTACAACTATGAAAGCCGCCTGATATTCAGTTCTATTTAGGCGGCTTTCTGTTTATACATAGATGGTATTTTGAGTAAAAACATCATTTTTTTATGAAAAGAGGAAATGTAAGTGCTTTTATAAGAGGCGGGGGTTATGGATGGGTGAAAGGTGATTTTATAAATAAGAGGTAAAAGCGAAAGGCAAAGGAGATCAAGCAAAAGGGGTTGGGACAAATTATGATAAGAAAATGGCGTGTTTATTCACTGTTTCTCTTACTGACGCTCGTTTTGGCGGGCTGCGGTGAACCATACTTATCAACACTCAAGCCAGTTGGGGAAGTAGCAGATAAACAGTTTTTCCTAACGGTACTGAGTACACTTATTATGGTTCTTGTCGTTATTGTTGTATCGATCATTTTCTTTTACGTCATCATTAAATTCAAACGTTCTAAAGTGGGAGAAGATACGATTCCTAAACAGGTAGAAGGGAACCGTAACCTCGAAATTACGTGGACAGCGATTCCGATACTTCTACTCATTATTCTCGTTGTACCTGTTGTGGCATACACGCTTGAGCTAGGGGATACAAGCGCCATGGATAAGAAAAAACGAGATCCTGAAAAGACACTTGTAGTGAATGTAAGAGCCAGCTTATATTGGTGGGAATTTGAATACCCTGATTATGGGATTGTGACAAGTCAGGAATTGATTGTTCCAACTGATCAAAAGGTTTATTTTAAGCTGAAAGCATCTGATGTGAAACACTCATTCTGGATTCCATCAGCTGGGGGTAAAATTGATACAAATACAGACAACGAAAACAAGTTTTATTTAACATTTGACTCAAAACGAACGAAAGATGCTGGAGAATATTTCTATGGGAAATGTGCAGAGCTTTGTGGTCCATCACATGCTTTAATGGACTTTAAAGTTAAAACGCTTTCTCAAGATGAGTTTTTAGGCTGGACGAAAAAGATGACAGATTATAAGAAGCCTGCAGCTACGTCAGATCTAGCCCTTGAGGGTGAAAAACTCTTTAAAGAGAAAAACTGTTTAAGCTGTCATGCGGTAGAGCCTGGAGATGAACGACCAGAGGCGGCAAGGACTGCACCAAACCTTGCAACCTTCGGAGAGCGGACAAAAGTAGCTGGAATTAAAGACATGAACAAAGAAAATGTCAAAGCATGGCTGAAAGATCCAGAGAGCTTTAAACCAGGTAATAAGATGACAGGGACGTACCCTAAACTAAATGACTCAGAAGCAGATGCACTCTACGAGTATTTAAAAGGTCTTAAAATACAGTAAATGCCTTGAGCAGCTTGAAGTTGCGCACATTCAAAAGGGTATACGATCTATGTGAAGTTTTTGTTAAGAGCTCCCGAATAAGTCTCTACATCCAAGAATAAGTCATCTGTCAGATATAGTCTGTTTTTAGAACGTGAAGATAGACATTGATATGAAAAGGGGCAAATGGGAGATAAGAGGGGGATTTCATGGTGAGTACAATAGCTAAAAAGCGGGGGTTTGGCGCTGTCTTATGGGATTACTTAACGACGGTTGACCACAAAAAAATTGCCATATTATATTTAGTGGCAGGGGGATTTTTCTTTTTAATTGGTGGCCTGGAAGCGATGATTATCCGTATTCAGCTAGCCATCCCTGAAAATGATTTTGTGAGTGCAGGGTTTTACAATGAAGTCATGACGATGCATGGAACAACGATGATTTTCCTTGCAGCAATGCCGCTTTTATTTGCATTAATGAATGCGGTTGTACCCATTCAAATTGGTGCACGTGACGTAGCGTTTCCATTTGTGAATTCACTTGGTTTTTGGCTGTTCTTTTTCGGAGGTATTTTCTTAAACCTTGGATGGTTTATGGGCGGAGCACCTGATGCAGGCTGGACTGCCTATGCGTCGCTCACGCTGAATTCAGAAGGGCACGGCATGGATTTCTATATTTTAGGGTTGCAGATAGCGGGTATTGGTACGCTAATTGCCGGAATCAACTTTCTTGCAACGATTATTAATATGAGAGCGCCAGGTATGACGTATATGAGAATGCCGCTCTTTACCTGGACGACGTTTGTGGCATCCGCACTAATTTTATTCGCATTCCCGCCGCTGACAGCAGGGCTTGCGATGCTGATGCTTGATCGAATGTTTGATACGAGCTTTTTTAATCCAGAGCTCGGCGGAAATACAATCATCTGGGAGCATTTGTTCTGGATTTTTGGACACCCAGAAGTGTATATCTTGATTTTGCCGGCATTTGGGATTTTCTCTGAGATCATTCCGGTGTTTGCAAGAAAAAGATTGTTTGGTTATTCGTCCATGGTGTTTGCGACTGTATTAATTGGTTTCCTTGGATTCATGGTGTGGGCGCATCACATGTTCACAACAGGACTTGGTCCAATTGCCAATGCGATCTTTGCCGTAGCCACGATGGCGATTGCGGTGCCAACTGGAATTAAAGTTTTTAACTGGTTGCTCACCATATGGGGCGGTAATGTGAAGTTCACAACGCCGATGCTATATTCAGTTGCGTTCATTCCGTCATTCTTACTTGGCGGTGTAACCGGCGTCATGCTTGCAGCAGCAGCAGCGGATTATCAGTTCCATGACACGTACTTCGTTGTGGCGCATTTCCACTATGTCATTATCGGTGGTGTGGTCTTCGGTATTTTAGCAGGTGTGCATTATTGGTGGCCGAAGATGTTTGGGAAAATACTGAATGAGAAGCTTGGGAAAATTGGCTTTGTGCTGTTTTTCGTCGGTTTCCATTTAACGTTCTTTATCCAGCATTTTCTCGGTCTTTGGGGCATGCCGCGCCGAGTCTTTACATTCTTGCCAGGTCAGGGTCTAGACCTTGGGAACTTGGTGAGTACGATTGGGGCACTGTTCATGTTTGTAGCAGTTGTCATCATGCTGATTAATATCATCTGGACGACAGCAAAAGGGGAGCGTGTATCGGGCGATCCTTGGGGAGATGGAAGAACGCTTGAATGGGCAGTATCTTCACCTCCCCCAGAATATAACTTTAAGCAGCTGCCTCTTGTGCGGGGACTTGATCCATTATGGATTGAGAAAATGGATGGTAAAAAAGGAATGACAGCATCTGAACCGCTCGATGATATTCACATGCCGAATAATTCCATCTTGCCTATCATTATCTCATTCGGTCTATTTGTGTCAGCGTTTGGTTTTATGTATCGTCAAGAACACAGCTGGGGTCTACCGGTGATCTTCATTGGTCTTGGCATCACGTTTGCGACCATGCTCGTTCGCTCTCTTAAAGATGATCATGGATACCATATTCACAAAGAAGATTTGACGGATGACGATGACAAAGGGGTGAAAGCATAATGGAACCACAAAAAATGACAGCGGAAACCTTTCCGGCTTCTCCTGAGAAAGCCACGTTAGAAGGAAAGAATAAGTTCGTCGGGTTCTGGTTGTTTCTTGGGGGAGAAACGGTCCTGTTTGCATCTTTGTTTGCCACTTATTTGGCGCTGAAAAATTCAAATGCAGGCGGTGCAACAACAACTGAAATGTTTGACCTCACACTTGTCTTTATTGCCACAATGCTTCTGTTAACGAGCAGTTTAACGAGTGTGTATGCTATGTATCATATGAAAAACTTTGCCTTTAAAAAAATGCAGCTTTGGTTAGGTGTAACCGTTCTTTTAGGTGCTGGATTTTTAGGGGTAGAAATTTATGAGTTTTATCATTATGTGCATGCGTATGAATTTACCATTACGAGCTCTGCACTTGGCTCTTCCTTCTATACGCTTGTTGGAACACACGGGGCTCACGTCGCATTTGGACTTTGCTGGATCACCGCTCTGATGATTCGGAATATGAGACGCGGACTCGATTTATACAATGCACCAAAATATTATGTGGCAAGCCTTTATTGGCACTTCATTGATGTTGTGTGGGTCTTCATCTTTACCGTTGTATATTTAATGGGAATGGTGGGATAAGAATGGGAAATAAAAACACAAATCAGTCCAAAGTCGATCTTGTCTATCGGAAAAAGAAAAATGCCGAAGAAATGAAGCATCAGCTCATTTCTTTCGGCTTGATGATTGGTTTAACGTTTGTTGCCTTTTTAACAATCGCCTCTGAAGACGTCGGAAATTGGTTCGCTGTCCCTTTTATTTTACTGCTTGCAGTGATTCAGGTCGCTTTTCAGCTTTATTATTTTATGCACATGAACCAAAAAGGGCATGAAACACCCGCGTTGTTTCTTTACTCAGGTGTGTTTGTCGCGTTTATTACCGTTTTAGCCTTTTTGACCATTATTTGGTGGTAAGCTCGCTTTGCCCTTGAAGGAGGCGCAGCAATGGAAAACTTAGAGATATTTGGATTTCGTGCATTATGGAGTCCTTACTATTTGACATGTATTGTAGCAGCAGCCGCTTTTTATCTGCTTCTCGTGACGAAGGGGAAGCACCGTGCGACGGTGAAAGAGAAAACGCTGTTTCTCACGGGGCTTGTGTTGCTTTATGCAGTGAAGGGGAGCCCGATTGATTTAATGGGGCATATTATGTTCAGTGCGCATATGGCGCAAATGGCAGTGCTCTATTTGGTCATCCCGCCCCTTCTTATTACAGGTTTACCTGCGGCGATTTGGGAGCGGATCATTCAAACACGGGGTATTCAGCCGATTTTCCGCTTGTTTTCTAAGCCGTTGATTGCCTTGCTCGGATTTAACGGGTTGTTTTCGCTGTATCATATTCCGCTTGTGTTCGATTTTGTTAAAACAGATCCGTTTTATCACGCATTGATGACGGTTGTCATTTTTATCGCTGCCTTTTTCATGTGGTGGCCGCTTGTCCATAAAGTGCAAAGTCAGCCGCAGATTACAGGCATTTTAAAGCTTGGATATATTATGGCAGATGGGATTTTAATGACACCTGCCTGCGCACTCATTATGTTTAGTGAAGCGCCTATCTATGCCACTTATTCAGATGCCGGCGCATGGATACAAGCACTGCACCTATGCGTACCGAGTGATATGCTTGCTGGTCTTGCGCTTACGGGACCTGACATGTTTCATACATTGCCGCTACTAGAAGATCAGCAGCTAGGTGCTATTTTGATGAAAATCATTCAGGAGATTGTATACGGATCCATTCTTGCTGTTGTCTTCTTTGACTGGGCGAGAAAAGAAAGAGCGAAAGATGCCGTACCAGATGCGCTCATTCCGAAATATGAATAAATGAAAAGCACAGCCGCAGGGGCTGTGCTTTTTATGCTTCAGCAGTTATCGCTTCTAGTTTTTCTTTCAATTGGTTCAGTGTTTTTTTGCTGGATTGAATAAGAGATTTAGGGAAATCTTCGCCTTCTCCATATTCAACACCATGCGGATAATAGTGTTTTCCAAGTAAAGGTGTCAGCAGCTGGATGTGGGCTTTTTTGGAGCCGACATCTCCCTCAGTGGCATAGCCAGAGATCCGTAAGTAAAACGTCCCCTCTACCATGTTATACTTCCTGTCGTACGTCACACGCTCATAATCCCATTGATCGGCTCGTACAAATCCTTCACTTTCCATAATGAAATCCAATTTATTTAAGTCAGCTGATACCTTTTCAATCCCCGTACCTTCAAACTTCACCCAAAACCCCTCCTTATAAAAATTCCCTTTACTGACAATCATAGTATGAAAGCGTTAAACTTTCAACTGTGAAAGGTATGTTCTTTTATAAGCTGGTTACAGTAATAAAGAAAATAACGGATGGAGGAATCAACGTGAAAACGAAAAAAATCAAAGATATCATGACGAAAAAAGTAGTGACGTTGCAAAAGGACGACAATGCGTATGAAGCCGCAGTCAAAATGAAAGATGCTGACATTGGTGCCATTCCAGTAGTCGATGGGGATCAGCTTGTTGGTATTGTCACAGACCGCGACCTTGTACTTAGAGGTATTGCTGAGAAAAAGCCGAACTCACAAGAGGTTGGTGTCCTCATGACGAAGGAAGTATTGACAGCTGAAGAAGATGCAACCCTAGAAGAAATTGTCCGGTTGATGTCAGAACATCAGCTCCGCCGTATCCCGGTTGTCAAAAACGGGGCACTAACAGGAATCGTAGCCCTTGGGGATTTATCAGTTGAAGATTTATCAAACGATCGTGCAGGTGATGCTCTGACGGAAATCTCTCAACAAGACCAGGATCATGGCCAAGGATTTCTTCATTAGGAGGGGCATATTTTAAATTCGTGTTAAATAGGCTGTATTGTCGTTGATAAATGGAGCAAGTTTTGTTTAAATGACAGTAGAAGGTACTTTTTGTACCTTGCCAATTTAACGGAGGTGTTTATTTGAAAACTGTGCTGAAAACACTCTTCATCCTCCTGATTATATCTGGAACGTACGTTCTGTTTATTCAATATGGATCTTCACCAGAAAAAGAAAACAGCAATGAGCCGAAGGTGTCTAATGAAGAAACATCTAGCGATAAGCCGATCAACATTCCGAAAAAAGGTCTCATGTCCTTTATGGGGAAGTCTTCAAACGAAGTGCTTAAACAGCTAGGGGAACCAGATCGCATTGATCCTTCCGCATATGATTATGACTGGTGGATATACAATCAATCGAAGAAACACTATATTCAAGTAGGGGTAAAGGACAGTAAAGTGGTGACCTTGTTTGCGACAGGGGATGGGCTGAATGTTGAGCCATTTAAAATCGGTCAAGCCACAAGTGAAGTATTTAAAAAAACACAAATCGCTCCTTACATTCATGTAGAGGACGAGGGAAATTCATATCGCTTTGAATTCTCAGAAGATGATATGAATACCAGGCCGACGGTGAAAGTGGGAGATGATGTGTATGTCCAGCTCTACATGGATAAGTTTGAAAGCACTCTTTCGAGCATTAGAGCCTTTAACGCAGATACATTTGTCAAACAAAAGCCGTATGAAGTCGTTTATCGAGGTCAATTAATTGAACCTGAGGCGATATCAGGCGAAAAGTGGAAGGATATTGAAGCGTCGAGTCAAAAACAAATTTTTGATATGACCAATATTATCCGCCATAAGTACAAACTACCGACCTTAAAGTGGGACGATGAAACCTCTGAAGTGGCATTCATGCATAGTGAGGACATGAAAGATCATCATTATTTCTCCCATGAATCTAAAAAATACGGCACGCTGAAAGACCGGTTAGAAAGAGGCGAGGTTGCATTTCAGCTTGCGGGGGAAAATATTGCGTATAATTATGTTGATGGCCCTGCAGCTGTAGAAGGCTGGCTGAATAGCGAAGGTCACCGGAAGGCATTGTTAAATCAAGATTACACGCACCTTGGCGTTGGTGTGAAAGAAAAGTACTATACACAAAACTTCATTAAGAAAACGTCTTAATCCTCTAAACAGCTGCGCACAGATGGCGGCTGTTTTTTTATGAAAAGGGCTCACCAAAATAGACCCAGATGTATATAGTATAGTAGGCATTTGTATGGGGGGTGAGGATATGACAAATAAGCAAAAGCAAACATCCATTGATGAATTTAAACAGTTCGTCAGACGCCATCCGAAATTAATTCAAGAAGTGCAGACGCAAGAAAAAAGCTGGCAAAGTTTATACGAGAATTGGGTCATGTTTGGTGAGGAAGATGACATGTGGTCTCCTTACCGGCAAACACAAACGGAAGAAGCAAAAGAAGAAAAAGCCGCTAAGCAAAGTGAACCGGGAAAAGCAGATTTTATGTCTAAAATGGTTTCTGCAGTGAAAAAAATGGACGCTGATCAAATGAATGAACAAATTAATAAAATGAGCCAGTCTATTTCCTCTTTACAAAGCTTACTCGGTCAATTTTCATCAAATGGCTCAAAGAAGGGTTCATCTGGAGGCAGCCAGCACCCATTCTCCTTCAGGAAAGATTAATTGAAAGGGGATGCTTTTGGTGCGGAGAGAAGTACAAGAGTTTGTCATGGCCGAAGAGGATCGAATCAAATTCATCAGGCAGCGCCCACTCTGGTATAGACAGTTAACGCGGCATCCTGAAAATGTCACTTCGTTTGAATTAGATAAAATGAACTTTTACGAAAAAACCATTCCTCATCGTGTGAGCCAGTTGAGCAATAGTGTCCAAATGGCTGAAATGATGATCCAGATGTTCCAAGCAATGCGCAATCAAAATGGAGCCGGGTGAGGCTTTTTTTGAGTTGATTAAGATGTCTATTTCATGAGCATCCTATGAAAGTAGACGAAAGGAGAATCAGAACATGAAATGGATGCTGTCAATATGCGCATTGCTTTTTCTTCTCACCGGATGTCAAAGTCAACATGATCAAGAGCAAGTAACTAGGCAAGAACCAGCAGTACCAGTCATGCAGCAGACGCAAAGTGAAATGAAGCAGCAAGGCTTTTTAAAATACAAAGTGCAGGGATCTGTTGTGTATATAGAAAGTACACTTCAAGATTTTCACCTTGAACCTTCACCCTTGAAAAAGGATAAGAAGGCGGGGTATTTTACAGTGTATGTAGACGGGAAACGGGCAGGCAATGAGTATACTGCGGCGTTTGTGGTCAAGCACCTTTCAAAAGGAAAGCATAAAATGACCGTTGTGCTAAATTCTCGTCACCCTGAATATAAGCAGAAAAGAGAGACGTGGGATGTATTTGTCACGTAAAAGCATTTTCTGATCCATAGGTTTCGTGGTAAACTATGAATTGGAGGTGCAACATTTATGTATGCGACAATCGAATTCGTGGAGCTCCAAGAGGAAGCAAATCAATTGGCTGCCATGATTCTTCAGTCGGAGGAGGCTGAACATTACCGCAACTGCTTTAAGCGTCTCCAGCAAGACGAAGAAGCCCAACAAATTATTGCCCATTTTACAAAAGTAAAAGAGCAATATGAAGATGTGCAGCGGTTCGGCAAATACCATCCGGACTATAGAACGATCTCAAAAGAAATGCGTGAGGTCAAAAGAAAGCTAGATCTTCACGATACAGTGGTTGATTTCAAAAAAGCAGAAACATCGATTCAATCCATCTTAGATGAGATTAGTATTGAAATCGGTCAAGCTGTATCAGCATATATTAAAGTTCCAACAGGGAACCCATATTTTGATGGTCTATCATCATGCGGCGGTGGCTGTGGATCAGGAGGCAGCTGTGGCTGTAAAGTATCTTGACGAGACTTGAACGTCTCGTCTTTTACATAATGAACGGAAAGAATTGAAAAGCGGCAGGTGAAAAGATGGATACCAAACGTCAAGGGATGGTCGTTTGGCTGCATTCGTTAAAGCAGTCAAAAGCGCTAAGGAAATTTGGGAATGTTCACTATATTTCAAGGAAAATGAAATATGCAGTGATTTATTGTGATATGAATGATCTTGAGCGCCACATGGCAAAGCTCAGTTCATTGCCATTTGTAAAACGTGTTGAGCCTTCCTATAAACCTTTTATTAAATTAGAGTACGAATCGAAATTGGACAAAGCAAAAGAGTATGATTATAAGGTGGGCTTTTAAAGACACAAAAAAACCCCCGCGGCATCACCCGCGGGGTCCTTCTATTCTTAATGATTCATTAAGGAGAAGGCAAAGGGAGAGGAGAAACCGGAGGAAGAACTTATGGGGAAACGTAAGTCTTCTCCGCGGTTGGCAACAGCACCACATCAGATGCTGTTAACAGTAGTATGACCCTCTCTTTTGTGATCTATACATAGAAAATGAATGGAATTCAGTGCATTGTCCCATGTGGAGTGGATATGGTAAGATAATGTTGAATTTTTTGTCATCAAACAATATTCAATAGATGCAAGCAGAAAAAGTGGTGGAAAAATGAGAGTGATTTCTGGAACAAAAAAAGGTCGCACGCTGAAAGCCGTACCCGGCCAATCAACAAGACCAACAACAGATAAAGTAAAAGAATCCATTTTTAATATGATTGGACCGTATTTTGATGGGGGATGGGCCCTTGATTTATTTGCCGGAAGTGGTGGTTTAGGAATTGAAGCGCTTTCTAGAGGATTCGATCATTGTATATTTGTGGATCGAGATATGAAGGCGATTCAGACGATTAAAGGCAACTTGAATCAATTGTCGCTGATGGATCAAAGTGAAGTGTTTCGAAATGATGCAAACCGTGCACTCGCTGCTGTAGTGAAGCGAGAAGAATCATTTCAAGCCATCTTCCTTGATCCGCCGTATAAAGATCAAAAGTTGAAAGCACTTCTTGATACGATTGATGAGCATTCCTTATTAGCAGATGATGGCGTCATTGTGTGTGAGCACGATAAAGATGTGACACTGCCAGAGGAAGCAGGACAGCTGCATATCTCAAGGCAGGAAATGTACGGAATGACTGGCATTACGATCTATAGAAAGCGGGGAAATTAAAGCATGGGGAATATAGCCGTTTGTCCGGGTAGCTTCGATCCAGTCACATTGGGCCATTTGGATATTATCAAAAGAGGGGCAAAGATTTTTGATGAAGTATATGTGTGCGTCCTCAATAACTCGTCAAAAAAGCCGTTGTTTACTGTTGAAGAGCGATGTGAACTCATTCGTCAAGCAACAAAGGAGCTGCCGAATATCAAAGTGGAATCCTTTCATGGACTGCTCGTTGATTATGCGAAACAAAAAGAGGCGAAAGTCATTTTACGCGGACTTAGAGCGGTGACGGACTTTGAATACGAGATGCAAGGGACATCAATGAACAAAGTGTTGAATGATGACATTGAAACGTTCTTTATGATGACGAATAATCAATACTCCTTCTTAAGTTCAAGCATTGTTAAAGAAGTAGCGAAGTATCATGGATCAGTCAAAGAGCTTGTACCGCAAGAGGTCGAAGCTGCGCTGAAAGAAAAATTTAATGGATGAGTGCATTGTGCACTCATCCCTTTTTTAATTTCTGATAATAGAGCGCAATATACACGATCAGACTGAACAAGGTGATGAGGGGACCAGTAGATACAAGCTGATTCCATAACACGCTGCTAAACATCACGACTTGCTCGCTTGCTTCAAATGCCCCTGCTGGAAGCGCCATGTCTGCTTTAGAGACGTAAAGGGGTTTGAATAACAAAAAGGCAAAGACGGCTGCGTAAATACCGTGAAGTAAACGGGCGAAGAAAAACGGTTTAAAGCGTATATCGGTTGTTGCCAAAATGCCGGCTACCTGAGCTTGAACGGAGAATCCGCTAAATCCTAAAATAAAGCTGACCACAATTGTTTTAGCGAGCAGGGAAACCTCTTGTGACCCTGTGAGCTGACTTCCTAATGTGATTTCAAATAGACCCGCAATCATGGCTAGATCTAATTCTGGCGGAAGGTGCATCGTTTTCAGTATAGAGCCGATCCCGATAGAGAGAAGATCTGTTACATGAACGACAGCGAGCATTTTACTAAAGACAGAAAATAAAATGATAAAGCCGCCAATCATAAAGAGCGTTTGAACAGATGACATGACAGCGTCACTTAATATTTGGCCAAGTGGTCTTTTTTCTGCGAGTCTTGCCATATGAAGAGCGCTGAATGCTTCTCGAATTGGAGGTAATAAAAATCCTTTTCGGCTTCTGAGGTGCGCATCATGACGTGCTTTATATCCGCGCATTGTCACCCCAACCGCGAGATTTCCTAAATAATGTGCACAGGCTAACACAATGCCTAAAGCTGGGTGATGAAAAAATCCTACAGCCACTGCTCCAAAAATGAACAAAGGGTTTGAAGAATTGGTAAACGACACAAGGCGTTCTGCTTCAATTCTTGTCAGCTGTCCTTCCTGCCGAAGTCTTGTCGTCAATTTAGCGCCAGAAGGAAAACCAGAGGCCATTCCCATCGCCAGCACAAATCCGCCGACACCAGGCACCCGAAAGATAGGCCGCATAAATGGCTCTAATAATACGCCGACAAATCTGACAATCCCGAAACTGATTAATAGCTCGGACAAAATAAAAAAAGGTAGCAGCGATGGAAAAACCACTTCCCACCACATTGCAAGTCCATTTTTCGATGCTTGCAAAGAGGCTTGTGGATGTGTAATCACAGTGGCTGTTAAAAAGATAAAAAAAGCAGCGATGAACAGAGTGTTCCATTTTTTCATGGAGATGTCGCCCCTTGCCGTTATAATCTATTGGCGAGCTCGTGATTAAAGAAAAAGAGATGCTAGCCGAGCCTGTCTTCTATTACTATACGATGAGAAGGGGCATGTTTAGACCTATAGATTCGTATATATGCATAGAAAGAGGAGGGTGGATTCATGAAACGACCGATTATCGGGCTTGCGCTGGGCTCCGGGGGTGCCAGAGGGATGGCGCATATCGGGGTTTTATCTAGTCTTGAGAAACAAGGAATTCAGGTGGATATGATCGCAGGAAGCAGTATTGGTGCTCTTGTGGGGAGCTTTTATGCAGCAGGACAAGACGTAGAAAAAATGAAAAAACTTGCACTTGTCTTCAGAAGAAAGTATTATGCTGACTATACACTGCCAAAAATCGGTCTGTTAAAAGGAAATCGAATTTTGCAGCTGATTCACACGTTTACATATGGGAAGAATATTGAAGAAATGCGCATGCCTCTTGCGATTGTCGCCTGTGACCTTCAGACAGGGGAGAAGGTTGTGTTCAAAGAAGGGTCTGTCTCACAAGCAGTCAGGGCAAGCATTAGCATTCCGGGTGTGTTTGTTCCGCATGAAATAGGCGGCAGGCAATTGGTGGATGGAGCGGTAGTGGACCGCATTCCTGTCTCTGTTCTCAAAGAAATGGGGGCAGATCTCATTATCGCCTCTGATGTATCAAGGGTGAAAAAAACAGAAAAGGCAACGAGATTATCGGATGTCATTATGCAAAGTTTGGACATCCTTCAAAATGAATTGGTCCGTCACCAAACCATTCATGCAGATCTCATGATTCGGCCGAAGCTCGAGACCTTTAGCTCTAGTGCGTTTACACAGGTTCAAGAAATGATTGAAGCAGGTGAACTCGCCGCCGACCAACTAAAAGGAAAACTGAAAGATGTCATTGATAAATGGGAGTGTTAATCGAATGAAAAAATTAAATATTCGCTGGCTCAGCTTTTTTGCTGTTGTTCTAGTCTTATTTGGCTTAACTTTTGTGAAACTGCCCTATTACGTCACAAAGCCAGGTGATGCAACAGAAATTGCGCCACACATTCAAGTAGACGGAGGATATGGCGAGAAGGGCAGCTTTTCTCTTATGACCATTAAAGTAGGTCCAGCCAATCCATATACGTATTTGCTTGCAAAAATGAACAAGTATGACGAAATCGTTCCAGAAGAAAATATTAAAGCGGACGGAGAGTCTGATGAGGATTATATGAAACGGCAGCTGCAGCTCATGAAAAGTTCTCAAGAAAATGCGATGATTGCCGCTTATACAAAAGCAGGGAAAAAAGTAGATTATACGTTTAATGGGGTATATGCGAGCTATGTGATGAAAGGAATGCCTGCATATGGGAAGATTGAAGTTGGCGATAAGATCAAAAGCGTCGACGGCCATACATATGAGTCAGCAGATAAAATGGTTTCGTATATCAGCAGTAAAAAAGCAGGCACGACTGTCCGTTTTGTACTTGAACGTAATGGCAAAGAAATCACGCAGAACGTGACGTTAAAACCATTTAAAGAAGAGCCAAAACGAGTGGGAATTGGCGTATCATTATTTACAGACCGTCATGTGAAAGTGTCTCCTTCTGTGAAAGTGGATATTGAAAACATAGGCGGTCCATCGGCTGGTTTAATGATGTCACTTGAAATTTATAATCAGCTGACAAAAGAAGATGAAACACACGGCTATGCGATCGCAGGAACTGGAACGATTGATGCAGATGGTACAGTCGGACCGATTGGCGGAATTGATCAAAAGGTTGTTGCAGCAGACAAAGCAGGGAAAGACATTTTCTTTGCACCGAATGATAAAGGTGACCCAAACTCTGACTACAAAAATGCAGTCAAAACAGCAAAAGATATTAAAAGTGATATGAAAATCGTTCCTGTGGATACCATGCAGGACGCATTAAACTATTTAAACAAATTAAAAGAGAAAGCATCATAAAAAAGAGTAGCCTGCAAATCAGGCTGCTTTTTTCTATCAAGATGAAAAGAGTCCGCTCTCTTCATCATATCGAATCGGTGATGTTTTAAACTCTGCTTTTGTTAATTCTGTTTGCATGGGTTCAGAGATGGGAAGGCTAAACACCCTTGAAGCACGAATATCAAGATCAAGGGCGGGATGTGAAAAGGAAGACAGTTTACTCACAAGTGGTACATCCAACTCTTTTTTTACAAGAGACAAGTACTGTTGTCCTTTCCTTGTCATTCCAAGTAAACGAATATAGGGCGCTTTTTTCTCTTCAAGCAGCTCGTGCATCGTCTTTTTCTTCACGTTCATTAATAGATGCGTATTCATCCGCTGTAACCTTGTCCACGTATATCGTTTTGTTTTGACAAGTGATAGATACTCCTCGTAGGAAGACGCATGTGTCATGGCTTTCTGCATGCGATGTTCAATGCCTTCTTCAATTTCATAGATGCCCTCTAGTTCACTCGTATCCATTGTATGAAAAACATGTTTCAGAAAGCGAAAATAGGCTTCTTGCGTATGTAAAAGACCATATGAAGAATGATAGTCGTGTAATTGCTTTAAAGTAGCGTCCGGGAGGTAGGGCGTGACTGCTTGAAATGAGCTCTGTTCTTTTAATGCTTTTCGGATACTTGTGGCGCTTGCGATTTTTTGGTTGTCAGGCAGTTCTTCATCATGATAATCAGATGCAATTCTTTGAGACGTAAAAGGCTGCATGTGAGGAGCTCTCTCTAAGATGGCTTTAACATAATGAAAGCCTAAAATGTTATTTGGTTTGGACAAATCCAGTAAGTGTTCAGAATGAATGGCCTCTTGAAACGCACCTGCTGCTGCTGCGGGATAACTAAGGCCTTCTTTCACCTTTTCTTTTGTTAAAAGATCAATCTCTGCCTTTTTTTCATGCCAAGCGTGTGCTGTGCGCTCAAATGCGTTGATCTCTCCATCCTCACTGCCGAAAAAAAGAGAATGGCATTTTAATGCATCGAGGATGGACACAGCGCCATTGGCGAAGGTTTCTGCCTTTTGTACGGCATATATGTATGGAAGCTCACACACAATGTCTACGCCGTTTTGCAGTGCCATTTTTGTACGTGCCCATTTTGAGACGATGGCAGGCTCCCCGCGCTGGAGGAAAGAACCGCTCATGACGGCAATGGCAACATCTGAGGAGGTTTGTTTTTTCGCCTGATTCACATGATAGGCATGCCCATAATGAAATGGATTGTACTCGACAACGACTCCCACTGCTTTCAATAGATGTTCCGCCTTTCTTGCTATGGTTAAATGGTCTGTGCTACAGTAGCATAAGGGAAAAATGGAGACCATTTTTTTCAGTGTAGGCATTCCGAGAACTGATGTCAAACAGCCCTTTGACATCATGAAGGACTGTAAAGAAAAAATATTGACAAATAGCATGATGAAAGCTATAATCATGTTTGTTGCTCTTAGAGGTGATACAATTGAAATGGACAGTTTATCAGTTACATCAAAAAGCTAAAAACAGCTTCGATTTTCATGAGACGGTTGACTTAAATGAACTTACTAGCCTTCATTCAGATATACGTCGCATTTCACCAGTAGAGGTGAAAGGGACTGGAGTGATCGAATCAAAGCAAGTCGCATTTGATTTAACCATCACAGGTGAAATGACATTGCCTTGTTCAAGAACGCTTGTTGATGTAAATTATCCATTTGCGATTTCAACAAAAGAACTATTTGTACTTCATAAGACAGACGATATAGAAGATGAAGACGTATCTGTTGTAGAAGACGATATCATCGACTTAACGCCTATAGTCAAGGAAGAAATTCTTCTTGAAGTGCCTATGCAAATCTTTTGCGACCAAGCTGGCGTAAAAGGTGCTGCACCACAGGAAGGGAATGACTGGGCGGTCATTTCGGAAGATGCACATCAAAACCGAATTGATCCTCGTCTGGAAGGCTTGAAGAAGCTCTTAGAAGAAAATAATGAATCTTAACTCTTTAAGGAGGTGGGAATAATGGCTGTACCTTTTAGAAGAACTTCTAAAATGAAAAAAAGATTGCGTCGTACGCATTTCAAACTACAAGTACCTGGTATGGTAGCTTGCCCAGAATGCGGTGAAATGAAAATTTCTCATCGTGTCTGCAAATCTTGCGGAACATACAAAGGCAAAGACGTAAAAAGCAACTAATGCTTGATAAAAAAACGTGAGGGAATCTTCCCTTGCGTTTTTTTATTGATCTATTTTTTAGGTTTCTCTCCTGCAAATAGTCTATCTACTCTAGTAAGCGCATATGATGTGGTATTCAGATTCAGGGGGGATGATGAGTTGACGATTACACGGCAGGACGCATGGACACAAGATGAAGATTTACTTTTAGCAGAAGTTGTCTTAAGGCATATCCGAGATGGGGGTACCCAGCTTTCAGCATTTGAAGAGGTTGGAAAAGCATTGTCAAGAACAGCAGCAGCATGTGGATTCAGGTGGAATTCTTACGTCAGAAAGCAGTACCAGGCAGGCATTGAGCTTGCCAAAAAACAGCGAAAAGAACTGCGTAAAAAAATTGGTATCCATTCTTCGGGTTTACCGCAGCATGCGTTCACCATAGAAGAGAAGGCATCTTCTGATCAGACTGAACTGACGCTTCGAGAAGTAATTCGGTTTCTAGAGCAGCTTGAGAAAGAACCATCTGGTCCAGCTTATTTACGGGAGGAGCTTAAAGATGCACAGCATCAATTAAAATCACTCACCGAAGAAAATGAACAGCTGAAACGTCAATTAAAAATGACAGAAGAAGATTACCGGGCACTTATTGGTATTGTTGAAAGAGTCAAACAGAATATCAGCTTAAAAGATTACGCAAAATAAGAAAACGCCCCTCACAGATGGAAAGAGGGGCGTTTTCTTAATGATTAAAATGATTAAGCGGACTCACCTGTGTTCTTTTGAATATGTGCAGGCTCCCAAATGAGTGGGTTTTCTCCTTTATCGCGTTCCATATCATATTTCACCGCTTCAAAGCCCATTTTATCCCAAAAACCGGCGGATTTGACGCGTGGATTCGTTCGAATTGGAAGGCCAAAAGATTTTGCGAAATCAACAAGTGCTTCGCCGTATCCTTTACGCTGATATCCTGGCAACACTTCTAGCTTCCACAGCTCTAGATAATCATGATTATGGTCAAAATACGTCGTCGTCGAGCCATCTACTTGATAGAGGCTCATACGTGCCACAAGCTTATCTCCAAAGTAAATCCCATAAAATGGAGAGTTGCTGTCATTTTCAATCATATTACTTTCTAGGTCTTCAAGCATGGAAAGTTCTTGTATACCATATTCCTTAAATTGTTTAAATTCCTCTAATGTTTTGTAGTTAATCAGAAGACGTTTTACTTGTGTCATGTGATCTTCCCCCTTACACACATAATGTCGACAGTGATGTTATTGAAGGCGTTTTCATCCCATCCGCCTAAAAAAGTTTTTACACTTATTATTATAGTTTTTTAATTAAAAAAATTCAATCATAGCGCGTTATCTGCTTTTTGCATCGTAGCACGAAACTGGTAAAATAGTTGATAACATGAAGTAAACAGAAAAAGGGAAGTGCGGCAATTGAAAATTGGAATCATTGGCGGTGGTGCGATTGGTCTGCTTTGTGCCAGTTATTTATCAGAACATCATGACATCACCGTCTTTACAAGAAGGAAACAGCAGGCAGAAGAAATTCGAGCATTAGGCATTGAACGAATGGTAAGAGGGGAAACCATTGAATCAGCTGTTGGGGCCGATACGGGGGTCAAAGGAATATTTGATTTGCTGATTGTGACAGTGAAGTATCATCATCTGCAAGATGTTCTAGGGGAATTATCGGGACTGCCTCGTCATCGGATCTTATTTTTGCAGAACGGAATGGCCCACCTCGTCGATTTAAAGAACTGGAAAACGGCGCATCAGTTATATATTGGTGTAGTAGAGCATGGTGCAATGAAGGTGTCTGATCGCGCAGTAAACCATACAGGAATTGGTGTCATCAAGTGGGGAGCATTTCTGCATGAGGAAAAAGAACCTATGGGTAGTGAACTGTCAACGTGCGATTTTCAAATGGTTTATACAGATGAATGGAAGAAAGTACTGGAGGAAAAGCTGCTCGTCAATGTGTGTATTAATCCGTTGACGGCTTTATTACATGTGAATAATGGGGAATTGGTATCGAACCCGTCATATGAACATATGATGACATGTGCATTTGAAGAAGCGGTTTCCATTCTAGGGTTGCTTGAGAAAGATCGTCTATGGGCTCATGTGAAATCAATTTGCCATCAAACGGCTGCCAATCAATCGTCAATGCTACAAGATATCGTCAAAGGCCGCCAAACTGAAAGAAAAGCAATCATTGGCTACCTTTTAAAAAAAGCTCAAGGTCAAGGGATGACGCCGCCATTCCTCACTTTCTTGAATAGAAGCTTGGAAGTATTGGAAAAAAAGCAAACAAAATCTTTTGAGTGAGCTCATTTACATGCTATACTTTTTTCGGGAAACTAACTATTTATTGAAGAAAGGAAGTTCTAAACATGCAATTGACTGAACTTTCCATCCGAAGTCAGAATTTATTCATACGTGATTATATAGAAGAAAAAAAAGAGATGACTGCTTTTTTTGATTATGATATACATTCTGAGCACACATGGAAAAAGAGATACGACGATCTCATGGAAAGGAGCTTCCCGCGCGAGGCTTTAGCGGATTATATGAGCGCATATCATGCAAAATTTGATTCGGCTGCGATGCGTGAGAATATTGAGAAGATCCGTGATGAACGGAGCGTCATGGTGGTTGGAGGACAGCAGGCAGGCCTCTTAACAGGTCCGCTTTATACCATACATAAAATCATTTCCATTATTCAGTTTGCCAAAGAAAAAGAATCAGAGCTTGGCGTTCCTGTTATTCCGGTCTTTTGGGTAGCGGGTGAAGATCACGACGTAGACGAAATTAACTTTGTGTACACGTCTGGCGAAAAAGGCCCAGTCAAACAAAAGCTTCCATTACATCATGTGAAAAAAACAGCTGCGAAAAGAACACCTCTCCACCAAGAGAAAACAGAGAGATGGCTTCGTGATGTATTTTCAACCTATGAGGAATCTCCTTACACGAATGACTTGTTTGATCAGCTTCTTCGATGTTTACGCAAATCAGAAACGTTTACTGATTTCTTTGAGTGGATTGTTTGCGATCTATTTGAAGAAGATGGACTGCTGTTATTGAATTCAGGAGACTTCGGCGTGAAGCCACTTGAACGTACATTATTCAAGCAAATTGTGGAGTCGAGTGATGCGATCGTGGCTCACTTAAATAACACGCAGGCTGCCATGGAACAAGCGGGGTATCAGCCGATTATTGAAGCTGGTGACCATCAAGCCAACTTGTTTTACGAATATGATGATGAGCGTTTCCTCATTGAACAAGAGAATGGCCAATTTTCTATATCTGAAGTGGGGCTTACTTGGACAAAAGATGAGCTTTTGCAGGAAGTCGAGGAGCACCCAGAGCGGTTTAGCAATAATGTGGTGACACGTCCATTGATGCAGGAAACCCTTCTTCCAACGCTTGCTTTTATGGCTGGACACGGTGAAGTGAATTATTGGGGTGAGCTGAAAGGCATCTTCGAGTACTTCGATGTCAAAATGGCACCCGTTCTTCCAAGATTGCACGTCACCATTCTTGAAAGGCATATTGATAAGAAGCTGCCGATAAGAGAATTGTCGGTTGAAGAAGTGCTGACAAAAGGCGTGAAAGAAAAGAAGGATGCGCACTTTCAGCACAGTCTTCCAGACAGCTTCGTTCAATCGGTTCAACATGCCAAACGTGAATTAGCGAATGTTCACGAGGCCATGAGACAAGAAGCGCTAGAGATCGAACCAAGCTTTGAACAGCTATTAGATAAAAATGCCAAATTTATAGAAGACCAGCTTCAATTTGTTTATCAAAAGGTTGCAAAGCGTGTGGAAGAGAAGGAAGGATACATCCTTCGAGATTTTGAACGGATTGAAAATAGTTTAAAACCACTCGAAGCACCACAAGAAAGAATTTGGAATATCATGTACTTTTTAAACAAATATGGTCCAGAATTCTTCAAAACGTTCAAAAATCTGCCATTTTCATTTCAAAACAAGCAACAAATTGTCAAACTTTGAAATAAAGTTTTAATGAACCCTGACTAGTTCAGGGTTTTTTTTTATGTAGAAACAGTGTAAAATAAGTTTTGTGGAGAGAAGTGGTGGATAGTGGAGAGTATAGGTGAGAAAGTGGGGCTCTGATGATCATGTTCATGGGTGAATACCAACATACGATTGATACAAAAGGGCGCATGATCATCCCTGCTAAATTTAGAGACGGTCTCGGAGAACAGTTTGTGCTGACGAGAGGGCTTGATCAATGTTTATTTGGCTACCCTATGAGTGAGTGGAAACTAATTGAAGAGAAACTCAAAGCACTGCCGCTAACGAAAAAAGATGCACGTGCGTTTACCCGGTTCTTCTTCTCCGGCGCAGTTGAATGTGATCTGGACAAGCAGGGGCGCATTAACATCGCATCCAACCTACTCCAATATGCAAAACTCGAAAAAGAATGTGTGGTCATCGGCGTTTCAAATCGAATTGAGTTGTGGAGTAAGTCGATCTGGGAACAATATACAGAAGAGCAAGAAGATTCTTTTGCTGAAATTGCTGAAAACATGATTGGATTTGATATATAATAATCCCTTGTGCAGCAAGCTTTCTACACATTCATTTCTATTTGAAAAAGGTGGGACCATATCATCATGTTTCAACATGAGACAGTATTATTAAAAGAAACAGTTGACGGTTTAAACGTCAAAGAAGACGGTACATATGTGGACTGCACGCTAGGCGGCGCAGGTCATAGCTCATATTTACTATCTCAATTATCAGAAAAAGGTACATTAATTGGGTTTGACCAAGACGATGCTGCACTGGATCATGCACGAGAGAAGCTCGCACATGTTAAAGCGAACATTCTTTTCATAAAAAGCAACTTCCGATATTTAAAAGAACGTCTGAATGAACAAGGAATTACAAGCGTAGACGGTGTGATTTTTGATCTTGGGGTTTCATCACCTCAGCTTGACACACCAGAGAGAGGCTTTAGTTATCACCATGATGCACCTCTTGACATGCGAATGGATCAAACCGCTGCTTTGTCGGCAAAACAAGTGGTGAATGAATGGCCATTTGAAGATCTAGTTCGGATTTTCTACAAATATGGGGAAGAAAAGTTCAGCAAGCAAATCGCACGCAAAATTGAAGAAGCCAGAAAAAAAGCGCCAATTGAAACAACAGGAGAGCTTGTCGACATTATTAAAGAAGGAATTCCCGCACCTGCAAGACGAAAAGGCGGACATCCAGCGAAAAGAGTATTTCAAGCGATCCGAATTGCCGTAAATGATGAATTGAAAGTATTTGAAGAAGCACTAGAACAAGCAATAGAGTTACTCAATCCGAAGGGGAGAATTTCTGTCATTACATTCCATTCACTTGAAGATCGGATTTGTAAAAGTACATTTAAAGAAATGTCTTCTCTTCCAGAACTTCCGCACGGACTGCCAGTGATTCCAGAAGGACTTGAACCAAAACTGAAGCTGATCACGAGAAAACCAATCGTTGCATCAGAACAAGAGCTGGAATATAACAACCGTGCCCGTTCAGCGAAGCTCCGAATTGCAGAAAAAAAGTAAACGACACCATAGATGATGATAAAAAGGAGGTTTCTTATGAGTAATTTGGCTTACCAAAGAGAAGTAAAGCAACATCAAACCGAGCAACAAGGTCAATCGGTTGTGATTAGAAGAAGAGGTTCTATTACACTTGGTGAAAAAATCTTACTTGTCATGTTTGTCATGGCTCTCATGTGCAGCTCGATCCTCATCATTTCGAAAGCCTTTGCTGTTTATCACGCAAATATCGAAGTGCAGAAGCTAGAACAGCAAGTGTCTTTAGAATCGAAAAAGATCACTGAACTGCAAAAGCAAAAAGATTTACTAAGTGAACCAGAGAGAATCATTGAAGCCGCTAAAAAAGCAGGCTTAAGCATGTCGAAAGATGTTAAGAAGGTCGATTAACATGGCGATGCCTAAAAAGAATAAAATGATGAACAGAGGCGCGGCAATTGCGAGTATTTGCTTCGCCCTGTTTTTCTTTATCATCCTTGCACGTTTTATTTATATTCAGATTACGGGAACCGTCGATGGACAAGTGTTAGCTGCAAAAGCCAATGAACAATATCAATCGAAAAAAACACTTGAAGCCAAAAGAGGGTCCATTTTAGACAGAAACGGAAATGTGATTGCGGAAGATACATCTGTGTATAAACTGATTGCGATCATGAGCAAGAAAATGACGGTCGATCCAAAGCATCCGATGCATGTCGTTGACAAAGAAAAGACAGCAAAAGAGCTGTCAAAAGTCATTGATATGAGTGAGAGTGAAATTTTAAAGCGTCTGAATACAAAGGATGCGTTCCAAGTCGAGTTTGGTAAAGCCGGAAAGGATATTAGTTTTTCAACTAAGGAAAAAATTGAAAAGCTAAAACTTCCTGGGATCGCCTTTGAAAAAGATACAAAGAGGTATTATCCAAACGGCATGTTTGCTTCGAACTTAATCGGTTATGCTAGATTAGATGAAGCCACCAAGGACATGTCAGGCGCAATGGGTCTAGAAAAGGCTCTGAATAAATATTTAAAAGAAAAAGATGGCTATGTAACGTATAACAGCGACAGAAGCGGATGGGCACTTCCGAATAGTAAAGAAGACATCGTTGCCCCGAAAGACGGGAAAAACGTCACACTGACCATCGACCAAAAAATTCAAGCATTTCTTGAAGAAAGTATGACGCAGGTCGCTAAAAAATATAAGCCGAAGAAAATCATTGCGACAGTCGTTGATCCGAAAACTGGAAGAGTTCTTGCAATGGGACAGCGGCCAAGCTTTAATTTAAATGAACTCGACATTACGAATTATAACAACGATGTCATTTCTTACGCATTTGAACCAGGTTCAACGATGAAAATTTTTACACTTGCTGCTGCTATCCAAGAAGGAGTGTACCAAGGCAGTGACAAGTATCAGTCTGGTACTTATAAAGTAGGCGGCGGTCTTGTAAGAGACCATAACAACGGAAATGGCTGGGGAAAAATTGATTTTCATGAAGGTGTTCTACGTTCTTCAAACGTAGCTTTTGCGAAATTGGCAAAAGAAAAATTAGGTTTCACACGCTACGAACAATACTTGCAAAAATTCCATTTCTATGACAAAACAGGCATAGACTTGCCGAACGAAGCGTCTAGTAAAATCAATTTCAGATACGAATATGACAAAGCATCGACTGCTTATGGTCAGGCGTCCGCGATTACCCCAATTCAGCAAATTGAAGCGGCGACAGCCATTGCAAACGGTGGAACGATGATGAAGCCATATGTAATCGATCATATTACTGACCCGAACACAAACAAAACAATTTTACAGCACGAACCAACAGTAGCAGGAAAACCAATTTCTTCTGATACAGCGAAGCAAGTCCGTGACATTTTAGGTGAGGTCGTTTCCTCAAAAATTGGCACAGGACAGCCATACCAAATCAAAGGTTTTGATGTCGCTGGGAAAACGGGTACAGGACAAATTGGCGGTGCTGGCGGCTACCTTCAAGGGAGAAACGATTACGTCTTTTCATTTATGGGAATGGCACCAAAAGATGATCCGAAGCTGCTCGTTTATGTGGCTGTCCAACAGCCTCAGCTATCTGAAACACAAACAGGCTCAGCCCCTGTTTCAGAAATCTTTAACCCTGTGATGAAAAATAGTTTGCTCTATTTAAATATCGCACCAACAAAAACAGACGATAAAAAATCTGGCAAACAGAAAATAAAACAAGAAACAATGCCGTCATTCCTAGATTTAGAAGTGAAACAGGCAGAAACAGAAGCAAAAAACAAAAAGTTATTACCTGTTGTCATTGGTGACGGTCTATCCATTAAACGCCAATGGCCAAGTGCGGGCTCTGAATTCTCTGAAAGCCAGAAAGTCTTTTTGAAAACAGCAGGGAAAACCATTAAAATGCCTGATATGACAGGCTGGTCCAGAAGGGAAGTTCTTCAATATGCGTCTATTTCAGGTGTGCATATTGAAACAAATGGACAGGGATATGCTGTCAAACAAAGCGTGAAAAGTGGAGCGGAGATTTCAGATAAAGTCGTCACAGTGACCTTCAAAAGTCCAAATTAACTTGAAAACCTAGCAAATCATTTGCTAGGTTTTCAGATTGTAGAGAAACTCATGTTTTTCTACAATCTTTTTTATTTTCATCGTAATGATGATGGATGAGATTGAATGAAAAAGGCCTCCCACACACCTAACCTAGCTTCGCTAGATGTGTGGCAATCTTCTTCATGTTCTGACAGGCAGCTGTGAGAAGAACTTGCTCACTCACATTTTGTTTTCCCCTCAACCGGCAGTAGCGAAGCCCATGCAGTTGTTTTGAATCTGCAAAGCTTCGCTCTATTTTTTCTTTTCTTTTTTTATATAGCTCTTTTCCAGCGGCAGACAGACGATTTTGCCTGATCTTTTCTTTATGTTCCTCCCACACATGTCTTGAGATGACTTTTTGATGATTTTTAGATCTTGTGCAGTTTTCAAGGAAAGGACACGATGTGCATTTTTTAGGATCTGATTTGTAGAACCTATAACCTTTTCGATCAGTCGTGGTATATAAAAGCTTTTCACCATTCGGGCATATGTATTGATCGTGTTCAGAGTCATACTTGAATTTCCACTTCTCGAATAGTCCTCTTGTTGGATGAAAACGTCTATGTGCGATGACACCAAAAATACGGCGATCAGATAAACCTTTACAGATTGGGGTCGTCAAATAACCAGAATCAAGGGCAACAGCTTCTACTTGAAAACCAAATCGTGCGATTTGGTGATCCAACCGATCAAGATACGGAACAGAATCATGGACATTACCGGGCGTGATGTGGGCATCCGTGATGATATTGTACTTCATATCCGTTGTACGGTGGTCTAGGTAGAAAAAGCCTTCCGGTTTGTTTTCACGATAAAGATAGCCACTTTCAGGATCAGTCGTACTTTGACGAATGTCTTTTTCCGTTTTCACCTCCTCTTTTACCTTTAAGGGCTTTTTTCCGTGTGCCACCCGATCTTCTTGGATCGCTTCTTCTAAATCATTTATATAGTTCTGGGTATCTTGTTCAATCGTTTTTCTCATATATTTATGTTTATTGGCATTGGCTTTAAGATAAGTTGAATCAGTAAAAAGAACGCGGCCTCCTACCATATCATGATTGATAGCTTGAAGCACAATCTCGTCGAAAATGTCTTGAAAAATCGTTGTATCTTTGAATCGAGTACGACGATTCCAGCTAATGGTCGAGTGATGAGGAACGGGGTCATTGATGTTCAAACCTAAAAACCATCTATACGCCATGTTATAGTAAATTTCTTTTTCAAGTTGTCTTTCAGAACGGATACCGTACAGGTATCCGATAAACATCATTTTGAACAAAATAAGTGGATCAAGAGAAGGACGACCTTTATTCTCGCTATAATACGGTCTTACTTTATCTACGATAAATGAAAAATCAATGTACTGATCAATTTTACGAAGCAGGTGATCCTCTTCGACCAGTTGATCTAGTAATACAAATTCGGCTTCGTGCTGAGAAGAATTTCTAGTGTGGAACATGAGAAAAACACCTTCCTTTAGTATGCTTTTCTCTATTATAAAATGGGGTAGTGGAAAATTTAAGGGAAAAAATAAAGCTGTCGAGATTTTCTCGACAGCCTGAAAACCTAGCAAATCATTTGCTAGGTTTTTTTCTTTTGCTTGAGCGATGGACGAGATCGTTCTATAAAAAGACGAGCCTGCATATGATGAAAACAAGCCATATGTAAGGAGTGAACCGGGCGTGCGAGTGTCAAGTGTAACAGTGAGAAAACGATTGCTTTTCGTGCTGCTGTTTGGGGTGATCATTTTTTTCATCATAGATACTAGATTAGGATATGTGCAGTTTATTATGGGCGAGAAGCTGACAAGTTTAGCGAAAGATTCATGGAGCCGTAACCTCCCATTTGAACCAGAACGAGGAGATATTTTGGACCGAAATGGGGTGGAGCTTGCGACGAACAAAAGTGCTCCCTCTATTTTAGTCGTGCCGCGGCAGGTGAAAGACCCAGCAGAAACAAGCAAAAAATTAGCTGCAGTACTGAATATGTCTGAGGAGAAAGCGTACAAGCATGTCACCAAGAAAACGTCTATAGAACGAATTTCCCCAGAGGGGAGAAAAGTATCTCATGAAAAAGCAAAAGAAGTCAGAGAACTTGATTTAGATGGAGTCTATGTAGCAGAGGACAGCATCAGACATTACCCGTTTGGAAGTTTCTTATCTCATGTATTAGGTTTTGCTGGAATTGATAATCAAGGCTTACTTGGGCTAGAAGCGTACTATGATGATGACCTAAAAGGTGAAAAAGGCTCTGTGAAATTTTATTCTGATGCAAAAGGGCAGAAAATGCCAGATGAAGCAGATGATTATACACCGCCTAAAGATGGGCTTGATATGAAATTAACAGTTGATTCAAAAGTGCAAACCATCATCGAACGAGAACTAGACAATGCTCAGGCAAAATATAACCCAGATGGCATGATTGCCATTGCCATGAATCCGAAAAATGGTGAGGTGCTGGGAATGTCGAGCAGACCTGACTTTGATCCGGCTGACTATCAATCAGTTGATCCAAAAGTATTTAACCGAAACTTACCGGTGTGGAGCACATATGAGCCAGGATCGACGTTTAAAATCATTACACTGGCAGCTGCTCTGGAAGAAAATAAAGTAAATTTAAAACGTGATCAATTTTTTGACAGCGGATCTGTGACAGTGGATGGCGCAAGGCTCAGATGCTGGAAAAAGGGAGGACATGGATCACAGTCGTTTCTAGAAGTGGTACAAAACTCTTGTAACCCAGGATTCGTCGAGCTAGGCGACCGTCTTGGAAAAGATAAATTATTTTCTTATATTAAAAATTTCGGCTTTGGTCAAAAGACAGGCATCGACCTTCAAGGAGAAGGTAGAGGAATTTTGTTCCCGCTTGATCGTGTTGGTCCTGTAGAACAGGCAACAACAGCCTTTGGTCAAGGTGTATCTGTTACGCCGATTCAACAAGTAGCTGCAGTGGCAGCCGCAGTAAATGGAGGAACGCTTTACACGCCGTATATTGCAAAAGAATGGATCGATCCAATTACAAAAGAGGTGGTGAAAAAGCAATCACCAATTGCCAAGAAGAAAGTCATTTCAGCGGAGACATCTAAAGAAATCAGGTATGCCCTTGAAAGTGTAGTCGCTCAAGGAACTGGCCGGAATGCATTCGTTGAAGGATATCGGGTGGGCGGAAAAACAGGAACAGCACAGAAAGTAAAAGACGGAAAGTACATGGAAAATAACCACATTGTGTCATTTATCGGGTTTGCACCTGCGGATGATCCAAGCATTGTTGTATATGTAGCAGTAGATAACCCAAAAGGCACGATTCAATTTGGTGGGACAGTAGCAGCACCTATTGTGGGCCATATTATGCGAGACAGTCTGCCTGAAATGGGCGTGAAAAAAAGAAAAGGACAAATTGAAAAGAAGTACCAATGGCTGGACACAAAAACCATTGAGGTACCGAATCTTGTAGGAGGATCTGTTTCTGACCTTGAATCACTCCTGATTAATTTAAAGATTGATGCTTCAGGAACTGGCAGTAAAGTGGTGAAGCAATCGCCTGCTGCCGGCACAAAGGTCAAAGAAGGTTCCACGATCCGATTATACTTAAATGATGAATAATAAAGAATGAACAGAGGGTAGCCGCACTCATTCGGCTGCCTCTTTTTGTTGAAAGTGAAGGGTCGCTTTAAAAAAAGAGCATAAAGTGTGTTTTTTCCAAGAGAAACTTAAGGAATACGCTGGATGTATCCTTTTTTTTACGATAAAATATAGACTGTGTGTTTTTTTCACAAGACATGCACGTGAACGAATTTGAGAGGTTTGATATGAAATGAAATTACAAGAACTCCTTACATACTTTAAAAGTGAAAACAATGAACTGATAAACGAAAATCCGGAGATTACTTCCATTGAAATGGATTCAAGAGAAGTGAAAAAAGGGAGTCTTTTTGTCTGTATAAAAGGCTATACAGTAGATGGACATGATTACGCTGAAAAAGCAGTGAAAAGCGGGGCTGCAGCGATTGTAGCAGAACACCCACTTCACCTAACAGATGTACCAGTCATTATTGTAAAACACTCTCAAAGAGCACTTGCAAGAATGGCAGATGCTTTTTACGAACAGCCAACTCATAAACTCAATCTAATTGGTATTACAGGAACGAACGGGAAAACGTCCACAACACACATGATTGAGCAAATCATGAGAAAAGCCGATAAAAAAACAGGTTTAATCGGTACGATGTATATGAAGGTAAACGATGAAATTCTCGAAGTGAAAAACACAACACCTGAGAGTGTCACCCTTCAGAAGACCTTTAAGCAGATGCTTGATCAAGACGTAGATACGGCCATTATGGAAGTGTCATCACATGCTTTGCATCTTGGGCGTGTTCATGGATGTGATTATGATATTGCCGTCTTTACAAATCTTACCCAAGATCATCTGGACTACCACAACACAATGGAAGAATATAAACATGCAAAAAGCTTGCTCTTTTCCCAGCTCGGAAGTGCCTTTCAGCACGATAAGCCGAAGCATGCCATTTTAAATGCAGATGATGAAGCGTCTAATTATTTTGAAAAAGTCACAGCTGCTGAAATTATGACGTATGGCTTAGAGCAAGAATCAGATGTAATGGCAAAGAACATTCAAATCAAACCAAAGGGAACACAATTTGATTTGATTACCCCAATCGGCACAAAAAACGTGACGGTTGCCCTTATTGGGAAATTCAATGTGTATAACATTCTAGCAGCTGTATCAGTAGGAATTGTATCAGGCTTAACGTTTGAAACGATCGTTAGTGCCATTGAAGAACTTGAGGGAGTCAAAGGAAGATTCGAACTTGTGAATTTTGATCAAGACTTCCCAGTCATCGTTGATTATGCGCACACACCTGACAGTTTAGAAAATGTACTGACTACGTGTAGAGAATTAACAGAAGGTAGAATTTTCTGTGTAGTTGGCTGCGGGGGCGACCGTGATAAAACCAAGCGCCCTCAGATGGCCCAAATCGCTGTGAAATATGCAGATGAGCCTGTTTTCACATCAGATAATCCAAGAAGTGAAGATCCATCAGCCATTTTGAAAGACATGGAAAACGGCGTGCCAAACGCCTATTATCACAGCTTTGTGAACCGGAAACAGGCCATCTTTTTTGCCATTTCTAATGCAAAAAAGGGCGATACAGTCTTAATAGCTGGAAAAGGCCATGAGACGTACCAAATCATTGGTGATCAAGTCTATGACTTTGATGATGCCAAGGTGGCAGCGGACGCTATTTTAGATCTAAACAAATCTTAAAAATGATGAAAAGAGTGTAATGAAATGAAGCATTTTGTACAAAAACAACATACGAAAGACACGAATGAATATCATAATAATGAATGCTATTTTCTAATGGAAAACGGCTTTGGAAATTCGGAAGGAGTAAAGAACAATGCTTGAACAGGTGATATTGTTTACAATCATAATGGGATTTTTAATCAGTGTTCTTTTATCCCCGATTTTTATTCCGTTTTTAAGAAGACTTAAATTTGGTCAAAGTATTAGAGAAGAAGGACCTCAGTCTCACCAAAAGAAATCTGGTACCCCAACAATGGGTGGAATTATGATTATCTTTTCTATTACAATTACAACGATCGTGATGATTAACAAATTCTCTGAGATTAGTCCAGAAATGTTTTTATTGTTATTTGTCACCCTTGGCTACGGATTATTAGGATTTTTAGATGATTATATTAAAGTAGCGATGAAGCGAAATCTTGGCTTAACATCGAAACAAAAACTGATCGGGCAAATTGTGATTGCTGTGATTTTCTATGCAGTCTTCCATTATTATGAGTTTGCAACGACTATTCGCATTCCAGGAACAGATGTCAGCTTTGACTTAGGATGGGCATACTTTATCCTCGTCGTTTTCATGCTTGTCGGTGGTTCTAATGCGGTAAACCTTACGGATGGACTTGATGGTTTATTATCTGGAACAGCTGCTATTGCATTCGGAGCTTTTGCTATATTGGCTTGGAATCAATCTCAGTATGATGTGGCGATCTTTTCGGTAGCAGTAGCAGGCGCTGTCCTTGGGTTCCTTGTCTTTAATGCGCATCCTGCAAAAGTATTTATGGGTGATACGGGATCGCTTGCTTTAGGCGGTGCCATAGTGGCCATTGCCATTTTAACGAAACTTGAGATTTTACTCGTCATTATTGGAGGAGTATTTGTTGTTGAAACGTTATCCGTTATCCTTCAAGTCATCTCCTTCAAAACAACTGGAAAAAGAATCTTTAAGATGAGCCCGCTTCACCATCACTATGAGTTAGTTGGCTGGTCTGAGTGGAGAGTAGTTGTCACCTTCTGGACAGCTGGTTTATTGCTTGCTGTTTTAGGAATTTACATCGAGGTGTGGTTATAATTGAATAGGATGCAAATGTTAAAAGACGAACATGTACTAGTACTAGGCCTTGCAAAAAGCGGATATGCGGCAGCCTCAATTCTTCACGAGCACGGAATAAACGTGACGGTCAATGACCAAAAAGCTTTTGAAGAAAACGAGCCTGCTCAGTTACTTTCTGAAAAGGGGATTGATGTCATTTGTGGCAGTCATCCTCTTCGTATGTTCGACGATAAAGAAATTACGATTTTAATTAAGAACCCTGGAATTCCTTATGAGAATGTGATGGTTCAAGAGGCGCTTCGCCGAAAAATTCCAGTTTGGACTGAAATAGAATTGGCGTATCATTTGACCTCATCTCCTTTTATTGGGATTACCGGATCAAATGGAAAAACGACCACGACCACTTTGATTTATGAAATGTTGAAAAAAGACAGTCAAAAAACATTGGTAGCAGGTAATATCGGAACGGTCGCAAGTGAAGTTGCCGCGCGTGCAGCGGGCGATGAATGGATCGTAACTGAGCTCTCTTCATTTCAGTTAATGGGAACCGTTGAATTCAGACCTAAAATCAGCTTAATATTAAATATTTTTGACGCACATTTAGACTATCATCACACGCGTGAAGAATACGAAAAAGCAAAACAGAAAGTGTATGCACATCAACAAGAAGATGACATAGCTGTGGTTAACCTAGATGATCCATCTGTTGTCAAACTAGCAGAAGAGTCGAAAGCGCAAAAAGTGTTTTTCTCAGTTAAAGAGCCGGTAGCACATGGAGCGTTTATTAAAGATGGTGCCATCTACTATATGAATGAACATGTCATTGACCTCAAGGATGTTGTTCTTCCTGGTGAGCATAACCAAGAAAATATTCTAGCAGCTATTTGTGTTGTAAAAAATGCAGGTTGCTCAAACGAAGCGATTGCGCAAGTTCTTACTACATTTAGTGGAGTGAAGCATCGTTTGCAATTTGTGGAGACGATTCAAAATAGAAAATTTTATAATGACAGTAAAGCGACCAATATACTGGCAACAAGTAAAGCTTTGTCTGCCTTCAAGCAGCCGACCATTTTACTAGCAGGTGGACTGGATCGTGGCAATGAATTTGATGAATTAAAACCTTTTATGAAGAATGTAAAAGGAATAATTACATTTGGTGAGACTGCGCCTAAGTTTGTGAAGCTTGGTGAAGAGCTGGGAATACATCACGTAAAACATGTCGATAATGTTGAACAAGCAGTACCTGCGGCGTTTAGCATATCTGAAGAAGAAGACGTGATTTTATTGTCTCCAGCTTGTGCAAGTTGGGATCAGCATAAAACATTTGAAGAACGAGGAGACATGTTTGTAAACGCCGTGCATATGCTTAAATAAGGGCTTGTCTCTCATATGACTGACAGCCCAAATGAAATTATGCTTGGGGTGTCGGTCTCTTGACGAATAAGAAAACTTCTCCGGATTTTTTGCTTGTTGTCATTACGTTACTTTTATTGACGATTGGTTTAATTATGGTGTACAGCGCAAGTGCTGTGTGGGCATCCTATAAATTTGATGATTCGTTTTATTTTGCAAAAAGACAGCTTTTGTTTGCCGGAATCGGAGTTATCGCAATGTTTTTCATTATGCGGGTCGATTATTGGACGTGGCGGACTTGGTCAAAGATACTGATTGCAGTGTGTTTTCTCCTACTCGTGCTTGTCTTGATTCCTGGTATCGGTATGGAGAGAAATGGTTCAAGAAGCTGGATTGGTGTCGGTGCGTTTAGTATTCAGCCCTCTGAATTTATGAAGCTTGCGATGATTGCGTTTCTTGCAAAATTCTTATCTGAAAAGCAAAAGAATATCACATCCTTTCGTAAAGGTTTCGCCCCAGCACTAGGCATTGTGTTTTCTGCATTTGCCATCATTATGCTGCAGCCGGACCTAGGTACAGGAACGGTTATGGTTGGAACCTGTATTATTATGATATTTGTTTCAGGTGCGAGAATCGCTCACTTTATCTTTCTCGGTCTTTTAGGGCTTAGCGGATTTGCCGCACTTGTCTTATCAGCACCCTATCGAATAAAACGAATTACATCTTATTTAAATCCTTGGGAGGATCCACTTGGCAGCGGGTTTCAAATTATTCAATCCTTATACGCTGTCGGTCCAGGCGGTCTGTTTGGAATGGGGCTAGGTCAGAGTAGACAAAAATTCTTCTATTTGCCTGAGCCTCAAACAGACTTTATCTTTGCTATTTTGTCTGAAGAACTTGGATTTATAGGTGGATCACTCATTTTGCTGCTCTTTAGTGTTCTATTGTGGAGAGGCATTAGAATAGCCCTCGGTGCACCAGATTTATATGGAAGTTTCTTGGCAGTGGGCATCATCTCAATGGTTGCCATTCAAGTAATGATTAATATCGCAGTTGTCACTGGTCTCATCCCTGTGACGGGCATCACACTCCCATTCATAAGTTATGGCGGTTCATCACTGACATTAATGCTGATGGCAATTGGCGTACTTTTGAATGTAAGCAGGTATGCTAGATATTAATGTGCTGATAGTTCATGAAACCATATAGACTTTTATTTTGCAAAAGTATGAAAAAATGATTTGAAGAGTGAAAATGGCAGTTTCTGTTTCGAAAACATGATGATTGACTCTTCTTTACAGGTTTTGACGGAGCCCTGTTGTTTAAAACAGGGTTTATACTTTGTTCAGAGCAGAAAAAAATTGAGGGGAAATGGTATAATGCGTATAGTTATTAGTGGAGGCGGAACAGGCGGGCATATTTATCCTGCTCTAGCTTTTATTAAAGAAGTGAAAAGACTGCATCCTGATGTGGAATTTTTATATATTGGCACTGAGAATGGGCTTGAAAAGAAAATTGTAGAAAGAGAAAATATCCCTTTTAAATCAATTGAAATTTCAGGTTTTAAAAGAAAGCTTTCCTTTGATAATGTAAAAACAGTGATGAGGTTTCTAAAGGGCGTCCAAAAAAGTAAATCTTATTTAAAAGAATTTAAGCCGGATGCTGTTATTGGAACAGGTGGTTATGTGTGTGGTCCTGTTGTTTATGCTGCGTCTAAGCTAAAAATCCCGACGATCATTCACGAACAAAATAGCCTGCCAGGCATCACAAATAAGTTTCTGGCACGGTATGTGAATAAAGTAGCCATCTGTTTTGAAGAAGCAAAGGAACACTTTCCTTCAGAAAAGGTTGTTTTTACGGGAAACCCAAGAGCCTCTGAAGTCGTCTCTATTAAAGAGGGAAAATCTCTTAAAGAGTTCGGGCTGGATGAGAAGAAAAAAACGGTTCTCATTTTTGGCGGGAGCAGAGGTGCAGCCCCAATCAATCGAGCAGTGATTGACATGCAAGATGAATTAAAGGCAAAGAACTATCAGCTTTTATATATTACAGGTGAGGTTCATTATGAAAAAGTGCTGAACGAATTAAAAGAAAAAGGTGAAGCACCGAATATGATCACAAAGCCTTTCTTGCATCAAATGCCGGAGTATTTAAAATCAATTGATGTCATTGTTGCAAGAGCTGGAGCCACAACGATTGCTGAAGTGACGGCACTTGGAATTCCGACCATCTTCATTCCAAGTCCATACGTGACCGCAAATCATCAAGAAATTAACGCAAGATCACTTGAAAAACATGATGCTGCGATCGTTTTAAGAGAATCAGAGCTTTCTGGAGATCGCTTGCTTCATGCAATTGATGAAATTGCTGGTAATGACGAGAAACTACATCAAATGAGCCGTTTAACAAAAGAACTCGGAGTACCAGATGCGGCCACACGTTTATATAATGTGTTAAAAGAAATTACAACTTCATGATGAATGATATGAGGTAAGGCGGAGGGTAATATGGAGAACTTGAAGAATGAATTATTAGAAGCGCAAGTTGGTAAAGTACTTGAAAATGAACCGCTTGCAAATCATACGACAATGAAAATAGGCGGACCGGCCGATCTATTAGTCATCCCTAAAGATATCGATGCTGTCAAAACAATTATGGATCAGGTAAAAAAACATGATACTCAATGGACGGTCATTGGCAGAGGATCTAATTTACTTGTCCTTGATAAAGGAATTCGCGGGGTCGTTTTAAAGCTGGGCGCTGGGCTTGATCACTTAACTGTCAATGATGAAGAGATTACAGTTGGTGGAGGCTATTCAGTTGTAAGACTCGCGACGTCTCTTAGTAAGCAGGGGCTGTCAGGATTGGAATTCGCAGCTGGTATTCCAGGATCTATTGGTGGCGCTGTTTATATGAACGCAGGGGCGCATGGATCTGACATTAGCAAGATTCTTGTGAAAGCGAGAGTCTTATTTGAAGATGGAAAGATTGAGTGGTTAACTAATGAGCAAATGAACTTTAGCTATCGAACTTCTGTGCTTCAAAAGGAACGCCCTGGAATTGTTCTCGAAGCAGTGTTCAAGCTTAAACAGGACGAAC
Source organism: Bacillus aerius (assembly GCF_029894105.1). Taxonomy (NCBI): domain Bacteria; kingdom Bacillati; phylum Bacillota; class Bacilli; order Caryophanales; family Bacillaceae; genus Bacillus; species Bacillus aerius. The sequence goes on from NZ_JARYHO010000001.1 coordinate 1,465,957, forward strand.
GTGAGAAAATCACAAAGAAAATGCAGCAAAATAAAGATTATCGCAAGGAAACACAACCGTATAATAAACCATGCGCCGGCAGTATTTTCCGAAATCCATTACCTGAATATGCAGGACAGCTTGTAGAAAAGGCGAATTTAAAAGGATATCAGATTGGCGGCGCTAGAATTTCTGATATGCACGGAAACTTTATTGTCAATGCTGGTGGGGCGAAGGCTCAAGATGTGCTCGACTTAATTCAGTACATTCAAAAGAAAATCAAAGATGACTACAATGTAGAGATGCATACAGAAGTAGAAATTATTGGTGAAGCAAATTAAAGGCTACTACTTATGAATGATGGTATCACAGGAAAACAAACGGCATTTTTTCATGCCGTTTGTTTTCTAATCAATATGAGATAAAGAATGATCCAAAGGTGCGGACAAGCAGCTTTGAATGAGGTGAAGAGTATATATGCGGCCTGATCATGAAAATGAAAAGATCGTCAATATAGAAGAGCGAATCCCTAAAATTAAAGAACAAAGGAAGCAGAAAGCGAATCGGAGATTAATCTCTTTTATTTTGCTGTTTTTTATCATGGTTTTAATTATTGTCTATTTGCAAACACCAATCAGTAAAATTTCTTCTTTAACCATTACCGGTAATGAACATGTACCAACAAAACAGCTCGTTAAACTTTCGCAAATTAAAGAAGGCGAGACAGAGTTTTGGAATTTAAATAAAGATATGACAGCAGACCATATAAAGCAAAATAAATTGATTAAAAGTGTCAGTATCAAAAAACATTTCCCTAATAAGGTCAGTATTGCTGTCAAAGAGTATGCAAATATTGCGTATCTGCAAAAGGGACATTTTTATTATGAGCTTCTTGAAAACGGGACGGCTTTGCCAGATGAAGTAACACCAAGTCACGCAGGACCTATTTTTGTCGATTGGGACAATAAAGAGAAATTGAAGCAAACAGTGAGAGCTCTGAATCAACTGCCGGCTTCTATTCAGGAACTAATCTCAGAAGTATATTACGTACCGACTAGCTCCAATCAGTGGCTCGTTAAATTTTATATGAATGATGGAAACACCGTTATTGCATCAATTAAAACATTCGCAGATAAAATGACGACGTACCCTGCCATTGTCAAAGAGCTTTCGTCCTCTGAGAAAGGTACGATTCATATGGAAGTAGCTACGTATTTTGAAGCTTTTAAATCTAAGAAAAAGGAAGATGAACGTTGAGAGGCAAAACCGTCATATTCTCAATTGTAATGCTTGTTCTTGGATTTCTGATTTCTTTTTCATACCAATATACGAAGCAGCATCGAGCAGATGTCAATCGAACAGAACAATGGAAAAAAGAATATTCTTTGAAAAGTCAGCTAACAAAGCAAGAAAAGGCGAATCAAAAACTTGAAAAAGAACTTTATCGTCTTCAATCAAAAGTCCAAGAAACAGAGTTTGGTTTGAAAAATGAAAAAGAGCAGTATTTTAATGTTTTGGAAGATGTTGAGAAATACAGAATGTTTACAGGAGAAATAGGTGTAAAAGGGAAAGGGGTAAAAGTATCTCTTGAAGATGCATCTTATATCCCGAGTGGACAAAATGTCAATAATTACATTGTGCATGAGAGCCACATTTTCCATGTGATAAACGAACTATTTATATCAGGGGCATCTGCTGTAGCTATAAACGGACAAAGAATCACACACCAATCATACATACATTGTAACGGTCCAGTCGTCACGGTTGATGGTGTTCAACATCCAGCACCATTTGTCATTTCTGCTATTGGAGATCCAGCTGTTTTAATTCCTGCATTAAACATTGCAGGCGGGGTGGTTGATCAGCTGACAAGTGATCATATTTCCATGACGATTGAAAAGAAGGATATTCGTATGAATCCTCTTCTAAGAAACAAAGATTAAATGTGAAAAGGTGAGTGGTGTTGAGGAAAAAGAAGCCATTACTTAGTTTGACAGTCCTGATGGTCATATTTGGCATCATGGTCTCCATCCAGTTTAACTCTCTACAAAAGCCTAAAGTTCGCGATACTCGAGACGTTTGGGAATTAAGAGAGGATTTATCTGCATCTAAAAGTAAAGAACTGGATTTATTGAAAGAAATTGATAAATATGATGAAATGCTAAAAAAGTATGGCAACCAAGAAGATCAATCAAAAGAAGCACAATTAACAAAAACGTTGAAGGATTTGAAAGAAAAGGCTGGTTTTACAGAGGTAACGGGTGAAGGAGTTGAAATAGAAATTACTCAGCTTTTTTCTAAGGAACTTACCGGAGAAGAAGTCAAAAATATACCACCTGATCTTCTAAAAAAATTAATCAACGAAGCCAATATGTTTGGGGCAAAACATATTTCCATTAATGAACACCGGGTGATTAACACCAGTGTTATTCGAGATATTAATGGTACGACGAAAATGGATGGTTACAGCATAGATGGTGATACAGTCACGATTAAGATGGTCAGCGAGCAGGCCGACAAATTATACAGCCGTTTAAATGTATCAGATATTGGTGATTTGTTTGCTCAGGAAAATTTCAGTTTGAGTATTAGACCGCCGAAGAAAAAAGTTCATTTAAAAGCATTTGACGGTACAATTCAATTAAATGAATTGAAGCCTCTTGACGATGTAAAGGAGGGAAAATCTTAATGTGGCTTCCTGTACTTGGTTTAATCATAGGAGTTGCGATCGGTTTCTTAACGAATTTTACGATATCGAATGAGTATTCTAACTATCTTTCCCTCGCCGTACTTGCTGCGCTTGATACATTGATTGGTGGAATCAGAGCACATCTGCAAGGGGCATACGATGAACTAGTGTTTGTATCAGGTTTCTTCTTTAATATTATACTCGCAATAAGTTTAGCTTTTCTGGGCGTCCATCTTGGTGTAGACTTGTATTTAGTCGGAATGTTTGCATTCGGTGTTAGATTGTTTCAAAATATCGCCGTTATTCGAAGAATTCTACTAACAAAATGGACAATTTCTAGAGAAAAAAAGAAAAAAAGTGAGTCATAAAAAAGGATATACATATGATGTAACGAATATTTTCAGTAATCCTAATAAAAAATGTTGATTTTTTAAGTTTTGTTACACACTTGTAAAAACACATTCATTGTATTGTTGTTCAGCAAATAATAGAATAGAAAGTATTGATATGTGAGGAGGTGCCATAGAATGAACAACAATGAAATTTACGTCAGCCTTGACATCGGTACATCCAATATAAAAGTCATCGTCGGAGAAATGGCGGATGATTCGCTTAACATTATAGGTGTTGGAAATGTCCCTTCAGAGGGGTTAAAAAAAGGATCGATTGTTGATATAGATGAAACAGTTCATTCTATTAGACAAGCATTTGAACAGGCTGAGAGAATGGTAGGTTTTCCTTTACAAAAGGCGATAGTCGGAATTAACGGAAACCACATTCATATTCAGAATACGAGCGGCGTGGTCGCAGTGTCTAGTGAAAATAAAGAAATACATGCTGAAGATGTGAGACGTGTCTTGGATGCTGCACAGGTAGTATCTATTCCGCAAGAACATCTCGTAGTAGACGTAATTCCGAGACAATTTATCGTCGACGGAAGAGATGAAATCACAGATCCGAAAAAAATGCTAGGTGTACGGCTAGAAGTGGATGGATCGTTAATCACAGGTTCTAAAACGATTCTACATAACTGGCTCCGATGTGTAGAGCGGGCTGGTATTGAAATTATGGATATTTGCTTGCAGCCACTCGCATCGGGTTCAGCGGCGTTATCGAAAGATGAAAAAAATCTAGGGGTAGCTCTTGTCGATATTGGCGGCGGCTCTACTACGATATCCGTATTTGAAAACGGGCATCTCTATTCTACTCACAGTATCCCATTGGGCGGAGAGAACATTACAAAAGATTTGTCTATAGGACTTAGAACTTCCACTGAAGAAGCTGAACGAATCAAAAAGCAATTTGGGCATGCATTCTATGATGAGGCATCGTCTGAGGAGACATTTGAAGTTTCCGTCATCGGTACGGACCAAAAACAGACGTATACACAACTTGAAGCAGCCAATATCATTGAAGCACGATTGGAAGAGATTCTGCTTTTTGTGGCAGAGGAATTACGCAATATGGGTGTCCATGATTTGCCTGGCGGATTCGTTCTAACAGGTGGACAGGCAGCTATACCAGGTATCCTTTCTCTGGCACAAACGGTCTTACAAAACAATGTAAGAATCGCAAGTCCTAATTATATTGGGGTCAGGGAACCTCAATATATGACAGGAGTGGGCCTGATCCATTTTGCTTATCGCAATGCAAAGATTCAGGGCAGACAGGTTGGATTCCAAATGCCGGATGAAGCATTTCATGAAGTAGGCGCGTCCATGGAGCCGGTTTCTTCTACACCACAAGTAAAAGAAGTTCAGCCAAGACCGAAAGTGAAACAAAAAGCGCAACAAGAGACAAATAAAAAACCAGGCAAAATGAAAAAACTATTTAATATGTTCTGGGAATAGAACTAGATTTTCGACGGATTAGGAGGATTCAGCATGTTGGAGTTTGAAACAAATATAGACGGCCTAGCATCAATTAAAGTAATCGGTGTAGGTGGCGGCGGAAATAACGCTGTCAACCGAATGATTGAAAATGACGTACAGGGTGTCGATTTTATTGCAGTGAATACAGATGCACAGGCGTTAAACTTATCAAAAGCAGAAACAAAAATGCAAATCGGTGCTAAGCTGACAAGAGGGCTTGGAGCAGGTGCGAATCCTGAAGTCGGTAAAAAAGCTGCTGAAGAAAGCAAAGAACAAATTGAAGAAGTTCTAAAAGGCGCTGACATGGTCTTTGTGACTGCCGGTATGGGTGGTGGAACTGGTACGGGTGCTGCACCTGTCATTGCGAAAATCGCAAAAGATTCTGGAGCCTTGACAGTTGGAGTTGTGACTCGTCCTTTCACATTTGAAGGAAGAAAGCGTCAGCTTCAAGCAGTTGAAGGGATTGCTTCTATGAAAGAAGCAGTTGATACGTTAATCGTGATTCCAAACGATCGCCTGCTTGAAATTGTCGATAAAAACACGCCAATGCTTGAAGCATTCCGTGCAGCTGATAACGTGTTAAGACAAGGTGTTCAAGGGATCTCAGATCTCATTGCAACACCAGGTTTAATTAACCTTGACTTTGCTGACGTGAAAACGATCATGTCTAACAAAGGTTCAGCTCTTATGGGAATTGGCGTCGCAACAGGCGAAAACCGTGCTGCTGAAGCAGCTAAAAAAGCCATTTCTTCACCACTTCTTGAAACAGCGATTGATGGAGCACAAGGTGTTATCATGAATATTACTGGTGGTACGAACCTTAGTCTTTATGAGGTACAAGAAGCAGCGGATATTGTTGCATCAGCCTCTGATGAAGATGTCAACATGATCTTTGGATCTGTCATTAATGATAACTTGAAGGATGAAATTGTGGTCACAGTCATCGCAACCGGTTTTATTGAGCAAGAGCCGGAAGTGACAAAACCTCAAAGAAATCCATTAGGACAAGGATTAAAGCAAAATCAATCCATTCCACAAAAGCGTGAAGTAAAACGTGAGGAACATCAGCAAACATCATCACAACCAAGACAAAATACACAGTCAAGTGATGATACATTGGATATCCCAACGTTCTTACGTAACCGCAACAAACGATAAGCAAGCACGATTCATCCCCTTCCTTTGGAAGGGGTTTTTTTATGTCTGCATGGTGAGAAGATCCTGCGTCTGATTGATATAAAAGTCTTGTTTCTGCGTGTTATTTGGAACTATTGTATGTGTTTTGGCTTGAGTCTTTTAAGTCAAAAGAATCATTTTTCATTTCCTTTACAAAAAACGACAAAATGTTGAACTTTATTTGACTACATTAATGAGAACACCATGAATCTTGTCATGATCAAAAAGAAGGGGGAGGGGCAGGATACACACTGTTTGACCATTTGAGGAGGAGGGATTTTATTGAAAGTGAAGTTTCGTAAAACCGCCGTCTATCGTTTCATGAGTCTTTTGGTGATTGGTACTTTAACGATGACAAGCTTTGGGATGGTTCAAGCAAAATCGACTTCTACCTCATATCAGGAGGAAGCCGTTTCCTCTAAGACAACAAAAGCCAAGATTTCTTCGAGATTAAAGAAACAGTTTCAAAAGGAAGATAAGGTGACCTTCTTAGTCAAAATGAAGGAACAAACGAATGTACAAAAAGTAGCAAAAGAAGCTGTATCAAAAGCAAAAAAACAAAAATTAACTGCGGCTAAAACGCAGTACACAAAAAGATCAGCCGTTGTATCTGAGCTGAGAGCAACATCTGATGAAACGCAGCAAGCGCTCCTAGCGTATTTACAAAAGGAAAAAAAGAATAAGCAAGTGAAAGATATTCATTCCTACTATATTGTGAATGGTCTAGCTGTGACGGCAACAAAAGAAGTGATGGAAAAGATTGCTTCTTTTCCAGAAGTAGCTCAAGTGCTGCCAAATGAAACACGTCAACTTCATCGTCCTGTTGATTTGAAGCATGCTAAGCCAAACAAACAAATCAAAGCAGTAGATGGGGTCGAATGGAATATTGCTCAGGTGCATGCACCAGAAGCGTGGGATTTAGGCTATGACGGGACCGGAACCGTTGTGGCAAGTATTGATACAGGTGTCGAATGGGATCATCCTGCGCTAAAAGAAAAATACCGCGGGTTTGATCCTGCTCGTCCGAACGAACCATCTCATGAACTGAATTGGTATGATGCCACGGCAGGCTCTGAAGTCCCTTATGATGACTTGGAGCACGGGACCCATGTGACAGGCACAATGGTTGGTTCTGAGCCAGATGGAAAGAATCAAATTGGGGTCGCACCGGGAGCAGAATGGATTGCAGTGAAAGCTTTTTCAGAAGATGGCGGTACAGATGCTGATCTGTTAGATGCCGGTGAGTGGGTTTTAGCACCGAAAGATCAAAACGGAAATCCTCACCCAGAAAAGGCACCTGATGTTGTGAATAATTCGTGGGGCGGTGGCCCAGGTCTTGATGATTGGTATAAAGATGTAGTGAATGCTTGGAGAGCAGCAGACATCTTTCCAGAATTTTCAGCCGGTAATACCGATTTATTCAATCCAGGCGGCGCGGGTTCGATTGCAAATCCCGCTAACTATCAAGAAGCCTTTGCTACAGGCGCAACAGACCATGACAACAAGTTAGGGTCTTTCTCCCTTCAGGGTCCTTCTCCATATGGCGTAATGAAACCAGATATTGCTGCTCCGGGAGTGTAAACATTCGTTCTTCGATCCCGGGAAAAGGATATGAGGATGGGTGGAATGGTACCTCGATGGCCGGTCCGCATGTCTCAGCTGTTGTTCTTCTTCTTCGCCAAGTGCAATCAGACCTTTCTGTTGATGAAATTCAGCAAATTCTCATTGAGACAGCGAAACCACTGACAGATCAGCAATTTCCTGAATCCCCTAACAACGGCTATGGGGCAGGGTTAGTGGATGCAAGAGAGGCGATTACGGCTTTAACCAATGGCATCGGTACGATTGAAGGTCAGGTGACAAAAGAGGGAGAAGATACAGAACCACCTGTTTTTTCACATAAAGGTCCGAATGAAATTTTTGCTGCAACGCCAACCCCATTGACCATCACTGCAGAAGATGGGATAGCAGTGACAAATGTTTCTTTGACTTACCGAGTAGATCAAGGTGAATGGGAGACGTTGCAAGCCAACCGCATGGATGGAAATCATTTAAAAGGAACCTATACGGTACAGCTCCCTGAACTTGAGGGGGAAAACGTGACGTACCGATGGATTGTGAAAGATTTTGGAGAAAATGAAGCGGCATCAGATTCTTATACACTTCCAATTAAAACATCCATCACCACTGGCTACTCACAAGATTTTGAAGCATGGCCAAGTGGATGGTTCAAAAGATCCGTGGCAGTGGGGAAAACCGTCCACAGGTCCAAAACAAGCATTTAGCGGGGAACATGTCTATGCCACCAATTTAGACAGTCCTTATGAAAATAAAACGGACGCCAATTTGTCTATGCCGCTCATTGCTGTATCAGATTCAGGTTCTTCCTACCTGCAATATCAATACTGGCATGATCTCGAAGCCAATTATGATTATGTGCATGTCTATGTACAGCCAGAGGGTGAAGACGCCGTTCAAGTGACAGCTTATACGGGGAAAACAAATGCGTGGACAGCAGGCGAAGTTGATTTATCTGCTTATAAAGGGCAAAAAGTGAGAGTCCTGTTTCAGATAAGAACAGATGGCAGTGTCACAAAAGATGGCTTTTATTTAGATGATGTGAAAATCACAGATGAGGCTTTGTCTCAACAAGCCAAGAACCAGCTAGGTGTGATCAAAAAAGAAAAATCCACAAGCCAGAATAAGAAATCAGTTGATCCAAAAAAGGCAAAGCCTGCTAAAGTAAAAAATAAACATGTACACATTCAAAAGCAAAACAGTCATGATGCTCCGTCTATTCAAGCTCTTCCAATGAAAGCGCAAATCAGTGTTCTAGAAAGCGGAAAATCAACTTCCACCGATGAAGCGACAGGGAAATATCAGCTGTCTCAAGGAGCAGGAGAATGGACAGTGAAAGCGGAAGCTTACGGCTTTGAATCACGGTCCCAAAAAGTCAAAGTGGCATCAAAAGAAACAGCAGAAGCGAATTTCTCCTTACAGCCGCTAGAGAAACGAACGATCTCCGGCACGGTCGTCAATGAAACAACTGGTGAAAAGGTCAAGAATGCAACTGTTTATCTTGTGGAGGACGCAAAAATTGAGCCGGTGAAAACAGATGAATCCGGTGAATTTTCTCTAGAGGCATTAAGCGGTGTCTATACAGTCAAAATTTTTGCAAAGGGGTTTAAAGGCTATACGTTTACAGCGGATGTGACGGAAAAGCCACTTGAAAAGTCAGTGAAACTTGAGCCTTTTATCGGTTTTCCGGGAGAGATTGGCTACGATGATGGAACGGCTGAAAATGCACGGGCTTTCTACGATCCTGGCAATGGCTGGGCTGTAAAGTTTTCATTAGAAAAAGGAAAGAAACAAGCACAAGTCACAGGTGGTCTTTTCCGGTTTTGGACATCAGAATGGCCAGCTCCTGGAGGCGATGAATTTGCTGTTGAAGTATATGATGCTTCTGGGAAGGGTGGCGCACCAGGTGAGAAAATCGCAGGACCTTTAAAAGCAAATGCGCTGCGTAATGGTGAATGGACAAAAGTAGATTTAGAAGATCAAGCCATTACAGTGGATGGAGATTTCTATCTTGTTTATATTCAAACGAAAAAGAATACCGAATCTCCGGGACTTGCCACAGATGAAGATGGCCCTAATGCTGAAAGAAGCTGGCAGCTGACGAGCGGTGCTTTTTCTCCTTCTCCGAAAGAAGAGGGGAATTATATGATTCGTGCGCTCGTAAACTATGAAGCAGATGTACCAGAAATCACTTCTCCAAAGGAAGGAACCATTACAAATCAAGGTGAATTGACGATTGAAGGCACAGCCTCTCCGGGTCTCGATGTGGCCATTTATCAGAATGATGAAGAGGTGGCCAACGTCAAATCAGATGAGTCGGGTACTTTCAAAGAAAATGTATCTGTTCCAAGTGGAGAGCATGTCTTCACGGCGGCGACTGTAACGGATAAAGGCTCAACAAAACATTCCAAGCCAGTCAAGGTGATCATCGATCAAACAGCACCGACGTTGACCATTGATACACCGAAAAAAGGCGACAAGTCTAATAGAGAATCACTCACGGTGGAAGGGAAAGTAGCGGATGATTATCTAGATCAAGTCACAGTCAATGGAAAAAAAGCGACCGTAAAGGATGGGGCATATTCTGCAAGGGTGCTGCTTGAGAACGGGAAAAATACAATCAAAGTGACAGCAAAAGATGCAGCTGGAAACAAAACGACTAAAAAGGTCGACATCGATGTTCAATATGATGCACCTGTCATTTCTGAATTAACGCCAAAAGATAATATGAATCTATCATCAGGTGAATCGGTTAAGATTTCATTTAAAAGCAGGGAAAAGCTAGATGCCACCTTTGTTCTTCATATGCCGCTAACAAATGCTAGATCAAAACTTCAAAACACAACCGAACTGCCGATTCGTGAAGTAGCACCGGGAACGTATGAAGGCTACTGGACGGCGACATCTATTGCAAAAGCAAAAGGTGCAGTGATTGAAGTCATTGTCAAAGATGATTATGGAAATGTCACAAGACAGAAGGCAGAAGGAACACTCACCATTAATGAGAAAGAATGACAGCGAAAAAGACACGACTCTTCGGAGCGTGTCTTTTTTTGTTCAATGGATAGAGGAGACACTTGTCCAACAAATCATTCGGATGTTCTTTCTGTCTCATACGTCGACAAAAACGATAACAATCCACCAAAAGTTCTCTATCATCCCCTACAAGAATTGACAGACTTCCATCCGATGACTGTTTTATACTGGTACAAACAAGTACAAGTACTGCTTTTGATTCTTTGTTTCAGATGAAAGGAGCAGAAGGTGGTCATTTATTTAGATGTCATTTGGCTGTTAAACTTTTGTTTTGATCTATTGCTGCTCTTACTCACGGCATTTATTCTCAAACGACAAGTGAAAAAAAGGCGATATATGTTAGGAGCTCTCATTGGATCGAGCATTGTTCTCTTGCTCTTTACGCCATTTGCAATGATTGTGTCGCACTCATTAGGCAAACTGCTTTTTTCTGTCTTGATCGTGCTTGGAACCTTTGGCTTTCAAAGATTTCGTTCCTTTTTTCAAAACCTGTTTGCTTTTTACTTTGTCACATTTTTGATGGGAGGGGGCATGATCGGGGTTCATTCGTTTTTGCAGACAAATACAGTCATTCAAGATGGACTGCTTATTTCACAAAATGATGGATTTGGTGATCCCATTAGCTGGCTTTTTGTTCTCACTGGCTTTCCGGCCATTTGGCTGTTTTCAAAGAAACGATTAGGAGAGGTTGGTGCGAAAAAAAGACAATATGACGAACAAGTACTTGTGGAGATACACATTCAAGGAGAAACAATCCGCTTAAATGGTCTGGTCGATTCTGGAAATCAGCTGTATGATCCATTGACGAAAACACCTGTCATGATCGTCCAGCTCGATCAGCTCACATCTATTTTCGGAGAGCCATTTATAGAAAAAATGAAACAGTTTCATCCTGTTGAAGTGATGCAAAAGCTCGATGACCATTTTTCGCTGCTTGATCGTTTAAGACTCGTTCCGTATCGCGCAGTCGGTCATGATCACGGGTTTCTACTATGCTTTAAACCAGATACGGTCGTCCTTTATACAAAAACGCATATGATCCAGCCAGCGAAGTGTTTTGTTGGGATGAGTCTAAGTGGATTATCAGCAGATCAGGAATTTCAATCCATCATTCATCCAGAGATGTTAGACGGAAAAATGATACAAGGGGTGTCGTAGTTTTTTTGTGATGTCTTTTATCTTACGAAGTCAACTGGACATTTAGAAGGGAGAAGAAGATGAAAAAATTAAAATTTAAACTCACTTACTACTGGTATAAACTCCTCATGAAGCTAGGGCTAAAGAGTGATGAGATTTATTATATTGGTGGAAGTGAGGCACTGCCTCCGCCGTTATCAAAGGATGAAGAACAAGAATTGCTCGTTAAATTACCTAAAGGGGATCAAACAGCAAGAGCCATTTTGATCGAAAGAAACTTGCGATTGGTCGTTTATATCGCAAGAAAATTTGAAAACACAGGCATTAACATTGAGGATTTGATTAGTATCGGAACGATAGGCCTCATCAAGGCAGTAAATACGTTTAATCCAGAAAAAAAGATCAAACTGGCCACATATGCGTCTAGATGTATTGAAAATGAGATTTTGATGTATTTGCGCCGAAATAATAAAATCCGTTCAGAAGTATCCTTTGATGAGCCGCTTAACATCGACTGGGACGGCAATGAATTGCTTTTATCAGATGTTCTTGGGACAGATGATGATATTATCACCCGGGATATTGAAGCAAATGTCGATAAAAAATTACTGAAAAAAGCGTTAGAACAATTAAACGATCGTGAAAAACAGATCATGGAACTGAGATTCGGTTTAGTTGGCGGTGAAGAAAAAACACAAAAAGATGTTGCCGACATGCTTGGTATTTCTCAGTCCTATATTTCAAGGCTCGAAAAAAGAATTATTAAACGATTGCAAAAAGAATTTAATAAGATGGTCTAAAAAAATTTTTTGAAAGCTTTATCCCTGTACTGTCAAAGGGATCACCATTTTTTCACATATTTCTCGTCGTAGACCGTGCATATTTTTCCATCCCACGGAGATACTGAACTTTGTACAACAGCTCCTGTAGGGAGGGAAAAAAGTGTCCAGAAATAAAGTGGAAATCTGCGGAGTCGACACCTCCAAACTGCCTGTTCTGAAAAACGACGAGATGAGAAAATTATTCAGACAGCTGCAAGATGAAGGTGACGATACAGCAAGAGAAAAGCTAGTCAATGGCAATTTGCGGTTGGTTTTAAGTGTGATTCAGCGTTTTAACAACAGAGGCGAGTATGTTGATGATCTCTTCCAAGTAGGCTGTATCGGATTAATGAAATCAATTGATAATTTTGATTTAAGCCACAATGTCAGATTTTCAACTTATGCGGTCCCTATGATCATAGGAGAAATCCGTCGATACTTGCGCGATAACAACCCCATCCGGGTGTCTCGTTCACTAAGAGATATTGCCTATAAGGCGCTTCAAGTCCGTGAGAGACTGATTAGTGAGACAAGCAAGGAACCAACGGCAGAAGACATTGCCAAAGTGTTAGAAGTCCCTCATGAGGAAATTGTTTTTGCCCTAGATGCCATTCAAGATCCTGTTTCTTTGTTTGAACCGATTTATAATGACGGAGGAGATCCGATTTATGTAATGGATCAAATTAGTGATGAACGGAACAAAGATACACAATGGGTAGAAGAATTGGCCTTAAAAGAGGGAATGCGCAGATTGAATGATCGAGAAAAAATGATTCTTCGCAAACGCTTCTTCCAAGGTAAAACACAAATGGAAGTGGCAGAAGAAATCGGCATTTCTCAAGCACAAGTATCAAGGCTTGAAAAAGCAGCAATCAAACAAATGAATAAAAATATTTTTTAAAGCCGCCGCTAATGTGCGGCTTTTTTCATTCTTTTTAGAGAACCCATCTGTAGTATTGACTCTGTTATTTTTTTCATTTAATCTGTTTTTAACAAATGTTATTTAAAATATCATTTGTGAGGGAATAGAGAAGCGGAAAGAAGGGTTATTATGACATTCCATGATGAAAGAAGGCTGCTCATTAAGGTTGCGCATATGTACTATGAAGAAGGCGCCACTCAATCTAAAATTGCAGAAGCTGTTGGGGTTAGCCGTTCGCTCATATCGAAATATTTGGCAAAAGCACGTGAAGCAGGAATCGTGGAAATCATTATTCATGATGAAGTAAATCAACAATATGGTTCGTTAGAAAGAAAAATAGAGCGAAAATACGGGCTGCGAGAAGTCGTGTGTGTGGAATCTCTCAGTCAAGAAACAACAAAAAGTCGAATAGGAGCTGCGGCTGCGGGCTTTTTATTAAAAGTCATGAAGGATGGACAAGTCATCGGTTTTTCATCAGGGACAACCTTGCATGAAATGGCGAAAGCGCTTACCTCTGTTCAGCATTTTCCGTCTGTAACATTTGTTCCGCTAGTCGGAGGCGTCGGAAATGAAGATGTTGATATTCATGCCAACTATATTATTGGAAGATGCTCAGAAGCACTCAAATCCAAATGTGAGTTTTTACATGTGCCTGTCATGCTTGATACGAAAGAAGCGAAAGATGTACTCATTAGACAGCCGTCGATCAAAAAAGTCATTGAATTAGGAGAATCATCAAATATCGCGGTCGTAGGAATAGGCGGGGTTCCGCAACATTCAACGATGGTGAAATCCTATATGACAAGTGGTGAGGAAGATATCCTGCAAGCGAAAGATGTCGCGGGTGACATTTGTTATAACTTTATTGATCATAAAGGTGAAGTGTATCCGCATCCGTGGAACGACCGGGTGATGGGGATCAGTCCTCTAAAACTGAAAGAGATCCCTCTTGTGATTGGTGTCGCTGGAGGAGAAGAAAAAATTGAAGCGATCAGGGCAGCGTTAGAAGGTGGATTAATTCATGTGTTAATTACAGATGAACAAACCGGAGATGCCCTATTAAAGTAACTACCTAAGCCGATTAGGTAGTTTTTTTGAGTCTTTAGACTCAAAAAGATTGAGAATTTTATCGATTTTATCTTGACACAAAGTTGACACATCATATAAACTAAGTTCATAACAAATGATAAACAAAATAACAAATGTTACAAGAAACAGATTTTTGTTAATTTTTATAACATTTGTTAAAAGTTTCGGATTATTTTTCTAGCAATCTATTGTGAAGCAAGAAAACCTGAAAGGATGATTTAGATGTCAATTTATCAACAATTGTTAGCACGAGAACGCAGCGGAGATCCAATCAAAGTTGGGATTATCGGGGCAGGCCAAATGGGGTTTGGACTCATTTCACAAATTTCTAAAATTCCAGGCATGATTGTCGCAGGTGTTTGTGATATTCATCTTAGTGCAGCTGAGAAAGCAGCGAATTTTTACAAGCAACATGCGAAACCACATCAAATGGTCGTCACAAATGATTACAGAGAAGTGATTCAATCAGATTCTGTGGAAGTCGTTGTGGATGCAACAGGTGTTCCAGAGGTCGGAGCAAACATTTCTTTGGAAGCGCTTAATTCAAAAAAACATCTCGTTCTTTTAAATGTAGAAGTCGATATTACGATCGGCTTGGTCATGCATAAATTATTCACGAATGCAGGACTTGTTTACTCTGGATCAGCTGGAGATGAACCAGCAGCAACGCTAGAACTATACGAATTTGCAAAAACAATGGGGCTTGAAGTATTGGTTGCTGGGAAAGGTAAGAACAACCCATTCTTCCCAGAAGCAAACCCAGATACGTGTAAAGCTGAAGCAGATAGTAAACATATGAGTGCCCACATGCTGGCAGCATTCCAAGACGGAACAAAAACGATGGCAGAAATGAACCTATTAAGTAATGCAACAGGACTTTTGCCTGATAAAGTCGGCATGCATGGAGTAGAAGCGAATTTAGAAAATGTAGCAGATAAATTAAATCAGAAACAGCAAGGCGGCGTACTGGATAACTTCGGAGTCGTTGAATATGTAAATGGACTGGCACCAGGTGTCTTTGTCATCGTCAAGAGTGATCTTGAGCCAGTAGATGAAGAACTTCGCTACTTAAAAGTTGGAAAAGGTCCTCACTACACACTGTATCGTCCTTTCCACTTAGCAAGTCTTGAAACACCAGTGACGATCGCAAAAGCAGTCTTACAACACGATTCTTCAATCCATCCAATTGGTGTACCAGTATCAGAAACTGTCGCTGTGGCGAAAAGAGATATTAAAGCAGGAGAAACACTTGATGGTATTGGCGGATACTCCGTAAGAGGTGTACTTGAAACACATCAAGACATGAAAGCGAACGGCCACATCCCAATTGGCTTAATCAGCGGAAAAGTGGTAGCGAAAAAAGATATCAAATTGGGGCAATTCCTATCTCATGATGATGTAGAACTTGATGCAAGCACAACGGTCTGGAAGCTGCGTTCATTACAAGATCACTTATTTCAATCATAAGGACGTGAGGCTATGGAAAAATTAGCAATCGTACTTTGTATCATTTTGATTGTGCAGTATGGTTTATCGTTTATTCAAATCAAGTACTACCGCAAGAGCATGGATTCACTGATTGACGACTATAAAGGGAAACAAGGCTATCACTTGTTTTCAGGAATGGAGCGGCGCAAATTTGGTCCTGGAGCCATTGCGCTCATCATTGTCGATGAATCATACATCATTCAAAAGTGTCATGTGCTGGGTGGCGTCTCGATTTTGTCTAAATTTAAGGAACTGCCTTCCTATGAAGGAAAACATGTGGGGGCTGTGCTTGATGAGCATCACATGATGAAACAAACATTGAAAAAGCGCAAAAGGGGACCAGCTGTCATGCAAGCACTCTCCATGGCAGCGGAGCAGGCGCTTGTCTCGATTTCTAAAAAAAATATAACAAATGTGAACTAAGAAAGGGGAGATGAAACATAGAATGGATTCAATGGTTTGGAGAGCACTTTATCGGGATGTTTGAAGCCGGCGGAAAGCAGTTCATGGGTCTTGTTACAGGTATCGTTCCAACGCTTGTTGTGTTACTTACTTTCACTTATGCTGTCATGAAGTTTATTGGAGAAGAGCGAGTGAATAGAGCGATTCAGTTTGCAGCGAAATATACCATTTTGCGCTATACGTTAATGCCGATCTTATCCGTTCTTATTTTGACAAACCCAATGGCTTATACGTTTGGCCGCTTCTTACCTGAAAAACAAAAACCAGCATTCTATGATTCAGCTGTTTCATTTGTTCATCCGGTGACATCACTATTCCCGTATGCCAACGCAGGAGAACTGTTTGTCTACTTAGGAATTGCGAACGGGATTAAAGAAGCTGGATACTCTATGTCAGAGCTGGCTGTTCGTTACTTCTTAGTCGGGATCGTTGTCATTTTACTTCGTGGAATCATTACGGAATGGATCACAAAGTACTTAGCAGGAAAAATGAAAGCGAATTCACAATAGGGGAGGGTTAGACATGACAAACCACAAAGTATTTGTTGCAAAAGGTGCTGGCGGATGGGGAAAAGGATTAGAGCTTGAACCAACCGGTAAAAGAAGAAAGGTCGTTTCCATTACAGGAGGAGGCATTCACCCAGTTGCACGAAAAATTGCAGAAATGACAGGGACAGAAGCATGTGATGGCTTTAAAAATTCTATACCAGAAGATGAAATGATGTGTGTTGTCATTGACTGCGGAGGAACAGCGCGAATTGGGCTTTATCCAATGAAACGCATTCCTACTGTCGATGTGCTGGCATCCTCTCCTTCTGGACCGCTTGCAAAACACATTACAGAGGATATCTTCGTATCAGGTGTCACAGAAAAAGATATTTCCTTTGCGGAAGCATCTGATAGTGAAGGGAATGTAGAAGGTCAAGAAAGCAGCGGCCCAATTGACAAAGAGAATTTCAAAGAAACCTATTCAAAACTGAAAGAGGAAAATATCGAGCGTCAAGAAAAAGGGAATTTCCTCATGAGATTCTCAAGAGGAATCGGAAAAGTAACCGGCACATTCTATCAAGCTGGTCGTGATTCTGTTGATATGCTCCTTAAAAACATTATTCCATTCATGGCCTTTGTCAGTATGTTAATTGGAATTATCAATTATACAAAAATCGGTGATCTGATTGCCCATTTCCTTTCACCTTTGGCAGGATCTTTATGGGGGCTCTTACTGCTCGTTGTTGTCTGTACCTTACCGTTCCTGTCGCCTGTCTTAGGACCTGGGGCAGTCATTGCACAAGTCATCGGTGTACTGATTGGTAGTCAAATTGCACTAGGAAACATTCCGCCTCAATTTGCTCTTCCAGCACTGTTTGCGATCAACGGTCAAGTAGGGTGTGACTTTATCCCGGTTGGGCTATCACTTGGTGAAGCGAAGCCGGAAACGGTACAATATGGGGTACCAGCTGTTTTGTATAGCCGTCTCATTACAGGCGTTCTATCTGTTGTGATCGCATACGTTGCTAGCTTCGGTATGTATTAAACGTATTAAAGGAGGAATCGAGATACATGGTAACACAATCTGTCGTAAAAGAAATTGGGATCTTAGTCCCGCAGTTTAAAGAAGATAAGCTGATTGTTTTATTTGGACCAGCAGCGCCGCAGGAATTAAGAGATATGTCTGTCATTCATGAGTTTGAACACTTAGAAGAAGAGCCGCTGAAATTAGGCGGAACGATTCAAGTGGGCGACCAAACTTATACCATTACTGCTTTAGGCAATAAAGCAAATGACAACTTTAAGGAACTCGGCCATATTTCGATCTACTTCCAAGAGCCGTTTGATGATGTATTACCGGGAGCTGTCTTTGCATCCCCACATACGTTTCCTGATATTAAAGAAGGCGTACGAATTGAAATTTCGTAACCATGGAAAAAAGCTGTTCCTTATAGGGAGCAGCTTTTTTGCGTTAGGTTTACTGATTGAAACATTTGCGATATGCTGTAGACGTTATTATTTGTATATTCAGAATTTTTATTCAGGGGGAAAAGATCGTGTCGCTTGACTTGAAGGATGTTTCTTTAAAACGAAATGGAAAATGGCTGCTTCGTTCTATTGACTGGCAGGTGAAAAACCAGGAACACTGGGTGCTTTATGGTTTAAATGGTGCTGGGAAAACGGCTTTATTAAATATGCTTTGCTCATATTATTTTCCAACGTCAGGTGAGATGACGGTGTTAGGCCATGTGTTTGGCAAGGAAGCGCTTGGTGAAAAACTAAGGAAGAAAATTGGTCTCATCTCTGCTGGTCTTGAAAAGAAGCTGCACAGAGATGACAATGCATTTGAAATTGTTTTGAGCGGGGCATTTGCTTCCATCGGACTTTATGAAACACCGACAGATGAGATAAGAGAGAAGGCGATTGATTTATTAAAAACATTTGGCTCGTTTCAATATGCCAATCGCACGTATGAAACCCTGTCGCAAGGAGAGAAACAAAAAGTGCTCATCGCAAGAGCTTTAATGAATGATCCGAAGCTTCTGATCTTAGATGAACCTGTGACGGGTCTTGATTTTTTAGCAAGAGAACAGGTGCTAGAGACGATCTCATTGATTGCATCAAAACCAGATGCGCCCACATTGCTCTATACGACCCACCATGCAGAAGAGATTCTCCCGATTTTTCAGCACACCTTATTATTAAAAGAAGGTACTGTTTTTCATAAAGGGGAGACAAAGCAGATGATGACAAGTGACTTGCTTTCTTCCTTTTTTGAATGTCCAGTCGAAGTCATGTGGCAAAACGGCCGCCCTCACTTAAGTAAATTGTAGATAAGAGAAACTATTGGTCTGCTTCCCTGCTTTTCCATCATACATATTATAGTAGAAAACGAAAGGCGGGGAAGGACAGATGATCAGTATTTCTGAATTCCAAATCAAAGATGTCGTCGATGTGTCCAGCGGAAAAAAATTAGGTACTATTGGAGACATCGATATCAATGTCACGAGCGGTAAAATACAAGCGATTATCATTGGCGGTACAGGTAAAATGATGGGATTTTTCGGAAAAGAAGAGGAAATGATTGTCCCGTGGCGAAATATAGTAAAAATTGGCGAAGATGTGATACTTGTCCGTTTGTCTTCTTAATTTGTGTAAATTCCTCAACTAATAGATCAAATTTTCCTTAAAACAAGCTCTCCATTCTCAGCAATCAATGTCTTTTTCGGGTAAAAAGATTACGTTTTCATATCAATTTGAAAAAAAACCTGTAGAAAGGGCACATTTGAGTGTAATATTTAATGAATCCCACTAACTGTCTTAGCAGGTCTTGTGGTAAAATAGGAGCGATATAAAGAGAGATGAATGAAAGGTGGGAGGCAGCTTTGATAGACAAATATGACCCCTTTCAGCAGAAATCACCTGATGCAATGCTGATTCATGATTGGACGAACATGACATGTTCTGGAAAAGAGATATTGGCCGGTTTTACGACAAAAAATGGCGGCTTTAGTCTTTCTCCATATCAATCACTGAACACTGGACTCCATGTAGGAGATGATGCTTCTAGTGTCCAAATGAATCGTCAAGTCATTGCAGATGCTACTGCTGTGCCGCTCTCTAATTGGGTGTTTGCTGACCAAACACACGAGGATCGCATCATGAAAGTCACGAAGGAACAAAAGGGAAGAGGAAGTCTTCAGTATGATGAAGCGCTCTCTAGAACAGATGGTTTATACACCTCTGAACCAAACATCATGCTCGCTCTTTGTTTCGCTGACTGTGTTCCGCTTTATTTTCTAGCTCCGCAATCTGGGCTGATTGGAACGGCTCATGCCGGCTGGAAAGGAACCGTCAAACAAATTGGCGCTAACATGGTTGATGCATGGGTTCGCCAAGAAGGCGCTGATGCCGATCATATACAAGTCGTCATTGGACCATCCATTGGCAGCTGCTGCTACATAGTAGATGATGTTGTCATAGATCAAGTGAAACAGCTTCCTTTTTCAACAGAGGATGTGTATTCCGAGATTTCACAAGGACAATACAAAATTGACTTAAAAACACTAAACAAAAACGTATTACTTCATGCAGGATTAAAAGAAGAAAACATACATGTCAGTTCGATGTGCACAAGTTGCAATGAGCAGCATTTCTTCTCACACCGGCGTGATCAAGGGAAAACAGGACGTATGATGTCTTTTGTCGGGTTTAAGGAGGCATAAGTGCAATTGAATGTACGAGAGAATCTCAGACAAATAAATGAACAAATCAACGAAGCATGTAAAAGAGCAGGTAGAGATCCAGACGATGTATCGGTTGTCGCTGTCACAAAGTATGTCTCGATTGAACGAGCATTAGAAGCAAAGGATGCCGGAATTTTGCACTTTGGTGAAAATCGTGACCAAGGGTTACTTGAAAAACAGGAAGCCATAACCGATGAAAACATTAGCTGGCACTTCATCGGCAGTTTACAGACGCGAAAAGTGAAATCTGTCATTCAGACCATTGACTACTTACATTCGCTAGACAGAATGTCCCTTGCGAATGAAATTGAAAAAAGAGCGGATCACACGGTTCGCTGTTTTGTACAGGTGAACACATCACTTGAGGAGTCAAAACACGGCTTACAAAGCGAAGACGTGATTCCATTTGTCAAACAGCTCGCTGATTTCAAACATATTGAAATTGCTGGACTCATGACGATGGCTCCATTTACAGATGATCATACTGTGATACGAAACTGTTTTAAAACATTAAAAAGCCTTCAACAAGAGGTAAAACAACTGAACCAAGTAAATGCACCTTGTCAGCATTTATCGATGGGCATGTCAAACGATTTTGAAATCGCAATTGAAGAAGGTGCGACATTTGTTCGGATTGGCTCTTCACTTGTTGGAAATGAAACAGGAGGTGCGTGACATGAGCATAAAAAATAAGTTTAAAAGCTTCTTCACACTCGATGATGAAGAGTATGAGTACGAATATATTGATGAAGAAAGAGAACCAGCACAAGAAGAAAAAAACACAAAAGATAAAGCGGCATTTCAAGAGCGTCCTCAGGCAGGAAAACAAAATGTCGTCAGCTTGCAAAGCGTGCAAAAATCCTCTAAAGTGGTGTTAAGTGAGCCGCGTGTTTATGCAGAGGCTCAGGAGATTGCAGACCATATTAAAAATCGTCGTGCAGTCGTCGTCAATTTGCAGCGCATTCAGCACGATCAAGCAAAGCGAATCATCGACTTCTTAAGCGGAACGGTTTATGCAATCGGTGGAGACATTCAGCGTATTGGCTCGAATATATTCCTCTGCACACCTGATAATGTGGATGTATCTGGCACAATATCAGAGCTATTGACAGAGGAAGAACCTCAGAGGTGGTAAATCATAGTTATTCTAAATTTCATTTTTAATATTTTGGGTACGGTATTAACGATTTACTCATTCGCGATCATTATTTACATCTTTATGTCATGGGTGCCATCTGCAAGAGAAACAGCGATTGGCCGCTTCTTGACAAACATTTGCGAACCGTATTTAGAACCATTCCGTAAAATTATTCCGCCAATTGGCATGATTGACATCTCGCCGATTGTGGCATTGCTTGTGATTCGTTTCGCATCATCGTATGGACTAACTGGTCTTTATAATATGATTGTACGATTCATGTAAACAGGCTGCCGGGCTTGGCATCTGCCAGGCTCTTTTACATAAAAGGGGAACAAAATGAGCGATATTTATCAACATTTTAGAAAAGACGAACAGCCATTTGTCGACCAAGTATTAGGCTGGAAAAACATCGCACTCGAACAATATCGAATGAAATTAACAGACTTTCTTGATCCTCGTGAGCAGTTCATTACCCAGTCCGTGATTCAGCATTCTGATGAACTGGGTCTCATGTTTTTTGGCGGGTATGAGGAAGCAGAGCGGAAAAGGGCTTTGATCTATCCTGACTATTTAGCGCCGACCATACAGGATTTTGAACTGACTTATTTTCAGGTGAACTATGCGAAAAAGTTTATTTCTATAGAACACCCCAACCTTCTCGGTTCGCTCATTGGGACAGGCCTGAAGCGTCAAAAATTCGGTGATTTGTTGTTTTCAGAGGACAACGTGCAATTTATTTGTACAAGCGATGTTGCCGATTTTGTTCGGGCTCAGCTGACGCATGTCGGCAGAGCATCTGTTTCATTAGAGGAAATCAGCAAGGCAGATCTTCAGCCAGTCATCAGCAAAACCGATATCAAAGAAGATACGATTTCTTCACTGCGTCTTGACGCTGTATGTGCTGCTGTCAGCCGTCAGTCTCGGCAAAAAGCACAGCTTTTGGTCAAAAATGGTCTTGTCAAAGTAAACTGGAAAGTCACTGAAGACCCTTCCTTTACAATTGGTGAAGGTGATCAGCTCTCTGTCAGGGGATTTGGCCGCTTTAGCTTAAAAACAATTGATGGGAAGACGAAAAAAGATAAATTCAAAGTAACATTTGAGCTTCTGACATAACGAATTTGAATCTGGAGGTGGCAAGATTGCCATTAACACCTAATGATATTCATAATAAAACGTTCACAAAAAGTTTCCGCGGCTATGACGAAGATGAAGTAAATGAGTTTTTAAGCCAAGTACGTAAAGATTACGAGATCGTACTTCGCAAAAAGAACGAGCTTGAAGACAAAGTCAACGAGCTTGATGAAAGACTAGGCCATTTTGCAACAATTGAAGAAACATTAAACAAATCCATTCTTGTGGCGCAAGAAGCAGCAGAAGACGTGAAGCGTCATTCTGATAAAGAAGCGAAATTGATCATTCGTGAAGCTGAGAAAAATGCAGACCGTATTATCAACGAAGCGTTATCAAAATCAAGAAAGATTGCAATGGAAATCGAAGAGCTCAAGAAACAGTCGAAAGTCTTTAGAACTCGTTTCCAAATGCTCATCGAAGCTCAGCTTGATCTTCTGAAAAATGATGATTGGGATCATTTGCTGGAATATGAAGTTGACGCTGTCTTTGACGAAAAAGAATAAGCGCATCACCTTGACATGACGTGCTCATGTTGCATATAATACCATCATAAATTAACAAGAGATAAACGTTTGAAAGGGACACTCGCAGCGGTTACATGCGTAATAAAGCGAATCAGGGACGGTGGAAGCCTGACATTACGAAACGCTGCAATGAGATCACCCCTTTAGTTCCTTTTCTGAAATGAATGAGTAAGAAAAGGCGTCAGATCACGTTACGATTTTAGAGTGGATAAGCGGCAATTTCAAAGCGCTTGTCTAAAAGGGTGGTACCGCGAGACAAGCCTTCTCGTCCCTTATGGGATGAGAGGGCTTTTTTTATTGTTTTTTAATACGAATTTGCATGTGGAGGAATAGGTATGAACTACAAAGACACCTTATTAATGCCAAAAACAGAATTCCCGATGAGAGGGAACTTGCCGAACAAAGAGCCTGAAATCCAAGAGGAGTGGGCAGAAAAAGACATCTATCAAATGGTTTTAGAGCGGACAAAAGGACGCCCAACCTTTATTTTGCATGATGGACCTCCATATGCGAATGGTGACATTCATATGGGGCACGCACTCAATAAAATCCTCAAAGATTTTATTGTCCGTTTTAAATCAATGAATGGATTCCATGCACCGTACGTACCGGGCTGGGATACACATGGCTTACCGATTGAAACAGCCCTTACGAAAAATAAAAAAGTCAAACGCAAAGAAATGTCGACAGCAGAATTCCGTAAACTATGTGAGGAGTATGCTTGGAAACAAATCGAAGGTCAGCGCAATCAGTTTAAACGTTTGGGCGTAAGAGCAGACTGGGATAATCCATATGTGACATTGAAGCCTGAATACGAAGCGCAGCAAATTCTTGTCTTTGGTGAAATGGCGAAAAGAGGCTATATTTACAAAGGTCTTAAGCCTGTTAACTGGTCTCCATCAAGTGAATCAGCACTTGCTGAAGCAGAAATTGAATACAAGGACAAACGTTCACCATCGATTTACGTATCATTTAAAGTGAAAGATGGCAAAGGCTTACTTGAAAACGGCGAGCAGTTCATCATCTGGACAACAACACCTTGGACACTTCCTGCAAACCTTGGCATTTGTGTACATCCAAACCTAGAGTACAGTGTGCTTCAAGTGGGTACTGAGCGATATGTCATCGCATCTGAGCTAGTTGAACAAGTGGCAAAAACACTTGGCTTTGAAGAGTACGAAGTTGTGAAAACCTTAAAAGGTAAAGAATTAGATAAGGTCGTTGCAGCACATCCAATTTACGATAGAGATTCTCTTGTGATGCTTGGCGATCACGTCACAACAGATGCAGGAACAGGCTGTGTTCACACAGCGCCAGGTCACGGGGAAGATGACTTTATCGTAAGTATGAAGTACGGTCTTGATGTGTTATGTCCAGTAGATGAAAAAGGTGTGATGACAGAAGAAGCACCTGGTTTTGAAGGACTATTCTATGAGGATGCCAATAAAGCCATCACAGAACAGCTTGAAGCAAAAGGCGCATTGAAAAAGCTCGACTTTATCACGCACTCCTATCCGCATGACTGGAGAACGAAAAAACCAACAATTTATCGTGCAACTGCTCAGTGGTTTGCTTCCATTAAAGATTTCAGAGAAGCACTATTAGATAATATTAAAGAAACGAAATGGGTTCCAGCTTGGGGCGAAACGCGTCTGTTCAATATGGTGCGTGACAGAGGTGACTGGTGCATTTCAAGACAGCGTGTCTGGGGCGTTCCAATCCCAGTCTTCTATGCTGAAAATGGTGAGCCAATCATCACAGATGAAACGATTCAGCACGTCTCTCAATTATTTAGAGAACATGGCTCGAATATTTGGTTTGAAAAAGAAGCAAAAGAATTATTGCCTGAAGGCTTTACACATCCAGGCAGCCCGAATGGTGAATTTACGAAAGAGCAAGATATCATGGATGTATGGTTTGATTCTGGTTCTTCTCACCAAGCGGTATTAGAAGAACGAGATGACCTAGTTCGTCCGGCAGACCTTTACCTTGAAGGTTCTGATCAATATCGCGGCTGGTTTAACTCATCTTTATCTACAGCAGTTGCAGTCACTGGAAAAGCGCCATATAAAGGTGTTCTCAGCCATGGCTTTACGCTTGATAAAGAAGGACGCAAGATGAGTAAATCATTAGGCAATACGATTGATCCGACGAAAGTGGCGAAGCAGCTTGGTGCGGAGATTCTTAGACTTTGGGTATCTTCTGTCAACTATCAAGCCGATCATCCAGTGTCTGACGACATTTTAAAACAAGTCGCAGAAGTTTATCGTAAAATCCGTAACACGTTCCGCTTCTTGCATGGTAACCTGTTTGACTTTGATCCAGCAGTCAATGCAGTACCAGTCGAAGAGCTTCGCGAAGTGGATCAATATATCTTAATCAAATTAAACAAATTGATTGATAAAGTGAAAAAAGCTTATGATGATTACGAATTTGCGGTTGTCTATCATGCCATCCACAACTTCTGTACGATTGAGCTTAGCTCTTTCTATCTCGATTTTGCAAAAGATGTGGTATACATTGAGCATGCGGATCATCCAGACCGCCGCAGCATGCAAACGGTTTTCTATGAAACATTAATGGCGTTAGTGAAGTTGACAGCACCAATTCTTCCGCATACAGCAGATGAACTATGGAGCCACTTAAGCTTTGTTGAAGAGCCAAGTGTTCAGTTAACAGATATGCCAGAAGGTGTAGCTGTTCCTCAAGCAGAAGCGACAGAAGTGAAGTTTGACCGCTTTATGGAAGTACGTGACGATGTGCTAAAAGCGCTGGAAATTGCGCGTAATGAGAAAGTCATCGGACGTTCACTTGAAGCAAGTGTGACCCTTTATGCAACAGAGGAAGTGAAAAACCTTCTTGCATCCATTAAAGAAGATGTGAAGCAGCTCTTTATCATTTCTGAGTTAACAGTAGAAGATGAGAAGCATGCAGACGCATCAGCGCCTGAATACACATCAGGACGTATTGTTGTTCAAAAAGCAGAAGGCGAACTGTGCGAACGCTCCCGCATTATTTCAAAAGATGTTGGCGCAAATCCAAAATACCCAACATTGTCGCTCAAAAATGCTGAAATCGTGGAGAAATATTACCAGAATTAACAGCGTGATATCACCAACTAGCGCCCCGCATATAGCGGGGCGTTTTTGATATAGAGAAAATGACAGCGTTTAGAACGAAAGGAAAAATCTTATGGCTTTAAAGTGAACAGGCGGGGCAACAATATGATTATCACGACAGGGCAGGAGTTGAAACAGCGACATGAATGGCGATCTAGAGACGATTTACATGGAACTCCTTCAAATGAGAGAAGAACTGCAATCGAAACTGTTTGAATATGCATCATTGCGTTCACCCGCTGAACATGTCACGTTCGATCAAGCAAAAACGACCACGCTTCTTTATCACATCAAAGAAGAACTGCAAGATGTTTCGCTCGCGATTGCAAAAATTGAACAAGGAATTTATGGCATATGTGAGGCGACAGGGCATACAATGCCCATTGAACAAATGAGTATTCTTCCGACAGCTCGTACGACTGACGACTTTTTATATCATAAGCAATACGAGAAAAAAGCATTCACCCCTTATCCTTATGAATCAAACGATTCTCATTTTGAAGCCTTCCACATGTAGGGAGGTTTTTGTCTGTCAACTAAAGTTTCTTTACTCCATCCTGTTTTCTTGATAAAATGCATAAAGACCAAAGTATGAAGATGGAGGAACGTGTGTGTTCTATTACATAATCGCATTCGTGATAATTTGTTTAGATCAATTAACAAAATGGCTCATTGTCAAACATATGATGCTCGGTGATTCTATTCCTGTGATTGATGGCTTCTTTTACATCACATCCCACCGAAATTCAGGAGCCGCATGGGGGATCCTCCAAGGACAAATGTGGTTTTTCTATGTGATCACACTCGTTGTTATTGCAGGAATTGTTTATTATTTGCAAAAACATGGACAAAAGGACAAGCTACTTGGCGTAGCGCTTGCCTTAATGCTTGGCGGAGCGATTGGAAACTTTATTGACCGTATTTTCCGTCAAGAAGTGGTTGATTTTGCTCATTTCGTATTTGGGGATTATCATTATCCAATCTTTAATATCGCAGATTCCTCTCTATGTGTGGGGGTCATTCTGCTCTTTATTCAAATGCTGTTAGATGGAAAGAAAAATAAGGAGTCAACTACATGAATCAAGTAAACATTGCCGTTTCAGAAGAACAAACGAGTGAACGGCTTGATAAATTTTTAAGCACAACTGAACCAGAATGGTCAAGAACCCAAGTCCAGCAGTGGGTGAAAGATGGGCTCATCGAAGTAAATGGAAAACAAGTGAAGGCCAATTATAAAGTACAAGCTGGAGATCAAATCAAAGTAGAGATTCCAGATCCAGAAGCACTAGATGTAGAAGCGGAATCAATGGATCTTGATATTTATTATGAGGATGAAGATGTACTAGTGGTCAATAAACCAAGAGGAATGGTCGTTCATCCAGCACCAGGACATGTGACAGGTACTCTTGTTAATGGCCTCATGGCTCATTGCAATGATTTGTCAGGCATTAATGGTGTGATGAGACCAGGAATTGTCCACCGGATTGATAAAGATACGTCAGGGCTTTTAATGGTCGCAAAAAATGATATGGCGCATGAATCACTCGTCAATCAGCTGGTGGCGAAAACGGTCACTAGAAAATACACAGCCGTTGTTCATGGTATCATTCAGCATGATACTGGAACGATTGATGCACCAATTGGTCGAGACAAAAAAGATCGCCAAAGCATGACGGTCACAAAAGAAAATGCAAAGCAGGCAGTCACTCATTTTGATGTGATGGAGCGCTTTAAAGACTTTACCGTTGTAGAATGCCGCCTTGAAACAGGAAGAACCCACCAAATTCGTGTTCATATGAAATACATTGGCTATCCGCTTGCAGGAGATCCAAAATATGGCCCGAGAAAAACCGTTGATTTCAATGGACAACTGCTGCATGCAGGCGTGTTAGGATTTGATCACCCTAGAACAGGAGAATATATGGAGTTTACAGCTCCAATTCCAGCTGATATGCGGGGCTTTATCGATTCATTAAGAAATAACGATTGACAGGCCGTTCTTTTTTTGAAATAATAAACGAAGAAATTGAGATTCTTTAAAACAGTCCAGAGAGGCTGAGAAGGATAACGGATCAATTTGTGCACGAGTATGCACAAATGAGCGCGCCCCTCTCTGCCCTTTGCAGAAGGGGCTTTTTATTTGTCAAAAAGAGGTGTAAAAGATGGAACAAAAAGCAGTCATTCTTGATGAACAAGCGATAAGACGAGCGCTTACCCGTATTGCACATGAAATGATTGAGCGCAACAAAGGGATGAAGGATGTCATCCTGGCCGGGATCAAGACAAGAGGTATTCATCTTGCAAAGCGCCTTGCAGAGCGCATCGAGCAAATTGAAGGAAACCCCGTGACTGTGGGTGAACTGGATATTACGCTATACCGTGATGACCTGACAAAAAAGACAGAGAATCAAGACCCACTTGTCAAGGGTGCAGACATTCCAGCTGACATTAATGACAAAACACTCATTGTCGTGGATGATGTTCTGTTCACAGGCAGAACGGTGAGAGCAGCTATGGATGCGCTTGTGGATGTAGGAAGACCATCTTCCATTCAGCTGGCTGTTTTAGTCGACCGGGGACACCGGGAGCTGCCGATTCGAGCGGATTATATCGGAAAAAACATCCCGACATCAAAAGCAGAGACAGTCATGGTTCAGCTCAATGAAGTAGATCAAAACGACCTTGTCGCTATATATGAAAAATAACCTTTTTAAATGCATTCCAGAGAGTTTGCAAAGAGGGCATTAACAAGAGACACCGAGCACACGGCTAAAGTGACGTGTACGGTTTTTCTAGGCCTCTTTGCGCATACTCGCAAAGAGGCTTTTTTAATGAAAAAGGACACATCTAGGAGGAAAATCATGAGTCAGCAAAAAGCCAATTTAGGCATTCGAGATATCCCAAAACCGTTCACATGGCTGTCACTCAGCCTGCAGCACTTGTTTGCCATGTTTGGTGCAACCATTCTTGTACCAAAGATCATTGATATGAGCCCAGCCGTTGCGCTCATCTCAAGCGGGGTTGGAACCATTGTGTACTTAATCATCACAAGAGGGCAAATTCCGGCGTATCTTGGATCGTCCTTTGCCTTTATCGCCCCTATCTTGAATGTAAAAGCCACTGGCGGCCCTGGAGCAGCAATGGTAGGTGCCTTTATGGCGGGTGTGGCATATGCACTCATTGCATTATTTATCAAATGGCTCGGCACAGGCTGGCTAATGAAGCTTCTGCCGCCTGTCGTTGTAGGACCCGTCATTATGGTCATCGGACTCGGACTCGCTGGAACAGCTGTTAACATGGCGATGTACGTGGATCCAAATGCAAAGGAGCTTGTTTACAGCCTGAAGCATTTAATGGTTGCAGGCTTCACGCTCGCTGTCACCATTATTAGTATGATCTTCCTAAGAGGATTCCTTAGCTTGATTCCAGTCTTAATCGGCATTATCAGCGGCTACCTTTTTGCTTTAACACAAGGCATTGTGAACTTCCAGCCGGTCATTGACGCAAAATGGTTTGCTGTACCAGACTTTGTTGTGCCATTTGTCGACTATACACCTGCTGTGACCTTAAGCATTCTCACAGTGATGGTGCCGGTTGCCTTTGTGACCATGTCTGAGCACATCGGCCATCAAGTCGTGTTAAGCAAAGTTGTTGGACAAGATTTTATTAAAAAGCCAGGTCTTCATCGCTCCATTTTAGGAGACAGTGCGGCGACAATCTTCGCTTCACTCATCGGCGGACCTCCAACAACGACTTATGGAGAGAACATTGGCGTCCTTGCGATCACAAGAGTGTTCAGTATCTTCGTCATCGGCGGAGCAGCGGTGTTTGCGATCTGCTTCGGCTTTGTTGGGAAAATTTCAGCATTAATCAGTACAGTACCGTCCGCGGTTATGGGGGGCGTTTCGTTCCTGCTCTTTGGAATCATAGCCTCAAGCGGACTGCGAATCCTGATTGATCATAAAGTGAACTTTGAAGAAAAGCGCAATCTCATTATCGCATCAGTCATCTTAGTCATTGGAATTGGCGGGGCATTCATTGAGGTGAAACAAATCAACCTGACGCTGTCAGGAATGGCACTCGCTGCCATTACTGGCGTCCTGTTAAACCTGATTCTGCCGCATCAGAAGGCAGAAGATGATGAGTCAAATCAATCGAATACCGAAAACCTTTTAAAAGAAGTCCAGTGAGGCTGACAAGGGTTCTAAACGGAGCAGAACGTGCGAAAGCACCCCTGCTTCTTTTGGAGAACCCTAAGCTGCCGAGGCTTAGGGTTTTTTTGAACCTGAAAGTGATGAAAAACTAGAGGGGGCAGAAAAAATGAATGATTTATCGACAATGAGCAGCTTGTCAAAGGAAGAAATTTTACAGCTGATTGAAGAAGCATGTGCATTGAAAAAAGGGAAACAGGAACATGGTTTAGCAGGTGAATTTGTAGCGAACCTCTTCTTTGAACCAAGTACAAGAACGCGTTTTAGCTTTGAGGTGGCAGAGAAGAAACTTGGAATGAATGTGCTGAACCTAGACGCAGCAAGTACCTCTGTTCAAAAGGGAGAGACCCTTTACGATACAGTGAAAACACTTGAATCCATCGGAGTCAAGGCATGTGTCATCAGAGACAGTACAGACGAATATTACAAAGAGCTGATTGGGAAGGTCGGGATTCCAATCATTAATGCGGGAGATGGCTGCGGTCAGCATCCTACCCAATCATTGCTGGACTTGATGACGATTTATGAAGAGTTTGGCGGTTTTGAAGGCTTAACGATCTCGATTCATGGTGATATCAAACATAGCAGGGTGGCAAGGTCCAATGCTGAAGTCCTCGCAAGACTAGGAGCGACAGTGCTCTTTTCAGGACCAGCTTCTTTCCAAGATGAACAAAATCCTCATGGAACGTATGTCGAAGTGGACGAAGCCATGAAGCGGTCTGACGTGGTGATGCTGCTGAGAATTCAGCATGAAAGACACTCAGAAAAGATGGGCAACGAGGGTTACTTATCGACTTATGGATTAACAGTAGACAGGGCAAGCAAAATGAAAGAAAGAGCGATTATTATGCATCCAGCACCAGTAAATAGAGGTGTTGAAATAGATGATTCATTAGTAGAGTCAAAACAGTCAAGGATTTTCAAACAAATGGAAAATGGTGTGTATATCCGAATGGCTGTGTTAAAAAGGGCTTTTCAAAATAGCAGACTACATCAAAAAGGGAGAGATTCTGTCTATGTCATATCTCATTAAAAACGGTTTTATCTTAACGAGCACAGGGGAAAGAGTGCAGCAGGATATTAGGGTAGAAGGAAAAGTGATTCAAGCAATGGGTCACTTAGAAAGAGAAGACGGAGAAGAAGTCATTGATGCAGCAGGGCTATTTGTATCACCAGGTTTGATTGATCTGCATGTGCATTTAAGAGAGCCAGGCGGCGAGAAAAAAGAAACCATTGAAACAGGTTCTAAGGCAGCAGCAAGAGGCGGGTATACGACCATTGCAGCAATGCCGAATACACGGCCAGTTCCAGATACAAAAGAACAAATGGAATGGCTGATGAATCGAATCAAAGAGACCTCCTCTGTAAGAGTACTGCCATACGCTTCCATCACGACGAGACAAATTGGCGAAGAAATGACAGACTTTGCAGCGTTAAAAGAAGCGGGCGCATTTGCCTTTACGGATGACGGTGTTGGTATTCAAACCGCAGGCATGATGTACGAAGCAATGAAAAAGGCAGCAAGCCTTGATCAAGCCATAGTGGCGCACTGTGAAGATAACTCACTCATTTATGGAGGATGCGTTCATGAAGGAGACTTTTCAAAAGCAAATGGGTTAAACGGGATACCGTCAATTTGTGAATCGGTGCATATTGCAAGAGATGTCCTCTTAGCAGAAGCAGCGAATTGTCATTATCATGTATGTCATATCAGTACAAAGGAATCCGTCCGAGTGGTACGCGATGCAAAAAAAGCAGGCATTCGTGTGACGGCTGAGGTCTCTCCACATCACCTTCTCTTATGTGATGCAGACATTCCAGGTCTTGACACAAACTATAAAATGAATCCGCCACTCAGAGGAGCAGAAGATCGCGAGGCACTGATCGAGGGACTTTTAGATGGCACGATTGATTTTATTGCCACAGACCATGCACCGCATACAGAAGAAGAAAAGAACGAAACGATGCAGAGGGCACCATTTGGGATTGTCGGACTTGAAACAGCGTTCCCGCTTCTGTACACACGTTTTGTGAAAACAGGGGAATGGACATTAAAAGAACTTGTTGATTATATGACCATCAAACCAGCAGAAGCCTTTGCTCTTCCATACGGAAAGCTGGAAGAAGGTCAAATCGCTGATATCACACTGATTGATTTAAACAAAGAAATGGCAATTGACAAAAAAAGCTTCTTATCTAAAGGACAAAATACACCGTTTGACAAATTGACTGTATCAGGATGGCCGGTCATGACACTTGCATCTGGGAAAGTCGTTTATGAAGAGGGGAGACTAGTAAAATGAAGAGACGCTTAGTGCTAGAAAACGGAACAGTATTCGAAGGAACAGGCTTTGGCAGCTTAGAACCGTCAGTCGGAGAAGTCGTCTTTAACACAGGGATGACAGGCTATCAAGAAATTTTGTCTGACCCGTCGTACTGCGGACAAATTGTCACACTCACTTACCCGCTGATCGGCAACTACGGCATTAACCGTGATGATTTTGAATCGATCACACCGTTTGTGAAAGGGCTGATCGTGAAAGAGCTTTGTGAAAAGCCTTCAAACTGGCGCTCTTCATACTCACTTGATGAGTATTTAAAAATGAAAAATATCCCGGGTCTTAGCGGCATTGATACACGCAAGCTCACGCGCATGATTCGAAGTGCAGGTACATTAAGAGGAGCTTTTGCAGGACCGGATGAACAAGTAGAAGACGTTGTGAGCCGCCTTCAAACAATGCAGCTACCAACAGATCAAGTAAGCCAAGTATCTGTGAAAAATGCGTATCCAAGCCCAGGAAGAGGCAAAAGAATTGTGCTTGTCGATTTCGGCATGAAGCATGGCATTTTGCGCGAACTCAATAAGCGAGATTGTGATGTCATTGTGGTGCCATACAATATCACGGCAGATGAAGTATTACAGTTAAAACCAGATGGCATCATGCTTTCAAACGGACCTGGGGATCCAGTCGATGTGCCAGAAGCGGTTGAAATGATTCAACAGCTGATTGGAAAGGTACCACTCTTTGGTATCTGCCTAGGACACCAGTTATTCGCGCTTGCGTGCGGCGCAAGTACAGAAAAAATGAAATTTGGGCATAGAGGATCCAATCACCCAGTCAAAGAACTAGCAACTGGCAAGGTAACCTTGACGTCTCAAAACCATGGCTACACGGTTAGCGCCATTAATGAAGACGTGCTTGAAGTCACACATATTGCGCTAAATGATAATACCATTGAAGGATTAAAACATAAAGATGCACCAGCATTCACTGTCCAGTATCACCCAGAAGCATCGCCGGGTCCAGAAGATGCGAACTACTTATTTGACGAGTTCATGGACATGATTCATACAACTGAGAAAGAAGGGGAAGAAGTATGCCAAAACGCGTAGATATCAAAAAGATTTTAGTGATCGGTTCAGGTCCAATCATCATCGGTCAGGCAGCGGAGTTTGACTATGCAGGCACACAGGCTTGCTTAGCGCTAAAAGAAGAGGGCTATGAAGTCGTTCTTGTGAACTCTAACCCTGCGACGATCATGACGGATACAGAAATGGCCGATAAGGTATACATCGAACCACTGACACCAGAATTTTTAACACGAATCATTCGAAAAGAACGTCCTGATGCGATTCTGCCGACACTTGGCGGACAAACTGGATTGAACCTTGCTGTTGAATTATCAGATCTTGGTGTACTCGCTGAATGCGGTGTTGAAGTACTAGGGACCAAGCTGTCAGCTATTCAAAAAGCAGAGGACAGAGATTTATTCCGTAATCTAATGAATGAATTAAATGAACCTGTACCAGAAAGTGAAATCATCCATAACCTTGAAGAAGCGATGGCATTCACAGATCAAATCGGTTTCCCGGTCATTGTGAGACCAGCCTATACACTAGGCGGAACAGGCGGCGGAATTTGTACAAATGAGCAAGAATTAAAAGAAATCGTCGAGAATGGACTGAAGTTAAGTCCGGTGACACAATGTTTGCTTGAAAAAAGTATCGCAGGCTTTAAAGAAATTGAATATGAGGTCATGCGTGACAGCGGAGATCATGCCATTGTGGTTTGTAACATGGAAAACTTTGATCCTGTCGGCATTCACACAGGTGACAGTATCGTTGTGGCACCAAGTCAAACGCTAAGTGATCGTGAATATCAGCTGCTTCGTAATGTGTCACTCAAGTTGATTCGTGCACTTGGCATTGAAGGCGGATGTAACGTACAGCTGGCGATTGATCCAGACAGCTTCCAATACTATATTATCGAAGTAAACCCGCGCGTGAGCCGTTCTTCTGCTCTTGCGTCTAAAGCAACTGGATATCCAATTGCAAAACTTGCAGCGAAAATCGCAGTCGGCCTAACACTTGATGAAATGATGAACCCAGTCACAGGCAAAACATATGCAGCGTTCGAGCCAGCACTTGACTATATTGTTTCAAAAATCCCGCGCTGGCCGTTCGATAAATTTGAATCTGCCAACAGACGACTTGGAACACAAATGAAAGCAACGGGTGAAGTCATGGCGATTGGGCGCACATTAGAAGAGTCTCTTTTAAAGGCTGTTCGTTCACTTGAAGCGGATGTGCATCACATTGAATTAAAAGACGAAGCGGACATTACGAACGAAGTGCTTGAAAAGCGGATTATCAAAGCAGGAGATGAGCGTCTGTTTTATATCGCTGAGGCGCTAAGAAGAGGCTATACTGTCGAACAGATTCATGAATTCTCGAAAATTGATTATTTCTTCCTTCATAAACTGGAAGGCATCATCGCTTTTGAAAAGACACTAAAAGAAAACAAAGGCAATGTAGACGTTTTAAAAGAAGCGAAAGAAAAAGGTTTCTCAGATATTTATATTAGTCGCGAATGGAATATGAATGAGGCAGATGTCTATAACCTAAGAACAGAAGCAGGCATCGTTCCTGTGTATAAGATGGTGGACACATGTGCGGCAGAATTTGAATCAGAAACACCGTATTTCTACAGCACATATGAAGATGAAAATGAATCCGAACGAACAGATAAGAAAAGTGTCATCGTGCTAGGCTCAGGTCCAATCAGAATCGGACAAGGAGTAGAATTCGATTATGCGACCGTTCATTCAGTGTGGGCAATCAAACAAGCAGGCTATGAAGCCATTATTATTAACAACAACCCTGAAACCGTCTCAACAGACTTTAGTATTTCAGATAAGCTCTACTTTGAACCACTCACTGTAGAAGATGTGATGCACATCATCGACCTTGAACAACCAGAAGGTGTCGTTGTTCAGTTTGGCGGACAAACAGCGATTAACTTAGCAGATGAATTATCAAATAGAGGGGTTAAGATTCTTGGAACTTCGCTTGAAGACCTTGACCGTGCGGAAAACCGTGACAAGTTTGAACAAACATTAGAAACACTCGGCGTGCCGCAGCCAAATGGTAAGACAGCAACGTCTGTGCCAGAGGCAGTAGCGATTGCGAATCAAATCGGTTACCCTGTGCTTGTCCGTCCTTCCTATGTATTAGGCGGCCGTGCAATGGAAATTGTGTATCAAGAAGCTGAGCTACTTCACTACATGGAGAATGCGGTGAAAGTCAATCCGCAGCATCCAGTGCTCATTGACAAGTATTTGACAGGAAAAGAAATTGAAGTAGATGCTGTGTCTGACGGAGAAACGGTTGTCATACCAGGCATTATGGAACACATTGAAAGAGCCGGCGTTCACTCTGGAGACTCCATTGCGGTCTACCCGCCGCAAACTTTGTCTGAGGACATCAAAGCGAAAATCGCAGAATACACGATTAAACTCGCAAAAGGCCTTAACATCATTGGGCTTTTGAACATTCAATTTGTTCTATCAAAAGGTGAAGTGTATGTACTTGAAGTGAATCCGCGTTCAAGCCGGACTGTCCCATTCTTAAGTAAAATTACAGGCATTCCAATGGCGAACTTAGCTACAAAGGTTATTTTAGGAGAAAAACTGAAAAACTATGGCTACCAAGAAGGGCTTCATGTTGAGCAAGAAGGCGTATATGTTAAAGTTCCAGTCTTCTCTTTTGCAAAACTAAGAAGAGTAGATATTACACTAGGGCCTGAAATGAAATCAACAGGTGAAGTCATGGGGAAAGATGTCACAATCGAAAAAGCCCTCTACAAAGGGCTGATTGCATCAGGCATTCAAATTCCAAAAGACGGAACGGTTCTCCTGACAGTGGCTGATAAAGATAAAGAAGAAGGACTTGAGATTGCAAGAAGATTCCATTCCATCGGCTATCATATTTTAGCAACAGAAGGAACAGCGAATTACTTAAAACAAGCTTCCATTCCATCAAGTGTTGTCGGCAAAATAGGAGAAGAAGGAAAGAATCTGCTGGATGTCATTCGAAATGGTGAAGCCCAATTTGTCATCAACACCTTAACAAAAGGAAAACAGCCAGCAAGAGACGGCTTTAGAATTAGACGTGAATCTGTTGAAAATGGTGTCGCTTGCTTAACGTCACTAGATACAGCGGAAGCGATTTTAAGAGTGCTAGAGAGCATGACATTTAGAGCAGATGAAATGCCAGAAGTGAAAACGAATGCTGAGGTGACAGTAACGATATGAAAAAAGCATACTTGACGGTCGTCTCGAACCGAGAGATCGCTGATCATATTTACGAAATGACATTAAAGGGTGATCTTGTTGAATCCTTTCAAACAGCTGGACAGTTTCTTCATATAAAGGTCAGTGAATCCATGACACCGCTGCTGAGAAGACCGATCAGTATTGCCGATATTCATGCCGAAAAGCAAGAAGCAACCATCATTTACCGCGCAGAGGGAGAGGGCACAAAGCTCCTTTCCCAAAAGCGGGCGGGAGAATCAGTCGATGTGTTAGGACCGCTTGGAAACGGCTATGACCCTTCAGTCGTTCAGGCCGGACAGACCGCATTATTAGTCGGTGGAGGAATCGGTGTGCCTCCGCTATATGAACTGTCTAAGCGGTTAACGAAAAAAGGCGTCATCGTAAAACATGTTCTCGGTTTTCAATCGAAAAAGGATGTATTTTATGAGGAGAAGTTTCAAGCACTCGGAGATACGTTTATCGCAACCGTTGATGGGACATATGGTTCGAAAGGTTTCGTGACAAATGTCATTGAAGAGAATGAGCTGGACTTTGATGTCTTGCTTTCCTGTGGACCGACACCTATGTTAAAAGCACTAAAAGACTCTTATCCCGATAAGCCTGTCTATATTTCAATGGAAGAACGAATGGGCTGCGGAATCGGTGCATGCTTTGCTTGTGTCTGTCATACCGATCAGCACGAGAAACCGTACGTTAAAGTTTGTCTGGATGGACCTGTTTTTAAAGCGGAGGAGGTGGCGCTATCATGCTAAACATCGAATTACCCGGCTTATCTTTAAAAAATCCAATCATTCCTGCATCAGGCTGTTTTGGATTTGGAAAAGAATTCGCATCATTATATGACCTTTCCTTGCTGGGCGGCATCATGATTAAAGCCACGACCCTTGAACCGAGATTTGGCAACCCGACACCGAGGGTAGCTGAGACAGGAGCCGGTATGCTGAATGCGATTGGTCTCCAAAATCCAGGTCTAAAAGGCGTGCTTGAACATGAATTACCTTGGCTTGAGCAGTTCGATACCCCTATTATTGCCAATGTTGCTGGATCACAAGTTGATGATTATGTTGAAGTAGCAAAGCAAATTAGTCAAGCAAGCAATGTTCACGCCCTTGAACTGAATATCTCGTGTCCGAATGTGAAAACAGGTGGAATTGCCTTTGGGACCGATCCAGAAATGGCGGCTACATTGACAAAAGCCGTCAAGGAAGTTTCCTCCGTTCCTGTTTATGTGAAACTGTCACCTAATGTAGCCAATATCGTTGAGATTGCTAAAGCGATTGAATCGGCTGGAGCGGATGGACTCACCATGATCAATACCTTGATTGGGATGCGTTTAGATTTAAAAACAGGCAAACCCATTCTTGCCAATAAAACAGGTGGATTATCAGGTCCTGCTGTAAAACCTGTTGCCATCCGAATGGTGCATGAGGTCAGTCAGGCCGTTTCTATTCCGATTATTGGGATGGGCGGGGTGCAAAGCGCTGAAGATGTACTTGAATTTTTACTAGCTGGCGCAAGTGCGGTAGCTGTTGGGACAGCCAATTTTGTGAACCCATTTATATGCCCGGAAATCATTGATGAACTGCCGAATGTGTTAGCGGCTTATGGGTATTCATCTGTAGAGGAATGCATCGGAAGGAGCTGGAAACATGAAGCACTTGCCCATCATCGCGCTTGATTTTCCATCAGGACAGGAGGCGCACGCCTTTATAGATCGTTTTGAAGGCACTCTATTATTCGTAAAGGTCGGCATGGAGCTGTTTTACCAAGAAGGTCCTGCCATTATTGACGCACTGAAAGAAAAAAATTGCCGTATTTTCCTTGATCTGAAGCTTCATGACATTCCAACAACTGTGCAAAAAGCGATGAACAGGCTTGCTGCACTTGGTGTTGATTTGGTGAATGTACATGCAGCCGGCGGGAAAAGAATGATGCAGGCGGCCGTAGAGGGGCTTGAAAGCGGAACCCCTGCCGGGCAAAATCGCCCGGCTATTATTGCAGTGACCCAGCTGACAAGCACGTCAGAAGATATGATGAAAAAAGAATTACTAATTGACCGCCCATTGCAAGAGGCGGTGCTTCATTATGGACAATTGGCATATGAAAGTGGACTTGATGGTGTGGTGTGCTCTGTTCATGAATCAAAACAGCTTCATGAACAAATCTCTCCTTCCTTTCTCACTGTGACGCCAGGAATTCGCTTACCAAATGATCAAACGGATGACCAAAAGCGTGTGGCGACACCTGCCTTTGCCAAAGAACAGGGTGTTTCACAGATTGTTGTGGGAAGATCGATCACAAAAGCCACAAACCCAGTGGAAGCTTATCAACAAATTTTGAAAGAGTGGGAGTGACTGCCGGATGAAAACGAAAATCGCGAAGCATTTATTACAAATCAAAGCTGTCTCTTTAAAACCAGACGAACCATTTACATGGGCGAGCGGTATCAAATCACCGATTTACTGTGACAATCGCCTCACCTTGTCTTATCCTGAGGTCAGAGGGGACATTGCGGAAGGTTTAAAAGACTTGATTCTCACTCATTTTGAAGGAGCGGAAGTTGTCGCAGGTACAGCTACAGCTGGCATTCCTCATGCGGCATTAGCAGCTGATCGTCTGAATGTACCGATGTGTTATGTAAGAAGTAAACCAAAAGCACACGGAAAAGGAAATCAAATTGAAGGAGCCGTATCACCTGGACAAAAGGTGGTTGTCGTAGAAGACCTCATCTCAACTGGAGGCAGCGTTCTTGAAGTTGTGGCTGCTCTAGAAGACGAAGGCTGTGACGTACTCGGAGTTGTTGCGATCTTCACTTATGGACTGCCAAAAGCAGCTGCGGCTTTTCAAGAGAAAAACATTCCCTATGTCACGCTGACAGACTATGACACACTGACAGAAGTGGCACTTGAGCTAAAAGCAATCGAGCCTTCTGCTATGAATAAACTAAAACGCTGGAGACAGGATCCTTCGTCTGAATCTTGGATGGAAGAAACGGTCTAAAAAGCTTGTCTTGTTTTAAAAAAGCTGTGCTGCGCTGCACAGTTTTTTATTTGGTTAAAAATAGTAAAATAGACTCAAATTTAAATAAAAACTAATCCTATCAATAAAGTCGGGTTGACTTTTGTTTGAATTGTGTTAATATTTAATACAAATTAAAACTCTTATCCAGAGAGGTGGAGGGACTGGCCCGATGAAGCCCGGCAACCTGCGATTTGCAAGGTGCTACTTCCTGCAAAATGATTCTATTTTGAAAGATAAGGAAATCGTGAGCTTCCTCATCTTTCTTTCGGACTGAAAGAAAGTTTTTTTATTTTAACGGTGAGGAGGAAGAGGAGATGGAACTGAAACAAAACCAGGATGAGGACTTAGTGAAGCATATGCAAGAGCTGATTGGGGATATGAAATTCGGTTCAATTACGTTGGTCGTTCAGGACGGTCAAGTGATTCAAGTGGAAAAAAATGAAAAAATCAGATTAAAGTAGTGCGGAGAATAGCAATAGAAGCAGTACTCCGGAAGGGGAGAAACAATGTTAACTTATGAAAATTGGCAAGAGCCGTCCATTACATTTCAAGAGGACGATTTGTATAAAGGGGCCCTATCTGTGCTGAAATGGGCGTACGGCCACTATGGTGATCAGCTCGTTTATGCATGCAGTTTTGGCATTGAGGGCATTGTCCTGATCGATCTTATTGCGAAAGTAAAAAAAGATGCAAGAATTGTCTTTTTAGATACAGGTCTGCATTTCAAGGAAACATACGACACCATTGATGCAGTTAAGGAAAGATATCCTGGGTTAGACATCGTGCTGAAAACACCTGAGCTGACGGTGGAAGAGCAGAATGAGCAGCATGGTGATAAATTATGGGAAACGAATCCTCAAAGCTGCTGCCATATGAGAAAGGTCATTCCATTGCAAGAGGCACTATCTGGCTATCCGGCATGGCTGTCTGGTTTAAGAAGAGAGCAGTCGCCTAAACGAGCAGGTACGAACTTCTTAAATAAGGATGAAAAATTCCAATCAGTCAAAGTATGTCCGCTCATCCACTGGACGTGGAAGGACATATGGAGATATGCGTCTAGAGAGGATCTTACTTATAATCCGCTGCATGACCAAGGATATCCAAGCATCGGGTGTGCACCTTGTACACAGCCGGCATTTACTGCTGATGATTTGCGTTCTGGAAGATGGTCAGGGACAGCAAAGACTGAGTGCGGATTACATGAGTAAGGGAGCATAATGTATGGAAATCGCCGCAATTTTATTTAGCTTATTCTTTGCTTTAAATATTGGCGCAAGCGGAGCAGCCGCTTCGATGGGCATCGCATATGGTTCAGGTGCGATCAAAAAGCCAATATACGCGCTCAGCGTTTGTGCAGTTGGAATATTAGCAGGTTCAGTGATTGGCGGCGGCGAGGTCGTCAAAACGATCAGCTCCGGGATTATGCCTGAATCTGTCATCACACTTGAAATTGTGTGTATCATCATTGGCTCGGCCGCATTATCACTTTTCATAGCGAATCTCTTGGCCATTCCTTTATCCACAAGTGAGGTCACAGTAGGAGCTGTGGTCGGTGTGGCAGCCGCATATAAAGTGCTGTATGTGAAATCGATCTTAGTCATTGTCTCTTTTTGGGTGATTATTCCGATTGTTGCCTTTGTTTTTACCTTTGCTGTTGTCAAAATCATCAGAT
This sequence comes from Bacillus aerius, assembly GCF_029894105.1. Taxonomy (NCBI): domain Bacteria; kingdom Bacillati; phylum Bacillota; class Bacilli; order Caryophanales; family Bacillaceae; genus Bacillus; species Bacillus aerius. The sequence continues at coordinate 1,507,873 of NZ_JARYHO010000001.1, forward strand.
TGTTCCCTAAACGGACATTATCCAAAAAAGGAACATTGATCTTATCTGTTGTTTTGATTATCAGTGGGTTTTTAGAAGCGTTTTCAGCCGGCATGAACAATGTCGCCAATGCGGTCGGCCCGCTTGTCGCGTCAGGTGTTTTATCAGTCGGGCAAGGAACCCTTTACGGCGGAATCTTTGTGGCCATTGGGGCGCTGCTTCTAGGAAGAAGGGTACTAGAAACAAATGGAAAGAAAATTACACGCTATCAAACGGGTGAAGGCATTCTATTATCGAGCACCGGTGCAGGACTTGTCATCGTCAGCTCTATATTCGGACTCCCTGTTCCCCTTACTCAAATTACCTCCTCGTCCATTATTGGGCTTGGTATGGCAAAGGGTGGACCGAACATTTTTCATAAACATGTTGTGAAAAAAATGCTGAAGGTATGGGTTGTGTCACCTTTCTTATCACTTAGTCTATCTTATTTGTTGGTAAGCCTTTTCTTAAAAGGAGACTATTACTCTATCTTTATCATGATGAGTGTACTGCTTGCTTCACTAGGTGCACTGAGTCTTATGAAGGCAGTTAAAAATGAGAGCAGCTCGATTCATGAACAGGGCGGCGGGATTTAAATATAAATCCGACTATTAACATCTAATAAATATGAACATTGAGAGGAAGATGAACAAATGAGTTTAACACCACATGGTGGCGTATTAATTAATCGAGTAAATGAAGAATTTGATCTAAGCACAGCTGCGAAAGAAATCGAGCTGGATGCCATCTCTTTTGCAGACCTTGAACTCATCGCAATTGGCGGGTATAGTCCAATTGAAGGGTTTTTAACGAAAGCTGATTATGAAGCAGTTGTCAGCAGTATGCGACTAGCAAGTGGTGTCGTTTGGTCTCTTCCGATTACTTTGCCTGTCACAAAGGAAAAAGCAGCGGAGATCAATCGAGGTGACATTGTTCGTCTATCGTATAATGGAACAGTATACGGGGTCATTGAGGTGGAAGATCAATACACACCTGATAAGGAAAAAGAAGCAGTGAATGTGTATAAAACAGATGACCGCAATCACCCAGGCGTGAAAAAATTATTTGAACGCGGTGATACGTATATTGGTGGTAAAATTACACTGACGAAACGCAGTGAAAAACCTTTCCCGCAATTTACGTATGAGCCAGAAGAAACAAGAAAACATTTTAAAGAAAACGGCTGGAAAACCATTGTTGGTTTCCAAACGAGAAACCCAGTCCATCGTGCGCATGAATACATTCAAAAGACAGCACTGGAAACAGTGGATGGTCTATTTCTAAATCCACTTGTTGGTGAAACAAAATCTGATGATATTCCAGCAGATGTAAGAATGAAAAGCTATCAAGTGTTACTGAACGGTTATTACCCGAAAGACCGCGTCTTTTTAGGTGTTTTTCCTGCTGCCATGCGTTATGCTGGACCAAAGGAAGCGATTTTTCATGCGCTTGTGCGTAAAAATTATGGCTGTACACATTTTATTGTCGGCAGAGATCATGCGGGTGTTGGTGATTATTACGGCACATACGAAGCGCAGGAGCTATTTGAACAATTTACAAGCGAAGAAATTGGGATCACACCATTAAAATTTGAGCACAGCTTTTACTGCAATACATGTGAAGCCATGGCAACACCAAAAACATGCCCACATGATAAAAGCGAACATGTCATTCTCTCAGGTACAAAGGTAAGAACGATGCTGAGAAATGGTGAATTACCACCGAGCACGTTCAGCCGAAAAGAAGTCATTGAAACATTAATCGAAGGATTAAAAACGACGGTATTTTAAAGGAGGATATGACATGAGCAACGAACATATCGTGTGGCATGATTCATCTATTACTAAAAAAGAATATCAACAGAAAAACAACCATACAAGCGGGATCATTTGGCTGACAGGTCTAAGCGGTTCAGGTAAATCGACGATCGCCAACGCAGCGGCTCGAGAGCTGTTTGAACAGGGGTACCAAGTGACAGTCCTTGATGGCGATAACGTACGCCATGGACTCAATAAAGACTTAGGCTTTTCAGATGACGACAGAAAAGAGAACATTCGGCGCATCGGTGAAGTGGCGAAATTATTTGTTGAGCAAGGAACGATTGTCATTACTGCTTTTATTTCACCATTTCAAGAAGACCGCCAAATCGTAAGACAGTTAGTCGAAGACGGAGAATTTCACGAAGTGTTTGTGAAATGTGATCTGAACGTGTGTGAAGAGCGTGATCCAAAGGGATTATATAAAAAAGCAAGAAACGGCGAAATTCCATTTTTCACGGGAATCGATTCACCATACGAAGAGCCAGCTGCGCCTGAGCTCGTCCTAGATACAGGTGAATTATCACGCGAGGAGTCAAAACAGCGCCTTGTTGATTATGTAAAGGATAAAACGAAATAATCGCCTGATGGCAGGGGGAGAAAGCAAGATGGGGAAAGTATACATTGTTGGTGCCGGACCGGGTGACCCAGACTTAATTACGCTAAAGGCCCATAAGGCAATACAGCAGGCAGATGTCATTTTATATGATCGACTTGTCAATCAAGAGATTCTTGCCCATGCCAAACCGGAGGCGGAGTTGATCTATTGCGGCAAACTGCCGAATCATCATACGATGAGACAGGAAGCGATTAACGAAGCACTTGTTGCTCATGCGAAGGAAGGGAACATAGTCGTTCGTCTAAAAGGCGGTGATCCCTTTGTATTTGGCCGTGGCGGTGAAGAAATCGAATGCTTAGCTGAGCATGGTATTCCGTATGAAGTTGTCCCGGGGATTACTTCTGGCATTGCAGCGGCTGCTTATGCAGGCATTCCAGTCACGCACCGAGAATTCAGCTCAAATGTTGCGTTTGTGACAGGGCATTATCAAAAGGATGAACATTTTGAAGAAAAGTGGGAAGCGCTGGCGACGGGGATTGATACCCTTGTCATTTACATGGGCGTCAAAAACGTGGAAAGAGTCCAGCGGCTGCTTTTGAAAAATGGGCGGAATCCTGAAACCCCAGCTGCGTTTATTCACTGGGGAACGACCACAAGGCAAAAGACGACTTGCTGCACGGTGGCGACACTATCTGAAACGGTTGAAAAAGAAGGGATCGAGCACCCAAGTTTAATCGTGGTAGGAGATGTCGTTCACTTTCATCAAAAGTTGAACTGGTTTGAACCAGCACTGATTGAGAAATGAGAACAAAGGTGAAAAGACACGTGTGGACATCGTGTCTTTTCGTCTGAATAAAACTAGGGTTGCAAGGAGGAGTCAAATGAAACAAGCTGTCCTTTATGTTGGGCATGGAAGCAGGGTAAAAGAAGCACAGGATAAAGCCATTTCTTTTATGAAAAGCTGTATGCCGTTAGTGGAAGCAGATATCCAAGAAATTTGTTTTTTAGAGTTGACGGACCCTTCAATCGAAGAAGGGTTTGAGACTTGTGTACAAAAAGGAGCAACCCACATTGCGATCGTCCCGCTCCTCCTTTTAACTGCCATGCATGCCAAATCAGATATTCCAGATGAGATTGTGAAAGTACAAAAACGTTTCCCACAAGTGAAGGTGACATATGGAAGACCTATAGGCGTGAACCAAGAAGTCACGAAAGCGGTTATTGCAAGGATTGAAGAAGCAGGATACAAGGGAGAGCACGCAAAAATTCTCTTAATTGGCCGTGGAAGCTCTGATCCAGATGTAAAGCGGGATGTGTTTGGCATTGCAGATGATGTCCGAAGCATGTTGCCTTGTGCAGAGGTTTTTCCGTGTTTTATTACAGCGTGTGAACCGAATTATCGTGACGTCTTAGCACAGTTAACAGTAGATGACGATACGCCTGTCTATCTCGTGCCTTATCTTTTATTTACCGGCATTTTAATGAAAGAGATTGAGAGTGAAGCGAATCAGGCGAGAGAGCGGCTGCGAGATGTCCGTGTCTGCCGATATATTGGGTTTCATCCCCATGTAAAAGCAGCTTATATTGAACGTGTGCAGGAAACCATCTTAAACAAAGAGGATGCGTTTCGGTTTCAAGGAGAAAGCCATGCTTCCAGTTCATCTTGATCTAACCAATAAACACGTGCTAATTGTCGGCGGTGGAAGGGTTGCGGCTAGAAGGACGAGTGCGCTATGCATGGAGCCATGCAGCATAACCATTGTGAGCCCTGACATTTGTGATGAAATGGCGAATCTCATTGAGACATATCAGCTGACTTGGAAGAAAAAGAAAGTGGATGCGGAAGATGTAAAGGATGCATTTTTAATTGTCGCTGCTACAGACGATCCTTCAGTAAACGAGTGGATGACGCAATCAGCGCTTCCTCATCAGCTCGTCAACTGTGTGAGCCAGTCAGAGCTAGGCAATGTGATTGTGCCAAAGGTTGTAAGGGCAGGAAAAGTAACAATCTCCATATCTACGAGTGGTGCAAGCCCAGCCCGCACTAAACAGCTGGCTGCGGCCATTGAGACCTTGCTTGAACAAGAGGATGTAGATGCACTGGATGAGCTCTATATAGAAAGAAAAAAAAGACAAAGAAAAAGCCGATAAAATCTCATCTAAAGATTTAACCGGCTTTTTTTTATTTTCTCAGCTTTAGGACAACATCCTCATCAGGCGTCACAAACAACGTTTGCTGCTGATCATATGTGACAAAGCCCGGTTTTGCTCCGTTTGGTTTTTTCACATGCCGGATTTTCGTATAATCGACAGGGACGGAGCTTGATTCTTTTGCCTTCGAGAAGTAGGCAGCAATTTGTGCCGCTTCAAGCAAGGTTTGTTCATCAGGTGCTTTGTGACGAATGACGACATGTGATCCAGGAATATCCTTTGTGTGCAGCCAAATGTCATCACGAGCTGCCGCCTTTGTGGTCAAATATTCGTTTTGCTTGTTGTTTTTTCCAACGAGAATCGGAACACCTTGAGAGGATTCATATGCTTCAAGCTGAATGGCCGATGGTTTTTTCTTTTTGGCATTGCGTTTTTGTTTGGGACGCAAATATTTTCCTTCCACCAGTTCTTCTCTTATTTCCTCTAAATCTTTTGGTGAGGCAGAGGACAGCTGCTGGATCAGCTCGTCAAAATAAGCAATTTCTTCATGTGTTCGCTCAATTTGTTCATTTACGGCCTCTACTGCATTTTTTGCCTTTTGGTATTTTGTAAAATACGCTTGCGCATTTTCAGAAGGGGTTTTGTTTGTTTTGAGCGGGATCGTGATCTCTCCGCCTTCTTCATCATAATAATTGATGACAGTCGCTTCTTTATCCCCTTTTTTAATCGCATATATATTGGCAGTAAGCAATTCACCATAAAGCTGATACTTATGCGCATTTTGAGATTCTTCAAGTGTTCTTGTTAGTTTTTTCAGCTTGTTTTCATTTTTCTTTTTTTCATTGGCAACAAAACGTTCAAGATCAGCCGCCTGCTGTTTGACTCTGTCTCTTTCAGCTTTTCCGAAATAAAAACGGTCAAGTAGCTCGCTAAGAGAATCAAATGTCTTCATGTCACCATCGACGTGCTGAAGTTCTAATAAATAAAAATACTCTTTCCCATCTTTTCTCGTGAGCTGAGGGGTAAAAGAATGCGCCTGAATGAGCTGAAACATCTCGAGCAATGTACTTGGAATCGTTTCCTGATTGGCAAGACCGGCCCTGTGGACAGCTTCCTTAGCAAACAGCGGAGAAACCCCAGAGAATGTATCGACAATTTGATTGGCGATTTTCCCTTCTTGAAAACGTAAATGCTTTAAAATATCTTCCTTCGTCACGTCAAAAGGATTCAGCTTTTGCTGTGCCGGCGGCAGAAGATATTGATGTCCTGGTAGCACCGTTCGATAGCTGTTCACAGATGGAGAAAGATGTTTCAGTCCGTCAATGATCTGCTCCGTTTCGTCCTCCACGAGAATTAAGTTGCTGTGCCTGCCCATAATTTCAATATATAGCTTACGGGTTTGTTCATCGCCAATTTCATTTCGGCTTCGCACGTGCAGCACGATCACCCGATCTAACCCAATTTGTTCAAAACGTTCAATGAACCCACCCTCAAGATGTTTTCTGAGGAGCATACAAAACATTGGCGGTTCGCTCGGATTATCATCATGGTGCTCAGTGAGCTGTACCCTTGCATAGCTCGGGTGAGCGGATAAAAGAAGCTTATGATTCTTCCCCTTTGACCGGATATGAAAAATCAGCTCATGCTTGTATGGCTGATGTATTTTCGAAATTCTTCCGCCAGTTAATGTTTCTTGCAATTCATTTGTCATACCGTATGTAAAAATGCCGTCAAATGACATGTTGGATACACCCTCTTCTTTCACACAAATCTACTGAAAGAACCTTACGTTTTCTCGTTCTTTAGGCAGTCTTATTATTATAGCATGATTTAGGACGAGTCTGAATAAACTGGCTTATAGAACACTGCATAAGAGAGAGAACAAAAGAGGAGTGGACGAGGTCAAATGAATTGGCATGAACTGAACCAAACCGATTTATTAAAAACAATGAATACATCGATAGGTGACGGACTGTCAGAAAAAGATGTGCAAAAGCGGCTTGAAAAGCATGGGCCAAATGAATTGCAGGAAGGGAAAAAGGCGTCGGCGTTCGTTATTTTTTTAGCGCAATTTAAAGACTTTATGGTGTTAATCCTGCTTGCGGCAACGATTATTTCTGCTTTTTTAGGTGAATACATTGATGCTGTGGCGATTGTGGCGATTGTGCTGATAAATGGTGTGCTTGGCTTTTATCAGGAACGCCGTGCGGAAAAGTCCCTCCAAGCACTAAAGGAATTATCAACGCCGCATGTCTATGCAAGGAGAAACAATGAATGGGTCAAGATCCCATCCAAGCACCTCGTGCCGGGAGATATTGTGAAGTTTTCAAGCGGGGACCGAATTGGGGCAGATATCAGATTACTAGAAACAAAGAGTTTGGAAATCGAAGAATCTGCCCTCACTGGAGAGTCCATCCCAGCGGTCAAACATGCGAGTCCGCTCTCGCGAGATCATGTCTCACTTGGAGATTTGACGAACATGGCCTTTATGGGGACGCTTGTCACGAGGGGAAGCGGTGTAGGGGTTGTCATTGGTACAGGGATGAATACGGCGATGGGACAAATTGCCGGTATGCTGGATTCAGCAGGTAATATGGAAACACCGCTGCAAAGACGCCTTGAGCAGCTGGGGAAAATTTTAATTGTTGCTGCATTATTTTTAACTGTTCTTGTGGTTGTTCTTGGTGTGGTGCAAGGTCATGATTTGTATCATATGTTCTTAGCGGGTGTATCTCTCGCTGTTGCTGCGATTCCAGAAGGACTGCCGGCGATCGTCACTGTCGCACTTTCCCTAGGTGTGCAGCGGATGATTAAACAAAGATCCATTGTCAGAAAGCTGCCGGCTGTGGAAACACTTGGCTGCGCTTCGATTATTTGCTCAGATAAAACAGGCACAATGACACAAAATAAAATGACAGTGACACATGTATGGGCAGAGGGGAAAACGTGGAATATTTCTGGCACTGGGTACGAGCCGTCAGGTGATTTTACCTTAAACGGAGAACTTGTCCATGTAGACAAACATCCAAGCCTGCAAAAGGTGCTATTATACGGAGCACTTTGTAATACATCGACCATCGTTGAAAAAGACGGAGAGATGAGACTTGATGGCGATCCGACAGAAGGAGCACTTCTAACCGCTGCGCGTAAAGCGGGTTTTACAGAGCAATTCATCGAAGCGGGATTTCGTGTGGTGGAGGAATTCCCTTTTGACTCTGAAAGAAAAATGATGTCAGTCGTCGTGGAAACGAATCAGAAGGAGCGGTATGTCATTGCCAAAGGGGCGCCAGATGTGCTGATGAACCGTTCAAGTCATATGATGCACGGCGGACGCACCGCCTCATTTTCAAAGGCCCACCGGCAAGAAACAGAAGCTGCCATTCAAGGTTTAGCAAGACAAGCGCTTAGAACCATTGCGATTGCATATAAAAAAGTAAGCCTGACAGAAAAAATTACCTCTGTTCAGCAGGCAGAAACTGGCCTCACATTTATCGGTCTAGAGGGCATGATTGATCCACCTCGTCCTGAAGTGAGACGAGCGATTAAAGAATGCCGGGATGCTGGCATTAAAACAGTGATGATTACAGGCGATCACGTAGAAACGGCTAAAGCGATCGCTAAAGATTTAAGTCTCTTACCGAAGCAAGGAAAGGTGCTTGATGGAAAAGCTCTGGATCAGCTAAGTGACAAAGAGCTGGAGCAAACAGCAGAAGATGTGTACGTCTTTGCCCGTGTATCACCTGAGCATAAACTGAGAATTGTGAAGGCCTATCAAAAAAATGGCCATATTGTCGCGATGACAGGTGATGGGGTGAATGATGCGCCAGCGATTAAACAGGCGGATATCGGCATATCCATGGGGATTACCGGAACAGACGTTGCCAAAGAAGCTTCTTCTCTTATTTTGCTTGATGACAACTTTGCGACCATTAAATCCGCTATTAAAGAGGGCCGGAATATTTATGAAAACATTCGCAAATTTGTCCGCTATTTGCTGGCATCGAATGTGGGAGAGATTTTGGTCATGCTGTTTGCGATGCTTCTTGCGCTTCCATTGCCTCTCGTTCCAATTCAAATTTTGTGGGTAAACCTTGTCACAGACGGCTTGCCGGCTATGGCACTTGGAATGGATAAACCAGAAGGCGATGTCATGAAGAGAAAGCCGCGGAACATGAAAGAGGGGATTTTTGCAAGAGGGCTTGGTTGGAAGGTCATATCAAGAGGGTTTCTGATCGGGATTGCCACTTTGTTAGCCTTTATGTTTGTGTATCACCGTGATCCGAACAATCTTCAATATGCGCAGACGGTTGCATTCAGCACACTCGTTTTGGCGCAGCTCATTCATGTGTTTGACTGCCGCAGTGAACGGTCTATTTTTGAACGCAATCCATTTGGGAATATGTACTTGATCGGCGCTGTTGTGTCTTCCCTGCTGCTGATGCTTGTGGTCATTTATTATCCGCCGCTTCAGCCAATTTTCAAAACGGTGGCGGTCGCACCAGTCGATTGGCTTCTGATCATCGGTATGTCTGCATTGCCAACTTTTTTACTGGCGGGATCACTTTTGACAAGAAAAAAATAATTGGTTATGGTATAATTTTGAGGTAATAGTGTCTGCTATTACCTTTTTCATTTTATTAATATGAAAGAATTGGGTGTTTTCACATGATACGCAGTATGACGGGATTCGGCCAAGCGAGTAAAACGGATGGAGAACTGACAGTGTCAGTTGAGCTAAAATCGGTCAATCACCGTTTTAAAGAGGTTCATGCCCGTTTGCCGAGGCCGCTTTTATATTTCGAAGATACATTAAAAAAAATCATTCTTCGTCACGTGCAGCGCGGTCGAATTGAGCTGTTTGTTACGATTGAAGGCGGTAAACTTGCAAGCCGGTCTTTACAGATTGACTGGCCGCTGCTTGATGAATATATGAAAGCCGCAAAAGACCTTGAGGACCGCTATCATATTTCAGGTATTCAGCATGCACATGACTTACTGAAGCTGGAACAGGCTGTTCAGGTGGAAGAGTCAGTCAGCCGAAATGAGCAGCTGGAGCATTTGCTGATTGACACTTGTGAAGAAGCTGTCAAGGAGCTTTGCTTCATGAGAGAGCAGGAGGGAACATCACTTCAAAAAGACTGTGAACTCAGGCTGTCAGAACTCGAGGCATTTACAGAAGAAATCAAAGTGTTTGCACCAGAGGTTGTGAGTCAGTACAAAGAACGATTGAATCAAAGATTGCAAGAATGGATCGGAGAGGCGCTTGAAGAGAGCAGACTGACCACAGAGGCGGCCATCTTTGCTGATCGCTGTGACATTACAGAAGAGATTACCAGGCTGAAAAGTCATTTTCAGCAGTTTCAGCAAATTTTGACGCAAGGCGGCGCTGCCGGACGAAAGCTTGACTTTCTTGTACAGGAGCTCAACCGTGAAGTGAACACGATTGGATCAAAAGCAAACCATCACCATTTAACAAAGCTGGTGGTTGAAATGAAAAGCGCTATTGAAAAAATAAAAGAACAAGTGCAAAATATAGAATAGTCATTGTGTATGCTGTTTACAGTGCGTCTCTTTCGGCGAGACTAGAGACGTTTATATTACAGGGGGACGAAAGAAGATGACCATAAAGTTGATCAATATCGGATTTGGAAACATCATTTCAGCGAATCGGATGATTTCGATCGTCAGTCCGGAATCAGCACCGATTAAACGAATGATACAAGACGCAAGAGATCGAGGCATGCTCATTGATGCGACATACGGAAGAAGAACCCGTGCTGTTGTCATTATGGACAGTGACCATGTCATCTTATCTGCCGTTCAGCCTGAGACTGTCGCGCAAAGACTTTCTGTAAAAGAAGAAATCATAGATGAAGGGCAGGGGTAATACGCCATTATGAAAGAAAGAGGACTTTTAATCGTTCTCTCTGGACCTTCGGGAGTTGGAAAAGGAACGGTCAGACAAGCCATTTTCTCCCAGGAAGATACGAAATTTGAATACTCTATTTCTGTGACAACCCGCAAACCGCGTGAAGGTGAAAGAAATGGTGTTGATTATTTCTTTAAAACCAGGGAAGAATTTGAACATATGATTGAAAACAAAAAGCTGTTAGAATGGGCAGAATATGTCGGGAATTACTACGGCACGCCTGTTGACTATGTAGAACAAACATTGAGCGAAGGAAAAGATGTTTTCCTTGAAATCGAAGTGCAAGGTGCACTTCAAGTAAGAGAAGCATTCCCGGAAGGTCTCTTTATTTTCCTTGCACCGCCAAGTCTTTCAGAACTTCAAAACCGCATTATTACACGCGGGACAGAATCTGAGGATCTCATCCGTAACCGAATGGCTGCTGCAAAAGAAGAAATTGAAATGATGGATGCTTATGACTATGTCGTTGAAAACGACGATGTCGAGCTTGCATGTGAAAGAATTAAAGCGATCGTCCTTGCAGAGCACCTGCGAAGAGACAGAGTCGCACCAAGATATAAAAAAATGCTGGGGGTAGAATAAACCATGTTAGATCCTTCAATTGACTCATTGATGAACAAACTTGACTCAAAATATACACTTGTCACAGTGTCTGCACGCCGTGCACGTGAAATGCAAATCCATCAAGATCAACAAATCGAAAACACAAAATCCTACAAATTTGTAGGGAAAGCTCTTGAAGAAATCGATGCTGGTCTTTTGACATTTGAAAAAGAAGAGCAAGAATAACATCGCTTCTGCTATGCAGATACGATACGTTCAAAAAAGTCAAAACTATGATTGGTTTTGACTTTTTTGAATTGTAGACGAATTTGTGAAAAAGGCCGTTAAGGGGGACAAACAAATGTTACAGTCAAAAAATATTTTGCTCGGCGTCAGCGGAGGAATCGCCGTATATAAAGCAGCTGCACTCACTAGTAAACTCGTACAGGCAGGCGCAAACGTAAGAGTGATTATGACAGAATCTGCCCGTGAGTTTGTGTCTCCGCTCACCTTTCAAGCCCTATCTCGGCATGAGGTGTATGTGGATACATTTAAAGAAAATAATCCAAAAGTCATTGCGCATATTGATGTAGCTGACTGGGCCGATCTCATTCTTGTTGCCCCTGCAACAGCACATACCATTGGTAAAATGGCCGCAGGACTTGCTGATGATATGCTCACAACGACCTTGCTTGCTTCAACAGCTCCTGTATGGGTTGCACCGGCTATGAATGTGCACATGTATGACCATCCAGCTGTCAAGCGGAACATCCGCACTTTATATGAAGACGGCTACCGGTTTATAGAGCCAAGTGAAGGCTATTTAGCATGCGGCTACATTGGAAAAGGACGCTTAGAGGAGCCTGAAAAAATTGTTGAACACATCCGTGCGTTTTTTGATGAGCCAACCAGCTTGCCGCTTTCAGGTAAAAAAGTCGTGGTCACAGCTGGTCCTACACGAGAAGTGATCGACCCTGTTCGTTTCCTTTCAAATCGATCTTCTGGGAAAATGGGCTATGCCATTGCAGAAGCTGCCGAGCAAATGGGCGCTGATGTCACGCTCATTTCAGGACCTGTTTCGTTAACTGCACCTGAGCATGTGGATGTAGTGCAAGTGGAATCGGCTGAGGAGATGTATCAAGCAGCGTTAAATGTATACGAGACAGCGGATATAGTGATTAAATCAGCAGCCGTTGCCGATTATACGCCTGTCACGACGTATTCTCATAAAATGAAAAAACAAGACGGTGAACTAGCGGTTGAATTTAAGCGGACGAAAGATATTTTAAAAGAGCTTGGGAAAAGAAAAGAACATCAGGTCCTAGTCGGCTTTGCAGCTGAGACGCAGGATGTTGAATACTATGCGAAAAAGAAAATCGAATCCAAGCATTTAGATATGATTGTCGCGAACAATGTTGCAGCAGAGGGCGCAGGCTTTGGCACAGATACAAATGTCGCAGCATTGATCAAAGCAGACGGAACAAAAAAAGAGCTGCCAATGATGAGCAAAAAAGATCTTGCCTTTGAAATCTTACAGGAGGCAAAGCAGCTGCTGCCAAAAGAGCGTGATCGAGCATGATTGCTGAAGTGATCGTCGATGTCACAACGAAAGCCATTGACAGGCCATTTGACTATCGTGTGCCAGACCGCTTTAAAGGCCTTGTCAAGGCTGGTATGAGGGTAGTGGTTCCTTTTGGCCCAAGGAAGATTCAAGGGTTTGTGACAAAAATCAAAGAAGAAACAGACGTACAGTCAGGAAACATCAAGGACATTGTCGATTTATTTGATTTATCTCCTGTTCTGACAGATGAGCTATTGGAGCTTTCCCACTGGCTGACGGAAAAAACATTGTCCTATCATATTACGGCGCTTCAATCGATGCTTCCAGCAGCGATGAAAGCCAAATATGAAAAAGAAATTCAGGTGTTATCAGCTGAGGAACTTCCGCAGTCATTGAAAGAGCTTTTCGGTCAGCAAGAGAGCATCCTTTACGCTGACATTCTGCCTGAACAGCTGAAGCCTATTCAAAAGCATGTCCAAAAAGGCCATCTAGAAGTCAGATATCACGTCTCACAAAAATCCGGAAAGAAAAAGGTGCGGACACTTCAGGTAGCAGTTACGAAAGAAAAACTTGAAGAAAAACAGAAGCAGTTAAAGAAAAATGCGGTGAAACAGAAGGCGCTGCTTACCTTTTTATTTCAAGCGAATGAAACGACGTTTTTAGCAAAAGATTTGCAGCAGCAAACAGGCGCTAGTTCTCAAACGCTAAAAGCCTTGATTCAAGAAGGCCTGTTAACAGAAAGCTATGAAGAGATTTATCGAGATCCTTATCGGGACAGAAAGTTTACACCATCTACTCCTCTTGATCTCACAACAGAGCAAGCAGAAGCGGCAAAACCCATTCATCAAGCAGTGAGCGATGAAAAACATGAAACGTTTTTACTGCACGGGGTCACAGGAAGCGGTAAAACCGAAATTTATTTACAGACGATTGATCATGTCCTCCAAAAGGGAAAAGAAGCGATCGTCCTAGTTCCTGAAATTTCATTAACGCCTCAAATGGTCCAGCGTTTTAAAGAGCGCTTCGGCTCCAATGTGGCTGTCCTTCATAGCGGCTTATCGACTGGGGAAAAATACGATGAATGGCGGAAAATCCACCGCAAGGAAGTCAAACTTGTCGTTGGCGCAAGATCGGCTGTTTTTGCCCCGTTTGAGAATCTAGGAATGATCATTATAGATGAAGAACACGAATCGTCATATAAACAAGAAGAAATGCCTCGGTATCATGCGAAAGATGTGGCCATTGAACGAGCAGGGCGGCACCAATGTCCGGTTGTATTAGGCAGTGCAACGCCTTCACTTGAGTCATATGCGCGTGCGAAAAAGGGTGTGTATACACTGCTGACGCTCAAACGGCGCGTCAATCAGCAGCAGCTGCCGCACGTTTCGTTAATTGATATGAGAGAAGAATTAAGAAACGGCAACCGCTCCATGTTCTCAGAAGAATTAATGCTCAGGTTAAAAGAAGTACTTGAAAGGAAAGAGCAGGCGGTTTTATTTCTCAATAAAAGAGGTTATTCATCCTTTGTGATGTGCCGGGATTGCGGATATGTGGAACAATGTCCTCATTGTGAGATCTCTCTCACTTATCACCGCTTTCAAAAACGGCTGAAGTGCCATTACTGCGGTCACGAAGCTCCTGTACCTGCAGAATGTCCAGAATGCCATAGTGAGCATATTCGCTATTTTGGTACAGGCACGCAGCGTGTGGAAGAAGAGCTGACGAAGGTATTGCCAGAAGCAAGGGTCATCCGAATGGATGTAGATACAACCTCTCGGAAAGGTGCGCACGAAAAGCTTCTCACGTCCTTTGGTAATAAAGAAGCAGACATTCTGCTTGGGACGCAAATGATTGCAAAAGGATTAGACTTCCCAGATGTTACACTTGTCGGTGTCCTTAGTGCGGATACGTCTCTTCACATCCCTGATTTTCGTTCAAGTGAAAAAACGTTTCAGCTTCTTACACAAGTAAGCGGACGTGCGGGACGTCATGAAAAAGCGGGGTCAGTCATTATTCAATCATATACACCTTCGCATTATAGTATTGAATTAACCAAACAGCATGATTATGAAGCCTTTTATGAGCAGGAGATGTTGCACCGTCGTCATCAGTCCTATCCGCCATTTTATTTTTTGGCGATGGTGACTGTATCACATGAAGAAGTGACGAAGGCAGCGCATGTCACAGACAAAATTGTTCAGTTCCTGAAAATGAATTGTGCACCGAATACAAGAATTCTCGGTCCTGCTGCTTCTCCGATCGCTAAGATCAAAGATAGATATCGATATCAATGCGTGATAAAATACAAAAGGGAAAATGAACTGGCAAGTTTATTACGAAAAATACAAGATCATTATCAAAAAGAAATGGAACAAAAACAGTTGATGATATCAATCGATATGAATCCATATATGATGATGTAAAACGGAGGTCTTTTCGTGGCAATCAAACCGATAGTCTTACATCCTGCAGACGTGCTTGAACAACAAACAGAGCTTGTTGATACATTCGATAAAAAACTGAAAAAACTGCTGGATGATATGTATGATACAATGCTTGAACTAGATGGAGTCGGCCTAGCCGCACCACAAATCGGCATCTCAAAAAGAATCGCCGTGGTCGATATCGGAGAAGATTCTGGGAGGATTGACTTAGTAAATCCTGAGATTCTTGAAGTGGAAGGGAGCCAGACAGACATTGAAGGCTGCCTGAGCTTTCCATCTTTGTACGGAACGGTTGAAAGACCAAATTATGTGAAGGTGAAAGCCTTTGATAAGAAAGGCAAACCATTTACAATAGAAGCAGAAGGATTTTTAGCAAGAGCTTTATTGCATGAAATTGATCACTTAGACGGCGTATTATTCACGTCGAAGATCATTCAAACATATACAGAAAAAGAACTTGCGGAAATGGAAGGGTGAAGAAAATGGCACGTATCGTATTTATGGGAACCCCTGATTTCTCAGTACCTGTGCTGCAAACACTTATAACAGAAGGATACGAAGTTGTCGGGGTCGTCTCGCAGCCAGATCGCCCGAAAGGCAGAAAACGAGTGCTCACACCGCCTCCTGTAAAAGTAGAAGCCTTAAAACACGGCATTCCAGTTTTACAGCCTGAAAAGGTACGTCTTGATGAAGAAATTGATAAAGTGCTTGCGTTAAAGCCAGATTTGATCGTAACAGCAGCGTTCGGACAAATTTTGCCAAAAAGATTACTTGATGAACCTGAATTTGGCTGTATCAATGTTCATGCCTCACTGCTGCCAGAACTAAGAGGCGGTGCACCGATCCATTATGCGATCCTGCAAGGCAAAAAGAAAACAGGCGTGACGATCATGTATATGGTAGAAAAGCTTGATGCAGGTGACATGATTAGCAAAGTAGAAGTAGAAATTGATGAATTAGACAACGTCGGAACACTGCATGATAAATTAAGTGTGGCTGGTGCGGCCTTATTAAAAGACACAGTTCCAAATGTGTTAAGCAGGTCTATCTCGCCAATTCCGCAAAATGAAGAGGCAGCAACGTATGCACCAAATATTAAGCGGGAGCAGGAAAGGTTAGACTGGACCAAGCCAGGAGAAGAGCTTTACAACCAAGTTCGTGGCTTAAATCCATGGCCAGTTGCCTATACTGAATGGAACGGTGCTAACTTAAAAGTATGGGAAGCGAAAAAAGTTCCGCTTCAAGCACCAGAAGAACCTGGGAAAGTGATTGAGCTTCAAAAAGAAGGACCAGTCGTTGGAACAGGAAATCAGCTAGGCCTTTTATTAACGAGTGTACAGCCGGCTGGAAAGAAAAAAATGAGCGGTGAAGACTTCTTAAGAGGCGCAAATATCGAAATTGGACAGAAATTAGGGCTAATCAATGAAGAAAAGTAATGTGAGAGAAGTAGCGCTAGACGCTTTAATCAAACTCGAACAAAATCAATCCTACAGTAACTTGCTTTTGCAGTCAGTGATGAAAGAGAAAGAACTCTCCGATCAAGACAAACCGCTATTAACAGAACTTGTATACGGTACACTGCAAAACAAGCTGGCACTTGATTATATGCTCATACCCTTTGTGAAAAAACCGCAAAAAGTGGCTCCATGGGTGATGCAGCTTTTGCGTATGTCTCTTTATCAGATGGTTTATCTTGAAAAAATTCCAGATCGTGCAGCCATCCACGAAGCAGTGGAACTAACGAAAAAGCGCGGACATAAAGGTATTTCTTCACTAGTCAACGGCGTTCTTCGTTCTGTGCAAAGAGAAGGCGTGCCATCATTTGATGCGATCAAAGATCCGGTCAAGCGGCTATCGGTTGAGACAAGCCATCCATTGTGGCTCGTACAAGAATGGGTGGAGGCGTACGGTTTTGAAGCAGCAGAAAGCATGTGCCGTATTCATTTAGTCCCGCCAAAGCAGACATTGCGTGTCAATCAAATGAAAAAAAACCGCACTGCACTGCAGCAAGAACTCATGGATGCAGGAATTGAGACAGAGCTCGGCGATCTCTCTGAGGATGCACTCAAACTCATGAAAGGATCTATCGTATCCACTCCTTTCTTTCAAGAGGGCTTTGTCACGATCCAAGATGAAAGCTCCATGCTTGTCGCAAGAGCGCTGGACCCTCAGCCGGGAGAAATGGTGCTTGATGCCTGTGCCGCCCCTGGTGGTAAATCAACACATATCGCAGAGCGAATGAACGATGAGGGGAACATTGTGTCTCTTGATTTACATGAGCACAAAGTAAAACTGATCAAACAGGCGGCAAAGCGTCTGAACTTAACGCATATTGAGGCAAAAGCGCTTGATGCAAGAAAAGCATCCGACCATTATGATGATGCTTCGTTTGACCGTATTCTCATTGATGCACCATGTTCAGGTTTTGGCGTCATCAGACGAAAACCAGATATGAAATATACAAAGTCCTCGGAAGACTCAGCAAGACTTGCGACAATTCAGCAATCGATCTTGCATGAAACAGCCCAGCTGCTAAAGCCAGGCGGAACCCTTGTATACAGTACATGTACAATGGATCCAACAGAAAATCAACAAGTGATTCATGCGTTTTTACAAGAACACCAAGACTTCGAACCCGATCTATCTCTTAATGAACGGCTGCCTGAGCAGGTTGCTCCGTTTGTTCAAAACGGAAGTGTACAAATACTTCCTCATTATTTCGGAACAGATGGTTTCTTTATTTGCAGCATGAGAAAGAAGGGATAAAAAATGACAGAACAAAAACAAAAAGTAAGAAAAGAACTGAAAACAGACATGCCGTCGATCTACTCATTTGAGCTAAATGAAATCAAAGACTGGTTAAAGGAACAAGGCGAAAAGCCTTTCCGTGCAACACAAATTTTCGAGTGGCTTTATGAAAAACGCGTCACATCCTTTGATGAAATGTCTAACCTTTCAAAGGAATTAAGAGAAAAATTAAAAGATCAATTCGCCATCACGACTT
Source organism: Bacillus aerius (assembly GCF_029894105.1). Lineage (NCBI taxonomy): Bacteria > Bacillati > Bacillota > Bacilli > Caryophanales > Bacillaceae > Bacillus > Bacillus aerius. The sequence goes on from NZ_JARYHO010000001.1 coordinate 1,525,899, forward strand.
TAAAAACAGTGATCAAACAAACATCTCAAGATGGAACGATCAAGTTCTTATTTGAATTACACGATGGCTATACCATTGAAACCGTGCTAATGCGCCACGAATACGGCAACTCTGTCTGCGTCACAACACAGGTTGGCTGCCGGATTGGCTGTACATTCTGTGCATCTACACTTGGTGGATTGAAACGTAACCTTGAGGCGGGAGAAATTGTGGCCCAAGTATTGAAAGTACAACAGGCGCTTGATGAAACAGATGAACGCGTCAGCTCAGTTGTCATCATGGGAATTGGCGAACCGTTTGATAACTTTGATGAAATGCTTGCATTCCTTAAGATCATTAACCATGATAACGGCTTAAATATTGGAGCACGTCATATTACGGTTTCGACGAGCGGGATCATTCCAAAGATTTATCAATTTGCGGATGAGCAAATGCAAATCAACTTTGCTGTCTCCCTGCACGCACCAAATACTGAAATTCGAAGCCGCCTCATGCCAATCAATAAGGCATACAAGCTGCCAAAATTAATGGAAGCTATTGAATACTACATTCAAAAAACAGGCAGACGCGTGAGCTTTGAATACGGTCTGTTTGGCGGAGTCAATGATCAAGTTCATCACGCAGAAGAACTTGCTGATTTATTAAAAGGAATCAAATGCCATGTAAACCTCATCCCGGTGAACTATGTACCAGAAAGAGATTACGTGAGAACATCAAGAGAACAAATCTTCCTATTTGAAAAAACGCTGAAAGAACGAGGCGTAAACGTAACGATTAGACGAGAGCAAGGCCATGATATTGATGCTGCTTGCGGTCAGCTAAGAGCGAAGGAGCGTCAGGAAGAGACGAGGTGACGAATGTTGATAAGGGCAGCCTTTCAAACCGATACAGGAAAAGTCCGTCAGCATAATGAAGATGATGCAGGTATTTTTGAAGCAAAAGAAGACACACTTCTAGCTGTTGTAGCAGATGGAATGGGAGGTCATCTTGCTGGTGATGTAGCCAGCAAGATGGCAGTTTCTTCTTTAAAAGAATACTGGCAGGAAACATCTTCAATTCCAAATAAACCAGCCGATCAAGAAAATTGGTTAATCTCAAAAATTAGCGACATTAATGACCAAGTATACGAACATGCGAAAAACAATGAGGAATGCCAAGGCATGGGGACGACCATCGTTTGTGCGCTCGTGCATTTGCAAACGGTCACAATTGCCCATATTGGTGACAGCCGCTGCTATTTGCTAAGAGAAGGCGCGCTGACCCAATTAACAGATGATCACTCACTAGTGAATGAGTTAGTGAAAACAGGAGAGATTTCAAAAGCGGATGCAGAATATCATCCAAGAAAAAATGTGCTGACCAAAGCGTTAGGAACAGATAAACACGTTCAAATTGATGCACGAACTTTTGAAGTGGATCCAGGAGATCAAATTTTGCTTTGTTCAGACGGATTATCGAATAAAGTAGAAGAAGAACATTTGATTCAGATTTTATCGCAAACAACCGCACCAGATGAAAAAGTAACAGAGTTAGTTCAAACAGCGAATGACAACGGCGGTGAAGATAACATTACAGCAGTACTGTTAGAAATCTCCTCCCAAACAGAGGAGGGTGACAGCAAGTGTTGATCGGAAAAAGGATCAGCGGCCGTTATCAAATTCTTCGCGCCATAGGCGGAGGCGGAATGGCCAACGTTTATTTGGCGGAGGATATGATTTTAGATCGCGAAGTGGCGATTAAAATTTTACGGTTTGACTTTGCAAGCGATGATGATTTTATTAGACGGTTCCGGAGAGAAGCGCAATCAGCAGCCAGCTTAGATCATCCGAATATTGTCAGTATCTACGATGTAGGGGAAGAAGATGACATTTATTATATTGTCATGGAATATGTCGAGGGGATGACGCTGAAAGAATACATACACGCCAATGGACCGCTTCATCCAAAAGAAGCCGTTCGCATCATGGAGCAAGTCGTTGCGGCGATGGAAGAAGCCCATGCGAAACAGCTCGTCCACAGAGACATTAAGCCTCACAATATATTAATAGACAACTTGGGGAATATCAAAGTCACTGATTTTGGCATTGCCATGGCACTTAGCTCAGCGACCATTACCCATACGAATTCTGTTCTTGGTTCCGTGCATTATTTGTCCCCAGAGCAAGCGCGCGGCGGTCTTGCAACGAAAAAGTCAGACATTTATTCACTTGGTATTGTTCTTTATGAGCTGATTTCAGGACGCATGCCATTTGAAGGAGAATCCGCTGTCAGTGTCGCACTGAAGCATTTGCAATCAGAGCCGCCATCTGTGAGAAGGTGGAATCCTTCTGTACCACAAAGCGTGGAGAACATCATCTTAAAGGCGATGGCCAAAGATCCATTCTATCGATACGAAGATGCATCTGAAATGCAAAAAGACTTAAAAACGGCTTTTGACCCTGCAAGACTAAAAGAAAAGCGCTTTGTCATTGAAGAAGATCATGAAGCAACAAAAGCCATTCCTATTATAAAAGACCATCAAGTCGATCAAGACAATGAAAAAACAGCCGTCCACCCGGTTCAAAAACCAAAGAAAAAAGAGAAACAAAAACCGAAGAAAAAACGGAAAAAATGGCCGTGGATTGTAGCGTCGATCTTATTTGTTTTGACGGCTGCGACCATTTTAGCGATCACGGTCTTCCCAGGATTACTCTTTCCAAAGGATGTAGAGGTGACCGATGTTTCTGGCATGACGGTTGAAAAAGCGGAAGATACCTTGAAGAAAGCCGGATTTACCGTCGCTTCTGAACCCATTGATATTGCCGACGAGAAGATTGAAAAAGGGCTGGTTGTCAAAACAGACCCGAAAATCGGAACGAAGGTAAAAGAAGGGACAGAAATTCAGCTTTATCAAAGTACAGGTAAAGAAAAAACCGAATTACCTGATGTAACAGGTGAAAAGGTCGAGAAAGCAAAAGAACTATTAGAGAAAAAAGGGTTTAAACAGGTTGTTGTGGAGGAAGTGAATGATAATGACACAGAATCAGGCATTGTCATGGAACAGAAACCTTCCGCGAATACAGAACTTGTCGCAGCAGATGAAGAAGTCACATTGACCGTCAGTATAGGCCCTGCCGATATTACCTTACGGGATTTAACGACGTATAGTAAACAGGCCGCATCAAATTATCTAGAGGATAATGGACTAAAGCTAGATGAAAAAGAAGCATATTCTGACGATGTGCCAAAAGGTGAGGTCATGAAGCAGGAACCAGGAGCGGGGACAGCTGTTAAACCTGGTGATACGGTTAAAATTACGTTCTCTCTTGGCCCAAAAGAGAAACCGGCTAAAACGGTGACTGAAAAGATTGCGATCCCGTATGAACCAGAAACAGAAGGACAAGAAATGAATGTTCAAATATCTATTGATGACGCAGAACATAGCATTTCTGATTTATATGAAACCTTTAAAATCACTGCGCCCACTGAGCGAACGATTAAATTTAAGATAGAACCTGGTCAAAAAGGATACTATCAGGTGACAGTGGATGATAAAGTAGTGAGCTCCAAAACGATTGAATACCCTGATGATGAATAAAGGAGGGACTTTATGCCTGAGGGCAAAATTATTAAAGCATTAAGCGGATTTTATTATGTGCTGGATGAGTCTCTAGAAAGTGGCAAAGTAATTCAGTGTAGAGCAAGAGGGATTTTTCGTAAAAACAAAATAACCCCGCTTGTTGGAGATTATGTCGTCTATCAAGCAGATAACGATAAGGAAGGCTATTTGCTGGAAGTAAAAGAGCGGACCAATGAGCTGATTCGCCCGCCTATTAGCAACGTTGATCAAGCGGTGCTCGTTTTCTCAGCAGCAGAGCCGACCTTTAGTACATCGCTGTTAGACAGATTCCTAGTGCTTGTTGAAGAGAGCCAGATTGAACCGATTATCTGCATCACAAAAATGGACTTGCTGAAAACAGAGCAAGAGCGAGAAACGATTCAAGCCTATGCAGAAGACTATCGCCAAATTGGATACGACGTTCATTTAACATCGACGATCGAAGGGGATGGAATTGAAAAGCTGACCCCGTATTTCCATCACAAGATTACTGTATTTGCAGGTCAATCGGGTGTAGGGAAGTCTTCCCTCTTAAATGCGATGAGTCCTGATTTAGCACTGAAAACAAATGATATTTCCTCCCATCTTGGCAGGGGGAAACATACAACAAGACATGTGGAACTCATTCGAACGGCTGAAGGGCTCATTGCCGATACACCAGGATTTAGCTCGCTTGAATTTACAGGTATCGAAGCGGAAGATTTAGGGCTCTATTTCTTAGAAATCAGAGAGAAGAGTGCAGAATGTAAATTCAGGGGCTGTTTGCACGTAAAAGAGCCTGGATGTGCGGTAAAAGAGGCGGTAGAACACGATCGCATCAGAGAGTATCGCTATCAGCATTATTTAGAGTTTTTAACTGAAATTAAAGACAGAAAGCCGAGGTACTAAATCATGGTTTATATTGCCCCATCCATTTTATCAGCCGATTTTGCCAATCTGGAGAAAGATATCCGTGATGTGGAACAAGGTGGAGCGGATTATATTCATATTGATGTGATGGACGGTCATTTTGTGCCGAATATGACATTTGGACCAAATGTAGTGGAGGCGATCAGGCCGCATACAAAGCTGCCGCTCGATGTTCACTTAATGATTGAGCAGCCAGACCAGTATATCCCTGCATTTGCAAAAGCGGGCGCTGATATTATTTCTGTTCATGTTGAGGCGTGTCCACACTTACATCGCACGATTCAGCATATAAAAGAACAAGGTGTCAAAGCAGGGGTCGTTTTAAACCCGCACACACCCGTTTCTCAAATCGCGCATGTATTAGAGGATGTTGACCTTGTCTTATTCATGACGGTGAACCCTGGTTTTGGAGGACAGGCGTTTATTCCTTCTGTTCTCTCAAAGGTAAAAGAAGTAAAGACACTTAGTGAACAAAAAGGCTTAACTGATTTACTCATTGAAATAGATGGCGGTGTCAATGTAGAGACAGCAAAGAGCTGCAAAGAAGCAGGCGCTAATCTACTTGTTGCCGGCTCAGCGGTATATGGGAAAGATGACCGCGCGGCGGCCATTCAGGCCATTCGAGAAGCATAAGAAAAAGAACCAAAGATCACAATGACTTTGGTTCTTTTTCAATGGAGAGGAGCGTAATCATGCACATACATATCGTAGCCGGCGGTCCTTTTGCGTACATCCCGCCGCTTGATCATGAAGCATCTGAGGAGGACATTCTCTGGGTCGGCGTAGATCGGGGAACCCTTTTCTTACTAGAGCACGGCATTGTACCTGACAGAGCATTTGGTGATTTTGATAGTGTGACAGAAGAAGAGCTTCATGAACTGAAAAAGAAATTGCCTGCACTCAATCTATTTCAGGCAGAGAAAGATGAAACGGATTTAGAACTTGCGCTGAACTGGTCTTTGCGTCAGAATCCAGCACATATTCAAATTTACGGCATCACAGGCGGAAGAGCAGATCATTTTCTTGGGAATATCCATCTCCTTTACAAAGGCATTCAGCACAAACAGAGCATGACCCTTGTAGATAAACAAAATATCATTCAAATGTTTGGACCTGGTACATACGAAATCAAACAAGACCTGGATAAAAAATATGTGTCGTTTTTGCCTTTCGGTACATCGGTTGAAAAGCTGACATTAAAAGGTTTCAAATATCCTCTGAAAAATTGTCATATTGAGCCTGGTTCCACACTATGTATTAGTAACGAACTCATCCACTCAAATGGTACTTTTTCTTTTCATGAAGGCATATTAATAATGGTAAGAAGCAAAGATTGACCAACCTATCAATGTGGATGGCTGATTAAGCTCAATTGTGCTGCAAGCGGTACTTTTAGGAGGGGGACAAAATGAAATTTTATACAATCAAACTGCCTAGATTTCTTGGCGGCATTGTCCGTGCGATGCTTGGTTCATTTAAGAAAGATTAATGAGTAATCTCCTTTATTTCCACATAAAAACGCCTGCTACAGTTAAATGTAGCAGGCGTTTACTCTTGCTTATACACGCTCAACTTTACCAGATTTCAAAGCTCGAGCTGATACATATACTCTTTTAGGCTTACCGTCCACTAGAATACGAACTTTTTGAAGGTTCGCGCCCCATGTACGTTTTGTAGAGTTCATTGCGTGAGAACGGTTGTTCCCAGCTTTTGTTTTTCTGCCTGTAATAACGCATTTACGTGCCATTTGTTTCCCTCCTAACTGCGAAAACATCATCATATTCTTCATATACGTACTTAGAGATGCCTCAAGATACTTTAATAATTTACCACAGCTTCAAGGGGTTTGCAAGGATTGTTTACTCCTCTTTCAAGAAAAATACCTTGACATCTTGATAAAAAATCAAGGCTATAGTATAAGTAGGATTGGGTCGGATTGAATGATTTCTTTTAAAAAGAAGGGTCTTATAGTAAAATAGTGATAACTCAGGGCAATTTCTCAAAAAGGGGGAACCAATGTGTCCATTGAACTTAGAACGAAATACGGACAAATTGATATATCAAATGAAGTCATTGCAATGGTGGCAGGAGGCGCTGCGATCGATTGCTATGGTATTGTTGGCATGGCGTCCAAAAATCAAATAAAGGACGGCTTGACGGATATTCTCCGCAAAGAGAACTTCAGCCGGGGTGTTCTTGTGCGTCAAAAAGAAGATCGCATTCATATTGATATGTACATCATCGTCAGCTACGGTACAAAAATATCAGAAGTCGCACATAATGTTCAAACGAAAGTCAAATATACGATTCATCACACGATTGGACTTTCAGTTGACTCAGTCAACATTTATGTACAAGGAGTAAAAGTTACGAACCCGTAGTAAGGAGGAAATATATTGTCTATTAGAAATCTGGGTGGCCGCACATTTGCAAAAATGATTCTTGCAGGTGCTCACCATCTTTCTCAAAACGCACAAATTGTTGATGCGTTAAATGTTTTTCCAGTGCCAGACGGAGACACGGGGACAAATATGAATTTGTCAATGACTTCAGGGGCAAAAGCAGTTGAAGAAACAAATACCGATCACATTGGTAAGGTCGGGGTGGCTCTGTCGAAAGGGCTGTTAATGGGGGCAAGAGGAAACTCAGGTGTGATCCTGTCTCAGCTCTTCAGAGGTTTCAGCAAAAATATAGAACAAAAAGAAACAATTGACGCAAAAGAATTTGCACTTGCCTTGCAGGCTGGTGTTGATACAGCATATAAAGCCGTCATGAAACCGATTGAAGGAACCATCTTAACGGTTGCAAAAGACGCAGCAAAGAAAGCGGTTGCTGTTTCAGCAACAGAAGACCAAATCGATCGTGTGCTTGAATTAACGATTGAGGAAGCAAGAGCATCACTAGACCGCACACCAGATCTCCTTCCTGTTTTAAAAGAAGTCGGCGTTGTAGATAGCGGCGGTAAAGGACTTCTTTGTGTATATGAAGGTTTCCTTGCTTCATTAAGAGGAGAAGAGCTTCCTCCTAAAACGGCCTCTTTGCCAACATTAAAAGAATTAGTGAGTGCAGAGCATCATAAAAGTGCACAAAGCCATATGAACACAGAAGATATTGAATTTGGCTATTGTACAGAATTTATGGTGAAATTCGAAGAAGACAAACAGTCCTTTGACGAAAATGCCTTCAGAGAAGAATTAAGCGAATTCGGAGATTCACTTCTTGTGGTATCTGATGATACGCTTGCAAAAGTTCATATTCATGCAGAGCAGCCAGGAGATGTCTTATCATATGCACAGCGCTACGGCAGCTTAATTAATATGAAAATTGAAAACATGAGAGAGCAGCATAGCTCGATCGTCAATGAAGAAAAAGATCACTCGCCTGCTGCACCAAAAGCAACAGCTGCTGAAAAACAGCGTTTTGGAGTAGTGAGTGTCGCAATGGGAGAAGGGATTGCTGACTTGTTTAAAAGTATCGGAGCATCCGTCGTCATTGAAGGCGGACAGACAATGAATCCGAGCACAGAAGACATTGTCAAAGCAATTGATAGCATTCATGCCGAAACCGTCTTTATCTTACCTAATAATTCTAATATTGTCATGGCAGCTAAACAGGCGGCAACTGTCTCAAGTCGTGAGGTCGTTGTTATTCCGACAAAGACCGTTCCTCAAGGAATGTCGGCACTTCTTTCTCTAAATGAAGCAGCTTCAAATAAAGACAATGAAGCAGCGATGTTAGAAGCGATTGATCATGTGAAAAGCGGTCAAATTACCTTTGCAGTGAGGGATACTCAAATTGATGGGATCGACATTGCCAAAGGCGATTATATGGGCCTATACAATGGAAAAATCACCTTAACAGCTAAAAATCAATTAGATGCAGCAAAAGAGCTTTTGACCCAAATGGTGACAGAAGATGATGAGATTGTCACAATCATCAAAGGGGAAGATGCATCATCTGATGAGATGGAAGCTTTAGAAGCATATATTGAAGAAACATTTGAAGATGTAGAAGTTGAAGTCCACGATGGAAAACAGCCGCTTTATTCATATATTTTGGCTGTTGAATAAAGAAAGAAGGGCACATGAAGCCCTTCTTCTTCTTTTGCATTTTTTTACTATGTGTTCATCGGTGAAATGAGTTGCGGGAATCGAATGAATCCATTAGTCTAAAGGGAGTAACAAACCAATCTGTGATTGGTGATGAGAGGGGAAGACCTATGAAATTTAGAAGTGTGTTTGATATTATTGGACCCGTCATGATTGGTCCATCAAGTTCGCACACGGCGGGTGCGGCTCGTATTGGAAGAGTGGCTCGCAGCTTGTTCGGAAGAGAACCGAAACGAATTACTGTATCGTTTTATGGCTCTTTTAAAGATACGTATAAAGGACACGGGACAGATGTAGCCATTATCGGCGGTGTTCTTGACTTTGATACATTTGATGAACGAATTAAAACAGCGATCGATATTGCAAAAAGCAAAGAAATCGACATTGAGTTTAAAGAAGAAGATGCGGTACCAGCGCATCCAAATACAGCAAAAGTAGAAATTTCAGATGCGAATGGAAGCCTTGAATTAATCGGGATTTCCATTGGCGGAGGTAAAATTGAAATCACAGAATTAAATGGCTTTGAACTGAGACTCTCAGGGAATCACCCGGCCATTCTTGTGGTTCATAACGACCGTTACGGGACGATTGCAGCAGTTGCCAATGTGTTAGCGAAATTCGCCATCAACATTGGTCATATGGAAGTGGCACGTAAAGAGGTCGGGCAAGAAGCACTCATGACGATTGAAGTGGATCAGAATATTGATCCAGCGGTTTTAACAGAGCTTGAGACGCTGCCAAACATTATTCAAGTCACACAAATTGCAGAGTAACAACAAGGAGGTTATGTATGATGTTTAAAAACGTCAAAGAACTCGTGCAGCTAACAGAAGAACGGAATACCTCCATTTCAGAAATTATGATTACTCAAGAAATGGAAGTGACAGGGAAGTCACGTGAAGACATTTTCTCGCAGATGTACCGCAACCTAGAAGTGATGGAACAGGCCGTTGAAAACGGACTGAAAGGTGTGAAATCATTATCTGGTTTAACAGGCGGGGATGCGGTGAAACTTCAAGCATATATCGCATCAGGCAAAACATTGTCTGGTCATACCATTTTAGATGCTGTCAGTAAGGCAGTGGCAACAAATGAAGTGAACGCAGCAATGGGAACGATCTGTGCAACGCCTACAGCTGGCTCAGCAGGTGTTGTGCCAGGAACGCTCTTTGCGGTGAAAGAAACATTAAAGCCAACAAAGGAACAAATGGTCAGATTCCTATTTACATCTGGTGCATTTGGTTTTGTTGTCGCCAATAACGCAAGTATCTCTGGTGCAGCAGGCGGCTGTCAGGCAGAAGTAGGATCTGCATCAGGTATGGCAGCAGCAGCCATTGTAGAAATGGCAGGCGGTACACCGCAGCAATCCGCTGAAGCCATGGCCATCACCTTAAAAAATATGCTAGGTCTTGTTTGCGATCCAGTCGCAGGACTTGTGGAAGTGCCATGTGTGAAACGAAACGCAATGGGCGCTTCTAATGCGATGATTGCAGCAGATATGGCACTTGCCGGCATTACAAGCCGCATCCCTTGTGATGAAGTCATTGATGCGATGTACAAAATTGGTCAAACGATGCCAACCGCTCTTCGTGAGACCGCACAAGGCGGACTTGCTGCAACACCGACAGCAAGAGAGCTTGAAAAGAAGATTTTCGGAGGTGTGACCTCATCTCGTGATACAGAAATTGCAAGATAAGATCTCTGCCTTGAAAGGGATTGGAGAAGAAACAGAAAAAACACTAAATGAACTTGGAATCTACACAGTAGCCGATTTACTCGGCTACTTCCCTTATCGATATGACGACTATGAGCTTCGCAACTTAGAAGAAGTCAGGCATGACGAACGTGTCACAGTTGAAGGAAAAGTGCACAGTGAGCCCGTTCTCACCTATTATGGAAAAAAACGAAGCAGGCTGACATTCAGGCTGCTTGTCGGTCGTTTTTTGATTACAGCCATATGCTTCAATCGCCCTTATTTAAAACGAAGTCTTGTTTTAGGCGATACGGTATCCGTCACAGGGAAGTGGGATAAAAACCGGCAATCCATTATGGTTCAGGAATTTAAAAAAGGAACACACGAACAAGATGGCAGTATAGAACCTGTTTATTCAGTCAAAGAAAATGTAACCGTGAAGATGATGAGACGATTTGTAAAACAAGCGTTGTCACTCTATGTAGATCATGCAGAAGATCCACTGCCAAAACAGCTTGTAGCTGCTTATAAACTCATGTCTTATCAAGAAGCACTAAAAACCATTCATCTCCCTGAAACGAGAGACTCGCTCAAGCAAGCAAGACGACGCTTCGTGTACGAGGAATTTCTCATCTTTCAGCTGAAGATGCAGGCGATCAGAAAAAAAGAACGAGAAAAAACATCAGGCATCCAGCATCCGTTCTCAAAAGAGGCGGTCTTTGAGTTTGTTCATAGCCTGCCGTTCCCACTGACAAAAGCACAATCAAGAGTGCTGGATGAAATTATGTCAGATATGGCATCCCCGTACCGAATGAACCGGCTTCTTCAAGGGGATGTTGGATCGGGGAAAACAGCTGTAGCGGCAATTGCCCTTTATGCCGCTCATTTATCCGGCTTTCAAGGTGCGCTGATGGTGCCAACTGAAATTTTGGCTGAACAGCATGCCGATTCACTGTATCAGCTATTTGAAAAATGGGGGCTAAATATTGCTCTTTTGACGAGTTCAGTGAAAGGAAAGCGCCGCAGAGAACTGCTTGAACGTCTGAAAGAGGGAGATATTGATATTTTAGTCGGCACGCATGCCCTTATCCAGGATGAAGTGGAATTTCAGCAGCTTGGTCTTGTTATTACAGATGAACAGCACAGGTTCGGCGTGGAACAGCGGAAAAAACTGCGAAGCAAAGGGCAGGACCCAGATGTTTTGTTTATGACCGCAACGCCGATTCCAAGAACGCTTGCCATCACAGTATTTGGAGAAATGGACGTCTCTGTCATTGATGAGCTACCAGCCGGCCGAAAGCAGATTGAAACGTATTGGGTGAAGCATGACATGCTTGAGCGGATTCTTGCTTTTGTTGATAAAGAGCTCAGAAAAGGCAGACAAGCGTATATTATTTGTCCACTTATAGAAGAATCAGACAAACTGGATGTCCAAAATGCGATTGATGTTCACAGCATGCTGACAGAGGCGTATCGCGGAAAATGGTCGATCGGCTTAATGCACGGGAAACTTGCAAGTGATGAAAAAGATCAAGTGATGAGAGATTTCACTTCCAATGAAGTGCAAATCCTTGTGTCAACGACAGTTGTTGAAGTTGGAGTCAACGTGCCAAATGCGACCATCATGGTCATTTATGATGCGGACCGTTTTGGACTGTCACAGCTTCATCAGTTAAGAGGCCGGGTCGGACGCGGAGAGCATCAATCTTTTTGTATTTTAATGGCGGACCCTAAATCAGAGACTGGTAAAGAGCGCATGCGGATCATGTCTGAAACAACGGATGGCTTTGAACTGTCTGAAAAGGACTTAGAACTAAGAGGCCCTGGCGACTTCTTTGGCAAAAAACAAAGCGGAATGCCTGAATTTAAAGTGGCAGATATGGTTCATGACTATAGAGCGCTTGAAACCGCTAGAAAAGATGCGGCAGAGCTCGTGCAGTCTGATGCCTTTTGGACAGACCCTGAATACAAAGAACTTAGGCAAACACTCGTAGACAGCGGTGTGCTTGGCGGAGATAAATTGAGCTGATCAAGTGCTGGAGGAATTTTCTTGTCTTTTTGAAACAAGGATTGATTTATCATCTATGAGATTATATACTACTATTAGTACCTAGTCATAAATGTACGGATGGTGTCTGCATATGAAACTAAATAAAAAAGAACGACAAAGGCTTCTCCAGCAAACGATCAGCTCGACTCCGTTCATTACTGATGAAGAATTGGCAAGTAAGTTCGGTGTAAGCATTCAAACAGTTCGTCTTGACCGTTTGGAGCTGTCAATCCCTGAATTACGCGAACGAATTAAGCACGTGGCCGAAAAGACATTAAAGGATGAAGTGAAGTCTCTTCCGCTGGATGAAGTCATTGGAGAAATGATTGATGTAGAGCTTGATGATCAAGCGATTTCCATTTTTGAAGTAAGAAAAGAGCATGTATTCAGCCGTAACCAAATTGCCAGGGGACATCATCTTTTTGCCCAGGCAAATTCGCTGGCAGTAGCCGTCATCGACGATGAACTGGCTTTGACAGCAAAAGCAAATATTAAGTTTACAAGGCAGGTCAAACAAGGCGAAAGAGTCGTCTCAAAAGCCAAAGTTGCCTCACATGATAAAGAAAAAGGCAGAACCGTAGTTGAAGTAAACAGCTATGTAGGTGAGGAAGTTGTCTTCTCAGGCGATTTCGTCATGTATCGCTCAAAACAAAAGTAAAAGGTGGCACATAACATGAGAATTGCAGTCGATGCAATGGGGGGAGATCATGCCCCTAAAGCCATTATTGACGGTGTGCAAAAAAGCTTAGAAGCATTTTCAGATATCGAGATTACACTAGTCGGCGATGAAAGCAAGATCAAATCATACATAACAAATCATGAACGCATCACGATCTTAGATGCAAAAGAAGTCATTGAACCAACGGATGAACCAGTGCGTGCAGTGAGACGTAAAAAGGATTCTTCTATGGTGAAAATGGCGCAGGAAGTTTCAGAAGGAAGAGCAGATGCCTGTATTTCAGCTGGAAATACTGGGGCACTCATGACAGCAGGCCTGTTTATCGTAGGCAGAATTGATGGCATTGACAGACCAGCACTTGCTCCGACGTTGCCAACACTTGATGGCAGCGGGTTCTTATTATTGGATGTCGGCGCAAACGTTGATGCAAAGCCAGAGCATCTTGTGCAATATGCCATGATGGGATCTATTTACGCAGAGCATGTCTTCCCGAAGAGCAATCCACGCGTTGGACTTTTAAATGTCGGGACAGAAGATAAAAAAGGCAACGATTTAACGAAAAAAACCTTTGAATTATTAAAAGCATCAGATTTGAATTTCGTAGGAAATGTAGAATCGCGTGATTTATTAGAGGGTGTAGCTGATGTCGTTGTCACAGATGGTTTCACGGGGAATATCGCCCTTAAAACGATCGAAGGCACAGCCCTTTCTGTTTTTAAAATGCTGAAAGAAACCTTAACATCCAGCTTCACAGCTAAAATAGCAGCAGGTATGATGAAGCCAAAATTAATGCAGATGAAATCTAAAATGGATTACTCCGAATATGGTGGTGCCGCATTATTTGGTTTGAAAGCACCCGTTATTAAAGCGCATGGTTCCTCTGATGAAAATGCGATTTTTCATGCCATTCGTCAGGCGCGCGACATCGTTAAAAAAGACGTTTCAGCTATCATTCATCAAGAAGTTCAAAAAGAAGACACGAATGAGTCGTAATGGAGGTAGAGCAGCATGAGTAAAATTGCTTTTTTATTCCCAGGCCAAGGCTCTCAAAAAATTGGCATGGGAAAAGATTTATTTGACCAAGAAGCAGCATCTAAAGCTGTGTTTGAAGAAGCAGATCAGACCCTTGGTTTTGATTTATCTTCAATGATTTTTGAAGGAGATGCAGAAGAACTGACGCTGACATATAATGCACAGCCAGCTCTTTTAACGACAAGCATCGCGATCTTAAAGAAATTTGAAGAGAGCGGAATCAAAGCAGATTATGCAGCAGGGCACAGCCTGGGTGAATATACGGCCCTTGTTGCAGCGGGAGCTCTTTCGTTTAAAGATGCCGTTTTCGCAGTGAGAAAGCGCGGCGAATTAATGAATGAAGCCGTTCCAGCAGGAGAAGGCGCAATGGCGGCAATTCTTGGCTTAGACCAAGCAGCGCTTGTAGAAGTGACAAAAGAAGTGACAGAAAGCGGTCATCTTGTAGAACTTGCGAACTTAAACTGTCCGGGCCAAATCGTCATCTCTGGTACAGCAAAAGGTGTGGAACTTGCATCAGAGAAAGCGAAAGAAAAGGGCGCAAAACGTGCAATTCCACTTGAAGTGAGTGGACCTTTCCATTCTGCATTAATGAAACCAGTAGCTGAAAAATTCACAGATGTATTATCTAAATTAGACATTTCTGATGCCGCGACGCCAGTGATTTCAAACGTAACAGCAGACATCGTGACATCACGTAATGAAATTGAAACGAAGCTGATTGAACAATTGTATTCTCCTGTTCGATTTGAAGAAAGTGTAGAACGCCTGATTGACTTAGGCGTGACAACATTTATTGAAATTGGTCCTGGTAAAGTGCTCTCAGGTCTTGTGAAAAAAGTCAATCGCCGCCTGACGACCATTTCCGTATCAGATCAAGAAACAATTGAAGCAGCCATTCAAACACTCAAGGGGGATTCTTGATGCTTACAAATAAAACAGCCGTTGTCACAGGTGCATCTCGCGGTATTGGTCGTTCGATTGCGATCGATTTGGCGAAAAAAGGTGCCAATGTTGTGGTGAACTATTCAGGCAACGAAGCAAAAGCAAATGAAGTCGTAGATGAGATCAAAGCACTTGGCCAGCAGGCTTTTGCTGTCAAAGCGGATGTGTCAAATGCAGAAGAAGTACAGGCATTAATGAAACAAGCCGTTGATACATTTGGTTCAATCGACATTCTTGTGAATAATGCTGGAATTACAAAGGACAACCTGCTCATGAGAATGAAAGAAAATGAATGGGATGATGTCATTAACATAAACTTAAAAGGTGTCTTCAACTGTACAAAAGCTGTGACACGTCAAATGATGAAACAGCGCAGCGGAAGAATCATCAATGTAGCATCTGTTGTCGGCGTTTGCGGAAACCCTGGACAAGCAAACTATGTTGCAGCAAAAGCAGGTGTGATCGGTTTAACGAAAACAACAGCGAAAGAGCTGGCAAGCCGTCATATTACAGTCAATGCCGTAGCACCAGGCTTTATTTCTACTGATATGACTGACAAGCTTGATGAGAATGTTCAAACAGAAATGCTGAAGCAAATCCCGCTCGCACGCTTTGGTGCGCCTGAAGATATAAGCAACGTTGTTGTCTTTTTAGCTTCAGAAGGAGCAGGTTATATTACAGGCCAAACCATCCAAGTGGATGGCGGAATGGTTATGTCCTAAGAAATATCAAAATTTCGTTACGTTTTCTCTAGTTTTTTAAAAACGTATCAACTATAATACTTTGAGGGGAGGTGAAAGGCAATGGCAGACGTATTAGAGCGTGTATCAAAAATTATTGTAGACCGCCTTGGCGTTGATGAGGCTGACGTGAAAATGGAAGCTTCATTTAAAGAAGATTTAGGCGCTGATTCCCTTGATGTAGTTGAGCTAGTTATGGAACTTGAAGATGAGTTCGATATGGAAATTTCTGACGAAGATGCTGAAAAAATTGCAACAGTCGGTGACGCTGTGAACTACATAAATAGCCAGCAATAAGCGTAACAAAGTCCCGTCTATTTTCATGGCGGGACTTTGAAAATTTATGTTAGTTTCAACATATTCAGCTGATCAATTGTCAGCCTTTTTCAGATGCTAAGGAGCACGGTTTCCTTGCATGTAGAAAGAGAGACTCCATATAATCAGTATCCTTAAAGGCGATGACGCCTACCTGGAGGTTGCTATGCCAAAACACTATAAAGACAAACAGAAACAGAGCAAAAAACTAGAGCAATTCAGAGAATTTCAGCAGCGCATTTCTGTACACTTTAAAAATGAAAAACTACTCTATCAAGCCTTTACACATTCCTCTTATGTGAATGAGCATCGGAAAAAACCTTATGAGGATAATGAAAGACTTGAATTTTTAGGGGACGCTGTTTTAGAATTGACGATCTCACAGTTCTTATTTGCAAAGTATCCAGCCATGAGCGAGGGAGATTTAACAAAACTGAGAGCGGCGATCGTATGTGAGCCATCACTTGTGTCATTAGCACATGAGCTGTCCTTCGGAGACCTTGTTCTTTTAGGAAAAGGGGAAGAAATGACAGGCGGCAGAAAGCGTCCGGCACTCTTAGCAGACGTATTTGAGGCGTTTATCGGAGCGCTTTATTTAGATCAAGGACTTGAGCCTGTTGAACGATTCCTAGAAGCCTATGTGTACCCGAAAATTAATGACGGGGCATTCTCACATGTTATGGACTTTAAAAGCCAGCTTCAAGAATTTGTTCAGCGAGATGGAAAAGGTGTACTTGAATACCGAATCCTGCATGAAAAAGGCCCAGCACATAACCGGGAATTTGAAGCAAATGTATCCCTTAGGGGAGAAGTGCTCGGAATTGGAAATGGCCGTTCAAAAAAAGAAGCGGAACAGCATGCTGCACAGGAAGCACTTGCTAAATTACAGAAACATCATATGAACCAATAAAATCCCCCTCGTGATTCAGGGGGATTTCACTCTGTTTTCCATCATCTTTTTTCAGTTCATATGGTAAGATAATAGTACTTTAAATACATAAGGAGGATCACTCTCATGTTCCTCAAACGTTTAGACGTGATAGGATTCAAATCTTTCGCACAGCGGGTGACTGTAGACTTTGTCAAAGGGGTTACAGCTGTTGTTGGACCAAACGGAAGCGGCAAAAGTAATATTACTGATGCGATCCGCTGGGTACTTGGAGAGCAATCAGCAAAAAGCCTCCGCGGAGGAAAAATGGAAGACATCATTTTTGCAGGAAGTGACTCAAGAAAACGAGTCAACTTAGCAGAAGTGACATTAACGCTCGATAACGAAGATCACTTTTTGCCGATCGATTTTCACGAAGTCAGTGTGACAAGAAGAGTCTATCGTTCTGGAGAAAGTGAATTTCTCATTAACAATCAATCTGTCCGCTTAAAGGATATTATTGATCTTTTCATGGATTCAGGTCTTGGAAAAGAAGCTTTTTCGATCATCAGCCAAGGTAAGGTAGAAGAGATTCTATCGAGTAAAGCTGAAGAAAGACGTAGCATTTTTGAAGAAGCAGCTGGTGTCCTGAAATATAAAACAAGAAAGAAAAAAGCCGAGAATAAACTGTTTGAAACGCAGGACAACTTAAACCGGGTAGAAGATATTCTGCATGAACTAGAAGATCAAGTAGAACCACTAAGAATGCAGGCATCTATTGCAAAAGACTATTTGCAAAAGAAAGAAGAACTTGAAAATGTAGAAATTGCTCTCACCGTCCATGATATTGAAGCACTGCACAAAAAATGGACAACACTTGGTGAAGCTGTCGAGCGGTTCAAACAAGATGAAATGAAGCAGTCCACAGACATTCAAGCGAAGGAAGCCAAAATCGAAGAATCGAGAGACCGTATTCAGGCGCTTGACGATTCGATTCATGACCTCCAAGAAGTCCTCCTTTTCACAAGTGAAGAACTAGAAAAACTTGAAGGGAAAAAAGAAGTTCTAAAAGAACGGAAAAAAAATGCGGCCGCTAACCAAGGGCAGCTAGAAGACACGCTCGTGCGTTTAACCGAAAAACAGGCGTTGTTAACGGAAAAGATTGAACAGCAGAAAGTCACACGTGACAGCCTGCAAACAGAAGTGCAGCAGCTAAAAGATGAAGTGAAAACAAAACAGCATCAGCTGTCTCTTCATAGTGAAGATGTGGAAGGGCAAATTGAACAGCTAAAAAGCGATTATTTTGACCTATTAAACGAGCAAGCTTCTATCCGAAACGAACGTACATTACTAGAAGAACAGCAGCGCCAAGCTGCCTTGCAGCTAGAGCGGTTAACGCAAAATAATCAGAAACATATCGAAGAACGGGTATCTGTGAAGGAAAAGAAAACAGAAGCCGAGAAGCAACTTTCAGAACGAGAAGAAGACATTTTGGCTCAGGTGAAACGCTTTAGAGAAGCGGAACAAAAGCTAGAGCAGATGAAACGTCAATACGAGAAAAAAGAAACGGCTCTTTACCAAGCCTATCAATATGTACAGCAGGCAAAATCTAAAAAAGAAATGCTTGAATCCATGCAGGAAGACTTCTCAGGATTTTTCCAAGGAGTGAAAGAGGTTTTAAAGGCAAAGGACCGGTTAGGCGGTATTCACGGGGCGATTGCAGAGCTGATTCAAACAGAGCAGCAACATGAAACAGCGATTGAAATTGCACTTGGCGCAGCCACGCAGCATGTCGTTACTGAAAATGAAGCGGCTGCCAGACAGGCCATTGGATACTTAAAGCAGCATTCCTTTGGGCGTGCGACCTTCCTGCCGATGAACGTCATCAAAGAACGAACCATTCAGTTCAGAGATATTCAAACAGCTGAGCAGCATGACGCATTTATCGGCGTGGCGAGTCAGCTCGTTTCCTTTGACGAAAAGTATGAAAAAGTCATTCGGAATTTGCTTGGAACAGTCCTGATTGTTCAAGACTTAAAAGGTGCCAACGAGCTAGCGAAAATGCTTGGACATCGTTATCGTATCGTGACCCTTGATGGGGACGTCGTGAACCCAGGCGGTTCAATGACTGGGGGAGGCGTAAAGAAAAAGAACAATTCCCTCCTCTCCAGAAACCGAGAGATTGAAACATTAACAAAGCAGCTCGTTGAAATGGAAGAAAAAACAACGATCCTTGAAAAAGAAACAAAAGAAACGAAGCAATCGATTGCCGAAAGCGAAGTCCAATTAAATGAATTGCGTCAGCGCGGCGAAATGCTTCGAGAAAAGCAGCAAGAGTTAAAAGGGACATTATATGAACTGCAAGTAGCTGAAAAAAATATTAACGCTCATCTAGAGCTCTATGATCAAGAAAAAGCAGAGTTGCAGCAGCGCTCTAGCGAACTTGCGAGCAAGGATAAAGAGCAGGCAGCCCTTGAAACATCTATAGGTGAGAAACTGACCTCTCTTGACGAAGAGATCAACACGTTAACAAAACGGAAGCAGACCCAAAGCTCAACGAAAGAAACCATTTCTTCCGAATTAACAGAGCTGAAAATCTCGCTTGCCAAAAAAGAGCAGTCATTAGCAAATGAACAAGAAAAACTGTCGAGCTTAACGGCTGAATTAGAAGAGGCTGAAAAGACGCTGACGGAAACAAAAGAAGATTTGTCCCTCTTAACAAGTGAAATGTCATCCAGCTCAAGCGGCGCCGAACAACTGGAAGAAGCGGCAAAAGAGAAACTGGAACATAAAAACAAAACGACAGCGCTTATCTCAGAGCGACGCAAACAGCGCCTGGCTCTTTCTGAAACATTAGAATTCGCTGAACGAGAACTGAAAGAGCAAAAACGCCTGTATAAACAGCTCACGACAAGCTTAAAAGATGAAGAAATCAAGCTTGGCCGCATGGAAGTTGAACTTGATAACCTCATCGCCTATTTAAACGAAGAGTATGCCCTTTCTTTTGAAGGAGCAAAAGAAATGTATCATCTGACGCTATCACCGGATGAAGCAAGAAAACGCGTGAAATTGATCAAACTAGCCATTGAAGAGCTTGGAACAGTGAACTTAGGCAGCATTGACGAGTATGAACGTGTGAATGAACGTTTTCTCTTCTTAACTGAACAGCGCAATGATCTGACAGAAGCGAAAAATACGTTATTCCAAGTCATTGAAGAAATGGATCAGGAGATGACGAAACGTTTCTCTGAGACATTCTCTCAAATCCGCGGGCATTTTGAATCTGTTTTCCAAGCATTATTTGGCGGAGGAAGAGCAGACCTTAAGTTGACAGATCCAAACGATTTACTAAACTCAGGTGTCGATATTGTGGCGCAGCCGCCGGGGAAAAAGCTGCAAAATCTAAGTCTGCTTTCAGGCGGAGAAAGAGCATTAACAGCCATCGCTTTATTATTCTCGATCTTAAAAGTGAGACCAGTTCCATTCTGTGTGCTAGATGAGGTAGAAGCGGCACTTGATGAAGCGAATGTGTTCCGCTTTGCCCAGTATTTAAAGAAATACAGCCAAGAAACACAGTTCATTGTGATTACACACCGAAAAGGAACCATGGAAGAAGCAGATGTTCTGTACGGTGTCACGATGCAGGAGTCAGGTGTCTCAAAACTGGTATCTGTCAAACTAGAGGAAACGAAAGAGCTTGTCCAGTAATTAAAGGAGGTTTTTGAACCCATGAGCTTTTTTAAGAAATTAAAAGAAAAATTTACGCAACAAACCGATTCAGTATCAGAAAAGTTTAAAGATGGACTTGAAAAAACGAGAAATTCGTTTCAGGGAAAAGTAAATGAACTCATTTCTCGCTATCGTAAAGTGGATGAAGACTTTTTTGAAGAACTAGAAGAAGTGTTAATCGGTGCGGATGTTGGTTTCACGACTGTGATGGAACTGATTGATGAGCTGAAAAAAGAAGTGAAATTAAGAAACATTCAAGACCCAAGTGAAGTACAAGCAGTCATCTCTGAAAAACTCGTAGAGATTTACAATAGCGGTGAGGAACAAATCTCTGAACTGAACATTGAAGACGGCCGTTTAAATATTATTTTATTCGTAGGCGTGAACGGTGTCGGTAAAACCACAACCATTGGTAAGCTGGCAAACAAGCTGAAAAATGAAGGGAAATCCGTCATTTTAGCAGCAGGTGATACGTTCCGTGCGGGGGCGATTGAGCAGCTTGAAGTATGGGGCGAGCGCTCTGGTGTTCCTGTCGTTAAACAAACAGCTGGCTCTGACCCGGCAGCGGTCATCTATGATGCCGTTCAATCAGCTAAAGCCAAAAAAGCAGATGTCTTGATCTGTGATACAGCAGGCAGACTGCAAAACAAAGTCAACTTGATGAAAGAGCTAGAGAAGGTCAAGAGAGTCATTGAACGCGAAGTGCCCGATGCACCGCACGAGGTACTGCTTGCCCTTGATGCGACAACGGGTCAAAATGCGATGGCGCAAGCGAAGGAATTTTCTAAAGCGACAAACGTGACAGGTATCGCTTTAACAAAGCTTGACGGTACTGCAAAAGGCGGGATTGTTCTTGCCATTCGCAATGAGCTCAACATCCCTGTAAAACTTGTCGGATTAGGTGAAAAAGTAGACGATCTGCAAGAGTTCGATGCTGAATCGTATGTGTATGGATTATTCTCAGACATGATTGATCAAGAAGACTAATCAAACTGCCGGCAAAACTGCCGGCTTTTTTATTTAAATATCGCCGCAGGAAGTGACAAGATAAAAACTTGACACATAGATTAGAACCGTGTAGACTTAGTTGTTGTAAAGGGAATGAACTTAACAAAGGGGAGAGAGCCCATGACGCTTGAAAAGACAACGAGAATGAACTACTTGTTTGATTTCTATCAATCGTTGTTGACCGCAAAACAAAAGAGCTACATGTCGCTTTACTACCTAGACGATTTTTCCCTCGGTGAAATTGCGGATGAATATGAAGTATCAAGACAGGCTGTTTATGATAATATTAAACGGACTGAAGCGATGCTTGAACAATATGAAGAAAAGCTGCTCTTGTTTAAGAAATTTAAAGAGCGTAAAGAACTTCTCACAAAAATGAGAGAGCTTGTAGCAGATTCCGCGCAAAAGGAAGAAGCAGAAGCTTTAATTGAATCGCTTGAGAAATTAGATTAGGAGGCGGCACAGTATGGCATTTGAAGGATTAGCCGACCGACTGCAGCAGACGATTTCAAAAATCCGCGGCAAAGGAAAAGTGTCAGAGCAAGATGTAAAAGAAATGATGCGCGAGGTACGCCTTGCCCTTCTTGAAGCTGACGTCAATTTTAAAGTAGTCAAAGACTTTGTGAAAAAAGTAAGCGAGCGGGCAGTTGGACAAGAGGTCATGCAAAGTCTTACCCCAGGACAACAGGTCATTAAAGTTGTAAAAGAAGAACTCACTGAATTAATGGGCGGGGAAGAGAGTAAAATCGCTGTAGCGAAAAAATCTCCAACTGTCATTATGATGGTTGGTCTTCAAGGGGCAGGTAAAACGACCACAACTGGAAAGCTTGCCAACTTACTTCGCAAAAAACATAATCGCAAGCCGATGATGGTGGCCGCTGATATTTACAGACCAGCAGCGATCCAGCAGCTTCAAACGCTTGGGAAACAGCTTGATATGCCCGTATTCTCATTAGGTGATCAAGTTAGTCCTGTCGAAATTGCCAAACAGGCAATTGAAAAAGCGAAAGAAGAACATCATGATTATGTCATTTTAGATACAGCAGGACGTCTTCATATTGATGAAGACTTAATGGATGAACTTCAGAAAGTAAAAGAAGTCGCAAATCCAGAAGAGATTTTTCTCGTTGTTGACTCGATGACTGGTCAAGATGCTGTCAATGTCGCAAAAAGCTTTAATGAACAGCTTGGTTTAACAGGTGTCGTTCTGACAAAACTAGACGGTGATACGCGAGGCGGGGCAGCACTATCAATTCGTGCAGTCACAAATACGCCGATTAAATTCGCCGCACTAGGTGAAAAGCTTGATGCAATTGAACCATTCCATCCAGAGCGGATGGCATCGAGAATTCTTGGCATGGGAGATGTGCTCACGCTTATTGAAAAAGCACAAGCAAACGTTGACCAAGATAAAGCGAAAGAGCTTGAACAAAAAATGCGGACAATGAGCTTCACGCTCGATGATTTCCTCGAGCAGCTTGGGCAGGTTCGCAACATGGGGCCACTTGATGAACTGATCCAAATGATGCCGGGAGCCGGTAAAATGAAAGGGCTCAAAAACGTCCAAGTAGACGAAAAGCAGCTCAATCACATCGAAGCGATCATTAAATCAATGACGACCGAAGAAAAAGAACAGCCAGAGGTCATCAATGCAAGCCGAAGAAAACGGATTGCAAAAGGAAGCGGAACATCTGTACAGGAAGTCAATCGCCTTTTAAAACAATTTGACGAAATGAAAAAGATGATGAAGCAAATGACCAATATGTCCAAAGGAAAGAAAAAAGGCGGCTTTAAATTACCATTTATGTAATTGGTTATACATGATAAAACCGTTGTTAAGAAAAAACACTTTACAAACCCTTTTATCATTGTTAATATACTATCTTGTTGAAATATTTTCGGAGGTGCTAGTAAAATGGCAGTAAAAATTCGTTTAAAACGTATGGGATCAAAAAGATCTCCTTTCTATCGTATTGTTGTAGCAGATTCTCGTTCACCACGTGACGGTCGTTTCATCGAAACAGTTGGAACATACAATCCAGTGTTATCACCAGCTGAGGTGAAAATCAACGAAGAATTAGCGCTTAAATGGCTTCAAAATGGTGCGAAACCATCTGATACAGTTCGTAACCTTTTCTCAAGCCAAGGAATTCTTGAAAAATTTCATAATGCGAAAAACAGCAAATAATGAATGAGCTGTCCTTGGAAGAATTGATTGTGTCCATCGTCGAGCCACTTGTTGATTTCCCTGAAGATATTCATGTATCTTCATTAGAAAAAGATGAGCAGGTCATTTACACACTGTCTGTCAATGCTGAAGATACCGGAAAAGTGATCGGAAAGCAGGGACGTACAGCTAAAGCGATACGAACAGTCATGTTTGCAGCAAGTGCAGAGTCTTCTAAGAAAGTTCAACTTGAGATTGCTGACTAAAAAGGGAGAGGGCTTAGGACCTCCCCTTTTTTTACACGTTTAAATCTATTTTTCGTTATACTGTAGAGGACAAATGCCTTCGGATAGGGGGACAAAAAGGAAGATGCAGATCATTCAACATGTCACCGTCATGCAAGTATTAACTGAAAGCAGTAAGGACAAACTGTTAACGACTTTTTTGGAGAAAAAAGAAAGACTAGAACGTGAGTGCAATCAACTATATTTTCAACTCAAAAAGCATGAAAAAGAACCACATCAGCAAGAAGCCATCCCTCAATTTCAAAAAGCCATTGAAAAAAGACAAGAGAAAATGAGGCAAATTGACTTTCAAGTCGAGCAGCTGCATATCTTGCCTCTTGGCAGTGAAATGAAAGAAACAGAAGTGGATGCGCTGATTGAAGTAAAAATAGGTGATAAATGGGATGACAAAATGCAAGACAATGTCATCGTCGTGAAAGACGGCACCATTGTGGAAATACGTCAGGGGTGATTGAGAACATGGAGCTAGAATGGTTGAATGTCGGAAAGATCGTCAATACACATGGAGTGCGCGGAGAAGTACGTGTTGTGTCAAAGACTGATTTCCCAGAAGAACGCTACAAAAAAGGCAGCGTCCTTTATATTTTCAAACAAAATCAAAAAGAACCGCTAAAAGTGACTGTCGCATCACATAGACAGCACAAACAATTTGATTTACTGACATTTGAAGAAGTCGGTTCATTAAATGAAGCTGAGCAATTAAAAGAGTCGATTTTAAAAGTAGAAAAAGAACATCTTGGTTCATTAGATGAAGGGGAATTCTATTTCCACGAAATCATCGGCTGTGAAGTATATGATGAAGAGGACAAACTGATTGGTCAAATCAAAGAAGTTTTAACGCCAGGGGCAAATGATGTATGGGTGGTTGGCAGAAAAGGCAAAAAAGATGCCCTCATCCCTTATATTCCATCTGTCGTCAAAACAGTTGATATTTCATCCAAGAAAGTACACATTGAAGTGATGGAAGGACTCATTGACGAATGAAAATTGACTTTTTAACACTGTTTCCTGAAATGTTTGAAGGAGTGCTTCACTCATCGATCTTAAAAAAAGCTCAGGAAAAAGATGCGGTCTCATTTGATGTCGTGAATTTTAGGGAGTATTCCGATCATAAACATAAAACAGTGGATGACTATCCGTATGGCGGCGGCGCTGGCATGGTTCTGAAAGCACAGCCTGTATTTGATGCGGTAGAAGATTTAACGAAAAAAGCAAACAAGAAGCCCCGCATTATTCTTGTCTGTCCTCAAGGAGAAAGATATACACAAAAGAAAGCAGAAGAGCTTGCAAAAGAAGAGCATCTTATGTTCATTTGCGGCCACTATGAAGGCTACGATGAGCGCATCAGGGAGCATCTTGTCACAGATGAAATCTCAATCGGGGATTTCGTTCTCACAGGCGGAGAGCTGCCGGCGATGATGATTGCAGACAGTGTGGTCAGGCTTTTGCCTCATGTGCTTGGAAAAGAAGCGTCTCATATCGAAGATTCATTTAGTACAGGTCTGCTTGAGCATCCGCACTATACAAGACCAGCTGATTATAAAGGATTGAAAGTACCAGATGTGCTTCTCTCTGGAAATCATGCCAAAATTGAAGAGTGGCGGCGTAAAGAATCGTTGAAGCGAACCTATACAAGACGGCCAGATTTGATCGATTCTTGCAAAACATTAACGGATGAAGAAAAAAGATGGCTTTGGCAGCTTCATAATGACTAGATTGTATTGCACAAGGTATACAGGTGTGGTATGATACTACTTGTGACTTGGACGGCTTGCCGATTCAAGTTTGAAAACGATGTTCCGCTGCAATGAAGAAAGAGGACATGAGCATCTGTTGGAAGGAGTTGAAAACGATGCAACAATTGATTGAAGAAATCACAAAAGAACAATTACGCACTGATCTTCCTGCGTTCCGTCCTGGTGACACTTTACGTGTACACGTGAAAGTTGTCGAGGGTACTCGTGAGCGTATCCAGATCTTTGAAGGTGTTGTAATTAAGCGTCGTGGTGGTGGAATCAGCGAAACTTTCACAGTTCGTAAGATCTCTTACGGTGTAGGCGTTGAGCGTACATTCCCTGTACACACACCAAAAATCGCTAAGATCGAAGTTGTACGTCACGGTAAGGTACGTCGTGCGAAACTTTACTACCTACGTGAACTTCGCGGTAAAGCGGCTCGTATCAAAGAAATCAGACGATAATGATATCAAAAGAAAGAGCTTGTTACCTGTAACAGGCTCTTTTTTTGTACAATGTATAGAGACAACCGTTAGAAGAGAGAAGGTGCACATATGACAATTCAATGGTTTCCAGGCCATATGGCAAAAGCAAGACGGGAAGTCACAGAAAAATTAAAGCTCATCGACATCGTATTTGAATTAACCGATGCAAGAATTCCGATGTCCTCTAGAAACCCAATGATTGAAGAAATCCTCCAAAACAAACCGAAAATTATGCTTTTGAACAAAGCAGATAAAGCAGATCCTCGTATGACAAAAGAGTGGCAGGCACACTTTGAAGCGCAAGGTGTACGGTCGCTTGCCATTAATTCTGTCGATGGACAAGGGTTAAATCAAATCATTACGACATCAAAAGAAATCTTAAAAGAAAAGTTCGATCGAATGAAAGCAAAAGGTGTTAAGCCGCGTGCCATTCGAGCTTTGATTATCGGAATTCCCAATGTCGGCAAATCAACGCTGATCAATCGGTTGGCAAAGAAAAATATTGCGAAAACAGGAGATCGACCTGGTATTACGACGTCACAGCAATGGGTGAAGGTAGGAAAAGAACTTGAACTGCTCGATACCCCCGGAATTCTCTGGCCGAAATTTGAAGATGAACAAGTAGGTCTTAGGCTGGCCGTCACTGGAGCGATTAAAGACTCAATCATCAACTTGCAGGATGTCGCAGTGTATGCGCTCCGCTTTTTAGAAGAGCACTATCCAGAGCGGTTAAAAAAACGCTATGATTTAGCAGAAATACCTGAAGATACAGTTGAGCTGTTTGATGCCATTGGCACAAAACGCGGCTGTCTGATGAGTGGGGGATTCATTAATTACGACAAAACGACCGAAATCATTATTCGGGATATTCGAACGGAAAAATTTGGTCCCCTCACTTTTGAGAAGCCTGAAAGCTAAAAGACACGCAGCTCATGCGGGTCTTTATTTTTTGCGAAAAACTGCCGATATAAAGAAGGAGGCTGCGGAAAAGCCAATGTACACGGTCAAACAAATAAAAGAATTAATAGAACAACATGCTGACGACGAGTCATACATTCGTGAACTATTGAAAGACGATACAAGAAAAAGTGTCCAGAAACTGATGGGCAAATGGAACAAAGAGAGAGAAAAGCAGCAAGAACTACGTGCAGCATGGAAGCAAATGCTGCAATTTGAAACCAAAGCAAGAGCGCAAGGATACACTTGTATTGCAGGCATAGATGAAGCAGGAAGAGGACCACTTGCTGGACCAGTTGTGGCGGCAGCTGTGATATTAAAAGAAGATACCGTCCTACTCGGTTTAAATGATTCAAAACAGCTATCTGAGAAAAAAAGAATGACCTATTATGAGCTCATTCAAAAGGAAGCACTCGACATCGGCATCGGCATTGTTGATGCGGCAACGATTGACGAAATGAATATATACGAAGCATCAAGACTGGCGATGGTGAAGGCTGTAAAGCAGCTCACTCACACACCTGATTATCTACTCATAGATGCGATGACGCTCCCGCTTCCTACTCAACAGGAGAATATCATCAAAGGAGATGCTAAAAGCGCATCCATCGCAGCTGGTGCATGTATTGCCAAAGTGACAAGGGACAAAATGATGGAAGAGTATGGACGCCAGTACCCTGAGTATCAATTTGAAAAACATAAAGGGTATGGAACGAAAGAGCACCTGGCTGCCATTCAAACACATGGCGCCACACCTATCCACCGGTTATCATTTGCACCAGTGAAATCTGTTATTTCATAAATATTTTGACACAAGGAGGCTGCCTGTGATGACAAGAGTTGAAGATATACATACTGCACTGAATAGTCGGCTGAATACGGCAGAATCTGTTCCGCTTAACACGGAAGGAAAGGAAAATATTCACCGGCTCATTCTCGGCAAAGTACTGAAAATGCTTGGTGATGATACAGCACTTGTTCAAATAGGTTCGACCAAAATCAAAGCGCAGCTAGCGGCTCAGCTAAAAGCCGATTCTTTCTACTGGTTCCAATTAGAACAAGAAGGTGGAGGCAGTCTGAGTAAATTAAGACCTGTTCAGCAATTTGACCAAGATCCTAAAACATTAAAGGATGCCGCAGCTAAACTACTAGAAGGTCTGTCGCTTAAAAATGGACTTGAACAAATGTTAACAGCTACAGCCTTTTTAAAAGAAAAACCGGTCATCAACGAAGCAGAGTTAAAAACGGCAGTAAAATGGATTGAACAACTTCAAGGCGCGGATATCAAAAAAGGTCTGCAAGCACTTCTTTTTGCTTTAAAGAAAGATTTGCCGATTCAACAAGGAGTGCTCCAATCAATATTAGCGATGAAATCCCCCTCTGCACTTCATCAGGATGTGACAGCACTGCTAGATCGATTAACACAGCTTCCGAAGCAATCAGAAGCCACACAGGCTCTTACACAGGCCGTTCGTACGGTTGTAAATGCTGAGACAACTGTTCATGCAGAAAAGCTCTTATCGGTGCTTCTAGGAGCAAAAGAAGGTCAAACGAAGCAAGGAGAAAGCTTGCAGCAGATGCAGCCTCATGTCAATCCGGCTCAGCAAACAAAGCAGAGCCAGCCCGCCGTTATACAAGGGCGACAGGTGGATACAGTGAATCAGAACAGCGTGCAGCAATTATTAAGTCCAAAACAGCTCCCGCTTCAGCAAATAGAACGCATTCTGACAAGCATCACAAAGCAAGGCACAGACGGACAGCAGCAGCTTGATGTAAAACAACTCACATCACTGGTTCAAGCAGTCCAGCAGGCAGAGCCACAGGCTGACGCAAAGGCAGCTGTGCTTCAAAAGGAATTTCCGTTTCTTTCAAAAACAGAGGCGAACGCATTGGCAAAGGTCATTCAGCAGACTGAACCAGCATTAAGCAATAAAACCGATGTACTCGATTTACTGATGACGATGAAAAAAGCGATAGGTGTACGAGATGAAATTGGAATGCTGAAATTACTGGAAAAGGGCAGCCAAGATGTCAAAAACCAAGAGCTTCACCAATTAAAGATGGTTTTAAATGATGCAAGGCAAGCTGATGTTCCGGAACCCGTAAAAAAAGAAATGGATCAATTATTCCATAGATTAAATGGGCAGTTACTAGTGCATCAGGAAAACCAAACAGTTAGTCAAATGATGGTTTCTTACCCTCTTTTCTCAAAACATAGTGTTCAAGATTTAACCTTTATTCTAAAAGGGCATAAGAAAAAAGATGGCTCTATTGATATTTCTCAGTGCCGTTTAATGTTTTATTTAAATATGGAAAACTTAGAAGAAACGTTAATAGACTGTACGATTCAGCAAAAAGTCATGTCAATTACAGTCGAGACGGCTCACGAACTTCAAGGGACCATTAATCCAATGATTCCAGCTGTTCGAGAGAATTTAAATGCCCTAGGGTATAGTTTAACGGGGATTACAGCGAAAAAGAGAGAAGAGCCAATTGATCCGTCTGACTTTCTAGATGAACACTTTCATAAAATCAGCGAGAAAGGGCTGGACTTACGAGTATGAAAGATTCAAAACCGCTTAGAAGAGCGGTCGCTCTACACTATGATGAAGAAAAACAAAAAGCGCCAAAAGTCGTTGCAACAGGCAGCGGCTATGTGGCTGATCATATTATTGAAGAAGCTCAAAAAGCTGGCGTCCCTATCCAAGAAGACCGTAATTTAGTAGAACTGATGCGCCACTTAACGCTCGATGAGGAAATCCCAGAAGCGTTATACGATACTGTAGCAGAAATATTTTCATTTATCTATCGGTTGGATCAAAAAATGAAAAAATAAGGTAAAATAAGTGTTTTGACTGAAAAATTTATATTTTTAATAAAATAAAAGTTTGAATGTTTAGAAGGATTTTACGATTTTACATAGAACCCTAGACATTCTCTTTTTTATTCTTTAAAATGAAAGCGCAGTCTATTTTATAATTTTTGTTTCTACATATGTTGGGAGGATGGGAAATGAATATCCATGAGTACCAAGGAAAAGAAATCCTAAGAAAATATGGGGTTTCAGTTCCAAATGGTAAAGTAGCATTTACACCTGATGAAGCAGTGAAAGCATCAGAAGAGCTAGGAAGCTCTGTATATGTCGTAAAAGCACAGATTCATGCAGGCGGCCGTGGTAAAGCAGGTGGGGTAAAAATTGCAAAAACAAAAGATGAAGTGAAAGGGTTTGCAGAGGAATTGCTCGGCAAGATACTTGTCACACATCAAACAGGGCCTGAAGGGCGCGAAATAAAACGCTTACTTATTGAAGAAGGCTGCGATATTCAAAAAGAGTACTATGTAGGACTCGTTTTGGATAGAGCGACATCAAGAATTGTTTTGATGGCTTCTGAAGAAGGCGGTACTGAAATTGAAGAAGTAGCAGAAAAAACGCCAGAAAAAATCGTGAAAGTGGTCATCGACCCAGCGATTGGTCTTCAAGCCTATCAGGCGAGAGAAGTTGCGTTTAAAATTAATATTCCAACAAAATTAGTTGGTCAAGCTGTTAAGTTTATGACAAGCCTTTACAATGCGTTTATTGAAAAGGATTGTTCAATTGCCGAGATTAATCCTCTTGTTGTAACAGGTGATGGAAAAGTCATGGCACTTGATGCAAAATTAAACTTTGATAGCAATGCCTTATATAGACAAAAAGATATATTAGAATACCGTGACCTTGATGAAGAAGATCCAAAAGAGATTGAAGCATCTAAATATGACCTAAGCTACATTTCTCTAGATGGGAATATTGGCTGTATGGTGAATGGAGCAGGCCTTGCGATGTCTACAATGGATATCATCAAGCATTACGGCGGGGACCCTGCAAACTTCCTTGATGTTGGCGGCGGTGCAACTGCTGAAAAAGTAACGGAAGCATTTAAAATCATCTTATCTGATCAAAATGTCAAAGGGATTTTCGTGAACATTTTTGGCGGCATCATGAAATGTGATGTCATCGCAGAAGGTGTTGTTGAAGCGACGAAACAAGTCGGCTTAACATTACCACTCGTTGTACGTCTTGAAGGAACAAACGTTGAATTAGGGAAGAAAATCCTAAGTGATTCAGGCTTAAATATCACTTCTGCTGAGTCTATGGCTGACGGGGCAGAAAAGATCGTATCTTTAGTCAAGTAGAGCAGAAAGGCAGGGAACCTAAATGAGTGTATTTATTAATAAAAATACGAGAGTAATTGTTCAGGGGATTACCGGTTCAACCGCATTATTCCATACAAAACAAATGATTGAGTATGGAACAAATATCGTTGGCGGTGTCACACCTGGAAAAGGTGGAACTGAAGTAGAGGGAGTTCCTGTATTTAATACTGTATCTGAAGCAGTACAGACAACTGGAGCAAATGCTTCTGTTATCTATGTACCAGCACCATTTGCAGCAGACGCCATTTTAGAGGCTGTTGATGCAGAAGTGGATCTAGTGATTTGTATCACAGAACACATTCCAGTTCTGGATATGGTTAAAGTGAAACGCTATATGGAAGGTAAGAAGACAAGACTTGTTGGACCGAACTGTCCTGGCGTGATTACACCTGAAGAATGTAAAATTGGCATCATGCCTGGCTACATTCATAAAAAAGGTCATGTTGGTGTTGTGTCTCGTTCTGGAACGCTTACATATGAAGCGGTACATCAGCTTTCAGAGGCTGGTGTTGGTCAATCAACAGCTGTAGGAATTGGCGGAGACCCTGTCAATGGCACGAACTTTATTGATGTATTAAAAGCCTTCAATGAAGATCCTGAAACGCATGCTGTGATCATGATTGGTGAAATCGGTGGTACTGCTGAAGAAGAAGCAGCTGAATGGGTAAAAGCAAATATGACCAAGCCGGTTGTTGGCTTTATTGGCGGTAAAACAGCGCCTCCAGGAAAACGTATGGGACATGCTGGAGCCATTATTTCTGGTGGTAAAGGAACTGCTGATGAAAAAGTAAAAACAATGCGTGAATGTGGAATTGAAGTGGCAGAGACACCATCTGTCATGGGAGAAACCTTAATTAAAGTGTTAAAAGAGAAGAATCTCTTCGAAGCTTGTAAAACGCATTAATGACACAAGAAGACTTGTTCTTTGACAAGTCTTCTTCTTTCTATCTTAAACTGGAGGAATGGTATGTACAACGTGTCCGAAAGAATGATTTTTCACCGCTTAAAAGGCCTCATCTCACCCTCTTTGTTAACAAAATGGTGGAAAGTCGATCCTGAGCTATATATAAATGAAGAAACACATCATTTCAAACAGGATCGATCATTACAAAAGATCGACTTTACCCGCTTACAACAAGCTGAAGAAAATGAATTCCCCATTTTTCAACACATCGTTCAAGCCTATTTAAAGCAAAATATTCACATGATTCCCATCACATCACCTTTATATCCCAGCTCACTAAAACACATTTATGATCCTCCCCCAGTATTATTCCTAAAAGGAAACGTTACCTATTTAAATGAAGAAAAAAGTTTAGGTGTAGTAGGTACACGAGTGCCATCCTCTTATGGAGAAGCGTGCGTGAAGAAAATTGTTGGAGAACTTGTAGAGGAAGATTGGATGATTGTGAGTGGTTTAGCAAAAGGAATTGATGGACTTGCACACAAAGAGTGCATAAGAAAAAAAGGAAAAACGATTGGTGTTGTAGCTGGCGGCTTTCAACATGTATATCCAAAAGAACATGTGCAAATGGCTCAATATATGGGAGAACATCATTTACTGTTGTCAGAGCATCCTCCTTATATCAAACCAGAAAAATGGCATTTTCCAATGAGAAACCGATTAATTAGTGCCCTGACAAGAGGAACCATCGTGGTCCAGTGCAAAGAAAAGAGCGGTTCGCTTATTACAGCCTACCAGGCATTAGAGCAAGGAAAAGAAGTGTTTGCTGTTGCAGGATCGATCTTTGATTCTAATTCTATAGGTCCAGCTAGACTGATTCAGCAAGGTGCCAAGCTTGTTCATTCAACGAAGGATATTTTAGAGGAATTCTCCTTGAGTGGTGTTCAATATACTGAACTCCCATAAAAATATCGTTTGACAAAAGACATCGGAATATTTAATAATAGTGAGGATTTAAGTTTACACTTTGTTTTTCGTGTTTATAATGATGTTCATCATAAAGAATTTTTAACGATTGCCTGTTAGATAGGTGCAATTAACATAAATATAAATTTGTGAAATGGATAAAGAGAGAACACCTCTTAAGGGGGATTTTGAGTATGGCTGATTATTTAGTCATCGTTGAGTCGCCAGCAAAGGCGAAAACGATTGAGCGTTATTTAGGAAAAAAGTATAAAGTAAAGGCTTCAATGGGGCACGTAAGGGATTTACCGAAAAGTCAGCTTGGTGTTGACACTGAGCATGACTTCGAACCGAGATATATTACGATTCGAGGAAAAGGTCCAGTCTTAAAAGAATTAAAAACAGCAGCGAAAAAAGCAAAAAAAGTATATCTCGCAGCTGACCCCGACAGAGAGGGAGAAGCGATTGCTTGGCATTTAGCCCACAGCCTTGACCTTGACCTCTCTTCAGATTGCCGCGTTGTCTTTAACGAGATTACAAAAGATGCAATTAAAGATTCCTTTAAACATCCACGTATGATCGATATGGACTTGGTTGATGCGCAGCAGGCAAGACGAATCTTAGATCGTCTCGTTGGATATAAAATCAGCCCAATTTTATGGAAGAAAGTCAAAAAGGGCTTAAGCGCCGGTCGTGTTCAATCAGTTGCACTCCGCCTGATTATTGACCGCGAGAATGAAATTAATGAATTCAAACCAGAAGAATACTGGACAATTGATGGCACCTTCCTAAAAGGGAAAGAAAGCTTTGAAGCGAGTTTCTTTGGCGTAAATGGCAAAAAACATCCGCTAAAAACAAAAGAAGATGTAAAAGAAATCCTTTCGAAATTAAAAGGAAGCAAGTTTTCTGTTGAAAAAGTGACGAAAAAAGAACGTAAACGCAACCCAGCTGTTCCGTTTACAACATCTACCTTACAACAAGAGGCAGCGAGAAAACTAAACTTCCGTGCGAAGAAAACGATGATGATTGCACAGCAATTATATGAAGGAATTGATCTTGGTAAAGAAGGTACAGTAGGTCTCATTACATATATGAGAACGGACTCAACACGTATTTCCAATACGGCAATTGAAGAAGTATCTGCTTTCATTGATCAAACGTATGGCAAGAATTTCTTGAATACAACAAAACGTACTGCCAAAAAGAATGAAAATGCACAGGATGCTCACGAAGCCATCCGTCCGACTTCTACGCTAAGAAAACCAGCAGATGTCAAACACGTGCTAAGCAGAGATCAGCTTCGTCTTTATAAATTGATTTGGGAACGTTTTGTGGCAAGCCAAATGGCACCAGCTGTTCTTGATACAATGAGTGTGGATCTTGAAAATAACGGGCTTACTTTCCGTGCAAATGGAAGTAAGGTGAAATTCCCTGGATTTATGAAAGTATATGTTGAAGGGAAGGACGACCAGTTAGAAGAAAAGGACAAAATGCTTCCTGATCTGAAAGAGGGAGACACCGTTCTTTCAAAAGATATTGAACCAGAGCAGCACTTTACGCAGCCGCCTCCACGCTACACTGAGGCTAGACTTGTCAAAACCCTTGAAGAGCTAGGTATCGGCCGCCCATCGACGTATGCACCAACATTAGATACCATTCAAAAGCGCGGCTACGTGGCACTTGATAACAAACGGTTTATTCCAACAGAGCTTGGAGAGATTGTGCTCAACTTAATTATTGAATTCTTCCCTGAAATCATTAACGTAGAATTTACTGCGAAAATGGAAAAAGAACTTGATAGCGTTGAAGAAGGTACGATTGAATGGGTACGCATTATCGACAGTTTCTATCAAGATTTTGCAAAACGGGTAGAAAAAGCAGAAGCAGAGATGCAGGAAGTTGAGATCGAGCCTGAATACGCCGGAGTTGATTGCGAAGAGTGTGGTCATCCAATGGTGTACAAAATGGGGAGATACGGTAAGTTCATGGCATGCTCTAATTTCCCTGACTGCCGTAACACAAAACCAATTGTCAAAGATATTGGTGTCAAATGCCCAACTTGTCACGAAGGAAATATCGTTGAACGGAAATCTAAGAAGCGCCGCATTTTTTACGGTTGCGATCGTTTTCCAGAGTGTGAATTCGTCTCTTGGGACAAACCAATTGAAAGAAAGTGTCCAAAATGCGAAAATATGCTTGTAGAGAAAAAGCTGAAAAAAGGCATTCAAGTTCAATGTGTGAACTGTGATTATAAAGAGGAACAACAAAAATAGCGGTGAGCAGCCTTGTTCACCTGCTTTTTTATGTCATCAAATAGAACTTACGAAATAGGAGAGTTGTACAATGAGTCAATTTGTAAATGTGATCGGAGCAGGTTTAGCAGGAAGTGAAGCGGCTTGGCAAATTGCCAAGCGCGGAATTAAAGTTCATCTGTATGAAATGAGACCTGTCAAACAAACACCAGCTCACCACACTGATAAATTTGCGGAGCTCGTATGCAGTAACTCATTGCGTGCGAACGCTTTAACAAACGCAGTAGGTGTACTAAAGGAAGAAATGCGTCATTTAGATTCAGCAATCATCGCAGCAGCAGATGAAAGCTCGGTTCCTGCTGGTGGAGCGCTTGCAGTAGATCGTCATGAATTTGCAGCTAACGTCACAGACCGCGTGAAAAATCACCCGAATGTGACGGTCTTTCAAGAAGAAGTGCAAAGCATTCCAGAAGGTCCGACGATTATCGCAACGGGTCCTCTAACATCAGAAGCACTTTCAAAAGAATTAAAATCCTTAACAGGTGAAGAGTATTTATATTTCTACGATGCAGCAGCGCCGATCCTCGAGAAAGACAGCATCGATATGGATAAAGTGTACTTGAAATCACGTTATGATAAAGGGGAAGCGGCTTATTTAAACTGTCCGATGACAGAAGAAGAATTCGATCGTTTTTATGAGGCGCTCATTTCTGCTGAAACTGTGCCGTTAAAAGAGTTCGAAAAAGAAATCTTCTTCGAAGGCTGTATGCCCATTGAAGTCATGGCCAAAAGAGGGAAAAAAACCATGTTGTTTGGCCCGATGAAACCAGTTGGACTTGAAGATCCAAAAACAGGAAAAAGACCTTACGCTGTTGTTCAATTAAGACAGGATGATGCAGCAGGTACTTTATATAATATTGTTGGGTTCCAAACACATCTAAAATGGGGCGATCAAAAGGAAGTATTCCGTTTGATCCCAGGTCTTGAAGAGGCAGAGATTGTTCGCTATGGTGTGATGCACCGTAATACATTTATTAACTCGCCAAGCCTTCTAAAACCGACATATCAATTTAAAAATAGAGACGACTTATTCTTTGCCGGACAAATGACTGGTGTTGAAGGATATGTTGAGTCCGCGGCTTCAGGACTAGTGGCTGGAATCAACGCAGCTCGTTTTGTTAAAGGAGAAGAGCTTGTGACACTTCCAGAAGAAACAGCGATTGGCAGTATGGCTTACTACATCACATCAACAAACAAGAAAAGCTTCCAGCCGATGAATGCAAACTTTGGCTTGCTGAAAGATCTTGGCGTTCGAATTAAAAACAAACAAGAGCGCTATGCAGAGTACGCTAAACGCGCAATCGAAACTATTCAAACTATTTCGAAATCTCTGTAGTAAAACATTGCACGGGAAGCAAGATATGTGATACCATTTAAAAGCCTTAAAGAGGTGTAAAAATGACAGAGAAACAGCGTCTTGTCCACTTATTCATTGAATATTTGCAGATTGAAAAGAACTATTCAGCTTTAACGATCTCGGGTTATACTGAGGCGATTGAAGAGTTTGTCAGATTTATGAACATTCAAGGAATAGACGGTTTTGAAGAGGTATCCTATCAAGATACGAGAATTTATTTAACAGAAGCTTATGAAAAAGGCCTTACAAGAAGAACGATTAGTAAGAAAGTCTCTGCACTTCGCAGCTTTTATAAATTTTTATTAAGAGAACAGCTTGTGAAAGAAAATCCTTTTTTACTCGTTAGCTTACCAAAGCAGGATAAGCGAATTCCTTCATTTTTGTATGAAGAGGAGCTAAAAGAGCTATTTACAGTTTCTGATGTAAATACACCGCTTGGTCAAAGAAATCAAGCCATTTTAGAACTTCTTTATGCAACAGGTATGAGGGTCAGTGAGTTATGTTCATTAAAAGAATCTGATCTTGATTTATCGATGGATACAGTGCTTGTTCATGGGAAAGGTAGCAAACAACGGTATGTACCTTTCGGCTCTTATGCACATGAAGCGCTCTCCACATATTTAGAGGATGGAAGGCAGAAGCTGAAAGTGAAGGGAAAGGATCGTGCTGATTCACATGTGTTTTTGAATCAGCGCGGAGCTCCTCTTACAGACAGAGGCGTTCGATTCATTCTAACTGAATTAATGAAAAAGGCGTCTGGCACATTACATATCCATCCTCACATGTTAAGGCACACCTTTGCTACGCATCTTTTAAACGAGGGAGCGGATTTAAGAAGTGTTCAAGAACTTCTCGGTCACTCAAATTTATCATCAACACAGGTGTACACACATGTATCAAAAGATTCTTTAAGAAAAACGTACATGTCTCATCACCCAAGGGCTTTTAAACGATCCTAAAAGGAGGTTTTTTCATGTCATCATTTCATGCAACCACAATCTTTGCCGTTCAACATAAAGGAAAAAGTGCGATGGCTGGAGACGGTCAAGTCACTTTTGGGCAGGCTGTCGTTATGAAACACACAGCAAAAAAAGTGCGCCGTCTTTTCGGAGGCAAAGTACTCGCAGGTTTTGCTGGTTCAGTTGCAGATGCATTTACACTCTTTGAGAAGTTTGAAACGAAGCTTGAAGAATACGGTGGTAACCTAAAACGAGCAGCTGTAGAACTGGCGAAAGAATGGCGAAGTGACAAGATGCTCAGACAGCTTGAGGCCATGCTGATCGTCATGAATAAAGAAAGCATCCTGCTCGTATCTGGAACAGGAGAGGTCATCGAGCCAGACGATGGCATTTTGGCTATCGGGTCAGGCGGTAACTACGCGCTTAGCGCCGGTAGAGCACTCAAAAAACATGCAGGTGACCATCTCTCAGCTCGTGAGATTGCAAAGGCGGCTCTTGAAACGGCCGGAGAAATCTGTGTCTACACGAACGATCAAATCACTTTAGAAGAGCTTGAATAGAAAGGACATGAGACGTATGGAGAAAAAGCCGTTCACCCCAAGAGAGATAGTTGAAAAGCTCGATCAGTACATTATTGGTCAGCTTGATGCGAAAAAAGCAGTGGCGGTGGCTTTAAGAAACCGTTACAGAAGAAGTCTTTTACATGATAAGCTAAAGGATGAAGTCGTTCCTAAAAACATCTTAATGATTGGTCCGACAGGTGTGGGGAAAACAGAAATTGCCCGCAGAATTGCAAGGATTTCTGGTGCACCTTTCATTAAAGTGGAAGCGACGAAGTTTACTGAAGTTGGATATGTCGGACGTGACGTAGAATCAATGGTCAGAGATTTAGTGGAAACAGCAATCAGACTAGTCAAAGAAGAAAAAATGAAGGATGTTCAAGAAGAAGCGGAAAAACAAGCAAACAAACGGCTTGTTCATCTACTTGTTCCTGGAAAGAAAAAAAGTCAGTCTGTGAAAAATCCTTTTGAGATGCTGTTTGGTGGTTCTGATGCTGATGAAAGTGATCGAGATCACTCAAGTGAAGAAGTAGAGCTTGAATCGACGAGAAAACGCATTGCGCACCAGCTGGCGATGGGTGAACTTGAAGACCATTACGTCACGATTGAAGTCGAAGAGCAGCAGCCTTCCATGTTTGATATGCTTCAAGGCTCGGGTATGGAGCAAATGGGTATGAACATGCAGGATGCGCTTAGCAATCTCATGCCTAAAAAGAAAAAACGCAGAAAGCTGACCGTCAGAGAAGCGAGAAAAGCGTTAACTGCTGAGGAAGCTTCAAAACTGATTGATATGGATGAAGTCGGTCAGGAAGCCGTGCAAAAAGCAGAGCAGCAAGGAATAATCTTTATCGATGAGATCGATAAAATTGCCAAAAGCGGTGGTGCATCGTCTGCAGATGTTTCTCGTGAAGGGGTTCAACGTGATATTTTACCGATTGTAGAAGGTTCCACTGTGATGACGAAGTATGGGGCTGTGAAAACAGATCATGTTCTATTTGTAGCAGCAGGCGCTTTTCATATGGCGAAACCCTCGGATTTGATTCCAGAGCTTCAAGGGCGCTTTCCAATCCGTGTAGAATTAGATAAATTAAGTATAGAAGACTTTGTGAAAATCTTAACGGAACCAGATAACGCGTTATTAAAGCAATATAAGGCTTTACTTGAAACAGAAGGTATATCTCTTGAATTTTCTGACGATGCTATTCATAAGATTGCCGAAGTGGCTTATCACGTCAATCAGGAGACGGATAACATCGGTGCAAGAAGGCTTCACACCATACTTGAGAAGCTGCTTGAAGAGCTCTCATTTGAGGCGCCTGATATTACAATGGAAACAGTGACCATTACCCCTCAGTATGTAGAAGAGAAGCTAGGAAAGATTGCAAATAATAAAGACTTAAGTCAATTTATACTTTAACAAATGAATAAAGTAATCTAGGAGGATCATTATTATGGCGTTACTACAAAAAACAAGGATTATTAACTCGATGCTGCAAGATGCAGCGGGGAAGCCGGTTAATTTTAAAGAGATGGCAGAAACATTGAGAGATGTCATTGATTCAAACATTTTCGTATTAAGCAGAAGAGGGAAACTTCTTGGCTACTCCATTAACCAGCAGATTGAAAATGCACGTATGAAAAAAATGCTGGAAGATCGTCAGTTCCCTGAAGAATATACAAAAAGCTTATTCAATGTCCCTGAAACATCTTCAAACCTTGACATCAACAGTGAGTACACAGCTTTCCCAATTGAGAACCGTGATTTATTCCAATCAGGTTTGACAACGATTGTACCAATCATCGGAGGCGGAGACCGCTTAGGGACGTTAATCCTTTCTCGTTTGCAAGATACATTCACAGATGATGATTTAATTCTTGCTGAATACGGCGCAACAGTTGTTGGAATGGAGATTCTTCGCGAGAAAGCGGAAGAAATTGAAGAAGAAGCAAGAAGTAAAGCGGTTGTTCAAATGGCAATCAGCTCTCTTTCATATAGTGAGCTTGAAGCGATTGAGCATATCTTTGAAGAACTTGATGGAAACGAAGGGCTACTTGTGGCAAGTAAGATTGCTGACCGTGTAGGAATCACTCGTTCAGTGATCGTAAACGCACTTCGTAAATTAGAAAGTGCAGGCGTTATTGAATCTCGTTCTCTTGGAATGAAGGGAACATACATCAAAGTATTAAACAACAAATTTTTAATTGAACTTGAAAATTTAAAATCTCACTAATCAAAAAAAACCCTTTTCGGCCGAAATAAACGCTGAAAAGGGTTTTTTTGTATAAAAAATGAGGATTTGTCCGAAAAATGACACTCTTTTTTCCAAGAAACCCCTTACAATTCTGTAGTTCTTTGAATCTAGGTCTTTATACCTATTCGTAAAATAGATATATATTACGAGTTTTTTTTACAATTACATCATAGACTTTAATCCTATTATTTCTTACAATGAACATATGGTTTTACAAATCTCGACATGATTAAATGGAATGAAATACATATGATTGGAGGTATATGGTTTTGGATATATTTTCTGGAACGATAAGCAACCTTGAGAATGCCTTGGGCAGAGCGAATGTTAAGCAAAAAGTCATAAGCAATAATATCGCGAATATAGACACACCGAACTACAAGTCTAAAAAAGTTGCATTCCACGACATGCTAAATGATGCGTCAATCAAATTAGATGCTAAAAAAACATACCAAGGTCACATTGATTTTTCTAAAACAGGGTCTAATTATTCAGTTGTTTCGAGTAACCGTACTTCTTATCAAGAAAACGGAAATAATGTCGATATTGATCAAGAGATGAGTGAACTCGCTAAAAACCAAATTCAGTATAATGCGTTGGTTGAAAGAATGAGCGGAAAGTTCAATTCTCTTAAAACAGTTTTGACAGGAGGTAAGTGATGTCGATTTTTTCAGGCGTGAACGCTTCGGCCTCAGCATTAACAGCACAGAGGCTCAGAATGGACGTTGTATCCTCTAACCTTGCGAATATGGATACAACAAGAGCTAAACAGGTTGATGGCAAGTGGGAGCCTTATAGACGCAAGCTCGTCACATTACAGCCGTCAGGTGAATCATTTTCATCTATATTGAACTCAAGCATGAATTCGAGCGGCAAATTAGGAAACGGCGTCAAAGTAACAAAAATTACTGAAGACGAAACTCCATTCAACCTTCAATATGATCCTACAAATCCCGATGCCAATGAAAATGGATATGTTCAAACACCAAACGTTGATCCATTAAAGGAAATGGTTGATCTCATCAGCAGCTCAAGATCATATGAAGCAAACGTGACTGCGCTGAATGCGAATAAAAGCATGCTGATGAAAGCTTTAGAAATAGGAAAGTAAGGTGAAAAGAATTGGTTAACGCAATATCTCCTTTCCAGCTTCAAACCGCTCAGCAAGCAAGTGAATTGACGAATGCATCGTCTGTGCAGGCGGCTGCACCTAAAAGTCAAACGAATTTCTCTGATGTGCTGAAGAATTCCATTGAGGCATTAAATCAATCACAGCTGAAATCAGACCAGTATACGAATGCTCTCGCACAAGGGAAAGATGTCAATCTCGATGAAGTCATGATTGCTTCACAAAAAGCGAGTGTGACACTCACAGCTGCAACCGAGTTTCGGAATAAAGCAGTCGAAGCGTACCAAGAGATTATGAGAATGCAGATGTAGGAGGTGCTGGTGGACAAAAAATAGACTGAATGGAATGACCGGGGGTTAAGATGAATCGTACTTTAATGCAATTAAGAACAAAAACAGTTGAGTTTTGGCGAAATCGATCAAAATTACAAAAAATACTCATGATTGGCGGCGTAGCTGCCCTAGCAATCATTATTACGGTTGTTAGCATCTTTGCTTCTTCTGAAAAAATGGTTCCGTTGTTTAGAGATTTGTCTGAGGCAGAAGCAGGACAAATCAAACAGGAACTGGATGGCAAAAACGTTAAATCGGAACTTGCAAATAACGGAACGACGATTTTAGTTCCCGAAAAGCAAGCAGACACTTTAAAAGTAACACTTGCATCAGAAGGACTTCCTAAAACAGGGAATATTGATTACTCCTTCTTTGCGAACAATTCCGGCTTCGGTTTAACAGATAATGAATTTGATGTTCTGAAAGTAGACGCAACTCAGACAGAACTATCCAATCTGATCAACACGATTGATGGGATTAAAGATTCAAAGGTTATGATTAACCTGCCAAAAGATTCCGTTTTTGTTGGAGAAGAGCAAAGTAATGCATCAGCATCAATTGTGCTGCAAGTTCAACCAGGCTACACGCTTACTCAGCAACAAGTAAAAGGCCTTTATCATCTTATTTCAAAAAGTGTGCCGAATTTAAAAACAGAAAACATTGTCATTATGGACCAAGATTCCAACTACTATGACTTAAACAGCAGCTCAGATTCCTATGCAAGTGGAATGGATGCACAGCAGCAGAAAAAAGAGGAGATTGAAAAGAATCTTCAACGAAAAATTCAACAGCTACTTGGAACGATGATGGGTCAAGAGAAAGTTGCCGTATCGGTCACTACAGACATTGATTTTACTGAAGAAAAAAGAAAAGAAGATCTTGTCGAACCAGTTGATCAAGAAAACATGCAAGGAATTGCTGTCAGCGCTGAAAAGATTGCTGAAACTTATTCAGGCAATGGCGCAGCAGCTGGAGGCACCGCTGGAACAGGTGACGATGATGTCACAAATTATCAAGGTGCCGATGGAACGAATGGAAGCGGAGATTACGAAAAGAGCGAAGATCGTATCAATTATGAAGTCAACCGCATTCATAAAGATATCAAAGAAAGTCCTTATAAAATCAGAGACGTTGGCATTCAGGCACTGGTTGAACCGCCTACTGCAAACGATCCGAACTCATTAACTGCTGAAAGGCAGGATGATATCAAAAAAATTCTTTCAACCATCATCAGTACATCGATTGATAAAGAATACACAAACGGTCAAGCGCTCACTCAAGCTGACTTAGATAACAAAATCGTTTTATCTGTATCAAAATTAGACGGTAAACAGCAAACGGCAGCAGAAAACCCTTCAAACAATATTCCAATTTGGGTTTATATTGTTGGCGGTGTGCTACTACTCGCCATTATCGCTCTCATCATTCTTCTCGTACGTAAGCGAAGAAAAGAAGAGGAAGAAGAGTTTGAGTTTGATGAACGTACACCAATTCATGTTCCTGATATCGATACTGAGCCAGAAACAGAAGAAATGGTGAGAAAAAATCAGCTTGAAAAAATGGCAAAAGATAAACCAGAAGACTTTGCTAAATTGCTACGCAGCTGGCTGTCCGAGGATTAGGAGGAATACACATGTCGAGAAAAGATCCAAATCGACTAACAGGCAGACAAAAAGCAGCAATCCTAATGATTTCCTTAGGGCTAGACGTGTCAGCATCTGTATACAAACATCTGTCTGAAGACGAAATAGAAAAATTAACATTAGAAATTTCAAATGTAAGAAGTGTAGATACTGCTAAAAAAGATGAGATCATCGAAGAATTTCACAGCATTGCCATCGCGCAGGACTACATATCACAAGGTGGCCTTATGTACGCAAGACAAGTGCTTGAAAAAGCGCTTGGTGAGGACAAAGCGGACAGCATCTTAAATCGCTTAACATCCTCACTTCAAGTGAAACCATTTGATTTTGCTAGAAAGGCTGACCCAGAGCAAATTTTAAACTTTATCCAGCACGAGCATCCACAAACCATTGCGCTCATTCTTTCCTACTTAGATCCAGTACAGGCTGGACAGATTTTATCTGAGTTAGGTGAGGAAGTACAAACCGAGGTTGCAAGAAGAATTGCTTTAATGGACCGCACATCTCCAGAGATCATCAATGAGGTGGAACGTATTCTTGAACAAAAGCTTTCTTCAACCTTTACGCAAGATTATACCCAAACGGGCGGAGTCGAAGCGGTAGTCGAAGTACTGAATGGTGTAGACCGTGCAACGGAGAAAACCATTTTAGATACACTGGAAATTCAAGATCCTGAGCTTGCTGATGAAATTAAGAAACGTATGTTTGTCTTTGAAGACATTGTTACTCTTGATAGCAGAGCCATTCAGCGTGTGATTCGAGATGTTGAAAATGACGATTTACTACTTGCACTCAAAGTGGCAAGCGAAGAAGTCAA
Organism: Bacillus aerius; assembly: GCF_029894105.1. Taxonomy (NCBI): domain Bacteria; kingdom Bacillati; phylum Bacillota; class Bacilli; order Caryophanales; family Bacillaceae; genus Bacillus; species Bacillus aerius. Next base: position 1,570,643 of record NZ_JARYHO010000001.1, read on the forward strand.
AGAAATTGTCTTCCGCAACATGTCGCAACGTATGGTCGAAACGTTCAAAGAAGAAATGGAGTTTATGGGACCTGTCCGGCTTAGAGATGTCGAGGAAGCACAGACTCGTATTGTCAGCATCGTAAGACGACTTGAAGAGGCTGGAGAAATCGTCATAGCTCGAGGTGGAGGAGACGATATCATTGTCTAGGATTATCAAACATGAAACATCTGTTATTCCTGAACAAGGCCGTCAAACCATTCCCTTGCAGCAAGTGGAATTCAAAAGAGAACATCACGAAGAAGAGCTTGTCAACGAGACAGAAGCATCTCAACTTGTATTAAGTGATGCACAAGATGAAGCAAGCCGTATTTTAGAACAAGCAAATCGTGAGCTGGAACAAACAATGGCTGAAATCAATCAGCGGCGAGCTGATTTTGAAGCAGAAAGAGTACAGCTCATTGAAGAAGCGAAACAAACAGGATATCAAGATGGTTTTCAAAAGGGCGAAGCAGATGCGAATTTACAGTATCAATCGATTCTTGATCAAGCGAATGACATTGTCAGCCTTGCAAAGCAGGACTATGAAGCGAAAATCGAAAGCTCTGCTGAAGAAATTGTCGAACTTGCCTTTGAGCTCGCTAAACGAGTATGGAATGCAGCTGAGGACACAAAAGAACAATTTTTAACGCTAGTGAAGCAGGTCATTTCAGAAGTGAAGGAATATGACGATATTTCCATCTATGTCGACCCTGCACATTACGAACATGTGATGGAATATAAAGATGAATTAAATAGAATCCTTCAAAAGAATACACATCTTGCCATTTACTCGGATGAAAAAGCACCAAAAGGTACTTGTTACGTCGAAACAAGCTTTGGAAAAGTGGAAGCGAGCGTTGATACCCAAATGAATCAGTTAAAAGAAAAGTTATTAGAAGTCATTGATTCAGGTGATCACAAATGAACATAGATGTGCTAAAAGAAACGATTGAAACCGCCGATCCTTATAAACGTTTTGGTAAAGTCAATCGAGTTGTTGGACTGATGATCGAGTCCAAGGGGCCAGAAAGCTCAATCGGTGATGTATGTCTTATTCACAAAAAAGGGAGTAAGAATCATCCGATCAAAGCAGAAGTCGTTGGCTTTAAAGATGAAAACATTCTGCTTATGCCCTATGTAGAAGCCTCTAACATCTCACCAGGCAGTCTTGTTGAAGCAACAGGTGAGTCGTTAAAGGTCAAAGTAGGAACTGGTTTAATCGGTCAGGTTGTTGATGCCTTCGGTGATCCACTGGACGGCAGCATGCTTCCTAAAGGACTTGCACCTGTCTCAACAGAACAATCTCCTCCAAACCCGATGGACAGACCGCCTATTCGTGAAAAAATGGGCGTTGGTGTCAGAGTGATCGACAGCTTGCTCACAGTCGGCACTGGTCAAAGAATTGGCATATTCGCGGGAAGCGGTGTTGGTAAAAGTACCTTGATGGGGATGATTGCCAAGCAGACAGAAGCGGATCTCAATGTCATTGCACTTGTTGGAGAGCGTGGACGTGAAGTTCGCGAGTTTATCGAAAAAGATTTAGGAGCTGAAGGACTGAAGCGTTCGATTGTTGTTGTCGCAACTTCAGATCAGCCCGCACTGACAAGATTAAAAGCAGCCTATACTGCAACAGCTATTGCCGAATATTTCAGAGACAGAGGCAAAAATGTCATGTTTATGATGGATTCTGTCACAAGGGTCGCCATGGCACAGCGCGAAATAGGACTTGCAACCGGTGAACCGCCAACAACAAAAGGATATACGCCTTCAGTGTTCGCTATACTGCCAAAATTGCTAGAACGAACTGGTACAAATCAACTTGGTTCCATCACAGCGTTTTACACAGTGCTTGTTGATGGTGACGATATGAATGAGCCGATCGCTGATACAGTGCGGGGGATTTTAGATGGCCACATAGTACTTGATCGTGCACTGGCCAACAAAGGACAGTTTCCAGCTGTCAATATTCTGAAAAGTATCAGTCGTGTCATGAGTAATATCGCAAGTCATGATCACAAGGAAGCGGCTAACCGGTTCCGCCAGCTTTTATCCACATATCAAAACGCTGAAGACCTCATTAACATTGGAGCATATAAAAAAGGCTCCTCTAAAGATATTGATGAGGCCATGCAAGCTTACCCACAACTGATTTCATTTTTGAAGCAGGATGTTGAAGAGGCTGTATCGATTGAAGACAGCGTGAGGATATTGCTCAGTTTGATGAATAGAGAGGATTGACAAGAACAGTGAGATATCAATACAAATTTCAAAAGCTCTTAGAATTGAAAGAAAGTGAAAAAGACAAATCACTCGCAGCGTATCAACAATCCGTTTCGGCATTTGAGCAAGCCGCTGAAAAACTCTATGAAAATATGAGTAAAAAAGAGCTAATGGAAAAGAGCAAAGAAGAAAAGCTGAGAAGTGGGATGAGTGTTCAAGAAATGCGTCATTATCAGCAATTTGTGACGAACTTAGATAACACCATTCATCATTATCAGCAGCTTGTGATCATGAAACGCCATCAAATGAATGAAAAACAATCTGATTTAACTGAAAAAAATATTGAGTTTAAAAAGTTTGAAAAAATGAAAGAAAAGCAATTTGAAAAGTTCTCCCTTGAACATAAGGCAATTGAAATGAAAGAAATGGATGATATCTCTATCAGCCAATTCATGTTTCAAGGACATTAGGAGTCGAGATGAATGCCTAAGAAGGAAAAAACAAAGGAATCAAGCGGCGGCGGTAAATTTCAATGGATCTTGTTTATTGTCATTATCCCATTGGTTGTGCTTGTGATTGTAACGGGCACAATCCTTTATATGGCAGGTTATGATCTAAAGAAACCGCTCCAAAACATCCCAGGGATTAGCAGCTTGGTTGGATCAGATGACACATCAAAAACGTCATCTTCAAATAACGATCAACGTGATACAGAGTTGAAAGCGTTGAAAAAGACGATTAAAGAACAAGAGAATGAACTTGAAATTGCTCAAAAAGACTTGAAGACAAGTGATGAAGAGATTAAACGATTGAATCAAAAAATCAATTCACTTGAAAAAACATCTGATAAAGAGAACACGTCAGCAAGTGACAGTTCATCAAACAGTACATCATCAAGTAATAACGCATCAGGATCTTCAACTGATTCGTCAGCATCTTCTAATCAGCAATCAAAAGGAAAGGTCGCCAGCATTTATGAAAGCATGGATGCAGGGAAATCTGCCAAAATTCTATCAGAGCTAAGTGATAAAGAAGCTTTGAAGATCCTTGAAGAGCTGAGTAAAAATAAGCTGACGGACATATTAGCAAAACTGACACCTCAGAAGGCAGCAACGTTCACGAAGGAGCTTGCCAAAAAAGAAGAAAGTGAAAATGGAGGTGGACAATAAGTGAAGCTATTGGACATTGGAGCCTTACAGCAATCTTCCCAAGGTCTCTCGGGACTAAAGGGAGAGGGGGCAGTATCTGCTCGCGGCCTGTTTAAACAATTGTTAAATGGCGCAGGTATTCAAAGTGGTCCAGCTATTTCTCAGCCAGCGGAAACCACTCTATCCATGAATGATGCGATGCAAATCATTGGAAAATGGATGCAATCACCTGAAGAAGGAATAGATGGAGATCTTCTTGCGGCACTTCAGGCGCTGCAAGGGCAAAAGCTTGAAGGGGCAGACTTAATGTCACTTGAAGAGCTATTTCAAAAGATGGAATCGGTGATCTATGGCGATCAGGATGAGAAGCCAGTTGCTGAACATAGTGAACAGCTCATACAAGTCCACTTTTTCTTATATCAAATACTGAATCAGCAGCCGGTGAGCTTTGATGCAAAACTTGTACAGGATATTCAAGCAAAAGGTGAAGATTTCATCAAGTTTCTAACGAAAAACGGAGCAGATGAAAAGCTCATTCAACAAGTAAAAGAGCAGTTCTTCTCGCAAGGATCGGCACCTAAGCTGAATAATATGTCGCAAAGCGAGCTGAAACACTTTAATCAGTTAATCGATCATATGATGGCGAATGCGAAAGGGTCAGATAAAGAGTGGAAAATTTCCTTAGGAGAGTTAAAAGAAATGGTTGCTCCAAGGCAAGAATCTTCCTTCTCATCTCCAGCAAAAGGTGCTGCCTCACTTGAATGGCTTATGAAAAAAGAAGTCACCAAAGGTCAAGGCACTACGGCACCTGCTTCTGAAAAAACAATCACCCATACGCTGCTTCCAGGGCATAAACAGTTCTTCCAACTGCAATCAGCTGCTCCTGTGCAGCAGACGCAAACAACTGACGAAAAGCCAGGCACGGTTGATCAGCAGATTTTAAATACGTGGAAACAAATGAAGTTCACACCATTTGGTAATTCAAGCGGACGGTTTACCGTACGATTAAATCCAGAAAATCTAGGGTTTATTACCATCCAGCTAACGAAACAAAACGGAATGTATGCAAGTAAAATTACAGCTTCAACGCAAGCAGCAAAAGAGCTGCTCGAGCATCATCTGCCGCAGCTCAAGCAGGCGCTACCGAATATGTCGGTTCAAGTTGACCGTTTCCATATACCGCTTCAGTCAAATGAGCAGCCGTCTTTTGGACAATTTAATGAGGAAAGCAAGCAGCAGCCATCAAAAGGACAAAATTTCCAGCAGCCTGATGAACAGGAAGCTGAATTCCAAGATGTACTAGATGCGCTTGTTGGATCAGAAGAAGAAGAGGAGGAGATCTAATGGCAACTGTTGATGCGACGAATAGAACAGCCGCACAAGCGGACACTTCTTCAAACGCAGCAAAGAAAACAGATACACTTGGCCGAGATCAGTTCTTGAAAATCTTGCTTACGCAGCTTCAAAACCAAGATCCGACAAACCCGATTGATGACCGTGAGTTTGTCACACAGCTTGCAACATTTTCTTCTTTAGAACAGCAAATGAATATGAACGAATCTATCACTCAAATGAATCAGATCATGTCTACATTTGTTGCACACCAAGATCCATTTACGACATATGTAGGCTGGATTGGTAAAGAAGTAGCGGGCAAACAAGATGATAAAGACATATCTGGCACTGTGAAGTCTGTGAAAAACATAAACAATGAATACTTCCTATATTTAGAAGATGGAACGAAAATCAGCCCATGGGATGTTACAACTGTTGGAGAAAAATCGTAAGCAAATCGAGGAGGAAAATAAATGTTACGCTCACTTTACTCAGGAATTAGCGGAATGAAAAACTTCCAAACAAAATTAGATGTTGTAGCCAATAACGTGGCCAACGTCAATACACATGGATACAAAAAAAGCCGTATCACTTTTAAAGATATGGTCAGTCAAACCATTGCAAGTTCTGGTGGACCGACGAATAACTCTGGTTCAATCAACTCAAAACAAGTTGGATTAGGATCAGCTTTATCTTCTATTGATAAAATCATGACATCAGGTTCTTCTCAAAATACTGACGAACCATATGATTTCTATATTAATGGAGATGGATTTTTCCGTATTGAAAAGCAAGGTGAAATCCTTTTTACAAGAACAGGGAACTTCAAACCTGATTCAGAAGGGGATTTGGTAACATCTGATGGAAACTATCTTCTTGGCATGGATGGGCAAAGAATCAACATTCCACGAGACAATGTGTCAAGTGTTAGTGTTGGGCCAGATGGGACCGTTTCTGTTGTTGAGAACAACGTTTCTCGTACTGTTGGACAAGTATCACTTGTGTCTTTCAGTAATGCAGGAGGACTAGATAAAGTTGGGGATAACTTATATCGCCAAACGCTCAGTTCCGGTGCACCAAGTAATGCCATGGCTCCTGGAACTCAAGGAACAGGTGAACTTCAAACAGGTAAACTTGAAATGTCAAACGTTGATTTAACAGACGAGTTTACAGAAATGATTATCGCACAGCGTGGATTCCAATCGAATGCAAAGACGATCACAACATCTGATGAAATTCTGCAAGAACTTGTGAATCTGAAACGATAGGAGGTAGGGGGAGCGGTTTATCGCTTCTCTGCTTAATATGATTGAAGTGACAAGATTAAATGGCAAAGGATTTATGCTCAACGCTCTCCATATTGAGCAAATCGAAAGCTTTCCAGACACGACCATTACACTCGCCAATGGAAAGAAATTCGTTGTGAAAGAAGATGAAGAGCAGCTTCAGGAGAAAATCATTTCTTTCTATAGAAAAATCCAAGTCATTTCATTGAATCAAGGAATAGAGGAGTTTGAATGAAGAAGAAATTAGTCGTAGTAATGCTAATCATGATTATTGCTATCGTCGGAATTGGAGCAGGTATTGTCTTTCTGGTGAATGGGTCAGACGAAGCAAAAGCAGAAAAAGAGCCAACAGCAGATGAAGTCGTAAAAGCTTCTGTTGAAATTCCTGAGATTGTGACCAATTTAAAATCTGAAGGAAATGCGGTTAAACTTGTACTAAATATTGAAACTGATTCAGAAAAAGCCAAAGAAGAGCTTGAAAAAAGAAGCTTCCAAGTGAAAGATGCCGTGATTGACATTTTATCAGACACGAATGCAGATGAACTTGATGGCAAAAAAGGCAGAGAACATTTTAAAACACAGGTCAAAAACAAAGTGAATAACTATTTGCAAGATGGCAAGGTGAAAGAAGTTTATATAACCTCCTTTAATCTGCAATAGAGGCGATTAATTGACACGATGGAGGTGAAGAAATGTCAGGAGAAGTGCTTTCCCAGAATGAGATCGACGCATTATTATCCGCCATATCAACAGGCGAAATGGATGCAGAAGAGCTGAAAAAAGAAGAAACGACGAAAAAAGTGAAAGTGTACGACTTTAAACGTGCACTGCGCTTTTCAAAAGACCAGATTCGAAGTTTAACAAGAATTCATGATAACTTCGCTAGACTGCTTACCACACACTTTTCAGCGCAGCTAAGATCATATATTCAAATTTCTGTCAGCTCGGTTGACCAAGTGCCATATGAAGAATTTATTCGTTCGATTCCTAATATGACATTATTAAACTTATTTTACGTCAGCCCGCTTGAAGGAAGAATCATGCTTGAAGTGAACCCAACGATTGGCTATGCCATGATGGATAGGCTGATGGGCGGGATTGGCATTAGTCATAATAAGACAGAATCACTGACAGAAATCGAAACAAAGATTATCTCAAACATGTTTGAGGGAGCTTTGGAAAACTACAGAGAAGCGTGGCAGTCCATAACTGACATCGAGCCAGAAATGGCAGATTTCGAGGTAAATCCCCAGTTTGTTCAAATGGTGTCACCAAATGAAACAGTTGTCGTCATTTCTCTTAATACACAAATTGGTGAGGTAAGCGGGGTTATTAACCTCTGTATTCCTCACGTAGTATTAGAGCCTATTATTCCGAAGCTGTCTGTACACTACTGGATGCAATCTGAACGAAATGAACCGAAACAAGAAGAAACAAAGGCCATTGAAAAACGGATTATGACGGCGAAAATACCGGTAGTCGCAGAGCTTGGACAATCGGAAATGACGGTGGAAGAGTTTTTGAATTTGGAAATTGGTGATTGTATTGCCTTGGACAAACCAGTAAATGCGCCTCTTACTGTTATGGTCGGAAATAAACCGAAATTCTTGGGACAGGCCGGCCGCGTGAATCGGAAACAGGCGATTCAAATTCTAGATCACGACATAAGAGGTGAAGAAGATGGAGAATAACGGAAGTAAATTATCACAAGATGAAATCGATGCGCTCCTTAAAGGAGGCAGCAATGACGATATAGAGCCTGATACACTCCTTTCTGCAATGGAACAAGATGCCATTGGGGAAATCGGAAATATATCATTTGGAAGCTCTGCAACAGCACTTTCAACCCTATTAAGTCAAAAAGTGGAGATTACAACTCCAACTGTCACAGTGATTCAAAAAAGCAAGCTGAATGAGGAATTTCCTCATCCGTATGTCGCGATTGAAGTGAATTATACGGAAGGCTTCAGCGCTAGTAACCTGCTTGTCATCCAGCAAACCGATGCGGCAGTCATTGCGGATTTAATGATGGGCGGAGATGGAACAAATGCTGACCCGTCGTTAAGTGAAATTCACTTAAGTGCAGTACAAGAAGCGATGAACCAAATGATGGGTTCAGCAGCGACGTCCATGTCAACAGTCTTTAATAAAAAGATTGATATTTCTCCGCCTCGCGTTGAGTTGCTTGATGTGAAAGAAGGAGAAGGCACAGACCGCATTCCAGCTGAAGAGATGCTTGTCAAAGTGTCCTTTAGATTAACAATAGGTGAACTCATAGATTCAAATATTATGCAGCTTTACCCTATTACGTTTGCGAAAGATTTGATTGCAGAATTAACAGACCCAGCGGAAGAAGAGCCGGTTCAAGAAGTACCTCAGAGTGCACCTGAACCACAGCAGGCTGCTCCGCAAGCACAATCTGCTCCTATGCAGCAATCGGCACCGCCGAAAAGACAGGCGAAGCCAAAGCCGGCAGAACCAGTCAATGTGGCGCCAGTTGAATTTGAGGCATTTAGTGAGCCTCAGCATACAACAAGTCAGCTCGGTAATCTTGATATGCTGATGGATATTCCACTTTCCATTACAGTGGAGCTTGGAAGAACGCAGCGCAGTGTGAAAGAAGTACTTGAACTTTCCGCTGGAAGTATCATTGAACTGGACAAACTTGCAGGTGAGCCAGTCGACATTCTGGTCAACAAACGAATCGTCGCCAAAGGAGAAGTTGTTGTCATTGATGAGAACTTTGGTGTACGTGTGACTGACATTTTAAGTCAGTCTGAAAGACTTTCTAATTTAAAATAAACAAACATATAGGGAGAGAATAAGTAAATGGCTACTAAGGTATTAATCGTAGATGATGCAGCATTCATGAGAATGATGATTAAGGATATTCTTGTAAAAAACGGATTTGATGTAGTAGGAGAAGCAGAAAACGGCGCACAAGCTGTTGAAAAATTTAAAGAAACATCTCCTGATCTAGTCACAATGGATATCACAATGCCAGAAATGGACGGGATCACAGCATTAAAAGAAATTAAACAAATCGATGCTTCTGCAAAAATCATTATGTGCTCAGCGATGGGACAACAATCAATGGTTATTGATGCCATTCAAGCAGGTGCAAAAGACTTTATCGTGAAGCCATTCCAGGCAGACCGTGTACTTGAAGCAATTAATAAAACGTTAGGCTAAAAAAGGGTGTAAGACTTGTTGAAAAAACGTTTGATATGTATAGCAATGATCAGTTTTATGCTTTTCTTGACAGCGCAGCCAGCCTCACTGTTTGCTGAAACAAAAGATCCTGAAAATGGCACAGTGAATGACTGGCTCAAAGATGAGAAAGAAAGCAAAAAGGATACAGAAAAGAAAACCACTGACAATCAAACGAATCCGGCAGAAGAAGTTCCCTCTTCTTCTGTCTCCATTATGGATTTTGTCAAAATGATTGGTGCCTTACTTTTTGTCATCCTGCTCATTTACGGATTGGTGAGATTTGTTGGAAAGCAAAACCGCTTACTCAAGCCATTTCGCTATGTTGAAAATATTGGCGGAACGACGGTTGGTCAAAATCGTTCAGTTCAGCTGATCAAAGTGGGCAAACGAGTATTAGTTGTCGGCGTAGCAGACTCAATCCAGCTGCTAAAAGAAATCGATGATGAACAAGAATGCGAAGCGATTGTGAAACAATACGAAGAAGCGATGGAAAGTAAGACTGACTTACCGAAAATGATGCAAAAATTAACATCGCAAGTGAAGAAACACGATCAGCCGACCACTTCTTCTTTTTCAGCCAATTTAAAGGCGCAGCTAGCCGAATTGAAAAAGACCCAATCAGAAGTCAGAAAGAAAGGCCCGAAACAAAATGAATGAGTTTATCGATTTATTTAATTCCAGTGGCGCAGGGAATATTAGCACATCTGTCCGTCTTCTTTTATTGTTAACTGTATTTTCAGTTGCACCAGGCATTCTTATTTTAATGACCTGTTTTACACGAATTGTGATTGTTCTTTCGTTTGTCAGAACATCACTTGCAACCAACTCAATGCCGCCAAACCAAGTGCTTGTAGGACTTGCTTTGTTTCTCACATTTTTTATTATGGCACCCACGTTCTCAGAGATTAATAAAGAGGCACTCACGCCGCTTTTAAATGATGATATTACGTTAAATCAGGCCTATGAAAAAGCCGAAGTGCCAATTAAAGAGTTTATGAGTAAACATACGAGACAGAAAGATTTGGCTTTATTTCTTAGTTACGCAAAAATGGATACCCCTGAATCGATTAAAGATATTCCCTTAACGGCGATGGTACCAGCGTTTGCAATTTCAGAATTAAAGACGGCATTTCAAATTGGTTTTATGATTTTTATTCCATTTTTAATTATTGACATGGTGGTCGCAAGTGTCCTGATGTCGATGGGGATGATGATGCTTCCGCCGGTTATGATATCGCTCCCTTTCAAAATATTGTTATTTGTATTAGTTGATGGATGGTATTTGATTGTTAAATCTTTGCTGCAAAGCTTTTAGAGTAGGTGCTTAAAACATGAGTTCAGAATTTGTCATTACGATGGCTGAAAGATCAGTGTATGTTGTATTACTTGTCAGCGGGCCGCTTCTAGCGCTCGCACTAATCGTGGGACTAATTGTCAGTGTGTTTCAGGCGACAACCCAAATCCAAGAACAGACGCTTGCGTTCATTCCAAAAATTGTTGCAGTGCTCATTGGACTTGTTGTGTTTGGTCCGTGGATGCTTTCAACAATTGTGTCATTTACAACAGAGCTGTTCTCGAATTTAGATCGATTTGCAGGTTAATCAGAGATGTCAATCATAGAATTATTTCCTGCCTTTCTTCTCGTTTTCATTCGGATCACCGCTTTTTTCGTGACAGTGCCGCTATTAGCGCATCGAACGATACCAGCAGTTCACAGAGTTGGTTTTTCACTGTTTTTGGCTGTCATTAGTTTTAGCACCATTAAAGAACCGCCAGCACTCGATATCGACGGTCTTTACATGATGCTTGCCGTGAAAGAAGCAATGGTCGGACTTCTGCTTGGACTGATTGCATATATCATGGTGTCCGCAGTTCAAATTGCCGGCTCATTCATCGATTTTCAAATGGGTTTTGCGATTGCCAATATTATTGATCCACAAACAGGGGCGCAAACGCCGCTGATGGGGCAGTTTTTTTATACGGTGACCTTGCTACTAATGCTGGCAACAAATGCTCATCATTTGCTGCTTGATGGAATCTATTACAGTTTTCAATATATTCAAGTTGATCAGTATGCGCTGAACTTCGGTAGTGAATCCTTTGCTTACTTTATTGCAAAGAGCTTCAACCAAATGTTCATCATAGCCTTTCAAATCTCAGCACCTGTTGTGGCTAGTTTGTTTTTAGTCGATTTGGCATTAGGAATTGTGGCACGTACAGTTCCGCAAATGAACGTATTTGTCGTTGGACTGCCCATTAAAATGGGCGTGAGTTTTATTATGATCATCATTTGTATGGGTGTCATCTTCGGGGTCGTCCAAAATACATTTGAAACGATTGTGCTCACCATGAGGAATTTCTTAGCATTGGTCGGTGGTTCGTCATGACGACAAGACTTAGACTCGACTTGCAATTTTTCGCAGGTGAAAAAACAGAAAAAGCAACACCGAAAAAGAGACGGGATTCACGTAAAAAAGGGCAGGTTGCCAAAAGTACCGACGTCAATACAGCCATCTCATTTCTACTAATCTTTTTATCATTCTTTTTTATTGGGCCTTTTATGAAAGAGCGTATTATTGCGCTCATTGAACGTTTTTATTCAACAACGATGCTAATGAAGGTTAGCACATCTAATATTCATCAACTATTTGTGGAATTGCTTCAGGAAACAGGACTCCTCCTCATGCCAATCCTTGGTGTTGGTATGCTGGCAGGGATCATTAGTAACTATTTGCAGGTTGGCTTTCTCTTTTCGACAGAAGTAATCAAACCGAAATTAGAAAAACTCGATCCAATCAAAGGGTTTAAACGAATATACAGTATTCGAGCCCTCGTAGAGCTATTAAAATCCATTTTGAAAATTGGTTTAATTGGTTTTGCGACATTTATTGCACTTTGGATGCACTTTGACGATATCCTGAGGCTTCCTTTATTAACAGCAGAGGAAACTCTTCATTTCGTGGCAAATATGACCTTGATTATGGGTCTATATGCAGCAGGTGCTCTCATGATCTTAGCAGGGCTTGATTATATGTATCAGAAATTTGATTATGAAAAAAACTTACGGATGTCTAAACAAGACATCAAAGATGAGTATAAAAAATCAGAGGGTGACCCGCTCATAAAATCAAAAATTAAACAGCGGCAAAGGGAAATGGCCATGAGACGGATGATGCAGGAAGTCCCAAAAGCGGACGTCATCATTACAAACCCGACCCACTACGCAATTGCCTTGAAATATGACGAAGAAAAGATGGACGCGCCGTTTGTTGTGGCAAAGGGAACAGATATTTTGGCTTTGAAAATTAGAACAATTGCGAAAGAACATGATGTCATGACTGTAGAGAACCGGCCACTCGCCCGCGCCCTCTATGATCAAGTGGATATCGACCAAGCGGTGCCGGAAGAGTATTTTAAGGCGATCGCAGAAATTTTGGCTTACGTATATAAAACGAAACAAAAGATTTTATGAATTTTTGGTTTTAAAAGGAGAGAACAGGCATGTCAGCAAGAGATTTATCTGTTTTATTCAGTGTTATTTTAATCGTGGCGATGCTGGTCATACCGTTTCCGCCCATCCTATTAAGTATTTTAATCATTATTAATATTTCTCTTGCGCTTATCGTGCTTCTCACCACAATGAACATGCAAGAACCACTGCAATTTTCCATTTTTCCATCTTTGCTTTTGCTCTTAACACTGTTTCGTTTAGGGCTTAACATCTCTACAACCCGTTCTATTTTATCAACTGGAGATGCTGGTAAGGTTGTAGAAACGTTTGGATCATTTGTTGTTGGGGGCAATATACTCGTTGGTCTGGTTGTCTTCCTTATTCTGATCATCATTCAGTTTATTGTCATCACCAAAGGGGCAGAGCGTGTATCAGAGGTTGCGGCCAGATTTACACTCGATGCGATGCCAGGTAAACAGATGAGTATTGACGCAGATTTGAATGCAGGAATGCTGACAGAAAGTGAAGCTAGAAACCGCCGTGAAAAAGTAGCAAGAGAAGCAGACTTTTATGGTGCAATGGATGGTGCAAGTAAGTTCGTTAAAGGGGATGCCATCGCAGGTATTATTATCGTCATTATCAATATTATTTTTGGCATCATTATTGGGATGATTCAGCAAGGAATGTCAATTCAAGAATCAGCTTCCCACTTTACTCTTTTAACAGTGGGTGATGGAATTGTTTCGCAGATCCCTGCACTTCTTATTTCAACAGCGACAGGGATTGTTGTCACGAGAGCGGCTTCTAACGGAAACCTTGGTTCAGACATTACGGGTCAGCTCTTTGCCTTCCCTGCCATGCTTTATGTCACAGCAGGTACGATCTTCCTGCTTGGATTGTTTACGCCAATTGGCGTACTTTTGACAGGGCCGATCGCAGGTTTACTTGCACTCGGTGCGTACATGATGTCGAAAAACAAACAGGATCAAGAAGAGATTGAAGAAGTACTGGAAGAACAGGCAGAGGTAGAAGAGATGAAAAGTCCAGAAAGCGTCATTCATCTCCTGCAAATGGATGCCATTGAATTTGAATTTGGCTACGGGTTGATCCCGCTTGCAGATGCCAATCAAGGCGGAGACCTGCTAGACCGAATTGTCATGATCAGAAGGCAGCTTGCTCTTGAACTAGGTCTTGTCATTCCAGTTGTCCGTATTCGAGACAACATTGCGCTGAACCCGAATGAATACAGGCTCAAAATAAAAGGGAACGAAGTGGCAAAAGGAGAGCTGCTGCTCGATCATTACTTAGCGATGTCTCCAACGCCTGATGATGATCCGATTGAAGGAATTGAAACAATCGAACCATCCTTTGGTCTGCCGGCAAAATGGATATCAGAAGCAGAAAAAGATCAGGCTGAAATGCTTGGCTATACAGTGGTCGATCCAGCATCTGTTGTGTCTACCCACATCACAGAGAAGATTAGACAAAATACCCATGAGCTGCTTGGACGCCAAGAAACGAAGCAATTAATCGATCATCTGAAAGAAAGTTATCCAGTTCTAGTAGATGAGGTAACACCGAATCCACTAGCAGTCGGGGATATCCAAAAAGTACTTGCAAAGCTTCTGAAAGAAAAGGTCTCCATTCGAAATCTTGTGACCATTTTTGAGACCCTTGCAGACTACGGAAAATTAACGACTGATACAGACTTGCTAACAGAGTATGTTAGACAGGCACTTGCAAGACAGATTACTGCACAGTATGCAAGAGAAAATGAATCACTGAAAGTCGTGACATGCTCAGGCCGAGTCGAAAAGGTAATTGCAGACAGCGTGCAGCAAACAGAGCATGGGAATTATTTATCGTTAGATCCAGAATCCTCTGAAAGTGTGATTCAATCAGTGGCGAGAGAAATTGAACAGCTTTCGCTTCGTCAGGAAACGCCGGTTCTATTATGCTCACCTCCTATAAGAATGTACGTCAAACAGTTGTTAGAAAGATATTTCCCAGATTTACCGGTACTATCTTATAACGAACTAGAAGCAAATGTGGAAGTACAGAGCATCGGAGTGGTGGATATCTAATGAAAATGAAAAAAATCACAGCGAATTCTATGCAGGAGGCAACGATCCAAATCAGGCAGCAGCTTGGGAAGGATGCCGTCATATTAAATTCGAAAACCGTTGTCAAACGAAAGCTGTTCGGTTTAAAGAAACAGCAAATGGTCGAAGTGATTGCGGTGCTAGATCAAGATTTTGAAGAAAGAGCCGGTAAAGGATTACAACCAGCAGCTGCGCCTATCCCGGTGTTACCGAAAAAGGAGCAGACTCAACACCTTACACAAGAGCTGCCGGCTGCTGCTCAAGCAGTCAAAGCAACGCCTTCTCATTCTCAGCCTATAGAATATGCAAGAAACGAACGCCATGCCGGGATCTTGCCGCATTCTCTCATGAAAATGGATCAAAAGCTAAAGGATCAAGGTCTTGATGATGAGATTCGAGATGAGTGCTTAAAGGGTCTTTTAACAAAAGGTGCTGTGAAAGAAGAGCAGATTGAAAAAGAACTTGAAAAACTACTCACAGGGATGCTGCCGGCTCACACTTCTGATGAGCCGATGATTCGTTCGAAATACATTGTGCTGTTTGGTTCAACTGGTGCTGGTAAAACGACAACGATTGCAAAGCTGGCTGCGAAAACGGCTATTCAGCAGCAAAAGAAAATTGCTTTTATCACAACAGATACGTACCGGATTGCAGCGATTGAACAACTAAAAACATATGCTGAACTGCTGAATGCACCTCTTGAGGTTTGTTATTCAAGAGAGGACTTTGTGAAAGCACAGCAGACTTTTAAAGACTATGATCATATTTTCATCGATACAGCAGGCCGTAACTTTAAAGAAGAGGCGTACATCAAAGAGCTGACAGATATCATTCCATTTGATGAAAGCATTCAAAGTTTTCTCGTCATGAGTGCGACATCGAAATATCAAGATATGAAAGCCATGGTCAAACGTTTTGAACACGTTCCAATCGATCAATTTATTTTTACAAAAGTTGATGAAACAGACACGATGGGAACGATCTTTCAAATCATTGCAGAATCTCAAATCGGGCTCGGGTTTTTAACAAATGGCCAAAATGTGCCTGAGGATATTCTTGAGAGTTCCCCCCTTGATTTGATAAGGATGGTCTTACAATGATGAAGCCTGACCAAGCCGAAGGTTTAAGAAAGCTTGTTCAGCAGAATCAACTGATTGTACCGAACACTCTTCGTGCGAATGGACAGGCGAAAACCATTGCTGTCATGAGCGGTAAAGGCGGAGTAGGTAAATCGAATTTAACGCTGAATATGGCACTGTCTATCGCAAGTACGGGCAAGCAAGTGCTCATCATCGACCTCGACTTTGGCATGGGGAATATTGATATTTTACTAGGGAAAACATCGACCAGCTCTATATTAGACGTGCTTGTTAGAAAAAAATCCTTCCAAGCGGCTATGACAAAAGGAACGGACAATCTGTATTACATTTCTGGCGGAAGCGGGCTTGAACAGCTGTTTTCTTTAGACAAAGATCAATGGTCGTTCTTTTTAGAAGAGATGGAGAAAATATTGAATGACTTTGATTGTATATTCTTTGATATGGGTGCAGGCTTGTCAAAAGATCAACTCCCTTTTGTCTTATCGGCAGGAGAGGTGGTCGTTGTGACAACGCCAGAACCAACATCCATCATGGATGCCTACAGCGCAATTAAGCACTTAGCCATTCATCAGTTTGAACAGTCTGTTCAAATCATCGTCAACCGGTGTAAAACCCCGTCAGAAGGGTCTGAAACGTACCGGAAATTAGCAGGAGTGGTGACATCCTTTCTACACCGAAAGCTTGTGTTTGCTGGGGCGGTGCCTGATGATCCTGCTGTTCCTAAAGCAGTCACTGAACAAATGCCATTTTATATGAAGCAGCCTCATTCAAGGCTAAGTAAAACCATTAAAATGCTAGCTGAAACACTGTATCATCAGCAGATAAGAGAGGCACGGAGAGAGCAGCATACGTTTATAGATAAGTTGTCCTCTTTTTTTAAAAGGAGGAAAGTGGACTCATGATTAGAGTGCTTGTAGTAGATGACTCGGCTTTTATGAGAAAACTCATCAGTGATTTCCTAAGTGCCGAGCAAGAAATTGAAGTCGTCGGAACGGCGCGAAATGGAGAAGATGCCTTAAAGCGGATTAAGGAATTGAATCCAGATGTTGTCACACTTGATGTGGAAATGCCTGTTCTAAATGGAACAGAAGCATTAAAACAAATTCTGGCTGAACACGACCTTGCTGTGATTATGGTGTCAAGCCAGACGAAGCAAGGGAAGGAATTAACCATCCATTGCTTAGAACTCGGTGCTTTTGACTTTGTGACAAAGCCTTCAGGAAGTATTTCGCTCGATTTACACAAAGTAAGAGGTCAAATTGTAGAGCGGGTACTTGCGGCAGGCCTGTCGAGAAAACGTACTGAGAAACAAGTTTCTCCTAAGCCGTTCATGAAGCCGCCAAGTCCAATTCCAGCGGCCGCTCCCCGCCTGCAAGAAGTAAGAAGCGGTTCATCACTCCGAAAGATTATTTCAATCGGAACTTCTACGGGAGGGCCTAGGGCGCTTCAACGAGTCGTCACGAAGCTGCCAAAAGACATAGAGGCGCCGATTTTGATTGTGCAGCATATGCCGGCAGGATTTACGGCATCGCTGGCTACTAGATTAGATCATTTATCACAAATTACGATCAAAGAAGCTCAAGATGGAGACATCGCTAAAAATGGAGTGGCTTACATAGCTCCTGGTGGATTGAATATGTCACTTCATGAACAAGGGGCAGCTTTAGTGATCAGGCTGTCCCCAGAAGACACTGACAGCCGTCACAAACCTTCTGTTAACTATTTATTTGAATCCATCAGCAAGATAAAAGGTTACGAGAAAATCGCTGTCATTATGACAGGAATGGGTAGTGACGGCACAGAAGGTGTCAAAAAAATGGTCGCAAGCGGTCATACAAAAGTCATTGCAGAAAAAGAAGAATCATGTGTTGTTTTCGGAATGCCTAAATCAGTCATTAAAGCAGGCCTTGCACATGAAACAAGGCATGTGGATGACATCGCACATGCAATTATAAGCACCATGAAAAAAGAGAGGGCGTGAACACGTTGGATGTAAACCAATACTTAGATATCTTTTTAGATGAAAGCAGAGAACACTTACAAACTTGTAATGAAAAACTTCTTGAATTAGAAAAGAACCCAACAGACTTGCAGCTAGTGAATGATATATTCAGAGCCGCTCATACACTGAAAGGCATGAGTGCAACGATGGGCTTTGATGATATGGCTCAATTAACACATCATTTAGAAAACATGTTTGATGCCATCAGAAACGAACAAATGATTGTCACTCCTGAATCAATGGATACGATGTTTGAAGCACTTGATCACCTTGAAGCGATGGTTCAATCGATTGCAGAGGGCGGGGATGGAAAACGTGATGTCACGGAGATTAGTAAAAAACTAGATGTGACAGGAAGCCATGCAGAAACAGCATCTGCCGTTGAGACTGCTGAAGCATCATCAGCTGCAAGCGACCTAGACTATAACGAATTTGAACGAACAGTTCTTGATGAAGCGAGAGAACAAGGCTTTAAATGTTATGAGCTGAACGTGACATTAAGTGACGCATGCTTATTAAAAGCCGTTCGTGTCTATATGATTTTTGAAAGACTGAACGAAGCAGGAGAAGTTGTCAAAACGGTTCCGAATGCAGAACTTTTAGAATCAGAAGATTTTGAATCTGAATTCAGCATTTCTTACTTATCGAAACAGCCGATGGAAGAAGTGAAAAAAATCGTGACAGCGATCTCAGAGGTTGAACAAGTGGAGATTTCTGAAGTCTCTGCCTTTGAAGAAGCGGCTCCGGCTGAAACAAAAGCAGAGAAACCTGAGCAGAAAAATGAAGAAGTCGCAGCTCCTGCTGCTAAAGCGCCAGCAAACGATGCGCCAAAAGCAAATGGCAATAACGGTGCAGCTGCCGGCGGAACGAAAACGATCCGTGTCAACATCGATCGTCTGGATTCACTTATGAACTTGTTTGAAGAGCTTGTCATTGATAGAGGACGTTTAGAACAGATTGCTAAAGAACTTGAAAACAACGAACTCACGGATACAGTGGAAAGAATGTCCCGTATTTCTGGAGACCTGCAATCGATCATCTTGAACATGAGAATGGTGCCTGTAGAAACGGTGTTTAACAGATTCCCACGTATGATTCGTCAATTGACGAAAGAGCTCAATAAGAAAATTGAACTGATCATTGAAGGTGCTGAGACAGAGCTTGATCGAACAGTGATCGATGAAATTGGCGATCCGCTATTACACTTACTTAGAAACAGTCTCGATCACGGGATTGAATCACCAGAAGAACGTGTGAAAAAAGGCAAACCAGAAAAAGGAACTGTTCTTTTAAAAGCATATCATAGCGGAAACCATGTCTTCATTGAAGTCGAAGATGATGGCGGCGGGATTAACCGTAAAAAGGTCCTTGAAAAAGCATTAGAGCGCGGGGTTATTACAGAAAGAGAAGCGGAAACACTTGAAGATCACCAAATTGATTCATTGATCTTTGCAGCAGGGTTCTCTACAGCTGATACGATTTCTGATATCTCGGGCCGAGGTGTAGGTCTTGACGTTGTGAAAAACAAGCTGGAATCATTAGGTGGTTCTGTGAGTATTAACTCAACAGAAGGTCAAGGCTCACTGTTCTCAATTCAGCTTCCACTCACATTATCGATCATTTCCGTACTTCTTGTGAAACTAGAGGAAGAAACATTTGCTATTCCGATTTCTTCTATTATAGAAACAGCTGTCATTAAGAAGAGTGACATCCTTCAAACGCATGATCGTGAAGTCATTGATTTCCGTGGATTTATCGTACCGGTTGTGTACTTGAAGAAACAGTTCAACGTACCAAATGCGAATGATTTAGAAGAAGAACTGCACATTATTGTTGTCCGTAAAGGAGACAAGCTAACAGCATTTGTGGTCGATTCGTTTATCGGTCAGCAAGAGGTTGTATTAAAATCACTTGGAGATTACCTACCAAACGTATTTGCGATATCAGGCGCAACAATCTTAGGTGACGGTCAGGTTGCACTCATCGTTGACTGTAATGCACTGATTAAGTAAAAAACAATAGAGGAGCGGTCTGAAATGAGTACAGATATCAAAACTGGCGAAAAGATGATTGTGTTTATCGTAAACAAAAAAGAATACGCCATTTCAGTATCAGAAGTAAAGTCCATTGAAAAATGGCAGCAGCCGACAAGAGTTCCTGGCGTTGCCCCTTATATATGCGGTGTCATTAATCTACGTGGTGTCGTGACACCTGTCATTGACCTTAGAGTGAGACTTGGATCAACTGACAACGAGATTACAGACGAAACAAGAATGATTATTGTACAAGTTGGTGACATTGAAGTCGGCTGGATTGTTGATGAAGCAAATGATGTCATTACTGTTCATCAGGAAGAGGTAGAAACTTCTACTGATTCAGCTGAAAAAGAAGGACTGTCATGGGTGACAGGAATTATTAAGCATGATCAGCGTCTATTCAATATCATTCATGCTGGTGCGGTCCTCGACAAGAGCGTGCAAGATGCACCTGTTCATTAAGGGGGATGTGAGATGAGCATTTTCAATGAAATTAAAGATGAACAGCTAGATATATTAAGTGAGGTTGGGAATATCGGAGCAGGCCATGCAGCGTCTGCTCTTGCCAGCCTATTGAATCGCAAAATTGATATGGCTGTTCCTTTTGTCAAAGTTCTCTCGTTTGAAGATTTAATGGATTTCTTTGGTGGAGCAGACCTTCCAGTTGCCAGTATCTTTTTGCGAATGGAGGGTGATCTTACCGGTTCAATCTTTTTCATTATGCCGTTTGAACAAGCTGAACAATTTGTAAGAGAGCTTGTTCAGGACCCAGCATTTGATATTGATACGATTCATGAACACATGCTAGGAACATCAGCGCTTCATGAGCTAGGAAATATTTTAGCAGGCTCTTATTTATCAGCACTTGCCGATTTAACAAAACTGCAGCTTCACCCAAGTGTTCCAGATGTCACGCTAGACATGTTTGGGGCTGTCATTAGTGAAGGATTAATGCAGTTTAGCCCGCTCGGCGATCAGGCGATTGTGATTGATACATCGATTTTCGATGATCAAAATCAGCAAGAGCTGAAAGGAAATATGTTTCTATTACCAGACTTTGAATCGTTTGAAAAACTGTTCAAAGCATTAGGTAACCTATAATGAACGTGCAGATTCCGGCAGTTGTAAAGGTTGGTATAGCGGATGTTCAGCTTGTGAAAACACCGGACCGTATTCGGACATCCGGTCTCGGTTCTTGCGTAGGACTTGTCCTTTTTGACCAAGAAAAAAAACTGGCAGGACTTGTCCATGTCATGCTTCCAGACTCCTCTCTTTCAAAAGGAGCGGTAGAGAACTTGGCTAAGTATGCAGATACAGGTGTCAAGCATACAATTGATCTGCTCTTAAAAGAAGGAGCGCGCAAACATGCGCTAAAAGCGAAGCTTGCTGGCGGCGCAGAAATGTTTAAATTTAAGTCAACCAATGATCTGATGAGAATTGGACCTAGAAATGTATCAGCTGTGAAAGAACATCTGTCTCTTCATCATATCCCGATCATTAGTGAGGACACGGGCGGAAACAATGGACGCACGATTGAATTCGATCCGCTTACAACAGAACTTGAGATCCGCACTGTGAAACAAGGCATTATGAAGATATAACTAAGGAAGTATAGGGGGAGAAAGATGCAATCCTTAAATTACGAAGATCAGGCGCTATGGGCTAGATGGAAAGAGTGGAAGGACCCAGCTGCTGGAGATGATCTTATGCGCCGCTATATGCCGCTCGTCACATATCATGTTGGAAGAATTTCCATCGGTCTCCCGAAGTCAGTGCACAAAGAAGACTTGATCAGTCTAGGGATGCTCGGTTTATATGATGCCCTTGAAAAATTTGACCCCGGAAGAGATCTGAAGTTTGATACATATGCATCCTTCAGAATTCGCGGGGCCATCATCGACGGTCTTCGTAAAGAGGACTGGCTGCCTCGTACATCAAGAGAAAAAACAAAAAAAGTAGAAGCGGCAATTGAAAAGCTTGAACAGCGATATTTACGAAATGTGACACCAACAGAGGTTGCTGAAGAACTCGGCATGAGTGAACAAGATGTGGTCACAACGATGAATGAAGGGTTCTTTGCGAATTTGCTCTCGATTGATGAGAAGCTGCATGATCAAGAAGACGGAGAAAACGTTCAAGTCATGATTCGCGACGAAAAGACTGTGACACCTGAAGAAAAAATGCTGAAAGATGAATTAATTGAACAGCTTGCCGAAAAAATGACAGAGCTTTCGGAAAAAGAAAAGCTTGTGATTAGTCTTTTCTATAAAGAGGAATTGACGTTAACGGAAATTGGTCAAGTGCTTAATTTATCGACCTCCCGCATTTCGCAAATTCATTCAAAGGCATTGTTCAAGCTTAAGCATCTGCTTGATAAAGCCATTCAATCTTAAAGAGTTAGTGAGTGAAAAAATATGCTATGGCTGATTAGCTTTATGCTTCATGCTGCACTTATTTATTTTGTGATCATTTTATACACGAGAATGAATTCGCTGAAGGCAACAGAACAAAAGCAGCGAGAGCTTTTAGAAGAAACGGAAAATACCCTGGCTGCATTTTTGATGGAAGTCAAAGAAGAGAATGAAAAACTATCAAAAGCTGCAGCCACTTCCCCTGATTTTTCTGCTGAAGAGCTGAAATCGGATCTTCAGACACCAAAGCAGCCACAACCACCAATTGAATCCCAGCAATCGGTAGAAAGTGAAGATCCAGTTCCAGAGCACCTGTCGACTCTCCTTAGCGAAGTTGAGGTGCAGGAAGAGAAGGTAAACGAACCCGTTTCAAGTCTCGAAACAGAAGCTTCTGCGCCTTCTGAAAGTGAAAGAGAAGAAACATTTGAGGATCAAGTAAAGGCCTTATATGATCAAGGGCTATCATTAGAAGAAATAGCGAAAGAATTAAAAACGGGCAAGACAGAAATCGAGCTTTTATTAAAATTTAGCGGAAAGCTGTAAAGGATTCTTGATTGTCAGTCCATCATGTGTTATATTATTTCTTGGTGTTAAATACACACGCTTAATGATTCGTATGAAGGTGCTGCCGTGGCGCAGTTTTATGTGAACATGACTTAAGCGGAGGAAAAAAAACCATTATATTAGGAGGCAACAACATGTCAGTTATTTCTATGAAACAATTGCTAGAAGCTGGTGTTCACTTCGGTCACCAAACACGCCGTTGGAACCCAAAAATGAAGCGTTACATCTTTACAGAGCGTAACGGTATCTACATCATCGATCTTCAAAAAACGGTGAAAAAAGTAGAGGAAGCTTACAACTTCACGAAAAACCTTGCTGCTGACGGAGGAAAAATCCTTTTCGTTGGTACGAAAAAGCAAGCACAAGATTCAGTGAAAGAAGAAGCAATCCGTTCTGGTATGTTCTATGTAAACCAACGCTGGCTTGGTGGAACGTTAACAAACTTTGAAACAATCCAAAAACGTATCAAACGTTTAAAAGATATTGAAAAAATGCAAGAAAACGGTACGTTCGAAGTTCTTCCTAAGAAAGAAGTCGTTCAACTGAAAAAAGAATTAGAACGTCTTGAAAAATTCCTAGGCGGAATCAAAGACATGAAGGGTCTTCCAGATGCACTTTTCATTATCGACCCTCGTAAAGAGCGTATTGCAGTTGCAGAAGCTCGTAAATTGAATATCCCAATTATTGGTATCGTTGACACAAACTGTGATCCAGACGAAATTGATGTTGTGATCCCTGCAAACGATGATGCAATCCGTGCTGTAAAACTTCTAACTGCTAAAATGGCAGATGCGATTCTTGAGTCTAAACAAGGCGAAGAAGAAGCTGTTGTAGAAGAAACGACAGAAACTGAAACAACAACTGCGTAACCTATTCAAAAGGTGATAAGAGGGAACTGCCTTTTATCACCTTTTTTTCACCTAGTAATCCGTGTTTTAACATAGAAGGAGGAAATGTAAAATGGCAATTACTGCTCAATTAGTAAAAGAACTGCGTCAAAAAACTGGTGCAGGTATGATGGACTGTAAAAAAGCGTTAACAGAAACTGATGGTGACATCGACAAAGCAATCGATCTTCTAAGAGAAAAAGGGATCGCAAAAGCTGCGAAAAAAGCAGACCGTATTGCGGCAGAAGGATTAACTCTTATTAAAACTGACGGCAACACTGGTGTTATCCTAGAAGTGAACTCTGAGACTGATTTCGTTGCGAAAAACGAAGGATTCCAAAATCTTCTTAACGAACTTGCTGATCATTTACTTGCTGCGAAACCTGCAACAATTGAAGAAGCACATGCTTCTAAAATGGAAAATGGTTCAACAGTTGAAGAACATATTACTTCTGCAATTGCGAAAATCGGAGAAAAAATTACGCTACGCCGTTTCTCAGTCATCACAAAAGAAGATAACGCTGCATTCGGTTCTTACTTACACATGGGCGGACGTATCGGTGTATTAGCGGTTCTTAACGGAACAACTGATGAAGAGCTTGCGAGAGACATCGCAATGCACGTTGCTGCTGTAAACCCTAAATACATTTCTCGTGACCAAGTGTCTGAAGAAGAAGCAAACCGTGAGCGTGAAGTATTAACACAACAAGCGCTTCAAGAAGGAAAGCCTGAAAATATCGTTGCTAAAATGGTAGAAGGCCGTCTAAACAAATTCTTCGAAGAAATTTGCTTACTTGACCAAGCATTCGTTAAAAACCCAGATGAAAAAGTGAAACAAGTTGTAGGTGCGAAAAACGCAACTGTTCAAACTTATGTTCGCTATGAAGTGGGCGAAGGTATCGAAAAACGTCAAGACAACTTTGCTGAAGAAGTCATGAGCCAAGTGAAAAAATAATGTTTGAAAAGCTCTCTGGGGCTTTTTTAGGGAGCACAAGCACTGTGTTCCCTATTTTTTAGAGGATATTGATTTACAAAAGACGGTTTCTTACGCATAATAAGAGACGGTATAGTTTACACTTGGAGGTTATCATGAGCAAACCGAAATATAATCGCATTGTACTGAAGCTAAGTGGAGAAGCACTAGCTGGTGATGCTGGAAATGGAATTAACCCAACTGTCATTCAATCAATTGCAAAGCAAGTAAAAGAAATTGCAGAACTTGATGTTGAAGTTGCAGTCGTTGTAGGCGGAGGAAACCTTTGGCGTGGTAAGACAGGCAGTGACTTAGGAATGGACCGGGCAACAGCAGACTATATGGGAATGCTTGCAACAGTGATGAATTCATTGGCATTACAAGACAGCCTAGAAACGCTTGGCATTCAGTCTAGAGTACAAACCTCTATCGAAATGAGACAGGTTGCAGAGCCATACATAAGAAGAAAAGCGATCCGTCACCTTGAAAAGAAACGTGTCGTGATTTTTGCTGCAGGTACTGGTAACCCTTATTTCTCTACTGATACAACAGCAGCACTTCGTGCAGCTGAAATTGAAGCAGATGTCATTTTAATGGCGAAAAACAATGTAGACGGTGTCTACAGTGCTGATCCTCGTACAGATGCGGATGCAGTAAAATATGATAAGCTTTCATATCTTGATGTACTAAAAGAAGGGCTTGCTGTAATGGATTCTACTGCGTCCTCATTATGTATGGACAATGACATTCCATTAATCGTCTTCTCTATTATGGAAGAAGGAAATATTAAACGTGCCGTCAATGGCGAATCAATCGGAACGATCGTGAGGGGGAAATAACGTGTCAAAAGAAGTGTTGAACCAAACAAAAGAAAAAATGGAAAAAGCCGTTCAAGCATACGGACGTGAACTAGCAACTGTCCGTGCGGGCAGAGCTAATGCTTCCCTTTTAGACAAAGTAACAGTGGATTACTATGGTGCGCAAACACCACTAAACCAAATTGCGTCAATTACAGTGCCAGAAGCACGTATGCTGATTATCACACCTTACGATAAAACAGCGATCGGTGATATCGAAAAGGCGATCCAAAAGTCTGATCTTGGTATCACACCAACAAGTGACGGAAACGTGATCCGTATTGCGATCCCAGCACTAACAGAAGAAAGACGTAAAGAACTTGTAAAAGTTGTGAGAAAATACTCAGAAGAAGCAAAAGTAGCTGTTCGTAACGTTCGTCGTGATGCAAACGATGAATTGAAAAAGCTAGAGAAAAATGGGGAGATCACTGAAGATGAATTAAGATCATCTACAGAGGATGTTCAAAAATTGACAGATGAATATGTCGCTAAAATTGATGAAGTGACAAAAGATAAAGAAAAAGAAATCATGGAAGTTTAAGAAAAAACTATGTACAATAGATAATAGTGAAAAGACCCTCTTCATGTTTACAGGGGGTTTTTTTGTTAATACTGTTGAGGACTATATTATTAGCGGGAACGCAACCTTTTTGGGTGATGGAGGAATCTCATGCTCAATATACTCAAAAATTGGAAGAATCAGCAAACAGCAGCTTCCAACTTAGAAAGCCTGACAAAAGAAGACATATTAAATGGAGAAATTCCTGAACATATCGCCATTATCATGGATGGGAATGGAAGATGGGCGAAAAAACGTGCGCTTCCACGGGTAGCAGGACATCATGAAGGAATGAAAGTTGTCAAGCGCATGACCAAGCTTGCAAATGAGCTGAATGTCAAAGTGCTGACTTTGTATGCTTTCTCTACAGAAAATTGGAAACGTCCAAAACTAGAAGTAGACTTTTTAATGAAGCTTCCTGAAGAGTTTCTAAACATCTATCTGCCTGAACTCATCGAGGAAAATGTCCGTGTGCGTTTAACAGGTGATCCAGACGGCCTCCCGCAGCATACGAAAAAAGCGGTAGAGAACGCAGTGAAGAGTACGGCGAATAATGACGGACTCATTTTAAATTTTGCGCTCAATTATGGAGGACGGACAGAAATTATTTCTGCATGCAGACAAATTTCTGAAAAAGTCAAAGAAGGTAAGCTTCGAGCAGAAGACATCACAGAAGAGATGTTTTCAGCTTATTTAATGACAGAATCTCTTCAAGATCCGGATTTGCTTATTCGTACGAGTGGAGAAATTAGATTAAGCAACTTTATGCTTTGGCAAATTGCATACAGCGAGTTTGTCTTTACGGATGTGCTTTGGCCTGACTTTTCTGATGAGCATCTCATAGGCGCTATCGGAGAGTACCAGCGCCGCGGCCGGAGGTTCGGTGGAATTTAGAGGGTGGTGCAGATGAAACAAAGAATTTTGACGGGTGTTCTGGCAGCTGCAGTGTTTTTACTTGCAGTGATTTATGGACAAATGCCGTTTACCCTGCTGATTTATTTAATGGGAAGTGTCGCTCTCTTTGAGCTTCTTAGAATGAAAAAGATTTCGATTTTCAGCTTTCCTGGCATTGTCAGCTTAATATTGCTTTGGCTTTTAATGGGCGGAGAAAATAGCTTCTTCCCGAACGTAGACGCATCAAAAATGCAGATTGCTTTATTTGCAGTCTTAATCCTTTTAACTTATACAGTTCTGAGCAAAAACTCTTTCACATTCGATGAGGTTGCTTTTGTTATATTAGCCACATTATATATTGGCGTTAGTTTCTATTATTTTATTCAAATTAGAGGCTTGTATGGCATGAGTGCGATCTTCTTCGCAGCGGTGATTATTTGGTCCACTGACTCAGGTGCCTATTTTATTGGGAAATCTATGGGGAAACGAAAGCTTTGGCCAGAGATCAGCCCAAACAAAACAGTAGAAGGATTTATCGGCGGAATCGTCACAGCGGTCGTGCTGTCACTTGTGTTCCAGGCGGTTACAGGATTTTTGCCATCATATCTGCTTGTTATGTTTATTACTCTTTTGCTCAGTATTTTTGGACAGCTTGGCGACCTTGTGGAATCTGCTTTAAAGCGTCATTACCATGTGAAGGATTCAGGGACAATACTCCCAGGTCATGGCGGAATTTTGGACAGGTTTGACAGCTTTTTATTCGTTCTGCCGTTTTTATATCTATTGCTGGCCACGTTTGCTAGCTAACCTCATAGAAACTAATTGAACGAGAGAAGGAGTGGCAATTTGAAATATATTTCGCTATTAGGCGCAACAGGATCAATTGGAGAACAAACATTAGATGTGATCAGGCAGCATCCAGACAAATTCAAGTTGAAAGCGATGACGTTTGGCAGAAATATAGACAAGGCCATCCCTATCATTGAACAATTTCACCCTGAATTTGTTGGATGTGTAGACGAAGAGACCTATCGCACGTTAAAAGGTCATTCATTTCAATACGATGTCAAAATGGCTGCGGGTGATGAAGCGAACATCGAAGCAGCGACCTATGATGCAGTGGATGTTGTGGTCAATGCACTGGTAGGAAGTGTCGGACTTGTGCCAACATTAAAAGCCATTGAACAAAAAAAGACGATCGCACTTGCAAATAAGGAAACACTTGTGACAGCTGGTCATATAGTAAAAGAGTACGCCAAAAAGTATGACGTGCCTTTACTTCCTGTCGATAGTGAACACTCCGCTATTTTTCAATCCCTGCAAGGTGAACAAGCTAAAAACATTGAACGCTTAATCGTCACAGCTTCAGGCGGCAGTTTCCGAGATAAAAAACGCACGGAGCTTGAAGGTGTAACGGTAGAAGAAGCGCTGAATCATCCGAACTGGTCCATGGGCGCAAAAATCACGATCGATTCAGCGACCATGATGAATAAGGGGCTTGAGGTGATTGAGGCGCATTGGCTGTTTGATATCCCATACGATCAAATTGATGTGCTGTTACATAAAGAGAGCATCATCCATTCCATGGTGGAATTCCATGACAAAAGTGTCATGGCTCAGTTAGGTACACCTGACATGAGGGTTCCGATTCAATACGCGCTCACTTATCCTGATAGAGCGCCATTAAAAGAAGCGAAATCATTAAACCTTTGGGAGATTGGACAATTAAATTTCCAAAAAGCGGATTTTGACAGGTATCGCTGCTTACATTTTGCTTATGAATCAGGTAAAATAGGAGGGACAATGCCTACTGTGCTTAATGCAGCAAATGAAATAGCTGTTGATGCATTTTTAAAAGGCAAAGTAACGTTCCTGCAAATTGAAGAATTGATTGAAAAGGCACTGAACAGACATCATGTGATTTCAACGCCTAGTTTGCAAGATATCCATGAAGTGGACAAAGATACACGAGACTTTGTTCAATCAATCCTCGCATAAGGTGGTATGTTCGTGAATACAGTGATTGCGTTTATTATTATTTTTGGAACGCTCGTTTTTTTCCACGAGCTTGGCCATTTAATTATGGCGCAGCGCGCAGGCATTTTATGCCGCGAGTTCGCAATTGGTTTTGGACCGAAGATTTTCTCCTTTAAACGAAAAGAAACCGTCTATACCATCAGACTTCTGCCAATCGGCGGATTTGTTAAAATGGCTGGAGAAGACCCTGAAGTCATTGAAATTAAACCGGGTCATACAGTGGGGCTCTTATTCAATGAGCAAAATGAAGTAGAAAAAATCATTTTAAATGATAAAGAAAAATATCCTGATGCACTTGTCATTGAAGTTGAACAAATTGATTTAGATCATGCGATGAGAATTTCAGGATATGAGGCTGGAAATGAAGACATTCTGACTGGCTACAATGTAAGCCAAACAAGCTTCTATATTGCAGATGGTGAAGAAATTCAAATTGCGCCATACAACCGTCAGTTTGGTTCAAAAACAGTATGGCAGCGTATTAAAGCCATTGCAGCTGGACCGATTATGAACTTTATCCTGGCATATGTGATTCTAGTGGCTTTAGGATTTATTCAAGGTGTAACCGTGGATGATCCTGTACTTGGTAAGCTGACAAAAGATGGCCGGGCAGCGCAAGCTGGGCTTATGCAGGGAGATCATATCGTTTCAATTAACGGGGATAAAATGAATTCTTGGACAGACGTTGTTCAAACGGTTCAAAAGAACCCAGATAAAAAAATGAATGTCGTCATTGATCGAGACGGCAAAGAAAGCACCATCCAAGTTGTACCAGAAGCTGTGAAGGCCGAAGGAAAAACCATTGGCCGTTTTGGCTCTTATCCGCCAACGGAAAATGGCTTTCTCAAAGTCATTTCATCCTCAGGCACTACAGTGATATCTACAGCAGGTCTCATCTTAACGAACTTGCAAAAGATTGTCACAGGACAATTTTCGTTAGATATGCTTGCAGGTCCTGTTGGAATATATGACATGACAGGAGAAGTAGCGAAACAAGGTGTGTTAACATTAATGCAGTTTGCTGCGTTTCTTAGTATCAACTTAGGGATCGTGAATTTATTACCGATTCCTGCATTAGACGGAGGAAGATTACTTTTCCTATTCGTTGAAGCCATTCGCGGCAAACCAATTAATCGTGAGAAAGAGGCACTTGTTGTCTTCATTGGTGTTGCGTTCCTCATGCTATTAATGCTAGTAGTGACATGGAATGACATCCAGCGATTATTTTTATAAAAACCATTCTCTCTTGTTTCTCATTCTGGGAAACAAGAGTTTTTGTGAGAAGTCCTATTTCTTAAATGAGGTGTAACGACATGAGACAATCCCTGACTTTCATTCCAACTCTTCGAGAGGTGCCAGCAGATGCTGAGGCAAAAAGTCATCAGCTGTTAGTAAGAGCTGGATTTATTAGACAAAACACGAGCGGTATCTATCATTATCTGCCGCTAGCACATAAAGTGATTCAGCACATTCAATCCATTGTTCGCAAGGAAATGGAAAAGGCGGGAGCAGCTGAGCTGTTAATGCCAGTGCTGCAGCAAGCAGAAATGTGGCAAGAGTCAGGAAGATGGTATACATACGGTCCAGAACTCATGCGTATGAAAGATCGCCACGGCCGCGAGTTTGCACTTGGCCCAACACACGAAGAAGTGATCACATCACTCGTACGCAGTGAAGTCAAATCGTATAAAAAGCTTCCTTTGACACTGTATCAAATCCAATCTAAATTCCGTGATGAACAAAGACCTCGCTTTGGATTATTGCGCGGACGTGAATTTATTATGAAGGACGCCTATTCATTCCACTCTTCACCAGAGAGCCTTGATGACACATACAACAAAATGTTTACAGCTTACTCGAATGTCTTTTCAAAAGTAGGTCTTAACTTTAGACCAGTCATTGCCGATTCTGGGGCAATGGGAGGAAAAGATACACATGAGTTTATGGCACTGTCAGAAGTAGGAGAAGATACAATCGCATACTCTGACACATCTTCCTACGCTGCGAACATTGAAATGGCTGAGGCTGTGTATCACGGAGAAGAAGCAAACCCTGCGGACTTCAAAGAACTTGAGAAAGTACACACGCCGCAGGTGAAGACGATACAAGATGTTGCGTCATTTTTAGAAGTGGCTCCTTCTACATGTATCAAATCTGTCTTGTTTAAAGCAGACGATGCGTATGTACTTGTCCTGACAAGAGGCGATCATGAAGTAAATGATGTGAAAGTGAAAAACTTAGTTGGAGCACAGCTTGTAGAGCTTGCTTCACGTGAGGAAGTACTAGACGTGATCGGAACAGAACCAGGATTTGTTGGACCAGTGAAGCTTGAAGCGGAAGTAACGATTTATGCAGACCACGCTGTCAAAGGAATGACAAATGCAATTGCAGGTGCAAATGAATCGGATTATCACTATGTCAATGTTAATCCTGCTCGTGATCTATCAGTGAAGGAATATACAGATCTTCGCTTGATTCAAGAAGGAGACGTTTCTCCAGATGGTGAAGGAACAATCCAGTTCGCAAAAGGAATTGAAGTAGGACAAGTCTTTAAGCTAGGCACACGTTATTCAGAGGCAATGGATGCAACATACCTCGATGAAAATGGACGTGCGCAGCCAATGATCATGGGCTGCTATGGCATCGGAATTTCTAGAACCCTTTCTGCGATTGTTGAACAACATCATGATGACAAGGGGATTATTTGGCCAGAAACAGTTGCACCATATGATCTTCATCTACTTGCCTTAAATATGAAAAACGATGCACAAAAGGAACTGGCTGAAACGCTGTATGAGCGTTTACAGGAAGAGGGCTATGAAGTCCTTTTCGATGACCGCCAAGAGCGTGCAGGCGTCAAATTTGCCGACAGTGACTTAATTGGACTGCCAATTCGCATTAGCTGCGGGAAACGTTCAGAAGAAGGTATTGTCGAAGTGAAATTCAGAAAATCAGGTGAATCACACGAAGTATCTGTTGATGAACTGATTTCATTTATACGCCAAGCATAAAAAACGAACAAAAAAATGAAGGTACCTCCTGCAAAAAAGAGGTACCTTTCTGATTTGCAAAAGGAGGGTCCTGTCTTGGATGAACAATTACCGATTACCCGGCGGCAATTTCATATATTACTCAATCAGATTCAAATGACAGATGATGACCTCAGCCGTTACTTTGAAGAAGGCGAGATCGTCAAATTGACGGTGCATAAGGCGGCAAAAACGTGGCATTTCCATTTTAAATTTAAGGCGCTTTTGCCTTACAAAGTATATGCAATGTTTTTAAGCAGGTTGACAAATGCATTTTCTCATATCGCACAAGTCACTTGTACGATTGAAGTCAATGATCCGCACATATCTGAAGAGCTCGTTCAATCGTATTGGTCACATTGTGTGGAAGAGCTTCAAGGAATTTCTCCCCCAATCATCAGCTTGCTTCAACAGCAAAAACCAGTGCTGTCTGGACATAAGATCATCATCAAAACAAAAAGCGAAACTGAGGCTCTGGCCATCAAGAAGAAATATAGCCCAATGCTCCAGGCTGCATTTAAACAAGTTGGTTTTCCAGAACTTCAATTTGATACAGAAATTTTTGTATCAGATCAAGAGATTCAGAAGTTCAGAGAACAAAAACTTGCTGAAGATCAAGAAAGAGCCATGCAAGCCCTTGTTGAGATGGAGAAGAAGGAAAGTGAGGATCAAGAGGAAGCCCCTTCTGGCCCTCTGATGATTGGCTATCAAATCAAAGACAATGAAGAAATACGTACGCTTGATAGTATTATGGACGAAGAAAGACGAATCACCGTCCAAGGATACGTGTTTGATGCAGAAACGCGCGAACTAAAAAGCGGCAGAACCCTTTGTATCTTTAAAATTACCGATTATACGAATAGTATTTTGATCAAAATGTTTGCGAGAGAAAAAGAAGATGCCCAGCTCATGAAATCCTTGAAAAAAGGGATGTGGGTCAAAGCAAGAGGGAGCATTCAAAACGATACGTTTGTGAGAGATCTTGTCATGATCGCAAATGACGTCAATGAAATGAAACCTCAGCTGAAAGAAGATACTGCACCAGAGGGAGAAAAGCGTGTTGAGCTTCATTTGCATTCGCCAATGAGCCAGATGGATGCTGTCACTGGCATCGGTAGACTTGTTGAACAAGCAAAAAAATGGGGGCATGAGGCCATTGCCCTGACAGATCACGCCGTTGTACAATCCTTTCCAGATGCGTATGCAGCAAGTAAAAAGCATGGCATCAAAATGATGTACGGGGTGGAAATCAATTTAGTCGATGACGGGGTTCCGATAGCGTATAATCCAGAGCACCGCTTGTTAGAAGATGCGACGTTTGTCGTATTTGATGTTGAGACAACGGGACTCTCTGCTGTGTATGATACGATCATTGAGCTTGCAGCTGTGAAAATCAAAGGCGGGGAAATCATTGACCGCTTTGAGGCATTTGCAAACCCTCATCATCCGTTATCAGCAACAACCATTGAACTAACCGGTATCACGGATGACATGGTGAGAGATGCACCAGATGTGGTCGATGTTGTTCGGGATTTCAAAGAGTGGATTGGACAAGATATCCTTGTTGCTCACAATGCGAGCTTTGATATGGGCTTTTTAAATGCAGCATATAAGCGACTGTTAAAAACAGATAAAGCGTCAAACCCTGTCATTGATACACTAGAACTCGGCCGATTCCTTTATCCAGAATTTAAAAATCACCGGCTGAACACGCTGTGTAAAAAGTTCGATATTGAACTCACGCAGCATCACCGGGCGATTTATGATGCAGAAGCAACTGGTTACCTCATGCTGAAGATGCTAAAAGATGCGGCTGAAAAAGAGATTGCCTACCACGATCAATTAAATGAAAACATGGGGCAGTCCAATGCGTATCAGCGCTCACGTCCTTACCATGCAACCGTGATTGCACAAAATGAGACGGGTCTAAAGAATTTATTTAAGCTTGTTTCACTTTCTCATATTCATTATTTCTACCGCGTGCCGCGTATCCCTCGTTCACAGCTTGAGAAATATCGAGAAGGTTTAATTGTTGGGTCTGCTTGTGATAAGGGTGAAGTGTTTGAAGGGATGATGCAGAAGTCACCTGATGAGGTAGAAGACATTGCCGCATTTTACGACTATTTAGAAGTTCATCCGCCAGAAGTGTATCAGCATTTACTCCAGCTGGAGCTTGTTCGGGATGAACGTGCATTAAAAGAGATCATCACAAACATTGTGAAACTTGGTGAAAAACTGAATAAACCAGTCGTGGCGACTGGAAATGTGCACTACCTGCATCCAGAAGACAAAATTTATCGCAAAATCTTAATTTCATCACAAGGCGGGGCGAATCCGCTGAATCGTCATGAACTGCCAAAAGTTCATTTTAGAACAACTGATGAAATGCTAGAAGCATTCTCTTTCCTTGGAGACGAGAAGGCAAAAGAGATTGTCGTGACGAATACGCAAAAAGTATCTGAGATGATCGAAAGTATTAAACCAATCAAAGACGATCTTTATACACCAAAAATCGAAGGTGCAGATGAAGAAATTCGGGAAATGAGCTATAACATGGCTCGCAGCATCTACGGTGACGATTTACCGAAAATTGTAGAAGACCGGATTGAGAAAGAATTAAAGAGTATTATTGGTCACGGTTTCGCTGTTATTTATTTAATTTCTCATAAGCTTGTTAAGAAATCACTTGATGATGGATATCTAGTTGGTTCAAGGGGATCAGTTGGTTCATCTCTCGTTGCGACATTAACAGAGATTACAGAAGTGAACCCGCTTGCGCCGCACTATGTATGTCCAAGTTGCAAGCACTCTGAGTTCTTTAATGACGGATCGGTTGGCTCAGGATTTGACCTTCCTGATAAAGACTGTCCTGAATGCGGGACGCCGTATAAAAAGGACGGACACGATATTCCGTTTGAAACGTTCTTAGGTTTTAAAGGAGATAAAGTGCCTGATATCGACTTGAACTTCTCAGGAGAATATCAGCCGATTGCCCATAACTATACGAAAGAGTTGTTTGGTGAAGAGTATGTATACCGCGCAGGTACAATCGGTACCGTTGCAGAAAAAACGGCATATGGTTATGTGAAAGGCTACGCAGGAGATCATAACCTTCATATGAGAGGTGCTGAAATTGACCGGCTCGTACAGGGCTGTACGGGCGTCAAACGGACAACAGGCCAACATCCAGGCGGTATTATCGTCGTGCCGGATTATATGGACATTTACGATTTCTCACCAATTCAATATCCAGCAGATGCGACAGGTTCTGATTGGAAAACGACGCATTTTGATTTCCATTCAATCCATGATAACTTGCTGAAACTAGATATTCTTGGACACGATGATCCAACGGTCATTCGGATGCTTCAGGACTTGAGCGGAATTGATCCAAAAACGATTCCGACAGATGATCCTGAGGTCATGAAAATCTTCCAAGGAACGGAACCTCTCGGTGTCACAGAAGAACAAATTGGATGTAAAACGGGAACACTTGGGATCCCAGAGTTTGGCACAAGGTTTGTTCGTCAGATGCTTGAGGATACAAAACCGACCACCTTCTCGGAGCTTGTTCAGATCTCTGGTCTATCTCACGGTACAGATGTATGGCTCGGCAACGCCCAAGAGCTGATTCATAATAAAACGTGTGAACTAAGCGAAGTGATTGGCTGTCGTGATGATATTATGGTCTATCTGATTTATCAAGGTTTAGAGCCGTCACTTGCCTTTAAAATCATGGAATCTGTTCGTAAAGGGAAGGGACTTCCTCCTGAATGGGAAGAAGAAATGAAGAATAATAACGTACCGAACTGGTACATTGATTCTTGTAAAAAGATTAAATACATGTTCCCTAAAGCCCACGCGGCTGCTTATGTATTAATGGCTGTTCGGATTGCTTATTTCAAGGTGCACCATGCACTTCTGTACTATGCGGCTTATTTTACCGTTCGTGCTGATGATTTTGATATCGAAACGATGACAAAAGGATCGAATGCGATTCGAGCGGTCATGGACGATATTAACTCAAAAGGTCTTGATGCATCACCGAAAGAGAAGAACCTATTAACTGTACTAGAGCTTGCACTTGAAATGTGTGAAAGAGGCTATCACTTTAAAAAAGTAGACCTATACCGATCAAGTGCCACTGAGTTTATCATTGATGGAGACGGGCTAATCCCGCCATTCAACTCCATCCCTGGACTCGGAACAAACGTTGCGTTAAATATTGTACGCGCACGCCAAGATGGTGAATTCCTTTCAAAAGAAGATTTACAAAAACGAGGAAAAGTGTCTAAGACCATCCTTGAGTATTTGGATCGTCAAGGTTGCTTAGAAGCACTTCCTGATCAAAACCAGCTTTCTTTGTTCTAATGTAAAAAATGAAGAGCGCCCTTAAAGGGCGTTCTTTTTTGTATATACAATAATATTATTATGTTAACTAAATATTTTAACTGGAATTATTTTCTTGTTGGTTCATATATCTTGTTTTAACGTCGTGTTTTGAGAGAAGAGATTGTATGTCATTCTTTCTACCCAAATAGAGCAAAAAAGAGAATTTAGCCGTCTGAAATGTTCTCATACGACATATGATCATTTTGGGTACAGTCACATGAAGAATCAGGAGAAAACCCTCGGTGAGCGTCAAGCTGATGGCTGTTTACTATGCACATTTTTGAAACACGCTTGATTCTTTTCAACACTGTACAAAACACGAACGGAATAACAAGGAGGTGGTCATTTCTTGTTCAATGTTTCACGTTTAAGAAAAAAGAAGGGGTGAGAAGTAGGTACATGTCAGATTACAACTATGTAGAGGTGCTTCAAAAATCGATTTTGTTTTACGAAGCCCAGCGTTCCGGAAAGCTTCCTGAAAGCAATCGTCTTAACTGGCGAGGGGATTCTGGACTAGAGGATGGGAAAGATGTTGGTCATGATTTAACAGGCGGCTGGTACGATGCTGGTGATCATGTGAAGTTCGGGCTTCCGATGGCTTACTCGGCAGCCGTGCTTGCATGGACAGTCTATGAGTACCGAGAAGCTTACGAAGAGGCAGAGCTGCTTGATGATATGTTAGATCAAATCAAGTGGGCAACCGATTATTTTTTGAAAGCCCATACAGGTCCAAATGAATTTTGGGCACAAGTAGGCGATGGGAACGCGGATCATGGCTGGTGGGGTCCAGCAGAAGTGATGCCGATGAATCGGCCGGCATTTAAAATTGATGAACATTGTCCAGGAACAGAAGTAGCCGCCCAAACCGCAGCCGCTTTAGCAGCAGGTTCAATTATTTTTAAAGAAACTGATGCGCCTTATGCAGCAAAGCTTCTCACCCATGCAAAACAGCTTTATGCATTTGCTGACCAATATCGCGGTGAGTATACAGATTGTGTCACCAATGCGCAGCCATTTTATAACTCTTGGAGTGGCTATATTGATGAGCTCATTTGGGGTGGAATATGGCTCTACTTGGCGACAAATGACCAGACCTATTTAAACAAAGCACTAAAAGCAGTAGAAGAATGGCCGAAGGATTGGGACTATACGTTTACGATGTCGTGGGACAATACCTTTTTTGCTTCGCAAATTTTACTTGCGAGAATCACAAAGGAGAAAAGGTTTATCGAATCGACGGAGCGTAATCTCGATTACTGGTCGACGGGTTTTGTTCAAAATGGAAAAGTAGAAAGAATCACTTATACGCCTGGCGGACTAGCGTGGTTAGATCAATGGGGTTCACTTCGTTATACAGCAAATGCTGCATTTTTAGCGTTTGTGTACGCAGATTGGGTCTCTGATCAAGAAAAAAAGAATCGATACCAAACGTTTGCGATCAGGCAAACACACTATATGTTAGGGGATAATCCGCAAAATAGAAGCTATGTCGTTGGGTTTGGCAAAAATCCGCCGATGCATCCACACCATCGAACTGCACATGGCTCATGGTCTAATCAGCTGACAACTCCTTCTTCTCATCGGCACACGCTTTATGGAGCGCTTGTTGGGGGGCCTAATGCACAGGATCAGTATACTGATGACATCTCTGACTATGTATCAAACGAGGTAGCAACAGACTATAATGCCGCCTTTACTGGAAATGTAGCCAAAATGGTACAGCTGTTTGGTCAGGGGCAGTCAAAACTGCCGAATTTTCCGCCTAAAGAAAAAGTGGAAGATGAGTTTTTTGTAGAGGCAGCTGTCATGAGTAACGATACAACATCTACTCAGATCAAAGCCATTCTATACAATCGATCAGGCTGGCCGGCCAGAAGTAGTCAATCACTTTCTTTTAGATATTATGTCAATCTGAGCGAGATATTTGCGAAGGGATTCACTGATAAAGATATTCAAGTGACAGCTGTCTACAATGAAGGCGCTTCCTTATCTCCGTTAACGGTGTATGACGCATCATCCCATATCTATTTTACAGAAATCGATTTTACTGGCGTAGCTATTTTTCCAGGAGGCGAATCGCTTCATAAGAAGGAAATACAGTTCCGGTTATCTGCGCCAAATGGTGCGAATATATGGGATGCCTCAAATGATTATTCCTTTCAAGGATTAACATCCAATATGCAAAAAACAGCGAGAATTCCTGTTTTTGATCAAGGTGATTTAGTATTTGGTACGCTTCCGAATAAATATAAAGGGTGAGGACATGACAAATAAAGAACGGTTTTTAACACTTTATCATCAAATGAAAAACGATGCGAATGGATATTTTTCAAAAGAAGGCATTCCGTATCATTCCGTTGAAACACTCATTTGTGAGGCACCTGATTACGGGCATATGACAACTTCAGAAGCTTACAGCTATTGGTTATGGCTTGAAGCATTGTATGGTCACTACACAGGCGATTGGAGCAAACTAGAAGCGGCTTGGGATAATATGGAGAAGTTTATCATTCCAGTAAACGAAGATGGACATGACGAACAGCCGCATATGAGTTCTTACAATCCATCCAGCCCAGCCACATACGCTTCAGAAAAACCATATCCAGATCAATATCCGAGCCAGTTGACGGGTGCTCGCCCTGCTGGTCAAGATCCAATTGATCAAGAACTGAGGTCAACTTACGGAACGAATGAAACGTATTTAATGCACTGGCTTCTTGATGTAGACAACTGGTATGAATATGGGAATTTGCTCAACCCATCACATACAGCCGCATATGTAAACACATTCCAGCGGGGTCCGCAAGAATCCGTATGGGAGGCCATCCCTCATCCATCACAAGATGATAAAACGGCCGGAAAGCCCAATGAAGGTTTCATGAGCTTGTTCACAAAAGAAAATCAAGCGCCCGCCGCCCAGTGGCGCTATACAAATGCGACGGATGCTGATGCGCGTGCAATACAGGCAATGTATTGGGCAAAGGAACTTGGCTATAATGGGTCAGTCTATCTTGATAAAGCGAAAAAGATGGGTGATTTCCTTCGTTACGGAATGTACGATAAATATTTTCAAACAATTGGAAGCGGCAAGCAAGGTAATCCGTATCCTGGAAATGGAAAAAGTGCATGTCATCACTTAATGGCATGGTACACCTCTTGGGGCGGGGGACTTGGAGAATATGCAAATTGGTCATGGCGTATCGGAGCGAGCCATTGTCATCAAGGGTATCAAAACCCAGTCGCTGCTTACGCTTTATCCTCAGATAAGGGAGGCTTAAAGCCATCGTCACCGACTGCTGCAAGTGATTGGGAAAAGACGTTAAAGAGACAGCTTGAATTTTACGTCTGGCTTCAATCAAAAGAGGGAGCGATTGCAGGAGGTGCTACCAACAGCTGGAATGGAGACTATAGCGCTTATCCAGCAGGAAGAAGCACATTTTATGATATGGCTTATGAAGATGCGCCTGTTTACCATGATCCTCCGTCCAATAATTGGTTTGGAATGCAAGCATGGCCGATTGAGCGTGTAGCAGAGCTTTATTATATCTTTGCAAAAGATGGCGACAAAACATCTGAAAATTTCCAAATGGCCAAATCTGTCATCACAAAATGGGTCAACTATTCACTAGATTATATTTTTATTGGCACGCGTCCTGTGTCGGATCAAGATGGATATTTTTTAGATGGTCAGGGTCAAAGGATTCTAGGGGGGACAAATGTTGCTGTTGCTACGACGAGTGCACCTGGAGAGTTTTGGATTCCTGGGAATATAGAATGGAGCGGTCAGCCTGACACTTGGAGCGGGTTCCAATCTGCAACAGGTAATCCAAATTTAACGGCAGTTACAAAAGATCCTACTCAAGATACTGGTGTACTGGGCAGTCTAATCAAAGCACTTACATTCTTTGCTGCTGCAACACAGAAAGAGACAGGAAACTACACAGCACTTGGCATAAGAGCAAAAGAGACAGCGGCTCAGCTCCTTGAGGTTGCTTGGAATTACAATGATGGTGTAGGGATTGTGACAGAGGAAGACAGAGAAGACTACCACCGTTTCTTTAAAAAAGAAGTGTACTTCCCAAATGGCTGGAACGGAACATTTGGTCAAGGAAATCAGATCCCTGGTTCCAGCACCATTCCTTCTGACCCGCAGCGAGGAGGTAACGGAGTGTATACGAGCTTTGCAGATCTTCGTCCGAAAATCAAGCAAGACCCAGCTTGGTCAGCCCTGGAGAGTAAATATCAATCATCTTTTAATGAAGCAACAGGCAAATGGGAAAACGGAGCGCCAAGTTTCACCTATCACCGTTTCTGGTCGCAAGTTGATATGGCTACGGCTTATGCAGAATACCATCGTCTCATAAACGAATAGAACGTAGTACAGCTGCCGGCTTTTTTAGTCGGCGGTTTCCTAATAAGATAAATGAAATGAAAGCAAAGGTGATGTCATCATGGTTAATAAGAAAGAATTTATGAATCATTCATCGAATGGCGGATCACAGGAACAAGAAAATCAAAGCTGGAGAAAAGAAGCAAATAATCGAATCTTACAACATAGACAAAGAGAGCTTGTCATAAACGTCATCAATAAGGAACAAAAGCCAGTTGCCGGAATAGAGGTGGAAATAAAACAAATCAGACATGAATTTGCATTTGGTTCAGCAATGAATGACCAAGTTCTATTCAATCAAACGTATGCTGATTTTTTTGTTCAACATTTTAATTGGGCTGTGTTTGAAAATGAGGCAAAATGGTATGCAAATGAGCCTGAAAGAGGGAAAATAACCTACGAAAAAGCAGATGCCATGCTGAATTTTGCCAATAGACACCAAATTCCAGTGAGGGGGCACGCCTTATTTTGGGAGGTAGAGGATGCCAATCCAAACTGGCTGAAATCATTACCGAATCATGAAGTATATGAAGCCATGAAAAGGCGGCTTGAGCATGCAGGCAATCATTTCAAAGGGAAATTCCGTCATTGGGATGTAAACAACGAAATGATGCATGGTTCATTTTTTAAAGACCGGTTTGGGAAACAGATTTGGAAATGGATGTATGAAGAAACGAAAAAAATTGATCCTCAAGCCTTGCTGTTTGTCAATGATTATAATGTAATCTCATACGGCGAACATCACGCATATAAAGCACATATCAATGAACTTCGTCAGTTGGGGGCACCGGTTGAGGCTATTGGAGTTCAAGGTCACTTTGAAGATCGAGTGGATCCAGTCGTTGTAAAACAAAGACTAGATGTGCTTGCTGAGCTTGGTCTACCGATATGGGTGACAGAGTATGACTCTGTTCACCCGGATGCCAATAGACGAGCGGATAACTTAGAAGCTTTATATCGGGTTGCCTTTAGTCATCCAGCCGTAAAAGGTGTGCTGATGTGGGGGTTTTGGGCGGGTGCTCATTGGAGAGGTGAGCACGCAGCCATCGTGAATCATGATTGGTCGTTAAATGAAGCAGGCAGGCGTTATGAAAAGCTTCTACAGGAGTGGACGACACAAAGAGTGGAAAAAACAGATGCGAATGGCCAAGTGACATGTCCAGCGTTTCACGGGACGTATGAGGTTCGAATTGGTGAAGAAAGTAAAATGTTGCAGCAGCAGACGATTGAACTTGATTCAACTAAACAAACACCGCTTCAACTAGATATCATCGTACCAGTAGAATAAGAGATTGTGAGGAGAATGGAATGAAAAAATGGGTTCAACGGGTGGCTTGTTTTATGCTGCTGATCACTTTATGGGCGGGTTGGTTCACTCTGACCGTAAAGGCCTCCTCCTATGTGCAAACATCTGGTACACATTTTGTATTGAACAACCACCCATTTTACTTTGCTGGCACAAATAATTATTATTTTCATTACAAATCAAAAAAGATGGTAGATGCTGTTTTTGACGATATGAAGGCAATGGATTTAAAGGTTATTCGTATTTGGGGATTTCACGATGGTACCCCACAAGAAAACTCAGTCTTACAATCTCGTCCAGGTGTTTATGAAGAATCCGGATTTCAAAAACTAGACTATGCGATTTATAAAGCAGGGCAGGAAGGAATCAAGCTGGTCATCCCACTCGTGAACAATTGGGATGACTTTGGCGGGATGAATCAATATGTGAAGTGGTTTCAGGCAGGATCACATGATCACTTTTATACAGATTCTCGGATTAAAACAGCTTACAAAAACTATG
The DNA here is from genome assembly GCF_029894105.1 of Bacillus aerius. Taxonomy (NCBI): domain Bacteria; kingdom Bacillati; phylum Bacillota; class Bacilli; order Caryophanales; family Bacillaceae; genus Bacillus; species Bacillus aerius. The sequence goes on from NZ_JARYHO010000001.1 coordinate 1,613,358, forward strand.
TGCGCTATGTATTAGAGAGAACCAATACGTACTCAGGTGTTCAATATAAAGATGATCCTGCTATTATGACATGGGAGCTCGCCAATGAGCCGCGCGCTCAGTCAGACCCTTCGGGAGATATACTAGTAAACTGGGCAGATGAAATGAGTGCATGGATCAAATCAATTGACTCGAATCACCTTGTTGCAGTAGGAGACGAAGGGTTCTTTCGCATGACAGGTCATGACGATTGGTTTTACAATGGGGGAGAAGGTGTTGATTGGGATCGTTTGACTGCTCTCCCTCATATTGATTATGGAACCTATCATTTATACCCGGATCACTGGAATCAGTCTGCTGCATGGGGAGTGAAATGGATAAAAGATCATATCACCCGAGGAAACGAAATTGGAAAACCTGTTGTATTAGAAGAGTTTGGCTATCAAAATCAAGCAGCCCGTCCTGATGTATATGATAGCTGGCTGAAAACAGTTGAACAGCTCGGAGGCGCAGGTAGCCAATTTTGGATTTTAACAAGCATTCAAGACGATGATTCCCTCTACCCGGATTATGACGGGTTTCGAGTTTTAAAGGAGAGCCGGGAGGCAGGAATCATTCGTGAACACGCCAAAAGAATGAATGAAAAGAACTGATGAAGAATGCCTGTTTATAAGGAACTTCATTTGCATAAAAAAATTGGATATGGTATAGTTTTTATGGAAATGCTAACGATTACCGAGACAAGAGTGGGGAAACCCGCTCTTTTGTATTGAACAGGCAATTTTTGTCTCGACATTATTCATCCGTTTTCTGCTCCCCCTGCTCACAATAAAGCAGGGTTTTTATGCAGAATGATTGATAAGAGCGTTTATCGAAAGCACAAGGAGGAAGAGAATGAGCAAAAAAGTAGTGGACATCGTAAGCGACATGGTACAGCCAATTTTAGATGGCTTACAGCTTGAACTCGTTGATGTTGAATTTGTCAAAGAGGGTCAAAACTGGTTCCTTCGCGTATTTATTGACTCTGACAAAGGCGTCGATATCGAGGAGTGTGCCAAAGTGAGCGAAGCCTTGAGCGAAAAGCTTGATGAGGCAGATCCAATTAGCCAAAACTACTTTCTTGAAGTGTCCTCTCCTGGAGCGGAGCGCCCATTAAAGAAAAAAGCTGATTTTGAAAAAGCACTTGGAAAAAATGTTTTCATGAAAACATACGAACCAATTGATGGTGAAAAGGCATTTGAAGGTGAGCTTACAAGCTTTGATGGTGAGATTGCAACAGTGACAGTGAAGATCAAGACAAGAAAGAAAGAGATCAATATTCCATACGAAAAAATTGCTAACGCAAGATTAGCAGTTTCGTTCAATTAACCTTTTCATTGATATAAGGGGGAACCATAAAAATGAGTAGTGAGTTGTTAGATGCCCTGACTGTTCTTGAGAAAGAGAAGGGCATTAGTAAAGAAATTATTATTGAAGCGATAGAAGCTGCACTCATTTCTGCATACAAGCGTAATTTTAACCAAGCACAAAATGTGCGTGTTGATTTAAACCGTGAAACGGGAACGATTCGCGTATTCGCAAGAAAAGATGTTGTAGATGAAGTGTATGATTCTCGCCTTGAAATCTCTGTAGATGATGCAGCAAATATCAACCCGAATTACATGGTTGGTGACGTGGTTGAAATTGAAGTCACACCAAAAGATTTCGGACGCATTGCAGCTCAGACAGCGAAACAAGTCGTGACGCAGCGAGTGAGAGAAGCAGAGCGAGGTGTGATTTACACTGAGTTTATCGATCGTGAGGAAGACATCATGACGGGAATCGTTCAGCGAATTGACAGTAAATTCATTTACGTGTCACTTGGCAAAATCGAAGCCCTTCTTCCGGTCAACGAACAAATGCCAAATGAGGACTACAAACCACATGACCGCATTAAAGTGTTCATTACGAAAGTAGAAAAAACAACAAAAGGACCACAAATTTATGTATCAAGAACACACCCAGGTCTTTTAAAGCGTTTATTTGAAATCGAAGTGCCAGAAATTTATGATGGTACTGTAGAGCTTAAATCTGTCGCTAGAGAAGCAGGGGACCGTTCTAAAATATCTGTTCGTACAGATGATCCTGATGTTGATCCAGTTGGTTCTTGTGTAGGACCTAAAGGTCAGCGTGTACAAGCAATTGTCAATGAGCTGAAAGGCGAAAAAATTGACATTGTTCATTGGTCTAATGACCCGGTTGAATTTGTTGCCAATGCGTTAAGTCCATCAAAAGTTCTTGATGTCATTGTAAATGAAGAAGATAAGGCGACAACTGTCATTGTCCCTGATTATCAGCTGTCATTAGCCATTGGCAAAAGAGGTCAAAATGCGCGTCTTGCAGCGAAACTAACGAGCTGGAAGATTGACATTAAAAGCGAAACAGATGCAAGAGAACTCGGTATTTTCCCAAGAACTGAAGACTCTGAATCTCTTTTCTTAGAGGCTGAACCAGTAGCTGAGGAATCTGACGAATAAGAGGTGATATAAAAGGTGAAAAGCCGAAAAAAAATCCCGCTTAGAAAATGCGTCGTGACGGGAGAAATGAAACCAAAGAAAGAACTGATTCGCGTTGTTCGTTCAAAAGAAGGTGAAGTGTCTGTTGACGCAACCGGAAAAATGAACGGGCGCGGCGCTTACCTTTCTCTCGATAAAGAAACCATTCTTGCGGCGAAGAACAAACGTAGTTTACAGCAGCAATTTCAGACACAGATTGACGAACACATTTTTGAAGAATTACTAGAACTAGCTGAAAAGGTGAAAAAACCTAATGACTGAATCTGAATGGTATCCTTTGCTTGGTCTAGCAAATCGAGCTCGTAAAGTCGTGTCAGGAGAAGATCTGGTGATCAAAGAAATTAGACATGCGCGTGCTAAGCTGGTTCTTCTTGCAGCAGATGCCTCATCCAACACAGAGAAAAAGGTATCTGACAAATGCAAATTTTACAATGTTCCGGTTAGAAAAGTTGAAGACCGTTCCGTTCTCGGACGTTCTATTGGGAAGGAAGCTCGCGTAGTTGTCGCTGTCACTGACCAAGGCTTCGCTAAGAAGCTCATAAGCTTGCTCGATTAATTTATTTGGGGGTGAACGAATGGCTAAAGTGAGAGTATATGAATACGCAAAAGCCATAGATGTTTCAAGTAAAGATATTATAGCAGCGCTTAAGGATATGAACGTGGAAGTGAACAACCACATGGCGACGCTTGAAGACGACACTGTGAAAAAGCTAGACGCTATCTATAAAAAAGCCAAAGCAAAAGAGACAGCTAACGAGAAACCCGCAGAACAAAAAAAACAATCATCTAACAAAAACAATGATAGAAAGAAGAATGACGTGCAGAATAATCAATTTAATAAAAACAAAAAAAACAACAACCAAAACAAAAACAAAAATAAACGCGGCGGCAACAACAAGGCGCAGCATCAGCAAGCAAGACCTGTGAAGCCGAAAAAAGAGCTTCCTGAAAAAATTGAATTTACAAATTCAATGACAGTCGGCCAGCTTGCTGACGAGCTTGGCAAAGAAACTGCTGAAATCATCAAAAAACTGATGATGCTTGGTGTCATGGCTACGATCAACCAAGAGCTCGACAAAGATACAGTCGAATTAATTGCTTCTGAATATGGTGTTCCAGTAGAAGAAGTGATCATTTTAGAAGAAACTGAACTTGAAAAGTATGAAGTTGAAGATAAAGAAGAAGATATGCAAGTACGCCCTCCAGTAGTAACGATCATGGGACACGTTGACCACGGGAAAACAACGCTTCTTGACAGCATTCGTAAAACGAAAGTTGTTGAAGGCGAAGCGGGTGGAATTACGCAGCATATTGGTGCATACCAAATTGAAGAAAACGGCAAGAAAATCACGTTCCTTGATACACCAGGACACGCAGCTTTCACTACGATGCGAGCACGTGGTGCTGAAGTAACAGATACGACGATCTTGGTCGTTGCAGCAGATGACGGTGTCATGCCGCAAACGATTGAAGCGATCAACCACGCAAAAGCGGCAGAGGTGCCAATCATTGTGGCTGTCAATAAAATTGACAAACCAACAGCGAACCCTGACCGTGTGATGCAGGAGTTAACTGAGCATGGTCTTGTACCAGAAGCTTGGGGCGGCGAAACCATTTTCGTTCCTTTATCTGCAAAAACAGGTGAAGGCATTGACGAATTGATCGAAATGATCCTTCTTGTCAGCGAAGTAGCAGAACTAAAAGCCAACCCAAATCGTGCGGCAAAAGGAACTGTGATCGAGGCTGAGCTTGATAAAGGAAGAGGTTCTGTTGCAACCCTTCTCGTTCAAACTGGTACACTTCAAGTAGGTGACCCAATCGTTGTCGGAAATACATTTGGCCGTGTACGTGCAATGGTCAATGACATCGGACGCCGCGTGAAAACTGCAGGACCATCTACACCTGTTGAAATCACTGGTTTAAATGATGTACCGCATGCAGGGGATCAGTTCCTCGTATTCAAAGATGAAAAAACAGCTCGTCAAGTTGGTGAGGCGCGTGCATCTAAACAACTTGATGAACAGCGTTCAGACAAAGCGAAATTATCTCTCGATGACCTATTTGAGCAAATCAAACAAGGTGATGTGAAAGATATCAACTTAATCGTAAAAGCAGACGTACAAGGTTCTGCTGAAGCACTGACGGCAGCTCTTCAAAAAATTGAAGTAGAAGGCGTCAAAGTGAAAATCATCCATACGGGTGTTGGAGCGATTACAGAATCTGATATCATTTTAGCAAGTGCTTCTAATGCGATTGTGATTGGATTTAACGTACGTCCTGATGGCAATGCGAAGAGCACAGCTGAAACAGAAAACGTAGATATCCGCTTACACCGCATCATCTACAAAGTCATCGATGAAATTGAAGCTGCGATGAAAGGGATGCTTGACCCTGAATATGAAGAAAAAGTCATCGGTCAAGTTGAAGTTCGTCAAACGTTCAAAGTATCTAAAATCGGTACAATTGCTGGTGGCTATGTCACTGAAGGTACCATTACTAGAGACAGTGGTATCCGCTTAATTCGTGATGGCGTCGTTATCTTTGAAGGTGAAGTCGACGTATTAAAACGATTCAAAGACGATGTGAAAGAAGTTTCACAAGGCTACGAATGTGGTATTACCATTAAGAAATACAATGATATCCGTGAAGGTGATGTCATGGAATCATTCGTTATGCAAGAAATCGAAAGAAAATGATCGGTTATACCGAGTGTGAGTGTATGATCTATGATGCATCCTCACTGAAGGAAAAACGTGCGGTTCTGCAGCGTATCATGACAAGAACGCGCCATAAATTCAATGTGACCATTGCTGAAATGGACTATCAGGATACATGGCAGCGTACTTCGATCGGAATCGCCGTTATTTCCTCCTCCCGGGTTCAAGTGGAAAAGGAACTTCAGCGTGTGTTAAGCTTTATTGATTCTTTTCCGGAAATTGAACGAACGATCACGAAAACTGAGTGGTTTTAACTAGAGGTGATAAGATCATGAGTATGAGAGCAACCCGTGTGGGTGAGCAAATGAAAAAAGAATTAGGCGACATCCTTGGCAGAAAGCTAAAAGATCCAAGAATCGGCTTTTTGACTGTAACGGATGTTGAAGTATCCGGTGATTTGCAAATTGCCAAAGTCTACATTTCTGTTCTTGGCGACGAGAAGAAAAGAGAGGAAACCTTAAAAGGCCTTGCAAAGGCGAAAGGGTATATCCGCTCTGAAATTGGCAATCGAATCAGACTTCGCAAAACACCAGAGCTTCACTTTGAATTCGATGAGTCTGTAGATTACGGTAACCGAATTGAAAGCCTGATTGCTGAACTAAACACAAAAGATCACGAATAAGACGTTGAAATAAGGATAGGCGATGATCGTCTGTCCTTTTTCATCGTTTATGAAAGGAGAGAACGCAGGTGCAAAACGGTGTTCTTTTATTACATAAAGAAAGAGGCATGACCTCTCACGACTGTGTGTTTAAAGTGAGAAAGATTTTACACACAAAAAAAGTGGGACATACAGGGACACTCGATCCAGAGGTTTCAGGTGTTCTGCCTATTTGTATTGGACGAGCGACAAAAATTGTGGAGTACTTAACAGATAAATCGAAAACGTATGATGCGGAAATCACCATTGGATTTTCTACAACGACAGAAGACCAAACAGGTGAAGTAGTAGAAGAAAAAAAGGTGCCGTTACCGATGTCAGAAGATGACATTGATGCTGCGTTGAAACAATTTGAAGGAACCATTGAACAGATCCCCCCCATGTTTTCTGCTGTCAAAATTGGCGGAAAAAAGCTCTATGAATATGCAAGGCAAGGCATTGAAATTGAACGTCCAAGCCGTGAAATTACCATTCATCGCATCGAGCGGACAACACCTGTCACATTTGAAAATGGAAAGGTATCCTTTAGATTCACCGTCCTGTGTTCAAAAGGCACATATGTGAGAACGTTAGCCGTCGATATTGGAAAAAAACTTGGGTTTCCAGCCCACATGTCTCACCTCATTCGCATAGGATCTGGTGACTTTACGTTAGATGAATGTATCACTCTTGATGAGTTGCGGGAGATCAGTGAGGAAGGAACGGTTGAGGAACATCTTGTGCCGATCGAGCGTGCGCTCAATCATTTGCCGAAATGGGAGATAAATGATACATTAGCAAGTAAAGTGGAAAACGGTGCAGTCCTACCTATGCCTGATGAATTTGCTCATTTTGCAGAGGAAGATCGTGTCGCTGTCTTTGCTCCTTCAGGCCGTTGTATGGCGATTTATATGAAGCACCCGACCAAACAGAACCTGATGAAGCCGGCGAAGATTTTATCACAGGACAAGCAATCTTAAAGAAAAGGTGACCATCTCGTGAAGACTATACATATTTCACACCCACATACATTGAATCAAAAGGATCAAGTCCCGTCTGTGATGGCTTTAGGGTATTTTGACGGTGTTCACCTCGGACACCAAAAAGTGATTGATGTAGCGAAAAACATTGCGGAAAAAGAGGGTTTAGCTCTAGCTGTCATGACTTTTCATCCGCATCCATCACATGTTCTGCAAAAAGCACGTGAACCAAAAGACTTAATCACACCGCTTGAGGATAAGATTGATTTTATCGAACAATTAGGTGCTGACTACTTATACATTGTGCAATTCAGCGAAAGCTTTGCAGCACTGTCTCCTCAAGAGTTTGTCGATCAATATTTGGACGAACTGAATGTGAAGCATGCAGTCGCTGGTTTCGATTTTACCTTCGGCCGGTTTGGTGCAGGCACAATGGAAACGTTTGACGAATACGGGAAAGGGCGGATTGCTGCGACCATTGTACCTAAGCTTTCCAACCAAGACCGGAAAGTCAGCTCGACCCTTATACGTTCCGCATTGAAAAATGGAGACGTTGAATATGTGAGTGAGCTTTTAGGGAAACCGTATCAGCTGCGAGGCATTGTGATTCATGGAGATAAACGAGGACGCACGATTGGCTTCCCAACCGCCAATGTTGGTTTATCTGCTGAATACATCATCCCGCCAACAGGCGTATATGCAGTGAGAGCGGAAGTGAAAGGCAAGGTGTATGACGGTGTTTGTAACGTTGGCTACAAACCAACATTTTATGAAAAACGTCCTGATCAGCCTGCGATTGAAGTGAACCTTTTTGATTTTAACGAAGAAATTTATGGTGAACCGATTAAATTACAGTGGTACAAACGGATTCGCAGTGAACAAAAATTTAACGGTATCCAAGAATTAACGGCTCAAATTAGTCAAGATAAAGAAGAAGCGATTCAGTTTTTTCAAGATCATCTTCATTAAACAAAAAAATCGCAGAAAAACCGCTCTATCATTTGCAAAATCGGCATATTTTTAGTATGATAATTCCTGTAGCTTTAAAACCACTTACTTGGCAGGCCGACTTCACCGACGGTTGCGAGGTAGATGGGGCTAACATGATTTGGAGGTGAAACAGGATGGCTATTACTCAAGAGCGTAAAACTCAATTAATTAATGAGTTCAAAACACACGAATCTGATACTGGATCTCCAGAAGTTCAGATCGCTGTCCTAACAGAATCAATTAACAACTTGAACGAGCATTTACGTACTCATAAGAAAGATCACCACTCACGTCGCGGTCTTTTGAAAATGGTAGGTAGACGTCGTAATCTTCTTACGTATCTACGTAATAAAGACGTAACTCGTTACCGTGAGTTAATTAACAAACTAGGCTTACGTCGATAATCGTAAAAAGCGGGAGGATTCCCGCTTTTTTATCGTATAATCACTAATATTTTATGGTTAAAATGTTGAAAGAATGGCAAAAACCCTTCTACATACAGCTTTCACATTGATATGTGAAAATCATTTTGTTCATAATAAGAAATAACCTAAAAACTTTACGACAAGAGAGGAGTTTATCTCAGAATGGGACAAGAGAAACAAGTCTTCACCATAGACTGGGCTGGACGTCAACTGACAGTTGAAACTGGCCAGCTTGCAAAGCAAGCAAACGGAGCGGTTCTCGTACGCTACGGAGATACGGCTGTGCTTAGCTCAGCAACAGCTTCTAAAGAACCAAAACCACTTGATTTTTTCCCGCTCACTGTAAACTACGAAGAAAGATTATATGCAGTTGGTAAAATTCCTGGTGGTTTCATTAAAAGAGAAGGCCGCCCAAGTGAAAAAGCAATCCTTGCGAGCCGCTTAATTGACAGACCGATCCGTCCACTATTTGCAGACGGATTTAGAAATGAAGTACAAGTCATTAGTATTGTCATGAGTGTGGATCAAGATTGTTCATCTGAAATGGCTGCAATGTTTGGCTCATCTTTAGCTTTATGTGTGTCTGACATTCCATTTGAGGGACCAATCGCTGGCGTGACAGTAGGACGAGTAGATGGAAAACTCATCATCAACCCAAATGTTGAGCAGCTTGAACAAAGCGATATCAACCTTGTTGTAGCTGGAACAAAAGATGCAATCAACATGGTAGAGGCTGGTGCTGATGAAGTACCAGAAGAAACAATGCTTGAAGCCATCATGTACGGCCATCAAGAGATCAAACGCTTAATCGAATTCCAAGAAGAAATTGTGAAAGCTGTCGGTAAAGAAAAAATCGATATTCCTTTATATGAAGTCGATCAAGCATTAGCAGAGGAAGTAAAACAACTTGCTGAAGCGGATCTACTGAAAGCGATTCAAGTACATGAGAAGCATGCTCGTGAAGATGCCATCAGTGCTGTGAAAAAAGCTGTCGTTCAAAAATTTGAAGAAGAAGAGCGTGACGAAGCAACGATTAAACAAGCGAAGGATGTCTTAAATAAGCTTGTGAAAAACGAAGTTCGCCGCCTTATTACTGAAGAGAAAGTACGTCCAGATGGACGCGGCGTCGATCAAATCCGTCCACTTTCTTCAGAAGTAGGACTTCTTCCAAGAACGCACGGTTCAGGATTGTTTACAAGAGGCCAAACACAGGCACTCAGTATTTGTACATTAGGTGCACTTGGTGATGTACAGATTCTTGATGGTCTTGGTGTTGAAGAGTCTAAGCGATTCATGCACCATTATAACTTCCCACAATTCAGTGTTGGTGAGACCGGCCCAATGCGTGGTCCAGGCCGTCGTGAGATTGGACATGGTGCGCTAGGCGAACGTGCATTAGAGCCAGTCATACCATCTGAAAAAGATTTCCCTTATACGGTTCGCCTTGTGTCTGAGGTGTTAGAATCAAACGGTTCTACTTCACAAGCAAGTATTTGTGCGAGCACACTTGCGATGATGGATGCAGGTGTTCCAATTAAAGCACCAGTTGCAGGGATTGCGATGGGACTTGTTAAATCTGGTGAATACTACACAGTGCTGACAGACATTCAAGGAATGGAAGATGCACTTGGAGATATGGACTTTAAAGTAGCAGGTACATCTAAAGGTGTAACAGCGCTTCAAATGGACATTAAAATCGATGGTTTATCAAAAGACATTTTAGAAGAAGCACTTCAACAAGCGAAAAAAGGAAGAATGGAAATTTTAGATAGCATGCTGTCAACGATTCCAGCTTCTAGAGGAGAATTGTCACGTTATGCACCAAAAATCTTAACGATGACAATCAATCCAGATAAAATTCGCGATGTCATTGGACCAAGCGGTAAACAAATCAATAAAATCATTGAAGATACCGGTGTGAAAATTGATATTGAACAAGACGGTACAATCTTTATCTCTTCTACTGAAGAAGACATGAACCAAAAAGCGAAGAAAATCATTGAAGATCTTGTCAGAGAAGTTGAAGTTGGCCAACTTTACCTAGGTAAAGTGAAACGAATTGAAAAATTCGGTGCCTTCCTTGAAATCTTCAGCGGCAAAGATGGACTTGTTCATATTTCTGAGCTTGCACTTGAACGTGTTGGCAAAGTAGAAGATGTCGTGAAGATTGGTGACGAGCTACTCGTCAAAGTCACTGAGATCGATAAACAAGGCCGTGTAAACCTTTCTCGTAAAGCTGTTTTACGTGAAGAAAAGGAAAAAGAAGAAAAGCAGTCTTAATGAGAACAAATAAAATGTGTTAGAAGCCAGGTATCCGTGCCAGGCTTCTTTCTTTTCTTGCGCGTAACAATAGTTCTAGCTTGTTTCTCCCTATCATAATTTGTGGTAAAGGGGAGGGACAACCATTGAAAAAAACGATACCATTCTTTGTGTTTGTATTTTTACTGCTCGTGTCATATCAAACGATGAAGCAGCCGGCTGCTGTTACATATATGAATTCAATGAAAGAGCACGCCGAGGTAGCATCTGTTTCAAAAGATATTCTGTATCAAGAGATCGAATCGAAGTCTTCTGACTATGAAGAGAAGCCGCAAAATGCTAAGATTGATAAAGTGTGGAAAAAGATGCCTGGTTTAAATGGACAGACAGTCGATATCGATGCTTCTTACGAAAAAATGAAAAAACAGGGATCTTTCGATGAAAAGCTGCTTGTTTTTAAAGAAACAAAACCATCTGTCCATTTACATGAACTTGGTGCTGAACCTATCTATAAGGGACATCCAGACAAAAAGATGAATGCATTCCTGATCAATGTAGCTTGGGGCGACGAGCATTTAACAAAGATGTTGAATACACTAGAAAAGCATCAAGTGAATGCAACCTTTTTCTTAGAAGGCAAATGGGTGAAAAACAGTCCAGACCTTGCTAAAAAAATCGTGGCAGATGGTCATGAAATTGGAAATCATTCATACAATCACCCGGATATGCGCACACTGACAAGAGAACGAGCATTAGAGCAGATGATTAAAACAAATCGCCAAATTGAAGAATCCCTTGGGAAAAAACCGATATGGTTTGCGCCTCCAAGTGGCAGCTTTAAAGAAGAAACAGTAAAGCTTGCGAAACAAGAAGGAATGGAAACCATTATGTGGACAGTAGACACGATCGACTGGCAAAAACCATCACCAGCTGTATTACAAAAACGAGTGCTTGGGAAAATTCACAATGGGGCGATGATATTAATGCATCCAACAGACGCAACAGCGAGAAGTCTTGACGCACTTATCATTCAAATCAAAGAAAGAGGATATGAATTAGGAACGGTTTCTGACCTCCTAAGTGAAAAAAGACATCCGTGATGCGATCTGTTTGTTGAATAGGAGGAGCAAAACTTGGTCAAAACGTATACATGCCAAAACGGAGTAAGAATTGTACTTGAAAACAATCCCACTGTAAGGTCTGTCGCAATTGGCGTCTGGATTGGAACAGGTTCTAGACATGAGACACCAGAAGTAAATGGAATCTCACACTTTTTAGAGCATATGTTCTTTAAAGGAACAAAGACGAGATCTGCACGTGATATCGCAGAATCCTTTGACCGCATTGGTGGTCAAGTGAATGCCTTTACGTCAAAAGAATATACTTGCTATTATGCAAAGGTACTTGATTCACATGCTGGCTATGCCCTCGATGTATTGAGTGACATGTTTTTCAACTCTGCTTTTGACGAAGAAGAGCTGAAGAAAGAAAAAAATGTTGTCTATGAAGAAATTAAAATGTATGAAGATACTCCTGATGACATCGTTCATGATTTGTTAAGCAAAGCCATTTACGGTGATCATTCATTAGGTTATCCGATTTTAGGGACAGAGGAAACACTCTCTACTTTTAACGGTGATTCCCTTAGAAAATATATGGACGAATTCTATACGCCGGATCGCGTCGTCATCTCTGTTGCAGGGAACGTCGATGACACCTTCATTCGTGAGGTCGAAACATTATTTGGCTCGTATGAAGGAAAGGGGAAAAAGCAGCCTGTCGAAGCACCGCAATTCCACTATGACAAACTGACACGCAAAAAGGAAACAGAACAGGCGCATCTTTGCATGGGCTTTAACGGACTTCCTGCTGGAGATCAGGGCATCTATGACTTAATCGTCTTAAATAATGTTCTAGGCGGTAGCATGAGCAGCCGGTTGTTCCAAGACGTAAGAGAAGATAAAGGACTTGCGTATTCTGTATTCAGCTATCATAGTTCATTTGCAGATAACGGAATGCTGACGATCTATGGTGGAACTGGAGCGAAACAGCTGAATCTGCTATCTGAAACCATCTTACAAACATTAGACGTCTTAAAACGTGAGGGAATTACGCAGAAAGAACTTGAAAACTCTAAGGAGCAAATGAAAGGCAACCTCATGCTTAGTCTTGAAAGCACAAACAGCAAGATGAGCCGAAATGGTAAAAATGAATTACTCCTTGGCAAACATCGTACGCTTGATGAAATTATTGATGAAATCAATCGCGTCTCATTAGACGGCGTGAACAATTTATCGAAAAGAATCTTTACAGAAGATTATGCTCTCTCGCTTATTAGTCCAACGGGTGATGTACCTTCTGCTTAATCAAAAAAAGGCATGTCTTTTAAAAGAGATGCCTTTTTTTCATGTCTAAAGATTAATCAGCTAACTTGTTTTGCAGCTGATGAACAATTTTATTGATTGTCGAAAAGTGCTCGGTCAATAGTTCCTCATCTGCAAATTGAATATCAAAAACCTCTTCTAATTCCAAAATGAGTGAAACTGCTTTAATTGAATCGAGACCGTGATTTGTTAACTCTTCATCTGCACCAATAGAAATCTTGCTATCATCGTCCAAAGAACGCAGGACCAAATCCTTTACTTGACTTGATAGTGAAAGGGCATCCGTCGTTTCATTCATCTGCAACGCTCCTCTTTACAAATTTTCTATTCTTTACATAAATTAACTATATTAGAATGGAAAAACATTGTAAAGCAGTTTCGATATAAATAGGAATTGTTGATCATTCTCTTCAAATGAAAAATTTGGTAGAGTGAGAAGAAAAGAGACTGGGAAGGATGGATCAATCCATGAATAAAACAGACCTTATGCAGCACATTCCCTTATTAAAAAAAGCGATCTCCATAGACCAGATTGATAAAGGCTATTCTCGAGATGAAAAATGGGTCGTGACGATGTCATCAGGTGAAAAGTATGTCCTTCGATTCACAGATCAAGACCAATATGACAAAATAAAGACGCAATTTGAGCTCCTTTCCCAATTAAGACGTCACGGTGTTCAGTGTGCTGATCCAGTGAAAATGGGCGTTCTAGATGAAACACAGCAAGTGTACTATATTTTATCGTTTGTAGAAGGTCAAGAAGCAAAAGAAATCATGAGTCAGTTAACAGAAGAACAGCAGTATGCGATCGGGGTAAGTGCAGGACGAGATTTACGAAACATGCATACATATCCAGCGCCATCACATATCGAACCTTGGGAAGAGCGTGTTGTGAAAAAGCATCATCGATATTTAACTGCTTATCGGGAAAGCGGTATCTCCATAGAAGGGGATGAAAAAGTTGCGCAGTTTATCGCACAGCACATCGATAAGGTGAAGGGAAGGCCTAACCAATTTCAGCACGATGACTTTCATTTAGGGAATATTATTATAAAGAATGATAAATATGCAGGCGTTATTGATTTTAATAATTTTGATTGGGGAGACCCCATTCATGATTTTTATAAAGTAGCTCTTTTCAGTAGAGAAACAAGTGAAGCCTTTGCGGCTGGTCAAATAAAGGGGTATTTTGATGGTGAAATACCAGCTGATTTTTGGCAGCTTTACTCTGTATATGTCGCAATGAGCATCTTTTCATCGATTATGTGGGTCATTAAATTTGATCCAGGTCAAATGGATGAGATGATCGAAAGACTAGAAGATGTATTAAAAGATCATGATTATTTTCGTCAAATAGAACCTCATTGGTATACGCATATCACTAGATAACAGTGAAATATAGGACGATTAGGCGGTGATGGAAGTCACTGCCTTTTCTATTATAATGATACAAATTACACATTGTCATGAGTAGAAACATTTTATATAATCCAAACAAGGATCGAAAAAGTTGTAAAAAAATTCCGTTTTTTGTTGAAAAAGAGCAAAAGGCTGGTGATGGATTGAAACAAATCGACAAAGATTCAAAGCAGTTATGGCGTGTATATTTATGGACACTCTCATTTTTAAAGCCTTATACAGGTAAAGTGATTCTAGTCATTATGAGTGGATTCGTTATTACCTTGAGCGAACTCATTATACCTAAATTTATTCAATATTTTATTGAAACGATTTTGCCAGCAAAAGACTTTTCTAAAATGAATGGATTATTGTTAGGCCTGACTGGCTTGATAGCACTTGGTATTATACTGACAGCTGCACGAAATTTATGGCAAAGAAAATTAATCGAACAAGCCTCAAGAGATTCACAATTTGCTGCCTTCCAGCAAATCCGTCAACTCGGTTTCTCATACTACGAACAACATTCTGTTAGTGAAACACTCTCCTTTGTTAACACACAAACACGAGCTGTACAAGAAATTTACAGACGTTACTTCCCACAATTTATTAATCAGACACTATTTATCGCCATCTCACTATACTTTATGATACAAATTTCTATCTTACTTACTCTCATCATCATTCCAAGTTTTATTCTCTACTATATCTTTGGACCTTGGCTTGAAAAAAAGGCAACGATCTACGGAAGACAAAGTGCAGAAGGTTTTCGCACGTTGCAAACAAAATTATACGAAAGTCTTGCTTCAATGGAAGAGCTTAGAATTTTAGGTTATATGAATTGGGACATGGAGCGGATTCAAAAGCTGCATGAACAGGTCCGCCAAGATCATGAAAAAAATGTTTTTTTCGCTTACTTACGAGGAAGCAACCGCAGGCTCACTTATTATATTGGCGCTCTAGCTACATTTGCTCTCGGCATCTACCTTGTAAATAATGGCCAGCTGACGACAGGCGGTTTTGTGGCATATATACTATATTATTTTTCAGCAATGCATATGCTTACTTCTATTGTCACACTTCTAACAGAACAACGAATCTTAACCTTTCAAATTGAACCTTTATATCATTTCATGAAAAAAACACCCGATATTAGAGAGCCTCGTCAGCCTATGCTGCTTGATCAAGTCGAAGGCGATATCGTGTTTCATGACGTTGATTTTCATTATCCCAATCATCCTCCTTTATTAAAGGGGATGAATCTACATATTCGGCGTGGTGAAAAAGTGGCGCTTGTCGGTACGAGCGGTGGAGGCAAAACATCGCTACTTAAATTAATTGGACGCTTTTATGACCCCTCATCTGGGATGATTACACTTGATGGAGTTGATTTGCGCTGTTTACCTACTAGTCAAATAAGAGGTGCGATGGGGTTTGTTTTTCAAGAAACGTTTTTATTTAATATGAGTGTAAAGGACAATATTCGTTTTGGAGATACAAGTCTTTCAGATCAACAGATCATTGAAGCCGCTAAAAAAGCAGATTGCGACTCATTTATAAGAGAACTAGAAAACGGATACGACACCATACTTGGGGAAAGAGGATTAAAACTATCTGGTGGTCAAAAGCAAAAGATCGCCATTGCCCGGCTATTTGCTAAGAATCCAAGTGTTGTATTACTCGATGAAGCAACAGCATCTCTTGATAGTGTCAGCGAGCAAAAAGTCCAGCAGGCATTACATCAAACATTTAAGGAATCGACTGTTATTGCAGTCGCACATCGTTTATCTACTGTAAGACATTTTGACAGAATTATTTTGATAGAAGACGGTCGTATGTTAGAAACTGGACATTTTAATGAATTGATGAGAAAAAAGGGACATTTTTATCAATTGGCGTCTGACCGCTCAGAAAAGGAGGCAGGTGTAACATGAGGAAAAATTGGCTGTTTCTTTTGATCACAAAGCAAAAATGGATGCTCATCCTCGCTCTTTTACTCGTTTTGATTGAAGCAGCAGCTAATTTAGCCATGATTGGGCTGCAAAAGTGGCTCATTGACGATGTTCTTTTGAATAGCGGAAATCAACATTTCCCCCATATCTTGATGCTGTTTGCCATCATTTTTCTTGTCTATGTTGTCATGTTTGTCGCCAGCCCATATGTGATGCACAAAAACTACCTTACCATCCACCATTCATTACAGAAAAAGATGTTAGATCAGCTTCAGCAAGTAACGATGAGATCATATAAAATTCATCCAGTCAGTTATTATCTACACAAGCTTAACCAAGATGTAAAGACAGTCGCTGTCACAGCTGCTTTACATATACCGAAGATTGTACAAACCATTTTTATGGCCGTTGTTTTATCGATCATTTTACTATCTGTGAGTCCTGTATTATTTTTCTTGCTTCTTTTTGCAAGTACGTGTTATTTCATTGTCGGTAAAAAAATGGCGGAAACGGCAACAAACATCGCAAAAGAAGTGCAAGAGAGAAAGTCAGATCTATTCGTGCATGTCGAAGAAGGAATTTCTTCTACAAGAGAAGTGGTTGCATTTGATCGACGTAAATGGGAAATCGGTTTGTATGAAAAGCTATTTAACAACATGATGGATCGTGTCATAAAAGAAGGTAAGTTTCAAAATAAGCTTCTATTTTTAACAGAACCATTGAAATGGTTTGGAATACTATCTGTGCTTGTGTTTGGCACATATCAAGTAGCAGCAGGAAACATGTCAATCGGCTTGTTTGTCGTCATTTACCAATATGCTTCTCAATTAATGAAAAGTTATCAGGAGTTATTCCAGTATGTATTTGAATTTTTCCAGCAGCGTGCATCTGTTCATCGAATTGCAGAAGTACTGCAAATAGAAAACGAAGAAAAAGGAACGAAACGAATACATTCTGTGGAAGAGGTGGTGTTTGAAGATGTTTGTTTTTCTTATGAACAAACATCTAAAGGGGCTTTAAACGACTTGAATCTTCATATTCAAAAAGGAAAAAAAGTGGCCATTGTTGGAGCGAGCGGCAGCGGGAAATCGACTATCTCAAAACTGGCACTGGGACTTTATCAACCGGATAGCGGAAACGTTTTAGTAAATGGCGTTGAACGATCAGAGATAGAGCCATCTCATTTCTTAAAACGGGTAGCCGTTGTCCCGCAAGAACCCTATTTCTTCCCAGACACCATACGCCTCAATCTCATCATGGGATTAACTGATATTACTGAAGAACAACTTGAACAGGTTTGTGAGATTGCACAAATTCTTCCTTTCATTAAAGGACTTGAAAAAGGATTTGATACAGTCATTGGAGAGAGGGGAATCTCCTTGTCAGGGGGACAACGACAGCGTTTAGCTATCGCTAGAGCGCTTTTAAAACAGGCTGATTTTCTGATATTAGATGAAGCGACATCGGCCCTTGACCGGCAGACAGAAAGGCAGGTTCAAAAAGGGATAGACGATGCAAAAGGGGGAAGCACTTTGCTTGTGATTGCACACAGATTATCGACCATACAAAATGCAGATATGATCTATGTACTTGAAGACGGTGCTGTTCAAAGCTGCGGTACTCATGAGGAGCTGATGGAAGCCTCCTCGCATTACCGCTCTTTATTTATGGCGCAGGTCATCACAGCGTCTTAGTCAGTTTGGTTTTGACCAAAGTAAAGAGTCGATCTAAGGTGCGGAAGTGGTCAGGGTGTAATTCTTCGTCTTCAAACGCAATGTGAAAGGTGTCCTCTAATGAAATAACAAAAGAGACAATTTGGACAGAATTTAATCCTAAAGCTTTTAAACTATCATCAAGGCCTGGCTGCTCAGTGAGCGACAACTTATTCATCACAAGTTGGACAATTTTTTCTTCAACTTCTGTTCGTGTCAGTTCATTCATGTCGTGGCTCCTTTCTAAAAGTTTAATATGTGTTATATTTTGGTGGATTAAGGAGAAAATTGCAATTGTTTTTATCAATCTATCATAAGGGGTGGCATTCATTGTCATATGTAAGCTATCAAAAAAATAATGTTCGTGTGGTATTAGGGGCAGATGAATCAGTTCAGAATTTAGTCATCAGTAAAGTACATCCCTATGTTGAGTGCAGCAAAATAACAGACAGACCTGAAGGAGACGTTTGGACGATTTTAACCAGCAAATATGCACAAGACATTCAAACAGAAGTGCCACTTGAAGAAGTCTTTTATCAAACCAAGATGGAACCTCGCTGCCGCTACCTGTATCACGGAGAGAAGAAAGTCGTTGTGATAGATGAACCAAAAGATGTCAGATGGACAGCACAACACGCACTGCGTTTAATAAGAGTACTGCTTCGCCTTTTGTGTTATCAGGATGGACTTGTCTATTTGCATGGCGGCATGATGGAGATGAATCAAAAAGGGATTGCACTAGTAGGCGGATCAAGAGCGGGCAAAACATCCACCATTTTATCCTTGTTATCATTAACCGATGCAACGTACATCACAAACGATGATATAGGGATTTCATATACGAACAACGAGTACAAAGGAACTGGTTGGCCGAGATCTATGAGTATTCGGAAAGATTCTTTTGAAGCCATTGAAAAGCTTGGTTCACCATATAGACTTCAAACATCGAGTCACCCATTTAATGAAGATGATAAGAACTATCATTTCGTCTATCCGGAGGAATTAGAAAAATGGTTTTCACGTGAAGTCAAAACAATGGGGAAAATCGATGTCATGGTGTTTCCTGAGTTTTTACCTCATGGGCAAACGGGTGCCGCACTTTCGAAAATCAATCCACATGAAGCAGCGGAACGTCTAAAGGAGCACGCAGTGATCAATCCTGGAAGACATAATGAGTTCCTCTTACCATATTTCACATTACCGACACCCGAAGCGCTAGAACCATTTCTTGAACATCTAGCGGAAAAGATCCCTTGTTATTCATTAAAACAGGCATTTACTTCTTTAGAGAAAGGAACCTTTCTCATTCAAGAGCTTCTTGAACAATCCGATATGGTCGTGTAAGACGTTTTGGAGGTGAGTCATGGTTGAGCAGGAGTATAAATATTTGTTGTCACAAACAGATTTTCAACACATCTACAACATGTTAAGTCAAAATCATAAACCCGCGTATCTACTTAACTTCAATTACTATTACGACACCTCAGATTTTTTATTAAAACGATATGGCTATACCGTACGGATCCGTCAAACCAGCGGCAAACGAACACTTGAGATCAAATGTCCCAGTCAAACGTCTGGTTATAAAAGAGTAAGGGAAGAAAAGTCATTTCCTATTGAGGATCTACCGCAAAAACTAGATGTACAGAACATCGTAACGTCTTTACCTTTTACAATGACTGAACAGCCAGAGTTGTTAGGACTATTGGTTACTGAACGAACTACCTTTTATATCGAGACAGGCATCAAAGTGGATCTGGATCAAAGCAGCTATCTTGGCATCACAGATCATGAATTAGAAATTGAATATGACAGTGAAAAAGCATATGAGGCAGATCAATGGTTTCATAGACTAACGGATGATTTGGCCATACCAGTCAATCGAAAAGGGAAACGCTCTCGATTTATCACTAGATTTAAATCACTATACGGGAAGGAGTAATCCACATGCGGGCTGTTTTGGATCAATCCACTCTCTCAAATGAAGAGAGGCTACTATTACTTGGCTCACGTATTCAATTAAATGAAAAAGAAGAAGAGTTGATGAGAGATGTATTAAAAGATGGCATCGATGTACCTCAATTGATTGGACTTGCATCAAGACATAAGGTACTTCAACTGATGACGCCTCATTTGATTCGCCTTGATGATGAAAAAAAAATTACGACAACCTACAAATTTTTACTTCATTATCATTATATCGGGAATCGTCAAAAAAATATGGAGAGATTCAAGGAATTAAAGCGTCTTTTACAAACATTTCGAAAAGCAAAGCTGAAAGCAGTCCCTCTTAAAGGAGCCATTTTAACGCCTCTTGTTTACAAAGATTATGGACTCCGAATGATGTCAGACATTGATTTCTTAATTCATCCAGATGATCGAAAAAGAGCTTCTTCATTGCTCAAGGAGGAAGGGTTTATCATCGGGAAATATGACTGGGCAACCGATCAAGAAATACCGATTTCCCGAGAAGAAGAAATGATGTGGAGAATGAATGCCGGGAATCTTTATTCACATATTAAACGGAGCGGAGAAGACTTTTTGAAGGTTCACCGTGTTGATTTTTCATACGATGTTGAGCTGAAAAAAAACTACGACGCGACAAATGCCTTGCTAGATGCTGCTAATGAAAAGTCATTTTTGCAAACGGATACTTATATGCTTGAACCTTTAGATTTTCTCATTCATCTTGCTTTCCATTTATACAAGGAAGCAACAAATGTGCAGTATGTCTATTTACATGCAGATCTCAATTTGATTAAGTTTTGCGATGTAAGGGAGTACGTCAAGTTTGCTGAAGAGCAAAACCAACTTGATTGGCATGCTTTGCAAGCAAGAGCGAAGGAATTAGGGGCCGAGAAAGCACTTTTTTACACGTTTACGTTTGTAGATTTATTGTATCAAACGAACTATATCGATCAATTGCAGCAGTTAGACATGAGTGACCAATCGTTCTTAGAAACCTATGGAGAAAATGATTTTGGTTCTTCGAAAATGTGGAAAAAATCTTTTGTTGAGCGTTTTTTCAGCTTGGATAATCGTGATGAGCTTGAAGAGGAGCCTGTCGTACAGCTGTTCCCTGAAAGGCAGTAGCAAAATGAAGAGGAGGATTCTATATGGAGATAAAAGCGCTTTTTGAAAAGCCAAAGAACGATTTTCCTTATGAAAAATCATTTGTGTTTGCAGGTATTCATTTTCACATTTTATCAACCGAATCGCTGGCAATTGAAGATATCGAACATTATATCCCGAAAGAACCAGACAGCCATGTGGGGGATATGCCTTCACAGATTGATATACGGTTCATCATTGATCCTGAGCTTGAACAGTCCGTTCGCAATGCGTGCTTTCAAAAGGGTGAAACGATTACAGCAAAAAGGAAGTTTACTTACAAACGATTGAAATTAGACGATCAAGTATTGTTTGCCTCGCATGAAGGTGACGAGCCGCACAGTGTGGCGGTTTTTAAAGGGCGTTATGCTGTGATTGGAAAAAACAATAATGAATCTGCGATACGCTGTCCACTGCGTATCGTTCGAGAAATTGCCCTTAGAACATTAGAAAACCAAGGTGGATGCTTTACACATGCAGCGGCTGTCTCTTTTGAAGATGGCCAAAAAGGAGCGCTCATTATTGGCGATAAAGGTGCCGGGAAGTCAACCACTATGTGGCAGTTTTTGCATCATGGAGGAGCAGATTTTATCACAAACGATCGTTCCATTTCAGTGCTTGAAGATCAGGAGCTTACTGTGTATGGATGGCCGATGTGCTTAGCACTTGGAGTAGGAACCGTCCAAGCCACAACAAATATACAGGAACTGAAAAACAAAAAATTCAGCCGGTCTCAAGATCAAAGAATATGGGATGAAACCATATCAACAGAGGAAGAGGCAAAAGAAAAATGGGCGAGCGGCTGTAAGTTTGAAATTACACCAAAAGAAGCTGCTGACATGACAGGAACAACGATTCGGAGCTCTACGAAAGTAAATATGGTGATTTTCCCTTCACTCAAAATAGGATCAGGTGAGATCAGGCTTGTACCAGTAAAAAAAGATGATCAGAGAGCAAAAGATATCATGGTCGCCAATATAAGAGAACCAGAAGATCCTGACTATTTAAAAGGCTGGCTCGGCCTTCGGCATGTGTCAGATACCTTTCTGGAACAAAAGGCATCTGAGCTGATCCATCATTTATTCAATATGCCATGTTTTTATTTAGAGGGTGATCCACGGTATCTGCAGGACGCGATTCCAGATTTATTAAACAAAAAAGTGAGTTCCATTTAAAGAGACGATTGTCTAAACATTCGTTTGAGCCGGTCTTCACGCTTTTTCATCTGTTCGTGATCTGCTGGCAGCATGATTTGAAAGAGCATGTCGGCAATCGGCCGTGCGAGCCTTTCGTCAGAGTTTAAGAGAATGCAAACACCTAATTTACGCTTTGGAATGAAGCCAATATAGGAGGTGAAGCCTTTAATTTCTCCGCTATGTTCAGCTAAGGTGAATCCGTTAAAAGGTCTCAAAAACCATGATAGACCAACACCTCTAGTGAAATCTTCTTCAACCATAACGGGGCTTTGCATTTCTTTTAGCGAATGCTGATGAAGCAGACGGTTTCCGTCGTATTGAGCTTGAATGAATCGAATCAAATCGTCTGCTGTAGAGAATAGTCCGCTTGAACCGTCCTCCCAAGATGGTGTTTCAGCACTTGGATAAGATATGCCGGAAAGACCAGAGGAAGAAAGGGTATACCCTTTGGCTGTCGATGCAGTTTCAATAAATCCAGTTTGCTGCAAATCTAGCGGTTCTAGTATGTGGGTATACACTAATTCTCTAAATGGCTGTTGACTCACTTTTTCTAGTACTTTACTTAAGATTGAATAGCTAAGACTGGAATAATTGATGATAGACCAAGGCGGTGTAAAAATAGTCAGTATTTCCATGCACTGAGCTAATGTCATATCTCGCAGATGAGTTGCTTTATCGAGTGTTTTGGGCAGGCCTGAGATATGAGAGGCAATCATTCGAAAAGTGAGTGGAATTGGTTCAGATATGTGACTTTTTATGAAAGAAAGTAAAGGTTCGTAAGTATGAATAGGCTCATCGAGTTGAATCAATCCTTCCTCTCGTATTTTCATCATGACCATTGCAGTAAAAGGCTTAGTCACAGAACCAATTCGAAAGGTTGTGTCTTTTGTAACAGGGGTGCCGCTTTCAATATCAGCTAGGCCCTCATGCCACGACCAAATGTGTTTATCTTCATGACAAATACAAATAGAGCAGCCAGGAATTTGATGTTGATTCAATAACTTCTTCATGTCAGTGGTTGTATCTTGCAAGCGTTGTAGGATCGATTCATTGATCAAAATAGACACCTCTTTCATACAGAATATATATATATTACCAAATGTTTCATGTTGTTTTAAGGTAAAGGATCAATATTTTTATATTTTAAAAGAGAGCGGGCGATTGATAATGAAAACAATTCAAAAAACCATTCTTGATATTTTAAAAGGCGATGGCCAGGATATCGAACAAATTCCATATGAGCTTGTAGAACGTAAAGGAGTAGGGCATCCAGATACGATGTGTGACGCCATCGCAGAAAGAGCTTCTCAATATTATTCTCAATATTGCATGGAGCATTTCGGCAGAGTAGCACACCACTGGTTTGACAAAGTAATGCTTCTTGGTGGAGATGCTGATGTAACGTACGGAAAAGGAACAATGGTCAAACCTTATCAAGTTGTGTTTGCTGGAAAAGGGGCATACGCATATGGTGATGAGCCGATTCCTCTTAAAAAGATTCTTTTCGATGCAGCCAAAGATGTGTTATCAGAGGTGACGACCGGATTTGATGCTGACGAACATCTCGTCATTGACTGCCGGATTGTTGATCATCAAGGGGCAGGGCGTAAAAATTCAAGATATCGTCCGATGGTTGAAACAGATATGATCGAGATCGGGGATCCAAAGCTTGTTTCAAATGACTGTAATTTACTGCATGCTCATGCCCCGTTAAGCCGTCTTGAGAAGCTCGTTCTCTATACAGAGCGTTATGTGAATGGACCAGAATTTAAAAAGGTGAACCCAGATACCGGCTGGGATGTGAAAATATTTGGAAGCAGACGTCATGAAGATTTCAAACTCATAGTAAACATGCCTTTTCTAGCAAAAGATATTCATAGTCTTGAGGAATATTTTTCCCGTAAAAAAGAGTGTCAGGATCAAATTGCTCGCTATATTCATGAAACGTTAGGACTTACGCCTGATCTTATGCTGAACGCAACAGATCGCAATGGTCGCCCGTACTTAACAGCACTTGGTTCTGTAGCAGATACAGGCGATGTAGGTGTTGTTGGAAGAGGAAATCGATTAAATGGACTGATCACCCCAATGCGGTCTATGAGTATTGAAGCGCCGGCTGGTAAAAATCCGCTTGATCATACAGGGAAATTGTATGGAGTGCTCGCACAACGATTGGCAGATCAAATTTTTGAGACCATTCAAAAGCCAACAGAAGTGCATATCTTTACTTCAAAAGAAGCACCGCTCCACAACCCTGATGAAATTGCCGTCCGTATTGAACAGTGGGATGGAAATGAAGTGGATAGAAAGAGAATTGAAGACATTGTCATGAATGCGGTCCATTCGATGGGCGATGTGACAAAAGATTTAATTTTTAAAGGCGTGACAATGTGGTAATAAGGATGAAAGAAAAAGTCATTGATGCCGTTCATGCATGTATTCATACAAAAGAACCCATGGCAGTGACCATTCATCCATATGAAATTGAAAAACACCAACAATTGAATCAACATCATCTTCTATTGATGCTAAAGCCTGAATTAACCAGTATCCATAAAGGTGTACAGCTTGATCGAATACTAGATGAACTTTTCCTACGCTTAGATAATCATGATGTAGAAATAGGAGCAGTGCGCGTTATATCATCCTTATATTTGAAAGAAAAGAAAATAATAGAAAGACAATATGGGATGCTGAACAAAATCTCTAAAAACGGTCTGAGTGAATTGTCAGATACGGCAAAAAAGATGCTGTTCTTTAAATATCCAGAGTTTAAACAGAAGGAACATTTCATATATGGAGGCCATCAATTTTTACAAAAGTACGAAGAGCTTACGCCATATGGTTTAGAGCTTTTGACACGGAATATGAAGGTGGACAAGCTAGGTGCGGGCACATACGCCATAAAGGCCGAGGTGGATGGAGAACAGATGCTTCTGCTCAATTCATTCCACCCTTGTCAAATTGAGTGGTTCACTGCACCTGCAAAGTCTATTATCGTCATGGAATGTTTTTCAAAGAAGCCTATGAGGATGTTAAGAGAAGACTTTATCGGTGCAACGGACCCTAAAGAGGCAAAAGCAGGTTCTTTTAAACACATGCTGCTGTCGGAGCAAAAGCGGTTTGGTTTAACGAACGTGTGTACTCGATTTAATGGCATTCACCTGTCACCGGGACCTGTAGAAGCAATGGCGGGAATGATTCACTATTTTCGTACACCTGAAACAAGGCTGACTCCCGCACATACACTTTTTGGCCAGTTGTTAAAGAAAAATGGCTTTTCGGATGAATCACTAGATCTGTTAT
The DNA here is from genome assembly GCF_029894105.1 of Bacillus aerius. Lineage (NCBI taxonomy): Bacteria > Bacillati > Bacillota > Bacilli > Caryophanales > Bacillaceae > Bacillus > Bacillus aerius. Next base: position 1,638,962 of record NZ_JARYHO010000001.1, read on the forward strand.
GTGAAGATGTGTCCATTCATTCAAGCGAAGTACCAGTATTTGAATTAACTGAAAACCTTAATTGGGATGAATCATTAGATCTGTTAACAAAAGTGAGAAACGACATTCAAAAGCATGAACGTGTTCTGTAACAGGGGGGAACCACTTGAATAATGAAGGAGCTAGCCAGCGAATATGGATTGTTGGTCCACCTGGATCTGGAAAAACGACCCTTGCCCATCACTTGAAACAGGAATTCATGTTACCTCACTATGAGCTCGATGCCCTATTTTGGCAAGCGAACTGGAAAAAAACAGATCGGAAGTTGTTTATCGATAACGTCCATGAAGTTGTTAAACAAAAGAAATGGGTGATTGATGGTCAATATTCATCTGTTCACCATATCTTGACTGAATATGCTGATACGATCATATGGCTTGATGTGAAGAGAAGGAAGACATTCCCCCGTCTCATGAAAAGGACGTTCAAGCGGCTCATGACAAGGGAAAAACTTTGGAATGGAAATAAGGAGCGAATAGGTAATGCGCTCCAATTTTTCTCATATGCCTTTCATGTGTATCCAGAGGTGCTCCATCAAAACGAGAAGCTTTTTCATAAATTAAAAAAAGAATCACGTGTGAAATGCCTGCGCATAGACAAGCAGGAAGCAGCAGATCTGGTACTTAGGAAAATCAAAAACCTTGAGAAAAAGGGGTGAGGACATGATGAAATCTGATGATGCTGATAATGTCCTGAAATATTGGTTTTCGGAACAGCCAATCCGCTTAACACCTTTAAACGGAAGAAGCCCTAATGAAGGCTGGCTTGTAGAGGATGCTAAAAACCGCTTTGTCTTAAAAAAATGTGCGAGAAATCATGATGCAAAGTGGCTTCAATATTTAGAAGATTTAACAGATGCTTTGCTTAATCATGGTTTCCCGATTCAACCAATGATAGAGGCAGAGAACGGTCGTAAAACCATTTTATTCAAAGAACATTTTTGGCAGTTGCGGCCCTATTTTGAAGGAAGGCCATATGAAATGGGAAATCGTTCAGATGAACAAGAAGCCATTCGGGTATTAAGACAACTTCATTCATTAAAGAACTTACCGAAAGGGCCTGTAAACCCAAACTGTGAATTGAAAAACTGGATAACTTCACCGGACGAAACACTGGATAAGACGGCAAGTGTATTAAAGAAAGTCGTTTCTTCTAAAAAGGCTGCTTCTTTGCTTAAAGTGTATGAACAGGAGCTGATGAATGTACTCACGCTGCTAAATCCTAGTCTGTATGAGGCATTACCACATGCTGTCACACATGGTGATTTTCATTCTGGCAACCTGCTCATCCGTCATAAGAAGCTCGCCATGGTTCTTGATTTTGATACAGCAGGTTATAGACCACGAATTTATGATGCAGCCATATCTGCTTTTTTGTTAACGAGAATCAAGCGGGGAACATTTCAACTAGACATTGTGAAAACGATTCAATTTTTAAAGGCATATGCCAATGACTTATCTGAAAACGAGTGGCGTTCTATATCTGGTTTTATCAGACTTTTATATATTCCGACAGGTCGGTATTTAACACTTCTGCATACTTACACACCTCACTTATTGAACTGGTATATTGATTGGTCCTGGGAAGCACTAGAATCCGCATCAAGCCAGCTTAAAGAAGAATGGTATCTCCAAAAGGAGATGAGGATTTGAAGGTTGCTGTTGTCACTGGTGGAAATAGAGGCATTGGAAAAGAAGTGTGCAGACAGCTTGCGCAAGATGGCATGCTTGTCATTTTAACAGCACGGCAGATTGAAAATGCTGAATTAGCTGCTTCTGATATAAATGAGCAGGTTGTGCCATACCAGCTGGATGTGACAAACGAAGAGTCGGTTGAACGTCTGTCGGCTTTTATAAAGGATTCGTACGGAAGAGTGGATGTGCTGATTAATAATGCGGGAGTCTTTCTTGACAACATAATGGATGACGCCTTTCCATCTTTTTTAGATCTTCCTGTATCGACACTTCAAGAAACGATGAATGTCAATGTGTATGGCGCAGCCAGAATGACCAAGGCGGTTTTCCCTTACATGAAAGAGGCTGGATATGGACGAATCGTCAATGTATCTAGCGGCATGGGAAGGCTCTCCGCCATCTCCGCTTCAAACGATGTTAGGCGTGACGGAAAAAGCGGTCCTTACTACAGGATGTCAAAAGCGGCTTTGCACGTTCTGACAAAAGTCACGGCTTTAGAGGGGGCGCCATTTTCTATTCTTGCGAATGCGGTTTGTCCTGGCTGGGTACAAACGGACATGGGGACATCAGAGGCGGTTAAAACTGTACAGGAAGGTGCATCAGGAATCGTATGGGCGGCACAGCTCCCCCGAGATGGACCAACAGGAGAGCTACTAAGAGACGGTAAAAGACTTCAGTGGTAAGAGGAGGCAGCTACATGCGAGGGATGAAAGAAAAGACAGTGATTGTGACAGGCGGGGCGCAGGGGATTGGATATGCGGTCGCAGAACGAGCAGCACAAGAAGGTGCGCAAGTCGTCATTGCTGATCACCATGTAGATTACGGATTAGCAGCAGAAAAAAGGCTCAAAGAAATTGGATTTGATGTGTTGTTTATAGAAGCTGATATTGCTGATGAGGCAGCCATTGTCTCAATGGTAGAAAGAACAGTCGATCATTTTGGGAAAATTGACATGCTTGTGAATTGTGCAGCCGTTTTTATCATGCGTGGCCTTGAAGCTACTGTTGAAGAATGGCGGCGCATCATGGACTTAAATATTATGGGGCAAGCCCTATGTGTCAAACACACGTCACCTTACATGGAGAAAATAGGAAAAGGATCCATTGTAAATATTGCCTCCATTTCAGGTCATATTGCCCAGCCGAAATATTTAACATACAACGCGACAAAAGCAGCCGTCGTGAATATGACGCGATGCATGGCAATGGATTTGGCAGATGCAGGTATTCGTGTGAATGCAGTGAATCCCGGTACGGTGTGGAACAAAAATAACGAACGATTTCACTTGGAAGAACTTGGATTGACAAGAGATCAAGCAAATCAGCACCCTGATATTGGAGGGATGCACATGTTAAAACGAACAGCTGATCCAGAAGAGATCGCATCTGCTGTCATCTTTCTTCTCTCTGATGAAGCGAGTTTTATCACAGGAGAAAATCTAATGGTTGACGGCGGCTATACTGCCATGTAGAGGAGTAAACATTTTGATGAAATTTGATCTGCACACACATCATCAGCGCTGTGGTCATGCGGAGGGAAACATCAGAGAATATATCGATGAGGCTGTCAAACTAGGTCTAGAATGTATCGGAATATCGGATCACTCCCCGTTTTTTGGTGAAGAGGCTGATCATTTTAAACCATGGGTAGCGATGGCGAAGAGTGAATTTCAATCATATGTAGAGGAAGTCCAGCAATTGAAAAAGGAATATGAGGGGAAAATTCACGTGCTATTAGGTGTTGAATCTGATTATTTTCCAGAACACGAAGCCCTCTACCGAGACGTGTATCGACATTATCCATTTGATTATATCATTGGCTCGGTTCATGTCAGTAATGGATACGATCTATTCAACCGGAAACGCTGGGAACGAATCACAGAGCAACAAGCCATCATTGAAAAAGAGACGTATTACCAGTTGATTAAGATGTCTGCTGAGAGTCAAATGTTCGACGTTTTAGGGCATATTGACGCCTTAAAAGGTTTTTATCCAGAAATTGCTCATCTCAAAACAGAAGCTGTCGATGATGCACTAAAAGTCATTGCGGAGAGTGGTTCTGTGATTGAAGTGAATACCTCTGGCAAAACAAAAGACTGCGGAGGCTGGTATCCATCAATGGATCTATTAGAGCGAGCCAAATTTTATGGTGTGGAAGTCACGTTTGGCTCAGATGCTCATCAGCCCGCCCGCGTGGCAGATGATTGGCTGAAAGTGAAACAAACGCTAAAGGAATTAGGTTACCAGGAATGGTGTATTTTTCAATCTCGTCAAAAGCGAAAATTGGCTCTATAAATTCATAAAAAAGGGGTTATGAAAATGACAAAAGTTCGTGTAGCAATTGCAGGAGTAGGATCATGTGCGTCAAGTATCGTTCAATTTGTTGAGTTGGCTAAGGAAAAGAAGGATACGCTCTCTGGTGTTATGCATGACGTCATTGGAGGCTATCAGTTATCTGATGTCGAATTTGTTGCCGCTTTTGAAGTAGATCAAAATAAAGTCGGAAAAGACTTATCAGAGGCCATTTTTACTAAACCAACAGCTGCAGTGAAACATATCGATGTTCCGTTTTTCCAAGTAACCGTCGAAGCTGGTCCTTTATGTGATGGACTTGAAGGAGATTTGTCCAACTGCATTCAACCACATGAACATTCACTGAACATGAAAACACATGATGTGACGCAAAGGTTAAAAGATGTTCAGGCAGATGTACTCGTCTGCTTCTTACCAACAGGTTCGTTTGAAGCAGTTCGTGTGTACGCAGAGGCGTGTGCACACGCTCAAACAGCCTTTATTAATGCGACACCTGAACCGGTGGCAAATGATCCTGAGTTTGTCAAAATGTTTGAAGAGTCGGAGACCCCGCTCCTTGGAGACGATTTAAGAAGTCACTTAGGTGCAACCACACTGCATACAGCCTTAATTGAACTATTAAAATCCCGCGGGATTGATATCACCAATACGTACCAACTAAATGTTGGAGGCAATACGGACTTTTTAAACCTAGCCAACCCTATGAGATCAACGAGTAAGCAAAAATCGAAGAGAAAAGCATTGTTCGCTTCAGGGATTGATGCCAGTGAAGTGGCAGCAGGTCCAAATGGTTATGTCAGCTACTTAGGGGATCATAAGGTCTGCTTCCTGCGATTAGAAGGGAATTCGGTTTTAGATTCTGACATTTCACTTGAAATTCGTTTACAAGTAGAAGATAGTCCGAATTCAGCTGGTGTCATTGCGAATGCGATGCGTGTTGCAAAAGCAGCTAAAGATATGAATCATAGCGGTGTCATACATGACGTCTGCCCATTCTTATTTAAGAGTCCACCAATTGGACAAGTCGATTCAGAATCATTGCGTTTGTTCAATGAATATGTGGCAAATGCTGAGCTGAAAAAGGTGTAACCAGTGGAAGCGGAACTCAATCTTCGCAAGATAAAATTTGCCGCTTTTGACTTGGATGGAACATTAATTGATGACAGAGGCGAGCTTATTGGTGATGTCCATGGCGCAGTGAACATGCTGCGCCAAAGAGGCATTATTCCCATTATTGTGACAGGAAGAACCTATGATTCTTTCTTCTCTCTGGATTTAGATCGATCTCTACTCGCCTTATTTCATCATGATGTTTTGTTGAATGATGGGAATGTCATTTGTCATCATGAAAAGAAAACATTTGAGGTGAAGCAGTATGTAGATGCTGCTTTATGCCAACAGATCATCGCATCACTTGATGGAAAAGCTGAATTTGTCATGGAATCTCATGGGAAGCACGTGGCATCAAGTAAAAGTGCTAAGTTGAAATACTGCATGCTATATAGCTTTCCACGAGAAAAAATAGAGGTTGGTCACAAGAAAGAATTCAACTTTGAGCGTGTCACAAAACTATTTATTTTACCAAAAGAAAAAGTGGATCTTGCTCAACAATTAAAAAATTGTCATTGCGACGTAGCAGATGCCCAGTTTTTAAATGCTCAAGTCATATCTCCAAAAGGGATTTGTAAGGCAGACATGCTTGAGCACCATTTATTCGATTGTTTTGGAGAAAGAGATTTAGATCGTGTGATTGCCTTTGGAAATGGTCATAATGACAGGCTGATGCTGAAGAAGGCCAAGTGGGGGCTAGCCGTTCAAGATAGTCATCCGTCGGCGATTGAGTTAAGTGATGTTCATTTACAGGAGCCTATTTCTGATTATCTATTTAAAGTTTTACAATCATTTGAAACGCCGCACGTTATCAATGAAAAGGGAGGTATTTAGTTGAGGACCCTTCAACTGCCTTTACCAGAAGCATTAGAAGACACAATGATATCGGATTTTATGGAAAGAGTTTCATTTCTATCTGCTCATATTGTGCACGTGGCTCTTAACGAAGAGGAATCTATGATTGAAGTAACCGTAGATAAAATGGGAGACAAGGAGGCAATATCAACTGCGTTTTCGAATCTATCGTCAAATATTTCACAGCTGCGGAGATTTCGTGAAAAAGAAATAAAATCAAATATTCATTTATCTAGTGAGCCTGTTCATTCGAAACTAAGCGAGGAAGATCAGAAAAGAACTTTCTATGATGAAGTTGAATTGGAACTTTCAAACTACTTTGATCAATTATTTTTAAATATAGGGATTTCACTTGGAGCGAAAGTAAGGCGATACCCTTCGACGATCAGTAAAGATTTAATGGAAAAATGTAAGTATCATACGAATTTTCCGCAAAATATTTATTCTGTTTTTGAGATCCCTCATGATTATCAAATCATTGATGATATTCGAGAAAAGCATCATGGTTTTCAGCCTGAACACTTCCAGCAGGCAGGCCGTTTTTTACAGCCGTGTATTTGTTATCACTGCTATGAGGAATGGGAAGGGAAGACGTATACAGACAATCACATGATGACAGCAGCGGGGCAATGTTTTAGACATGAAATCTCTTGGAAAGTGGACCCTCTCAGGAAAATAGAATTTAGTATGCGCGAAATTGTCTTTATTGGTCATCAAGAATTTATCAATGAAACGAGAAAAGCACTCCTTGAGAACACATGGGAATGCTTTCATCAACTTGGTCTAAGTGGAAAGGTCACGACCGCAAATGACCCTTTTTTCTTTTATGATGATATGGATAAAGCGAATTATCAATTAATGGCTAATAGCAAATATGAATTAGTCGCTGTGACAGAAAAGAAAGACGTTTCAATCGCTTCTTTTAACGACTGCGGAGAGATGCTTTGTGAAAGGTTCCATATTAGCGGAGAAGATGGTCTGCCGCTTTATTCAGGTTGTGCGGCATTTGGGATCGATCGTTGGGTTCAAGTGTTTTTACAAACATACGGTCGAAATCGAAAGAATTGGCCGAAAGACATGCTTCATTTAAAGGAGGAGCGCTATGCTGCAAAGTAATCTGACTCAAGAAGAACATACAGCTCTCACTTTATCCACTCCTTTTTTAAAAGCCAGTCAAATCGAAGAGATGCAGGAGCTTTTGTATAAGCAGCAAGACTGGAATGTCATTCTCGGGATGCTGCATGTTCACCGGACAGCAGGCATTGCGTGGAAGAATATTAAACGTTATGCCATTCATTTAAGAAAAGAGTTTAAAGCGACTTATTTTTTAAAGTCATTAGAGATTATGTATAAGGGTCAATTAGAAACGGCTCGAGACAATATCAAGTTAAATGATCAGTTATTTCAAGCACTTGATCAAAAAGGAATTGAATATGCCATTGTAAAAGGAAGTGTGATTGGTCAGTGGGCATACGGTGATGTTGGGCTTCGCTTATTTGGGGACAACGATCTCTTTATCTCACAAGATCAGCTGCAAGAAACTGGACACGTATTAAACGAATTAGGCTATATTCAAGGTTCTTGGAACTATGAAACGGAGACAGTCACACCTGCGAAACGCAAAGACATCCTTTACCTCATCATGAACTCACATCAAACCTACACCTATATGAAACCTACACCAGATTGCCGCTTTATTGATTGTCATAAAATTGATGTTCAGTTTTCAGTTGACCTCATGACAGGGAACCGAACGGATTCAATCGTCAAAGAAATGCTGTCTAGACGAATTCAAACGTCTGTTGACGAGCACCTTGTATGGTCTTTAAAAGAAGAGGATATGCTTCTTTTCCTCTGTATTCATTTTTATAAAGAAGCGATTTATTTAAATGAAGTGGAATCAATGAAAGACTTACTGCTTTATAAACTGCTAGATATATATGGCATGTTTATGAAGGAAGACCTACTCGATGTGGATTTGTTTGTCCGCCAGACGAAAGCGTATGGCTTTGAAAAGATGGTCTATTTTGCTTTTCATTATGTGAATGAGGTCTTTCCTCAAACGATTCCTGAACTTGTCATGGATGCACTTCAGCCTGAATCGCTTGCTTATTTATCCGAAGTGCTGGATGCAAATGATGTCGTTCATACTTGGAATCAACCAATTAGCAAACGATTCTTTCATATTAATCGATCTTTAGATATTAACAAGCATTCTGTGCATAAGGAGTAGTGTCATGAAAGATCCGGCCTCGCTATTTGATTTTAAGGGAAGAAATGACGTGATTTGGTATGGAAATATGAATCAAGAACAAAGCTGGGATCAAACAAGAGCTTTACCAGTCATGACAGACCATGTTCAAAATGATCTGGTTCTTCAGCAAGAACAACAACTGCTTTTGATTGCATCTAAAGAGCATCATGTCATCTTGCATCATCAGCCTGATAAAGCTTTTTTAGCCTATTTGGAAAATCAAGGTGTCCAGCTTCCGCATATGACTCAACTAGACCAAGCATTTAAATTAAATGGACTGATTGTACCGTATCTTTTAGATGAATCCCTTGAAAAAGAAGCATTGATTGAAAAAAGAACGATATACGGCTCAAATGCTACACTCGTAAAGCGGTTCAATCATAAGATTTCTACTAGAAGATGGGCAGAAGAACATCTGTTTAACGTCACGTGCGGCGCTATCTGTCATGATGCTGACGAATTAAAACAGACGTATGAAGAATTAAAGGCGAAGAATTTCTCCAAAATGGTTCTGAAAATACCTTATGGATCATCTGGGAAGGGGCTGCGTATTTTAAAAAATGACCGAGAATTTATGCAGCTGCTGACCTTTATTGAAAGAAGGAATATCGAAACGGATTTGCTCTTAGAGGGATGGCATCCGATTAAACGGTCCTTAAATGCCCAATTGCTCATTCAAGAGGAGGGGTCACACTTACTCTCCATTACAGAGCAGAAAATTAATGAGGACGGCATTTACTTAGGGACGGATTTTGCGCCTGTGTATGAATTGGACAAAAAATGTGAATACGAAGCAAGCATGCATCGAATCATAGAGCTTCTTTATGATGAAGGGTATCGTGGTGTGGTTGGTGTCGATTCAATTATTGATGAAAATGAACTTCTCATACCGATCATCGAAATAAATGCCCGGTTCACACAGGTCACTTATTTACTCCCACTGATTTGTCGTTTTTTTTCAACCTACGAATATATCGAAAGCCGCTTTAAACGATTCTCATGCCGCGCTGACCTGCCATTTGAAGATGTCTTAACGGAGGTAACAGAAGCACTTAATCCGGGAGAAGATGGCGGGTTCTTTATTTATACTTTTGGTAAGACGAGATCTGATGATATGTGGCACTATCGATTGTTTATCTTGTTTTACCATATGAAGAAGGACAAGCAGATTCATATGCTGACAATGTTTGATGAGATGGAATTTTCATCAGAAAGGAGGAGGAGTAGTGCTGGAAAATGACTTTACGCTCTTAGAGAAAGCGAATCGTTATGGGACGCCGATGTATGTATACGATGGAGATGCATTGAAAGAGCACTATGAGCACATTACATCATGGCTCCATCAAACAGCTGAGGTGTTCTTTTCATTTAAGTCCAATGGAAATGTCTCGATTGCATCATTGTTACGGTCTTTTGGAGCTGGTATAGAAGTGGCTTCTGAAGGAGAGCTTTTCATGGCGATAAAAGCAGGTTATTCACCGCAACATATCATTTTTTCTGGACCGGGTAAGCAGAAGGAAGAGATTGATACCGCTGTTCAGCATGAGATCTATTGTATTATCGCCGAATCTAAGGAAGAACTCACCTACATCGCTGAGTCTGCAAAACGTCAAGACAAGCAGGCATCAGTAGGCATTCGGATCAATCCAGAATCAATTGAGTCACGGGCCAAAATAAAAATGGGCGGAGTTCCAAGTCCGTTTGGAATAGATGAATCTAAACTGAATGATGTATTTGATCTGTTTCAGAAGTATGATCATTCGCTGCTATTTAAAGGTATCCATATGTATCTGGGAACTCAAGTTCTTGATGAAACATCGCTTTTATCATCGTTTGAATACACACTTAACACAGCTGTTCGAATCAAGAATGAATATGGACGAACATGCCAGATGGTTGATTTAGGTGGCGGTTTTGGCATTCCGTATTTTCAGCATGAAACCCCGCTTCATGCTGAAAGGCTATTTCAACACGTAGCGGATTTGATTAGATCATATGAAACTGAGCTTGAATTTCCGAGGTTTATTATCGAAATGGGGAGATTTCTTTTAGCAGAATGTGGTGTTTATTTAACAACCATACAATATGTAAAAGAATCAAAAGGGCAGCCGTTTTTAATAGCAGATGGCGGGATGCATCATCATCAAGCGATGACGTTTAGAGGCAGACTGCTCCGCAATAATTACCCTATGCGGCTCATTAAACATTCCAGCAACACCGCAGACGTAGTGAAACAATCAATTGTTGGTCCGCTTTGTACACCAGAAGACTTAATTGGGAGGCAGGTGGAGCTTCCGCAAGGGGAAGTAGGGGATCTTCTTTGTATAGAGAAATCTGGTGCATATGGACTGAGCTACAGCCCTACCTTATTTTTAGGTCATTCTTCTCCGCTTGAGCTACTGTTGTTTGAGGGGAACGATTATGTTGTGCGAGATAGAGGGACCCCAGAAGATCTGTTATTGAAACAAAATAGATCATTCTTTAGACAAAGGAGGGGTGGAAATGAAACTGACAGAGCTTCGACAAGAAACGATTGATCGTCTCATTCACCAATTTTCAGAAAGAGCAGTGCAGCTGGATGCCGAATCTCGGTTCCCACATCAGAATCTAGACGAGCTGATTGATTGTGGATTACATGTCGCCAATATGCCGAAACAAGACGGAGGTCTTGGATATGGATTTGAAGAAACGATCACCTTGTTGTCACACATATCTAAAGGGTGTGCGTCAACAGGCCTCATTATGGCGATGCATTACTATTCGCTCGGCGCATTTTCTGAAGTGCTGACAAGTGAGCAGCAGGCTTCGGTATTTGACGATATTCGGCATTCAGGAGAGTTCATCGCTTCTGTCAGCGACCCGAATGTGATTTTTATTTATCAGCGAAAGCAAATGGAGGGAATTCCAACCATCACCGCCGAAAAAACAGATGGCGGATATCTTGTGAGTGGAACTAAGTTTACTGTGACAGGTGCACCGCGCATTAAATATTTGCCAATCTATTGTGAGTATGCCCCGTCGTCATGTACATCTCAATATGGAATGACGGCGCTTTTAATGACATTACCGAGTGAAGGTGCTGCGGTGGAGGAATCGTGGAATTATTCGGGAATGAGAGCATCGATGAGTCATCACATTCATTTTGATCAAGTGTTTATACCCGATTATCAGCTCATCGGGCGTGAAGGCTACGCAATAGAAGATACTGAACATTTAATCTATTGGTTTCGTTTAGCTGTTACCGCTGTTTATTACGGGATTGCAAAGGCAGCATATGAACATGCCCTCGGTATGGCATATAAAAGGAATGATCGAATTTCTAAGAAAAAATCAGCCTTTTTACCAGGTCAACAATTTCGTATTGCAGATATGAAAATGAAATTAGATGTTGCACATTCTCAGCTCATGGCCTGTGCCCAGCAAGCAGATCGAGAAAAGAAACAAGCTCATTACTCGAGTGAGTTGTATACGAAGACGCTGATTACTAAACACTTTGTGACGCAGGCGGCAGAAGAAATTGTGGAACTGGCTTCTCAGGTCGAGGGTTTTTCTTCATTACAGCAAGGATCTTTGCTCGAGCGCTTAAGCCGAGATGTGAAAGCGGCAAAATTTCATCCACCTTCAGAAGATGTATTAAAAGAAGTGATTGCGAAAAAAGAGCTGGGCATTATCCCGTTAAAAAATCGCTGGGTATGATGGCGTAAAAAAGGAGGAGACAGATGTGGCTACTGCAGCACCTATTTACCGAAACAATTATTTAAACTGTTCTCAATTAACGATTGCAGCCATGCTTCTTAGACAAGGAATTCAAATCGACAGGATTTGGAGGCAAGCTGGTCTTGTTTATAGATCTCAAGACCAAGGATTTGTTTTGATCGGTTCCTTTAAACATTTTCGTGAAGATATTCTGCATCATAATGGCATTCATTTAGAAGAAATTTTTTACACTGAAGAGGAATTAGACCTCTATATGAATCGGGTATTTAAACAGCATCCTGAGAGAGGTACTGTGTCTGTTTCTTTAGATATATTTGAATTACCGTACTGTCCATTTTTTGAAAGAGAACATGGATATCATACATTGGAAGTACTTGAGGTGAATGATGATCATGTAGTGATCAGTGACCATGCTTATTCTTATCATGGCACATTGAGTAAAGATCATTTGATGAAAGCCGCACGCTCTGTCTACGAACATACGCCTCGAACCGAAAATCGTTATAAATGGATCAAACAGGTTGATCTTGAGAAAGAACCGGATGTAATGAAAGTTTTAAAAGAGCATGTCGCCATATTAGAAGGTGCACCGCCACATTTTGAATTGCCTGGAGCTATCACGGGTCTTGATGCAATTTCAGTCATTCAAAGAGATTATATAGATAGTATCAAAGGTGATGAAAATGGTAATTTATTAGACAATGTTTATTTTGAAGGACTAAAGGATGTCGCCAACTCCAGAAAACATATGGTGACATTTTTATCATCATATGAAAATGAGCATTTACAACCCCTTATTCAAGCATTTGAAGATGCTTATCAAAGCTGGACAGTGCTTGCTAATTTTACAGCTAGAGTCGGCCTCAGCAAAAATCCTCGCAGTATGATTGAAAGAACGTCGAATCGGTTTCAAAAAACATTAGAAGTGGAGACAAGCCTTCTCACGCAACTAAAAGAGGTGATTCAAAATGAAAACCTATCAACCCCTCACTCTTCATGATTATGTCAATAACAGAGGCATCACATATCAAAATGAATATGAAAAAGGCCAATTAACCATTGGCGGGGCTTCTTTGCCGGCTGAGTTGGTCATGAACGTGAAAGACTCTTTGGTCGAAGGCATTCCTTTTCAGTTCATTTATCAAGATCAAGGAGACAATATTGAATTAGAGGGTCAGTCTATTCAACTTCAGGCAGTTGAAGCAGAAGCGCTCCATGTCGTTGGCTGTTCATCTAATGGTAATCTCTATGAAAAGATGACATTATTACGAGAGGGGACCGTTGTCTTGGAGTCTCGTCTTTCATTAACCGATGTGATTGAACGTGAACCTGCATTTGATGATCGATTGGCTTATGCATTTGATTATATTCATACGGTAGCCGGCATCAATCATCATTTGACATCAAACCTATGGATTGATTCGCTTTCCTTCTCGCAAAAAATCGTTTTTGATGAAATCCGTTTTCAAGATAATCCATTTATGCATATTTTCGCAATGACGATCCAGCAGTCAGATCAGTGATGGAAGGGAGCCATGTCTATGTGCGGCATTGCAGGTTATTGTCATTTTAACAAAGCACCACTTGATCCACACATCTTACTGAAGATGAAAAACGCACTTAGTGTGCGTGGACCTGATGATAGTGGTGTATATCAAGACGACTCAGTTGGTTTGGTTCATACGCGGCTTTCCATTATCGATATTCAATCTGGGTCGCAGCCAATAACGAATGAAGATGAGTCTATTTGTGTGATTTTAAATGGCGAGATTTATAATTCCCAAGAACTAAGAGAGGACTTATGGAATAAAGGTCATACGTTTCGTACGCTGACAGATACAGAAGTACTTGTTCATGGCTATGAAGAATATGGTATTTCTTTTATTGAGCAATTAAATGGAATGTTTGCAGCTGCGATATGGGATCAAAAGAAGAAAGAATTCTTTTTATTTAGAGACCGGTCTGGGATTAAGCCGCTTTATGTTTCAGAATGTAGAGGAGGGCTTATTTTCGGATCGGAAATGAAGGCTCTTCTTCAGCATCCAGATATACAAATTGCCATTCAGCCTGAGGCTGTCCTTAGTTATTTATCCTTCCGTTATGCGATCGGCGAGCAAACTTTCTTTCAAGGAATTCAAACATTACCCCCAGGTGTCATCTTGAAAATAGATGAAACAGGAATGACAAAAGAGGCCTATTGGCAATATCCTTTCCCATCTGATGGAATTGACAGGGGAGAACGTTATTATCAAAAGGGATTGTTTGAATTACTTCAAGATAGTGTGCAAAAACAAATGATGTCTGATGTACCTGTAGGAGCTTTTTTGAGTGGAGGAGTGGATTCGACTTCGATTGTTGCTTTGATGTCCAAATATGCGAACGAGAATATTCACTGTTTTTCGACCAGCTTTGAAGAGGAAGGCTTTTCTGAAGAAAGCTATGCCAAACTCGCGGCAGATCAATACAATGTCAAGCTTCACTCACATCGAATGAGTGAAGAAGAATACTTTCAATTATTGCCAGAAGTTGTGAAACGAAGAGATCATCCTCTTTCCATTCCTCATGAAGTCGCTTTTTACCATATGTCACGTGAAGCAAAAAAGCATGTAACGGTTGTTTTGTGTGGTGAAGGAGCGGACGAATTGTTTGCAGGGTATGGTCGTGTATTTAGGAGTCCTTCAGATTGGCGTAAAATTTTATGGCTTCAAAAAAACCGAAAGCTGTCATCCATCCTTTCAAAGGTATTATTTGAACCGTCCTTTCAGCAACAGGTGCATCAATTTATCCATCTTGATGGGGAAATGGAACATTATAAAAAAAGATATGCTTGGTTTACGGATAGCGAAAAAGAGCAGCTCTTAGGTCAGCACGCTCATTCTATTGATTCTGCTGATTTGCACATGAATCAGTTGATCGCCCATTGCTTTAAAGAGATGGAAGGGGCGTCGTATGAAAACAAACTGCTCTATTTATTTCAACAAATTCATTTACCCAACTTGTTAGACCGGCTTGATATGATGACGATGTCACACGGACTAGAAGCACGTGTACCGTTTCTTGATCATCGCATCATCCAATTTGTCAACGATATGCCTTTCAAGTACAAACTTCCTTATAAAGGGCTACCTAGCAAAGTGCAAGCATTTTTCCAGTCGAGCCTTAAAACAAGTGAGGTCCAAGATATTCCGAAATATATGTTGAAAAAGACAATGGAGCAAACGGTGGATAAGCGTATATTATATAGAAGAAAAATGGGTTTTCCGGTTCCGGTGTATCATTGGATGAACAAAAGAATGGGAGAAATCGAAGAGAAACTTCTTGATCAACAAAGCTTTGCAACACAATTATTTCAAAAAGAGCCGCTAGAACAATTTTTGCGACATCATTCGAATCAGAAGAACAAAAATGGAGCGGACCAAAAAGTGTGGATGCTTTACAACTTGGAATTATGGCATGATCACTATATCAAAGGGGCGCGTCTTCCGCTCCAAACTAGTCATTAAGAGGCCCGGTCTATTCACCATCCCTGCTGCATATATGATATGGAAGGGGAGTGATGCGATTTTGAGGCTGAGTGAGCTGTCAGGAAAAGAGATCGTCGATATTAAAAGAGCGGAGCGGCTTGGCGTGCTTGGACAAACCGACCTTGAAATAAATGAACAGGACGGTCAAATTACAGCACTCATCATACCTTCCGTCAAATGGTTTGGCTTTCGAAAACAAGGAAATGACATCCGCGTTCCGTGGAATCACATTCAAAAAATAGGATCAGATATGATCATTCTCGATGTGCCTGAAGAACTTCAGCCGCACGGAGAAAAAGAGCACCCATCATAAAAGGGTGCTCTTTTTCTTTTCTCTCTCCGATTTGTTCACAGGCTGAATCCTCTCCTCATATGCTGAAAGGGAGATTCGGAAAATATTACAGACTTTTTTAAATAAAGAAGGTGAACGGTCAGTATGTTGAGCGGTTTAACGGTTGCGGTGATCGGGGGAGATGCTAGGCAGCTTGAAATCATTCGCAAGCTGTCACAGCAGCATGCCAAAGTGTTTTTGGTCGGATTTGATCAGCTGGATCATGGATTTATTGGTGCTGAAAAGCTGAAAATGTCAGAGCTTCCATTTGAACAAGTGGATAGTATGATCCTTCCGGTATCAGGTGCTACAGACGAAGGGGTCGTTGCCACCGTTTTTTCAAATGAGAAGGTCGTGCTAGAAGTTAAATATTTAGAAAGAACCCCTGCACATTGTACCTTGTACTCAGGTATTTCTAATATGTACTTAGACAATATGGCAAAGCAGGTGAACCGGAAGCTTGTGAAGCTGTTTGAGCGAGATGATATTGCCATATATAACTCTATTCCAACAGTTGAAGGGATTATCATGATGGCCATTCAGCAAACGGACTATACGATTCATGGGTCACATGTCGCTGTTCTCGGACTTGGTCGAACAGGGCTCACCATTGCCCGCACATTTCGGGCGCTAGGTGCGAAAGTGAAAGTTGGTGCTGCGGATACAGCCCATTTAGCGCGAGCCTTTGAGATGGGACTTGATCCATTTTCAATGGACCGTTTAAAAGATGAAGTAACGGATGTCGACATCATCATTAATACGATTCCAAGCTTAGTATTAGATTCATCTGTCATCGTCAGCATGACACCAAAGACACTCATTTTGGATATCGCCTCCCGCCCAGGTGGAACAGACTTTGACTTTGCACAAAAGCATGGAGTGAAGGCACTTCTTGCACCAGGACTTCCAGGGATTGTGGCACCAAAGACAGCCGGGCAGATCATTGCAAAAGTGCTTTCTGGGCTCTTATGTGAACTTGCGGAGGAAAAAAGGGGGATGAAATCATGACTACACTAAAGGGGAAAAGAATCGGCTTTGGTTTAACAGGTTCTCACTGCACGTACGAAGCCGTTTTTCCGCAAATCGAATCACTCGTGAAAGAAGGGGCAGAAGTGCGTCCTGTCGTGTCATATACGGTGCAAAATACGAATACGAGATTCGGAGAAGGAGCGGACTGGATTGAGCGGATTGAGAAGCTGACAGGATTTCAAGCGATTGACTCAATCGTCAAAGCAGAGCCGCTTGGACCAAAACTTCCACTTGATTGTATGGTCATTGCGCCTTTAACAGGCAATTCAATGGCGAAATTTGCAAATGCACTAACAGACAGTCCAGTCTTAATGGCTGCTAAGGCGACCATTCGTAATCATCGCCCTGTCGTTTTAGGCATTTCCACCAATGATGCATTAGGTTTAAATGGTACAAATCTCATGAGACTCATGTCGACAAAGAACATTTTCTTTATTCCATTCGGCCAAGATGATCCATTCAAAAAACCGACTTCCATGGTAGCGCATATGGATCTACTGACGAAAACAGTAGAAGAGGCGCTCGAGCATAGACAAATTCAGCCCATTTTAATTGGATCAAACGAATAATAGATTCACTAGAAAATCATGAAAGATTCAAAAAAGGTACTTCAAGCCTTGCTTTTCTATGGTAAAATAAAATGTAAAAAGTCATAGGATGGCCATCCGAAAGAAAAGAATCATGGATGGGTCGGAAGGAGTTTTACTGATGGGAAGAGGATTGCATGTAGCTGTAGTTGGAGCGACTGGAGCTGTCGGTCAACAAATGTTAAAAACACTAGCTGACAGAGATTTTGAAATGGATACACTTACTCTACTATCCTCAAAACGTTCTGCTGGAACAAAAGTGACATTCAGAGGTCAAGAGTATACCGTTCAAGAAGCAACACCTGAAAGCTTTGAAGGGGTCAATATTGCACTATTCAGTGCGGGAGGAAATGTTTCCAAAGCGCTAGCTCCTGAAGCAGTCAAACGAGGTGCAATTGTTGTCGATAATACAAGTGCTTTTCGTATGGACGAAAATACCCCTCTTGTCGTACCAGAGGTAAACGAAAAAGATTTACATGATCATCAAGGGATCATTGCAAACCCTAACTGTTCAACGATTCAAATGGTGGCGGCGCTAGAACCGCTTCGTCAAGCGTATGGCATGAAAAAAGTCATTGTGTCTACTTACCAAGCAGTATCAGGTGCAGGACATGAAGCCATTGACGAACTGTACAGCCAGTCGCAAGCCATTTTAAATAAAGAAGATGTGAAACCAGAAGTCATGCCTTATCAAATTGCCTTCAATGCGATTCCGCAAATTGATAAATTCCAAGACAATGGCTATACATTTGAAGAAATGAAAATGATCAATGAAACGAAAAAAATCATGCACTTGCCAGAGCTGGAAGTAGCGGCAACATGTGTGAGACTACCAATTGAAACGGGTCATTCAGAATCGGTTTACGTTGAACTTGAATCAAATGACGCAACGGTTGATGACGTCAAGTCCATCCTAAAAGATGCACCAGGCATCACATTACAAGATGATCCGTCTCAGCAAATTTATCCAATGCCTGCAGATGCTGTTGGTAAATACGACGTATTTGTCGGCCGCATTCGGAAGGATTTGGATCGTCCAAATGGCTTCCATATGTGGATTGTATCTGATAACCTGCTAAAAGGCGCTGCATGGAACTCCGTTCAAATTGCAGAAAGCTTACGAGCATTAAAATTAGTTTAACATTCAATGGATGATGAGGACGAATAGAAGAGAGTTAGGCATCTTTCGCCTGCTCTCTTCTGTTACGTCAGAATGAACTTGGAGTGAAAACAGTGAAAATAATTGTCCAAAAATTTGGCGGTACATCTGTCAAAGATGATCAAGGGAGAAAAAGGGCACTTGCACATATCTTATCTGCAAAAGAGAAAGGCTATAAATCGGTCGTTGTCGTGTCTGCGATGGGACGAAAAGGCGATCCTTATGCGACAGATACGCTGCTGGGTCTGCTTTACGGCAATGCGCAGCATATGACAAACCGAGAAAAAGATTTACTCGTGTCTTGCGGAGAAAATATTTCAGCTGTTGTTTTTTCAAGTATGCTGAATGAAAACGGGCTAAAGGCTGTAGCGATGACAGGATCACAGGCAGGCTTTGTGACAGATAAAGAACATACAAATGCGAAAATTATTGACATGAAGTGTGAACGTCTTGAGGCGGCACTTTCAGAGCATGATGTGGTTGTCGTTGCTGGATTCCAAGGCGCTGCAAAAAATGGAGACGTGACAACAATCGGACGAGGCGGCAGTGATACGTCAGCTGCTGCGTTAGGAGCTGCATTGCAGGCAGATTTCATCGATATTTTTACAGATGTAGAAGGGGTCATGACAGCAGATCCCCGTATCGTAGAAAATGCAAAACCACTGAGAGTCGTGACATACACAGAAATTTGTAACCTCGCATACCAAGGGGCAAAAGTCATTCACCCTAGAGCTGTTGAAATTGCCATGCAAGCAAAAGTACCAATGAGGGTCCGTTCAACATACTCTGATGATGAGGGCACACTCGTGACATCACACTACTCAGATAAAATGAGTCATGATGTGTACGACCGCCTGATTACGGGTATTGCACATGTCAATGATGTCACACAAATCAAAGTCCCAGCTAAAGAGGGACAGTACAGCGTACAAACAGAAGTCTTTAAAGCAATGGCAAATGCCCAAATCAGTGTCGATTTCTTCAACATTACACCGAGCGAAATCGTCTATACGGTGACAGGTGCAATGACTGAAAAAGCAACGGCGATCCTAAAAGATCTGGGCTATACGCCGATTGTCACGACAAACTGTGCAAAGGTATCAGCTGTTGGAGCAGGCATTATGGGTGTACCAGGTGTCACATCTAAAATTGTATCTGCACTATCTGAGCAAAATATTCCGATCTTACAGTCCGCTGACAGTCATACGACGATTTGGGTGTTAGTGAACGAAGAAAACATGAGAGCGGCTGTTAATGCCCTTCATGAAGTGTTTGAACTTTCAAGATAAATGTGATTGAATCATGATGAGGTGAAAAAAATGAATTTCGGAAATATCGCAACAGCTATGATTACACCTTTTGATAAAAAGGGCAACATTGATTTCCAAAAGCTATCAATTCTCATTGATTACTTGTTAAAAAACGGCAGTGACTCTTTAGTCGTTGCAGGGACAACAGGCGAATCGCCAACTTTATCGACTGAAGAAAAAGTCGCTCTTTTTCAGCAATCGGTGAAATTAGCAAATGGTCGTTGTAAAATCATTGCAGGAACAGGCAGTAATAACACAAATGCGTCTATTAAACTAACGAAAAAAGCAGAAGAAGCGGGCGTTGATGCAGTGATGCTTGTCGTACCTTACTACAACAAGCCATCACAGGAAGGCATGTATGCACACTTTAAAGCAATTGCCGAGTCTACATCTCTTCCTGTCATGCTTTACAATGTACCAGGAAGAACGGTTGCTTCATTAGCACCAGAAACAACGATTAAGCTTGCGCAAATACCGAACATTGTCGCAATCAAAGAAGCAAGCGGTGATCTAGATGCCATGACAAAAATCATTGCAGAGACACCAGAAGATTTTGACGTTTATTCTGGTGACGACAGCTTAACGCTTCCTGCGGTTGCGGTTGGTGCAAAAGGAGTCGTCTCAGTGGCTTCTCATATCGTAGGCCTTGATATGCAGCAAATGCTAAAAAGCTACGCCTCAGGACAAACAGCGAATGCGGCATTGATTCATCAAAAGCTGGTGCCGATCATGAACCAGCTGTTCTCAGCGCCAAATCCAACGCCTGTCAAAACAGCTCTTCAGCTGAAAGGATTAGATGTCGGATCCGTTCGACTCCCGCTTTTACCTTTATCAGAAGAAGAGAGACTGAATTTAAGCAGCGTATTAAACAGCTGATCAAAACAAAAAAATTCGTAAGCGGTCATTCTCAGATGTCCCTGAGTATGACCGTTTTTTATACATAAACACTTTCTTAAAATGTGACTTCATCTTGTTTTCTAAAATTAGATTCAGTTATAATAGCATTAAGCGATGATGGACGGGCTTGAGACTAGGAGGATAAGAATTTTGAAAAAGAAAAATACAGAGAACGTAAGAATTATTGCACTGGGAGGCGTTGGAGAAATCGGGAAAAACTTATATGTCATTGAGATTGATTCCGACATATATGTTGTAGATGCAGGACTCATGCATCCAGAAAACGAAATGCTAGGCATTGACGTGGTCATTCCTGATATCTCTTATTTAACAGAACGAGCTGATCGGGTGAAAGCAATTTTTCTTACCCACGGACATGATGAAGCAATCGGAGGCGTATTCCATTGCTTAAGCAAATTGTCTGTACCAGTTTACGGCACGAAGCTGACCCTTGCGTTACTTCGAGAAAAGTTAAAGCAATACGGCTTCAATCAAAAAGCTGATTTGCGCGAAGTTCATGCAAAGTCAGTCATTACATTTGAAACAACAAAGGTATCGTTCTTTAGAACGAATCACAGTATTCCTGATTCAGTCGGAATCAGCTTCAAAACATCTCTTGGTTCAATCGTATGCACAGGTGATTTTAAATTTGATCAAACCCCAGCGCTTAACCAAGCCTGTGACATCGGAGAGATTGCGAAAATTGGAAACAATGGCGTTTTAGCACTTCTTTCAGACAGTGCAAATGCTGAAAAACCAGGTTATACACCTTCTGAGGCGCTCGTCCAAGACGAAATCTCAAATGCGATGTACAATGCTGAAAACCGTGTGATTGTGGCTGTATCTTCATCAAATATTAACCGTGTACAGCAAATCATTAATGCCACAAACCAAAATGGCCGTAAGCTTGCAGTAGCAGGGAAAAATATGATGACAACGCTTCAGCTTGCGATCAAACTTGGTTATGTGACAGCAGACGAAGAATTATTTGTTCCAGTCCAAGAAGTGAAAAAAATGGCGAAAAACAGTGTGGTCATTCTCACAGCAGGAAGCCACGGTGAGCCTCTCGCTGCTTTAACAAAAATGGCGAAACAAAATCACAAACAGCTTCATATTGAAAAAGATGACACGGTTGTGATTGCGTCTACACCTCTTCCAGGACAAGAACTCACCTATTCAAAAACGGTGGATTTCCTTACAAGAAGCGGAGCACAAGTGATTTTTGCTCAAAAACGTGTGCATGTATCTGGACATGGCTGTCAAGAAGAGTTAAAGCTCATGCTGAACTTACTGAAGCCAAAGTATTTAATTCCAGTAAACGGCGAATATCGCATGCAAAAAGCACATTCTCGTATTGCTGAAGAAGTGGGTATGAAACGAAGCGACATTTTCTTAATTGATAAAGGGGATGTTGTGGAATTTAGAGGTCAAAACGTCAAAATCGGTGAAAAAGTACATCAAGGGAACATTTTGATCGACGGTCTTGGTGTTGGTGATATTGGGAATATTGTCTTACGTGATAGACGCCTATTGTCTCAAGATGGCATCTTGATTGTAGTCATTACGCTCGATAAACAAAAGAAACAATTAATTTCTGGACCTGAGATCATCACAAGAGGATTTGTTTATGTTAGAGAATCCGAAGAGCTGATTGTGAAAGCAACAGAAATGGTCAAAGGGATTGTGAAAGAGCAAACGGAAAACTCAATTGTTGAATGGTCAACACTGAAACAATCCATGCGCGATGTACTAAATCAATTCCTATATGAAAAAACAAAACGTAAGCCAATGATCATTCCAATTATTATGGAAGTGTGATGAGAAAAGCCCAAAGAGCACAAGCTCTTTGGGCTTTTTTGATGTGACATGATGAATGCGGATGGAATGTGACGATCTTGTTCATAATAGGAGGAGAGTTTTTAGGAAAGGATGGAGACAAATGGACGAACAGAATGAACAGCAGCCTGAGCGAAAACCAGAAGAAAAAGATAGCATTATGAGCAAAATACAACAGCTTGGTGAAACAGCCGTCCCGCAGTTGTCACAAGATACAAACATACATTGCCTGACTATTATTGGACAAATTGAAGGGCACATGCAGCTGCCGCCACAAAATAAAACAACCAAATACGAACATGTCATTCCACAAATCGTAGCAGTTGAACAAAACCCAAAAATTGAAGGACTTCTAATCATTTTAAATACAGTGGGCGGCGATGTAGAAGCGGGACTAGCTATTGCAGAAATGCTCGCTTCTTTATCCAAACCGACTGTATCCATTGTGCTTGGCGGCGGCCACTCTATTGGGGTCCCAATCGCCGTATCGTGTGATTATTCATACATTGCCGAAACAGCAACGATGACCATTCACCCTGTACGCTTAACCGGTCTAGTCATCGGTGTTCCGCAAACCTTTGAATACTTAGATAAAATGCAGGAAAGAGTCATAAATTTTGTCACGAGTCACTCAAACATTACAGAAGAGAAATTTAAAGAGCTTATGTTCTCTAAAGGCAATCTAACAAGAGACATTGGGACAAATGTCGTTGGCCATGAGGCGGCGGAATACGGGCTGATGCATGAAGTAGGCGGCGTTGGACAAGCGATTAAAAAGCTGAACGAGCTCATTGGAGAACGGGCAGCACAAAACGAGGGGCTGATCCAATGATTTTATATACACCTATGCCTTATGAAGCCATTTACGCTGAGGAACAAGGAGAACGCAAACTCCAGCAGGTAAACATTCAGGGCGTGCCAGTGATGGTTGAAATGAAAGAAGATGAAGTGGAAATCGTTCAAGTAATGAGTACGAATCCAATGGACTTTTTGAATCAGGAGCTTGCACCAGGTAAGCGATTGAAGTTACATTTAGGCACCAATCAAACCGACTCATATGAATGATTCTATGCTATAATAAAGGGAAAACTTACAACAAGATGCAGCCAAAACCAGGCTGCTTTCTTTCTGATCTTTTCGTAGGTTATATTTTCTTTTGTAGTAAGGTGATGAGTATGGCGAAAAAGAGAAAACGTAAGACAAGAAAAAAACAAAATAAACAGCTAAAACTGAAATATGAACTAAATGGGTTAGTCTGTATTGCCATAGCGATCATTGCCATTTTACAGCTAGGTGTAGTTGGACAAACCTTTGTACATCTATTCCGATTCTTTGCAGGTGAATGGTTTATTCTCTGCCTTATCGGATTATTTCTTTTTGGTGTGACGATCTTTTGGAAAAAACAAATTCCTGATTTACTGACAAGAAGAAAAGCAGGTTTATACTGCATCATTGCGAGTATCTTGCTTTTGTCGCATGTGAAGCTTTTTCAGCATCTTTCAGCTGCAGGCGTGATAGGCTCTCAAAGTGTAATCAGAAATACGTTTGAGTTATTCTTAATGGATATGAAAGGTGAGACAGGCTCGCCCGATTTAGGAGGCGGTATGATCGGTGCCGTATTATTTGCGGCCTCCTATTTCTTGTTTGCACAAGCAGGATCTCAAATCATGGCCATTGTGCTAATGCTGATTGGCATTGTTCTGATCACTAACCGGTCACTGCAAGAAATGGTCAAAAAAGTGACGCTACCTGTATCACAATTTTTGGTGAAGCAGTGGAAAGCATTTATTGAAGATATGAAAGGCATAAGGCAGGCGAAAAAGAATGCACCTGCGCAGAGAACAAGTGAAAAGAAAAAACGTTCACGCATACAAGAAGAGGCCGAAGAAGATCGTGATCAAATCTTGATCGAGGAAGAAGAGCAGGCTTCTGACAATCGTCAGCCGATTATCTCAAGTTTTGCTGATCGAGATGACATGCTCACACCGCCGGTTCAAAAAGATCAGCCGGTCAATGAGCCAGATCCTCTTCAAGAAACTGTACAAGGCACTCCGTCTCATGATATAGGGGTTGAACCAAAAGAAGCTCCGCCTATGACGTTTACGGAGCTTGAAAATAAGGATTATGAGCTGCCATCGCTTGATATTTTAGCTGAGCCGCAGCATTCAGGTCAGCAAACAGATAAGAAGAATATTTATGAAAATGCAAGAAAGCTTGAAAAGACCTTCCAAAGCTTCGGTGTAAAAGCAAAAGTGACACAAGTTCATTTAGGGCCGGCCGTCACAAAATATGAAGTATACCCTGATGTCGGCGTGAAGGTAAGTAAGATCGTCAACTTGAGTGATGATCTAGCCCTTGCATTAGCAGCAAAAGACATTCGAATTGAGGCGCCGATTCCTGGCAAATCCGCCATCGGAATTGAAGTTCCCAATGCAGAAATTGCGATGGTTTCTTTAAAAGAGGTTTTAGAATCGAAACAAAATGACCGCCCAAATGCCAAGCTACTCATCGGACTGGGCCGAAATATTTCTGGTGAAGCTGTGCTGGCTGAAATGAACAAAATGCCGCATTTACTTGTGGCTGGCTCGACAGGAAGCGGAAAAAGCGTATGTATCAATGGCATTATCACAAGTATTCTCATGAGAGCAAAACCTCATGAAGTGAAGATGATGATGATTGACCCGAAAATGGTTGAATTAAATGTTTATAACGGCATCCCGCATCTGTTGGCTCCAGTTGTAACCGATCCTAAAAAAGCCTCACAGGCACTTAAAAAAGTGGTTAGTGAAATGGAGCGCCGTTACGAATTGTTTTCGCATACGGGCACAAGAAATATTGAAGGGTACAATGATTACATTAAACGAATGAATCAATCAGAAGAGGCGAAGCAGCCAGAACTCCCTTATATTGTCGTCATTGTAGACGAGCTTGCTGATTTAATGATGGTTGCTTCCTCTGATGTGGAAGATTCCATTACAAGGCTTTCTCAAATGGCACGTGCTGCAGGGATTCATTTAATTATCGCCACACAGAGACCTTCGGTTGATGTCATTACTGGTGTCATTAAAGCCAATATTCCATCCCGTATTGCATTTAGCGTATCGTCACAAACCGATTCAAGGACCATTCTTGATATGGGAGGCGCAGAAAAATTACTGGGCAGAGGGGATATGTTGTTCTTACCGGTCGGTGCGAACAAACCAGTTCGTGTACAAGGCGCCTTTTTATCAGATGAAGAAGTGGAACATGTCGTTGATCATGTCATCACACAGCAAAAAGCACAATATCAAGAAGAAATGATCCCAAGTGAAGAAACGCAAAATCAGCTTGGGGCTGTGGACGACGACTTATATGATGAAGCAGTTGAACTGATCATTGGCATGCAGACGGCCTCTGTTTCTATGCTGCAAAGGAGGTTCCGCATTGGTTATACTCGTGCTGCACGTCTTATTGACGCAATGGAAGAGCGCGGGGTTGTCGGACCATATGAAGGAAGTAAACCGAGAGAAGTCCTCCTTTCAAAAGAACAACATGACGAGCTCTCTTCATAATTCGAAGAGAGCTTTCCTATCATAAAGTTAACGATATAAAGATTATGTTAACTGGATGTCAGACTATTTATTTATTTGCAAAAACATGATATAGTTATGTTCATCTTATCTCGGAATAGAGATTTCTCATCTTATCATTTGCATTGATTAGACGGAGGGAAAACATGTCGACCAAAACAGACAATCGCCATTTATATTTGAAAGTGATTGACCGTATTAAAGAAGATATTCAAACAGGTGTATATGCCGAAAAGGAAAAGCTGCCTTCTGAATTTGAGCTCTCAAAGCTTTTAGGCGTGAGCAGAGCGACCCTTCGTGAAGCCCTTCGTATATTAGAAGAAGAGAAATATTTAATAAGAAGGCATGGTGTGGGGACTTTCGTCAACTCAAGACCGCTTTTTTCTACTGGCATTGAACAGCTGACAAGTGTTACAAAAATGATTGAACAGGTCAATATGACACCAGGTACCATCTTTTTGTCCTCACAAGAAGGGGAGCCGACGGAGAATGATGTCATTCGTTTTCAGTGTGATGAATCCGAGAAGGTTTTTTCAATGGAACGCGTTCGAACAGCAGATGGACAGCCAGTCGTCTATTGTTTAGATAAAATTCCGGTTAAACATCTTCCCGCTTCTTTTACTCACGAGGAAGAGTCGCTTTTTGAGCTGTTTGGGAGAGAACCGCACAGCGGAATTAAATATGCCGTGGCAGACATCGAACCGATTGGTTATCACGATCAGGTTTCACCGATACTAGAATGTGACCCAGAAACAGCGTTACTATTACTGAAACAAATGCACTATGATCAAGACGATCAGCCGGTCTTATACTCGCTCAATTATTTTCGAGCGGATAAATTCAGTTTCCATGTCATACGTAAACGATTTTAAAAAGCAGTCGCTTCCATAGGCGGTTGCTTTTTGTTTGTCTATACATAAAACCCGTGAAACGTGCCACACTAATACGTAACAGTATATAGAATTGGGTGAATGATGTTGGGCGAGAAAACAGTCAGTAAAAAGAATATTATTGCATTATCATCAGTGCCTCTAATCATGACGCTTGGAAACTCGATGCTAATACCCGTATTACCAGAGATAGAAAAGAAACTCTCAATCACTTCCTTTCAAGTGTCACTCATTATTACGGTATACTCCGTTGTGGCGATTTTGTGTATTCCGATTGCCGGTTATTTATCTGACCGAATTGGGCGGAAAAAGGTACTTTTACCGTGTCTTTTAATCGCAGGACTTGGGGGAGCTGTGGCAGCTGTTGCCTCAACCATCATGAAAGAACCATACATGTGGATTCTATTTGGCAGGGTCCTTCAAGGAGTTGGCTCAGCTGGGGCGGCACCTGTCGTCATGCCGTTTATTGGCGACTTGTTTCACGATGATGAAGAGGTAAGTGCGGGACTTGGAGCAATTGAAACTTCTAATACAGCTGGAAAGGTACTAAGTCCTATTATTGGGGCACTTCTCGCTTCTTGGTTTTGGTTCGTACCGTTTTGGTTCATTCCATTCTTTTCAATCATCAGCTTTGTGATGGTACTGTTTATGGTTGAATCCGCAAAGAAAGAGGAAGATCCGCCTACATTTAAAGAGTTTTTAAAATCAACAAAGACGATTTTTAAACATGAGGGACGCTGGCTTTATGCCATTTTTGCTATTGGTGGTTTTATTATGTTTCTTCTTTTTGGCGTGCTCTTTTATTTATCAGATAACCTAGAGGCAGCGTATCAAATAACGGGTGTCAAAAAAGGCTTGCTGCTAAGTATCCCGCTCCTTTTCTTATCAATCAGCTCGTATATTGCGGGGAAAACAATCGGGAAAGAAAAGGGGAAAATGAGGATATTTCTCATCGTTGGTATGGCTCTTTTATCACTTTCGTATATATTTTTATGGTGGAATCACAGTTTTTACGTGTTGTTTGTCTGCTTAAGTATTGGCGGCGTAGGAATTGGCATTGTGCTTCCAGCACTTGATGCGTTGATAACAGAAGGGATTGAAAAAGAGCAGTGCGGAACCATTACGTCATTTTATAGCAGTATGCGTTTTATCGGTGTTGCTTTAGGACCTCCAATTTACGCATTTCTTATGGATAAAGGAGACTCCATCGTTTTTATTCTATCGACCATATGTAGTCTCATTTCATTATTTTTGGTCCTCTTTTTCATCCAGCCAGATGAAAAGGATGAAAGTGAACAATTGAAAACGGTTTAAACATAGAAAAAAGACGGTATTTTGCCATCTTTTTTCTTTTTTATAAATTGACATGTAAAATTTTGATAGTTAAACTAATGTATAGTAATATCTTTTAAATTATCCCAAATAGGAGGTGTTCAAAAACATTCATTTTCTGTCTTTGTTTTAAGGCAGAAATTGAGCTCGTGGCTGATGATAGATATGCGTTTCTTCAACACGAAAGGACAATTGAATAGGTCATCCTGCCATTAGCACGTTGAAGGAGACGAAGTCAGCACTTCAGACACGCTCAAAAACAGCAAATTGATTGATGAACTAGAAGGAGCTTGAAGTAGCTATGTTGCAAATAATTAAAGCAAGATGGATTGTATTAATGGTGTGGATGATAACAGCTGTGATTCTGTTTATTACTGCGCCCGATTTAGAGGAATTAACAAGAGAAAAAGGGCAGTTAAAGGTTCCAGAGGGGACACCAACAGCTGAGGCACTTCACTTATTGGATAAGCTTTCAGATCATAATGGGAAAAAAGATACTGGTGTGATTGTATTCTCCGAACAACATTTGTTCCCTGCCAAAGAGCAGGAATTAAAAAAGGCTTTAGCTGCACTCATGACACATGCCCCAGAACTCCACATTGACGGAATTACTTCGTATTTTCATGTAGATCGTGACATTCAAAAACAACTTTTATCAAAGGATAAAAGTACACTTCTTGTTCCATTCAAATTCGACCACTACGAAACAAAAGCTGTGAAGGTTAAAGAACGAATTGAGGAAGTTTTAAAGCCCTACAACGTCTCATATGAAATGACAGGTCAAAAATTTGTGGACTCAGATGTCATTAAAAGCTCTCAACAAGGTCTGAAGAAAACTGAACTTATCACGATGATTTTTATTTTCTTTATTTTAATAATTGTATTCAGATCGATACTGGCACCTGTTGTTCCGCTTATTACGATTGGCATTTCTTATGCTGTCAGCCGGTGTATTGTGGCTTTTCTCGTAGAATATACACCATTTCCTATTTCTAATTTCACTCAGATTTTTATGGTAGCTATTATGTTCGGTATAGGAACGGATTATTGTATATTACTTTTAAGCCGTTTTAAAGAGGAGATTGGTCAGGGGCGTGATGTCAAAGAATCGATTATCATCACGTATCAATGTGCAGGGAAAACAGTCTTTTTCAGCGGTTTAGCTGTGTTAGTCGGCTTCTCAAGTATTGGTTTCGCAAAATTCCAATTGTACCAATCAGCCGTCAGCGTTGCCGTAGGCGTTGGCATCCTGCTCATTGCACTTGTCACAATCGTTCCCTTTTTTATGTCGGTTTTCGGAAAATCCCTTTTTTGGCCGTCTAAAAGAGAAAACATTCGTCATCCACAAAGTAAGATTTGGGAATGGGCTGGGCGCTTTTCATTTAAAAGACCGCTCATCAGCTTAGGTGTAGTTGCACTCATCACTGTTCCTCCGATTCTGATGTATGACGGCACTCTTTCTTATAATAGTTTAAATGAGATTGGGACAAAGTATGAGTCAGTGTCTGCATTTAATACGATATCTGAGCAATTTGGCTTTGGTGAAGCGCTGCCGCTGAATGTGCTTGTCGAAAGTGACAATGAGCTCGATAATCAAGAAAAGATTGTCATGATTGAAAAACTGACCCGTAAGTTAAATGACATTGAGGAAGTGAAAGCGGTTCGCAGTGTCACTCGCCCAGTTGGAGCCGGGTTAAGTCAGCTCTACGTTACCTCTCAAGCGAAAGAGCTGGGAGGAGAGCTTGGGAAAGGTCACGAGGGCATCGGGAAAATTACAGATGGCTTGACCGAAACAAACTTAGCACTTCTCAAACAAAAACCAAAAATTGAAGAATCCGCTAAAGGGATTGATCAATTGATTGATGGGACAAAAGCCATCAAAGGCGGTATCGGAGAAGTGAGGAAATCACTCATTTCTTTAGAGGATGGTGTGAGGCGCAGTAAAGAGGGCGTAGGAACCATTCGCACTGAAATCAAACAAGCGAAAAAAGAATTAGAGCAAGAATATCGCAGAAGTGAAACCATGATTCAAGATCTTGAACGAGTCGTAAGCACACTTGAAGGTCACGCAACATCAAATGAGCAGCTGATGACAACGATTAAAAAAGTGAAACAATCCTATGAAAACGTATCATTTGAAGGGCTTGAAAACCGGCTTCCAGAAATCAAAGACATGAATGAATATAAAGAAATCAAAAAAGTATTCAAAGACACAAAAGGAATGCTCGATCAAGCTGGAGAGCAAATGAGCGTCTATGAAGAGGAAGCATCTGCCTTTAAACAAAAGATCAAGAAAGCAGATCAAGTCATTCAAACGTTCTCAAGCAAGCAAAAAGAAATCAAACAACAAGTAAAGGCGCTGATGACAGGTCTAGATCAAATTTATGATGGTCTTGATGAAACGAATAAAGGCCAAAAACAGCTCATCAAAGAAATGCCTAAAATTGAAGATGGCGCAGATCAGCTGACAGATGGCCAAAAAGCCGTGAAAAAAGGGTTTAACCAGCTATCATCTAAACTATCACTATTAACAGATGGATTAGATGAAAGTATTTCCGGACTTGAGCAAGTAAAAAGCGGCTTTACCGAGGCAGACAGCTACTTAAAACAGCTTCAAGAAGCACCAGATGAAGAAGTAACGGGCTGGTTTATACCAGAAGAAGTATTGAAACGCCATGAGTTTAAGAAAATATTTAATACGTATATGTCCCCAGATCGCAAATTAACAACCTTTGAAGTAATTTTAAATGTAAATCCATACAGCAATGAAGCAATGAAAGGTGTAGCAAAAATCGAAGAAACCCTTGATCAATATTTACCTGTAAGTGGTTTGAAAAATGCCAATTACGGTGTATCTGGTATCTCCAGTTTAAATGTTGACTTAAAAGAAACGTCAGACGGTGACTTTATCAGAACGGTTATTTTCATGTTAATTGGTATCTTTATTATTTTAGTTTTATTACTAAGGTCAATCGTCATGCCGATATACTTAACACTTTCACTCATATTAACGTATTTTACATCCATTGGCTTAACAGAATGGATTTTCAAAACATTCTTTGGCTACGATGGTGTCAGTTGGGCTGTTCCATTTTTCAGCTTTGTTATCCTTGTGACCCTTGGCATTGATTATTCGATCTTCCTGATGGATCGCTTTAATGAATGGAAGGGAGAGCATGTTCAAGCATCCATGATATCAGCGATGAGAAATATGGGGTCCGTCATTATTTCAGCAGTTGCTATTTTAGCGGGTACTTTTGCTGCGATGCTGCCATCGGGTGTATTATCATTAGTTGAAATTGCAACGGTCGTACTCATTGGACTTTTATTATATGCTTTTGTTGTTCTACCACTCTTTATCCCGGTCATGGTTCGCATCTTTGGAAAATGGAATTGGTGGCCGTTTAGAATGAAATAACAACCTGCGTCTCTGCTTTTAGCAGAGGCGTTTTTATTTCCTATCCTTTCCTCTGATTGATATAATGACTATTAAATGGCTGTTTCACGTATATATCAGCTATGTTCTAATACATAATAAATAGGATGAACAAAGGAGGTTTCTCATGACGTACTTACAAGAGAAGACATTTGATACACCTGGTCTTCATACTCATATTGTCAAAACAGAAAAATTTAAAACCGTGACGATCCTTTTTAAAATGCTTGCGCCTTTATCCAAAGATGACGTCACCATGCGTTCCCTTTTCCCGCATGTGCTTTTAAGAGGAACAGAAAAAATGCCGAAAACGGGAGAGCTTCGTGCTTATTTCGACGAGCTCTATGGGGCGACCGTTTCCGCAGACATGGCGAAAAAAGGTGAAAATCACATCATTACCTTCCGTCTAGAAATGGCGAATGAAAAATATTTAAAGGATCAAACCCCTTTACTAGAAAAAGGGATTGCCTTACTTTCTGAACTATTATTCCACCCGTACGTGGAAAACGGAGTATTTCATGAATTGTACGTTGAGCAAGAAAAACGAACATTGAAACAGCGCATTCAAGCCGTTTATGATGACAAAATGCGCTATTCAAACTTAAGACTTGTACAGGAAATGTGTAAAGGTGAGCCATATGCACTGCACGTTAATGGTGAAATGGAAGACGTCGAAGCGATTACGGCAGAAGCGCTCTTTAAAGCATACGAACATGCACTTAAGTCCAACCAGCTGGATCTCTATGTTGTGGGAGCCGTTGATGAACAAGACATCAATCGAATGGTCTCGCAATACTTTAAAACAAGTGAAAGAGAGCCAGTCAAACAAAATACCGAATCATCAAGATCACAAATAGAGCCAAAAGAAGTCATTGATGAAGAGGACGTAAAACAAGGAAAGCTGAACATTGGCTTTCGCACACATACAACGATAGCAGATGAAGATTATCCGGCGCTGCATTTGTTTAATGGCATATTCGGCGGCTTCTCTCATTCAAAGCTATTTATCAATGTGCGGGAAAAAGCAAGTCTTGCGTACTATGCTGTTTCTAGACTTGAGAGCTTTAAAGGTTTGATGATGGTCATGTCAGGAATTGAAGTCGGCAACTATCAGCAGGCAGTAGACATTATCAAAGAACAATTTGATGCCATGCAAAAAGGCGATTTTTCTGATGAAGCAATTGAACAGACAAAGGCTGTCGTCAAAAACCAGTTGCTCGAAACCATTGATACGTCTTATGGAACAGCGGAATACTTATATCAGCATGCCGTCGTGCCAACAGGGGAGAGCCTCGATTCCTTTTTAGAAGCGTTAGACAGAGTGACAAAAGAGGACATCATCAAAGTGGGTCAAAAAATCGAATGGGATACGACCTATTTTCTTAAAGGAACGGAGGGTGCTTCATGACAGTGAAAACAATTCAATTCGACCAGCTGCAAGAAACGGTCTATCACGAAAAAATGGATAGCGGACTTGACGTCTATGTGCTGCCAAAGCAAGGGTTTAACAAAACATATGCAACCTTCACAACAAAATACGGTTCTGTCGACAATGAATTTGTGCCGCTTGGCAAAGAAGACATGATCCGAGTGCCTGATGGAATTGCCCATTTCTTAGAGCACAAGCTGTTTGAAAAAGAAGATGGGGATGTGTTTCATACATTTAGTAAACAAGGAGCAGCCGCAAACGCATTTACAACGTTTACGAGAACAGCTTACTTATTCTCAAGCACCTCAAATGTCGAACAAAACCTTGAGACACTCATTGATTTTGTGCAAGAACCTTATTTTACTGAAAAAACAGTCGAAAAAGAAAAGGGCATCATTGGTCAAGAGATTAACATGTATGATGACAATCCCGACTGGCGTTTATTCTTCGGTTTGATTGAAAATCTATATCAAGAGCATCCTGTGAAAATTGATATAGCTGGAACAGTAGAAAGCATCGCTCCGATTACAAAAGATCATTTGTATGAATGCTATGAAACGTTCTATCACCCAAGCAATATGCTTCTATTTGTTGTCGGTCCCGTTGATCCGAAGCAAATATTAGAGCAAGTTCGAGCGAATCAGGCGAAAAAGCCATTTACAGACCAGCCAGAGATCAAACGAAAAGACATCAATGAGCCTGAAGGTGTGTACCGAAAAGAATACGAACTTCCAATGAACGTACAAGGCTCAAAATGTATGTTTGGATTAAAAACAAAGAATCCTCATAAAAAAGGCAATGAACTGTTAAAACATGAGCTCGGAATGAATCTCATTTTAGAGACGCTGTTTGGTAAAAGCTCCTTACAATATGAACAGATGTATGAAAAAGGCTTAATTGATGAGACCTTCAGCTACGATTATACGGAAGAAGGCGGTTTTGGCTTCACTTCAGTTGGCGGAGACACAAATGACCCTGATCAACTTGCAGATGAATTAAAAGAAACGCTTCTTCAAGCAAAAAGCCTGATCACAGAAGAAAAGATTGAACTTGCTCGCAAGAAAAAAATTGGCAGCTTTTTAAAAGCAATGAACTCCCCGGAGTACATTGCCAATCAATTCACTCGATACGCATTCTTAGAAATGAGCTTATTTGATGTCGTGCCAGTACTGGAGCAAATCCAATTAACAGATATTCAGCAAATCTTAGACGAAGAAATTGATGAAGAAAGAATGTCAGTTTTTAAAGTCGTACCGAAAACAAAATAAAACGAAAAAAGACAAACTCAACATATAAGAGTTTGTCTTTTTTGTGTCCAGCTAAAGAAATCGCTTTATATGCGAAGATATTGATTGACAATTGTTTCGGTAATTAGTTAAACTCTTTAATAGTTAAACAATCAAACTAAAGGAGCAGCATATGGTACAAAATAAAATTGCCCAGCTCATCCAGAGATATGCGGACGTCTATCTCATGATGGAGAAAAAAGTATCGAGTATGATCACGGAAAAGCTGGATAAAGAACTGACACTTGATCAATATTACTCGCTTCGATACATCAATTTACACCCAGGATGTACATCAACAGACCTTGCCATCGAATGTAATGTCAACAAAAGTGCTGTGACATCCATGACCAATCGTCTTTTTAATAAAGATTATATTTATCGAGAGCATGATCAAGCTGATCGAAGAAACGTTCATCTTTATGTGACACCCGAAGGAAAAGAAGTGGTCAGCCGAATGGAAAAGCAGCTTCAGGATCTTGTTCGGTCATATTTAGAAAAATTTGATGAAAAAGAAATAGAATCATTTATTCAAACATATGAAAAGATTTATCAAATTATCATCGAAGAGGAGGCACAACATAGTAATGAGAGCAATCATAAAGGGTAGATGGCTGATCACGATCCTTTGGGTCGTACTAGCGGCTGTATTATTAATCACCGCTCCTAATATGGCGCAATTAACAAAAGAAAAAGGGCAGATTTCTGTTCCAGATGGTTATCCTTCTTCCTACGCCGATCAATTATTAAAGAACATGTCTGAAAATGGGGATACGGAAAAATCGATCGTCATTGTCTTTCAAGGAAAGGATATCGTCAAAGAAAGAGAAGCCTCTTTAAAGAAAGCGATGGAGATTTTAGAAAAGGATCAAGATCTCCATGTGGAAGACATCACTTCTTATTTTGATGCAAACAAAGATATTAAAAAACAGATGCTCTCTAAAGATCAAACAACACTTCTTGTTCCAGTTACATACGACTCGAACAAAATCAAAGCATCCGATTTTAAAGAAAGAGTCAATGAAAAGCTTAAGAGCCTGAACCTGAAATTTGAAATGACAGGGCAGCCGCTAATCGACGATGATGTCATCACAAGCTCACAAGAAGGTCTGAAAAAAACGGAATTCATTACAATTGGGTTTATTTTAATTGTTCTTGTGCTTGTCTTTAGATCTGCAGTGGCACCGTTCGTTCCTTTAGTGGCCGTGGCGCTTTCCTATTTGGTCAGCCAATCCATTGTGGCTTACCTAGTAAAGTATGTTGATTTTCCGCTCTCAACCTTTACCCAAATTTTTATGGTCGCCATCATGTTTGGGATTGGAACCGACTACTGCATCCTGTTGCTAAGCCGGTTTAAAGAAGAACTATCTCACGGAAAAGATAAGATTGAGGCGATTATTACAACATATAAGACGGCAGGTAAAACCGTTTTATTCAGCGGAATTGCTGTCCTCATTGGTTTTACGTGTATCGGTTTAGCCCAATTCCAACTGTATAAATCAGCTGTCGCCGTGGCGGTTGGTGTCGCCGTGTTAATTGTGGCACTGCTCACTGTCGTTCCATTCTTTATGGCGGTTTTAGGAAAAGTGTTATTTTGGCCGATCAAAGGCGATATTGCCCACCCGCAATCGAAAATGTGGGAAACAGCCGGTCGTTTTTCATTTAAGAAACCACTTCTCAGCTTGCTAATCGTTGCAATTATTACCCTTCCAGCGATTCTTATGTATAAAGGAACACTTTCATATAACAACCTAGACGAAATCGGCAATAAATACGAATCCGTCAATGCATTTAATACGATCTCTGACAAATTTGGACCAGGTGAAGCCCTTCCAGCAACAGTTGTCGTGAAATCATCTGATCTTTTAGACAATAACGAAGGTCTGATTGCTGTTGAAAAACTCAGTCGTGCGATTGAACAAACAGATGGCGTGAGTAAAGTAAGAAGTGCGACACGCCCTGTTGGAAAAGGACTGAATGATCTGTACGTGAAATCTCAAGCCAAAGAGCTAAATAGCGGGCTTGATAAAAGTAACGAAGGGTTGAAAAAGATCCAAGATGCTCTTACAACCATGAGTAAATCCATCGAGGATCAAACACCACAAATTAAATCATCTGGAAAAGGCATTAACAAATTGATTTCTGGAACCGAATCCGTAAAATCAGGTATTCAAAACGTCGAAAAAAAGATGAGAGATCTGCAAAACGGAATTGATCAAAACAAAAAAGGTGTTTCTGAAATTAAAGAAAGAATAAAGGGTGCGAAAAAAGAATTAACAGATCAAGTCGCACAAGTGAATCAGCAAGTGGCACTGTATAAAAGCATTTCCAAAGAATTAAAAGCCGCATTGGCACAAGTCGATACGTCATCCTCTGCCGCAGCGGATGTGAAAGCTTTGATCAGTCAAGCGAATAAACAGTTCAGTACACTTGAAGAGCAAATTCCGCAAGTGAAAGAAAATCAATCATATCAAGCCATCAAAGCTTCATATAAGGAACTTTCTACTACCTTGCAAGAAGGAGCCAAACAGGCTGACAGCTATGCAAAACAAGCAAAAGAAGCAAAAAAACAGCTTGAAGCAGCAGATGCTTTTATCGCAAAAGCTTCAGAGCAGCAAAAAGTGTTTACAAATCAAATTGATGAGCTGATTGCTGGCTTAGAAGCCATTGAAAACGGGCTAGATCAAACGTCTAAAGGCCAAGGACAGCTAGCTGATAGTATGCCTAAACTTGCAAATGGAGCCGGCGACATCATTAATGGTCAAAAACAAATGAAAGAAAAAATTGGCGGCTTTGGTGACGATCTGACCAAGCTGACAGATGGTCTAAACAAAAGTGTCGACGGACTTGAGAAAATTTCAAACGGCTTAATGGGTGCAGGAGACTACTTAGATGAACTGAAAAACGCACCAGATCAAGACATGGCCGGTTGGTTTATTCCAAAAGATGTCCTAAAAAATAAAGCTTTCAAGCAAGTGTTCGATTCCTATATGTCGGATGACCGCAAGATGACAAAGATTGACGTCATCTTAGAAGACAATCCATATGGAAACGACGCCATGAAAACGATTAAACAAGTAGAGGCTTCCGTCAAACGTGCACTTCCTGAAACAAACTTAAAAGATGTTTCATTTGGCGTATCTGGTGTATCAAGTATGAACGCTGATTTAAAACAGCTGTCAGACCAAGACTTCAATAAGACGGTTTTTTACATGATGATCGGTATTTTCTTAATACTAGTGATTCTCTTCCGTTCTCTCGTGATGCCGCTATACTTAGTTGGATCGCTGATTTTAACGTACTTTACCGCCATTGGTGTAACAGAATTTATTTTCACCCATTTCTTCGGATATCCGGGTATCAACTGGGCTGTTCCATTCTTTGGCTTTGTCATCTTAATGGCACTAGGAGTCGATTATTCGATTTTCTTAATGGAACGGTTCAATGAATACAAAACGAAAGACATTCAGTTTGCCATGACTGAATCAATGAAAAATATGGGATCTGTTATTATGTCTGCTGCCGTCATTTTGGCAGGAACATTTGCAGCGATGCTGCCATCAGGTGTATTGTCACTCTTACAGATTGCAACACTTGTTCTCACAGGGCTTTTATTGTATGCACTCGTTGTGCTACCATTGTTCGTACCTGTGATGGTCAAATTGTTCGGATCAGCGAATTGGTTCCCATTTAAACGAAAAGAATAAGGATTCCATAAAGAAAGTAGGAACAAAGTATGAGTCGTTGGGCACTGATCACTGGTGCCAGTGGCGGAATTGGGCAGGCGACAGCCAAAAAGCTTGCCCAAGAAGGCTGCCATCTGATGCTCCATTATCATCAAAATGAACAAGCGGCTAGTCGTCTTTCCGCTGATCTCAAAGAAACATATCAAGTAGAAACGTACGTCGTCCAAGCTGATTTAGCGAAAACAGGCGGAGCAGCAGAGCTTGTCAGCCGCCTGCCGCTTGATCCAGATATTCTTGTTTTAAATAGCGGAAAGAGTCATGTTGGTTTAGTGACAGATACTGAAAAAGAAGTTCTAGCCAGCATGGTGCAGCTTCATGTGACAAGTCCATATGAGCTTACCCAATCTATTTTGCCTGCCATGATCCAAAAAAAGTCAGGTCATATTATTGCAGTTAGCTCGATATGGGGGGAAACGGGTGCCTCGTGTGAAGTACTGTACAGTATGGTCAAGGGTGCTCAAAATGCCTTCATTAAAGGGCTTGCCAAAGAGCTTGCCCCAAGTGGAATTAGAGCAAATGCAGTCTCACCAGGTGCGGTTCAGACTGATATGATGAAAAGCTTCACACAAGAAGACCTTGCGATGATGGAAGAGGAGATTCCACTCGGCCGTCTTGCCGCACCTGAAGAGATAGCCGATGTCATTTGGTTTCTCGCCTCAAAGCAGTCAAGTTATATGACAGGTCAAATTTTATCCGTTAATGGCGGCTGGTACTGTTAAAAACGTGTATAATTCGTCACTCCATGACAAAAGCTATGGCTGTAATTCATCTTTTCGAATGGAGGAATCGACATGTCAGTACTTGAGAACTGGGACCATTGGAAAAACTTTTTAGGTGACCGTTTAAATCATGCGCAGGATAAAGGCTTAAAAGATGATACTATCAATAACCTTGCGTATGAAATTGGCGGATACCTGGCTAATGAAGTTGAAGCAAAGAATGAGCAAGAAAGAGTACTTGCTGACCTTTGGAGCGTCGCATCAGAAGATGAGCAGCGCGCAATTGCCAATATGATGGTCAAACTGGTTGAAAATAATAGCTCGCACTAAACAAAAAGAGGGGTCGTTTGTGCCTCTCTTTTTATTTTAACTGTTTCACAACATTGTGCTTTCTAAAAATGTGAAAATGCTTTATGATAAAGGAAGGTAAAAATTTGCCACAATGAAGGGGGTAATATCATTTGGCAAAGCTCGAATGGTATTTTGAATATGAGATACAGGTGAACCGTCCCGGACTTTTAGGAGACATTTCTTCTTTAATGGGGATGCTTTCAATTAATATTGTGACAATTAATGGTGTTGATGTATCAAGACGCGGCATGCTTCTTCGCTGTGATCACACAGATCAAATTAAGCGGCTTGAATCAATTTTAAATACAATGGAAACGATAAAAGTAACGAAACTAAGACAGCCAAAACTTCGTGACCGTTTAGCTGTTCGTCATGGAAGATACATTCAGCGTGATGCGGATGACAAAAAGACGTTCCGCTTTGAAAGGGACGAGCTTGG
Source organism: Bacillus aerius (assembly GCF_029894105.1). NCBI lineage: Bacteria > Bacillati > Bacillota > Bacilli > Caryophanales > Bacillaceae > Bacillus > Bacillus aerius. The sequence continues at coordinate 1,678,813 of NZ_JARYHO010000001.1, forward strand.
TCTACTTGTTGATTTTATGGCTGAATTATTTAAAAAAGAAGGACATAAATTGATTGGAATTCGCGGAATGCCGCGGGTTGGAAAAACAGAATCAATTGTTGCTTCAAGTGTATGTGCAAGTAAGAGATGGCTGTTTGTATCGTCGACTCTTTTGAAACAGACCATTCGCAGTCAGCTGATTGCAGATGAATACAGCCCGGATAACGTCTTTATTATTGATGGGATTGTGTCGACAAGAAGAGGTTCTGAGAAGCACTTGCAGCTTTTAAGAGAAATTATGAGACTGCCTGCTACAAAGGTTGTAGAGCATCCAGATATCTTTATTCAAAATTCAGAATATACAATGGATGATTTCGACTACATCATTGAATTGCGTAATAGTGCAGACGAAGAAATTACATACGAGCACGCTGAAGAACCACAAGTGTTTGATCATTCTGGTTTTTCTGGCTTCGATTTTTAATATGGTAATGGTAGGTGTTTGTTTTGACTGAATTAGGAAAACGGCTCGTTGAGGCCAGAGAGGAAAAAGGGATGTCGCTGGAGGATCTGATGGCGGCTACCAAAATCCAAAAGCGCTATTTGCTAGCAATAGAACAAGGAAATTATGATATCATTCCAGGTAAATTTTACGTCAGAGCGTTTATTAAACAATATGCCGAAGCCGTTGGACTGAATCCTGAACAATTGTTCGAAGAGTTTCGTAAAGATGTACCAAGTACGTATAACGATGAAGTGTCTGATAAATTATCAAATATTAAACCGCAAAGAGAGCTGCCAAAGCCTGCCTCAAAGGTACTGGAGCTGCTTCCGACGATTTTAATCATTGGAGGGATCCTTGTGGTGGTCGCTATCATTTATGTGATCGTTCAAGCGGTTAATCATGATAGCGGACAGAAAAATAATCAGGCGGCTCCTCAGCAATCAGAATCAAAATACGAAGTGTCTGAGGATTCATCGCTTGCAAAGGATCAAAAGAAAAAGGATAAAGCTTCGTCAGATGATCAAGAAAAATCATCTGAAAAAGACGATTCCTCAAAGGATTCATCTAAAGACGATGAAGATGTTTCTTTGAAGGCGACGGATACAGAGGGTTCTACGACAACGTATGAAGTATCAGGTGCAGAAGAGATGGAGCTAACCATTTCAGCCTCACAAGCTTCATGGCTTCGTGTGAGAGACGAATCTGGAAAAGTGCTGAAGATGGGTGAATTGAAAGATGGCGAATCGTTTAAAACAGACTTAACTGATCTTTCCCAAGTCGATATCCGCTTAGGAAATGCAACAGGAATCGATATCAAAGTCAATGACGAAACGCTGAAGTACGAATTAGACCCTAAAAACACCATGACACAAAACATTGTGATTGTGAATAAAGGAAAGGAAAAGTCATCTTAAGCAAGTAGATGACTTTTCTTTTGTTCCTACTATTATATACATAAAAAAATGCTTTATTGGAGGATTGGAATTCATGTTTAACTTACCGAATAAAATAACTCTTTCTAGGATCGCCTTGATTCCTGTGTTTATGTTGATTATGCTTGCTCCATTAGATTGGGGTGTCGCGCGCTTTGGTGACGTCAGCATCGAAGTCACTCACCTTGTTGGAGCGATCTTGTTTATTGTCGCTTCGACAACCGACTGGATTGATGGTTACTATGCACGTAAGCTCAATTTAGTCACAAACTTTGGTAAATTTTTAGATCCGCTTGCAGATAAATTGCTTGTTTCAGCGGCTTTAATTATACTTGTTCAATACAATCTCACACCGGCATGGATGGCAATTGTGATCATTAGCCGTGAATTTGCTGTAACGGGCCTAAGGCTTGTCTTAGCTGGAGGCGGTGAAGTGGTCGCAGCCAATATGCTTGGAAAAGTGAAGACGTGGGCGCAAATCATTGCGATTTCGGCACTTCTTTTGCATAACCTGCCGTTTGAACTTGTATCATTCCCTTTTGGTGATCTTGCCATGTGGGTAGCTGTGTTCTTCACTGTTGTCTCAGGATGGGATTACTTTGCGAAAAACTGGGAAGCCTTAAAGAATTCTAACTAAAAAGGACGTGTACGCTTTGAAGTCAGAGAGAAAAGCAGAAATTATTGCAGTCGGTTCCGAACTTTTGCTAGGGCAAATTACGAATACGAATGCACAATTCATCAGCAAACAACTAGCTGAAATTGGTGTGAATGTTTATTACCACACAGCAGTTGGTGACAATCCAGAGCGTTTAAAAAGGGCCATTCAAGTGGCACAGGAAAGATCGAATTTTATTATCTTCTCAGGTGGTCTTGGACCAACGAAAGACGATTTAACAAAAGAAACCATTGCGAGTACGCTCGGTAAAGAGCTTGTGCTAAATGAAGAAGCATTTGAGTCTATTCAAGAATACTTCCGTAAAACCGGACGCGATATGTCGCCGAACAACCGTAAACAGGCGCTCGTTCTAGAGGGATCTGATGTGCTCGTAAACCGTTTCGGAATGGCACCTGGTATGTTTATACAAGAGGGAGATACGTTTTACATTCTGCTCCCTGGACCGCCAAGTGAATTGCACCCGATGTTTGAAAACGAAGCGAAGCCGCTTATTTCTGAAAAACTCGGCCTAAAGGAAAAAATCGTGTCTGTTGTCTTGCGTTTCTTTGGCATCGGTGAATCTCAGCTGGAAACAGATCTTGAAGATTTAATTGATGCACAGACCAATCCAACGATTGCACCGCTTGCAGCTGACGGGGAAGTGACGCTAAGGCTGACAGCCAAGCATGAGGATGAAAAAGAAACAGAGCGTCTGTTAAAAGAAACAGAAGCACAAATTTTAGAACGGGTCGGCGAGTACTTCTACGGATATGGTAATACATCTCTTGCCTTTGAAGCTTCAAAGGCCTTGCATGAACACGGGAAAACAGTAGCAGCGGCTGAAAGCCTGACTGGTGGTATGTTTTCAGAGTGGATGACAGATCTCGAAGGGGCATCATCCATTTTAAACGGCAGTGTGGTTTGTTACACAAATCAAGTCAAGCAGCAAGTGCTGGGCTGCCGTGAAGAAACATTGTCTTCTCATGGTGCTGTCAGCAAAGAGTGTGCGTTAGAGCTCGCAGAAGGCGTTAGAAAACTGACGGGAAGCGATATCGGTATTAGCTTTACAGGTGTGGCAGGTCCTGAACCACACGAAGGACAGCCGGTTGGAAAAGTATTTATCGGGCTATCGACAAAAGACCAGACAGACGTGTTTGAATGGATGTTTACTGGCAGTCGATCAGGCATTCGCAAGCGTGCTGTGAAATATGGTTTGCACCACCTTCTCAAATTATTAAAAGATAGTTAATTTTGTTTTTTATGAGGTTTACTCCTTTATAAAAGAGCGTTTTTTCTAATAGAAACAGCTCTTTTCTTAAATAATCTGCCAAGAAAAAATCGAATATGTGTTCGTTTTTTTCTTGGCAAATGACGTAAAACAAGGTATAGTATAGATAGTGGAATTGATAAAGGAGGAAACAATAGAATGAGTGATCGTCAAGCAGCCTTAGATATGGCTCTTAAACAAATAGAAAAACAGTTTGGTAAAGGCTCTATTATGAAACTAGGAGAGCAAACAGATACACGTATTTCAACAGTACCTAGTGGTTCGTTAGCACTTGATACTGCGCTTGGAATAGGTGGATACCCTCGCGGCCGTATTATTGAAGTATATGGTCCAGAGAGTTCTGGTAAAACGACAGTAGCACTTCATGCGATTGCTGAGGTTCAGCAGCAGGGAGGACAAGCTGCATTTATCGATGCGGAGCATGCGCTAGATCCAGTTTACGCTCAAAAATTAGGTGTCAACATTGATGAGTTGTTACTTTCTCAGCCGGATACAGGAGAACAAGCACTTGAAATTGCAGAAGCACTTGTTCGTAGTGGTGCAGTTGATATTGTTGTCATTGACTCAGTAGCTGCTCTTGTACCAAAAGCAGAGATCGAAGGAGACATGGGAGATTCACACGTTGGTCTTCAAGCACGTTTGATGTCTCAAGCACTTCGTAAACTATCTGGTGCTATCAACAAATCAAAAACAATTGCGATCTTTATTAACCAAATTCGTGAAAAAGTAGGGGTTATGTTTGGTAATCCTGAAACAACGCCTGGTGGACGTGCACTTAAGTTCTATTCATCTGTTCGTTTAGAAGTACGCCGTGCTGAACAGTTGAAACAAGGGAACGACATCATGGGGAACAAAACGAGAATTAAAGTTGTGAAAAACAAAGTGGCACCACCATTCCGTATTGCCGAAGTAGACATTATGTACGGTGAAGGTATCTCGAAAGAGGGAGAAATCATCGACCTTGGAAGCGAACTAGATATCGTACAAAAGAGCGGGGCTTGGTATTCTTATCAAGAGGAACGTCTTGGACAAGGACGTGAAAATGCGAAGCAATTCCTAAAAGAGAATAAGGACATTCTTCTTATGATTCAGGAGCAGATCAGGGAACACTACGGTTTGGATACAAACGGAGTGAAATCAACTGACGAAGAAGGACAAGAAGAATTGGAATTGAATGACTAAAAAGACGCTGAAAAGCGTCTTTTTTTTACAATTACATAACAGCTAGCGGGTCAAAAGTTCTGTCTTTGCTTGAAATAACGACTTACGCCTTAGTCTGACTAGCTTGACAAGTATTTCCGACACAATTACAATGGGAATGTATCACTTGTTTTTCTTAACATGATTGATAACTAATTTAAACTTGACAAGGGCAGTGAGGATCTCATTCCCTGTGAAGGCCCTGTATGTTGAGACACAAAACAATGTACATGCCGACACTTTATTTGTAAAACCAAGTTCATAGCAAGAGGAGGTGAAAATATGTCGCCTACGATGTTTACGATCATCTCCATTTTGCTGAGCCTAATCTGTTTAGTTGTTGGCTACTTTGTTCGTAAAACCATTGCAGAAGCAAAAATATCCGGCGCAAGAAACATGGCCGAACAAATTGTTGAGGATGCAAAGCGTGATGCGGAAGCATTGAAGAAAGAAGCGCTCTTAGAAGCGAAAGATGAAATTCATTCGTTTCGTGTAGAGGCGGAGCAAGAAGTTCGTGAAAGACGTAATGAGCTTCAAAGACAAGAAAACCGTTTACTTCAAAAAGAGGAAAACCTTGATCGCAAGGATGAATCTTTAGATAAACGGGAGTCCCTGTTGGAGAAGAGAGATCATTCTCTGAATGAACGACAACAACATATTGAAGAGATGGAAAGCAAAGTGGATGATATGATTCGTTTGCAGAAAGCTGAGTTGGAGCGTATTTCTAGTCTAACTCGAGATGAAGCGAAACAAATCATTCTGGATCAAGTTGAAAATGAGCTTTCCCACGACATTGCAGTCATGACGAAAGAATCTGAAAACCGGGCGAAAGAAGAGGCTGATAAAAAAGCGAAAAACATTCTTTCACTTGCGTTACAGCGTTGTGCAGCTGATCATGTAGCTGAAACAACAGTATCTGTAGTCAATCTTCCAAATGATGAGATGAAAGGTCGTATTATCGGACGTGAGGGACGAAATATCCGTACGTTAGAAACGTTAACAGGTATTGACCTGATCATTGATGATACACCTGAAGCTGTCATCTTATCGGGCTTTGATCCGATAAGACGTGAAACAGCGAGGATAGCTCTGGACAAGCTAGTCCAGGATGGACGTATTCATCCTGCACGAATTGAAGAAATGGTGGAAAAATCACGCCGTGAAGTCGATGATTATATCCGCGAGATGGGTGAGCAAACGACATTTGAAGTCGGAGTTCACGGTTTGCATCCGGATCTCATCAAAATTCTCGGTCGCTTAAAATTCCGTACAAGTTATGGACAAAATGTCCTGAAGCATTCAATTGAGGTTGCACATCTTGCAGGTCTCATGGCTTCAGAGCTTGGAGAAGATGCAAAGCTTGCAAAACGAGCAGGTCTTCTGCATGACATTGGAAAAGCCATTGATCATGAAGTAGAAGGAAGCCACGTGGAAATTGGCGTTGAGCTTGCGACGAAATATAAAGAGCATCCTGTTGTCATCAACAGTATTGCATCTCACCATGGTGACCAAGAACCGACATCTATTATCGCTGTTCTTGTTGCGGCAGCCGATGCATTATCTGCAGCACGCCCTGGTGCAAGAAGTGAGACGCTTGAAAATTACATTCGGAGACTTGAGAAATTAGAAGACATCTCTGAATCTTATGAAGGTGTTGAAAAATCGTTTGCGATACAAGCTGGACGTGAAGTGCGTATTATGGTGAAGCCAGATTCAATTAATGATCTTGAAGCTCACCGTCTAGCAAGGGATATTCGTAAGCGGATTGAGGACGAGCTCGATTACCCTGGTCACATTAAAGTGACAGTTATTCGAGAAACTCGCGCAGTAGAGTATGCAAAATAGAGCGGTGCGCTTAGCGCCGCTTTATTTTTTTGTGTAAATATGCAACACTGATAAGAAGATCATTTTATAAGAGAAAGGGTTCAAAACGTATGAAAATATTATTTGTTGGAGATATCGTTGGTTCACCTGGCAGAGATACACTGAAAGAATACTTGCCAAAGCTAAAGAAAAAATACCAGCCACACTTTACGATTGTCAATGGAGAAAATGCGGCTCATGGGAAAGGACTCACAGAGAAAATCTATCACGAGCTGCTTCAAGCTGGGGCTGATGTGCTCACGATGGGGAACCATACATGGGATAAAAGAGACATTTTCGATTTCATCGATGATGCACCCCATATTGTTCGTCCGGCAAACTTCCCGCAAGGTACACCAGGGAAAGGGCTCACTTTTATTAAAAAACAAGGTAAAGAACTAGCTGTCATCAACTTGCAAGGCCGCACATTTTTACCTCCGATTGACTGCCCATTTCAAAAAGTAGATGAGCTCATAGCAGAAGCTTCAAAACGTACACCGTTTATTTTTATTGATTTTCATGGTGAAGCCACAAGTGAAAAACAAGCAATGGGCTGGTATACAGACGGCCGTGCATCATGTGTCGTTGGAACACATACACATGTTCAAACAGCAGATAACCGCGTCTTGCCAAAAGGAACTGCTTATATTTCGGATGTAGGCATGACTGGTCCTTATGACGGTATTTTAGGTGTTGATCGGGAAACGATTATTAAACGATTTAAAACGAGCCTCCCTGTTCGTTTTGAAATTGCAGAAGGCCGCACGACATTAAGTGCAGTGATCGTAGAAATTGACGAACCGTCGAAAAAAGCTGTCAAAATTGATCGAATTTTGATAAATGATGACCATATTTTCTTTGAATAAATATTCACATATTTATTTCAGAAAAATATTAATCAGAAAGAAGGAATATGCGCCCTCTATCGTGAATATAGTAAAAATGGTAGGTAGCCTGCTATTTTTGAAAAACATTTTGGGGATGGATTTTCAAAAAAATAGCAACATCTAACAAAGATTGTTCTAATGAACACTCACTTATCCATTGTAAATTTAAGGGGGAGCAAAAATGGAAATTTTAAAAGTTTCAGCAAAGTCAAATCCAAATTCAGTAGCAGGAGCATTAGCCGGCGTTTTACGTGAACGCGGTGCAGCGGAAATACAGGCTATCGGCGCTGGAGCACTGAATCAGGCGGTCAAGGCTGTCGCCATTGCAAGGGGATTTGTTGCGCCTAGCGGAGTGGATTTGATATGCATTCCAGCCTTTACTGACATTCTTATCGATGGAGAAGAAAGAACAGCAATCAAACTGATTGTTGAACCACGATAATTCTAATTTTATTATTTTCAACCTGCTTACATCATGTAAGCAGGTTGTTTTTGTTTACCGCTATACATTTCTCATATAACATATTTCTTTCACAAAATAGATAGAAAATGACATATTAGAGCTTGCATTTTTTCACCATGATGATAAATTAAGATTAAGTTGAAAATACTTCATCAAAAATAAATATTTAAGTAGGTGAAATAATGATTGAAGCTTTTTTGAAAAGAGGAAAGCTTGTTTTTATTTTATTTTTTATCGTTCTCATTGCTGGAGGTTATTTGTTTACACAGCTTCCTAAACGAGAACTGCCAGAGTTTCAAGCAAATATTGTAACCATTTCGACTGTTTTCCCTGGTGCTGATGCAAAACAGGTAGAAAGTGATGTCACCAATAAGCTCGAGTCGGCTATTTCTGATATCAATGGTGTAGAGAAGACAAGCTCTGTTTCTGCTATTGGTTTCTCAAATATTGTGCTTGAAATTGATGATCAAGCCGATTTTCAAAAGGTGGCAAGTCAAATCAAGAGTGAAACCACAAATGCCGCCTCTTCTTTTCCAGATGGTGTGATGGAGCCAGATGTAAAGGATGAGTTTGGCAACGTGCCAGTTGGTTCTTATATGATTGTAGCAAGTAACTCATCTGATTTAGCAAAAAGTCAGGAATCGCTGCGTGCGTTAAAAGAAAAAGTGGAGGACATCAAAGGTGTTGATGGTGTCGTCATCAAAGGGTTCAATGACAAACAAGCAATATTGAACTTGGATTCAAGTAAACTGGAGGATAACGGGTTAAACGTGACCGATGTCACAAATGCCATCAATCAAGAATTTGACACATCCCCTCTAGGTGACGTCCAGGCAGATGGAGAAAAGGTCAAGCTGTCCATTGATGCCTATGATCGTTTAGATCAAATGAAAAAGATTGAGATTTTCTCAAAAACGAGCCGAGAGCCTGTTACAATCGGTGAGCTTGGTCGTTTAAAAGAAGTAGAAAAAGAGAAAAGTGATATCGTTTCATATAACGGAAAGCCAGCCTATTCATTTACAGTCAATATTAAGCCAGGACTGGATATACCTAAAATGTATGACAAAGTCAGTGCGGTCATTGAAAAAGAGAAAGAGCTGCCAAATGGTGTGGATTGGATAGACTACTATTCACAAAAAAGTGAAGTAGATGCCATTTTTAACGATTTAATCAAAGAAGCGATCGTGGCCGTCATCGCCGTCATTGTCGTCACCACACTTGGTCTAACCATTGGTGGTGCGTTTATCGTTTCACTTGCGATTCCGCTATCCATAACGATCGGAACCATCCCGCTGCCTTTTTTACAAGTGGACCTTAATCAAATTTCAATTATTGGCTTTATCATTGCGCTAGGGATACTTGTAGATGACGCCATTGTCGTCAACGATAATATTTTAAGGCAGATGAAAAAATACGAAAGTCCGCTTAAAGGAACAATTGCAGGTGTAAAAGAAGTGGCTGGATCCATTTTGACGTCAACGCTGGCTGTTGTCTTTGCTTTCTTGCCGCTTGTTTTCCTTTCTGGTGCGAACGGTTCATTTATTCGAGCGTTACCGTCTGTTCTAGTCACAACTGTACTTGCGTCAATGGTCATTTCATTGACACTTGTGCCAGTGTATCAATATACAGCAAATCGAAAAAGAAAGAACAAGAAGATTCAAAAGGAACCTGGTTTCTTAGGCAAACCATTAAAAAGGTTAGCCGATTTTTATGCAGATCGAGTACTGACAAACATCGTGAAGCGACCACTTCTCATTGGATTAAGTGGTTTGCTCGTTGCCACACTTGCCTTTTTGCTTATTTTCGCCACACCATTTGAGTTTTTCCCTGCGGCGAATAAGAAAGAGGTTGTTGTCACTGTGACACTGCCAAGTGAAACAACCTTAGATAAAACGAATGACACATTAGAGAAAATAGAACAAGAGATCAAACAGCAAAAAGGCATTGAAGAGACGGCCATTTTTGCAGGCGGCGGTGTGCCGAACTTGTTTAATGAAAGTATCTCAAACGCAAGTGATCATACGGGTCAGGTTGTTGTCAGAGTAGACAATGAGCAGATGACAAGCAAAGCATTGATCGATCGTATGACAGAGCCATTGCGAAAGAAATTTAAAGATGCTGATATCTTTATGAAAACCATTGTTCAAGGACCGCCAACTGGGGCGCCTGTGACCGTAACCATTGCAGGAGAACAATTTTCAAAGCTCGTGGATGTGAAAGAGAAGCTCACAAAAGAAATGAAAGAAAGCGGAGCAAGTCTGATCACAGACGATGTCAATCAACCGGTGAAAACCATCTCATTTGAATTGAATCGTGACCGAATGGCAGAGGATGGGCTCACTGCTCAGTTTGTCAGCAGACAGCTTGGCCTTGTCACAGAAGGAATTCCATTAGGCACCTTTAAACAAGGAACAGATGACATCGACCTCGTAGTGAAACAAGACATGAGCACACATCAAAACGGACTGAAGCTAAAAGACATCAAGGTGCCTGTGAGTACAAATGAGGGTGGCATGCCTCAACTTGAGCCGCTTAGCCGATACGTAAAGGAAAAAGAAACAGAGCAGTATGAAAGCATTCCGCATGAAAACGGGATGCCGACGATCACGTTAAAGGCATATCCTGGCACATCAGATACGTTTAAAGACGATATGACAGAAGTCATAAATGAAGTTGGGAAAAGCGATGCAACGAAGAATTTGACCATTTCTCAGGGCGGAGAAAATGAAGATCAAACCCAATTCTTTATTGAAATTAGTCTCTTATTTGGGGTAGTCCTGCTGCTCATTTATGTGACCATCGCTTTCCAGTTCAATTCACTCATGCTGCCGCTTTTAGTTCTTGGAACGGTTTACTTAGCGATATCCGGAGTCATTATTGGACTATTTGTCACTCAAACGCCGTTTAGCTTTATGGCCACAATGGGGATTGTCTCATTGGCAGGTATTGTTGTCCGAAATGCGGTCGTTTTGTTTGAATTTATTGAACAGAGGCGCAAGCAAGGTCTCGATCAACAGGCAGCTGTGATTGAAGCGGGGAGGGCAAGGATTAGACCTATTTTGCTGACAGCATTTACAGCACTTGTCGCTCTTATGCCCGTTGCTTTAAGTAATGACCCACTCTTTAAGCCGCTAGCGATCTGCATCGTATCAGGTGTCTTTTTCTCAACGATTCTGACACTACTGATTGTGCCGGCTTTATATGTAGCCGTTTCAAAAAAACGCTGACAACTTAAAAGCAAATCTCCGAATAAAAGGAGATTTGCTTTTTTTTTAGAAAAATATCTAAAAAAATATGTGGAGTGTTCATTTGTCTTCTCCTGAAAGACAGTGGTATTTACGTCTAAAATAAGACATGATAAGATCGGATTGGGAGAAGTTTTTTAACAAAGGGGTTGTACGTCATGTGTGGAACGATGAAAGCGATTGTTAAAAAAGAAAGCGCTTACGGAGCGACGATGATGGAAATGCCGATTCCAGAAATAAGTGATCATGAAGTGCTCATCCAGGTAAAGGCTACATCGATATGCGGAACGGATGTGCATATTTATAATTGGGATGATTGGGCGAAGGGGAGAGTCAAAGCACCGTACATTTTTGGTCATGAATTCACAGGGGAAGTTGTCAAAACGGGGAACCAAGTCTCACGAGCAAAAGTAGGGGATTTTGTATCGGCTGAGACGCATATTGTCTGTAATCAGTGTTATATGTGTTTAACGGGTCAGCAGCATTTGTGCAGCGATACGAAAATTTTAGGGGTAGACATTGATGGCTGTTTTGCTGAATATGTCAAAGTACCAGAACAAAATGTGTGGCATAATCCAGCTCAAATGCCAGTGGAACTTGCATCTATTCAAGAACCGCTTGGAAATGCTGTTCATACAGTTCTGCATACACCTGTTTCAGGAAAGTCAGTGGCGATTTTTGGCTGTGGTCCCATTGGTTTAATGGCGATTGCGGTTGCAAAAGCCTCCGGGGCTGTCCAAGTGTTCGCTGTTGATAAAAATGAATACAGACTGGGTCTTGCCCGTAAAATGGGTGCAGATCATATCGTGGATATCGGAAAAGATGATCCTGTTGCCATGATTAAGCAGCTCACGCGGATGGAAGGGGCAGACGTGATGTGTGAGATGTCAGGACATCCCGTTGCAATTAATCAAGCACTCGAAGCTTGTGTAAATGGAGGGAAAGTGAATATACTAAGTTTGCCAGAGCGGCCAGTAACCATTGACATTACGAATCAAATTGTTTTTAGGGGATTAACCGTGCAAGGGATCACGGGGAGAAAAATGTTTGAGACGTGGCGTCAAGTATCTGAACTTTTAAGAACGAATACCATTGATGTACAGCCGGTTGTCACCCATACGCTGCCATTTGAAGATTTTGAAAAGGGATTTGAACTCATGAGAAATGGTACGTGCGGGAAGGTCGTACTGATCATGCCATCATATCAAAGGGGGACGAAATGATGAAAGAATTTACGTATTTACAAGATGAATTGGACACAATGAAGCAGCAAGGCACCCATCAAACACTGAAAGAAATCGATTCCAAACAATCTTCCACGGTGACATTAAATGAACAATCCGTCATACAACTCTCTTCAAATAACTACTTAGGTCTCACCTCACATCCAAGGCTGATGAAAGCGGCAAAAGAGGCGATTGATGAATTCGGTGCTGGAACAGGATCTGTACGAACCATTGCTGGAACGATGACAATGCATGAACGGCTTGAAAAAAAGCTCGCAGCTTTTAAAAAGACAGAGGCAGCCCTTGTATTCCAATCAGGCTTTACGACCAACCAAGGAGTCTTATCCAGTATTCTCACAAAAGATGATATTGTCATTTCAGATGAGCTGAACCATGCCTCAATCATCGATGGGATTCGCTTAACAAAGGCAGATAAAAAAGTATATGCTCATTCTAATATGGAAGAGCTTGAGAAAATTTTAAAGAAATCGATGAATTACCGCGTCCGTCTTATCGTGACAGATGGTGTGTTCTCAATGGATGGAGATATTGCACCGCTTCCTGAGATTGTAAGACTTGCAGAAGCATATGATGCCTTTGTGATGGTAGACGATGCCCATGCGTCTGGAGTACTTGGTGAAAATGGGCGCGGAACAGTGAATCATTTTCAACTTGACGGCAGAGTGCATATTCAGGTTGGCACACTTAGTAAGGCAGTTGGTGTGCTAGGCGGTTACGTCGCTGGTTCTGCCGTTTTAATCGACTATTTAAAGCATAAAGCAAGACCGTTTTTATTCAGCACCTCACATCCGCCGGCTGTCACAAGAGCCTGTGAAGAAGCCATTGAAGTGCTGTTAGACGAACCGGATCGCATTGAAACACTTTGGGAGAACGCGTCCTATTTTAAAGAAAAAGTCATCGGTCTTGGATTTGAGGTGGCACCAACAGAAACGCCTATTATTCCAATGATGATTGGAGACGAGGCACTCACTTTCCGTTTTTCAAAAGCATTAATCGAGCGCGGCGTTTTCGCTCAAGGCATTGCTTTCCCAACTGTAGCGAAAGGAAAAGCGAGAATTAGAGCCATCATCACAGCAGAGCACACAAAAGAAGAGCTTGACCGTGCACTGACAATCATCGAAGAAGAAGCAAAAAAACTGAATATACTTGATTGAGAGAGCTGAGGCTCTCTTTTCTTTTGATCAAGAGTATTGATGACTGTCCAGATGAATAGACATTTTTCATAGAAAAAACACATATGAATTTATTTTCAATTCACGACAAAATAGTCTATACTGTAGGGTGGAGCTTGGTTTGAAAGGAGTACAAATTCATGAATGAAGAGCAGAGAAAAGCGAGCGGACAAGTAAGTTCATCGGACAAAAAATCCGAGAAGGACTACAGCCAATATTTTGAAGCTGTGTACATTCCGCCTTCCTTAAAAGATGCAAAAAAACGGGGTAAAGAAGAAGTCGAATACAATCAATTTCAAATTGACGAGCGGTTTCAAGGGTTAGGGAACGGCCGCAAGTTTTATATTCGCACATATGGCTGTCAAATGAATGAGCATGACACAGAAGTGATGGCTGGTATTTTTATGGCGCTTGGTTATGAACCAACAAATTCGACTGAAGATGCGAATGTCATCTTATTAAACACTTGTGCCATTCGTGAGAATGCAGAAAACAAAGTGTTTGGAGAGCTTGGTCATTTAAAAGCATTAAAGCGTGAAAAGCCAGATTTAATCTTAGGCGTCTGCGGATGCATGTCACAAGAAGAATCTGTCGTTAACCGTATTTTAAAGAAACACCCATTTGTTGACTTGATTTTCGGTACCCACAACATTCACCGCCTGCCAGAGCTATTATCTGAATGCTACCTTTCAAAAGAAATGGTCATTGAGGTTTGGTCTAAAGAAGGCGATGTGATTGAAAATCTTCCGAGAGCCCGCCAAGGAAAAATTAAGGGCTGGGTGAATATTATGTACGGTTGTGATAAATTCTGTACATACTGTATCGTCCCTTACACGCGCGGTAAGGAAAGAAGCCGCCGTCCTGATGAAATTATTCAAGAGGTCAGACGCTTAGCAGCAGAAGGATATAAAGAAATTACCCTTCTTGGTCAAAACGTGAATGCGTATGGAAAAGATTTTGAAGACATGGAATATGGCCTTGGTCACCTAATGGATGAGCTGCGTAAAATCGATATTCCACGTATCCGTTTTACAACAAGCCACCCGCGTGACTTTGATGATCACTTAATTGAAGTGCTTGCCAAAGGCGGAAACCTTCTCGACCATATTCATTTGCCGGTTCAATCAGGAAGTTCTTCTGTGCTGAAACTCATGGCAAGAAAATACGACCGTGAACGTTACCTTGACCTAGTGCGCAAAATCAAAGAGGCAATGCCAAATGCTTCATTAACAACGGACATTATCGTTGGGTTCCCAAATGAAACAGATGAGCAGTTTGAAGAGACGCTTTCCCTCTATCGTGAGGTTGAGTTTGATGCGGCTTATACGTTCATTTACTCTCCAAGAGAAGGAACACCAGCAGCCAATATGAAAGACAACGTGCCAATGCGTGTAAAAAAAGAACGTCTGCAGCGCCTGAATGCACTCGTAAATGAAATTTCTGCGAAAAAAATGAAGGAATATGAAGGGCAGACTGTCGAAGTATTAGTAGAGGGTGAAAGTAAAAACAACCCTGAGATCCTAGCCGGATATACAAGTAAAAGCAAGCTTGTGAATTTTAAAGCACCAAAAGAAGCGATTGGCAACATCGTCAAAGTGAAAATCACACAAGCCAAAACTTGGTCTCTTGACGGAGAAATGGTTGGAGAAGCTATCGAGGTGAATTAAAATGACGCTTTATTCAAAGAAAGAGATTGTCGAGCGCGCAAGAGAGCTCGCAAAAATGATTTCTGAAACAGAAGAAGTTGATTTCTTCAAAAAAGCAGAAGCGCAAATCAATGAAAATACAAAAATTGCAGCGATCATTAATCAAATTAAGGCGCTTCAAAAGCAAGCTGTGAATTTAAAGCATTATGGCAAACATGAAGCCTTAAAACAAGTGGAAGAAAAAATTGATGCCCTGCAAGAAGAACTGGATGAGATCCCAGTGATTCAAGAATTCAAAGAATCACAAACAGAGGTTAATTCCCTGCTTCAGCTTGTAGCGCACACAATTTCTAATCAAGTAACGGATGAAATCATTCTTTCAACCGGCGGTGACCTCTTATTAGGAGAAACCGGTTCAAAAGTGAAAAACTCATCCCCAAGTTGCTCCATTAAATGAGAAAACCCCGCAGATGCGGGGTTTTTATATTATATAGAATACATGTTATTTGTATTTTGCTACTGCACCAACAACAAAATGTTGATGCAGTAGCCCCTGTATACCATAAAAATGTCTTAAACTAAAAATGAATTGATTTTACAGATTAGAAGATTTAAATTGAAACTCAATGCTTAATCCAAAAATATTTATTGTAATATGAAACTCTTTCACAAAAATCCCTCCCTATATAAAGAAGGGCTACTAACTTTATTACATCAAATTACACCATTTCAGTCAACCCCAATCTCTCACTCTCCAACTTTTCCAATTTTCAAGGCAAGTTTATGGGCGACCATGCATACACTGAAACAGAAATGAATTTAATTGAACATGAGACTCAAAATCGTGACACACTAGACGAATGCCCAGCATAAGATAAAACGATCAAGAACAAGGAGGCATGCCGGAATGTCTGAATACAGAGAAATTATTACAAAAGCGGTGGTTGCAAAAGGGAGGAAATTTACCCAAAGCACACACACCATTTCTCCATCGCAAAAACCAACCAGCATCCTAGGCGGTTGGATCATTAATCATAAGTATGATGCTGAAAAGGTCGGTAAAACAGTTGAGATTGAAGGTACATTTGATATTAACGTGTGGTATTCTTACGCAGACAACACGAAAACCGAAGTGGTCACAGAACGTGTAAAATATGTAGATATCATCAAACTGAGATATAAAGATAAAAACTTCCTTGATGATGAGCACGAAGTGATTGCGAAAGTCTTACAGCAACCCAATTGCTTAGAAGTCACCATTTCTCCAAATGGCAATAAAATTGTCGTTCAAGCAGAGCGTGAATTCATTGCTGAAGTAGTAGGGGAAACCAAAATTGTTGTAGAAGTCAATTCAAGCTGGAAAGAAAAAGATGATCACGAATGGGAAGAAGAAGTGGATGAGGAATTAGAAGATATTCATCCAGAATTCCTCGCGGGTGATCCAGAAGAGTAATTGATGACTAGGGCGCATATCCCCCTAGTTTTTTTGTGCCTTGATCTAGGGAAAAAAGGTGAATTTTTATGCTATAATGAAAGATGGTATGAATTCGAAAGTAATATAGTGAGGGATTAGAAATATGGCAAGTTATACGCCCATGATACAGCAATATTTAAAGATCAAGGCAGATTACCAAGATGCCTTTTTATTTTTTCGCTTAGGCGATTTTTATGAAATGTTTTTTGATGATGCAAAAGAAGCAGCACAAGAATTAGAAATTACGTTAACAAGCAGGGATGGCGGCACGATTCCAATGTGTGGTGTTCCATATCATTCTGCGTCTGCATACATAGAACAACTGATAGAAAAAGGCTATAAAGTCGCCATTTGTGAGCAGGTGGAAGACCCTAAAACGGCAAAAGGTGTGGTCAAAAGAGAGGTCGTTCAACTGATTACACCAGGTACGGTCATGGACGGCAAAGGACTGAATGAAAACGAAAATAACTTTATCGCATCTGTTTCCAGCTTTCAAAATGGCTACGGTCTTGCGCTGTCCGATTTATCAACAGGTGAAAACATGGCGGCTTTCATTGAACGGTTAGATGAAGTTGTGTCTGAAATTTATTCTGTCGGTGCAAAAGAGATTGTGGTATCAAAGCAGCTCGATGAAGAAACAGTGAAAACCCTGAAGGAACGCTGCCAAGCGACCATCTCATACGAAGATAGCGATGAATTAATAGATGAAGCTGAACGACTCGTTTCTCATCTTGACGAGCATCTGAAAATAGCATTTTTCACACTCTATGCATACTTAAGAAGAACGCAAAAAAGGAGTCTTGATCATCTTCAGCAAGTTCAAGTATTTGAGCTTGAACAAACGATGAAAATTGATCTTTACTCAAAGCGAAACCTTGAATTAACAGAAACCATCCGTTCAAAAAGCAAGAAGGGTTCTTTATTATGGCTCTTGGATGAAACAAAAACGGCAATGGGTGGAAGATTGCTGAAGCAATGGATTGATCGTCCGCTCATCCGCCTTTCACAAATCAAAGAACGCCAGGAAATGGTGCAAATTCTGATGGAACATTTCTTTGAACGAGAGGATCTGCGAGAACGTTTAAAGCAAGTGTATGATCTTGAACGTCTAGCGGGCCGTGTGGCATTTGGAAATGTGAATGCCCGTGATCTTATTCAATTGAAAGAATCTCTCAAGCAAGTGCCGGCTATTAAAGAGCTTGTCCATTCTCTCCCAGAGGATATGGCGAAATCTAGAGCAAATAACATTGACCCATGCGGTGATTTACTTGATTTATTAGAAGATGCTCTTTATGAGAATCCGCCGATGACGTTAAAAGAAGGCAATTTGATTAAAGACGGCTACAATGCAAAATTAGATGAATATCGTGATGCGAGCCGAAACGGGAAAGATTGGATCGCTCGTCTTGAACAGCAAGAAAGAGAATATACAGGCATTCGATCGTTGAAAGTCGGCTTTAATAAAGTGTTTGGCTACTATATCGAAGTGACCCGTGCAAATACGCATTTATTAGAAGAAGGCCGTTATGAAAGAAAACAAACCCTTGCCAATGCAGAGCGGTATATTACACCTGAATTGAAAGAAAAAGAAGCCCTTATTCTTGAGGCGGAATCAAATATTAGTGAATTGGAATATGAACTATTTTCTGCGCTTCGGGAACAAGTAAAAGCCTATATTCCTAGATTACAGTTGCTCGCAAAACAAATGAGTGAGCTTGATGCGCTGCAATGCTTTGCGACTGTGAGTGAAAAGCGGCGTTATGTCCGCCCTGAATTTTCATCAGATGAAGTGGAAGTCATTGATGGTCGTCATCCTGTTGTTGAAAAAGTGATGGATCATCAAGAGTATGTGCCGAATGACTGCCAAATGGGCAAAGGGAGACAAACCTTGCTCATTACTGGTCCGAATATGTCAGGGAAAAGCACATATATGAGACAAATGGCATTGATCTCGATTCTTGCGCAAATTGGCTGTTTTGTGCCAGCATCAAAGGCAACCCTTCCGATTTTTGATCAAATCTTTACACGTATTGGGGCGGCAGATGATTTGATTTCTGGTCAAAGTACTTTTATGGTAGAGATGCTCGAAGCAAAAAATGCGATGGTACATGCGACAAAGAACAGCTTGATTTTATTTGATGAAATTGGACGCGGGACAAGCACTTATGATGGAATGGCTCTTGCACAGGCAATCATTGAATTTGTGCATGATCATATTGGTGCCAAAACCCTTTTCTCCACTCATTATCATGAACTGACGGTACTTGAATCCCAATTAAGCGAACTGAAAAATGTCCACGTACGAGCTGAAGAACATGAAGGGACAGTTGTTTTCTTACATCAAATCAAAGAAGGAGCAGCGGATAAAAGCTACGGCATCCATGTAGCGCAGCTTGCTGAACTGCCTGATGCGATCATTGATCGAGCCCAGACCATCTTAACGGAGCTTGAGAGCGGATCACATGAAGTGATTCCGCGCGTCTCTAAAGCCCCGAAAAAAGAAATGGCTGAGGAAAAACAGCAGCTTTCTTTCTTTGAAGTGGAAGAAAAACCGCAAACAAAACCTGTGCTGAAAAACAAAGATCAAGCAGTGATCGAAGAATTGAAGTCATTTAACTTAATGGATATGACACCGCTTGAAGCGATGACAAAGCTATATGAATTGCAAAAGAAATTATAATGTAAGGTGAGGTGAGCAAGAAATGGCAAAGATTATTCAGTTATCCGATGACCTATCAAATAAAATTGCAGCTGGTGAAGTGGTCGAACGTCCGGCTTCTGTTGTGAAGGAGCTGGTGGAAAATGCGATCGATGCTAGTAGTACTGTCATTGAAATCGATGTAGAAGAAGCAGGACTTTCTTCTATTAGAATTATTGATAATGGGGTGGGAATCGATGCTGAAGATTGTAAGCTCGCCTTTCAGCGTCATGCGACGAGTAAAATCAAAGATGAAAATGATCTGTTTCGTGTCAGGACGCTCGGTTTCAGGGGGGAGGCGCTGCCAAGTATTGCCTCCGTCTCTCACTTAGAAATGAAGACAAGTACCGGTGAAGGTGCTGGAACACACTTAGCTCTCCAAGGCGGGAAGATCATTTCGGAGAAAAAAACCTCTGGCCGTCGCGGCACCGAAATTGTGGTCACCAATTTATTTTATAATACGCCAGCCCGTCTAAAATACATGAAAACTGTTCATACGGAGCTTGGCAACATTTCTGATGTTGTGAACCGAATTGCACTTGCTCATCCAGAAGTGTCGATTCGTTTGCGACATCAAGGAAAAGTGCTGCTTCAAACAAATGGAAACGGAGATGTGCGGCATGTGCTTGCGGCCATTTATGGAACGGCAGTGGCCAAAAAAATGCTGCCACTACATGTACAATCACTTGATTTTGAAGTAAAAGGCTATATTTCCTTACCAGAAGTGACAAGGGCATCACGTAATTATATGTCTTCTGTTGTCAACGGCAGATATGTCAAGCATTTCCCGCTGGTGAAAGCCATTCATGAAGGATACCATACACTGCTCCCGATCGGACGCCATCCGATTACATTTATTGAGATGAAGATGGACCCAATTTTAGTCGATGTGAACGTACATCCTTCTAAACTTGAAGTAAGACTAAGTAAAGAGCAGGAACTTCATGAGTTGATCAAACAAGGGATTAAAGACGTCTTTCAAAAGCAGCAGCTTATTCCAAGTGCTTCAGTGCCAAAAAAAGCACCAATGCCAGCAGTGAAAAATGAGCAGCAGTCTTTATCTTTTGATTCTAAACAAACAATGAAAAGCCGAATAGAAACACCTGCTTCCTATGAGCCGGACTCGCTCGAATCGGCTGTATACGAGACCACTCAGAACGACACATACGGGATGCGTGAACCGGAAAGTACGGAAGCGACTTTACCAGCATCGTCTGAAGAAACGTTTGACCATGTATATGTAGAGGAATCTGCAGCTTCGCATGACCAACATGACGAAGTGATACTGGAAGACAGTGCAGCCCAGCATCAGGCTGAAAGTGAACGTGTCCCTGTGATGTATCCGATTGGACAAATGCACGGAACGTATATTTTGGCTCAAAATGAACGCGGTCTTTATATCATCGATCAGCACGCTGCCCAAGAGCGAATCAAGTATGAGTACTTTCGTGAAAAGGTAGGAGACATTGAACAGGAAGTGCAAGAAATGCTTGTTCCATTAACCTTTCACTACTCAAAAAACGATATGTTGATTATTGAAGAGCATATCGATATTTTAGCAAAAGTAGGGGTCTTCTTAGAGCCATTCGGATCAGGCAGCTATATCGTTCGATCGCATCCGCAGTGGTTTCCTAAAGGAGAAGAGGCTGAACTCATCGAAGAAATCATTCAGCAAGTACTTGATGAAAAGCGTGTGGATATCAAGAAACTGAGAGAAGAAGCGGCGATCATGATGAGCTGTAAAGGCTCGATTAAAGCAAATCGTCATTTGCGTCACGATGAAATCAAAGCCTTATTAGATGAACTCCGGCAAACACAAGACCCATTTACATGTCCGCATGGCAGGCCGATTATGATTCATCATTCCACATATGAAATGGAGAAGATGTTTAAGCGGGTGATGTAGCTAGGTTTGAGATGGTGGGTGAATCGGTTTGCCCACCAATTAATTTTTCAATCCGATAGTTTGGTTCGTGTTTTTGTGATGTGAAGATAAATACCCGCTGTCATGTTGTAAGGATAAACCCCTTTCCTCAAATGGATAGGGGTTTTTGTTATTTGGTTATACGATTAGGTGAAGCGTGATATGATTGTAAAAAGGAGGGAATATGATGACATTCAAAAAAGCGTTCAATATAGGTTACTTTGTTTTGCTTTTATCTTTTTTTGTCGTATATTTTTTGCTTCCAGTCGATCAACTATTTACCGCAATTATGATCCTAACCTTACTATTTGGCGTATATCAATTTGTGATTTTTAAAAAACTAAAAGAGCAAAAATAACAATAAAAAACGCCATATATGGATTTGCCAACTAAATGATGACAGACCATCATGAGATATGGTGTAACAATTATATAAAATGCAGTAAGCACAGCGGCAAGAGATATGATAAATGAGAAAAAGCGCTCTAAAAGCGCTTTTTTGTTTAGCATCCGCAAGGATTTGGCGGTGTGACGACAACTGGTCGTTTATTAATATCAATCGTATCCTCTGCATAAAATGTGGAACCGATGCTGATCGCACGATTTTCTGCGCGGAACGTATATGTACCTGCAGCAGGAAGTACTTTATGAGAAAGTTGTAATGTATATTGGGAACTTCCGAATAAATCGAAACGAGCTGGAATGCGGACAGTTTTTCCGTTGTTCAAAATGTAACTGTCTTTTAATGCTTTTCCGTTGATAATATCCTTTGTTGTGGCTTGAAAACCTGCTGGTAAAGTAAATTCAACTGCACCAATACTAAGAACAGAATTTGGACGGTAAGTCAGGTCAATGTCAGAAAAAGACCATTCCTGTTTACTTGCTCCTGTGATTTTTGCATAAAGTGCAGCTGGTCGAGCATTTGTTGAAGCTTTGCCTTCCTCTGTTTTAGCCCCTTCAGCTGATGCGGCTAGCGGTACTGAGAGTGCCATGACCAATGTAAGCATCCCCATCATAATGATTGTCCATGTTTTCTTCATTTCTTCCTTCCCCCTTGGTTGATTATAGGTAAATAATAGATGATTACATCCATTATTTACCTATAAGGTTACCATATTCCTATATGTCATTAAATGGTATTTTATACCCTTATTTTGCTTGTTTTTTAGTAATAACGGGGTAGGAATGCATTTGGTTGGTTCATTCCGTAAGCATTTCCTGTCATATGATGATTTGCCGGCATCATCATATGCATATCATGATAGCCATATGGCTGGTAGGGAGCCATACCATAACCGCCGTAGTGACCGAAGTGATGGTGATCGTTCATCTGTACATTTGAATAGGGTTCATACTGCTTCATAAAAGGGGAATAGGCTGAATGATGATGCGGATGGTGTCCGCTATAAGCATCTTTTTTACCGGTATGATAATGATTTGGCATATTCATAGGGTCATGCATGTTTGGTGCGATCATATGCTCATGATTGGCTGTATACACATTTTCAAACGTGTGATAGGGATTTCCTTGATGGTAATGGTTGGTTTGGTTATTCATATTATTCATTTTGTATCTCATCCTTTTTTTCAGGTTGCCATATCTTATGAGCTGCACCTGTTTCATGAGCCTATCCATATGAAAGAAAAGAACGACATGTAACAAAAAAACCGGCTTTTCAGCCGGGAAAACAAAAAGCAGGTGCAGCGTCAAACACTAAAATGAGAAGCTATGTCTTTTTCTGCGACGCTTCTTACATCTGCTACAGACACTTTTAGGAAAATAATGGGGATCGTAACTTCTTGACGTATCCCAAAAATCGCTCTCAAACCAATCATCTTTTTTATGATAAAACTTCTTTTTTTCACACGGATCAATATGGTGATGATCGTCATGCTTTTTATAGCATTTTGAGTGGGAATGTTTGCTCTTGCATTTGCACATTGTCATCCCTCCTAAATGTGACTCAATGCTAGTATATGCAAGAAAGGTGTACGAGGACTGGATGGTGGCGCTCCTTTTGTAAAAAAAGGCTAATTCTTTAAAAACTCAAATAAAAAGAATTGACTAGTGCTAAATTAACATGATAAAATATAAATTTTTATCCTCTGCTGAAATGTGTTATAATGATATTGTGAATACTTTCGGAGGTGGCGGATTTGTTTCAAATAGGTGATAAAATTGTTTATCCAATGCATGGAGCCGGTGTGATTGAAGGAATGGAAGAAAAAGAGATTTTAGGTAAGACGCAGGAATATTTTCTGATTCAAATGCCGAATATGCAGATGATGGTCCCAAAAGGCAGAATCAATCAACTAGGTATACGTCCGGTAGCTGATCAAGCTACGCTGAAAGTTGTGATGAACAATTTTGCAGAAGAAACAAACGACGACACGCTTACTTGGAAGCAAAGATATGATGAAAATCTGAAAAAGCTAAAAACAGGTTCGATTGAAGATGGTGCAGACGTTGTCAAAGATCTGATGAGACGTAATCAGAAAAAAGCCTTAAATTCTAGTGAAAAGAAGATGCTTGAAGATGCACGGGGCATGTTAGTGAGCGAAATTTCACTTGCACAAGGCATGTCGCAAGATGAAGTGCTGACAGCATTAGAGAATGAATTAAGAGTTTAATGCTGGATATACAGAGACTGGCTGTAAACAGAAGGAGATATTCCTTTTGTTTACAGCTTTTTTATTTGAAAAAAGATGAAAATTCCCAATTTTGTAGGCGTTTTTGACTAAAACTAAAATGAGGTCATAGGATTTAGTTTTTACTTGCACATGAACCGTTTGAAAGAAGCCGAAAATACCTAGGGCAACATAAAAAAACAGGTAAGTTCTCCTGATTCATGAAAAGGAGCCGGACATTCTTTGAATTCTTTTAGCGATTGATAGTAAAATAATGCGATAAGATGACATCGAAGAGAATGAAAAGGAGCGGTGAAATGAAAAGACTACTCATATGTGGATTCATCTTTCTCATCCTGTGTGCTCTTTTAATGGTGAAATGCAGCCATTCTATCCAAGAAAATAAAGAGCAAAAACAACATCATGAAGAAGTAGAAAAGTATAAGAAAGAGCGAAAAAAAGGGGATCAATATGAAAGTTTTAAACAGCTTATACGGCATGAAAGAGACGGCTATGAGATAGAGTTTCATGAAAAAGGGGGAAGTGACTTACTTGTCTTTTCTCCTCATGGCGGCGAAATTGAACCAGGAACAAGTGAAATTGTAGAAGCATTTGAAAAGAAGTACTCTACGTATTTATTTGAAGGGACAAAACAAGACAACAATCGTGACTTGCATATCACTAGTACAAAATTCGATGAACCGATTTTGGTTCAAATGATTAAAACATATCCCTTTTCTATATCTATCCACGGCTATAAAAGTGATAGAAGACATACACTTGTGGGCGGGACAAACGAAAAAATGCAAGAAGCGGTTGTGCGAGAACTAAAAGACCGGGGCTTCTCCGCAGAGCTCGTGCAAAAAGGCGAGCGCCTCTCTGGAACGGATCCAAACAACATTAATAATCAAAATGCCAGTGGCGAAAGTGTCCAGTTAGAAATTAGTACGGCGCAGAGAAAAGCCTTTTTTGACAACTTTGATACGAGAAAAGGAAAGAAAAAAGCATTTAGTCGCTATATCAGTGGTTTAAAAGAAGTGCTTAGAGAATTCGACCCTTCTTCGTAGAAAAAAGGTTTTGATGGGCAAAAGGACTCTCTTTAAACTTGGTAAAAAAGATAGAAATGTGCAAAATCAACATAAAATATGAAATAAATGACAATTTGCCTTAAAATCATAAATTATGTAAAATAATAGTTATCAGTTTGATATGATAGAATGGGGCTGAAGTGGATGGCACACAAAATACCATCTTCCGAAGTAGGTGTAAAAATCAATCAATGGTACACACATATTTGCAAATTTGAAGTTGATCAGGCAAACGATATGAAGCGCCTTGTTGAAGAAGACATTCATGAGATGGAAGAAGATCAAGATTTATTACTCTATTATTCTCTCATGGATTTTCGCCATCAAATGATGCTTCAGCACTTAACGCCAGTCCATGCAGGGAATGAATCGCTTCAAGCGGTTTCTTTTCCAAAAGAAATTGAAGAGGCAGAAGATGAGATGACGGGTTTATTGGGCTATTACTTTCATTTTTTCCATGGAATGTATGCATTTACCCAGCACCGGTATATCGAAGCCATTTCCTATTATAAGCATGCGGAACATCAGCTGATCTTAGTGACAGATGAGATCGAAAAAGCGGAATTTTATTATAAAATTGCTGAAGTATACTATCATATGAAACAAACCTATTTTTCTATGCATTATGCGAAAAAAGCGAGAGACATCTATAAGAAACATCAGCTTTATGGAAAAAGAAGCATTCAATGCGATTTTGTGATGGCAGGTAATTGGATTGATGTAAGTCAGCATCAAAAAGCGCTCCCGTATTTAGAAAAAGCTTTAAAAGTGTGTGAAGCAATGGAAAGAAAAAAATGCACATCTTATTTTAAGGCGATGGCCCTCAATAACTTAGGAACTTGTCATTATAGTATGGGAACCTATCATACAGCCACTGTCTTCTTTGAACAAGCCATTTCACTTTATCAAAAAGATCAAGCTGCAACGATGATCAAATCATTGTTTTCACTGGCTCTTACTTGTTTTAAACTCGAAGATATGGAGCGAGCGAGTGAGGCTATAAAGGAAGGCATGAATCAGGCCTCTATATTGGGAGATGAAATTTATCAATTGAAATTCCAATTTTTACAGGCACTCTATATAGAAACAGACAGCTCTGAACAATTGAGATCAGCCCTTTTGGGACTACGAAACAAAAAAATGTTTGCTGATTTAGAGGAATTGGCACTTGATGCGGCTAATTATTATAAGGAACGCGACATGTACAAGGAATCTTCCACTTTTTTTGAAATTGTGATCGAAGCGCGTACGCACATTCAAAAAGGAGATGAGATGTATGAGAACGAAGCATAACATGTCAGCTGCTCAAGTAGAAGAAAGACTTCACACATAAAAACAGACAAAACAACACCCTTTACGAAAAACGTAAAGGGCTTTTTTATTTATTCTTGGATTGCTTTTTCTGCGTCGATGGCACCTGCTCCGTAAATCATTGGGTCCTCTCCAGACCACTTGCTTGTATTTTCTTTTAATAAGGCTTTGACTTCATCAGGTGTTAAATCTGGTGAATGCTCTAATAATAGTGCGCAGATACCGGCACAAATGGGTGTCGCCATCGAAGTGCCAGATAACGTCGTATAATCATCATCGACTCTACTTGATTTATCTAGTTTATCTAGGAATGATCTTGGTGATCTAAGAGAGACGATATTGACTCCTGGTGCGAGGAGGTCAGGCTTTGTTTCACCGTAGACCGTTGGACCTCTGCTCGAAAATGGTGCCACGACATCGTCACTTGATTCTGGCGTATTTCGATCATCATAGGCTCCGACCGTAATGACTTTTTGACTCACGGCAGGGCTTGCGATCGTTTGACTGTTAGGACCGGAGTTCCCGGCAGCAACGCATACGACAATCCCTTGATCCCAAGCTGCATTAACAGCGCGCACCATCGGATCGTCTTGTTCGTCATCATAACGCTGTGCATCGCCGCCTAGTGACATACTGATGATGTGAATTGGGTCATCAGGATGGTCTTCGTTGAACTGTATGCACCACTCAACACCTTCTATAATAGTAGAAAGTGATCCAGCGCCTTGTTTATTTAACACTTTTACCCCAATGATATTGGCTTTTGGAGCGGGTCCTTTGTATAAGCCGTCTGAGGCAGCTCCGTCTCCAGCCACATCCCCAGCGCAATGCGTTCCATGACCGTTATCATCATAAGGTTTCGTTTTTTGTTTGACTAAATCTACAAAGTCGCGAATTCTTCCATCTAAGTCCTCATGTGGGTATACGCCTGTGTCAACGACCGCAACCGTAATGCCTTCACCGGTTAAGGTTGTGCCATTTCGAACGACTTCATCCGCATGACTTGATTGTGTCGCCACATCCAGCAGTGCATGTACCTGTCTGTCTAAATATATTTTGCGAATATGCTCCCCATTTGCTAAGAGTTCCTCTAAAGCCGCAGGGGTAAGATCAGCTGCGCAGCAGTTAATATGTGAAAAATGTTTTTTGATGTTTGTTTTTCTGCTTTTTTTCATTAGCTGCTTTGTGCTTTGAATACCTGCTTCGACTGCATCTTCTTTAAATTCAATGATGACCCGAAGCTTCTTGCTCTTCTTTAGCCTTCCTTCAAAAAAACGATGAAGAAAACAAGGCGTCCACTTAAAAGGCTTATAGAGGTGAAGGACGGTTTCTCTTAAAGGCTGATCCAATTTACTAGCATGTGTTCTGACCATTTGTACCATGGAAAATCCAAACATGTGATGCCCTCCATTCTAGCTATCCATTCTCGTACACTCTTACGTTATGAACATGACAGCATCTTTGTTCGGATTCTTGTCCCTTCTTTTGTTCATATTGGCGGCTGACTCATTCCCTTTAAAAAGAAAAGCGCTTACATTTTGTAAAATAATAGAAAAAGGTGGAAATCATATCAAAACTGCCGATGATAGGTGGGAGAGTTCTTCTTAGAGAACCAGTAAAACAGAGGATTCTGCAGAAAAAAGGGGGGTTCTAGACAGGGTCAATGCTCATACAAATGTGATTCATTCCAGATGAAAAAAATCAAATTCGCATAAAAAAAAGACGAATTAAAGAAAACAGACTGGGTAGGACTAGGTCATTTTAAACATAACTTCATTTGTTTGTCATACTATTCTAACTCTGTTTTCAATCAGGAGAGGCGTTTCTGTGTATATAAATGCAATTATCTTATTTTTGAGGAATCTCATGATCTAGAGTGTTATGATCAAATTTGAAGAGAAAATGTGGAAAAAATGAAAAGAAATGATGATTCAATATTAATCATAGAAACGGCTTAGAAATCTGTTAAAGGAGAACGGGAATGAAGAAGTTTTTTGCTTTGCTTCTCCTGCTTGTCATCGGATGGGGCGTCTATTATACCATGCAAGCACAGGAACATGATGAGCCAGTGTCATCAGGTGGAGAAGACGAAAGCGGTTCAAATGATATGTATCGCAATTTTAAAGAACTGGAAGAGAATGAATCAACAGATCATTATCAAATTACATCCAATCCAGTGCCCGGCAGCCGTCTTCTAGTGATGTCGCCTCATGGCGGGAGAATCGAAGGCGGCGTTAGTGAGATTGTCCATTTTTTTGATAACGATTTTTCTACGTACTTATTTGAAGGTTTTAGAGAAAATGCATCAGAACTTCATATTACAAGTACAAACTTCGATGAACCAATCGGAGTCGCACAGGCAAAAGCACATGATTATGTCTTAGCTGTTCATGGTTATAAAGGGGAGCCGGGAATTGATCACACCCTTGTTGGCGGAACAGACTATAACCGTGCTGAGAAAATTGTGAACTCATTAGAGCGCAACGGTTTTTCTGCTGAACTTGCAGTTGCACACGCAACCCTAAGCGGAACGAGCAATCATAATATTAATAATCTTACAAAAACAGGGCAAAGTGTACAGCTTGAGATTAGTAGAAGTCAACGGGAAGCGTTATTTGACAGTTTCGATTTTCGGCAGCGGTCGAGTACAAAAAACGAGACGTTCTACCGGTATGTCAGGGCGATTCGAACGGTGCTGGATGAAGAATATACGTAAGGATGGTGCACATCTTAAGACAGCAAGATGAATTCTTGTTACACTATAAAAAGTGATAACAAAAGGAGAGACAGATATGGCGCGTCATCATTTTCATCTTCAGGCAAACTGGCCTGGTCTGCGTAACGATGTGGGGACAATCGAATGTGAACAGTTAAAGACGGAGATTTCCATTCCAAAAGAAATGGATGGACCGGGTATTGGAACAAATCCAGATGAGATGCTCCTAGGTGCAGCGGCCACATGTTATATCATTACACTTGCAGCCATGATGGAGCGGAGTCAATTAGAGAAAGAGGATTTATCGATGAGCTCTGAGGCAGTTGTCGATGTGACAAACGGTGTGTTTACATATGAGAAAATCATTCACCGTCCTGTCATCATTCTCAAAGAGTCGGCTACAGCACAGGACATAGAACGAGCTCGTAAGCTTGCACATAAAGCTGAAAGCTCATGTATGATCTCTAGAGCTGTGCAAGGGAATGTCCATATTTCCTTAGAAGAAACCATCAAAGCTGGTTATTAAGTAAAAAAGTCATTTTCTCTTGATTAATGGAGAAAATGACTTTTTTTATGACGTCCATTCGGTTTGATCGAATGGTTCTTTCTTTTCTTCCTTTTGTTTTTTGGATTGATTTAAGACAATGACGCCGCATATGACAAGTGCAAGACCAATGAATCCTTTCATATGAATGGTTTCGTTAAATAGCACGAGGCCCACAAGAGCAGTAAGTGCTGTACCGACCCCAGACCAAGTGGCATATGCAGATGACAACTCAATTGTTTTGAGTGCCAAACTGAGAAAGGTAAAGGCACACCCAAATCCGATCAGCACCCCCATACTCGGCAGCGCCTGTGTAAAACCTTGCGAAAGCTTCAGCATCGTACTGCCAAAAACCTCTGTCAAAATCGCTCCTGTTAAATAAAGCATTCCTTTCATATCACTTCACATCCTTTAAGACATATTTAATAGTACGACCCCTGAAACAAGCATCGCCATTCCAATAAGTGCTTGACGGTTCAAGGTTTCTTTGAAAAAGAGCACGCCAAAAAAAGCCGTGAGGACGGTACCGACCCCAGACCAAGTGGCGTAAGACATGCTAAGTGGAATGATATTAAGGGTCAATGACAACATGTAAAAAGCAAGTGTGTAGCCAGCGACAACGACAGCGCTAGGTTTAAAGCGTGTGAAACCATTTGATAGTTTCAGCATCGCTGCCCCGATTGCTTCTGAAAAAATGGCGATAGCCAAAAAAAGATATCCGAGGATCATCATCATCCCTCCTCTAAAATGTGTAAAATCCGATGAAGTAAAAGGGTTTTTTCCTCTCGATTCAATGGTTCAAGCTGAAACATTTCTGAAAACCATATACCATCACAGGCAAGACGGATCAGCTGGCTAAGTGCAGGGTCATTGATTTCCTCGGTTGCTTTTTCTTTAAATTCCGCATAAAAATGACGCCAAGGATTTAATAATGCTTCATCAAATGACATGGTAGCCAGCATGCTTGTACATAGCTGTGTGGTGTTTTGTCTATCAAGGTCATTTAATGTGGCCAATATATAGGCACGTACATAAGGTGCCTTTTCGTTTTTGTATGTTTCCTGATACGTGTCAAGCTGCTGACGAAAAGAGGCAACCGCATGCTCATTCATTTGCTGGATCAGGTCTTCCTTGCTCGAAAAATGATACAGTAGCCCGGCTTTGGTCATATTTGCATGTTCTGCCACCTGCTGAAGGGTGAGCTGACTCAATCCTTCTTTTAGAATGGTGTGAGCTGCTGCCTCAAAAATTTGTTCTTTTTTCGTTTTAGACATAAAAAAAACACCTACTTTACTGAACGGTCGGTAAAGTAAATGTTAACCTATGAAAAACAAATGTGTCAATCGATTCATATTATAAGAGGATGTTTTCACTAAATCGTCATATTTAATAATAAGGGTATGGTCCATATGGCGGGTATGGCGGTGGATAAGGATAACCATAGCCATATCCTGGAGCAAGAAGCGACCCAGCTAAAAGCCCTCCAGCAAAACCACCTAAAAATGGCGGTCCAAAAAATCCAGGTCTCCCATAGCCAAAACCAGGGCGCCCAAACCCAAACCCAGGTCTTCCAAAACCAAATCCAGGGCGTCCAAATCCAAAAGGTCTTCTCATCTCATCTTGAACAAACGGTGCGTCAAAATAATTCATAAAAAAAGACTCCTTTCACATAAAATCACTGTAACTGACATCAGTGTATTCGAGTGGCCCACTTGTGTTTGGGTGAATGCCTAAAATAAGGAGGAATGTAAAAAATGGGCCTGTATCCGTCTGATTGGGCTAAATGTCCACCTCATGCACATGCTTATAAAGCCCGAACGGATGTAACCGAAGAACATTATCATTTAATAGAAGGTATTTCTCAGCCTGTGAATGGAAGCAGTACCGACAGACATACTCATTATTACCGGGGGATCACGTCATTTGAAAGAGGGCATTTTCATAGATATTATGGCGTCACTGGACCTGCTATCCCAAGAGTGGACGGGACGCACTACCATGAAATTGAGGAAGTCACGTTTTCTGCCTATACCGACTCTGTCCCGATTCCATACGGGGGAGTCGTTTACAGTCCAGATGAAGAAAGGCCAACGCATAAGCACCGTATAAAAGGAAAGACATATGAAGTGGTCGGGAATGAACCACTTGGCTGGTGACGGGAGGATATAGGAGAGAAAGAGAAGTTATGCTATACTGTAGGCAGTTTGTAAAAGAGAGTGATGTTATGAAAAAACAACCAGTGATTGTATTAGTAGGTCCGACGGCTGTCGGAAAAACAAAGCTGAGCATTGATATAGCGAAAGCATTTAATGGAGAAATTATCAGCGGAGATTCCATGCAGATCTATAAAGGGATGGATATTGGCACAGCGAAAATCACCCCTGAAGAAATGGATGGCGTACCGCACCATTTAATCGATATTAAACAACCGGATGAATCGTTTTCTACAGCTGAATTTCAGCAGCTTGTCCGCTTAAAAATCAAAGAGATTGCTGCGAGAGGGAAAACGCCCATGATTGTTGGTGGAACTGGGCTATATATTCAGTCTGTTTTATATGATTACACGTTTACTGATGAGAAAAGTGATCCTGCTTTTAGAGAAGAGATGACGCTGTTTAAGCAGCAGCATGGACCGATCAAGCTGTATGAAAAGCTAAAAGAAGCCGATCCTGACGCTGCAAAAGCGATTCATCCGAATAACGTCCGCCGCGTGATCAGAGCGCTTGAAATCATCCATACAACAGGTCAGAAAATGTCTGATATGCAAAACGGGCATCAAGAAGTTCCTCTTTATGACACTGCCTTCATTGGGCTGAAAATGGACCGAGAGCTTTTGTACGAGCGCATTCATCAAAGAATTGATATGATGTTAGATGAAGGCTTAATTGAAGAAGTGAGCGCACTTTATCAATCTGGTTTGAAAGATTGTCAGTCTGTTCAAGCGATTGGTTATAAAGAGTTGTATGCCTATTTTCAAGGCGATTGCTCACTTGATGAAGCCATCCAGCAATTAAAACAAAATTCCCGCAGATATGCGAAGCGTCAGTTTACGTGGTTCCGTAATAAAATGGATGTCACCTGGTTTGATATGACACCACCTTGCCACTTTTCGGACAAAAAAGAGGAAATTTTCGCATATATAGCAGGAAAGCTTGGACTTAAAGCGAAACTGTAGTTATCAGAATCAAGGAGGACGAAACATGAAACCGATTAATATTCAGGACCAATTTTTGAATCAGATCCGCAAAGACAATACATTTGTCACAGTATTTTTACTGAATGGCTTTCAGCTTCGCGGTCAAGTAAAGGGATTTGACAATTTCACGGTGCTGCTTGAGACAGAAGGGAAGCAGCAGCTTATTTATAAACATGCGATTTCAACATTTGCACCTCAAAAAAATGTAAATCTTGAATTAGAATAAACACCCGTTTTCACCAATAGCCCCATGCAGCTGCGAATAAACCGGCCGAAACCCGCTACGTTTTTTGTCAGTGCAGAGGGGCTATTTTGCATGCCATGAAACTTTTCTGTCCAAGTTGCGTATAAATCCTTATTGGACATTTAAAAGGTGAGGGGATTTATATGGAAAATGCAGAGCTTGAATTGAGAAGGATTCGAGTGATCCTTCTTTTGATTGGAATCGTTGTCTTATTTGGATCATGCGCCATCTCGAACATCGAAACGAGACAAGAAAGTTGGCATAACCATGCTGGTGAGCATGATGGGAGCCATGTTGATGGTCTTTTACCATCATCTGTTGCGCTAAAAAATAATCACATTGCTGTTGTGAAAGATGATGAAGTACATGTATACCGGTTTGATGAAAAAGAAGGAGAGCTGACGCTCATTACGACAAAGTACATAGATGAATGGGATGAAGATGATGGTGATAGTGAAGACTTTGATGAAGAGTAAGCACGTAAATTTACAAATGAATGTGAAGTCGCTACACTATAAACATGCATCAGACATCTAGACAGAAAAGGATGAGTTCATGACACACAAAATTAAAATTAATCATTGGGAACAAACTTGTGAAGATGACTCCTGTTTCGAATATGGAACAAGCGTTTCTGTAAACGGGAAAGAGTTAGTAAGAGAAGCCTCGATCGTCTCTGCGCTTGAAGCGGTGCTCAAAGAATTAGGTGTTGAAGTGGAAATAACAGAAGTGTCAGAAGATTTACAGTGCGATGCCTACAAAAAATAAAACAAAAAGTCTAGTCTACTAAGCGATTTTTTTTCATGTTATGATAGATTTCGGTTTCAGTTGAATAGGGAGTAGGGCAGTCTATTTTTAGAACCTGCTCTGCTCTATTTATTTGAACGTACGAGTTCGGCTATGAATGTTCGGCCGGGTTGGTTGATTTTTTTCGTTTCGAGCATCTATATGTTGTGTTTTGAAAAAACATAGTATACTATATATAGTGAATAACGAAATGATCAACAATACTAAAAACTAGGTCGTGATGGAATTGATTCAAATCGTATTTGATTCAAAAACAGGAAATGTTCAACGCTTTTTGGACAAGACCCCTTTTACAGACAAACGAAAATTGACTGGAGAAGAGTTTTTGGATACGCCGTTTATTCTCGTCACCTTTACGACAGGATTTGGACAAGTCCCTGGTACCACTCAGTCATTTTTAGAGAAAAATGCGCACCTTTTACTAGGTGTAGCGGTGAGTGGGAACAAAGTGTGGGGAGATAACTTTGCCAAAAGCGCCGATACGATTTCTAAACAATATCAAGTTCCTATTTTGCACACCTTTGAACTAAGCGGAACAAAAAGGGATGTTGAATTGTTTACACAGGAGGTAGAAAGAATTGTCACAAAATCAGGTTCCAAAGTGGATACAATTAAATAACGAGATTATGATTCAAAAAGAAGGAAAGTTTCAGTTCGACAAGGACAAAGAAGCTGTACATAGTTATTTCGTAGATTATATTAATCAAAACACGGTCTTCTTTCATAATCTAGAAGAGAAGATTGATTACTTAATAGAAAACGACTACTATGAGGAAGAATTTTTAAGACAATACAGCATGTCAGATATTAAAGAAGTATTTGAAGCTGCATATGCCAAGAAATTTAGATTCCCATCATTTATGAGTGCGTTTAAGTTTTACAATGACTATGCACTGAAAACAAATGACAAAAAGAAAATCCTTGAACGCTATGAAGACCGCATTTCAGTTGTGGCTCTTTTCTTTGCGGGCGGAGACAAAAAGAAAGCACTTGAGTTTGTGGAACTGATGATCAACCAAGAGTATCAGCCAAGTACACCAACATTCTTAAACGCAGGCCGTAAAAGACGTGGTGAGCTGGTGAGCTGCTTCTTGCTTGAAGTGAATGACTCATTAAACGATATCTCAAGAGCCATTGATATTTCCATGCAGTTGTCTAAATTAGGCGGCGGCGTCAGCTTGAACCTTTCAAAGCTTCGTGCGAAAGGTGAAGCGATCAAAGATGTTGAAAATGCGACCAAAGGTGTCGTAGGCGTCATGAAACTTCTTGATAATGCATTCCGATATGCAGATCAAATGGGACAAAGACAAGGTTCAGGCAGTGCCTACCTGAATATTTTCCACAGAGATATTAATGATTTCTTAGATACGAAAAAAATCTCTGCGGATGAAGATGTTCGTGTGAAAACACTTTCGATCGGTGTCGTCATCCCAGATAAATTTATCGAGCTTGCTAGAGAAGATAAAACAGCTTACACATTCTATCCTCATACAGTTTATAAAGCTTATGGACAGCATCTTGATGAGATGGATATGGAAGAAATGTATGATGAGCTTGTAGAAAACCCGAAAGTCAAAAAAGAAAAAGTCAATCCGAGAAAACTTCTTGAAAAATTAGCTGTTCTGCGCTCAGAATCAGGCTATCCATATATCATGTTCCAAGATAATGTGAATAGAGAGCACGCTCTGAACCATATTTCACGTGTGAAATTCTCAAACCTTTGCTCAGAAGTACTTCAAGCTTCAGAAGTCTCTTCTTACACGGACTATGATCAAGATGATGAGATCGGACTTGATATTTCTTGTAACCTTGGTTCTTTAAATATCATGAACGTGATGAAAAACAAATCCATTGAAAAAACAGTCAAGCTTGCAACGGACTCACTTACACTTGTGTCTGAAACAACAGATATCCGCAATGCACCAGCTGTTAGAAAAGCGAACAAAGCGATGAAGTCGATTGGACTTGGTGCGATGAACCTTCACGGGTATTTAGCTCAAAACCAAATCGCTTATGAAAGTGAAGAAGCAAGAGATTTCGCTAATACGTTCTTTATGATGGTGAACTATTACTCCATTAAGCGTTCAAGTGAGCTTGCAAAAGAAAAAGGGGAAACATTCCACCGTTATGAGGGCTCTGGTTATGCAACAGGTGAGTACTTCAATAAATACGTGGAAAATGATTTCACTCCAAAAACAGAAAAAGCAGCTGCGCTATTTGAAGGGATGCACATTCCAACGAAAGAAGATTGGGCAGCACTCAAAGATTTTGTAGCGGAAAATGGCATGTATCATAGCTATCGATTATGTATTGCGCCAACAGGTTCTATTTCGTATGTTCAATCGGCAACAGCGTCTGTGATGCCAATTATGGAACGTATCGAAGAAAGAACATACGGAAACAGCAAAACGTATTATCCAATGCCAGGACTTTCAGCACAAAACTGGTTCTTTTATAAAGAAGCATACGATATGGACATGTTTAAAGTGGTCGATATGATCGCAACCATTCAGCAGCACGTCGATCAAGGAATCAGCTTTACATTATTCCTAAAAGATACGATGACAACGCGTGACTTAAATCGCATCGATCTTTATGCACACCATAAAGGCATTAAGACACTTTATTATGCAAGAACGAAGGATACAGGGCAGGAAGGCTGTCTTTCTTGTGTTGTTTGATTAAAGGAGAGTTTAACGTGACAAAAATTTATGATGCAGCCAACTGGTCAAAACACGAAGATGATTTTACACAAATGTTTTACAACCAAAACGTCAAGCAATTCTGGCTTCCAGAAGAGATTTCCTTAAACGGGGATCTCTTGACATGGAAATATTTAGGTGAAGAAGAGCGAGATACGTACATGAAGGTACTGGCTGGACTGACGTTACTTGATACAGAACAAGGAAATACAGGAATGCCGATAGTGGCTGAACATGTGGACGGTCATCAGCGTAAAGCCGTGTTAAACTTTATGGCTATGATGGAAAATGCCGTGCATGCAAAATCATACTCAAATATCTTCATGACACTTGCACCGACTGAAACGATTAGTGAAGTATTTGAATGGGTCAAGAAAAATAAATTCTTGCAAAAGAAAGCAGATATGATTGTAGGTCTGTACCGTTCCATTCAAAAGGATGACCCGATTTCATTATTTAAAGCAATGGTTGCTTCAGTGTATTTAGAAAGCTTCCTATTCTATAGCGGCTTTTATTACCCGCTATATTTCTACGGTCAAGGAAAGCTCATGCAAAGTGGTGAAATCATTAACTTGATTTTGCGCGATGAAGCGATTCACGGTGTGTATGTTGGATTGTTAGCACAAGAAATTTACAACAAACAAACACCTGACGTGCAAAAAGAGCTTTATGATTTCTCTATCGATCTGCTTAATGAGCTTTATGAAAATGAACTTCATTACACTGAGGATATTTATGACCAAGTCAATTTATCGCATGATGTGAAAAAGTTCATTCGTTACAATGCCAATAAAGCGTTAATGAACCTTGGATTTGCCCCTTACTTTGAAGAAGAAGAGATCAACCCAATTGTATTGAACGGACTCAATACAAAAACAAAGTCACATGACTTCTTCTCAATGAAAGGGAACGGCTACAAAAAGGCAACAGTTGAGCCGTTAAAAGATGACGATTTCTTCTTTGGAGATGAATCATAAGAAAGCGTAAAAGTCAAAACGCATCACTCGTTTTGGCTTTTTGCCATTTCTAACAATGTGTTACATACTGGAGGATACCGAACATGGGAAAAATGGACGAAATGATTTTAGTTGCACCGCGCGCACGCGTGTTCCAAAACGAAACACTTGCGTTTAATGGTGTGAATAGTGAAGAGAAAACAATCAGCACCATTATGAAAGAAATCGAAGAACACTTCGAGCAGATGCGAAGAGGCGATGCAGAAGAAAACCCTGACTTCAAACAGCCGATACCTTATGTCGTGATTAAGCGTGAGGACGAAGTGTATGTATATGAAAGACTTCAAGGTGGGGGAGAGACGCGCTTACATCATAAGTTATCTCTTGGCTTTGGGGGTCATATGAATTTCATTGAAGGAAAAAATTTTGCTGAGATTCTAAAAGAAAATACCGATCGTGAACTGGACGAGGAACTTTCGATTCAAGAAGAAGACAAACTTGAGATGAAAACCCTTGGACTCATTAATGATGATGACAACAGTGTCGGCCGTGTGCACATCGGACTGTTATCGGCCCTTGAATTATCGCCGGGTGCTCATGTAGAAGTAAAAGAAACAGATCAAATCTCAGGCAAATGGATGAAAGTAACAGATTTGAAAAAGCCTGAGTACTTCGATCGTCTTGAAACATGGTCTCAATTTGTCGTGAACATTTTAGCATAATTGGATAGACAACAAACCGGCTCTAAAGATGACTTGAGCCGGTTTGTTTTTTAGATTATTGAAAAACGAATGCGTCGTGACCGGCCTGCTTTAATCGGGCGACGAGGTCATCTGCATTTTGCTTTGAACGGAAAGCGCCAGCTTGGACTCGGTACATGCCGCTATCCAGTACGACCAGCGCTTCAAATCCTTTGGATCTGAGTGTAGCTGCTAGTTCATCCGCATTGGCTTTGACCTTGAAAGCCCCTGCTTGCACTTTATATAGGTTACTTGCTTTTTTTTTCAATTGAAGGGCTTTTTCTAATCCAGTGGCATGAGCACGAGCGATCCCTTGAAGGAAAGTAGCGTTACGGAGCTTATTTGCATCAGCTACCGTATCGATGAAACCGTTTTCAGTTAAAATGGCAGACATAGAAGTTTCCCGAAGAACGTGGAAGTTCGCTGTTTTCTTGCCGCGGTCGGCAAAATCAACGGAGCGGACAATCTCATCATGAAGAGCATTGCGATACGTGGTGGTTGGTGCTGAAACGCCAGGATACACATAACTTTCAAAACCTGTGCCTCCGCCAGCATTAATATGAATAGACACGAAATAGTCAGCTCCCCAGCTGTTTGCCGCATTCGTACGCTGGGATAACGTGACGGATTGGTCAATTGAACGACTTAAGCGGACGGAAACCCCATCATATTCACTAATCAACATATCTCTCAGAAAAAGCGCAATTTGCAGTGTGATATTTTTCTCCAAAAGTCCATTAGCAGCAGCTCCAGAATCTGTTCCTCCGTGGCCAGGATCAATAAAAATTTTCACCATCTATTCATCACCTCGTCTTTATTTTATGAGGAAATAGAAAAATTGCCTGTACAAAATGCGGAAATCATCGAGACTCTTTTCTGCACAATTTGTGATGAAAAAGCGCCATTTTTCTAAGAAAAAACAAATTGTTGGTTTGTCCGCCCGAAATGGATGAATACAATGGAAATAGCACATCATTTCCTGGGAAACCGCACAATCCCCTACAATAACCGGTATCTCGGGTCATTTTGACAGTAAACCGATGCTAGTGCGGGCGATTGTCACGATTACAGCTCCACCCGAATAGATTAAAGAGAGAAGAGCGAGAGGTGAATACGTTGGAGCGAGCTGTCACATATAAAAATAACGGCCAAATCAACATTATACTTAATGGACAGAAGCAAGTATTGGTTGATGCAGATTCAGAGGCAGAATACCTAGAGGCCTTGCAAAAAAATGAGGCCAAACACAGCATCTTACGAGAAATAGAACGAGAAATGAACAGCCTTGTCGGGATGGATGAAATGAAACGAAACATAAAAGAAATTTATGCTTGGATTTTTGTGAATCAAAAAAGACAAGAACAAGGATTAAAAGTAGGAAAACAAGCGCTTCATATGATGTTTAAAGGAAATCCTGGCACAGGGAAGACAACGGTTGCACGGCTTGTCGGGAAGCTTTTCTTTGAAATGAATGTTCTTTCAAAGGGGCACTTAATTGAAGCAGAACGAGGAGATCTGGTTGGAGAGTACATTGGACATACAGCTCAAAAAACAAGAGATTTGATTAAAAAATCACTAGGCGGCATTTTGTTCATCGATGAAGCCTATTCTCTTGCCCGCGGAGGAGAGAAGGATTTCGGGAAAGAAGCCATTGATACCCTTGTAAAACATATGGAGGATA
Organism: Bacillus aerius; assembly: GCF_029894105.1. Classification (NCBI taxonomy): domain Bacteria; kingdom Bacillati; phylum Bacillota; class Bacilli; order Caryophanales; family Bacillaceae; genus Bacillus; species Bacillus aerius. The sequence continues at coordinate 1,718,604 of NZ_JARYHO010000001.1, forward strand.
AGCAGCATGAATTCATCCTCATCTTAGCTGGATACTCCAAGGAAATGGATCATTTTCTTTCTCTAAATCCTGGTCTGCAATCGAGATTTCCGATCAATATCAACTTCCCTGATTATACGGTCGATCAGCTGATGGATATTGCAAAACGAATGATGGCCGATCGGGAATATGTCTTTACCCAAGAGGCAGAATGGAAACTGCGAGACTATTTAATGCACATCAAGAGCACAACGAGTCCTGCCAAATTCAGCAACGGCCGTTTTGTGCGAAACACCATTGAAAAAGCGATTCGAACTCAGGCGATGAGGCTGCTTCTTGTGGATCATTATGATAAAAAAGACTTACTTACGATTAAAAGCCATGATCTGCAAATGAAAGAGGATACGCCTTCTTGAAATGGCGTATCCTTTTTGTAAAGAGACAAGAAATTAAACCTTCCGAATGGTGGTATACGTGTGGTGTGTTTGGTATGATGGTACTACTGAAACTTAAGTACAGAAAGGAAACAACTGACGTTGAATGAACATGAAATGATCGAAAAAGCGATCCTTGTCGGCTGTCAACTGCCGCATATAACGGATGAACGCTTTCAATATTCTATGGAAGAATTAGCTTCCTTAACCAAAACAGCTGGCGGTGAAGCTGTCAGCATCATGACGCAAAAAAGAAATAGACAAGACAGCGCGACTTACATCGGGAAAGGGAAAGTGGAAGAGCTTGAAGTGCTTTGCGACGAGTTAGACTGTGACGTTATTATTTTTAACGACGAGCTTTCGCCTAGCCAGTTAAAAGCTTTGGCGACTGCCTTAGATGTGAAAATTATTGACCGTACGCAATTGATTCTAGACATCTTTGCCAAAAGAGCCCGTACAAGAGAGGGGAAGCTGCAAATAGAGCTTGCCCAGCTTCAGTATGCCTTGCCGAGACTGAGTGGACAAGGGATCAGCCTTTCAAGACAAGGCGGCGGAATTGGCGCAAGAGGTCCAGGTGAAACAAAACTTGAAACAGACAGACGTCATATTCGAAACCGCATACACGAAATTCACGGACAACTGTCTGCAGTCAAAGAACATCGCACGAGATACCGGGAACGACGGAAGAAAAATGGCGTATTCCAAATCGCTATTGTCGGGTACACAAATGCCGGGAAATCAACATTGTTTAACCAGTTAACAGAAGCGGATAGCCATGAAGAAGATTTGCTGTTTGCCACACTTGATCCAATGACGCGTAAAATGACACTTGAATCTGGCTACAGTGTACTGATTTCCGATACAGTTGGTTTTATTCAAGACCTTCCAACCACACTGATTGCAGCATTTCGTTCCACTCTTGAAGAAGTAAAAGAAGCAGACTATTTGCTTCATGTGATCGATTCTTCGAATGAGGATTATGAAGGGCACGAACGAACGGTTCATAAGCTTTTAGAAGAATTAGAAGCTGATCGTATTCCGATGCTGACTGTCTATAACAAAAAAGACCAAATCCGGCCGGATTTTATCCCTTCCTCAAAGCAGCGCCACATTTTAATCAGTGCTAGGCGCGAGGAAGATGTGAAGCGGTTAAAAGCGGATATCATGGCTGAACTGAAAAAAGATTTTTTAAAGCCATATCATGTAAGGATTCCGGCATATGAAGGGAAACTCATATCTGCCTTAAAGTCAGAAACCTTGGTGGAATCACTGGAATTTCAAAAGGAAGCAGAGCTTTATGACATCACTGGATTTAGTGGTGAGGAGCAAACCATATTAGGACAAATCAAGAAGTATATGTTGTAGGAAAGGAATTAAATCACGATGTTTCACACTTTAAAACATGGCGCCATTTTAGAAAAAATAGCAGCAGAAGCAGAACAAGACATTTCACAAATACATCAGCAAATTGATCGAAAGAGCGAACAAAATGAGTGGCGGGTTCTTGAAAGCTACCGGAAACATAAAGTCAGCGACTCTCATTTTAACCCGACAACTGGTTATGGCTACGATGATATGGGAAGAGACACGTTAGAAAAGATCTATGCGGATGTATTTGGAGGGGAAAGCGGTCTTGTACGCCCGCAGATCATTTCTGGAACACATGCCATTTCCATCGCCTTATTTGGTGTGCTAAGACCTGGTGATGAATTGATCTACATGACGGGGAAACCTTACGATACCCTAGAAGAGATTGTCGGGATTCGCGGCAAAGAAGGGACAGGCTCATTAAAAGATTTTCAGATCGATTACAAAGCCATTGATTTGCGTCAAGATGGATCTGTCGATTTCGACAAAGTCAAAGAATCTATTTCCAAAAAAACAAAAGTCATCGGGATTCAGCGTTCTAAAGGCTATGCGTCAAGACCATCCTTTACAATAGAAGAAATTGAACAAATGATTTCATTTGTGAAAGACATCAATGAGGACATCATTGTATTTGTTGACAACTGTTATGGTGAATTTACTGAATTGCAAGAGCCGTGTCATGTGGGTGCAGACCTTATGGCAGGTTCGCTCATTAAAAACCCAGGCGGCGGCCTTGCCAAAACGGGCGGCTACATTGTTGGAAAAGAAAAATGGGTAGAAGCTTGCTCTTATCGAATGACATCTCCAGGCATCGGCAGTGAAGCGGGTGCATCGCTGTATGCGCTCCAGGAAATGTATCAAGGATTTTTCTTAGCACCGCATGTTGTTGCACAAAGTTTAAAAGGCGCCGTGTTTACAGCGCGTTTTCTTGAAAAACTCGGGTTCCAAACAAACCCGTCGTGGAATGCGAAAAGAACCGACTTGATTCAATCTGTAGAATTTGGAGACCCTAAAAAAATGATTGCATTTTGTCAGGCCATTCAATATGCATCACCGATTAACAGTCATGTCACACCGCATGCGAGCTATATGCCGGGATACGAGGACGATGTTATTATGGCAGCGGGCACATTTGTCCAAGGAGCCAGCATTGAATTATCTGCCGATGGTCCGATCAGACCGCCGTACACAGCCTATGTTCAGGGCGGTCTCACGTATGCCCATGTGAAAAATGCCATTTGCAGTGCTGTAGATGCCTTACTAGAGCAAGGTTTTATTGAAGTGCCTGCTCGATAAAAAAATCCATGTTAATATTCCTAACATTTCGTTGACACATAATATAACATGACATATAATAAATTTAAGCAAAGAGGAGGAGACAGTTGAGATGAGTGATAACATTCGCCGCTCAATGCCTTTATTCCCAATTGGGATTGTCATGCAGCTAACAGAATTATCTGCAAGACAAATTCGCTATTATGAGGAAAATGGTTTAGTATTTCCAGCTAGAAGTGATGGGAATCGCCGATTATTTTCTTTCCATGATGTTGATAAATTACTAGAAATCAAAAACCTCATCGAACAAGGTGTAAACATGGCAGGAATCAAAAAACTTTTTGCCAAAGCTGAGGCAGAAAATCCATCGTCTGAAACAAAGACAGAGGAGAAAACCACAGCGAAGCACAACTTGACAGATGATGAACTCAGGAAGCTACTGAAGAAGGAACTCATTCAGGCTGGACGTTTCCAACAAGGAACGACCTTTAGGCAGGGGGATATGTCAAGGTTCTTCCGTTAACCAATTAGCAAAAGCATTGCTATACACATTTTACCTTTTGTAGGGGAGGAGTTTTACGAAATGGCAAAGTACACAAGAGAAGATATCGTAAAATTAGTAAATGAGGAAAACGTAAAGTACATCCGTCTGCAATTTACAGACATTCTCGGAACAATTAAAAATGTTGAGATTCCTGTGAGCCAGTTAGAAAAAGCTCTCGATAACAAATGTATGTTTGATGGTTCATCTATTGAAGGGTTTGTACGTATTGAAGAATCAGATATGTACCTATATCCAGATCTAAACACGTTTGTTATTTTCCCTTGGACAGCAGAAAAAGGTAAAGTTGCACGCTTTATTTGTGACATTTATAAGCCAGACGGAACACCATTTGATGGAGACCCTCGTAACAACTTAAAGCGTATCTTGAAGGAAATGGAAGAACTAGGATTTAGTGATTTCAACCTTGGACCTGAGCCAGAATTCTTCTTATTTAAATTAGACGAAAAAGGCGAGCCAACGCTCGAACTAAACGATAAAGGTGGATACTTTGACCTTGCACCAACAGATTTAGGTGAAAACTGCCGCCGTGACATCGTGCTTGAGCTTGAAGAAATGGGCTTTGAAATTGAAGCTTCTCACCACGAAGTAGCACCTGGTCAGCATGAAATTGATTTCAAATATGCAGGCGCCATCCGTTCTTGTGATGACATTCAAACGTTCAAGCTTGTTGTGAAAACAATCGCTAGAAAGCACGGTCTTCATGCGACATTCATGCCAAAACCATTGTTCGGTGTAAACGGATCTGGTATGCACTGTAACCTATCATTATTTAAAAATGGTAAAAACGCATTCTTTAATGAGAAAGCAGACTTACAATTAAGCGAGACGGCTAGACACTTTATCGCAGGTATTGTGAAGCACGCAACAAGCTTCACAGCGGTCACAAACCCGACGGTGAACTCTTACAAACGTCTTGTTCCTGGCTATGAAGCACCTTGCTACGTAGCATGGAGTGCACAAAACCGCAGCCCATTGATTCGTATTCCAGCATCACGCGGCATTAGCACACGTGTAGAAGTACGCAGTGTAGACCCATCTGCAAACCCATACCTTGCACTAAGCGTATTACTTGCAGCAGGTCTAGACGGAATCAAAAACAAACTAGACGCACCAGCGCCAATCGACAGAAACATCTATGTCATGGACAAAGAAGAGCGCCTTGAAAACGGCATCGCTGACTTACCTGCAACACTTGCAGAAGCACTTGAGCTGCTCAAGTCAAACGAAGTCATGATCAACGCACTAGGCGATCACTTATTCGAGCACTTCATCGAATCAAAAGAAATCGAATGGGATATGTTCCGCACCCAAGTACACCCATGGGAACGCGATCAGTATATGTCTCAGTATTAATAAAGAAAACCCCTTGGAGCCATTGGCTTCAGGGTGTTTTTTGAGGGTGTTTTTATTTTAATTAGTATATTTTTATAATCGAAAGAGCCACTTCTTATGCAGAAGTGGCTCTATGTTATTTATGACTAAAATAACTCAAGGTACTATTAATAATTAAGGTGATCACAGATGCAATCAGTAAAGATATACTGATTGCACCCAGTCCTAAACCTTCCCACTTTCCTACGAAAAAACTTATTAATAATAAGATAATACTTATGAGAATGAGAATCGATGGTATTCCATACTGTAAAGGTGCATTCTTTCTTTTAAAGATCAAAGAAACACCCAATATAACAATCGTAAGGATAACTGTTAGCAGCCAAAATGATGACATTTATTGACCTTCCTTCTTTTAAAAATATATGAAATTATTTTATTTCCTCATCCATTACTTTCTTATACTTTTCAAATTCAGCATCTTTCATTTGTAATAAAAAGTTTCCTTTTGAATAGGTGTGAGAGAAGAACATAGATCCAGCATTGCCTAACTCATCATAATAAGATTTCGCCTGCTGTAAATCAGTTTCATTTCCAAATTTAAAAATCCGTCCACCAGCATTTTCACCTAAGGAAGGAACGAGAATTCTTTTTCCTTCTTCTCTTATATTTCCAAACTCTTTTTGTTTAAGATCAGATGGTTTTTCTGCTTCAAGCCCAGCACTTTTAAAAGCTTCAATAATATTGGCTGTCGTGAGCTGTTTTTCATTTGATGCTGCGCTACTGCAAGCTGTTAGCATCATTAAACAAATAAAAATGAATATAGATAATTTCTTCATATTGGATCCTCCTGATTTTTAGGTGCAAAGGAAATTTTACATGAAGTACCTTCTTTTTACTATCGTTTCGACAAAAATAGACAGCGTGAATGACTAAGTAACAAATATTCTTCTTTTATTTTGATTAAATTGTCAAATATACTCATCAAGGTGGTATAATTATGTGCATATTTTACTAGGAGGCATCACCTTGAAATCATTTTGGGAAATAGACGAGGAAGGTTACTATACGTTAAAAAAGATCAACGAAGCAGAAATAGCTAAAGCTGAAAAGAAACTTGGAGTCATTTTACCAGATACATATAAAAAGCTCATATTAAAACAGAATGGTGGTTATACCGTTCATAATGCTTTTCCAACCACTTACTCTAATTCATGGGCTGAGGATCATATTCAATTTAATCACCTGATGGGTATCGCCGAAGGTGAAGGAATTATGGATAGTGCCTACTTAATAAAAGAGTGGGAGCTGCCAGAAGGGCTTGTTTTGATTAACGGCGATGGCCATACTTGGGTAGCGATGGATTATCGAAAGACGAAAGAGAATCCTGCAATTCATTATTTTGATGTTGAGATGGAAGAAGACTTTAAATTAGCAGATTCCTTTGATGAATTCATTGAGGGGCTTTATACAGCTGAGTACAGTGTTGATGAGGAAGCAGCAGAGGGTGAATACGAAGAAGAAGAGGAGGAATATATAACTAAAGCAGAACTTGAAGCGATCTTAGAGAAAGAAGCAGCTAATCCAGCCGATATTCATCAAATTACTAAATATCCGTTACAAGATTTAGAAGAAGTAGAGTGGTTCTTTAAAAGAATAAAAAGTTACATTGAATCTGTTAAAGATGAAGACGTTCTTTTTGAAGTAGCTAGAAGCATTGAAACAATCCTTATATTAAGAGTATATACAATGCCAAGTAACGATATTATAAAAAAGACATTATTTGAAATTGTAGACATTTTTGAAAAAACTAAAATTCCTCAGATAACTGTAACAGCTGGAAATTTCGCTGTTAATATTGATTTTTTAGATTAAGGCAAAATTAGAGAATGTAGAGTATACTGTATAGGTTGAATTTTCAAAGAGTGAATGAGAACGGATGTTTAATTATCTGTTTTGATTTCATTATAATATAATTTAGATTGACCCCTTCATGAACCTGGCTGAAACTCAGTCAGGTCTTTTTATATCAATTTCAAAACAATATTTTGTGAATTTCTTTTTAAAAAATGAAGGTGGTCAATAAAAGAAATAAGTATCAAGTCCTTTCTGGCTACTCTCTCTTTTAACCAACTCTTATAATTGCATACCATTCAATTATTATCATATTTGCGGGATACCGAAAATTTCTATTATGAGCAGATTCACTTTACATATGTTGTAAAATGCGTGTTAGAATTATACTAGGGATTTGTTTAGAAGGGGGTAAAGGAATGTCAGGATTAATTGCCTCTCAGGAGGTAGGGAACATGTTAAACACTTGGAATCTTGCGATACAAAAAGGGGATTTATCGGCAGCTATAGAAATGCAAGATGACATAGACAGGGCAATTGATTTAATGGAAGAAAATCAAGATATTCTTTTGTACTATCAACTTTTGAGCTTTAGGCTTAAGCTGAAACTTCAGAATATTAGCAGAAATTTAGATAAGCCATTCTTTCAGCGGAATGCTCCAGACGAAAAAGAAGAAAAAACAAATAAACTCATGTCATATTACTTCTACTTTTATAATGGGATCTATCATGACTACTTGCAAGATTATGATAAGGCATTAAGTTACTTCAGAATAGCTGAAAAAAAGTTGGCTTATGTTGATGATGAAATAGAAAAAGCTGAATTTCATTATAAAATCGCAGTTCTATTTTATGATTTGAAAATGACCTTTTTATCAAAATATCATGCACAAATTGCGTGTGATACATTTAATGCGCATGAAACATATATCAAAAGACAGATTAACTGTAGGATGCTACATGCGTTAAACTTAATTGATCAATTTGAATATGATAAAGCAAGAGCTCTTTTTAGTGAAGCTGAGAATATGATCGAAAGTATTAATGACAATCATTTAATCATTCATCTATATTACAATATGGGTTTTCTAGAAAGCAAAAAAGAAAATTTAGAAGAAGCATCAGCACTATTTAGGCGCACGTTGAGTTATAAAGAGATCGAAAATCAAGATTTATTGAAGATGAGATGTTTATATGAACTTTCTAGAATAGAAATCTCCAGTAAAAGTAATGACGCGATTGAATGGATTGATCTAGGCATTTCTTTATCAGAACAAGTCAACCATAACGTTTTTCAAATAAAATTTAAATTGTTAAAAGAACTATTGTATGAAAAAAATCAATCTCAATTGAACAATATAAACAATCTGTGTTTAGAGCTTGAAGAGAAAAGAGTATGGGTTGATTTAGAGGAGATTCTGGTTGATGTGGCGAAATATTTAGAGGGGAGAGGCTTGCTGAAACAGTCATTAAATTACTATAAAAGAGCCTTACTCGCAAGCCAGTATGTAGGAAAAGGAGTGAATTAATTGAAGAAGTCGGTTTTTATTACATTTTCACTAGCTGTGGTAGCTCTAGGTACACTTTTCTTTACAAACGGTTTGACTCAACCTCTACATGAAGATGTCCAAACAGTTGCATCAAGAGGTAGCTCTGGAGGTTAATTGGTTAAAAAACGATAAAGTGGATTAAAGTGTCAGGCTCCTTATGGTATTCTGGTAAAAGAATATGCCATAAAGGAGTCTATTTTATATTAGGTGCTCCATTTGCTTTGATGGCAGCGTATAGAGATACTAAAAAAACAAATGAATTAATTAAGATTTTTGAAGAGGAAACTTTCAGTGTCCGTTAGAGGAACTCTGGGTATTACCCAATTTCACTGTATATATTTATGCGAGAGCTGTATAAAGCATGGGATTCTGAAAAAACGAAAAAAATTTATGAAGAATTTCAGGATGTTTTTATGAAGAAAGAGAAGAAAACAATTTGAGATAAAAATAAATATAGTACATACTTTCAATTTTGTTACTTAAATCCTAAATATGGAACTGACTGTAGAATGTTAAGACTGATTGTTTTATAATTTCACGGTAACATAACGTAATTAAAAGTATAAAACGTAAGTGAAAGTATATCGGGGGATTTGGATGATAAAAAAAGAAGTTTTTCAAATAGTTTTGTTTACAGTCCTTTTGGCAATTTTTCTTTATCAAGGTGTACAAAGAGATTTTCCTTTTGAATATCTGATTACCTTAGTTGTGTGCTATGTTGCTGTAATAGTTTATAGAATTATAAAAGTAATGAAATATAAAAAGGAGCAAAGTACAGTTAAGTAGTTTGAGCTATTTTTGTTTGCGGTGTCCGCAATCACTATTTGGATCAGACGTTTGAGGTCATGGCTCTTTGGCATGTTGGCATTAAGAATTATATAATGAACTAAATTTAACTTCGGAGGTGCTTTTATATGTCTATTCAAGTGGAGGATGATGATGTTTTAGAGATGTGTAATATATATGCTCAAGAAACTCATCACAGAGAAGCATTGATTTTAGGAAACAGGAAGGGTCTATTGGAATTAAAAAATGCGATAGATCAGGCTTTAAAAAACGGCAGTGCTGTTGCAAATTTATACCCATCTGATTTTGAAGGGTATGAAACTTGTATTGCTCTAGTGGATGATGAAAAGCAGTTTGAGAAATTAATTACTCCTTATGTAGAGGAATATACACAAGATGATGATGCGATTGATCCAATTGATATTATTAAAGAGTACGATTCCAAAAAAGAAAAACCCTTATAATAGGGTTTCAGCGTGTAGACAAAGTCTACACGCTTTTTTGTATAATAAGGGCAATAACACATTTCTGTGGGGGATGAACATGTTATCGAAACGTGAAGAAGAAAGAAGAAATCAATTAGAAGTCGTGGCCTTAGATGAATTAGTGCCTGAAGATCATCTTGTACGAAAAATTGATCAAGCGATCGATTTTGATTTTGTTTATGATCTTGTCAAAGATCATTATAGTTCTGATAACGGTAGACCAAGTGTGGATCCCGTTGTTCTTATTAAAATGGTTTTGATCCAATATCTATTTGGCATTCGTTCTATGCGTCAAACCATTAAAGAAATTGAAACCAATGTTGCTTATCGTTGGTTTATTGGGTATGGGTTTTCAGAGAAAATTCCGCACTTTTCTACCTTCGGTAAGAACTACGTGAGACGCTTTCATGATACAGATTTATTCGAACAAATTTTTTATCGAATCTTAAGAGAAGCGATGAAAAAAGGTCTCGTTGATCCATCTATCGCTTTCATTGACTCAACTCATGTAAAAGCGAACGCCAATAAGAAAAAACTTGAAAAGAAAATTGTTCGAGTAGAAACGAGAAGTTATCAAAATCAGCTTCATGAGGAGATCAATGTTGATCGTGAGGAACATGGAAAAAAGCCATTACCCCTACAGAATAAAGAAGAGAAAAAAGAAATCAAGGTCAGTACAACTGACCCAGAGAGTGGCTACTATGTAAAGGATGAACGTGAAAAGTTATTTGCTTATTCATTTCATACGGCTTGTGATTCAAAAGGATTTATTTTAGGAACACTGGTCACTGGTGGAAATGTTCATGATAGTCGTATGTTAGATTCACTCGTATCAAAGGTGACAAAGAAAGTCGGAAAACCCAATGTAGTCGCAGTGGATGCTGGATATAAAACACCTTATATCGCCAAGTTTTTAATGGATCAAGAGATAAGACCTGTCATGCCTTACACTCGCCCGAAAACAAAAGCTGGTTACTTGAAAAAGAATGAATACGTATATGACGCACATGTTGATTGTTACATTTGCCCAAACGGGCAAATTCTTTCTTATCGTACAACGACTAGAGAGGGATATAAGCAATATGCGTCCGATTCAGAGGTATGTAAATCCTGCTCGTTTCTAGATAACTGTACACAAAGTCAAAATCACACCAAACAGATTCACCGACATATTTGGCAGGACTACCTAGACGAAGCAGACCATCTGAGACTCACTGAAATGAATAAGAACATCTATGCAAAACGGAAAGAAACGATTGAACGCGTTTTTGCGGATGCAAAAGAAAAGCATGGAATGCGATGGACGAAACTTCGAGGATTGAAAAAAGTTTCGATGCAGGCGATGCTTACTTTCGCTGCCATGAATCTTAAGAAATTAGCAAACTGGACATGGAAAGAGCCATGTCCAGCGTAAAGCGACTGATCAATTTTATCAAAATAAGTGAAAACCCCACTTTTACTTGAAGTAAAGGTGGGGTTTGTCTACGGTCTGAAACCCTTATAATAGGGTTTTTCTTTTATTATTTAGTGGAGTATAGTTTCACCTTTCTTAGCTTTGTGTCTACTTGGAGTAAGGTGTGGAGAAAGTTCTTTCTTCACATGTAGGTGTGAAAATAAATGAATGGTAAACAGAATATTACAGGGTGGCATTACAACCCCAAGTGATTTGAGATGCAAAATATTAATAAGTGTCTTAATGATTGCTATCATAATTTGATGAAGTTGTGATGGAGTTTGAACGTGAAAGTAATCTATTTGAGTACTGTCTACCGAAGTGTAGACTATAAGAGCAACTTTGCTAAATCATTTTTGAAAGGTCTTAAAAAATATGATATCGTTGAGAAAAAATTGTTGGGGGATGTATATGAAACGCACATTATACATGTTGTTAGGAGCCATCATTTTAACATATTTTACTTTGATTTTACCTTTTTCAAAAATATACAACAGTGGACTGTTTGAAGTATTGTCTTTTTGGTTAATTCTAATCTTTGTATTTTCTTATAATAAAAACCATACTTGAGATATTTACGGTTTTTTCTTTATATGGTAGTGTGTGGGCGGAGGTGTTTGGGATGAAAATCAGGTTCATACTCATTTTACTAGCTTTCGTATTCTCATTGACAATGTTTGGGGGTATTTCAAGTGCAAAAAGTAAGGAAACTAAAGATAATACAAGCCAAGAACATTCAGTCAAACTTGAAGTTGTCAAGTCTACTACATATTATAATTCACTAGATGGAGAAAGAATTGAATATAATTCTGAGAATGAAAAGCGGATTGCAAAAACAAAATTAGAGGACATAAAGAAGTATAAAAAGCTCACAGGAAAAAGTATTTCATACGAAGATGTAGGGTTGAAAGATAATGGTGATTTAGGAGAATCTGATAAAATACATACCTTATTCATCTTTACCGCCAACCGATCCGGCAACAAATAGCAAACTGCTTATTTCTCAACAAGTTTTTTATAAAGGTACATCTGGAACTAATTATAAATATCAATATCATTCTTATGCCGAATGGTTTAAAAAGCCTGTTAACCATAAGAAAGATGCGTTTGCAGTAGCTTGGGATACATCTGCAGTCCCTTTATCAGGTACTTTTGAGGGGTATTGGCAGCAACAAAAGGCCGTTGCTGACGGTAAAGGTGGCCTCACACATGTAACAGAAGATAAACAACTATCAGCTGATACAGACTCATACAAAAATTATGGTCATGGAGTTATTCTTTCACCTGGCTATGGAGATACTCAATTTATAACGATGGATAGAGATGTACTTGTTCCAAAGTCTAAAAAAGGAGATCCTGCAAATATTATCACAAAATATCATCACACTTATGCAACAATAAATGGTATTTCAATTAGTGTTGGCCCAGCTTCAATAAGTTTTAGCGATAGTTGGGGAGATGATTTAGTTACAGAATATAGCTTTGTATATGGAGATAGATAAGAGAAGAGTGAAGCCCTTCTCTTTATTAGGATACCTTATTAATTCCTATTAATAACAGCATCTCATTCAATAAGTATGTTCAAATCCTTCAAAATTGGTTAAAAAACGATAAAGTGGATTAAAGTGTCAGGCTCCTTATGGTATTCTAGTAAAAGAATATGCCATAAAAGGAGTCTTTTTTATATGAAAATATTAGATGCTCCATCTTTACTATCAGCTGTAGAACAGAGATCAAAGGCCTATCATGAGCTTCAAGAAGAAATGAAACTTGTGAAAAAAGCATTAAAAAGTGTGTCGGGCTTAGGTGATGAATTTACTGGAAAAGGTGCAGACAATATCAAATCTTTTTATGGGGATCTTGCGCTGTACACAGACACATATCTTGATTTTATCGATATGCAGAAAGCTTTTTTAGATGGGGTGAAAGGAAAGCTTGATGATGAATCATTAGGTGGGAGTACTTTTATTGATGAGCACTTTTTAGACACTCAATTGAAACAAGGGATTCAGAACAATAAAGATATGGTCAAAGAACAAAAAGAGGCACTTTCCACTATTTTTGATGATATTAGTGATTTAATTGAATTACATACTTTTTCAAGTAAAGAGGTCAATGAACATTTAGATGATGCGAACAAAAAAAGAAAAGAGACCATTGAAGTTTTACATCAAATAGACAATGATTTAAAAACGGAATACGCAAAGTCAGAAGCGGTTGAGAACCACCTCAACACTTTTTATGCAAAGATGATGGCTGCTACTGGAAAAGGAAAGAATGCGCAGCCAATGTATTATGATGCAAAAGCATTTCATGAGACAGACGTGTACAAGAACCATGATCAGATTGATGCTCAAGTGAAAGCCTATTTAAAGGTGAAAAAAGATGAAAAAGAAAAACGAAGAATCAAAGAACTGAAAGAAAAGCTCAATGATCCTTCGTGTCTATCAGAAGCGAAGTACTTTGAGATTGTAGATGAGATCGGTTATGAGAATCTCACATATGATCAAAAAATGTATTACAGCCAGCTTCTCCAAATCAAAGCACAGGAAGAAGCATCGGAGGTATTCATTGATAGTGTAAAAGGTACTGCAGTGGGTCTATATGATGTAGCAAAAGATACAGTAGTTGGTATCTACGATCTTGTGACAGATCCTGGAGGTGCCGTTGAATCGGTCGTAACGGCTGTTTCTCATCCAATTGAAACGTCGAAAGCGATTGGAAAATCGATTTCAGACTCATTCCAAAAAGAAGTCATAAATGGTGACGCGTATTCGCGGTCACACTGGTTCGCCTATGCGACTGGTTCACTTGCAGAAATTGTCTTTGGTTCTAAAGGTGCAGGAGCCATCACAAAAACAGGGACAACAGCTGCCAAAACAACAGTGAAGAAAGGGCTTGAACAAGGGGCAAAATCATTAGATAGAGTCTCTATTCCGAATCTATTGCCATATTCACCAAAGTTTCAACTAGCAGGTGGAGGGAAACTCCCTTATAACGTGTTTGACGGAGAAAATCTCAAAAATAAACTCCTCTCCATGGCAAAGCGTCTAGACAACAACTCAGGATACGGAATCTCTAAGACAGGCAGAAGATTACCAGCACCCAAATCACCACCGACCGTTGTCAGTTACGGAGATCATTATGTGAGATGGAAACGTAAAAAAGTGCTAAAGCCTAATGTTGTCTATTCAACCAAACAAGGTTACACCTACACAACAGATCACTATGGCCGCATTGTCAAAGTCGAAGCAAGTGATTTAAAATATGGAGAGATGAAAAGAAACCAATATGCTCAATCCAATTCAGGAAAGCCGGATCGATTGCTGGATGATGATGGTGGTCATTTAATTGCGACTATTTTCAAAGGTTCTGGTGATATTGATAATCTGGTGCCGATGAATTCGCAGATTAATCGTAGTGGCGGGAAATGGTATGAGATGGAACAGAAATGGAGAAAAGCATTAGCATCTGATCCCCCAAAGCGTGTAGAAGTTATAATTGAGCCGAAATATTTAAATGATTCAATTAGACCCTCTGAGTTTGGTGTGTTTTATAGCATAGAAGGAAAAGAAAAGTATCTAATTATTGAAAATAAAATCGGAGGGTGAATAATATGGAAAACATAACAATAGATTCTATCTATCAAAAAATAGCTGAACTTATTCATGATAACATTCCAGTTGAATGGGAAAAAATACGAATGTATACGGAAGTGGTCAAACACGAAGCAGAAATAACTTTTTACTTTAGAAAAAAGGGTGATAAGGAGTTTATTTACGGGCACAATATACCTAAATTATTTAATATCAGTAGATCAATATATATGGATTTTTTAGTTGAATTAACACGATTATTTAGACAGTTAAAAACATTTTATGAAAAAAATAATTATGGTTCATGGACTAATCTCACGCTTGAGATGGAGCATTCAGGTAAATTCTCGATTGAATATGGGTATGAAGATATTTTCTCATTAGGTATTGATGGTGATCAAAGAATAGCTGTTTGGGAATACGAAACGTTCGGATTTCTACCTGAAGATGAGGAAGATAAAGAAGCTGTGCTAGATTATTTGAAAAATAAAGAAGAAAATAGAAAATAGCAAATGACCCTCCATATCAATTAAGGAGGGTTTTTGTAATATTTGTTTCATAATAATTTCTCATTTTACTTATTTAAACCGATAAACCGTCACTTCACAATCGCTAAGGACCTCTTCTATCATCTCTCGAACAATCGTCCAATCTCCGCCTGCCAAGCCGCAGCCGATCCCATAAGGAATGGCGATAGAATGAAGGGGGTTCTCTTCATTTGGATTTGTCACTGTCTGTTTTAGATGTTCAAAGCAGCTGCGTAATGCGTCGTCATCTGTTTGTTTTGTTTTTCTTCCGTATCCAACTTGGGCGAATAAGTTGGCAATGGTTTTTCCGTCGCTCGTTGTGATGAACTGGACGGAGCTTAATAAGTCATCTCCTTGTTCTGCACATAAACGTTTATAGTCTTTATACACATTTGGGTATTTGCTTTTGATTTGCTTTGCTAATCCTGCTCCCATGACACCCTTACAATTCACTTGGTGACAGATGATATCTTCTTCTGCGTCTAAAATATTGCCTTCTACCGTTTTGATCATTTCAAGTCATCCCTTTTCAATAAAATACAAACTTATGTTCTATTATATCAGTTTTGATGACATTATTTCATTACAAAAAGCGCTTGGAGTTTAAAAATGGATACGTCCATGCGATCAAATGATCAAAAACAGTCCATGACATCTAAAATAGTGAAAGATAAAGAAGAAATAGTAAGGAGACCCTTATGGATAAAATAGAAACAAAACGGTTAATTCTTAGACCATTTCGTGATGAAGATGCACCTGGAATGCTTGCATCCAAGAGTAAATTGTTTTCTGGATGATCAAATCTCTACATTAGAAGAAGCGGTCGCTAAGGTGTAAAAAAGAAAAGCAGATCACTCTTATATGGCGATTTGTTTAAAAGAAAGTCAGTTGATTATCGGTGAACTGTTTCATTTAAAAGATGAGCCTGACACGTATTCAATTGGCTGGAATTTTCATGCGTTATATGAAGGGAAGGGATATGCCCGTGAAAGTGCAGAAGCTCTCTTGTCATATCTATTTGTCAATCAAGGAGCAAGGCACTTATATGCATATGTAGAAGATGACAATGATCGATCTCAAACATTATGTGAGCGTTTAGGCATGAGGAAAGAAGGCCTCTTTCTTGAGTTTGTTTCATTTACTACAAATGAGGATGGAACCCCTAAATATGACAACACCTATCAATATGCTTTGCTGAAAAAAGAATGGGAGCAGTTTCATTCTAAATAGTGCTTTGTTTCTTTGTATCCGGATGACAACGAAGTGACAAAAATGTGAGATGATCCCTTTATTTTGTTCGCTCGATCGATGTCACGGGCTTCTTTTTTCATTTATCCTTTTCCTAAACGAAGCAAAAGGAATGAAATGAGATGCAGGAGTTTAATGAACGGGTATTTCGGTCGATTAATCAACTTAGTATGAATCACGATGTCTTAAATCCAGTTCTTATTGGATTGGCTGAATATTCAGTGATGTTCATTGCGATCATGTTTTTGATCATGTGGTTTCAAAATCGGAGCAGAAGAAACATGATGATATCTGCTGGGTTGACCTTTATCTTGGCAGAGATGTTAGGGAAAGTCGCTGGGCTCTTTTATTCCAATCAACAGCCCTTTGCAGAATTGAATCAAGTCAATCTTTTAATCGAAAAGGAAGTGAACAACTCTTTTCCGAGTGATCACACCATTTTTATTTTTTCCATTTGTATAGTCTTTTGGCTTTTCCACAAGCGTCGTATTTATTGGCTTTTCATTGCCTGCGCTGTAGGCTTTTCAAGGATTTGGGTAGGTGTTCATTATCCATTTGATGTGTTGGTAGGTGCTATGATCGCCTGTTTAACGGCGGTAACCGTTGTTTATTTGCCGCTATTCCAAAAGGGCGTTAGCCTGCTTCTGTCGTGCTATGAATGGGTGGAGCAGAAATGGGCAGGAGAGAGAACCAAATAGAATGTAAATCCCACGAAAAAACACCCCAATCTGTTATGACATCAGATCGGGGTGTTTATTACTTTCGCCAAAATGTAGTACAATCTGCTTTGTCTTCAATGTTAAATTCGATGATTTTTTTTAGCAGAGGATAGTCAATCGGTAAGCTTTCTTTCATCCGAAACATCTTTTTTCCATGGTCATAACCAGCTTGTACAATATCTGCTGAAAAGTGATCAATCCCTTTTCCTTCTGGAGCAACAGAAATGTGGTGTTTTGCGACGCTAAATCCAATAATAAATGTGCCATGATCTGTGAACATGGGCTGATTCCAAGCAATTCTTGGCTCTAATTGAGGGAATGTGTCTGAAATCCATTGTAAGATGTCTTGCATGCGCTGTTTCAGCTCTGGATGACCGATATTGCTTACATATTCTTCAAAAACCTGCATTGTTTTCATCCTCCATATTCATCAAGCCTCAGACGGGATTCGAACCCGCACTCCTTTCGTAAGCATAGGCTAGGGGGCAACACGCTTCCCTACGGAATTTCACCGACAGGAGTTTCACCTGTCTTAGCTCATTTGCTTTTCGGTGCTTCTGAAACCCTTGCCTTGCGACCCGCTAGCTACAATTGTTTTACGGCGCTCTTCCCTTCTAGAGCTACTGAGGCACGGAAGTTCTTGTTCATATTATATAAAGAAACTTCAAAAATGAAAAGCAGTGCTCATGATTCAGGGCCATCGCACAAAATAGGCAATGGAATAAAACCAATCAACTGTGTCTTTTGATAAAAAAAGACGGAATTTTTAGTGTATACATCATTGACTAGGAGAAAGAAACGCAATAACAAAGGAATCGGTTATTGAAGATTCAAGTGATTCATATTAAAATGATGTCAAATGGACGAATTAGCAATTGCTAATAGAAGTTCCATATTTAGTGAAATCATGTGGTGTAGCTGAAGGTGATTGGGGGTGTAGAATGAGCAAAGTTCCTGTGGCGGAATTGGCATCACTATTAAATGACTGGAACATAGAAATCAAAAAAGATCATGCAGATGAGGCAGAACGGCTATTTGCTAAAGCGAAACAGGCAGTAGAGGAAATTGATGATGCTGACATCCTCATGTATTATTCTCTTCTAGAGAAAAGGCATCATATTCTGATGTACAATTTAAGAGGGCAAAAAGGCAATGTTTCAACGAAAAGTATAGAAGGCCATTATGGGAAAAAAGATGATGATTTGTCTAATCGCCTTGCTTATTATTTTGATTTTTATGAGGGTGTGTATGAACAGCATCAGGGGAATTATGAGGTTGCATTACAGATGTATCAAAGTGCGGAAAAGCTCTTAGATAAAATTCCAAGTGAAATCGAACGCGCTGATTTCGATTTTAAGGTCGCGTGGCTTTACTATCGCCTGAGTCATATTATGCTTTCATTAAGTTATATTCGTAGGGCTCTACACGTCTATAAACGTCAGAAGCACTATGAAAGAAGAACTGCACTTTCATATTCTCTTATTGCAGCCAACCTTACAGAGATTGGCAGGTACGAAGAAGCGCTTGAGAATTATCGTTTAGCGGAAGAGGTGTTGACTAGCGAACAGGATGATTTTATGCTGGCTCAGCACCACCATAATGTGGCCATTTTATATTCATTTTGGAATAAACCGAAAGAATCTATACGACATCTTGAAAAAGCATTGTCTCATCAAGAGTATTATGATTCAGATTTCTTTTTCCATTCTACGTATCTGATCAGCCGGGAACTCTGTGTAATTGGTGAAAAGCAGCGTGCAAGCCAGTATATAGAGGCTGCATATGCCCGAATGAAAGAAGCTTCTCATGAAGTGTTTCAGCTCAAAATAGGCATCGTACATGATCTTTACTTAACGAATGTGCCACAAAGATTTCAGCAAATTAATGAGAAATTAAGAAAGTTAGAAGAAAAGAATGAATATCATGAAGTGAAAGAGCTTTCTCACTTTGCTGCAAAGTATTGTGAAAAGCAAGCACTTTATGAGCAGTCTGTTTTTTACTTGAATAAAAGTTTAGAAGCGGATTTACATATGAAAAGAATGGGGTTGATATAAGATGAAAACAGGATTAAAAGTATTATTCGTTGTAGGTTTAGCGGTCGCTGCGGCTGTTTTAACTGAAAATGTAGCGGGTTCTTTCGAAGTAGCAGAAAAAATCATTGGTGGTTAATCACCCAATCATATCTCGCCCTTGTTGATGATGATCAGCAAGGGTTTTTTATATGGGTGAAAATAGGCTCTTCTTATTAAACGCTGCAAGAACGTTTAATAAGAAGAATTCGCAACAAAGGGGGTGTGCAAATTTGTTACCTGCTCCATTATTCTAAATAAACATTGGGCAGAGCAACAAGTTAAAAAGGTCACCTTTCTTTGCTTAATTTAATTTTTTGCAGGACTTTTCATTCAAATTTCATCAAATTGGTCTATTGTACATAGAAATTGTTACAAAAGAGGGAACACCGCTCCATTTGTCACGCATATGATGAGATGAGGTGTAAGTTGAAGGCAGGTGATTGTATGGATCCTCGGGTGTATGGAGGCTTTCATGGCGGCGGTTTTAGCGGCGGAGCAGTGGGACCTCATATTGGCTTTGGCGGGTATTATGTGAGCCCTGGCGTGTTCTCAGGCTTAGGAGGTTACCCTGGATATGGGGGGTTCGGGACGTTTTCTGGATATTCTCCATATGGCTCCACATTCATTATGGGGCGTCCTCCTGGTTTTTATGTAAGAAGTTATTAATGTTTCATCACAGTGATTGAAATAGCCATCTAAGATTGGCTATTTCAATTGGTGAAAGTGCTTAAATGTAGCTGTGATCACAATAACCCCTAGGATGCAAATAGGCAGCCAAATGATGATAAACGGATCGTAAGCATCTGTATACGCAGCTAAAGCAGCTCCTAGGCAGTAAAAGACAATAGAACCGATTCGCAGCAAGCTCACATGTTGAATAGGGGCTTTTCTTTTTTCCCGATTTGATAAGCGTTGCGCCAAATCTTCAAATAAGTTAGCAAGTGTACTCGTTAAAACTGTTGTAGAAATGCCAGCGACATTTAATTTGCGTGCGGCCGCCGTTTGCATGCCCATCGCCATACTTAAAAGGATAATCAGCATAAAATAAGCACCTTGCGTATAAGGAAAAATGGTCATAAGAGCAAATAGAAGCAAGATGATGACTTCTATGATAAAGATGCGTGTAACGGCTTTTGGCCAAAATGTTTTTTCTTGTTTTCCACCTATGACAACAGCTAGTAAAACACCTAAAACAAATCCGCTAAGTGCCGTGATGGAATGAAGAGCGGTTAACTGCAATGAACTGCCTGCTGCAATGCCAAGCAGTACTATATTTCCCGTCATATTTGCTGTAAACACATGCCCTAGGCTTAAATAGCCAATAACATCCACTATTCCTGCGGTAAGACATAAGAACATAAGGGCAATGTTTCGTATTGAGTGTGCGGTCAAAATGGTCATCCCTTTCTTTCTCTCTAATGAATAAGTGTAACGCTTAATGACCGCGTATGTCCATTTTATGAGCTGGTAACATGTCCTGCAGCTGATATAAAACTTGTCGAAAAGAATCATCATTCACATGGTGCCTCATTTGCCGGAATGGGTCGCCTTTTTCCTTTAGACGTTTCATAACAGCCGGCATCGTAAATAAAGAAGGGTGACATTCTTCGCTGTTTAATTCTTCCCATTCAATCGGTGTTGCAACAAGTCCGAGCTCGTTTCCTCTCGGGGAATACGGGGCGATGATTGTTTTTCCAGCATCATGTTGAAGGTAGTCTAAATATAAACGGTTGCCGCGGTTTTTCTTTAGACGCTCTAGCGTAAACAGCTCGGGTGTTTGTTCACATAAAAATTGGCAGATGAACGCAGTGAATTGTCTAGTTTGTTCATATGTGAAGGCATTTTTCTTCAATGGGATATAAACTTGTAGCCCTTTCCTACCACTTGTTTTAATAAATGCGGTGAGAAAGAGTCCATCTAAAATGACCTTGATTCGTTTGGCTGCTTCTATTGCTAGGTGAAACTCTTTAACAGAAGGCGGATCTAAATCAAATACAATTTCTACAGGCCGATCCGTATCTCTCGTTTCAAAAGGAATATGAAATTCCATCGCCAGCTGGTTACCAAGCCAAAGCAACGTGTTAGGATCATTACAGATTGTGTAAGAAATATCGTGCGCTTGATCTGTCTCAACAAAATCAGGCGCATAATCGGGCGTTGCCTTTTGATAAAAAGATTCTTCACCAGTGCCATGAGGAAAGCGTATTAACGTAAGACGTCTTTCACGTAAAAAGGGTAATAAATAGGGAGCGGCTTGCCTCAAATAAAGTAAGTAATCTGCCTTTGTGATATGAAGGGCAGATACAACCGGTTTCTCTGGGTGGGTGACGTCAATCAAAGCTGGGAGCGGATAAAGCTGTTTGAGCATGTGTTGAAAGGTACACGTTGCTGGATCTGCATCGAATAAAAACGAAGAGAACCGGGGCTCTCGTAAGGCTGATCCATCAAAAGAGATACAGGCAATCTTTGCGACAATGGATGGTGGGATTTCATAATGTGATGCTCCAGTCATTTGACCTTTGGTTAGAAATAAGGTGCGCAGGGTTTGTTCTTCTTCTTTAGAAAAACCATGCTTAAATTGGACAACCTCTATGAGATTCGTTTCTTGATAAAGACATCCTTGAAAATAGCCATTGTCTTTATCAAAACGAGTCACGATGACAGATACATACCGCCAATTTTTGATTTTGAGCCATTCTTTCGAGCGGGTATGCTCCTGCCATTTACTCATCTTCTTTTTAGCAACTAATCCTTCCGCTAAATAGGTCAGCATGATTTTTTTCATGTCATCAGGGCTGCTATCGGTTTGGATGATTTGAAGAAGAGAGGGGTGATTCAACTGAACGGAGGGAGGAAGATTTGCTTCTTGGAACACCTCATGCAGCTCAGCTTTTCTTTCAATCAGCGGTAAATCAACGAGGGATTTCCCTTTAAATCTCAATAGATCAAATGCAATCAAATGACATGGAAACCGCTTAGCCTGGCGTTGAATGGTTTCTTTGTTTTTCAGGCGGCCTCTTTGCTGAACCTTTGTAAAGTCGCTTTCTTGTTCACTCAGTAAAAAGACCAATTCTCCATCTAGGGTCAGCGGTAAAAAAGGTGCAAGCTGCTTTGTTAGTTGCTGGCACTGATCAATGACTTCAGGAAATTGTTCATTTAATCGCTTTCCGGCTCTGCTCTCTAAATGGATGGTGTCTTTTTCCCAAATAAGAATGGCCCTGAAGCCGTCATATTTTAATTCATACAGCCAGTCTGCTCCAACAGGAATATCATGTGCAGACGTTAAACGCATCGGTTTCATTGTGTTTTTCACTTCCTTACATCATGTGTTCTTAGAGTGGGATGAAATTTTCATAAACATACATAACTCTGATGAAAACATTACATAGTAAGGAGAAAAGAACGGAGGCATTACGATGCATACAGTATGGAAGGGTGGCATTAGCTTCGGACTGGTGAATATTCCAGTCAAGCTGTTTACCGCTACAGAAAACAAAGATATTAAATTAAGACAGCTTCATAAAGAATGCCATACGCCGATTAACTACAAAAAGGTTTGTGCTAACTGCGGCGAGGAGGTAGCGCCAGAGCAAATTGTAAAAGCGTACGAGTATGCCAAAAATAAATTCATTGAATTGGATGAGGAAGAACTCGAAAGGCTGAGAAAAGAAAATGAAGAAAAAGCCGTCGAAATCATTGATTTTGTGAAGATAGAAGAGATCGACCCCATCTATTATGAAAGAAGTTATTTTCTATCTCCAGATACTGGCGGAGCAAAGGCTTATTCATTATTAAGAAAAGCGTTACAAGAATCAGGGAAAATCGGTGTAGCCAAGATCATGATTCGCTCAAAGGAGCAATTAGCGATTGTTAGGTGCTACGAACATATTTTACTAATGGAAACCATTCATTTCCCTGACGAAATTAGGCAAGTATCAGACGTCCCGAATATCCCGCAAGAGGAAAATATCGTGAAGAAAGAGTTAGATACAGCACTCCTTTTAATTGAGCAGCTGACCACCACATTCGATCCAGCCGCTTATCGCGATGAATACAGAGAGCAGCTGATGAATGTAATTGGAGACAAAATTTCTGGAGAACATACCGTTCAACCAGAAACGACAGGTAAAAAAGAGGCTTCATCCAATGTCACTGATTTGATGGCCGCTTTGCAGGCTTCTATCGATCGATCAAAACCAGAAAAAACGAAAAAAGCAGCACCTAAGAAAAGAAAAGCACCCGCTAAAAAAGAAAAGAATGCATAAAGAAAAGACCGCTCGCCAATGAAGTGACCCCCTAAATTTAGACGCGTTTTTTTATGAGACAGCTTTCGAGGCATGAGTTCGATATTGTATCGGACTCATGCCTTTTAGTTTTGTCTTTATACGTGTGTGATTGTAGTAGTCAATATATTGTTCAAGTTCTTGCTTGAAGTGTTCGATGTTCTCAAATTTTTTTAGGTATAGAAATTCAGACTTTAAGATACCAAAAAAGTTCTCGATAACTGCGTTATCGTAACAGTTACCTTTTCGGGACATACTCTGTGTAATCCCACGCTTTTTTAAGGCGTGTCTATATTGCTTCATTTGGTAATGCCATCCTTGATCAGAATGTATCATTGGTTTCTCATCTTCATCTAAACGGTTGAACGCCTGATGAAGCATCGTTGAGACGAGTGAATAAACAGGTCTTGAACCGACTGTATAGGTAATGATTTCACCATTAAATAGATCTAATATGGGCGAAAGATAGAGCTTCTGACCAAATAACTTGAACTCCGTTATATCTGTGACCCATTTCTCATTTGGCCTATCAGCTTGAAAATGACGAGCCAATATATTAGGCGCTATTTTGTTCACTGTGCCTCTGTATGAACGATATTTCTTCACTCGGACCATGCATTTTAGCCCTAGAACTTTCATGATGCGCTGGACTTTTTTGTGATTCACCTTTTGTCCTCGGTTGATTAGTTCATCACGAATCCGGCGATATCCATAACGTCCTTGATGTTCCTGATAAATGGTTTGAATCATCTTTTTCAGTTCGACATCCTGATCAGGACGATCTAAATGCTTGATCAAATAATAGTAGGTACTGCGTGGAATACATGCGAGCTTAAGAAGTGATTTCACCGGATATTGATGCCTTAAATCATAGACTACTTGCGCTTTGTCTTGTTTGGTGATTGTTCCTTGTTTTGAACTAAGGCATTCAACTTTTTTAAATACTCATTTTCCATGCGCAAATGTTCTACTTCTGCCTGTAACGCTTCCATTGATCCTTTCGTTATTTCTTGTTTTCCAGTTTTCTTTTTCATAGACGGACGCCCCTTTTTATTAGATTGAAGGGCGTCTACTCCTTGTGTTTCCAAGATGCGCTTCCAGTTCCAAAGCGTGGTATCAGAAGGCAGGTTAAAGAGTGCAGCTGTTTCCAAGATAGACGTCCCATGTTCATTCATATAATCAAGTACGTCTAGTTTATATTGGACTGGATAATTTGTATATGACTTTGAAAAAGCTTTTTTGCCATGATATTGATACTTTCTGACCCAATATTGAAGTATACTTTTGTGCACGCCAATCTGTTTTGCAATTCCAAGCAGGGGTTCGCGGTCAATGAGGTATCGTTTTACCGCTTTGATTTTATCTTCAATTGTAAATTTAGCCAAAAGAAAAGCACCTCCAAATGTTAGACTGTGTCTAATATTTGGGGTGCACTTCACCAAAGGGCGGTCTTATTTTGGCTTCACCACATCCTGAATCGTCCCGTCTGTTCGGTGGATGACAACTGCTGTTCCTTTTTTAGATGAAATCTCTTTCGCGCGGTCGATGACTTCCTGTTTCGTTTCTTTTACCTCACTTGCACGCTTCGCTTTTTCAGTTTGAACCGCCCAGCCTTCATCATGTTTCACGACATGCTGCGCATGATCCATGAGCTCAGGTCGTGCAGAGCTGCTTTTCTTAGAAGGAGTCACAGAACCATGAGAGTGAAAGTCCTCCATTTCTTTTTCCGTCGCATTCTTTTTCCACTCTTTCGCTTGATTGATCGCAATTGGAATCGCTCTACCTTCTTCATAGCCTTCCTGCACCATTTTGTTGGCAATCTCAAGTGCTTTTTTTCGAATGACTTTGTCTAGTGATTGGAATGAAGCTGGATAATCTTCCATTGTCCAAGGCATATTGAACGCTCCTTTCTTTTATTTGAACACCTTCCCCCATATGCAATGGATCAAACATTTCACCATCTCAATCCAATGGCTTGGTTGAAATACATCGTTTTGCTGAGGAAGAATGTTTTCAATTCCTGCACAATAGAAGATAGTAAAGGAGTGATTGAAATGATGATGAAAGGCTTGTATGAAGCACATTTACCTGTGAGTGATTTGAAGGCATCCATTTCTTTTTTTGAAAAATTGGAATTAACGCTTGCTCATGAAAATGAACGAGTGGCCTTTTTATGGATTGAGAAAGGAAAGAGCTGGCTCGGCCTTTGGAAGGTTGATATGTCCACTGTTCCATATCACCCAGCGACGCGACATGTGGCCTTCCAAATAGAAACATCCAGCCTTGACCAGATCAAAGAATGGCTGATAGAAAAAGGGATCAGCATACATCCGATGTTTGGCTTTTCGGAAGAGCAACAGCCTTTAGTACTTGATAATCCACCACAATTTCATGCTGCCATTTATTTTCTTGACCCTGATGGGAATCTGCTTGAATGTATCGCACCGCTAGAAATCGATGCAGCAGAACATCATGAGATGATGACATTTGAAGATTGGGGAAGAAAGAAAAATCCGTTTATGGATTGACAAATTTATTCGTTGTAACTATAATAATTACAACGGTGGTGAAGGAATGTGAAACAAATTAGCAGCAGGTATACCATTGCTGTTCATATTTTGTCATTTATTGCGGGTGTTTCAAAAGAGTGTACAGGGGATTTTATTGCGGAAAGTGTCAATTCAAATCCTGTCATTATACGAAAAATGATGGCTATGCTGAAAAAAGCGGATCTCATTGAGATTCGCCGCGGAGTAGGCGGTGCTTACTTAAAAAGACCGGCAGAGGACATCACACTGCTAGATGTGTACCGAGCTGTGGATGTAATCGATGATGAAGAGTTGTTTAATTTTCATCAACCAGTCATTGCGTGTCGAATTGGTCAAGCCATGGATACGAGACTGCGGAAAGAACTCAAAGAAGCACAGTCTGCACTTGAGCATCGCCTAAAACAAGTGACAATCAAGCAGTTATTGATGGAGGCAGAAGAGTAGAAAAAGCTCATACACAGAGCTTTTTTTATCCCTTCGTTGTAACCATTTTGATTATAACGAATGCTCTGATGTAAGAAACAAGCTGTTTCATTCAGGAACATCACCGTTGAACGAAAAATGAGGAGGTCAAATTAATGAAATTATTAGTGACAGGTGCAACAGGACAACTTGGATCGCTCGTCGTCAAACATTTGCTCGCGAAAGTGCCAGCTGAACAAATTGCGGTCAGTGTTCGAGATCCGCAAAAAGCAGTACATTTGAAGGAAGCTGGGGTGGATGTGCGCAAAGGAGACTTCACACAGCCGGATACACTTCAATCAGCGTTTCAAGGGATTGACCGTCTTTTGATCATTTCGTCTGGGGATGGAGAACGAGTGAAGCAGCATCTAAATGCCATCGAAGCAGCGAAAGCAGCGAATGTATCATTTATTGCTTATACAAGTGTTGCCAATGCAAAAGAAAGTCAGCTAAACCTAGCAAATGACCATGTAAGAACAGAAGAAGCGATTATGGCCTCTGGCATCCCTCATGTTTTTTTAAGAAACAATTGGTATGTGGAAAATGAAAAAGATACGATTCTGGCATCAGTCAACGGAGCGCCGTTTATCAGCCCAATTGGTGAAGGTAAAGTCGGCTGGGCAACAAGAAATGACTATGCGGAAGCAGCAGCAAATGCGTTAACACTGCCGGCACATGATCAGGAAATCTATGAATTGTCAGGACCGCTTCGCACACACACTGAACTTGCACAAATGGTCAGCAACGTGAGCGGGAAAGAAATCAAAGTAGAACACATGGATATAGACGCATTTGGAGAATTTTTAGCGTCAAATGGTGTACCGAAAGAAGCTGTTCCATTTGTCAAAGCGATGCAAAGCGGAATTCGCGATGGGGCATTAGCAGTCGAAAGCCATGATTTCGAAAAACTATTAGGCCGTTCTTTAACACCTATTGAAGATAGAATACGAGAAATGATATCAAACTAAACAATTAAAAACGCCCTGTAAAAGGGCGTTCAGGCTGTCGAGAAAATCTCGACAGCTTTATTTTTTCCCTTAAATTTTCCACTACCCCATTTTATAATAGAGAAAAGCATACTAAAGGAAGGTGTTTTTCTCATGTTCCACACTAGAAATTCTTCTCAGCACGAAGCCGAATTTGTATTACTAGATCAACTGGTCGAAGAGGATCACCTGCTTCGTAAAATTGATCAATACATTGATTTTTCATTTATCATAGACAAAGTAAAACCATATTATAGTGAGAATAAAGGTCGTCCTTCTCTCGATCCACTCATTTTGTTCAAAATGATGTTCATCGGATACCTGTATGGTATCCGTTCTGAAAGGCAACTTGAAAAAGAAATTTACTATAACATGGCGTATAGATGGTTTTTAGGTTTGAACATCAATGACCCCGTTCCTCATCACTCGACCATTAGCTGGAATCGTCGTACTCGATTCAAAGATACAACGATTTTTCAAGACATTTTCGACGAGATTGTGCTTCAAGCTATCAATCATGATATGGTAGGAGGCCGCGTTCTTTTTACTGATTCAACTCATCTTAAAGCCAATGCCAATAAACATAAATATATGAGAAAAACGATTGAACAAGATACCCAGAACTATATAAATGATTTAGAAGAAGCGATCCAAGAAGATCGGGTGGCACACGGAAAAAAGCCCTTAAAGGTAAAAGAGGAGGTGAAAACGGAAAAAGACATTCGTCAAAGTACGACTGATCCTGAAAGTGGCTATCTTTATCGTGAAAACAAACCGGAAGGCTTTTTCTACCTAGACCACCGTACAACGGATATGAAGTACAATATCATCACGGATGCCCACATCACGCCCGGTAATGTCCATGATTCTGTTCCGTATCTTGATCGGTTGGATCACCAAATCGCACGATTTGGTTTTCAAGTAGAAGCTGTTGCCCTTGATTCTGGTTATTTGACGACCCCAATCTGTAAAGGTTTATCAGATCGCCGTATTTTTGGTGTCATCGCACATAGACGCTTTCATCCAACAAGAGGTTTATTTGAGAAGTGGAAATTCAAGTATGACTCTGAACATGATCATTACATATGCCCAAATGGTGAGAAGCTATTATATACAACAACTGATCGAAAGGGTTATCGATTCTACAAATCAGATCCTAAAAAATGTGCATCGTGTTCTTTTCTTGAAAGATGCACAAGGTCGAAAAATCATCAAAAAGTCATCTCAAGACACATATGGGAAGAACATAAAGAAAAGATCAGACAAAATCGTCTATCTGTCTCTGGAAAAGAGCTATATAAAAAAAGAAAAGAAAAAATAGAGCGAAGCTTTGCAGATTCAAAACAACTGCACGGGCTTCGCTACTGCCGGTTGAGGGGAAAACAAAATGTGAGTGAGCAAGTTCTTCTCACAGCTGCCTGTCAGAACATGAAGAAGATTGCCACACATCTAGCGAAGCTAGGTTAGGTGTGTGGGAGGCCTTTTTCATTCAATCTCATCCATCATCATTACGATGAAAATAAAAAAGATTGTAGAAAAACATGAGTTTCTCTACAATCTGAACGCCCTGTAAAAGGGCGTTTCAGCGTGTAGACAAAGTCTACACGCTTTTTTGTATAATAAGGGCAATAACACATTTCTGTGGGGGATGAACATGTTATCGAAACGTGAAGAAGAAAGAAGAAATCAATTAGAAGTCGTGGCCTTAGATGAATTAGTGCCTGAAGATCATCTTGTACGAAAAATTGATCAAGCGATCGATTTTGATTTTGTTTATGATCTTGTCAAAGATCATTATAGTTCTGATAACGGTAGACCAAGTGTGGATCCCGTTGTTCTTATTAAAATGGTTTTGATCCAATATCTATTTGGCATTCGTTCTATGCGTCAAACCATTAAAGAAATTGAAACCAATGTTGCTTATCGTTGGTTTATTGGGTATGGGTTTTCAGAGAAAATTCCGCACTTTTCTACCTTCGGTAAGAACTACGTGAGACGCTTTCATGATACAGATTTATTCGAACAAATTTTTTATCGAATCTTAAGAGAAGCGATGAAAAAAGGTCTCGTTGATCCATCTATCGCTTTCATTGACTCAACTCATGTAAAAGCGAACGCCAATAAGAAAAAACTTGAAAAGAAAATTGTTCGAGTAGAAACGAGAAGTTATCAAAATCAGCTTCATGAGGAGATCAATGTTGATCGTGAGGAACATGGAAAAAAGCCGTTACCCCTACAGAATAAAGAAGAGAAAAAAGAAATCAAGGTCAGTACAACTGACCCAGAGAGTGGCTACTATGTAAAGGATGAACGTGAAAAGTTATTTGCTTATTCATTTCATACGGCTTGTGATTCAAAAGGATTTATTTTAGGAACACTGGTCACTGGTGGAAATGTTCATGATAGTCGTATGTTAGATTCACTCGTATCAAAGGTGACAAAGAAAGTCGGAAAACCCAATGTAGTCGCAGTGGATGCTGGATATAAAACACCTTATATCGCCAAGTTTTTAATGGATCAAGAGATAAGACCTGTCATGCCTTACACTCGCCCGAAAACAAAAGCTGGTTACTTGAAAAAGAATGAATACGTATATGACGCACATGTTGATTGTTACATTTGCCCAAACGGGCAAATTCTTTCTTATCGTACAACGACTAGAGAGGGATATAAGCAATATGCGTCCGATTCAGAGGTATGTAAATCCTGCTCGTTTCTAGATAACTGTACACAAAGTCAAAATCACACCAAACAGATTCACCGACATATTTGGCAGGACTACCTAGACGAAGCAGACCATCTGAGACTCACTGAAATGAATAAGAACATCTATGCAAAACGGAAAGAAACGATTGAACGCGTTTTTGCGGATGCAAAAGAAAAGCATGGAATGCGATGGACGAAACTTCGAGGATTGAAAAAAGTTTCGATGCAGGCGATGCTTACTTTCGCTGCCATGAATCTTAAGAAATTAGCAAACTGGACATGGAAAGAGCCATGTCCAGCGTAAAGCGACTGATCAATTTTATCAAAATAAGTGAAAACCCCACTTTTACTTGAAGTAAAGGAGGGGTTTGTCTACGGTCTGGAACGCCCTGTAAAAGGGCGTTTTTTCTATCCTTGTTGATCCGTTATTTTGAAAAAATAGGTGTAATGTCCATTTTGTCGTACATATTCTTGTATGTAGATGTTAGAATTTTATGAGATGATTCCAGCAAATGAATGACGCTTACTTTATTATGAAATACATTATTCAAGATATTCATTTTGTTTTAATCCTATTAAACAGCAGGATGTGATGACATGTTACGCAAAGCCTTCCTCTCTTATTTGACTGCCAGTATGATCACAATCATCGTCATTATGATTGAACTCGGTTTTCGTTCAGCCGTTGTTTCACCATTTGTTTTACTTGATTCGAACAAAGAGAGCAACCCAAAGGTATTCGTTGCTCATTCGCTATATCAGGGTGACGTTTTATTAACCTATCAAGACGGTTCTTTCAATGGCCCTTCAGAAGCATCCCTTCAATTAAGTGGAAAGAACATAAATCTCACACAGATCCCATCTGCGAATGGAATCAGTATGATTGAAACAGACAAAATAATGAATGATAAGGCATTGGTTTTTCTAAGAAAAGGTTTTGTACCTATCCATGATGATACGATCATGATGGAACAGGTAACGCAAAATCCCTTCTTTTCTACATACAATCTAACGAATCTAACAGAAACAACTAAGATCAACACAAACTTTAAGCATAGCATTACATTTGTTACATTCATGACTTTAATGGGAATTCTTTTGCCCGCTTTGTTATTTTTCCTTTTTAACCTTCACGAATCGATGAAAAACCTATTCACATTATTCATTCCCTTTGTTCTAGCCATTTTTCTTCCCTTGGGATTAAATTATTATTTCTTAATGGGATACGTGCTATCAGTTACAGGATCTTATGTGTTGAGTATGATTCTCTCTATACTTGTGCCTAGTTTCCTGTCAGTCTTATTGACAGCTTATTCATTTGAGTATGTGACAAAAGATTCTTCTGATGTAGTAGGAGAAAATGAAGACACTTTAGGGAATTCATTCTTCCTGAACGTTAGGGAGCAAGCCGTTTTATTTGGTGCTATCACATTATCCTTGATATATTTCGGCTCTTATTTAGTCATGCCTTTGGCGTTTCAAGCGAAGGTTATGGATCATCTTTTTCTATTTTGTGCTTGGTATTTCGCCCTAGTCATCTTATTTATTATGGGTTACTCATTCATTCAAAAAATGATAAATAAGTATGAAATCTTACGGACGGACGAATTCATAAATATTTGCAAAGATATTGAGCATCAAACGAACCAAAAGGTAAAAATATGGGTAAAAAAAGACTCACAACATGATATGAATGCCTGGATATATTCATTTCAACTTCCATTTAGAAGAAAAGTCAATCTATATGTGACGGAAGGGTTACTAGATAAGTTTGATACAGAGGAAATTCGTGCGATCTTATTCCACGAAATGGGACATGTAAAATTAAAACATGTGCATTTCACCATTTACCTCACTGTGATTGTCACCTTACTTATGGGAATCAGTATGTATTATGCCAGACAGGTGATGCTTGCCAATGGTTGGTGGCAATATATTTTGTTGTTCCCAGCAGGGATATTGATCATGATATTTATGACGGAGTGGCTGCCAAAGAAAATGAGTCGGTTATTTGAGATTCAGGCGGATCGCTTTGCTGTTCACCATCTTGAGAATCAAACTCTATATCTCAATACTTTGATAAAATTAAGTCATTTGATTGAAGAAGATGGAGATGACGGAAGAAAATCTGAATGGCGTGAAAGTCATCCTTCTTTTGAAAAACGAATTCATCACATAAAGAAAATCATGAAGTGAAGGCGGTTTGTGTGAATGACGACACTTCCTTCGGTAGTATGAAGAAATAAAAACATGAATGTTCTCAAACGCCCTGTAAAAAGGGCGTTTTTTTCATGTACCTTCACAAGCATGATGTCCAAATTTTAGACAAATCCGTTCGTTGAAATTTCAGAAATTTGGGATTAAAATGAAATGAAGGTCCATTATTTAGTCATCAGATGACCAGACATAAATCAAGGTGCAGCAAAAGAAAGGAAGTTCGCCGATGAGAGTCAGTTTATTTGTCACCTGTTTAATTGACACGATGCAGCCATATGTAGGAAAGGCGACTGTCGAGGTGTTAGAGCGGCTCGGTGTTGAAGTAGAATTCCCTGAAGCACAAGTGTGTTGCGGGCAGCCTGCCTTTAACAGCGGCTATACAAAAGAAACAATCAAAGCGGCCAAAAATATGATGAAAGCCTTTGAATCAGCTGAATATGTCGTCACACCATCAGGTTCTTGTAAGGCCATGTTTTTAGAATATCCGCACCTTTTTAAAGAAGACCGAGCGTGGTTTGCCCGTGCTCAGGCACTTGCTGCGAAAACATATGAATTAACGGAATTTATTGTTGATATATTACATGTAACAGATGTAGGAGCGAGTTTGAAAGGAAAAGCCACCTATCATACCTCCTGCCATATGACGAGACTGCTTAGAATTAAGGAAGCGCCTTTCACACTGTTGTCAAATGTCAAAGATTTGGTGATGGAACCATTGCCTCGCGCTGAAAATTGCTGCGGATTTGGAGGAACTTTTTCAATCAAAATGACACCCATTTCTGAGCAGATGGTCGATGAAAAAGTACAAAGCATAGAGGAGGCAGGCGTTGAATATATCATCGGTGCTGACTGTGGATGTCTCCTGAATATCGGAGGAAGGCTGAATCGTCTTCATAAGCCAGTTAAAGTGATGCATATCGCAGAAGTGTTGAATAGCCGCTGAAGCTAAGAGGGGGAACGGCACATGAGTATGAAAATTGGAGAGAAGGCTTTTAAAGAGCGGATCGGCGAAGGATTAGAAGACGCTGTGATGAGAGGAGCTGTTTCCTCAGCACAGGAGCGTCTGTATAAAAGGCGGATGACCGCAAGTGAAGAGCTTGGAAACTGGGAAAAGTGGCGGGAACTTGGAGAGGACATCAGGCAGCATACACTTGCCCATCTTGATGACTACTTATATCAATTAAGTGAGAGCGTGAGTAGACGTGGAGGTCATGTGTTTTTTGCAAAAACAAAGGAAGAGGCATCGGCGTACATCCAAGATGTAGCACAAAAAAAAGCAGCAAAAAAGATCGTGAAATCAAAATCAATGGTCACAGAAGAAATTGAAATGAATGAAGCGCTAGAAGAGATTGGCTGCGAGGTAGTTGAAAGCGATCTTGGAGAATATATTCTTCAAGTTGATGACCATGAACCACCTTCACATATCGTGGCACCAGCCCTTCATATGACGAAAGAACAAATACGGGAAGTTTTTCACGAAAAGCTTGGATATGATATGTCAGAGACTCCTGAAGAAATGACCAAATTTGTAAGAGCTTTGTTACGAGAAAAATTTCTTGAAGCAGATATTGGTGTGACGGGCTGTAACTTTGCTGTGGCTGACACAGGATCGATTTGTCTTGTGACGAATGAAGGGAATGCGGATCTTGTCACGTCCATTCCAAAGACACATATCGCAGTCATGGGGATGGAGCGGCTTGTACCAACGATGGAGGAGCTCGATGTCCTTGTCGGTCTATTGTGCAGAAGCGCAGTCGGTCAAAAGTTAACAAGCTATATCTCTGTCGTGGGACCAAAAGGAGAAGGAGAGGTCGATGGACCAGAAGAGTTTCATTTGGTCATTGTGGATAACGGGCGGTCAAATATATTAGGGACGGAATTTCAGCCAGTTTTGCAATGTATTCGGTGTGCAGCCTGTATCAATGTGTGCCCCGTTTATCGGCATGTTGGCGGTCATTCGTACGGATCAATTTACCCGGGTCCGATTGGCGCTGTTCTTTCGCCGCTACTTGGAGGATATGACGACTACCAAGAGCTTCCTTTCGCCTCAAGTTTATGCGCAGCCTGTACAGATGCTTGTCCAGTGAAAATTCCACTTCACGAATTATTAATCAAACATCGACAAGCCATCGTTGAAAAAGAGGGGAGAGCGCCTAAAGCGGAAATGATGGCAATGAAAATGTTCGGAATGGGCGCATCCACTCCTAGAATGTATCGATTTGGAACAAAAGCAGCCCCTGTGCTCTTGAAACGTATGGCTTCAAACGGACAGATTTCAAAAGGTGCGGGTCCTTTAAAGAATTGGACAGAAATTCGTGACCTCCCAGCGCCAAGCAAAGAAAGGTTTCGGGATTGGTTTAAAAAGAAACAAAAGGAGGAGCGGCAATGAAAGGTACCATTTCTCATCGAGATCCATTTTTAGCACATATCCAGCAACAATTAGGCAAAAGCTCCTCCAAGCCTGCATCTATTCGGCGTCCGGTTTGGAAGCATCGAGTCAATTGGGAAACAAATGAAGGTCTGTCGAAAGAAGAATTGATAGAGCAATTGAAGGTGCAATGTCAGCAAATTCATACGAGAGTGGTAGAAACAACGCCAAAAGAAGCACCCTCAACGTTACGATTATTGATGAAAGAGTATGGAGAAGGTCCTGTGATGACTTCGAGCGATAGACGTTTTGCACAATATGAATGTCATCCTATGTTTCAAGCTTTGCAGAAAGAAGGAATCTCAGTCACTAGCTGGAATGCAGATACATCAAGAGAAGAAAATATAAGGCAGGCAGAACAAGCGAAATATGCAGTGGTATTCAGTGATTACACACTTGCAGAATCCGGAACCGTTGTTCTTTCCTCCCATCAAGGTCAAGGGAGAGCACTTCATTTTTTACCGATGATGTATATCGTATGTATTGAAAAAAGCACAATTGTCCCGCGGATGATTCATGCTGCTTCAGCTCTTCATCGCCTAGTAGAAGAAGGAGAGCAGACGAAAGGCGCCATTCATTTTATATCAGGTCCAAGTAATTCTGCCGATATTGAAATGAATTTAGTGGTTGGTGTTCATGGGCCGGTGCAGGCTGTGTATGTATTAATAGATGATGAATGAGGGCTTTCGTGAAGAAAGCCTTTTTTATGTAAACATTCTTAAAATTCATCTTGCTTCTAGGCGAATAGTCATAGTAAGATGACGTCATACAAGATGAGAAGCTCATCTACTGCTGATGTAAAGGAAGCTGCTAATGGAAATGAAGACAAATGCTCCAAAGAAGTCGATTGCGGTGCCGCTTGTGATCTCAATCATTGCGATTTCGTTTTCGGCCATTATTGTGAAGTGGTCAAGTGCGCCTGCTGCTATTTTAAGTATGTATCGAATGATATTTGCGGCGGTTTTGATGCTTCCGTTTATTCTGCCGCGTCAAAAAGAGTTTGTCTCGTTAAAGTGGAGAGACTGGTTTTTCTTATGTATGTCAGGTTTCTTTTTAGGGCTCCATTTTGTTTTGTGGTTCGGCTCATTGAAGCTCACCACAGTGGCGAGCTCTACAATCATCATTGCACTTCAGCCGATGGTGTCATTATTAGGCGGATTTCTCATTTTTCGTGAACGAACAACGAAGTCAGCCATTTTCACAATGTGTGCGGCGATTGTTGGTGCGCTCATGATCGGATGGGGGGATGTCGGACATAGCCAAGACGCCATTATAGGAGACATTTTATCCTTTTTCAGTGTAATCGCTGTTGTTTGTTATTTATTAATCGGTCAACAAGCTGTGAGAAAGATATCTCATTGGATTTATAGTTTTTGTGTATTTGGTTTTGCCGGCCTTTTTTTAATTTTATTTAACCTTATACAGCAAACGCCTTTTGTAGGCTATTCGGGTAAAGAATGGGGGATTTTCTTACTGCTCGCCATTATCCCTACCATGTCCCATGTCATTAACAACTGGCTGTTAACCTATGTGAATGCGACAACTATTTCAATGAGTATTCTAGGCGAACCTGTTGGGGCAACGATACTCGCTGTTTTACTGCTTGGAGAGAAAGTCACGCTGCTACAAATGTTCGGTGGTCTACTTGTCCTTTTAGGTGTCTTTTTCTTTTTGATGCAGCAGCGACAAGGAATCGTGATGAAAACAAAAAAATCCGGTTAACTCCCGGATTTTTACTCTTTTAAATGATTTTTTTCAATTACTTTATTTAATCTAGCCTCGACTTTCTTCAATTCCACTTGTTTTCTTCTTATCATTCGAATCGCGATGACAACGATGGTCACGATCAATGCAATGAATAGAAGAGAAAATACTTGGAATACGATATCCCCAATGTTGAATGCAGTATTCGCTTCATTAGGCATGTGTAACCCTCCTTATATCTATATATTACCATAATCAATAAAAGATTGAGATTTATCCATAATTTATCTATAATAGGTAAAATATCACTCATTAAAGGAGAACCATTATGAGAACTTTAGTCCTTTTACGAGGTCTCCCAGGTGCAGGTAAATCAACTTGGATCAAAGAACAAGGCTTAGAACCATATACATTATCAGCGGATCAAATCCGTCTGTTAACCCAGCCTCCGCAGTTATCAGTCAATGGGAAACCGGAAATTTCAAGCAAACATGATCATAAAGTCTGGTCTTTATTATTTGAACTCCTCACAGCCCGAATGGAACGAGGAGACTTTACTGTCATTGATGCAACACATGTCACAAGTAAGTCCATTTCGCAGTATAAATCATTAGCTACTTCATACCGCTATAGAGTGTATGTCGTCGATTTTACGCAAGTGCCTCTTGAAACATCCCTGCTGCAAAATCGCGGTCGAGAGCCGCACAAAGTAGTGAAGGAATCTGTGTTATATCAAATGAATGAACGGTTAAAGACAGAGAAGGTGCCTTCATGGGTAACCGTTTTGACGCCTGAGGAATATCCAACC
Source organism: Bacillus aerius (assembly GCF_029894105.1). NCBI lineage: Bacteria > Bacillati > Bacillota > Bacilli > Caryophanales > Bacillaceae > Bacillus > Bacillus aerius. The sequence goes on from NZ_JARYHO010000001.1 coordinate 1,755,990, forward strand.
ATTATGACTTATCAGCCCAGATCTTTTGATCAGTATGAGGCCATTCACGTCTTCGGTGATATTCACGGCTGTTACACGGCTCTAAATACTTATTTGCAAGGAGACTTGAAAGAAAACGAGCTTTATATCTTTGCAGGTGATTTGCTTGATAGAGGAATAGAAAACAAGGAAGTTTTAGAATGGATGCTGGCACATAGAGAATGCCGCAATGTGATCGTCATTGAAGGAAATCATGATCAGCATCTTTACAAATATGCGCATGAAGAAAAAGTGAGAAGCAATATGTTTAACCGTCATACTGCGCCTGAAATTGCGGAAGCAGGTTTTGACCTAAAAGAGTTAAGGAAGTTTGTCAGAACATTTCATCAGCTCACCTATTTTACGTATCATGGTCAGACATTTCTTGTCACCCATGGTGGGCTTGCTCATTTGCCAGAAGAGCTTCTGCATGTCTCAGCGCAGCAGCTTATTCACGGAGTAGGTGAATATTCAGATGACATTGACCACTTATTTGTGCAAAATACTTCTGGATTAGATATCATTCAAATTCACGGTCATCGCAATTTATATAGACTGCCTATCCAAGCGGCGGAAAGATCTTATAATCTCGAAGGTCAGGTTGAATTTGGCGGACAGCTGCGTGTGTTAAAAATCACAGCAGGCGGGATTGAGACACATGAAATTGACAATCCTGTCTACAGAGCTTCTGAAAACAAGCAACCGGTCTTTGTTCAGCCCAATTTGACGCTGGATGATTTTTTAGCCCATTTAGATCAGCATGAATATGTACAGGAATTAAAGCTGCCACACGATATTTCATCTTTTAATTTCACCAAAAAAGCATTTAGTGAAAGACAATGGGATGAAATAAATGTCAAAGCAAGAGGGTTGTTTATCAATATGACTTCAAAGCAGATTGTGTCTAGAAGTTATAATAAGTTCTTTAATATTGATGAACGTCCTGAAACCAGAATGCAGCATCTAGTGAATCATCTTCAATTTCCTGTGACGGTCTATGATAAAGCAAATGGATACTTAGGTACGGTTGGGTTTAACGACATAAAAGATGAGCTGGTGTTTACGTCCAAATCGTATACGTCACATGTGAAGCAAAATCAGCATGCTGCTTGGGTCGAAGAGCTATTTTATGCGACCTTTGACGATGTGCAGGTCGATTACATCAAATCATACGTACGCGACAACCATGTGTCCCTTGTATTTGAAGTCATTTTGCCAGAGAAAGACCCGCATATTATCACATATGATCATGATCAACTCATTTTACTTGATATCGTGAAGCGTCAGCTGAGCTATGAAAAAGAACCATTTGCTGAAGTGAAAAGGCTCAGTGAACAGCTTGGCATGCGGTGCAAACAGCAAGTGGCAGTGTTTCATGATTGGACCTCTTTCTATAAATGGTATCAATCTGTATCACATGATGACACAATCAAAGAAGAAGGCTATGTCATTGAGGATAACAGCGGCTTTATGACCAAGTTAAAGCTTCCTTATTATCAATTTTGGAAGCAAATGCGATCCATTAAACAGCGTGTTGCAGATAAGCGCTCCACCCAAAAATATATGCAGGCTTTGCAAACAGCAGAGCAAGCAAGATTTTATACATGGTTGCTCGAGCAAGATCCAGTAAACGTGAGAAACTGCTCAATCATTGAGCTGCGTTCACAATTTGAGCAAACGGAAGCGGGCCATTTGAATAATGACGGAATAAATGCATAGTCTAACAAAGAGTCTTTTCTAAAGAAAAGGCTTTTTTTCATGAAATCGAAAGGTGGAAGCTGAAATGCCAGATCATATTGAAGTCATTCTTCGAACCATATTTGCTTTTGCTATTTTATTCGGCGGTGCCCGTCTTCTTGGAAAGCAAACCATTGCGCAAATGAATATTTTTGATTTCATTGCAGCGATCAGTCTAGGTTCAATTGCGGCGAACCTGGCGTTTAATACTACGCTTCCGCTTCATCACACAACCATTTCTTTTGTGACACTTGTGATCATTATTTATGTCATTTCTTTACTTGCTTTAAGAAGCCGGAAGATGAGAGGATTTATGGCCGGTAAACCAACGCTTGTGATTCAAAATGGCAAAATCCTTGAAGAGAATATGAAAGGAATGAGGTATACACTTGATTATTTAAATCAACAGCTCAGAGAAAAGAATGTGTTTGACATTAGTGAAGTTGAATTTGCAATGATTGAAACAGATGGGCACATGTCAGTGAAAAAATACCCTTCATTTGATTATGTCACGCGAAAAGATCTTAACCTGTGGAAGCAGGCAGAGCGTTACATGCCCATTGAAGTCATTATGGACGGAAAGCTCATTTTGAAAAACCTTCAAGAAAACCAATTAACGGAGCAGTGGATCTATGAAGAACTTCAAAAAAGGCAGCTGTCTTTAAAAGACATTGTTTATGCGGTTTGTTCAAGTAATGGCAGTTTATACATTGATACATATGACGATCACATCGATTCTCCAATTGACCAAGAATGAACATATAGTACAGACGACACCCGCGCGTCACAAAAATGCCAATATTTATAAGTCGTTTGGATGTCATCTATCTAGGTATCATTTCTCAATTATTATTATTTTCAGAAAATGTGATGACGGATAAAAATAAGTATGTTTAAGTATAAATAGAAGAATTTAAAATATTAATATAATATACATCAAGCGGAATGAACATTCATTCCTGATAAAACGAAAGGAGAGGATGAAATGCCCGCAGCAACTACTGATAAACAGGAGCAGATTATGAAGGCTTCTCTGGACTTATTTATTGAACGGGGCTTTGACGGTACAACGATGCCGATGATTTCGAAAAGAGCCAACGTTGGAGCAGGAACTATTTATCGTTATTTTGATAGTAAAGAAGCTCTTGTGAACATTTTATACCAGCGAAGCCTGACTGCATTTATCGACAAGGTGAATACAAACAGTCCAGACCCTAAAGCAAGCATCAGGGCTTATTTCAAACATGTCTTTTATTGCTTAGTGCTCTTTACAAAAGAGAATCCAAGTGGTCTGTACTTCTTAGAAATTGACAAACGCTCACACTATTTAGATGAGACAAGTAAAGAGAAGATGCAGCAGCTATTAAATGAGCTATTTCATATTTTTGAAGAAGGCAAAAAGGATGGAATTCATCCAAATCTTTCAGGGAGAACGATTTTATCCATTGTTTTTGGAGCGTTCGTTCAGCTTCATAAACAGAATCTAGCAGAGGAAATTGAGCCAACGATTGAATTTTTAGAAGATATTGAGCAATGCTTATGGCGTGCCATTAGCGTTGCATCATAAAGAAATAAAGGGAGTGGGCACATGCAACAAACATCAATCATTCCAAAACCGAAAACATATGGACCTTTTAAAAATATCCCTCATATCAAAAAGGGAGAGCTTTCTCAAAGCTTTTGGCGGCTGGCAGATGAATTGGGGCCGATCTTTCAGTTTGAATTTTCAAAAGCAACAAGTATTTTTGTTTCCAGCCATGAACTTGCCAAAGAAGTATTTGATGAGAGGCGTTTTGATAAATTCATTGGAAGCAGTCTCAATAAAGTGAGAACTTTTTCAGGGGATGGGTTATTCACAAGTTGGACAGAAGAGCCGAACTGGAGAAAGGCTCATCACATCTTGATGCCGGCGTTTAGCCAGCAGGCCATGAAGGGGTATCATGAGATGATGCTCGATATTGCCACACAGCTTGTACAAAAATGGCAAAGAACGGGCCGTGATGAAGAAATTGAAGTAGCAGAGGATATGACAAAGCTCACTTTAGATACGATCGGGCTATGCGGTTTTGATTTTCGATTTAACAGCTTTTACAAAGAAAATCAACATCCATTTATTGAAAGCATGCTAAATGGCTTAAATGAAGCGATGGATCAAGCAAGTAGATTGCCGGTCGCAGATAAATTAATGATCAAAAGAAGAAAAGAATTTGAACAAGATGTTGAATTTATGAAGCAATTAGTAGATGACATTATTCAAGAACGGAAAAAACAAGATAAAACGGGCAATGATTTACTTTCTCTCATGCTACATGCAAAGGATCCTGAAACAGGTGAACGCCTGTCAGATGAAAATATCCGTTATCAAATCATTACCTTCTTAATAGCAGGTCATGAAACAACAAGTGGATTGTTGTCATTTGCGATATATTTTTTACTAAAAAATCCAGACAAATTAAAAAAAGCCGTACAAGAAGCAGACGACGTGCTACAAGGCGGACTGCCGACATTTAAGCAGGTTCAAAAACTAAGTTATACGCGTATGGTCTTAAATGAAGCACTTCGCCTCTGGCCGACGGCGCCTACGTTCTCTCTTTATGCGAAAGAGGATACAGTCATTGGAGGGAAATATCCGATCAAAAAAAACCAAAGTGTCAGTGTGCTACTTCCTAAAATACATCGGGATCAAGCGGTTTGGGGGGAGGATGCAGAAGAATTCAAGCCTGAACGTTTTATGCATCCTGAAAAGATTCCACAGCATGCCTATAAACCGTTCGGAAATGGCCAACGTGCATGTATTGGGATGCAATTTGCCCTTCATGAAGCCACGATGGTTCTGGCGATGGTTCTGCACAACCTTGAACTGATTGACCATACGTCGTATGAACTGGATTTAAAAGAATCCCTGACGATTAAGCCGAATGATTTTAAAATCAAAGTGCGGCCAAGAAAGCAGCAATTCTTTATGGCGCCTCCGAAAGAAGAACCAACAAAAAGCACGGCATCTGCTGAAGTGAAAATAGCGAGTCATGGAACACCGCTATTGGTCTTGTATGGATCAAATCTGGGCACAGCAAAGCAGATGGCAAACGAATTTGCTGAAGACGGGAAAGCAAAAGGGTTTGACGTGACAACGGCACCGCTTGATGATTATACTCGAAAGTTACCAGAGTCAGGCGCAGTTTTAATTGTAACGGCTTCATACAACGGTCATCCGCCTGATCATGCGAAACAGTTTGTGGATTGGGTGACGCAGGATGAGGAGCAGGATCTATCAAATGTGACATTTGCAGTCTTTGGGTGCGGGGATCGAAATTGGGCGAGCACGTATCAGCGTATTCCTCGTCTGATTGATGAAGCACTTGAAAGAAAAGGGGCTAAGCGTGTAACGGATATTGGTGAAGGCGATGCGGGCGGTGATATGGATGAAGATAAAGAAACATTCCAGAAGACAGTCTTCAATGAGCTTGCAAAAGAATTCAAATTAACCTTGCAGGAGAAACGTCAAGAAAAGCCAAACCTATCCATTGCATATACGAATGAGCTAGTGGAACGTCCTGTTGCTAAAACATACGGTGCCTTTTCAGCTGTTGTATTGAAAAATCAAGAATTACAATCTGAAAAAAGTACCCGCCAAACAAGGCATATCGAACTTCAATTACCTGAAGGCAAGCACTATAAAGAAGGAGATCATATCGGAATCGTGCCAAAAAATAGTGCAACACTCGTTCAGCGAGTGACTGATCGTTTTAAGCTGGATCCAGAGCAGCACATGATACTCTCTTCGGAAAAAGAAGCAAGTCATTTACCATTAAATCAGCCAATTCAAGTCGGAGAATTGCTGGCGTCACATGTAGAGCTACAAGAGCCTGTGACACGTACTCAGCTAAGAGATCTTGCAAAATATACGGTATGCCCACCTCATCGTATTGAACTTGAACAAATGGCGGGAGACATTTATCAAGAAGCTGTATTAAAGAAGCGTGTGACCATGCTGGATTTACTAGAACAATACGAAGCATGTGAACTGCCATTTGATCATTTTTTAGCCCTTTTACCAGGATTGAAGCCTCGTTATTACTCGATCTCCAGTTCGCCAAAGGTGGATGAAAAGAGGCTTAGTATCACAGTAGCTGTTGTGAAAGGAAAATCATGGAGCGGACGCGGTGAATACGCAGGCGTCGCATCAAACTATTTATGCGGACTGCAAGAAGGAGATGAAGTGGCCTGCTTCCTTCATGAAGCTCAAGCAGGATTCGAATTGCCGTCTTCTCCTGAAATACCAATGATCATGATTGGACCAGGAACAGGTATCGCCCCGTTTAGAGGTTTCATTCAGGCAAGGGAAGCATGGCAAAATGAAGGGAAGTCGTTAGGTGAAGCCCATCTTTATTTTGGCTGCCGCCACCCGCATGAAGATGATCTGTATTATGACGAAATGCAGCTTGCACAAGAAAAAGGAGTCGTCACCATCCACCGTGCTTACTCTCGCTATGAGGAGCAAAAAGTGTATGTCCAGCACTTCATTAAAAATGATGGAGCCAAGCTCATTGAATTGCTCGACAAAGGCGCCTATCTGTATATTTGCGGAGATGGAAAGGTCATGGCACCAGATGTCGAGGCAACACTTATTGAACTGTATCAGACTGAGAAACAGTGTGCGAAAGAAACAGCTGAACAATGGCTGACATCTCTAGCCAATGACAACAGATATGTAAAAGATGTATGGAGCTGATCATGTTGAAAAGAAGACAAAGGGCTAAAATAAATCACATTTTAGCCCTTTGTCAAAAATCTTGAAACCGCCAAAATGGCGGTTTTTCTTTTTTCATAGAGAGATCGCTAGAATAAATATTTGGAAGATACGAAACACCTAATTTACAAATGAAATATTTTGTAAAAAATAAGAATATTCTCTCATTTACTCCAATATGAAACAATCATATCATTTTTGATATAGGACATAAAGGAGGAATATGATGAAAAAGGTGAAAAAATTAATCCCTTCTCTACTCGTTTTTGGTGCTTTAAGTGTGCCTAGTTTTGCCCATGCAGCATCTGATTCAGTACTTACGTCTGATTATGACATGGTGACTTCTGACGGAAAGGTGATTTCTTCAGCTGACTTCCACAACGATATGAAAACCCCCTCATCCTTTGACAAAGTGGATGATCTCTCTTCTACTATTGGCGAAAAAGTAAAACCACTCACAAAATATTTAAAAGACTTTCAAACAAAAGTAGTCATTGGAGACGATGGTAGAACAAAAGTGACGAATACAAGAGTAGCACCCTATAATTCTATTGCTTATATTACATTTGGTGGATCTAGCTGCACTGGAACACTCATTGCTCCAAACAAAATATTGACAAACGGACACTGCGTCTACAATACAGCCACAAGAAGCTATAGTGCAAAAGGGTCTGTCTACCCAGGCATGAATGACAGCACGGCTGTGAACGGCTCAGCAAACATGACCGAATTCTATGTACCAAGTGGATATATCAACACGGGGGCGAGTCAATATGATTTTGCCGTCATTAAAACAGATACGAACATTGGAAATACGGTCGGCTACCGCTCTATTCGTCAAGTGACAAATCTAACAGGTACAACGATTAAAATTTCTGGATATCCAGGTGATAAAATGAGATCGACTGGCAAAGTGTCACAATGGGAAATGTCAGGTCCAGTCACGAGAGAAGATACGAATCTCGCATACTATACGATCGATACATTTAGCGGAAACTCTGGCTCTGCGATGCTAGATCAGAACCAACAAATCGTCGGGGTCCATAATGCGGGTTATTCAAATGGAACGATCAACGGTGGACCAAAAGCGACTGCTGCCTTTGTTGAATTTATCAACTATGCGAAGGCGCAGTAAAAAATAGAACAATCAGCTTGTTTCCTTTACAGGGGACAGGCTTTTTTTATCGTCAAATGCAGAAAAGTTTCTTTTTTTGTTCATCACTATTTCATATTTACAAGCTATGCTGAATGAAATAAATGAAAAAGAAAGAAGAGATATGAGTGAAAAATAAAAAAATAGATATGATATTGTTGTTGATTTTACTGATTGCAGCTTTTCTCTACACTTATCAAATTTGGCAGAATGACAGTGCCAATCAATATTATTTAGCTGCAGTCAAAAGTATGTCCAAAAGCTTCCATCACTTTTTTTATGCCTCGTTTGATGCAGCTGGATTCGTATCAATTGATAAACCACCCGTCGTTTTATGGATTCAAACCATCAGTGCACTTATTTTTGGCTTTCATACATGGAGTGTGATATTGCCGCAGGCACTTGCTGGAGTGGGGTCTGTTCTTCTTCTTTATCTCATGATAAAACCGGCTTTCGGTCAAGGTGCTGCAAGGGTGTCAGCGGCCGTTATGGCTCTCACACCAATTGCCGCAGCTGTGAGCAGAACAAACAATATAGACAGTATGCTCGTCTTCACATTACTTGCGGGTACATATTTCTTGATGCGTGCTGTAAAAAGCGGAAAGATGCGCTGGCTTCTTATGGCCTTCGCTTTGGTAGCGGTAGGATTTAATATGAAGATGCTGCAAGCGTTTATGGTCGTTCCAGCATTTATTTTCTACTATTTCATTGCTGCTCGCGTACCGTTAAAAAAGAAAATTTTCTCTCTCTTATGCTCGATCGTCGTATTAGTCTGCTTATCTCTATCGTGGGCAGTTGCTGTAGATATGACAGCTGAAAGTGAGCGCCCTTATGTGGGAAGCAGCCAAACAAATTCAGTGTTAGAACTTGCCTTTGGGTATAACGGCACGGAACGGCTGCTTGGTCAGACGACAGGGAAATCCTTTGGTGACATGAACCAGCAAGCAGGTATGATGATGCCAGACAATTCTGGATTAGGAAATTCGTCAGAGGATCAGTCAAACAGAAATCAGCCGTCTCCATCCCCAAATCAAATGATGCCACCTCAACATGGTTCAGGTGGTGGTTCTCCGCCTGGAAGTGCTGTAGGTCAACAAAGTATGAATATGTATGGCACTGGGAATCCCGGTATATTTCGTTTATTTCAATCTGCATTGTCAGGTCAAATCGGCTGGATGCTGCCGTTTGCTTTGTTTGGGCTTTTAGGGATGATCATCAGCTGGTGGAAGGAGAGAAAAGCTCAATTAAATGAATGGAAACAAACGATGTTTTGGACAGCATGGTTGATTCCTGCTGCCGGATTCTTTAGTATTGCGGGTTTCTTTCACCATTACTATCTCATTATGCTTGCCCCGCCTATTGCAGCACTATGCGGCATAGGAGCTAAGAAGATGGGAGAGTTATTTAAGGCAAACAAAGGAATATCTGCTTATTTGCTTCCAGCAGCAATCGCTGTTACAGCCATCTTCCAAGGGTATATTTTGAGTAACTATACGACTCAAATCAGTAGTATTTGGATGTATGCCATTGCCATTGCGGGAACAAGTATCGCTATCCTATTGCTGATGTACAGAGAAAAACAATTGATCATGAAACGACTGCTCATCACTGCTTTGACAACGCTGTTACTGTTTCCAGGTTTTTGGTCCTCCACCCCAATCATATATGGTGGAAATGCTGTTCTTCCAGAGGCAGGTGTACAGCTGGCTAGTTCACGAGGTGGGAACATGTTTACATCTAGTGTCGATCAAGGCTTACTCACTTATTTAAAGGCTCATCAAACAGGTGAAACGTATTTATTTGCAACGCTTACGACTGTTACCGCAGCGCCATATATCATTGATGAAGATGAGAATGTCATGGCTTTAGGCGGTTTTAATGGGACAGATCCTATTTTGAATGTCAACAAATTAAAAGCACTTATTCAACAAGGAAAGGTGAAATACTTTTTATTACCAGACAATCAGTCATCAGCTAACAGCAAATTGGTTAGCTGGATTAAATCACATGGTACAGTCATCTCATCTGAAGAATATAAACGATCCACATCAGCTGAAGAGGGGATGCCATCCGAGATGTCTTCACAAAACGAAACATTATATAGGGTAGATGAAATATCTTAAGTAGAACAAGGCGAATGATGAAGAGATCATTCGTTTTTTCTTATGGATCAGTATCCAGGAAGATTCAGCTCATGTTTTTCACATGTCATCACTCAGCCACTCATACATTAAAAATGACTCATTCCCTTCAAGTCAACATCATTTCATCAAAAGTATGAGGAGGTCACGAGCTTTTGAAGATGAGAAAAGGCTGGATCGCTGCTGTCGTTCTTTGTTTTGTCATTTGGATGGGTGCATTATTAGGTGGTTTTGGAGAGGATCGTTCCGCAAAAGGAGCAGATCGTTATGATCATGTGATTCAATTTCCTAAGGAACGGTATCCTGAAACAGGCAGTCATATTCAAGAAGCTATTCGAAAAGGGCACTCAGACGTGTGTACCATTGACCGAAATGGGGCAGATGCCCGCAGGCAAGAATCATTAAAAGGAATTCCCACAAAACCTGGTTTTGACCGGGATGAATGGCCGATGGCGGTGTGTCTTGAAGGAGGAAAGGGGGCGAGCGTTCAATATGTCAGTCCATCAGATAATAGAGGCGCTGGTTCATGGGTCGGGCATCAAATCAGCGGGTATCCTGACGGGAAACGAATTTTATTTATTGTTAAATAAACATAGACAAGAGGCTCCTTGAGAGGGGCTCTTTTTGTTCAACAGGAGCGTATTCGAGCTAGCAGGTACAAAAGATTCAGTGGTACAATCAATCCATCAGGTACAAAGACTGACAAGTAGAAAATGTGAAGGGACATATGCTTATGGAAAAGAACCGTGCATAATACGATTTTTTCATGCAACATGCAGAGAAACTGACTGAAACATGGTATGAATCAATTGAGGATGATGATCCAGAATCCATTTATCGTTCAACAGATTCCAGCATCATAGCAGAGCTAAAACGGCAAAATCAAGATTATTATCAGCATTTTATCCGCGCACTTATTGAAGACAAGACGTATTTACATACGAAATTTAAAAAATGGTCTGAAGACTTAGCAAGTGATCCGAAGCACTTGAACACGCCATTAGATTACGTCGTGAGAGAATATATGTCCAATCAAAGAGTGGTTCTTCATTACTTAAAAGAGTTTATAAAACAGCATCAAGGTGATATTGACATTGATCGAATATTTTATTGGTATGATTTGATATCTGAGGCATTTAACATTTCAATTCATGTCTTTATTCAGCAATATGTGAAAAATACCACCAAAAAACTCGTTGCACAAAGAGACATGATTTATGAGCTGAGTTCCCCAGTCATTGTGTTAAAAAGTCATGTTGCCTTATTGCCTTTAGTTGGAGATATTGACACTGCGCGAGCAAAGATTATCTTAGAAAATACATTAAAACAGTGTTCGCAAAAAGGTGTTCAACATTTATGTATTGATTTATCAGGTGTCGTCATCATTGATACGATGGTAGCACATCAAATCTTTGATCTTGTCACGTCACTTCGGTTAATTGGGGTTGATACGACCATTTCAGGGATTAGACCAGAAATTGCTCAAACGGCTGTACAGCTTGGACTTCCTTTTAATGAATTTCAAACGGCTTCATCACTTGCTCACGCTTTAGATCGTATGACTGAATTTTCATCCATATAAAAACCAGGCCTAGTAAACGGCCTGGTTTTTATTTAGATCACAGCGTCAATTTTTGTTACTTTCCACTCGTTTTGTACTTTCTCGAAAGTGACAGTACGTTTTACTTTGCGTCCATCAAGTGTTGGAACTGTGAATTCGTATGTGCGGATTGTACTTTTCTTAGAGACGAGTTTAGGTGTTGCCTTATCCCAATTAAGCATATTGTCTCCGTCACCAACTGGCACAGCCATTTTTCCTTTATGAACGATGAACTGATAGTCTTTTAAACCGTGAGTAATGGCATCTTTTGTGAAAACTTGAGATAGATAGCTGTTTAGTTTTTTCTTTGTATCAAATGTTTTAGACAGGTAGTTGTAAGTCATATCTTTATAAGTAAATGATTTTAATTTGTAATCTGAATGCTCTTTAATGTTGTAGCCTGACATCGCACTCCAAAAGTGTTCTCTTGCATCAAGGGCAATATGTAACGCTTCTTTATTTGTCAAAGCGGCTGATTTTTTGGAAGCGGCCAGTGTTGTTGTTTGTAATGAGATCATAAGCATAATAGCGGTTAATAAAACAAATAATTTTTTCAAGGCGATTGCCTCCTTTTCTCAATGAAAACTTCTTATGTTACAAATGTTACAATAGTTACATAGATATTACAAGCATTAAATCTAAATGTTTTTTATTTCTTTACTTTCTATCTATATAACGTTTGAGGGAGACAAAAAGTTTTCATTTTTTTATTTTTTTCTTCCTCATTAGTATTTAACCGTTCTAAAGAAGAATAAAACGTCTTTTGGAAAGATTTCTATTTGTCTCCTCAACACTCTTTTTTTATGTATGACATATACTGTCGTGATGAATGTCTAAGAAAGTGGTGTTTAGTATGTATAATCCATATGAAGGTACGTGGAATGGGTACTTGTACGATCGGCAGGTACAAAGCATGCCGGCGTTTCCTATTTCTCAAGTTGGAGGATTTCCCGGCTTGCCATTTGGAGGAACTGGGCAAGGGCAAGGTGCAGGAGGACAGTCGGTCCCGCCAGCCCCGCCGCAGCATATCATCTCGCAATATCAACAAGCAGTTTCTCAGCCTCAAAGTATGCAGCCGCTCATTGCAGGGCAGAGTGTAGGCGGAAGCCAGCAAACGGTTCAATTTGCAGCTGGATGTAATAGAAGGTGGACCATTGTGTTCCTTAGAAACGGTCAAGTATTTCTCATGTATGTTCTTTCCTCGCAGCCTTTTGGCCGTACAACGGGTTTCATATGGCCGAACTTTACATTTGGCTCGTTCCCAAGCTCTAGTATTCTTGCATATTCTTGTTCATAAAAGAAAAAGCCGGCTCTCATCAGCAATTGATGAAATACCGGCTTTTTTTAATGAATATTTCTAAATACGCCAATCACTTTACCTAGTATACTCACATTCTGTAAAATAATCGGTTCCATTGATGGATTCTCGGGCTGTAATCTAAAGTGTGTATCTTCCTTATAAAAACGTTTCACTGTTGCTTCATCTTCTTCTGTCATAGCCACCACAATATCTCCATTGTTGGCAGTGCTTTGCTGACGCACAATCACGTAGTCTTTGTCCAAAATACCTGCATCGATCATACTTTCTCCCATAATTTCAAGCATAAATACTTGTTCATCTGGTGCTGCAAAAGTTTCTGGAAGTGGGAAATATTCTTCTACATTCTCAACAGCCGTGATAGGCAAGCCTGCTGTGACTTTTCCGATGACTGGAACATTCATTACAGCGCTTTTTGGAATATTCATTTCCTCTTCATCTAGTACTTCGATCGCTCTAGGTTTCGTCGGGTCTCTTCTAATTAAACCTTTCGTTTCTAGTCTAGCTAAATGTCCATGGACAGTTGAACTTGATGCTAGACCGACAGCTTCGCCAATTTCACGAACGGATGGGGGATAACCCTTGCTTTTTACTTCTTCTTTTATGAATTTCAGGATATCGAGTTGTCTTTTTGATAGCTTCGTCATCTTTTGCACCTCAAAACGTCAATTTTAAAGAAATTATAGCATGTTTTTCCTAACAGTACAAACATAGGTTCGAAAAAAACGTTTGACAGAAACGTTTGTTCGTATTTATAATGAGTGTCAGAAAGAACGAACACACATTCTATTAGGAGAGATGACATTATGAGGTTAAAGGAATCTATTATTTTTATTGGGCTATTCTCATTCATCGTTGGCATATTTCTCTCACTTATTGCAGTCACTAGCCATAATGATCCAAATCAATATGTTAAAATAGAGGTTCAATCAGGTGATACTCTTTGGGGATTAGCTGATCAAGTAAACGACAGTAAATCAATCGATAAAAATGCTTTTATTGACTGGGTAACTGAACACAATGATCTCGCTTCAACTGACATCCAGCCGGGAGATATCCTTGTGATTCCAGTTAAAAAAGAGCATCCAGTCGTATATCAACTTGCAACAGTACAGTAGAAAGGTCGATTGAAGACATGAATGCAATCATTTATGCGAGAGTAAGTACTGCCAAAGAAGAGCAAGAAACCTCGCTTAAAAGACAAGAAGAAGAACTGCTTGCTTTAGCTGCAGCGCAAAAGATGAATGTAGTCAAAGTGATTAAAGAAAAAGCGAGTGGATACGATCTTGATCGTGACGGTGTTTTTGACATGCTGGCTGCGCTGAAAGAGGAAGAAATCGATGCTGTTCTCATTCAAGATGAGACACGCCTTGGAAGAGGGCAGGCGAAAATCGCTCTTCTTCATTGTCTGTTTAAAGAAAAAGTCAAGGTGTACAGCGTATTTCATAGAGGAGAGCTTGAGCTTTCAGAAGCAGACGAGATGGTCATTGAAATTGTAGGCGTTGTAGAAGAGTATCAGCGGAAAATTCATAATTTGAAAATTAAGCGTGGGATGAAAAAAGCTGTTGAGCGAGGGTATCAACCCGAACTAAATTTAAAACACCAAGAACAGGCGCCTGGCCGCGAACGTATTGAAGTACCGATTTCTGAAATTGTTCGATTAAGAAAAAACAACATGACATTCGCTGAAATTGCAGCGACATTGCAGGCACTTGGTTTTGACATTTCAAAAGCAACCGTCCATAGAAGGTACCAAGAATATGAAAAAGGGCTTGCGACTTAAAGCGTGATTTGTTGTAAAAATGACTGATATTTAGTAGTATGTAGAGAAAATGTTTTAAAGGAGTTTGTCATGATTTCTAAAGAACAGCTTGCAAGAATCAATGAGCTTTCAAAAAAGTCGAAAGAGGCCGGTTTGTCGGACGCTGAGAAAACAGAACAGAAGCAATTAAGAGAGGAATATTTAAAGGCTTTTCGTTCTTCTATGAAAAATACACTCAAAACCGTGAAAATCGTCGATCCAGAAGGAAACGATGTCACACCAGAAAAATTAAAAAGAGAAAGAGACCAGAATCTTCATTAAAGGTCATCATTTCTTTATTTTTGAAAAGATGGGAGGAATATTCTCATCTTTTTTCATATTTGCATAAGTTTTTAGGTGATCGATAAACTAAATGTGACAAAATCCTTCTTTTTCGGCGTGAAATAGTTGTGAAAAAAGGACAGTAGATTTATGATAATGGTGTACACAAGATACGGAAGGGGATTTATATGGAAACGATTGAATTGAAATCTATTGCAACAATACGTACTCTCTCCATAGACGCAATTGAAAAAGCGAATTCCGGTCACCCTGGAATGCCGATGGGCGCTGCACCAATGGCATACGCTTTATGGACGAATCACTTAAACGTAAGTCCGCAAAATCCAAATTGGTTTAACAGAGACCGTTTTGTGTTATCTGCGGGACATGGCTCTATGCTTTTATATAGCATGCTTCATTTAAGCGGATACAATCTGAGCATCGAAGATTTAAAACAATTCCGCCAATGGGGAAGCAAAACACCTGGACATCCTGAGTTTGGACATACAGAAGGCGTAGATGCGACAACAGGTCCTTTAGGACAAGGGATTGCGATGGCTGTTGGAATGGCACTTGCAGAAAGACATCTTGCAGAAACGTATAACAAAGATAACTTTAATGTTGTGGATCACTATACATACAGCATTTGCGGAGATGGAGACTTAATGGAGGGCATTTCCTCTGAAGCTGCTTCACTTGCTGGTCATTTAGGCTTAGGCCGTTTAATTGTTCTTTATGATTCAAACGACATTTCTTTAGATGGCGACCTCGATCGTTCTTTCTCTGAAAATGTGAAGAATCGTTTTGAAGCGATGAATTGGGAAGTTCTTTATGTAAAAGACGGCAATAACATTGACGAAGTGACGGCTGCCATTGAAAAAGCCAAACAAAGTACAGACAAACCTACACTTATTGAAGTGAAGACGACAATCGGTTTCGGATCTCCAAACCGTGCGGGAACGTCTGGGGTGCACGGTGCACCGCTTGGCAGTGAGGAAGCGAAGCTAACGAAGGAAGCTTATTCTTGGACGTTTGAAGAAGATTTCCATGTACCTTCTGAAGTGTACGATCATTTCAAAACAGCTGTTAAAGACGCTGGACAGAAAAAAGAAGCAGCGTGGAATGAACTGTTTGAGCAATATGAAAAAGAATATCCAGAACTAGCAGCTCAGCTGAAGCTTGCGATTGAAGGAAAACTTCCTGAGAATTGGGATCAAGAGGTTCCTGTTTATGAAGCAGGTTCAAGCCTTGCCTCTCGTGCCTCTTCGGGAGAAGTATTAAATGGCATTGCTAAACAAGTACCATTCTTTATTGGCGGGTCTGCTGACCTTGCTGGATCAAATAAAACAACAATCAAAGATACAACTGACTTTGGCAGAGAGAATTACGCTGGCAGAAACATTTGGTTTGGTGTGAGAGAATTCGCAATGGGTGCAGCATTAAACGGTATGGCACTTCACGGCGGACTTCGTGTATTCGGCGGAACATTCTTTGTTTTCTCTGACTACTTAAGACCTGCCATTCGTCTTGCTGCATTAATGGGACTTCCTGTCACTTATGTATTTACGCATGACAGCATTGCGGTTGGGGAAGATGGACCAACGCATGAGCCAGTTGAACAGCTCGCTTCATTACGTGCGATGCCTAACCTTTCTGTGATTCGTCCAGCTGATGGAAACGAAACAGCTGCAGCATGGAAAATTGCTGTATCTTCAACGAATAAACCGACAGCGCTTGTTCTTACTCGTCAAAACCTTCCAACGATTGATCAAGCACCAGAGAAGGCGTATGAAGGCGTAGAAAAAGGTGGATATGTCGTCGTTGAAGCAGCTGATGCACAGCCAGAAGCTCTTCTACTTGCTTCAGGATCTGAAGTAGGTTTAGCCATTGAAGCGCAAAAAGCACTTGAAAAAGAAGGCATTCGCGTTTCTGTCGTGAGCTTACCTGCATGGGATCGCTTTGATGAGCAGTCAGACGAATACAAAGAGTCCGTTCTTCCTAAAGCAGTGAGAGCACGTGTTGCAATCGAAATGGGTGCTTCACTTGGCTGGGAACGTTACACTGGCCTTGATGGCGATGTGATTGCGATTGATAAATTTGGCGCTTCTGCTCCAGGCGAAACCATTATTGAAAAATACGGTTTCACTGTCAGCAACGTGGTGAGCCGCGTAAAAGCAAAGCTGAATAAATAATCAGTCTCCAAGCATCATGCTTTTTTGCAGACGGTTTGCAGAGCTTTTCACTATGCTCTGCAAACTTTTTTCTTTTTTCTTGTTTTTTTGACAAAACTAGTTTCTTCTTGCTTCATATATAGACAATTCTTTCTTTCACATTTTTGTATAATACAAGCAATAAGCGAGATTGACGAAATGTGAAAGGAAGGGATAGACATGGAACGCCATTATTATATTTATTGGATTGAGGATGAGTTTGCTCATCATTATTTTGGTAGAGAATCTATTTTGTTTCATTTGTTTGAATCGTTACACTGGACGAACCGCAGTGATGACGAATTAGTCATGCTTGTTAAGCAAGTGGATTATGTAACGAAACGAATCCCTGCTTTTCATATGCACCAGCGTTTAATGAACAATTTAACCAACATTCACTATACACAAATAGGCTCAATATACAGTGCATCGCTGCCAGATGGAAAAGGCACAGCCGCATTCATTATAAAAGACCGTTACATTCAAATGTCTGCCACAGGCAGTTATGAGGCAGAAGCGGTGTTTTTTGAAGTACTCAGAAAAATTAGTCCTTGTTTCCTGGCTATGGACTTTGGATCAAAGAAGCATGGGTGGCTCAATCCGGTAAAAGTGATGAATTTTGTTTAAAAAAATAAAATTGAACGTGAAATGTTGTATAATAGCCTTTTGTTTAGTACACTTTATACGAGACAACATGAAGGAGGAAGAATTATGGATTTATGGGTTGTCATCCTTGTAGGCGTTGTTGCACTGCTTGCAGGAGTTGCACTCGGATTCTTTATTGCTCGTAAGTATATGATGAGCTACTTGAAAAAGAATCCACCAATTAATGAACAAATGCTTCGAATGATGATGATGCAAATGGGCATGAAACCGTCCCAAAAGAAAATCAATCAAATGATGAAAGCCATGAACAACCAAGCGAAATAATACGTACGTTATTATGATCATAGATGGAACATGGTCCCTAAAGATTGGACAAGCGATGTCCTTTCTTTATTGAAGTCACCTTCATCAGACGCATAAAACCACTGTACTTGCATGAATAAAGCAGGGAAAGTGGTTTTTATTTTGCCGTGAACCGTCCGTTAAAGACAAAACAAAAAACCCCTTGTGAGCAGAGGTTTTTGTTTCTTTTATTGTCACACATATCAACTTTTCTAAAATCGTGCGGCATTTGTTTCTATCTTGAGATATCATTAGTTGGCTGAGTTTGAGTGTAAGTGTCGTTGATATTGTAAGAGGAGATGATCTAGCTGCTGGCTATGTTCGATGGTCACTGTTGATGTCATCCCATTATGCAAGACAACTTTCATCAACTCTTCTCTTTTTTCTTCAATTTGAGTTAATAATGATGTTTTTACCAAAGTCATGTTCCTTTCATGCAAATCTTGATAAAAAGAATCGGTTCTATTATATCCATTTTAAGGTTTATTTTCAAATTTAAAGGGTTTGGTATCTTGATGTCAAATTAAATTATATAAGGTTTTAAGAGATTAGACCATCTTTATTGAGATGATGTAAAAAAAATGAAATGAATTTGTCATCTCTTATTGTATATTGTAAGAAGGGGGTGTTCTTTTGTCAGATTTGAATTACTTTTTAGCGTTTGGAGCAGGGTTTCTTTCTTTTATCTCACCGTGCTGTCTGCCACTTTATCCAGCCTTTTTATCCTATATTACGGGCGTTAGTATAGATGAAGTGAAATCTGAGAAGGTGATGCTGAGAAGGAGAAGTCTTCTTCATACATTATTCTTTTTAATTGGGTTCTCTCTCATTTTTATTGCCATTGGATTTGGGACATCGTTTGTTGGGAAGTTTTTCATTGAATATCAAGATGCGATTCGTCAAATTGGTGCCATTCTCATTATTTTCTTTGGCTTTATGATTCTTGGTGTATTTCAGCCTTCTTTTTTAATGGGAGAAAAGAGGTTGCAGTTTAAAAATCGTCCAGCCGGTTTTTTTGGATCGATTCTCATCGGAATGGGTTTTGCTGCTGGTTGGACACCATGTACCGGCCCGATTTTATCAGCTGTCATCACACTTGCCAGCAACAAGCCAGAGTCCGCTGTGACCTACATGATTGCGTATGTATTAGGTTTTGCTATCCCATTTTTTGTTCTTTCCTTTTTCATCACAAAAATGGCTTGGATCAGAAAGCGTCAGCAGCTCATTATGAAAACTGGCGGGATTATTATGATCGTGGTAGGAATCTTGCTGTTCTTTGATCTTCTGACGTGGATCATTATTATGTTCTCATCATTATTTGGAGGATTTACTGGTTTTTGAAATCGTTTTCTACAGTCGCGGCGAATGGTTTTTTTTCGTCAATTGGAGTATATTATACATAGGCTGACCTTAAAGAATAAAGGAATGATTTGATATGATGATCATAATTTCTTCTATAGTGGCGGTATGTATGGCGGTAGCCGTCATGTTTATTCGCATTAAATCATCTGCAAAACCTGCAACCGCGAAAAAAATTATTTTACCTCCTATCTTTATGAGCACTGGTGCACTGATGTTTTTTGTGCCAATGTTTCAAGTAACTGGAGCTGAATTTTTAGAGGCGATTACTGTAGGGATGTTTTTCTCTATCTTTTTAATTAAAACATCGAAATTTGAAATTAGAGGCAATGAAATCTATTTGAAGCGTTCAAAAGCATTTGTGTTTATTCTCATTGGGCTTCTTGTCCTTCGTATCGGAATGAAGACGATTTTAAGCTCTTCCATTGATTATGGTGCGCTCAGCGGGATGTTTTGGATTCTAGCCTTTGGCATGATTGTCCCTTGGCGGATTGCGATGTATTTGTCGTTTAGAAAGATATCTAAACAATTAGATGTGCAGCAGGCCCAAATAAATTAAACCTCCTTTTTAAAAAGGAGGTTATTTTAATAAAGATTCATATGGTGAATGGTCGATCTTTTTTTCTTGAAGGCGCTTTAGTAGAAATTTATGATCCCGCTTCGGTGTAGCGATAATATAGCCGCGAATGATTAAGTCTAAATTAATGCTGGCCGCTTGTTCTTTAAGTGCCAGCTCGCCAATTTTACCGGCGATTTTTTCTTTGGCGACATCTCTAAACAGCTCTGGAACCGGTAATACTAGCTCATTTAATAGCTGTTTGTCTTCATCGCGCCATAGGTGCAGGCTCTTTTGAATATATTCATCCTGCCAATCAAGCTCTGATTTCCCGTCTTCTTTCGGCAATCGTTTTAAAAACTTGCGAAACATAAAAAAGCCACCGATTGCTAGTAATCCAATCATCACTGTACCCCAAAATAAAATGAACCACAAAAACCAGCCGCTTAACATGTTCTCACTCCCTATATCCCTTCTCTCTATTCTATTTTACATGAAGGGAAGGTAGAAGAAAATAACAAAAATGTATGTGTTTTTTCTATTAACGCCTTTTTTGATTAAGAGGCGCCCATTTACTAGAATGACCCAAACTATTTAGTAGAAAAGGAATACATTATTGTATAGCGACTCTACTATTTGGCCATGGTGGTTCGCACAAGGTATTGACTTGAAACGAACGGAAGAGAGCCCGCCTGTATACAGGCGGGCTCTTAATGTTTGAAGTGCGGCATTTGAAAGGAAAATGCTCCGTCTTGACGATGGGCATCCTTTTTGATTTTGATTGATATGATTCTGTTTTCGTAATCTGTATCAATGTCTTTGTCATTCAAATAAAAAGGGAGCATGACACTTTTTTCAATCGGCTGTTCTCTTTCATCAATCAAATAAGCTAGGATGAGCTCACATCCGGAAAAGGTCAGTTTTAAATCAGTGATCGACAGGGTGGAGAGGTCGATCTCAATAATATAATCACGGCTCGTTTCATAAAGATCTATTGGGAGCTGTTCGTCATACCATGCAAAAGGATCGTCCATTAATACACTCAGCCAATCATCTATTTCAAGAAAATCAGAGGAATTCACTTGCTTTTCATTCTCCATAAACACTCCTCCATCACATCTCATAATAAATCATATGATGAAAGCTGAAATGTGTGAAAGACCTAAAACATCCCGTTTGGTCACGGGCTTTAGAGAAAATGTTTACATATCATGATGTGAATTGTGCTTTTGTCTTGTATGGTTGCGGTTTTTCACTTTTTTACTGCCTGATAGTGGCTCAGGCTGCCCGCCTTGATGTTCTTTAGGAGAGTTTTGACGTATGTCTTTCCCTGTGTTTTTGTTCGTCATCATTTCTCACTCCTTTCTTATTGGTTTTTTTTACGCTTTTTATTGTTTTGCTTTTGTTCTTCTGTTAAAACGAGCTGATCATTTTCTATATAGCCTGCACCATTTCCTTGGCTTTTGGCTGCGTTCATGCCGTCAATGACATGATTTGCTTTTCTTTTTGTCATGTTCTATCACCTCAACATTAGTATGAACCCGTGCTGCTCAGTTTATGAAAAGTAATCATTTCCTCATGATAAGCTAAACTTATTGAATTTAATAAAAGCATTGTTATTTACTTATGTATGAATTTGTTTTAAGATGAAATTGTGAGAAAATTGTGGTGAAATACGACGATTTTTCTGAGAATTGAAATTGATCTTGATCATCAAAAGGGGGATTTTGGACATGTCGAAACAGCAGCAAGTCGCTAAACAAGACGCTTTTCAATCTAGAAAAACGTTTTCGACAAATGGGAAAACGTATCACTATTATTCGTTAGAAGCACTAGAGAAACAAGGAATCGGAAATGTTTCTAAGCTGCCTTATTCCATTAAGGTACTTTTAGAATCAGTGCTTCGCCAAGTAGATGGTAGAGTGATCAAGAAGGAACACGTTGAAAACTTGGCAAAATGGGGAACTGCCGAGGTAAAAGAAATTGATGTTCCATTTAAACCTTCTCGTGTTATTTTACAAGACTTCACGGGTGTGCCAGCTGTCGTTGACCTTGCTTCTTTAAGAAAAGCAATGGCAGATGTGGGCGGAGACCCAGATAAAATCAACCCTGAAATTCCAGTTGACCTGGTCATTGACCACTCTGTACAAGTCGATAAAGCTGGAACTGAAGATGCATTAAACATTAACATGGATTTAGAATTCGAACGTAACGCAGAGCGTTATAACTTCCTTAGCTGGGCAAAGAAAGCGTTTAACAATTATCAAGCTGTTCCGCCTGCAACAGGGATCGTTCACCAAGTGAACTTAGAGTATCTTGCAAGTGTTGTTCATGCAATCGAAGAAGATGGCGAGATCATCACTTACCCAGATACATTAGTTGGTACTGACTCACATACAACAATGATTAACGGTATCGGTGTACTTGGATGGGGCGTTGGCGGTATCGAAGCAGAAGCTGGTATGCTTGGTCAGCCTTCATACTTCCCAGTACCAGAAGTTATTGGTGCTAAATTAGTTGGAGAGCTTCCAAACGGAACAACTGCAACTGACCTTGCCTTAAAAGTGACACAAGTTCTTCGTGAAAAAGGCGTAGTGAACAAGTTCGTCGAGTTCTTCGGACCTGGTGTTGCACAATTGCCGTTAGCAGATCGTGCAACAATTGCGAACATGGCGCCAGAATACGGTGCAACTTGCGGATTCTTCCCAGTAGATGAAGAAGCGCTAGCTTACCTTCGCCTTACTGGACGTGATGAAGAGCAAATTAATATCGTTGAAGAATATTCTCGCGCAAATGGCTTATTCTATACGCCAGATGCAGAAGAGCCAATCTTTACTGATGTTGTGGAAATTGATCTTTCTCAAATTGAATCAAACTTATCTGGTCCAAAGCGTCCACAAGATTTGATTCCACTTTCTAAAATGAAAGAAACGTTCCATCAGCACATTGAAAGCCCAGCTGGTAACCAAGGGTTTGGCTTAGAAAAATCAGAGCTAGACAAACAAATCGAATTTGATCTAGCAAATGGTGAAAAAGCTGTGATGAAGACAGGTGCGATTGCCATTGCAGCGATTACGAGCTGTACGAATACATCGAACCCATACGTCTTAATCGGAGCAGGTCTTGTTGCGAAGAAAGCAAGTGAGCTTGGCATGAAGGTGCCAAACTACGTGAAAACGTCACTAGCGCCAGGTTCTAAGGTTGTAACAGGATACCTCGTGAACTCAGGACTTCTTCCATACTTAAGAGACCTCGGATTTAACATTGTTGGGTATGGCTGTACAACATGTATCGGAAACTCCGGACCGCTTGAAAAAGAAATTGAAGATGCTGTCTCTGAAAATGATCTGCTGATCACTTCTGTTTTATCAGGTAACCGTAACTTCGAAGGTCGTATCCATCCGCTTGTAAAAGGAAACTACCTTGCATCTCCACCATTAGTTGTGGCTTATGCACTTGCTGGTACGGTGAATATTGATTTAACAAAAGATCCGATCGGTGTCGATAAAAATGGCGAGAACGTTTATTTCAATGACATTTGGCCATCAATGGATGAAATCAACAGCGTCGTGAAAAGCACTGTCACACCTGAGCTATTCCGTTCAGAGTATGAAACTGTTTTTGACAACAATGACCGCTGGAATGAAATTAAAACGACGGACGATGCATTGTATAAATGGGATGAAAATTCCACATACATTGATAACCCGCCATTCTTCGAAAACTTATCAGTTGAACCTGGTAAAGTTGAACCACTTAAAGGATTGCGCGTAGTGGCGAAGTTCGGTGATTCTGTCACAACGGACCATATTTCTCCTGCTGGAGCGATTGGTAAAGACACACCTGCAGGTAAATACTTGCAAGAAAGAGGCGTATCGCCTAGAGACTTTAACTCATACGGATCTCGCCGTGGTAACCACCATGTTATGATGAGAGGTACTTTTGCAAACATCCGTATTAAAAACCAAATCGCACCAGGAACAGAAGGCGGGTATACAACGTACTGGCCAACTGGTGAAGTAACATCCATTTATGATGCATGCATGCGTTATAAAGAAGATGGAACTGGTCTTGCGATCTTAGCAGGTAAAGATTACGGAATGGGTTCTTCTCGTGACTGGGCTGCAAAAGGAACAAATCTTCTTGGAATTAAATTCGTTCTAGCGGAAAGCTTTGAGCGTATCCACAGAAGTAACCTTGTCTTCATGGGTGTACTTCCTTTACAGTTTAAAGACGGTGAAAGTGCAGAAACTTATGGACTAACAGGAACAGAAACATTCGAAGTAGATGTTGATGAAACAGTTCGTCCGCGTGATCTTGTCACTGTAAAAGCAATTGATACAGATGGCAACGAGAAAACATTTGAAGTAATTGTTCGCTTTGACAGTGAAGTCGAAATTGACTACTACCGTCATGGTGGTATCCTTCAAATGGTATTGCGTGAAAAATTGGCAAGCAACTAATAAAGCAAAGAAGAGAAGGCGATTAGACAGCTTTCTCTTCTTTTTTAACATAGTGGAGGATCAATCATGTGGAAAAAAGGAATGGCAAGCGCTGTTTTACTTGTGTTGATTGGTTTACTTGCATGGAATGTATTCGGACCAAAAGAACCTGCCATCGGTCTTGAAACAGGGGACAAAGCCCCTGATTTTGAGCTCAAAACCCTTGATGGCAAAACGGCATCGTTATCTGATTATCGAGGGAAAAAAGTACTCCTCAATTTTTGGGCGACATGGTGTAAGCCTTGCCGAACAGAAATGCCAGATCTAGATGCAATTAGAAGTGAAAATGACCAAGTTGAGGTACTAGCGGTGAATTTGACGAACACTGAAAAGAGTGTGGATCACGTCGCCTCATTTATTGATGAACTTAAGGTCAGTTTTCCTGTTTTATTAGATCAAAAAGGTATTCAAGCGAGATATCAGGTACTTTCCTATCCGACGACATACATACTAGATGAAAAAGGGCGTATCCTGTCTGTAAAGCATCAAATGCTCACAAAAAGAGAAATTGAAAAAGAGCTGGATCTATAATGATTCAGCTCTTTTTTGCTTATTTTCTAAATGTTTTGGCGAAAATGGTATGAACAGAGTGGAGGTGGTGATAGACATGAGAAGAAGAAAGCGCCGTACATTTGAAGAACTTGTGCTTGAAAATAAAAAAGAATTATTAAGCAATGAGGAATTTTTAAACCAGCTTGAAGAAAAGTTGGAAGAGCGATTTAGACAGAAATAAGTTATGATTTGTCCTTTTTCGTTCATCCTAAAGAAGAGGGAGGGATGAATGATGGGTAGAGAGCATGATAAACAAGCGCAGTTTACACCAGACCATTTAGGGACAAAACCTGTAGCATACAAACGAAATAAAGGCAAAAAGATGCATAATAAATCGAATGAACAGCCTGATGTGATACAGACGAAGGGCGAATAATAGGAGGGAAGCATGATGAATGACAAGTCATATCAATCCAATCCAGATGATCGTTCTGACAATGTTGAGAAGCTGCAGGATATGATCGAAAACACACTTGAAAATATTGATGAATCTGAAGTAGCAATGGGTCTTTCAACAGAGGAAGAAAAGCAGATGATCAAGCAAAAAAATGAAAACCGTAGAACGAGTATTGACGCAATGCGTTCTGAAATAAAGGACGAGGAAGCAGCAAGAAAGAGCGGTTACACTGAATAAACCAGGGATTCCTGGTTTATTTTATTGCCTCTTTTTAGAAGAACCATTTGGAATGTGGTAAAATGTCAGAGACGTTAGGTTTTGATAGGAGAGCGATGAAAACGTGTATGTATCTAAAAAAGAAATAGAAGTCCGTTATGCAGAAACAGATCAAATGGGCATTGTGTATCATGCCAACTATTTAATTTGGATGGAAGTCGGCAGAACAGCGTTAATTAAAGAATTAGGCTTTTCCTATGCCCAGTTAGAGGCAGACGGTGTCCTTGCACCTGTTGTCGATCTTCAGGTTCAATATAAGAAACCACTACTGTACGGTGAAACGGCTACAGTTCACACATGGATAGAAGAATATAACGGCGTGAAAACAGTGTATGGCTATGAAATACAAAAACCTGATGGACAAACGGCTATTACAGGGACCACCTCACATATTTGTGTGGACAAAGAAACCTTTAGACCGATTCAATTTAGAAAAGCTTTCCCTGCATGGCACAGCGTATACGAACAGTCCAAGAAGCAGGTTTGATTCATGGCATTTGGAATTAAAAGAAGAGATTTGAATGCTTGGAAATCAGCTGTTCGGCAAGGGAATGTGGCCTTTTTGACACACTATTGGCTTGATGACCGTTTTCCGCATGCGAATACTGTCACAAAGGCAGCCTGTCAGGATATAGAGCAATTAATCGCTTGGGGACAAAAGCATGGATTAAAGAAAGAATGGATTCATGTTCGCGAAGGTTTTCCTCATTTTGATCTCATCGGTGATTCGCAAAAACGAATTTTACAAAAAGAGCGGTCGTTAGGAAACATTCAGGAGTATGGACTTTATATTGAGTGATAAACAAAAAAGATACCCGAGGGATGAGGTATCTTTTTTGTTTATTCATAATGAAATTCTGGTTCTTTCACGGACTCGTTATAATCAATATGCAGATCATGGTTGTCAAAATACCAAATATCACTTTCTTCCACGAAGAAAGTAATGCCTTCTACTTCAGCGGTTGCGCCGGCATTTTGAGGTTCATCTTTTGCGACGCCGAGAGAAAAGCCTTTTTGTACATTACTGCACCCGCCATATCTGACAAAAAAGCGAACATGATCACCTTTTTCTAAATCCAGTTCATTCTTGTACCAATTGAGTGCATCATCTTTTATCGTTAATTTCAATGTGATCGCCCCTTTTTGAAGTCATGCTGTTTTTAAATGCAGGATGCAAAAACAGCTTTTCTTTACTTTTACCACATATTTAAATTGATGAAACGGCTAAAGCCATTTGATTTTCGGTTCAGTTTTGTTGAGAATTCGTTTGAGGTTGGCGATGTGTCTGAAGATCACAAAGCCAGCAAGAACAGCAACAACAATAATTAAAAATAGATCTTGGGTGAATATGCTGTAAATGAATGTGTAGATCCCAGTCAGCATAGATGATAATGAAACATATTTACTAATGTATAAAAATAAGAAAAAAGCAGCGATCATCGTGATAAATAAGAACGGGGCATAAAATAACAGCACGCCGCCTGATGTAGCGACCGCTTTTCCCCCTTTAAATTTTGCAAAGACAGGAAAGCTGTGACCGATAACAGCAGCAACTCCTGCTAATAAGGGATGAATGTCCAGTTGCATGAAAAACGGTAAAGCCGAAGCAAGAGTCCCCTTTAAAATATCAGCTGTGATAACGATGGACCCTGCTTTCACACCTAGTGTACGGAATGCATTCGTCGCACCTAGATTCCCGCTGCCATGTTCACGGATATCGATTCCCTTTGCAGCTTTCCCGACAATGAGACCTGATGGAATACTGCCGAGAAGATAAGCCAAAATAAACATCAAAGCAATTAACATCTGCATAACTCCTTTATATTCTCCCTCTTGTCTTACATTTTAACATGATCTTATGAAAAACATGGCGATCTTTTTTTGAAAAAAACGATGGCCGATGAATTCAGCTTTGTTTTTAACAAGAAATTCGCTAAAATAGAAGAAAAGGAGTGTCTGGATGAATCATCCTTCAAAACAAGAAATTGGGCGTATATTAAAAAGCAGTAAGCGAATTGCAGTTGTAGGTTTGTCAGATCAGCCGCACCGAACGTCCTATATGGTTTCAAAAGCCATGCAAGATGCCGGTTATGACATCATTCCTGTCAATCCAACGATTGATGAAGCACTTGGGGTAAAAGCGGTCGCCTCTTTAAAAGACATAAAAGAGCCTGTTGATATCGTCAATGTCTTTAGACGTTCTGAGTTTTTGCCTGAGGTGGCGAAAGAATTTCTTGAAATAGACGCACCTGTTTTTTGGGCGCAGCAAGGCGTATATCATGAAGAGGCAAAAAGGCTGATTGAGGAAAATGGCAAGGTCGCCATCATGGACTTATGTATCAAAGTGGCTCATGCGATGACAAAAACTCATTAAATCGTCAAAAATCCTTGGTTTTTCAAGGATTTTTGCTTTTTTGTTGCAGAAATATATTTGCGATTCTAGAAGAAAGCGATAAAATAAGGCGACAGGGACCTATCGGTGACCTTGCATATCGAGAAAAAGAGCGATAAGATAAATATAGAACGTTTGTTCTGTTTTGCTAAAACCATCATATGATTGCATTTGGCTTATGAAACAGTCTTGTTTATAATGGACTTCTAGTTCTGATTGCAGAATGTAGAACATTCTCATAACCGTGCATAAGAGCATGTATCGCTGAATCACACATGCATGGTGATGATGCAGCTTATTAAAGTGGACAGTAATGAGCAGCATGATCATCATTAAAATCTAGAGAGATCATTGATGATTAGCCGGTTATGTTTGTTAGTGAAAGGGGATTAAGCATTTGGTTAAAAAGCAGCAAGTAGATTATAACGATGATTCTATTCAGGTGCTAGAGGGGCTTGAAGCCGTCCGTAAACGCCCAGGGATGTATATTGGATCGACGGATTCACGCGGTCTTCATCACCTTGTCTATGAGATTGTAGACAACTCTGTCGATGAAGTGCTCGCTGGCCATGGAGATCATATCATTGTCAAAATACATAAAGATAACAGCATTTCCGTCCAAGATAAAGGGCGCGGAATGCCTACTGGTATGCATAAGCTTGGAAAACCGACACCAGAAATCATTTTAACGGTCCTGCACGCAGGCGGAAAATTTGGTCAAGGCGGTTATAAAACAAGTGGTGGACTTCACGGTGTTGGGGCGTCCGTTGTGAACGCACTTTCAGAGTGGCTCACCGTGACGATAGAACGCGATGGATGTATTTATCACCAGCGCTTTGAACATGGCGGAAAGCCAGTCACATCACTTGAAAAAATCGGGAAAACGAAAAAGACCGGTACACTGATTCATTTTAAGCCAGATCCAACGATGTTCAGTGTCACCACCTATAATTTTGATACATTATCAGAGCGTTTAAGAGAATCAGCCTTTTTATTAAAAGGGCTAAAAATAGAGCTGATTGATGAGCGCCATGATGTGCAGGAAACCTTTTATTATGAGACAGGTATTGAAGCGTTCGTTGCTTATTTAAACGAGGAAAAGGATGTACTTAGTGAAGTCGTTTCGTTTGAAGGCGAACATCAGTCCATTGAAGTCGATTTTGCCTTTCAATTTAACGACGGATATTCAGAAAATATTTTGTCGTTCGTCAATAACGTAAGAACCAAAGATGGCGGTACGCATGAGTCTGGTGCAAAAACGGCCATGACGAGAGCCTTTAATGAATATGCACGCAAAGTGACCCTTTTAAAAGAAAAAGACAAAAATTTAGAAGGTACGGATATTCGTGAAGGTCTGTCAGCTGTTATTTCTGTCAGAATTCCTGAAGAACTTCTTCAATTTGAAGGACAAACAAAAGGAAAGCTTGGAACGAGTGAGGCAAGGTCAGCTGTTGATGCCGTGATTTCTGAAAAATTGGCTTATTTTCTTGAAGAAAACCGCGAAACGGCGACACTGCTTGTGAAAAAAGCGATTAAAGCGCAGCAGGCAAGAGAAGCGGCTAGAAAAGCAAGAGAAGAAGCAAGGAGCGGCAAGAAACGGAAAAAATCTGAAGCAACACTCAGCGGAAAATTAACACCTGCTCAATCTAGAAACCCGGCAAGAAACGAACTGTATCTAGTAGAGGGCGACTCAGCGGGTGGATCAGCCAAGCAAGGACGTGATCGAAAATTCCAAGCGGTGCTGCCGCTTCGAGGAAAGGTCATTAATACAGAGAAAGCAAAGCTTGCGGATATTTTCAAAAACGAAGAAATCAACACCATTATCCATGCCATTGGCGGCGGGGTTGGTGTCGATTTTAATGTAGAAGACATCAATTATGACAAAATTGTCATCATGACAGATGCTGATACAGATGGCGCGCATATTCAGGTTCTATTGCTTACATTCTTCTACCGCTATATGAAGCCGCTGATTGAGCATGGCAAAGTATTCATTGCCCTTCCGCCTTTATATAAAGTTAGCAAAGGCTCAGGGAAGAAAGAAGTCATTGAATATGCTTGGTCTGATGAAGAAATGGATGATGTACTAAAGAAAGTTGGAAAAGGATATACGATTCAGCGCTATAAAGGTTTAGGTGAAATGAATGCCGACCAGCTATGGGAAACGACAATGAATCCAGAGTCGAGAACGCTTGTCAGGGTGAAGATCGATGATGCTGCACGGGTGGAGCGCCGCGTCACGACACTGATGGGTGACAAAGTAGAACCACGCCGTAAATGGATTGAAAAGAATGTCGCCTTTGGACTTGATGAGGAAAGCAACATTCTTGAAAATGAAAACTTGTCGCTAGCTGAGGAGGTTTAAACATGGCACAACAAGAACGATTTCATGATTTACCGTTAGAAGAAGTGATTGGGGACCGTTTTGGTCGCTATAGTAAATATATTATCCAAGATCGTGCACTTCCAGATGCACGTGATGGATTAAAGCCTGTACAACGAAGAATTTTATATGCAATGTATGCAGAAGGAAATACACAAGATAAAAACTTCCGTAAAGCTGCCAAAACAGTCGGTAACGTAATTGGTAACTATCATCCCCATGGTGATTCTTCTGTTTATGAAGCAATGGTGAGAATGAGCCAGGATTGGAAAGTGCGAAACGTGCTGATTGAGATGCATGGAAATAACGGGAGTATCGACGGAGATCCTCCTGCTGCCATGCGTTATACGGAAGCAAGGCTTTCTGCAATTGCATCAGAGCTTTTAAAAGACCTCGACAAGGAGACAGTCGAATTTGTCGCGAACTTTGATGATACAAGCAAAGAGCCTGTTGTCTTACCAGCGATGTTTCCCAACCTTCTTGTGAACGGGTCAACAGGGATTTCAGCCGGTTATGCGACTGATATTCCGCCGCACCACCTAGGAGAAGTGATTGATGGTGTGATTAAGCGAATTGAACAGCCGCATTGTACGGTTGAAGATTTAATGACAGTCATCAAAGGGCCTGATTTCCCAACAGGCGGGATCATTCAAGGTGTGGATGGTATTAAGAAGGCATATGAAACAGGAAAAGGAAAGATTATGATTCGCGGAAAAGCGGAGATTGAAACCATCCGCGGTGGACGCCAGCAAATCGTGATCACAGAAATTCCTTATGAAGTGAATAAGGCCAATCTTGTCAAAAAGATGGACGAGTTCCGCATTGAAAGAAAAGTAGAAGGAATTTCTGAAGTTCGGGATGAGACGGATCGTACCGGCCTTCGGATTGTTGTAGAGCTGAAAAAAGAAGCGGATGCGAATGGTGTCTTGAATTTCTTATATAAAAATTCTGATCTGCAAATCCCATATAACTTTAATATGGTCGCGATACATAACAGAAGACCGACTTTAATGACGCTTACAACTGTACTAGACGCTTACATTGCTCATCAAAAAGAAGTGATGACGAACCGCTCAGCATACGAGCTTCGAAAAGCAAAAGAACGTCATCATATTGTAGATGGATTAATTAAAGCTTTGTCAATTTTAGATGAAGTCATTGCGACGATTCGTTCGTCTAATGATAAGCGTGATGCGAAAAACAATTTGATGGAGAAATATGATTTTACAGAAGCTCAATCAGAAGCGATTGTTTCTCTCCAGTTATATCGTTTAACAAATACAGATATCACTCAACTAAGAGACGAAGCAAGAGAGCTTGACGTGCGAATTGCAGAGCTTGAAGACATTTTAGCGAATGAGAAGAAGCTGTTTAAAGTCATTACGAACAACTTGAAGAAGTTGAAAAAGACGTATGCTGATGAAAGACGATCCGTCATTGAGGAAAAAATTGAAGAAATTAAGATTAACCTTGAAGTGATGATCGCATCAGAGGACGTGTACGTCACAGTCACAAAAGATGGATACATCAAACGGACAAGCCAGCGCTCCTATGCTGCATCAAACGGTAAGGACTTCGGTATGAAGGATACAGACCGACTGATTCACCAGTTTGAAATGAATACAACAGATGTTCTTCTGCTATTTACGAATAAAGGGAGCTACATTTACTGTCCAGTTCATCAGTTGCCAGATATACGCTGGAAAGACATGGGGCAGCACATTACGAATATTATTTCGATTGATCGCGATGAAACCATTCAAAAAGCGATCCCAATTAAAGAATTCGATGAATCATCGTATCTCTTGTTCTTCACAAAAGGCGGTATGGTGAAGAAAACAGAGCTTCTCCAATATAAAGCGCAGCGCTATTCAAAACCGCTTGTCGCCTTGAATTTAAAAGGTGATGATGAACTTGTAGATGTTCATGTTACAACAGGTCAGCAAGAATTGTTTATTGCAACGAAAAATGGCTATGGATTATGGTTTGATGAAGAAGAAGTGAGTGTGGTCGGTCCGAGAGCGGCTGGTGTGAAAGGCATCAATTTGAAGGACGGAGACGAGGTGGTCTCTGGACAAATCATTGATCCGAAGAACAATGTGCTTGTTCTCACGACACAAAGAGGTGCTGTGAAGCGGATGAACCTCTCTGAATTTGATAAGACATCAAGAGCAAAACGTGGAGTGATCATGCTAAGAGAATTAAAGAAAAACCCTCACAGAATTGTTGCTGTGATTGCTGCTTCACTGCACGATACACTTGAGATTGATACGGAAAAGGGTGCCACGATCCCGCTCGATATTTCCACACTAAGGGCAAATGATCGTTATAGCAATGGATCGTTTATTTTAGATGAGGAAGAGCAGGGAGAAGTAATTCAAGTTCTTTTATCACCTGCTGCATCTGACCAAGATGACAATAAATAAGCAAATCGAAAACCCCCTGCGTAAGGCAGGGGGTTTTTTATGATGAGGTCAATTTAACTCTCGTGATTGCCAAACATGCTTGTGATGGCATGCACTACTTCAATTCCTTGGTAAACGAAAAGAGAAAGTGAAGTGACAGAGAATAGACCTAGAATGAATACTCTTAAGAAAAATAACATCGTGTAAAACCTCCCAATTTTTGTTTGATTTAAATGGTTGGGTTAACACGAGCTACTCGGAAATTCGAAGACTGGTAGAACACTGCAAGTAAATGCTTCTTTTTCCGGTCAAATCGATCAGTATAAGTGATGCGTGCAAATCCAGCTGCCATACTGCCAATGGCTAGCAGTGCTGTAAATGCCGCAAATACTGCGTTCACATGTTTTTGTTTTTTATCATCGCCTGCTGTCTGAACGATTTTCATTTCATGTGATTCTTGATCAGCAACCACCTTTGCATGATGGTATACCTGAACGGAATGAGGCATTGAGAACAAATGAAAACTTGCAAGTGCTATGAATAAAACTGCTAATTTTAACAGCATATTTTTTTTCATTTTTCTCACCCCTTCCTGTTTATTTTCATGATCTTACCACGTTTTCAGTTATTTGAAAAGTCTTATTTTTTTACTTTCCCTCTTTAAAAAAGCGATAAACATCAAGACATCTATAGGACTGTTTCACTTCGTGAAAGGTTTCAATTTTATTTATTAAATTTAAAAAAAGTACCGAGATCAAAGATCTGGCACTTTTCAAAAAGAATGTATTGATGTCGGTTTTGCAACAGCTTTTGTAAAGATTCCCGCAATACAAATGGCAAACAGAACAAAAATAAACGCATGAAGCAGACCGACTTGATTGGCGAGCAGTCCTAAAACAGGGGGCCCTGATAGAGAGGCTGTATACCCAGATAAAGTGACGATACTGACACGTTTGACAGCATAGCGGCTATCATCACCAGCTGCTGAAATGGTCAGTGGGAAGCCTAGGGACGCGCCAAGTCCCCATAAAAAGATAGATATCATACACACGACGAGTGAAATCTTTAAAATCACCAAGAATAGTCCGGCGGCAGCAGATAAGATCGCGACTCTTAGCAACAGCACCCTGCCAAAGCGATCAATGAAACGTCCGCTCAGTAATCTGCCACTAATCATCCCGCACAAAAATAATGCATAGATGACCGTACTCATTGAATGAGAAACCTGATAGCCATCAACCATTGCTAGTGGAATCCAATCATTTGCAGAACCTTCTACAAATGCGAGACATAAGGCAATCATCGCTAATGAGATCGTCCGTTTGTTCAGCCATGATGTTTGAGAAGCCTCAACTGATTCTGTCTGCGTCTTATCCGGATCTTTTCCTGTCCCGTGCGGAATAAACCGTGTACAAATCAGGATGCTGAGAAAGAAAAGGAGTGCAATGGTGAGAAGGTGAATGAGGACAGACACACCTAAATAAATAAAGAGAATTCCGGCACCTGCACCAATTAACGTTCCAATACTGAAAGAAGCATGCAAAATCGGCAGGATCGTTCTCTTGATCTGATACTCAATCTCCGTTCCTTCTAAGTTCATGGCTACATTGCACATGCCTGAGCCTGAACCAAAAAGAAAAAGACCAGCAGTGACAACCAGCGTAGAAGAGAGGGCGGCGCCGATTGCAAGGGTTGAGAATCCAATAAACATCAAAAAAGCGCTGACTACAATCGCCACTCGGCCGCCTTTTTTGCGAACGAATACATTGGAAAGAATCAGCCCGACAATGGAACCTACAGATAAGCCGAGTAAAATGAGTCCCATTGTGCCTGTATCTGCTTGCAATAAATCTCTCACTTCTGGTGTTCTTGAAAACCAAGTGGAGATGGAGATCCCAGACATCGTAAAAATAACAATAATCGCTTTATACCACTTTAATTTCATCTAATCCCTCATATCTATGTAGTCATACAGAACAAATCTACTCGATTATAAAGGAGACTTCTTGATTTGTAAATAACATGAGGGAGGATCATCATGAAGAAAATATTCCAACTTCATCATTCTTTGATAGAATAAAGACAAAAGGGGCGATACATATGTCATATCGAATAGGTATTTTAAAGGGAGACGGGATTGGACCGGAAATTGTTTATTCTAGTATGCGTATTTTAAAGACAGCGTTGTCACAGTTCAATGAACCATTTGTGGAATTTGTAGAGTGTCCTATCGGTGCTGAAGCCATTCATTCTCATCAAGATCCAGTGCCAGCTTCTACTATAGCCGCCTTGAAAAAATGCCATGGCTGGATATTAGGACCTCATGATTCAGCTTCATATCCTGATCAATTGAAAGAAAGAAGAAATCCAAGTGGAGAACTGCGTCATACATTTGATTTATTTGCAAATATTCGTCCATCGCAATCGCTGCCAGGTGTGAAAAGCGTTGCCAGTGGCGTCGACCTTGTCATTTTTCGAGAAAATACAGAAGGTTTTTATCCAGACCGTAATATGTATCAGGGGACAGGAGAGTGGATGATTACACCAGATGTCGCCATATCTACAGGTGTGTTTACAAAAAAAGCAATTACCCGTATTGCCCACGCAGCCTTTCAACGTGCAGTGGAGAGGAGGGGGAAAGTCACCATTGTTCATAAAGCGAACGTGATCAAATTAGGATCTGGCTTGTTTTTACGAACATGTCAAGAGGTAGCGACAGCATATCCACAAGTGGAGGTTGAGGATATTCATATTGATGCGATGGCTGCTCATTTAGTGAGACGTGCAGGTGATTTTGATGTGATTGTGACAGAAAATATGTTTGGCGACATATTATCTGATCTTGCAGGGGAACTAGTCGGCAGTTTAGGAATGGCACCCTCATTAAATTGCAACGAAAATCAAGCGATGGCACAGGCGGCACATGGTTCAGCACCTGATATAGCTGGTCAAAATATCGCCAATCCAATGGGCATGATTCTTTCTACAGTAATGCTTTGTAACTGGCTACATGTAAAATATCAAGATGAAAGATTAAAACAGACAGCCAGTCTGATCGAACATACTCTTGATGAGAGCTTAAAAAAGAACTTGAAAACGAAGGATTTAGGAGGAAATGAGACGACGACACAATTCACCGAGGCATTCATTCAAACGATGAATGAATTTTCAATAAAAGGGAGATGAACATGACAACAGAAAAAGAAAAGATGATCAAAGGAGAATACTATCACCCAAATGACCACACATTGATGGCAGATCGAGCAAAAGCGCGACAAATGACATTTGCCTATCAGCAAACAAATGAGCCATCACAGAGAAAGGCCATTTTAAAGGAACTTTTAGGCGCTTGCGGAGAAGATGTGGTGTTTGAAGGCAGAATACAATGTGATTATGGATACAATATCGAGGTTGGCGAGCATTTTTTTGCAAATTTTGATGCTGTGTTATTAGATGTTTGCAAGATTACAATTGGAGATCATTGTTTGTTAGGTCCGAATGTACATATATACACAGCTGGACATCCGTTAAATCCAGAAGAACGTCAAACAGGTATTGAATTCGGCAAACCAGTCACAATTGGACATCATGTGTGGATTGGCGGCGGCGCCATTATCAATCCAGGTGTGACAATCGGAGATCATGCTGTCATTGCATCAGGATCTGTTGTGACAAAAGATGTTCCGGCAAATGTGATTGTTGGCGGGAATCCTGCAAAAATTTTAAAACATTTAGAGGAATGAAAATCTGACGAATCAACCGTTGGATTTTTCATTTTTTGTTTTATCTCAATAAGATAAGTATACTTAATAATGAGACAAAGAAAATTCAATTATTGATTAACTTCCTAGAATATATATTATGTAAACTAGATATTAAAAAAAGAGAACTTTTGACTTGATCCTCTTTATTATTAGATTTTATATTCAATTGACTCAAACGGCAGCACTATTTTCCAGTCTCAGCAAACTGTTTCAATCGATCTCCAATTTCATCTCGTACCTTTTGGAAAAATGCCCACTTCTCTTCTTCTGTTCCTTCTGCTTTTGCTGGATCATCAAAGCCCCAATGGACACGCTTGACATGTGGAGGAGTCATCGGGCATTTATCAGCTGCGTCACCGCATAGTGTGACGACTAAGTCAGCGTGATGCAATATCTTCTGATCAATCAGGTCAGACGTTTGATGAGAAATATCAATCCCTATTTCTTTCATTGCTTTTACAGCATTCGGATTTAATCCATGAGCTTCAATACCAGCGCTATAGATCTTCCACTCATCTCCAAGATATTTTTTAGCCCAACCTTCAGCCATTTGACTGCGGCAAGAATTACCGGTACATAAAAAGTATATTGTTTTCTTTGACATGTTGATCGTCTCCTTTAATGTATAATCATTAGCCAGAAATACAACGCTAAAAGTGTGATGAATAGTGTTGGTACAGTTAAAATGACCCCTATTTTGAAATATGTCCCCCAGGAAATCTTCACCCCTTTTTGAGAAAGGACGTGAAGCCATAGTAGTGTTGCTAAGGAGCCAATGGGCGTAATTTTTGGTCCTAAATCAGAACCAATGACATTTGCGTATATTAACGCTTCTCTCATCATTCCTTGTGTATCGGTGCCGGAAATGGCTAATGCATCGATCATGACCGTCGGCATATTATTCATGACAGATGAAAGAATCGCTGCGATAAATCCCATACCAAGAGTACCTGTCAATAAACCTTGATCTGCTACAGCTTGAATCACGCTAGAAAGAACATCAGTAAGCCCTGCATTTCGCATGCCATAGACAACAACGTACATACCTATGGAAAAGAATACGATCGCCCAAGGAGCTTCTTTTAGAACGCTTTTTGTTTGAACAGCAGGGCTTTTTTGTGCAATGACCAAGAATAAAATGGCAATCACTCCAGCTATAACCGATACAGGTATAGATAAAAATTCGCTTGCAAAATAACCAATCAACAAAAAAGCCAATATATACCAAGATGATCTAAACATCTTTGGATCTTTTATTGCTTCCCTAGGTTGCTTTAACTCAGTCTTATCATAGCGTTTTGGTATACTCTTTCTAAAGAAAAGGTACAGCACAGTGATACTCGCTAGCAATGAAAAAAGGTTTGGAACAACCATTCTGGATGCATATTCAATAAACGTAATGTTGAAATAGTCGGCTGTTACAATGTTCACCAAATTACTTACGACAAGTGGAAGCGACGTTGTATCTGCAATAAACCCACTCGCGATAATAAAAGGGAATACAATTTTTTCATTGAAGTGTAATGCTCTGACCATGGCTAAAACAATGGGTGTCAAAATAAGTGCTGCACCATCGTTTGCAAATAAAGCAGCGACGATTGCCCCAAGGATGGTCACATACACAAACATACGTAGCCCACTGCCTTTTGCAGCCTTTGCCATATGCAATGCTGCCCATTCAAAAAAGCCGATTCGATCAAGTATGAGTGAAATGACGATAATGGCGACAAAAGCTAAAGTCGCATTCCAAACGATGCCTGTCACGGTGATCACATCGTCAACATTCACAACACCTACGATTAAAGCTAAAATAGCTCCTCCACAAGCGGACCACCCTATGGATAAATTTTTTGGCTGCCAAATAACCAATACCAAAGTGAACAAAAATATGATTAATGATAAAACGGCAAAACTCAAACCCATCCCTCCTTACGAACAAGAAATGTTTGTTGCGCTCTGTTGTATTCTTTTTAAAAGGTCATCTTCTTTATCAATTTGATTTAAGATGATACGAATCGTCTCAAATTCTGGACACAGTGTATTGATTGAATAATAACGCCACTGCCCTTTTCTGTTCTCATGAACAAATCCAGCTTTTTTTAATTTTCGTAAATGTTGACTAATCGCTGGCTGACTCATTTCGAACATGTCTACCAGTTCACAAACACAATATTCTTTCTCCAAAAACAATTTCATCATGATCAGTCTTGTTTGATCACTGAGTGTTTTTAAACAATTCGACATATGTGTCACACCAATTGAAACATCTGTAGTCACAATGATTCCCCCTCTTTTCAACTCCTTCAATAGTATATAACTGAAAACTTATATAATCAATTGATTATATGAATTCAAACAAAGATTGATTCGTGTGAAAATGATTGATTTAAATACCCACTTCTCTTTTTCAAATGAAACCACATATTTATTTAAATAGCCCAGTTCTCCTAATTGGCAAAAAGGTGTTGATAAAAACAAAAGACAGAGATCTTGTGCCTTTTATCATTCGAGTGAAATTATATAATCAAGAAGAAAAAACTTACGAGGCAAAGGCGGTTATACATGCCACTGGTACGTGGAAAACCCCTAACCATAAATGCTGAAGGGATTATGACAGAAAATGAACAATCGAATGGTATTCCTGATATTTTAAATCGCGATCTGACTCGG
Organism: Bacillus aerius; assembly: GCF_029894105.1. Lineage (NCBI taxonomy): Bacteria > Bacillati > Bacillota > Bacilli > Caryophanales > Bacillaceae > Bacillus > Bacillus aerius. Next base: position 1,795,204 of record NZ_JARYHO010000001.1, read on the forward strand.
TATCAGAATTGCAGTAGTTGGCATTGGGCATTCTGCTGTTAACACTTTGCTCGAGCTGCCAAAGCTAAAAGAGACATCAAAAAGCCCAGAAATGATATGGATTTTAAGAAAGCAGGATATTAGTGAGTTATTAAGAGGAGAAAACAATGATCAATTGCCTGTAAGAGGTCAACTAGATGGAAAGGACCCTTCTTGGTGTCCTTTGATCAGAAGGAGAAAGAGGGTCCATTAATAAAAATACAGTTATTGTTTCAACTAATTAAAGGACCCTTGTTCTTGTCTTGGTACAAATTAGATAGGTCATAAAGGTTTTTGGGGTAATTCCATTATTTGAATCTCCATCCCCCATGAAGTTGTGATATAGAAAAATCCAAGAGGGCTCAGCTCTCTAACTTTAACATCAGCCTGTTCTGCAAAATATTTTAAAGCCTCTTCTATATTGGTGACTGTAATAGCTAGATGGGCTACACCGATATCACTGGGTTTTAGGTGAACATTCTGTTGATCTGGCGTCGACCATTGAACCAGTTCAATCTTTCTACCGCCATATTGCAAAAATGCCGCCCCTTCTACAATTGACTGTTCGTGAACCCCAAAGTATCTTTTTAAACTATCGTCTTCAAACTGCATCCGTCCTGGCCGAAACAAGACTTCAAAACCCAAAATATGAGTGAAGAATTCAACTGCTACTTCGATATCGGGGACTACAAATCCTGAATGCTCGATTGTGCCTTGGAAAATTGTATTTTTCATATCGCTAAACCCCTTTGATTTTTTGGAAGTAAATGATTCATAATAAAGTGGTATTTAAAGCAGCTATAAATTAGGTTCAATACAAGTCAAGTGATGTTGGCACTACTGCAAGATTTAGAACAACAATACCTGTGCCTTGAAATACTATAATATTCTTTTGTGATTTCTGAATCTTTTTTGAATATCCATTAAAATTTACATGTTCCATCTGAACAATCATCATCGAGCGATGACTCTAATTTATGCTCTTCAACCTTACGATTCGCGTACTCTTCTTTCCATACCTGTTGTAATGTTTCTAAAAACACTTCGCTAGGTTGTGCTCCTGAGATGACATATTTATCATTCACAACGTAAAAGGGCACGCCCTGAATCCCAATTTTAGATCCCTCGGCTCTATCAGCTGTGATATTCTCGCTATATTGATCATTTGATAAAACATCCAAAGCTTCGTTGCCATCAAGACCTATTTCACTTGTAAGTTGAGCAAGTGTTGCGTGATCACCGATATCTAGTGAATCTGTGAAATGAGCTTTCAAAATACGCTCCATAAACTCCCGAATCTTCCCTTTCTCTTTTGCATAATAAGAAAGACGAAGTGCATCATATGAATTCGTAGGAATCATTGTATCAAATTGATAATCTAAACCAACCTCTTTTGCTTTCTGTTTCAATTGATTGTTCAGTACTTTTGCTTTTTCATATGGGACACCATGCTTAGAGGATAATACTTGATGGATATCCATTCCTGTATTTTTTTTCGCATATGGATCTAATTGAAAATGTCGAAATACGACTTCTACCTCTTCTTTATGTTCAAACTGTTCTAACCCTATTTCAAATTGACGTTTGCCAATATAACAAAACGGGCAAACAAAATCAGACCAAATTTCTACTTTCATCATATGTTCCCCCTTTATGATTTTGATGAATGTATTTTGTCTATTCTTCTTTATTACGCTTTTGAACGTGCGAGGTGGGATGATGTTAATTAAAATCTTTTTAACTAATCCCACCAATGCTTTTTTAAAACGTTCGTGCTACCTCTTTTGCTTTTTCAATTGTTGAAGTAACAATTTCTTCTTCTTTAGTTGGATCATAGTCAATACCTTCAACAAAAATCGTTGGTTCCACTTCAATTCCAACAAACTTCAGCGCACCTCTTACGTAAGAATCAGAATGTTCCATTCCAATTGCTTGTGAATAAAATCCTCCCATTCCATGAATATGGATTGCTTTTTTCCCTTTCATCAATCCTTCTGGACCTTCTGATGTATATTTAAACGTTTTTCCAGCACTCATGATTGTATCAAAATAGGCTTTTAATAAAGGTTGGATTCCTAAATTCCACATTGAAGACTGAATGATGTATTTATCTGCTTCCATAAATTGCTTTGTGAATGCATTCACTGCTTCTATTTTTTGAGCTTCAACATCTGTTAGCACTTCCCCACTTCTTAACTTCTTTTGTCCAGTTAAAAAATCAGCATCGATTAATGGCACATTTGCATAATAGACATCTACTTCTATTATTTCATCTGTTGGATTTACTTCCTTATATTCATTGATAAATGCTCTAGCAACTTGCGTACTTCTTGATTGTTCCTCACTTTGAGGTGTTCCTTTAACAAATAATACTTTTGACATGATCATTTCCCCTTTATGATTTTGATTTTGAATACTTATAAAAAGAATTCACACGCAATATTTTGGTATGACTCTAAATGATTCCTATAATTTCTGCTGAATCAACAACCTCATACAAAAAGCTCATTTAATGATTATAAACAATGGGCATTTTTCCGATTAATTGGTGTTGCCTAGCAGCGTCATACATGAGTTTAGCGACATTTTCCCTAGATACGGACATTTTGGCTGGCTGATCGCCGAATGAATAACCGTAAGATTGCCCGTTGTATTTGATATTAGGATTAATGATTCGAACGACTGTCCAATCCAGGTTCGATTGTTTAATCAGTTCTCCTATCTTCTTCATTTCGGCATAACCATTTGGCATGAGAAGTTTAGGCAATATTCTTGGCAATATCGTCGATAAGCTTTTCTTATCGTCTTCAGATTGCAAGGCTGGCGTCGCGAGTGTAATCAACCTTTTTTTGGTGAACTTCTTCATCGCTTTGACAATTCGGTTATGTCCGTCGGCGATCGGTGTACCTTTTTGTTTTCGAGACAAATCAATGCCGGGACCTAAGGTGCTTATCACGACATCAGCTTCTGAAACTGCCGTTTCAATAGCTGAAGTGTTCGTTAGTTCACCCGTTACAATGCGTAAATTCGAATGCTTTTGCTTGATTTTCTCAGGGTTTCTAACATATACCGTAACGAAATCTCCGTTTTCTAATGCAAACTGTGTTAAAAGTTGACCGATTGCACCAGTTGCCCCAAAAATAGTGATATTCATGGTCGTCTATCTCCTTTTGTTATTCAGAATGATCACAATGATTTCCTTGATCAAAAATCTTTCGTGATAACATGTGTTATTTAAGCAACGCGCGTTGTATAATTGATGATAAGATGAAAAAGAATAATAAACAATAACCAAAATAGCCAATATGTAGTTTACGCAACACTTCTATATGTATTGTCGTTTTTAGACAAGATGATGAACCCTAAAAGGAGAAGAAAAAATGATTATGCCAAAAAAAGATCCGAGAATCCTTCGTACAAGACAGTTGATTGTAGACTCTTTTCTTTCATTAGCTAGTGAAAAAGATTTCAACCATATAACGGTACGTGATATCACAGAAAAGGCTACTATTAACCGCGCTACATTTTATGCGCACTTTGACGATAAATTTGATTTGTTACATTCTACAATCACCAATACATTTACAGACAAATTGAAAAAAAGACTCAATGATCACGATGGATTCAATGAAAAAGTCATTGCAAATATTTTTCTAGCCATGTGTGATCACCATAAAGAGATAAGCGACCTATGTCCCAAAGGTTATCATTCTTTAGGAACTATTATCGAAAGTAAAATTAAAGAGGAGTTACAGAAACTAATAGCTGATCTTATGCTAAAAGGAACTAAAAACATCATCGAATTAGAGGATAAACAAATGGTAACAACCCTATCTACTATGCTAAGTTGGGGGATATACGGAGCTGCATACACATGGAATAAGGATGGAAGACTTATTTCATCAGAAGAGCTAGTGACTAAGACACTGCCTATCTTTAGAAATGTTATGAGTCAGTATTTTCTTTAATGAAATGATGTTAACAATCTGCTTGAGCCGGCAGTGCTATAACACAGAAATGGTATGGATTTAAATAGTGGGGTATTTGGAGGAGTGCAAGAGGTCAATTAGGCAGGCTCGATTTGTTGTTGCTTAAATGACTGGTGATAAAGAGTCTGCTGAAACGTGTAGCACTAAAGTTATAAAGCTTACTTTAAATAGTGGGATTCTTATACGACTATTGTTTATCAGATCATACAATGGATCTACATTTACCTTCTTGTACAAGTCAATCCTTTTGTTTGTCTAAATCTCACCTCTTTCAAATTTCAAAACTTCTACGACCTTCTCAATAAATTAAATCGGTCGTAGAAGATGGGCCTTATTTGTTGTACTGTAAATCAAATATTCTGGGATATTTCTTTTAAAAATTGCTTTCTCTTTTCATCTGTTGTTAAATTCACTCTAGAAAAATGAATCCATTTCGTGGATTCATTTTTCAATCCCAAATCAGCTAGCGTTCTGTTAATAAAAACGCTTTGAATAGCATTTCCAGCTTCAGATTCAATATAATCCTTATCTGTTGTAGATGTTGAGATCACGGTTGTTTTTTTTATATTTGTCAATAAACCTTTCAAAGTACCAGTGTTTTGATCTTCAATGAATGCGAAACCGCTTAACATCACTTTATCAATAAATCCTTTTAACATAGCAGGTAGATCCCACCACCAGACTGGGAATATAAATACCAATTCTGTTGACTGTTTTAATTTTTCTTGATAATCCTTCACTAATGGATAAGGCGTTTCTCCTTTATGAAAATGTTTTAATTCTTCAGCTGTAAAAACAGGATTAAATCCATCTTTATATAAATCGATTACTTGAAACGGTTCTCTCTTTGTTTCTAATTTTTCTGTTATGGAAGTCAAAATGGCATGATTATAGCTTCCATCCCAAGGATGTGCATAGACAATCGTTTTCATTATTCATTCACCCTTTTTCTGAGTTTTGCATCATTTTTTGATGTACATTCATTTTATTGTATGCTATAACATACTACAAGTACGGTAATCAAAGTGCGATACTAACCCAAAGGAGAGTATAAAATGAATGAGGAGTCCTTCCAGACGAAAGCTGAGCTAAAAGATACTGGTTTTGGGTATACTTTGTCATTAATTGGTGGGAAATATAAAATGCCAGTTCTGTATGCTTTATATTCAAACGATGGTCCTGTTCGCTATAATCAGCTGAAACGTAAGCTCGGAACGATTTCTTTTAAAACATTAACCAATACACTAAAAGAGCTTGAGGCGGATCACTTAATTCATCGTAAAGAATATCCCCAAGTGCCTCCAAAAGTAGAATATAGTTTATCTGAAAAGGGCTTATCACTGATGCCTGTATTAGATGAGATATGTTATTGGGGAGAGGAACAAATGAAAAATAATTAGGTAGAGTGGAAAGAAAGCTACTACGGTTTAAACACGCTTTCTAAAGTAGCTTTCTTCTCACCTTATATCAATCCGATTGGCTCATTTTGTTGATGCGCTAACTCCATTCCTTCTGCCAGATAGAGAGCGTTCTTCTTATCTATATCATCATCAGGCCAATTGTGAATCAGTTGACGTAATCTAACTGCAACGGTCTTACAAACATCTTTCTACCAGAGTCCTAAGGTTATTTTGATTTAATCCCTGCCCCACAAAGAGGTATGATAATGGTTTCTTCTGATTCCTTTTGATATTTCATGTAGCCAGCAAAATTGATGGCAGATGTCACTTCGACATAAAATCCTTTCTCACTCAGTTTAGAGCGTGCATGTATAATTTCTTCTTCTTCAATATCAATAAACGTACCATTCGTCTTGTATACAGCTTCTAAAATTTGTTTGGAGCGAGCCGGGGCAGCAATAGCGATCCCTTCTGCTAAGGTCCCTTTATTTGTGACAGGTGATGCTGATTCTTCTTCATTTTGATAGGCTTTCACAAGGGGTGCGCAGTTTTTCGCTTGTACAGCAACAATTTTCGGTATTTTATGAATGAGACCATTTTCGAATAACTCTCTAAAGCCATAATACGCACCGAGCAGCAGAGTGCCGTTTCCAACCGGAATGGTTAAAGCATCCGGTGCTCCTTTTAGTTGCTCATAGATTTCATAGGCGTATGTTTTTGTACCTTCGAAAAAATAAGGGTTATAGACATGGCTTGCATAAAAAACGTTTTCCTCGTCTACTGCCTTTTGGGCAGCAGCTGCAATGTCCTCTCGTGTACCATGAATTTCTTTAATCGTTGCTCCGTGGGCTTTTATTTGAGCGACTTTTTTAGGTGATGTTTGATCACTTAGATAGATGTCACAGGCAATACCACAACGCGCAGCATACGCAGCAATTGCCGTTCCTGCATTCCCGCTGCTATCAGCAATGACTTTTGTTACCCCTAATTCCTTAGCTTTTGTCATTAACACAGCTGCTCCACGGTCTTTAAATGATAGTGTCGGCATCATATAATCAACTTTTACATAAGTGTTTGGCTCATTAGAATCGAGAACGATTAAAGGAGATTGGCCCTCGCCCATTGTCACAGTTTCCCACGTCCTAGAACCTTTTGGAAATGGCATGGTTTCAACATAACGCCATAATGAATTTGGATAGTGCTCCCAAGCTGTGACGTCTATTTTCGGGGTATCTTTCACTAGATTTAATACTCCACCACAATCACATTTCCATAGAGTTGGTGTCATCTCATATTTTTCCCCGCAATGGTTACAACTTAATTGATTCATTCATCATCTACCCCTTTGGATATTTTTTTATACAAAATATAATTTTTTATATAGGGTGGTCAAAAAAATATTCTAAATATATGCAATGGCATCCATTTCAATTTTGAAACCAAAATGTAATTCATTCGTTGGTACAATCGTACGTGCTGGTTTATGTTCACCGAAAAATTCGGTATAAACCGCATCTACTTTGTCCCATAATTCAATATCTGAAATGTATAATGTCATGCGCAAAATCTTTTCTTTTTGACTTCCAGCAGCCTCTACAATCATCTCTACATTCTTAAGCGCTTGTAATGTCTCTTTTTCAATGGGGCCGAACTCTTTTTCTGTCGTTTCAGGATTGATGGCAAATTGTCCCGACACATAGACCGTGTTTTGATGAATGGTTGCGAATGCATAGTGTCCGTTTGATTTTAGATTTCCTACCTCGAGTATGCTTTCCATTTTGACACTCCTTACCTCGATTTATTTTTGATTTCATCCAAATAGCTATAGACGGTTACTTTGGAAATACCTAACATAGATGCGACCTTCTCAACAGATCCTTTCATTAAAAAAATGCCCTTTTCATCCATAAATTTGATTAGTTCAATTTTTTCATGACGTTTCATGACTGGGTGAACACTGTTTTGAATGATTTGTTGAATCAATTGATCTACTATTTCTTCCACATTTTCAAGATCATCATTTGATGTTGTTTCTTTCTCTTGAGCTTCCACCTGTGTAGTAAGAAAAGTATCCATAAATTGCTGCATTTGATTCAGTGCTTCAACATCAAAATTGATACAGAAAGCACCGATCACTTTTTGCTTTAAATCACGTATTAATGAAGTCGAAGAACGGATCGTACGCTTATCTTCTGTTACAAATGTATAACCAGCCAGATAATCTTCTTTAAAATCTTCTGATTGTAATACAGTCTTTACTAGATGATCAAATGATTGGCCGATTTCTCTTCCTGTCACATGGTTATTTACTGTAAACATGATAGATGCTTGAGGATTCGTTAAATCATGAATCACCACTTCACAATTTGGTCCAAACATTTTTGCAGTAGATTTTGCTAAAGGAATATAACTCTCTAATAACTTTTTAATATGTTCCATGCCTAAGCACCCCATTTTTTTATTCCACTAGATTATATAATTTTTTATATATAAAAACAATATATAGATTTATTTATATATTGTAATGCTCACAAGGTCACAAATATGAAAATCACCATATAAAAAAAGCAGCCATTGACTGCTTTTTGCTTATGCTCCTTTCTAATTGTCTTCCTGCTGGATTCCATACAAAATGACGTCAATTCCCCATCGGAACCGTTCCATTGATACGGTATCACCTGCAAACATTTCTTCTTTTACACGATGAATGAAAGGAAACTGTGTTTTGTCTGCTTGAAGAAATGCTTTTTTTGTGTCTGAAATCTGTGAAGAGCCTTGTTTCTTCCAAGAGACCTTTTCGTAAGCTACAGAAGATACGTATAACAGCAATAGGTCTACTCCCCATGCTGCAGATGTAGATTTGATCCCGCCTTCATGCAATGCAGCCAGAATACGTTCGGTCAACTCAAGAAAGTTCGTTCCTTGTGGAATGGTGGAAAGAGAAATTTCAGCGAGACCCGGTTTTTCGAATAGCAGTAGGAAATAAGTATGCAATATGTCGAATAACTGTTCTTTCCATGTGCCATCTTCTGAATCTGGATAAACCATTTGTCCGAGACCATAATCCAAAACGTAAGCACTGAGTTCTTGAACATTGTTCACGTAGACATACAAGGATGCAGGTCCCGTATCCAATGCTTTAGCCACCTTACGCATACTCATGCCCTCTATTCCTTGCTCCTTAAGAAGCTCATAGGCCGTTTTCACAATCAGCTCACGGCTTAAGGGTTCTTTAGCCGGCCGAGACCGGCGACTTATCATACGACGATTTGAATTGTTCATACTCTCTTTATAACATGTCAAAGTAAAATAGTAAATTGAGCATCAATCATCATCCTTTTGAAAAGAATTCATCATATCTGCAAGCTTGATCGCAGCGTCTTTTGAAAAACACAGTTTTAAACTATTCTCCGATTCATGCGCTTTTTCCGATGAATATTCATACATCATGTCTTCGTATTCTTCAATCGCCTTTTCAATATGATGAGGATGTCGGACAATAGCAAGTGCTAGCTCCCTTGCATCAAACATCGCCATGTTCACACCCTCGCCTGCGAATGGCGACATGACGTGAGCTGCATCACCGATAAGCGTTACTCCTTTATGACGATTCCATTTAAAACTGGTAGGAAGCGTATAGATCCGCCTTGGAATGATGGCATCTTCTGCATAACGAATATAGTTTTTCAGCTGATCATCCCAATCACTAAATAACGCTAATAATTGTTCTTTTGCTTCTTTCGCTTGATGAAACGGTATACCACAAGTCTCGATCCAATTGCGTTCTACCATGAAGCTTGCGTACACTTTGATTCGGCCATCTCCGTTTAACTGCCCAATCAGTCCTTTGTGGTCTGCCAAAGCAAACATCTTACCTCGTTTATTAAATTCAGCTAAATCAGGGTGGTTCTCCTCTACGCTTAAGACATTCAGTTCTAGCATCGTGAGCCCAGAGTATTCAATCTCAATATCTGTTAACAGAGGACGCACACGAGAAAAAGCACCATCAGCCCCAATCAAAAGGTCAACTGTTTCGACAACTCCGTTTTCAAAATGAAGCTCGGTCATACCACTTTCTAATGAAACGCATCTTTCTAGTTTATATCCATATTTGATGGTTTCAGCATCAATTTGTTCTAATAGTAGTTCACATAACACACCACGATCAATTTCCGGGCGAGTACCTTTTTGATCTGATTCCGTTTCTTCATCTAAATAAATTCTTCCTGATTTATCAAGTAATCGGAAATCTTCCCCTTCATAGCGAGCATTCCTTTGAAATTTCTCATAAACTCCTGCTTCTTTTAAGGCTTTTTGACCTGTTTCTTCGTGAATATCCAGTGAGCCCCCTCGTTCAAGGCTCTTGTCATGCATCTCCCGTTCATAGATGGTTGTTTGTATACCGTAATTTTGCAAAATTAAGGCAAGTGTTAGTCCCCCAGGTCCTCCTCCAATGATAGCGATTTGCTTTTGATTCTTAGATAATGACGTCATCTTCTGCATCTCCTCATCCCTTTATGGAAAGCGTTTTAAATTTCATTTCATTTATATTATAACGAACACCGTTCGTGAAGAACAGTGTTCGTTTAAAATTGTTTGTTGTACGATTGTGTTTTCATGAAAAGAAACCAATCGCCTACCATCATATGATACACTCCATTTAGGACGGTTAAAGGTTGTCGAATCATAACAATAATACTTGGATCAGTAGGTCTCCATTGTTCTCACTCTAAGTGTAAGAGGTGTTTCTATGAATAAATTATTGGCCATGTTGATATTAGGATTGAGCTTTAGTGGTGCTGCGCTCATTCTTTCAGTCCCTTTGTTATTCAAACCGAAACCAGAACAATTTGAGTTGGTGTTTGCTGCTGGATCGGCGGGCGCTTTCGCAGTATTCGCTGTCTCATGCCTAGTTCTTCGAAAACGATTCAATCGCTAAAAAACCTAAACAAATACCCATTGTTTATGACGGTGGATTTTGTTTAGGTTTTTGTGATTTACCTTAGTGTTCAGTCAAAGAATGTATACAAGCTGACCCCGATAGGGAATCTACTTATTCAAAACAAAAGAAACTGCTGAAACATATCACGATATGCACGCTAAACGAATCACTAGCTTTGGCATAATAGATATCAATGCGAAAATCTTTGATATGAATTCTGACATTCCTCATATCACAAAAGGTCCATTAAACGCATATCGTTTTGTGATATAATCTTGAGTCAAAGACAAGCGCTAAGAGAAAATGAACTGGCTGAATGGACATCATGATTGTGAAAAATTCTGAAGAAATGATAGGGTGACAGCGATGAGAAGACTTGAGTCTGGTATATCAGTAGACAACGAAACATTTTCTGATGTTGCCAGGTATGAAAACGAAACAATCAGCAGAACGACAATCATCAACTCAAATGTTCGTTCTCCTATTTTTTGGAGCTGTCACTTGGATCATCTTGTATTTGATACGATTGATCTGACGAATACGAGATTTTTTGCCGGTAGTACGATTGATCATTGTACTTTTAGTCGTTCAGACTTGAGCTCTGTGGGCATTGGCAAAAACGAAGCTGTCTTCACCAATTGCGAATTTTCTTCCTGCGATATGAGGGGAATGACATTGGAGAATGCTACGTTTATCGATTGTACTTTCTCTAATTGTAGATTCAATGACCGTGTTTTACAGGCAGCGAACATCGTCAATTGTACCTTTGCTGGTAAGCTAATAGATATAACGTTTGAGGGAAATGGCAAACAAAAGCTGATCGCCAATTTTGAAAACTGCACCCTTGATGGTGTTCGTTTTATAGGCTGTGACCTAGCGGCATGTATTCCGCCAGCATCCAAAAACCATTTATATGTTGAACATGTATCTGCACGTGTGAAAAAGGCCTTAGAGAAGATAGATGATGATCCTACTCTGTCTGACCATGATCGGAAAATAATAGTGCGGAGTCTGCGGAAGCTTGAACAAATGGAACAGTATATTTTTAACACGAAATATATGGAGAAGATACATGGGGCCTCTTTTGTTGAACGCTTTTTCAGTCATCTTGGATGTAGCAAGGATCACATGTAACGTTTGCTACATCCCTTTTCCTATTTTATCTTTATGTGGTGCATCAGCTTCGAGTATATTTGAGCGGAATGAGTTCTTCGATTTTCACCTTGACCAGCTCCCCATCCATATCAAGGATGACAAAACACGTTGGTCCAAAGTCTGAAATGAGCTCTCGGCAGATGCCGCAAGGGCTGACTACCCTAATTCTTCTATCTTCTTCATCTGAATAAGGGTGTCTCACTGCAACAATTGTATCAAAATCTTTGTATCCATTCGATAAAGCGCTGCCAATTGCAATGGCTTCTGCACAAACAGTTACCGGTCCGATATAGGCTTCTATATGGACAGCTGATATGATTTCTCCTGTTTTCATGCGGATCGCTGCCCCTACATGATGCTTGTCATCTTCATAAAGACTGATAATCTTCTTTTTTGCTTCGTCTATTAATTCGATATCTTCTTGTGATAGATCAAACGTTTTCATTGCGTTCCCCTTTCGCCTCACTGCTCGTATGTATTATACCAAACATGAGGTGATGAACTGAACTTCACTCTCCTTTACAAACCAGCCAAAAGACCGTTTAATCTGTAGTGCATTGCCATTTTGAATGTATTTCATATTCAATTGAAAAAGGCTGCTTTCAAATAAGCAGCCTTTTCCCCTATTTACATCAGAACATGTACCCTTTCTAGGTGTGAACTGAATCCCTAACGATTGATCACTTGAATGATTTTCTTCAGAGCATCTGCCGCTTCTGGAATTGGCATGACAACAAACACATGCAGCATTTCAGGATAAACAAAGGTTTTGATGTCCATTCCTTGTTCTGATAGTTTTTCATCGAGCTTTATGGCATCTGGATATAACATATCATGTGTTCCGATAAAATGAGTGATCTTCCCGAGCCCTTTAAAGTCACCGTAAATGGGACTAATCAATGGGTCTGTGAGACTTTGATCAGCTGCCCACATTTTTGTGATGACTTCCATTCCTTCATGACCTAGAATCGGATCCTTTTTTGCATATTCAAATATGAGAGGGTTGCTCATGCTCATATCCACACACGCAGATAGTAACACGATATCCTTCGGCTGCGGCAGATCCTCTTTCTTTAAAAGGTGCGCAAGACCAAGTGAGATGTTTCCTCCAGCTGAATCTCCCATGATCGTCAATTGATTGGCACTTCCGGCAGTTTTCAGAAGGTCTTTATATAGGTTAAGCATTTTCGGATACGTATCCTGGTTGCTATAATGAGGTACTTTTGGGTAAATAGGAGCGACTACTTTCGCACCTAGTGATTGCGCCATTTTATCCATAAACCACCAATGGACATTCAAAGGCTGATTTGTCCACGCGCCACCATGTAGATAGAGAATGACTTTTTGATTTTGTGATGCTTGTTCATTCAATGTGAAAACTTGCATGCCTTCGAATGTCTGCTCTTGTACCTCACTGATTAACTTCACATCATCCCCAATGGCATAAGGCTGCGTATTTTCAATTCCTTTTTGCTCAAGAAATTTTTTTGTCTGTTCGATACTAGAAAAACTCTCTTTATTACTTTGCGAAGCGAATAATGTTTCAAATTGAATACTTTCTTTAGAACGTTCACCATGATACATTTCTACACTCATTTTTTTCTCTCCTTCACTCAATAGGTTTATTGATCATCCTGCTTCGGAACACGAAATGATTCCAGGTAGACTTGTACTTTTTTTTCAGGGGTTTTTAATAAGTTAGATAAAAGGTCTTGAATGAGACGAAGGCTTTTAATTTTCTTTTCAATTTCTTCATGTTTAAGATGGACAATTTGTCTTAGGGTATCAAGGTCTATGTCTTGACTTAGCATGTCCATAATTTCAGCTATTTCCTTTAATGAATAACCGAGCGTTTTCGCATCTTTGATCAATTGAATTTTCACAACATAGTCGTCTGTATAGAATCTGTAACCGTTTGAACGTCGTCTTGGAGCAGGTAATATGTTGTGCTCTTCATAGTAACGAATTGCGGCAGGACTCACTCCTGTTTTTTTGGCAAGTTCTCCTCTAGTCATCAACTCCATCGTTACTCCTTTTTTATTATTTTGTTTTACTATATGTACATTATAAAGGTTGAACTACACTTCAAGGTCAAGGTGAAACATTTTTCGGCCAACTTTTGTTATCAAATAATTGTAGCGAAGAGGTCTCTAGCTTGAACATCCGGGTAGAACATCTTCAAATGGGTCGATTTTACTGATTGTAGATTCAGAGGGGGTGAAGTCAACTTTTTTTCTGGAAAAATAAATGGAAATATCGATCATCATTTTATGGTTTAACATATTTAAGGTTGCTGTAAGGTTCGGATTAAAACAAGTTAAGGTTGAGGTTGTACAATGGGTTTGTAAGGAATTGAGGGATGAGTCAAATGGTCCCCTCTTCTAAATCAATCATAGAGGTGAAAAGCTTTGAGAGAAAATAAAATTTTGTCTTCATTATGTTACTTCAGTATCTTTTTTGCACCGTTTCTATTTCCGATTATCGTTTATTTCTTAGGAAAAGACGAAGTGAAATACCATGCGAAAAAATCACTATGGACACATATTATTCCTTATTTGATTTTCGGTCTTGGTATTGCCGGTTCAGGTTTACTTGGCATGAACGATATCAGTCATGCTGGTCCGTTCTTAATTGCAACATATGCTGTGACATTCCTTGTGGCGATCTACTTCTTCATTTGGAACATTGTGAAAGGCATAAAAGTGTTTTCAGAATAAGAGTTAGAAAAAACGGTTCTGTGTTTGAGCAGAACCGTTTTTTTGTATGTCCGTTTAAGCGGGTAATTGGATATCAATCGTTGTTCCTTCTCCTATCATACTTTGTATTGTAATATCTCCCCCATGTTTTTGGATGATATCTTTTGCAATCGCCATTCCAAGGCCTGAGCCTGCATGTGTCCCTCCAGTATTCGTCCCTCTATAGTAGCGATCAAACACTTTTTCTAGCTCTGCCTCTTCAATTCCTTTGCCGTTGTCTTGAATGGTGATGTGGGTATGTTCTTTTTGTTCAAGCTGTACAATGATTTTCACATCAGCATCATTGTGAACAAGGGCATTTAAAATGAGATTGGTGACCGCTCTTCGTATGAGGATCGTATCAATATTCAGCATGAGCTTGTCTACATTCGTTTGTAGCTCAATGGTCTGATCTGCATATCTCGAATCGTTGAGGATATCAATTAACGTTTCACGCAGCAATGGCACAATGTTCACAAGCTCTTTATGCAACATCACGTCGTTATTTTTTAGCCTTGTTGTTAAATTTAGATCCTCCATCACATCTTTGATGTACAGTGATTTATTCTCTATGATGCTGGCATAATGTCTAATGTCTTGATTTGAAAGAGGATAATTTGGATCTTTCATGATTTCTGCATAGCCTTGAATAGAGGATAATGGTGTTTTAATATCATGAGAAATATGACTGATCCACTCTTCTCGCATTTGCTCTAATTTGTCTTTTTCTTTTTGGCTTGAAGCGAGCTGCTCTGATAAGTGATTGACATTATAGAACACATCTTTATATATCCCCTTAGTTGGCAGCTTCGTCGTATAATCTCCGTTTGCGAGCCTCTGGATGCCATAAATGGCACGGCCGAGCGGTTTGATGAGCTGCCGGCTGAATAAGTATCCAATGAATAAGGCAATGATGGCATCAATCGATAATAAAATCATCGTCCCGATATTGAATTGCGATATTAAGTCTTTCGTATCAAAAGAAAATAAATACTTTCCGATGGAAGGGTCCTTAAATCCGATGAAGTAGCTGTATTCCTTACCCTTTCCATTTTTCCCGCCAGCATAGATCGTCGACATCAACTGCTTATCTTTATATTTATGTAAGTTTACAATTTCTATAGGTGTGTATTTGCTCTTTAAGCCTTTAGGTGCTAGTGCATGATAGACGTCTTGTCCATTTTCGTCTAATATTTGAATCCACGCATTTTGTTGTTTTAAAGCTTGCTGTCCTTCTTTACTCACAGTGATATCTTGATCAGACAAGGTGATGTATTGTTCAAATGTTCTTGTGAAGGTTTCCGGCGTATTTTCTTCGTTTTGCTGACTGCTTGCTTGTAGTACAAGCCATATCATGAATCCAAATAAGTTAATAAAGACCGTGATAATGGTCACGATAATGACAGAGACCATGTATCTGCCTGTTAATCGCCATTTCATCTTTACGCATCCTTTACAACAAATTTATAGCCAAGCCCTTTGACCGTCACGAGAAATTCTGGTGTAGATGGGGAATTTTCTATTTTTTCCCGCAGTCTTCTTATATGAACCATTACCGTATTATCAGAACCGAAGAAATCCTCTCCCCAAACCGTTTGATAAAGCGTTTCTTTACTGATTACGCGATTCGGATGCTGTAAGAAATAAGTTATCAACATAAGTTCTTTCGGAGTGAGTTCAATTGCCGCTCCGTTTTTCGTTAGTTCGGCTTGCTGCTCGTTTAACTCAAATGGGCCTTTTTTGATCACGGGCTCCGCTTGAGAAGGCTGTAAGTAGGATGACCGTCTAAGCTGGGCTTTTACCCGGTAGGCGACTTCTTTTGGACTGAACGGTTTTGTAATGTAATCATCGCCTCCAATGGCAAGTCCTACAATTTTGTCTGATTCCTCTCCCTTTGCTGATAAAAAGATAATCGGAACATGCGAGACATCTCTGATTTGTTTGCAAATATCGTAGCCTTCACCGTCTGGCAGCATAATATCCAGTATGACGAGATCTGGTTGTTCTTGATGAAATTGCGTGAGCCCATCACGGGCAGTTGAAGCTGTTAACACCTGGTCAATGCCTTCTCTTGTTAATACGGTATGGATTAATTCTAAAATTTCTTTTTCGTCATCTATAATCAATACTTTGCTTTGAACCTTTGGCATGATGATCACTCTCCTGAAGTCGTTGTTATTATTATACCCAAAGTGTTGACGTCGTGAAAAATCAACTTTCTATTTACACAGAAAAAAGCCAATTTTCTTTTTTAATGAGAAAATTGGCTTTTCGTGTTTCTCTAGCGTTTGACCACAAATGTTGTCACACTTTGAGCAGGGAGATGAGCCCAAAATTGATTTCCTGATATGTTTAAGTCAGTTCCAGGCTGAAGGTTGCTGCTGCCGCTCGTCACCCATCTAGACGCCTGAGAAACAGAGCCATTTTGCACGACAAAGTGTTGATTGACCCCTGCATTGTTTTTATTAATCGCCACAATGACGACCTGATTGTTTCCTTTATAGGCTGAGACGAAAACATTCGGTTCAGGGCTTTTCGTTGCATCAATTCTGACGTACCCTGGACGCACAAACTTGGAGAAATGCGCCATGTTGTATCCACGTTTGCTAATCAGTCCATCTTCTTTCATAGGACCGTATGATCTCCGGATGTACCACCACACATACGCCTGAAAGTCCCCTTCCACCATTGAATGGTGAATATGCTCTGATACCCCTAATGCCTCAGGCCAGCGGTCCGCTGAATTGTTATCACTATTCGGATAGTAGACCTCTGTCATCCATAGCTCTTTCCCTGCCCCTTTTTGTTTGAAAAGAGGGTACGGAAGCTGGCTAATTTGGGTTCCGTATAGATGAGCGCCGAGAATGTCCATATTCCTAAGCGCCTGCGGATCGTTTAAGATAGGATCTGAGATATTCTTAAGGTATTGAAAGGATTCTGGTGCAATCACACGTGCATTAATGGAGCCGGCATTTTCTCTCATGAATCGCAGGATTTCCTGAGGTGTCCACCATGTCCATTCGTGTGCATAATCGGGCTCGTTTTGAACAGAAATCGCATAAAGATTGACTCCGTTGTTTTTCATGTAAGTGACAAAATCATTCAGATGCTGAGCATATGCTGCGTATTGATTGTATTTAAGCCGCTTGGCAGGTGATCCATTCCGGTTGAATGTTTCAACCATACTGCTTGGAGGATTCCAAGGGGAAGCAATGACTAGAGCACCATGCTCGATCGCTCGTTTGGCCGTCGCGACTTCTCTGCTCCAATTGTTTCTGTTTTCGTCTACATAAATTCTAAGAATGGAAAACCCTAACTGATTTTGTCCATTGCCAAAGGCGGTTTCCCTTTGTGGTGCTGTCAAATCACCAATCCAAGCTGGATGGTTCATTCCGCCAAAACCACGAATCACTTGTCTTTCTGCGTTGAGGTTAATGTTTGCGTCAGCTGCTGATACTTCAGCTACTCCGGGCCCTATGAACATGACAGATAGCATGGTGAAACACACCAATAAAGCAAGCATTGGTTTTTTTACACATGACATCAAATTTCCCACTCCTCTATCAAACATTTAAGCACCTTTATTCGCTACCTTTGAGTAAACTGCCAAGAATCAAATTGGAATAGATTTCCTCCGCCTGTTCCGGTAAAGACAAAAAATACGTTGTGCACTCCGGATGCGCCGTTAATCGATGTTTCTATTTCCCGCCAGTTGTGTGTTCCACCGGTGGAAGGGACATTCAGTGTACCGACCAGTCTGCCGTTCGCGCTGCCAAGGCGTACTTCTATTTTCCCGCCTACTGTCGATGCGACATTGGCTTTAAATGTTCTAGCGCCATTTGAACCAAAGTCTACATTCCCTAAAGCGACCCAATCGCCATTTTGAATATTGGTGACATGCTGGTTATTCACTGGTCCCCCTGGTGCTGACGAGGCTTCTGTCAAAATGCGTCCATTCCAAGCGAATGTTTCAGCTTCAACACGTTGATATGGATTCAGATTAGATAGCTGTTTCACTCCTTCATAATTGGCTGCTACTTCTCGAAGGGAGCCATCTGCATTATGCACAAGCTTGTTAATATGTGGAGAGCGATAGCCTTTGCCGCTTCCGTATAATGCAGAGCTAACGGTTTGCGTATGATACACCACATACCACTCATTTTTAAAATTGAATACCGCATGATGGTTGTTACCGCCGCCACCAAAAAAAGCACCCGGATTTTTCAGAAAGTGTCCTTTATACGTGAAGGGTCCCATCGGACTTGAGCTCGTCATATAGCCGATTTCACCAGGTGGTTTATCAGCAGGATGTGAGCCGCCAAAATTGATGCAATAGGAATAGTAATAGGTTCCGTTATACTTATGCATCCCTGAGTCTTCAAACATAAAAGGAGCATCAATGGTGGATGCGCTACTGGCCACACTTGTCATATCAGCACCTAGCTTCAAGACTCTTGCTGTTTTAGGATTTGCCCATTGTCCCTGCGTTGGATTGGAACCGCCTGGAACGCCTCCGCCGGCATATAGATAACCAGTACCGTCATCATCTACAAATACGGCCGGATCAAAAAGCCATACAACTCCGGACATGCCAGGTGTACTTGGCGTAACGAGCGCTTTTCCAATTGGATCAGTCCATGGACCAATCGGGCTGTCTGCTGTAAGGACTCCAATCCCTCCGCCGCTGTTAGCGAAATAAAGGAAAAATTTATCCTTTCCGTTGATCTTCTTTACTGCCGCTGATGGGGCCCATGATGCGCCTGCCCATTTGGCAATGCCTCTGCCGCCGTTTGCCCCATTTGCCCCCGCAACTGGAATCGCTCCGTGATCGGTCCAGTTGACCATATCCGCCGAAGAGATGACGAATACTCTATTCAGATTTGCAAATGAATTGTCCTTAATCGTTCCGTTGCTTTGATATTCATAGTCATCACTCGACATATAAAGGTATACTCTTCCGTTATAGGTAAGCGCAAACGGGTCTGCTCCTAAGTGATGATCAATGAGCGGGTTTGCATTTCCTACTTGCTTGGCAATAGGAGTGCTTGCCGCATTCGCTTCATATACCGGCAAACAACTCAGTACCAAAGTGAAGATCAATAAACAAATGCTGCACTTCATCCTCGTCCTCATCGTGTCATTTCCTCCTGTTTTCATCTTCCTGATATTGGGGTTTAGGCCCAATTTCAAATTATGTTGATGTTTCGTGATGAAGAATGAATACAAAGAATGATTTCTCCCTGTGAATCCTTGTAAAGAGTGCGATGAAAACCCTTACTTTTTAACTAGAAGACAACAAAAAAATGCAGTCTCCATTTTGGAGCTGCATTCTTCCTCAATGTTCAATAAATGTAGGCTACATATACCGAGCGGTCACCATTTTCTTTCTCGTGTAAAACTCTACTCCGTCTGTTCCATTGGCGTGCAAGTCTCCGTAGAAGGAATCTTTCCAGCCGGAAAATGGGAAGAAAGCCATTGGAGCAGGAACACCAATGTTAATGCCTAACATGCCGGCTTCGATGTTTTCACGAAATTCTCTTATGCTTGAAGCGCTGTCTGTGTATAGGCAGGCACCGTTTGCGAATTTTGATTGATTGGACAGGTCGATTGCTTCTGCGAGTGATGAGACACGGACAATGGATAAGACTGGGGCAAAAATCTCGTCCTGCCAGATTTTCATGTGATTTGTGACATGATCAAAGATCGTTGGTCCGACAAAATACCCTTCTCCATTTGTTTCGTTATCTTGTCTGCCATCACGAATCAGGCTTGCGCCTTCTTCAATTCCTGATTGGATATATTGAAGAGTTCGTTCTTTATGCTCTTTCCGAATGACTGGTCCGAGAAAGACATCTTCATTTATTCCGTTTCCGATGACAAGCTGGTTGGATTCATCGACCAATTGTTGAATCAAGTCGTCCGCCACGTCTTCTTCCACTGCGACAACGGCTGCTGCCATGCAGCGTTCACCTGCTGATCCAAAAGCAGCGCCAATGATTTGTTTTGTGGCTGATTCTAAATCAGCATCTTTCAAGACGATGGAGTGATTTTTTGCACCGGCAAGTGCTTGTACACGTTTACCATGTGATGTCCCTTTTTTATAGACGTATTCTGCGACTGGCTGAGAGCCGACAAACGAAATGGCTTTTACCTTTTCATGTTCAAGCAGACCGTTTACTACATCGTGAGCGCCATTGACAATGTTGAGCACACCTTTTGGAAGTCCCGCTTCTTCAAATAGTTCTGCTAACCGTGCAGCAAGGATTGGCGTCCGTTCTGAAGGCTTTAAAACAAATGTATTTCCGCAAGCGATGGCAAGCGGGAACATCCAGCATGGGACCATCATCGGAAAGTTAAACGGGGTAATGCCGCCGATGACGCCAATTGGGTAGCGGTACATGCCAGACTCTAGACCAGTCGCAATATCAGGCAGTTGTTTCCCCATCATTAAGGTTGGTGCACCAGCGGCAAATTCCACACATTCAATTCCTCGCTGCACCTCTCCTTTTGCTTCTGTTACACTTTTTCCGTTTTCCAGCGTGACGAGTTCAGCCAACTCATCCCATTTCTCAACGAGTAACTGTTGGTATTTAAATAAAATACGTGCCCGCCGGGGAACAGCTGTTTTAGACCAAGTGGTGAACGCTTCTTGTGCTGCTTGGACTGCATGTTCTACATCCGTTTTTGTTGAAAGCGGTACTTCTGCGATGACTTCGCCAGTAGCTGGATTATAAACAGCTTCCGTTTGATTCGTTTCGGCGTCCACCCATTGTCCGCCAATATAATTTTTCAACGTTTGTACATCTGTTTTGGTCATGTTCCCTCTCTCCTCTTTGTTTGGATTGTGATGCAATCGTGTATTGATTTATCGTCATTGTCTCATCTAAGGGGCCTTCATCTGTATACACTCTTTGTCAAATGAAACCACAGTTTTGCTTTACGTTCTGATAAAACATGTGAAGTCTATACCTTCTAGCCGAAGATCTGTCCCCCTTTTAGCTCGTTTTGTCTGTATGTCATGTGGCATGATCATGTTAACTAATTGATGATGTATTTTTGGTTAACTGTTGGTTAACTTTAGAAAAATCATAATATTAAAAACGCTTTCAGTCAATGAGCAGTTTGTTGATTTAAAAAAACCTGATGCCAGGTGCATCAGGCTAAGACTGTTTATGTTAGTTATTTAGAAGAAATTGCGTATTGACTCGGCTCTGTATAAGCCGGGAGCATCTCCCCGTGTGCTTCAATTAATTCATTACATAGTTTAATGGTGTCATCAATTGATAATTCAGCACTTGTATGCGGGTCTAATAATGCCGCTTGGTAAATGTGTTCTTTTTTGCCGCTGATTGCAGCTTCAATCGTCATGAGCTGTGAGCTGATATTGGTTCGGTTGAGTCCAGCCAATTGTTCAGGTATCTCTCCAATATAACATGGCATGATACCGCTCCGGTCTGCAACACACGGCACTTCGACACAGGCTTTTTCAGGAAGGTTGTGAATGAGTCCTCCTGTGTTCAGTACATTTCCACCAAATTTAAAGGGAACGTTCGTTTCAATCGCTTCAATGATACGTGAACCATATTCTTTAGAGCGCGTATGCGTGATTTGTGTGTTTCCCACAAGGTCATGTTTCATCGTATTCCAATTGTTGATTTGTTCCTCGCAGCGTCTTGGATATTCATCGAGCGGAATGTTAAACTGTCCAATCAGTTCTGGATAACGAGATTTGATAAAATACGGATGATATTCTGCATTGTGCTCTGAGGATTCGGTGACATAGTAGCCGAATTTATCCATTAGTTCAAAACGAACCATATCTGGATGCCGTGTTTTTTGTTTTTCTTTTGCTCTTGCTTTGATTTCTGGATACAAGTCTTGACCGTCCCGTTTCACTTCTAATAACCATGCCATGTGATTAATGCCGGCAATTTTTTCTTCAATGCCTTCATGGTCCATTTCAAGTGATTGAAATAAATCTTTCGTACACACCTGTACGCTATGGCAAAGACCAACCGTTTGAACCCGAGTATAACGCAGCATAGCGCCAGTCAATGTGGCCATTGGATTCGTGTAATTTAATAATAAGGCGTGTGGACATACTTCTTCCATATCCTTTGCGAAGTCCAGCATCACGGGAATGGTTCGAAGTGAGCGGAAAATACCGCCGATGCCAACCGTATCCGCAATCGTTTGTCTTAATCCATATTTTTTTGGAATCTCAAAATCAATGACAGTGCTTGGCTGATAGCCTCCTACCTGGATGGCATTGATGACATATTTCGCATTCTTTAAGGCTTCTTTCCGGTTGTGATACGACTGAATGGTCACATGTGCACCGTAGTTCTCTTTTAAGTGACGTAGCATCGTTTCTGATTCTTTCAGCCGGTTATGGTCGATATCATATAACGCAAATTCAAAGCCGGCAAGTGCGGGAACGAACAGACAATCTCCTAATATATTTTTAGCAAAAACGGTACTTCCTGCACCGATAAATGTAATTTTAGACATAGACGACACTCCTTTTTACATCAAGGTTGGATTACCCTTTAACAGAGCCTTGAGACAGCCCTGCGATAAAGTATTTTTGCAACAGTAAAAACATCGTGACCATTGGCAGCATCGCAATAAGAGCAGCGGCGCCAACGAGCTGGAGCTGGTGTTGATTTTGACCAAAGAAATTGGATAAGGCGACTGTCAGTGTATGCATCTCTTTATCTTGCAAGAAGAAGATGGCAAATTGATAGTCGTTCCAAATATACACACAGGCAATGATTAAAACAGAAGCGGTAATCGGCTTCAGCAGCGGAAAAACGACGGTGAAAAAGACTCTGAGTGTTCCCGCGCCATCAATACGAGCGGCTTCTTCAAGCTCCTTTGGAATCGTCGACCGGATAAAACCGGCATATAGAAAAATCGTCAGTGGCAAAAAAGCAGCAACATTGTTTAAAATAGCGATTTGATAAGTATTCATCATGCCAATTTGTACAACCATTTTGTATAAAGGGACAAGGGCTGTGAGCGGCGGTATGACCATAATGGCAATGAATAAGAGATACACCGCTTGATTCAGCTTTGTTCCTCTTCTTGCGAGCGGATAGGCGGCAAGTGATCCAAAGATGATGAGTAGGACAGCCGAGCTGAACGTAATGATCACTGTATTCAAAAAGGACTGGCCAAGCTGAGCATCTGTCCATGCCATGCGAAAGTTTTCAAAATGAAGCGTTGATGGGAACAACCATTTTGAGCTAAAATCTCCTATCCCCTTTAGAGAGGTCGTGACTAAAATATAAAATGGAATCAGGTGAAGCAATGTAATCAAAAGGGCGAGTAAGGAGTACCATCTTTTCTTTCGTTTATAGGCGTTATCCATCACACCTCGGTCTCCTTTCGTTTGAAATAAATGAGCGCTGCGACACTAACGACAAGGATGATAACAGCCATGAAAACACCTTGCGTCGCTGCATAGCCTGCATCCTGCCGTTTGAAATACAAATCGTACATAAAAGTCGACATCGATTGCGAGGAATCTCCGGGTCCTCCGCCAGTGAGCGCGACAATGACATCAAACAATTTAAGTCCACCGATCACATTGAGCACAACATTGATGGTGATAGATGGCATTAAAAGCGGTAATGTGATGCGCCAAAATTGCTGAAGACCTGAAGCTCCGTCGAGTTGTGCTGCTTCATAATAATCTTTAGGAATGCTTTGGAGTCCTGCTAAATAAATGATCATGGCAATCCCGACGAATTGATACGTATTCACAAACACAATGATCCAAGTGTTTAGCTGCGGATTACCAAGTGCATTCATTGGATCAAATCCAAAAAAGGTAACAACGTCGTTTAAAGCACCACCTTGGTACGCAAAGACAAAATACCAAATATAGCCCATAGCAATCGGGCTGATCATGACGGGTAAATAGATCACCGTTCTTGTGATGGCTCTCATTTTTAAACTTTGATTTAATAAGAGTGCATATCCAAGTCCAATCATATTTTGTAAGATGGTGCTCCCGATGCCGTAAAGAAGGGTATTTTTCACAACAAGCCATGTAGTTGGATCTTGCAGTAGCCGTTTGTATTGATCAAGTCCGATCCACTTATACTGTTGTGAGAAACCGTTCCAATTTGTAAAAGAGAGCTGAATCCCGTTAAAAAAGGGATAAATGATAAAGGCACTGACAACGAGAACAGCAGGCAGATACATCCACCAAAGTGAAGAATTTTGGCTATTTTTCATCTTCTGTTTTGGAAAAGAGGTAAATGTCGCCGCCTGTTTTTCTTTTGTGATGTCACTCATTGGCTTCACTCCTGTTTCAGCATGAGCCTGCTATTGTTTTTTCAGACGCTTATATTCCTCTTCCATTTTCTTCGATAGTTGTTCCGGTGTGATGGAGCCTGCTAATAATTCTTGACCGGTCGTTGCCATGACAGC
This sequence comes from Bacillus aerius, assembly GCF_029894105.1. Classification (NCBI taxonomy): domain Bacteria; kingdom Bacillati; phylum Bacillota; class Bacilli; order Caryophanales; family Bacillaceae; genus Bacillus; species Bacillus aerius. The sequence goes on from NZ_JARYHO010000001.1 coordinate 1,819,883, forward strand.
CCACATGCCGCTCGGTAAGTATTTCCGATCAAAATATGGTTCAATCTTAATATCTTCATATTGCTCGTAAAATGTAGAGTAATAGTTTTTGGCTTTGACTTCTTTTAAAGCCGTTTCAGAGGAAGTGCCCTCTGCGATTTTTTTTGCGTTTTCAGGCTTTGCTAGAAAGTCAATGAATTGTTTTGCTTCTTTTAGATGCTTGGAGTCTTTCCATGCCGCGACAGTAAAGCGTTCCCCGCCAATCCAGCTTTGCTCATCTCCTTCATGAATCGCTGGTACGGGCATGGTGCCTACTTTGATCGATTGATTGAGTTCAGTCGCCTCAGGTCCTAAAGATCCTCCCACAAAGGTGAAAGCGATTTTGTTTTGTGCCATTAGCTCAGGTGCTTGAGATAGTTTCGCAGTGAGTACATCTTTGTTTAAAAGGTCTTGATCTTTCAGCTCCTTCATAAACTGTGCAAGCGGTGTATATTGAGACCAATCAAATGATCCATTTTCAAGGTCTTTTCCGTATTGATGTTTTTGATCGGTAATGAGTAAAGGCGTTGCCAGCTCATCAAAGACTTGGGCAATATTTGAATTATCGCCTCCTGGTATCCAGAGCGGCACAACGTCTCCTTTACTTTTTTCTTTGACAGTTTGTAAAGCACTTTTCAGTTCATTCAGTGTTTTAGGAACTTTTATGCCATATTCTTTTAATAGATTGGCATTAAAGCTGAGTCCGTCTTTTGCTTGATTTAGCGGATAGGCATAGACTTTGCCATCTTTGTCTTTTAAGATTTGATCAAGTGAAGGATCGAGTTGTTTTACCCAGTCCATCTCCTTTAGATCAGCCACGTATTCGCTATATCGCAGCTTGGCCCAGCCGTGTGTATCAAATAGGTCTGGCATGTCGTTTGCGCCCATTTTGACGCGTATCATATCTTCATAGCTGTTGCCAGGGAAGTTGGCATCAATTCGAATGTTTTGATGTTCTTTTTCAAAGTCACGGATCACTTCTTCAAATGCCTTTCTCTCCCCGCTGTTGCTCATTGTAGAGAATAGAGTCAAGGTCACTTTTCCGTTTGCTTCAGACGCACCGTTATTGCCACAAGCAGACAAGATCATCGACAAAACTAGAGCTGCACACAACATCAAAAATTTTTTATTCATCGTTTCCTCCTCTTGATCACTGAAAATTCAGACGATTATCGGTAGAATTCATGCAGTTGCGGAAACAAAAGAAGTCCATTATACTGGAATTCTATTCTTTTCAAAGAGATAAGAGAGCAATTGGGTAAACTGCGTTGTTTTCAGCATGATCTGGCCATCATGCTCAGCAGCTCCCTTCCTGCTTTTTTGTCTCTTTTTTGTTTACTGAAATGCTTATTCACCCCCTTTCATGGATTGGGCATGTGCTGTCTCTTTGCATGAGTTTTGTTGGCACGACGACTTTTAGAGGAAGCTTTCTTCCTTCTATGCGCTCAAGCAAAAGCTTTAGACCTACTTCCCCCATTTCTTCTGTATATACTTTAACCGTTGTGAGCGGCGGGCTTGAAAAGGAAGCGGCTTCGATATCATTAAACCCCACGATTGAGACATCTTGAGGTACACGAAGACCGGCTTCATGTAGCGCTCGCATAGCGCCTATTGCCATAGAGTCACTTCCGATAAAAAAGGCTTCTGGAAGCTTTCCTTTCTGAATGGCTTTTTGCATAAGCGAGTAGCCTTCTTGCATCGAATATTCGCCTATGTGGATGTCATTCATATGAAGAGTTCCCGCTTCTTGCATTCTTTTGATAAAAGTTGTTTGTCTTTCGTCCTCAATCACAGCATTTCCTTCGAAATAATGCTCCCTCTCTTTCCCGCCAATATAGCCTAGATGTGTATAGCAGAGAGATTGCAGATGACGAATGGCACGATCTGCCGCTCTGACAAAATCCACATGTACACAATCATACAAATCTTCATCCGCATAATGATTGATAAAAACGATATGTTCCATTCGGTTTGTCATCTTTTCAACCGTATCAGGGCTGATTCGTCCAATGACAATCAAACCGTCAATATCCTTTAGTATCGCCCCTTTATCCATGTTTCTTAGGCGAAAGGTATGGAGAGTGGACAGACCTTGTTTGGCATATTCTTTTTCAATTCCTTTTCGAATCGATGAAAAAAAAGGATCATTTAATTCTTCGTCAATGGATTGGGCGACAACGACACCGATGACTGGGGATGCGGGTGGGCTTTTTACTTCTGCTTGATCGGCTTTTCTTGCTCTGACTGGGGTATAGTTTAATTTCTTGGCTATGTCGAGGATGTTTTGTCTTGTTGCGTGTGAAACGGCAAGCGTTTGGTCGCCATTTAACACACGGGATACAGTAGAGACGGATACTTTTGCATCATGAGCAATATCTTTGAGTGTAGTCATAGGCAAACTCCTCATCATTTTTGACTAAATGTTTACTAAAGATATTTGAAGAATAACACATAAATAAAGCGCTTTCAATTATAAATTTGTGCTTTTATGAAGTTTTTGAGTATGTTTTGATAAGGAGATAGTTTGTTTAGTAAAATTGCGTAAAAAAGAGGATGGGCTTCATCCTCTTTTTTACTAAGGTGATTTCATTGTGGCTGTTTCTTTTGCGAACAATTGCTTCATTATTTCCCATGCTTTATCTAATTCTTCGTGAAGTCCAAATAAACCTGAGGTGCCGATGATGTAAATTTCATTTCCTGCCTCAGCAAGCAACCGGAACGTGCTTTCATTACAAGAGCCGTCTACCTCAATTGAAAATGAGTATCCCCCCTTCTCTTTGATTTCTTTCACCTCTTTCATTTTCGGAAGCATTTCTTTGATAAAAGGCTGACCCGCAAACCCTGGATCAATTGTCATGATCGTCACCCGGTCTATTAAATGAATAAAAGCATCTAATGCTGCAACTGGTGTGGCGGGATTGAGAACAAAGCCGACCTCACACTTTCTTTCGTGGATATGCCGAATGATTCGAAAAACGTCTTTTTGCACCACTTCTGGATGTAAACAAATCATCGTTGCGCCTGCATCAATACATGCATCAATTAAAAATTCCTGAGGCTGTTCGGCCATTAGATGAACATCAATCGGAACGTCTGTCAGTTTCCGAAGTTGTTCAATGAAAAAGGGTGATAAGGTCATATTTTTTACATAATGACCATCCATGACGTCGACATGATAACGATCTGCCCTTGTGTTCAGAAGCTGAATTTGTTCACGGAAGTGCGTTAAATCCATGCACATCAATGAAGGTGAGAAAATAGCTGTCATCCTGAAATGCCTCCTTTTTAAAGATGAAATATAAATTTGATCAATCCAATCAAGATTCCGATGATACCGAAGTCTGTATCGCCAAATGTTGTCCCTTCAAAGCCAAGAGTGCCTAACACAGGAAGTAAACAAGCTGGTAAAAATGAAAGGAGTATTCCATTCACAAAGGAACCGGCGACTGCACCTCTCACTCCCCCTGTTGCATTGCCATATACGCCCGCTGTCGCACCGCAGAAAAAGTGTGGCACAAGTCCAGGAACAATGACAATTAAACCAAACAAAGGAAGAAGGAAAATAGACACGATGCCTCCAGCAAAACTGCATAAAAAACCGATGATCACCGCATTTGGAGCAAATGGGAAAACAGTTGGCGCATCAAGTGCCGGCTTTGCCCCTTTGACGAAACGATCGGCAATCCCTTTGAAAGCAGGCACAATTTCCCCGATTGCCATCCGTACACCTGCTAAAATAATGTACACCCCAGCAGCAAAGGTAATGGCCTGAATGAGAATGAAGACAGCAAAATTCGTACCACCACTAATGTTTTCTATGAATGAAATTCCCGCAAACGGTGCAATCGCAAAGAAAAGCAAAGCCATCGTAATGGAGATGGCCACCGATGTATCTCTTAGAAAACCGAGTGATTTAGGCACTTGAATGGTTTCCGTTGATTTCTCTGGGCGCCCGACCCATTTGCCGATCATTCCCGCTGTAAAATAGCCGAACGTACTGAAATGACCGAGTGCCAGATCATCACTTCCAGTGACTTTCCTTGTAAACGGCTGAAGGATTGCGGGAGCAATGACCATCGCTGCACCTAATACGATTGAACCAGTGGTGATCAGCAGCGTTCCTTGCATGCCGGCTGTTGACAGAACGACTGCAAGCATAGCCGCCATATATAGCGTATGATGCCCAGTTAAAAAGACGTATTTAAAGGGTGTGAATTTTGCCAAAAGCAAATTGACCACCATACCAAAAATCATAATGAGTGCTGTCTGTGTACCGAATTCCTTTTGGGCAATGGCCGCCATGGCATCTGTATTTGGGACAACCCCTTGAATGTGAAAGGCTGCTTCAAACATCTTCCTGAAAACCCCAAGTGAATCAGATACGACTGTGGCGCCCGCTCCTAATATTAAAAAACCCATTGTTGTTTTTAAGGTGCCTGATACAGTATCGGCAGCTGACTTTTTCTGCAAAAGTAAACCAGCCAGTGCAAACAAACCGATGAGAATTGCGGGTGTGCCCAATATATCGTTCATGATCAGTTCTATCATGATGTGAATCCCCCTTTTTCCGTCGATTATATGTGTTTACGAAGGACGTCTTTAATGGCTTCCTGGTCTAACAAGTTATTTAATCCAGCGACCTTTCTTGTGCCGTCATCCAGCTGATCGATAATGTCTGTTGCTCCGATATAGAGGTCTGCTTGTTCATTTTTGCTTGTACTGAGATCGGTGTGATCCACTTCCGCTAAAAGTCCTAATTCTTCTAAAGCCTTTTTGACATTCATTTCAACAATAAAGCTGCTTCCTAAACCGTTTCCGCATACAACTAGAATTTTTTTCATTCTCTTTTTCCTCCTTTATACTTGTGAAAATTGATTGATTAGTTGTTGGATGGTTGCTAATTCCTCTGCTTCAATCAATTGTCTCACCCGTTTTTCTTCACTTAACAGCATCGTCAGCTGTTTGAGTGCTTTCAGGTGGGTCATACTGTCAATGGCAGCTAATACAATGATGAGCCGAACTTGCTTTTTTCCATCCTTTGAAAAGAAAACGGGCTGATGACATGACATAAGTGACATGCTTAATTTGTTCACGCCATCCTCTGGCCTGGCATGCGGAATCGCCACTTGTGGCGCAATCACAATATAAGGGCCATTTTGATGAACAGACTGGATCATCGCTTTCACATAACTTTCCTGAATCGCTTGTTGATCAAGCAAAGGCTGCGCTGCTTTTGTAATGGCCTCCTGCCATGTGTCTGCTGTTTGCTGGAGCTGAATGGTTTCTTCTGTTAATAAATCGTTTAACACTGGTTTCCACCCTTTCTGGTGTGATACATATGTGGAATGAAGCAGCTCCTTCAAGTCATGAAGCAATGCTTTTTCATTTTGAACGATGGTATGCTGCTGAATGATATTGAATAAAGCATTCACATGTTGCTCATCAAGCTTAGGTTCTGAGCCTTCTCCATATTGAAGCAATGTTTTTTTCTCATAAGCAGTGAGAATAGGGTGAACGAGATGAACAGGTTTTCCTTTAAACGAAATAGGTGTCGTTGATACAACAAAGTCGACATCAATGGATGTTAATTCTTCATATGAACGTTTTGATAACAGTCCGCGTATGTCGATGTAGCCGATTAATTCAAGAAGCTGCGTTTTCAGCATGTGACTTGTGCCAATTCCTTCTCCACAAACAATGTAAACAGAACGTTTCGCAATCGACGAAATCCCTTCTCTTCTCATCCAGCCGCCAAAATGCATCGCCACATAGGCAATTTCATGATCGCTCATCTTTGAACAGGTCGCCTTCTCTAAATGGCAAGCAACCTTTTGCGTGATGTCAAACACCTCTGGCTGTGCATGTTTCATGGAATCTGTTAATTCATTGATGATATCAATGTGATAGATGAGCCTATAATAGGCCGGAATTAAATGCATGGTTAAGTTTTGTTCCAAGACTTCTACTTCCTGGAAGGAAATACACGCATAACGCTGAAAGTCAATGATCATTTGTCTCGCAATGGTTCGAATGAGATGTTCTTCTGGTTTTTGACTTGATGGAAGTTTTTGTTTTTTGGCACTGAGCCATAGCGTACTAAGAAAATAGATTTCATCATCATGAACCAAAAGACTGGTTTCTTTTTGAATTTGCGCCATGAAACGAATAGCAGCCAAGCATTCATCTGTTTCCTGCAGTGTCCGTTTTTCTTCTGTTGAAATGTGTACAGCACGTCCTAGCTTCATCCGTTTAAAGTAGAAAAAGAGATCCATAGACAGCTGATCCAGCATGTCATCTGCAAACTCAAGCTTCAGATCTTGTTCGGACTGTTGAAGGAGAGCATGTATTCTCTTATATGAGATAGGACCCTTTAACCAAACCGATGGAAATGTTTTTTCATTTTTTATCATGTTGCGAATGAAATGAATATGAGGTTTCAGTGCCAACCGAATTGTTCTTTCTTCTCCTGAAATTAAATAGCCACTGGCCGCCTGATAATGAAGTGTAAGCTGCTGTTTTGAAAGTGCTTCTTTTAGTTGTTTCATATCTTCAAGCAGTGTATTGCGGCTTACCTTCGTCATCTCCATAAAATCATCAATTTTTAGATGCTTCTCACTGCATGCAATGGATAGGAGCAAGATGGCACGTCTTTCTTTTACACATGGTTCATAGTCATGACCGACAAGAACGGTGTCAGCTTTTTCGATAATGACTTCTTTCTCGTGTGGATTTAAATAGTAGCCTCGTTGATCTTTTCGCTGGACGCCACTAAGCTGATGGGTTTCCAGCCAACTATTCATTCGCTTGATTTCAGCGTAGACCGTTCGAGTAGAGACATTCAGTCGATTCTGTAAATCTTCAATTGATAAATAAGTGGTCGTGTGAAGCAGCATCGATAATAAAGTCGTGCCCCTCTTGGTTAAGTGCAGTTGGAATCCCTCCCTTCTTCCCTTTGGTTATAAGTCTAATCAACTCCCATGCGTCAAAGAAGTCCAAATGTCTTCAGTAAATGCTGTGCAGGTTTTGGGTGCTGTTTTTCCGTCAAAAAAGCACACCCGTATGAGTGTGCTTTCAACCTTATAGACAAAAATTTCTCAGTCTTCTTTTACTTGAAAGAAACGATGCTAACGATGTCGTGAATGTTCTGGTAAATATTTCTTCACAAATTAGTGTTTTGCATCAGTTCATATTTCTTCTGTGTTCAATCCCAATAATAAATATAGTGCTGAGTTGAAGAATCGCTTGTCATCCCCATTTTTTCATATAATTGTTGTGCTTTTATATTAGAAGTCGCTGTTTCTAAACAGATAAATCGGGCTCCTTTATCGTTTGCAAATGAAAATGCTTTTTTCATCAATTCCTTACCTACTCCCTTTGACGAAAATCATTTATAACAAACAAATCATTTAAAATGAACGCATCTTTCATCGCAACAGATGAAAATGTGGGATACAGTTGTACAAATCCTGCGTATTGTTCACCTTGCTTTGCAACAAACAAAATAGACTCTTGTTTACGGTATCGTTCCACTAGAAAATGATAAGCACCTTCTACATTAGAAATCTGCTTATAAAATTGGCGATATTGATCAAATAGAACCGAAACTTGTTTTAAATCATTTTCATTAGCTCTTACTATATCCACTCTTCTATCCCCTTTTCATATCAATTAATAGTATAATAATCGATATTCTGACATGTAAAAATGTACAGATTTATACTTTATTAAATGTCAGGAGGGAGGAATGAAGAAATGAAACATTATATTTTCCCTTTCAGTGCCAATCAACCAAAATATAAACAAATTTATGAACAATTTAAAAAATTAATCGAGGAGGGAAAGTTAAAAACAGGAGAAAATCTTCCTTCCATTCGTTCACTAGCCAATAACCTAGGTGTTAGTCGCCACACAACACTACAAGCATATGATCAATTATTAGCTGAAGGATATATTCAAGCCAATGAGCGTAAAAGCTATAGTGTCAATGAATTTGAACTAATATTTCTTCATACCCCGATTCCAGAAGAAACTAGAAATGAACCAATACAATTGATCGATTTCATTGATTTCAAAGCAAGTACTGTTGATGAGGAACAATTCCCTTTAAAAGTTTGGCGGCAATTTTCCAACAAAGTGCTGCAGCAATCCATTAGCTTTCAATATGGAGATCCTTTTGGAGAACCGGGGTTTAAACAAGAACTGACTGATTATTTATTTCAAGCGAGAGGTATGATCATTAACCCCAAAAATATTATCGTTGGAAGTAATACACAGCAACTACTGTTGTATTTGGGATTTCTATTAAAAGAAAGTTTTTCTAGTATGATTGTTGAAAACCCTGGTTATAGCGGTGTACGGGAGGTCTTTCATTTACATGGATTTGAAATGGAGAGTATTCCTGCATTAAAACAGGGTGTATTATTGGACCAACTTGTACATAAAAATGGGAAATTATTGTATATAACACCTTCACATCAATATCCTACTGGTACTGCACTATCGATTCAACAAAGAATGGAATTGATTCAATGGGTACGATCAAATAACGGTTTCTTATTAGAGGACGATTACGATGGAGAATTTCGATATGGACAAAAACCGTTTCCTGCTTTAGCCTCTTTAGATGCTGCACATGTCATTTATTTTGGTACGTTTTCAAAAGCATTTCTACCAGCTATACGATTAGCATATATGGTTTTACCTGATTCATTAATCAATATCTATATGAGTAAATTTGAACATTTCGAACATAATGCTTCTTTATTGCACCAACTGACCATGACTGAATTTATGAAAAGTGGAGAATGGACAAAGCATATTAAGCGTATGCGCAATACTTATAAAAGGAAAATGAATTTATTGGTACAACAAGTTCAACATTTATTTGGAAAACAAATTGAGATCATTGGTGACAATGCAGGGTTATATATTATGTTACGTATACACACACCCCATTCCGAAAAAGAATTAATTGAAAAAGCTCTTCAACAGCATGTTAAAGTGTATCCTACAAGTCATTTATTTATCGAAAATCCACCTGTACAACCGCACATACTGCTCGGTTTCGCAAACCTTACTCTTGAACAAATCGAAAGAGGCATTTGTTTATTAAAAGAAGCATGGAAATAAAATTGGTGGTTCATGAACGATTTTGTTTGAAACTTAGAGCGTGAATTTCATAATTGAATGTTGTGAATCGACTCTTTATCAAAATACCACTTCAACTTTCTATTTTTATCCCCAATTTTTTTCGGTATGAAGTTCAATCAACACAAAAAACCTTGAAAGGTATTAGCCAATCAAGGTTCATTTTGTTATTGCATTTTCACTGCTTTTTTCATTTCCTCTATTATTTGATTAAACCACTGTAGAGGGTTTAATGAGATCGCCGGAAAGTATATTTCTGCATTATTTTCAATAAAGCTTTCTTTTTTTTGTATTGTTAGAGTACTATTCAAAAAAACCTGACAATCCTTTATAGTAGACTGCAGACATTCTTTGCTAGCTTCATGGATAAACTCATCTAACGCTTCCTCTGGTGAATCAATATCCTGATGAAATGTCCCACCTAAAAAATCTTCTAACTTCTTTAAATAACTGGAGCTCTCATTCATTGAATCACCTATCATAATTAAAATTATCAGTTTAAATAGTCGAATTTAAAAACCTTCATCTCATAGAAAACAATGTAGTGGTGTTTGCTAACCTAATTAATGTCAAACGAGAGCTTTCAGGTTGTGGCTCTGCTCTTTGATCAATTAATCTTGCTTACAATTAAATTGCGCAGTTTCCAATATGAAGTTCAAAGTGTTTTTCTTCTGAAAATATATGAGCAATTTTACCTGTTATTTTATCTGCTACAATGATGCTATGATTCTCTGAAAATAGCCAAATTTCTTCAATTGCCTTATCGAAATCTAAAGCTTTTACATTTGCCCAAACAGGAAAAGGGTCATTTTCAATTAAAATAAACCATTCTTTTTTCTCTTTGAGAAAATCTAATGAATTTTTTAACCAAGTCATAATCGAGTCTTTGTCTGTATTTGTTAATATTTCGGAAGGTGTTGAATCTATTTGACGAAATTGTTTTAATACTGTTTCACATAATTTTAGCCATTGAGAAGCATCATCTTCAAAATCAATTACCTCAATATATGCTAATTGTTGTATTTTCTTTTTAGCATTCATCAAAGCAATTTTTTTCTGTATTTTTTCATTTTTATATACCATTTTTTCATTCCTCGTTATTCATTATAATAGATATGGTGATCTCCATTTGGTCCATATATATTTGAATACCTTTCTTTTTTAAAATCATAATTAAATGGATCGGCACCCTCTTTTGGTTTCCCTGCATGAGTGTGTAATTCTCCATCATTAGTATGTTGTACTATAACTCTTTTTCCTTTTGGGGTATCAAATTCATAGTACCGACCATGGTGAGTATGGTTAGAACTGTACTCATAATTACGATGTTCTTGCCCTTTCTTAAAAACATTATCTCCTACTTGCCATTGACGAGTAGGTTGTTGAGATCTAGGTATCCCCCCTAAATCCTTAGCGTGTCGCAAAGCCCTTTTTCGATTAAATCCTTCTGGACTTTGAGAACTTAACCCTATCTTCCCATGAAACCCTTTTGCCCCAAACGGTAAAAGCATCCCCAAAGCCGCATTCATACTCGCTTCCTGTTGTTCTTTCGAGACTTTGTTTCCAAACATGTCTCGACCTGTAATTGCTTCGCTGAAGCCGTTTGTTGCGGTGAGGCCATATAAGCCTTTTTGTGATGTTTTCAACGCATCGAAAGACTTCTGTGACGTCTTATAGATGTCGACTGCTCTGACTGCGGCTGACGTGGCTTGAGTCGTTTTATAGACGGCTTTTCCGCCTTTGAAAATACGTCCTGCCCAGCCGACAATCGGGATGTAGCCTGCTGCTGCCATGCCGCCTGCGGCGACTCGTTGGCCTGCGGTGAGTTCTTCACCTGTGATCGGATCAACGCCTGTTGCGGCACGTTTTGCATCGTTCACGCCTGTCAGTTCATTGACGATATTTCCTCCGTAATCAAGAGCTTTTTCATACCAAGGACGGTTGGCGAGCGCTTCTTGTTCCTTTGCGATCTTGCGGGCTTCTTCTTGATCTTTTTTGATTTTTAGATATTCAGAAGTTTGCTTCTCAATATCGCTTTTTGCCTTGTAGATTTCGCTATTTTGATACGCTTTCTTGTCAAAATTCATAGGCGAAATGGATTTTCCGTCATTTGTCGCATTCATCATTTCTGCGTACAATGCCATTGTAGCCTTCTCCTCAGTCTCTGACAAAGCATATTCATCTTTTAGATTTTGATCAAGTTCTATTAAATCTTTAACCGTTTTCTTCCGTTCATCTTCCGCATCTGCAATCTTTTCGTCAAAGTTTTTACTATCAAATACCTCCAGAGAAATGAGGTCATCAATATCTTGAAAAATCGTTTTGAGTGCCTTTTTTTGATCCTTCACGATGCTTTTGGCATTCTTGATTCCCATATGTACAGCGTTGTCTAAAAAGTGTTCTTCTACAAAGGTGTCGCCGCCAAAATTTGTATCATCAAGTGTCCCAGAAACACCTTCATGAAAGGCTTTTTGTTTATCAATGAAGCTAATAAACATGTCCACATTTCCTGCAAGTTCTTTGTAGAAGCTTTTAATGTTATCGGCACCTTTTCCAGTGAAGTCGTCACCGAGATTGGCAACACCTTGAAGTGCCTTTTTTAAATCTATCATTTGTTCACGGAGTTCCTGATAGTGTTTTGCCCTTGTATCCACGGCACTGGTTAGTGCTTTTGCATCAAGTATCTTGCCCAGAAGAATTCACTCCTTCCTATTCATTGACAAGGTCAATTTTACCAACACGAAGTTTGTCATTAAATAGGAATAAAGATACAAAAACAGTACTTAATATGTAAATGATCAGAAGCATATCCTCGCTATTTTATTTTTCAAAGAAAAGCACCCCTTAACATTGTGCTCTCTTAAGACTTAGACTTAAGCAATTGTAGCTCTTGGTCCATAATATCTGCTGCTTCGTTAATAAATTGAATGATCAAGTCTAAATCTTCTCGTTTGTATTCGTTTGTGAGCTGTTTAGTTGATGCCGATAAAGATTGAAAGAGTTCCTTCACTTGTGATTTCCCAGCCGTTAATGGAACAATGATGACCCTTCGCTTGTCTTTTGGGTCCTTCTCCCTTTTGACGTAACCTGCTTTTTCTAACCGGTCAATGAGAGCGGTGACCGCACCTGAGCTGAGACCGGTTTTTTCACTTAATTCACCTGCTGTGAGTGGTCCAAGTTCGTTTAACAAATCTGCTGATTTGAGATCTGTTGGGAAAAGGCCGAGCGCTTGAGCGGCTGCTTGGTGAAATAGGACTGTTCGTGTAGCAAGGCGTCTCATCGTATGTATGATCTGGTCCGCTCGACCTTCTGCCTCGTTCTTTATTGACAACTTGTTCTCCTCCCTTTAAAATCAATTTATCTTGATCATCAAGATAAATGTTCTCTTACTTTATAATTAACTTGATCATAGCAAAAAAGTGAAGAGAACGTAAGCAGGAGGTAATGAAATGAATAACGTGGATCATAAAGGCAAGGCATCCACTCGCTTTGTTGTCATCGGGTTGCTGTTAGGGATTTTTATGGCAGCGATGGATAACACCATTGTCGCAACAGCAATGGGAAGCATCGTCGCCGATTTGGGCAGTTTTGATAAATTTGCTTGGGTGACTGCTTCTTACATGGTGGCAGTGATGGCCGGTATGCCGATTTATGGAAAGCTTTCAGATATGTATGGTCGAAAGCGTTTTTTTCTGTTTGGACTTATTTTCTTTTTAATTGGATCTGCGCTGTGCGGCATCGCACAAACAATGGATCAGCTTATTATTTACCGTGCGATTCAAGGACTTGGAGGCGGTGCTCTTCTTCCGATCGCTTTCACAATTATCTTTGATATCTTCCCGCCAGAAAAGCGCGGGAAAATGTCCGGTATGTTTGGTGCAGTTTTTGGTCTATCCAGTGTATTAGGCCCGCTGTTAGGAGCGATTATTACGGATTCGATCGGCTGGCATTGGGTGTTTTATATTAACGTACCAATCGGTATTGTCAGTGTGTTCTTGATCGCCAAATTTTATCAAGAATCGCTCGAGCATCGCAAGCAGAAAATTGACTGGTCAGGTGCCATTACACTTGTCGTTGCGGTTGTCAGTTTAATGTTCGCCCTTGAGCTTGGCGGTAAATCGTATGCATGGGATTCTGTTCAAATCTTAACACTATTTGCTGTGTTTGTTGTCTTCGGAACCATCTTCTTCATTGTTGAACGAAAGGCTGAAGAACCGATTATTTCTTTTTGGATGTTTAAAAATCGTTTGTTTGCGACATCTCAAATTTTGGCGTTTTTATATGGCGGGACGTTTATTATTCTAGCTGTCTTTATTCCTATCTTCGTCCAGGCAGTGTACGGTGAATCTGCAACAAGTGCTGGGTTCATTTTAACACCGATGATGATTGGGTCCGTGATTGGCAGTATGATTGGCGGAACGATGCAGACGAAAGTACCTTTTAGACGATTAATGACCATCTCTGTGATTTCATTTTTTGCTGGGATGCTGCTGCTTGCCAATATGTCGCCTGATACAGCAAGATTGTGGCTTACGCTCTTTATGATGATTTCAGGTTTTGGCGTTGGATTTAGCTTCTCCCTTCTACCATCTGCTTCAATGAATGATCTCTCTCCGCGCTACCGCGGCAGTGCTAATTCTACCAATTCATTCATGAGATCACTTGGGATGACTTTAGGCGTGACGATTTTTGGAACGATTCAAACCAATGTCCTGACAAATCGTTTAGCAGATGCTTTTAGCGGAATGAAAGGAGCTTCTTCTCAAGTTGGTGACCCACAAGCCATTTTCCAAGAGGGGGCACGCTCACAAATTCCGCCTGATATTTTAAATAAAGTGATTGATGCGATGTCACAAAGTATTACGTATGTATTTATGATTGCTTTATTCCCGATTGCACTTGCGGCGATTACGGTCGTATTTATGGGAAATGCACGAGTACGTACATCAAATGAAATGAAAGAAAGCGAATAATGTAAAAAAAGCAGAGCGATGCGGCTCTGCTTTTTTTCATCTTATTGATATAAAAGTTGGGCTTTTCCTTCACTGCCAACGATCTTTATTTTAGATGTGACCATGTCTTTGGCTGCTTGTTTTGCTTTTTGTAAATACATACGCGGATCTAAGCTTTCAGGTTCGTTTGAGAAATGATCACGAATCGCTTCAGAGTATGCATTTTTCAGTTCAGTGGACACATTGACCTTTGCCATACCGAGTGCGACACATCTTTTGACATCCTCATCTGGTACAGCTGAACCACCATGAAGGACAAGTGGCACTTCGACAAGCGCTGCAATTTGTTCAATGCGGTCAAAGTCGATATCCGGCACCCCTTTATAGATGCCGTGGGCCGTGCCGATCGCAGGTGCTAAAGTAGGTACACCAGTTTCTTCTACAAATTGACGGCACTCTGATGGAATGGCTTTTTCAGCATCTTTTTCATCCACGACAATATCATCTTCTACCCCGCCTACCTTGCCTAACTCGGCTTCCACATTCACTCCTACTTTTAAGGCGAGGTCCACCACTTCTTTTGTGCGGCGTACATTTTCTTCATATGAATGCATGGAAGCATCGATCATCACGGATGTATATCCTGCTCGTATACAAGTAAGAATCACATCAAAATCAGTGCAATGATCGAGATGAAGGCCGATTGGGATTTGGTATTGATCCGCTGCCGCCTTTACTGTATCTGCAATAGCTTTTGCACCAAGCGATTGGACCGTGCCAACCGTTGTTTGCAAAATGACAGGTGATTTTAATTCAGCTGCCGTTTCAAGTACCCAGTAAATACTATCAAAGGAATGTACATTGAAAGCGACAATTCCGTATTTTTCTTTTTTTGCTGCTTCAAGCATGGGTGTTGTGGAAAGTAAAGGCATAGTCAAACATCCTCTCTTGTCAAAATCTCTGTTTTTAATAAAGTGAGCATTTCTTCATTTGTTCTTGTTTCGAGCAGTTTTTGCCGTTTCGTTTCATCCATTAATCCTCGTGAAAGAGCAGAAAGTGCTTGTAAGTGAGTAGTTCCTGCTTCACTTTTTGGAATGAGTAAGGATAAGAAGAAAAAGCAAGGCTTCCCATCAAAAGCGTCCCATTCGATTCCGGTTTCTGTACGGACGATGACGAGTGCCGGTTTTGTGATGGCGTCTGACTGTGTATGCGGAATGGCAAATCCATCTTGAAAGCCGGTTGTACTCAGAGCTTCTCTTTCAGCTAGTCCTTTTTTGACTGCCTCAGGAGATGTACAAATCCCTGCTTCAGCGGCAATGTCAGCTATGGCTGCGAAAACGCCAGCCTGTGAAGAAGCCGTTTCATGTAGATTCATATAAATATGTTCCATCATTTCTCTTCCTCCCTATTAAACTGCGGGTTTGTCTATTTTCTTGCGGTAAAGTCCGTATAGAATCGCACCTACAAGTGATCCGATGAGTATGGAAAGCACCCACTGAAATGCCCCTGTGACGACTGGTAAGACAAGGAATCCACCATGCGGAGCAGGAACCTGTACGCCAAACAGATAGGTCAAAATGGCAGAGATGGCCGAGCCAAACATGATAATTGGCAGGACAACGACTGGGTTTTTTGCTGCAAATGGAATGGCTCCTTCGGTAATATGAGTCGCTCCGAGAATATAGTTGATCATCCCAGCATTTCGTTCTTGTGGTGTAAAATGTTTTCGGAAAATCGTTGTGGCAATCGCAATGATAAGCGGTGGTGTGATACATGCTGCTGACACCCCTGCCATGAAGTAAAGGTTACCTTCTGCGAGTAAAGCCGTTCCTGTGACATAGGCTGCTTTGTTAAAAGGTCCTCCCATATCAAATCCACACATGGCTCCAACAATTAAACCTAAAAGCAATGGATTTGTGGATTGAACTGATGAGAGAAAATCCATTAATGAATTATTTAGCCCTGTGATTGGAACTAATAGCGGGGTCATGACAGCCCCAATTAAGAAAATACCGATAACAGGATAGATGAAAATTGATTTTAATCCGTCAAGTGATGCTGGTAATTTTTGAAGCAGGAATTGAAGAAGTACGATGATATACCCTGCTGCAAAACCTGCGATAATACCACCTAAGAATCCAGCGCCTCCATCGTTTGCAAGCAAGCCACCGATAAATCCGACAACCATCCCTGGGCGTTTCGCGATTGAATCAGCGATAAATGCTGCTAAAATAGGCACCATTAAGCTAAAGCCGAGTCCGCCAATGTTTTTCAAGTAGGCAGCAAACGGATGATACGTTTCATGCTGAGGATCAGCTGAGTAAATACCGAATAGAAAAGATAAAGCAATTAAGACCCCGCCCCCAACAACAAATGGAAGCATGTGTGATACACCGTTCATTAAATGCTTATAGATGGTGTGTATCCACTTATTCGCTGACTTTTGTTGAGCTAATGAAGGCGCAGATGGTTTTTCTGTTCCAGAAGCTCTTCCTTTCACTTGATGAACGGGGGCTTCTCCATTGATAATGCCTTGAATCAGTTCATTTGGTGTGCGGATACCCTTTGCTACAGGCACTTCAATGAGTGGTTTGCCGTGAAAACGATCTGTATTCACATCTTTGTCCGCTGCAACAATAACGCCATCTGCTTCCAAAATGTCTTGATCAGTTAAAGCGTTTTCAATTCCTACTTGACCATGCGTTTCAACTTTGATGTCGACCCCTAATTGCTCAGCTGCGATTTTTAATGCCTCAGCTGCCATAAATGTATGCGCAATGCCTGTTGGACAGCCAGTGGCAGCGACAATTTTCTTGCGGCTCATGTGAACTCCCCCTTATATGTTCTGAATGTGTATTTGCTCAATTAATGAATCAATGTCATGTAAATCACTTAACCCTTTTGAAAAGGCGGTAGATGCCCCTGTTGCAATTCCGTAGCGTAAGCATTCTTCATGAGGTTGTCCTTCCAGCTGTTTACTTAGGAATGCAGCGAGCATGGCATCACCAGAACAAGCCGTGTTTACGACCGTTCCTATTGGTGCATTTCCTTTTAATACGGCTTCGTTTGTAAGGAATAGTGCACCTTCTCCTCCTCGGGAAATGAGTACTTGCTCTGCACCCATCTCGATCAGCTTTCGTCCTGATTCAACGAGTTCTGTTTCTGATAAACGGTGGGTTTTTCCAAAAAATGCGGCAATCTCTTCTTCATTTGGTTTTAGTAAATATGGTTTGTACTGAAGAGTCTCTAAAACCGCTTTAGAGCTTGTGTCTAAAATAAATTTCACGTTGTTTTGATGACAAATAGCGGCTATCTCTGAGAAAATGCTAGCAGGAACGCCTTTAGGCAGACTGCCTGACATAATGAAGATGCTGCCTTTTGGAATGGTCGAGATTTTTTCGCGAAAGGCATCAAGCGCTTTTGCCTCAATAGCAGGTCCTTGATTCACAAGCTTGTATTCTTCCGTTGTGTTAATAAATACATTAATGCGTGTAATCCCATCCACTGGGATAAAATCAGTTTGAATGGAGAGATCGTTTAACGATTGTTCAATATATGAACCTGAAAACCCAGCAATAAATCCTAATGCAGTGCTGGTGAAGCCATATTTCTTTAGCATAATGGACACATTAACACCTTTTCCATTCGGCTGATAATCCTCATCTTCCGTGCGGTTGACTGTATCTGCCCGCATTTCTTTTAAAGCAATATATAGGTCAATAGCAGGATTTAAGGTGCAGGTATAAATCAATTGGTTTCACCTTCTTTCTTTTCTCTAAAGAAAGTATCTCATACGATTCAGTGAAAATGTTTTCAGATTGTGTAAAGGTTTTCACGGTAAAAAGCCTCCCATCATAAAGTGTGGAAGGCTTTTTGAGTGTTTATTTCATCCGAATCACATAGGCGTCTAGTAAAATGCGGGCAATGACATGAAGCGACAGGCGGGACCTGACTTCGTAATCTGGGAAGAATGATTGTTCCCCTTTATATCCGACGAGTGTCATATCTGATATTTTACTTAATGTAGAATCGATTCTCGTTGTGACCGTAATGGTCGTGACCTGCTTCATACTGAGGTTTTGGCAGGCTTCCACTAGTTCTGACGTTTCTCCATTTAATGAAACAAAGATGGCAAGTTCGTTTTTATCAATGTCACGCGATTTGAGCCGAATGATATTCGGGTCGTCATGAACTTCACATGTTTTTCCGATGAGCTGCAATTTGATGGTCATCTCTTTGGCGATCATCTCTGAGAAGCCTCTGCCAAAAATATAAATTTTGTCCGCATCGTGGATTTTTTGAACTGCATCCTCAATTTGCCCAATACTCTGCAGTTGAATCGTCTTTAAGACCTCTTCTTCATTTTTTCGAATGGCTAGTTTGATGTCTTCGTCAATATTTTTTAGTTGATCACTATCATCTGTCATTTTCTTTTCTTGTTTCAATCGATATTTAAAGGATGTATAGCCATTGTATCCGATTTTCTTCATCAGTCTGACGATGGTCGCTGTCGACACGTTGGCTCTTTCACTTAATGTGACGATGGATAAGGTGGAGATATCCTCTAAATGCTGGTGAATATAATGCAGTAAATAACGTTCTGTTTCACTTAACGTTTGATACACATCACTTGGTATGTTAAATAATGGTTCATTCAATGCGATTCCCCCTTACTCATTTCATACTATAATTAAATGCCCTATGAAAACAAGGTGATTCTTTTATCCTGTATTTTTCATTAGAAAGCTGAATGAGTGAAATTTTGTTTTTAACATAAGCTAAGAAAAAGAACGGTTTGTGTGAAAGGAGTTGATCACTGTGCTTCAATTCTTGTTTTTTCTGATCCTTTTATATGTGGTGTATGTATTTTTGACCGCATTTGTCTTGTTTTATTTACCGTTTCAAAAAACATGTAAAGAACATTGCATCTATAAAGCCTCTTCCATCTCAGGAGACGACCAAGGCATAAATCAAGTCATGCTGCTTGATGATGGGTTTGAATCAGGTCAAGTGAGAGTTCAAATGATTCGCGAGGCTAAAAAGAACATTCGTTTGAGTTATTATTCCATTCAAAAAGGAAAAACCGCCGAATGGGTGCTTGGTGCTTTAATTGAAGCGGCTGATCGAGGAGTAAAAGTTCAGCTGTTGTTAGATGGCATTTGCCATAGCCTGCGTGGACCGCTGAAGCATTTGCGTTACGCTGTGGCGAATCACCCGAATATGGCCATTCGTTTTTATGAGCCTTTTCGTTTGTTCAAGCCATGGACGTGGCATAACCGCCTTCACGATAAGCTTCTTTTGGCAGATGGCAGGGTCGCTGTCATGGGCGGCAGAAATATTGGTGATAAATACTTTGCAGATCAGCCCCCGAAAGACTTTGCGTATGACCGAGATGTGCTACTGTACAACGCCAAAAGGGGAAAAGTATTAGATGAAATGGAGCAGTATTTCGTTTATTTGTGGAATCATGAGTTTACGAAAAGAACAAAAGATGTATTTTCCAAGGCAAAAGCGAAGAAAGGAAAAAAGCTAAGAAAACAGCTGCTAAGATCTTATCAGGAAGCCATTCGTACAAAAGAACCCTTTGTCACGTCCACATATGATTGGGCAAAAGACGCCATTCGTGCAAAACAGATTGCATTTTTCACAAATCCAGTGGAACGCTTAAATAAACGTCCGCTCGTCTTGAAAAAGTTAAACGATCTCGCACAGCGGTCAAAGCGTTCGGTTCTGATCCAGACGCCTTATGTCATACCGACACGGCCAATGAAAGACGGACTCACGCCATTACATATTCAAACGACGATCGTGACGAATTCTCTTACAGCGACACCAAACCCTTTAGCATTTGCAGGATATTTAAGCACGAAAAAGGAATTGATGAAAACGGGTGTTCATTTGTATGAATATCAAGGGCCGTATTCAATTCACGCCAAATCAATGGTCATTGATGATAACTTAAGTATTATTGGAACATATAATCTAGATGCAAGATCCAGCTTTTTAAATACTGAATCGATTTTGGTGATTGATAGTGCACCATTTGCGTTATCTCTTACGGAAGCAATCGAACGAAAAATCGCTTATAGTGTTCTCGTAGCGAAAGATCGAACAGAATATCAAGCAAGCGACTATGGACAGAAAAAAAGCCTTTCATGAAAAGGCTCAGATTGTAGAGAAACTCATGTTTTTCTACAATCTTTTTTATTTTCATCGTAATGATGATGGATGAGATTGAATGAAAAAGGCCTCCCACACACCTAACCTAGCTTCGCTAGATGTGTGGCAATCTTCTTCATGTTCTGACAGGCAGCTGTGAGAAGAACTTGCTCACTCACATTTTGTTTTCCCCTCAACCGGCAGTAGCGAAGCCCGTGCAGTTGTTTTGAATCTGCAAAGCTTCGCTCTATTTTTTCTTTTCTTTTTTTATATAGCTCTTTTCCAGAGACAGATAGACGATTTTGTCTGATCTTTTCTTTATGTTCTTCCCATATGTGTCTTGAGATGACTTTTTGATGATTTTTCGACCTTGTGCATCTTTCAAGGAAAGAACACGATGCACATTTTTTAGGATCTGATTTGTAGAATCGATAACCCTTTCGATCAGTTGTTGTATATAATAGCTTCTCACCATTTGGGCATATGTAATGATCATGTTCAGAGTCATACTTGAATTTCCACTTCTCAAATAAACCTCTTGTTGGATGAAAGCGTCTATGTGCGATGACACCAAAAATACGGCGATCTGATAAACCTTTACAGATTGGGGTCGTCAAATAACCAGAATCAAGGGCAACAGCTTCTACTTGAAAACCAAATCGTGCGATTTGGTGATCCAACCGATCAAGATACGGAACAGAATCATGGACATTACCGGGCGTGATGTGGGCATCCGTGATGATATTGTACTTCATATCCGTTGTACGGTGGTCTAGGTAGAAAAAGCCTTCCGGTTTGTTTTCACGATAAAGATAGCCACTTTCAGGATCAGTCGTACTTTGACGAATGTCTTTTTCCGTTTTCACCTCCTCTTTTACCTTTAAGGGCTTTTTTCCGTGTGCCACCCGATCTTCTTGGATCGCTTCTTCTAAATCATTTATATAGTTCTGGGTATCTTGTTCAATCGTTTTTCTCATATATTTATGTTTATTGGCATTGGCTTTAAGATGAGTTGAATCAGTAAAAAGAACGCGGCCTCCTACCATATCATGATTGATAGCTTGAAGCACGATCTCGTCGAAAACGTCTTGAAAAATCGTTGTATCTTTGAATCGAGTACGACGATTCCAGCTAATGGTCGAGTGATGAGGAACGGGGTCATTGATGTTCAAACCTAAAAACCATCTATACGCCATGTTATAGTAAATTTCTTTTTCAAGTTGTCTTTCAGAACGGATACCATACAGGTATCCGATGAACATCATTTTGAACAAAATGAGTGGATCAAGAGAAGGACGACCTTTATTCTCACTATAATATGGTTTTACTTTGTCTATGATAAATGAAAAATCAATGTATTGATCAATTTTACGAAGTAGGTGATCCTCTTCGACCAGTTGATCTAGTAATACAAATTCGGCTTCGTGCTGAGAAGAATTTCTAGTGTGGAACATGAGAAAAACACCTTCCTTTAGTATGCTTTTCTCTATTATAAAATGGGGTAGTGGAAAATTTAAGGGAAAAAATAAAGCTGTCGAGATTTTCTCGACAGCCTGAGGAAAACGGTGATCCGTTTTCCTTTTTTTGTGCCCTCTCCCCTATTCATCCGTGTTTTGTCATTAGAAATCTTAATCATGACAATCAATATTATATATTTTACTTAATGGCAAACTTTCGGTAAAGTTCAAATTGAACCTATATATATAATTCCTATCGAATTAATCTATGTTTATATTCCTTGTGAGGTGGATATTGTTGCAACTTCATGTATTGAACAGTCCGTTTAGCCAGGAGCAGGCAGAGTTACTCAATCAGCTGCTTCCGACTTTAACAGATCAGCAAAAAATTTGGCTTACTGGTTATTTATCAGCGCAGGCAGCGCTTGCCGGCTCAGAAGCTGTCACTCCGGCGCCTTCTGCCGCAGCATCTGCCCAGCCTGTGAGCAAAGATGTGACCGTGCTTTATGGGTCGCAAACAGGCAATTCCGAAGGGTTAGCAAAAAAGACAGCCCAGCATCTTGAAGAGAAAGGCTTTCAAGTGACGCTCTCTTCTATGTCCGATTTTAAACCGAATAATCTGAAAAAAATAAACAATTTACTGGTCATTGTCAGCACACATGGCGAAGGAGATCCGCCGGATAATGCCCTTTCGTTCCATGAATATGTTCACGGCAGACGTGCGCCAAAGCTCGATCATTTAAGCTTTTCTGTCCTTTCATTAGGTGACAGTTCATACGAATTCTTCTGTCAGACAGGAAAAGAATTTGACGAACGCTTCCTAGAGCTTGGCGGTACACGCCTGTTTGACCGAGTGGACTGTGACCTTGATTATGATGAGCCGTTTTCAGAATGGCTTCAAGGTGTTGCCTCTTCTTTGAGTGAAGGTGAAGCTGCATCACTGCCGCAAGAAACAGCGGGAGCCAACAATCAAGCCGTTTCTGAATATTCAAGAACGAATCCTTTTTATGCTGAAGTTCTTGAAAATATCAACTTAAATGGGCGTGGATCTAATAAAGAAACACGTCACTTAGAGCTTTCGCTTGAAGGATCAGGCCTCGTGTATGAGCCAGGTGACAGCCTTGGCATTTACCCGACAAATGATCCTGCGCTTGTCGACGAACTGATTCAAACATGCGGGTGGAATGCAGAAGAATCCGTCACCGTTCATAAAAATGGAGACACTCTTCCTTTAAAAGAAGCACTCACCTCGCATTTTGAGATCACGGTTTTAACAAAACCACTTCTTCAAAAGATCGCTGAACTGACAAAAAGCGAATCCTTGCATGCCCTTTTAGAAGAAGGAAACGAAGAAAAACTGAAAGAATATATCGCAGGCCGGGACTTAGTAGATGCGGCTCGTGATTTCGGTCCTTTTGAAGGAACCGCCGCAGATTTCACAGCCCTTTTAAGAAAAATCCCTGCACGCCTTTATTCCATTGCAAGCAGTCTCAAAGCAAATGACGAAGAGGTTCATTTGACGATAGGGGCTGTCAGATATGATGCGCACGGCAGAGAACGCCAAGGTGTCTGTTCGATTTTATGTGCAGAGCGCCTGCAGCCAGGTGATACGTTACCTGTTTATATTCAGCACAACCAAAACTTTAAGCTTCCTCAAGATCCAGATGCACCGATCATTATGGTAGGACCAGGCACAGGCATCGCCCCTTTCCGTTCATTTATGCAGGAACGTGAGGAACTGGGTGCAAACGGAAAGTCATGGTTATTCTTCGGTGATCAGCATTTTGTGACGGATTTCTTATACCAAACGGAATGGCAAAAGTGGTTAAAGGATGGCGTCTTAACGAAAATGGACGTGGCTTTTTCAAGAGATACTGAGGAAAAAGTATATGTCCAGCACCAAATGAAGAAACAAAGCAAAGAATTATTTGAATGGCTTGAGCAAGGTGCTTACGTGTATATTTGCGGAGATGAAAAGCATATGGCGCATGATGTTCACAATACCCTTCTATCCATCATTCAAGAAGAAGGTGCGATGAGCAAAGAAAAAGCAGAAAGCTATCTTGCCAACTTACAGCAGCAAAAACGCTATCAGCGTGACGTTTATTGATTTGATGCTTGAAAGAAAGGAGCTTTTACTTACATGGTGAAGACAGCATTAACAGCGCCGGATGGACCTCCGAGCGACGTAGAGGAAATCAAAGAAAAAAGTAATTATTTACGGGGTACGTTAAAAGAAGTGATGCTTGATCCGATTTCAGCGGGAATTCCGGATGATGACAACCGTCTGATGAAGCATCACGGCAGCTACTTACAAGATGATCGTGACCTGAGAAATGAACGACAAAAACAAAAGCTTGAGCCTGCCTATCAATTTATGCTGCGTGTCCGTCTGCCTGGCGGAATCGCCACATCTAAGCAGTGGCTTGTGATGGATGAGCTTGCTCACAAATACGGAAACGGTACGTTAAAGCTGACAACTCGTGAAACCTTTCAGCTTCACGGTATTTTAAAATGGAATATGAAAAAAACCATTCAAGACATTCATTCTACTATGCTTGATACGATTGCTGCTTGCGGCGACGTGAACCGGAATGTCATGTGTACATCGAATCCTTATCAATCTGAAGTGCACCATGATGTATACGAGCTGGCGAAAAAATTAAGTGATGACCTGCTCCCGCAAACAAGAGCTTATCACGAAATTTGGCTTGATGAGGAAAAGGTTGCGGCAACGCCAGATACGGAAGTTGAACCGATGTATGGTCCGCTTTATTTGCCAAGGAAATTCAAAATTGGTGTGGCGGTCCCTCCTGCTAACGATATTGATGTCTTTTCGCAGGATCTAGGCTTTATTGCCATTATCGAAAACGATCAACTGGTCGGTTTTAATGTCGCAATTGGCGGCGGAATGGGTATGACGCATGGTGATACAGCGACTTATCCGCAGCTTGCAAAGGTCATCGGCTTTTGTACACCTGAACAGGTCGTAGAAATTGCCAAACAAGTCATCACTATTCAGCGTGACTACGGAAACCGTTCTGTGCGAAAAAATGCCCGCTTTAAATATACGGTGGACCGCCTTGGTCTTGAGAATGTAAAAGAAGAGCTTGAGCGCCGTCTTGGGTTTACTCTTTTAGAGGCAAAGGATTATCACTTTGATCATAACGGTGACCGTTATGGCTGGGTAAAAGGCATCAATGGCAGATGGCATTATACGATGTTTGTAGAAGGCGGACGCATCACAGATTATGATGATTATCCGCTGATGACAGGCATCCGCGAAATCGCCAAGGTTCATACAGGTGACTTCCGTTTAACCGCCAATCAGAATTTAATCATTGGGAATGTGACAACTCATAAAAAGAAACAAATCGAACAGCTCATTCAGAAGTTTGGTTTATCAGACGGCCAGCAGCACTCTGCCCTGCGCCGCAGCTCAATGGCTTGTGTATCTTTGCCAACTTGCGGTTTAGCAATGGCTGAAGCAGAGCGCTACCTTCCACGATTGATTGATAAAATCGAAGACATCGTTGAAGAAAACGGATTAAGTGATAAAGAAATCACCATTCGAATGACTGGTTGTCCAAATGGTTGTGCTCGTCATGCGCTTGGAGAGATTGGATTTATCGGAAAATCACCTGGTAAGTATAATATGTATCTCGGTGCCGCATTTGATGGCAGCAGATTAAGTAAATTATACCGTGAAAATGTGGGTGAGGAAGACATTCTAAAAGAACTTGGCTCTCTTCTCCCCCGCTACGCAAAAGAACGAGAAGAAAATGAACATTTCGGCGATTTTGTCATTCGGGCAGGGATTGTGAAAGAGACAACAGATGGAACGAATTTTCATGTACAATAAAAAAGAGACAGGAACCATCCTGTCTTAGATTGTTGACAAAGGGCTAAAATGAACTTGATTTTAGCCCTTTGTCTTCTTTTTTTCAGCGTGATAGAAAACCTTTGCAGTCTAGGAAGGACGAGCATCGGCGCGGAGCGAATTTGACATTCGTGAGCACCGAAGCGCAGGACTGACACCGAATGCGAGGGTTTGTCTACACGCTGAGACAGGAACCATCCTGTCTTTTTTATTTTTTCTGTTTCTTATTCAAGTATTCGGTCAGACTCTTATATACATCTGGATTGTCTAATGAAGATAGATCGGGTAAAGGCTGCTTTTCATACGCCTCTTTAAGTAAACGTCGTACGATTTTTCCATTCCTTGTTTTCGGCAAAGCTGAAATGAGATGAACTTCTTTTGGTGTGAGCGCTTTTCCAGCATGTGAACCAACATGGGCTGAAAGCTCTTGGATAAGGGCTGCTTCTTCAAAAGCATGCGGACTGGTCACGATGAAACAGACGAGCGCCTCCCCTTTCACCTCATCCTTTACCCCAATCACAGCGGCTTCATGCACGGAAGGATGCCAGGTAAGGATGGATTCAATTTCAGCTGGCCCGATGCGTTTCCCTGCTGTATTAATGACATCATCCGATCTGCCGGTGATGTGGAATTCTCCGTCCTCTGTTTGCATGACCCAATCTCCGTGTGTCCATACACCATCAAATCGTTTGAAATACGTATCTTCATAACGCTCCGGTTCGTTCCAAAAACCACATGTCATGCCGACCCATGGCTTTTTCACCACAAGCTCCCCTACTTCATTCATCACGCTTTGCCCAGCTTCATTGTATACATCTGCCGCCATTCCTAAGATCGCCGCATTAAAGAGAATCGGTTTGATGGGACGAAGCAACGTACTGCCTACAATGCCACCAGAAACCTCGGTTCCTCCTGAATAATTTAAGATTGGAATGTTCTTTTGACCAATGGTGTGAAATAACCATTGCCACGGAGCTTCATTCCATGGTTCCCCTGTAGAAATAATGGCTTTGACATGCGATAGTTCGACCCCATCAATCGTTTGCTGCATCGCAGAACGAACAAATGTAGGGGAAAGTCCAAAATGAGTGACTTTCTTCTCGTGGATGAATGACCAGAGCTGCTGCTCATCTGGATAATCGGGAGCGCCGTCATATAAAACGATGGTAGCTCCATTGATCAAGCCGCCAAAGACGAGGAATGGCCCCATCATCCAGCCCATATCAGTCAGCCAAAACAGCCGGTCTCCTTTTGCCACATCCATACATAGCCCGGCATCAAAAGCTGCCTTTATCGGAAAGCCTGCGTGTGTATGAACGGCTCCCTTTGGTGTGCCGGTTGTGCCTGACGTATACAAGATCATCAGCGGGTCTTCATTTGTGACATAGGTCTCGCCGGTGATCGGCTGTTCTTTTAACAAATCATTCAGCAGGACATCGTCCTGATATCCGGTATGAGAGGAAGTGTGCACAATCACTTTTTGCACAGTTGTGGTTTTATTGATGGCATCCGCCACACATTCCCGCATGTTGATCGTTTTCCCTCGCCGCATCATTTCATTCGCTGTGACGACAATGGATGCGCCTGACGCACGAATGCGTACAGCGAGTGGCTCGCTTCCATAGCCTGAGAAGACTGGGCTGAAAATAACACCAATCTTTGCAAAGGCAAGCATGACGGCGACCGTTTCTGGAAGCATTGGCATATAGATGATGGCTACATCCCCTTTTTGAAGTCCTTCTTTCAAAAAGCCAGCTGCAAGACGGCTCACTTTCTCTTGAAGTTCGAGAAATGACCATTTCTTTTCTTCACCGGCTTCATTGCTCCAAATGATGGCGGGCTGATGCCTCGTCTCTTCTTTTTCTGCCCATTTGTCCACAGCCGTTTCGGTGATGTTTAGTGTGCCGCCCTGATACCATTTCGGCCACATCAATGAGTTGTGACCTAATGCCGCTTCATATGGTTTTTTCCACTGAATGCCGACCGCCTTTTCCGCTTCTCTCCAAAACCAGTCTGTGCGTGCAATACTGGCTTGATAGAATGAGTCATACGTAGAAAAACCAAGAGATTTCATCCACTGATGCAAACGTGTTTTTTGGCTCTGCTTTTCTTCCGGTATCCATTCTGGTTTCAGGTTGATCATGAGGTCTGCCCCCTTTAGACCGGATAGACCGGATGTTTTCGTTTCGTAAATGTCATGTCTTTCGATGAATAGGCTACTAATCTATGACAAAGTTCCGTTCTGAGACGGTCAAATGGGATGACGCCATCGACAATCATTTCAGAGGCAAGCTCATAGATATTCATATCTTCCTGGTATTCCTTCCGTTTCTCTTGTATAAATGAAGCCCTCTCTTCGGGCGGTAGTTCTGCAATTTTATTTGCATAGACGGCATTTACAGCGGCTTCTGGACCCATCACAGCGATTTGCGCCGATGGAAGAGCGAGACAGCAGTCTGGCTCAAAAGCAGGGCCTGCCATTGCATATAGTCCTGCTCCGTATGCTTTACGGACGATGACGGATATTTTCGGAACGGTCGCTTCTGACATAGCGGAGATCATTTTTGCCCCATGACGAATAATGCCGGCTTGTTCCACTTTTGTTCCAATCATAAATCCTGGTATGTCCGCAAGAAAGAGCAGCGGGATATGAAAGGCATCACAGAGCTGAATAAACTTGGCGGCTTTATCAGCTGAGTCGTGGAATAATACGCCGCCTTTGACCCTTGGCTGATTGGCAATGAGACCGACAGGCTGACCGTTCATTCTGCCAAAGCCGGTAATTAACTCTGCGGCAAACAGCTTTTTGATTTCAAAAAATGACCCTTCATCAATCAGTAAATCGATGAGTTGATACATATCAAATGGGGTATTCTGGCCTTTAGGGATTAAGTCTTGGATGGTGGTTTCAGATGGTTTAGGTGCTTTTGCTGCTGTCGTTTTTGGTTTTTCTGTATAGTTGGCAGGCATATAGGTTAAATAATCACGTGCAATTTGAATGGCCTCTTCCTCTGTTTTGGCTAATATATCTCCGCATCCAGAAATGCTGCAATGCATTTTCGCACCGCCCATTTCCTCAAGTGATACTTTTTCACCGATCACCATTTCAGCCATTCGCGGCGAGCCTAAATACATAGAGGCATTTCCTTCGACCATGACGACAATGTCACAAAAAGCAGGGATATACGCACCACCGGCTGCAGAAGGACCGAATAGTAAACAAATTTGAGGAATGCGCCCAGACAGCTTGACTTGGTTATAAAAAATGCGCCCTGCTCCTCTTCTGCCTGGGAACATTGCGATTTGATCAGTGATTCTTGCACCCGCTGAATCGACTAGATACAGCATCGGACAATTGAGCTTCTCGGCCGTTTCTTGAATTCGAATGATTTTTTCTACTGTTTTGACGCCCCACGATCCTGCTTTAACCGTAGAGTCGTTTGCCATGACACAAACAGTCTGCCCATTCATACGCCCGGTTCCGGTGACGACACCATCTGCTGGTAAATGTTCATCTTTGCACTCTGCAAACATGGCATCTTCAATGAAAGAATCCTCATCTAACAACAAATGGAGCCGATCACGGACAAATAATTTTCCTTTTTCTTTGTTTTTTTGATGGTAGCGTTCTGCCCCGCCCTTTTCAATTCGTTGTTTTTTTAATTCATATTCTTCGATCATAAACATTCCCCTTTCTTGCTATTTCCCTCTGTAATAAGGCGTTCGTTTTTCTTGAAAAGCCTTGAGACCTTCTAGTCGATCTTCTGTATGAATAAGCCGCAGATAAGCTTCGTATTCTTTCGTCAGACCTGTTTGTAAATCGTGATCAAGGCTGGATTGAATGGCTTGTTTTGCTTCTTTTAAAGCGATCGGTCCATTTTTGGTGATTTGTTTTGCGAGTGTGATGGCATCATTCATCAGTGAATCGGCTGTAGAGATACGTTCAATCAGCCCAATTTGAACGGCTTCTTCTGCTCGTAAAGAAGTGCCGGTGAAGATCATTTCTTTCGCTTTCCCGGGTCCGATCAGGCGCGAAAGTCTTTGTGTGCCCCCTGCTCCCGGCAGGATAGCTAGTCCTGTTTCCGGCAGGCCGAGCGCTGCACCCGCTCTTGCGATGCGGAGATCACAGGCGAGCGCGAGCTCAAGACCTCCGCCAAGTGCGTGTCCGTTTATCACGGCAATGACAGGAACAGGCAAAGATTCAATGTCTGTAAAGGTTTGCTGAATGGTCAGAACGGCTTCTTTGGCTTCTTGTTCTGTCATCAATCGCCTTTCTTTTAAGTCTGCTCCTGCGCAAAAAACTTTAGCGCCAGCTCCTGTCATGAGCAAACAGCGGATGTTTGCATCATGTTTGATTTCTTGAATCGTTTGGTTGATTTCCTCTAGCATAGCAGCGGAGAGAGCATTGGCTTGCGCTGGTCTATTTAATGTCATGATGCCAATGTGATCTTGTATTGAAAAATTGATCAATGAAGTCATGTGATTCACCCTTTATCAAGTAGTGTGAGACTGAAAAGCGCGTAAACAGTGACTTGGCAGGGTTCGATCCACTTTTGCTTCAATCCATTCAGCCGCTTTAATCAAGCGAGGGAGGTCGACATTTGTTTCGATCCCGAGTTTGTGAAGCATGTGCACCACGTCTTCTGTCGCCACGTTTCCGCTGGAGCCAGGTGCATAAGGACAGCCGCCAAGCCCCCCGCTAGAGGCATCAAATATGGTGATGCCGGCTTTTAATGCTGTATAAATATTGGCAAGCCCCATTCCTTTCGTATCATGAAAATGAAGTGCGATTTTATCAGCAGGAAAGCGTTCAAGTAAAAGGTCTAACCGTCTTTCTACTTGCAGCGGATGGGCTTCCCCAATGGTATCCCCAAGTGATATTTCATCAATGCCGAAGGACAGCAGCTGTTCCGTTAATCGCAGCACTTGGTCCATCGGCACTTGTTTTTCATAAGGACATCCAAACACGGTTGAAATATAGGCCCGCGTTTGCCGTCCTTCTGCTTTTAAATCGGCTGTCATTTGTTTGATCACAGGCAATGTTTCCTGTATAGATCGATTCATATTCTTTTTGTTATGTGTCTCACTCGATGAGATAAACATAGCCCCTACCTCAAGGTTTGCTTCAAAAAAATGAGCTAATCCTTTTTCATTTGGGATGAGTGCGGCATAGGTGATATCCTCTTTTTTGTTGAATGATTGGGCTAAGTCTTTGGCGTCTTTTAAGGCTGGAACCCATTTCGGATGAACAAATGAGGTGACTTCAATATAAGGAAGATGGGCTTCTTCGAGTAAATGGATCCATGTTCGCTTCTCCATTGTGTCCAGCCAAACGAATTCATTTTGTAGTCCATCGCGCGGGCCGACCTCTCTAATGAGCACGTTTTTTGGTAATGCCATGCGGCTTTCCCCCTCCCCCTATTCTGTCAGCTCTAAAAGTACCTCTCCCTCGTCAACAAATTCCCCCTCCGCCTTATACACTTTACTGATCACACCTGCTTCTTCTGCAACAATGGGAATCTCCATTTTCATCGATTCTAAGATGGCGACTTCCTGTCCTTTTTGCACATCATCACCCTGTTTCACAAGAAGTTTCCACAAGTTTCCGGCCATTTGTATCGTGACAGTTTTCATGAACGGTTTTCCTCCCTTTTTTTCATCAGATAATCGGTTGTGATGCGGCCATGTAAAAAGGCAGTTGATTCGGCCATTTCCTTTAAAAGCGGTACATTGGTTTTGATCCCTTCTATTTCATATGCTTGTAATGCTGCTTTTAATCGTTCTATGGCGAGTTTTCGAGTATCACCGTACACAATCATTTTCGCAATCATTGGATCGTAAAATGGGGTAATGACACTTCCGCTCGTGACGCTTGACTCATGACGGATATATGGGGCATCAGGTGTAGAAAGCCGAGTGATCGTGCCTGGCGAAGGGTAAAATGTCACAGGGTCTTCAGCGTATATTCTAACTTCAATCGCGTGCCCAATTTGATGAATATCCTCTTGGCTGAAGGACAGGGGCTCTAATGCGGCAATTTTTAGCTGCTCCTCGACAAGGTCAATCCCGGTAATTTCTTCTGTGACAGGGTGTTCTACTTGCAATCTCGTATTCATTTCTAAGAAATAAAATTGCTGGTTTTGATCGACTAAACATTCAATCGTGCCCGCATTTTCATACCCAATTGCTTTGGCAGCTTTGACGGCCATCTGTCCCATTTGCTGTCTCACCGTTTCTTCAAGACAGACGGCTGGTGCCTCTTCAACAATTTTCTGATGTCTTCTTTGGAGTGAACAATCTCTTTCAAATAAGTGAACGCCGTGACCGAACGAATCAAAAAGAACTTGAATTTCGATGTGCCGTGCGTGTTCAATCACCTTTTCCATGTATAAAGTACCGTCTTGAAAGAAACTTTGTGCTCTTTTTTGATTTCCTTCAAACGCTCGATGCAGTTCTTCGTCGTTGCGGACGAGCTGCATACCAATCCCGCCGCCACCACTCGATGCTTTTAGCATAATGGGATAGCCGAGTGTCTGTGCTTTATGAACACCTTCGTGTGCATCATGGAGTGGGGCTGAAACACCAGGAACGATTGGGATGCCCGCTTGTTCCATCGTTTTTCTCGCTTCAATTTTATTTCCCATCTGCTGAATGACTTGTGCAGATGGTCCAATAAAGGCAATGCCTTCGCTCCGGCAGCGCTCAGCAAATGCCGCATTTTCTGATAAAAGACCATACCCTGGGTGGATAGCATCAGCATTTGTTTGTTTGGCAACCTTAATGATCGCTTCCATGTTTAAATAGCTTTCAGAAACTTTAGCGCCGCCGATATAATAGGCGCTGTCTGCTTCTTGCACATGAAGTGCATGCTGATCAGCCTCTGAATAAACGGCAACGGTTTTGATTCCGAGCCGTTTACATGTCCGAATCACTCTACGGGCAATTTCGCCTCGATTGGCGATCAATACTTGTTCAAACATCGCTGCTTTCACTCCTTTATTAGATCAAGCGCCTGCTTTTTCAAGCGGAATTTCTGAATTTTGCATGAGGCGGTCATTGGGTACTCATCTGTAATGAAAAAGTATTTCGGGATTTTGTAGCGTGCCATTTGCGACTGACAATAACTCGTTAATGTCTCAATTGAGACCGACTTCCCTTGTTTTAGCCGAATGAATGCGGCTGCTTCCTCGCCGTATGTCTCGTCAGGAATACCAACAACCTGTGCGTCAAGAATGGCAGGGTGAGTGTATAGGACATCCTCAATCTCTTTTGGGTACACATTCTCTCCGCCTCTGATGATCATATCTTTGAGCCGGCCTGTGATTTTCACATAACCGTCATGATCCATCTCAGCTAAATCCCCTGTATGAAGCCATCCGTCCTCATCAATGACTTCATTTGTTGCTTCTTCGTTTTTATAATAGCCCTTCATGACATGGTAACCTCTTGTACAAAGCTCCCCTTGCTGTCCTCTTGGCACTTCTTCTGACGTTCCTGGTAAGGCAATTTTGACTTCAATTTGAGGAAGCGCACGTCCGACCGTTTGAACGCGTCTTTCAAACGAATCATCGGTTCTTGTTTGGGTAATGACGGGTGAACTTTCGGTTTGACCATAGGCAATCGTGAGCTCTCTCAGTCCCATTTTTTCAATGACTGCTTTCATGACGTGGGATGGGCAGAGTGAACCGGCCATAATCCCCGTTCGTAATGTGGACAGGTCATAAGAGTGGAAATTTGGATGATCGAGCTCTGCGATGAACATGGTTGGTACACCGTGAAGAACGGTGCATTTTTCTTTTTCTACTGTTTGAAGGACTCGTTCTGGATGGAAAGATTCAAGTGGGATGATCGTTCCCCCTTTTGTGAGACAAGCAAGTACACCAAGAACAGAGCCGAAGCAATGAAAAAACGGTACTGGGATACACATACGGTCCTGCTCTGTTAATTTCATACAATCTGCGATCTGACTCGCATTACAGACGATGTTTGTGTGGCTGAGCATGACGCCCTTTGGATAGCCGGTTGTGCCTGAAGTGTACTGCATATTAATAACGTCATCAGGCGTGAGCTCATTCATTCGCTTCTCCCATTCATGATCTTCGGTTCTTTTGGCTGCCACTTGAAGACGATCCCAGCTGAGCATACCGTTTGGTACATGCTGACCGATATAGATACATCTTTTTAAATAAGGAAATTGTGTGGAAGTGATCTCCTCTTGATGAGCGGTTTGAAGTTCTGGAATTAGCTCTTCAAGTATGTTGACATAGGACGTTTCTTTAAAGCCGTCTACAATAAACAACATTTTGCTGTCAGAATGCTTGAGTAAATAGGCGAGTTCCTGTGATTGAAAATTGGTATTCACAGTGACAAGAACAGCACCAATGGAGGCGCAGGCAAATTGAAGAATGAGCCATTCAGGTATATTTGGTGCCATAATGGCGATGTGATCTCCCTTTTGAACCCCTAATGCCACGAGACCTTTACCTGTTTCCTTGACCTCTTGATAAAACGCTTCGTACGAATAACGTAAAGAACGTTCTGGGTAAACAATGGCTTCATGTGCTGGGTGCTGTTCTTTTTTTTCTCTTAATAGGGAGCCAATCGTTTGCGGGTGAATCGACATCATTGCTTTCCTCCCTCATGTGTAGTAAGCGTTTTCATTAAGGTATTACGCTAACAACTGTCTTGCGATCACGAGCCGCTGAATTTCAGAGGTCCCTTCTCCGATTTCCATGAGCTTGGCATCTCTCACAAGCCGTTCAACACCGCATTCTTTCATATAGCCTGTTCCGCCATGAATTTGGACAGCATCAAGACTTGCTTTTGTCGCCATTTCTGAAGCAAACAGTTTGGCATAGGCCGCTTCTTTTGTAAATGGTTTGCCTTGATCTTTCAGCCAAGCGGCTTTCCAGACCATTTGTCTTGCAAGCTCTATTTGCATCGCCATATCCGCCAGCTTAAACTGAATGGCCTGGAAGGATGAGAGCGTCTTTCCAAATTGCTTTCTTTCTTTTGCATAGGAAAGTGAAGCATCAAGTGCAGCTTGTGCAATTCCGACAGATAAGGCTGCAATGGAAATTCGTCCGCCGTCCAATGTATATAAAAATTGCTTGAATCCTTTCGATTTGTCTCCCAATATATGATGCGCTGGTACACGCACTTCGTCTAAAATGATTTCAGCCGTATCTGAACCGCGAACCCCCATTTTGTCATATGGGTTTGTAATCGACAGTCCCTTTTGCCCTTTCTCCACAATAAAGGCGGAGATGATTGGACGTCCGTTTTCATCATGAT
The DNA here is from genome assembly GCF_029894105.1 of Bacillus aerius. Lineage (NCBI taxonomy): Bacteria > Bacillati > Bacillota > Bacilli > Caryophanales > Bacillaceae > Bacillus > Bacillus aerius. The sequence goes on from NZ_JARYHO010000001.1 coordinate 1,854,790, forward strand.
CTGTCACAGCGGTGACAATAATCGTTCTGGCATAATTGGCATTTGTGATCCAGCACTTTTCCCCACTGATGACATATTCTTGTCCGTCTTTAATGGCTTTTGTTTTTGTTCCTTTTGCATCTGATCCGGCGTTTGGTTCTGTTAATCCGAAGGAGCCAAGCGCTGTTCCAGAGGCTAATGGAACAAGATGGTCCATCTTTTGCTCCTCCGTGCCGAAGTAATAAAGTGGACTTGCGCCTAAGGAAACCGCTGCGGCATAACTTAAACCTGTACTCGCACACTGTTTTCCAATTTCCTCGACTGCCAGTGCATACGTGATCGTATCTCCTCCAGAACCTCCATATTTCTCTGGAAAGGGTATACCCATAAAACCGAGCTCCCCCATTTTTTGAAATGTTTTTACGGGAAATGCTGCCTGTTCATCAACAGTTTGAGCGTGTGGTGCAATTTCTGTTTTTGCAAATTCTTTGACCATCTGACGGATCATTTGCTGCTCTTTCGTTAATTCAAAATCCATTTTGCTTCCCCCTTTGGCGCTTTTCTATCATATTTATTATTGAAATAGCTGCTTCATGCCAAGCTTGATTGAATTCAGAAAATTAAAATAAAAATAGTAGAAAAATAGAGAAAGCAAAAAAGCATAAACGGAGGAAAACCCTCATTTATGCTGTCTTTGTTATTTTACTGTTTTTGTAGAAGGTTTGCTTTCATGATGAAGGCGATTGAGTGCCGTCACTTTATAGGTATAGCTCTTCTTTTGATTTGCTAAAATGTCTTTCGTTTGTGTGAAGGAACCTGTTTCTTTTCTGACCGTTTGCACAAATTCGTATGTCCCTTTATTCGACAATCGATAGACTGCATAATAGGATGCACTAGAGTGCGGATCATTTTGTATCTGTAAAACTGCACCATCCTCTGTCTTTTTCACAGATTGAATGATTGGTTTTTTTGGCGCTTTTTGATGAAGCCATGGCATCTCTGGTATGAGAGCCGGTTTGCTATAGGTTTCTTCTATTAATCGTTTCTTTACATTCAAGGGATTCCGATTGATATCTTTCAGACTAAAATGCATGCTTCCTTGTACGAGCTGTGACTGCCTGTTCAGCTCGATCTGGCGAAAATACTCCTCGGGATCAGACCAAGCAGGATCACTGTTTTGATTGATTTTATACGTCGCTTGACCAATGTACAAGTGAACAGGCTGCCCCTTCACTTCATTTGACCACCATTTCGTCAGCACATCATAGGCAGCGGGCTGAAAGCCGATACTCCAATAAATTTGCGGGGTGATATAATCAATATGGTGCTGCTGTATCCACTCTCTTGTATCAGCATACAAATCATCATAATTGGTCATCCCTGCTGTTGTGTTTGAACCGGTTGGGTCATCTTTTATGTTGCGCCATACACCAAATGGGCTAATACCAAATTTCACATACCGCTTTTCTTTCTTAATGGTGTCATTGATCTGCTTCACTAGCTCGTTCACATTATCCCTTCGCCAATCTTCTATATGAGTGAACTTCTTCCCGTAAGTTTCATACGTTTCTTGATCTGGAAATGGCACACCAGCGATTTTATTCGGGTAAAAATAATCATCCATATGCACCGCATCAATATCGTAGTTTTTCACCACTTCCTCTATCCCGTCAACAATGAAGTCCTGAGCATCAGGAATGCCTGGATTAAAGTAAAGCTGATTTCCGTAGGCAATGGTCCACTCAGGGTGTGCTTTTGCAGGATGATCGTCTGATAACCGGTTGAGATCGGTATGATTCATGGTGATTCGATAAGGGTTAAACCAAGCATGAAATTCAAGGCCACGTTTATGTGCTTCTTCTATCATAAATTCAAGCGGGTCATATCCAGGGTCTTTCCCTTGTGTACCAGTCAAATATTCAGACCATGGACCAAATTTTGATGGATAAAAGGCATCTGCTGTTGGTTTAATTTGCATGATGACGGCGTTCATATTCATCGCTTTGATGTCGTCTAACAGTTGAATGAACTCTTGTTTCTGCTCATCTGCGGGCAGTCCTTTCTTTGAAGGCCAATCTAAGTTATAAACTGATGCGACCCACACTGCACGCATCTCTCTTGTGCTCTCAAGCTTCCCTTTTGGCATCGAACGAGCTAGACTACTAGACGGAATCAATAAGAAGACACCCATGAAAACTAGTGTCAGAACCGTCATACTGATCTTTTTCAGCATGTTTTGCATCACCTCAATTTAAGTTTATTCTGCGTTTTGTGATGGAATGCCAGCAGATGGTGTAAGCAAGATGTTTTTTACTTTAAGCAGCTGAGCTTTAGGGACGTCGCAGGCTTCTAGTAAATACCGCTCTGCATTTCCGTATGTATCCATCATCTCATTCAGTACATCTTCAAGATAATCTTGCTGAACACCGAGGAGGGGCTGAATTTGTTCTTTTGACACCCGATATAAACTCATCATGCGAACAAATCGTTCTTGTCTTTTCACTAGCATTTTCACGCCTTCATTGGAACGCATGTATTCACTTAAAACGGTATGCACCGGCACACCCACCGCTAATTGAATAAGAGCAGATAAAAAGCCTGTACGGTCCTTTCCGCTTGTACAGTGAAGCAAAAGCGGATAATTTTTTTCATCGGACAGTAATGTAAACAATTGCTGAATCTCTTTTTTTCGCTCATAGAGCATACTTTGATATACATCTTTCATGATCGGTGTAAACGATAGAGATTTTCCTTCTGCTATCAGCATTCGAAACATGGTCCATTTACTAGGCATCATGCTGTCAGGCTGCATAGGGATATGAACAATTTTGTCATGTTCCATGATTTTTGGTGGGTGTGATTTTCGTTCTGAGCTTGTACGCAGGTCACAAATTGTTTGAATTCCAAGTGTTGAGAACGTCAATATGTCTTGCTTCGTGAGACGTGATAAATCGGCAGATCGATAAATCATTCCTTGTTTGATGACCATCTGATCCGTTGTTTGGAGTCCCCCTACCTCTCTAAAATTTGCTAGCTTTGAAAATTGTATGTTGTGCTCATTCATAGAAGTGAAAATCCTTTCTATCCTCTTTTCTCTATCATACGCTTTTATGAAAAATGAGAAAAGATAAGAGAAAAAGATCATTCAATTCTCCCATGTTGATCAGTGACATCTTTTACGTGGAATTATTGTTATAATAGAATCAGCATATTCGTATTGATTGGAGATTGTAGCATGATAAAAACAAAACGTATTCAGCAAATAAAAGAGTATGTATTTGACCGGGAATCTGCCTCTCTTGATGAGCTTGTGACGCATTTTGGCGTCTCAAAAAACACCATACGCCGAGATGTACAAGCATTGGTAGAATCCGGCGTGCTAAAGAAAGTGTACGGCGGCGTCGCTGTGAACCACTCAACGTTGGTGGTGTATCAGGAGCGAAAGACTCGTCAGCTGAGTAAAAAACAAATGATCGGACAGGCTGCCGCCGCTTTTGTTGAACATGGTGATATGATTTTTGTTGATTCTGGTACAACGACACTGGAGATGCTTCCCTATTTGAAGGAGAAACAGATTACCGTTGTGACAAATAACGTGGATTTCATTACACAGGCTATGCCTTATGAACACCTCACCATCTTTTCAACCGGGGGTATGCTAGAGCGAAAGACAAATTCTTTCGTTGGTTATCAAAGTGTTGAGCGTCTAAAAGCATACAATGTCAATAAAGCATTTATTGCATCAACTGGTTTATCCATTGATCATGGCGTCACGAATTCCTCCCCGCTTGAGACAGATATTAAAAAAACGCTCGTTGAAAAAAACGCCAAAACCTTTTTATTAGTCGATGATAGTAAGTTTGACCATTATGCCTTGACCACGTTTTGTGACTTAAAAGACATAGACATCGTCGTGACGAATGAACAACCAAATGAAGATTACCTTCAATATGGAAAAGAGCATGATGTGAAATTTGTCACGCCTTAGTCCAGAGCAAAAAAGCCAAGCGTCAATGTTTTGGCTTTTTTCTTATGCGCAAAAGAGTGAAACGGCGAAGTGTTGGTTACATTATGATTGTACATTTAACACATGTTTGGAGGTTGACCTGATGCCGTTGTTACGATTTGACGTGATAGAGGGCCGTTCAAAAGAGGAATTAAAGAAACTGCTGGACACTTGCCATGAAGCAATGGTTGATGCCTTTGGGGTACCTGAACGAGATCGCTATCAAATTGTTCATCAGCACCGCCCTGAAGAGATGATCATTGAAGACACTGGGCTTGGTTATCCGAGAACAAAGGATCTTGTTGTCATTAGTGTTGTCAGTAAACAGCGGACGAAAGAACAAAAGGAACAGCTTTATGCACAAATCGCAGAACGTATAGAAAAAGAATGCGGGGTTGCCAAGACGGATGTGATGATCTCCATCGTGGAAAATGGAGACGCCGATTGGAGCTTCGGGATGGGTGAGGCTCAATTCATAAGAGGATGGCTTTAAAAAACGGCTCAGGAGTGTGAGCCGTTTTTTGATTCATTCATTTTCAAGCTGTATGAGCAAGTTGAATAAATAGCGGTACACTGCTGAGATCACACCAATTAAAGGCGTATCTTCTTTGATGTCTTCTAGTTCAAGAAGCGGAATGTTGATATCAAATAACCCGTCTTGTCCATTAAATTGAAGCTGAGCACCATTTAATGTTGAGAGCATCTCTTTTAGTAATCCAGTATCTTTTTTAGGACGCTTCAATCCGAATAACACGGTATACGTCTGAAATACTTCATCCCATTCTATGGCAAGTCCGTCGGCTCTCACCACATCAAACCACTTCGACTCGATATAAATGAATTCTTTTTGTTGTTTTTTTACGTATGTAAGAGGTGTATTTAAAAAGGAAGCATTTTCTGTTTGAATCATTTCCTCCGATTCCTTGTCTACACGTTCTATATAAACATCTGCAAAGCGTGCTTCTTCTGTCATTTTTGCCCCTTCTAGCGGCCAATTTTGACTTGCGGCTTTGTTATATTCAAAGTCGGTGAGCGCCTGCCCTTCTTTCAATAAATCTTGTAAGCGATTTTGCAGTGACATGACTGTATCTCCTTTCATCTACTTCATATGCGTTTTTTATTTTAGCATAACACATGAAAAGAAAGATATGCCTGAGCATATGATGGTATGATAGTGTAAAAAGAAACATCTCGGAGGGGACCGTTTTGCTCACAATGACACTGGCAGAAAAAATCGTAGATGAGGTCAAAAAGCTACTGACGGAAGAAATCATCATCACACAAACAAACGGTACCATTATTGCTGCAACAGATCCAGCACGCATTGGTCAATTTCATGAAGGAGCATATGTCACATCCTTAGAAGGGCAGAAACGAATTCTCACAAAGGATGATGTGCTGCAGATGAAAGGCGTTAAAGCCGGTATCAATCTGCCTATTTATTTCAAACAAGAAGTCATTGGGGTCATTGGAATGACAGGTGATCCAAGGCATGTCTCCCCTTTTGGCGACATTTTACGGAAAATGACGGAGCTGCTCATTCAAGAGCATGAATTCTTTCAAGAAACGGAAACAGATGAACGGCAGCTTGAAGCCTTTGTGTTCGACTGGCTTCATCTGCCAGAGACATCGGCTGGTATGACCGAGAAGGCGCAGCGGCTTGGCTTTGATGTCAACAAGCAGCGTGTCGCTATTCTCATTGATTGTCAAGACGAATCGTTTATGAAGCAGGATCAATACAAACTGATGAAGGACAAATTGCAACTCACCAATCAGGAGATCATTGTGCGCTGGGGGCATGCACGTTTTTTGCTCATGCTACAAGCCACACCAGATGGTCGTGATACATGGCACAAGCGCTTGTTCCATATTCATGCTGCACTCACAGCGCTGTCACCATCGAGGATTTTAATGGGGGCAGGAAAACCAGCAGCTTCTCATGTCATGAAGCAGTCCTTTCATCAAGCTTTTCGCGCTTTAAAATTGGCACATGCTGAAACACCCATTGTGTTTGATGAAGATTTGACGCTTGAACTTTTTATGGAGGAAATCAGTCAGGAAACAAAAGATGCGTTTCTTGATCGAACGATTGCGTCCCTTTTCCCCTATCCTGAACTAGTGAAAACATTGCGGGTACTCATCGCTTCGGATTACTCATTGAAACATACAGCAGAAACTATGCATGTCCATATTAATACACTTCATTACAGATTAAAACGGATTCAGGATTTAACGACACTTGATCCAAAGCGCATGCAAGATGCGATGCTTTTTTATTTGGCCTTGCTGCTTTTAGCTCATGATACAAAAAATACGATAAAACAGCCTGATATTTTGTAGAATCGTCTATAGTCATGTGACGGTTCTTTTTTTATACTTGTAGAAACGAGACGTTAAATGAGCGGGAGTGATTGTATATGCTAGATTCAGAATTTTCAAATCAATTAAAAGAGATTGTCGGTGCGCCCAATGTCCAAGAAAGCAAGGCGGATCGTCTTGCCTACTCTTATGATGCGACACCAAATTTTCAACAGATGCCAGATGCCATCGTGACACCTCGCACGGCAGAAGAAGTGCAGCAAATTGTGAAACTGTGCGCCTCTTACAAAGTGCCGATCGTCCCAAGAGGCTCAGGGACGAATCTGTGCGCAGGAACATGCCCTACTCAGGGCGGATTGGTGATTCTCTTTACTAGAATGAATCAATTATTAGAAATAGACGAAGAAAATTTAACCGCAACGGTGCAGCCTGGCTTAATTACGCAGGAGTTGATTCATCAAGTAGAGGAAAAAGGTCTCTTCTACCCGCCTGATCCAAGCTCTATGAAAATTTCCACATTAGGCGGCAATATTAACGAAAATTCAGGGGGACTGCGGGGGTTAAAGTATGGAGTCACAAGAGATTATGTCCTTGGGCTTGAAGTGGTTTTGCCAAATGGTGACATTATCAAAACAGGCGGAAAGCTTGCAAAAGATGTCGCTGGCTATGATATGACTCGATTGTTCGTTGGTTCAGAAGGAACACTCGGGATTGTCACAGAAGCGGTGCTAAAGCTCCTGCCGCTTCCAGAAACGAAACAAACAATGCTTTGTTTATACGAAAGCCTTGAAGAAGCTGCGACTTCTGTATCGGCCATCATTGCTGAGCGTATCATTCCTGCTACATTAGAATTTATGGATCAGCCGACCCTTGAAGTCGTTGAAGATTTTGCAAACATCGGCCTGCCCACCGACGTTCAAGCTGTGTTATTAATTGAACAGGACGGCAACCCTGAAGCTGTTTCTCGTGATATCCAAAAAATCGCAGAAGTCTGTGAGCAGCACGGGGCTAAAAGCGTCAAGATTGCACATTCAGAAGAAGAGGCAAGTGCGCTCTTAACAGCGAGACGCTCTGCTTTATCTGCCCTTGCTCGATTAAGTCCTACAACGATTTTAGAAGATGCTACCGTTCCCCGGTCTGAAATTGCCAATATGGTTCGTGCAATCGAAGACATTGCACGAAAGTACGAGGTGAACATTTGTACGTTTGGTCATGCAGGTGATGGCAACTTACACCCCACTTGTGCGACAGATGCAAGAAATGAAGAAGAAATGAAACGTGTAGAAGCTGCCTTTCAGGCCATTTTTGAAAAAGCCGTTGCACTTGGCGGCACGATTACAGGCGAACATGGCGTGGGTCTCATGAAAGCCCCCTATTTGGAGCTGAAGGTCAAAAAAGAAGGAATCGCTGCCATGAAGGCGATTAAACAGGCACTTGACCCAGCAAATATCATGAACCCAGATAAAGTGTTTGGAAAAGCCTCAAGAAAGCGAGTGGTGGTCTCATGAGTTCTTCTTCTAAGCAAAAAGAGATCCAGCAGCAGTTTCAGGAGCAAATGGATGAAAAGGAGCTGCTTAATTGCATGCGCTGCGGCTTCTGCCTCCCTTCCTGCCCTACTTATATTGAATCTGGACAACAAGAAACGCACTCTCCTCGGGGCCGAATTGCGTTAATGAAAGCTGTAAGAGATGGCGTCATTGAGCCAGATGAAGATGTTGAACATTCCCTTAATCTTTGTCTTGGCTGCCGTGCATGTGAACCAGTCTGCCCTTCTGGCGTCAAGTATGGACAGTTGCTAGAAGATGCCAGAGACATTATTCAACAACATAAAAAACAATCATTTCCTGTCAAATTGATGAGACGTGTTGTGTTTAAAGGTCTCTTTCCGTCACAAAGTCGTATGCGACAAGCTGCTAGTTTCCTTCGATTTTATCAAACATCTGGTCTGCAAACAGCCGCCAGGAAGACGCGCATACTGAAGGTGCTTCCCTCCCATTTACAGTTGATGGAACAGGCACTTCCAAAGGTGCCGCCTCAAAAGAAAAAACGTTTGAATGAATATAAAGCCATTGGTCAGGCAAAAAAACGGGTGGCGTTTTTTACTGGCTGTTTAATGGATACAGTTTTCTCAAACACAAACAAAGCGACCATTCATCTCTTGCAGCTGGCAGGCTGCGATGTGATCGTTCCTCCTATACAAACGTGCTGCGGCGCGCTACATGGTCATAGCGGAGAAAAAGACCAAGCAAAACAGTTAGCCAAGCGTAATATTGAAGCATTCGAGGAAACAGATGCCGATGCGATTGTCATGAACGCGGGCGGCTGCGGTGCCTTTTTAAGTGATTACAGTCATTTGCTTCAGGATGACCCAGATTTTCAAAAACGAAGTAAAGCCTTCTCACAGAAAATAACCGATATATCAAGCATCCTTGTGGAGCTGGAGTTTCACCGCCGCGTGCCACTGGCTTTGCCAGCGCAAGTAATCACCTATCAAGACTCCTGTCATTTACGAAATGGGATGAATGTACAACAGGCGCCGAGGGTGCTCATGAAAGCCATCCAAGGGGTAACGTTTAAAGAAATGAAAGATGCCGGCCGCTGCTGCGGTTCTGCAGGAATCTACAATATCTTGCAGCCAGACATGTCGATGCAAATTTTAGATCATAAAATGACGGAAGCGAGCAACACAGCTGCAGCTGCCATTGTGACGTCGAATCCCGGCTGTCAATTACAAATGGCAGCAGGCGTCAAAAAGGCAGGACATATGCCTAGCATGAGAGCGATTCATCTGGCTGACTTTTTATTAGAAGCCGTTCAATATGGAAAAAAAGCGTCCAGCTCATGAAGCTGAACGCTTTTTTTATGCATATCTTCAGACGATTGGTTGGATAATAGAGGAAAATCGCGGAAGGAGATGGTTCAAGTGCTGAAGAAAAACAAATCAAAACAGAAAGACCCGAATTCAGTATTTGAGGCACTATCGCGTTCCTCTGATTTTATCAATGAATTATCAAGTTCCGGAGGTTTCCTTTATAGAATTTCTTTTTTTCGTCCTTTAATTAATGGCAACCTCCTTCATGAACAAATCTTGCCTTTTATTCAGCAATTGCATCTGACACCCACCCTTGAAGAGCTGAAAGAACACATCCCAATCGAACAAGCTTTGATTACGAGGGACCTTCAAAAAGTGGAAGAAGCTCTTCATCGAGGCAGTATTGCTGTTCGAATTGAGACAGACTGGGGCAAAGCGCTCCTTTTGCCGATTGAAGAAAAGAAAGGCAGACAAGTGAGCCAACCTGAGATTGAATTCGGGATTATCAGTGCGCAGGAAGCCTTTGTGGAAGGGCTGAAACTTGCTCAGACGCAGGCTGCCCACTCCTGACCTTAAAGTAGTTGAACACACAGTTGGTACCCTTTCTCAAACGAAAGTAGCCGTTGTATACATAGAGAATATCGCCAACCCGCAGAACATTGAAAACCGTTCTTCAGCGGATTCAAGATGTTGACTATGACCAAATTCTAGATTCTAATTATCTTGCGCAAATGCTTTATGATGTGTCCAATACAATCTTTCCATTGTTTTTAAATACAGAACGGCCAGACAGGGTTTCCTCAGGTTTAACGGAAGGAAAAATAGCCATTATGGTTGACGGTTCGCCTCATACCCTGCTTGCACCTACAATTTTACTCGAGTATTTTTCTACAATGGAAGACTATAACATGTCTTGGATCGCAGCATCCTCCTTTCGGCTGTTACGCATTTTTGCTGTAATTTTTTCTATTTTTGCAACCCCTTTGTATGTAGCTGTTTTAACGTTTCACTATGAACTGATTCCTAAGGACTTATTAGAGACGATAGTCGCATCACGCTATCTCGTGCCCTTTCCGCCTATTATTGAAGCATTATTTTTAGAGATATCGATTGAGCTACTTAGGGAAGCCGGTTCTCGCCTTCCTGCAAAAGTCGGACAGACGCTCGGGATTGTTGGAGGTATTGTGATCGGACAGGCTGCGGTTGCAACGGGATTAACAAGTAATATCCTGCTCATTATAGTTGCATTATCAGCTCTTGCCTCTTTTGTCACCCCTATTTATAAAATGGGGACAACCATTCGTCTCTTACGTTTCCCATTCCTTTTTGCTGCACAAGTGTGGGGAGCGCTAGGGATTTCGCTGATGGGGGCTTTTCTTCTTACACATTTAATGAAATTAACGTCTATAGGCCAGCCTTACTTAGAGCCAATCTTTCCACTTCGATTAGCCGATTTAAAGGGTAGTTTGATTCGTCCCCAGCTCCGCTTTTTGAAAAAACGTCCAGAAAATTTACGCCCGCAAAATGAAACGATACACCGCCAAAAGCCAAAGCAAGGCCGTAAGGGGAAAAATGATTTTTATGAATAAGGAAGTGAAGGCATGAGCTCTTCTTCTGTGAAAGAAAAATTTCAAGTATCCCCTTTTTTTGTGTTTTTTCTGATCAATGCCAATCAAGTAGGTGTTGGTATTTTAAATTTCCAGACGAATCTTGTCCGGACGATTAATAATGATGGGTGGATCGCCATTTTAATTGCTGGTGCAAGCGTCAATTTGATGATTTTCCTCATTTACTTTTTGTTTAAAAAAGCACCTACTGACGAATTTAGTGACATTACGCAATCTGTGTTTGGTAAATGGCTTGGACAATTCATCAACATTCTCTACATTTTGTATTTTTCTTCATTGTCTTTGATTGTGCTTGTTCATTATATGGATGTGATCCATGTTTGGCTGTTTAAAGAAATTCCTGGTCTTTTATTTGCATCAGTGCTGCTCATCCTCGTCTATTACATTCACACAGGCGGATTTAGAACAATCGCTGGCTGGGCATTCTTTAGCATTGTCCTAACGTACTGGATGACCTTTATCTGCTTTTATGTCATGAAATATAGTCACATCCGGTTTATGTTCCCAATGTTTGATCATTCATTTTCACAACTCATGATGGGGGTCAAAGATGCCTCTTTATCCATGTTTGGTTTTGGAACATTGCTTGTCTATTATCCCTTTATTAAAAAAGCACAAACGTCGCAAAAATTTGCACATATGGGAGTGTTGCTAACTACATGCCTGAATTTGCTTGTATTTCTCGTCTCTATAGCGTACTACTCAAGTGCTCAGCTCGAACTAACGAAATGGCCGACATTGACATTAACCAGCATTGTCAAACTTCCGTTTATCCAGCGCTTTGAATTTATTGAAGTGTCGCTATGGCTTTTGCTTATCGTTCCAAATATCGCTATTCCATTATGGGCAGCCAGCAGAATGGCAAAACAAGTGTTTCAAACGAGCCAGCGCACCACGTTAATAGTTCTCAGCCTTCTCATTCTCGTCATGTTTTCATTTTTTATTAGAGCTACCTCATTTGAGACATTTAATAAATGGGTGGAATATAGCGGATACATCCTCATCTATGGATTGATTGGATGTATGATCATTGTGCTGCTGCTAAAAAAAAGGTGGGTGAAAAAACGAACATGAAACATTCTATTCTGATATGTCTCATGTTATTGAGTCTTTTCTTAACGAGCTGTGCACAGCCTCGTCTCTTAGATGAATTAAGTATCTCACAGGCGGCGGGATTTGACTTATTGGAAGATGGAGAAATGAAGGGCTTCTTTGTTTTCCCTGTTTTTAAAAGCGAAGAACAAGGAAGCTATCAAATTGTAAGTGCTAAGTCAAATACCATTAGTAATATTCAGTTTCTTGTTTCGGAAAAATCGCCTTTCCCCGTTGTCATGGGACAAGTACTCGTGATTTTAATAAGTGAAAAGCTGGCGAAAGAAGTGGGCATGATTGATTTGATGAATTACATCTATCGTGATCCGATCATTGGGTCTCGTCAAGTATTTGCCATAGTAGACGGAGAAGTTGAAGATTTATTGCATACAAAAATGAATCAAACCAACTTAAATATCGGTGTATATCTTTCAGATTTACTGGCTCAAAACATGCGAAACGGCAATCAACCTGTGACCAATCAGCATATTTTTATGAACCAGATGATGGCAAAAGGCGTGGACGCCTACCTCCCTTACATTAAAAATACAAGCAACTCTATTAAAGTGTCAGGTGTCGCTCTTTTTGATCAAGAAAAAATGGTTGGGCATATTCCAGGGGAAGATACGTTTACGTTTAAAGCGATGATTGAAAATCATAAAAATGGGATTTATGAGTTTCGATTTAATGACAGAAAGAAAACCCATGTTGTTATTGAAAATATCAAATCACATGTGTCTTATCACATTAAACCAACTGAAAACCTTTCAAAAAAGCCTCATATCACCATTGATATCAAGCTGAAAGGTGAGTTAAAAGAATTTATGAAATCAAAAAAAATCGATACGCCTTCTATCTTGCAGCATGTTGAAAAAGAAGTGGAGGAGCGTGTGGCCCAGCAAGGAAAAGACCTTGTTCAATCCTTTAAAAAGCAAAAAATTGATCCACTTGGACTTGGTTTGAGGTATCGCTCTAAAGATAAAGCCATGACACCGGAGGAATGGCAAAAACTCTACCCTGATGCAGATGTTCAAGTGAATTGTCATATGAACATTGTCCAAACGGGTGTCAGCCAATAAAAAAGACTGTATGAACAGGTTCTCCCTTCTTGTACAGTCTTTTTTAATCTTCATCTTTTACGTCCGGGTCCTCAGGGATTGGTTCATTTAAGATGTCTTGAATGAGCTCTTTATATTGTTCTAGCTGTTTCATATGGGTTTGAAACTGCCCTTGATAAATGAGATACGATTCCCCGTCAAATACGTAACGAATCTTTTTTTGCTGGATTAATTTTTCAACATATGCTTCTGATACTTCTAAGTATTCAGCTGTTTCTCCAATTGTTAAATACATGCATGTGCACCACCGTTCGTTTCATCTTACAAATTATATCACGAGCTGGTGAAAAAACAGATATCGCTTGTTCATGTTTTTTTCATCTTTTCTTCACTGATTCGTCAACTCGCTTTTGTACAGTATTCATACACCCACTCAAACACTAGGAGGTGATGATCCTTCGCATGACAAAGAAAAATATTCGGACCTATGCCACATTTTTAACTGTAGGCGCAAACAATACGATGATTGACTTTCTGTTCTTCTTTTTTTTCACTGCTTGCTTTGTTCCCTCTTTTCTTGCACAGTGCTCTCCTATACAGCAGGAATGCTGAACAGTTATGTTTGGAATCGAAAATGGACGTTCCAAGTAAAAAAGAAAGCGGACAGGTGGGAATGGATCAAGTGGGCCACAGTCAACGGCGCAGCGTGTCTCCTCACCTATGTTGTCTTATATGTCATGCAACAAGCAGGATTCTCATTATTCATTAGTAAAGCGATTGGTACCCTTCTTGGCATGATGATCACTTTTACTGGAAGCCGTCTATGGGTGTTTCCATCAGAAAATAAACGATCAGAAATGGAGCGATGATTCAATGAATATCAAAAAAGCCGTTATACCAGCAGCCGGATTAGGCACACGTTTTTTACCCGCAACGAAAGCACAGCCAAAGGAAATGCTGCCGATTATCGACAAACCCGCCATTCAATACATAGTTGAGGAGGCTGTTCAATCAGGCATTGAAGATATACTGATTATCACAGGAAGAAATAAAAAATCGATTGAAGATCACTTTGACCGTTCGATTGAGCTAGAACAGAATTTGCTTGAAAAAGGAAAAAAAGAACAGCTGGCTGAAATCAAACATATTGCGGATATGGCCAATATTCATTATATTCGTCAAAAGGAGCCCTTAGGTCTTGGACATGCGGTATTATGTGCACGTCATTTTACTGGCAATGATCCTTTTGCGGTGCTTTTAGGTGATGATGTCATGGTGTCAGAAAGACCTGCACTCTCTCAGCTCATGGAAGTCTTTGAAGACAAACAAAGAGAGGTCATTGGCGTCCAGCAAGTGGATCGTCTAGATGTCAGTAAGTATGGTATGATAAGACCAGCTAGAGTAGACGGTCAAGTGTTTGAAGTCACAGACTTAGTGGAAAAGCCAGCTATTCATGAAGCTCCTTCCGATTTAGCCGTGATGGGCAGGTATCTGTTAACACCATCGATTTTTCCTATTCTACAAGGAATCGAGAGAGGTGCTGGGAACGAAATCCAGCTGACAGATGCGCTGAAAATCATTGCACATGAATCACCCATTTATGCAAAACAATTAGATGGGATGAGATTTGACGTTGGTGATAAGCTGGGTTCATTTAAGGCAGCGGCTGAAATTGGATTAATGCGTCATGATATGCGGCCAGCCATGCTAGCATATATGCAAAGCATACTCATGAGAGAAGCAAAACAAGCATAGGCTCTTATAAGGATGCTTGAAGAAAATTCGTATTTAAAGGCAGAGTGAAATGAATGGGAACCTTGTTTAATGAAATTTTAACCTGGCTGACAAGCCTTGGTTACGCAGGTGTTGCACTCGGACTGATGATTGAAATTATCCCGAGTGAAATTGTACTTGCCTACGGCGGATATATGGTGTCAACAGGAAGCATTGGATTTGTTGGAGCCGTCATCGCTGGGGTTATTGGAGGAACACTTGCCCAGTGCTTTATTTACTGGATCGGTCTTTACGGCGGAAGACCTTTTTTAACAAAGTATGGGAAGTATTTATTCATCCATGAGCATCATATTGCCACGGCAGAACGCTGGTTTGACCGATATGGAACTGGTGTCGTATTTACAGCTCGTTTTATCCCAGTCGTGCGCCACGCGATCTCGATTCCAGCTGGTATTGCAAAGATGCCATTTCTCAAATTTGTTCTTTTGACCGGATTAGCCGCCATTCCTTGGTCCATTCTATTTATTTATCTTGGAATGCAGCTTGGGACAAAATGGGACCACATTCAAAGTGTCGCTCACACGTATACAACACCAATTATGGTCATTGCCATCGTTCTGATCGTACTGTATTTCGTTTTGAAAAAAATTCGCACAAATCGAAAACGGACAATCTAACGAAAACGCCTTTCACTCGTCATGTGAAAGGCGTTTTTTCTATGCGTGCGTCGATTGTTTTTTCATATATTGAGATAATTCCATAATCATTGCACCCATTCTTTCAAGTGAAGGGGCTAGAATGCGGTTTATCCCCTCTTCTTTTAAAGCTTCAGCTGTGACTTTTCCAACAGCTACAGCTAATACATGCTGCTCGAATAGATGTTGCAGTTCTTCTTTTTTGCCCCATTCTTCTGCTAGTTTGAAAAAGGCATGAACCTGAACAGCAGTTGTAAAACAAACGGCATGGACCTTCCCTTCTTTCATTTCTTGAAGCAAAGTGTCCGCCGCCTCTGGTTCAGGGGGCGTGTGCTGATATGGCATGAGCTGCAAAACGTCTGCTCCTTTGTGATGTAAAAAATCAATGAGAGCTGGTGCATTTTCGCCGTGAAGCTGCACCATGACCCGTTTACCTTGAAGTTCTTTGTCTTCTAACTTTGAAATGAGGTCACGAACGGTTCCATCTTCATCAGAAACATCTGGCTGAATGCCGTGTTTTTTTAGAGCCGCGAACGTTTTGTATCCTCTTGAAGCGATATGGGCACTTGATAAAATGTTCATAAAAGCTTCTCGAAGCTGCAGCTCTTCTGCACTTTCAATTAATGTGTCTGTGCCGATACCCGTTGTTAAAATGACCCAGTCAGCTCCCTTCTTTACAAAGGTTTCTATGCCTGGCTTCAATTCCTCTTTGGCTAAAAATACAGTGCCCTGAAGAGAACGAATAACAGCTTGTCCTCCTTGCTTTTCAACAAGTGTACGCATTTCTTCTGTTTTTCTTGTTCCGCATATGGCAATGGTCTTTCCAGCTAAGCCTTTACTCATTCTCATCCCTCTTTTTCTATCACATGTATGATGTATTGTATTAAATATAGATTTATTTGGAAGACGTTGCAAGTGTCTACTAAAAAAGAGCTTGACGTTTCTATCGAATTCGAGTATCTTTTGTAAGTGCAAATTGTAGGAGGTCATTATGGAAAAACAGAATGTTCAAGCAATTCGATTATCAATCGCAGACCCAACACCACTTGGTTTGTTTGGTTTAGCAATGGTGACGCTTGTTGCGTCTTCACAAAAACTAGGAATCACAGATGGCACATCCCTTATTTTACCTTGGGCTATCTTCCTTGGAGGAATCGCGCAGCTGATTGCGTCCATACAAGATTCAAAGCATCATAATATTTTTGGAGCCACTGCCTTCGGCGCATTCGGTCTTTTTTGGATGGGCGTTGGAACCACTTGGCTCATTCAAGCGGGCGTTTTTGGGAAAACGCTTGCGGGAGCTGCGGACCCAAAACAACTAGGTTTTGCTTTTATTGGTTATTTGATTTTCAGCTTATTTATGACGATTGGTGCAATGGAAACACATAAAGTATTGTTTTTGATTTTCGTCTTTATTGATTTCTTATTCATTGGCCTGTCCCTAAGCTCGTTTGGTGTGATGTACGATGTGACTCATACGATGGCTGGTATTGCAGAATTGATTATTTCTCTTCTTTCATTTTATGGTTCTGCAGCTGTTGTGCTGAATACACATTTTGGTCGTACAGTACTGCCAGTTGGACAACCATTTCGCGTGTTTACTAAAGCATAAATAAAAAAGAACTGCTCTTGGCAGTTCTCAGGCTGTCGAGAAAATCTCGACAGCTTTATTTTTCCCCTTAAATTTTCCACTACCCCATTTTATAATAGAGAAAAGCCCACTAAAGGAAGGTGTTTTTCTCATGTTCCACACTAGAAATTCTTCTCAGCACGAAGCTGAATTTGTATTGCTAGATCAACTGGTCGAAGAGGATCACCTGCTTCGTAAAATTGATCAGTACATTGATTTTTCATTTATCGTAGATAAAGTAAGACCGTATTATAGCGAGAATAAAGGTCGTCCTTCTCTTGATCCACTTATTTTGTTCAAAATGATGTTTATCGGATACCTGTACGGTATCCGTTCTGAAAGACAACTTGAAAAAGAAATTTACTATAACATGGCGTATAGATGGTTTTTAGGTTTGAACATCAATGACCCCGTTCCTCATCACTCGACCATTAGCTGGAATCGTCGTACTCGATTCAAAGATACAACGATTTTTCAAGACATTTTCGACGAGATTGTGCTTCAAGCTATCAATCATGATATGGTAGGAGGCCGCGTTCTTTTTACTGATTCAACTCATCTTAAAGCCAATGCCAATAAACATAAATATATGAGAAAAACGATTGAACAAGATACCCAGAACTATATAAATGATTTAGAAGAAGCGATCCAAGAAGATCGGGTGGCACACGGAAAAAAGCCCTTAAAGGTAAAAGAGGAGGTGAAAACGGAAAAAGACATTCGTCAAAGTACGACTGATCCTGAAAGTGGCTATCTTTATCGTGAAAACAAACCGGAAGGCTTTTTCTACCTAGACCACCGTACAACGGATATGAAGTACAATATCATCACGGATGCCCACATCACGCCCGGTAATGTCCATGATTCTGTTCCGTATCTTGATCGGTTGGATCACCAAATCGCACGATTTGGTTTTCAAGTAGAAGCTGTTGCCCTTGATTCTGGTTATTTGACGACCCCAATCTGTAAAGGTTTATCAGATCGCCGTATTTTTGGTGTCATCGCACATAGACGCTTTCATCCAACAAGAGGTTTATTTGAGAAGTGGAAATTCAAGTATGACTCTGAACATGATCATTACATATGCCCAAATGGTGAGAAGCTATTATATACAACAACTGATCGAAAGGGTTATCGATTCTACAAATCAGATCCTAAAAAATGTGCATCGTGTTCTTTCCTTGAAAGATGCACAAGGTCGAAAAATCATCAAAAAGTCATCTCAAGACACATATGGGAAGAACATAAAGAAAAGATCAGACAAAATCGTCTATCTGTCTCTGGAAAAGAGCTATATAAAAAAAGAAAAGAAAAAATAGAGCGAAGCTTTGCAGATTCAAAACAACTGCACGGGCTTCGCTACTGCCGGTTGAGGGGAAAACAAAATGTGAGTGAGCAAGTTCTTCTCACAGCTGCCTGTCAGAACATGAAGAAGATTGCCACACATCTAGCGAAGCTAGGTTAGGTGTGTGGGAGGCCTTTTTCATTCAATCTCATCCATCATCATTACGATGAAAATAAAAAAGATTGTAGAAAAACATGAGTTTCTCTACAATCTGAGAACTGCTCTTGGCAGTTCTTTTTTTATTCTTATTTTTCTTGTTCCTCTTGAAATATCTCTGCAATGATTTCATAAGAACGCATTCTTTCTTGATGGTCAAACATATCAGAATTAATCATGACTTCATCTGCTTGAGTCTCCTCAATAAAGGCTTCTAACTCTTTTTTCACCTTTTGTTTATCCCCGATCATCGTCGAACTTAATTGTTCGTCCACCATCGCCTTCTCATATGGACTCCATAGCCCATCCATACTTTCAACAGGGGCTTTGAGTTTTCCTGGTGTATTGCGAATGAGGCTCAAGAAGCGCTGATAATGAGACGTCGCCAAATATTCAGCCCGCTCTGTTTGATCAGCAGCAAAAACCGTCACACCAACCATCGCATAAGGTTCTTTTAACACATCTGAAGGTTGAAATGACTGTCTGTATAATTCTAAAGCAGGGATGGTATTTTTAGGGGAGAAATGTGCCGCAAAGGCAAATGGCAGTCCCAGTTCTCCTGCAAGCCTTGCACTAAAACCACTTGAACCAAGAAGCCAAATTGGTATATCCAATCCTTCTCCCGGAACGGCTCTTACATGTTTTTTGACCTGACCAGTCGGTTTGAAATATTGCCGAAGTTCTTCAAGCTGCTCAGGGAAATCCTCCCCATTATGAAGATTACGTCTAAGTGCCCTTGCCGTTAACTGATCTGTTCCGGGTGCCCTGCCAAGACCTAAATCAATTCTCCCTGGATACAAAGTCTCCAGTGTTCCAAATTGTTCTGCAATAACGAGTGAAGAATGGTTTGGAAGCATAATCCCCCCAGAACCAACCCGGATCTTTTCAGTCCCTCCGGCAATATATCCAATTAAGACGGATGTTGCTGAACTCGCAACCCCTTCCATATTATGATGCTCCGCAAGCCAATATCTATGGTAGCCCCACTTCTCAGCTTTTTTTGCTAAATCCATACTATGTTCAAATGACTCTTTGATTGTGCCACCTTCTGTTACAGAGGATAAATTTAACACGGAATATGCTGCACGTTGTAAAACTGATTGACTCATACATGATGCCCCATTTCTTTCAAAAATCATACTAGTTTCATTCTTTCAACACCATAACATAAAACGATTTAATTTTTAAATCATTTGATTCGATGATTTTCGAAATGATGAATTGAATGGGCTCACATTATGATTGGACAAGTGCAACGATCTGCTTTTTCTTCCATACCAGTCGATAATAGCCGTATTGGAGCAATAAGTTTACAAAAAAGGCTGCAGGATATCCTATCCAGATTCCTTTGATCCCAAGCGATGTATGGTGTGATAGCACATAAGCCACTGGTACTTCAACAAGCCAAATGGAACAAATACTAAAGATGGTCGGCCATAGAACTGTGCCACTTGCTCTCATTGTGGCTGCAACGATTTGTGCTGTTCCAAAAATGAGATAGCTCCATAGGGTAATCACGACCAAACTATATGCAATGTCAATCGTTGCAGGATCTGTTAAAAAGATAGATAAAATTTGTGGTGCGAAAATATAGACGAAAATAATAATCAATCCGCCTATTGCAAAGTTTAGCCCCAGCCCAATTTTAATGACATCCTTCAAACGATTCATGTTTCCTGCGCCAATGAATTGTGCGGCGAAGATAGAAACCGCAATACCAAGGCTCACTGCAGGCATCTGTACATAACTAACGACTTGATTGACAACGCCATAAGCTGCGGTCGCCTGTGATCCATAATCGTTGACAAAAGAAATGACAGCAATTTCGGATAAAGAAATGAGAATCATATTAATACTAGAAGGGATACTTAACTTTAATAGCGTTTTTAATAAATCCCCTTTCATCAATAAATGCTTTCTAACCGACGCATCAATGCGCAGCGGGTGCTTTGTTTTATATAGATAGATATGAAGAATGATAAACGTAACGATTGTAGAAATCACAGAAGAATACGCAGCACCATATAAACCAAATGCCGGTAAACCAAGCCAGCCGAATAATAAAATTGGCAGCAATAAAATATTGGTTCCTGTACTAATCATTAAGAAATAAAATGGTGTTTTTGAATCTCCTGTTCCTCGTAAAAAAGTTGTATAGACAAAATAAAGAAATAAGATGGGCATGGAGATGAATAGGATTCTGGCATATGCCGCACTTTCCTCCACAATATTTGCAGGTGTCCCCATCAGATGTAAAATATCTGTGGCAAAAAAACCTCCAATGATAGCTAAAGAAAGTCCGATTAAAAAGGTGAACGAAAGCGTTGTACCGATAATTTCCTTTAACCTCTGCTCATTTTTTGCTCCGTATGCTTGTCCAATAAGGATCGAGCTCCCTGATCCAATCCCAATGGAAAAAGAAACAAGTAAAAAGAAAAGTGGAAAGAATGCAGAAATCGCAGCTACTGCATCCTCTCCAATCCATCTACCGACAAGCACAATGGAAACAAGCTGTCCAATTGATTGCAAAATATTGCTTAATAAAAGTGGAATTAGAAAGATCGACATGGTTTTTACTAAAGATTGATTATTATCTAACGTCATGATGGTTCTCCTTCTCTGTCTAAAGATCCTCAGCTAACATGCTGACAATGCGGTCTTCTATCTCTTTTCCTTTTTCGTCATCAACGAGATGATTCAATAAGATGGAAAAAGCAAGCGTTTTTCCACTCTGCGTTTCAATATATCCAGATAGTGTGCTGACCGTTGATAGTGTACCTGTTTTTGCACGCACTTTTTCTAGTGTAGCTGGTTCTTTCAATCTATTTCTTAATGTACCTCCCACCATACGCTCACTTGCCCCAGCTAACGGAAGTGCATGGACATAGGTGTTAAACCATTTTTCCTTTTGAATGTTTGTCAAAAATAACGTGAATTGATTTGCAGAAACAAGGTTAATCGGTGATATGCCTGATCCGTCTCTCAACACAGTCATAGATGCATCTATGCCATAGGCAGGAAGACGTTCATTCAGCACGTCAAGCCCTTTGTCAAAACTCCCTTTGTTCTTTACCCGCTTCCCAAGTTCTTTTAACAGAATTTCTGCATGTGTATTGTTGCTTAATTTCATCATCGGAACAAGAAGATCGGATAAAGGCATTGATGTATGGGAAGCGATTTTTTTCGCTTTTTTAGGAACTTGTTTTGTTTTGAGTGGTCCTTTCAGCTGAATCCCCTCAGCCTTTAATGCTCGTTTCATTAAGTCTAAAGCATACGTTGTCGGTTCCCATAATGCGACCCATTGTTTAGACGAGGATGCTTTTAGCGGAATCGTCCCAGTCAGTGTAATTTTGTTTGTACCGTGAGAGCGTTTAAAAGATATTTTCTTCTTTCCACCTTCTGGCACAGTTTTCACTTGATTGACAACTTGAGCGACGTCAGTCTTCGGGATCATCTTATAGCTGGCCTTCTGCCCTGCTTTCTTTCCCGGATTGACTTCGAGAATGATCGTCCCTGCATCATAATCCTCATTCGGTGAAGCAGTAAGAGCAGATATTTGAGCGCCGTAATATTGATCTTCATCACTCCACGGCAGATCGATGGAATACCTTGTGTCATCAAACCAAGTATCATCAGCTGCAAGCTGTCCACGAATCGTATGTATTCCGGCCTTTTTGACTTGTTTGGCTAATGCGGCAAAATCGCTTTCTAACAATGTCGGGTCTCCAGTGCCTCGGAGATAAAGATTGCCGTGCAATGTTTTTTTGTGAATTGAACCATCTATCCAAACGTCTGTTGGAAAAGTGTGTGTTTCACCCAGTAGATCGAGTGCGATAGCAGATGTGAGTAATTTCATATTAGAAGCAGGAGTCAGACGGATGTCCGCTTGATGTTCATAAAGAAGAGAAGTGTCAGAAGTATCGCGTACGCTGATGCCAGCAATTGCGCCCTCTAAATCAGGTGCTGTTCGAATGAATTCGTCTAAAGAAGTGATCCATTTTGATTGATCATCATGAGCTGTTAGTTGTTCATCTTTCACTGAAAAAGGGAGAAATAACATCGACAAAATACATAGTTGTAAAAACATGACCTGTGAGAAACGTTTCACGCAATCCCTCCTTTTTAGAAAAGCAGCCAAATTTAGCAGATTATGTTCATTATACACAAAAGAACGTTTGTTCTCAAAGGTTTTTTAAACAGAAAAGTCAGCTTTCTTTGACGAAAACTGACAAGCCTCTTTTACCTTTTTTCAGGATTCCAGCCATCGCTTCCGCTAAGCACGGATTGAACGGTGATTTGACTTGCTTCGTTTTTTGTTAATATCGTTGACCACTTCACCCGGTTTGCCACATGACCCCCTGCGCCCGTTGATCCATATTCTTGATATCTAGCCGTTCTTTCGTTGTCTTTGTTCTCCCAGTTATGCCATCCCTCAGCTTTAATATGTCCATCCATTTTTGTTTGGAGGAACGTGACAGCCGAATGAGGTCTCCACGGACGGCCTAAGTACACAGATTGAGACGCAGACGTTCCTTTATTTAATGTGGAATCAATAAAAACGTAGCCATACTTTTGCGCTTCTGTTGTGGATGCCGCTGTAATATACCCATTTCCAAGACTTTTTATTTCAGCTCTTTTAAATACAGCCGTTGCTGAACCAAAGATGAAGTCAACCGTGCCCTCGATATAGCAATCTTCATAATATTGTCTCCCTGTGCCTGTGGCATAAAGTGTATCTTGATAACCGAGAACACGTACGTGTTTAAACATAGCCCGGTCCCCGGATACATAAAGGGCAACCGCCTGCCCTGCGTTTCGGCCAGCTGTATTTTGAAACGTGATATTTTCTGCGTAAAAATGATTTGCCCGAATCATTGTACTAGAGCTATTGGTTGTGCTCCCGCTGCTTGCATTTGTATCATCATACGTCAGAATCGTCTGATACTGATTTTCTCCAATAAAGGACACATACGGCTTATTTTGCGGAAGGAGAATCTTTTCTTTATACACACCATTTTTAATATATATCGTCGTTTGCTGTTGATTGTTCACTTGTATCGCATCAATGGCAGATTGAACCGTTCGAAATGTCCCATTTCCTTTTTGATCGACAATAAGCACGCGGTTTGTTTGATGGTTGTGTCCAGCTGCTTGCGCATAAGCTGAGTCAAAAAGCAGTAAGGCCAATACCATCATCAGCAGTCGTTTTCCATACTTCATCACACATCTCCCCCTTATATTGTGAACGTTTTCATTGACGTATTCTTTTTGATCCTATTCAGTTATAAAACAAAAAAACATCCACTGTGTTAGGTTGTGGATGTTTTTTCATATTTCATCGCATAAATTCCTTCATTTTCAATCCATTCACAAATTAGGACATCTTTATAGGAGGAAATGTGCTGCTTTTTCAATTGCTCTCTCAGCCACGCTTCATCAAATCCAGCTTCCTTTAAATCTTTTCTTAAAATCTCTCCGTCGATAATAAACGTTCTAGGCAATGTGACTTCTTTTCCTTTCACGTTCATATCTTCGGCTGTAGCTGGTGCATATTTCATTTTCGGAAGCACACTCACAGACCCATCCGTTTCCAAAATGGCAAATTCAATTTCATTAAGAGCAAAATGCCCTTTCGCTCGAATCAGCGTCTGCAACTGATTTAAATCGAGCATATTTTTCTTTAATCGATTGTAGTGAATCTTTCCTTTATCAATCACAAGAGTGGGTCTTCCCTCTAAAAAAGCACGAATGGATTTGAATTTTTGTGAAAGCCATTCAACTGTGTAGATTAAAACGCCCCAGACTGCAACTGCAAAAAGGATATGTAGCACGCTGACTTCTGGATCAAAAATGGCGTTACCGACCATCTCCCCTAAAATCAGTGCAGAAATAAAATCAAACGGCGTGATTTGTGCAAATTGTGTTTTCCCTAATAGCTTTGTAATGGAAAATAAAGCGAAAAATCCGATAAAGAGTTCAATCAAAATATTAAAAAATGGCACACATATACCTTCCTTTCTCACTGCATGTACTTACAGCATGTACAGGAAAGGAAGGTTCTAAACCATTTATGAAGGCAGTAAAATAAAGACGTCGTCTCCCTCAACCAATGCTTCATATGTTTTCACGCATCCATGATCTGGTTCTTGAACATTTCCTGATGAAAGATTGATTTTCCAATCATGCATTGGACAGAAGACATGATCTCCGCTCACCATT
The DNA here is from genome assembly GCF_029894105.1 of Bacillus aerius. Taxonomy (NCBI): domain Bacteria; kingdom Bacillati; phylum Bacillota; class Bacilli; order Caryophanales; family Bacillaceae; genus Bacillus; species Bacillus aerius. Next base: position 1,879,463 of record NZ_JARYHO010000001.1, read on the forward strand.
CCTTCAGCTAGTACACCGCCTTTATGAGGACAGCGATTTTCAATGGCTTTGAACTGCTTGTTAGAGGTTTGAAAAACAGCTAATTCAAGTGGACCGGCTGCGACTGTTTTCCCTAGCTGCAACGGGAAATCTGATATTGTACCAATATGAACTTTTACAATTGAAACTGTCATCTGATCTCATCCCTTCAATTGATTTAGACGGAAGCAGTTGCCTTTTGAAATAATTGTCTTGTTTCTGTTTCGTTCTCTCGAATCTCTTGCCACGGTTCTTCATAAGTTGAAAGTGCGATGTCCATTCTTTCGATGAGTGCTGCACGTTTCTTGTCATCTAGCAGTACCGTTTGGATATGATTCAATCCAAGCCGTTCAACCCAAGCGGATGTTCTCTCTAAATAATTTGCGGTTTCTCTGTAATATTGAAGGTAGGCTGTGGCCATTTGTTCTACTTCTTCTGCTGTACTTACTTTCATTAATAAGTCTCCAGCTCGTAAATGTGTCCCTCCATTCCCGCCAGCATACAATTCAAATCCCCCATCGATACCTACGATGCCAAGATCTTTAATCCCAGATTCAGCACAGTTTCTTGGACAGGCTGATACGGCCATTTTGACTTTGTGCGGTGTGGCAAGTCCTTCAAATTTCTTTTCAAGCGCGATCCCAAGAGATATGGAATCCTGCGTTCCGAATCTGCAAAATTGTTCTCCAACACAAGTTTTGACGGTTCTTAATGATTTTCCGTAAGCATAACCAGACGGCATATCTAAATCAGCCCATACTTTTGGTAAATCTTCTTTTTTGACACCTAAAAGGTCGATTCGCTGTCCTCCAGTCATTTTCACAAGCGGTATCTCATATTTGTCAACGACATCCGCTATTTTTCTCAGGTCATTAGCATTTGTCACGCCTCCGTACATACGTGGAACGACCGAATAGGTACCATCGTTTTGGATGTTGGCATGCATTCGTTCATTCACAAATCGCGAGCTTTTTTCATCTTTGTAGTCAAGCGGATACATCATCCCTAAATAGTAATTCAGTGCAGGCCGGCACTTTGAACAGCCTTCTTCTGTTTCCCAGTCAAGTACACTCATCACTTCTTTGACATGCTGCAAACCTTTCTCTTTGATTTCATGAATCACTTCATCTCTTGATAAGGTGGTGCAGGCGCAGATGGTTTCTTTTTGCGCAGTGCGGTTTGCATCATCGCCTAAAGTGTGCCATAAAATCTCTTCCACAACAGGTTGGCAGCCTCCGCATGATCTAGAAGCACTTGTACATTGCTTGACCTCTTGTATAGTCGTTAGGCCTTCTTTTTGAATAGCTGCCACTATTTGACCTTTTGAGACACCATTACAGCCACAAACGATATGGTCGTTTGCCATTTGTTCAATCGTGTTTTCTTGCGCCAGCTCATTTGATGTTAAGACAGATACTTTTTCCATATCTGACATATCAACACCTTCTCTAATGTACGAGAATAAACGTGGTCCATCGCTTGTTTCTCCAAACATGACGGCGCCGACTAATCGGTTTTGCTGGAAGACTAGTTTTTGATAAATGCCTTGCTGTTCGTCAAAAATCTTAATCGCTTGTTTCTCATCGTTTTCGATAAAATCACCAGCTGAAAATACATCAACCCCTGATACTTTTAGCTGTGTCGATAGTACAGATCCTTCATAAGGCGTCGGGGCCATATCACATACATGCTTCGCAAGCACGTTTGCTTGATCGTATAATGGCGCAACAAGACCGTACGTTTGTCCTCTATGTTCAACACATTCTCCGACTGCGTAAATCCGCGGGACACTTGTTTCCATGAAATCATTGACGATAATCCCCCGGTTCACTTTAATGCCGCTCGTTTCGGCAAGCTTGTGATTCGGTTTAATTCCTGCTGCCATGACCACCATATCTGTCTCTAATGTAGAACCATCTGAAAATGTTAGCCCTTCTACTCTTGTATCTCCTAAAATTTCATTTGTCTGTTTTCCTAATAAAAAGCTCATGCCTTGTTTTTCTAATGCTGTTTGCAGAAGTTGACCTGCCACCGGATCGAGCTGCCGGTCCATTAGATGAGGGCCAAGATGAATGACGGTCACTTCCATACCTAAGTTTAATAGACCACGTGCTGCTTCAAGTCCAAGGAGCCCGCCTCCAATAACGGCTGCTTTTTTGTACATCGTAGATGCTTTGACCATTTCCTCTGTGTCTTGTAATGTACGAAAAGCTGTTACCCCTTTTTTATCGCTCCCTGGAATGGGCGGGATGAACGGGAGTGACCCTGTCGCTAAAATTAAACGGTCATAATGCACGGTCCGTCCTTGATCACTCATAACGGTTTGATTGTCTGGATCGATCTTCACAATGGTCTCATTTGTAAACAGCTGAATATGATGTTCCTTGTACCAATTCCAATCGTTTAACGTAATATCCTCTGTCTTTGTATCCCCTTGGAGAACTTTCGATAAAAGAATCCGATTATAGTTAGGATACGGCTCAGTTCCAAATACAGTCATGTCGAATCGTTCATTGTCCGTTTTTAAAATGTTTTCGAGCGTTCGGATACCAGCCATACCATTCCCTACTAATACGAGTTTTTCTTTCATGAAAAACACCCCTCATGTGATCGTTTTTTAGAAAGTACCATAATCTAAACAAAGATGGAAAATACATGTTAAAATTTCTCACATAGTTTTCAATTCTTGTAGGCTGACAGCTGTACAGGACAATATTTAAAACCTGGCATTTTACTGTGTGGATCTAACTGTTTACCAATTAATAGGTTAATTGATTGATGTTTATTCCAGTGAAATGGAACAAACACAGTATCTTTTCGGGTGGTATCTGTTATGTGGCACCTCATGATGACACTACCTCGTTTTGACTGGATGGTGACGAGTTCCCCGTGCTGAATCCCGTAAGCTTCGGCTGTATCAGGATGAAGCTCTACATAAGCTTCAAACTGCCGGGCAACAAGAGAGGTGCTTTTTCTTGTTTGAACGCCCGTTTGGTAATGAGCCATCACCCTGCCGGTCGTTAAATAGAGTGGATATTCTGGACTGACTGGTTCTTTTGCACCCTGTTGTCCATGTGCAACGACTGCAAATTTTGCTAATTGATCAGGATGTGAGAATTGATGCTCAAATAGTCTTTCTGTTCCTCGGTCTTCCAAATGAGAGCAGGGCCATAATATGCCTTGCGTCTTCCTTAACCTGTCATAGGTCATACCGGAATAATCGGCTTTGGCTCCTTTCGTTGCTGTTCTCAATTCCTCAAAGATGTCTTCTGCAGATGAAAAAGAAAAAGAGCCGCCTTTGCCTAATACTGCTGCTATATCACAAATGATTTGCCAATCGTGCTTTCTTTGGTGTTTGAGTGGATAGGTTGCTTCTCTCAGCGTAACGCGTCCTTCTATGTTCGTCATGGTCCCTTCGTCCTCTAAATATGACGAAGCTGGTAAAATAACATCTGCGAGTGCAGCCGTCTCAGAGATAAATAAATCAATTGCGACAAAAAAGGACAGCTGCTCGATGGCTTTTTTGATAAAGCTTGCATGCGGACCTGATTGAACGGGATTAGAACACATTAAAAAGAGCGCTTTTATCTCTCCTTTCTGCATTTTTTCAAACATTTCAAAAGCAGATACACCTTTTCTAGGCAGTTCTTTTTCATCGATCTTCCATATTTCAGCCATTTCTTTTCTATGTACTGGGTTTGTGATATCACGGTAACCAGGAAGCTGATCTGCTTTTTGTCCATGCTCTCTTGCACCCTGTCCATTTCCTTGCCCAGTAATGGCACCATAGCCACACCCAATCCGGCCAATTTTCCCAGTAACAAGCAGAATATTCAGGAAATTACGAACGGATGCTGTCCCGTCTATTTGCTGCTCAATGCCTCTTGCAGTCAGAATCATGCCTGTTTTTTCGCGGGCGAATTTTCTCGCTATTTTTTGAATGACTTTCATCGATACACCGGTTTGCTGCGTAATGTCTTGCAGGGACATGTGTGAAATATGCTGTTTCATTTCTTGAAAACCTGATGTTCGTTTTTTAATAAATTCTTCGTCTAGTAACTGTTCATGGAGCATGACGTGTAAGATTCCATTTGCGAGTGCAGCATCTGACCCAGGCCTTAAGCTGACATGTAAGTCAGCTAGTTTGGCTGTTGCTGTTTTTCGCGGATCGATCACGATGAGAAATGCCCCGTTCTTTTTAGCTTCTTCCAAATACGGTATGAGGGTCGGCTGACATTCCGCTATATTGGTTCCAACCAATAGTAAAACCCGGGCATGCTTGATGTCACGAAGCGGAAAGGTTAGACCCCGATCAAGTCCAAATGTTTGGTTAGCTGCTGTTGCTGCTGAAGACATACACAGTCTTCCATTGTAATCAATGTATTTCGTTTTAAGGGCGACCCTTGCAAATTTTCCGAGTAAATAAGCTTCTTCATTTGTAATCGATGCACTACCATACACACTGATAGCATCGTGCCCATGTTCCGTCTGAAGGGTTTGAGTGCGTGCTTTGATTTCGTCAAGTGCCTCTTGCCAAGTCACTTTGACAAATTGACCGTTTCTTTTGATGAGGGGGTGATTCAATCGTTCCTTGTGCAGTGCGTGCTGGTGGGCATGCTGCCCTTTCATACAGATCCTGCCGAACGTGGTTGGATTATGAATACCTATCGTCTGGTAGCGTGTTCGCCCTTCTGCATGCTGCTCGACTAATTGCATTTTGCACTGCATACTGCAAAACGGACATTGAGATGGGAACACCCTTTTTCGCTCTTGCTGCTCTGATGTTTGCTGCACATATTGTAAAAAAGATTGATTCATACATTCACACCCTTTTGTCTACTTTGCTCAAATTGCTCGCAGAGCTCTTCTCTCATTTCCTCATCGAGCAATTTTTCTCGTATGGAAATGATGCCGTTTTTTTGGATCCAGTCTCCAATAGATTCTTGAAAATATGCACGTTTTCTATAGTCTTCAAGCAGTGCTTTTAAAAAAGGAATCAGCTCATCCGTTCGGCTCACAGAATAAAAAAGCTGACCTGCCTTAGGTTGACGTATGCTGCCTCCTATATAAATGTCCCATTCATCCAGCTGCTTCTTGATGCAGATGTCATAGATGGGGCTGAAATGACATACGCAGGAAGGACCAGCGATATGAATCGATGTGACTGCAGGTAAAAGCGTGTTTTCTAGTTGTCTTTCGATCTCCATGACAAGTGTTGTGACAGATGGATCGTGACGACAATCACATGAAAGAACATGAGAAAGTCTCTTGCTTTCTTGTGGCATGCTGTGTCCATGTTCTTTTACAATATGGGCGGCCTCTTGTGAAATACCGATCAGCCGAATTCGTTTATTCTCCGTTAGTTCTACGTGCTGAATTTGCTTTTGCTCTAATAATCCGGTTATCATCTGTAAAAATGTCAGATCAAGACGGCCACCATATAACTGAGGCATTAGTATGTGCTCATGATCTGATGGGCTGTCTTTTACGAAAAGATCTTGAAACTGCTCAAGATAGTATGGAATGGCTGCTCGGCATTTGTCACAGCCGTTATCTGTCATCCAATTAAATCGTCTTCTTACTTGCTCTTCATTCAGCGGATGCTGATTTTTTATATACGAAAAAATGGTCTGTTTCTCTACATTTGTGCACGAGCAAAACGTGTCCAGTGCTTCCGTTAGCTGATTTGATGAGACATGGCAGCAGGCACGAACAAGCTCTTGACAGCCTCCGCAGCCCGTTGCGGCCCCTGTCTGTTTTTTTATCTCTTCTAAATTTGTCAGCTGATGGGCCGATATGCTTTTGAATATCGCTCCCTTCGTCACCGTGTGGCATTGGCAGATGAGATCCTCTGTTTTTAATGAATCTAAAGGGGATATCTGCTCTTCATTCAGTGATTTCATGACTACGCTTTTATCACGCCCCACTTTTACATCCTGCAAAAGCTGCTCAGCTCTCTCAAGTTGACCAACTAATACAACGCCTGTGAGCACATCATGTTCAAACACTAGTTTTTTATATACTTCTTGTTCTTCATCTAAGTAAGTCACCACTGAAGCGGAGGGGGATCGGTTTACAATACTGCCAGCAGAATAAATAGATATGTCATTTGCTTTCAATTTTGTTGAATAAATGGCAGGAGGTAAATTCGTGACCAGTTCATCTAATAAATGATTCGCAAGCACGTTTGCTTGTTCATAAATAGGCTGCACAAGACCGTGCACCATCCCCTTATGCTCTGCACATTCTCCAATAGCATAAATATTCTCAACGTTTGTCTGCATGACATCATTTACAACAATGGCTTTTCTTGTATGAATGCCGTGCTGTTTTGCAAGCTCTATATTCGGACGGACCCCCGTTGTGAAAACCACGAGATCAGCATCCACGATGTCTCCACTTTTTAACAGAACGCCTTCTACTCTCTCGTTTCCTAAACATGCAATCGTATGAGCATTTGTTTTTACCTGAATCCCCTTGCGACTTAATTGTTGAGACAAAAGCCCTGCAGCTGTTTCATCTAATTGGCGTTGCATAAGCCAATCCGTGTGATGAATCAAGGTTGTCTTCAGTCCAGCGATCTGTAAACCAGCGGCCACTTCCACACCAAGTACACCACCTCCAATGACTGCTGCACGCTCATAGCGTAAAGAATCAGCGTAAATGGCCTCATAATCGTCAATCGTACGAAAAGCATAGACCCCTTTTTTGGATACGCCTTGTATAGGCAGAAAATGAGGCGATGAGCCTGTGGCGATAACCAGTTTGTCATACGGGATATTCCGGCGTGCTTCTGTCATGAGCAATTGACGCTTTGTATCGATGTGGACAACTGCTTCGCCTGTTTGGATGGTGATGTCATGTTTGGTGTACCATTCTTTTGGCTTTAGTTCAATTTGAGACAACGATTCACTTTTTTGTAAAACTGACGAAAGTTTTATTCGGTTGTAGGCCGGGTGCTTCTCTTTTCCAATGATCGTGATGGAATAGCGTTCTGGCTGTTTCTTTACGATATGTTCGATACATTTCATACTCGCCATGCCGTTTCCGATAAACACGAGTTTACGTTTTGCCATGTGAGATCAACCTTTCTAGCTTTTTGCGCCAAAGCAATGTTTGCCTAGATTATGGCACACATTTGTAAAAAAGTGTTTATCCATGTCATTTTTTCTAACACAACACTTCCATTCCTTCTATCAACTCGCTATCTTTAAGTCAGAAAATTCAAAATAAAGGAGGGGTTTTGTGAAACTCTCAGAATTGACTTCTAGTGGTCATCCTAAGACATTGTTTGGTTCATTTTTATATTTTGACGTGAGTTTCATGATTTGGGTTTTGCTGGGGGCACTCGGTGCTTTTATTGCACAAGATTTTGCCTTATCGACAATAGAAAAAGGCATGATTGTAGCCATTCCGATTTTATCCGGATCTTTTTTTCGAATTGTGCTAGGTCTATTAACAGACCGAATGGGACCTAAAAAAACAGCGATGATGGGCATGATTTTGACCACCATTCCACTCATATGGGGGTTTTTCGGTGGTACAACCCTTTCAGAGCTAGTACTGATCGGGATTTTATTAGGGGTTGCAGGTGCGAGTTTTGCGGTCGCTTTACCGATGGCAAGCCGCTGGTACCCTCCTCATTTACAAGGGGTAGCGATGGGAATTGCCGGCGCCGGAAACAGCGGAACACTGATCTCGACACTCTTTGGACCAAGGCTTGCGGAGATGTATGGCTGGCATACAGTGATGGGGCTCGCTCTTATTCCTTTAAGTTTCGTCTTTTTGTTTTTTATTTTCACAGCAAAAGATGCACCAAACCAGCCCGCCCCTCAGCCGCTTCGGTCCTATTTTTCAGTCTTTCAAGTGAAAACAACGTGGTTTTTCTGCCTGCTTTATGCGATTACATTCGGTGGTTTTGTCGGCCTTTCAAGTTTCTTGAGTATTTTCTTTGTGGACCAATATGCGATTTCAAAAATTCATGCTGGTGATTTTGTGACGCTTTGCGTGGCGGCAGGCAGCTTCTTTCGACCAGTTGGCGGTTTGATTGCCGATAAAATTGGCGGGATGAAAGTACTGCTCGGTTTATTTGCTTTGATTGGTATCTGCTTAGGGGCAGTGAGTAGTCTACCTGCATTACCAGTGGTCATTGCGCTTTTATTTGTCGGAATGATGTGTCTTGGTATGGGGAATGGGGCGGTGTTCCAGCTTGTGCCGCAAGTGTTTCATAAGGAAATTGGGATTGTGACTGGAATTGTAGGGGCTGCAGGAGGCATTGGGGGATTCTTTTTACCAAACGTTCTTGGCAGTTTAAAAGAAATGACGGGCTCCTATACGTTTGGTTTTTTGACCATTTCTCTTTTTGTTCTTGCTGTCTTCCTCTGTTTGGTTGTCTCCCAGTTCAAACGTAAAAAAGTCATTATCCAGCCAACCATGTCTGAATCATAAAAAGCCATGACCACTCTTTGGTCATGGCTTTTCTCTATATATGGTAAACACCCTTTGTTTGACCTATTTTGGCAGAACCGAACTCCCCATTAAATAACGGTCTACCTCATGCGCCACTTGTCTGCCTTCGTTAATTGCCCAGACAATCAAGCTTTGACCGCGTCTTGCATCTCCCGCTGCAAATACGCCTTCTACATTCGTTGTATATTCCCCATATTTTGCGTCAATCCGATTGTTTTTGCTGTCCACGCCAAAGTGTTTCACTAGTGGCTGTTCAGTTCCCTCAAAACCAATCGCAATAAAGACTAGCTGAGCTGGCCATACCTTCTCTGTTCCTGGAATCTCATGAAATTCAAACTTCCCTTGCTCGTTTTTCACCTTTTCCATTTGAATGGTATGAAGCTCTTTTAACTTCCCATTTTTATCAGCCACAATCTTTGTGGTTTGAATCGAATATTGGCGCGGGTCTTCTCCAAATTTTGCTTGTGCTTCTTCGTAAGCATAATCTAGAGAAAAGACATAAGGCTGTTCTGGCCACATGTTATCCCCTACACGTGTATCTGGAAGCTTTGGATGCTTTCCGAATTGAACAACACTTTTTGCTTTTTGGCGAAGTGCAGTTGCGACGCAGTCAGCGCCTGTATCTCCTCCGCCAATCACAATGACGTCTTTCCCTTTTGCGTCAATAAAGTTTTTATCTTTGAATCCTAAATCAAGCATGCTTTTTGTTGCGAGTGTTAAATAATCCATTGCCAGGTGAATCCCTTTTGCTTCCCTGCCTTCAATTAACAGGTCACGCTGCTTTTGTGCACCTGTACAAAGGATGACCGCATCAAATTGCTCTTTCAGTTCATCAGCCGTGATATCCACACCAATTTCTGTATTGGTCACAAAGTCAATGCCTTCTTGTCTTAGCAGTTTAACTCTGCGCTCAACGACTTCTTTATCGAGCTTCATATTCGGAATACCATAAGTGAGCAGTCCGCCTAGACGATCAGATCGTTCAAACACGGTTACAGCGTGTCCTGCTTGGTTTAGTTGGTCTGCACTTGCCAATCCTGCTGGTCCTGATCCGACAATGGCGATCTTTTTCCCTGTACGACTTGAAGGAATTCTTGGTGTAATCCAGCCATTTTCAAAACCTTTATCAATGATCGTCCGTTCGATATTTTTAATCGATACTGCTGGATCATTGATCGCGACGGTACATGAGCCTTCACAAGGTGCTGGACATACTCTTCCAGTAAATTCAGGGAAATTGTTCGTTTTTTGTAGTCTTTCAAGCGCTTCTTTCCATCTGCCTCGGTAGACAAGGTCGTTCCATTCTGGAATTAAATTGTAGATCGGGCAGCCAGAAACGCCGCCCCTGATCTCCATCCCAATTTGACAAAACGGTGTTCCGCAATCCATACATCTAGCACCCTGCTGTTTCAATACCTCATCTGTATAAGGAGCTGAATATTCTTTCCAGTCATTTTGACGAGTGAGAGGGTCACGTTCATTTGGCTTTTCTCTTTTATAATCCATAAAACCTGTTGCTTTGCCCATTGTCCTCTCCCCTTTCTTAATGAGCGAGGGCTGCTTTTTGCCCGTTTGCCGTTTCTTTATTTTTCGGTTTTGTGTTTGCTTCAAATGCGAACATAACAGCTTCCTCGTGGCTGAGGCCTGCTTGTTTTTGTTCCTCAATGCTTTGAAGCATCATTTTGTAATTTCTCGGAATGATCTTAATGAATTGATTCTTTTCTTGTGCCCAGTTCTCTAGAAGCGCTGCTGCTTTTGAGCTGTTTGTATAATCAAGGTGTTCCTGAATCATTTGCTTCACTTCTTGTTCTTCTTCGTGATCTGTGAGTTTTTCAAACATGATCATTTCCATGTTGCACATTCTTTTGAACTGTTTTGCATCGGATGTATGCACATAAGCGATACCGCCAGACATCCCTGCGCCAAAGTTCTTCCCAACGTCACCTAAAATGACAACACGTCCGCCAGTCATGTATTCACAGCCGTGATCACCGATTCCTTCAACGACCACATTGACACCTGAATTACGCACGGCAAAACGTTCACCTGCACGACCGTTAATAAACGCTTTTCCGCTTGTCGCGCCGTAAAATGCAACGTTACCGACAATCACGTTCTCATGTCCATTTTGTACAAAGTGATCAGATGTTTTGACAGCAATTTTGCCTCCAGAGAGTCCTTTGCCGATATAGTCATTTGAGTCACCTGTTAAATATAAAGATATCCCCTTTGGAACAAATGCGCCGAAGCTTTGTCCAGCTGAACCAGTGAACCGAAGTGTGATCGTATCCTCTGGCAGACCTTCTTCTCCGTAGCGCTTAGACACTTCGCTGCCCGTAATCGTTCCAGCTACACGGTGAATGTTGCGAATGTTTAGTGACAGATCAACTGGTGTTTGATGATCGAGCGCTTCCTGTACATAAGGGAGAATCTCATTCATATCCAGTGATTCATCAATTTTATGATTTTGTGGCGTTCTGAATGTGCGTGGTCCCTCTGGCTGATAAAGCAGGGTTTCAAGGTTCAGCTGTCCTGCTTTCCAGTGTGCTTTTGCTCTTTCACTTACTGATAAAACATCCGTACGCCCAATCAATTCATCCATTGATGTAAAGCCAAGTTCAGCTAAAATTTCTCTTACTTCCTCTGCAATAAACATCATGAAGTTGACAATGTGATCAGGGTCACCCATGAATTTTTTGCGAAGTTCCGGGTTTTGAGTAGCGACACCGACTGGACAAGTATCTAAATGACATGCTCTCATCATGACGCATCCTAATACGACAAGTGGAGCTGTCGCAAAGCCGTATTCTTCTGCTCCTAAAATCGCAGCCATGACAACGTCGCGTCCTGTCATTAATTTGCCATCCGTCTCAAGAACGACTCGCTCTCGAAGGCCGTTTAAGACAAGGGTTTGATGCGCTTCTGCCAATCCAAGCTCCCAAGGAAGTCCTGTATGTTTAATACTTGTTTTCGGAGAAGCTCCAGTACCGCCATCATATCCACTAATTACGATGACATCCGCTGTCCCTTTTGCGACACCTGCTGCAATCGTACCAACGCCAGCTTTAGAAACTAGCTTGACACTGATGCGTGCATCACGGTTTGCGTTTTTCAAATCATGGATCAATTGAGCCAAATCCTCGATTGAATAAATATCATGGTGAGGCGGTGGTGAGATTAGGCCAACACCTGGCGTAGAACCACGTACGTCTGCGACCCAAGGATATACTTTATTTCCTGGCAGCTGTCCGCCTTCTCCCGGCTTTGCACCTTGCGCCATTTTAATTTGCAGTTCATCTGCATTGACTAAATAATGACTTTTCACGCCAAAGCGGCCAGAAGCAATCTGTTTAATCGCACTTCTGCGATCATCCCCGTGCTCATCTACTGTGAAGCGTGCAGGGTCTTCCCCGCCTTCTCCGCTGTTGCTTTTGCCGCCAATTCGGTTCATCGCAATCGCTAGTGCTTCATGCGCTTCTTTACTTAGTGAACCAAATGACATCGCACCTGTCTTAAAGCGGCGTACAATGGATTCAGCAGATTCAACTTCTTCTAGACGAACTGGCTTTTGTTTTGAACGAAAAGCAAATAGATTTCTAAGGAAACCAATTCGTTCTTCATCCGCTGCCTTCGTGTATTGCTTAAATAAATCATAATCTTCGTTGCGGCATGCCCACTGAAGGGTATGAATGGTTTTTGGGTTAAAGGCATGATGCTCTCCATTTTTTCTCCACTGGAACTCACTGCCTGATTCTAGCGTTTGATCTGTTGATGCCTGATACCCAGCCTCATGACGAAGCTTTGCTTCATTTGCAATGGTGTCAAGATCAATACCGCCTAGCTGAGAAGCTGTTCCTGTGAAATACGCCTGGATGACATCTTCACTAATGCCGACCGCTTCAAAAATTTGTGCGCCTCGATAGCTTTGGACAGTGGAAATTCCCACTTTAGACATTACTTTAACTACGCCCTCAGTCACACTTTTCCCAAACTTTGTGACAGCTTCATCAAAGCTAATCGCAATCGCTTCTTCAGCAATAAGCTGTTTGTATGTTTCGTAAACGAGGTACGGATGGATCGCATCTGCACCGTAGCCAATCAGTGCGGCAAAATGATGAACCTCTCTTACTTCTCCAGATTCGACGATTAAGCTCACCTTTGTTCGTAAGCCTTGACGCACAAGATGCTGATGAAGTGCACTCAATGCAAGAAGTGGTGGAATCGGCACTTTTTCTTCCGTCATGTCACGATCGGAAAGAATTAGTAAAGATACCCCTTCACGAATCGCTTTTTCTGCCTCTTCAAACATCGCATCAAGACCACGTTTTAGGTCATCAGTGAAAAGTGTATGAATCGTTTTGCTTTTAAAGGCGTTATGAACAATCGTTTTCAAGCCGTTGAACTGCCCGCTTGTTAAAACAGGTGTATAAAGTTTAATTCTTCGGCATGAATATTCATTTGGATGTAAAATATCTCCCTCAGCACCTAACCAAGTCATGGTTGATGTAACGAGCTGCTCACGAATGGCATCAATTGGCGGGTTCGTGACTTGAGCAAACAGCTGTTTGAAATAAGAAAACAGCGACTGCGCACGATCTGATAACACAGCAAGCGGTGTATCACTTCCCATTGAGCCGATTGGGTCCTTGCCTTCTTCTAGTAAAGGAATTAAATACTTTTGAATGTCTTCGTACGTATAATGGAAAGCACGCTGACGTGTTAACAAATCACTCATTATACTAGAATTTTCTGAATTTTCTTCAGAGCGATTGACGTGAACCATTTCTTCATCGAGCCATTTTTGATAAGGAAGTTCATTCGCAATCGAAGATTTCACTTCTTCATCCGAAATAATGCGTCCTTCTTCTAAATCGATTAACAGCATTTTACCTGGTTCAAGACGGTCTTTATACTTCACATCTTCTTCATTTGTGTCGATGACGCCGACCTCAGATGAGAAAATGATATGATCGTCATTTGTCACGTAGTATCTCGCGGGTCTTAATCCGTTCCGATCTAAGATGGCGCCGATTTGTTTACCATCCGTAAACGAAATCGCTGTCGGACCATCCCACGGCTCCATTAACGAACTATGGTATTCATAAAATGCCCGTTTCTCTTTAGACATGTGCGTATTCTCCGTCCACGGCTCAGGAATCAGCATCATCGCTGTATGAGCAGGAGTACGCCCTGCAAGCACGAAAAATTCAAAGGCATTGTCTAAAATGGATGAATCACTTCCGTCTGCATTCAGCACTGGCAAAATCTTGTCTAGATCTTCTCCGAAGGCTTCAGACACGAATTGTTGTTCTCTTGCTCTCATCCAATTGATGTTTCCTCTTAATGTGTTGATTTCTCCGTTATGAATTAAGTAACGGTTTGGATGCGCTCGTTCCCATGTCGGGAATGTATTTGTACTAAATCTTGAATGAACGAGTGAAAATGCAGAAACAAATGTTTCATCCTGTAGATCAAGATAAAAAGCATCAACTTGATCTGATGTTAAAAGCCCCTTATATACAATGGTTTGACTAGACAGACTGACAAAGTAAAATTGTTTTTCCTCTGCTGTTCCCCAGTTTTCAGCCTGCTTGCGGATGACGTATAATTTTCGTTCAAATGACAAACGGTCTGTTACGTTGTCGTTTGCTCCGATGAACACTTGCCGGACAACCGGACAGCTCTTCGCTGCAACCGTTCCAATTTTCCCAGCATCAACAGGGACCGTTCTCCAGCCAATTAATGTTTGCCCTTCTTGTTTAATGAAGCCGTTGATCTTTTGTTCGATCGCTTGACGCGTTTTGGCATCATCATCTTTTGAAAAGAACACCATTCCTACCCCGTAACGGCCCTTTTCAGGAAGTGCAAAGTCTTGGCAGTTCTTTCTAAAAAAAGCGTCTGGCAGTTGTACCATTAAGCCGGCACCATCACCTGTATACGGATCACTGCCTTGCCCGCCGCGGTGATCAAGCTGGCACAGCATTTGCAATCCCTTTTTGACGATGCTATGTGTCGCCTCCCCTTTTAAATGGGCGTACAGTCCGATTCCACATGCATCATGTTCAAATTCAGGACGGTAGAGACCTTGTGGTTGTGGTAGTTGATTATAAGTCATCGTTTCTCTCCCCCGTTTAAAAGATCCGTTTTTTCACAGTAATAAAATCTCACAAACTCTGTAACTTATTTTAAGTTTTCAAATTAATATAAACAATATATAATTTAGATCAAAACAATCTCTTTTTGAGATAGATGGGTGTGAAGTGCAAAAATGGAGCTTCGTCAATTACGTTATTTTGTAGAAGTTGCTGACCGTGAACACGTGTCAGAAGCGGCTGAAAACTTACACGTTGCCCAATCTGCCATCAGCCGGCAGATTGCCAATTTAGAAGAAGAACTTGGAGTGGCTTTATTCGAACGAGAAGGACGAAATATCAAATTAACGAAAATCGGCAGACAATTTTTGGACCATGTCAGAACCGCCCTAAAAGCGATAGATTACGCCAAAGAACAAATTGATGAATACTTAGACCCCCACAAAGGGACAGTGAACATTGGATTTCCTACAAGTCTAGCAAGCCAAGTGCTCCCTTCTGTCATTTCCGCATTTAAGCTGGAATATCCAGAGGTCGATTTTTTACTTCGTCAAGGTTCCTATAAGTTTCTGATTGAAGCTGTCAAAAATCGAGACATTGATCTTGCCTTTTTAGGACCCGTCCCGACAAACGATCCTCAAATAGAAGGAAATATCTTGTTTTCCGAAAGCATTTATGCCCTTTTGCCTATTAGTCACCCCTTTAGCGGGCAAAGAAGTATTCATTTAAGTGATTTGAGAAAAGACCATTTCGTTTTATTTCCTGAAGGATATGTGCTGAGACAAATTGCGGTTGATGCCTGTAAGCAGGCTGGCTATGAGCCAACTATCTCATCTGAAGGAGAAGATTTGGATGCCATTAAAGGTCTTGTGTCAGCGGGTATGGGCGTTACTTTATTACCCGAAAGTGCTTTTTATGAAACAACACCGCGATTTACAGTGAAAATTCCCATTGATTTCCCGCAAGTGAGAAGAACGGTCGGAATTATTGCTTCTAAATCGAGAGAGATGTCTCCTTCTGCCCATGATTTTTATATGTTTGTAAAGGACTTCTTTTCAAAAATTGAACAATATAAATAATTCATTAAAACAAGACATTTCATTTGTAGAAATAATCCCTCTTTGTATATGATGAGTTACAGAACAACAGACTATATGGAAGAAAGGTAATCGTATGAAATCAATTTTATCGTTTTTAAAGCCCTATCGGCTATCCGTTGTGTCCATTGTGATTCTCACCTTTTTAAGCAGTATGCTCCAGCTGTATTTACCGACGCTTACGGCAGATATCGTTGATGTCGGGATCGTCCAAGGAGATGTCGCTTATATATGGAAAGTTGGGGGCTGGATGGTGGGTTGTTCTTTACTTGCCATCTTGCTCACGATTTGGAAGTCCTACTTGTCATCTAAGACAGCTCTAGGCTTCGGGCGTGATATGAGAAGACAGCTGTTTGTGCATGTCGAACAATTCTCATTAGAAGAATTTCAAAAAATCGGGACATCTTCCTTTATTACAAGATCCACAAATGATGTGAAACAAGTTCAAGATGTCACGATCATGATCTTACAAATGATGACTCGGGCGCCTCTTATGCTCGTTGGTGGAATTATTTTGGCTGTATCTAGAGATGCTGTGTTATCTCTCATCTTTTTAGCAGCTCTTCCCCTTCTTGGTGGGTTCATTTATTTGGTGTCAAGAAAAGCGATCCCCCTCTTTGGCCAGCTTCAGAAAAAAACGGACCGGCTGAACTTGATTATGAGAGAGTCGCTTTCAGGCATTCGGGTCATACGTGCGTTTAACCGAGTAGATGACGAAAAGGAACGTTTTCAAGAAGCCAATACATCGTATAAGGAGACTGGTCTTAAGGTCAATCGATTAATGGCGTACTTGTTCCCTTTTATGCTCATTATCATGAACTTCACGAATATCGGCATTGTCTGGATTGGTGCTAATCGGATTGATGCCGGACAGATGGAAGTCGGGAATCTGATCGCCTTCATTCAATATGCGATGATGATTTTAATGGCACTCATTATGCTTTCTATGAGTTTTATTATGGTGCCTAGAGCTCAGGCATCAGCTAAACGGATGAATGAAGTGTTAAATCTAGAACCAAAAATTAAAGACAAAAAAGAAGCTGTCACTAAACTTGATCAGCCAGCCCAGTCCATTCGCTTTGAGAATGTGTCATTTTATTATTCAAATGCTGAAAAACCAGCCGTTCAAGACATGACGTTTGAAGCCAAAAAGGGTGAAACGACGGCGATCATCGGCAGTACAGGTTCCGGGAAAACGACCCTTCTTCAGCTGATGACACGTTTTTATGAGGCAACAGAAGGAAAAATTACATTAAATGGTGTCGATATTAGAGAATTGCCTCAAGAGAAACTGAGAAGTCAGATGGGTTATGTTTCTCAAAAAGCCATTTTATTTAGCGGAACCATTGCTGATAATGTGCGCTTTGGCAAACGCGATGCAACAGATGACGAGATTTGGCAGGCACTGCGGACAGCACAGGCCGAAGAATTTGTTTTGCAAAAAGATGGCGGAATTCACGCAGAGATAGACCAAGGGGGTTCGAATCTCTCTGGCGGTCAAAAACAACGTCTTTCGATCGCAAGAGCACTCGTAAGAAAACCTGCATTCTACCTGTTTGACGATAGCTTCTCTGCCCTTGATTACAAAACGGATGCAAAACTTCGGTCAGCGCTAGAAGCTGAAAAAGAGCATGCTGCTTTGATTATTGTGGCTCAAAGAATCAGCACAGTGAAGCATAGCGATAAAATCATTGTGTTAGATGATGGAAAAATAGCAGGTATCGGTACACATGAACAGTTACTGAAAGATAACCTTGTCTATCAAGAGATAGTCGCATCACAGGAAGGTCAGGAGGTGGAGCAAGGATGAGTAAAAAAATGTCTTCTGGAATGGGACATAAAGGCGGTCACCCAAGGGGCCCAGTACAAAAACCGAAGGAATTTAAAAAAACACTTCTTCGTTTAACGGGCTATTTAAAACCGAGGAAATTTCAGCTGATCATTGTCCTGATTGCAGCGATCGGTTCAACCGTTTTTAATGTCGTCAGTCCAAAATTACTTGGGGATGCCACCTCTTCCCTATTTGAAAGTTTTACACAAGGAACTGGTGTTCAATTCGATGTCATTTCACGCATTTTATTGCTGCTTGTTCTATTATATGTCGTAGCATCTCTCTTCTCATTCGTGCAGCAATATGTAATGGCGGGTGTCTCGCAGCAGACCATTGCTGAATTAAGGCAAGAAGCAAATGACAAGCTCACACGTCTCCCCCTTCGTTATTTTGATAAAACAACACACGGAGACACGCTGAGCCGGGTGATGAACGACATTGATAATATTAATACTTCTTTACAGCAGGCACTCACGCAAGTGATCACATCTGTTATTACAGTCATTGGAATTGTCGTCATGATGCTTTTCATCAGTCCGCTACTGACGCTGCTTGTTTGTTTGACGCTGCCTCTTAGTTTGTTTGCGATTCGAGGCATTACATCATTTTCGCAAAAGCATTTTAAAGCACAGCAAAAAGAACTAGGGATGATCAATGGACATATTAATGAAATGTTCACAGGACATCAGACGGTTCGTGCGTATGGCTATGAAAAGAAAGCCATTGATACATTTGATCAATTAAACGAACAACTATATGAATCTTCAAGAAAAGCACAATTTATCTCCGGCTTAATGATGCCGATGATGACCTTTATTGGGAATCTTGGCTATGTGGCGGTAAGTGTTGCTGGCGGAATTCTTGTCATTAATGGGAATATTCGTGTTGGGGATGTGCAAGCATTTATCCAATACACACAGCAAATGTCGCAGCCGCTTGTGCAAGCATCCAGTGTTGCAAACTTAGTTCAATCTGCTATCGCTTCTGCTGAACGGGTGTTTGAAATTCTGGATGAAGAAGAAGAACATGCGCAAGAAGATGCAGCGATTGATCTTAAATCCCTTTCCGGAGATGTGGCCTTTGAGCACGTTCACTTCGGTTATGAGAAAGATCAACCCATTATTAAAGATTTGAATTTACAAGTCCGAGAAGGACAAACAGTTGCCATTGTTGGGCCAACAGGCGCTGGAAAAACAACGATTATTAATCTGTTAATGCGCTTTTACGAGCTAGATCAAGGCTCCATTCGCATTGGCGGCGTAAAAACCACCGACCTCAGCCGAGAGCAAGTGCGTGACTTATTTGCGATGGTTCTTCAGGATACATGGCTCTTTGAAGGCACAATTTATGACAACATCGCATATGGCAGACCAAATGTTTCAAAAGAGGATGTGTTGAAGGCCGCTAAACATGCCTATGCAGACGATTTCATCCGCACCCTTCCAGATGGATATGACACACTCTTAACAGAAGATGCCGGCAACCTCTCACAAGGTCAGCGTCAACTGTTAACCATCGCCCGTGCCATCTTATCTGATCCGAAGATATTAATCTTAGATGAAGCAACAAGCAGTGTCGATACACGGACAGAGATGCATATTCAAAAAGCGATGAATGAATTAATGAACGGCAGAACAAGCTTCGTCATTGCACATCGACTTTCAACGATTAAAGATGCCGATCTCATTTTAGTCATGAAAGATGGCACGATCATTGAAAAAGGAACTCATCGTGAGCTTTTGAAAGAAAAAGGCTTTTATGCAGACCTCTATATGAGTCAATTTGCCGAAAACCAAGTCGGTTAAACAACACCAAAAAGGATAGACAGCATGTAAAAATGCCTGTCTATCCTTTTTGTGATGCCTTAAGCTTCCCGTTTTCTGACTTTCACACTAAGTTTCGTCATGTAATCCGCTTCATTTTTAGACATCAGAGAATGAAGTAAATACTCCTCAAAGACATCCCCATCCAGTATCATATCCTCTGCTTCGATTCGATCTAATAAACGTGAATAGGCAGTCTCCATCTCTTCATATGTTCCTTGTTGATACATGACTGCATATAGACCCGCAGGCTTTTTGACTGCATCCGGCCCTTCCATTCGGCAAAACAGCCTATCAGATTGTTGATAATGACGCTGCAAAAACTGCTCCTTGTTTAAAACAGAACCATTTGCCGCGGCACCTTTAATACCAATCCCTTTCAGAAATTCTCCTACAATTCGAGAAATTTCTTCTATAGGTGTGTTTGAATCAATCGGGTTTGATGTACTGAGGACGATCGGTTCCTCTGGCAGTTCTTGAAACAAGACCTCCCCTGTTTTCACTGATGATAATTCATTCGTTGTCTCGATCACACGAAAAAGAAAAGATTGAATATCCTGTAGTTTTTGGATCTCCTCCCCGACCTTTTCTGCTTGATCAACCGCCAGGCTTTGCAATTTATCTTGAGAAGGCTCAGTAAAGTATTGTTTTAATTGCTTGATCGGAAATTGAACAGCACGAAGGGATTGAATGGCCATGAAATGATCAAATTGTTCAAATGTATAATAACGGTATCCATTTTCCTGAACACCTGCCGGCTTAAACAAATCGATCTTATCATAATAGAGCAGTGTATCTTTTTTCACTTCAAATAATGCCGCAAATTCTCCAGTTAAAAATGTTTTTTGAACATCGCTCATCATTTTTAAGGCTCCTTTCTTGACTATGGAGTTACTCCATCCTTTATGATAACATGCAGAAACACCACGTATGTGGAGAAAGGATTTACACATGAACAAAATCGCACAAGATCAAGTCACATTATCACTTGCAAATCAAGAAGACTTCCCTTTGATGAAAAAGGAACTGCAAGATGCTTTCACTGCTGGCATCATTGATGCATTTGGCGATGCAGAAGGTGGACCAATTCCTCCTGATGAGTCGATTGATGAATCCTTTTATTCGTCAGAGAACCTTGTCTATCATATTTTACTAAATGGTCAAAAGGCAGGAGGGGTTGTTTTAAAAATCAACCATCACACACACCGCAATTCGGTGGACCTGTTATACATCTCTTCATCATCTCACAGCCGAGGCATTGGTCAGGCAGCATGGAAAGCCATTGAGGCGCAATATCCAGAAACGAAGGTGTGGGAAGTTGTCACTCCTTATTTTGAAAAGCGCAACATTCATTTTTATGTGAACAAATGCGGGTTTCAGATTGTTGAGTTTTATCACTTACACCATCCAGATCCGAGCTTCCCTCATGAGAAGAATCAAGAAAATGACCCTTTAGCACCTGAGACATTTGAATTTTTCAAATTTGAGAAAGTCATGAAAAAAGATTGTTCAAGTTCATAAAAAAACTCCCTCTTATGGGGAATTTCAGATTGTTGACAAAGGGCTAAAATGGACTTTATTTTAGCCCTTTGTCTTCTTTTTCAAGAGTTGTCAGTGCTTCAGCATCGTTTCCATGTCGTTCCCCCTTTTTCTCTCTTCTTTTCTCATACACTAAAAAAACACTACCCCAAGGAGAAAGGTAGTGTTCGTTACATTCATTCTAGCTTCTAATCTGACCATCACCAGACAGAAGCAGCTTTGTTGTTGTCAGTGCAGGAAGTCCCATTGGCCCTCTTGCGTGCAGCTTTTGAGTAGAAATGCCAATTTCAGCGCCATATCCTAGTGCACCGCCATCTGTAAAACGTGTAGATGCGTTATGATAAACAGCGGCCGCATCGACTTCGTTTAGAAAGATTTGTGCGTTTTTTTCATCCTCTGTTACTATGGCTTCTGAATGTTTCGTTCCGTACTGATCAATGTGGTGAATGGCGTCCTCAATTGAGTCAACGACTTTCACCGCAAGATCAAGACTTAAATACTCATCTGTCCAATCCACTTCCTCCGCAGGAACCGCTTCGGAAAAGAAAGATTGAGCGTCTTGATCTCCATGCACAGTGACATGATGCTGAAGGAGTGCTTCATTCAATGCTGCACCATTTTCTTTCAGCCAATCGCGATGAACGATCAGAGTCTCAAGCGCATTACAAACGGCCGGACGATTTGTTTTCGCATTGATGACAATCTGAATGGCTTTTTCTACATTCGCTGTTTGATCAATAAAGATATGGCAGTTCCCTGTCCCTGTTTCAAGAACTGGAATGGTCGATTCTTCTACAACTGTTTTGATTAACGAAGCCCCGCCTCTCGGAATTAAAACATCAATCCACTCTTTTAGATGAAACATCGCTTGAACCGATGAACGGTCTGTTTGTTCAATAAACTGTACCGCATCACGAGGGATCTTTGTTTGATCCAATGCCTCATGAATGACGCGGACGATGGCTTTGTTGGAAGAAATAGCGGAGGAACCGCCTTTTAAAATCACTGAGTTGCCTGCCTTAAGGGCAAGCCCTGCTGCATCGACAGTGACATTCGGTCTCGCTTCATAGATCATCCCGATCACGCCGAGCGGTACTCTTCGGCTTTTCACATGTAAGCCGTTTTCAAGAGTCCATTCATCCAATATTTCTCCAACAGGATCTGTTAATCTCGTCACAAGCCGCAAACTTTCTGCAAACTCATGAATTCTCTCTTCATTTAACATTAATCGATCCATTAATGCTTCAGAGAAGCCCTTTTCTTTTCCTGCCTCTAAATCCTTTTGATTTTCCTGTAAAATAAAATCACTTTGCTGTTCGAGTGTTTCTGCTATTTTCAGCAGCGCCTCATTTTTTTCCTCTGTTTGAAGTAAACCTAGTTTTTTTGATACGTGCTTTGCTTTTTTCGCTTTTTCTTTGACCGATGTGACAACTTCAGCTGTCAGTGTCATGAAATTCCTCCCTTATGATTAGCAAACTGGTATTGATAAATCTAAATGACAAACAAATGCTTCAAGATCTACGACATGCACCACTTCATCCTGTAGCAAGTCACCGTTCAGTGCGAGTTCGTCGGACGCATAATTGACAATGCCAAGCCCTATTTCTCTTTCATCTTGATCTAAAATACGGACAACATCGCCTTTTTTAAACGAACCCTTTACATCGACTATGCCGTCAGAATCCAGACTTTTCTCACGATGCATGAGAAGCTCCTGTGTTTTCTCTTGAACAACGATTTCGCCTTTTGGGCCAGAATGAAAAGCAATCCACTGTTTTTTATAATTCAGCGGCGCTAAATTTTCGTCAGCTGTAAAATAAGTGCCGTCCTCTGTCCCATTAATGGCTTTGTCTAAAATGTGAGGCGTATCGGCTTTTCCCAAAAAGCCATTGATGCCTGAGGCCATTGAAATTTTAAAGGCGTCGAGTTTTGATTTCATTCC
This sequence comes from Bacillus aerius, assembly GCF_029894105.1. Classification (NCBI taxonomy): domain Bacteria; kingdom Bacillati; phylum Bacillota; class Bacilli; order Caryophanales; family Bacillaceae; genus Bacillus; species Bacillus aerius. Next base: position 1,902,274 of record NZ_JARYHO010000001.1, read on the forward strand.
GCCTGTGCCAACGCTGCTTCCCGCATCTCCAGCGGCTGCTTCGATGTCTTCTGTGATTTCTGTGACTTCTAGAATTCTTTTCGCATTCGGATTTGTATGAGGGTTATCTTCATACAAGCCGTCAATATCAGATAAAATAGCGAGGAAATCCGCATCAATCAGTCCAGCTACTTTTGCAGACAATGTATCATTATCTCCAAATTTCAACCGATTGATCGTCACTGTATCATTTTCATTAATAATCGGGATGATCCCTCGATCTAATAACACATTCATTGTATTTCGCACATTTTGATAGCGCGTTTCATCTGAAAAATCGCTTCTTGTAATTAATAGCTGTGAAGCAATATAACCGTGCGATAAAAATAAAGTAGAATATGACTCCATTAAAAGCCCTTGCCCTATTGAGGCAGACGCCTGTTTTTCTGGCAGTGTTTTCGGTCTATCAATAAACCCTAATTTTCGGTAACCAGCTGCAACCGCACCAGATGAGACCAAAATGACTTCGTGTCCTTCATCTTTGAGTTTTACAATTTGATTGACGAGGTTTTCTAGTTTTTTCAAACTAATCTCACCTTGAAAGCTAGTAAGAGAGCTGCTTCCGATTTTCACAACAATTCGTTTTCTCTCTTTATCTGCGTACACCTTATCACTCCTGTATTGAGGCTCTATTTATATCGTTACTTTTTGTTTTTGCTGTTCACTTATTTCTTTTGATCGATTGGCAGCCTGTTTGACAGCCTGTTTGATGGCTTCTCCTCCGCCAAAATCATCTAATGCATCTAGTCCTGCAGCAGTTGTTCCATTAGGTGACGTAATTTTTTCTCTGAGGACAGAAGGATTTTCAGCTGTTTCTTGCAGCATCTTCGCTGCACCGAGAAGTGTCTGTGTACCGATTTGACGGGACATTTCTTTTGATAAGCCAGCTTCTTCTCCAGCTTCTTCGATTCTTTCCATTAAGAAATAAAAATAAGCTGGACCGCTTCCGGCAATTCCTGTGAAAATATCCATTTGCTCTTCCTGAATGGTATACACTTCTCCCATTTCAGATAAAAGAGCCCGACTCATGCTTACATGTTCATTTTTCACATAACGTCCAGCAGATAAAGCGGTCGCCGACGCCCCAATCGTACTTGACGTATTTGGCATTACTCGCATAACAGGCTGCCCTTCATGCAGCATGTCTTCAATATACGATGATTTCACACCTGCAAGTACAGACAGGATGAGCTGATCTTTCTGAATATGAGGTTTTAATGATTCAAGTGCTGTTTCAGCATCCTTTGGCTTCATTGCCAGGATCAACATATCCATTTCTTCAAAAGGAAATGAATCCATTGTGGCTGTTTGGATTCCGTAGCGTTTCGTTAGTTCGTTTAATCGCTGCTTATTTTGCTTGTTTGTTGCGTAAATTTGGCTGAGCGGCATCTGACCTGATCGCACAATACCTGCAATCATTCCTTCCGCCATAGAACCTGCTCCAATGAAAGCAACTTTCTTTTGATCAATGATATTGATCCTCTCCCTTGTTCGCTTTTTGTTCGTGTTTTTCGCACGTTAGTTATCGTAACATGATGAGAAATCGTGTCAAGAAAGAGCCAGCGCTTTTCAAAAGTCCCGAATACACGCTGAACAGCTTGCGGTATATATGTTAGCCGTGTTTTTTAAAATCATCAATTTAGATCAAAAGAACTATACAGATTTGAATCATAGTACCCTTTCGTTCGACTGAATTCACCATTTTATTTTTGGTTTCGGTGACTTCAATTCTAGTTTTTAGAAAGCGCTATCATTTTGATGACTTTCTATTTTCCTATAGGATGAATGTGTTTGAATCTTTCGATTAGACTATTGACATATTTTAGAAAACATGTCCGTTGAAATGCGTTTTTTGTGGTGATACCGTGAAAGGGAATCAAGAGAAAAAGGAGCGTTCATAATGAAAGTAAAAGAAAATTACGTCAATGTCATCCCAATGAAAGAAATCCGATCTACAGATGACCTTCTTTTCCCATTCCCTATCTACAATGAATTAAGATCGCAGGGTGATATTCGATACGATGAAACGAGAAAGTGCTGGGATCTCTTTCGATATGCTGATATTCAGTCCGTTCTGAAGCAGCCAAAAGTGTTTTCATCACAGCGAGGAAGAAGTACATCTAAAACGAGTATTTTAACAATGGACCCTCCAAAACATACCAAAATGAGAGCACTCGTCAATAAAGCCTTCACGCCAAAAGCGATCAAACAAATAGAAGAAAAGATCAAAGACTTGACCCATGATCTATTACATCAAGTAAAGGATCAACGAACCTTCGATATTGTGCAAGATCTGGCCGCTCCCCTACCTGTCATGATCATCGCCGAGCTTCTCGGCGCAGAAGTGAAAGACAGAGAGCTGATCAAAAAACATTCAGATGCTCTAGTTGCAGGAGCCAAAGATGATTCAAAAGAAGCTGTTCAAGCCGTTGTCGACATGCAAAAACAAGCAGAAAAAGAGCTGTCAGAGTACTTTGCTCATTTGATCCAAAAGCGAAAAGAAACGCCAGCCGAAGATTTAATCTCCCTTCTCATCCAAGCGGGAATTGACGGTGAGCGTTTATCAGAAAATGAACTGCTTGGCTTTTGTATACTCTTACTCGTTGCTGGTAATGAAACAACAACGAATTTAATCACAAATGCCGTACGACTTTTAACAGAGCAGCCGCATATCGGCGAATCAGTGCGGCAAGACCTGTCTCTCATTCCTCAATTGACAGAAGAAACGCTACGCTATTATCCGCCTGTTCAAGCGATTGGGCGAGTTGCAGCAGAGGATGTTCAGATTGCCGGTTCTCACATTGAAAAAGGAGACTATCTTATCAGCTGGGTGGCATCTGCGAATCGTGATGAACGGAAGTTTGACGATCCAGATACGTTTCGTCTTGACAGAAAATCAAATCCGCATTTGAGCTTTGGCTTCGGCATCCATTTTTGTCTTGGTGCCCCTCTCGCCCGGCTTGAGGCTCATCTAGCACTTGAGGTTTTACTCCGTACGTTTCGAGAAATCACCTGTGCGGCAGATCAGCTGAAACCGATTCAAAGCACGTTTGTGTTTGGGGTCAAAGAATTCCCTGTGCAGGTCACCCGTTTTTAAAAGTCCCTTTCATTAGGGGCTTTTTTTCATATGCTTATCCTTACCTTCCTCGTCTGAACATGCTAAAATAAAATCCATATGTACAGTGATCACGGAATTTGGAAAGGAAGCTAAACGTATGACCGATTACACAGCAATGAAAGACGGAATATTCAAATCAGTTTGTTCGTTAGATTGCCCTGATCAGTGCGGTCTTTTAATACATAAAGAGAACGGAAAGATCGTTAAAGTTCAAGGAGATCCAGATCATCCAGTCACTCAAGGAAACATTTGCAATAAAGTGCGGAATGTCACAGCTCGTTTATATGATGAAAAACGTCTGACAACACCATTAAAACGTGTAGGTCAAAAAGGTGACCGGCAATTTGCTCCAATTACGTGGGAAGAAGCGATTGAAACCATTCGTCAAAAATGGACAAAGCTGATCGAAGAAAAAGGACCAGAAAGCATTTTGCCTTACAGCTTCTATGGGAATATGGGGAATCTCAATGCAGAAGGAATGGACCGCCGCTTTTTCTATCGACTTGGCTCAAGTCAGCTAGACCGAACCATTTGTCAGTCAGCCGGAACAACTGGCTATAAATATACAATGGGCGCAAGCATCGGGACAGACCCAGAAGAGACCATTCATACGAAACTATTTATCTTTTGGGGCATCAATGCGGTTTCAACCAATATGCATCAAATCACGTTGGCACAAAAAGCTCGAAAGCAAGGGGCTAAAATTGTCGTCATTGATGTGCACAAAAACCAAACGGGCCGGATGGCAGATTGGTTCATTCCGCTTCGCCCTGGCACTGACAGTGCGCTAGCTCTTGGGATCATGCATGTCCTTTTTAAAGAAGACCTCACAGATGCGTCATTTTTAGAGACTTACACGGTCGGTCACAATGAACTTCGCGAGCATGTGAAGCAGTACGATCCAGAAACGGTTGAACAGATCACGGGTGTCCCGAAAGAAGACATCATCACACTTGCGAGAATGTACGCAGAGACATCGCCGTCTCTCATTCGTATTGGCAATGGGCTACAGCATCACGATAATGGCGGTATGAGTATTCGAACCATCTCCTGCCTCCCTGCCCTCACCGGTCAATGGTTGCACAAAGGCGGCGGTGCGATGAAATCGAACTCTTCTTTTCTTAGTTATAATGAAATCGCTCTTCAGCGGCCGGAATTATTAAAGGAACGCGAACCTAGAACATTTAATATGAATCAGCTGGGCAGCGTGCTAACGAACGCAGAACCTTCTATTGATTCTCTTTTTGTCTACTCTTGCAACCCGGCTGTTGTGACACCTGAAGCAAATAAAGTAAGAGACGGTTTGATGCGGGAAGACTTATTTACGGTTGTCCATGACTTATTCATGACAGAGACAGCCACTTATGCGGATATTGTTCTGCCAGCGACCTCTGCCTTTGAAAACGAGGATTTTTATACTTCTTACTGGCATCATTACATTCAAATTCAAGAACCTGTTATAGAACGTTATGGAGAAAGCAAATCAAACACAGAAGTGTTTCGTCTTTTGGCTCATGCGATGGGCTTTGAAGATGAAGCCTTTAAAGACACAGATGCGGAACTAATGGAACAAGCTCTTCATCATCCTGAAAATCCGCACTATGAAAACATTTCATATCAAGCGTTAAAAGAGAAAAAGTGGATCAAAGCAAAACGAGGGCCTTTCGAAGATTTAAAGCTCCCTACCCCAAGCGGGAAAATTGAGCTTTACTCTGAACAAATGAAAAAAGATGGATATCCAGCCCTCCCAACCTATGTACCTTTATTCAAGGAAAGTGATTATCCACTGACGTTTATACCGGGACCAAACCATAATTTTCTTAATTCCACCTTCTCTCTTCATGAGAAGCATCAAAAGCTTGAGAAATTTCCGAAGCTTCATATGAATGAACAAGATGCAAAAGAAAGACAGATTGAAGATGGGGACATGGTTCGTGTGCTGAATGATCGAGGAGAATGCGAGCTCATCGTGTCAGTCGGACAAAATGTGTTATCTGGCGTTGTTGTCAGCCAGGGATTATGGGCAGACCAAAAAGGCAAAAAACATTTGGTGAATGGCCTCACACCTGATCGTTTGGCAGATATGGGCGGTGGTGCGACGTTCTTTTCCGGCAGAGTCGAAGTTGAAAAATTATGATAGAAAGAGCCAGGCGTTTTGCTCCCGGCTCTTTTCTTTGACTTTTTTAGTTGCCAATAAACAACTGATTGGTCATCACATTTGCACTTCCGCTGCTTTGGTAGCCTTCTACAGTAAATGCCGTTTCATACATTTTCCCCATTGGCATCCCTAAGCTTTCCCATTTTTTAAAATGCGCACTGACGGAGACCGTTCCGCTTGTACGTTTCGTTTGACGTACACTCCAATATTGCTTGAAGGTTGCGATCCCGATAATGGAAGGCTGATTGACACGGGTTGTTTCATAAATGTCATATGTGCCCCCGTCTGCATAAAATGTTCCTTTATGTGTGCCTGTTGGACGGTATGTGCCCCATGAATCAACAATGTAGTATTCTGCTAATGGAGATTGTGTCCAGCCATAGACACATAAATAGGAATTCCCGACTGGGTTAAAACTTGCGTTGTAATTGATGGAGATGTTGCCAAGTTGATGGTGAGTTCTAGTGGAATCAAACTTTTTTCCTTTTCGAAATAAAGCATTTCCGATATTGTTCCAGCCTGCACTAAATGCCCCGCCGTTATTGAGTGTCATCGAGGTGTTTCCATAATCCTTCCATAATTCATAATCGTACCCGCTATGGTTACCCATTTCATTATTCGTAATGGTTCTCGCATGGGCTGGTACAGCCGTCAGTATAAGCGTCAGTCCAATACACATCACAAACAACAGTCTTAATTTTCTCAAATTCATCTTCCATTCCTCTCCTTTTTCATCCTTTTGATTCTGTCATCTCTAAGATGAAACGAATTCATCACCTCCTTTCATGCCCCCACTCACTACTAGATTATCGATACTGTGCTAGACCCGCATGAATGTCTCTTGTGTTTGTATAAATGCTTTGATACAAACGAAAGAGATGATCATATACATCGACATGCTGTTGATTTGGTGTAAATATTGCCGCTTGATGGATAAACTCATCCGCGCACGCCTCAAGTGACTCGTACCAGCCGCATCCAACTGCTGCAAGCATCGCTGCACCTAACGCAGGCCCTTGCTCATTTTCAAGCTGAATCACCTTAGCTTGAAAAATGTCTGCCTGCATTTGAAGCCATGTATGACTTCTCGCACCTCCACCAATGGACACAATAGCATCGATTCTTTTTCCGGCCTGCCTGAATAAAGCGATCGATTCATTTAATGAAAAAGTGATTCCTTCGAGCACAGCTCTAACCATATGCGCTTTTTCATGCCGGCTGTCTAATCCAATGAAGCTTCCACGAATGACTGAATCTGCATGAGGCGTTCTTTCCCCAACTAAATATGGCGTAAACAGCAATCCATTTGCGCCAGGCGCTATATCCTTTGCTCCGGCTAAAAGGGCTTTAAACGAATCATTTGGAGCAAGTAAAGATTTAATCCAATCGAGGCTATAACCTGCTGATAAAGTGACTCCCATTGTATAAAAAGCGTCTTTTTTTGCATGATGGAATAAATGCAAGTTTCCATTCAGCTCTCTGTTATGATTTTCTTCATAGGAAAGAATGACACCTGATGTGCCAATGCTACATAGTGTGTGACCTGATGATAAAATGCCGGCACCAATGGCACCGCAAGCATTATCCGCTCCACCCGCAAAAACCTTCGCCTCTTCTGCCATCCCGGTTTCCTTTGCGATCTGCGGCAAGAGTGTTCCAACCTCCGCCTCCGATGAAACGAGCGGCGGGCAAATACGAATCGGAATATCAAAGGTTTGACAAATCTCCTCACTCCATGTTTGTTCTCCAATATCCAACAGTAACGTACCAGCCGCATCAGAATAGTCCATATGAATAGCGCCGGTTAATCGATATCTGACATAATCTTTTGGAAGTAAAAACAAATGGATTCGTTGATCAATTTCTGATTCATGTTCCTTTACCCATAACAACTTTGGCAGTGTAAACCCTTCTAACGCCTGATTTTTTGTGATCGCTTGCAGCCTGCCTCCTAGCTTTTCTGTCATGCGCCCGCATTGCGGTGTTGTTCTTGTGTCATTCCACAAGATGGCAGGCCTGAGCACCTGAAGGGATTCATCCAATAAAACAAGGCCGTGCATTTGTCCAGAAAAACTGATGCCTTCTACCTGCATTGACTGAACAGGCTTTCTCTCCATAAGTTCTGTCATCGCGGCCATCGTCTGCTCTACCCAGTCTTCAGGATTTTGCTCACAATAACCTGGTTTGCTTTGAATGAGGCGGTAAGATTTAGTCGTCTCACAGCATACCTTCCCGCTCTCATCTACTAATATCGCTTTGACTCCGCTCGTTCCAAGATCAATTCCCATTACATACTTCATGTGTTCACTCCTTCAAAACAGCAGCCCGCTCCATTAATCTTCTAACAAATATTGATTCAATCTGGCTTTCAACTGTTCCTCTCTGCCAGATTCGTTTCTGATGAGCGGATGTTTCAGTGCATATTCTTCTAATGTATGAAAGTTTGCCGTTCCTTCTGAAATCTCCCGTCCAATTCCTTCAGAAAAACTACGGTACCGGTGCTTGATCACATCTTCAAACACACGGTCTTCTATGAGTCTATGAGCCACCCGCAGCCCTTTTGCGAATGCATCCATCCCCGCAATATGGGCATACAGAAGATCTTCCAGTTCAAAGGAGGCTCTTCTGACTTTTGCATCAAAATTGAGACCGCCTGTTCCAAGTCCGCCATTTTGCAAAATTTCATACATGGCGAGTGTTGTGGCATATAAATCTGTTGGGAATTCATCTGTGTCCCAGCCTAGAAGGGAGTTTCCTTGGTTGGCATCAACGGAACCGAGCAGTCCATGAATTCTTGCTACACGCAGCTCATGCTCAAACGTATGACCCGCTAATGTCGCATGATTGGCCTCGATATTTAATTTAAAGTGTGTATCCAATCCATATTGTTTTAAAAAGGCGATTGATGTCGCTGCATCCGTATCATATTGATGAGTTGTCGGTTCCTTCGGCTTTGGCTCAATTAAAAATTGACCTGTAAATCCGATTTCTTTTGCATAATCGACCGCCATATGCAAAAAGGTCGCCAAATGGTCAAGCTCTCTTTTCATATCTGTATTCAGCAGTGTGTCGTAACCTTCTCGTCCTCCCCAGAAAACATAATTTTCTGCGCCGAGTTCCTTTGCTGTTTCGATGCCCTTTTTCACTTGTGCAGCTGCATAGGCATATACATCTGCATGACAGGATGTCGCTGCACCGTGAACAAATCTTGGATGCTTAAACATATTAGCCGTGTTCCATAGAAGCCGAACCCCGCTTTGCTGCATGTAATCTTTCATTCTTTCTATGATGATGTCTAACTGCTGATTGGTCTCTTGAAGCGTGTCGCCCTCTGGTGCAATATCACGGTCATGGAATGAAAAATACGGAACATCCAATAGATCAAAGAGCTGAAAAGCCACTTCCAATCTAGCTTTCGCCAAATCCATTCCACTATAAGAATCCCAAGCTCTTTTCATCGTGCCAGTTCCAAACATGTCTGTTCCATCAGCAGTCAGTGTATGCCAATAAGCGACGGAGAATCGCAGGTGGTCTTTCATTGTCTTTCCGCCAATCATTTCGCTCGGATTATAATATTTAAATGCGAATGGGTTCTTTGAATGTTTTCCTTCATATTGAATGTTGCCAATCCCCTGTAAACTACTTAACGAAGTCATATTTGATTTGACCATAAGTGATTCCCCCTATATATTCACTTAGTAAGTTGATTCAACAAACGAACGAATGAGTTTACCAACTAATCTCTTTGAATTTCCCATATTTTTTAGTTTTTTAGAAATATTTTCGTTATAATAAAATGAAAAGCATGTTTTATAGAGAATGAACTCGACAAAAAACGGCTTTTCTTCACTTAATCTAAAGACGAAACAAATGGAGTGGATACAATGGATATTGCGGATCAGAACTTTGTGAAAAAAATAAATCAAAAGCTATTGCTAAACGAAATTCTGCACCATGCACCAATTTCCAGAGCAAAATTATCTGAACGCACTGGGTTAAATAAATCGACCGTTTCTTCTCAAGTGAGTACATTAATGAAAGAACATCTTGTTTATGAAATCGGTCAAGGCGAATCTAGCGGCGGAAGAAGACCCGTGCTTCTCATGTTTAATAAACGTGCAGGTTACTCTATCGGCATTGATGTCGGTGTTGATTATGTCAACGGCATTTTAACAGACCTTGAAGGGTCGATGATTCATAATGAGCAGTTTAAGCTCCCATCCAGCACACCTGATGTGACCGTCCGTATATTAATTGAATTGATTCAGCAGTTACGTTCACACATTCCTTCTTCTCCATACGGGCTGATTGGTATAGGGATTTGTATACCAGGTCTGGTCGATGCAGATGAACAAATTGTGTTTACGCCTCATTCAAAATGGAAAAATGTCGATCTAAAAACAAGTCTCCAAGACACATTCCAAGTACCGGTTTTTATCGAGAATGAAGCAAATGCCGGTGCGTACGGTGAAAAAATCTTCGGTGCTGCTAAACATTATGACCATCTGATCTATGCAAGTATCGGCACTGGTATTGGAATAGGCATCATTATCAATCATCATTTATATAGAGGCACAAACGGTTTTTCTGGTGAAATGGGACATATGACGATCGACTTTAATGGACCGACATGTAGCTGCGGAAATCGTGGTTGCTGGGAACTGTATGCATCTGAGAAGGCACTGTTCCAATCGCTCCAAACAGATGGTCAGCCATTCACCTATCAAGATATTGAGCGGCTGGCGAAGTTAAATGATATGAAGACACTCAATGCCTTGCGTAACTTTGGCTTTTACATTGGGGTAGGTCTCACAAACGTTCTGCATACCTTCAACCCACAAGCCGTTATTTTACGAAACAAGGTCATTGAATCTGAGCAGGCCGTTCTAAGTGTCATTCAAGATGAAGTATCCTCTAGAATGGATGCACAATTCAGCTCACGGGTGGAGCTGCTTCCTTCGTCATTAGGACAAAACGCACCAGCCTTAGGGATGACATCTCTTGTCACTGAAGCTTTTTTGCGTGATGTCACGCCTTCACCATAATGGAATACATGTTAAAGAGAGACAGCCTTTAGAGTGTTGTCTTTTTTTATTCAGTTGTTTCTTCGTATCGAAAATACTTAAAATCGGCAGGCAGACGTTCGCCGCTTGTGTCTTGGCACTGCATTCCGACAAAAGCCCCTGTAAAGAACCCCCCTCCTCGAATAAAATCATCTGATAAATGAGTCGATTCAAGCGGTATATCTATTTTTTTCCACTCTTGTTGATCAAAAGAATAAGAATACGTGTACGTCTCTCTCTGAACGGTCACTTTTAAATACACATACGGAATCTCGTCTGGGATGATGATTTTTTTAATTAGCGGCTGAGAAAAGGCCAGATTTTCACACACAGATAACTCAAGGATACGGCCAAGCGCCTCGTCATAAGTCACCTGAAGTGCAGTCCAATTTTCCGTATTATAATAATTCACAAGACCTGCCGCTTGCTGAAAGTTTTTCGGAAAGAAGGAAACCGCTGTCTCTGCTTCAAAATAAAAGCTTTGCCAGCGCCTCGCAACAAACGCTTGGGTAAATTTAGACGTTAAAGATTCCTGCCCATACAGCCTTAAATGATGAGGATTTTCCGTCACTGAACCAATCTGATCCGTAAATGGGATTCTTAATGTTTGAAAATGTCTATTTAACGATGAATCTTTAAATTCATCGACTATGTGATAGGTTGGGGAGAACTCTTTTCCGCTCATCGCAGGCGCTTCAACCTCTAGGAGCCCCTCTTTTCCGCCTACCACATACGGCCAGCCATCTTTCCATTCAAGCTTTTGTATGGCTGTCTCTCTTCCTAAAGGGCACCAGCCTCTTTGCTGAAAAATGGATTCCTTCCTTGAATGAATTGGGCGGCCAGTCAGATGGGCCATATACCATTCATTTGTATGCGTTTGTACAATGGAAACATGCCCGCATTTTTGTAGTGGATGGCTAGGCGCGTGAAAAGCCGTTAAAATTGGGTTGTCAGGATGAACCTCGTACGGCCCATCAATACGCGAGGAACGGGCGATTGTGGCTGCATGTTCGTAACGCGTTCCCCCTTCAGCTGTTAATAAATAATAGACATCATTGATGTAATAAAGATGTGGGGCTTCTGTCAGTTTGATTGGCGTGCCTTTAAAAATGACCTTCCGTTCACCGACCAGTTTTTTTTCAGATACACTATATTCCTGCAAGGCTATACCTGCAAAGGAGTGATGTTTTTCTCGATGGTCCCACAGCATATTCAACACGTATTTCTTTCCGCTTGGATCATGGAACAAGGAAGGATCAAACCCAGAACTATTGAGTCGAACCGGATCGCTCCACTCACCATCTACTTCGTCAGCTGTGACCAAATAATTATGACCATCCTTAAACGGACCATCTACTACTTTAATATCTGAATAAATGAGCCAAAACTGACCATCCGCATAACTTAAACACGGCGCCCATACCCCGCCGGAATCAGGATTTCCTTTCATATCGAGTTGAGAAGTTTTTTGCAAGGGACGCGCGGCGAGCCGCCAATGGACGAGATCCTTCGAATGATAAATTTGCACCCCTGGGAACCATTCAAATGTAGAAACCGCCATGTAATAATCCTCTCCCGCACGGCAAATACTTGGGTCAGGGTTAAACCCTTTGAGCACTGGATTAGTAATCTTCAATTGAACTTCCTCCTCTTTCAGAGAACTACATTTTAAAGTCGTCCATATGATCGATATACACCTTGTCTCTATTCTCAAGCTCTCGTACGACTTTTTTATGTTTTTCTTCATCTAGGTTATAAAAATTAATATCAACCATCGCTAAAATCAGTAAGCATACAGGAATCACCGTTGTCGTGATTAAAATGCCAAGTAAAGCTTCTGGTGTTTGCACTTGATTTGCAATATAACCAAATCGGTCAAGGACAAGCCCTGGTACAATCCCGCCTAATGCCATCCCAAATTTAAAGAAGAATCCGATGATGGCATAGATGAGTCCGCCCATCCTTTTCCCTGTTTTATATTCGCCGTATTCAACGGTTTCAGGGATGAGCGCCCACATGTAAGCACCTGCTGTAATACTCCCTGCAGCCGCAACGAGCCTGAAAACAAGTATTAAAGTGATTTGACTCGGCGGGATCACAAGTAATGCAAGAAGACCTACAATATTCAGCAATAATGAATAATTCAGCAGCTTTTTCTTTCCTAACAACTTGTGCAGCTTAGGTATAAACGGCAGCACCATTAAAGCTGGCAGACTGCCAATCAGGCCGTACCACTTCACTAAATCTTCTCTGCCGAGGTTATACGTCACATAATAGATCCCGACTGAGTTGCTGATCGAGTTCACACCAAAGATAATGATAAAGAAAATGCTTAACACAACAAGCGGACGATTCACTCGTAACTGGACAAAGAGATCACTGAACTTGATCTTTTCCTCTGGCTTTTGAAGCGTGACGCGCTCATTCGTACTTTTAAAACAGAAAATCAGTAATCCGCCCCCAAGTACGCCGAGAAATGCCATCGTGATCTGCCAGCCAAGTGCTGTATTTCCTGTTGTATCACTCAAAAACGTCGCAAGAAACGGAACAAAAAAAGCAACAACTAAACCACCGAGATTTGCAAAAAGCATACGAACAGACGTAATACTGACGACCTCTTGGTTATTTCTTGTCATTGCGGAAGTTAAAGCACCATAAGGAACATTGATGAACGTGTATGTAAGCGATAAACCAACATACGTGATGTACGCATAAATGAGTTTTCCCATTTCGGAAAAATCCGGTGTCGTAAAACAAAGAATGGCAAGAACGGCAAAAGGTAACGCACCAAATAACAAATAAGGTCTAAACCGGCCAAAACGGCTGTTCGTTCGGTCAACCATCGCCCCAATAAACGGATCTGCAAGCGCATCGATAGCCCGAACCACCAAAAACATCGTCCCTGCTGCTGCTGCTGATAATCCATAGACATCCGTATAAAAAAATAATAGATACGTAGAGACAGTTGCATAAATTAAATTACATGCGAAATCTCCTGAAGCATACCCCACTTTTTCAGCCATACGAATCTTCTTTAAATTCTCACTCACCATGAGTTTTCTCCCTTCTTCACTTAGCCTCTTCTAGCGGACAGATGGTGCAGGGCAGCAGCAATCAATAGGTCGAAAATAAAGCGCTTTCAATTCGTTATAAAAATGAAGCTGAACATCTCTTTCTTTCAGCTTAGCCCACATAGCAGCAAATCATTCGCTTTAAACAATAGATCAACAGATGATCGCCATCTTAGTTTATCGATTAAACAAACTAAGATGAATTCATTTTATAAAATATGATCTGACTTTTCAATATTTTTTGAAAAAATAATCCAAATAATTGATTTCTTGTCATTTTTTCTATGATATGAGGATATGAACCTTCTTTTTTTCTTCCAAAAACAAAGAGAACTCAAATAATGGTTGCATTCATACCAATCCCATGCTATATTAATCAAGCGATGAGCTGAATTGTGTAAGTCGGGTAACACGTCTCTTTGAGACACACACGAATGTGGCGTGTGGTTATTCCGCCTCAATACGCAAAAGACATCTTCTGATGAAGATGTCTTTTTTCTTACCCTATTTTGGTGCCATTTTCAACCGGCTCATCAGTGGCAAGCAGAACAACGTCTTCTTTTGACGGCATGCCTCCTAAGACAAGCACCTCTGATTTAAACCCGGCAATTCTTCTTGGCGGGAAATTGACCACTGCAATAATTTGTTTCCCAGTGAGATTCTCAGCCTGATAACGTTTTGTCAGCTGTGCACTAGATTGTTTTATGCCAATCTCATCCCCAAAGTCAATCTTCAGCTTGAAAGCAGGCACTCTTGCTTCTGCAAAAAATTCTGCTTCTACTATCGTCCCAACACGAATGTCTAACGCTAAAAACTGTTCAATATCTGCCATTAGAATCTCTCTCCCTTTCAATCTTTCATAAAAAAGGTCACATTTTTCTTCTGCTAGATGACCACTTGTCTTCCACTAATTTCTTTATTGTAGCACACCCTACTCTTCTAAAAGAAAGAGTTAAAAAGCCTATTCATTGAAAATCCTTTTTAGTTTACATAATGATTTTATAGTAGTCTATTAAATGTTTGCATCATGAAAATGAATTCGGTAAAATGGCAAATAATCCTACTGCTTCCTCTCGAATATTTCGGGGAGGGTTAACACTTGTTTACATTATCAGATATGTGGACGTTTTGCTGGTCGTTTTTCGTCATTCTTCCTATCGTTGCCATCTTGCATCAGCTGGGCCATATTGTAGTCGCCTGGCTGTTTGGAGCAAAGGTTTCGTTTGCGCTTGGCAGAGGCAAAAAAGTATTGAAAATAGGCGTCGTTGAAATTAGAAGAATCTATTTTCTAGATGCATTTTGCCACTATGAAGAAATGAGGAGAAATAACCGTTTCTCACACATTCTTGTCTACTTAGGCGGATCATTATGCAACCTGCTCAGTGTTCTCATATTGAACACAATGATCGCCAACGATTTCCTGCCAGAACATCAATTTTTCTATCAATTTGCTTACTTCTCAGTCTACTATGTATTTTTTGCTTTACTGCCAGTACAGTATGCAGATCATCATCCGAGTGATGGGCAAGCGATTGTGAACATCATTCGTCACGGTGAACCATGTGACATCATTGATTAAGATGAGTGGCTTTCACTGTCGATTTGATACTGAATCGTTAAAAAAGGAATACCGAATAGCTTCATTTGATGAATTGCTGTGAGACTTTTTTCCGTCTCCGGTTTCATATGAAAGCTTTCTTCCATTGGCAGTTTCATGGTGATGAAAGACGTATGCAAATACAATCCTTCATCACCCGTACTGCCTTTTGGACTTTTACTTTTTAATAGAAAATCTTCCTTTTCATTCAAAGGTTTTAAAATAGCCGTAAGCTGTGAAAAAGGAAGCGGCAAAGCAATATTCATATAGACTGTCTCTTCATCATGGTGCTGAGCATAGAGCGCATAAAAGACTTGCTCGCCTTTCTCATTGCGCCTGATCCACACACGTACATTCTTCCTTTCTTCAAGAGGATGTTGAAATCTTGAAAGACTCCCCGGCATTTCATATGGCATTCGTGATGACCCTAAATAGAGCTGTCCTATTTGTCTAAAAACAGGTTGAAGCAAAAAGACAAACGGCCTTACCCACCAATGAAAACAGACGGCTGCTTTTAACGTAAAGGACATCGGGTCCTCATAAAATCTGCGAATAACAGGTGACACACTCTCTGCTGAAAATGCCTTTCCATTTAATTGGTCAAGAGAATCGACTAAACCAATCTTCTCATCATGCTGCATGTCGTCATGTTGAAAAGACATGATCTGAAAACGACCGTGAACTCTCGATACCGGAAAATCCTTCTGTTTCAATCGATCAGCTGGTCTTTCAATCAACCATCCAATGAGGCCTGGTAAAATAACCAAACTTGCATTGATACTGCCATGAAACCAAATCATTTGATCCATGCTGATGTAGGTAACATGTAAAAGCATTCCGGCAGAATAAAGGAATGATAGGACGATGGTTCCCATTAACATGATGCTAGAAAACACAACGAACCCTTTTGCGACAGTTGAACGAAAAGAAGTTTTCATACACAAAATTCCATACAAATAAAGTGCGATCACATACAAAATGACGCTGAACGTATCAAACAGGCGAGAATAGCTGATTCCAACAGCAATCATCACTGGCGACAGTAAAATAACCCAGCCACCCACTTTGTATAGCGTCGTCTCTTTTTTGCGCTGCCTTCCTAATAAGCCATAAAAGATTGGGATAAAAAAAGCCGAATAATGAAAATGAATAGCTGTCAAAAGAACAATCATCGGTGAAAATGTCATCACTTGTATATCTGCTATGTACAGCCAGAACCAAAGCCCACCTAGAGCGATATACATACATGCGCCATCGATCATCAGCTCATGAAGCGGATGGGCCCCTCTTTTCAGCAAACGAGTGAAACCAAATAAAGCCAGAATCATTGTAAAGAAAAGCCATCCCAATGCAAGCCAAAGAGAATGATAGATGAATGCGCCTGTTGCACATAGAGCTGCTACTGGAAAGGTTTTCATTATGAAGCCGATCAGCCCCTCCTGCTGCCGTTTCTTCTCTTCCTGATAAAAAAAGTGTAAGAAAGCGGGAAGAAAAAATAAAATCGCGATGAGAACAAAAAATTCTGGTATGGGAGCTGTCGTCAAACGGGTAACGAGAAAGCAAGACATCAACACGATGCTACACATCAAATGCCATTTATTCATAAGGTGACACCCTTTCCGTAAACCTGCCCTTATAAGTAAAAAGAGTGCCAAAAAGGCGATTTTTCACTTGAACATCAATCGTATACTCACCTGCACGCTCATCGTACCCTTCTGTTACATTAGATTCACCATAAAGCCAAGAAGGGAGCGGCCACTCCCGCCCAAACAGCAAAAACCTTTGCTTACCTGATTGAATGTGCAAGAACCCTTTTTCCGTGACTGTAAAATGAAGCTCTGACACAAGAAGCCTAGGTTTTCCAAAGTAGTCTAGTACTTGATGGCTCTTCTGATCAATGATCATATCTGCATCAAAATGTCTTTCCTTGTCAGGAAAATAGAATGTTCGAAACCAGTGCATCCCTTCTTCTCCCTTACTTGTCGTAAAAGGCTTGTTCACAATTTGGAAGGGAATATTTCGCCCTCTTTCAGGAAAAAAACAGCGAAACAATGGACCGATTTTGAATAACAATCGGATGAGCTTTGTCCCGCCTCCTATTTCCTCCATGATGCCTTCAGCCGTAAACGCGCGGTTATAACGTTCTTTTAATGTTGGATGCAACTTATCGTAGTCCTTTACTTGATGATGATGAACGACCATGTCTACCTCCCCTTTTTCGTTTGATCGAAAACACATCTACACAATCTTTTAAGTTGATCATTCCTGCAACAGATAAAATCAAAAATGCACTCAGCACCAGCGGCTCGTGCAGAGTCGTTTCTGGCGATAAAATCCCGCTACCAAGCATCAGCAGCAGAAAGATGCTTTGAAGGATGAATATATATTTCTTTGGCAGTTTAGGCATGAGCCATGATACACCTAATAGCGCATAAAACAATCGAAATCCGGTGCTATGTTCAAAAGCAGAAGGTGAAAAAGGAATGATCGCTTGACATAACCAGACGATAGCAAACAACAAACAAATGCCATAATGGGCAAGTGTTCTCTCTAGCAGCAACCGGGGATGCGTGCCCTTTTCAAGCCACGTCTTTAATGCGCCAAAGCTAAAGGCAGTCATAAACCCCATCATTGGTCGAAAAAACAAACGGTCTGCCCATTTCCACCCTTTTCCTTCCTTTGTCTCATAATCAAATTGCGTTTGAAACACAATGTGATCATTCGTTTTCATGTATTTCCAATACCCTCCGCCTTCTTTGATGAAAGACAAAGGGTGTGATGATTTAAATTGAAGTGAGGATGCTCTTTCATGACGCTCATCCTTCACGCTCGTTCGATACGCTCCTGTCCCAGTTACACTAATGCCGAATCCAAGGTGTTTCTCATACAAAAAGGATTGGGGCTGTTCATCACTAGGTCCATTTAATGAAATGGTTGAAAATCGCAAATCCCATTGTTCATGAAGCTTTGGATTTTGCGTATACTCCCATACTTTTTCAATAGGTGCTTGAATGGTTGTTTCCACATAAACAGGCTTTCTTTTCATCTGCCTCTACTCCTCTATGTGAATTATTTCACATAATAAGCATACCATGTTTCACAAAACTGTCAAATCTTTATTGGTTTTTTGCCCAAAAAATGTTTTGATTTGTTTACATCTCCTTCATCATATCGGTTCGATACATAAAAAAGACCTGTCAACGAGACAGATCTTCTTGCTCTTTGATGCCTGCAATATAAAGACGGACCGCATAGCTCACACTATCTTCAAGGTGTTCTTTCCGTTGAAATCCCTTTTTATTTGAAATATCTCCAAAACCGTGCAGTAAGCTTCTGAGCCCTCTGACGACATGCGTCATGTCCTCTTCTTTTACACCAAAACGAGACATGATGGATTGGACAAAATCAGCAAGATGCTCTGCAGCCACACTGACTTCTTTTTCATTCATATGTGAAAAAGCAGCCTCATAAAGACCGGGATGCTGACGAACAAATTGAACATATTGTCTTGCAAATGCTAAAACAGCGTCTTCTTTTTCCAGCCTCGCTGTTACTTGTTTGCCGGCCTCACAAAGCATTGTCAGCCCCTTGACAGCAAGAGCTGCCTGTATTTCATGAAGACCGGATATATGGTTGTAAAGAGATGGTGGTCTGATGTTAAGCCGTTTGGACAATGTTGCAATAGTCAAAGCGGAAAAGCCCTCTTCATCGACAAATTCGATGGCAGATTCAACAATTTTTTCTTGTGTGATACCCATTCTTGGAGACATGGCTTACTGTCCCCCCTTTTGTAGCTGCTGCTTCCTTTTTTCGATAGCGGCTCTGAGCTTTGCCTCAGGCTCTATGATGAGATCACCATGTCCTGCTGCGAGACAAGACAAGGGAAGTGCCAGTAATTTTTCAGCGCTTTTTAGTGCTGTTTCTGCATCCCAAGTGGCAAAAGCCGGGAATGGAAAGGTGAAGCGAAACTCACCCGTTACAAATAAACCGCCTTTTGTCACAACTGCATCACCCGCAATGACAACCCCTGACTTTTCATCGTATAAAGAGATGCTTCCTGGTGTATGTCCTGGTGCGGCAATGACTTTCAGTGACCCAATCTCGCCCCCTTCTTCAACAAGCACGTCTGGTTTTGTGTGAATGTCTTTTGAAAAACTGCCTTTGACTTTTTTCTCTGGCTCACCAGGAAGTAAAGAGAAATCGCCAGCAAACAGGCGAGCATCTCGTTTCGATAAATAAACAACTGCCTCTGGAAAAGCCTTTTTCACTTCATCTAGTGCGCCAATATGATCCATATGACTATGAGTCAGAATAATTTTGTTAACGGGTTTGTTTAATTGATGTGCAAATTCAATTATCGAGCTTGCTGCCATTTTCAAAGCTGCATCAATTAAGATGAGTTCATTCTCTTCCTCAAATACATAACAATTTACCGGAAAAATACGCGGCATTAATGTAAGCTGGTGCAAACGGTCAAATGTTGTCAATCTCATCTTGTTTTCCCCCTAAAACTAATGTCGTTAGTTTTATATTAACTAATAGCATTAGTTTTAGCAACTATTTTTTCATCGACTGCAATATAAATATCAATTTGCGCTTCTTTTGGATCAATCGATCGTTCGTCGTACCATTCAAAATCGCCAGTATATGTTCGCAAATAACGCTGATCCCAACTCCAAATCTGCTGCCATGTTTCAAACACAACCTCTTCAATCGGGCCCTTTCTCGTTTGAAATCTTGCGTAGGTGGAGCCTGGAATCTCTTTTGCATCTTGTGCTAGCTGCTGGTCAACCAATTGCCCCGCTGTGAACAAATAAGCGCCATTTTCATCCTTTTCATAATCTGAATACAGCCCTATGACTGGCGCATGTCCTCCGCGAAGCTGCTGCGTGAAAAATTGCTGCCAAAGCGGTGCAATCTTCCGCTCGTTTGTTTGCTCCATTTCGTTTGTTGTTCGAACAGATAATCCCTTGATCCATTGTTTCTGTAAAATCACGATATCGTACATACCTTCTCATCTCCTTTTTTTCCATCATATAAAAAGAAACCTGACAACATCGTGTCAAGTTCCTTTTGGTTTTTGAAATTGTTTCAACTTGAGATCAAATGCTTCCCGAACGGATAGCGGAGAGACAACCTCTACATCTGGCCCTAAATAAAAAAGAAAGCTATATAACCAATCATCCTGAGGCAACGTGATTGTGGCAAGATACGTACCATCTGCACATACGGTAAATTCATTTTCATCTATCCATTCCTTCACTTTACCAACAGAATCTTCAGTCAACCTGAGCGTTAGTGTACTGACGGAAGGTTCTTCGTGCCAAGAATCATTCCAAGGCTTTTCTTCATTTTTTATTCGTTTAGGAAGAAAAGATACTGAATGCGTGATAAGGTCTGACATTCTTTTGAGTTTAAACAGGCGAAACGCTTTTTTCACGCAGCAATACGCATACAAATACCAGTGTCTTCCTTTTAAGACAAGTGTATAAGGCTCTACTTTTCTAGGAAGTGTTTCGCCTTTTGCATTGCGGTAGGTGAACTGGATATATTGATGCGCTGAGGCAGCGGTATGAATGAGCTGGAGCTTCTTTTCTAAGTAGCTGTCTTTCCCCCAAGAGCTTAAATCAATAAATACATGTTGCTGTTTTTCATTTTGAGACGGAATCAGGGATTTCATTTTCTTTAGTACATGTTCACTTTCTTTAAAGGTGTATGCACTCGTAATGCTTTCAAGAGCTGTTAAAATCAGTTCAATATCATCATCAGTGAATAATTTTTTCTCTAGACGATAGTCGTCAACGAGTGAAATTCCACCCCCTGCGCCTTGTTTTGTGACAACTGGAATCCCCGCTTGATTAATCGTATCAATGTCACGGTATATGGTTCTTACGCTCACTTCATGTAGTTCAGCGAGGTCTTTCGCCTGTACTTGCCGTTTGCTAATCAGTATCATCACAATGGACAAAATGCGATCAATTTTCATGACTTTTCCTCTTTTTCATAAATATAGGTTTTGATTTGATAAAAAAAGAAAGAATGGTAATGATAAGTAACAGCCAGCATTCGTTTACATCCCTGCCTGTGCAGGAGGAGGTTGCATCATGACACATCACGTATGGCAGTTGTTCATGATCGGGATCGTCATGCTCGTCTGGATCATCATTCGAATGAATCGAATGAGACGCTATCAGCTTGTGCGCCCGGTAAATCTTTTCATGAGAATGTATGTATTTAGTCTCACTGCCCTTATTCTCTTATCAGAAGGATGGCAAAATCACAGTATTTTTATCTATGCCGTCATTGGCATGATTTTCGGGAGCAGTCTCGCCGTTCACGCCTATCAGACGATTCAGATGAAATTAGAAAATGGCCGGCTGTATATGAAAACAAGTAAATGGATTGAAAGCTTTATTTTATGTTTGTTTTTATCTAGGCTTGCATTTAAATCGGTCAATCTGACAACACATGCGATCACCAAAATGGATATCGTTGAATTGTATCAGCATATTGTCAGCGATGATGCGCTGACAATACTCAGCTTTTTCCTTCTAGCGGCTTACTATATTGTGTTTTCTTATCAAATGATGAAAGCAAATAAACGATCAACCCAAGTACATCATGCATAAAAAACCTTCCTATATAAAAGTAGGAAGGTTTTTTCTCAATCATGCTGTGCATGGTGTATCATTTGTTCAAGCACTTCCATCACATGCTGATCTTCAGGACTGTAAAAAATCGAGGTCCCTGCTCGTCTAGATTTCACGAGACGAAGATTTTTTAAAAAGCGCAGCTGATGAGATACGGTTGATTGCATAAGGTTTAGTGTTTCTGCTATATCATTTACTGAATGTTCACCTTGAGACAGTAAATGCAGAATACGAATACGCGTCGGATCAGATAAGGCTTTAAATGTTTGGGAGACAAGAAATAGACTTTCTTCGTCCAGCTCCATCCGTTCCTGTTCTTGATTTGTATTCAGTTCTTCCTTCATTTCGCTTCACCTTTCTTGTCAGTCAACTCACGACTTATTCTATGTATCATCATATACCAAAACGTGTAGCATGCAAAGCTTCCACACCTTTTGAAAAAAGATTTATTCAAATAGCATTGACACGTGGTAGCATTCTTTTTAAAATGAGCATTATTTATTCATTTTTTTAGAGGAGCTGATAGGCAAATTGACTGAAGAGCCAAGACTAAAACGCAGCCTGACTGTTTTTCCACTTGTTGTGATCGGGCTTGCTTATATGGACCCACTTGTCGTATTTGATTCATACGGCATTGTTGCTCAGCTGACGAAAGGACACGTTGCTGCAGCTTATATCTTTACTTTACTGGCATTACTATTGACAGCGCTTAGCTATGGGAATATGGTGAAGGCTTTTCCAAAAGCAGGATCTGCATATACATACGCGCAAAAAAGTATTCATCCTCACGTCGGCTTCCTTGTAGGCTGGACACTATTGCTAGACTATTTATTTTTGCCTATGGTGAATTTTGCAATCGGAAGTGCATATTTAACGGCAGCCTTTCCTGATGTACCTCATTACATTTGGATCATCATACTTGCTATCGCCATAACGACTGTCAATGTGATCGGTATACGTCTTACAGCCAACATTACAGCGCTATTTGTGACCTTTCAGGTGATTGTCGCTGTGACATTTGTTGGGTTTATTATTTATGGGCTCACGCAGCATGCAGGCACGGGAGAGATACTGTCAACCCGTCCGTTTTATTCAGCGAGCTTAGATCCCGCTCTTATTTTTTCCGGCGCGACGATTTTATGTTTTTCTTTTCTAGGATTTGATGCGATTTCAACCATGTCTGAGGAAACAATTAAGCCAAAAAGAACGATTCCTCTCGCCATATTTTTAACGGTCGCTATTGGAGGTGTGCTGTTTACCCTTACCTCTTATTTTTTACAGCAGGTGTTTCCAAATTTTCAACAGTTCAAGCATCCAGATGCGGCATCACTTGAAATTGCAGAATTTGTGGGCGGCGCGTTTCTCCACTCATTCTTTTTAGCCGGCACCATGGTCGCTGTCATCTCTTCCTCCCTATCATCACATGCGAGTGCCGCAAGACTCTTGTATGCGATGGGAAGAGATCAATCATTACCAAAGCGTTTCTTCGGTTATATTCACCCAACATTGAAAACGCCTGTATTTAATATTTTATTAATTGGTGTTTTCTCGTTAACCGCAGTTATTGGTGAGCTTGAGGTCATTTACTCGTTTATCAGCTTCGGGGCATTAATTGGATTTACGTTTGTTAACTTGTCTGTTTTCGCTTACTATTTCATCAAACAAAAACAAAGAGGTGTATTAAACACACTGAGGTATGCCATCATCCCTCTTTGCGGAACGGCTTTTTGTATTTGGCTCTTAACAAGCATCAGTACAAATGCATTAATCATCGGCATGGTGTGGCTCATGATCGGTTTTGTTTATTTCTGCTATAGACTGAAAACAAGAACAGAATTTACGTTTGGCTATGATTGAATATAAGGTTTTCACTTGGTATCCTGTGCAGGATATGGCATAATATAAAGGCTGTACTTCCCTTTTAAAAGCGGGGCAAAACAGGGGTGAACTGACCTTGAAAAAGAAAAAAACAGGATGTTTTGCCATTTCAGGCTGTTTCACGATTTTTCTGTTTGTTTGCGTATTAGCGGCCATTGTCATTTCCTTTAATCAAAAGGAGTTAAAAAAGCTGCCGATTGATACGGAATCAATTGTTTTGTCGAGACTGGATGATTACAAACCGCTTGTAGAAACAGAGTTAAGAGATCAAGATTTAGATCAATATACCGCGTTAATTCTCGGTATGATGTATCAAGAATCAAAAGGCAGAGGCGGAGATCCAATGCAGTCCTCTGAATCTCTTGGTTTGAAACGAAATGAAATCAATGACCCTCAGAAAAGCATTAAACAAGGAGTCCATCATTTTTCGACCATGTACAAGCATGGGAAGAAAAAAGGCGTTGATTTGGAAACCATTATTCAAAGCTATAACATGGGAATCGGCTATATTGATTTTGTTGCAAAAAACGGGGGAAAACATTCCGAAAAATTGGCAAAGCAATACTCCAAAAAGCAAGTGAAGCGAAACCCTGAAGTCTATACATGCGGGGGCGACAAAGATAACTTCCGCTATCCGTATTGCTACGGTGATTTCACTTATGCTGAAAAAGTAAAAGAAAAAACGAAAACAGTTGAAGAAAAGATGAAATTGGCTTCATCATCCACACCATCATCGTAAAAAAAGCACTTCCATGAAGGAAGTGCTTCAGCTTGTAGACAAAGTCTACAAGCTTTTTTGTATAATAAGGGTAATAACACATTTCTGTGGGGGATGAACATGTTATCGAAACGTGAAGAAGAAAGAAGAAATCAATTAGAAGTAGTGGCCTTAGATGAATTAGTGCCTGAAGATCATCTTGTACGAAAAATTGATCAAGCGATCGATTTTGATTTTGTTTATGATCTTGTCAAAGATCATTATAGTTCTGATAACGGTAGACCAAGTGTGGATCCCGTTGTTCTTATTAAAATGGTTTTGATCCAATATCTATTTGGCATTCGTTCTATGCGTCAAACCATTAAAGAAATTGAAACCAATGTTGCTTATCGTTGGTTTATTGGGTATGGGTTTTCAGAGAAAATTCCGCACTTTTCTACCTTCGGTAAGAACTACGTGAGACGCTTTCATGATACAGATTTATTCGAACAAATTTTTTATCGAATCTTAAGAGAAGCGATGAAAAAAGGTCTAGTTGATCCATCTATCGCTTTCATTGATTCAACTCATGTAAAAGCAAACGCCAATAAGAAAAAACTTGAAAAGAAAATTGTTCGAGTAGAAACGAGAAGTTATCAAAATCAGCTTCATGAGGAGATCAATGTTGATCGTGAGGAACATGGAAAAAAGCCGTTACCCCTACAGAATAAGAAAGAGAAAAAAGAAATCAAGGTCAGTACAACTGACCCAGAGAGTGGCTACTATGTAAAGGATGAACGTGAAAAATTATTTGCTTATTCATTTCATACGGCTTGTGATTCAAAAGGATTTATTTTAGGATCACTGGTCACTGGTGGAAATGTTCATGATAGTCGTATGTTAGATTCACTCGTATCAAAGGTGACAAAGAAAGTCGGAAAACCCAATGTAGTCGCAGTTGATGCTGGATATAAAACACCATATATCGCCAAGTTTTTAATGGATCAAGAGATAAGACCTGTCATGCCTTACACCCGCCCGAGAACAAAAGCTGGTTACTTGAAAAAGAATGAATACGTATATGACGCACATTTTGATTGTTACATTTGCCCAAACGGGCAAATTCTTTCTTATCGTACAACGACTAGAGAGGGATATAAGCAATATGCGTCCGATTCAGAGGTATGTAAATCCTGCTCGTTTCTAGATAACTGTACACAAAGTCAAAATCACACCAAACAGATTCACCGACATATTTGGCAGGACTACCTAGACGAAGCAGACCATCTGAGACTCACTGAAATGAATAAGAACATCTATGCAAAACGGAAAGAAACGATTGAACGCGTTTTTGCGGATGCAAAAGAAAAGCATGGAATGCGATGGACGAAACTTCGAGGATTGAAAAAAGTTTCGATGCAGGCGATGCTTACTTTCGTTGCCATGAATCTTAAGAAATTAGCAAACTGGACATGGAAAGGACCTAGTCCAACGTAAGGTAACTGATCAATTTTATTAAATTAAGTGAAAACCCCACCTTTACTTGAAGTAAAGGTGGGGTTTGTCTACGGTCTGAAGCACTTCCATGAAGGAAGTGCTTTTCATTTTATGAATGTTCTTTCCCGATTTCCGGCAGGATCGTTTTGGCTAAACGCTGGTCCATTTCTTCATATTCATCATAATGAATCGTTTCATATAGCTCTTTTCTCGTTTGCATGTCTTCCAGCATCCCCTGTTGCGTCCCCTTTTCCTTAATCTCTGTAAATAAACGCTCATACGCTTTTGCAGCAACTCTCAGGGATGACACAGGATAAATCACCATTTGAAAGCCAAACATAGAAAATTCGTCTGCATGATAATAAGGTGTTTTTCCAAACTCCGTCATGTTTGCAAGAAGCGGCCCTTTTATATTGTTTGAAGCATACGTGAAATCTTCTGCTGTAATCAGCGCCTCAGGAAAAATGGCATCTGCTCCTGCTTCTAGATAGAGATTAGCCCGGTGAATGACATCCTCCATCCCGTTTACTGACTTCGCATCCGTTCTTGCGATGACAAGAAGTGTAGGAGCCGCTTGTTTGATCGCTTTGATTTTCGCCATCATTTCTTCTACAGAAACAAGTAATTTTCCGTTTAAATGTCCGCATTTCTTCGGCATTTGCTGATCTTCAATTTGAACAGCAGCTACCTTGCTCTCAACCATCTCTTTTGCTGCTCTGGCTGCATTTAATACACCGCCATAGCCAGTATCCATATCAACTAAAAGAGGCAGCTGAGAAGCTCGAATGATTTCCTTTGCCTTTTCCGCCATTTCAGTGGAATGAATCATACCAAGGTCAGGAAGCCCTTTGCTTGCGCAAAAAGCGGCACCCGATAAATAAAGCCCTTGAAATCCCATTTTCCTCGCATAGAGCGCAGACATTCCATCGTGAACGCCTGGAATTTGAAATAAAGCGGATTTGTGCATTTGCTCTTTAAAAGCTGCGGCTAAGTCAGCTTGATTTACTTCATCATTCACGATCCACACACTAGCTCCCCCTTATATGACAAATAAATCCATAAATGCTGGTACTGTCGTTGTTTTTAATTGATTTGGATTTTGACAAAGTGAAACAATTTGATCGACTTGTTTTTGTGGAAATCTCGTTTTCAAATGATATTCCCATTTCTTTTCAAGCAGCGTGATCCCTTCCTGCCTTCTTCTGCGATGACCAAGCGGATATTCAATTTCGATTCGATCTGTCATCGTTCCGTCTTTAAAGAAGATTTGAACACAGTTTGCAATTGATCTCTTTTTTGGATCTAAATAGTCTTCTGTATACCGTTTATCTTCTTTCACGATCATTTGATCACGCAAACGGTCAATGAGCGGATTCTGCGCCGTTTCTTCTTCATAATGATCAGCGGTCAGCTCACCATAGATCAACCCAATGGCCGTAATATACTGCAAGCAATGGTCACGATCTGCCGGGTTGTAAAGCGGTCCTTTTTTATCAATAATTCGAATGGCTGATTCATGTGTCGTAATCTCTATCCTGTCAATCTCATCTAAACGGTCTTTTACCGCGTCATGTAGAATAACAGCGGCCTCAGCGGCAGTTTGCGCATGAAATTCTGCTGGATAAGCAATTTTAAAGAGTACATTTTCGATCACATATGACCCGAGCGGCTGGGCAAGTGTGAGTGGTTTTCCTTTCATTAACACATCTTCAAATCCCCACTTTTCTGCACTGAGGGGCGTTTGATAGCCCATTTCTCCTTTCAATGTCATCATCGCCAGTCTCACCGCACGGCTTGTAGCATCCCCTGCTGCCCACGATTTCCTTGATCCTGTGTTCGGGGCATGCCGGTATGTTCTAAGCGGTGAATTATCCACAAAAGCTTGTGATAACACATGCTGCACATCTTCTTTCGTTCCGCCAAGCATTGCACATACGACTGCACTTGATGCCACCTTGACAAAAAGAACATGATCCAAGCCATTTCGATTCAAACAATTTTCTAAAGCAAGCACACCTTGTATTTCATGTGCCTTTACAATCGCATGCAGTACGTCATTCATCGAAAGCGGTTCTTCTCCGTTTGCAAGCCTCGTTCTGCTGATATAATCGCTTATAGCCAATATCCCGCCCAGGTTATCTGAGGGATGGCCCCACTCCTGTGCAAGCCACGTGTCATTATAATCTAACCAACGGATCATACATCCTATATTAAACGCCGCTTGAACAGGATCTAATACAAATGAAGTGCCGGGCACTCTTGCTCCGTTAGGGACAACAGTTCCAGGTACGATGGGTCCAAGATGCTTCGTACATTCTGGAAAGTTGAGCGCCAGCATTCCGCAGCCGAGTGTATCCATGAGTACATACCGAGCTGTTTCAATGGCCTCTTTGCTCGTAATTTCTCCATCCACGGCATAGGCTGCGATATCTTCTAATAGTTGATCTGTTTGATTGGCTACTGCTGTTTTATTCATATTCATTCCCCCGTTTTTCCATCATCATTTGAGACTTTTAATCCTCTTGGTCCTAAATACCTTACTCTCGGTCTAAAAATCCGATTGTGTGAATGCTGCTCGATGACATGCGCTGCTAATCCGCTTGCTCTCGCAGCAAAGAAAATCGGTGTATAAAGTGAAATAGGAATGCCGAGCACGTAATAAATAGGTGCTGCGTAATAATCAAGGTTTGGATAGAGGTTTTTCTTTTCTTTCATGTATGCCTCGCCTGCGACGCACATGTCATACAGCGTCGTGTCTCCTTTTGATTCGGTAAGCGTTTTCAACGATCGTTTTAAAAGAGCCGCTCTTGGGTCCATTTTTCTCATGTATACCCGGTGTCCAAAGCCCATCATTTTTTCTTTTGCGGCTAATTTACGTTCAATGAGCGCAAGGAAACCTTCAGTTGTTTTGCCTTCGAGCAACATATGCATGACTGCTTCGTTTGCGCCTCCGTGTAAGTCACCTTTTAATGAAGAAATCGCTCCAGTAAAAGCACCATACATGTCAGAATGAGTAGATGCAATGACTCTTGCTGCAAATGTTGAATTCGGCAGCTCATGCTCACTATAAAGCGTGAGTGTTTGGTCAAATGCTTTGATTTCGTCTTGTGCCGGAGTGCGGCCTGTTAACATCGCTAGAAAGTTTTCAGTGTAGGATTTGGTCTGGTCTGGAGTAGGTGTGGTGTCTTGTGTGAGAATATGATAGCTTCCCGCAACAATCGCTGGCAGCTGGCCAAGTAATCGAACGGCACGCGCTTGTTGGCATGCTTCTGATCGATCATTCAGTTGTTCATCGTACCCTGCAAGAGCAGATAAACACGTTCTCATGGCATCCATTGGGTGAGTGGTTTTTGGCAGTTTTGTCAAAATGGTTTGAATGGTTGGATGTAAGCTTGTTTGTGAGGAAATATCTTGCTGAAATTGGTGATATTCCATTGCATCTGGTAATCTTCCGTAAATGAGCAGATAGGCTGTTTCTAAGTACGTCTTGTTTTGTGCCAGCTCGATGAGGTCATAACCGCGAATCACAATTTCTTCTTGCTGGACATCTAGGAACGAAATTGACGTTTCGCTTGCCACAATGTCTTCAAGCCCCGGTTTGTACTGCAATTGTTCAGTCATCATATAACCCCCGTTTCGTTCAATTGTGTTCTCCAAACGAGCAAACGGCCAGACATGATGTGATTCTATAGGTGGGAAGATACCGTGCAAGTCGGATACCCAATTCCCATTTTATCCAAAGCACTTCATCTTGTAAATAAAAGAACGTATGTCCAAATGGACATACGTTAGCTGTAGTATGGAGAAATCATGATATATACGATGACACCTGTTAGACTGACATAGAGCCAAAGAGGCATGGTCCATCTGGCAATTTTACGATGACGTTCGACTTGCATTTGTGCGCCTCTAAAGAGAGTGATCAGTGCAAGCGGTACAATGACGGCAGATAAGACGATATGTGTGATGAGAATAAAGAAGTAAATCGGACGAATGATTCCTTCTCCCCCGAAGTGTGTATCAGCTGCCATTGAATGATACGTCACATACGAAATTAAAAAGACAAGTGTTGTTGAAAAAGCCGCAAAGATAAATCGTCTATGGGCTTTAATGTTCTTTTGTTTAATCATAATGAGCGCTGAAAGTAAAAAGATAAACGTAAAACTGTTCATCACGGCATTCAGTAACGGCAGAAATGTAATATCCAGATGACTAAATTTATCTGTTTTTGGCATGAAAAATAATAAAGCAATTAAGCCGTTTATGGCAATTGTTAAAAAGACAACAATGCCGGTGAAATTTTTCGGTTTTTGATTCTGTTCGTTCATGTTTGAAAACCTCTCTTTATTAGTTCCGACTAAGAGTATGTTATTTAACTTTGTCTCTAAAGTCAATGAATTCGCTGTCTTCGTCGAATTTTAGACAAACTTGCCGATTGCCTGCCTTCTAGCGGCTTGAAAGATCCACTCACTTCCTTTAGAATGGGAATTTGTGTGGTTTTTATCAACTCTTCTATGAAAGGAGCAATAGACTTGTCAATCTTACAGGAAACAACAAAAGATGTGAAGACATTAGAACAAGAATTACAGCAGTTGCAGTTCCAAATGTATCGAATGCAAGAAAATATAAAAGATATTTCAAAAAAAGCAAAGATTATTGGCATTGATCAAGCGAAGGAAGATGAATGGATGATCGTCTCTGCAATTGAGAATGCAGATACGTGCAAAATCATGTTAAGCGATTGTGAAAAAGCTTTTCGCGGACAATCTGATTTTTCCTTGATCGCGGAATATCCTGAAGAAGGAAAGATTCACATTGCCGATATTAAAGGCCCGCCTGATAATGGCTATGGATCCATCTGTATGAAGCATTTAAAAGAAATCGCAAGAGAGCAAAACATTCCAGTCATTACTGGGGATCTCGTCAAAAGAGATTGGAACCATGTGGACCGCCTGATTCATTTTTATGAAAAACACCATTTTGATGTCCAAATTAATTGGAAAGAGCAAAGCGGAGAAATTTATTGGGTGGACAGCTAACGACACAAAAACCAGCGTTGAGATAGACTTATACGCTGGTTTTTGTCGAAAATGCGAATTTTTCAGAAAAATATGTGTATTTCCGGCCAAAAAAAGGTATAATAAAAGCATCAGGCCGCCACCTGATGCTTTCTTCCAAAAACAATAGACTACTAGTTAAGTACTTTCACTTTGACTGATTTTACGCCCCAATTTTTAGCTTGGGATTTGCTTGGTACGTGTACATCAATTTTGTTACCTTTAATTGCGCCGCCAGTATCTGCTGCGATGGCTTCACCGTAGCCTTCAACATAAACCTTACTTCCTAATGGAATGACATTAGGATCTACTGCGATTACTTTTGCATTTGGGTTTTTGTTTAAGTTTACCCCTGTTGCAGTGATACCTGAGATGCCACCATCATTTGCTGTATAAGCCGTAGCCGTTACAGTCATTTCTTTTTGAACACTTTGACTAGCAGAAGATGATTCTGCTTTAGCTGTTTCCTTTTTAGGAGCAGCTTTTTTCGTTGTTTGCTCTTTTTGGACAGGTGCCTGTTTTTGAACAGGTTCTGAGCTTACCGGAGCTGAGCTTTGACCAGCAACACTTAATGTTGAACCAATCATAATTATATCTGAGTTTAAGTTATTCCAAGACTTAATATCGCTAATTGACACATTGAATTTTTGAGCGATTTTCCAGAGGCTGTCCCCCTTCTGGACTTTGTACTGCTCCTGAGTTTTCTCTTTTGAAGAGATTGTCAATTTATCTCCTACATAGATCATGTCTGTAGATAAATTGTTCCAACCCTTTAGGTCCTTTAGAGACACATCATTTTTTTGAGAGATTCCCCAAAGTGTATCACCTTTCTGTACAGTGATTTCCTTTGCAGAAGCTTGCTGTGCTCCTAATGCTGTTGTTGAGATTGCTGCAACAGCAACCAAGGACATAATAGTCTTCTTCATAAAGTAAATCCTCCCTTGTTAGCTTTTTATGGCGGCTAACGAGTGCTATCGTAACATATGTAAATGTCATTTCAATAACAAAACGATATGTTTTAGATTACAGTTCCTTTACATGAAACATCTCTCTCCATTGGTAAATCAGCCCACTAAATGGCTCAATTCCGCATCATATCAAGGTTTTGTAGGGATGGAAATCATCATGATGAAAACGCGTCCAAGTGAAACGAAAAAAATTTATTTTCCTTCTTCAAACTCTTTATTTTTTCTCTTTTTCTATAAATAAACGAATTTCTTCTAAAAAAACATCTCCATATTTCTCTCTTTTTTGTGCACCGACACCTTTAATATTTAAAAGTTCTTCTTCTGTTTTAGGCTCTACTGCTGACATTTCCTTCAATGTTTGATCAGAAAAGACAACAAATGGCGGAACGCCCTGCTCTCTTGCCAACTTCATTCTGACCATTCTTAACTGCTCAAATAAAGCATCATTTTCTTGAATAGCCTCTGCCTTTATCGCCTGCTTTTTATAGACGGTCTCCTGCCCCACTAGCACTTTCTTTCCTTTTTGTGTCACTTTTAGTGTTGGAAAAGCTCCTTCAGACATGTGTAAATACTCTTCTGTAATTAAAAACTCAATGAAATCACTGATATGTTGGGCTGAATGCTGTTTCATTAAAGCATAAGTAGGAAGCCGGTCGAAACCAAAATCAAGCACTTTTTTGTTTTTAGAGCCGGCTAATACTTGAGCAATCATCATTTTTCCGAATCGTTCGTTCATTCTAACGGTACACGACAAAACCATTTGTGCTTCTCTCGTGACGTCTTCACGCTCTCTCTCGTCTAGACAGTTGCTGCATTTTTGACAAGGGGCACTTGATGATTGGTCAAAGTAATCCATCACAAATTGCTGAAGGCACTGTTCCGTATGACAGTAGTCTACCATTTGTCTCAACTTGAGCAATTCATGCTGATACCTCAATTCATCTTCTGTTGATTGTTCAATGAGAAAGCGCTGCACGCGTACGCCTTGCGGTGAAAACAGTAAAATGCATTCACTTTCAAGCCCGTCTCTCCCGGCACGTCCTGCTTCTTGGTAGTAACTTTCAATATCTCTTGGAATTTGATGATGAATGACAAAACGTACATTAGACTTATTAATCCCCATACCAAATGCAGATGTAGCTACCATTACTTGAATATCATCATTTAAAAAAAGATTTTGCTGTTCTTCTCTCACTTCATCATCTAATCCTCCGTGATAAACACCCGCTTTGATCTTTTGCTTTTTTAGACGATGATAAATTTGATCTGCTTCTTTTCGTGTGGCTGTATAAATAATGCCTGACTCAAGACTGTTTTTCTTCATATATTGTGTGATGAATTGGTCGCTGTTTTGCCCTTTCACCACTTGAAAAGACAAATTTTCTCTAGCAAAACCAGTAAAGATTGTTTCTTCTTCGTCCATGCCAAGTTGCTCACATATATCCTGTTGGACCTTCTTTGTAGCAGTGGCTGTTAATGCTACAATA
Source organism: Bacillus aerius (assembly GCF_029894105.1). Classification (NCBI taxonomy): domain Bacteria; kingdom Bacillati; phylum Bacillota; class Bacilli; order Caryophanales; family Bacillaceae; genus Bacillus; species Bacillus aerius. The sequence goes on from NZ_JARYHO010000001.1 coordinate 1,935,554, forward strand.
ACAGGCCTTTTTGAAAGCTTGTTTACACATTCTTGTATAAAGCGATAGCTCGGTCTAAAATCATGTCCCCACTCAGATATACAGTGCGCTTCATCAATAGCCATTAAAGGAATCGTCAATCGATCAAGCAGCTGAAAAAAACGTTCATTTTGTAAGCGTTCAGGGGTGATATAAAGCAAATCATACTCCCCCTGTTCACATTTTTTCAGCCTTGTATTCATTTCACCTGCTGAAAGTGTACTATTTAAAAAGGACGATCGTATTCCCATCTCATTTAACGCATCAACCTGATCTTTCATTAAAGAAATAAGCGGAGATACAACGATTGTCGTTCCTTCCATCATAAGGGCAGGAATCTGGTAGCAAACCGATTTACCTCCGCCTGTCGGCATAATGCAGACCGTATCCTTCCGTTTATTCACAATCGATTCAATGGCTTGTTTTTGTCCTTGTCTAAAAGCATCAAAGCCATAATATTGTTTAAGAAGTGCTTCTGCTTGTTGTAACATCCAATTCCCTCTCCGTCGTTTGTTTTGTCTATTTTAACATACATTTGTACATCCACATTCGGTCTGTTCAAAATCGTATTTTGGACAAAATAAAAAGCCATTTTCCAAAAATGGAAAATGGCTTGAATCATCCTAGGAAAAGCTGCAGATGCCGTAATCTAAGTAAGAAAGTTTTAAACCACCACTCCTCAAAGTGGGTGTTTGCAGAAACGTTCCTGTCTTCCTCTCGAAGGAGGCGTGACATTCCGGCTTCAATATAAAACTCCCTATTACAGCTTAAAGGTTAAAACTTAATTAACATTACGCGCATCGCAGCCTTTAAACTATACTACACGAAAGTTTATTAAATTTCAAGATATGTTTTTTCTAAAAAATACTCATGTATACAAGATTTTTGTCCATGTAGACGTGGGAAAACATTATGTTGAGAAAACATAAATTTCTCTCATCATGTTATTTTTCCTCATCTACATCAACATCTTGCTCTTCTTCTAGCCTTTCATACGTATCTGAATGTAATTGATCCATTGTTTCTCTATTTGTTAAATCACGCATTTGCTCAGAGAACGAACGGTCAAATTCATTTGGATCTTGATTGGTTTCTTCATTTTTCTTTGCATCAATTGAATAACGAGTATAGGGTACTGCTTTCAAACGTTCATATGGAATGTCTTTTCCTGTTTTTTCACAAATTCCATATGTTCCGTCTTCCATCCGCTTAAGCGCCGCTTCTATTTCACCTTCGAGCTGATCATCGACTTGATCCAGCGTCTGTTCGGTCATGCGATCTAAATAGATGCTTCCGTGATCTGCGATATGGTTTCCAACACCATTTGAAATCTCATTCGATTCGACCAGCATGGATTCTTCTTTCTTTTTTGATCCTTTCACATCTTCTTTTAATTGAATAAGTCTTTCATATAAATCAGCTTTTTGCTCTTTCGTTAAGCTCACGGTCAATCACTCCTTTCTCTTTACCTTCCAGCTCCATGTGAAATGAAAACATCAAAAAAGCCGCCGCCTTTGGCAGCGGCTTTCAGGCTGTCGAGAAAATCTCGACAGCTTTATTTTTTCCCTTAAATTTTCCACTACCCCATTTTATAATAGAGAAAAGCATACTAAAGGAAGGTGTTTTTCTCATGTTCCACACTAGAAATTCTTCTCAGCACGAAGCCGAATTTGTATTACTAGATCAACTGGTCGAAGAGGATCACCTGCTTCGTAAAATTGATCAGTACATTGATTTTTCATTTATCGTAGATAAAGTAAGACCGTATTATAGCGAGAATAAAGGTCGTCCTTCTCTTGATCCACTTATTTTGTTCAAAATGATGTTTATCGGATACCTGTACGGTATCCGTTCTGAAAGACAACTTGAAAAAGAAATTTACTATAACATGGCGTATAGATGGTTTTTAGGTTTGAACATCAATGACCCCGTTCCTCATCACTCGACCATTAGCTGGAATCGTCGTACTCGATTCAAAGATACAACGATTTTTCAAGACATTTTCGACGAGATTGTGCTTCAAGCTATCAATCATGATATGGTAGGAGGCCGCGTTCTTTTTACTGATTCAACTTATCTTAAAGCCAATGCCAATAAACATAAATATATGAGAAAAACGATTGAACAAGATACCCAGAACTATATAAATGATTTAGAAGAAGCGATCCAAGAAGATCGGGTGGCACACGGAAAAAAGCCCTTAAAGGTAAAAGAGGAGGTGAAAACGGAAAAAGACATTCGTCAAAGTACGACTGATCCTGAAAGTGGCTATCTTTATCGTGAAAACAAACCGGAAGGCTTTTTCTACCTAGACCACCGTACAACGGATATGAAGTACAATATCATCACGGATGCCCACATCACGCCCGGTAATGTCCATGATTCTGTTCCGTATCTTGATCGGTTGGATCACCAAATCGCACGATTTGGTTTTCAAGTAGAAGCTGTTGCCCTTGATTCTGGTTATTTGACGACCCCAATCTGTAAAGGTTTATCTGATCGCCGTATTTTTGGTGTCATCGCACATAGACGTTTTCATCCAACAAGAGGACTATTCGAGAAGTGGAAATTCAAGTATGACTCTGAACACGATCAATACATATGCCCGAATGGTGAAAAGCTTTTATATACCACGACTGATCGAAAAGGTTATAGGTTCTACAAATCAGATCCTAAAAAATGCACATCGTGTCCTTTCCTTGAAAACTGCACAAGATCTAAAAATCATCAAAAAGTCATCTCAAGACATGTGTGGGAGGAACATAAAGAAAAGATCAGGCAAAATCGTCTGTCTGCCGCTGGAAAAGAGCTATATAAAAAAAGAAAAGAAAAAATAGAGCGAAGCTTTGCAGATTCAAAACAACTGCATGGGCTTCGCTACTGCCGGTTGAGGGGAAAACAAAATGTGAGTGAGCAAGTTCTTCTCACAGCTGCCTGTCAGAACATGAAGAAGATTGCCACACATCTAGCGAAGCTAGGTTAGGTGTGTGGGAGGCCTTTTTCATTCAATCTCATCCATCATCATTACGATGAAAATAAAAAAGATTGTAGAAAAACATGAGTTTCTCTACAATCTGAAAGCCGCCGCCTTTGGCAGCGGCTTTCTTCATTTAAAGATTACGAAGTGCTTCTTCTACTGGTATATCACCTTTGATTAAGTCAAAGGCTTTATTTTTCACATTGGATTCCGTTAAGCTTTCCACTAAGACAGTGGCTACATCTTCTCTTGAAATCTCAATGTCACGATCTTCTGGAATATGAGCAGCCGCTTCTATTTTCCCTGTCTTCTCCTCATGCAGCAGTGCTCCTGGCCGCACAATGGTGTAAGAAAGACCAGACTGTTTTAAATGTTCATCGGCTTTTCTTTTCGCTTCATAATAAAGCTCCATACTGCCTTGTCCTTTTCCTTGATGAGGATCATCGGCATTATAAGAACTCAGCATCACAAAATGCTGAATATTTTCTTTTTTGGCTGTATCAACGAGGCGTTTTGCTCCCTCTTGATCAACAGCGATGGTTTTATCTGCACCTGTTTTTGAGCCTGAACCAGCTGCAAAGATGACAGCTTCTGCTTGCTTCACAGCATCTGTCACATCCTTTTCAAGATCACCGATGACAGGCGCTGCACCAAGTTCTTTTAGCGCATCTGCTTGTTTTTCATCTCGAATGAGAGCAAGCGGCTCATGTCCTTTTTCTTTTAAATATCGAATGACAAGTCTCCCTGTATGTCCGTTTGCTCCAGCAACTAATACTTTCATTGTTCATTCTCCTTTCTGTATCTGTTTCATCTTTATCCTTTTTTGATGTGATTCAAACACACGAATAGAAAAAAGCCTTCCCCACTGTGATGGGAAAAGCTCAAGGGATATGCGATAGATAAAAATAAGAACAAAGAATGAGAAAAGTGCATGTGATCTATGTAATCGCATCGTTGATCAGCAAAGATGTTTGGTTAAAATGGCCTGCACGTCACTCAAATCGGTATCTTTAGAAAAATCGAGTTCAAATACTTTTGAGCTTGTAACAAGCAGCATACCAGTGTCCTGATCAAACACGCCAGCTTCTTGAATGGCAAAACTTTCAATTGATCGATACGGCAAGGAGACCCTGACTTTCTTTTTAGAAAATACGCGGTTATCGCCAAAGATCAGTCGTTTATTGGTGAAACAAATTTGGTCGTGACGCAGTCTGTAAACAGCCTCAATTCTTTCTCCTTCAATTAATAAGGATTCGAATTTTTTATGATCATTTTGTTTACTGACAGAAAAAATACCCACGTAAACCCCCTCTTCCTGCATCAAATTCCTTTATGACAAAACGGCCACACGGCTCTGTGGGTACGTTTTATTCTCACTTATAGAATACGCTATAAATCGTCGTTATTCCATTACGAATAGATTAAATTTCATTTAACTTTTTCTTTTTGATCCGATGCTCTTTCCTCTACTTATTTAGACTGTTAAAGCAGGAAAAAAGTTTCAGTTTTTTTCAAGAAATCATTCGTTATGAGACCATAAAAAAACAGTGATTATGTAAAATCACTGTTTTAAATGACTATTCATCTTTCGGGGTATCAATCGTTCCTTCGGCATACACATCAGAAATTTGCTCAAGTGTCATCGCCATATCAGCATCTTCATTGTCATGCCAAGCATTTTGATGTTTCTGCTCTTCTTGCTGCTTTTTCATCATCATCACCCTTTACTGTTTTTCTTAGTATGAGTGATGACCATCAAAATCATTCAGCAGAATTGTCTTCGAAATACTCTTTGTAATACCCGCCTACTTTACCCGTATTATCAACGACAAAGAGAAATTCCTCTGTTTCATTTTTCACATCATATGTGTGCCCAACCGTTAATGCCCGGTCAACCATATATTTTTTCGCATTTGTATGTACACATTTTACTTGTTTTACCGTTTCAGCCGTTTGCCAGTTTTGATGGATCATGATTTAAAAACTCCTTTTTTCATCTATACATTTATTGTAGCCAATTTTTCGTGAAATGCAATGAGTGTTATCGATTGCTTTCAAAGATGTCGTGTAATATGATAAATGTATACGTTTACATGTGTGTGCGTATACAAATGGCTTCATGTCCACTTTTTCCACCTAGAACTCGCAGAACAACCCATATCTTTAAGGAGGTTTGTTTATTTATGAGCTCTACAACACTTCAAATCAGTTCAAAACTCGAATCTTTTCTCCAAGGGACGAAAAAACTCTACATTAACGGTCAGTTTGTCACAAGTCATGATAACAAAACATTCTCTACACCTAACCCTGCCACAGGAGAAACCCTTATTGATGTATATGAAGCAGGTGCAGCCGACATTGATGAGGCAGTAAAAGCTGCTAAAAAGGCGTTCCATGGACCTTGGCGTTCTATGTCTGCAGCCGAACGTGCCCGCTTGATGTTTAAGCTGGCAGATTTAATGGAAGAACACCAAGAAGAACTGGCTCAGCTGGAAACACTTGATAATGGAAAACCAATTAATGAAACAACCAATGCGGATATCCCTCTTGCCATTGAGCACATGCGCTATTATGCAGGGTGGACCACAAAAATGACTGGACAAACCCTTCCTGTCAGCCAGGGATATTTTAATTATACCCGCCATGAGCCTGTGGGCGTTGTGGGACAAATCATTCCTTGGAACTTCCCGCTGCTCATGGCCATGTGGAAAATGGGTGCTGCACTAGCAACAGGCTGCACCATCGTTTTAAAGCCAGCTGAACAAACGCCACTATCTGCTTTATATTTAGCTGAATTAGTGGATAAAGCCGGATTCCCAGAAGGCGTGATTAACATCGTTCCTGGATTCGGTGAAACAGCCGGTGAAGCATTAACCGATCACCCTGATGTCAATAAGCTGGCTTTCACTGGATCAACAAGTGTTGGGAAATTGATCATGGAGAAAGCAGCCAAATCCATCAAGCGTGTTACTTTAGAGCTTGGCGGAAAATCGCCGAATATTATTTTACCAGATGCCGATTTAAAGAAAGCCATTCCAGGTGCATTAAACGGCGTGATGTTTAACCAAGGCCAAGTGTGCTGTGCAGGATCAAGGGTCTTTGTGCACCGGAGCCAATATGATGAAGTCGTCGATCAAATGGCTAAATATGCGACATCATTAAAACAAGGAGCTGGTCTTCATCATGATACCCAGATTGGGCCTCTAGTGAGTAAAGAGCAGCATGAACGTGTGTTAGGTTATATCGAAAAAGGGAAGTCAGAAGGTGCAACAGCCGTAGTCGGTGGTGACTGCCCTTATGAAGCAGGCTATTTCGTCTCCCCTACTGTCTTTAGAGATGTAGAAGATGAAATGACAATCGCAAAAGAAGAGATCTTCGGTCCAGTTCTATCTGCGATTCCTTACGATTCCATTGATGAAGTGGTCGAACGGGCCAATCAATCTGACTATGGGTTAGCGGCAGGACTGTGGACAGAAAACTTAAAGCATGCTCACGATATCGCTGCACGCCTAGAAGCAGGAACCATTTGGGTCAACTGCTATAATGTCTTTGATGCCGCCTCCCCGTTTGGCGGATATAAACAGTCAGGCCTTGGCAGAGAAATGGGATCATATGCCCTTAACAACTATACAGAAGTCAAAAGCGTGTGGATTAATCTGCAAGACTAATCACGCTAAAGCCGGTGACGATGTCATCGGCTTAATTTGTTGACAAAGGGATAAAATGAACTTTATTTTAGCCCTTTGTCTTCTTTTCAGCGTGATAGAAAACCTTTGCAGCCCTAGGAAGGACGAGTACTGGCGCGGAGCGAATTTGACATTCGTGAGCACCAGCACGCAGGACTGCGGGCGCATGCGAGGGTTTGTCTACACGCTGAGCCGGTGACGATGTCATCGGCTTTTTTGTGCTGGCATGTGACAGGCCGACTCCTGAATATAGTGATAAAGGAAAGGAGCATGGCCGAATGCAAGATTTTAAAACGAGAGTCAACGAATATATCGATGAACTGCACATGCAGGTAGAACGCAGACAAAGAGAAGATGGCGCATTTATTTTCTGCTTTGAAGGACCTATGATGACAAATGCTTTTTTCATTATGCTGTTAAAAGCCGTTGGTGACCCTGATCAGCAATTGATCCATCAATTGGCCGAAGCAATACATGCCAAACAAAATGAAGATGGTTCCTTTTCTTTGTATCATGACCAGTCGGGACATCTCACAGCTACAGTACAAGGTTATTGCGGCATGCTCGCATCTGGCAGATTTCAAAAAGACGAGCCCCATATGGAAAAAGCAGCACAATATATTCGCTCAAAAGGTGGACTAAAGAGCGTTCATTTTATGACAAAATGGATGCTTGCCGTAAATGGCATGCACCCTTGGCCCTACTTCTATGCACCTCTTTCCCTTTTACTCATCCCTACGGCTTTTCCACTGCACTTCTACCACCTTAGTGCCTATGCAAGGATTCATTTTGTACCCATGATGATCGCACTGAACAAACGGTACACCTCTCATGCTACGTTTCCATCATTAGCCCATCTTGATGAAAACATGTCTAAAAATCCATTTGACTGGTTTATGGCAAGAGAAGAACGTTCGACTGATCACTTCCTCATGTATATGCGGTCATATACAGCCCTCGACAGCCGGCTCGACTTTTTCGGATATGAAGCGGCAAAGCGATACATGTTTGACCGTCTTGAAAAAGATGGGACGCTGTATAGTTACTTAAGTGCAACCATCTTTATGGTCTATGCCCTCATGAGCCTTGGGTACTCCCCTGGACATCATCTCATCCAAAAAGCAGTCAGAGGGATGAAAAGGCTCGTCACCTCCTGTCAAGGCAAGTTATATGCTGAGAATTCCACCTCGACTGTGTGGGATACAGCGCTTGTCAGTTACGCTTCTCAAAGAGCAGGAAGAAAACGAGAAGATCCCATGATCATGAATTCCTTCACCTATTTGCTGGACCGGCAGCAAATGAAGAAAGCGGATTGGGCAGTTCATAACCGTCATGCTGCTCCCGGGGGCTTTGGTTTCTCACATATCAATACGAATAATCCTGATTGTGATGACACGCAAATTGTGTTAAAAGCGATCCCAAAAGAATACGATCCACTTCAGTGGAAACGAGGATATGACTGGCTTCTCTCCATGCAAAACCGTGATGGCGGCTTTTCTGCTTTTGAAAAAAATCAAGATCACTTTCTACTTCGTCACCTTCCGCTTGAATCTGCGGAGGATGCAGCGATTGATCCGTCAACTCCTGATATTACTGGTCGTGTGCTCCATTTGATTGGTTTAGAAGAAAAAGATACTGCTTCACCCTCGATTCTCAGGCAAAAAGATCGATGTGTAAAATGGCTCATTGACCACCAAGAGAAAAACGGATCATGGTTTGGCAGATGGGGTGTTTGTTATATTTATGGAACTTGGGCAGCGTTAACAGGACTGAAAGCGGCCGGTGTTCCCTCCTCACACCCTGCTGTGCAAAAAGCGTACCGTTTTCTAAAGCAGATTCAGCTTGAAGATGGCAGTTTCGGAGAATCGTGTAAAAGTGCAGAACTGAAAACCTATGTCCCGCTTCCCTTTGGCACAGTGGTTCAAACCGCATGGGCGACAGAGGCGCTCCTCCAATATGAGAAAGCAAATAACGCAGCCATTTTGAAAGCTGTCTCCTTTTTAGTGAACCATCACCATACTGAAGAAGCCATGTACTATCCAGTCGGCATTGGACTGCCAAAACAATTTTACATCACCTATCATAGCTACCCATTTGTGTTTCCGATGATGGCTTGTTCTACATTTTTAGACGAAATGAGGCGTATACATGAATAAAGAAGAATATCGCTCACAGCTCAAAGAGTGGCTTAGCACGATTCAACATGTGTGGCAAGATGATAAAATTCATCGAAAAGTGGAAAATTTACGACTCAAAATGGAGGATGACCGTTCGAGTGAGCAAGAATGGTACGAACTAGCCGAAAGGATTGCAGAAGACATGCAGCCACACGAAGAAGTGCGCGATGTAGCAGCTGGAAATCATCAGTTACCACCACTGCCTTATCGGTATGACGCGCTCGAACCTTATATTTCAAAAGAAATTATGTACTTGCACCATCAAAAGCATCATCAAACTTATGTTAATGGTCTAAATCAAGCTGAACTTGCGCTAAAAAAAGCAAGAAGAACCAATGACTTTACGATGATCAAGCATTGGGAACGTGAACTTGCCTTTCATGGGGCAGGACATTATTTACATTGTATCTTTTGGTTTTCAATGAGTCCTTCAGGAAAAAGAAAACCTACTGGTCAAATGCTTCGTCTCATTGATCAATCATTTGGCAGCTATGAGGCGTTCAAGTCACATTTTTCAGCTGCTGCCAAACAAGTAGAAGGTGTCGGATGGGCGATCCTTGTATGGTCCCCGAGATCTCAGCGTTTAGACATTTTACAAGCAGAGCGCCATCAGTTCCTCTCGCAATGGGACATCATCCCCCTTCTTGCTCTTGATGTGTGGGAGCATGCCTATTACCTCCAATATCGAAATGAGAAGGCGCAATATGTAGACCAGTGGTGGAATGTCGTTGACTGGCGTGAGCCAGAAGCAAGACTAAAACAGGCTCAACAAGTGAAATGGACACCTTTTTGATCGCATACTCCACATAGTTCATATACTATGTGGTTTTTTATTAGTTTACATAATAATATTATGAGCACCAGATGCAAAATCATAGGTTGTTTTTTCAGAAAATTCATTTAAAATAGAAAAGATATGAAAAGAAAGAGAGTTGAAAGATAGTATGAACACCCTTTTACACATTAGTCACTTTGCGGGAAGAACATTTGCTATATGGGTCATTGTCTTTGCTTGTCTAGGTTTTACTTTTCCTGCGGCATTTTCTTTGATTGGACCTTATATCCCTTTTTTACTTGGCATTATTATGTTTGGCATGGGGCTGACGCTGTCTTCTGAAGATTTTAAAGAGCTTTTTAGAAAGCCTCTTTATGTATTGATCGGGGTTTTAGCGCAGTATACATTAATGCCACTCATTGCATTTTTATTGGCCTATGGGTTACATTTGCCTTCTGAAATCGCTGTTGGTGTCATTCTCGTCGGCTGCTGTCCAGGCGGGACTGCATCCAATGTAATGACCTTTTTGGCGAAAGGAAATACGGCCTTATCCGTTGCCGTGACAACGATCTCGACACTACTTGCTCCCATTTTGACCCCTGTTTTTATTTATATTTTTGCAAAATCTTGGTTATCTGTATCACCGGGTGCTTTGTTTTTGTCGATTGTCCAAGTTGTCTTAATTCCGATTATTTTAGGGGTCATCGTCAAATTGTTTTTTAAAAAACAAGTGACGTATGCTGTACAAGCACTCCCGCTTGTATCTGTTACTGGCATTGTCGCCATCATTGCAGCTGTTGTCAGCGCAAATAAAGAACAGATTCTGCAATCTGGACTGCTTATTTTTGCCGTTGTTGTTTTACATAATGCTCTTGGTCTATTATTGGGTTACCTCATTGCAAAATGGTGTAAAATGGACATTCCTTCTCAACGAGCAATTTCAATAGAAGTAGGGATGCAAAATTCTGGACTTGGCGCAGCCCTTGCAACCGCACATTTTTCTCCACTTGCCGCCGTTCCCAGTGCCATTTTTAGCGTATGGCATAATTTATCTGGCTCTTGGCTGGCAACATTTTGGTCAAAAAGAGGCTACCCAGAAAATAAAGACCAAAAAAGCTAGTACCCTCATCGGTACTAGCTTTTTCTTTCGATTATCCTTCAAGCAATAGCTGTTCAGGATCTTCAAGTAGATTTTTAATCGTGACAAGGAACCCAACAGCTTCTTTACCATCGACAATACGGTGGTCGTATGAAAGAGCTAAATACATCATTGGACGGTTTTCAAAGCGTTCTTCATCAATTGCAACAGGACGAAGCTGAATTTTATGCATACCTAAAATTCCAACTTGAGGACTGTTTAAAATTGGTGTTGAAAGCAGAGAACCAAATGTTCCTCCGTTTGTGATCGTGAATGATCCACCTTGTAATTCATTGAGCGATAATTTGTTATCTCTTGCTTTTTTCGCAAGATGACCGATTTCTTTTTCAATTCCAGCAAACGATAGTCTGTCTGCATCACGGACAACTGGTACCACAAGCCCTTCATTGGCGGCTACAGCAATACCGATGTCATAGAATTTTTTAATGACAAGCTCATCACCTTGAATTTCTGCGTTGAGAAGTGGATATTTTTTAAGTGCTGCTACCACTGCTTTTGTGAAGAAGGACATGAAGCCCAGTTTCACATCGTTTTGTTCAAGGAAGGCATCTTTGCGACGCTTTCTTAGATCCATGACAGCTGTCATATCGACTTCATTAAATGTTGTCAGCATCGCTGCCGTTTGTTGAACTTCAACTAAACGTTTTGCAATGGTTTGTCTGCGGCGTGACATTTTTTCACGCTCAACTGGTTTCCCTGCTTGATCATTTTGCACCGCAGCATTTGCTTTTGGCGCGGCTTTCGGTGCACTTGCAGGAGCTTCATTCTTTTGGTAAGAAGCTACATCCTGCTTTCGTACCCTGCCCAGCGGATCTGCGGTTGGAATCTCAGATAAGTCTAACCCCTTCTCTCTTGCTAGTTTTCTAGCTGCTGGAGAAGCGATCGTTCTGCCATTACCAGATTTCGGCTCTTCTTTTGCTGCCTCTTCTTTTTGTTCAGCTGCTGGTTCTTCTTTCGAAGCTGGTGCAGAATCTTGCTCAGGTGCTGGAGCTGCGGACTCGCTTCCGCCAGCTTCACCTGCTGCAATCGTTCCGATGACTTCTCCAACTTGGACAGTGTCACCAGAATCTTTCAGTACTTCTTTTAGAACACCAGATTCTTCAGCTGTCAATTCGACATTGACTTTATCTGTTTCAAGTTCTAACAGGTATTCCCCCTGCTCAACATAATCGCCCGGCTGTTTTAGCCACTGAGCAATTGTTCCTTCCGAGATTGATTCCGCTAGTTCAGGTACTTTAATTTCCGCCATTTTTCATTTCCCCCTTAGTTTTTGCGAGTCAAGCTATCAGATACAATTCGTTCTTGTTCTTTTTTATGAACAGTTGGATCACCCTCAGCCGTACTTGAACGTCTTCTGCGGCCGATGTAACGTACTTTTACTTTTTCAGATGCAATTTCACGTAAATATGGCTCAATATATCCCCAAGCGCCCATATTTTGCGGTTCTTCTTGCACCCATACGATTTCTTCTAAGTTCGTCAGTTTTGATAAAATGGCTTTAATATCTTTGGCCGGGAATGGATATAATTGTTCCACTCTCGCAATATGAAGCCAATCTTTTGAGTCTTCCATTTGAGTAAAACGATCACTAATATCGATCGATACCTTCCCGCTCGATAGCACAAGGCGTGTTACTTTTTCATGATCATGCACAAGGCCCGGCTGTTCAAGAACTGGACGGAACTGTCCATCTGTTAGTTCTTGGACTTCGGATAATGTGTTCGGGTTACGAAGCAGACTCTTCGGTGTCATGATGACAAGAGGACGAATCTCTTCACGAAGTAGCATTTTCGCCTGTCTTCTAAGAATATGGAAGTATTGAGCTGCACTTGTCAGGTTCGCAACTGTCCAGTTATTCTCAGCAGCTGATTGCAAGAAGCGTTCTGTTCTTCCACTAGAATGTTCTGGACCTTGTCCTTCATATCCATGTGGCAAGAGCATCACAAGCCCTGACTTTTGTCCCCACTTGGCACGGCCTGCTGAAATAAATTGATCAAAATACACTTGAGCCGCATTTGCGAAGTCTCCAAATTGAGCTTCCCAAATTACTAATGTTTCAGGAGAATAGACATTATAACCATATTCAAACCCGATGACAGAGCCTTCTGACAGTGGACTATTATGGACTGTAAATGATGCATTTGCATCACTCAGTTCATGAAGAGCAATGAATTCATCTCCCGTTTGACTGTCGTGAAGAACAAGGTTTCTTTGAGCAAATGTGCCTCGCTCAGAATCCTGTCCGGTCATTCGAATCGGCGTACCGTCTTTTAATATAGATGCAAATGCCAGTGCTTCACCAAGTGACCATTCCACTTTGCGATCATCTGTAAACACTTTTGCACGTTTTTCAAGGATCCGCTTTAGCTTACCGAATACTTGGAAGTCTTTCGGCCAGCTAATTAATTCTTCATTCAGCTTTCTTAATACATCAAACTCTACAGATGTATCAACTGCAGGGAAGCCGTTAGATACAGGCTCTGGCAGTTCGATTTCTTGAATTGTATGTTCTTTCTTTGAAGGTACTTTTTTATAAGCTTCTTCAATTTTTGCCGTGACAGCCTGCTCAATTTCTTCTCTTTGTTCTTTTGACAGAAGGCCCTCAGTGACAAGCTTATCTGCGAAGATATTCTTGACTGTTTTGTGCTTTCTGACCGCATCATACAGCATTGGCTGAGTAGTAGATGGCTCATCCATTTCGTTATGGCCATATCTGCGGTAGCCAATCAAGTCAATTAAGAAATCCTTTTTAAACCGTTTACGGTATTCTACCGCCAGCTGAACAGCTGCTAAACAAGCTTCTGGATCGTCTGCATTGACGTGAACAATTGGAATCTCGAAACCTTTTGCAAGGTCACTAGCGTATTTTGTTGAACGAGATTCATTGCTTTCTGTGGTAAATCCAATCATATTGTTGGCAATGATATGGATCGTTCCTCCCACTTGATAGCCGACTAATTGACTTAAATTTAATGTTTCTGCGACAATTCCTTCACCAGGAAATGCAGCATCCCCATGAATTAAGATGGCTAACGCTTTTTCAACGTCTTGAACTGGATAGCCTTTTTGAGTACGCGATTCTTGAGCTGCACGAGTGCTTCCTTCAATAATCGGGTCAATAAATTCCAAGTGACTTGGGTTATTGGCAAGTGTGACTCTTGCACTCTTTGTATCTTCATCTTTGATTTGGCGGTCAGCACCGAGATGATATTTTACATCCCCTGTCCATCCGTAGCTGATGCCGATAGAGCCTTCTGATGGTACAAGCTCTTTATTAGGCGCATGCTGGAATTCTGAGAAAATGATCTCATATGGCTTTCCTAACACATGTGCTAATACATTTAAACGGCCTCTATGTGCCATTCCAATGTTAATATTTGAAGTCCCTTGTGTAACAGACTCGGATATAATTTCATCAAGTACTGGAACAAGTGCGTCTAATCCTTCAATAGAAAAACGCTTTTGTCCAACAAATGTTTTATGAAGGAACTGCTCAAATTGCTCGACTTCTGTTAATCTTTTGAATACAGAAACTAGTTTATCTGCTGGTTTTTTCTTAAATAATTCACCAGACTCAATAGATTTAGAGAGCCAGTTGCGCTCTTCGAAGTCATGTACGTGATCAAACTCAAATGAAATGGTACGCTTATACGTATTTCTCAAATGGTTAATGGCTTCTATGCCGTTTGAAATGTGTTTAGGTGCATCTGGACTAATAATTGATATTGGAATATTCTTAACGTCTTCTTCAGTTAAACCGTATTCCTTTAATGGAAACAGCTCTTGTAATTCCTTTTCTTTGCGAAGAGGATTGACGGAAGCATTTAAATGGCCATACGTTCTGATGTCTTCTGCCAGTTTAACGACTGATGCTATCTTTTGGATTTGTTCAGAAGTAACTACGCTATTTTCTTTTTTCCCAATTTCCTCCTTCATTTCACTCGGTGGTGCACCAAGTTCATCAAATATGCCTCTTATGTCTTCATCAACACTAGTAGGATCCTGGACATATTGATCGTAGAGCTCGAGCACGTAGCCGAGGTTCGGACCATGAAATTCTTCCCAACTCAACGGTTGTTTCACATCATTTTGAAACATTTTGAACACTACCCCCAACTTTGATCATCAAGTGATTGAACACTATCTCGATATAACTTCCAGAACACAATGACCAAATTTATGTAATAAAACGCTTCCAATCATATTCTACCACTGTTTCGGATTACTTTCTACATTCTTTGTTCAATTAAAGATAAAAAATTCAAAGAAAAACAAAAAATTTAAATCATTCCGAAAAATATTTTAAAGAAAGGGGCAAAACCTTATGCCCCAATGCTTTTATGCAGCAATTTCTTGAGTAATGGATATAGCACATCTGGCAATGTATCGACATCTGGTACAAAAATGCTGAACTTGCCATACATATCTTGGATCGTTTTCATCTGCGCCTCTTCAATCGGAGAATTGGATAAAAACACATTGATCACTTCAATTCCCTTTTTTCTCGCTTCGAGAACCGCTTCATGTGTATCCACGATCCCATTTTGTTCGTAGCTGAATGCAGCCGGCTCTCCGTCTGAGAAAACAATGAGGAACTTTTGCTCTTCTCTTCGTTTTAAAATCATTTTTGTCATTTGGCGAATCGCATAGCCATCCCGGTTATCCTCTTCTGGCTCAAGTGACATAATGGATGGTCCTGCGTCAAATAAGGAATCTTTGAACGATACGACGGTGTTAAAGTAGTTCGGTTGACTTGTTTCAGTTGCATCATTTGTATCTTCCCAGAACCCTACAATTTGATGAGGTACCTGCACTGATTTTAAAGCTTCATGAAACAGAACAATCCCTTTTTTTGTCTCATCCATCTTGTCAAACATACTTGCCGAACAGTCAACTAATAAAGTGAACACAGCATCAATTTGAGAAGATGGCGCTTGTTTTTTATAAAATAGTCGAGGGTTAGACTCTGTAAAATAACGAATGAGCTTTTTACTGAGACGTCCTGCATGAAGATCTGTTTTTGGCCATGATTTTTTATGCTCAAGTGTTTTTTGAATCATTTGTTTTAAGCGTTTCTGATAAGGCTCGATTGCCTTTGCGTGCTGCTTGTACACATCTATTTGCTCTGGTGAAGGAGGTTCTGGTGAAATCATGACTGGAAACGCATATTTGTTTTCTTTTCCATTCTCATGCGCATCTGCCCCGCTTTCTTCTCCTTCTGCCTCTTCTAGTGCTTCAAGCTTTGAATAGTCTTTTCGATGGGTTTGTTTGGCTGAACCTTGAACCGTTCCAAGCGCCTGATCTCCATCGTCACCTTCTCTTGCCGCATCTTTACCGAGATCGCTTTTACCACCGTGTTCTAAATCAAATTGAAGGAAACTTTTAGATGGTGCTTCCGTTTCTCTATGCCATACTTCCATATATTCATTATGGATGTCTTCATCCCCCTCTTTTTCCCGATCGACTTTTATATCCTCACTTAATTTTGGCTTTCTTTTGAGGTCATGGAAAAGCGGTTCTTTTGCCGCTTTTTCATAGTCCAATTCTGGGAAGAAAAAGTATGTGTTTAGCATATCCTTTTCAAGGAGCTCATCGAAGCCTTCTGTCAATTCCTTCACAATGATGGCGATATCAGATGTCGAGCGTGCGTCATATACACGTTCAAGACTTGACTCAATAAACGGAATCATTGGATCTATCCGCTCATGAAGGGGTGGAATTTCTTCAAGCGGAGATTCGGCTGTCAGCTTCACGTATATCGCACAAAAGAGTGCATCTGTTAAAATACTGCGCTCTTGGTTAATCGTTAATTGTGTTTTAAAGTGACGTCTGTAAAGCTCTCTTCTCCGTTTAAACACCTTTTTTGTTCCTAGGCGGTCACGTTTAATCCGCTCTTCAATGCGGATATCTTCAAACAGCATAAACAATTGTTTGCACACATCAGGAATGGATAATGTGTGGGCATAGCGAATGATGTCTTCAAATACTGTAAGATCGCTATACACTGTCCCTACTGCTCGCAGGAACACATCACTTTTTAGGCCTGCCATCATATCCTCTTGATGACGATCATCCCAAAAATGGCTGATGAAAATTTTCTTTTCAAACGGTTCATAGTACGATTGAACACCGTATTCAAGCTCCACATCATCACTTTTGGCAAGTGTTTTGGCTAAATCCGTTAATTCCATAAATAGAAATGAATCGATTCTGCTGTCATTAAATTTGATGAATTTCAAAAGTCAGAACCTCACTCGAATAATGTTTGAGCGATATTTCTTACCGCTGCTTTTTCCCGGTCATCTTCTAGCTTCTCTACAATTCCTCGTTCAATTGCACGAAGCGGCGGGATATATTGCGCAAGATCACATGTATCTAACAGTGCGCGAATGGATGCGGCTTCTTCACTGACCTGTCCATTGTGTGCTTGGACGATGAGATCTGATGAGAGCTGTACGAATTGATCGATTAAACGCTCATCCTTTAATACAGATTGAGTGTGCAGTACTTCTTTTAAAATGCCACCGCCAATGTAAGGAACTTCAATGACGACAAAACGGTTTTTCAGCGCTTCATTGAGCGGCACTGTCCCCACATACCCCTCATTGATTGCTGCAATCACGCCAAAGCCTTCTTCTGCTCTAACGACTTCACCTGTAAATGGGTTTGTCATCATTTTTCTGTAATCAAGCACACCGTTTAAAATAGGCAGTGTTTCTGGTTTTGCCATGTTGATTTCATCAATATATAAAAGGTGTCCTTTTTTCATTGCTTTTGTAACGGGTCCTTCAATGAATTCTATAGAAGCAACTTGTCCATCATTATGGATGGTTTTATAACCAATTAGACTTTCTGCATCAAGGTCAACTGAGCAGTTTACACTGTGCATCGGCTGTTGAAAAAACGCGGATAAAGTTTCTGCTAGTTTTGTTTTACCTGAGCCCGTCGGTCCTTTTAACAGAACATTTTTTCCTAGGGCAAGTGCAATCATGGCATCTTGAATAATAGACGTATCTTGTGATTCATAGCCGCTTGTTCCGATAAGCGGACGAAATTCTTCTTCGAGAACTTTTCCTTTTGCTTCGATCATTGCTTGAATTTCTTCTGGGAGTGCTGGTTGGTTAAACATATATGATTAATTCCTCTCTTCGATCATTTTCCTCACCAAGTATACTAAAAAAACCTTTATGCACTCAATACATAAAGGTTCGACTTCTGTTATTTTACCATTTCTTTTGTGATGGCTCCGCAAGCAATGCGTTTCCCTGAGTTGCCAGAAGGGTTGCTTAAGTAATCATCTGCTTCTGCATGGATGATGAAACTTCGCCCGTTTTGATCAACCAATTGATTCGGGCCTCCTTTGACCGTCACATTCGGAACATTCACAACGACGTCAATTTGACCATCTGCCCCTACTTCTAAATTAGGCATATCTCCAGTATGATGCCCTTTTGGGTTGTCGAAGCCATGCTCTCTATGAGTCGGATTAAAGTGAGCCCCCGCCGTATCAAAATCTGGCGTTTCACATATTCCTGTTTCATGAATATGAAAGCCGTGAGGACCTGGCGGCAGTCCTTTCGCTTTCACATGCAGATCCAGCCCATTTTCTGAGGACTCTCTTATTTCAATGCTCCCTATTTTTTGCCCGCTTTCGTTTATGAGTGACGTTGTGACTGGTGCTTGTTTAGGTGCGGCAACTTCTCTTGTTTCTTCTGTCGTTTCTTTTTTCGGCGGTGCATGACATGCTGATGCGGTAAAGATCAAACATATCATGATCATCCACACTGACTTTTTCATTTATGACTGCCCCCTTTTGCTATCAGTATGGACAAACTGATGAGAAGGCAAACAAAAAAAGCCGAAAATCGGCTTTTTTAGAAGAAACGTTTCGCACCTAGATAGGCTTTTTTCCAATAAGGATTGCTTAAGTTTGAAATTCCTACTCCGCTGTCACTTGCATGAAGGAAATCTCCTCCACCTAGGTATAGTCCCATATGAGAAGGACCTGCTTTGTACGTTGTGAAATAAACAAAATCTCCAACTTGTGGTGTGCTGACAGGCGTCATCATATTCCAGTATCCTGCTGTACTCAATCTAGATACTGATGAAACCTTATTAATGAGATAGTAAACAAAGCCGCTGCAATCAAATCCAGCTGGTGTATTGCCGCCCCACCTGTAAGGTATGCCTGTGAGCTTTTTACCTTCTTGAATCATTGTCGTGATTTTTGCATTCATTGGAACGTCATTTTTATTATTGTTGACCGGTGTTGTTGAACCATTTGACGTAGAACCATTAGATCCAGTTGAACCGGAAGCTGTTCCGTTGATTTTTAATACTTGTCCAATTCTAAGCACATCACTTTTCAAGCTGTTTGCTGTGCGGATTGATTGAACCTGCACCTTAAACTGATTCGCAATTTTCCATAATGAATCACCTGATTTAACCGTATAAGATGTGGTTTTACTACTTGAAGACTGATTGCTGTTTGAAGGCGTGCTAGGTTGAGCAGGTGCTTTCGGCTGACTTGGTTTTGACGTCACCGTTCCTTTTACCTTCAATACTTGATTTGGATAAATCGTATCAGATTTTAGCGAGTTCAATGTTTTAATTTCACCAATCGACATATTTAACGAATTGGCAATTTTCCAAAGTGAATCGCCTAATTTCACTTTATATGTACTAGATGCTGACGACGAACTATTAGAATTCGTTGATTTGTTACTTGAGCTAGAATTAGATGTTGAGTTTGAATTTGAGGACTGGCTGCCGCTCGTTTTCGCTGTTCCAGACACTTTCAGCTTTTGTCCAGGACGAATGAGGTCACTGTTTAAGCTGTTCAAACTTTTCAAACTTGCAACTGACATTTTGTGATTCTTCGCAATCAGCCATAATGAATCCCCAAGCTTGACTGTATAGCTAGATGTTGTTGAAGCACTTGATTTCGTTGCTTTTGAACTTGTTGATGAGCTGGATTTTGAACTTTTTGCACTAGGAATCTTTAAGCTTTGTCCTGCAAAAATCATCGTCGTTTTTAATTGATTAAGAGATTGAAGTTCCGAAATACTTGTGTTGTACTGTTCGGCAATCTTCCAAAGTGAGTCACCGCTTTTCACCTTGATCGTCTGTGCTTCTGCCGGTGTAGCAATAACAGCTGAGCCTGCGATCGCTGAAACTGTGAGGCCGGTTACTACTTTTTTCTTCATAGATGAATCTCCGCCTTTCATGATTTCGTACCGTAAGACTTATGTACTAGTTTTGAGTTTAGCATTTAATGGTTCTGCTTCTCTTGCACTATTTTATCTTTATTTCTATAATATTACTCGACATGAAGACGTTGGGCAATACTAAATAGGTTTTAGAGCAGCAAACTCAAAATGCTAAAACAAAGCCATATCGTTTCTATCGGCTGTTTGCTGTATTTATAAACAATTTTTAAGGAATTTTTAAGTTGACGTTTAGAAATTTGTCAAAACAAGCACGTTGCTAGTTTCATAGTTCTATTCTACATGACAAATTTTTCTGTATCAAATGACTTTTTACTTAATTGCCTGTTTTTTCTCCTCAATAAAAAAAAGCACCCTTCCCCATGAAGAATGCTGTGTTCATGTTTACTTTCTGATTTCTTGATCTTTTACAGTTAACGGATAGAGGACGCCTTCTTTTGCAAACGACATTTTCCCTGTTTCTTCTGATACCACAAGAACAAGGGCATCAGTCATGCCAGAAAGTCCAATGGCTGCCCGGTGTCTTGTGCCTAGAGAAGGGCTGACTTTTTTTGAGGTGAGCGGTAGGACGTTTGCAGCGGAAACAAGCGTATTTTCTTTTACTAAAAGGGCGCCATCATGAAGTGGGTTTCCAGGATAGAAAATGCTTTCTATTAATGATGCGCTAATTTTCGCATGGAGGTTTGTCCCTTTTTGTATATAATCCTCCACCTCATCTCTCCTTTGAATCACAATCAGTGCGCCATGCTTTTGTTTTGATAAGTTCTCAATGGCTAAAGAAAATTGAGCAAAACCTGGTGTGAATTCTTCCATATATGCTTGTAAATAAAATGAGGAAGCCTCTGCATGCATTTCATTAAACTGATCATGCAATGATTCGAGTTCACAAAGAAGGCATTGTTCCGTCTGGTCAAGCGAATCGACGATTTTCCTTGCATCCATCATAATTTGCGTTAAATGAGATTTCATTTCTAACTTAAACATCGCTTCTTCATTTGTGCGATTGATCATCTCACCATGTCCCTCCTTCTTTCGCTTGTGTCATAAAATAACAAATTGTGCACATTCTATTTGTATGGAGGTGAATTCAATATGACCATTCAAAAAGTGATTCAATATGCTTGCAGCATTTTAGGTGTTGTCAGTCTTTCTTTTATTTATGCCCAAATGTTCAAAAAAACGAAGCCCTCAAAGAAAAATAATCCGACGGAGAATTGATTTATTTACATAGCGTGATATAATTCCTCTCGTTATTTCTGTTCAGAGAGGAACTTATGATGAGAGAAACGAATAGTATTCGAGCAAAGTTGGCACAATTTTTAACCATATTGATTCCGATTTTAATTACACAAGCAGGTCTTTCGCTCATCACATTTTTAGACACGGTGATGTCTGGAAAAGTGAGTGCAGAAGACCTAGCAGGTGTAGCCATCGGTTCGAGCATTTGGACACCTGTTTATACTGGTCTCGCTGGTATTTTAATGGCTGTTACCCCTATTGTGGCTCAGTTAATGGGCGGCGGCCGCAGGGAAGACGTTCCTCGTGCAGTCTTCCAGGCCATTTATTTATCTTTTCTTTTAAGTATCGTGGTGATTGTCATTGGATCGTTGTGTGTTCCTTTTATTTTAGGGAGACTTGGGCTTGAACCATCCGTAGAAATCATTGCCCGTCATTTTCTCAGCTTCCTTGCTATTGGAATCATCCCGCTTTTTGGTTATTCAGTCATGAGATCGTTCATTGATGCATTAGGAAAAACACGTGTGACGATGTTCATTACGTTAACCGCACTTCCTATTAATTTTGTTTTAAATTATCTCTTTATTTTTGGAAACTTTGGGTTTCCAAAGCTTGGCGGTGCAGGGGCAGGTCTTGCATCTGCGCTGACGTATTGGGCGATTTTCATCATGAGTATTTGTATTGTCATCAAAGCCGAACCGTTTGCATCCTTTCGGTTGTTTCAGACATTACCTCGTTTTAACGTCTCCCGAATGGGTCAAATACTGAAAATCGGTATCCCTATTGGGTTTGCGATCTTTTTTGAAACAAGTATTTTTGCAGCTGTCACGCTCTTAATGGGTCACTTTGATACCGTGACAATCGCCAGTCACCAAGCAGCGATGAACTTTGCTTCTATTTTATATATCCTGCCGCTTAGTATCTCAATGGCTTTAACGATTGTTGTAGGTTTTGAAGCCGGTGCCATGCGGTATAAAGACGCAAAAAGCTACAGCTATATTGGCATTGCAACAGCTGTTTTGTTCTCATTATGTACCGCAACACTCATCTTGTTATTTAGACCTGAGATCGCTGGTTTATATACAACTGAATCAGCTGTTTTACAAATGACACAGCACTTTTTGATGTATGCGATCTTTTTCCAGCTGTCAGATGCGATCGCCGCACCAATTCAGGGAGCTCTACGCGGGTATAAAGATGTGAATTATACACTGATTGCTGCGTTTGTCTCTTACTGGGTCATCGGCCTTCCAGCTGGCTACTTGATTGGCACGTATACCTCATTTGGAGCGTTTGGTTATTGGATTGGTCTGATTACTGGGCTTGCCGCAGGTGCCATCGTCCTATTTGTTCGTCTCAGGTTGATTGAAAGACGTATGCATTCTGCAACAGGAAAAGGCAGCTGACTGAAGTGAAGTGCACCCCAAATATTAGACACAGTCTAACATTTGGAGGTGCTTTTCTTTTGGCTAAATTTACAATTGAAGATAAAATCAAAGCGGTAAAACGATACCTCATTGACCGCGAACCCCTGCTTGGAATTGCAAAACAGATTGGCGTGCACAAAAGTATACTTCAATATTGGGTCAGAAAGTATCAATATCATGGCAAAAAAGCTTTTTCAAAGTCATATACAAATTATCCAGTCCAATATAAACTAGACGTACTTGATTATATGAATGAACATGGGACGTCTATCTTGGAAACAGCTGCACTCTTTAACCTGCCTTCTGATACCACGCTTTGGAACTGGAAGCGCATCTTGGAAACACAAGGAGTAGACGCCCTTCAATCTAATAAAAAGGGGCGTCCGTCTATGAAAAAGAAAACTGGAAAACAAGAAATAACGAAAGGATCAATGGAAGCGTTACAGGCAGAAGTAGAACATTTGCGCATGGAAAATGAGTATTTAAAAAAGTTGAATGCCTTAGTTCAAAACAAGGAACAATCACCAAACAAGACAAAGCGCAAGTAGTCTATGATTTAAGGCATCAATATCCGGTGAAATCACTTCTTAAGCTCGCATGTATTCCACGCAGTACCTACTATTATTTGATCAAGCATTTAGATCGTCCTGATCAGGATGTCGAACTGAAAAAGATGATTCAAACCATTTATCAGGAACATCAAGGACGTTATGGATATCGCCGGATTCGTGATGAACTAATCAACCGAGGACAAAAGGTGAATCACAAAAAAGTCCAGCGCATCATGAAAGTTCTAGGGCTAAAATGCATGGTCCGAGTGAAGAAATATCGTTCATACAGAGGCACAGTGAACAAAATAGCGCCTAATATATTGGCTCGTCATTTTCAAGCTGATAGGCCAAATGAGAAATGGGTCACAGATATAACGGAGTTCAAGTTATTTGGTCAGAAGCTCTATCTTTCGCCCATATTAGATCTATTTAATGGTGAAATCATTACCTATACAGTCGGTTCAAGACCTGTTTATTCACTCGTCTCAACGATGCTTCATCAGGCGTTCAACCGTTTAGATGAAGATGAGAAACCAATGATACATTCTGATCAAGGATGGCATTACCAAATGAAGCAATATAGACACGCCTTAAAAAAGCGTGGGATTACACAGAGTATGTCCCGAAAAGGTAACTGTTACGATAACGCAGTTATCGAGAACTTTTTTGGTATCTTAAAGTCTGAATTTCTATACCTAAAAAAATTTGAGAACATCGAACACTTCAAGCAAGAACTTGAACAATATATTGACTACTACAATCACACACGTATAAAGACAAAACTAAAAGGCATGAGTCCGATACAATATCGAACTCATGCCTCGAAAGCTGTCTCATAAAAAAACGCGTCTAAATTTAGGGGGTCACTTCAAAGTCAGCTGCCTTTCATTTAGTCATTCCATTGATACGTCCAAAAAATTTCTTCATCAAACCATTTTTGAACGACTGGTTCTTTGTTTTTCAACTTTTGTTCAAGCTCTCTTAGCATGCCTTCTGTTTGTGTTCTATGCGCTCTTAGTGCATTTAATTTGATATCGGCTACATCCGTAATATCAATCACAATATCGGCATTTCCTAGCACTTCTTCTCGATTTTTCGTAATGGCCATACAGTATGTGACGGGACGGTCTTCTTTTTTCTTTCGGTATAGAGCACGAATGACCGCTTCACCTGTCGCGTCATGATCAGGGTGTACACCATGACCTGGATAAAATGTGACAATAAGGGTTGGTTTCACTTCATCAATAATACTTTCCATCACATCCGCTAAATACTCATCATCTTCAAATTCCAACGTTTTATCCCGAAGACCAAGCATTCGCAAGTCTGTGACATCCATTTCTTTACATGCATTGATTAATTCCTGTTTTCTTAATTCAGGAAGTGTCTCACGGTTAGCATATGTTGGACTTCCCATATTTCTTCCCATTTCTCCAAGTGTCCCGCATGCATACGTCACTGGAATTCCACGTTTTCTGCTTTGCGCGATGAGCCCTGCGACCCCGAAGGATTCATCGTCGGGGTGAGGCAGCATCACAAGTACATGTTCGTTCATCACTGTTCCCCTCTCTCCTACACCTGAAATGGTGTTTCACTAATTTGTAATGAGATCGCTAGTTTTCCGTCTGGCAGGTGTCCTGCTAACAGCAGGCGGCCTTGTTCATCAAACACGTAATCGGTTAAACCTTCTGCGTAAATCCAGCCATCTTCTGTTTTCATCCCGACACGGTATGGACCTTGTCCTTTTATTTTTGCCTGTGAATAGACGACTTTTGCGTTGCGGATATACGCCACGACCGTCATATTTTGCTCATTCACATGAGCTGAATAAGAACCAGTTGTCGTTTCAAGATGAACGAAGACTGGCCGATTTAAAAACGATTCAAGATGCGCTGTGACATCTTCCGTTTGAATTGGTTTCATGAGTGGTTCCTTCCTCCATTTTGAATTAGTTCGCGCAGCTTTTTTGTATGTAAGCTGATCAGCTGTAGTTGATGACCCTGTTCAATCGTGCTTTCTAAAATTCTTTCCACAGCGAGTACATACTTTTGATGCAATGACTTTCTTGCGCGAGGATGGGTGCGTGCATCAAGCAAATCATCTCGTATCGCCTCGTGTAATGAAGTCATATCCACTACATCAAGCTGCCGATTTTTCCATAAAGATTGATAAGCGTGTGCAAGCTCATCGACTGATGACATGTGATCACCTCTACAGTTTTGGTAACAACTTATTATGACATGATCCGCCTGCAAAAAAAAGCAAACTGCTTCGTCTCTTTAATGAGAATTCGCTGTTTTTTTCATTCGCAGTTGAGAGGTTGTAAATAGTAAAATCGCCACCCAAATACAGAGGAATGTCACGATTTTTGCTGCAGATAAGTGTTCGTGATACACAAACAGCCCCAAAAAGAGTGTAATGGTCGGTGCAATATACTGCAAAATACCAACTTGATATAAAGGAATTCTTTTGGCCCCTTCAGAAAATAAAAGAAGCGGTACAGCTGTAAAGACACCTGCAAAAAATAATAGCCCAAGAGAGCCGAAGCTGCTCGGATTCATCGTGACAACAGGTTCTTTTAAGAAGAAGAATAAGTAAACAAGCGCAGCTGGTGCAAGAAGCAGTGTTTCAATGGTTAATCCAATGGCACTCGTAAAACTCATTCTTTTTTTAATCAGTCCATAAAACCCAAAACTAAAAGCCAATACGAAAGCCACGACAGGAAATGAGCCGTACTGAACAGTTGAGATGATGACCCCAGCTGCAGCAATGAGAATGGCGGTGGTTTGCATTTTATTCAGTCGTTCTTTTAAGAAAATGATGCCTAGTAAAACTGATACAAGTGGATTAATATAATACCCTAAACTCGCTTCCAGCATAAGATCGTGATTTACCGCCCAAATGTATACATACCAATTGACCGAAATTAAAATAGCCGATAAAAGTAATGAAAAAAGTGCTTTTCCATCTATCATCAGACCTTTCACAGTCTGCATCGCTGGACGGACTTGCTTTAAATATAAAAGAATACCGCACATAAAAATAAAGGACCATACTATTCTGTGCGCTAAAATTTCGCCTGACGAAATATGCTCCATCAGTTTCCAATATAATGGGAACAATCCCCATAATGTAAAAGATGCAGCCGTATATAAGACACCTTTTGATAGTTGTTCGTTCAATCTAACCATTCCTTTCTAAACCTATCGTATATTATAGCACGCACATCACTTTATGGGCATATACTAATTCAGGGCATTTAGAAAGGATGATTTGCATGTTTGACTGGAACCGATTATTCCCTTTTCAAAAGCAATTTTCAAAAGAAGCGTTAAAAAATTCAGATCCTAAAGACGTTGAGCAATATGTCAATCAAGTCATGGAAAGTGTTTTCGGCTCCAATTATTCTGCTCAATTCCCCTTTCAGGATCCGCTGTCTCAGCAGCAGAAAACAAGAGAGACAGACGATAAAAAAAAGAAAGAGCCGAATGTTGAAGTATTTGAGACGACAGATCACGTGTTTGTCAAAATAGAGCTCGATCGTCCGAACACGGAAAAAGTAAAAATCAAACATACAGCCAATCTGCTGTTTATTGATCATTTTCCTGAAGAGAATAAACAAAAGAAGGTTGTCCTGCCTGCTGCTGTGAAAAGAAAAGGAACGAAGGCATCGTATCAAGATGGTATTTTAGAAATTATGTTTTTAAAGCATGATGATCCAGGCATTTCTGAAATTGATATTCCATTATAAAAAGCCTGCTTTGAAATGGAAGCAGGCTTACTCTTTTTTCTTAATAATATGGTGGATATCCGCCGCCATAAGGTGGTGGAACAGGCGGTGGTGGTGGCGGGTAATATGGACGAGGATAATTAAAAATCGCACTTCCTAGAAATCCGCCAAGCAGTCCGCCGACTAAAGGAGCGCCAAAACCAAAAAACAAAGGGACTCTAGATTCATATGGCGGAATGCCAGGGGCACCGCCTCGAAAATACGGAGTATGAGGGTACATGCTTTTCTCCTCCTTTGTCATGTGCCTAACATCAGCATATTCATTAGGAGACAAAACGTTTGGGCAAACCTAAAACTAGGCTTGCTCCTTTTTTACATGAGATCCAGCATACTCCCCTGCCCAGCGCGATACTTCTCCGAACACACCATGTAATGCACTCCCTTTTTCGGTTAGACAATAGATGACTTTGACTGGCGTTTCAGGAAGTACAGTGCGCTTTATGATTCCTTCTTGCTCAAGCTCTTTTAAGCGTTCTGCGAGCATTTTTTGACTGATGGATGGAATAATGTCCGTCAGGTCTTTAAACCGCTTCGGACCGTCAAGCAATACATGAATGATGAGACCATTCCACCTTTTGCCAAGAAGCAAAAAAGCTTGCTGAATGTTTGGACATAATTGAAATTCCATATATTTCAGCCTTTCTTTTCATAATCGTTTGACAAACTAACGGTATACAATTTAAAATATATCTCTAGTTACAATAAGTAAGTTTCTCACTTTTTTATTTATTGTACCATACTATTTGCAAAAACGGGAGGAAATATCCATATGGCGAGCGATCAAAAAACGATTGACATTTTAAAAGAAAGAGCTTCAGTAAAAGAGTATGATACAACTCATGAAATGACAAAAGAAGAGTTAACAGAGCTTCTTGATATCACAACAAAAGCACCATCTGCTTGGAACCTTCAGCATTGGCATTTCACTGTGTTCCATAGTGCTGAATCAAAAGCAAAACTTCTTCCAATTGCTTACAACCAAAAACAAGTCTCTCAAGCATCAGCTGTGATTGCTGTGCTAGGTGACCTTGAAGCCAATCTAAAGGGTGAAAAAATCTACAGTGAGCTAGCAGAACAAGGCTTCATCACAGAAGATATTAAAGAAACACTGATGACGCAAATCAATGGTGCTTACCAAAGCGAGCAATATGCACGTGAAGCTGCGTATTCAAACGCTTCGTTAGCTGCTATGCAGTTAATGATTGCGGCGAAAGCAATGGGATATGATACATGCGCAATGGGCGGTTTCAGTAAAGAAGCGTACGTAAAAGAATTCAATGTGAGTGGTCGATACGAACCAGTGATGTTGATTTCTGTCGGGAAAGCAGCAAAAGAAGCTCACAAAAGCAATCGTTTTGACATCGAAGAAGTATCTGATTTCCTATAAAAAACGGCTCAGTCTCAGCGTCATGCTGGGGCTTTTTTATTTGCTCTAAATATTATTTTTCCATACTTATTTTCAAGTCTTCCTTTCTCATTCTTCAGTATTTACCTCTTTTTAAAAATGAAAGCGTTATATTAGTATGATATTCATAAAAATGATTGTTTTTTCTGAAAATGGTCTTGTGATCTAATCTGACAACTGCTATTATTATGAAATTACAAAATATTAGAGGAGGAAAACATGAACAAAAAACTGATACTGGCGCTACTTATCGCGATTCCATTCATTGGACAGCTTGCACTGCTCCCCTTTGTGAATCGTATTCATCCATTTGTCATCGGGCTGCCTTTTTTCCACTTCTGGCTCTTACTATGGATTGTACTCACACCCGTTTGCACATTTATCATTTACAGGATGCAACATTCAAATGGAGGAACTGACGAATGCAAGGAAACTTAACAGCTTTATTGATTACTGCAAGTATCATTTTCATCGTCGTGGTCATCGGTTTTGCCGCTGGTCGTGATAAATCATCAAGACAATCAGTCGAAGAATGGTCTGTTGGCGGGAGAAAATTTGGCGGGCTTCTCGTCTGGTTCCTTGTTGGCGCAGACTTATATACTGCTTATACCTTTTTAGGGCTCACAAGTACAGCTTATACAGCGGGAAGTGTTGCTTTTTTCGCTATCCCCTATTCAGTTCTTGCTTATTTTATTGCGTATTTCTTCTTACCAAAACTTTGGACGGTTGCAAAAAATCACAAGCTGACAACACTTGCTGATTATGCACGTGAGCGATTTGACAGTAAACTGTTATCCAGTTTGATTGCCATTGTTGGTGTACTCATGCTCATACCATACATTTGTCTTCAGCTAAGCGGGATTCAAGATACATTAACTGTCGCTGGAACGAGTTATATTAATGTGAATGCAGTGGTTATGATTTCATTTATTTTAGTTGCACTTTATACATTTTTCAGTGGTATTAAAGGTCCTACATATACAGCCATTATTAAAGATATTCTTGTTTGGGTGATCATGCTCTTTATGGTCGTTTCCCTCCCGATTATTCATTTTAACGGCTGGACACCAATGATGAATACGTTAGCTAAGGAAGCTCCACAGCTTCTGACGATTCCTGAAAGCGGCCCTAAAGGCATTTTGTGGTTTATTACCGCATCAGGTGTTTCTGCACTCGCATTATTTATGTGGGCTCATGCAGCAACTGGTGTTTTCACAGCCAAAAGCGCAGATGCCATCCGTAAAAACAGTATGTTTTTACCTCTTTACAACATTGTATTGATTTTGGTCATCTTCCTTGGCTTCATTGCCTTTTTAGTCTTACCGGAAGATACAAATCCAAGATTTGCTCTTCTTCATTTAATTCAGACGTCATATGGCGGCGTGATGCAGGGGCTTGCGTATTCAACGATTGCACTTGCTTCTCTCATTCCATGTTCGATCATGGCCATTGGGGCATCGAATTTATTTGCCAATAATTTGTACCGTGATTTAATCCATCCAAATGTGTCACCTAAACGGTTAACGATCATTACACGTTCGATGGTATTTATCGTGATCGGGCTTGCTCTTTTATTCGGTATGCTGTTCCCGACTGCGCTTGTCACGCTTCAGCTGATCGGTGTTTCTGGAATGGTTCAAATTTTCCCAGCCATTGCCATCAGCTTATTCTGGAAAAAACAATCGAGAGAAGCAACGATTGCGGGGCTCATCGTAGGAATTATCGTTACCTTTACAGCGAATATGACACAAATGACATTCGGCCTTTATGAAGGCTTTCTCGGTTTACTAGCAAACGTTGTGGTCATCTTGATATTGAATCCATTCTTCCAGAAGAATGTCACATCTAATTCTGTGACAAGTGATTTGTTTGAAAAGAATGGGAAAACAACGGAACCTGTGGCTAACAAAGCGTAACACAAGAAAAAAAGCAGTCCCCTGATGAGGACTGCTTTTTCTATTTCATTTCTTTTTTCAACACTTCAATGGCTTTTTTCATTTGCGTATCATTTTTCTTGAGCTTATCTTGGATGTTTGTCATCAGTACCGTCGTTGTGTCCCCTGTCAGAATACCATCAGCCTTTAGATCGTGATCTGATTGGAACCTTTTCACGACCGACTGGAATGCTTGATCATATTCTCCATTGGCTTTTGCTTTGTAGCCAAGCGCTTGGAACATTTTTTGAGCCGCTTTGACTTCATCTCCATCATCATTCAGTTGATACGTCTTTTTCGGACTTAAGTATGGCAGCTTCGCATAACTCGGCAGAGATGCTTTCACCTGTGGCTCAATTCCTTTTTTGTGAATCCAAGACCCGTCTGGTGTCAGCCACTTGGCAATGGTTAATTTCACACTAGAACCATCATTGTAGCTTTGCGCATTCTGAACAGTCCCTTTACCAAATGTCTTTTCTCCAACAAGTTGAATGCTGGAGGATTGGTGCAGAGCTGCCGCCATAATTTCAGCAGCACTCGCTGAACCGCCGTTTACAAGAACAACTGCCGGCTGATGAACTTTGCGTTCTTTTTCCGCTTTGTACACTTGTTTCTTTCCTTTTTCCTCAACCTGCATAATGACTTTTCCTTTATCGATAAAGTCATTGCTCATTTCAATTGCTTCTGTCATAATGCCGCCTGGATTATCTCTCAGATCAATGACAAAACCTTTTGCCCCTTTTTTCTCGAGGTCATCAATCGCTTTATCCAACTCTTTAGATGTCGTTTCAGCAAAAGAAGTGATTTGGATTTCGCCTATTTTATCTTTTGTTAGTTTTGCATACACCGTTTCAAGTGGAATCGTATCTCGTGTGATCGTCACATCCACATTTCCAACACCTTGTCGGTTCAAATGCAGTTTGACATCCGTTCCTTTTTTCCCTCTGATAAGAGAAACGGCTTTATTCACTGACATGCCTTTTGTACTTTTACTATCCACTTTTAAAATACGATCATGAGGTTTCAAACCAGCTTTTTCAGCAGGAGAGCCTTTAATCGGTGCGACAATTAAAATTTGTCCATCCTTCTCTTCTACTTGTGCACCAATTCCTTCAAATGAAGATGAAATGGTGTTGTTAAACCCTTCGGCTTCCTCCTGATCCATATATGTAGAGTATGGATCATCAAGTGATGCAATCATGCCTTGAATCGCACCGTCTACTAGTTTTTGATCATCCGTTTTTTCGTAATACTCGTTTTTTACCTTCGTATATGCAGCCATGAGTTTACTAAACTTCTCATCTCCTGAAACGCTGACAGCACCTTGTTTTGTGATCACAAATGTAATCGCTGAGGAAAGCGCTGCTGTCACCAGAATGGCTATCACGAACTTGAATTGTTTTTTCAAAAAAACACCACCTTTATCTCCTTTCATTATTATCAAGGACGATTCTTCATCCGTCAACCAAAGGATCAAACTTCTATTTGAAAAGATAAGCCATTTAGCCCTGCAATGCATAATCTTTAGAGAGAAACATGATAAAGAAAGAAGGGATTCCATGAGTGACTATGTAGAAATGCTTGCCTATTTTGGTGTATCAGGTGCCCATCCTGGTGGAATTGAGCTAACTAAAACGATGATTGAGCATCTCAACCTGGCGTCTGACGATCGTATACTGGATGTTGGATGCGGCACAGGACAAACAGCAGCCTATTTAGGACATTTAGGTTATGAAGTAGAGGCGATTGATACACACCCTTTGATGATTGAAAAAGCCAATCTGCGATTCGAGCGGGAACAACTACCTTTCCGTGCACAGCAAGCATCGATCGAACACCTGCCATTTGCGGATGACTCGTTCTCTCTACTGATCAGTGAATCTGTTTTAAGTTTCACCCATTTACCTGCTGCGCTTGCTGAGATAAAACGGGTGCTTGCTCCTGGAAAACAATTGATCGCAAATGAGGCTGTGTTAAAAGTGCCGCTTTCCTCAGAAGAACAGGCAGCCATTCGGGAGTTTTATGGGTTTCACTCCCTCTTTTCATTTTCTGAATGGAAAAAACAGTTAGCGTCCGCAGGATTCCGTGACATTCAGATTCTCTCATTCGATGAGCACATGGTGCAGGAGGAGCCGACCGAAATGGAATTATCAGATCAAATACCACCTTCTCTTTATGATACATTGCAGACACACTATGACCTGATTCAAACACACCGAGAACATCTGAGTCACCTTGTATTTGAATGTACAGTATAAAATGAGCGAATCTCCTATATGTTTTGTCCAAACTCTATGAAGTCTTTCGCATAGGATAAGAGTGAAAAGAGTTTGTCATAAGGAGGAAAAACATGGAGCGCTACTACAAACTTTGTCAGCAGCATATGGGGAAAGTAGCTAGAATTACTGATCGAAATGGCAGAGTACATGTTGGACGTATTGAGCGGGTGACAAACCGCAAAGTTTATATTCGTCCAGTCGGCGGGTCCCGCGGGGGCTTTGGTTATGGATATTACGGAGGTTATTATGGCTGGGGTGCAGCTTATGGCATCGGTCTCGGTTTTATTACCGGCTTCGCTTTAGCAGGTTTGTTCTTTTTTTAAAACGGCGTATAAAAGAAGGCCTCCCAGCTTCGGGAGGCCTTTTATTTGTTTATATTTTCTTCACTTTGTTCATGTATTCTTCGAATGTTAAATCATGATCATGCATCGCTTTTGCAGCTTCTTTCCCTACATAGCGCAGGTGCCACGGCTCATATTCATATTTCGTGATGTCTTCTTTCCCTTTTGGATAACGGATGATAAAGCCATATTTGTAAGCATTTTTGGCTACCCATTTACCATCAGGTGTTTCACCAAATTTTTCAGAGATTTCAAAGCCGGCACTTTTTGAGGAAATATCCATAGCTAGACCTGTTTGATGTTCACTTTCCCCTGGTAAGGCTACGGCTTCTTGGGCTTTTTCTTTCCCTTTTAGTTTCACTTCACTATCAAAAATGACTTTTTGACGGTCATAGGAACGATAGCCAGATACTGCAGCAAGCTCAAAGTTTTCCTTTTTAGCACCTTTGAATAACTTTGCAAGTGCATCCGCTACTTCTTTTCGAATATATCGTTTTTCAATATCCTCTGAAAAAGAGAATTCCACTTTTGGTACAACGAGATCAGAAGGTTTATAGGTTCCTGGCAGTGCATATTCTTTGTTCACTAAAGCAAGCACATTTTCAGGGTTTTGAATGGTCTTCAGTCCGCTCACTACCTTGATGTCATTGAAATATTCACTCTTTAACGTCAGCTCTTGATTAGATGAATCTGCCGTATCGTTTGAGTTTTGCTGGGGTGATGAACTTGCTGCGTTCTTTTGTTCGTTTGTTTTGTTAGATTCAGTGGTACCGCTTTTCTGATCCAGCAACTGGCAGCCTGATAATGCGGCCGTCAAACCAAGAATCGATGCGATTGAGAGTATTTTATAGCTTTTCTTCATGACATACCTTCCTTTTGCTCTACTAAAAAAATAAAGATGCGCTACATCGTAGCACACCCTTTATACTATTATAAAACAGAATCTAGTGCAATTAAGATCATTTCGTCAAATGTCGTTTGACGCTCTTCAGCAGTTGTTTCTTCTCCTGTTAGCACATGATCACTCACTGTTAGAATCGACAACGCTTTTCTGCCAAATTTTGCAGCAAGCGTATAAAGAGCCGTTGTCTCCATTTCAATCGCTAGAATTCCATATTGGTCCATCAGCTCAAGTGGTTTTTCATTATAAAATTGGTCTGCTGTAAATACATTCCCAACACGCACAGCTACATTTTTCGCTTCTGCTGTGTCGTAGGCTTTTTTCAGTAAATCAAAATCAGCGCATGGTGCGTAATCAATCGGTCCAAATGCCACACGGTTCATTTGAGAATCTGTTGATGATGTTTGAGCTAAGATGACGTCACGTACATTGACATCTTTTTTGATCGCTCCGCAAGAACCGACACGGATTAAGTTTTGAACATCATAGCTTTGGATTAGCTCATTCACATAGATCGAAATAGACGGTACGCCCATTCCAGTACCTTGTACAGAAATGCGTTTTCCTTTATATGTTCCAGTATAACCATACATGCCGCGCACTTCGTTATAGCACACAACATCTTCTAAATATGTATCTGCAATATATTTCGCACGAAGCGGATCGCCTGGCAGCAATACCGTTTCTGCAATTTGTCCTTTTTCTGCTCCAATATGTACACTCATTTTTTAGCCTCCACTTACGTTTAACATGTGTTTAGTCCCATTTATTATAAACGATTGAGATCAAAAAAGAAAATACCAGCTGAAAGTAAAGCTGGCATCGTCGTTTATATTTAACTCATCGTCATTAGGCGTTCACTGCGTTTCCATCCTGCCGGAAAGAGCTGGTAGTAGCACTTCCCTTTTTTCTGGTCATCAATCACAACGATATCCCCTGTTGTGATAAACCGTGCATTGTAATCATTAGGGACTGTATCTTGTACATTAAATGTCGAGAATGCTTTTTCCAGTACATCAAGGTGTGTCCTGCCGCCAATCTTTGTCCGGTACACAGGCTGATGTCCGCTTTCTGCACCATATTCAGGTGTTTGATAAATGGTTAAGTGATAAGCTGAAGGTTTCTTTTGAAAAAATCTCAACGTCAATTGCATTCAAATCCCTCCCCTTTTATATAAAATTGGCTGGGATCTAAGAATTTCCTTCTTCTATTTTTGTCGAATGACGGACAATTTTTCGTCAATCTTTTTACATATGAGAAATAAAGCTAGTCCTATCGCAAAGCCCCCTGCTACATCAGTGACATAATGAACACCGATATACATCCTGCTGATGCCGATCATCAGCACACAACATCCTGTCACCATGTAGACTGCTTTTTGTCTCTTTTTCAGCCACGGAATCATTTCAATGAATAGATAGGCGATAAATGGATAGATCGTTGCCGCATTCATAGAATGACCGCTCGGAAAGCTGTAATAGGTCTCATTCACTAGATGATCAAAGGCTGGACGCTCTCTAGCAAACAGTCCTTTCAGTTCATGATTGACCGTTTTTTCTGCTATATATAGTAGAAAAAGCAGCATAATAGAGTGGTAGCGTTTATACATAAACAGCACCACGCTAAAGATGAGCATGATTGGGACAAGCAGCGCACTGATACCAAAGTCAGTCAAAGTCAGCATGACATCATTTAAAAAAGGAAGTCTGATGTTTTCAAACGATAAGATGATCTGGTTGTCCAACTCCTGGAACATGCCAGACACCATAAGCGCTGCGATGGCGCCAAACAAAAGGAAAAAAATGATGACATACACGCGAAACAATTCCCCTCCCTTTCTACTCAGAATCTCTTCAAAGTATAGTGCCTACCGCGCCTCTTCTTCAACTATCATTGCTTTCCTCAGCATATATTCAAATGTAATATCGGCAAGCTCAAACGTTTCCAGCTCAGATGGTATGTACCCTCTTTTGACCAGCTCCGTGTAGAAGAATTCTGCAATTTCCTCTGTATCAATCACCAAATCTGCTTCTTTCATTGCTTTCCGCCTCCTTTTTTATGATGTATGAACGCTGCCTTATTTTTATTACAGTTTGTCATAATGGCTTATTCCATACATATAAATGCAGTAAACGAAAAGAAAAGGGGCATGAGGCAATGAAATGGTTAAGCATTTTAGATGGACATACTTTTGATCAGGTGATGGGCCGTATCTTGAGGGGTTGGTTTTATGTGATTGCTTTTTTCTGTGTTCCTTACTTTTTATTCGTGTTAGGACAAGTCTTCTTTTAACCAAAATGCTCGTTTAAACTTTCCAAAATAAAGTCCATCATATCCTTATATTCTGGGTCTTTGAAAAATTCATAGAGAATTTTATAATCATTGTAAATGTCAAGAAGCTCATCCACTATAGATACAGCGAGAAATTCTAGTGATGCTTCGCTTTCTTGTTTCTCTTCTAACTGTAATAGAGCGGTTTGCACCATATCTTCCTCTATTTCTTTTGAGGTTTCTCCAACGTAATGCACAAAAAGAAGCTGATGAACAAACTGATCCATCTCATATTTCCTTAGGACAAGCGTCAAGTCTTCTTCTTCTGTTTCCAGCCATTCTCCGTCTTTTAACCTTGTCAGTTCATAAATGACATCTTCCCAGCCATCTTCAAGGTAGCGCCATATCTCAGTCCGATGGCCAATGATTTTAAATAGCTCTTTCCCGTAATCCTTTACATATACAACATCGCCAATGAGGAACTCATATTCAATGTCCAGCTTTTCCGTATCTACAATCACCCCGTCGTACTCATCGTAAAGCTGGAGTGATGTTTCAAAATAAAGCACCTCATTATGATTGACCTCATATAGATAATGTTGGTCAATTTGATGGACTTTTGTTATCGTTCCAACTGTGCCGTACATGACAACGACGACAATATCCCCTACTTTATATTTTGGTGCTTTCGCCTTCATTCTGTCTCCCCCTTGCCCGACTTTTGGTCTTAACGTATCGTATGCCGGCGCAAGGAATTCTGCATGGGCAACCACACCATGCAAAACGCCATTTTATTTCTTCATGAAAAAACCGCTTCTTCCATACGGAACAAGCGGTTGTGTGTGTTATTTTTTTTTGACTTCTACTTCGTATTGCTCAAAAGCCTCATCAAATGTCGTCATGGAGCTTAAATAGTCCCCATTTAACTCTAAATAGGCACATAGCTCATGATAATCAGTGGATGCTTTAGGAAAGCTGTGATCTTCATAAGCAGCATTTGCAAAATGACTGATTTCATCCTTTGGTTTTGGATGTCTGTACTTCATTAAATAATGGTAAAACGACTTCACCTGTTTTTCCCTCCGCGACACTCTATTTTGTTGTTATATTATACAGGAATTTGATGACTTGTATAGGCGGAGGTACAACTTATGAAGAAAAATCAAAGTAATTACGCTTTAATAACCGCTCCATGCTCATTAATTCTTCATATGAGATTTTTTCTGGAAGCTTTGTTTGATCGACTAAAATTAATTGATCTTCTATCTCTTTTACTGTCTCATCCTTCTGATACGTCATCCCGCAATGCGTGCAAGAAATCGAAGGCGTTTCCAAAATCTCAATCGATTGTGTGCCCGTGATGAGTTCCCAATAGACTGTGGTCTGTCCTGCGTTCGCTTTCTTCTCCTCACACCAATCACATGTCAGCAACGTTATTTCTCCTCCTTTACGGTTTGTTCTTTTTTGAGCTGGGCTTGATACTTCTTCTCTTTTAATTCATCTCGTTTTTCACGTTTGTTTTTGAGCGTATCATGTTCAGGATTCGTTTCATAAGACTCTCTTCGTTTCATTCGGCTTAAATTTTCAGGCGTAAAGGATCTTGCTTCGTCCTCAAATAGAGCTGTTATGCCAATGGCGGGTTCTTTCTTTTCTTCATAGATTTCATTAAAATACGCATCCGCTTGGCCGGCGACGTAATGTTCTGGCTCCGGATAAGAGGTGATCACACCTTCAAAGTTACGCAGGACCACTTTCTCTGGGCTTTGAGATAATAAATAATTTGGCTGTAAGGTGATCTTACCTCCTCCGCCTGGTGCATCTACAACAAAGCTTGGCACAGCATAACCACTCGTATGTCCTCTTAAGCCTTCAATGATTTCAAGGCCTTTTGAAACAGGTGTTCTAAAGTGGCCGATCCCCTCAGATAAATCACATTGATAAATATAATAAGGTCTGACGCGAATCATGACGAGATCATGCATCAGCTTCTTCATAATTGGAACACTGTCGTTAATCCCTGCTAGGATCACCGCCTGATTACCAACAGGCACGCCAGCATTGACAAGTCGCTCACACGCTTCTTTCGCTTCTTTTGTGATTTCAATGCTTGTATTAAAGTGAGTGTTCAGCCAAACCGGATGATATTTTTTTAAAATCTCACACAATTCATCTGTAATTCGCTGCGGAAACACGACCGGTGCACGTGTTCCAATTCGAATGATTTCAACGTGAGGAATGTCTCGTAAGTTTTTCAAAATGTATTCAAGCACTTGATCATTAATTAACAGCCCGTCACCGCCTGAAATTAACACATCCCGCACTTCAGGGGTTTCTCTAATATATCCAATGGCGGCATCTAATTGCTTTTTCGGCACGCCCATCCCGATCTGACCGGAAAAGCGCCTTCTCGTACAATAGCGGCAGTACATGGAGCACTGATTTGTGACGAGAAACAGCACACGATCTGGGTAGCGGTGCGTTAAACCTGGAACAGGTGAATCCTCATCTTCATGGAGCGGATCTTCGAGGTCATATTTTGTTTTATGAAGCTCCTCTGCAATCGGTACAGACTGCATACGAATTGGGCATCTTGGATCGTCTGGATTCATCAGTGAGGCATAGTAGGGTGTTATGTTGAGTGGAATGGTTTTCGTGGAAATCTTCACCCCTTCTTTTTCCTCTTCTGTTAAGTTCACGACTTTTTCTAAATCTTCAAGCGTTTTGACCGTATGCGTCAGCTGCCAAATCCAGTCGTTCCACTTTTCCTCGGGTACGTCCTTCCAAAGTTCAATGTCCTTCCAATGTCGCGCAGGTTGATACAGTTTTTGATTCATATCCATTCCCCCTATCAGCATTCACTTTATACTATGCAAGTTATGTGCCAACATGGGAAAATGCCCCTATTCTTTACAAAAGGAGCTTTTCCGTCACATTCACCTGTTTGAAGTGCTTACTTTTCGGCATCTGTATATTTTTTTAGTTTATACTGCAATGTTTGTCGAGGAATTTTTAAAGCGGCTGCCGTTTGCTTAATATTCCCTGCGTGCTGTCTTAAAGCTTCTTGAATCAGCGTTTGTTCAAATGACGTCACTTGACTTTTTAATGAGGACTCTGGAGGATGACTTTCTATCTGATGCGTCCGCAAATGGGCAGGGAGATATGCTGGGGTGATTTCTTCTGTTTCCTTTGGCATCATCAAGACGGCATGCTCGATCGTATGTTTTAATTCTCTGACATTCCCTGGCCACTGATGGGCCATAAATACTTGGACGGTTTCTTCAGAAAGGCGGTTGACGTTTTTAGAAAATTGCTGATGATACGTTTGAATAAAGTGGCGGGATAACAGCTGGATATCATGCTTCCTTGTGCGAAGCGGCGGGATATGAAATGATGACACATGCAGTCTATAAAATAAGTCTTCTCTTAACATTTGTTTTTTAACGGCTTCAAATGGGTCGATATTGAGGGCAGTAATCACTCTGACATTTACTTGAACCGCCTTTGCATCACCTATCCGGCGGACAACACCATCCTCTAACACACGCAGTAATTTTGTTTGAAGCGTAAGCGGCATCGCTTGCAGCTCATCAAGAAAAAGCGTACCGCCATCTGCTAACTCAAACAGCCCCTTGCGATCTATTGCGCCCGTATAACTTCCTTTGACAGACCCGAATAAAAGACTTTCAAGCAGCGATTCTGGAAGAGCAGCGCAGTTTTGCGGGATAAAGACTTGATCTTTCCGATCAGATGCATGAACAATCGCTTGTACGAGTACCTCTTTTCCTGTCCCAGTTTCCCCGAAGACCATAACCGATGAAGGATATGCAGCAGCTTTTTTCGCTTTCTCCAGCATCTCTTTTAAGTGTGGATCATTTGTTAAAAATGAAGAAAAATCGAGCATTTGAGTGGTCTCCGCGGCACCATCCGTTCGTTTTTTTTGATCTAAACGATTCGAAAGCGCCGACAGCTTCGACACATCCTTCGCTACTTCTACCGCCCCAATTAACTTGCTGCCTTCCATAATGGGCAGTGTGGTGTTGACGGTCTCAATTTTTTCTCCATTTTTATTCAAATAGGTTTGCAACGAATGATAAATGGGTTTTCCTGTTCTAAGTACATGCATGAGTGTACTTGTCTTTTCAGTTAATGAAGGATACACATCCAGTATGTACTTGCCAATCACCTCTTCTTTCGCTAAACAGTCGAACTTCGCTGCATTATGATTATAAAAGATGGTGACCCCTTGATCGTCTACAACGTGAATCGCTTCATCGATGGCTTCTAAAATTAATTCAAACCAATCCGCTCTTTCGACAACCTTCCCCACTATTTCCCCCTCACTTTCTATGCCGAAAATCCGGCATAGTATTGCCCAATTTTCAGCGGTTTGATGATATTCAACGTGTTCCCCTATCCTTTTCACGTTTCGCTTTTTCCTTTCGATCTCCTGCTTTTTTCGTCAATTCTAAAAAAAGCACCCCAACTTATGAGGAGTGCTTTCGTCCTGACGTTTGATAAAGAGACATGTCAAACTCGTGGAATGATTCCATATACAATGGAACAATCGACTTCCCTTCTTGAAATAAAGTAAAGTGGGAAGGATATAATTTGATTGGCTGATGATAAAATGCGAATAACTTGACCACCTCAGGGGCAATACGGCAGAAGGTATCATGCACAAATAAATAGACATCCCGTTGCCATTTAAAAAGCCGGCGGTTTGGCGGGCTGAATTCAGGAGATACTTGAATGATTTTGCCCTCGTCTAATGTCTGTAGCAGTTCGTTTGAAACGGTGCACATTTCTTTTGGATGAAACTGAAAATATTGCATATCACGTTTTGAAGCAAATCGTCTTTTTTTCTGATCTTCAATATAATAAATCGTTCTTCCATTATCTGCGGTGACCACTGTATAGTTCGGCACAACGCGCTTATCTTTCACCTCATATTTCATCGCACAAATCAAAGGGACACGAATCGCACGTATCTTCTTTTCATGAACCCATCGTTTGTCAATCTCATGAAGATTCCCATAAGCAAGTTGAAAATAAGCCCCTTCTCTTTCAATGACCGTCCCATCAATTACATCATACGGCATACTTGAAAACATGTGATGAAAGGATTGGGGTGTTTTAAATGTGATATCGAGTACCTCTTTTAATGGATAAAACGCAGCAAAATGATTCAACCGCATCCAAAAAACAGAATCTGCATGATGCCAATGCTTCGGGTCATCATCCCAATATTGCCCAAATTTCTCATCAATCAAAGGAAGCAAGCGTCTTCTATGCATGACCGAACAGTGATCTACTTGAAAGGACGCATGTTCTAACACATGTTCCGCTTCTCGAACAAAGGTCATTGTTTCCACTAGATGCTTATCAATATGGACCACACGCTGCGAGGAATAAACGATATCTACATGTGATTTTGATTGAAAAACATCCACCATTTTCTGTAAACGATCTTTGCAATACATTGTATCATCTGTTAAATAACAAATAAGCTCCCCTGATATTCGTGTTAATGCTTCATTAATAAGCGTCGCATAACGTACAGTCATCAGCCTTTTTGCAGGATGAACAGTATGCGGATACAAGTGGATACGCTCATCGCTTAAAAAGGGCTGAATCTTTTTTAATGTTTCTGGCTCCGAGCCATCATCCATAATCAAAAGCTCCCAGTTTTGATATGTTTGTTCTATCATACTCTTTAGCACACGATCAATGAAATCAGGTTTATTGTAGCTTGTTAAAATCACCGATACTTTCATGGGCATTATCCTTTTTAATGAGATTAAAAAGCTCCCTAACTAACAATATTTGTGTAAGGAACATTCACTCTTAGCTGATTCGTAGCATTTTTAAAAACCGCCACTGTATGAAACAATTGAACAACAACCACGTTTTGCAGCACCTCACCATTGACTAAATGAACACGAGGCAGCGGAATGCCGAGCTCAAGCCACTGGCGCAGCAACTCTTTGATTTCTGACTCACTTTCTTCCTCACGTCCCTCTAAAAGACGAAGAAGAAGCAAAATCAACACAACTTCGAGTA
The DNA here is from genome assembly GCF_029894105.1 of Bacillus aerius. NCBI lineage: Bacteria > Bacillati > Bacillota > Bacilli > Caryophanales > Bacillaceae > Bacillus > Bacillus aerius. Next base: position 1,977,768 of record NZ_JARYHO010000001.1, read on the forward strand.
TTCCTTCTGTTTCTAGTAATTCTTTGTTCCAGCCATTTAATAATTGTTCAAATTCCATTCAAAATTCCCTCTTTCTTCTCGTTTGATCTTTACTAGAGTATGAGAATCACTTCATTTAGCATCAGCATTTGAAAACATTTTAAAAAATGTGTGAAGTCATTAAATGAAAAAAGAACAAGGAATGAGCATTCTGCTTATACCAAAAAAACTGAACGGCATATACATAGTGGTGTGTTTCAATTGTTGAAGGAAGGATGGGGATAAAATGAATGACAATCGTACTGAGTTAAAAAAAGAACTATTGAAACTATTCTTCAAACCGCTTAGTCATGCGTTAACAGTTAATCTCGAAGAAGGAGGTGCAGAATTGGAAAATAAATTAAACGATTTATTAAGTGAAGTCGCAGCTGAAGCATCAACTTCAGATGCTGCTTCAGCACTTAATTCATCTCAAGGAGCAAGGTGGATTTTCGCAAGACTTACACCAGGAACAGTTATTAGTATTGTGATGGACTCTGGAGACTTAATTGGACCCGTTCAATTCGTAGCATTCGATGCTTCTACTGGTATTGTTTTTGTCACACAGGAAAGCTCTGTGACACCTACAGGCTCTGCAACAACTCTATTAGATGTAGATAAAGTGGAAAGTGTTACATTCACATCTTAATGTGAGAGGGCCATCATGAAGTTTCTTTATGTCAGCTCTGGCTACGGTGGAATCTATCGGATGTTCGATCAATGGATTGAAGAGAGCTTCATTGATTCCCCCTTTTCATGTATCAAGATGGAAAGGGAATCTCTACCCGCTCATATGCACAAAATCCGGACATTTTCTCCGGATTTTGTTTTCATGATGATCGGTGATCATATTCCAACAGAAGTACTTCATCAATTCAAACAAGAAAAGATCCCTGTCGTACTGTGGATGACAGAAGACCCTTTTTATATAGATGTGTCAGCTGCATGCGTAAGTGATGCACAGCTGATCTTAACGATTGACGAAGGTGCTTTGTCATTTTACAAACAAATGGGCGCTAATCACTCGCACTACTTTCCCATTCCGACCAATACACACGTATTTCAGAAAAAAGAATCACCACATGAGTCGTGCATCTATGACATTGCACTCATTGGCTACCCTTATCCAAACCGCATCAAAGCCGTCGATACACTCTTACATCAAAACAAATGGCGCATTCTCGTTGCAGGTAAAGAATGGCATCGCCAGTTGAATAAATCACGCAGACGATATCGCGATCTCACACTGATGACCCACTGGCTGAGTCCCGAGCAAATGGCAGACATCTATCAAACATCAGCCATTGTCCTAAATCCACACAGACCCGCGCAATTTGCCTATAATCAAAACAAAGCCAATGTTCAAAATAAGAGCCTGAACAACAGAGCATTTGATATCGCTGCAAGCGGACGCTTTCAATTGACAGACCTACAACCGTCACCGGCATTTTCAAGTTTCGCTTTTTACACACACGAAAACGATTTGATTGAACAGGTCGAGTATTATGTAACAAACGCTGAACAAAGGCAAGCAGTTGCAGAGAACAATTACGAGCAAGTCGTGCGCTGGAACACATTTGATACGCTGCCATACAGACTTTATGAAATAGTCAAAAGCGCCCTATGACCGGGCGCTTTTTCTAATTGCCATCATCTTATGCCGTTTCTTCTGCATCTTGTCGAGCCAATAAAATCTTCTCTGCCTTTTTCCGATCTTCCTCACTTTTCACAACAAGCGATTGCGCATGATCCATCATATATGCACCAACAGATCCTTCTAAAAAGGAATGAATGCATTCTTTTGCATATGGAACATGAAACGCATAGACAGCTCCATTTAAACGTCCATACGTATAAGGGTGCTCCTGAGTTGGTACAAAAAAATAATGATTGTCCTTATACAGGCTGGCTTCATTGGTGTCATGAAGTGTCCAAGTTTCATTTGGATTTTCTAACGCCTCTGTAAAAGAAGCCGCACAATCATATCCCCCCTCTACTAGAAGCTGTAAGCAGTTCTCAATATCTGCCGTCTGCCTTAGTGGTGATGATGGATGCAAATACAAAACAATATCAAACGTCTTTCCCTCTCGTTCTAAATAAGCAAGTGCATGCTTCACAGCTAATAAAGAAGGTGTTTGTTCCGTCACATGTGTGCTTGGCAGTTCAATCACATTTGCTCCATAGTGGGACGAAATGATTTGAGTATTCACATCCTCTGAAGATACGATGACTTCATCTAATTCAATCATTTGTAATAATGGCTGAATGGTCCAATAGATCAGCGGCCGCTCCGCCAATACGCGAATGTGTTCAGCATGATGTCCCTGCTTGCTGCTAAAAGCTGGTATCATAGCTAAAATACGATTTCCCCTATACATGTATGATCTTCTCCCCTCGCGCAGCTCAGTATCAGAGAATAAATTCTGAGAGCTGAACTGATCACCGTACTGAAGTTCTTTAGGTGCCTCGCTATTCTACTTAATCTTCTATCTCTACATATTCTATTAAGTCGTCAAGCAGATGGTTATAATTGGTTCACCTAATTTATGCATGAAGTGGTTCTTTTCCTCAAACGTCTTCCACTCTTTCACATATGATGCAAAGTAGAGAAATGAGAGTTGGGGGATTAGATATGTCCAAACAAATAGAAACGAGTTTGAAGACCTTTTTTCGTGACAAAATCATCTTGGTCACAGGCGGTACGGGTTCGATTGGCCGGCAGATTGTGAAAAAATTAACAGCATGCTCTCCTAAAAAGGTCATTGTCTTCAGTAAAGATGACAGTAAACAATACATGATGAAAAATGAATATGCGGCAAATCCAGAGGTTGTATTTGCACTTGGAGATGTGAGGGATGCCAGCCGCGTCAGGCAGCTTGTCAAAGGGGTAGATATCATCTTCCATGCAGCTGCACTCAAACAAGTACCCACCTGCGAAGATAATCCGTTTGAAGCTGTCCAAACCAACATCATCGGCGGACAGCATGTCATTGAAGCAGCACTTGAACATGAAGTTAGTCATGTTGTCAACATTTCAACCGACAAAGCGGTTTCTCCGACAAATGCCATGGGAGCTACAAAATTAATTTCAGAAAAATTGTTTTTTCAAGCGAATGAAAGTATTTCAAATCAGAAAACGAGGTTTTGCTCTGTCCGGTTTGGCAATGTGCTTGGATCAAGGGGTTCCGTCATACCCATCATGCTTCAACAGTTGTTAAATGAACAACCTCTAACTGTAACTGATCCTAAGATGACACGCTTTTTTATGTCTATCGAAGAAGCTGTATCTCTCACGCTTGAAGCAGCTATCATGATGAAAGGCGGCGAAACATTCATCCTCAAGATGGAGTCATTACAGCTGGCTGATCTATTGAAAGCATTTCATGAATATGCTGGTCAGATCAACGTTCCTTCTCCTGATATTCTTGTTGTCGGAAAAAGACCTGGAGAAAAACTTCACGAGGAACTCACATTCCCTCACGAGGCAGATGCACTATTTGAACATGAACAATTTTATGCCATTTTACCAAGACCACATCTTCACCCTCATTTTCAAAAAGTCCATTTGACCCATTACACATCAAACGAAGCACCGCTCATTACAAAAGAGAAACTGTTTCACATCATTGAACAATTACATCATACCCACCATAAAAAATAAAAAAATCGTCACACGGAAGCAGCTGACTTCCATGTGACGATTTTTAAAATCAATTATTGAAAGATGTGTTTCAAATGACCATAGCCTTCTTTTTCAAGATCATCCTTCGGGATAAACTTTAAAGCGGCAGAATTAATACAATATCGAAGTCCGTTTGGCCCTGGGCCGTCAGGGAATACATGACCAAGGTGAGAGTCGGCCGTCTTACTGCGAACTTCAGTCCGCACCATGCCATGGCTCGTATCTACTTTCTCTTCTACCTCTTGATCTTCAATCGGCTTTGTAAAACTTGGCCAGCCGCAATGGGCATCAAATTTATCTAAAGAAGAAAACAATGGCTTGCCTGAAATGATATCTACATAAATGCCCTCTTCCTTATGATCCCAAAATTCATTTTGAAATGGCGGCTCAGTGCCATTATTTTGCGTCACTTCGTACTGCATTCGGTTTAATTCTTTGATGCGCTGCTCTTTTTCGTTAGCCATTATTTATCACTCCAATGAGATTGAATAAAACCGGCTCTGCCCGAACCGACATGGTATCGTTCGTAGTGCATTTTGTTCTTTTTATAATAATGCTGATGATATTCCTCAGCAGGATAAAAAGGACTAGCCTCTAAAATTTCTGTCACGATTGGCTTTTGGAAAATTCCGCTTTGGCTCAGTTGCTCTTTTGATGTTTCTGCAAGTTGCCTTTGTTTTTCATTGTGGACATAAATCCCTGTACGGTAGGACTCTCCTCTATCACCAAATTGTCCTCCATCATCTGTTGGGTCTATTTGCTGCCAATATAGTTCTAATAGCTTCTCATACGGAAAAACGTCTGGATCAAAGGTAATTTGAACGGCTTCTCTATGGCCTGTCGTATTTGTACATACTTCCTCATAGGTTGGATTCACTGTATGTCCGCCAGTATACCCTGATTCAACTTTGATAATGCCTGGCTGTTCATCAAAAGGTTTAACCATACACCAGAAACAGCCTCCAGCAAATGTGGCTAATTCTTGTTTTTCAGACATATTAGTGCCCCCTTCATTTAAAAAATGGTATCATCATATTATAACATGATAAAAAATAATGAAAATGATACGACTTGTATACCTAAAAACAAAAGAAAGCATTCTGTCGTATCTTAAAATATAATGGGGGTTTAATGATTGGAACAAAGAAAACAAATGATGTATGAAATGGATACTTTACTGAGAACCGTATTTAAGCAAATACGTTATGAAATTAACAGCTTGCTTGAAAACGAATTATCTCGGAATGAATTTCTCATTTTAAATCTGCTGCGTGAACAAGGCGCAAAAAAAGTAACGGAATTCGCCTCAATTCTCGGTGTATCAGCAAGCCATATTACAGCTGTAACCGACACACTTGTAGAAAAAGGCTGGATCACTCGTATCCGTTCAAAAGAGGATCGACGCATCATCAAAATCCACTTAACCGATAAGGGCAAGGAAATTACTGAGCATTTTGAGAAAAAGAAAACAGAATACTTCATGGAACGATTTGAATCATTTGATGATGAAGAACTGAAAACGATGATCAAATTATTTAAAAAGCTGGATAAAAGTCAAAAGGATTAAGCATAGATTTTAGCGTGGAGGACATGCTACGGATAAAAAGGTGGAATGAACCATGACAAGTCCATATCTTTGTCCGAACTGCAAAACCAACAGAACGCGTTTTAATCTCATCGAGCAGCATTCAGAACCTGTGAAACTTGATCCAGCAACTGGAGCTATTGTCGAAACATATGAAGGAGATCAGCTTTCTCCTTTTCACATGAACTATCAAGGACCGAAAATCAAAGTCCAGTGCGGCGTTTGCGGATTAATTGAGGATGAAAAAACGTTCATTAAGCTGGCTGAATATCATCAATATTCATCTCCTTCTTAATACGAGAGCCTGACACTTTTTGTCAGGCTTTTTTCTATGCTTTTTTTGCCTATACAGACCGTCCCTTTCTTGCATACGCTACAAAAAACACATTGTAGAGAAAGAAGGGATGAAGACGTGCAGCAGCTCTACGAGATGAATCAATTTCTATATCGTCCATTAGCTACCTTCCCCCCATACCATCCGAGAAACACCATTTCCAAAGCTGTTATTCGATTATTTCACGCTGCACCGGATTTAAGTGAGCTTGCTGTATTGGTAAATCAGCATCCAATCCAAAAAAAGCTGCCATACGGTCAGCTGTCTGCTTATATGGAATGGGATGAGGGTGTTTATGAGATAGAAGTATTCAAGCTGGCTACAAAAGAAAGAATTCTTTCTTCCCGTATGATGATTAATGGAAACGAGACTTACACGCTATGTATCACAGGAGCTCATACCGGCTTTGCGCTGCTCACAGAAAAGCAAGACTCGCTGATTAAGCAAGATGAGCTATCAGCACTCACGTTTATCCAGCTGTCACCAGACCTCCCTTTCATTGATATATATGAACGAGATCAAGGCATCTTATCAAAGGAGCTCGGATATGTGAACGGCACCCAAACCCACCACTTCTCTCCGAATAAGTATCACTTTGAATTAAAAGCTGCCGGTACTCAAAGTGTACTGCTAGATATTCCGAAAGTTCACCTGCAAACAAAGCGGGCCTATCTTATTTTACTTCATGGATTTGCAAACGGAGAGCCAGAGCTAATGGCAAAAGTCGTCTTGTCTCACCAAATGTAAAAAGAGCCTTTCCAAATGGAAAAGGCTCTCAGGCGTGTAGACAAACCCTCGCATTCGGTGTCAGTCCTGCGTGCCGGTGCTCACGAATGTCACATTCACTCTGCGCCAGTACTCGTCCTTCCTAGAATGCAAAGGTTTTCTATTCCGCTGAAAAGAAGACAAATAGCCTTTCCAAATGGAAAAGGCTATTTACGAGACATCTTCAGCTTTTTCTTGTTTTTGAAAATCAAAAGCAAGAATCATGGTACCTAAAAATAATGCACAATAGGCGATATTTAAGTAAAACTGGTCGATATTTTCTGCTTTTAAATGAGAGGCAGCTGTCATGCCAAAGTATGCAGCAAATAAGAGCGACAGTAAACTAAAATATTGATAGACTCGCTTCATAGTTTCACTCCTGACTTACACGTTCTATTGCTTTGGATGATAATATGAGAATTCAATTTCATCATTCTCAAGATCAATTTTGTTCGCTTTGACATACATATCATTCGTCAGCGGCATTTCTGAAAGACGCACTTCCACCGTTTTTTGGTCTGGTTTCACATGAACGAAATCAGGCAGTTCATAGAATTGACCCATGTAGCTTAAAACAAAACTGATTGGGATGCTTAATTGTCCAATTGAAAAGTCATCTACTTTCAGCAGAACATCCCCGTTATCTTCAACAGTTGGTGTAAATAATACATTTGCATTAATCGTTGAAGAAAAAGCTTTGATTGCACCTGTTACTTTCACATCTTGGTCAATCGCAACATGAAAGTCGGGCATATCGCTTGATCCTTGGTTTTTTAAATAATCATTGACAAAGCTGGTGAGCGATTCTTTTGAACTAGAAATGTTAAAAGCATACTCGCTGTTCACTTCTTTTTTCGAAGCGGATTGATCGCTCGGCAGCAGCATAAAAATACCGCATACAAGAACAATCAATAGATTAATTGACAGTAAAATAAAAAATAAACTCTTCCATTTTTTCATCTTTTCACCCTATTCCTTCGGCAGTCCTTCTTTTTTCACTTCTGAGAATAAACGATTTGCCATAAGAGAGTACCCCTTTTGGTTTGGGTGGAAATCATCATCTGCCAGTAATTTTTCATCTTTATCATCTTCAAATAAATCTGCTACATCGATCATATCAGCATTGCCGTCTTTTTTTAGTTCTTTTTCGGCAGCAGCATTCCAGTCTTTGACGACCTCATCAATATCTCTCAGCTCAGACAAGCTGAACTTAAAAGGATTGTACATACTGACATACATGATCTTTGCATGGTCATTATGCTCTCTTAATTGAGCAAGAATGGTCTTAAAACGCTCTTCAAAAGGACCTTGCTCTTTTTGAAAAGGAGCAAATGTCAAGTTGAGCACATTTTGACGGACGACATGCATTAAGTCATTTCCGCCGATCGTAAAGAAAATATAATCAGCGTCTTTCAGTCCATCCTGCACTTTTTTTTCTTTTAATCTTTTTAATAAATCTACCGTTCTACTGCCTTTAATGGCATAGTTTTTTAATGTAACAGACTGTACACCGTCCACCGCTTCTATCTTGTCACGGGTGATGCCGGCATACCCTTTTTTATTTTGATCTCCGATTCCTTCTGTTAAGGAATCTCCAACCGCTGCGATCGTAATATGTTCTTTTACGTTTTGTGTGTCTTCTAGTTTATCCTTTATGCCAGCCTCTTGCGCGGAACATGCAGAAAGAACAAAAGCTAGAGACATCACAATCAAAATCAAACGAGCCTTCAAACGATGATGTCCCTCCTTTTTCTGATTAAAAAAGTGTATCATGTTTTCGCTCATTTGAACATCCTTATACTAGCTTCGATTCAGTGTTTTGATGTCCTTGATGATTTCATCATATGGCGTATTTTGAACACCATCATAGTTTTTCATCACTTTTCCTTCTTGATCAACGAGGAAAAACAGAGATTGGTGTATCACTTGGTCTTCGTCTTCAGGTTTTTTCACAATCGTCTTAAAGCTTTTCATTGCAAATTTTTCAATCGCTGACTGCGAGTAACCAGTGAGAAAATCCCAATTTTTAAAGGATAATGGATATGCTTTTGCAAATTCCTTTAGCTTTTTCGGTGAATCCACCTCTGGGTCGACGCTAAATGAAATGATGTGCGCATCCAATTTTTCTTCTTTTAACCGTTTTTGTAACTCTGTCATATGTGCGGTCATCGGCGGGCAAATCGTTTCACAGCTTGTGAAAATAAAATCTGCCACCCAGACTTTCCCCTTTAAATCGTCGAGCGACACCTTTTGACCATCCTGGTTTTGATACTCAAACGGCTGGATTTGATAATTTAATGCATCCTTGATTTGTCCATTTGAACATGAGACTAAAAGAAGCACGCTTATAATCGTAAGCGCACCAAATAAGGCTCCCCTTTTTCTATACATGACAATTACATCCCCTTTTCAATCAATCGGTATAAAAAGTAAAGCCTATAGCGCCCTTACCAGTATGACAGGAAATAATCGGTGTTGTATAAGCGATGTCAACTAGTGCATCAGGTGTGTGATCAAGCAGTGCTGTTTTAAGCTTTTCTGCAAGTTCTAATGCATCTGCATGTGCAATCCCAATGGCCTGAACGGTTTTTCCTTTCACCGCCTGTACATACTGTTTTGTCAAATAGCGGACAAGAGCGGAGTAACTCCTCACATTCGCTTCTGGTGTGTATATGCCGTCTGTTAAGCTGGCAATTGGTTTAATATGAAGAAGTGAACCGATCAGCGCCTTTCCTCTTCCAATTCGTCCACCTTTCACGAGATTTTCTAATGTATCGATTGTGACAAATAGCTTTGTTTTAAGACGAATTTTGTCCATTTCTTTGAGGATGTCATCACGGCTTGCCCCTTTTTTTGCAAGCTCTGCTGCTTTGGTGACTTGAAACCCTAAACCATAGGAAATAAAATTCGAATCGATGACAGTAATATTTCCGTCTACCATTTTAGAAGCGCTTTCAGCAGTTTGAACCGTACCACTCATCCCACCAGTTAAATGGATACTAATAACTTCGCTTCCATCTGCCGTCAGTTTTTCATATAATTCGACGAATTGACCGATGGCAGGTTGAGACGTTTTCGGCAGTTCCTCAGCGTCCTCCATTTTTTCAATAAATTCATCTGGCTGTATGTTCACTCGGTCAATATAATCAACCCCAGAAATGGAGATATTGAGCGGAATGACATGAATGGAAAGATCATTGATTTTTTCTTGCGGAAGGTCCACAGTTGAATCTGTTACAATTTTAATTTGTTTCACTATCGTCTCATCCTTGCTGTCTTAGTCTTTACATATGATATTACCTTATTTCATGCATACTTGAAAACAACTGTCAGAACGTTTTTGAAATTGTCACATTTTCTTCTTTTCATGTAAAAAATCCTTGCCAAGATGAGTAGCCGCCATTTGAAAATGGCCGCTCACTCTCTTTGGCAAAGATTCCAATTTACGCATTGTGTTTTAGTGTAGGCTCTTGGTAGATCTGTTCATATGTGCTCCACTTGACGTTACGTTTCACATCCTCCCTGAAAGAGTACACATGCCTCTTTCCCTTAGATACATAGACTTTTTTCAAGAAAGCTTCAAGTCTAAAGGTGAGCATGAAACCATAGGATTCATCTCCCTTTAAAACAGGGACTTCTGTTACCTTGATCTGAGCTCCATCCATCCGTCTAAAACATATTGTTTTGAGCAGCACAAACGATCAATCCTCTTTTCCAATTATCTGTTAAGCCTAAATAAATAGGTGGAATAAATCTTGATCTTTATTCACTTCAACATAGTGGAAGCCTTTTTTATTCATTCGGTCAATCAGCGCTGCATAGTCATCTCTTTCTTTCAATTCGATCCCAACAAGCGCAGGTCCTTTGCTTCGGTTATTCTTTTTCGTATATTCAAAGCGTGAGATATCATCATTTGGCCCTAACACTTCATCTAAAAATTCCCTGAGAGCACCTGCTCTTTGCGGAAAATTAACGATGAAATAATGCTGGAGTCCTTCATAAATCATGGAGCGTTCCTTGATTTCTTGCATTCGGCCAATGTCATTATTGCCTCCGCTGACAATACAAACGACATTTTTCCCTTTAATCTCCTCACGATGTGCATCTAAAGCCGCGATCGGTAACGCACCCGCTGGCTCAGCTACAATTGCACATTGATTATACAGCTCTAAAATGGTTGTACATACTTTTCCTTCTGGTACAAGACTAATCTTATCGACAACAGACTGAAGCGACGTAAACGTCTTTTCGCCAATCCGCTGAACCGCTGCTCCATCTACAAACTTATCTATTGAATCAAGTGTGACAACCTCCCCTTTCTCGTGGGAAGCATGAAGTGAGGCGGCACCAAGTGGCTCGACTGCAATAATTTCTGTTTCTGGTGCGATATTTTTCATATACGTGCCAACGCCAGATAACAAACCTCCGCCCCCAACACTTGCAAATAAAAAGTGAGGCTCCACTTCGATATCATTTAATATTTCTACAGCAGTTGTTCCTTGTCCTGCCATGACATCTAAATCATCAAACGGATGGATAAATTCCCGCTTTTCCTTATCTCCGCATTTGACTGCTTCATGATACGAATCATCAAAGGTATCTCCGGTTAAGATAATGTCAACATATTCTTTTCCGAAAAGCTCCACTTGAGATACTTTTTGCCTTGGTGTGGTAGCAGGCATAAAGATTTTCCCATGGATACCTAAATATTTGCAAGAATAGGCAACGCCTTGTGCGTGATTTCCTGCACTGGCACAAACAATGCCGTTTTCTAGTTTTTCTTTTGGCAACTGGCTCATTTTATTAAAAGCGCCTCTTAATTTAAAAGAACGAACAACTTGCAGGTCCTCTCTTTTTAAGTAGACATTACATTCATATCGTTCAGAAAGTCGCTCATTTTTTTGAAGTGGTGTGTGAATCACTACATCCTTCAAATTTTGATGGGCTTTTAAGATGTCTTTCACTTGAATTAGCGTGTTTTCTTTGAGCAACGGTTTCATGTACAAGATCCTTTCTCTTTAACCTTATTTAATTTGTCATTATAACATGAATATTCAAAAAATAAACCAATAGATCATAGATCGGAGATAAATTTCATGAACTTTTTCGTTTTTCTATACATTTGTTCTAATTGGGTGTTATAATAAAACCAATTAGAACCAAAAGAAAGGAATCGCTCGATGACCACACATCCGTTTGCTAATATATATGGAGAACACCAAGATATAAAACACGCCATTCATTTGGCAAAACAATTCACGAAAAACGATCAGCCTGTGTTGATCACAGGTGAAATTGGAACAGGCAAATCACGCTTTGCACAAGAAATGGCCCATTCATTTGCTGCGCAGGCTTCGATGAAATATATCTATTGCCCCATTGTAGATGAAGTGACTTTGCAGGAAGCATTTACTCATGCGGCAAATCATGTGCTTTATTTAGACGAAGTCAGCGCATTTAGTATTCCTATGCAGCATCAGGTCATTCGTTTTCTCGAAGATTCTCCTGCAACAAAAATCATTGCTTCTTCGTCTTTATCATTAGAGGCGATGAGCGTTTCGTCCAGTTTTTTACCTGAGCTGTTTTATCGGCTCAATGTGCTTCATATCCCTCTCCCGCCTTTAGAAGATCGAAAAACAGATATTCCTATTTTAACCGCTGCTTTCTTTCAAGAACTGAACATGACGCCTGACATCGACTCAAGTGTGTGGGAAGTCTTACAGCAATATTCGTTTGAAGGGAATGTCCAGGAGCTCAAAAATATCGTTCATTATGCAGCTGCGATCCTCGAAGGGCAAACAGTTTTCTTGCATCACTTGCCACCTTTTGTATTATTACCTCAACAAACAGCTGGTAAAGGAAAAAAAGAAGAACACCAGCTCACGCTTATGGAGAAACAAGAATTTGTTTTCTTACTCGAAGCCATTAAGTCTCTAAATGAAAAAGGAGAAGCAGCCAGCAGACGTATCTTGTCTGAGTTAAGCAAACAAGGCGACATCCCGCTGACCCCTCAGCAAGTCAGGAGTCGATTAGATGATCTTGAGAAAAAAGCCTATGTGACGAAAGGGAAAGGCAGAGCTGGAACGAAGATTACACTTGAAGGTCTCTCATTTCTGAAGTCGCTTGATGGTTATATACCGGTTCAATAAAGGAGGACATCCATTGTTTACTGTAAAAGAAGAAATTGCCAACGCAATTACACATGGCATTGGCGTCATTTTATCCATTCCCGCCATTGTTTTTCTCGTTTTATTCGCTGTTCAATACGGCACTGTCACTGACATTATTAGCTTTTCGATATTTGGCGCGTCGATGCTGCTGCTTTATTTAAGCTCTACTTTGCTTCATAGCATTCGGCACAAAAAAACAAAAGATGTATTTGAAATCCTTGACCACTCTGCGATTTATGTATTGATTGCTGGTACATATACGCCATTTTTGCTTGGCCCATTAAAAGGCGCACTTGGCTATACTCTTCTTGCAATCGTATGGGCGCTTGCTGCAGGCGGTATCGTTTTTAAAATCTTTTTCGTCAAACGGTTTATCATTGTATCCACCCTTGTTTATTTATTAATGGGCTGGATGATTATCATCGCAATTAAACCTCTGTACATTCAATTAACAGGAGCTGGATTCAGCCTCTTACTATTAGGCGGTATTTTGTATTCAGTCGGAACGATCTTTTATATTTGGCGGAAAATTCCCTATCATCATGCGATTTGGCACAGCTTTGTTCTCGGCGGAAGTGCATCCATGTTCTTCTGCATTCTATTTTATTGCGTCAACATCCCAGCATGATCAAAAAACCAGCATCCACATTCGGATGCTGGTTTTTTCTATGCGCGCTTTTGTGCGTAATCACTCATCTTGACCGGTGCTTTTATATGGATATCGACATTAACTGGACGAAGTCTTTTGACGATCTTCCCTGTTAAAAGACGGTCTGTGCCGCTTGTTTCAACCGGAACAAGTGAGCAGTTACATTCTTCAGCAAGCGTTTCTGCCATGACACGATACTGTTCAGAAAGCAACAGACTCTGGCCAGATAGAACTCTTTCTCTTGCTTCTTCTAATAACGCCTCATCAGATTGATTCTGCTTGATCACCGCCATCTTCTTCAACCATTGTTTTAAGATGGGATAGCGAAACAGATGCGGTTTTGCCATAAAAGCAAATGGCTTCTCTAAGTGACCAATCAGCAATGTCGTCGTCACTGGATGATGTGCTTCTGTGACATAAATAACAGGACCATCTGGCAGCTTTTTTTGCTGATGAATGGTCATGACCGACCCTGATTGATCAATACACCCTCTGGCAAACCTTTTTGCATGCTCATGGATGAGATGCATTCGTTTCGTATAGGAAATGCGTGGATCCGTTAATTCATGATCATACAAATGCCTTATACTTTTAAAAAAGGATACAACAACATAAATCGTTAAAAACCAATAACGAAACAACCGTACTCCTCCTACTCACTTATCCTTCTTTTCTGTCATAGACGACAAATTCATAATTGTAGGGGTTCTTTTCGTCACGATGGCCTTTTTCACGTGATACAACCGTCCAATTCTCTTCATCGTAATAAGGGAAGAAACGGTCGCCTTCAAATGAATGATGAATGTGCGTGATATATAGACGATCTGCGTATGGCATCATTTCCTCATACAGCTTAGACCCGCCAATGATCAATAATTCTTCCTCGGTCTTCGCAATGGTTAAAATATCATCGATTGAATGAACTACCTCGCATCCTTCAGCTTGAAAAGAAGAACTTGTGGTTAACACGATATTCCGGCGGTTAGGCAGTGCTCGTCCAATTGATTCAAACGTTTTTCTGCCCATGACAATGGTATGGCCACTTGTGACTTTTTTAAAATACGCTAAATCAGCGGGTAAATGCCAAGGCATTTGATTATCTTTGCCAATGACTCTGTCTTTTCCTGTCGCCACTATCATGGAAATCATACACTGACTTCTCCTTTAATATGCGGATGTGGATCATAGTTCTCGAGCACAAAATCATCAAACGTAAAATCAAAAATACTTTTGACATCTCTAGTGATGCGAAGCTGCGGAAGTGTGCGCTCCTCACGCTCTAATTGCATTTTGACCTGCGGAAGATGATTTTGATAAATATGAGCATCTCCTAGCGTATGAATAAACTCTCCTGGCTCAAGGTTTGTCACTTTGGCAATCATCATCGTTAGAAGTGCATACGAAGCAATATTGAAAGGCACACCTAAAAAGATATCTGCCGAACGTTGATAGAGCTGGCACGATAATTTACCGTTTGATACATAAAATTGAAACAAGCAATGACAAGGAGGCAGCGCCATCTGATCAATTTCTCCTGGATTCCACGCACTGACAATCAATCTTCTCGAATTAGGATGATTCTCAATATCATGGATCAGCTTGCTGATCTGATCTACTGTCTCTCCGTCTCCACTCGCCCATGATCTCCACTGCGCACCATACACACGCCCTAGCTCTCCATTTTCATCTGCCCATTCATTCCAAATACGGACACCATTTTCTTGAAGATATTTGACATTTGTATCACCTTTTAAAAACCACAGTAACTCATGAATGATTGATTTCAGGTGTAATTTCTTTGTTGTTAATAAAGGAAACCCTTCCTGTAAATCAAATCTCATTTGGTAACCGAACGTGCTGATAGTGCCTGTTCCTGTTCTGTCACCTTTTTCATCCCCGTGCTGTAATACATGACGGCATAACTCTTTGTATTGTTTCATTTTTTTCATCCTTTATTTATGTTCTTGTTGTAGTTTACCTTATTTCTGCTTTTGTTGAAACCAAAAAAACATGTCTGCAAGATGAGCAGACATGTTTTTCTTTTTATGCTTGATTCACTCGATCCTGCTCTTCGTCCTTAATATCTTGGTGAGAGTGAGCTATGCGACTTGCTGCTGCAGCGGCAAGCGCAGCGACAAGGTCATCAAGGAAGGTGTGTACTTCACCAGGACGACCTTCATCTAATTCTCTAATAATACCAAATTTCTCTTTGTCTAGATAACCGAAGTTGGTCAAACCGATTGATCCATATACATTGACAATGGAAAGCGGAATAATCTCATCAATTCCATATAGCGGTTCATCTGTTTCAACTAAATGCTGCAAAGGTTCTGGCAAAAGCTTTTTTTCTGCCAGCTGATCAAGAGCAAGTCCTGTCAAAACTGCGTGGACAATTTCCCTTTTATTCAGCACTTTTTCAACATTTTCAATGCAGACACTAAGTGGAAGATTTGGGTTGTATTTCTCTTGGAGTTTCAGCACAATGTGTGCAATATCTTCTATTTTCACTCCACGCTCGTTTAACATCTGTTTTGTAATGCGAACCATTTCGTTCATTGTATACTTTTTCAATTGGCATGACATCTCCTTCTAGTGGCTCATCCAGCTCGGCGGGGTGTTTTTATCCCAGTAAATATTACCGAGTTCATGATGCGTCTGGAATCCATCTTCTGCTGTATGGTAGTGAAAGTTAAACCAATATCCGCTGTGAGGCGGCTGATCTCTCCTGACATGAAAACGAAGCAAATCTTCTCCAGTCTTTCTATTATAAATGTGGAAGATTTTTTCCCCATTTCCGCTTGAAGGCTGATCAGTTAAAACAACATCTTGAAATTTTTCGTCATCTTTGAAATTTGTTAAAAAGTCGGTTAACACTTGTTCAATTTTTGGTTGAATCTCTTCTCTATACTCGTCCTCAATGACAGGTGTGATTTTACGACCAAATTTGAGAAAGGATTGGTTTTCTGCACTTGATAGAACCTCTTGCTTATATTGCTCAAAGGGGTCTACCCGCTCTTTGTTGTCTTCTTGCGATAATTCCCAGCTGCGCGTATCATCTGATGTATCATAAACTGCTGTATAAGGTGATTTATCAGATGAAGAAAGTTCAGATGGCTTGTCTGTCATCAAAGCTGATGGAGGAGAGATTAAACCAAAAGTCGCAATCGTAAAGAGTGCAACGAGCGTTTTTCTCATCCACATTTTCATGATATCTAATTCCTTCCATAAGTTATCATACTGCTATTCTAGCATATAATGAATTTTCAGTCATTCAATTCGGTCATTGAGTTGAGACTTTCTTTTTCATGATAAAACGTTTACAATGACAGTAACGACGACTAAAATTTGGGAGGAATGGATATGCTTGAAGGGTTTTTCATCACAGCTTCCTTGCTGACGTTATTTTATTTTGTCTATATGGAGATCACCGATTAAAAGCCCTGAAATAGGGCTTTTTTAATTGTTAAGAGTGATTAAATTTTTGTTGATTTGTCTTCTTCTATTGAGATATATCCGTAATGGAATTGGGCGGTTTTACGTTTCATCACCTGAAATTGATAGGAATCAGTGGTAAATCGTGTGCTTTTCCAATGATCTTTTAAAACCACTCTTTTTCTAGCCACTCTCATTGCTTCTTTCACAGCGGTTTCATGGTCAAAATGATGCTCAGCTGCATGACGAAGCGGCATCATACTAGCAGACTCTTGTATGGTTTCTTCAAACATTGGGTCAAAATAGACGATATCATAGGATCGATCAGGGAGCTTCTTTAACTGCTCAATACTATCCCCGCTGATGACAGATATCCGTTTCATCGCTTCGTCTGCCTCTTTCACACCCGTTTCCCAAGTGCTGAGTCCTTCTCGAACAAGCAATGCCGTCATCGGATTTTTTTCAATACCGGCCACTTTTCCATTGGCTCCTGTAGCGCAGCTTGCGGTAATCGCATCAGATCCTAATCCAAGCGTACAATCTAAAAAGGAATCGCCCGGCTTTAATTGTGCTGCTTCTATCAATGGATCTTTTTCCCCTCGCAGAACCCGCTTCACCCTAAACATCGCTGAGCTTGGATGGAAAAAGAACTTTTCACCATTTGGCTGATACCATTCAAATCGTTCTTTCCCAACAACCAGTACATCCCCCCGCTTGATCGCAAGCTGTTTGACAGATTGTTTGCGCCGCTCGATATACTCACCATGCAAGTCCTTTGCGAGGGCCTTTGCCGTTTCAATTGTTTGTTCATTTGCTCTAAAGCTTGTTGTAATGAGCATGACGTTCCTCCATCATAATCAAGAAAAAATGCCCTGATGGATCACAGGACATTTCAACATTTGTATTAGCAATGTTTTTCAAATGCAGATAAGACGTTCTTCATAATATCTTCCATTTCATGACCTTCAATTTCGTCACGCGGGATAAAGTGAACGAGTTCATTTCCTTTTAAAAGTGCCATAGATGGAGAAGATGGCTCCTCACCTGTGAAGTATTCTCTCATTTTAGCCGTAGCTTCCCGGTCCTGACCAGCAAAGACCGTCACCATTCGATCTGGTGCTTTTTCTGCTTTCATGACAGCTTGAGTAGCAGCAGGGCGTGCTAAACCGGCAGCACATCCGCATACGGAATTGACGACAACAAATGTTGTTCCTTCTGCTTCCTGCATCGTTTTTTCTACTTCTTCTTCAGTCGTCAATTCTTGAAACCCTGCACTTGTCAGTTCTTGGCGCATTGGTACGACGAGCTGACGCATATATTCTTCATATGCCATTGACATAAAAAAGCCCCCTCTATAATCCTTATGTTGTGAATAAAGGATACTATAGAGAGAGCCAATTTTCAAATGTTCAATTTCACATTAAATTTTCATGATTCCGCCTGTATTGGCTGATGTCACAAGTTTTGAGTATCTGGCAAGGTAACCTGTTTTTACTTTTGGCTCAAAGCCTTTCCAGTTTGCTTTTCTTTTTTCCCATTCTTCTTCCGGGACATCTACGCTTAAAATGCGTTTTTCGATATCGACAACGACATGATCACCATTTTCAACAAAGGCAAGCGGGCCACCTTCTGCTGCCTCTGGAGAAACGTGTCCAATAGACAATCCGCGAGAAGCACCGGAGAATCGTCCGTCTGTAATTAAAGCAACCTTTGGACCAAGTCCCATTCCAACAATTTGTGAAGTTGGTGCAAGCATTTCAGGCATGCCTGGACCGCCTTTAGGTCCTTCATAACGAATAATGACAACATGTCCTGCTTCTACTTTTCGATTAATGATTCCTTCAAGTGCTTCCTCTTGGGATTCAAATACGATCGCAGGTCCTTCATGACGTGTGATGCCGTCTTGTACACCGCCTGTTTTAATGATTGCTCCATCTGGCGCAAGGTTTCCAAATAAAACGGCTAAACCGCCCTTTTCAGTAAATGGCTTGTCAATTGGATAAATGACGTTATAATCTTTTACCTCATGACCTGCAATATTCTCGCCTAACGTTTTCGCTGTGACGGTCATGGTATCTAAATGAAGAGCCCCCTCTTTTTTGGACAATTCATTTAGTGCAGCGGTCACTCCGCCAGCTTCATGTAAATCTTCAATATATACATCTGAAGCTGGAGCAAGTTTCGATAAATGCGGTACACGTTCTGCGACTTCATTGATGCGTTCAAGTGAATATTCAACGCCTGCTTCATTTGCAATCGCCAATGTATGAAGAACTGTATTTGTTGAACCACCAAGTGCCATATCTAAAGCAAATGCGTTATCAATCGCTTTTTCGGTGACAATATCACGTGGTTTAATGTCTTTTTTGATCAGCTCCATCAATTGTTTTGCTGACTTCTTCGCAAATTCTCTTCGTTCTGGTGAAGTCGCCAAAATGGTTCCATTTCCAGGAAGAGCAATCCCTAGCGCCTCTGCTAAACAGTTCATTGAGTTTGCTGTAAACATACCAGAGCAAGATCCGCATGTTGGACAGCCAAATTGCTCTAATTCGTTTAATTCCTCTTCATTAATTTTCCCTGATTGGTATGCGCCTACGCCTTCAAAGACAGAAGAAAGAGAAATTTTTCTGCCATCACTTGTTCTCCCAGCTTCCATCGGTCCACCACTGACAAATACAGTTGGGATATTCACACGCATGGCAGCCATCATCATACCTGGCGTGATTTTATCACAGTTCGGAATACAAACCATGCCATCAAACCAGTGTGCAGACACCACCGTCTCTACTGAATCAGCAATGATTTCACGGCTTGGCAATGAATATCTCATCCCAATATGCCCCATCGCAATACCATCATCTACCCCAATTGTATTGAATTCAAATGGAACACCGCCAGCTTCACGAATGGCTTCTTTCACAATTTTTCCGAATTCCTGAAGATGGACATGCCCTGGGACAATATCAATATAGGAATTACATACGGCAATAAACGGTTTGCCAAAATCCTCATCTTTTACCCCAGCTGCTCTTAGTAAGCTTCGGTGAGGTGCTCTGTCAATTCCTTGTTTAATCATATTACTGCGAAGTTCTGCCATCTGTTTAAAAAGCCTCCTATACTACTAGTCTTGTTGACTGTATGATTTTGAGTTCATTTTATTTTACAAATTTTCTGTTTATTTAGCCACCTATAATAGATAGTGACTGATTTCTCTGCTGAAGCAAGTGCTCAGCAAGGATTGTGTCATAAAATCTGACCTCCAATATTCTATATTGGTACTACTATATAGAGTTTTTTCTCATATTTCAACAATATTCAAAATAATTTTTCTAAAAAAATTTTTCTGCCAATAAAAAAGTCATTTTCAGAAAACAAGCTGCCTTTTATTGGCAGCCTGCTCGTCTTTCTTATGATTCTGGTGCATTTTTTCTACTTTCTGTCATTTGCTTCCACACAGAGCCTTTTGCTTCTTCTCCGTGCTCAATTCGTTCAATGGCCATTTTTACTTGAAGACTGACTTCAAATTCAGGGTCCTGCTCCGCTTCTTTTAAAGCTTCAAGTGCTGTTTCGTCACCTTCTTCATAAAGGAACATGGCCGCACGCCAGCGGACAAGCTTACTTGGGTCCTTTAAGGCTTGGATCATCGCTTCAATCGCACTAGGATCACCAAGATCCGAAATACAATCTCCTGCAGTTCTTCTAACTGTCACTGTTTTATCTTCAAGCCCTTTATATAAAATAGGCAAGATAGCTGGATCTTCAATCATGCCAGCATTCACAACAGCTTGTCTGCGAATCGATGTTTTTGGATCCTCCATCGCTTTCATTAAAACAGGTATATCTTTTTTCTCTGGCTGCATTTGCTCTAAATGAGCAAAACGTTTCTTCCAATCTTCATCGCGCAGCATCTCTTCTGTCACATCATATGCTTTTCGGTTCACTTGTTTATCTACAGCCTCTTGACCTTCCTTCACTGCCTCTGTTAAACGGGATAAACGCTCGTCGTCATATGCAGCTTGCAGCTCTTCTGTGACTTCTTGACCGATATCAGCAAATTCTCCAAAACGTACGCCATGTTCTTTCCACACACGTTCAAATACAACATTATCTGAACTGCTTCTTAGCTTTAAAATCGCTGCCTGGAAACGTTCAGGCATTCCAAATCGTTCTTCTCTTTCACCGTCTGTCAGCTTCACCTGCATCGGAATCCCATTAAACATTTGAACAAACACTTTGACTTCTCCAAATGTGTCATCACCTGACTGCGATTCTCCCTGAAGCCCTTCTGTTTCTTGTCCAAAGGCTTCTCTGACTTGCTGTAAAATACCTTGCCAGTCAAATTTCGCATTGCGCTCAACCGCTAAGAAATCGGCTACATGGTAAACACCTTTTACACCTTCAATGGTTAAAATGCGCTTGATCATCTCTGGCGCTTCGTCTTTTTGATCTTTTTTGTAGTTATTGCTTTTACCGCCTGCAAGCGCTTCTGTCAAAATGACTTTCATTGTATTCGGGCTTGGCGTTGGTTCTATGGCAGTTATTTTCATCTATACACATCCTCCTTACACACATAAAGACCCTACTCATCTGTAAGGCCGCATTCTTCTTTCCATGTCTTAATAAATAGACACATAAACTCATGTCGCTCATGAGCCAGCTGCTTTCCAGCACGTGTGTTCATCAAGTCTTTTAATTGAAGCAGCTTTTCTTGCATATGCAAAAGTACTGTGCCTTGGTGAGCACCCTCTGTATAGTGAGGCTCCCCTTTTGCACCTGCATATGTAAACACCCTTGCAATCCCAGTTGCACCTATCGCATCCAGTCGATCTGCATCTTGAACAATGGCCCCTTCTAATGTCACTGGCTTATGCTGCATATGCCGGTGACGAAAAGACATTGTTGTAATGATATCCATGATATAGCGAATATCTCGCGTGTCCACTTCCCACAAAAGGAGCTGCTGCTTGAGATCATGCGGTGAAATCTTCCATTCACTAGACAGCTTGTCATCAATTACATCATGGACAATCGCTGCCATTTCAATGACAAAAAGCGACCCGCCCTCCTGTTGTGCAATATGGACGGCAAGCTGGCGAACACGATTGATATGAGCTTCATCGTGTCCAGTCGGTTCATTCTTTAGCTGTTTTGAAACAAAGGAGGCAGCTGCCTCCAATTGTTCTTGCTGCTTACTCGAATACATACTTATTTCTCCAAAAGAGCGATAATGGAGCTTTCTAATTCTTTTGGTGGTGTTTTAGGAGAGAATCGTTCAGTCACTTCTCCATTTTGGTTAACGATAAATTTAGTAAAATTCCATTTCACCGTTTTTGTACCAAGCACACCTTTCGCATGACTCGTTAGGTATTTGAAAAGCGGATGCGCATTGTCACCATTGACATCTACCTTTGCAAACATCGGGAAGGTCACACCATAGTTTAACGAACAGAATTCTTGAATTGCTTCTTCCCCTTCTGGTTCTTGATTCATAAATTGATTGCACGGAAATCCTAAAATTTCAAGGCCCTTTTCATGATATTGATCGTATAACTCTTGTAATTGTTTAAATTGAGGGGTCAGTCCACATTTGCTCGCTGTGTTCACGATGATCAGTACTTTCCCTTTGTAATCTGCCATTGATTTTTCCTGACCGTTAATGGTCTTGACCTGAATATCATAAATTGACATCTAATAGCCTCCTAGGATTCACTTTTTTCCTATCGTAACATGCTTCTTTTAGAAAATCGCTTTTTATGCTTCCTGCTAAAAGAGTCCAGTCACACTGCCGTCTTCTAATAAATCCATCTCAAGTGCCGCAGGTTTTTTAGGGAGACCTGGCATGGTCAGAATGCTTCCCGTTAGTGCAACGATAAAACCTGCTCCTACAGATGGTTTTAACTCTCGAATCGTAACGGTGAAGCCTTTTGGTCTGCCGATTAAAGTCGGATCATCTGATAGTGAATATTGTGTTTTTGCCATACAAACCGGCAAATGGTCCCAGCCATTTTTCTCAATTGCAGCTAGCTGCTTTCTTGCTTTTGATGTAAGGTTGACGCCGTCTGCACCATAAACCACTTTGGCGACTTTTGACAACTTTTCTTCAATGGAATCTTGCTCCTCATATAAATAAGAAAAGCTGTTTTCATTCTTTTCAATGAGTGTCGTGAGCTCTTCGGCAAGTGCTACGCCGCCAGCTCCTCCTTCTTCCCATACATTGACGGCTTTGACTGGATGTCCATTCGTTTCGCACCAGTTTTCTATTGCTTGAATTTCTTCTTTTGTATCGGTAATAAAACGGTTCACTGCAACGATGTATGGTAGACCGAAGGCTTGCACTGTTTCAATATGCTTCTCTAAATTATGTATACCTTCTAATACAGCCTGTGCATTTGCTTCCTTGAGCTCTGTTTTCTGCATTCCGCCATGCATTTTAAGCGCCCTGACAGTTGCTACAATGACAACAGCGCCTGGTTTAAAATCACCGGCTCTTGTTTTGATGTGAAGAAATTTTTCCGCACCGAGGTCTGCACCAAATCCCGCTTCTGTTACGACGTAATCTGCTAGTTTTGCCGCCATTTTTGTGGCAATTAAACTATTGCATCCATGTGCAATATTGGCAAAAGGACCACCATGAACAAGGGCTGGAGTTCCTTCAATCGTTTGAACAAGGTTTGGTTTCAGCGCATCTTTTAAAAGCAAGGTTAATACGCCTTCATATCCTAGATTTCCAACTGTGACCGGTTCACCTTCTTGATTGTAGGCAACAACAATAGAAGAAAGACGTTTTTTTAGATCGGTTAAGTCGTCTGCTAAACAGAGGATGGCCATCATTTCGGATGCAACCGTAATATCAAACCCATCTTCTCTAGGGTACCCATTTAATTGACCGCCAAGTCCTACGACCACTTGTCTTAGAGCACGATCGTTTAAATCTAACACTCGTTTCCATACAATTCGGCGTGCGTCGATCCCAAGCTCATTTCCGTGATGGATATGATTATCAATAAAAGCAGATAAAGCGTTATGTGCAGATGTAATCGCATGAAAATCCCCTGTGAAATGAAGATTGATTTCTTCCATAGGCAACACCTGTGAATATCCGCCGCCAGCTGCACCACCTTTAATACCCATTGTGGGACCTAGTGAAGGTTCACGCATGGCAATGATCGCTTTTTTCCCAATTTTCTCGAAGGCTTGACCGAGGCCAACTGTTACGGTGGACTTCCCCTCACCTGCTGGCGTTGGGTTGATCGAAGTCACAAGAATCACATTTCCTTCTTTTTGTTCCTTCAAACGGTCAAAAATAGTCAAAGATATTTTCGCTTTTGTGAAACCATAGCATTCTAATTCTTCGTCATGTATTTGTAATTTTGCTGCGATGTCTTGAATCGGTCTCAGCTTTGCCTTTTGGGCAATGTCAATATCTGATAAATGCTTTGTGATCATGATTAATGGCCTCCTTTTTTGACAGAAACAGCTTTCTTTTTTGCTCTATTTTTCATTGTAACATAATTGAAACATTGAAATATCGCCAGAAAGTTCCTATAATGAAGTGAAATTAGCTTTGGTTCAGGGGGTGGCGAGTTGCCTATTAACATACCAGTTCATCTGCCGGCAAAACAAATACTAGAGAGCGAAAACATTTTCGTCATGGATGAGACAAGGGCATTCAAACAAGATATCCGTCCTTTGAATATCGTGATCTTAAATTTAATGCCAAAAAAAATACAAACTGAAACGCAGCTGCTGAGAATGCTCGGAAATTCTCCTTTGCAAGTGTATTTTACATTTTTGATTCCAAGTACACATACACCGAAGAATACATCGAGAGAGCATCTAGATGAATTTTATACGACCTTTGACTCGATTCGCCATAAAAAATTTGATGGCATGATCATTACAGGTGCACCAATTGAGCATTTAGCTTTCGAAGAAGTTTCCTATTGGAAAGAACTGCAGGACATTTTGGACTGGAGTAAAACGAATGTGACGTCTACTCTCCATATATGCTGGGGGGCACAGGCTGGTCTTTATCATCATTATGGCATTGAAAAAATCAAGCTTCCAGAGAAAAAATTCGGTGTTTTTGAGCATCTTGTCAAAGAGAAAAAAGAAAGATTAGTAAGAGGTTTCGATGAAGTATACTATGTCCCACATTCTAGGCATACAGATATTAATACAGAACAATTAAAAAACACGCCGAATCTAAAAGTATTGAGCACGTCTGAGGAAGCTGGTGTTTGTTTAATTGTTTCAGATGATGATAAACAAGTATTTTTAACTGGACATCCTGAATACGATACAGATACATTGAAGCAGGAATATGAAAGAGATTTGTTGAAACATGATACAGTCAAAAAACCCGTCCACTATTTCATCGAAGATGGAGACACATTAGTTCCAGTGAACCGCTGGAAAGCCCATGCTACTTTGCTGTTTATGAATTGGCTTAATTACTATGTTTATCAAGAAACACCATATGTGTGGGAATAAAATAGACTGTAGTCTGATGATAAATGCTTAAAATGTGTTAAAATACAAATGGCTCTGTCTTCCATTATCAATTTAGTCTGTTTGTTTTTTAAAATTAGTTTAATTCTTTCGTAACGAATGATATGCTCTCGCTGTTTATATGTTATCTTTATGTATATGTAGACCTATGAGATTTATAGTTTCGTACGAAGTTTTGTTGTTGTTGATTACATTTGAGGTGAATATTCTTGAATACCAATAAAAAAATATTAATCTTGACCGCAAATTATGGAAATGGACATATGCAGGTTGCAAAAACACTGTATGATGAATGCAAATCCCAAGGGTTTGAACATGTGATAGTTTCTAATTTGTATCAAGAATCAAATCCCATTGTGTCCGAAGTGACTCAATATTTATATTTAAAGAGCTTCTCCATTGGGAAACAATTTTATCGCTTGTTTTATTACGGTGTAGATAAAATTTACAATAAACGCAAATTTAACATTTATTTAAAGATGGGAAATAAGCGTCTAGATGAATTAATTCAATTACACAATCCGGATATCATCATCATTACATTCCCGATGATTGTTGTACCTGAATACCGAAACAAAACAGGTAAAGTCATTCCAACATTTAATGTGATGACAGACTTTTGTCTTCATAAAATTTGGGTACATGAAAACATTGACCGATACTATGTTGCAACCGATTATGTGAAACAAAAGCTAGTAGAAATCGGCACACATCCAAGCGATGTCAAGGTAACAGGCATTCCGATTAGACCACAATTTGAAGTAGACGTGCCTAAATCGATCATCTATAAAAAATATGGATTATCATCAGACAAAAAAGTCCTTCTCATTATGGCGGGTGCCCATGGTGTACTAAAAAATGTGAAGGAACTGTGTGAAGCATTACTTCTTGACAGTGAAGTACAAATTGTTGTTGTGTGCGGTAAGAATGCAGCGCTGAAGCAATCGCTTAGCGAACTTGAACAAGCACACCCAAATCAATTGAAGGCGCTTGGATATGTGGAACAAATTGATGAATTGTTCAGAGTAACGGACTGTATGATTACAAAACCGGGCGGAATTACATTAACAGAAGCAACAGCAATTGGTGTCCCAGTTATTCTTTACAAACCTGTTCCAGGACAAGAAAAAGAAAATGCTCTTTTCTTTGAAGATTACGGCGCTGCCATTGTCATCAACAGACACGAAGACATTTTAGAATCTGTCACCAACTTGCTGCAAGACGAAGAAAAATTAGAATCCATGAAACAAAACATCAAAAAATTACACTTAAAACAGTCTTCTCAAACCATTTTAGAAGATATCGTCGAACAATCAGATCTGATCATGAGCAACAAATCGTATGCTCAAGCATTATCATAAAAAGGTGTCCGTCAATGACGGACACCTTTCTTCTTTTAACCTTGATTCCCATTCGTTGTATACACTTCTTCAAACGGCTGCACGACAACAAAGCCGCTTCCGCTAAACTTCATTTGAATAGACTCTCCGCTTCCCCTGCCAATAAACGTTTTGAACGATACATCTGTCACAAATTCAGTCTGCAAATCTCCTGACCATGCGACCGTCGCATTCGGATCTGTATAAACAGAATCACCTGGCTGAACAATCAGCGTCAGCGGTTCGTAATGACTTGTGATTGCCACAAGACCTGGTCCTTCAAGTTTGACATTAAATAATCCGCCTGCAAGCATGCCAGACACCTTTTTCATTAATTTAATATCCCACCGAACAGACGGTTCAAATGCGAGCAAGTCGTTTCCATTAACGAAAATAGACTCCCCTTGAGCCAATCGAAGAATCGAAATTTTTTTCCCTTGGTCTGCTACATATAATTTCCCATCACCTGTGGCCTTCATCAAAGAAGTTCCTTCTCCTGATAACATTTTTTTGAACATCTTTGACACACCGTGTTCAAACACACCTTCACGTTCAAACTTTATTTTCCCGCGATATGAAACCATGGAGCCTGTTTTTGCCCAAATGGTATCCGTTAAATTAATTTCTAACAATCTTGGTGTTTCAAGTTCAAAGACCCCTTCCCCTTTGTCTTCTTGCTGCGTATTCTGAACAAACTCCTCAATTGTGTAACGATTCATGACGCACCTCTTTCTATATTTTTACTATATACGGACAAGTTATACGTTAGGTTTCATGAGATTAGGACGTTTTATAGATAAATGTCATTCACTAAAAAAACAAAAAAATCAAACATTCTGCTCAAAATTTGGCTTGCCTGCTTGACGCTTTACTTTTGATGGTGTATAGTGGAACCATCATTTAACAACTTCTTAAGTCGTTAGGTGATGAAAAATTTTTTTTAGTATGCCGAAAGGTGTGCTACAGTACTAGGAGGAAAAAGCAATATGCAAAACGGTAAAGTAAAATGGTTCAATAATGAAAAAGGTTTCGGCTTCATTGAAGTTGAAGGCGGAGACGACGTATTCGTTCACTTCACAGCTATCGAAGGTGACGGTTACAAATCTCTAGAAGAAGGACAAGAAGTTTCTTTTGAAATCGTTGAAGGTAATCGTGGACCTCAAGCTGCAAACGTAACAAAAATCTAATCAACTCAATCAATGATGAAACGACAAAATAAAGAGAGGCGTATGCCTCTCTTATTTGATTTTCAGCTGAATTTCAATCGCTAAAATATTTTGCTTTAATCTTTGTTCAATTTCAGAGATATCTTTTTCTAGAAAAGGTCTTCCCTTCTTTGCTACATCTACCAGTTGCTCTAGATCACTGTACACCTCTTGAAATGTCCGATGTAATACCGTTTCAAAATCCTTATTATCCATGCCGGCCTTCCCCTTTTCCTCTATTATCCGTCACTTAGTCAAAAAGTAACTCAACCAAAACTTTCTATAGTTATATCGGCTCATTTTTCAGAATATGTTCTTTTTTTACACATTCTATTCGTTTTTTTTTCGTGAACGCGTGATACATCTAGGGGAAAACCGGAGTGTACGCTTATTTTTTGAGTAATTCATTCCCGTATTGTTTGATCTTCTCTCCTACCGTGCATTGCTGTATACAAAAGGAGTGGGCGTATTTTTTGCCAAATTCTTTACGAAAATGCTTCTTAATCAAGCAATCTGCACAATACGTGTCTTGAAGATCAGTTAATTCTTTTACTGCTGTTTTTTTATCCACTTTATTCAGCTCCGTCTGCTTCTAATTTCAACTTACTTTCGATAGGGACGTCTGCAAGTATCTGTCTGGCAAGCTGATCTGCTTCTGCATTTTGTTTACGATCGATGACTTCATATGTTGGCGTGAGCTTCAGCTCTTTGATCGCAGCCTCAATTCGGTCGAGCCATTTGTTATGTATATCATCATAACAAGGCCATTCCCCTTTGAGCTGATTCATCACAACAAGAGAATCTCCTCTAATCGTTACAGAGTTTCTGCTGGCTCCCAGTTCTTTTAAAGCTTTTACCGCTTCAAATAAAGCCGCATACTCTGCCTCATTGTTCGTGGTGCTCTGAAAAGGGTGATTCTTCCTTAACCGGTATGCATCCTGTCCGAGCTGATAATACACGACAATTCCAAGCCCAGCATCACCTGTTTCTTTGCGAAAACTCGCATCAAAATAGACCTGAAGCTGATCGGGTTCAAGCCTAAGTTCTTCGTTTAGCTTTTCAAGTTCTTTCATCGACCACATCGCACCCTTTTCATCTTCAAATGATAGAAGTGACTGCGGTTCTTTTTTGTCTATATGTTTTGCTAAAAGCAAGGCCTCTTTGAGCTCCATCCAATCTTCTTGGAAAAAAGCAATGGACCCAATCGATTTCACTTTCATTGTATAGTGCGCTCTTAGTTTCATTGATCACATCGCCTTCCCATACTTTTAAGGTAAACGTTCGTTATGCTATAATCAAAAAGTTACATTTTACATTTAGAAAGGAAGTTCATGTCACTTGTTTAATGAAGGTATTTGGATCTTATTTGCGATCATTAATTTTATCATTGTTCTTCTATTTTATAAAGGATTTGGCAAGATGGGACTTTTCGTATGGATTAGTTTTGCAACAGTTGCTGCCAATTTACAAGTGGTCAAAACCGTTGAATTATTTGGCTTAACAGCAACACTTGGCAACATTTTATATGGCAGTGTGTTCTTTGCAACGGACGTCCTCAATGAAAAATATGGACAAACCGAAGCGAAAAAAGCTGTCTGGATTGGCTTTGCCACCCTTTTAACATTAACTGTTGTCATGCAGGAGGCTTTGCTTTTCCATCCCGCTCCATCTGACATTTCCCAATCATCATTAGAAACGATATTTGGCTTTATGCCAAGGGTCGCTCTTGGTAGTCTTGCTGCTTATATCATCAGTCAAATGTTAGATGTTTATGTATATTCGTTTATTCGCCGGATATTTCCTTCAGACGGTGCGCTCTGGCTGCGAAATGCGGGGAGTACAATGATTAGCCAGCTACTTGATACACTCGTTTTCACAACCATTGCCTTTCTTGGGACCTACCCATTCCATATATGGATCGAAATTTTCATCACGACTTATGTGATTAAATTTATCGTCGCTGCCATTGGCACACCTTATGCCTATGCGGCGAAAAAAATGGTTCCGATTGATGAAAGGGGGAAATAAATTGCCAGCTGAAATATATATTGACGGTGCTAGTGCCGGAAACCCAGGTCCATCTGGCATCGGCATATTCTTGAAATATGACGGAAAAGCTGAGTCTTTCTCCATTCCTCTTGGCATCATGAGCAATCATGAAGCAGAGTTTTCCGCGCTCATTGAAGGCATGAAAATTTGCGTAGAAAAAGGATTACGGACCGTTTCATTCCGCACTGATTCACAAGTAGTGGATCGTGCAGCCAATGCAGGATTTGCTAAAAATCCATCTTTTCGTCATTTTATCGAAGAAATGCTGCAGCTTCAAAGCGAATTTGATTTATTTTTCATTAAGTGGATTCCGAGCAAGGAAAATCAAGTGGCTGATCAGCTCGCTAGAAAAGCGATTCACCTTTCAAAAGGATGAATCGCTTTTCTTTTGGTTATGCTAATGTGTGAGGTGATACGAATTGGATAAAGAGAACAGAGGCCGTGTCACAAACGGAACGACTCCTCAAGGTGATGCGCAAACAAAAGATAAACAGCCAATATCGCAATTAGAAAATAAGGCGAAAAAAAGCAACACAAAGGGCTAATACATGTAGCCCTTTGTTTCTTTTCTACATAAGAACAACCTTAACTGATTCCTAATTGACTTAAGCGGTTAACCATTGGTTCGATCCCTTTGATTTGATGCAAGCGAAGCATTGTCGCTGCCCGCTCTGGGTCCATTTTTATTTTTGTTTCGTCAATCGGACAGCTGAGTGGTACATCACATTTAATTTCTGCCAGTATACGAGAAAGCTTCAAATCTTCTAATCCTGCTTGCATTTTCTTTTGCTGAGCTGCCGTTAATGCATGAACATTTTCTAACAGTCGATCAATCGTTTGATACGTTTGAATAAATTTCAATGCTGTTTTTTCGCCGATTCCTTTTACACCAGGGTAATTATCGCTAGCATCACCCATCAGCGCTTTCATATCAATCAGCGCCTTTGGAGATATGCCCATTTCCTCTTCAAAAAGGGCTTTTGTGTAATGCTTATAATTCCCGATGCCTTTTTGCATTAAAGCCACGGTCACTTGTTCATTCAAGATCTGCAGCAAATCTTTATCTCCTGTTAAGACGGTCACATGTGCTTCGTTTTGATAGATTGATGCAAGCGTTCCAATACAATCATCTGCTTCAAAACCTTTCACACCAATGTTCATGATCCCCAGTTCTTCTGTCGCCTCTTTTGCTAAATCAAACTGTGGGATAAGCTCAACAGGCGCCTCGCCTCGATTGGCTTTATAATCTTGAAACAATTCGTTCCGGTATGTCTGGCTCCCCATATCCCAGCAGCATACGATATGAGTCGGCTCAAATGTTTGGACAGCTGTTAACAAATGCTTCAAATAACCATTCACTCCATTTGTCGGCACACCACGATCATTTATCATAAAATTGCGATGGACAGCCGTCGCATAAAACGACCTAAAAAGAAGTGCCATGCCATCTACAAGTAGTACGTGTTTATTCATTCATCTAAACTCCCTTTTTATAAACAATACTCCTATTCTATCATAGAACATCGAAACGAACATAAAAAAGGCGCCTTCTTCTTTTGATAAAGAAGAGGCAGCCCGATTACTTTTTACCATATTGCATTTTTTTCGTTTCCGCTTCTGCGTAGGATGGCATGCCTTTTTCCTTCGGCATGCGCTCCTCCTGCTGCTTTACGTTTTGCTTTTTTGCCATGATCATTCCCCTTTCTGGTTCATTTGTTAAGATGACCAAAAATGAGAAAGTTACTCTTTATTTCTGTTTACGCTGGGTGTATTCCTCCACCATCTCAATCGTGACATGTTTACGAAGCGGAACAATTCCGCCTCGGGCAAGCTCATTCATTTTAGACGTAATGGCGTTGATCTCATCTGTTGAAAATGGTTCATTGTGTTCACATTTTTTCACAGCCGATTCAATCGCCTGCTCTCTTTTTTGTTCAAGTGCAAGAAAAGATTGGATGTGGGCATGTTGTTTCTGTGAATGTGCAGAAATTTCTTCGTGTACGCTCGTCATCGTCTATCAACTGCTTTCTTTTTTATATAGTCTACCATGAATCATATCGTTTTCAACTGGTTCTTCCATTCATTTGTTTGTTCATAAACTTGTTCAATGACCGCCTGTTTTTCAGCATCTGTTGTAAGGCTCGTCATAAATGTCTGTTTTTGCTCATTGAGCTGTTGGAGAGCATCTTGTTCGTACCTTTCCGTATAGGTCTTCACTAGCTTTTCATATCTGCTCAGCAACTCTTCTTTTTCGTTATCTGCCCAACGTGTTGTCATTTGATGTAGAACATCTCGAATGGCTTCAATAAACGTAGCCTTTTCATTTTGTTCAAAGAAGGCTTTCGCTGATTTTTGTTTCTTTAAAAGCGGCTCAAATGGTGTAATCTCTGCTTCAACTTCAATTTGTTTTAGCTCAGCATTTTTCTCCTCAGGGGCTGACAGGCTGAGAGAAAAGTAAGGATCTTCCGCACATGCAGCCTGCATCCCTTTTTCCCACTCCTCCTGGAAATAATGGTGGATAAACGATTCCATTCGGATATCAAGTGCCTTGAGCTCCTGCACAAATTCAAATTCATACTCCTTTAACGCTTTCTCAAGTGCCATTTTTAACTGCTGACCAAAATTCCCTTGAGATATGCCAGGATAAAAGGCCGACTTTAATAGATCATTCGCAAATAATGAAAGCCGCTGTACAATATGATAGAGCTGTTCGTGCACGTCTTTTTTTACGCTTTCGGTCACAAGCTTAGACCGTTTCACATCTTGCATTTTTTCGAGAATGGCTTCATAGGATGTCTTGATGTTTTTCTTTTCAGCTTCTTTCTCATCTTCTGATTGATGCAAGGTCGCACGTAGTCTATCGACCGTTGTACATAATGTACTAGCTTCAAAATGCAAAAGTTCAATGGCATCTTTCGTTAATTCTTCCTCGATAAAATAGTCGAGCTGTTTTCTCAGTGTTGCATATTGATTATAAGATGTCGGCTCTTTCCCTTCGATCTCTTCCTTACTAGACACATGATGCAGGTTTGGATTGCGGATGCCTTCTTTTGTGAGCTCGCTTCGTACATAGTCAAATACGGTTTCAAGCTCTGCTTGATCCTTAGCCAAATCAGCTGCATTGATGATAAAGAACATTTTATCCATGCTAAAGGAATCTTTTACGAGTCCAAGCTTCCGTAAAAATGAGCGATCAGCTTTTGAGAAAGAATGCTGATAATACGTTAAATAAAGAAGGGCGTCTGCATCCTTCATATACTGGAAGGCGATTTCTGTATGACGCTTATTCATACTGCTTGCACCTGGTGTATCGACAATCGTCAGCCCTTTATCTGTCAGAGGTGTACTTAAATACACCGTCACTTCCTTCACCACACAAGAAACAGATTCTTCCGCTACATAAGGCTTTAATTCTTGAAGTGTGACATGTAAATTGGTTTGGTTGTCAATGTCATCATGAAACTTGGCATAGGCTTGTAGAAAATGTTCTACAATGATTCGGTGATCCTGTTCGAGCTGCCGTTTTTTCAGCACTCTTTCCAGCTTTGCCTTAAACGAATCTCCTTTTTCTGTTGTGATCGAAAATCCAAGAATCTGATCGAGTTCCTCTAGAATGTCCTGCTTCGTTTTAAACACCACTTTGACACTTTCATGAGGATGATCTTCCGTAGGTCGTGTCAGTTTGTTAATTGTTGCAGTTGTTGGCGTAGGAGATGATGGTAACACCTTCCGTCCAACAAGCGCATTGGCAAAAGAAGATTTTCCAGAACTAAAAGCGCCAAATAAAGCGAGTGTAAATTCTTTTGCCTGTAGCCGTTCTGTTCGTTTTTCAAAGGAATCTCTTTGAGACTTTAGAATATCTAAAGGCGATAAAATGCGGGAAAGCTCTTTAAATTGTGCAATCGATTGTGCTGTTGTTAAATGCTGTGATTGGCGGTATTGATCGCGCTTTGTCCGTTCAGCAGCTTGATCGCTCTCTTCAACATGAATTGATGCGCGATTCTTCTCCAGCTGGTCGTGCTGCATCCATTGCTTTTTCGCATAAAACCAGTCACCTGGGATAGGCTCATCCGTTCCGTTTTGCCAAATATCCCATAAATGCTGAATATCCTGTCTTATTTGTTCATTTTTTTCGTTATACTCCTCAAGGCTCTGAAGCTCTTGTTTCGCTTGCTCCCATTTTTCCTCTTGCTTCTCCTGTTCATTCTTGAGCTGGTCTTTCAAGGTTTCAATCATCTGTTCAATCAATTGAAGTGCTTGCTGTTTCGCCTGTCTTTTCAATGCTTCACCAGCATCTTTCGCATATTGAAGAACATATTCGTTAGAAAAAGTTGCCCCTTGGTGAATGACCTTTTCAAGCAGGGATTCTTCAATAGGTGTCTCAAATGCCATGGCTTTGTCTAATAACGCTTCCCCAAGCTGATGCTGTTTTATTTCTTTTTTGAGGAGCTCGGCAATGTGCCAGTCAACTTCCGCTTTCATTCTCTTTTTGACATCTGCTAAGAAATCATTTGCCCGCTTTTCCTTTTCCTGCTCGGTTTTATTTTTGGCAAAAAGTAAACCCACTTTAAAGCCAGGTGCTTTCGATTCGATATAGTCACTTGCAAGCTCTCGCATCTTAAATGGCGTGAGGTTTGCATTTTTTAAGATGTTCTCTACTTCAGAAGACACTTCATCTTCTAACTGCTTTGCTCCATTTTCAATAAATCGGCGTTTCTCTTCTAGTTCTTGCACTTCATTCCTTTTTTCTTGAAGCTGCTTATCAAGGTCCTCTTCATGCAGTTCTTCTTTTAACGAGTCTATATGTTCTTTTAAAACATGTTCGATTTTCTGCTCTGTATAGGCTCGAAGTGATGCTTTAGGCATGGTTTGTAATTCTTGTAGTTTCTTCACTAAACGGATCATTTCGTTTTTTGGGTGTGCCTCATCCGTCACAGAAGTAAAATATAGATGTTCTTCTTCAATGCCTTCTTTTAAAAGCATCTCAACGACTTGTTTTTTGTAGTTTTCAAAAGTTGTCTCTTGTTCATCATGCCGATCCACTTGATTGACGATGAAATAAAGATTGGGCACTTTCTCTTTAATCGAGCGAATGAAGCGAATGTTTTCTTCAGAATGGACATGATTATAATGAACGACATAAAAAAGAGCATCCGCTTGATGAAGAATAGAAGCAGCGGATAAAAAGTGCGCATGATCCGTTGAATCAATTCCCGGTGTATCAATGAGTGCCACTTTTTCTTCAAGTCCACTATAATCACCGCTAATTTCCACCATCTCAATTTGTTCCCCATCTTTACAAAAACGCTGCACCGCTTCTTTATCATAAGAACCGCTCATTTTTGCAAAACGTCCATCAGACGTATGGAGCTGAACTTCACTGACCCCTTTCCTGACAACAACCAAGTTTGCACTCGTTGGAATTGGGCTTGTGGGCAGGATGTGATCATGAAGAAGATGATTCACTAGTGATGACTTACCAGCAGAATAGTGGCCGGTAAATGCGATATATACTTCTTCTTCAGCTTCCTTTTTCATAATAGATGCAAGTTTGGCTGCGCGCTCGTGATCATCCCTTTTCAGAAGGCTTTGATATAAAGCACCTGTAGTTTGAACGAGCGAATCTCGAATAGACAAGTCTTTCATGACGATAAACCCCTTTGTTTTTAGAAAAGTCAGTTATGTATGTGTACCATTTTACACAAAATAAAGAGATTTTTCTTCTGATCTGAGGAAATAAAAAAATCTGCTGCCCGATCAGTCACAATGGACTGCAATCAGGAAGCAGATTTTTTTGAAACACCTTTTAATACGAAGCCAATCAATAAGCTGTATACACAGACCGTACCGAGTAAGAAAATCATTGTCATGTGATCACCGTCCATCCTTCATGATTGAGAATGTTTATCATTAATGAAAGTGTAGCACAATTGATAATGATTTTCAATATTAATTTAATAAATACTGATTCAGTGCTTTTTCTTCTGTTTGTATTCTGACCATCATCATCCATCCATTTAAACACGTAAACAAAATGGCAGTAATAAATGCGTTAAATAGCAGCGGAATGAACATCAGTTCAATCGCCACCACCACATAGTTAGGATGCTTTAACCAGCGATACGGCCCCTTTTTCACAATCATCGCATTTGGAACGACTAAGATTTTTGTATTCCAAAACGTCCCAAGTGAACATAGTGCCCAGTACCGAATCACCTGGGTCGCAAGCAGAAACACAAGCAGCAATAGGAAAAAACGAGACGGTTGACGATGCAGCAGCCATGTCTCTCCAATAAGCGAGAGGAAAAAAGCTGCATGCATAGCGACCATATAAGGATAATGGCTTGCACCAAATTCAATCGCTCCGAGCGCCTTCACTTTCTTTTCATTTCTTTTCGCCACAAGCATTTCAATGAGACGCTGACAAATGAAAATGCCAATCACTATCCAGAAAATCATCACGAGAGCCCCTCCCATTTCATGAGCAATAATTCTGACGAAAAGCCTGGACCAAGTGCTCCGCAAAGCCCCACCTGTCCTGCATCTAGTGACTGATGTTCAAGAAAATGCTTCATGACATATAAAACGGTGGCAGAGGACATGTTTCCATGCTGTTTCAGAACCTCTTTTGAAGAAAATAGCTGATGCTCTTGTAAAGATAGGCTTTCAAGATAGGCATCAATCACTTTTTTCCCTCCAGGGTGAGCAAGAAAAACGGATACATCCTCTGTTGAAAACCCTAACTGATGTAAAAATTGATCCACTTGCTCTTTTAACCACCCAGAAATGATGGACGGAATATCACGTGAAAAGATGACCCGAAATCCGTCGGCGGTAAAATCCCATCCCATCACATCCTCAGAATCTTTCATGGTCACTGACTGCGTGCCAAGCACTTTAGGTACTGTTTTTAACCGCGTATACTCAGATGCTGCCTTTTCTCCAGTTAAAAGAACGGCCGCAGTCCCGTCACCGAACAGCGAGGTTCCAATTAAATTGCTTTTTGATTGATCTTGCGGCTGAAAAGTGAGGCTGCAAAGCTCGCAGGCAACAACGAGCACTTTCGCTTCTGGATACGCCCTGATGTATTCATAAGCTCGAGATAAGCCTGCCGCCCCGCCCCCGCATCCTAACCCCCAAATTGGCACTCGTTTCGTATAAGGAGAAAATGGAAGAACATTCATCAGCTTGGCATCAAGACTTGGCGTTGATAACCCTGTACTGGAGATGAAAAACAAAGCATCAATCTCATCAAAAGGAACTGGCTTTGTAAGGAACGCTGTTTCATGCAGACAGTGAAAAACGGCTTCTTTCGCATGAGCCAATGCTTTTTCGACATAGAGATTATTTTTCTCTTCAAAAGAGTGATGTTCTTGATACCAATCAATAGGCTGTACAAACTGCCTGCTCTCTATTTCGCCATTATTAAAAGCGTTTAATAGCCGATCAATATTTTTAAACGATCGTTTAAATTGAGACCTTGCAAATTGAGCAGCTGCTTGCTGATCCACATGATGTTTTGGCAGACTTGTTCCAACTGAAAGAATGTATGCCATCGGCTTCACCTCTTTTTTCGGTTAATATCCCCAATCAAAAAAAGGATATACATGCCAAAACGACA
Organism: Bacillus aerius; assembly: GCF_029894105.1. Classification (NCBI taxonomy): domain Bacteria; kingdom Bacillati; phylum Bacillota; class Bacilli; order Caryophanales; family Bacillaceae; genus Bacillus; species Bacillus aerius. The sequence goes on from NZ_JARYHO010000001.1 coordinate 2,015,168, forward strand.
CAATTCAGTCAAAATATTTTCCTCCGTCTAACTTTTTGTCTTGACGACAATTGATAAATATTGGATAATATAGGTGAAAACATGATGTAGTTTTCCTCCTTCACAGGTTCGTTCCAAGCCAAGCGAACCTGCTTTTTTTATGCAATTTTAATAGAGTTATTTAACATAGCTTTATGCAAAAAAACACCTCTCAAATGAGAAGGACCGTAGACAAACCCCACCTTTACTTCAAGTAAAAGTGCTGTATGAAAGGAATAAGCAAATGACTTTTCACGTTCACCTTTTACATAGTAGCCAATCTCTGATTCAGTTGTACTGACTTTGCTTTCTTTTGTTTCTTCTTTATTTTGTAGGGTAAGAGCTTTTCTCTATGTATTTCGCGATTGCTAGCCTCTATCTCCAATATCCACATGAGCACCCTTTTTTCAATGAAATCGTCATTATACAACACTTTCATACGGAATCTCCTTTCACTTCGCATTAATGGTTAAATCTGTTGCTATCTTAGCGTATAAACATCAACGTTTCGATCATTATTCAGAATTATTTCATTTAAACATGAATGGATCACCTTTTTTCTGATCAACACAAATAAATAACCATAAAATGCTAATTTATTTGATGATTATATATAAAAAGGGGGTTTTTTCCTGTATACTTAATCAATATGAACACCATGAAAAACAGTGAAAAAAGATAGAATCTACTACATGATTCGGCACAAAATTTAATTGACTGGAGTGATTGTCATGAAAAAGGTGTCCAAAAAACAGACACCCTACAACACGATATTTCTCTCGAAGATAATTGGTTTAGTGCTTCTTACACTGTTTCTCGTTTTTATCTGGGATATTCGCAGGCGACAAATGGGCAAGCAAAAATTGTTACTAGCAGTGACTTCCGAGACACAAGTATCAGTCTGAAAGCAAAAGATCATTCTACAAGAACATTGGATCAACAATTTAGGACCAATCCAAACCAACAGACAACGAATAAAACGGTCTTTTTAACATTTGATGATGGTCCTTCTGCTACATCAAATCAGCTGTTAAATGTCTTAAAAGCACATCAAGTGAAGGCGACATTCTTCATGCTTGGACCGCAAATCCAAGCTCACCAAGCAGCTGTGAAAAGACTTTATCAAGAAGGACATCAATTAGGGCTTCATGGCATGACGCATGATATAAACCGCTTTTATCAGAACAGTGAGTCTCCCGCAAATGAAATGAGAGAAGCTCAGCTCATTCTTGCTTCTGTTACAGGCGTTTACACCCGTCTTGTGAGAACACCTTATGGCAGTGTTCCAAATTTAACATATGATCAAAAAGTACGTTTAAACCAAAATGGCTTTATTTACTGGGATTGGACGATTGATAGCCTTGACTGGAGATATAAAAACTCACAATATGTTCAAGAGGTATTGAATCAACTGCAAATGTTTGAGAAAAATAAACCATGGGAACCAAAAGTTATTTTAATGCATGATCAACCCTCTACCACGAACTATTTAGATAGCCTGATTACACAACTAAAAGCAAGGGGCTATACATTTGCAGTCATTAACGAAACAATGCCGCCGGTACAACATTAATAGCGCTAATCACAACAAGCCCGTATCCAAAGGATGCGGGCTTTCAGCTCTCCAAAGAGAAGTGATTACATAACAGATTGCTTAGGTTCTTCCATTAGCTCCTGCTCTGTTTCTTTTTTAAAAGGAATCATGTGATAAATAATATGAAGCAAAATAGCGGTAAAGCTTCCGGCGACAATTCCGTTACTTGTTAACAATTTAATCGATTCTGGCAAATGCTCAAACATTTGCGGTACCACCGTTACTCCGAGCCCGATGCCAACTGAGCATGCGACAATGAGTAAGTTTTCCTGTTTGGCAAAATCGACGCGTGAGAGCATTTTAATCCCATACGCAATGACCATGCCAAACATGGCGACCATTGCACCGCCTAGAACGGACTTTGGAATAATCGTTGTAAATGCCGCGATTTTAGGAAAAAGGCCAAATACCATTAATAATACCCCTGTCACCACAATGACCTGATTTTTCTTCACACCTGTTAATTGGATCAATCCAACGTTTTGGGAGTAGGCTGTGTATGGAAAAGCGTTGAAGATACCGCCTAATAAGACGGCAATTCCCTCTGCACGATATCCCTTTGCTAAATCCTTCTCTTTTAATGAACGATTCGTTAAATCTCCGAGCGCAAAGTATACACCCGTTGATTCGACTAATGACACAATGGCAACTAATGTCATTGTCATGATTGGTGCAAATTCAAAAGTAGGCAACCCAAAGTAAAAAGGCTCAATGATGCGGAAAACTTGTGCATTCGCCACTTCTGCCGTCTCCACCTTCCCTAAGAAAGCAGCAACTGCTGTCCCAAGTAGAATGCCGATTAAGATGGCAATGGCTTTCATGAATCCCTTTGTAAATCGATAGAGAAGGACAATGATAAACAATACAAGAAAAGCAAGTCCAAGATTCTCAAAAGAACCATAGTCTGCACTTCCTTCACCACCTGCCATATTGTTCATGGCTACCGGAATTAAGGTAATTCCAATGATCGTGACGACGGAACCTGTGACAACGGGCGGGAAGAATTTCACAAGCTTCCCAAAGAAAAATGAAAGAGCAATGACAATACACCCTGCGGCGATAATACTTCCATATATAGACGAAATTCCATATTTAGAGCCAATCGCAATCATAGGAGAGACCGCAGTAAATGTACAGCCTAGTACAACAGGCAAACCGATGCCAAAAAAGCGGTTTTTCCATACTTGAAGCAGTGTGGCGGCACCGCACATGAAAATATCTGCCGAAATTAAGTACGTCAGCTGGGCTGGCGTGAGCCCAAGCGCATCTCCAACAATGAGCGGGACAAGAACCGCACCTGCATACATCGCCAGTACATGCTGTATCCCTAGCGAAAGGGTTTTGGCTTTTTTAGCGGCACTCATGATTGTACCTCGCGTACAAACGTGACTTTTCCTTCCTCGAGCGATTCGATACGTGCGAGTGACTCGACTCTATAGCCCATTTGCACAAGCTCTTTTCTTCCAGGCTGGAATGATTTCTCGATAACAATTCCAAAACCAGCTACTTTTGCTTTCGCTTGCTTTGCGATTGCAGCTAGTCCCTTAGCGGCTTCTCCATTTGCTAAAAAGTCGTCGATGATTAACACACAATCATCCTCACTAAGGTGCGTGTTAGAGACAGCGATCGTACTTTCTACTTTTTTGGTAAAAGAATACACACTTGCTGTCAAAAGGTTATCCGTTAAAGTCAGTGATTGCCGCTTTCGGGCAAAAACAACTGGCACATGAAGGGCAAGCCCAGCCATGACAGCAGGTGCAATACCAGAAGATTCGATTGTGATAATTTTAGTAATTCCATCATGCTTAAATAATCTAGCAAACTCTTGACCGATCTCATGCATTAACACAGGATCAATTTGATGATTTAAAAAAGCATCTACCTTTAGCACTTGATTTGACAGAACGATTCCTTCGTTCTCGATCTTTTGACGTAACAATTCCATCATTCTTCCTCCCAGCATATTAGCAACTTTCATTTTTTTGCATAAAAAAAGCATTGCTGTCCATTAAGGAGCAAGCAATGCGAAAACGATCCACGGGATCTTCAGCTCATACAAAAGCTGTTTCATTTTGCTCACTCATAGTCGGACGGTATCGGTGTCCGGTAGAAACTTGCGTGCCTTCATCACGCGATTATATGAGTGTTTCATAGTGTTCAAATTATAACAAGATTTCAGACGCTTGGAAAGCACTTTTCTAGAAAAATACCGAACTTAAATAATCATTAAGCTTTAAACGTTCGTTTTTAGAATATTCAAGCAGCAAAAAAGCACCCTTCTGATTAAAGGGTGCCTTTCATTTATGATAAATACAGTTTCGTGTACTTATCTGTTAAATAATCAATTAAGTATTGAACATTTAATTCTTCACCAGTTGCGTCTTGAATGATCTCAGATGGCTTTTTCCGTTTTCCGTGCTTGTGGACATGTTCAGTTAGCCATTCTTTTATCGGTGCAAAAGACCCATTTTGAATCAGTTCATCAAAATTCGGTAAATCTTTGATCATTTGCTGCTTTAATTGCGCCGCATACATATAACCAAGTGCATATGAAGGGAAATAACCAAAACTACCATCAGACCAGTGAACATCCTGCAAAATACCAAGCGCATCGTTAGGCGGCGTAATGCCAAGATATGCTTTATATTTTTCATTCCATAACGCTGGCAGATCTTCAACGGCTACTTCTTCATTGAAAATGGCTTTTTCAATTTCATAGCGAATAATAATGTGAAGTGGATACGTGAGTTCATCTGCTTCAATTCGAATGTAAGTCGGCTTCGATTCATTCACCGCATGCACAAATTCTTCTAAAGTGACATCTTTAAATTGTTCAGGAGATGCCTCTTGCAGCTTTTGATAATACGTTTTCCAGAAATCTTCATGTCTGCCGATAAAGTTCTCAAAGAAAAGAGACTGTGATTCATGAATACCCATTGATGTGCCGTCACATAAGAGCGTTCCGCTCAGTGCCTCATCAATATTTTGTTCATAAATGGCGTGGCCGCATTCGTGAATGGTGCCAAAGATCGCCATGCGAAAATCGTGCTCATCATAACGCGTCGTCACACGTACATCCCCTCTGCTTAATGTCACAGCAAATGGATGAACCGTTGTATCAAGTCGTCCTGCGTCAAAGTCATACCCTAACTCTTTTAAGAAAAAGAGACTCAGCTCTTTTTGTTTGTCGATCGGGAAGCTTTTCGATAAAAACGAAGTATCCGGTTTATTTGGCGAAGCTTCAATTTTTTTCACGAGAGGAACGATGGCGTCTCGAAGTGCACCGAATTTTTGATCGAGTTGTTCAACCGTCATATCCGGCTCGTAATTATTGAGCAGCACATCATATGGTGTTTTTTTCACGCCCCAGTACTGAATGAAACGCTTGTTAAAATCAATCAGCTGTTTTAAATAGGGTGCAAAGAGTGAAAAATCTGATTTCTCCCTTGCTTCTACCCAAACATGTTCTGCTTTTGATTGAAGAATGGAGTATTCTTTAAATTCTTCTTTTGGAATTTTACTGTTTTCATCATATTCTTTTTGCGATAATTCGAGTGCCTTCTGCGTGTCTTTTGACAGCTTTTCTTTCTCTTTATTTAATGCATCAAGAAGATCTCTCATTTCATCAGAAGTCTTCATATTAAAGATATCGCTGGATAATTGACCGATGGTTTCTGCTCTGAAATCAGCGCTTTTTTTAGGTGCTTGTGTTCGAGAGTCCCAATAAAGTAAATGAAGCGCCTCTGTATAATGGGCGATTTTTCCTAGCAATTGATAAAACGCTTTCTCTTTTGATTCAAGACTCATGCGTTCGTTCCCCCAATCATTAAAATATGTATGTACGTTTCAAGGCTACTTCAATAAATGTTCTTTTGTCAATGAAAAAGGAGGATACGCTGATCGTATCCTCCTCTTATTGAATGGTTTTCTATCATTAAGAGATCACTGGCCTTACTGGAAGAACGGATTCAATTTTACTTTGCAGCTCAATATCTTTCTGACTGCCAAAGTAAATATGAATGCTGCCAGCATCTTGGCTTGTCCGAATCAGTCTACCAATGCCCTGCCTTAGACGAAGCAACATGTACGGAAGATCCACTTCAGTAAATGCATCTTTCGCTTCATTCCGTTTTGCTTCAAATACTGGGTCATGCGGTGGATATGGAAGTCCCCAAATGACCACATTTGTTAGAGACTGTCCTGGAATATCCAGCCCTTCCCACAAGTGAACGGAACATAACACAGATGTTTCATCCGCTTGGAACTTTTGAACAATGGTACTGATCTCCTCGTCTCCTTCAAAATACACATGGAAAGGCAGTGATTCATTTGATGCATCAAGCTGCTTTCTAAATACATGCAGTTCATCAAATGAAGGGAATAAAATAAGAGATCGACCGCCATTTTCTTTTATCTGAGATAGCACGTGCTGACCTTTTACAGCTGACTCTGTCATTGGCTGCTGAATTCCGTGGAAATACATTTGCATTTGCTCCTCATAATCATACGGCGAAGCCACACTCATGGATAAATAATCTTTGATCCCAAGACTTTCAGCTAAATAATCAAATGATTGATTTTCAGACAACGTAGCAGATGAGAAAATATAAGGGATTTTTTGCGAAAATACCTTTTCACCGAGAACTTCTGCTACCGTTTTTGGCATGACGACAAAGGTTGTATCTAATTCCTGCTTCTCCAGCCAGCTAATGGCATTTTTCTGATAAAGCGACAAAGAATACGCCATCTGTTCAATGTACTCTTCCACAACAGACAATTCGTATTGATCAATTGTGTACATCTCTGATTCAAATACGAGCGCTTCTCCAATCTTCTCAAGCAAATCACATAATTCACTTGCTGAACGCTTTACCTCATCTACACGACCAATTTCAAGACGGTGTGATCCTTTGATTTCTTTGGCATTCGTTTTTAAGAGATAAAAGAACTGATCGTTTGTTGCAAGTGCATCTTCAACAAGCTCTGCAAACTCTTCACGAATATCATTTTGCAAAAGACGCTCCAAAAACGTCTCAAGTGTTGATTGTTTCACTCGGTATGTTAGCGCTTTTTGTGCTGCAAACTCAAGAAGATGCCCTTCATCAAATACAACAGAGCTATGCTCAGGAAGGAGCGGCAGCTGTCCTTCACGTTTACGTGACTCCTTTGTCCATACATGCTCCATGTAAAAGTCATGAGAACAAATGATGAGGTCTGTTGCTTTTCGGTAATGGTCTCTTGATAAATTCAAGCCACAGCGGTGCCGCATGTCGCACGTTAAGCAGTCCTGAAAAGAGTCATAACCAATTCTTGACCACTCATCATTTGTTAATTCTGGATACTCTTTTCGATCACCATACGGATAAAATGTCTGCATCCCATGAGATTCATGAACAAATGAAGGAAGCGATTCATAAATGTCGAGCCACTTCTCATCATCTTCACGTTGCATCGTTTTCTCTAGTTTCTTTAAGCATAAATATTGATCATGCGATTTACTTAATCTCGCATCTATTTGAATATCAAGGTGATTGGCAATTTTATAGATATCACCTTCTTGTTTGACCAGCTGTTCAATTAACGTTTCGTCTGCACATGCAATGATCGCAGGTTTCCCTGTATATCTTGCATATGTGACCGCAAATAAAAGATAAACGATTGTTTTGCCTGTGCCTACCCCAGCTTCGGCAAACATCACACTTTTTTCTTTAAAGGCCCTTTCTAACTGAAAAGCCATGAATATTTGTTCATCTCGAAGATCAAAGCCCTTTTCTGGCAAAATGTCATAAAACACATCACCAATCCAGTTGCCCAGTTCTTCGTAAAAATTATGTTCTTTTGTTAATGAAAAAGGCAAACGAGATGCTGTCACCTGCTTCAACCCCCAACTTTTGAATCATTCAGACATTCAATAGTAACATTTATGCTGGGGTATGACAATCTTTTTTTTAAGAGCGCAGGCGATGCTGGTAGCTTTCCTTCATTAAAAATGCGTGCTCTGAATGGTCTATGTAGTTTTGAGCCATTGCTAAGTTCTCGATGGCTGCCGTAAGTTTAGCAGATTGTCCCGTTTCAATCCCCTCTATTTCTCGGGCTGTTGAAGCGAGTGCTTTTTGAATTAACTGAAATTGATCATAATGAATCATGAAGACACCTCTTTTTTAAAAATCAAGTTCAGTTTATTCCGTCCCGTCAAGACTTATACCGTTTTAGCATAAAAAAATCCACACCTTCTCGTGGTGTGGACATTTGTTACGATTCAGTTGTTTGCTTTCTAGGCCGGCGTTTTCCCCAGTATTGATAATAGTCTGTTTTAATAAATCCATTAAACAGTTTTCTCTTTTTCGTCGCTTTTCTTCCGAAACACTCTTCGAATTTTTCATGTGACGTTAAAATGTAAATGGACCACGTATCTAAGTTTTTCAATGCTTCACCCATGCCTTGATACATTTTTTCCACAGCTGGCTTATCGCTGAGACGTTCACCGTAAGGCGGATTTCCGACAATCACACCATACTCATCTTTTGTTTGAAAGTCTTTCACTTGCATTTGCTTAAATTGAATCAGTTCACTAAGACCAGCTTCTTCTGCGTTCAGTTTCGCAATCTCTACCATACGATGATCAATATCGCTCGCGATAATGTGAAGCGGCTGATCATAGTTCGCCTTTTCTTCTACTTCAAGGCGTGCTTTGTTCCAAACGTCCTCACCGATCCATTCCCATGATTCAGATGCGAACTCACGGTTAAATCCAGGGGCAATGTTTTGTCCAATCATCGCTGCTTCAATAGCAATTGTTCCTGATCCGCAAAAAGGATCGACAAACGGACGGTCAGGTGTCCAGTTCGTTAATAAGACAAGCGCCGCTGCAAGGGTTTCTTTAATCGGCGCACCCCCTTGATCTGCACGGTATCCACGTTTATGAAGACCCACACCAGACGTATCAAGCGTCAGCAATACTTTATCTTTTAAAAGCGCTACCTCGATTTTGTATTCAGGGCCTGTCTCTTCTAGCCATTCAGACTGTATGTTGTAAGACGATCTAAGTTTTTGCGCGATAGCCTTTTTGACGATGCGCTGACAATCCGGCACACTGGCAAGCTGAGATTTAACAGATTTACCAATGACGGGAAATGTGCTATTTTTCGGTAAAAATGCGGCCCAGTCAATGGCTTTAGTCTGTTCAAAAAGCTCATCAAATGTCCTGGCCGAAAATTCAGCAACTTGGACCTTGATTCGGTCTGCTGTACGCAGCCATAGATTCGCACGGCAGATGGCAAGTGCATCTCCTTGAAAAATGACTTTTCCGTTATCTACAGTGCACTCATACCCAAGGTCTCTTACTTCTTTTGCAACTATCGCTTCAATTCCCATTGGCGCTGTTGCGATGAGTGTATAGGTTTTCATTTGTTTATCACCTGTTTTCTCGTTCTTTTCTTAATCAAGATAAAAGCTCTCCATATGTAGAAATAGGAGAGCTTTGATTTCATCATGTTTATGATAACGGATATAACGTTCTGTAAGCCATGTTTTGTTCCATCGTACTGCAAACGGCAAAAGCCTCGTACTCAGGTGGTAATCATCTATCTACAGAATTCTCTGTCCTTCTCTCCGTTTGGTTCCTTTGAGAAAGTTCCCCTACCAAGTTTGGGTTTCTCGCTCGAGGGGTTTACCGCGTTCCACTCTCACCATTTCTAGTGAGACTTCGTCACTGTGGCACTTTCAAGGATACTTTGCCATATCCTAAAGGACGTAGGCATTTTTCCTGCCGTCAGCCTTTCCCAGGCTGCCCTGGCTTATTTTTTCGCCAGGCACGAACACTACGGGCATCTCAGCACCGTGCGAGCATGGACTTTCCTCTGCAATGTCAAAGCATTACAGCGATTACCCGAACGTTAATCAACATGCGTTATTATAAACGACAATGTCATCTGACACAAGCTTTTTTGGTATTACTCAATCATAAAGTTTGCTGCCGAAAACGTGTTTCTCAAGATTAGATAGTCTTTTTAAAATATCAAAGTTTGTTGTATTGGACTGTGCAGGCTGTCTTTTCCCTTGCTCAACCGCTTCTTCAAGCTGTTTTGACAAGTGAAGGTTTTCTTGTTGGAGTTTTTCAATTTCTTGATGGAATGTCTCATAGTCTTTAATGACCATATCTAGAAATTTATCGACTTCTTCTTGTTTATACCCTCGGACACCTGTTTTAAATTCTTTTTCTAAAATTTCTTTCGCAGAAAGCTTTACTTTATCAGCAAGCATCTTTTTCACCTCATATCGTGAATTCATAGTATATTTTTTCAGAAATACGTGACGTTGTCAAATTTTCTCTTGCTTTTAGTCAAAAAACGGATCTTCCGCCTCAACCTGTGCTCTTAAATCATCCATTGTGATATACATAATTGGGTAGTCGGTATAGGTTTCAGCTTCTTTGATCATATATTTTGGCGAGCCTTCGTGCTCGGGATCATATAAGACGAGAAGGCCGTCCGTTTTTTCAATAAAAAAGCGGTTCTTTTGTTTAAATTGTGCCGGACTTTCATACGGTCTATGCGTGACACTTTCTACAAAATCAGCTTGTGCAAGAACGCCTTCATACAGCTCTTTATTTTGTTCATTCCAGCGCTCTTCCTGTTCATAAAATGGTGTAATGACAGCAAGTTTTAAATCTGGAAACTCCTCTTGAAGCTCAAAGACCACTTCAGCTGTCCATATTTCTGCCCCTAACTGACCTGAAATGAGCACCCATTCCAGCCCGTCTTCAATGAGTGCCGTCAGCCTTTTCCGAAGTTCCGCTTTTATGTATTGAAGTGCAGGCTCGTCTTGTTTGAAGATCCCAAGCTCAAATGGCTTGTACCCTGTGACAGCAATAATTTTCATTTTTTCACCTACTTTTAAAAAAAGGGACTTATAAAAGTCCCATTTCACTTTATCTGTTACAGCAAGGTCCACCGCAGTTAAAGTGTTGATGTGTTGCCGGGTCCACCTGAGAAAACGTATGCGGGAAGTAGTGAACATGTTGGAAATTCTGGTGATGAACATTTGTTACATGCTGCGGGTGGATGTGCGGCACAATTGTAGTTGACTCACTGTGCGTACAGCAGTGATTCGTTGGATGTACAATTGGCTGTGTAACATTTGGATTGCAATGATGATGATGGTACATGTAGCATTCCCCTCTCCTTGATTTTCTTACATTAATAATGTATGAATCAAGAGGTGTACATGTACTAATGCATTAACCTATTTTAAAAGTTTGTAAGAAAAACATCTTTATGGTTTGAAAACACAAAAGCGACCAATATGACAACAAGAAAAAACAAGTAGAAAAGACCCTTATACATGCTCTACGCTCCTCATTCAATATCTAACGTTATTTTACAGGATTCGTGACTTTTCTACAATAAAAGTGCTAAACAATTTTTATTTTCGGCCGAGAGCCGAACGTTGTCATTTTTTGCGCTTTCCCAGGCAATAATTTCATTGCCCAGCTTTTCTTAAGAGCCGCTTTTCTCGCTTGTCAAGTTCCACAATGTCTCGTTCACTTAAAGACGATTGTGATAACAATGTTTGGGTAATGGAAAGGGCTGCTTTTGGATCTTTTTGACGGTGTTCTTCATACTTTGCAAGCTCTACACCCGCTTTTAATCTTAAATGAACATCACTTGATTCAAATAGACGTCTCCATATGCATGCCGCTTCATCCCATTGTTTTAATCGCTTGTACTGTAATGATAGGTCATAAGCTGCTTGATCCGCATGCTCAAACGCTGCTCCCGTTAATTCTTGCAGGTGCTTTGTTGCTTCCTGCACATCACGGTGAGCAAGATGCCACTTAGCTAATGCATATTTCTCATCGTCTTCCTTCACCGCATCTTTGGATAAGATTTTTTTAGACAAATGAATGTAGAGACTGATTAACGATAAGACATCAAGTTCATTGTGAGTCAAAATTCCTTCAATCAGTTTCGGGTTTTGTTCCTTTAAAAAGTGAAAATAGATCATTGGTGCGAGGAACCCCGGTGTATCTCCCTCTCGATTGACGTGCAGTTCCTCTTTTTCTACAACCGAAAGAGCCATACGCTCATATTTATGTTTCCACAATCTCCTTGACCCATGCAGAAGGTCAAAATGACCAAATTCAGGTAGAGCAGGTATTTGATCGCGTAATAATGTATGCCTCGTTTTGACTTGAGGCCAGTCAAACGATTTCCCATTATATGTCACGAGTGATTCGACATCCACCTCACTAAGAAAGCTTTTGTAAAGTGCCGCTTCATTTCCTGGATTCGTGAGCAGATGTTGTTTTACCACCACTTTATCTGAATAAACTCTCGCATGCCCAAGTAGAAAAATCATATTTCCCGTTCCGCCAGATAGTCCTGTTGTTTCTGTATCGAAGAAAAATAGCTCGTGAGGCTTGTAGCCTTTTGCAGAAAGTGAATGCTGAATCTCACTTTTGTTCCATGCACTCACCATCTCCGGCAGTTCTGCAAATGAATATCGCCCATGCTGATGGTCAAGTGGATAGGTCACTTCCCGAATGAGGCAGAAAGAGTCTTCAAAGTAGTAAGGAGCTGCACCTAATTCCCCCCACTCTTTTAGAAATGGAATGGTTTCAGCCGTCACAGTGGGCGTTTGTCCCTCTTTTACTGCCCCACGCTTTTCATCTGACTGATTGTGCGACAGGTGTTTTTTCATTCTGTTTAATTTTCCTTTTAATGACATGAGTAGGTCTTTTCCCCCTTTCCTTAAAATCCTGCCATCAATTGAATGATACTGCTTTTTCCATCGATCTCTTTCATTTCCATGCCAATACAAGATGGACAGCCGTTCTCGCAGCTGCATCGCTCAATCAGCTGAGTGGCTGCACGAGCAATTTCATCAAAGCGAGCATGGACCTCTTTACTTAAACCGATTCCACCTGGGTAATGATCATATAAAAATACGGTCGGTTTCCCGGTATGGGCTGCCTTTATTTGAGAAATGACATGAATGTCTGAACGGTCACACATGACAAACGCCGGAACAATATGCTGAAGAACATTGGCAATACCGAGCAAGAGCTGTTCAAGTGTTTTTTCTTCAAATGTCCGCTCTGCTTCATGTAATTCAAACCAAGCAGCACTCGTATGAATCTCTTCTTCAGGTAAGTGAATCGGGCCGGAACCGATATTTTCCCCGGTTGATAATCGAATTTTTTTGAAAATAGTCGGCATTGCATTGACGGTCACATCACCGTAGTGAACAGATACCGCCTCTTTTTCTGTTGTTTGATCAATTTCAAGCACCTTGAGCTGAACTGCTAAATTCGCATCTGTATAATATTCTACATCGACTTGTTTCACATAAGCCTTAAGATGTTCATAATCTAGCTTTTCCACTTGATACTGAACCCCTTCATGTAAATAAATCGCTTCATCATGAAGTAAAGTCATCGCACTGAATCGATCCATCTCCCCAATAATTCGAACGTTCGCTACATCGGATTGATCGACAATGACGACATTTTCCTGACTTGCAGATCTCAGACTGATGCCATGAGCCGGGAACGATTGATCTGACCAATAATAACGGTTCCCGCTGAAATGAAGAACCCCTTCTTCATGTAAATATTGCAAGATTTCTTCTACTTCCATACCGCCAAACTGTTCATCTTCTCGAAACGGTAGCTCGTAGGACGCACATTTTAGATGATCGACTAGGATGATAAGGTTCTCAGGATTGATTCTTGCCGATTCAGGTGGTCTGTTAAAGAAGTATTCAGGGTGTCTGACAATATATTGGTCAAGTGGCGATGAGCTTGCGACCATGATAATGAGTGCTTCCTCATGACGCCTTCCAGCTCGTCCAGCCTGCTGCCACGTACTCGCTACACTGCCAGGATATCCCGTCATGATACAGACTTTTAGCTGTCCAATATCTACTCCTAATTCTAGTGCGTTTGTGCTGACAACACCGAGAATGTCTCCTTCCCTTAAGCCTTTTTCAATCATGCGCCGCTCTTTCGGCAAATAGCCCCCGCGATAACCACGGATCGATTTAGGACCAATTTCTTTTTTCACTAGTTCTTGAATATGACTTAGGATGACTTCAACTCTTACCCTACTTCTAGCAAAAACAATCGTTTGAATTTTTTCTTTTAAAAATGTTTTAGCGAGCTGATTCACAACAGTGGCCGCACTTTGTCTAATATTTAAAGGCTTATTGACGACTGGCGGGTTGTAAAAGACAAAATTCTTTTTACCGCTAGGTGCTCCGTTTCGTTCAATGAGATGCACCTTGCTTCCGGTCAGCTGCTCTGCAAGCTCTTTCGGATTCGCAATGGTCGCTGATGTACAAATAAAGGTCGGGTCACTTCCGTAAAATGCACAAATTCGCTTTAGTCTTCGAATGACATTGGCGACATGACTGCCAAACACGCCTCGGTATGTATGAAGTTCATCAATGACAATATACTTTAAGTTCTCAAATAAACTGACCCATTTCGTATGATGAGGCAAAATCGCTGAGTGCAGCATATCTGGATTTGTGATGACAATATGTCCTGCCTGTCTGACGCGCTGGCGAATCGCTGGGGAGGTGTCCCCGTCATAGGTTTCACTGTGAATTGGAACATCCATCTCATGAATGATTTCGTTTAATTCACTTTTTTGATCTTGCGCAAGTGCTTTTGTTGGAAATAAATAGAGGGAGCGGCTTGTCTGATCTTCTGCGATCGACTGAAGAACTGGCAGATTGTAGCAAAGCGTTTTACCTGAAGCTGTAGGTGTCACAGTCACCACATTCTCACCATCCATCACACGTTCAAAGGCTTCCTTTTGATGAATGTACAGTTCGCTCACACCTCTTTTTTCAAGCGCCACTTTGAGCCTGTCATTGACTCTTTCAGGAATTGAAGAAGTCAGTGCAGGCTTCGCTTCAATTTCATGCCAATGCTCGACCTGTTCGTCTTTTTTTAATTCTTCTATGAGTTCGTTCATTGTTTTTTTCTTCATCTGGTATCCACCTCTCATTCTAGTGTACCGAATATTTGTTTGCATGACTAGGCGGCAATTTTTTGATGCACCGCTTGTGAGCAAATATTTTGATGTGTTGTAACAATATCTATTACACTTCTATAGTGAAATGATTTTATCAAGGAAGAAGATGATCAGATTGAAAAACGAATTTAAGCCTTTATTTGAACCTTTTACATTCCCAGGGGGTGCCTCTATTGATGGCCGTTTAGTCGTTGCACCAATGACACACTTCGGTTCTCATGAGGATGGCACGATCTCAAAGGAAGAAATTGATTTTATTACCGCTAGATCAAGCGAAATGGGCATGGTCATCACCGCATGTGCAAACGTGACGCCAGATGGTAAGGCGTTTGAAGGACAGCCTTCTATTGCAAGGGATGAAGATATACCTGGCCTTCAAAAGCTTGCTTCTGCGATTCAAGCGAAAGGAACAAAAGCCATTATGCAAATTCATCATGGCGGCTCTCAGGCTCTCCCTCATTTAGTCCCAAACGGTGATGTCGTTGCGCCAAGTGATGTATTTAAAGATGGAAAACAAATTGCGAGAGCTTTGACAGAAGAAGAAATTCCTCACATCATCGACTCATTTAAAGAAGCAGCAAGGCGCGCAATCCAAGCAGGATTTGATGGGATCGAAATCCATGGAGCGAACGGATATTTATTACAGCAATTCTACTCCCCGCATAGTAATCAGCGTACAGATCAATGGGGCGGAAGCGAAGAAAAACGGCTCGCATTTCCAATTGCAGTAGTAGATGCGGTGAAAGAAGCAATCAAAGAGCATGTAACAAAACCATTTATCTTTGGGTATCGATTATCACCTGAAGAACCAGAAACACCTGGTTTAACCATGACAGAAACATTTACTTTAGTGGACGTACTTAAGACAAAAAACCTTGATTATTTGCATATTTCTTTAATGGAGATTGACTCTAAAGCAAGACGTGGTGCTGATACAAGTAAGACGCGGATGGAGTTATTAAAAGAGCGCTGTGGTGACACGCTTCCACTCATCGGCGTCGGTAGCGTCATTACAGCTGAGGATGCACTGAATGCATACAATCAAGGGATTCCACTCATCGCTGTTGCAAGAGAAGTCATTGTTGATCCCGATTGGGCAGTAAAGATTAAAGAAGGCAGAGAAAACGAGATTGAAACCGTCATTAAACGCAGTCAAAAAGACAAGTACATGATTCCAGAGGGTTTATGGACTGTTATGGAAGCAAGTAAAGGCTGGGTTCCAATGGAGGATTAATCTCCTCAATAAAAAAACTACCCTATCAAGGGACTGACCCCCCTAAGATGAGACAAATAAAAAACACCTTCAAGTTTGAAAACGGATCGTTGTGATCCGAAATAAAACATGGAGGTGTTTTTTCTATGGGGACAAGAGTGAGTTATCCGGTTGAAGTCAAACAGAAGGCTGTGGAAATGAGATTGGCAGGCGTACCTATGAAAGAGATCATGCAGGAATTGAATATCAAGAATAAGACGCAGGTTCAGACATGGGTGAGATGGCATAAAACTGGGGATACACACAGGTTCGAACAACCTGTTGGAAAACAATATACCTATGGAAAGGGTCCCGAGTACTCTTCTGAATTAGAGAGACTGCGGGCAGAAAATCGCTATTTGAGTCAACAGAATGAAGTTTTAAAAAAGTACAACGAATTGGAAAGGAAGTTGATAAGGAAACGTCAATCAAACTGGTAGAAGAATTGTGCAAAACGATGACGGTACAGGACATCTGTGTCCATTTAGGCATCTTACGTACTTCGTATTATAGATGGAAAAAGGATTTGACTCAGACTCATTCTAAAAGACAACTAGAGAAACAGGTCGGCACGTTGTGCCGAAAGCACAAATATCGATATGGTTATCGGAAAATCACAGCCATACTAAAAATGAGAATGCGTATTAACCATAAAACTGTTCAACGTATCATGCAGAAAAACCAGTGGCAATGCCGGGTTAAAATGAAAAAGCGTAAGAAGAATGGGCAGCCTTATGCCGTAGCCGGTAATATACTGGATCGGAATTTTCAGTCTGATCGCCCTCTTGAAAAACTAGTCACGGACATCACGTATTTGCCTTATGGACAGAAACAATTGTACCTTTCCAGTATATTGGATTTATATAATGGAGAAGTGATTGCTTTTACGATTGGTGATAAGCAGGACACAGACTTTATCTTAAACACACTTAATCAGCTCCCAGCACTTCCTGAGAATTGCGTGTTACATAGCGATCAAGGTTCTGTGTATACATCTTACGAGTATCAGAAAGCTGTTCATATAAAAGGCATTACCATGAGCATGTCCCGTAAAGGGACGCCCGCTGATAATGCCTCCATCGAATCGTTTCATTCCTCACTAAAGTCTGAAACGTTCTATCTTAACAGGATTGATCGCACTACGACCACCATCGTAGAACGCACTGTCAAAGAATACATTTATTATTATAACAACATTCGTATTCAAACGAAACTAAACAACCAATCACCGATAAATTATCGGCAATTGGCTGTATAAAGGTGTTTTGATTCCTGTCTCAAAAACGGGGGTCAGTCCCCAACTCAGGGTAGTTTTTTTGGATTATTTCATTTTCACTGTAAAAAGCTTGGACGTCTGCTTTTCTACAGAGCCCTTAGGTTCTTTGTCAAGATGTTCTACTAAATCACCATTCATGATGACAATTGGTGTCACTGTGCTTGCCGCTTTTTCTTCAATCAGCGCTAAATCACATGTAATGAGAGGATCACCTGCTTTCACTTTATCCCCTTCTTTTATGTGTGCTTCAAAGCCTTCACCATTTAATCCAACCGTTTCAAGTCCGATATGAATCAGAAGCTCAAGCCCCGAGAGTGTTCGAATCCCAATTGCATGTTTTGTATGGAAGAGTTGAATAACTTCACCATCTACTGGCGACACAATGGTTCCGTTTTTTGGTTTTACAGCTACGCCGTCTCCCATCATCTTTTGAGAAAAAACTGGATCTGGTACATCGGTCATATCCATTAACTCTCCATCAACTGGAGAATAAATGACTTCTTCCTTTACATCATCTTGGTTTTTTCCGAAACCGAATAATTTTTTCAGCAATGTTCATTTGCTCCCTTCAAGCTTTGCTTCTAGATCTATTCAGCGTATAAACCTTCATGCCCATACACCTTGCTTCATTCAACACTATTTAATCATAATTTTTTCCTCTCATCAATTGATAACCGCCTGAGCCCCTTTTGCATAGGCTGTAGATGAGAGGTGATTCCAATGAAACATGAAAGTGAAAAGAAACACGAGTTGTTAACAAATGAAGACATTCTATATGAAGCGATTGAACAATTTTTTGCATCATCGCCGTTTCACGACATTTTAAATAGTGCAGAGGCGCTGATGACCACGAGCCATTCACTTGCATCCATTACAACCGATGTGACAGAAGATGATCAATATGTATATATTGAGATTCGATTTCCAGACCATTTTGTCGAAGGTGATATCGCACTAGAAGTGAAAGCGCAATATTTACACTTATCGGTACAGGAAAAAATCAAAACAGACACGACATCCTCCTATTCGAGCTTTACCAAAACCATTTTAATGCCTGCAAAAATAGATGAAACCAATATGAAGAGCGTTTGGAAAGATCAATCACTTCGTGTGACTGCGCCAAAACAAACAACCCAATAGATGTATATCTATTGGGTTTTGCTATGCTTTAAAAATACTAGTAAATCCTTTCGCCAATGAGCCCACTTGATTCATTGTACTCATCATTTGTCCAGCAGTATCAAACATTTTATTAAAATCGTATTGCCCATTCGTTTTTTTAAATTGTGACAGCACACTTTTAAATTGAGATGATTGCTGTTTTTGCGGCCTTGGCAAAGGATAAGGATTCATAGGCTGCTGCATAGGCATCATGCCCGGCGGCTGCATTTGCGGCTGATTCATTGCTTCAGGCTGCGGCTGATAAGGCTGGAAGTTTTCCTGATATCCAAAAGGCGGCTGATAACCTGCAGACGGCGGCTGGTTCATTTCACCTTGATATGGGGGCATGAAATATTCTGGAGGCTGCGGAGGTTGCTGCATATCTGGATACGGAAAAGGCCGTTGCTGAAATTGATTCATTTCATAAGATGGTTGGTTTGAATAAGGGAACATGCATCTCGCTCCTCTCGCTCTGAAAACATATTGAAGTCAATGATATATTATGTTCAGGAAGCAGAAGATGTGCCTACAGCAGCCATAAGAAAAACGCAGGCTGTTTCATCAGCTGCGTTTGTTGATTTCTTCTATTAAAAGGTTCAGTGTATAAATCACTGACTCAACTAAATTTTTCACACGAGGTGCATGCTGTTTGCCAAAATAAGATTGCAGCACAACCTCTTTTCCATTTTCTTGGACGGCTTCAAGCTGTTCTTGATGTAAGTATCTAGGTTTGGCCTGATGAATAAATGAGGTAGCAGCAGTAAGCCACTCTTCCATTTGCTGATCAAATTTGACAACGGCCGGTTGAATATCGTTGTAAAAATCATAAACTGGGTATTCCTCTTCTGCCTTTCCCTTTAGGTACTGCTCGTATGCTTCTTCGATCCACGTGATCAACTCTTGTGTATGTTTAAGTAATGTTTGATTATCCAAAGTGTTCACCTCTATGAACCATCCTATCAAACGTTTACTTATTGCTCAAATAGAAAAGCTATCCGGCGTGATATGCGGGTCTTGCCTGCAGCTTATACTCTGCTGCATGAATTTTCAATTCACATTCCTTCACTTCAGATTCAAGACGGTCAATGATTTGTTCTTGCTCCTCTACGGCAGCGTTTTTTGTTTTTTTGACAGCTAAAGACAGTTCTTCTTCCACCGCATCAATCTTTCGCTCAATTTCCTCTAACAACTGCATAATGGATTCTTTTGATACAAATTCGCTCATCATCAGATTCCTCCTTTATCATCTCTCGTTACATTCTCTTTTCTTTTGCTCCCTCCTTCATACATGACAAAACTAGAACTAAATCGCCAATCTAAGTGAAGATAAGCGCAATTTCTTCCATTTCGACACGTGCTTGTCCTTCTTTGTATGATCGCGTCCGATTGTGTAAATTCTAAGGACAAAGGAGGTAGATGTCATGAAAAAGCAGCAAGCACCAAAAGAGCAAAAAACAAAAGGGAAAGAAAACAGTACAGATCAGCTTGATAAAAAGCTCGGCGGCCCTAACCGTCCATCCACGTAAAAAAAGCAGGTACCCCCTGCTTTTTATTTATGCAAAAAATAGTGTTCTAATGAGAAAAGAAAACGAAGCTGCCTTTTTTTATGAAAATACCAGTCGGTCAGCTCAATTTGTTTTGGTAAACGCTCTGCTTCAAACAAGGATGGACTCAATTTCTTTTGAAACCAATCTTCCCTTTGATCGTCTAATGAATGTGTCATGACTGGATACACCGTTCTGAGGAAAGGGCTTGACCTTCGCGCAATCCCTAAAAACGGTTCAAAATCAAATCGAGATCCCGTATGCGGCACGGTATGCAAAAAATGATAAAAATCCGAAAACAAATCGGCTCGAAACAATAGTTTTGCTAGCTTTTTCCCTAACGTAATGCGCTCTTTTACTTGGGAAAACTTTCGGATGGTTAACCCGTACAAATGCCCGTCTACTGTCGGAAAAACGACGGTTTGAAAATGTGCCCACTCGCTGAAAAGATATTGAATCGAGTGAAAAACATTCTTTTTCAGTAGAGGATTTTGTATAATAGGAGATTGTATAGTATATTGTTCATTTATGATGAGTGCATGCAGCAGTCGCTCTGTGTCACGCTTTTGCCAAAATCGTTCCCACTCAGCGTTCATAAAACGAGACACACCGAAATGGGGCAGCAGATGAAATAAAGGTTTGCGGCACCTTTTTGACCATTCATACAAGAGAAGCTGCGGGTAAGCATCTGAAAAGATCAGCCAATTCGCTCTTTCATACGCTGTAAAGAACAGATGCCCTTGCTGATCCGTTAAACCCGGATGGAAGAGCTCGCCTTTTAAATCTGTCATCGACCATCCAGCATTTCTGGAGACAAAAGAAGCAAGCAGAGACCATTTCATCTCTGGATGACGGTCATAAAAGCGCTTGTACGCATTTGTCCTTGTCAGGTTATCCTTATTTTTCGCTTTCGTTTCATGTAAAATATGCTGGGTAATCATGTGCTCTTGTTGTAACAACATGGCGATCTCTCCAATACAAAATGCATTAAAAGGAGGCTGAACTTGATGATTCGGTATCCTAACGGAAAATCGTATCAGCCCATTCAACAAATTGGGACAAAAAAAAGAATCAGCGGCGAATCATCTTATAGTAACCGCGGGATGACGCTTGAAGCTGACTTAAATGAAACGAACCAGTACTATTTGGTCAACGGGATCGCAGTCATTCATAAAAAGCCTACCCCTGTTCAAATTGTCAATGTGGATTATCCAAAAAGAAGCGCTGCTGTCATTAAAGAAGCCTATTTTAAACAATCCTCCACAACAGACTACAACGGGGTATACAAAGGACGCTATATCGATTTTGAAGCAAAGGAAACCAAAAGCACCACCTCGTTTCCGCTCAAAAATTTCCACGACCATCAAATTGAGCATATGAAACAGGTTGAAAAGCAAGGCGGTATTTGTTTTGTTATTATATCCGCATTTGGTTCCGTTTATTATTTGTCCGCTACTGACCTCTTCTTCTTTTGGGAGCGGCAGCAGCAAAACGGCCGTAAATCCATTAGCAAAGATGAATTAATGGAAGCAGGTCACCTCATGACACTTGGATATTCGCCAAGAATTGATTATATTAAAGTAGTGGAGACACTTCATTTTTCGGATGACAGGAAGCAACATTTACGTTCGAAAAAGGTTTAACACGAAAGGTTGAGATGTGATGTCTGATCAATTTACAAGTCGTGAACAGCGACGTAAAGCAAGTCAAGAAAACAATAAGAAGCAAAAGAACAAAAAAGGCAAAAAGAAAGCAGGTCTATTTAAAAAAATATTTTTATCTTTACTCGTGATCGGTCTTCTTTGTTTAGTAGCCGGAATCACAACTTTTGCCGTTTTTGCATCAAGCGCTCCTTCTATTGATGATAGCAAGCTAAAAACGCCGTATTCTTCAAAACTTTACGATAAAGACAAAAAAGTCTTTGCAGAAGTCGGGGCGGAAAAAAGAACGTATGTCTCGATTAAAGATATACCCGACGTTGTAAAAGACGCGTTTATTGCAACTGAAGATGCACGTTTTTATAAACACCACGGGATTGATCCTATCCGTATTGGCGGTGCTCTTGTCGCAAACGTCGAGGACGGTTTTGGAGCAGAAGGTGGAAGTACGATTACACAGCAGGTTGTGAAGAACTCCCTGCTTAACAATCAAAAGACGTTAAAACGTAAAGTACAGGAAGTATGGCTCTCGATTCAGCTTGAGCAAAAATACTCTAAAGATGAAATTTTAGAAATGTATTTAAACCGTATTTTCTTCTCTCCTTATGCTTATGGTGTTGGGAAAGCGGCTGAACAATTTTTCGGAGTGACAGATTTAAATAAACTAACTGTTGCACAGGCTGCCACACTTGCAGGTATGCCGCAAAGTCCATCTGCCTATAACCCAGTGAAACATCCAGAGGCAGCGGAAAAACGCCGTAATATCGTTTTAGGCCTAATGAAAAAACAAGGCTATATTTCAGAGAAAGAGTATGAGGAAGCAAAAGCAACACCTGTCAGCAAAACCGTTGTTTCAGCTGATAAATATAAGAGTCAAAACTCAAGTAAGTACTCTGCTTATATTGAAGAAGTCATGGAAGAAGTACAGAAAAAAGCCAAAGTAGATGTTTCAACAGATGGATTAAAAATCTATACTTCTCTTGATCGAAAAGCTCAGGATCATCTGGATGACATCATCAATGGGGATTCAGCCGGATTTACGAAAGGTATGCAAGCTGGAGTCACCCTGCTGGATACAAAAAATGGTGAAATTCGTGCCATTGGTGGTGGTCGTGATGTACCAGCCGGCGGCTTTAACTATGCCACTGATGCAAAACGCCAGCCGGGATCTACAATTAAACCAATTTTAGATTACGGTCCTGTAATTGAAAACAAAAAATGGTCAACATATCAGCAAATTGATGATGCGCCTTATACGTACTCTAACGGTACACCAATTAACAACTTTGACAGAAGACACTTAGGGAAAATGTCGATGAGAAGTGCTTTGGCACAATCACGAAACATCCCTGCTTTAAAAGCTTTCCAAGAAGCTGGTACAGATAATGCTGTTCAATTCGCCAATAACTTAGGTTTGGACTTACCTTCTGACATTCCTGAGTCTTACTCAATCGGCGGATTTGACGAAGGTGTCTCATCTCTTAAAATGGCTGGTGCATTTAGTGCATTCGGTAACAACGGATACTATAATGAACCGCATGCCGTAACGTCTGTTGAATTTAATGACGGGACGAAGCTTGACTTAACGCCAGACTCTAAAGCAGCCATGAGTGATTACACTGCATTTATGATCACAGATATGCTGAAAACTGCTGTACAATCTGGAACAGGTACACTCGCACAAGTACCGAATGTTCAAGTAGCTGGTAAAACAGGTACAACCAACTTTACACAAGATGATATTAATAAATACAACATCCCTTCTGGCGGGGCGAAAGATTCTTGGTTTGTCGGTTACACGCCGCAATACACAGCAGCTGTGTGGACCGGAATCGGTAACTCAAAAGATGCAGACGGCAAAATGTGGCTCACGGATTATGAACAACGTGTTGCCAAAGTTGTCTTCCAGAAATTAATTTCTCAAATTGATGATGGAAGCGGCTCATTTGAAAAGCCAGACAGTGTCGTTGAAGCAACGGTTGAAAAAGGATCAGATCCAGCGAAGTTAGCTGGACCAAACACACCAAGTGATAAGAAGACAACGGAATACTTCGTCAAAGGAACTGTCCCAACAAAAGTTTCTGACACATATGAAAAGAAAGAAGCTGACAAACCATCTGACTTAAAAGCGGTGTATGATGAAGAGAAAAAATCGATTACACTCACTTGGGGTTATGATGACGATGCAGATGCAACATTTAATGTGAAGCAAGCGGTCGATGATGGAGGCTATAAAGACATTCAAAACAGCTCTTCTAAAGAAGCCGTCATCTCTGATGTGAAGCCAGGATCCACCTATAAATTCCAAGTGACAGCGACTGTAGACGATGTCACAAGTAAAGCTGCTTCTACCTTCCTCACCATTAAAGATGACGAAGAAGAGGAAGAAAAAGCAGATGATGAGAACAAAGAAGAAGAAGAGCCACAGCAACCTGATGATGAGCAGACAGATCAAACAGATGATAATCAAAACCAAGGTGGCACTGATGAGCAGAAGCCTGATGATAAAAAAGATCAAGGCGGAAATACCGAAAATGGTGATGGCGGTTCAAGTGATGGCTCAGACAGTACAAATGGAAACAGCAACTCACAGAGCGATGCCAATAAAGATAAAAAGAAAGACGACGAGAAAGCCAATTCTCAAAGCTCAAATACTCAGTCAAATTCTACTTCTCGCAAAGAAGACGAATAACAAAAAAGCACTTGCCCTATGTGGCAAGTGCTTTTTTAACGATTTTGTTTTAACTTTCTGAGTGCTTCGTATTTTCCATACTGCTTTTTGAGCTCTGTGTATAACTCGTCCAATTGAATAAAGCAATGATATTGAGTAGGTTTAAGTAAAATAAACTCTAATCGTTCTGTCCAGTTAATGGGGGCTACTGGAAACGTCTGTTGTTTGATTTCCTCCCAATCAACGGTTTGAAGCTTCTCTCCTTTGATCCAGTAAAACATTGCAATCATACTGACAATGCCTTGCAGCATATCATCCTCTTCACACCGAGATTTTCTCGTTTGAAAGCGAGGAAGCATGTTGTCTTTTAATTCATTCCACAGATCAAACATCAAAGGAACAAATTCTTCCGTTTTCTGCCACGGTTGCTCATCTAGTAAAGGTTCTGAAGATAGATCAAATGCGAGTGGATTGATTCTTAATATATCCTTTTTTTCGCCGCTTATCTCTACCTTTTTCTCTTTTAGCTTTTCGACATATGAGGTGAAAACAGCTGCTCCGCTCATGCCAGCTTCACCAGCCCTTTTTTCAGCCTCTTCTGCCCTTCTCTGCACATATCAAGAAGTGGACAAGATTCACACTGTGGCCGCTGCGCCTTACAGTGATATCTGCCGAAAAAGATGAGACGATGATGGGTCACGGACCAATCCTCTTTTGGCACCTTCTTCATTAAGGTTTGCTCTACCTCAAGAACAGAATCCTTCCAGCGGCAAATCCCAAGTCGTTTGCTTACGCGCTCGACATGTGTATCTACTGCAATGGCGGGAATTCCAAAAGCGACAGATACAACGACATTTGCTGTTTTCCGCCCAACCCCTGGGAGCTTGATTAGCTCATCTCGATCTCTTGGCACTTCACCGCCATAATCTTCAATCAGCATTTGGCTTAATTTTTGAATGTTTTTTGCCTTATTACGATAAAGACCGATCGAACGAATATCCTGCTGCAACTCTTCAAGCGGCACACTTAAATAGTCTTCTGGTGTTTTATATTTTTGAAATAGATGTTTGGTCACTTTGTTCACTAGAACATCTGTACATTGCGCTGAGAGTGCGACAGCAATCACTAGTTCAAATGGATTGGAATGAACAAGCTCACACTCAGCCTCTGGAAACATATCTCCTATAATATCTAAACATTCATTGATTTGTTTTTTTGATAACATGCCTTCTCCTTTATTGGTTATTGTTCCAGCCAATTATAAAAAGGAACTTGTCTTTTATATGAAGATGTTTCTTCTTTTGAAGGTGGGGCTTTTTGCTGCGAACGGAAATGCTGGCTATGCTCTTTCGCTTCTTCCGCTGTTTTCAGCCCTTTCTTTTTCCACTCAAACAATATTCGATCGATATAGCGAAAATTTAATTTTCCTGATAAAACGGCTTCTCTTAGAGCAAGACGAATCATCTCAGCATCATGATGGTCTTGGTCCATCCAGATCGAGAGTGTTTCCCCTTCAAGAGGAGAAAGTGGTCTGCCAAACTCATCTTCAAATAGCGCATATAAAGACTTTTCAGCCTGCACATGATTCTTTTGCAGGTCTTTCGCCTGTTTTGCTTCTAAAAAGTCATACAGCACACCCCATAAGGGTTCTACCGAGTATCGGTCATGCTGAATACCAGACCTGTCTTCAAACGGCTGGATCGAAATAAACCCTTTTTGAATCAAATACTGCACCATATAAGCACATTCTTCGGCCGAAATGGTCATACCATGTGAAAGCTCTTCAAATGTTTGAAAAAAGACGCCTTGTTCTTCATTCATTTTAATCTTTAACATGACCATCATTTGTGATTCATTCAGTCCTAATTGCTCATAATGGGCAATCAGCAAATTAGGCAAACTGGTCGAACCCATTTTCTGCATATCTATAAATTGCTGCCTTTTCATCGGATACACCTCTTCACTTTCAGTATATCACGTTTTCTCATACGTGCTGCCCTTAAGACGTTTGAAAAAGCCTCCATATGTTGGAGGCTTTCACGTCTTAAGGATATAAACGGTTTAATAATCTTGGGAATGGAATTGTTTCACGCACATGCGGCGCTCCGCTAATCCAAGCAACTGTTCGTTCAAGTCCAAGACCAAAACCTGAATGTGGTACAGAACCATACTGTCTTAATTCTGTGTACCATTTGTACGTTTCTTGATCTAACCCATGTTCTTTTAGTCTTGCTTCAAGCAGATCTAAATCATGAACACGTTCAGAACCGCCGATAATCTCTCCATAGCCTTCTGGCGCAATTAAATCTGCACAAAGGACGACATCATCACGGTCTGGTGCAGGCTGCATATAAAATGGTTTTAATGAGGTTGGGTAATGAGTGATAAAGACTGGTTTATCATAGCTTTCGGCGATCGCTGTTTCATGCGGCGCACCGAAGTCATCTCCCCATTCGATGTCATCAAATCCTTTATCCTGCAAGAATTTAATCGCTTCATCATATGTGATGCGCGGGAATGGTGCTTTGATGTTTTCTAATTTTGCTGTATCACGGCCAAGTGTGTGCAGTTCTACTTTACAATTTTCAAGTACACTTTGAACAACGTGAGACACATAATTTTCTTGGTACTCAAGGTTCTCATTGAATTCAACAAATGCCATCTCAGGCTCGATCATCCAGAACTCGATTAAATGACGTTTTGTTTTCGATTTTTCTGCTCTAAATGTTGGACCGAATGAGAATACTTTTCCTAGTGCCATCGCAGCAGCTTCCATGTAAAGCTGTCCACTTTGAGAAAGGTACGCATCTTCATCAAAATATTTAGTAGCAAACAGCTCTGTTGTTCCTTCAGGAGCACTTCCTGTTAAGATTGGCGGATCCACTTTCACGAAGCCTTCTTGATGGAAAAACTCATATGTAGCACGAATAATTTCATTACGGATTTTCATAATGGCATGCTGTTTTTTAGAACGCAGCCATAAATGACGGTGATCCATTAAGAATTCTGTTCCATGTTCTTTTGGTGTAATTGGGTAATCTGTTGCTTCGTGAATCACTTCAATGGATTTCACTTGTAATTCAAAACCAAGTGGTGAACGTTCGTCTTTTGTTACTTGTCCTGTGACATAGACCGATGTCTCTTGTGTCACTGATTTCGCAAGCTTAAAGACTTCCTCTTCCACCTCTGCTTTTACAACGACTCCCTGAATAAAGCCTGTCCCGTCGCGAAGCTGCAAGAATGCAATTTTCCCGCTTGAACGTTTATTGGCAATCCATGCGCCGATTGTTACTTCTTCATCGACGTGTTTGAACACTTGATTAATAGTTGTTTTCAACATATTTCCCTCCAAAGCCAGAAAGAAACTCACCTTGTTAGATAGGTGTGATTCTTTTTTCATACATTTTATTATAACCGTTCTAAATCAGCATGGTCAACGCAAGACAGAAGAAACTACGGTGTTAAATTTTTTTCCACTCGTCCTGTCGTAAAATCAACATAGCTGAAACTATATTGGTTGTTCTCATTTAAGTACGTTACTTCCCAAAGGAGCACATCACCTTCTCGTGCTAATTGAACATTTTTTAGCTTAGAAATGGTGTTCTCCTTTTGAACGGCTTGTACTGCTTGGTTTGAAGTAATGCCTTCTTTTGCTTTTTTAGCAATGACTTTTTCTTTTTTGCTGGCAGGTACCCACACATAGATCGCTTCGTTTTTTTTGTTTTTACCTTCCACAATAAATTGCTTTTCTTTCCCAACAAAGGTATCCACTTGCTCTACTTGTGCTAATGATACTTGCTTTTTTGCTCGTTCAATCGCTGCCTCATGACCTTCTTCTTTTTGACCCATGGCAATTTGATATATCCACGAAAAGCTAATGATGCCAATGAGTAAAACGAGCGCAGCAACGGATGAAATAATCCAAACTATTTTTTTCATGTCAAGCTTCCCCTATGTGCGATATATGGTAAATATCGCTTGATTTTGATCTTCTTGATCTAATGCTAATCCAAACATAAGATCTTCCCTTTTAAGCGTTCTGTTCAGCAAATCGACGATTTTGTATAGGTCTTCTGAATGCTTAATTTGAACAGTTGAAAGTACCTCTATTTTACTTTCCACTTCTAATTCCTCCTCGGTACGTAAATATTGTTAATCATACTTTTCAATGTGAGAACCGATACTATTTTTACAACGGAACATAAAAAGCCGTTACGATAAATTAACTCCAAACCCACACCAGTGAAAGGCCGCTTATGACAGCGGCTTTTCGTTGTTAAGCTTTTCTATATACGCCTCAAGCGACTCTTTGGACATCTCGTGAACTGGCGCATGATGAAGTGATTCTAAAAATAGTTTTCCATACGAAGCGGTTTTCACTCGGCGGTCTAAAATCAGCAATGTTCCGATGTCTTTTTCCGAGCGCAGCAAGCGGCCTGCTCCTTGCTTAAAAGTTAACACAGCTTCCGGGAGAGCGACGGCTTTAAACGGATTCTTCCCCTGTTTTTTTGCCGCTTCGCATTTTGCTTCAATGAGCGGTGAATCGGGCGGGCGGAAAGGAAGCCTTGCCATAATGACGGTCGTTAGCTCTGAGCCAGGAAAATCCACACCTTCCCAGAAACTCCCTGTTCCTAGCAAGATGGCCTGCTTAGCCAATTTGAACATTTTCGTCAATTTTACAGGGCTCCCGCCTGTCAAACCTTGAGCAAACAATGCCGATTGCATACCTTCTGATTTCAGCTCTTCATACACTGCTTTTAACATCTCATGTGAATTAAATAATACCAATATTTTCGCTTGATCCTGCTTTTCCATGATCTTAATATATGTTGCAGCTTGCTTCACATATTCGCGTTCATCACGGTTTGTGATCGGCGGCATGTCAGCCGGCACAACGACCTTAAGCTGTTTTTCAAGTTCAAAAGGTGAATCAATTTGGACAAGGTGTGGGTAAAAATCTTGCAGTCCAAATCGTTCCAAGCAATAATCAAAGCGTTGATTGATGGTAAGCGTCCCTGATGTGAGGACAACGCTTTTTTTGTTCATGAAGAACCGATCAGCTAGCAACTCCCCTGTATCTAGCGGCTGCGCGTGCATAAAGACAGCATTCTTGGCACCCTTTGCATCAATCTCAATCCAAACGGTTTCATCATTGTTTGGTTCAAAGATAAACCGGTACAGCGTACTGCAGAATGTCTGCATAAATGACATCACTTGATCGTATTCTTCTGCTTCAAATGCAAACTGCTCTATGAACTGATCACTTTTGTGAAGCAACTCATTTTTTTGCTGCTCATACAGTTTCTCACAAGCAATCAATAACGAACAAAGCTTACTCGCTGATTCTTTAATTCGGACCCACTGAGCATGTTTTGAATGATGACGGACTCTATGAATGAGACGATTGATGTCCGCTTTTGGTTTTGTCCTTTTGACAAAAGAATGAACGGTACTAAAAAATGCGTCACTTTCCATCTGAAGCTGCTGAAGATACTCGTCCATTTCAATAAAGGTGTCAGTTGATAAACCTGCCCCATGAAATCTCTTTTTCAATTTCTTAAGCAGCCCGCCATGCAAAGAGCCAAGCTGCGTTAATTTCGCATGAAGCTGGATATAAGACGCACTGTCACCTAGCGTTTCATTGGCTGTTTTTTCAAATTGGTGGGCCTCATCAATCACATAGACATCTGCATGCTGAAAGATAGAAGCTCCTTCTGTTTGAGATAAAAGCAGACGGTGATTCGTCAAAATTAAATCAGCGGTTTGAGCCTTTCGTTTAGCCCGTTCATAAAAACAATGTTCTTTAAAACGGCGTTTTTTCGATGTAAATGGCATATGCACACAAGAGATACGGTCTTTTATATTTGCAGCTCCTGACGGTAAATTCAGTTCAGACAAATCACCTGTTTCAGTGACAAGAAGCCACATTAAAATTTGCGCTTTTGTTAAGACAACATCATAGTTATCATCTTCCTCATGCAGGACATGCTCAAACTTATCTAAACAAATATAATGTGCCCGCCCTTTAAACACACAGGCGGCTGGCTCAAATGGGAGCAATTGCTTGAGTAGCGGAACATCGCGCTGAAGCATTTGCTGCTGCAGTAAAATAGAATATGTACTGATAATGACAGGTTTTCCTGATTTCTTTGCTTCTAAAGCAGCTGGTATAAGATAAGCGAGTGTTTTCCCGATTCCTGGCGCCGCTTCAATTAACGCATAAGCTCTTTCATGGAACGCATCTCTTACTTTGTTCATCATCGTGAGCTGGCCTTCTCTTACTTCATAGCCTTCTAATGTTTGAGGAAGCTTCTCTTTTATCTCCTCAAACAGCTGCTCGTCGTCAGCGCCTACTGCATATGTCGATTCAGTGATAGGATTGGTCACATCTTTCACAGCAAAAGATCCTACTTCTACAAGCGAATCATCCTGACTAGAGTGATTGGTTTCAAGCTGCTTAATTAAAAGTCCTATATCACTTAGAAGATAAGAGGATAATCTGCGCAGCTGTTTTAACACATTTGGCGGTGTATTCCTTAATTGATGTAATAAGGTTAAAAATAACATGGCAGTAACTTCCGCATCACTATCCGCCCTGTGCGGGTGGTCATGTGGAAGCATGAGCTCTTCGCTTAATTCAGTTAGCTTATAACCTTCAAGCTCAGGATAAAGAATTCTAGAAATTTCAACCGTATCAATCGCTAGCACATCCAGCTCATTTTTCCCGCATGCTTTTAGTTCATCGTTTAAAAAGTTCAAATCAAAATGAACATTGTGCGCAACAAAATAAGCGCCCTGTATGAGATCATACACCTCTTGGGCAATGTCCTCAAAAAACACCGCGTCATCAACCATGTGCTGCTTAATACCTGTCAGCTGTTCAATAAATCCAGGAATCGTTTTCCCTGGGTTCACATATTTTGAATACCGTTCGACAATTTGTCCATTTTCAATGACCACCGCAGCAATTTGAATGATTTTATCACCTTTTTTTGGTGAATTCCCGGTGGTTTCAATATCAACGACAACAAACCTTTGATCGGTCATAAAATGGACACCTCAATTCCTCGTTCCACTCATAGTGAAACACACTCTGGGCAATATAGCTGAAACAGAACAGCTTCCTTATGATGAAACTGTTCTGTTTCCATGTGAGCGTGCGTTATAAAATCGTTCTCGCAGGCTCTTGCCCAATCATTTGTTCAATTTGATTTTGTTTATTTAACACGACCACTTTAGGTGTGTGCGATTTCGCTTCTTCCTCTGACAACATCCCATAAGCGATAATAATGACTTCATCTCCTGGCTGAACCAATCTTGCTGCCGCACCATTTAAACAAATGACACCGCTCTTTCTTTCTCCAGGGATGATATATGTTTCAAGTCTAGCACCATTGTGATTATTAACAATTTGCACTTTCTCATTTGCCATCATGCCTGCCGCATCAAGCAAATCTTCGTCGATGGTAATACTACCTACATAGTGTAAGTTTGCTTCAGTCACTGTCGCTTTATGAAGTTTCGAGGTCATAAAAGTTCTATACATGCTTTTCACCGCTTTCAGGAACATGGAAAATCACATTATCTATCAGTCTTGCCCGGGAGAACTTCACAGCAGTGGCAATGATCACTTGGCCCGTTAAGTGCTGAAGAGGTTCAAGCTCTGGGTAGGAGTAAATGTCAATATAATCGATTTCTCCACTCGTTTGAAGAATCTCCTCTTCCACTAATTGATAAATACGATTTACATCATGTTCACCGTTTTCTACAGCTGTCTGTCCTTTTTTTAATGCCCGGTATAAAGCAGGTGCTTCTTGCCTTTCTGTTTCAGACAGATACACGTTCCTTGAACTTTTCGCTAAACCGTCTTCTTCTCGAACAGTAGGAACAGACACAAGGTGAAGATCAAAAAAGAAATCCTTGATCATCGCATCGATAACAGCGACTTGCTGTGCATCCTTTAGACCAAAGTATACATTGGTTGGTGCGACAAGGTGAAACAGCTTTGTCAGCACCGTGACAACGCCGTCGAAGTGTCCTGGGCGTTTCTTCCCGCATAAGACGTCTGTACGCTTTTGAACAGTCATCGTAATCGATGGCTCATCTTTGTACATTTCCTTCACATCAGGTGTAAATAATATATCTACTCCAGTTTCTTCGGCAAGACGCTGGTCTCTTTTCATATCTCTTGGATAGGATTCAAAGTCTTCATTCGGTCCAAATTGCAATGGATTAACAAAGATGCTCATCACTACGATGTCATTTTGATCTCTCGCTTCTTTTGCAAGCGTAAGATGTCCTTCATGAAGGAAACCCATTGTAGGGACAAATCCAATGGAATGCTGCTTCTTTTGATGCTGCTTGATCATTTCTTTTAGTTCATGAATATGGGAGACAACCTTCATTCCTTGATCCCCCCATATAAACCATCAAGGACTTCTTCTTTCATATGAAAGGTATGAGCATCCTCTGGGAAAGTGCGTGCTTTTACTTCTTTTGTATATTGTATGAGCGCTTCTTCTAATACAGCATCGATTTGCGCGTATTGTTTCACAAATTTAGGTGTTCTAGACACGCCGTACCCTACCACATCATGGTAAACGAGAACTTGTCCATCTGCTTCAGCCCCTGCCCCAATTCCGATCACAGGAATCTTTAGCATGTCAGTAATCCGTTTTGTCAGTTCACCAGGTACACACTCTAACACAAGAGCGATGGCGCCTGCTTCCTCGCATTTCAGACTATCTTCAATCAATTTCTGTGCACTCTCTTTGTCTTTTCCTTGCACTTTATAGCCGCCAAGGACACCGACTGATTGAGGGGTCAGCCCTAAATGGCTTACAACAGGAATACCGCCTCTTGTAAGTGCTTGGATGGATTCAAATACTCCGTCTCCACCTTCAAGCTTTTGCTGCATTTTTCATCGTTTCTTCTAATGAATAATGATAAGACATAAATGGCATATCCGTCACAACAAATGTGTCTTTTGCGCCTCTTTTGACTGCTTTTGTGTGATGAATCATATCATCCATCGTCACTTGCACTGTGGAATCAAGTCCAAGGACAACCATCCCAAGTGAGTCACCAACTAAGATCATGTCGACTTCCGCTTTTTCCGCTTGCTTTGCAGCTGGATAGTCGTATGCTGTCAGCATCACAATAGGTTCGTTTTGTTCTTTCATTTTGAAAAAATCTAACTTTGTCTTCATTTGTTCCTCCTCATTCTGGAGAGGAGATGGCTTGTCTGATCTCACACGCTTTTATCTCTCATGTGCAGACGAATCATCCCTCTGTCCAAGTCCCTTAGGATCAAGGCAGAAATTTATCGAATTTTTCTTCCTAACAGGTACAGTTCTTTTTCAGATACTGCCCACACGAAGTATATCAAAAATGTGCCGGGTGGTGTTCCACTTAAGTTGACTTGATCTCAATGTCAGCGGAGTAGATGTTTTGGATTCCGCCTTCCGTTTCGAGTAAAAGAACGCCTTCATCATTAATCCCAAGCGCCGTTCCAGCATATTGCCCATTGACGGTGCGTGCGATGATACGCTTTCCAATGGTCATCGCATATGATTCCCATAATTGTTTGATCGGAGCAAAACCATAAGTCATATATTCATCATACCTTTTTTCAAAGGTGGACATGATGGTTTGAATCAATGCCGCTCTGTCTACCTTTTCACCCAGCTCCATTTGCAAACTCGTTGCAACATCCTTTAATTCTTCAGGAAAATCATTTGCCGTCTGATTCACGTTAATGCCTGGACCAATAATGACTGCGTGAACTTGGTCAGCTTCTGCTTTTAATTCAGTCAAAATACCAACGACCTTTTTTCCGTTTAGCAAAATATCGTTTGGCCATTTGATTGATGGACTGAGACCCGTTTGCTGCGCGATGGCTTCAGCGATGGCGACAGATGCTAAAAGCGTCAT
The DNA here is from genome assembly GCF_029894105.1 of Bacillus aerius. Taxonomy (NCBI): domain Bacteria; kingdom Bacillati; phylum Bacillota; class Bacilli; order Caryophanales; family Bacillaceae; genus Bacillus; species Bacillus aerius. The sequence continues at coordinate 2,049,318 of NZ_JARYHO010000001.1, forward strand.
TTGCGGCGCTTTGTGCAGCGGTATTTCCGGCCGGAGAATCAAACTCATCCAAATGCCTGTCCCATTTGGTGAATGCCACGTTCTTTGAAGGCGTCCTTTTCCGTTTGTCTGATGATCACTGACAACAAGCGAGCCGTGCGGGGCTCCTTTATTGACGAGGTCATGGGCAATGAGCTGAGTTGAGGCGACTTCTTCTTGAAAGTAAATATGCCTGCCAAACAGCTCTGTTTCCAAACCAAACAGAATTTCGTCTTCACTAATTTTGTCCGGTTTACGAAGCAGCCGGTATCCTTTTCTTCTGACCGCTTCGACCTCATATCCCTCTTTTCGCAAATCCTCTATATGCTTCCATACTGCCGTTCGGGAGCAGCCAAGCTCATCACATATTTGCTGGCTTGAGACAAAATCTTGCTCAGATGCTGTAAATAGTTCAATTAATCGTTTTCTAATCGCTGATCGCACGCTATGAGCCACTCCTCTATGACTTCTTTTCGGTTTTCAAGCTGGTTTTGCAAAACGGCTTTTTTCACAGAAGCAAGCTCTTCTGCAATCCATTTACCAGCTGGCTTTTGCCGAAAGGCCATCAAATCTTTTCCTGACACTGCAAGGTCTTGAAGCTGTTTAATCGGCAACGCATCATATGAACGTTTCGCCGCCTCCAGCTCATCAAAGAAAATGCGGCGCTCATGTTTGAGCTGCGTGATTTTCATACTAGAAAGCAGGACATGTTCACCAGCTTCAAACATTTTTTCCGCATCCCAGTCACAATCAACATATTTGCTAATGGCAACGGCTTCTTTTAAAAGTTTCGTTGATAACTTCCATTCTTTTAAAAAGGACACCGCCTCCGCCTCATCTAGACCAAGTAAATGGATAAAGGCTCCCCACACCTCATCTAACCCATCCAATAAATAATACGGGAAAGCTTGGAACGTTTCATTCAGCTGATCTTTTTTGAGGCCGGGCAATTCTTCATACAATTTGGTGGAGATGAGCACCTTGATCGCTTGCTCACAGTAGCGGCCTTTTAAAAGTTTTTCCATTTCGATTTTTTTGCGTTCAACAGATATGTTAGCAAGCAGATGTTTATCTTTTTTCATTGCTTCTTCCGTCTCTTTAGAAAGCTCAAACCCGAGCTGGCTTAAAAACCGCACCGCTCTCATCATCCGAAGCGCATCTTCTTGAAAGCGGCATGCAGGATCTCCAACCGTTTGAATTCGTCTCCGCTTCATATCCCGATTGCCGCCCACATGGTCAATGATGTCACCATAAATATCCATGGCCACTGCATTGATCGTTAAATCTCTTCTTAAAAGATCTTCTTTTAGTGATGAAATAAACGCCACTTCTTTAGGCCGGCGAAAGTCTTCATATTCTGATTCAGTCCGAAACGTAGTGACCTCATAGCTGACCCCGTCAAGTAACACAATAACAGTGCCATGCTCTTTACCGACATCTACTGTTTTATCAAATAAAGACTCCACCACATCAGGTGTGGCATCTGTCGCAATATCGATATCTCCAATTTCCCTGCCTAAAAGGACATCTCTCACCGCACCGCCGACAAAATAAGCTTGATACCCATGTTCATGCAGTGTATGTAAAATAGGGATCGCATGTGTGAATGGTTCATTCATCTTCAACATCACCTTCGATCAATTCTAAGTAAAGCTCTTCATACTCTCTCACAATTTTGTCAGAAGAGAAATTGGCTTCAACACTAGACTTGGCTGCCATCGATATTTGCTTATGGAGCGCATTGTCTTTCAGAATAGAGATGGCATGTTTTGCTGCTCCATCTACATCACCAAGCGGAACAAGGAATCCTGTCTCTCCATGTGCAATCACCTCTGGAATTCCTCCAACGTCTGTTCCTATACAAGGTACTCCGCATGCCATTGCTTCAAGTAGTACAAGACCAAAACTCTCTTTCTCAGAAAGCAGCAGCTTCAAATCACTAATCGAATAGAGCTCCTCCACCTTCTCTTGCTTTCCTAAAAATAACACGCGGTCCGTTAATCCAAGCTTTTTCACCAGCTCGCAAACAACCGATTTTTCAGGGCCGTCCCCAATCAGTAGCAGTTTTGCATTCACCTGTTCAGAAATCTGTTTAAACACATGGATTACGTCATGCACCCGCTTCACTTTACGGAAATTTGATACATGGATGACGACCTTCTCATCCTGCAGAAGACCATAATGCGTCTTCAGCACTTCGTGATCTTCGCGCAAATATACGCGCTCATCGACGAAATTATGGATCGTATCAATTTTTTTATTCGGTTTAATCAGATCGTATGTCTGCGCAGCTAATGAATGTGATACAGCCGTTACGCGGTCAGATGATTCGATCGCAAACCGGATAACTTCCTTTAAAGATGGGTCATAGCCTAAAACCGTAATATCCGTCCCGTGAAGGGTGGTGACGACTTTGACAGACTGTCCAGTCATTTGTTTGGCTAAGAACGCACAGACAGCGTGAGGGACCGCATAATGCGCATGAATAATATCAAGCTTCTCTCGTTTTGCGACTTCTGCGAGTTTACTTGCCAGTGCAAGGTCATAAGGCGGATATTGAAACACAGCATATTGAGTGACATCCACCTCATGAAAATAAATATTCGGATACACTTTATTGAGTCTAAACGGAATACTTGAGGTAATGAAATGAACATCGTGCCCTTTTTCAGCTAAACGTTTTCCAAGCTCTGTGGCAATAATGCCCGAACCGCCAACACTCGGATAACAAGTGATTCCGATCTTCAATTTTTTCATAATTACCCCCCAAGTAAGTCATCGTCCATCAAAAGTGGCTTCTTTGTCAGAAACCCTTCTGCAAAAGGTTTATTGACTTCCCTTCCATACATCGACTCTCTCATTTTGACAAAATCGATATAACCATTTACAAGCGGTGTCTCCACTGAACTCTCTGTTTTGACAAATTGGCTTTTATACGCATGTAAGCTATCAATTTTTTGCTTCATCTCGTCTGAAATATCGATCACAAAATCTGGACGATGGTGGCCATTAATCATGTAATAATACATCTGGCTTATTTTATGCGCTGGCTGCTTGTATGAATCTTCAAATTTATGTATACCTGCAGAAAAAGCGGCCTCTTCTACAAGTGAACCCGCATGACCATGATCAGGATGTCGATCTTGGTGGTGCGGGGCAAAAATAAGTCTCGGTTTGTATGTTCGGATGACACCTGCAATTTCTTTCATCGCTTCGTCATTCAGATAAAGTCCTCTATCTGACAGCGTGAGCTGGATTCGAGTCGTGACGCCTAAAATGGCAGCGGCTGCTCTGGCCTCTTCTTTTCGGCTTTCAACCGTTCCATTTGAAGATAATTCAGCCTGAGTCAAGTCACAAATCCCAACACGTGCCCCTTTTTTTACGTATTTTGCAATCGTTCCACCCATACCGATCTCTACATCATCGCTATGGGCACCGAATGCAAGGATATCAAGTGGTTTCATGCGTTCCTCCGTTTTTTGCTACATCTCGAAAATCAAACGTACCTTTATTTAAATTCCTGACTAAAATTTCGGCGGTCCCCATATTGGTTGCTAATGGGATGGCATACACATCGCAAAGCCGGATGAGTGCAGATACATCCGGTTCATGCGGCTGTGCAGTGAGAGGGTCTCTAAAAAAGAGCACAAGATCCATTGCATTATCAGCAATCATAGCACCGATCTGCTGATCTCCTCCAAGTGGTCCTGATTGGAAACGTTGAATGGGCAGCCCAGTCGCTTCTTTCACTCTTAAACCTGTGGTTCCTGTTGCATAAAGTGTATGATCTGCCAAAAGATCTCGATACGCAATGGCGAATTGAATCATGTCACTTTTTTTCTTATCGTGAGCGATTAAAGCAATGTTCATCAGGGATCCACTCCTTATTAGTCGATAATATTTTCTAAGCCATAGACGAGTTGATCAATATGCATCACCTGTTCAACAGAAAGCTTCACACCTGACATAAAGGATGCACGGTTATAAGAATCATGACGGATCGTGAGCGTCTGTCCGTCCATTCCAAACAGCACTTCTTGATGAGCAATCATGCCTGGAAGCCTTACGCTGTGAAGACGGATGCCATCATAATCTGCTCCTCGAGCACCTTCGATTAGTTCTTTTTCTTCAGGGTGCCCCTGCTTTTTGCTTTCTCTTACTTCAGCAATCATTTCAGCCGTTTTTAGTCCTGTACCGCTCGGAGCGTCCAATTTTTTATCATGATGAAGCTCAATGATTTCAACATCAGGAAAATAATTCGCTGCCATTTTGGCAAACTTCATCATTAAAACAGCACCAACAGCAAAGTTAGGCGCAATAATACAGCCTATCCCTTTTTCTTCTGTTAATTGCTGAAGTTCTTTTAGGTCGTCTTCTGAAAAACCTGTTGTGCCTACGACTGGACGTACGCCATGTTCAAGGGCTTTTTTTGTATGTACTTTCCCGATTTCTGGGGTCGTCAAATCAATTAATACATCCGGTGCTGTTTCTGAAAGACACACGTCAATATCCGTATAAATGGGCGCATCAGATGTTGTATGAAGCACATCTGATAGCTTTTTCCCCTCATGTGTGTGATCAAGTGCTGCTACTAGTTCAAAATGGCTTGTTTCTTCTGCCAGCTTGACAGCCTCTATCCCCATTCTTCCTCTTGCTCCAGCGATTACAACTTTGATGGTTTGATTCGTCATCTTCTCTACTTCCCTTCTTTTTTCGTCCAGCGGTCTTTGTCTCTTGTATTGAATTTATGCATCACACGATCATGGGCTTCTTCAAGTGATATATTGAGTGAATTGGCAAGGCATGTTAACACAAACAGCACATCGCCAATTTCTTCTTCCATGCTTTTTTCTGTTTCTGTTGTTTTTTTCGGCTTTTCTCCATAGTAATGGTTGACCTCTCTTGCCAGCTCACCTAATTCTTCTGTCAGACGGGCCATCATGGCAAGCGGGCTGAAATAGCCTTCTTTAAATTGTCCTATGTAATCATCGACTTCTTGCTGCACGTGACGCAGCGTTTTTTCATTCGTCATGAAGCTCATCCTCCTATCCATCTCTTACATGTTAGCGAAATCATAAATATTTGACAAATGTTTAAAACTCAGTTTGCTTGTTTCTCTTCCATACCATATAATATTATCGCTGTCTAAGCAAAAAAAGGAGTGATCTTTTGCTAAAAGAAATTCGTCTTAAAAATATCGTATTTATTTTAATAGGATCTGCGATTTTTTCTTTCGGCCTTGTTCATTTTAATATGCAGAACAACTTGGCGGAAGGCGGATTTACAGGTATCACACTGCTTTTATATTTTCTATTTCACATTGACCCATCTATTTCAAACCTTGTGTTAAACATTCCGATCTTTTTTATCGGCTGGAAAATGCTTGGCAGAACCATGTTTACATATACAATTGTCGGAACCGTCAGTCTTTCTGTCTTTCTAGCCATCTTTCAGCGCTTTCAAATACATATGCCTCTTCAGCATGATTTAGCCTTAGCCGCACTCTTTGCAGGTGTGTTTATCGGAACAGGCCTCGGAATCATCTTTAAATTCGGCGGGACAACAGGCGGCGTGGACATTATTGCAAGACTGATCAACAAACATTATCAAGTCGCAATGGGAAGAACGATGTTTATCTTCGACGCATGTGTCATTACCATCTCTCTCACCTATTTAAATTACAAAGAAGCCATGTATACACTTGTTGCCGTATTTGTTGCTGCAAAAGTCATCGACTTCATGCAAGAAGGCGCTTACGCTGCCAAAGGAGCGATGATTATTTCTGAAAAGGATGACATCATTCAAAAGAAAATCACAGAGGAAATGGAGCGCGGAGTGACCATTTTAAAGGGTGTCGGCTCCTATACGAAACAGGAACGCAACGTGCTTTACTGCGTCGTTCCAAAAAATGAGCTTGTCCACCTCAAGAGTGTCGTAACTTCCGTCGATCCTCATGCCTTTGTATCAGTGAGTGACGTGCATGACGTACTTGGTGAAGGCTTCACATTAGATGAACATAAAAAGCCGCTCAATCCCCACTAAAAAAAGAAGCCCGATAACGGTGCTTCTTTTTTTATGACTTTGGATAATCGGCTTGTCGCTTTTGCTTTTTTTCTTTTTCAGCACGGTATTTCCTAAACCCAACATACGTTAAAGTGAGTAAAATCATACTTCCTGTTGTTAAGATGACCCATAAAAGCGATGGATCCGCTTCATCTTGATCAACGTTCGCAAACACACTTGATAAATCTTCTTCGAGTTTCGTGAGACGCTCAAGCTTTGTCCCACTCGATGCTTTTAAAAATTCACCTTGTTCAATTACTTCCATGTGCTGCTTAATCGTTTGCAGCTTTTCAGGCGAGATATCAATGGTTAAACTCGGATAAATCATATCATACAATGAAACCAGCTCATTCCAAGTTTCATAGAACGTCGTCGATTCTGGATCTTTTACTTCTTTCTTTAATGTCGGAAAAGACCCCATAATCGGCTTCTCGAGCGAACCCCAAAGAGGTTCCGAATTTGATTGTATCGCATCAAGAAGCATTCTAAACTGAGAGGCATACCGAAGTTTTTCGCGCTCATTTAAGTCTTCCTGCGGGAGTCCTTTAATGATATCTTGATAGCCAAGTGTAATTTGCCGAACCTGCGTATTCGTCAGAGTTCCACGCCAATTCTCAGCTTTAAATGTCTTTTCAGCATACAATGCGACTTGTAATGCCTCATCATATTTAGCTTGTCTCGTTAATTGAAAGATTGAATCTGATAGTTCCGTTAATTCTTGCAGCGCTTTAGCAGCTGTTGTTTCCTCACCTTTTGCAGCAGCTGGATGCAAGACGAGAAATAATAATAGAATCATCGCGATTGACTTTCGTTTCATGCAAGTCCCTCCTAGCCTTTCTCCATACAGCGTATGAAAAAAAGGACAAGGTTAGACCAACATTGTTAAGGGAGCTCAAGCTTGACCGATTTTTTCGAGAGGACAAGATAATACGAAACAAGAAGAACGGCAATACTTAACCAAAACGTCACGTAGCCGATCTCATTTGAATAGGCAGAAAGCATAGAATAACGCGGCATCATTCCAAATACATAATCAATCACATCATTATGTAAAATCCATATGCCTGCTACAACCAAATGACGCATGTGAAAACGATAATACGGGGCAAATAACACAGCCTGTACCGCCATCGCAAAGTGCGAACCAATTAGCATATATCCTTCCCACGGAAAATCATCAACAGAAACGAGCACGAAAAGATTCATCCCTACAGCCCATAATCCATATTTGATCAAGGTGACAAGGGCCAGTGCTTCAAAATAAGGAGCATGGCGTTTCATTAGAAAGGCTAGTAATACAAATAAAAAGAAAAAGCTTGCCGTCGGACTGTCCGGTACAAAAGGTAAAAAGACAGCCGGCGTCTCTACGAGCTGCGGAATATACCAGTAATAGCCGTACGCAGTACCAAGAAAGTTGACAATGAGCACGAGCACAAGCATGTAGCGTGTGGCTAGCAGATATTGAATCCATCTCATATTTCTCTTCACTCACGATCTGTTAAAATCAGAAAAAAGCTGACAGCGCCAGCTTTTTTCTCCTTTTGAGTATATCCTTGTACTTGCATTTAAACAACTGAATTATTTAGATTTGACCTCAGATAAATATTTCGAGAGCTTTTCAAGTTCTTCATCGCTGCCTTTAAAAATGCCCTTAGGCATGTTGCCTTTTCCTTCTACAGCGATTTTCGCAATTTCCTCTGGTGCTAAGCCATTGTCAACAAGTGACGGTCCAGCTGCCCCGCCTTGCATATTATCTCCGTGACAGGAGATACATGTCTGCTCTTGATAAATTTTATACTCTTCAGCTGAGGTATCAATCTCTGCTTCTTTCTTGATTTCACCTTGCTTCGCTGCTGCTTCCCAGTCATGAGTAGCAACAGACTCCCATGTTAAATAGGTTGCTGCACCAACTGCAAGAATCATCATCCCAACTGCAATTGGTCTTCGATATGGCCTACGTTCAGGACCAGAATCAAGAAATGGTGCGAGTAAAAGAGCACCAAACGCAATTCCAGGCATAATCATTGCGCCAACTACCGTATAGCTTCCTGCAGCAAACTCATATTTTAACAACTGGTATAAAAATAAGAAATACCAGTCTGGCAGCGGAATATAGCCCGTATCTGTCGGATCAGCCATCCGCTCAAGCGGAGGTGCATGAACAACAGTTAGGACAAGAAATCCAATTAAAAAAACAGCACCTACAAGCCATTCCTTTAAAAGAAAGTTCGGCCAAAAGGCTTCGGTTTTTCCCGGATATTCGGAATAGTCTTTAGGTATGTTAGGTTTTCTTTCTGCCGGTATTCTGGAATCTCCGACAAACTTCATCCCTTTTCCCCTATGCAAAGTCATCCCCTCCTCATTGAACATTCATCAAACGCAAAATTTTAAAGCGGTCCAGAAATTCCTTGCTTACGAATCATAATAAAGTGGGCAGCCATCAGCCCAAATAATGCCGCTGGCAAGAAAAAGACATGGATAGCGAAAAATCTCGTCAGCGTTTGTGCACCTACAATGTCAGGATGACCTGCAAGCAGCGTTTTAATCTCTTTCCCGATGAAAGGTGTCGCCTCTGCAATTTGAAGACCAACCTTCGTCGCAAATAGCGCCTTCATATCCCACGGTAAAAGATATCCTGTAAAACCAAGTCCAAGCATCACAAAGAAAATGAGCACACCAACAATCCAGTTTAACTCTCTAGGCTTTTTATACGCCCCTTGGAAAAAGACCCTCAGCGTATGTAAAAACATCATAACAATGACTAGACTCGCACCCCAGTGGTGCATCCCTCTTACAATTTGTCCAAATGCCACTTCATTTTGCAAATAATAGACAGATTCCCATGCGTTTTTAATATCCGGTACATAATACATCGTTAAAAACATGCCCGAAAGGACTTGAATGACCGTCACAAAAAACGTTAAACCGCCAAAACAATACACAAAAGCAGAGAAATGATGTGCTGGATTGACGTGCTCAGGCACTTCATGATCCGCAATGTCTCTCCATATCGGTGTGATGTCCAGCCGCTCATCTACCCAATCGTAAATCTTGTTAAGCATCGTTACCCTTCCCCTTTCGGCACAGCTTTTCCAAGATAGAGGTATCCGTCCTTCACTTGCTGCTTATAATGGTCAAGCGGTGCAAGCGGCGGAGTTCCGGGTACGTTTGTACCATCCTTGTCGTACAGCCCATAATGGCATGGACAGAAAAATTTGTTTGGATTTTTCGGATCACTGTTCCAGTTCACTGTACATCCTAAATGTTTACAGATTGGCGATAAAGCGACAATTTCATCCCCTTCTTTGTACACCCATGCAGACCTAGATTCCTTTGACTCATACCATGCATCTACTTGATCAATTTTAAAGTCAAAGCGCTTCGGTTCTTTTGTCAGTTCATCTACACTGACAACTTGAACCATATCCTGATCCTCTGTTCCTTTTAGCACAGGGTCAAGCGCAAAGCGAACCATAGGCATGAGCATTCCAGCGGCCATAAATCCCCCCACGCCGGTCAACGTGTAATTCAAAAATTGACGCCTGGACACTCCATGTCTCTTCTCGCTCATTTTTTTCTCCCCCCCTCAGGTCGTCAGCTACTTTATAACTGAATTAGAAAAAATTTCATAAAACTAGGACACCCTCATAATATATCAATCTATTCACAAGGTCAACAGCCTAAAAAGCTATGTACAATGCAAATGTAAGGGTTTTTATGACGGGTTCCATTTTTGTAACAAAAAGTTCAAAATTTGTTCTACACTGTCTTGAATGACTTTTTGCTTTAAATTGACCTTTAAATGCTCAAGCGGAACAGACTGCAATATAAATGCCGATTCACTCACTTCTAGCTGTTCTTTCCATTTGTTATCAGATGTGATAAACACAACATGCTGAAAATGTTCTTGCAATGATTGTTTTAGTGCAAGTATGTCTTCTTGCTTACGATTATTTACTTCTAAATATGTATGTGGAGGAAAAAGAAACACTCTGCCTTTCAGTTGCCTTTCAAGATCCTCTGCCACAAGCATTGTGAACTCACCTAAAGACACGGTTTGTTTGATATGGCTTGCGTTTATCCCAACTAATGGAATGATAGCGGTATCAATGTAATCTTTAGATTGTAAAAAGAGATCCGCGTCCTCCGCCTGAAACTTCATCTAGTTCCCCTCTTTCATCACATAAGCCCTGCCTGTATAGGGCAAGGCTTATTGGCTTGGTTTATGATAATAGGCTTAATTCTTTTGCTAACTTATTAAATGTTTCTTGATCATGACGGTCAAGCGCTTCATCGATTTCTTTCATCAGCCGTTCTTTTTGGAAAGTAGCGATAGAATGCTCTAGCACTTTCTCAGCAAGATCTTTATCTTTTTCATTTTCATAAAGATCTTTAGGAATATGAGGATTTGTTTCAAGTACAGCGGCATATTCCGGCGAACGATATGCAGATCGGAAATTCAATTGAATAAACAAATCTTGCTGTTTATTCAAACGAATATCATGAAATGATTTTTCTGCATCTGTCGTCATGATATTTTCTTTATAAAATCTAAAGGGAACTTCATCCACACAGTGTGTTGACATAATAATTCCCCTTGGGCAAAATTCTGCTTGCTCTACAAAATGAACCTTTTCCATCAAAGAGTCGTGACTCATTAAATAATTTAATATCCAAACACACTCTCTTCGCTTTAACTGATAATGGTTTAAGAACCATCGGATAAATTCCTTCTTTTCATTGACAGAAACAGGGGTCTGCATGTTATTCCCTCCTCTATCGTAAATTAAATTGCTATACATGAATTATTCAACAAACCAGTTCTTCATTCCTGCAAACTATAAGGAAATTTCGTCTTCAATTCTTAAAATCGTTTCTTCAATTTCTTCATTCGTGCCATCTTTCTGAAGAACTTTTCGTAATAACGGCAAGGCTTCTTTTTGTCTGCCTTCTTCTAAAAGGAACGAAGCATATTCATATAAAAAGTCACGTTCCTCATCAAAATCAGGCAGAGCAAGTTTGAAATACTCAGCGGCTTCATCGTATTCTTCTCGTCCGACAGAAGCAGAAGCAGCATACCAATTCCATTTTGGATCTTCTTCCCCAAAGCTTTTAACCTCTTTAATCACATCCAGAATTTCATCAAACAGCTCTTCATTTAAATAGATCGCAAGCAGCGTTTGAACCGCTTCAATATATCCTGGATCAAGAGCTAGTGCTTCTTGAAGCAATTTTTTCGCATCTTCCGAATGGCCATTTTTCAAATCAATCTTTGCCCCATATAAATATAACTCTTTGTTATACTCATCCACTTTAATTCCTTCTTTTACTATCTCTAAAGCTTCATGATATAGTCCTTCTTCCTCATAGCTTTTGGCTAAAGGCATATAAAGTGATGAATACGAAGGATCAATATCTTTTAGTTCAGAGAGCTGCTGAATAGCCGTTTTCGTTCTGCCAGCCCTCATCGCTGTAAATCCGTAGCCAAAAAGTGTATTTGGATCCACTTGATCTTTTACAGCCTTTTCATACCATTCAAGGGCATCTTCAAATTCTCCAGCTGTGCTTAATGATTCAGCGAGCCGCTGATATACATTGACACCACCAATTTCATTTTGTTGATCGGCCACTTTGTAGAAATAGTCGGCTGCTTTCTTTGAAAGACCTTGAGAAAAATACAATTCCCCTAAAGCAAAATCAATGACGGCTTCATGAGGTAGTAACTCTTTCGCTTTTAAAAGCTTTTGTTCACTAACTTCAAATAGTCCTTGCATTTGATACAAATCTGCCATTAACAATAAACTCTCTGGATACGCATCGTCATCTTCAGGAATCGTTTCAAGAACTGCTATTGCTTTCTCTTCTTCATCAGAGTCTATTAACAGCTCTGCATAAAAACAGGTCAATCCTGTTTCTTCTGGATATAAATCATGTAAATCACTAATGAGATTCCGTGCTTTATCAATATCTCCCCAGTCATAATATAACTGAGCTGCCTGCGCTTTTTCTTCATCATGAAGATGCTTCTCTGCTTGAGCAAGTGTTTGGAGTCCCTTTTCAGTCTCACCCGCCTCAACTAATTTTATGGCTTCTTGTAATGAACTATTCAAATCAAACCGTTCCTTTCTGTTTCCAAAAACCTAAACTGTTGTTACTTCATATCATAATCGACAGCTGCATATCCAGCAAATATGTTGCTCTTTTAACATGAAGCCATTTTTGTGTTTTGAAGACTCTTTTTCAATCAATACTTTACTAAACTGATGATTTGTAAACCGAATACGCTAAAAAATTGTTTTTGAATCAGCAAAATGCTCTTTTTCAAGGTTTCACCTTGAGACAAGCTATGCTATAGTTCTTTCAAATATGCAAAAGGAAAGAAAAAGCCTGAGGAAATCCTCAGACTGTTTGCGTTAAGTATTCAATGTGTTCAAAGAAATTTGGATAAGATACACGTACTGCATCTGTATCTTCAATCTCGATTGCTTGCTCTGTTATACATGCCGCAATTCCTAACATCATACCAATTCGATGATCTCCGTAGCTTGAGACGACTGCACCGCCTTTAAGGCTCGTTTTACCATGAATCTTCATTCCATCATCTGTTGCTTCAATATGAGCACCTAGTTTTTTAAGTTCTGAAACGACTGTATCAATACGATTGGTTTCTTTCACTTTTAATTCAGCAGCATCTTTAATGATCGTTGTTCCTTCTGCTTGAGTAGCTAGGAGCGCAATAATAGGAATTTCGTCGATGAGTCTAGAGATCATATCACCTGAAATGTCGATCCCTTTTAATGAAGAGGTAGAGATCGTTAAATCACCGTACGGTTCTCCGCCTTTAGCATCCACTTCTTGAATGTCGAGGTCTGCACCCATTTGTTTTAGCACATCTATAATACCAGTTCTCGTTTTGTTCAAACCGACATTTCTCAATACAATCCGGCTGTTTGGAACGATAGATCCAGCCACTAAGAAAAATGCAGCTGAAGAAATATCTCCAGGGACAAATACATCTGTTGCTTTTAACGTTTGTCCACCTTCAATTGAAACACTTTGTGCATCTTCATGTAGCGAGACACCAAACATTGATAACATTCTTTCGGTATGGTCTCTTGATTTATGCGGTTCAGTTAACGTCGTTGTTCCTTCTGCCTGCAGTCCAGCTAGAAGGACAGCCGACTTAATCTGGGCACTGGCAACTGGAGACTCATAAGAGATAGCTTTTAAATTACCCCCACGTATAGAAAGCGGTGTATACTCGCCATTTGCTCTACCATCGATCTTGGCTCCTAATTGTCTGAGCGGACCTGTTACCCGTTTCATCGGTCTTTTGGCAATACTTTCGTCTCCGATCAGCGTACTGTGGAACTCACAGCCAGCCAAGATTCCCATCATTAAACGAATGGTTGTGCCAGAGTTACCAACATCGAGAATATCGCTCGGCTCTTTAAGTCCTTTTAGTCCTTTACCATGAATGACAACATCTGTACCTTTTTGTTCGATGTCGACACCCATTTTTCTAAAACAATCAATCGTGCTTAAACAATCAGCGCCAGGAAGAAAGTTTTTTACTACTGTAGTCCCGTCAGCAATAGCGCCAAACATCACAGATCTATGAGAAATGGATTTATCTCCTGGAATATGAATTTCTCCATTCATAGGAGCACTTTTATGAATTTTCATGTTCCTCACCTCAATCAGCATAAAATGTATCGTAATTTGCTCTATTTTTTATACAGAGTTCTGCCCGCTTTCGATCGTCATCTGTTTGAAAACTAATGCGTAAAATCCCGTTAATGTCTTCTCGCGTTTCAATAATACGGATATTTGTAATACTGATGTTTTCATTTGCTAGATATCCTGTAATTTCCGAAATAACACCAGGATGATCCGGCACATCGACATAAAGATCATAAAAAGCAGGGATCGCTCCTTTTTTCCTCAGAGGCAGGCCGTCGCGATATTCCTTGGCCTCTTGGAAATAAGAGAATAACCCCTCAGCATCTTCTTGTTGCACAAAGGATTCAATGCGGTCAATCTCTTTTTTCCATTCATGAAATCGGTCTAAAATCTTGTTTTTATTGTGCAAAAGGATATCGCGCCACATTGCAGGATTACTTGATGCAATACGGGTAATATCTCGAAAGCCTCCAGCAGCAAACCGTTTTACAAGAGGAAATTCTTCTTCAAAATGATGCGCTTGATGCACAAGACTGGCAGCGACGATGTGTGGAAAGTGACTAATCACACTTGTCACAGCATCATGTTCTTCGGGTGTCATTTCAATGAAATGAGCATTGGTTCCCTTCAGTAGATCCTTCAAACGGTCAACAGCCTGACGACTTGTTACCTTTGCTGGCGTTAAAATGTAGAATGCATTTTCAAATAAAAAGTCTTTCGCTGCAATAACACCTGACTTATGAGACCCTGCCATCGGATGCCCACCAATAAATTGGTAATGATCAGGCAACGTTTTTTCAGCAAAATGAACGACCTTTTGCTTTGTGCTCCCTACATCCGTAATCGTGAGCTCTCTTTCAATTCCAGATGCTGCAATATCACTTAACATTTTGACGGTTTGTTGTACTGGCGTTGCCAAAATAATCGTTGCTGATGCTTTTAAGCCTTCTATAAAGGACTCGGCAGTCGCGTCGATGATCCCTAGTTTTGTTGCAGCAATCATTTGTTCTTTAGAGACATCATAGCCTACAATTTTTTTATGTGGAAATTCTTTTTTAATCGACAGTGCAATAGAACCACCAATTAAACCAAGTCCAGCGATTAATATGGTTTCGTTTGCTTCATTCATGTTCATCACCTGATTTTTCGCGAAAATTAAACAAGCTGTTTCAATAGCTTATATGTATATTGGATGAGTTACAACGAAAGCCATATCCCATAAACAGGATATGACTTCATTGTTATGCTACGCACGGATGCCTTGTAATAAATCGGCAAGTGTAGTTAAGATTTCTTCATTTTGCTCCTTTGTTCCAACAGTAATACGCAAAGAAGTTGGGAATCCGAGAGCTTGACCAGATCGAACGATATAGCCCTTTTTCAAAAGTGCATTAAACAGCTCATCTGCATCTCTTTTAAAGTCAATCAGCACAAAGTTTGTTTGAGATGGATAGATAAATAGTCCAAAACGTTCCGCAAATTCTTGATATTGCTTGAGACCTGCTTCATTTTTTTGTCTGCACGATTGAATGAAGTCTTGATCTTTAATGGCTGCACGTGCAGCTGCCTGAGCGATACGACTTGTATTAAATGGCTCTCTCGCAGGTTCAATGGCGGTAATCAACTCCTCTGAGGCAACCCCATAACCTACTCGAAGTGCCGCAAGTCCATATGCTTTAGAGAACGTGCGCAGTACAATGACATTTTGATAGGCTTTTAATAGAGATAAACTGTTCGGAAAGTCTTCCGCACGAACATATTCAAAATATGCTTCGTCTAAAACGACAAGCACGTGAGCAGGCACTTGATCTAAAAACGATACGAGCTCAGATTCTGACAAATGATTTCCTGTCGGATTGTTCGGGTTACACACCCAAACGACTTTTGTGTTGTCATCCATCGCATTCAGCATTCCCTTTAGATCATGAGCTCCTCCATTTAGAAGTGGTACTTCTCTAATCTCTGCATGCTCAATTACTGCATTGTGACGGTATTGCGGGAATGACGGAGATGGGATCACCGTATTTGTATGTTGATCAAGGAATGCCCTAGCAATAATTTGCACAAGTTCATCTGAGCCATTCCCGAATATTAATTGTTTTTCATTTACTTGAAGAAACTCAGCCAGTTCCGTTCTTAAACTTGCGCTGTATCCGTCTGGATAAATCGCTAAATGTTCAAGTTCAGCTTGTATGGCCTCTCTTGCATGTGTGGAACATCCAAAAGGGTTTTCATTTGAAGCCAATTTCACAATTTTGTCTAATTGATATTCTTTTTTGACCTCTTCAATTGGTTTCCCAGGTTGATACGGTTTTAGCTGTTTTAATTGATCTTTGATTTGCAAAATGTTTCACCTCATTTGAATGAATAGAGGGGACTAAATGTTTTTGCATATGTTTCAAATTCTCTTAAAGCCTCTTGGCGTGTATCACTTGCTACTAATTGTTCTTGAAGCTCTTCAATTTTTTTGACAAGCGCACTGCCGACAACGACACCATCACTCATTTTATTCATTGAGTCTACTTGTTCTCTTGTTGAAATACCAAAACCTACAGCAACTGGTATTTGACTCAACTGTTTCACTTGTTGAATAAAATCTGTAATCGATGCGTCGAAAGATTGTCTAACACCTGTGACGCCGAGAGATGAAACACAATACACAAAACCTTCTGCCTGCTCTACAATTTTTTCTAATCGTTCCTTGCTTGTTGGTGCAACGAGTGATATATATGAAATGTCGTGTGCTTGACAGTTCTTCTGCAGCTCGCTGCTCTCTTCAAAAGGCAAGTCGGGTGTTAAGAGTCCCGAAATATGATTTTTGCGCAGTAAAGCGAAAAAGTATTCTGTGTCTAATTGTAACACAGGATTATAATACGTAAATAGAATTACAGGAATTTTTACGCCGTTTTTTTTCATCTTTCCTGCTAATTCTATCGCTTTTACGATATTCATACCATGATGAAGTGCTCTTTTAGAAGCTCTTTGAATGACAGGGCCGTCCGCTAACGGATCGGAATACGGAACACCTAGTTCAATCGCATGTGCCCCTGCTGCTTGAAGCGCGAGAGCTAAATCAATGGTGATCTCTTCTGATGGATCACCCGCTGTAATAAATGGAATAAATAATTTCTGACCTTGCTCTAATTGAAATGTGATCATTTTGTTTCACCCTCACTTTCAAGCACATTCATTAATGTATGCACGTCCTTATCTCCTCTGCCTGACAAGCAGACAAGGACAATGTCGTCTCCCCTCATGTTCTGGCTCATTTCAAACGCTTTTGCTAAAGCATGTGCAGATTCGATCGCTGGCAGGATTCCTTCTTTTTCTGTGAGCAGCTTTAACGCATCTAGTGCTTCTTGATCTGTCGCACTCACATATTGAACCCGGCCGCTCGCATGCAAATACGCATGCTCTGGCCCGATCCCCGGATAGTCTAATCCAGCTGAAATCGAATAAGGCTCAATAATTTGACCAAATTCATCTTGGATCAAGTATGTCAAAGATCCATGTATGACACCTTTTGTCCCTTTCGTGATGGTCGCTGCATGAAGCGGAGTGTCGATTCCTTTCCCAGCAGCTTCTACACCAATGATATCGACCTCTTCATCTAAGAACGCCCGGTACATCCCTATCGCATTGCTCCCTCCGCCAACACAGGCAACGACTTTATGAGGAAGCTGCCCTTCCTTTTCAAGTATCTGAGCTTTTGCCTCATCTCCGATCATCCGCTGAAATTCACTGACGATTTGAGGATACGGATGAGGTCCAACGACTGAGCCGATCATATAAAAGTGGTCACTGCAATGCTGGACCCAATAGCGGATGGCTTCATTGGTTGCATCCTTTAATGTTCCGTTCCCGCTTGTGACAGGTATGACTTCAGCGCCGAGCAGTTTCATTCGGAACACATTGAGTGATTGTCTTTCCACATCTTCTTTTCCCATAAATACAGTGCAGGATAAACCGAATTTTGCGGCCACTGTTGCAGCAGCTACACCGTGCTGACCTGCTCCTGTTTCGGCGATGATATTTGATTTTCCCATTTTTTTCGCTAGCAGTGCCTGCCCAAGCGCATTGTTAATTTTATGAGCGCCTGTATGGTTTAAATCTTCTCTTTTTAAATAGATTTTAGCACCACCGAGATATGCCGATAATTGATCAGCGTATGTGAGTGCAGTTGGTCTGCCTGAATAGTTTTTCAAAAGCGATATATATTCCTTTTGAAAAGCAGGGTCTTCTTTTAATTCACGAAAAGCTTGTTCGATCTCTTCTAGTGGCTGCATGAGCGTTTCAGGAACGAATTTCCCTCCAAATTCTCCATATCTGCCAATCTCATTTGGATATGCGTACATGGTTCAACATCCTTTCTTCGAGCACTTTCATCTTTGTACTGCTTTTCTTTCCGTTTTCTTCTATACCGCTTGAAAGGTCTATGGCGTCTGGACCAAAAGCAAGCAGATCTGTTATGGTGTCTGGCGTGATCCCGCCAGCAATGGCGCAAGTTTTTCCCAGTTGTTTTGCATGCTGAACATATGAAGGCACTGCCTCCCATGCAAAAGCTGTTCCAGAACCGCCTCTCATTCCTTTCACTTTCGCATCAATGAGAAAACCGTCGACACTTGGAGCAAATGCCGTCATATGTTCAAGTGTGTCGTTTACATCGGGCTCGTGATGGAACACTTTCCAAACGAGCGCCTTCGTTTGTTGTTTGATGTCGCTTGCATCTTCTGGCGTCTCATCACCATGAAGCTGCACAATATCTAAGGGGAGGTTGTTTGTGATCTCGCACACTTTTGGTGTTTTTTCATTCACAAATACGCCCACTATCTCTTTTTTGCATTTTACTTGTGACAGCCAGTGTTTCACTTGATCTGGATGAACTCGTCTTTTACTCGGGGCAAAAATAAAACCGATGGCATCCGCTTGTGATTGCGAGATGCATGCGACATCCTCTTGTGAGACAGCCCCGCAATATTTTAAATAAGGTTTCATCCTATTCATTCTCCGAACAATGCCTGAACGGCTTTCTCCTGTGATTGTTCCCTCATTAAAGATTCACCAACAAGAACGGCGTTTGCTCCATGCTGTTTCACAAAGGTCAGATCATCAAATGTCTTTATGCCGCTTTCACTTACTAGTAATACGTCTTTTGGAACAAGTGGCGCGATCTCTTTTGTTTGTTCAACTGTTGTTGTAAACGTATTGAGATTCCGGTTGTTCACACCGATGATCTCAGGAGTGAATAGGTGTAAGATCTTTTCTAGTGTATGTGCTGCATGTACTTCAACGAGGACATCCAGTCCTTTTTCTTTCGCTTCTGTATAGAGCTCATACAGCTTTTGCGGCTCAAGCACCTCTCCAATTAATAAAATGGCATCTGCCCCTATCCGTTTCGATTCCTCTACTTGTATAGAGTCAATAATGAAATCTTTTCTTAAAATAGGACGTGTGATGTGTTCTTTAATAAGAGACAAATATTCGTTTTTCCCTTGGAAAAACGGTTCATCCGTTAAGACAGATAAACAATCTGCATTCGATGCCTCGTATGCTGTTGCTGTCTGTAAAGGATCAAAATGAGGCTGAATGATTCCTTTGGAAGGAGACGCTTTTTTCACCTCAGCAATCAGTCCAATCGAGCGGTGAGGATTCATAAGGGATTCTTTAAATGATCGTCTTTCATAATGTCCATCCTCAGGTAATTGCAAGGTTTTCACATGTTCTTTTTTACGGGCGATAATTTGATTAAGCATAGATCTCTTCCTCTTTCGTTTTTTGTTTTAGACGGGCTAATTGTTCTTTAGCTGATCCGTTTTTGATCGTTTCTAATGCTTTCATTGTTCCTGCCATCAGACTCTCTGCTTTTCCTGCCACATATAATGCGGCCCCAGCATTAAGCGCTGTAATATGAAGCGGTGCTCCACCCGCTTGATAATTCAATATATTCTGAATCAATTTGGCACTTTCTTCTGGTGATTGGACCTGAATGTCTGATAAATGCCCTTTTTCAAGTCCGAAGTCTTCTGGGTTTAACGTATATTCTGTCATGACACCTTTTTTGAGTTCAATGATGTATGAATTTGCTGTAATGGTTAATTCATCCAGCCCATCATCTCCGCAAACAAACAGGACATGTTCTGGCTCTAAAGGAGCAAGAGCTTTCGCCATGAGCTTTGCCTTTTCCTTTGCATACACACCAATGATTTGCTTTTTGGCCTGCATCGGGTGGCAAAGCGGTCCTAATAAGTTAAATACCGTCCGAAATCCGAGCTGCTTGCGTACGGCGGCTACTTGTTTCATAGAAGAATGATAGAGCGGTGCAAATAAAAAGCCCATGTTTTTCTGCTGTATTTGTCGTCTTGTTTCTTCAGGTGTGGATTGAATTTGAATACCAAGACATTCTAGCACGTCAGCACTCCCGCTTTTAGAGGAGACGGAACGATTTCCGTGCTTGGCGATTTTCGCCCCAGCAGCCGAAGCAACGATGGCAGCGGCTGTTGATATATTAAATGTTGATAAACCGTCGCCTCCTGTCCCGCACGTATCAACGACATCAAGTGACCTTTCTACTGGTGCTGCATGCTGCCTCATGGCTTTCACGAAGCCTGTCATTTCTTCGGCGGTTTCTCCTCGATGCGCTAAAATAGATAGACTAGCAGCGACTTCAGCATCTGTTAACGAGCCGCTCATCATATCATGCATCAGGCCATTCGCTTCTTTTTCTGATAGTTTTCCTCCATTAACAAGAGCTGATAGTCGTTGATTCATTTGGCACACTCTCCTTTTCTGAGAAAATATGTTCAGCAAGCTGAATGGCTTTTAGAAGTGCTCCTGCCTTATTACATGTCTCTTCCCATTCGTTTTCTGGAACGGAATCAGCGACAATGCCGGCACCTGCTTGTATTGAAGCAGTCTGATGTTTGACGCTCATTGTGCGAATGGTAATACAGGAATCGATATTGCCGTCGAAACCAATATAGGCAATACAGCCGCCATACGTCTCTCTTGGCTCAGGCTCCATTTCGTTTAATAATTGCATCGCCCTAATTTTTGGGGCGCCTGTCAATGTGCCTGCTGGAAAAGCGGACATAAGTGCGTCTACTGGATGTGTATCCTGCTTCAGCTTCCCTGTCACAATAGAAATAATGTGCATGACGTGCGAAAAATTCACGACTTTTGTAAAAGTTGGGACAGACACACTGCCGTATTCTGCCACACGTCCAACATCATTTCGAGCCAGATCCACCAGCATGTAATGTTCTGCTTTTTCTTTTTCATCATCGAGCAACTCTCTTGCTAGTGCATCATCTTCTTCTTTTGTCATTCCTCGTTTTCTTGTACCAGCAATTGGATGGATTTCTAAGTGTCCGTTTTTCGCATGGATTAATCGTTCTGGCGAGCTTCCGACTAAGTCTCGATCTTTTAATTTCATAAAATACATATACGGTGATGGATTGACGATCCGAAGCACACGATATAATTCAAATGAGCTCACTGTCACTGGAATGTCAAAACGCTGAGAAAGTACACCCTGGAAGATATCACCCGCTCGAATATACTCCTTGATTTTTTCGACATCCTTTAAAAATTTTGCTTTTTCATAGGTAGACGTCACCTGTTCAAACGAAGGGGGTTCATTCATATTCCCTGAGATAATCAGTTCTTTCATATCAATTTTTGTATGAAGCTGCTGTATCATCAGTTCAAGCTGCTTTTGATTTTCTCGATAAACCAGAATTTTTTCTTCCTCTGTTTCATGACCGTTCAGCTGCGTGTACTGAATAAAATGAACTTGGTTTGTTTCGTGATCAAATGCGATCATTGTTTGGCAAACAAATAATGTGCAATTATCTGTTGTTGATGCATTCGGATGCGGCTTGACAGACGGCTCAATGTTGGGAATGAGGTCGTAACTTAAGTACCCTACGGCTCCGCCAGTAAATGGGATATCAATTTCAGGTGTCTTGATTTGATATTGCTCTTTCATCCAGTCAAGCAACTCTTTCAGCTCCGCTTTTTGCATCACTGACTTTCCCGCAGCGTCACGAGCAATATAATGGTCTTGCTCGTCATGTAATGTTAAAAAAGGATGTAATCCGATAAAGGAATATCTCGACCAGCTAGAAGATTCGTCTTTGCTTTCTAGCAAATACACAATATCCTGTTTCAGTTTCTCAACAATTTGAATAGGTGAGAGCGTATCAACTGTAATGGTTTCAACAATCGGGATGGTTTTGTAAAACTGACTGTCTCTTAAAAATTGGGTAAGATTTGATTGGGATTTCATAAGCACACTCCTTAAATGGATTTAAGGAGAATGAGGGGACATCTTGAGGATTTGTTTGAGTATACGAAATAAGCCTAAAAGAGGCTTCGCTCTTTTAGGCAGTATGATTAAATAGAAGTATCGTATCTCTGCTCAACTCTACTCATCTCAACTACCCTAGTCTCATTCTCATCTTCTCTAAGCTTGCAATGCCGTTCACACCTGTGTGTAAACTTCGGCTGTTCATATCGTATTATAATTCCTTGTTTTTTGTCAACTGTAAATCAGGCCGAAGCGTGACAGCCTCTTCCAAGTATACGTGCTGGATGTCTTCCTGCTTGACATCTGTCTGAACGGTCATTAAAACGCGAATACACTTCTTTAGACCTCCATCAATGTCAAGCTCTTGCATACAAGTAACAGGCACATAGGTCCATCCTTCAAACTGCCTGAGTGCTTTTGCTGGAAAAACAGAGTGAATATCTTGTGTAGCTGAAATCAAGATCTGCACGACACGCTCTGGATCTACTTGATTTTTTGAAATGATCGCTTCTAGTAGCTGCTTCGTTTTGGTTAACACTTCTGTTTCTGTATCTTCTGTCACAGTTGTAGCCCCGCGTATCCCGCGAAACATCATAGACAGCCCTCCTCCCGTTTCCATTCTTCGAGCCAGTGATACAGCTCATCTTTTGTGAAAGATTGCAGGGTGACGTCTCCAACTTGTTTTAGCAAAACAAACTGAACACTCCCGCCTCTTGCCTTCTTATCACCAATCATGCGATCGACAAATGTTTTGGTTGAAATCGTTTGTGTGACTTGTACTGGGAACCCTAGTTCTTTCATCCACACTTTAAGTTTCTCGCGATCTAGGCTGAGTCCTTGCTCTTTTTCACTGACATATAAAGCAAACTGCATGCCAATTGCAATGGCATCTCCATGCGTGATCGCACCGTATCCATACTCCGCTTCAATGGCATGCCCTAGTGTATGACCTAAATTCAAGTATGCCCGCACACCTTGTTCTTTTTCATCTTCTTGAACAATGGATGCTTTCACTTGAATCCCTTGATAAAGCATATGTGCCAGTTCATCCTTTGATAATTCTGTCAACGAACGAATGGACATCAGTTCTGATAAAAAGACTTCACTTGAAATCAGTGCATGTTTCATCACCTCAGCAAAGCCTGATCTTAGCTCTATTGGTGAGAGTGTCTCTAGCATACTTGTATCATAGATGACAGCAGCCGGTTGATGAAACGCACCAATTAAATTTTTGCCGAGCGGATGATTGATTCCGGTTTTTCCGCCGACTGCACTATCATGTGCAAGCAGCGTGGTCGGCACTTGAATAAAATCAATGCCTCTCATATAAGTGGCAGCAGCAAAGCCAGCCAAGTCTCCAATCACCCCGCCTCCTAGTGCAATGATACATGAGGAGCGGTCGAGTTGAAATTGGATGGCTTTCGTATGAATCTGCTCAAACTGCGCAAAAGATTTTGATTGTTCTCCGTTTGGCACCACTACTTTTTGTACAGACCATTTCTGTTTAAGTAATTGAACCATTTCATCTCCATAAAGGGCATCGACGGCTGAATCTGTCACGATGAAGAGCTTCGTGTAGGATCGCCCAGTGGAAGTAATCAAGTCTACGATATTTTGTCTAATCCCATCACCGATATATACAGGATAAGTGGCTGAAGACGTCTTCACTTCCAGTTTTTTCATTAAAACTCCCTCTGAAGCTGGCGCATTTTGTCCACATTTTCTTTAATGCGGTCAATTTGATCAAGACCAAACTGCTCAACCACTGCATTGGCGATTTCCCATGCAACGACTGCTTCTGCTACAACACTTGCGGCTGGAACAGCACAGCTGTCAGAACGCTCAATACTTGCAGAGAAAGGTTCTTTTGTTTCAATATCCACGCTTTGCAATGGTTTGTATAAGGTTGGGATTGGTTTCATAACCCCTCTTACGACGATTGGCATGCCAGTTGACATTCCGCCTTCAAGACCACCTAAACGGTTTGTTTTTCTCGTATAGCCTTTTTCTTCATCCCAGATGATTTCATCATGAACTTCACTGCCATTTTTAGAAGCCGCCTCAAAGCCAATACCGAATTCAACACCTTTAAAAGCGTTGATACTCAGTACTGCGCCTGCAAGCTTGCTATCCAGTTTGCGGTCATAGTGTACATAGCTGCCGACCCCAACTGGCATCCCTTCAACGATGACTTCGACAATACCACCAATTGAATCGCCGTTTTTCTTCGCTTCGTCAATGGCATCCATCATTTTTTGACCAGCTTCACTGTCATAGCAGCGAACAGGTGATTCTTCTGTTACTTTTTGCAAATCTTCAATAGATTCATAAGCGGTATGGGAAGCTTTTACTCCACCAATTTCAAGGACGTGACCAGCCACTTTGATTCCAAGGTGAGCCAAAATTTGTTTCGCTACTGCACCTGCTGCTACACGAACCGTTGTCTCGCGTGCTGATGAGCGCTCTAATACGTTTCTCATATCACGGTGACCATATTTAATCGCACCATTTAAATCCGCATGCCCTGGTCTTGGACGAGAGATTTGACGCTTCATTTCACTCTCTTCTTCTTCAGTAATCGGCTCTGCACCCATGACCTTTGTCCAGTGCTTCCAATCATTATTTTCAACAACAAGTGCAATAGGAGAACCTAATGTTTTCCCGTGGCGGACTCCACTTAACACTTTTGCTTGGTCTTTTTCAATCTGCATTCTTCTTCCGCGGCCATGACCTTTTTGTCTTCTAGCCAGTTCATAATTGATGTCATCCTGCTCTATGTAAAGTCCCGCTGGAACTCCTTCAATAATTGTGGTCAGTTGTGGACCATGTGATTCACCTGCTGTTAAGTACCTCATGACTTATTCTCCCTTCATCGCATTAACGCTTTTAAGTAAAACTATAATAACACACTTCCTACTAAAAAGTCAGCTACTACCCCTTCTTTTGATAAAAGAAAGTATCAGCAGAGGTTAGTCCAAACTTTTCTGGGTGAAAAATTTGTTCTGTAGAACCAACAAATAATACGCCGTTTTGCTTTAAACTGCTGCTCATTTTTAAGTAAATTTCTTCTTTCGCCTCTTCTGTAAAGTAGATGAGGACATTTCGGCACACGATGAGATCCAGCTGTTTTTCATATGGATCTGCTAAAAGGTTGTGTTTCTTAAATTGAATGTGCTTTCGAATCTCATCCTTCACCGTGTAAAATGAAGAATCTTCTTTGGTGAAATATTTTTGCTTGATTTGATCTGGCACCTCTTGCAAAGATCGTTCATGATATCTTCCTTTTTGCGCAGATTGCAGTACTTTATCATCTATATCCGTTGCAATAATTTGGAAGTCCTTCACAAGCGGATGGCTTGATAGCAACATTGAGAGTGTATATGGCTCTTCTCCAGTAGAGCAAGCTGCACTCCATATTTTTAGGGTGCCGCTGTTTTTTGAAAGCAGCGGCAGGATTTTTTGATCAAGTACTTCCCAGCGCTGATAATTTCGGTAAAATTCTGACACATTGATCGTCATTCGATCCATCGTTTCATCTAATAGCGCTTTGTCCTTTTCAAGAGCAGACGCAAATGCCTCAAAATCTTTATATCCTTTTTTATCATAAAGAGATGTTAATCTTCGTTTCATTTGTGCTTCTTTATATAAATTCAGATCTACCCCAGTTAGTTTTTTCCATTTCCCAACAAATACTTGATACTGATCCATCAATGTCCTCTCCTGTCTCATCTATCTTTGTCCTAGTATAGCTGTTTTTATCATAAATTTGTATCATCTCATGCGAAAAATCGTATAGAAATCTCAATATAAAAAAGCCAAAGTGATCATTTGATGAACACTTTGGCTTGAACATTAATAAATCCAGCTTGAGATCGTTTGATCCCAGTTTGTCAGTTCTTCTTGTTTGAAGAAAAGGTTGATTTCTCTTTCGGCACTTTCTGGTGAGTCTGAGCCATGGATAATGTTTTTGCCAACAGTTAATCCATAGTCGCCTCTTATTGTTCCTGGAAGCGCTTCCTTCGGATTTGTCTTTCCAATTATCTGCCTTGTTACGTCTACGACTTGTTCACCTTGCCATACCATCGCAAATACAGGTCCTGACGTAATAAAGTCAACCAATTCACCGAAAAATGGTTTTTCTTTATGCTCTCCGTAATGTGTTTCTGCTACTTCTTTTGGAATGCTCATGAGCTTTGCTCCAACAAGCTGAAGCCCCTTTTTTTCGAATCTTGACACAATTTCACCGATTAATTGTCTTTCCACACCATCAGGCTTGACCATAAGAAATGTTTTGTCCATATACGTTTTCCACCCCGTCGTTATGTATGTATAGGCTTACATTGTTACAAAGTGATCGTATCATTTTTTTTTATAATAATCAATTTTTGACAAAAAATTTCACAAAAAAACCAATCAACGAAACGTTGATCAGAATTTTCGTTTACCAATATATTTTGCAATCGACGCTAATGAAGATTTAGCCCGCCCACGCGGAAGTTGATCGAGCTGTTCAAATGCTTTTTTCAAATACATTTCACTCACTCGAATGGAACGGTCGATCGCATCTGTTTGTTTGAGATGTTCAATCACAGGTTTCAGCTGCTTTTCCGTCGTTTCACTATTGATCAGCTTCAACTGACCTTCTAACGTCGGGTTCTGAAGCGCATATAAAACAGGAAGGGTAACATTTCCTTGTAAAAGGTCCCCACCAACAGGTTTACCTAATTCTTCTTCAGTTGCTGTAAAATCAAGGACATCATCAATGATCTGGTACGACATACCAACATAGTACCCAAACCAGTAAAGGGCTTTATGTGTTTTTTCATCTGTTCCAGCTGCAATCGCACCTAATTGGCAGCTACCTGCAATAAGCAAGGCTGTTTTTCGTTTAATTCTTCTTAAATATGTACGAAGGTTTTGGTCCATGTTGTATTTATCTTTGACTTGTTCTATTTCCCCAAGACAGAGCTCGACGACCATTTTTGACAAAATTTCATGTGCCATTGGGTGATTGATTTTCGTCATGTACTCGAGTGACCTTGCAAATAAGTAATCCCCCGTGTACATCGCAATTCTGTTGTCCCATTTTGCTTTAATCGTCGGTTTTCCTCTTCTCAGTTCTGCATCATCAATGACATCGTCATGGACAAGTGATGCCATGTGGATTAATTCAAGCGCTACGGCTACATATTTAATTTTATTAATATCATAGTCACCAAACATGCCTGAAAGGAGAACAAAAACGGGGCGGATTCGTTTTCCGCCCGCTTGCAGCAAATGAAGACCGGCTTCACTTAATAATGCATAATCAGAGCGAACGGTTTGTTCAAGCTCTTTTTCAATTATATCGATATCATGATTTAGAAAAGAAATCATTGCTTTTAGTTTCATTATTTTCACCCAAATATCGTTTATTCAAAGCTTCTTTCCGATATGTGTTGCTGCTACACCGCCTGTAAATGGATGATACGAGACATCAGACAGACCGGCCTCTTCAAAAAGAGACGCCAGTTCTTTCATGCCAGGGAACGTTTTGGCTGATTCTTGAAGCCATGAATACTCCTGATAGCTTTTGGCAAACAGCTTGCCAAAGAGCGGCATGATGTATTTGAAATAGACATAATATCCTTGTTTAAACCCAATCATCTCAGGCTGTGATGTTTCAAGGCAGACAACCATTCCACCGGGTTTTACCACTCGTGTCATTTCCTTTAGCACTGTTAAGTAATCAGGGACATTTCGAAGGCCAAAACCGATTGTGACATAATCAAATGAGTTGTCCTCAAAAGGAAGCTCCATTGCATTGCCGTGGAGCAGCTCAATTTGATTGTAGCCGCCTGTTTTCACCTTCGTTTCGCCAACACTCAGCATATTTTTACTGAAGTCAAGGCCTTTGACCTCGCCTGTTTCTCCAACAGCGTCTGCAAGTGCAATCGTCCAATCGGCAGTTCCGCAACATACATCTAGCGCTTTGGCTCCTTTTTGAACATTCATGAGCTTCATTGTTTTATCGCGCCATTTTTTATGCTGTTTAAAGCTAATGACAGAGTTCATTTGGTCATAGTTTTTATAAATTTTTTCAAATACACCGTGTACTCGCTGTTCTTTTGATTGCTGCATGACTTACCCTTCTTCCACTTTCTGATGGTACGCAGGTTCATTTTTCATATGATCCAAGCGATTTAATAGCTCTTTTTGAACGATCGGAGATGAAACTAGATGCTCCTTGATTGATCGTTTGGCCTTTTCATAGCCTTCACTTTCAAAGTTGTCAAAACATGTATAGGCGTCCGTATAGCTATCGTTCAAAAAAAGTTTTAAATGTTTGTCGTCTTCTGCTTGTTTCATAAAACGTTTATAAACAAGGAAGCGACTTGCAATTTCATTCCAATGCGTCAATTGAAAGTGCTCAGAAATTCTTTGGAATAGCGCAGATTCTACTGTAGCAACACTTTTATAAAAGTGGGCTGCATCTTGAATGGATCGATCATATAGTCTAATTTTATGTTCATTAATCTCTTTGATCGCCGTGGCGAGAGTACGGATCATGTAAATATCTTTCATGTCAGAGAGAAGAGAGTAATAGAGACCGCTGAAATAGTCTCCTGCTAGGATGGTCAACTGACGATTTTTGAACTCGTCTTGTTTGATGGCTGCAGCAGTTGTGACTTCGTCATGGGTATCAAGGGCAATTTGCACAAGCATCGCCGTTAAAATATAATTTTCTTTTTTCTCAGCATCGATTTGAGCTTCATCAAACATTGCATGAAAAAGAAGGAGCTTATCTTCATCGATGAGCGGCGCACGCAAATGCTTCGCCAAATAAGGATGAGAAAGCTTTTTGTTTAATTTTATATTCAGATTAGATAAAATTCCGTAGATGTCTTGCAAAGATATCACCCTTGTCCCAAAAATTACAGTTTCATATGTAGCTCTCTACATTGTATAGAGATTTATTATACCATATCAGGCCTGACTTTCATGCTATCAAGTGCATAGTCGTGCGTTATTTCTTTGCTTCGCTTTGAATTTCACCGAAGCTTGTTTGAATGACAGCATCGCCTCGCACTTTGATGGCTGATGTGTGCTCAGTAAATTGTGCGATAATGACTTCACCTTTATCGAGCTTTTCGGAATGGTGAAATCTTGTATCGGAACCTCTAGTTAAGCCGATCACATTGACACCATTATCAATGGCTTTAATCACCACAAAATCAGATGCTTTATTTTCACTCAATCTGTTCACCTTCCATCTATGGATTAGTCGTTTTTAATAAATGAAAGCACTTCTGCTCTTGCTGCCGCATCATTTGCAAATGTACCGCGTACGGCTGAAGTGACGGTTTTAGCGCCGGGTTTCTTCACTCCGCGCATCGTCATACACATATGCTCTGCTTCAACGACAATCATCACACCATGTGGATTTAAAGTTTCCACCATACTATCTGCAATCGTTGATGTAATGCGCTCCTGAAGCTGCGGGCGCTTTGCCACGGCTTCTACTGCTCTCGCCAGCTTGCTGAGTCCCGTTACTTTTCCGCCGCGCGGAATATAAGCGACATGGGCTTTGCCATAGAATGGCACAAGATGGTGTTCACACATTGAATGAAAAGCAATATCTTTCACAAGAACAAGTTCTTCATGATCTTCACCAAAAATGGTTTTAAAATGTTCTTTTGGATCTTCATTTAATCCCGAGAACACTTCTTCATACATTTTTGCTACTCGTTTTGGGGTATCAAGAAGTCCCTCACGATCTGGATCTTCTCCGATTGCTTTTAATATATCGCGTACCGCGTGTTCGATTAATTCTTTATTTATTTCACTCATGTATTATATCCTCCAAAGGCGATTACATTTCATTCAGATTCTAGCACACTTCAGATCCTAAAAGCAAAGGAGAGCGTTCTAAACAAACCATTTGATTCAAAAGGAAAAGCCCCTTATCAAAGGGGCTTTTCTAGACCAGTGTGAAACTGTATATGTATAACTCCTTCAATAGGATCATTACACATAACGATTATTTACCTGCCACCGCGTCTTTAAGTGCTTTACCTGGTTTGAAAGCAGGTACTTTGCTTGCAGGGATTTCGATCTCTGCACCAGTTTGTGGGTTACGTCCTTTACGAGCTGAACGCTCACGTACTTCAAAGTTACCAAAACCAATAAGTTGGATTTTGTCACCATTTTTAAGTGCATCTAAAATTGTATCAAAAACAGAATCAACTGCTTTTGTCGCGTCTTTTTTAGATAACTCGCTTGCTTCAGCAACCGCGTTAATAAGTTCTGTCTTGTTCATGCCTTTCACCTCCTCCCAAAAATATGCATTCAATAGATTGTTATCATTTCTTCACAATTCATCTTCTTTCTATACACTTTTTTTGAAAAAAAGAGCGTCTAGAAAGCGTCATACATGGCTTTTCATTAGAAAACTTCTCTTTGAAGGAATGTTTGTCCAACAAAGTGAAGATTTTCTGTAAGTAGATTAACACATATGAAATACCATATCAAGCATTTTAAAGGGAAGAATCCTTATTCGTCAAGGATTAAGGGCACTTTTGCGAACGAATATTCCTAATTTCAGCCTGAATCTGACTAATCTTTATACAATTGTCTTTTTATGACTTCACCTGCACGCAAAAAAAGACCCCCATCAATGAGAGGTCTCACATCCTATAGAATAATCGCGATCAGACCGCCTGATCCTTCGTTAATAATTCGTTCAAGCGTTTCCTTTAGTTTATACCTTGCATTTTCCGGCATCAGCGAGAGTTTTGCTTGAATGCCTTCTCTGACAAGCGAGCTGAGTGAGCGTCCAAATATATCGGAATTCCAGATAGAAAGCGGATCATCCTCAAAGTCTTGCATTAAGTATCGGACGAGCTCTTCACTTTGTTTTTCTGTTCCGATAATCGGCGCAAACTCACTTTCTACATCTACCTTAATCATATGAATAGATGGTGCGACTGCTTTTAATCTGACGCCGAATCTTGATCCTTGCCTAATGATTTCCGGCTCATCTAAACTCATATCCGACAAAGCTGGTGCCGCAATTCCATAACCAGTCTGCTTCACCATTTTTAAAGCGTCAGACACTTGATCATACTCCGTTTTCGCATGTGCAAAATCTTGCATGAGCTCAAGAAGGTGATCTTTGCCCCTAATTTCCACACCAACCACTTCTTTTAGGATATGATCATATAGATCATCCGGCGCATACAGATCAATTTCTGCGATCCCCTGACCCATTTCAATGCCCGCTAAGCCCGCTCTTTCGATAAAATCGAATTCACTGAACTGACCTACCACTCGGTCAACATCTCTTAATCTCTTAATATCCTTGACGGTTTCTTTCACTGAATCCTGATAACTCTCTCTTAGCCAATGATCTTCTTTTAGTACCATGACCCAGCTTGGCAGGTTCACATTCACCTCAAGCACTGGGAATTCATATAATGCTTCACGAAGTACACTGAGGACGTCTTGTTCTCTCATACTTTCGACACTCATCGCGAGTACAGGAATATCATATTTTTGACTAAGTTCCTGCCGCAGTGCTTCTGTTTCAGGGTGATAAGGTCTCACAGAGTTGATCACCATAATAAACGGCTTTCCAACTTCTTTGAGTTCGTCAATGACACGTTCTTCTGATTCAATATAGTCATGTCTTGGGATTTCCCCAATTGATCCATCTGTTGTAATCACAACACCAATGGTTGAATGCTCTTGAATGACCTTGCGTGTACCAATTTCCGCTGCTTCATGAAACGGGATTGGCTCTTCATACCACGGCGTATTAATCATTCTCGGACCATTTTCATCTTCATACCCGCGTGCACCAGGCACGGTGTAGCCTACACAATCGACAAGCCTAATGTTGACATCCAGACCGTCGCTCACGTGAATGGATGCCGCTTGATTTGGCACAAATTTTGGCTCTGTGGTCATAATGGTTTTTCCTGCTGCGCTTTGCGGCAATTCATCCTGTGCTCTTGCACGGTCTGCCTCATTATTGATATTCGGGAGCACCACGAGCTCCATAAACTTTTTAATAAACGTAGATTTCCCTGTACGAACAGCTCCAACGACTCCTAAATATATATCGCCTCCTGTTCGTTCAGCGATATCCTTGAAAATATCGACTTTTTCCAAGTGATCCCCTCCCGGACTTGCTATCCTCGTTTTCAAATAAAATACTCTATACTTCAATCAAACGGTGCTTGAAAGGTGTCAGGACAATATATGTGTATGACGTTGTCCTATTTGAATATGACACCTTTTTTGTTTTGAGAGTATGTTTAGCCATAAAAAAACCTTTCTCCTCATTTATATGCAGAGGAGAAAGGTTCATTCTTGTTTATGACGTCTTTTTTTCTAAAAAAGCCGGCTCACCTTTTTTGTTGATCGTATATGGAACAGAAAACGCTGGTACAAACGGGGTTTCCTGCCAATAGACATCTTGAATATTTTCACCTGGTTTCAGCTTTTGTTTCGTATTTTTCAAAATCTGGGCAAAATCACTGCGATAGTCAACATAGATTTCGCCATTTGAGGAAATCAGTAATGGAAGTGATTCACCCGTGACAGGGCTCGTCACTGTAGGCGGTGCTTTTAACCCTAGTTTTTTTTCATTTAACGTATATAAATCTTTGGATACTACTTTGCCATATGGCGGATATGTATGTTCATCTTGATATATTTTGATCCTTAGACGTAATTCACTGATCGTTTGTGTCATTTTGACATCAAGCAGTTTCACCGTTGGATTTTGTTCGACGTCTGTGAGGACATAGATATATTCGCCCCCGCCTTCAAAAGATGTCGACGGTACATCGTGTAAATATCTTGGTGACAGACGCTTAAAGTCAATGACATACTTCTGATAAATAGGTGTGTCGCCTTCTTTTGTTTCAATCGGTAAAAGGCCATTTGTCGCTTTTTGAAAGTCTTCAATCGCTGTCTGCACACTTTGCAGCTGCTCTTTATATGGCACGCGGTTTTCAGCTTTGCGATTCTCTGGATAGAGGCACCCCGTAAGTAAAATAAGTGTTAACAGCATGACACTGATTTTTGCTTTGATCATCACATTCTTCCTTTTTCTTTATTCATTGACCGGCCCGCTAACTACAACTAAAAACACAATGATACCTGATATGAGCATCAAGCTGTACGCAACAGTCGAAGCTGTTATTTTCAGAAATCGGCTCTTCAGCTTAAACCTACTCAAATAAATGGTTACAACGGCTAAAAACATGAGCCCCATTGAACCAAGCGCAAACCACATCTTGATTAAAGCAAAACTCATCGTGCCTGTCCCCCTTTAATATAAACGAATTGTAAGCGTTTATATTTCATTCTAAACCAAAATTAAGTAAAATATCAATCATTTTTCCAATCATTCAGAAAAAAGTGAATAAAAAAACTGAAGCAAAGAGGGGGACTCTGCTTCAGTCATTAGGTCGACTATTTTTCCTCATTCTGTAGAGGCAAAGCTCTATTCAAACTTCATTGTTATGTTATGCAAGTCTTCCCCTTCTTGCATCCTCTACACGCCTAAGTTCAGTCTTCCAATTACTTTGTTTGGTTTTCGAACATGTTCACAAGGTCTTCCATCTCATGTGTTTTCACACGTGCCATCAAAGATTCTACAGCATCGTCAACCTTTTTCCCTTCAAATAGGACGCCGTAAAGAGCCTCTGTAATCGGCATGCTGACCTTGTATTCTTTGGAGAGCTGATAAGCGCCTTTTGTTGTGCGGACGCCTTCGACAACCATCCCCATTTTTTCAAGCACTTCTTCGAGCTTATATCCTTTACCGAGTAAATTCCCGCAGCGCCAGTTACGCGAATGAACACTTGTACATGTGACAATCAAATCTCCAACACCTGTTAATCCGGCAAATGTAAGAGGGTTTCCTCCCATTTTTGTGCCGAGGCGGGCGATTTCAGCAAGACCCCTTGTGATGAGCGCTGCTTTCGCATTATCGCCATATCCGAGTCCGTCTGTGATCCCTGCCGCAAGAGCGATGATGTTTTTCAGCGCCCCGCCAATTTCCACCCCAATCACATCAGGGTTGGTGTACACTCTAAAATGATTGTTCATGAACAAATCTTGAACAAATTGAGCTGCTTCAATATGTTCTGACGAGACAGTCACAGTTGTCGGATGACGCAAGCCAACTTCTTCAGCGTGACTTGGTCCTGACAGAACAACCACTGCTTCCCTTTTCGCTTCTGGGACTTCTTGTTCAATCATTTGAGAAATTCTAAGAAGCGTATCTGGTTCAATTCCTTTACTGACATGAACAAATGGCACCTTTGACGTAATGAACTCATTGGCCTGTTTCAATACTTCTCGAATAGCCTTTGTTGGCACAGCGACAATAATCGCATCTGTCCCTTCTAGTGCCTGTTTCATATCTGTTGTCGCTTGAATAGACGCTGGCAATGCAACATTAGGCAAGTAATCATGATTTTCATGTTTCTCATTGATTTGATCAATTAATTCTTGTCTATGTCCCCACATGTGTACATCATGATGATTATCAGCTAATACAAGCGCAAGAGCTGTTCCCCAGCTCCCTGCTCCAAGTACTGAAATTTTCTTCATCCTGCTCACCCTTTTTATTTTCTCGCTCTCGCAAATATTTTAATTGGTGTTCCTTCAAAACCAAATGCATCTCGAATTCGGTTTTCTAGGAAACGCTCATAAGAAAAGTGCATAAGTTCTGGATCATTTACAAACACAACAAAGGACGGCGGTTTGATCGCCACTTGTGTTGCATAGTAAATTTTCAGACGCTGTCCGTTATGGGTCGGCGTTGGGTTCATTGCTACGGCATCCATGATAATATCATTTAGAATGTTAGTTTGAACGCGCATCGCATGATTTTCACTAGCGGTAATGATTGTTGGCATTAACGTGTGAATTCTCTTTTTCGTAAGAGCAGACATGAATAAGACAGGTGCATAATCAAGGAATTGAAAATGCTCGCGAATGTTTTGCTCAAATTCCTTCATTGTACGCTCGTCTTTTTCAACAGCATCCCACTTGTTCACAATGATCACAACGGCTTTACCCGCTTCGTGTGCGTAGCCGGCAATACGTTTATCCTGTTCAATAATGCCTTCTTCACCATCAAGAACAACAGCGACAACATCCGATCGATCAATGGCTTTCAACGCACGGAGTACACTGTATTTCTCTGTTGTTTCATAAACTTTCCCTTTTTTTCTCATACCGGCTGTGTCGACAATGACAAAGTCACGTTGGTTGTACGTAAACATTGTATCTACAGCGTCTCTTGTTGTACCAGCGATGTTGCTGACAATGACACGTTCTTCACCGAGCATCGCATTCACCAAAGAGGATTTCCCTACATTTGGGCGGCCGATTAAGCAGAACTGGACCACTTCTTCATCATACTGTGTATCTGGTAAGTTTTTGAAATGCTCTGCGACAGCATCAAGCAGATCACCTAGACCGAGTCCGTGCGTTCCAGAAATCGGATACGGTTCGCCAAATCCAAGTGCATAAAAGTCATACACGTCGCTTCTCATTTCAGGGTTGTCCAATTTATTGACAGCAAGTACGACAGGTTTTTTCGTGCGATATAAAATTTTTGCGACTTCTTCATCCGCAGATGTGACGCCATCTCTTCCATTGACCATAAAGATAATAACATCCGCTTCATCCATTGCGATTTCAGCCTGATGGCGAATTTGCGCCAAAAACGGCTCATCTCCAATATCAATTCCACCAGTATCTATTAAATTAAAGTCATAATTTAACCATTCAGCAGAGCTATAGATTCGATCTCTTGTTACACCAGGTGTGTCTTCTACAATCGATATTCTTTCGCCTGCGATTCGATTAAAAATTGTAGATTTTCCAACGTTGGGCCTTCCAACAATGGCTACGACAGGTTTACCCATAGTACCCTTCCTTTCAATCCAGCCGCGATTCAATATGTTCATCATCATGTTTCAACCGGGATTTATAATTTTCATTCAGTTTTATGAAATAAACCCTTCAAACATGAAGGGTTCAACTTATATATTATATCAATTTTTAATCAGACCACAATGAATAACTTAAAAATGTTTGACGATCAAGTAAAGATCTTCTCCAATGCCGTGTGCAATTCCATCTAAAATGGCCTCTAAATTCATGGCATACATGTCGAGCTCTTCTTTATTTTCACAGAAAAAAACGGCTGTTCCGCCAATGACCCGCTCTTTATTTGTTGTCGCCACAGCCAATATAAATTGTTCAATGGTGTTCGCCATGCCCTATTACCTCACTTTCTTTTTAATGAAATCTGTCGGCATTCTAATGGCATTTTCTAAAATAGGCACCTCTTCTAATACACGGACAGCTAAATCTTCACGCTGCCATTGCGGTAAAATGAATACGCCAAGTGTGCCATTATTCAGATCACGTTTTGCGAGCGGACAAAGCGATGGTTCACCAGAATCTCGGTATACACCAAGCACGTTGGATAAATCAAATAAGATAGCTTGCCGCTGCCCAAGGTTTGCGATGGTTGTGGCCGAGTTAAAATTCTTCGGAGTCAAGATGAACCCCATTCCATGCTCTAAAATCAATTTTTGCTTTTCAGGCAGCCCGATATTCATAATGTAAATATCATTTACGTAAAGTCCTGCGCCGTCAAAACGAAGTTCCCCTTTTTGAATATTCACGATATCCTTTAATTGGCTCCCTGACATTAATAGTTTTGCCATGAAAAAACAAAGAATACCGACCACGGTCCCAACGACGAGCGAAAAGAAAATACAGGCGGTCGTTGTAATAAGGGCAGTAAGAATGGCAATATAATTTCTACTTTCAAAGGCGATCGCAATGCCTTCGATATATGTACTGCCTCGTGAGACAAGCTCATACGAATCCATTTGGGTCAATGTATTTCTTTCCATATTACGCACATCACGAAATTGCGTGGCTGCAAGCGTCAGAAAGGTAATTGCAGTGAATTCTTCCTGGATCAGCGCAGGCATAATAATAGCACCAAGCCCTGATGCGATAAAACCTAGCGCAATGTGAATCACTTGTCCATGAATATATGTGGGATATTGCCGATAATCAGTTCTTAGCATATAGAGCCTAGCCGCCATCCCAAAGATGACACCAATAATCACAGGAAACGTGTAATTTGTCATGTTGATTTTGCAGCCCCTTTTACTGGTTTTCTAGATGAACGGGTGTTCAAGAGTTTTTCAAGCTGACCTACACCTAATAGAAAGACAGCTCCTTGAACAGCCATGGAAAGAAACGAGAGATCTCCTATGACAATGGAAGATGTGAGGCGATGAATCGTAAGCGCATAAAGGGCTTCCCCCAGACATATAGCCATCATCCATAAAGTGATCCGTTCCGTTAACTGATGCCCATATGTTAAACACATCAAGATCAGCAAGGCAAATACAACCCAGTCCACCTTTATTATCGTGAACCAAACTGGATCATATAATGCAAAAATCATAAAAAAGGCATACGCACTGACCATGGAACCTAATTGCATGATTCGCATGATTCGCATGATTCGATGAGCAGGCCGAAAGATCACGAATGACATGCAAGCATATAAAAAGGTCATCAAAAATCCTGCATTGATCCTAATGTCTAAAATAGAAACCATGACATGACTGCATATAATATGAATGAGAACACATACGCCCAGCACATTGCGCCACGTGCTTTTCTCCATGATAAATGTCACCATAATCCAAACGAACCATATTGACCAATAATAGTACAATGCCTCCAACCCTCATCACCTCAATTACATTATGGGAAAATCTCCAATTTTTAAACATATGAGAAGGTGCGGGATTTGCATGAAATAAACAAGAGGTGACACCCTAATAGTTGAGGAGGGATGTATGATGGGTAAGGATAGACAGGAAAAACGCCTTAAGGCGTCAAGAAGAGTTGAGTCTGACCGTGATCAATCCATTCATCACAAAGGGGCAACAACTTTAGAAGGCCCGGAAGACGCTCGCAAAAGAAATCAATAAAAAAAAGACATGTGATTACCACATGTCTCAGCGTGCAGACAAACCCTCGCATTCAGTGTCAGTCCTGCGCATTGGTGCTCACGAATGTCAAATTCGCTCCGCAAAAAGGAGCTGTCTTTCATAGACAAAAAAAGTTTTCTTTCACGCTGAAAAGAAGACAAAGGGCTACATTTCATTTAGTCCTTTGTCTTCTTATTTCTTAAACTATAGTACGTAGTATCCACGCCTCTTTCTTTCAGCCAATGACTTGTTTCCCCTGTAAGCACAATCGGAGCTTGCCTTAGCTCCTCCATTGTTTTCATGCCAAGTACTGTCATCAACATCTTCACATCATCTTGTAGATCAATGATATCAGAGATGAGGCCCTTTTCTCCTCCACTCGTCAGGGATTTTAAGAAAAAACCGGCTAATCCAACGGCAGACGCACCAAGAGCAATTGATTTTGTCACATCAAGTGCATCTTGAATGCCTCCAGAAGCTAGGACGGTTTGATCTGGAAAGGCTGTATGTACTTCAGCCAGACTCGCTGCAGTTGGAATTCCCCACTGGTCAAAATAGCGAAGTGCTTTTTGACGGCGCAGGTTCTCGATTTTAGAAAAATTCGTTCCCCCAAATCCACCTACATCAACAGCAGCAACTCCAGCATCAAATAATTTCTTTGCTGTTTCCTTACTCATCCCAAATCCAACTTCTTTGACGACAACAGGCACCTCAATTGATTCAGTAATGGCTGCGATCCGCTCAACAGCACCTCTGAAATCACGATCTCCTTCAGGCATGACGATCTCTTGAATCACGTTTAAGTGAATTTGGAGCATGTTTGCCTCCAGCATGTCAACGGCATCCCGTGCTTGCTGAATTGTCGCCTCACTGCCTAAATTGGCAAAAACGAGTCCATCCGGATTTACCTTTCGAACCACTTCATACGTACGACGTTCGTCTGCATCTTTCAGTGCAGCCATTTGTGATCCGACTGCTACTGGAATATTGGTTTCCTTCGCTGCGATAGATAAAGAGCGATTAATCTCATAGGTCGATTCTCCGCCTCCACCAGTCATTGCATTGATAAAAATTGGCGAACCGAAAGTCAGTCCGCCAATTGTCGTATGTGTATCAATTTGTGATGTCGCAAGATCTGGTAAACTGGCGTGAACGAAGGAAACATCTTGTAAACCTGTTGCTGCATGCTGGCCAGTCGACAAAGCATGCTCAATATGCTGTTTCTTTCTTTCTGCTCGCGTCAATTTTGATCACCAAATTATTTTAGTTTATTGAGTTTATCACCAATCAGGTCACCAAGCTGGAATCCGCTTGTATTTTCTTCTTTCGCCTGATATTGACGGTAATCCTCTTCGATTTGTTTTTCAGGATTCTCTTCTAATTCACGAATGCTAAGTGAAATGCGCTCTTCATCTTCATTGACATCAAGCACTTTCACTTTCACAGTCTGCCCTTCTTCAAGGACTTCTTGAGGAGTACCGATATGTTTGTGTGAAATTTGGGAAATATGCACAAGTCCTTCTACACCTGGCAGAATTTCAACAAATGCTCCAAAGCTCACAAGACGTTGAACGGTTCCTTCAAGAACATCACCTTGTTTTACCTTTTCACCAATTTGGCTCCAAGGTCCTGGTAATGTTTCTTTAATAGATAGTGAGATACGTTCGTTATCGCGGTCAACAGCAAGAACTTTGACTTTCACTTCCTGTCCTTCTTCAACAACGTCAGATGGCTTTTCGACATGCGCATGGGATAGTTGAGAAATGTGAACTAATCCATCAATGCCGCCAATGTCAACAAATGCACCAAAGTCAGTCAGGCGCTGCACTTTTCCATCAATCACACTGCCTACTGCAAGCTTTTGCAGGAAGTCTTGCTTCTTGTCTAATTGTTCTTGCTCAACGACTGCACGATGCGATAGAATCACGCGGTTTTTTTCGCGGTCAAGCTCTACCACAACAAGCGAGAGTGTTTTTCCTTTGTAGTCAGTGAAGTCTTCTACATAGTGTGCCTCAACAAGAGACGCAGGAATAAATCCGCGAACACCAATGTCGACCACTAGACCACCTTTGACAACGTCTTTTACTTCTGCTTCAAATACTTCTTTTGTTTCAAACTTTTTCTCTAGGTCTTCCCAAGCGCGGTCTGCATCAACAGCACGTTTCGATAAAATCAAAGCATCGTCTTCGACCTTTGTTACTTTAAGCTCTAACTCGTCGCCATCTTTCACGACATCTGATGCTTTTTCAACGTGAAGACTTGATAATTCACTGATTGGGATGATCCCAGGTTGTTTCACATTGACGATATCTACATTGACATGCTTGTCCTCAACTTTAGAAACAATCCCTTTCACTACATCTCCAACCTCTGGTACCTGAACATCGATTTGATTCATTTCCTCTGTCATTTCGATAACCTCCTTGGTCCAAACCTACACAGCTTAGTTAAAACGACTGGGTGAATATGTGTCCTTAGCATGATGATTGCCAGCCGAATATGTATTATAGAAACATTCAAATCAACAGAATTGCTTGAATGATCAATAAAAATAGTATTAGTATAAACTTCTAATAAAAGACCTTGTTTGTCAAGAGATAAACCTCTAACTTATAAAAGTTTTCTAAAATTTCTTACTGTTTTTCTACACGCTCTGCTGCATCTAAAATTTTACCTGCAACCTCTTGAATAGAAAGGGAAGTCGTGTCAATTTCAATGGCATCATCTGCTTTCTTCAGCGGTGATACCTCCCGCTCAGAATCAAGCTTGTCACGTCTTGCAATCTCTTCGATCAGCTGATCGTAGTTGACATCATAGCCTTTTTTCTGATTTTCTTCAAAACGACGTTTTGCTCTTTCCTCTACTGACGCAAGCAAGAAAATTTTCACTTCTGCATCTGGAAGAACATGCGTGCCAATGTCTCTTCCATCCATGACGACACCGCCTCGGTTCCCCAGCTCTTGCTGCCTGCGGACCATTTCTTCCCGGACAGCTCGATGCTTTGCAACAACAGAGACTTGATTGCTTACGCGGTCTGTTCTGATGTCTTCTGTGACATCGATCGTGTCTAAATGTACTTTTTGACCTTCGTCAGTTGACACAAGTTCAATGACTGTGTTTTTCAATAACACATCAAGTGCCTGTTCGTCTTCAAGGTCTACGCCTTGATTGAGTGCTGCAAGTGTAATTGCGCGGTACATCGCACCTGTATCGATATAAATATATGATTTTTTCGCTGCGACAATTTTTGCCACAGTGCTTTTTCCTGCTGCAGCAGGACCGTCAATTGCGATAGATAATTTCTTTTTCATAATACCTCTCCTTGATTGAATCTCCCTTATGAATTGTAACACGATCACCGCTCAAACGGGGGAATTTTCTATCAATCCTTTTGCTTAAATGTCTCAATCCAATCTTCAATGCTCATGTTATTCACACCCTCGTATTGTACGACTTTTGACAAAAATAGTTCTCCTTTCGTCAAGTGAAGGGTGACCTGAACCGCCAAAAGCAGAATGAGCTGAATAAGCACTGCTTTGAATAACCATCTTTCCATTGTTTTCATACAAAAAGCCTCCAACGCTAGATTCTTCCTCTCTAGTATGGAAGCTTTTGACAACCTTTATTCTTATACTTTTTTCACACGTGTTAGAAGCTGCTGCTGGAAGCAATACTTCATGATGTGTTGCTGGTGGTCGTTTGTGATTTCAGTAAATTCCATGATCGCTCTTGTTTTCCCCGTCTGTTCATCTTGATAAACACGATTCATTTCTGCAATCG
Source organism: Bacillus aerius (assembly GCF_029894105.1). Lineage (NCBI taxonomy): Bacteria > Bacillati > Bacillota > Bacilli > Caryophanales > Bacillaceae > Bacillus > Bacillus aerius. The sequence continues at coordinate 2,091,207 of NZ_JARYHO010000001.1, forward strand.
CTTTAATTTTCACTGGTTCTTTAAGTGAAAGTTCAAACTCTGTGACGACCTCGCCATATTCTTTTAGTGAGACACCTTCTGGAACGGCAATTGCTACACCGCCAGCACTCATATTGACAATAAATGTGTCGAAGGTTTCTTCACCATTTTGCGTAATGGACGCTTTCACCATCGTATCCACTCGAAGATATTCTCTTCGCTGAAGCCGAATCATTTCTTCTTTTGGCGGAATCGAAACGACAATCATCGGGATATCTTCTTTTCTTTTCCCAATGACTTTGCTTGTACATTTGTATGGAATTTGATTTTCATCGAAAAAGAAGACGGTGATTTCTGTTTCTTGATTTAAATAGATCGTGCGCCCCGTTTCTTTATCAGCTGGATAATTAATGCAAATATCATCGTTATTATTTTCCAAAACTTTCGATTTTGCGGTTTTCACTTCTTTGTTCTCATTGACATACTCAATTGTGATTGCATCCCCTATTTGTAACATTCCTCATCACTCTTTTCATCTGTGAAATCGTATCCTCTCTTATATTAAACCATGTATAAAACAAAAGGAAAAGGCTTATTCGCCTTTTCCTCGCTTCCTTTTTTATAGGTCTTTATATATAGGTTCTGCATTTTTTAGTTTATCTACTCTTTCTTCTTTTCCAGTATCTGCATTAATGAACATTCGATACGTGTCGTTTTTAATGGTTCCTAAAAACTCATAGCAGAGAACTTCCTCTGACATATCATTTTGAACAAGAGCTACATGTGTATCCTCGATCTTCACATGTTTATTTAAGGTCTTTTCAGCTTCTTTTCGAGAAATCTTTGGTGCTTTTATGTCGCGTTTTCTGTGATTCATTAAATAGTCTTTCGCTGAGAATCCCACAACCTCACCATCATCTAAAGCGACTTTCATTCGAATACTATCTGGATAAAGCAATACGTTATTCTGTAAAGGTACATAGGTAAATACGCCGATATTATCAAATTGCGCACTCTCATCTAAATGAAATGATTCAGTATCGAATCCATGCTTCTTTAAGAAACTTAGTGCTTTTTCTGAGGCATCATTTAAACTGATTTTTTGTTTTTTCACTTCTCGGTTCTGAAGAAGATAGACAGGATGGCCGCCTTTTTCAGTCAAGTCTAAATAAAAGTTTGCCCGATTGTCTGGGTCAGACATTGACAGGCTGTAGACATCACGGTTCGTTTTACTCCCACTTTTTCTCACCTTAAAATCTTTGTTATGGTCAGGCGCAAATTGCTGGGCGATACGGATCGCTTCTTTTTTTGAAATCTTTTGCCCTTTTAAGTGATTGTAGCCTTGCGTTTCTGATTCAGTTGACACATTTGTAGGGCCAAGATCAACATCTGCAAACGCATCAGCATTTCTCTCAACGGTTTTCAATCCGTCAATGATGGTGTTGTCATTTTTTCGATCTCCATCAGCCAGTGCCATTTCAACATCCATCCATTTTAAATTTTTGTTGAGTACGAGATGCTGCACTTGTCTAAGCTCGTTTTGAATATCTGCCGCTTGATCATATAAAGTGGTAATGGTTTTGTGTGTATCCTTGTTTAATGGTTCATCTGATAAAGATTTAAGTGACGATTTGTAGCTAAAGTCACCGACATTCGCTAGAAACTCTTCTGTTTTGTTAAAAGGCATCAATGTGAGCGGAAGCTGGCTGACATTGTTATGCGCTTCTGATGACATTCTCCATACATCTGCAAGTGCTGGAGATATAGATGTTTGGCTGTTCATCGCAAGTGTTGCGCCAAGTTTATCGTGCAGCTGATCGACTTGATACGTTAGATCATGGAAGGCTCTTTGATAGTTGTTCTCTGCATGAAGCAGCACTGCATCTTTTTCTTGATGCTCCTTATAGCCCCAGTATCCTGTTGAGATGACAGCAATTCCTAAAATAGCAATCAATATTCCTCTGATCATTTATTTACACCTCTTTTTATTCACAGAAAATATGTTTCCCGATTCGTTTAATTTGTGGCCTTCCCCAAATCCATGGGCTTGTTGCTGTATCAGGATTAAAGTAATAAACGGCGCTTTCAGATGGGTCCCAGCCATTAATGGCATCAAATACTGCCTTTTTAGCGGTTTCATTTGGCGCCATATAAAATTGTCCATCTGCTACAGCGGTAAACGCAAGCGGTTCAAAAATGACACCAGCAATCGTGTTTGGAAAGGTCGGGTTGTTTAAACGGTTTAAGATGACGGCTGCGATCGCTACCTGTCCTTCATAAGGTTCACCTCTCGCTTCACTATAAACAGCTTGTGAAAGGAGCTGAATGTCATTGCTTGAAAAACCACCTGGCATGTTGGCTGCTGTTTGTTTCGGCGTTTGATTTGCTTGACCATTTCCTGACTGCTTTCCAGACGAGCTGTTTCCTCCGCTTTGACTTTTTTGATTCTCTTTTGCACCTTGTGCTGTCTTTTTTTGCGTGTTTCTTTGCGCAGGAGCCTTTGTTTGCTGATCAAGAGGTTTCCCGCCATAGTGCGTAAACTGATTCCCTTTTTGCAACTGCTGTTGCACAAACTCTTTATAGTATTTCGTCTTTTGAACTAATAGGCTTTTTGTTTTTTCCCCTACGAGTCCATCAACTTTCTTTACACCAAACTGGCTTTGAAAATTGCGCACGGCCCAGTAAGTTCCCCAGCCATACACCCCGTCTATTTTTCCATTGTAAAAACCATTGTATTGGAGCCTTGCCTGGAGCTCGACGACATCTTCTCCTGTAGCTCCCCGCTGAATCACTTGATTTGTGAAAGCTTCACTTTTTTCAGCTGTCATCAATGAAGACGCGAGCAGAACAATTGAGAAGATAAGGACGATTTGTTTCATAAAACGAGCTTTGTCCATATTTGATCCTCCTGTACTTTTGATGTTTGAATATATGTTTCTTCCGATCCCTATTTTTATACATTCATCACAGGAGGGAATTGGATGGAAAAGACAAAAAACGCCCTAAAGACGTATAGGACGTTTTCCAATTTAAATTTGTACCATCTTCACCGCACGGGCTTTTTTGGCTTTCCGCAGACCAAACCACCATAAAAAAATCATGAATGGCAACATAATATATCCCCAATTTTTCATGCCAAGAAGAATGAAATCATATAAGCCATGAAAAAGGATAGGAAGTATTAAAGAGAGAATCAGCCATTTTCGCTGCTCTTTTTTATCAGAGAAGCGAGCTTTACCTATATAAAATCCCATCACCACACCAAATAAAGCGTGGCTTGATACAGGCAGCAAGGCACGTGTAAACGCGTACTCTACCCCATGACCCACTAAGTACAAAATATTTTCAAGTGTCGCAAATCCAAGCGAGACACTTGTTCCATAGACAATCCCGTCATAGTGTTCATCAAACTGTACGTGCGCATAGACACTGACCATTAAAATAAACCACTTTAATGATTCTTCTAAAAATCCCGATGTCACAAATGAAATCACGATAGGATTCGTAGCGATATTTTCCTCTTGGAGGACATACTGAATAAACATGGTTGGAAACACAAGTATGACACCTAGCATAAAAGATCTGATGACCATATGAACCGGCTCATTGTCGTATTGATCTTTCAAATAAAAATAACTTAAAAGTGCGATGCCGGGAGCTAAACCTGCTGAAATGATTGCGATCATAATCAGACCTCTTTCCCTACATTATCCTTTATTATCGTACCACGAATCACCCCTTTTTTATATGACTCGAGCCCATTTTCCCAAAAATAATCTTCTATATAATCCCAATTTACATAAAAAAGAACTGAATCCCTTAGAAGGACCCAGTTCTTTTTTTACCCGTTGATTCTTTTGTTGATTTCTTCTGCAATTAACCCGCCATGAAATCTTCCATTTTCAATGAAAATTTCGTTGGCGTTGTTACCAGCTGCAATGACCCCTGCAATGAAAATACCTTCTACATTTGTTTCCATTGTTTGTTCATCAAATGCTGGGCGGCCTGATTCTGGATCGATTGTTACACCCATTTTTTCTAAAAATGAATGATCAGGATGATAACCTGTCATCGCAAACACATAATCACTTTTCACTCGATCCGTTTGGCCCTGCTGGTTTGTAAAGACAATATCCTGTTCTGTGATTTCCTTCACCTCTGCACCGAACTCCATTCGAATGGTGCCATTTCGAACAAGCGCTTCAAACTCTGGTAAAATCCAAGGTTTGATGCTGGATGAATATTCAGTTCCTCTATATAAAACCGTCACCCTGCTTCCGCATTTCACAAGTTCCAGGGCAGCATCAACACTAGAGTTCTTCCCGCCGATCACCGTCACATCTTTATCAAAGTAGGGGTGTCCTTCTTTAAAATAATGATACACATGAGGAAGGTCTTCCCCTTTTACATTCATATAGTTAGGATGATCATAGTAGCCAGTCGCAATCACAACATAGTCACATGTATAGTCGTCTTTTGATGTATTTACCGTAAAACGGCCATCTTTTTTCGTCACAGCGTTTACCTTTTCAAAAGCATTCACACGAAGGCTTTTTCGTCTGACCACCTCTCGGTAATAGGAAAGCGCCTGAATACGAACGGGTTTCCGATTTTCAGTGATAAAAGCGACGTCACCGATCTCAAGCTTTTCACTTGTACTGAAGAAGGTTTGGTGTGTAGGGTAATGATAAATACTGTTGACCACATTGCCCTTTTCAATCACAAGTGCATCAATCCCAATTTGCTTGAATGCAATGGCAGCTGATAGACCGCAGGGGCCGCCTCCTATTATGATCGCTTTTTCTTGTTTCATTTGTTCCACTCCTGTCGTTTCACTGCAATAACAATTGCTGGGCTGTTTGATTCTTTGCATGATTCCATAAAAAAATCTCCTATTTAAGGATAGGAGATTTTAAGGCGCGATGCAAATAAGTCGCTTAAATCCAGCCTCTGAATCGAGAAGCTTCAGCCATTTTACGTACACCGACCATATATGCTGCTAGTCGCATATCAATACGGCGGTTTTGCGCCATTTCATAAATATTATTAAATGATTTCACCATCATATCTTCTAAACGAGTTTCTACTTCTTCTTCTGTCCAGTAGAACCCTTGGTTATTCTGAACCCATTCAAAGTAAGAAACAGTCACTCCACCCGCACTTGCAAGTACGTCTGGAACAAGCAGTACACCACGATCTGAAAGAATTTTTGTCCCTTCCAATGTCGTTGGTCCATTTGCTGCTTCTACGACAATTTTGGCTTTAATGTTCGCCGCATTATCTTCTGTAATTTGATTTTCAATGGCTGCAGGTACTAAGATATCACAATCTAGCTCAAGCAGCTCTTGGTTTGTAATTGTATCATTAAATAATTTAGTGACGGTTCCAAAGCTGTCACGTCGGTCAAGCAAGTAGTCAATATCGAGACCATCTTCATCATACAAACCGCCGTAAGCATCTGAAATTCCTACGATTTTCGCTCCGGCATCATACATAAATTTAGCCAAGTAACTTCCTGCATTTCCGAATCCCTGAACGACAACACGAGCCCCATTGATGTCAATTCCTTTTTTCTTCGCCGCTTCTTTGATACAGATCGTTACACCTTTTGCCGTTGCAGTATCACGTCCATGTGAGCCTCCAAGAACAATTGGTTTTCCTGTAATAAATCCTGGCGAGTTAAATTCATCAATTCTAGAATACTCATCCATCATCCATGCCATGATTTGAGAGTTTGTAAACACATCTGGCGCTGGAACATCTTTTGTTGGTCCAACGATTTGACTAATTGCGCGAACATATCCGCGGCTTAGTTTTTCAAGCTCCCTAAATGACATTTCTCTTGGATCACAGATAATACCGCCTTTTCCTCCGCCATAAGGAAGATCCACAATACCACATTTTAAACTCATCCAAATTGAAAGCGCTTTTACTTCTTTTTCAGTAACGTTCGGGTGGAATCGAATTCCGCCTTTTGTTGGACCGACAGCATCATTATGCTGCGCACGATAACCAGTGAAAATTTTCACCGATCCATCATCCATACGTACTGGAATTTTGACCGTTAATAGGCGAATTGGCTCCTTCAGCAATTCATACACTTCTTGCGGATAGCCCAATTTATCAAGCGCTTTATGTATGACGGTTTGAGTTGACTTTAAAACATCTAGCTTATCTTCTGCGTTATGAGCGGCGTTTTGATCGGCTGCCATTAAAATAAACCCCCTAGAAATCTTTCATGATCTACTGCTCCCTTTCAAGCAATAGTATACACCTTCGTACTGGTAAAGCAAAGGTAAAAAGCGTTTTTTATCAAAATAAAATATCAGCGTTTATAAATATAAAAATGGATATAAAAAAATACTGTTGTTTCATCACAACAGTATTAAATATAATAGAAAAAAGTGATTAAAAATACAGTTGAATCGTTTTCACTGCATCTTCCTGCATGATCACTTTTCCGTATTCTTTTAACCGGTGAATGGTTAATGTCGTCGGAGAACCGAACTCCGCTAAAATAGAAATGACCGTATCTGCAGACAGTTCTTCGAAATCATCTAGGCTGAGAAAATATTGACCTTCATAATGGTAAACTGTACCCCCCAAAAGTCCAATACGACTTAAACTATGGGACAGTTGAATCACATCTTCAAACGAGGCAAATTGATAGAGCACATGCTTGCTCTCGTCGAGCTTGACTTGCATCTCAATGTAATCTTCATCAAACTCATCATCAGCATCTTCCTGCTGACTCTTTGTCACAATGACGACCATCCCCTGCGCCTGAAGAGAAAATACTTCAACAGCAATCGGTCCATTCGCTTCAAAACCGAGCTCCTGATTCGCTTCGTTCATCATGTCTTTAAACAGCTGATGAACTTTGAACGAATCTTTCCAAAGGTCTTCTTTCGTAAGACCTCGGTCTGTCAGATCATCTAGTGTGAGAAAAATTTTGATTTTATTATAATTCAGACGCTCTAGCCGCATAACGTTCCCTCCTGCCTCTTCTAACACACATCATACTGTAGTATATGAGATGATGAGTCATAGGTTCTTAATTTTGTATTCAGTTTACACTGTGTCAAGACGGAAGACAAGCATGAAGCTATGCTTACGGTGACTTTTATGGAAAATATTGATGGGGCATCAACTTAGCGCGTTTTTAGCGGCATTAAATAGATCAGATGGGTTTCTGGTTCTGCTCCAAGACGCATCGGAATCTTTGTTGTTCCGTAACCATTACTAATCAGAAAGAAAGCACCTTTGACTTGGCCTGTTCTTCCTTTTTCATACGGACCAAATTTCCCAATGCGAATTTGACCCCCATGGGTATGACCGCTCAAAACGAGATCAATTCCCTCTTCTTCACTCATCAAGTGATGCACATCTGGGTTGTGTGATAAAAGGATATTCACATCTTCTTTGACAAACTCCGGCCGTATCGCTTCATAATCTGCTTTTTCAAGCCGGATATCATCGATTCCGCCTATTTTAATGGGCTGTCCTTCAAAATCCCACACAGCCGTCTCATTTTGCAATGTCGTCACCTGATAGGTATGGAGGATGTCTTTAAGTTTTTGCTGATGCAGCTCATGGTCGTTATTCCCCCACACAAAATACACCGGGGCAATCCTTGCTAGACGTTTCACATTTTCTTCGACTCTAGCATAAGGGACTCCCTTTTCAGCTAAGTCCCCGCCGATCATAATGACATCAGGTTGCTGCTCTTCCACTTCCGCTAATAAAGTATCACTAATTAGACGGCGATGTGTATCAGAAATAAAGAAAATGACAGCAGGTCGATCTGACTTAAGTCCTTCTATTGTAAAGTAATGCTTTTTGATGTTGTTTTGTTTTGCCGTTTTCACCATTTTCGCTGTTACACACACACCTGTTGTCACAGCCGCTATGGCAGCAGTAAATCCAATGGCATATTTCATTATGAATGACTCCCTTGTATCAGCTTTCTTTTATAGGACGCTTGAATGAAAAAAGACGTTTCAACTGTTTAAACGTCTTTTGCTCATTTATTTACTTTCATAATAGAGATTGATGTCATATTGAGTCTGCATGAAGTGAAAAACGGCCTCGCGCTCTTTCCACTGATTTGATTGAGGCCATAAATCTGTGCTTTTCTGTATAATTTCACATCTGAGCTTATGATATTCATCCTCAGCCTTTTCTTCTTTTTTCTTATAATAATACGATGCGTAAAAAGCAAACACTTCAGCCATGATCCAAAACAGAAACACCTCATGGCCAAGCAATGTGGCAATCATCGCTTCCGGCTGCAGGGAGCCCCCGCTATTAGCTGTTATCACAAAATAAAACAGAAGAATCGCAAGTGATAAAAGGGCTGTCCATTGCCACCTTTTGCATTGTTTTGCAAATCCCTCGTATTTGCGTTTCCTTTTGATCAATGTTTCAATCATTTTCTGTGTCGGCTGATCCATATAGCGGCTGATTGCGTGCAATGTCATCACATACACCCTTGTCCCTTTTTTCTACATATGTATGTGCTTTTCGATTCATTCATGTCAAATATTAATTTTCTAATGGGATATTCAATACTTGTCCGCTGTACACGCTATTTCCTTTTAAATGATTGTAAGATCGAATTTTCTCTTCCCCTGATCGGTTTTGATAATACTTCATGGAAATTCGATACAAGTTTTCCTCTGGTCCAACAGTATGCTGCACGACACGAACAGGCTTTTCTTCCTGCTTCTTCTTCTCTTCTGCTTCTTTTCGCTTTTTTTCTTCCTGCTGTTTTTGAAGAGCGAGCTGCTGCTGCTCACGCTTTTTTGCAGCTTCGGCCTTTTCACGCTCAGCCTTCTCTTTAGCGGCTTGTTCTTTTTTCTTTTGCTCTGCTTTTTCTTTTGAACGCTGCTTTTCTTTATCAGCATCTTTCTTTTTCTTCTCATCATCAGACGCATCCGCTTTGTCAGCGCTTGAATCATTTTTTGTGTCAACAAGTGCTGACGGGACTGGATCTGTGTCAGCACTCGATGTTTTATCAATATAAACACCTTGATTGTTGTTATCGTTAATTTCCTTTGATGTGTAATAAATCAACAGGAAGAAAACCGTGACGACAATAATAGGAAAGATAATAGCCAGTGTCGTAAACAATGGATTACGCACCTTTTTGGTTCGCTGCTTTTTATATTCATGAAAATCTTCTCGTGTAGGAAAGTGAGAGTCATCTGAAGGATGCACTTTTTCTTCTTCAAGATTTTTCTCTACATCATCATCATGGATGTTTGTCAGCTGCTGCTTTTTTCTCTTCATTCTCGACATTTCTTCCATGTTCATCCCTCCCCCAATATTTAAAACGAATTTGACATGCAAAGACTAGGTCAATGACAAAGTGTGTCATGACAGGAACGAATAAATTCCCTGTCCACTCGTATAAAAGTCCTAAAAAAATACTAATAGAAACCACAAGGATAAACAAGAGTATTTTTGACAAGTAGCGAAAGTGAAGAAGTGCAAACACAATGCTTGCAATCTCCAGTCCAAATTGCTGCTGAACGATCCCGCGAAATAAAATTTCTTCTGAAAAGGCAATGAGCAGCGTTAACCAAACAATATGCGGGATGCTGCGGTTTTTGAACATTTTTTCATTTAATCCGCCATCATCATACATATGAGCCGGAAACACCTTCATGACAATAGCGTCGACAATAATTACAAGCAAAGCGCCGCCAATTCCGTAAGTCAGGATACGCATATCTCGGATCTGCCATAGGGCTGTAAAATCAGTCCAATGATCAAACATAAACATCCCTAGTAAAAAAGAGACAATCAGCATGAGCAGCTGTGTGAAATACAACTGTTCTACTACTTGTCGATCGGTTAATTTTTCAATAATACGGCGATGTTGTTCAATCAATGCTGCGCCTCTTTTGTCAGGTGAAACAGACGATCCAGCTCGGTCTTCCAGTGTTTCATTTCATTCAGCTCCAATGGTTGATCTTTTTTTTCGTAATCAGACAGGTCAAGTCCGCATGAAGAGCAACAGTTCCCAAAGGAAGCGTCCTCCGTTAGATCAAGCTGCTCATCAAAGTATGATAACAGAGATTGCCTAAAGCAGCGATGGCCAGTGATATGCTCTTTAAACTGCCACACTTTTTTTAGCTTTTCTGTTTGTCTATCCTGCAGCTTTTCTTTCAGCTTCTTCATGAGTAAACGGGGCTGTTCAGTTTGGTACATCGTGTAATAATGCGAGAGCATTCGCGCGCGCGTCTCCTGAAGCCCTGCTTCCATCAATTGTTCACGTAATTTCTTTTCATCATTTATCGGCATATGTGATACTCGAGCTAAGAAAAAATCAATTTCTGGATCATCAAAACCTTCTGCTTGAATCAAATGACTTTGAATATCCGCATCCTCTTCTGTATATAAAAGAACGCTCACACTATTTTTCCCGTCCCGTCCAGCTCTTCCAATTTCCTGCATAAATGCTTCAATTGACTGAGGCGGACTCATATGAATCACAAAGCGTATATTTGCTTTATCAATTCCCATTCCAAAAGCACTTGTACAGCAAATGAGATCAATTTGACCACTGATAAATTGCTGCTGGATCAGCATGCGGTCTCCTGACTCCATTCCACCATGATAAAACTCTACACGTTGATGCGTTTTTTGTTTCACCAAACGTGAAATATCTTCTGTCATTTGCCGGGTCGGACAATAAATCAGCCCAGGCCCTTGAAGGGTTTCCACAAGCTCAAGTGCTCGTTTCTCTTTTGCTTCTTTCGTTTCATGTGCCTCTTTTAATAGTGCAATATTCGGCCGGTTGACTGAATGAATATGAACATCTGGATGCTCTAGCCGCAACGTTTGCACAGTATCTTTTAAGGTTTGTTTCGTTGCAGTTGCCGTTAGTGCTAAGGCGACAGGATTGCCAAGCGCTTCTCTCCATTCCCCAAGCTTGGAGTATTCCGGGCGGAAATCATGTCCCCATTCCGATATACAGTGAGCTTCATCTACAACGAATAACCCCACATGCATCGCTTTGAGCTGCTCTAACAATACCTCTGACATAAGCGCCTCAGGTGCGACAAATAAAAATTTATATGATGGCAAATGCCGAATAATATGTCTTCTTTCTTGAAAAGACAGTGTACTGTTAAGCGCAGCCACTCGCTTTTCACCGCGCATTTTCATGCGTTCCACTTGATCTTCCATGAGTGATAAAAGAGGTGAAATGATCAGCACTAACCCATCTGTCAAATAGCCCGGAATTTGATAACAAAGTGACTTCCCGCCACCAGTAGGAAGCATGGCAACCGTATCTTTTTGTTGAAGTACACTTCGAATAATGTCCTCCTGACCTGTTTTGAAGGCATCATAACCAAAGTATCGCATCAGCGTCTGATGAAGCTTATCCACTTGCTTTCACCATCCTTGTCAATGCCAATCGTATTTGAAAATAAGTAAATGAATGCTCGAGACTTTCTTTGATCAGCTTCATCTTGTTGGTTTGGAGCTGACCGGCTACCTCATGTATCGCCTTTTGAGCTTCACTGCTGACATATGGTTCGATCGAGAAACTCGGCTCATGTATCGAGAGCTCCACAATATGATCTTCAATTGTCGCTTTTTTTAATGAACGAATATGAGCAATTTGATCAATACTGAACCCTTTTTGTACAAGCTCAAGCGTTTTATGGGTAGAGGTGGTCAGCACACGTTTGAATTGAAGATCATCTATCATTCGCTGGATGATCGGTGCCTCACCTTTTTGCGCACATTGAATAAAATAATGGAGCACATTCCAAAAAAGCAAGTAAACATACCATACATCTTCTTTCATCCATTCCGCCATTTGCTGGTACGTCCGTCCGATTCTTTCATTGGAAGTCAATGAATAAACAAAAAGCAGTGCCTCTTGATCAGTTAAATGAGCAAGAAGTGTTTCAAGCTCATGATGGATATCTTCAGAAAGCTTTGTCTTCTGGTGATATTGCGAGAAGAAGGATTTCGTCCAGTTTTGAACCGATATATCTCTTTGAATCGGCACATAGTGTTGTGATCGCGCTGCATGATGCGAAAGGACCTGCACAAGTAAAGACAGCCTCATCCATAACACCTTTGCTTTATCATGATACTTGGCACCATTAAAATAAACTGGCATCGGTTTTTCAGTGAAACACTGACTGAGCATACTTATTCCTGCATCTGTGGCAATGAATGTATCCCCTGTCTTTCTGATTAAGTGCTGCTCTTTTAGCCTTTGTACAGAGCGGTTCAGCTGATCCCTCGTAAAAGCTGGGTAGCAGCCGAAGTAGCTAGAAAGCTGAAACAAACTTGCATCCTGTATCGTTTGTGATGATTTTTTCCCTTTAAAAAGATGGTAGACAGCACTAATGGAGCGTTCGCCGTTCAATTTATGTACGCTGTCCATCAACATGACATCCAAGTAATGAATCGTCATTGACCAAAGCACCTGTCTTCCTGACAAAATTCGAATATTTTCTCCCTTTATTTTAACAGATTTCATTGAAGAAGAAATGTTTAAACTCAATTAATGGTGGAAAGTTATGAACAAACCCTTATGTGATAAGCATTCTCAATCACTTTACAGTTGAAATGTGAATTTAAAATCATTACAATAAGGTTTGAGGAAATTGGTTTTTTATCGGTGAAACTAAAAAGGTTAAACCATTTGTTCCATCGAACAATCTGGGAGGTATTTTTTTAACATGGCAAAATATACAATTGTAGACAAAGACACATGTATTGCTTGCGGCGCATGCGGTGCAGCTGCTCCAGACATTTATGATTATGATGATGAAGGCATTGCATTTGTCACGCTTGATGACAATCAGGGGACTGTAGAAGTTCCAGAAGTACTTGAAGAAGATATGCTTGATGCATTTGAAGGTTGCCCAACTGACTCAATTAAAGTTGCGGACGAAACTTTCGATGGTGATCCACTTAAGCATGAATAGGATAAAAGCCCCTTTAAAAGGGGCTTTTTTTATATTAACTATTTTGAAGTCGGCGTTTATTTTCAAACCATGGACGCATTTTGACAAAAATGAAACTAAAGACGATGGTGATGATGATTCCTTTAATCAGGTTAAAAGGCAAGATCCCTGCTGTAATGGTTGCCTTTAGCACATGATCTGACAGGACGGGTGCATTCAAAAACCATGTATAAGCAGGAAGGAACAAGAAATAGTTTAAGATGCTCATCATGACTGTCATGAGTAATGTTCCGAGAATCATGGACCACGCTAACCCTCTTGCTGATTTAATCTTTTTAAAAATAAAAGCCACCGGTAAGATGAATAGTACACCTGCTGTAAAATTCGCTACTTGATCCACAGGAACACCGGACATGCTACCATGAATGAGGTAGTGCAGTAGATTCTTTAAAGCTTCAACAGCAATCCCAGCACCTGGCCCATAAATTAAAATCGCAATAATCGCAGGAATATCACTAAAATCAATTTTTAAATACCCAGGAAGCCCAGGGAAAGGGAAATTCAATAACATTAATACAAATGCGATACTGCTAAGCATGCTGATGACAACTAAACGTTTTACTTTACTTTGATTCAATATTCTCTCTCCTTTTCGATCAAATCTTTCGAAAAGAGGATTGTTCAATTTTAGCCACAAAAAAACCGCTCTGAATACATACACAGGAGCGGGAAATTTAGGCTACACAAATAAACGTATAAACAGACATGTTTTCAACGTTTACGAACCTCCATCTTCTCCCATCCAGACTATACTGTCGGCTTCGGAATCACACCGAATCCTGCCAAAAAAGGCTCGCGGGCTTAGAGACTATGCCTCATCACCGCCGGTAGGGAATTACACCCTGCCCCGAAGATTGATCATTATTCAATTCGACATCATTATATATGATATATGAGCATTTGTACAGATAAAAATCCTGAGCAAATTCATCAGTTTTAAGAAATCGTAAAAAACCTAAAATTTATAATGACAAATGCGTAAAAATTGGTTATCTTTTGTTTAAAGGTGTCCATTCTCGATCAAGACACTAAAAAATGTTCGTGTTTTCTTTTTCGCTTTACTGCTTTAATTTGATTGACACAGTGAAAAGGAATATGGTAAATTATCAGATATTTATGACGTTTATTTTAGGAGGAAATCTTACGATGTTTCGAGTATTAGTCTCAGATAAGATGAGCAATGATGGTCTTTTACCACTATTAGAATCAGATTTTGTTGAAATTGTTCAAAAAAATGTAACAGAAGCAGAAGATGAATTACACACGTTTGATGCCTTACTTGTCAGAAGTGCCACAAAAGTGACAAAAGAACTTTATGAAAAAATGACTTCATTAAAAATTGTTGGCCGTGCCGGTGTGGGAGTCGACAACATTGACATTGATGAAGCGACAAAACACGGTGTGATTGTCATCAATGCACCAAATGGGAATACGATTTCAACGGCAGAGCATACGTTTGCGATGATCTCATCTCTCATGCGTCATATTCCTCAAGCGAATATTTCTGTGAAATCAAAAGAATGGAACAGAGGCGCATATGTCGGTGCTGAGCTTTACGGAAAATCTCTTGGGATTGTTGGCTTAGGCAGAATTGGAAGTGAAATCGCCCAGCGTGCAAGAGCATTTGGCATGACGGTCAACGTATTTGACCCTTTCCTCACAAAAGAACGTGCCGAAAAAATTGGTGTCAATGCAAAATCACTTGATGAAGTGCTTGAAGTATCAGATATTATTACGGTACATACACCTTTAACAAAAGAAACTAGAGGACTTCTCAATAAAGAAACAATCGCAAAAACGAAAAAAGGTGTTCGTCTAGTGAACTGTGCACGCGGCGGCATCATTGACGAACGAGACCTTCTTGAAGCACTTGAAAATGGTCATGTCGCAGGGGCGGCACTCGATGTATTTGAAGTAGAACCACCTACTGAGAATCCACTTGTGGATCATCCAAACGTCATTGCCACTCCGCATCTTGGTGCATCTACAAAAGAAGCACAATTAAATGTCGCGGCACAAGTCTCTGAAGAAGTTCTTCAATTTGCAAAAGGACTCCCGGTCATGTCATCTATTAATCTACCAGCGATGACAAAAGACGAGTTCAAAAAAATCCAGCCTTATCATCAATTTGCAGGAAAACTTGGACGTCTTGTTTCTCAATCGATGAGAGAACCTGTAAAAGAAGTCAGCATTTCATATGAAGGATCTATCGCAAAACTCGAAACATCATTTATTACAAAAAGTCTGCTTTCTGGCTTTTTGAAAGAGCGTGTCGATTCGACTGTAAATGAAGTCAATGCAGGTATGGTCGCAAAAGAACGCGGCATTAGCTTTAGCGAGAAAATTTCTTCAAGCGAATCTGGTTATGAGAACAGCATTTCCATTGAAGTCAAAGGTGACCTTTCCACCTTTACATTAAAAGCAACGTATATCCCGCATCTAGGTGAACGTGTCGTTTCTATTAATGGTTTCAATATTGACTTTTACCCAGATGGGCACCTTGTCTATATTCAGCATACTGACGCACCTGGTGTGATCGGTCAAGTTGGAAAGATTTTAGGCGACCACGATGTGAACATTGCGACAATGCAAGTAGGCCGTAAAGAAAAAGGCGGCGAAGCCATCATGATGCTTTCTTTTGACAAGCACCTTGAAGATGAAATTGTCCAAACGTTAACTGAAGTAAGCGATATTCTTTCTGTGCGTCTGATTGACCTATAAAAAATGGTAAACCTCATGCAAAAGCATGAGGTTTATTTTGTTGAAACGATTAAACGTTCACCTGTACGTATGAGATGCGTTGTCAGTGCATTGATTTTCTTCAATTGATCAACGGTCATTTGATGTGCTTTAGCAATGGACCAGAGCGTGTCCCCTTGTTGTATGACATATGTATGTTTCTCATATCCATCTACATGAAGGGCTGGCTCTTGGAAACGATCTCTTGCAATGATTGTGAGCGGATCTACTGCATCTTCTTTACTGACTGACCAATTACCCCTGTGCACCTCAAAATGCAAATGAGTGCCCCTAGAAGCGCCTGTGTTGCCTATGATGCCGATCGGCTGTCCTGTTTGTACATGGTCACCATTCTTCACAAAACGCGCATTTAAATGCGCATAGACGGTTTCATATCCATTTGGATGCCGAATAAATACAACTTCACCATATGTAGCAGATACATAGGAACGAGTGACCACACCTTCGCTAGCAGCCAAAATGGATTCTCCTTCCGGTGCAGCAATGTCTAACCCCTTATGCGAACCACCTCTTGTCCCAAACAAATCAGTGACTTCACCTCTGATTGGTTCCACCCACTCGGTTGTTTTCTCTGCACGGGCAAACGGTGATAAGGTCAAGAACAAGAAACAGCTAGCACATATGTAGCAATACCTTTTCATCAGTGACTTCCCTTCTTTGAAGTTCTTTTCATGACAGCATAGTATACCTCAAGGAAGCCCTTTTCTATACATGAAAAAAGAACGCAATAAGTTGCGTCCTTTAGCGTTCTTTGATAACAACTGGGTTTGGCAGTGCCGGTACCTCTAGCGGTTCTTTTAATTCATATGGGCCTACTTGATCTGTTCCTGCATTTTGTATCGTGACATCTGTAAAACCGAAATCTTTCGCTGTGAGCAGCAGTCCTTCAATAAGTAAAATATGATCAATTGAGTCCGTTAATTGTGCTGATGCTCCAAACGTGATGGTTGCATGTTTTCCTTTTGATGTCACCTTTTGAATAGGCTCTTCTTTAATGAGTGGATCGAGTCCTGCATCATTCGCCCGCTTCATCGCCTCTACCGCATCTTTATAAGAAGGATAATCATCTTTTGACGGCACCAAAAATGTCCCGCTCTTATTTTCTAAAACGTAGTAAGCGTGCTTTGTTTTTTTATTAATTGAAATGGTACCAAGACGGCCATTCGTCCCTAATTGAAGGTGCGAGCCATTGACAGACTTGACCTGTACTTGTTTATATTGGCTCCATTTTAACGTTTCTTTGACCATGTCTTTAAAACGATTGGCTTCTTTTAATGTATCAAGAGACAAATCATTTTTCAGCTGAAAAATCAACGTGTCCCCTTTTTCACTCACATCCATCATATCCATATAGGCTTGAAGAGGTTTTGTCATTTCAGGCAGCTCCAGTTTTTCATATGTATCAAGAAGCGCCTGCACATCATCATGCTTATTTTCTTTTTGAATACTGATTGGGACAACTTGAGAAGTCGATTCATCTATGTATGAAATCGTCATATACTTTTCTTTGTCAGATGCGTAAGCAACATGTGAAGGATCATTTGTGTTTTTTACTGCCTCTAATGTAGCATTCACCTGTCCTTTTTCAGCACTCGAGTCCATTTTCACTTTCTTTATATCTTGAGCAGCCGGCTGAAATAAATGAGGAGAAATCAAAAACGCCATAAATAAGACCACAACGGTTGCGACCGCTGGACCGATCCATCTGGCACTTTTCTTTTTCTTCCCGCTTGCCATCAGCATTTGCTGGTAAATCTGCTTAGATGAACGGTTGTCCTCCACCTTTGGAAGCTGACTGAGTAATACTTTAATTCGTTCTTCGCTCCAATTGGACCTGTTCGTTTTCATTCACTAGCTCCTCCTTCAAAAGCTCCATATGTTTTCGGAGCACTTTCAGGCCTCGGTGCTGCGTTGTTTTGACTTTGCTTTCCGAGAACTTTAGCGCCTTGGCCGTCTCCATGATTGAGTAGCCTTGGATAAACCTTAAAATGATGACGGCTCGTTGATCAATGGTACAATGATCAAGTGCGGCATAAATTTCTTTGATATTTTCATCCTGTACAGCCAATTCATCTGGGAGCAGGTCTGGATCTTTTACATCCTGTTTATCCCAATCAAACGTGCCGAGCACCCGTTGTCTGATGGTTTGCTGTTTGCGAAACCAGTCAATTGCCACATGCCTCGCAATTGAAAACAGCCATGTTTTCTCGCTGCTTCTTCCTTCAAAAGTTTTATATGAGTGAAGTACCCGAATGTAAACCTCCTGAACGAGATCCTCTGCCTGATTTTTATCTTTTACCATATAAAATAAAAATTGGTACAAATCTTGATGGTACGAATCATATATTTTTTGAAAGGTTTCATGCATAGGAAACCCCTCCGTTCACTTATTTTTGTCGAGTGACTCTCACAAAACGTTACATTACAACTTTATGACAAATATATTACAAGATCGACAATTTAGAAAGGGCTTTTAGTTTAACTTCTCCTTAAAAATATGAAAATAGAAAAAACACTTCATTTTCTTTCGAAAAGAAGTGTTTCTCATGTAACAAGATTCTTCGTCAAGATTAGACGAGTTCCTGCTTTTTTTTCGGAATATAGAAAGTGAAGTGAGTACCTGTTCCAGCTTTACTATGTGCATGAATGGAGCCTTGATGCGCTTCTACGATGTTCTTCACAATCGCAAGGCCCAGCCCCGTACCGGAACGTCCTCTTGTTCTTGCTTTATCTGCTTTATAGAACCGTTCAAAAATAAACGGGAGATCCTCTTCAGGAATACCGCTTCCCGAATCTTTCACATCCATTTTGAGCCCATTTTCCACCGATTGAACTGAGAAGTGAACTTCTCCGCCTTCTGGTGTATGACGAATGGCATTATCGATGAGATTTGTAAAAACCTGTTCTATTTTATCTGGATCAAATACAAAATACGGTTCTTCTACTTCAATTTCATACGTCAGGTTGATTTGTTTTTCTTTCGCAATTCCAAGGAATTTACGGTAGATTTTTTCAGTCAGCTCTTCTGTATCAGTTGATTCAAGATTCAGTGTAATATGACCAGCTTCCATACGTGCGAGATCGAGAAGATCATTCACAAGACGCCCCATTCGAAGTGATTCATCATAGATAATTTGGGCAATCTCTTTCTTTTCCTCTTCTGATCCGGCAATGTCATCGACAATCGCTTCACTATAGCCCTGAAGCATAGCAATAGGTGTACGGAGTTCATGACTGACATTTGCAATGAAGTCTTTTCTTAGCTTATCCAGTCTTCTCTCTTCTGTCATATCGCGAAGTACCGCTACCGCCCCTCTGACATCTTGCTGGTTATAAAGCGGAGACATGAGAAGAACCCAAGTACGCCCTTGCAGCGTGACTTCGATCATTTGCTCTTTTTCCGTACTGACGGCAGTATGAAACAATTCACGCGCTTCTGGCGGCAGTTCATCCCCATCTTTGATCTTCATATTTTGCTCGTAATACCAAGCCTGCAAGAATCTTTCTGCAGGAGGGTTTGTCATGAGGATCGTCCCATCAATATTGATCGTGATGACACCGTCTGCCATACTGCTGAGAATGTTGGACAAATGTTCTTTTTCTTGATTTAAAGCAGTTATATGAAATTTAAGCTGCTTACCCATTTGATTAAAGGCGATCGCCAGTTCCCCAATTTCATCTTGCGTTAAAATAGGAATCTTTGTATCAAATTTCCCTTTCGCCAAATCTTGTGCTCCCTCCCTCATCTTTCTAAGAGGATAGGTGACACGAGTGGATAAGAAGAAAGCGAAAATCGTGGTGAGCACAATCGCAATTCCGGCTGCGAGGAAGATATAACGCGTCGTATGTTTTGTCGTCTGCTCTACTGCGAGGAGGGATTGAGAAAGAAAGACCATCCCTTTCTTTCCGTTCGCCTCGTAAGGAACACCTACTACAATGCGCTCATCCTTCTGATTGCCTGTATCAGATTCAGCTCGTTTACTGATTTTTTTTCGTTCTGTCAGTGCCCTGTTCAAATCTTTGTCTGCTTCAATTTGTTCTTTTGTGATCGCAGGAAGCTTCCCGCCTTTTTCAGACGAATACCATTCTAGTCCATCCTCTTGAACAATCGCGATACTTGTCAATTTATCAGCTAGTTCTGATGTAATCGATCTTGCAAGCGATTGATCCTCATGGCTTTCTAAAATGACTGCTACTTTGTTGGCCATTTGTGTTAAATCAGACTTTGCTTCTTCCACATGGTAATTCTCAATGAACTCTAAAAGAAGCACAGTTAAAATCGATAAAACAATGAGCACGAGGAAAAGAATGGTTAACCATAGCTTTCCTACGACACTTTTCCACAGCTTCATTCAGCGCCGACCTCAAATTTGTACCCGACACCCCATACTGTCACGATTTTTTTCGCTGCTTCTGGTGACACTTTATTTAGTTTTTCGCGAAGCCTTTTGACGTGAGTATCCACTGTTCTCAGATCCCCAAAGAATTCATACTGCCACACTTCTTTGAGAAGCTTTTCCCTGTCATAGACCTTATCCGGCGTTTTTGCCAAGAAGTACAAAAGTTCGTATTCTTTCGGCGTGAGGCTGACTTCTTTTCCATCTGCTGTGACCCGGTGTGCATCATGATCAATAGATAGATGAGAAAACACGAGAACATCTTTTGTGGTTGTTCCAGTATTAAGGTATGACGTTTGAGACGATCTTCTTAGCAGTGCTTTCACACGAAGAACCACTTCACGCGGGCTGAAAGGTTTGACGATATAATCATCCGTTCCTGCCTCAAAGCCTTGCACACGGTTAGCTTCCTCACCTTTTGCTGTCAGCATAATAATTGGTGTGGCTTTTTTATCTCGGATTTGATTACACACTTCAATCCCATCTGTCCCAGGCATCATTAAATCAAGCAAAATGAGGTCATAATCGGTTTGAAGTCCTTTTTGAATGGCTTCATCCCCATTTTCCGCTTCATCAATTTCATAATTTTCCCGTTCTAAATACATTTTTAAAAGGCGACGAATTCTTGCCTCATCATCGACGACTAATATTTTCGTTTGAGTTGTGTGTTCCATTAGACAATCCTCCTGCTTTCTCCGTTGTTACATACATTTTAACAAAAAGCCGAATCGAATCATAAAAGTTGGCCTTTTTCATGCGATTACGCGTAAGAATGAAGCCCCGCAATCACTAGGTTGACAAAGATGAGGTTAAACATAATGATCGCAAATCCGATTACAGCAAGCCAAGCGGACTTTTCACCATGCCAGCCTCGTGATAACCGAAGGTGGAGATAGGCGGCGTAAAATAAAAATGTAATTAAAGCCCATACTTCCTTCGGGTCCCATCCCCAGAATCTCGTCCATGCAATTTGTGCCCAGATCATCGCAAAAATAAGACCGCCTAACGCAAATACAGGGAATCCTATGGAAACAGCCCTGTACCCAATTTCATCGACTAAATCGAGATTCACCTGTCTTACGAGCGGCTGAAGCAGCGCACTTAGTCGTTTGCGAATGATCAATCTTAGCAGTCCATAAATAATCAGCCCAACGCCAAATGACCACAGCACTGTATTCACCTTTCTACCTGAAAAAACAGGCGGCAGATCAACTACAGGCTCTAAACGATCTTTTGTGATAAGTTCTCCTTTATGAGGTCCTACTAAGGCAGGAAGCTCATAGACCATGACGCTCTCTTCTTTATTTTTATCTACCCAATTAAATTTCGCTTCATACCCTGTCATTCTAAAAATGGACGTGACTGCGATAAATGCAAGGGTGACCACAATCATAAACATGACCAGCTCTAAGCCAAAGGTTTTCTTCCCCGGTTTTGTTTGATCGACATGCTTCAAAAGAAAAATCACACCTGCCACAAAACTGATCGCCAAAATGGCTTGACCAAGCGCTGCTGTCGTGACGTGAATATATAGCCAATTACTTTGAAGCGAAGGAATCAACGGTGAAATATCCGATGGAAACATGCTTGCATAAGCAATGATTAATAAAGCGATTGGAAGTGTGAATAAACCTAGCACAGACACTTGATAGACAAAATATAAAATAATAAATGCGAGCACCAGCATCATGCCAAAGGCTGTGGTGAATTCAAACAGATTACTGACTGGTGCGTGACCAGACGCGATCCACCTTGAAATAAAATAGCCAAATTGACTCAAAAAACCGATGATGGTCAGCGTTATGCCGATAAGTGCCGCCTTGTTTTTGCGCGGACCCTCTTCTTTCTTTTTTCCTTTAATGGCCCCTCCAAAAAAAGGAACTGCCGCTAAATACAATAGAAAAGCTGCAAATAACAGGTTTTCACTGACTGCCGCCATCTAATCCTTCCCCCTTGCTTTTGCTGATACTTGTTGTATCAGGCAGTTCTTTTTGATCCACTGGCTGTTTGATGCCACTGCCGTGCAGTAACACCTTGAGATCAGACTTTAAGCCGAACCAGTTTTTGTTTGTATGTCCTGCCACAAATACTTTTCCATCCTTTGCCGACAGCCAGATTCTTCTATGCTGCCAGTACATCCCTTGTATGACCCCAATCATAAAGATCATTCCGCCAACAATGAGTACCCCAAGTGTTAAGTCTTTTCGAACCGTTAAACCTGTCACGTTTTTTGTTTCAACCCGGTCAAATTTCATTTTATAAAGATTGTTATCAGAACCCTCTACTGTCTCTTGAATCGCGACAAAACTTTTTTCACCTTTTGGTTTTTCAGGAGAGATCATTTCAAAGACGAACGCAGGATTATTCGGATTCCTCGTTTTCGTACTAGGTGTGCCATCTTCGTCAAAATAAAAATCAGGCAAATAACTCATCACCTTGACTTTGTAACCGCTACCAAGATCATATTCTGACTTAGGCTCCAGCAGATTAATCTTCACTGTTCCGAAAGATTTCTCAGTATCTTTTCGAATCAGCTGAAAGACCATTTGATCGAGTTCATTTTGTTTAAAATCCACTTGATATAATGAGAAATTGTCAAACTTAAGCGGTTCATTCACTTTAATATCGTGTTCTGTTACCTGCTTCAGCTTTGGCTTTTCACCAAAAACAACTTCCCCTTCACGTTTGTATAAAACGGCATCGGTTTTATAACTTTTGACGACTTGACCATCGCCAGCCTTTTCAATCGCATTTTCAAAGACTTCTTTTTCTTTTTCAGATTCATAGCGGTCAATTGAAAACGCATTATTCTTTAAGAAGTATTGGCCTCCCGTCCCTGGGATTGGTGCCGTTTCGCCTTCTCTTACCCATAATGTTTCATCCACGTACATTCCTGGGACAAACCGAAGCATGGATCCAATGAGAAATATAATTAATCCAATATGATTGACGTAAGGTCCCCAGCGGGAAAAGCGGCCTTTTTCAGCTAAAATATGTCCATCTTCTTCTCTTACGCGGTAACGCTTTTGTTTCATTTTACTAACGATGCCTTCATATGTATGTTGATCTAATGTTTGGTTTGTTTCGCTGAAAAGACGCTGCCTTCTCATAAAACCTTCTTTTTTGACAACCCCTTGATTTTTGAGTGCACGATAAAGTGGAATCACTCGATCAAGGCTGCAAATCACAAGGGAAATTCCGATAGATGCGACAAGGGCTAAAAACCACCAAGAATTATAAAGATCATGGAATCCAAGGATGTAATATAACTTGCCAAACGACCCATATTGCTCCTCATAATAAGTGGAAGCTGATGCACCTGGCGGAATAAACCGCTCCTGCGGAAAAATAGTTCCTAGCGAAGAAGCTAACAGTGTGATGACAATGAGCCACACACCCACTTTTACGGAAGAAAAAAAGTTCCATACTTTATCAACAATCGTTTTGTTGTATGTTTGCGAGCGTCTTGCACTGCCGTCATATCTCATATCAAGCAGTTTTGATGAATTTTTCTCTTTTACTGAAATGGGATTCCCGCATGATTCACATAGAACAGTACCGATTGGATTAATATGTCCACACTCGCACTTTACCTCTTTCATTCTATGACCCCTTTGGTTTAATCAAATTCATATATTCATAGACATTACGTTCTGTCATCGTCCCCTTTATGACTTTGATTACTTTGCCTTCAGGATTAATTAAAAATGTGGTTGGCAGCGGCGTAATATCATATGCCTCTGTCACTTGACGATCTTTGTCCATGGCAACAGGAAAATTCACGCCATAAGCATCCATAAAGTTCTTCACAGCAATATTGGATTCCCCCACATTCACGGCAACAATTTCGACACCGCGATCCTTGAACACTTCATACTGATTTGCCATATAAGGGAATTCCTGCTTACATGGACCGCACCATGTACCCCAAAAATTGAGAAAGACGCCTTTGCCTTTTAAGTCCTTTAATTCAATCCGTTCCCCATCTACCGATTGAAGGACAAAGTTCGGCGCAATAGATCCTTCTTTGATTTGATCCTGTTTGGCAAATACTGAGTTATACATCGTATAACACAGTGCAGCAAGCATCACGAGGAGAATGCCCGTCCGTATGAAAAATCGTCTTTTCTTCATCTGAAGTACCCCTTCCCCATAGACATTCAGGTAAATTATAGCATTCTCCTTCTTTTGATGCTTCTTCATTTTTTGAAGTTTATGTGAAAATTAAAAAGCGCTTTTCCCATGATCCGCAATCGCTCTTAGGCGTTTTACTTCATGCGGCGTCAATTCTCTGCGATCTCCTGGTCTCATGCCTTCAATATGAAGGAAAGCATATTGCTCTCTTTTGAGTTTTAAAACGTCGTGGCCGATCGCTTCAAACATACGGCGAACCTGTCTGTTTCTGCCTTCATGAATGGTTAATTGCACAATACATGTTTGCTTTCGTTTATCAATCGAAAGCATTTTGGCACGGGCAGGTGCTGTTTTTTTATGGTCTAACATGATTCCTTTTTCTAACTTTCTAAGCAATTCTTTTGAAGGGATGCCTTTTAGTTTCGCTGCATACGTTTTATCAATTTGATATTTCGGATGCATGAGCTTATGGGCAAATTCGCCATCATTTGTAATCAAAATTAAACCGCTCGTATCATAATCCAACCGGCCGATTGGATACAGACGCTGCGGAACATCATCAAAGAAGTCTGTCACGACTTTGC
Source organism: Bacillus aerius (assembly GCF_029894105.1). Classification (NCBI taxonomy): domain Bacteria; kingdom Bacillati; phylum Bacillota; class Bacilli; order Caryophanales; family Bacillaceae; genus Bacillus; species Bacillus aerius. The sequence goes on from NZ_JARYHO010000001.1 coordinate 2,116,062, forward strand.
GTCCTTTATCATCCTCGGCAGCTGAAATGACGCCGCGCGGTTTATAAAGCATAAAGTAAACCGGTTCTTCTCTTTCAAGCTTTAAGCCATTGACTTCAATTTTATCTGAAGAGCCCACCTTTACTCCGAGCTCTGTCACTGTTTCACCATTAACGGTAACTCGTCCTTCTTTAATTAATTCTTCAGCCTTTCGTCTAGAAGCGACGCCGGCATGGGCAATTACTTTCTGTAAACGTTCCATTTGTCTTTCACCTCATGTACTATCTTACTTGCTTGGCTTGAAACAAACAAGCATTCGTGGAAAAATAAGCGTTTCATCTGTCTAATTTCAACAAAAAAGCTGTTTTCCATCCACGAAATAAAAAAAGCACCTGATTAGGCGCCGCTAAATAACAAACTGACGATAATAATTGATGCAATGATCCCAATCAGGTCTGCAAGCAGCCCCACTTTCAGTGCATCTCCCATTTTTTTAATACCAACTGCTCCAAAATAGACGGTTAAAATATAAAGAGTCGTATCCGTTGACCCTTGCATAACGGCGGCAAGCTTGCCGATAAAAGAGTCTGGACCATAAGTCGCAATTAAGTCTGATGTCATACCTAGCGCAGCTGTTCCTGATATAGGGCGTATTAACGCAAGCGGCACCACTTCTGTAGGAACACCAATCGCTGTAAACACAGGTTTTAATAACTCCATGACAAAGTCAAGTGCCCCGGATGCTCGGAAAATCGTAATGGCGACAAGCATACCGACTAAATATGGAATGATTGAAAAGGCAATTTGAATGCCTTCTTTCCCGCCTTCTACAAATGTTTCGTACGTCGGTACTTTTTTAATCGTCCCTGCAATCAATATTCCTGCGATGATCAGTGGAATCAAAGCAAGTGACAGCCAGTTAATAAATGCCACAAGATCACCCCCGCCTGCTTCTGCGATAGTGGAAATAGCGATCAATCATAATCGCACCGATACCTGAAATAAGTGTCGCCAAAATGGTTGGGCCTACAATATCTGTTGGCTGATCTGCGCCATAGGTCATACGAATGGCAATGACAGTCGTTGGCACAAGTGTGATAGAAGATGTATTGACTGCTAAAAAAGTGATCATAGACCGGCTCGCCTCATTTTTTCCGCCATTTAATACTTTCATCTGCTCCATCGCCTTAATCCCAAGTGGTGTAGCGGCGTTCCCAAGGCCAAAGAAATTTGCCATGAGATTGGACAGAATATACCCCATCGCTGGATGATTCGCAGGAATCTCAGGAAATAGTTTTGAGATAAAGGGCCGGCATAATTTACTAAAGAAATGTAACAACCCCGCTTCTTCTGCGATCTTCATCAATCCTAGCCAGAATACAAGAACACTAATCAACCCAATTGAAATGGTGACCGCTTCTTTTGATCCTTTAAAGACCGCTTCATTCACTTCATGCATCGTTCCGTTAAACATTGCATAGACAAGACCGATGACCGTGAGGAATACCCAGATCAGATTGACCATGAAGATCCGCCTATCGATGTCTGAAAGACAGACTTAAACATTTCTTGAAAGCTTTTTTGAGGTATTCGGTTGCGTTTGTTTTCATAAAAAATGGGGACTTGCTCAATTACCTGACCATCCAGTAAGAACGTCATTTTCCCTACTACATCTGGGATCGCTTCTTTGTTTTTTTCCCATTTCTTTTCAGGCGTCAGCATTTCCGTTTCGATTTCCACTAGTTTTTTCTCATCCTCATTTAGTAAATAGTCCACATCCCGCTTAATAAACGCTTTTTTTTCGTAAAAAGTCCCTTTTAACGAAGCGAGCCTGCCTTTTTCAGCAAGCACATACGTTTTATAGTGATCAAATGCATACTCAAACATTGAGATATGATCCTTCCAGTCATCCGGTGCATTAATCGTCACAGCAATGAGCGCAGCATCTCCTTTTGCAGCTGTGGAGACAAGTGTGCGTTTTGCAAGTTTTGTATATCCTGTCTTCCCTCCAGTCGAATATTGATACAAACCCGTGAGCAGCTTGTTTTTATTTTTCCAATAACCCTCGATTGTTTTTGCTTTATAAAAGGTGGTACCGGCAATTTTTTGATATTGCTGATGCTTCATGGCGTACTTCGTTAAGATCGCCATATCATAAGCTGATGAATAATGGTTTTTATGATCATCGAGTCCATGCGGATTTTGAAAATTCGTATTCTCCATGCCTAGTTCAGAGGCCTTTTGGTTCATCATAAAAATAAACCCTTCTAAGCTGCCGCCAACATGTTCTGCAATGGCAACAGCTGCATCATTTCCAGAGCGCAGCATGAGCCCGTATGTCAAGTCTTCTAAACTCACCTTCTGTCCTTCCTTTAAATAAATCGAAGAACCTTCCGCTTGAATCGCACGTTTTGACACTTTGACCATGTCGTTCATTTTTCCTGATTCAATGGCTAATACAGCCGTCATAATTTTTGTGATACTGGCGATTCTTCTTTTTTCGTGCTCGTCCTTTCCAAATAGGACTCTGCCTGACTGTCCATCTATTAAAATGGCGCTTCTCGCACTCACCGATAATGAGACGTCTGCTTGAGCGTGTGAGGAAAAAGGCAGTAAGAGTGTTAATAGAAGAAGGACTGCTGTTCCAATTTTTAAATAGGGCATGTTCATTCACGTCCTTGTCCGTTTTGTACAAGTGTATGCGCGGCTGAAAAAGTTATGATGCCTCGTCCATAAAAAAAAGCAACTCTCATGTGAGAGTTGCCTTGTCTTCTTTATACCATTTTCATTTGCTGATGAGATGTTGTATATTCCAGCTCTTCTCTCATCGTTAAAAAATCTTTTTCTAATGAAGAAAACAAACGTTTGACCTCAGCCGATACTGCATGATGGAAAACAATGCAGCTTTTTCCTGTGTAGGCTGAACGGCTATCTTCATACCATGTATCCTTTTTTGGTGTAAAAAATTCTTCAATACATTGATGATAAATACGATGAAGCGTCTGCTGTGCGGCTTGCTGCGGGAATGTCTGCTGCTTCCTGATTTTCCTACAAACCGCCGCGGCATCCTCGCTATAAACTGCAAGCTTCCGCAATGTACTTAATATGTCACAATAATAGGCTTCCGCTTCCGGGTTTAATCGTTTCAAGCTTGATAAGGTAGCTTCGTTCAGAAAATCATTCACTTCAACTGCAACCTTTGATAAAAAAACGCCTGCTTGATCAACTTGAGCCTTTACATTCATATGTGCCATTTGTTTCGTGTTTACCTTCCCCTCATGGCTTTGTCACCATTTTATCTTTCAAATAAAGATTTTAGACCTAAAATCTTTTTTATATTTTATCATACATTTTTCCTTATTTTGAACTATTTTATCTCTTCAAATGTTTGATTGAAGTTTTCAAAAAAGAGATCAGCCTCTTCTTGCACCCCATCTGCTTCCACATTCTCTGGAAGTGGCGGTAATTCATCTAAGGCTTTTAAACCAAATTGCTCTAAAAAGGTAGGTGTTGTCCCATAAAGGATCGCTCGTCCCGGTCCATCGGCACGTCCTACTTCACAGAGCAGTGCTTTGGCAACTAAACTATGCAGCACTCGTTCTGATTTAACGCCTCTGATCTCCTCGACTTCGCTGCGTGTAATCGGTTGTTTATACGAGACAATGGCGAGCACTTCTAGCGCTGCCTGTGACAAACCTTTCGATGGTGTCTCTACTAATTTTTTTAAATATACGCTGTATTCTTTTTTCGTCAGCAGCATATATGAATCTGCATATTCAATGAGCTCAATTCCTCGTTCTTGTTTTTGATATTCTTCCTTTACGGCAGACATAATATCAAGCAACGCTGCCTCATCAACTTCAAGAACAGACATGAGCTGTTTTCTTGTTAAGCCTTCGTCACCTGCTGCATAAAGCAGCGCTTCTAAGATGGCTTTCCAATTCACGATATCAAGCGTCATGAATCGTTTCACTCCCTATGATATAAATATCTTCAAAGTTTCCTTCTTGCTCCAGCATGATTTGATGGCTTTTCATCAATTCGAGAACAGCAAGAAACGTCACGACAAGGTGTTCCTTTTGATCATGTTGAAATAAAGTCATGAAATTGGTTCGCTTTTTTGTTTTTCTTAAATGGTTCATAATCTCATTCATTTTGTCTTCAATCGGGATTTCTTGTCTTGTAATCTTTGATGGTGCTGGTTTTGTTATTTTTTTGCGGTTCAATACCTTTTGGAACGCACCTAACATATCATACACCGTGACGTGTAAGTTTGTGTCCTTCGCTTCTGCTTCTTTTGCAAATTCACTTAAATCACTTGGTGGTTTTGTGAAGGCGTTTTGCCGCTCTTCTTCACGTTCCTTCAGTTCTTGCGCTGCATTTTTATACTTGCGGTATTCAATTAATTTGCCAATCAGCTCATCACGAGGGTCCTCTTCTTCTTCCATCAGGTCTTCATCAAACAGCTCTTCCTCTTGTTTTGGAAGAAGCATTCTGCTTTTAATGCTGAGGAGAGTTGCAGCCATCACCAAATACTCACTTGCAACATCCAGTTCAAGCTCCCTCATCGTGTGGACATATAATAAATACTGCTCCGTAATTTTAGCGACGGGAATATCATAAATATCAATTTCCAAACGGTTAATTAAATGTAAAAGCAAGTCCAAAGGACCCTCAAACGAATCTATTTTCACCTGATATTCCAGCATTCTTTTCTCACCATTTCTACTGTCTTCTAAGTACCGTTTTCATCGGCTAACCTTTAGTATAAGACACCATAAAGCTCTCGTCCAATATAATTTCGACCATGAGGCAGCAGGCAAAAAAAGAAAAACAGTGGATTCGCCCATACCAATGAGGGCATTTATACATAGAATACCATTGTAATCAGAACTGATGAAAAAGGAGGCCGTAACATTATGGGAGATGGTTATTACTTCGGCGGAGGATTTGCGCTTATTGTTGTGCTGTTCATCTTGCTGATCATCGTTGGCGCGGCTTGGGTTTATTAAAGAAACAGAGCGTCCTTTCATAAAGGGGCGCTCTTTCTTCTTTTCTTTTCGGTATGTTAGACTGATAGTGGAAAAGGAGATGACCGCTGTGTATCCTAAAGCGTACGTGGCTTTTTTACATGAATTTCATACGACAAGAGATTATTTTGAGTGTCATGAAATTCTTGAAGAATTTTGGAAAGAAGATCCTCCTCATCAGCGCAAAAAGTACTGGGCGGGTCTCATTCAGCTTGCTGTTGCTTTGTATCATCAAAGACGAGGAAATGGAAAAGGAGCAAAACGGCTGATTTCAAACAGCCTTCATATATTAGATTCGGACCGGAACGTACTAACAGAATTAGGTCTTGATGAAGAGGCATTTCTTTTACTGCTGAGAACACTGAAAAAGAAAATCGATGAAGACATGCCCTACGAAAGTGTGATGCTGCCAATCCGAGATGAAACGCTTCTTTCTTTATGCCAAGAGATGGCCCAAAAAGAAGGCTTAACCTTCGGACAGGAGAGCAACTTATCCCATACATTCTTAATTGAAAAGCATAGACTGCGTGATCGAACGGACGTATTGCTTGAACGTGAAAAGCAGATGGAACGTAAAAAAAGCAGAGGCATATAACCTCTGCTCTAGCGTGTAGACAAACCCTCGCATTCGGTGTCAGTCCTGCGTGCCGGTGCTCACGAATATCGAATTCGCTCCGCTCCAGTACTCGTCCTTCCTAGACTGCAAAGGTTTTCTATCACGCTGAAAAGGAAGACAAAGGGCTAAAATAAAGTTCATTTTAGCCCTTTGTCAACAATCTAAAGCAGAGGCATATAACTCTGCTTTTACATGTGTGATATTTAGTTTGTTTCATTGTGACACTTATGAAAGAAGCCTTGCGTTAATTCATTTGGAATGAGTGTTTTCGTTTTGAATACTTCTTCCACGGCTAATACCATTTCCTTGCCGATGCCTTGGTCACGATGGGACGGATTGACACTAATATGTTCGATTTGTACTTGGTCGTCTGTTTTCAGCACACCAATCGCACCGACGATATCCTCACCATCTTTCCAAAGGAACAGCTGCCGATCTTCATCCATTTCATACGACTTTATCGTCTGCTGAAGCTGTTTGACGTCTTTCTCACCCGGCATAAAGGACAGGAGTCCCATGGCAATTTTTTCAAAAGACCTCTTGTAACGAATTAACATATATACCCCTCAATATTAAAATTATCCTATTCTCCAGCAAATGTCTTATGAATCACTTGCTCATCACACATTATAAACACTTTTAGGTTGTTTTTAAACTCTTTTTCATCAAATTAACGAAACGTTCGATTTAGGTTGGCCATTTCAATAGCAGCTGCAGCTGATTCACTGCCTTTATTTCCAGCCTTTGTACCGGCTCTTTCAATGGCTTGTTCAATAGATTCTGTTGTCAGTACACCAAAGATAATCGGCACCCCTGTTGAGATGGCACTTTGTGCGATTCCTTTAGCCGCTTCATTACAAACATAATCGTAATGTGATGTTGCCCCGCGAATCACGGTTCCAAGTGTAATGACTGCATCATATTTTTTTGTTTCTGCTAGTTTTTTTGCCATATACGGAATTTCAAAAGCCCCCGGCACCCACACGACATCAATATCGTCACCGTTTGCTCCGTGTCTGAGCAATGTATCTTCTGCTCCATCTAGCAATTTGCTTGTAATAAAATCATTAAATCTAGCGACGACGATTCCAAACTTTAATCCTTCTGCTACTACATTACCTTGTATTGTATTCATATGTTCATCATCCTTTTTTGTGATTTTTATTTTGTTTTCATTGTCGTTGTTTGCTTGTTTATATATGCCTGCAATGCTTCAATCGTCAGCATCTTTAAATCGTGTTCTTTTTGAATTTTTTGTAGTTCGGGTACGCGGGCCATGGTTCCATCTGCATTCATAATTTCACATATGACACCCGCTGGCACTGAACCCGCAAGTTTAGCAAGATCAACGGCCGCTTCTGTATGACCTGGTCTTTCTACTACGCCTCCCTCTTTCGCAATAAGAGGGAAAACATGACCTGGGCGGGCAAAATCTTCTGGTTTTGACTCTTTATTTAACATGGCCAAAATGGTCGTTGAGCGCTCAAAAGCACTTATACCAGTTGTCGTTGACGTATGGTCGATGCTCACTGTAAATGCTGTATGATGTGCATCCGTATTTCGCTCGACCATGGGATGCAGATCCAAGTGTTTCGCAATCGAGGCATGAACTGGTGTGCAAATAAGACCTCTTCCATGTAAAGCCATGAAGTTAATGACTTCCGGCGTTGCATGCTCAGCAAGTGCCACAAAGTCTCCTTCATTTTCTCTGTCTTCATCATCTACTACGATAATGATTTCTCCTCGTTTCAGGGCATTTACTGCCTCATCAACTGAATGATACATACAATCGCCTCCTAGAATCCGTGCTCTTTTAAAAATGATGGGGTTAATCGTGATGGCTGCTTTTCGTTTTGCTCTTTTGTTAAAAAGCGATAAATGTATTTACCGATCATGTCACATTCAATATTTACTACATCCCCCATAGATTTAGTCGGGAAAATAGTTCCTTCAAGCGTATGTGGAATGATAGAAACTGTCACATGAGCATCTCGCAAATCGAAAATAGTCAAGCTGACGCCGTCTATTGCGATCGATCCCTTTTTTGTGAGCATATCTGTGAGGGTCTTGTCCATTTTCAAATCATAGTAAATGGCATTACTCTTCTTTTCTACACGGGTAATCACAGCCGTTCCATCAACATGGCCTGAAACAAAATGACCGCCGAATCGTCCATTTGTTGACATCGCTCGCTCTAAATTCACTTGGCTACCTGGCGCAAGCTGATCAAGTGATGTCGCTTTGACCGTCTCAGGCATCACATCTGCCGCAAACTGTTCTTTTGTGAAGCTTGTGACAGTGAGACAAACGCCATTGATGGCGATACTATCACCTAGGTGAACATCTTCTAGTACACGACTGCACTTGATGATAATTTCCATGGCATCTGCGGATCTTTTGCTCAATGACTGGACTGTACCCACTTCTTCAATAATCCCCGTAAACATGTGATCCTCCCTTTCTCTTTCTTTTGTACTTCTCACTTTATGAAAAAGCGATGTTTGGGACATGTGATCGATTGAACACCTTCGTCGCTTTTTATGGTCCATACAAGGTAAATGAGGGATCACCTAATAAACACTGCATGCGATGACTATATTGACATACAGAAAGCCCCGGAAAAATTCCGGGGCTTTGGTTTTTTTGCATTAGAAATAAAACTATGATCAACACTTATTTTTTGTTCATACATAGCTTTCGTTATCCTTCTCCCATCCAGACTTTCACTGTCGGCTTCAGCTTCTCACTGAATCAACCGTTAATAAATTAACGGGTCACGGGCTGTAAAGCATTTGCTTTATTACCGTCGGTCGGGATTTTCACCCTGCCCCGAAGGATACAATCGATATTTAGCTGTCCTTAGGGGCTATTATAGCGATCCTTGTTGTCAAATGCAACAATCAAGATTTATTCACCTGTTCATAAAAAAAAGCCTCCTTATAGGAAAGGAGACTTGTTAATTGACGACTTTTACTACTTTTATAAGACCGTCTATTCTTTTTTCATTACTAAAGTATGCTTTAATACGATCGCCTTTTTTCAGATCGGCCACATCATCTTCAAATTTCTTTCCATTAAAAATGATTTTCGTGCCATTTTTGGCTTGACCGTAATACTCATCACCATCAATTTTTGTAATGGTATATTCATAGATTGTGTAATCTTTGTCATTATTCGTTAAGCTTTCGCCGATGGCTGTTGGCACATCTTCAATTTTCATACCATTCATGTATAAATAACCTGCGCCTAAACAAAGCAGTAAAACAAATAAGATTGCGATTTTTAATTTGATTTTCCCCATATTTAGAACCTCCATCATCTGCACTTCGCCTATTTGTATGTTCTATTCCTTCTTTTGATGAAATAAAACCAAAAAAGCTGATTTTCATTAATGGTTACTTATATAACGATTCAAATGGACTTTTGGTTCCACCTTTTCATCATTACATATGATACGAATATGCGTTCTTTATTAAGGGGGTCTTTATTCCTCTTTATCTGTTAGCAGGGTAAACAAGAAAGACGAGCTTTTTGATTATATTCTTTTCTCTAGTGCGAATAGATCTTCCTCTAACAATTGAGATCTTTGAACAGCGATATTTCGGCTGTCACGAACCCCTTGATTATAATAGTAGCTTCCAAGATGTTTTGTGATAAATTCTAATATATTGATGGCTGCTAATTCACCAATCTCCTCTTCTCGTTCTTCGGCAAAGTAACGCTGAATAGCAATCATCATCTGATTTTTTTCTTCTTTTGTTAATGGTCTCAAAGTATCTCCTGCTTTCTTTCAGCATGATCACACGCTTTTTAGATGTGCACTTTCACTTATTTTTAGAGCTACATATGGTGACACTCACGAATACGAATGTTTGTTCTCTTATCATATCACAAAAACGTGTCCATCACACCCTAAAAGAAAAAGCGTGTTTTAATCAATTGATCAAAATACGCTTTCTTTATATAGACTATTTATTTCAATATGGATAGTATCGTCGCTACAGAATGATCTACAAATGAACGCTCTGGGCGAGATTTCATGAGAACTGTAAGTCCAATAAAAGAAACAACCAACGCCTGTGCTAAGGCTTTGGCATTCAGACTGCTTTCGAGCTCACCCGAGCGAATACCTTGTACAATTTTTTCTTCAAAAATGACCGAAAGATACATCTGATGCTCTCTTGTGAGAATTTCAAATTTCTCTTCGTGGGGGGCAAGCTCGACTATTGTATTGATGCAGAAGCACCCTTTACTCGGCCCATTTCCATATTCCTCTGCTACTAATTCAGCAAATAATGTATGAAATGCTTCCTTTACAGATAGATTGTTTTGAAGTTTTGTTCGAATGTGGGCAGCATGCTGAGTTGTATATTTGCGTAATGCCGCTTCAAACAATTCCTCTTTATCACCGAACGCTGAGTATAAGCTTGGCCGCTGTATTCCCATTTTTGCAGTTAAGTCGCTTAATGTAGTGGCTCTGTACCCCTTCTCCCAAAAAAGCAACAAGGCCTCATCTAATGCTTTTTCCTCATCAAATTCCCGTTGTCGAACCATCATCAACCCTCATTTCTATCATAAAAATCTCTTCACTAAATCAATCATCTATTTCTTATAAGGATATTTTTACTTATCGGTACACTATCATTTTATTTTATTGACGTATCATTGTCAAATCGACTGCCCCTCTCAAGATCTTCACTACATCATCTTGACTTTAAAACGTTTCTCTGGTTATCCTTAACAGGAATCATTTTATACCAATCAGTATATTATACTATTTAGTACAAAAAGAGAGGATGAAATGCATGAAAAAAGAAAAAATGACTGCCGATGAACATTGTGATCTGGAAACGATTCATTTACAAATAACCACCCGATCAACGATGACTCGCAAGATGGCTCTACTGTTTTCGACAGCCTCGGGGATGGCAGTTGCAAACATATACTTTGCACAGCCATTATTAGACTCCCTCGCATCCGAGTTTGGTATCAGCTATTCATCCGTTGGTATGGTCATTACGATTACTCAGCTTTGTTATGCGCTAGGACTGCTACTGATCGTACCACTTGGTGATCTGTTCAACCAACGGCGGCTCATCGTAGCTCAAATGCTAGTATCCGTGTTATCTCTCATTCTAGTCGGTATCGCCCCTACCGCCACCTTCCTGTTCATAGGACTAGCTGCGGTGGGACTGCTCGCTGTAGTCACTCAGGTACTCGTAACGTGGGCCGCTCCTGAAGAACGTGGCCGCATAGTGGGCTTGGTTCAAAGTGGAATTGTGATTGGTATTCTTCTCGCACGAACGTTTGCTGGTGTACTAACCGATCTCGCCGGCTGGAGATCAGTCTATCTCGTTTCCGGCGTGATGATGCTGATCATAACTGGCGTGTTGTACCGGTATCTTCCGCGTGCTGACAGCAAGAGAGCCTCCATATCCTATGTGAACTTGCTCGCTTCAATGTTTATATTGTTCAGACAAGAACGAATTCTACGTATTCGTGGCGTACTGGGTTTTCTGATCTTTGTTGTGTTTGGCACGCTGTGGACTTCACTTGTGCTGCCTCTCAGCACTACGCCATACAATCTGTCACATACGGCAATTGGTGCATTTGGCCTTGCTGGAGTTGCCGGAGCATTAGGTGCCGCTCGAGCTGGAAGCCTTGCTGATCGAGGCTTAGGACAGTTAACAACGTGCATCGCCCTTGTCCTATTACTCTTTTCATGGTGTTTTATTTTTTTCACTGAATATTCCCTCATTTTATTAATCGTTGGTATAGTCATTCTTGACCTATCTGTGCAGGCCGTTCATGTGACCAATCAAAGTATGATTTTCATGGTCCGGCCTGAGGCGAGAAGCCGGCTGACTGCTGCTTATATGATTTTTTATTCCCTCGGCAGTGCGCTCGGTTCTATTGTATCAACTAACATATACGCAAACGCTGGCTGGAATGGGGTATGTTTATTTGGAGCCTCTATCAGCGCCTTAGCCCTTTTATATTGGATGATCACCTACCGCTTCACGGCACAGATCACAGGAACATCAGATGTAAAATAAAAAAAACACCGCAATTAAGCGGTGTTTTGGATTAAGCATCGATCACTTCGACTTTTTCCATACCTTGTCCTTGTTCCATATCAAGAACAGCTTCGATACCAGATGTTACTTTGCCAAAAACAGTGTGAACACCGTTTAAGTGCGGCTGTGGGTCATGTACGATAAAGAATTGGCTGCCGCCAGTGTCTTTACCAGCGTGTGCCATTGATAATGAACCTCTCTCGTGCTGATGAGGGTTTCCTTCTGTTTCACATTTAATTGTGTAACCAGGTCCTCCAGTTCCATTACCGTTTGGATCGCCGCCTTGGCTTACGAACCCTGGGATCACGCGGTGGAATTTCAATCCATCGTAGAAGCCTTCATTCGCTAATTTTTCAAAGTTTGCTACTGTACCTGGAGCAGCCTCTGGGTAAAGTTCAAACTCAATTTTCTTTCCATTCGTTAATTGTATGTATCCTTTTTTCGCCATTTTTCACATTCTCCTTTCAGGTTAAACAACGCTCATTATAGCACATTTTTGGTGATGTTAAACATCCCCTGCTTGTCGAATGTGATTTACCTCTTTTGCCATCATTGATAAAATAAAAGAGCTTGATCCTTTTCTCCTAAGGAAATGATCACAGACTGAGCAAATCACTTCATCATATTGGAGGTTTCAAACATCTTTAAAAGAAAATTGAAACGTCAGACTGATTTGTTACGTCTATATGATGGAGTACGATTCAAATCATGTACTCAAAAGATGAGTTTCTCACCATCGAGAAACGCTTTCGACTTGAAGGAGGTCAACATGTTTAAAAAAACAATGCTTGGTATGATGGCAGCGCTCCTTTTACTGATTGGTGCGCCAAAAGTCAGCTTAGCGGATGCAGCTGTCGGCGATGTCATCGTCACACTCGGGCAAGACTTAACACCGGCTGATCGCCAGAAGGTGCTTGACGAGTTGAATCCACCTGAAAATGCGACAAAAATTGAAGTAACCAATAAAGAAGAGCACGAATATTTAGGAAAGTATATCCCTCGTTCTTCTATCGGGACGAGAGCATTATCATCTTCATCCATCACCATTGAAAAATCAGGTACGGGTCTGACCGTGGATACACATAACATTAAGACCATTACAGATGAGATGTATTTAAATGCTTTAATGACCGCAGGCGTGAAAGATGCAAAGGTTGTCGTGACGGCGCCGTTTGAAGTATCTGGTACAGCAGCACTGACAGGTCTATTAAAAGCCTATGAAGTGTCAAGCGACAAAGCCATTCCTGAAGATGTGAAACAGGTGGCAAACGAAGAACTTGTAACAACATCTAAACTGGGAGACTCTATTGGAAAAGACAATGCCTCTGCCCTGATTGCAAAAATCAAAGATGACATTGCCAAAAATGGAGTTCCTAAAACAACAAAAGAAGTGGAAGAAAAAGTAGATCAAGCCGCTTCTGATTTGAACTTAAATCTAACGCAAGACCAAAAAGATCAACTTGTCTCTCTCTTTGATAAGATGAAAAATATCAATATCGATTGGAAACAAGTCGGATCTCAAATTGATAAAGCAAAAGACAAGATTACAAAATTCATAGAATCAGATGAAGGGAAAAACCTTCTACAGAAGATTTGGGATTTCTTTGTCTCCATTTGGAACGCGATCGTCTCTGTATTTACTGGTGGAAAATAAATGTCATAGAAAAAGCTGCCTGATGATCAGGCAGCTTTTTTAAGTCGATGACTTCACTTTTGATTGATAAGGTAAATCCAATTTGACAATGTCCTCATATGTCTCACGCTCAACGACAAGCTGCGCTTCCCCATCTTCTACAAATACTACAGCCGGGCGCGGGATGCGGTTATAGTTGTTTGACATGCTGTAGCCATAAGCTCCTGTACAAAAGACAGCTAACAAGTCTCCCTGTGATAACTCTGGCAGATCAATATCCCAAATGAGCATATCTCCACTTTCACAGCATTTCCCTGCAATGGACACAGTTTGATCATGCGTTTGACTCATTTTATTGGCGCTCGCTGCTTCATATTTTGCTTGATATAAAGCAGGTCGAATGTTATCACTCATTCCGCCGTCAATGGCTACATAATCGCGAATGCCAGGTACATGTTTGGATGAACCAATCGTATAAAGAGTGGTTCCCGCATCTCCAACAAGTGAGCGGCCTGGCTCAATCCAAATTTCAGGCATCTTAAACTCATAGCGGGCTACATTTTCTTTCACCGCTTGAATAATTTTCTCCACGTATTCAGTTGCTGGAAGTGGTTCGTCCTCTTCTGTATAACGGATGCCAAAGCCTCCGCCTAAGTTAAGCACTGTGGAAATAAATCCAAATGATTCTCTCCATTCATCCAGCTTTAAGAAAATTTTATCTGCCGCAAGGACAAAACCAGCTGTATCAAAGATTTGAGAGCCGATATGGCAGTGGACACCTAAAAGCTCGATCACTTCTGATTCAAGTACTTGTTTGACCGCTTCGTCTGCTTGTCCATTATGAAGATCAAAACCGAATTTTGAATCTTCTTGACCTGTTGTAATATAGTCATGCGTATGTGCTTCAACGCCCGGCGTGATGCGGAGGAGTACTTTCACCTGTTTTGACAGCTCTTGCCCAAGCTGTTCAATGAGGTTGATTTCATAGAAATTATCAACAACAATACAGCCGATTCCATGCGCTAATGCCATCTTTAATTCTTCTCTGCTTTTGTTGTTACCATGGAAATGAATTTTTTCTACTGGAAACCCGGCACAAATGGCTGTGTGCAGCTCCCCGCCTGAAACGACATCAAGTGATAAGCCTTCTTCTTTTGCCAGCTGGAACATGGCAATAGAAGAAAACGCCTTACTCGCATATGCCACCTGAGCCTTTAGTTCTTCTTCAATAAATGCTTTCTGAAAGCTTTTTGCACGCTCCCGTATTAAAGCCACATCATATACATAAAGTGGTGTCCCATACGTTTCAGCTAAATAAACGGCATCAACACCACCAATTTCTAAATGTCCGAGTTCATTTTGTCTGCAAGTGCCGTGTAAATACAATGTCATTCCCTCTTTCTCCGCCTCGGCTGAAAAAAGACAGCTGCACAAGCTGCCTTTTGCCGTTTCTCAAAGTTAAAAATACAATATCACAATCTTCAGCCACTTTCAACGAGCGTTAAGAATTTGGCGGAATTTTTGATCTGTTCTGAGGGTGAACGATGCTTGGCCTTACTTTTGAGCCAGGAACAGACGTCCGAATGAGCACTTGCCATAAAGCCTTTCCATTAAAAGGAATGAATGGCCACATATAAGGCGTCTGTAAGGAACGAATGGATGTTAAATAAATAAGTAACAGCGTAAAACCGATGATCAGTCCATTCAGCTTAAAGATCGCTACTAGTGCTAATATGATCAGTCGGATGATTTTATTAGCGACACTCAGTTCATAACTTGGAGTGGTGAATGTACCGATGGCTGCTAGCGAGACGTATAATATGACCTCTGGTGTAAATAAACCGACATCAATTGCAATTTGTCCAATTAAAACGGCTGCAATCAAGCCCATGGCAGTCGACAAGGCGGTCGGCGTATGAATCGCCGCCATTCGTAAAAATTCCACCCCAAAATCAGCAAGGAATACTTGGAGAATGACAGGGATATGAGAAGGTTTGTTAAATCCAATATAGCTTAGATTGTCTGGCAGAAGATTCGGTTCTAGAATAAAAAGAAACCAGATCGGCAAAAGAAAAGTAGAACATAAGATGCCTAAAAAACGCACCCATCTTAAAAAAGTCCCAACCGCTGGCGCCTGGCGATATTCTTCAGCATGTTGAACGTGATGAAAAATAGTGGTTGGTGTAATGATGACACTAGGGGATGTATCCGTAATGATGATGACATGCCCTTCTAATATATGGTTAGCGGCTACATCTGGGCGCTCGGTGTATCGCACAAGCGGGAAGGGATTATATCCTTGCTTAATGATAAATTCTTCTATTGTTTTATCAGACATCGTCAGTCCGTCAACTTTAATCCCAGACACTTCTTTTTCGATAATATCAACAAGATCGGGGTCAGCTATGTCTTCAATATAACAAACACAGACGTCCGCTTTAGAACGCTCGCCTACTTTAAGCATTTTGTATCGCAGTTTTTCATCCCGCACTCTTCTGCGAATGAGTGCTGTGTTCACAATGATGTTTTCAACAAAGCCGTCTCTTGCACCTCTGACAACCTTTTCTGTATCCGGTTCCTCCGGCATTCTGCCAGGGTAGCTCCTGACGTCAATAATAAATGCGTAATTTTCACCTTCGACAACGACTGCCACAAGTCCAGACAACACTTGATCCACTGCTTCATCAAGCGTTTCAACTTTTGAGACTTGCTGATTGACAAGACGGTTTTCTACCACACGTGCAAGATCATCTGATTCAGGTTCGTTGTCATTGATTTCAATCAATTCTTTTAATAAATAGATCACATATTGTGTATCACATAATCCATTTACATAGTAAAGCTGGATTTCCTGATCATGGACATAAATTTTCCGAACGCCAAGGTCAAAGCTGAGACCCATCCCGACATTGTCTTTGAAAAAATCTTCATTTTTCTTCGGATCTCGGTACACGTGCACCTTGTCTTTCTTCATGGAAACCGCTCCTTTCTAAAATTAATTCGACTGCCTTCATTGTGATGGGGGACCCTTTGCTTAGATCATCTTTCCGTCCCATCTTGCCAATATCTCCAATGCCGACAACAATCGGAAGCTGTAGTGAATCGAGACAATACACTGTATCTCCACTCATTTTGTGTGGTTCCATTTCTGGAAGTCCATGTTTGTCAACGCCATATTCTGTCAGTTCACCTTCCCGGTCAATGGAGACATGTACCTTTGTCCATTCCGCTTGATGGGTTTTAGATGCCACTGCAATGGCGCCAATCACTTCAATTTCAGGGTGACGTGCTACGTGCTTCATAGCCGTCTCCCCTGTTCCTTCACCTGTTAAGCCAGAATCATCAAACATGACAAACACTGGGTCATACGGCGTTTTTAAAATCATCTGGACCAGTTCTGGCCCTGTTCGTTTGCTCGGATTCCCTTTTGAGCTGGAAATACATCTTCCGCCGACTTTCTTTGCGACAAGCTCAATCGTTTTGGCAGCATATATATCTCCGTCTGTCACTAAAATGACTTTGCGTCTTTGCCCCATATTAGGTTATCCTTTCGGTTTAAAGATAAGTGCAATGATAAATGAAAATAAAATTGCAGCTGATATTCCAGCAGAGGTTAACTCAAAAATCCCAATTCCGATTCCAATAAATCCGTGGACATCGGCCTGATGCATCGCCCCATGAAGCAAGCTATGACCAAAGCTTACGATAGGGACGGTAGCACCCGCTCCTGCAAATTCAATAAATTTATCATAAATACCAAACCCGTCTAAAATCGTCCCCGCCACAACAAAGGTCGTCATGACATGTGCCGGTGTGAGCTTCAGTACATCAAGTAAAAGCTGGCCGATCACGCAAATCAGTCCGCCTGCAACAAAAGCAATCAAATAATCCATTAGCTTTCTCCTCCTGCACGCTCAAATACAACTCCGTGCGCAATGGTTGGAATGGTCTCTTTTTGCTGAACCATCATTGGGCTGAGAAGCGCACCGGTTGCTACAACCAATACTCTTTGCAAATTCCCTGCTTTCATTTCTTGAAAGATGTGACTGAATGTCACGACAGCTGAGCAGGCACAGCCGCTGCCTCCAGCGAATACATTTTGATCAGGTGTGTATATGATTAATCCGCAATCATCATGCTTCCGTCCAAGCTGAATGCCATCTTCTTTCAGAAGATCCTTTAAAATAGGCGATCCAATTCCAGATAGATCTCCTGTTAGGATGAGATCATAATCATCTACTGTTCTTCCTAAGTCTTCTAAATGTTGTTTGATTGTGTCTGCCGCTGCAGGCGCCATAGCCGAACCCATATCGAATGGATCTGTAATCCCAAGATCCATCACCCGTCCGACGGTGGCACTTGTAATTTGAATTTGGGAAGGTTCTTGGCTGATGACGACAGCACCGCTCCCTGTCACTGTACTTGTGGCTGTATCTGGTTTTTGTCCGCCATATTCTGTTGGATTACGGAATTGCCGCTCCGCCGTCGCATTGTGACTGCTTGTCGCAGCAAGTGCTCTATTGGCAAACCCACCATCTATTAACGCTGAGGCAATGGCGACTGATTCCATTGATGTGGAGCAGGCACCAAATAAACAAAGAAACGGGATTTTGAGTTCTCTTGCCACATAGTTGGCTGTCACGTTTTGGTTTAGTAAATCTCCTGCCAGCAAAAGGTCAATATCACTTTTTTGCAAATTTGCTTTTGATAAGGCCATTGATATGGCATCATCCATGAGCTGCCTTTCAGCCATTTCCCAGTTCTTTTGATAACAGTGCATTTCATCATAGGTTTTATCAATGAGATGACCGATTGGGCCTTCTTTTTCTTTCGGTCCTGCAGCTGTTCCTTCCGCATTCACATAAAGCTTGTGTTCAAATACCCAAGATTGCTTACCTGTTAGTTTCACGTTTTATTCCTCCTACGAAAACATCTTTTCCAAGACGTATCGAATAATCCCTACGACATATGCCGAGACGACACCAAACACAATGACGTTCCCAGCTAGTTTAAACATGTTGGTCGCTACACCTAACACAAGCCCTTCACTTTTATGCTCAAGAGCCGCACTTGTCATGCTATTTGCAAATCCTGTCACCGGGACAGCTGACCCCGCTCCAGCAAACTGGCCGATTTTATCGTAAATACCAATACCAGTTAAAATAGAAGAAATTAAAATAAGGGTCGCCACCGTTGGATTCCCTGCTGTCTTCTCATTAAAATCAAAAAAAGTAATATAGAAATTTTGCAATCCCTCGCCTATCGCACAAATCAAACCGCCGACAAGAAAAGCCTTGATGCAGTTCAGTACATAAGGAGGTTTCGGCTGATACGTTTTCACTTTAGATGGATAGTTCTCTTTTAAACTTGACACGTGTTGTTCCCTCCACATTTTTAAATATAAATAAGCCAATGAAATAGCGAGCCAAACACCTTTCCTAAGACGATGGCCATGAGCAGCAGCACAATTTTCCCGTCCATTCCAATTCTTTTCGTTAAGATAGGAAGTACATTTAACACTTCAGTGAGTGCGGCAGCAAGCATGCCGACAAAAATGCCAGATAAAAGACCGATCGGTAACGCCAGCCATTTGGATAAATGCAAATGGACTTGACTTAAAGTAGCCCAGCCGCCAACGACCGCTCCACTTATCACGGCAGCCTCATATCCTTGAATAAAACGCTGCGTTTTCGTTAATTGCATTAATCGAGGGATAATACCAAGCACTGTGAGAAACGCCACAAATCCTGCCCCTACCGTTAAACCGCCGCCGAGCCCAACAAGCACCACAAAAAGCCATTTACCGATCATGGATATCTTTCAATGTTTCTTTGTTTTCATTGAGTGCGACATAATGATCAAGATCGAGCTGATATTTAAACATTTCCACTTCAAGCGGGCTTGGCTCTTCGTTTAAACGCTTTTTAAACACATGATTGAAAAATAAAATCATGCCAAAACCGAGTCCAAAGCTATATGGAATTTGTAATAAATACGGATGCTCAACCGTGTTTCCAGTAATCATCTCGTAAAGGCGGATATGAACAAGTCGCATACTAACATCCTCATGGAAATTCATGATGGCAAGGGCCGCTCCGACAAATAAGAGGAGCCATACAAACACGAATAATACGGGGGACAGCTGGCGTTTGCCTGTGTCTATTTCAACAATGGCTTCTGAGCCTCCGACCGTTTGAATGTCAATGTCAGGCCATGTTTTTTTGATCGTTTTGACCACATGCATGATATCTAACACAACGATGTGACGATCCTTTTTGCTGACATGGTATATCGGCATTTTGCTCAGCTTTTGCACAGCACTGTCATCTCCAGTGATTTGGGCGATATCCTCTAAATAAATAAGCTGATCATTACCAGTCTTAATCCGATGGCGCAGCCGAATAAAGATTTGTCCGTCCATCCAAGTCACTTCCTATACGATGGGTTAAAAATAGTATGTGGTGAAAAATGGTTCTCATACTGAAAGAACTTGATTTACCGGTAATTACCACACAAAAAAAGCCAGCCGAATTGGCTAGCTGTCTTTTTGATCCATTTGCATTTGGATTTGTTTTAAAATTTTCTTTTCAAGCCGTGAGACTTGCACTTGGGAAATTCCGAGTCTTTCTGCTACTTCTGATTGTGTTTGGTCTTTATAATACCTTAAATAGACAATCAGTTTCTCACGCTCTTCTAATTCTTTAATCGCCTCTTTTAGCGCAATTTTATCAAACCATCTTTCTTCTGAATGATCGGCAATTTGATCGAGCAACGTAATCGGATCGCCGTCATTTTCATACACGGTTTCATGAATAGATGATGGTGAGCGGACCGCTTCTTGAGCAAGAACGACATCCTCAGGTGTGATGTCCAGATATTCAGCGATTTCCTGAACAGTCGGCATTCTGCCATGAGATTTAGACAATTCGTCCCTTGCCCGCCTGATTTTATTTCCAAGTTCCTTTAAAGACCTGCTGACTTTGACGGTTCCATCATCACGAATGAAACGCTGAATTTCACCAATGATCATTGGAACGGCATACGTCGAAAACTTCACATCATAAGACAAATCAAATTTATCAACAGATTTCAGCAGGCCAATACAGCCTATTTGGAACAGATCATCTGGTTCATATCCTCTATTTAAAAAGCGCTGAACAACGGACCAAACAAGACGCATGTTTTTTTCTACGAGGAGGTCTCTTGCTTGTTGATCTCCGTCTTGGCTTTTTTTGATGAGCTGTTTCACTTCATCATTAGACAGCTGTGCTTTTTTTGCTTGCTTTTTTACCTCCACATCCATATGAGCAGCTCCTTAATTACAAAGCGCTTTGCTTTTTGATAGATGCTTTGTTAAGCGGATTGTTGTGCCCATTTCTGGAGATGAGTCCACTATGACATCATCCATAAAGTTCTCCATGATCGTAAAACCCATCCCGGAGCGCTCTAAGTCTGGTTTCGTCGTAAAAAGCGGCTGCCTTGCTTCCTCAAGATCTGAAATGCCCATACCTTCGTCTCGAATCGTCAGATACACAATATGGTCATCCAGCGTAACGCTAATGTGCACCTTGCCGTCTGGATTCCCGTCATACCCGTGAATGATCGAGTTCGTGACCGCCTCTGATACAACGGTTTTGATTTCTGTTAGCTCATCTAATGTTGGATCGAGCTGAGCGATGAATGCTGCCACCGTTACTCTCGCAAAGGATTCGTTTTGACTTAAAGCAGAAAAAGTCAGATTCATTTCATTTGTCATGATGCCACCCCCAATGTTTGCAGCGCAGTTTGCTCTGAAGGCTCCATACGAATAATTTTAAACAAGCCGGACATATCAAATAAACGGTTCACCGCTGGCGAGATCGCACAGACGACCATTTCACCGCCAAGTTGTTTAATTTCTTTGTATCTTCCTAAAATCACTCCGAGCCCAGAGCTGTCCATAAACGATAAATCAGCTAAATTCAGCACGATGTGGCGAATGTCCTCTGTTTCCAAATAATTCGTCACCTTTTGTCTCAATGTCTCTGCGGAGTGATGATCAAGCTCCCCTGTCAACCGAATGCAAAGTACGCTCTCTTTTATTTGAAAATCAATACCAAGGCTCATCTTTTCTTCCTCCTTGCTCTATTTTCGGATAAAGAATGTTTCTCTTTCTTCACATGCAAATCCTTCACCATGACAAAACTAGTGATCATTCGTCACATTTAGATGTTCTTTTCGTTCATAGCAAAAAAGACTGCCCGTTGCAGCAGTCTTTCACCTTTTACTTCCATTTAACAAATTCGGCCATAGCCCGTTTGAAGAACGTCCAAACACCGGCTTTTTCCATATCTTCTTTCGCTTCAACAGGACTTTCATGAAGCACTTTTCCATCTTTTTTCAAGATGATGGTGCCAAGTTTCGTTCCTTTTGAAAATGGGGCTGTGACATCTTGAGTTAATTTAATTTCTTTTTTGATCTGATCGACATTTTCGCCTTTTTTCGTTAGCAGAGAAATCGGTTCAGACGTGACAAGCTGAATTTTTTTCTTTTTTCCTTTGCTCACTTTGATCTCTGCTACATCTTGACCACGCTTGTACAGAGGATGCGTTGTATATTGACTAAAGGCGTAATCCAGCATTTTGACGACTTGAGCATTTCTGTCTTTTGGTGTACTTGCACCGAATACAACAGCAATCACGCGCATGTTCCCTTTTTTAGCGGATGCAGTTAGACAGTATTTCGCCTCGCCTGTAAACCCTGTTTTCACCCCATCCACACCTGGATAAAATTTAATGAGACGGTTTGTATTCACAAGCCAGAATTTTTTATCCGTGTTCTGACGAAGATAATCTTCGTATACACCTGTGAACTTGGTGATCTCTTCATATTTCAACAGCTCTTTCGCCATTTTTGCCATATCATGAGCCGTGCTGTAATGATCTTTTTCAGGAAGTCCTGTTGGATTTTGAAAGACCGTTGAGGTGAGCCCAAGCTCTTTTGCCTTTTTGTTCATTTGCTCAACAAACTGTTCTTCAGATCCAGCTATATGTTCTGCCATGGCAACTGAAGCATCGTTTCCTGACGCAATCGCAATGCCTTTTAGCATGTCTTTAACCGTCATTTCTTCTCCCGGTTCAAGGAAAATTTGTGAGCCCCCCATAGATGCTGCATGATCGCTCGTTCTTACTTTATCAGTCATTTTTAATTTCCCTTGATCCATCGCTTCCATGATGAGAAGCATCGTCATGATTTTGGTCATACTTGCAGGGGCAAGCTTTTCATCACTGTTTTTGTTGTAAAGCACTTTTCCCGTGTCACGTTCCATTAAAATCGCTGATTTGGCTTCATGCGCCAATTCTGATGTTTGTTTTTCTCCTGGCTTTTCAATCTTTTCTTTTGCCATCGCTGATGGTGAAACCATTGAGATAAGGATCATTAAAATAAACAATGCACATATATGACGTTTCAAGTGGCAGACCTCCATTATCGTAATCCTTTCTATTTTTTCCTCATAAAGGCTGTTTTATTCAGAGATCGTTTGATTGCCATAAAAAAAAGCCCTCTGTTTATGAACAGAAGGCTTTTTCACACGATCTATGAGAGTTGTTTGACAACTTCTTTCACTAAATCAAGGAAACTTGCTTTCACTTTTTCCGTCACTTCGATCACTTCATCATGAGAAAGCGGCTGATCTAAAATACCTGAAGCCGCATTAGAGATGCATGAAATACCAAGTACTTTTATGCCTGCATGACGTGCCACAATCACTTCTGGCACAGTCGACATACCGACTGCATCAGCGCCAAGCGTTCTGAGGAAACGAACCTCTGCCGGTGTTTCATATGAAGGGCCTGTCATTCCTGCATAAACCCCTTGCTGCACAGATATGCCTAAATGTTTAGCCGTTTTCTCTGCAAGTGCCAACAAATCTTTATCATACGGTGCAGACATATCAGGGAAACGAACCCCTTGACTGTCGTTTGGTCCAATTAACGGATTGGTTCCCATCATATTGATATGATCTGTAATCAACATAAGATCGCCAGGATGGAAGGACGTATTCACACCGCCCGCTGCATTTGTCACAATACATGTCTCAATGCCGATTTCTTTCATCACACGGACAGGAAATGTCACCTGCTTCATATCATACCCTTCATAGTAATGGAAACGTCCTTGCATGGCACAAACGACCGTGCCTTTCAGCGTTCCAATGACGAGCTGGCCTGCATGCCCTTCTACTGTTGAAACAGGGAATCCAGGAATATCTTCATATTTCAATTTGATTGGATTTTCAATCTCATCGGCTAAAATGCCAAGACCTGAACCTAAAATCAATCCAACTGTTGGTACATATGTCGATGCTTGTTTAATATATGCCGCCGCTTCTGAAAACTGTGCTCCCACGTGATTTCCCCCTATTTGAGTTGAGATAAAAAGCTTGTTCCGTATTTTGGCAGCGTTGATTTAAAATTATCTGCTACCGTTGCCCCAAGATCAGCAAATGTTTTCGCTGTTGGCAGCTCATTCGCTTCTTGATGCTTTTTGCTGTAAGCAATAAGCGGAACGTATTCTCTTGTATGATCTGTTCCGTGATGAACCGGGTCATTTCCGTGATCTGCCGTGATCACAAGCAGATCATCCTCTTTTAATAGATCAAACACTTCAGGTAGACGTGCGTCAAATTCCTCTAGTGCCTTACCGTAGCCTTCTGGATCTCTTCTATGTCCATAAAGCGCATCAAAGTCGACAAGATTTAAGAAGCTCAGCCCAGTAAAGTCTGTTTTCAGCGTCTCCACTAGCTTGTCCATTCCATCCATGTTGGATTTCGTTCTGAGTGAAGAGGTGATTCCTTCACCATCATAAATATCAGAGATTTTTCCGATCGCAATGACATCAAGTCCATCATCTTTCAATTCATTCATGACGGTACGGTCGAATGGTTTTAATGCATAGTCATGACGATTTGGTGTTCTAACAAATGCCCCCGGCTCCCCGACAAATGGACGAGCGATGATGCGCCCTACCATATATTTTTCATCTAATGTCAGTTCACGTGCGATTTCGCAAATGCGGTAAAGTTCGTCTAATGGCACAACTTCTTCGTGTGCAGCAATTTGCAGCACAGAATCTGCTGAAGTATAAACGATTAAATCGCCTGTTTTCATGTGCTCTTCGCCAAGCTCATCCAGAATTTCTGTACCAGACGCTGGTTTATTTCCAATGATGCCGCGCCCTGTTTTTTCTTTTAATTCATTTAACAGTTCATCTGGAAAGCCGTCTGGAAAGACTTTAAATGGTGTGTCGATGTAAAGACCCATGATTTCCCAATGCCCTGTCATTGTGTCTTTCCCGTTGGATGCTTCTTGCATTTTCCCATAATACGCAAGCGGTTTTTCGTCCGCTGGAATTCCTTTAATTTCTTTAATATGACTTAGCCCAAGCTTCGCCATATTCGGCATATGAAGCCCGTTCATTTTTTCAGCAATATGTCCAAGTGTATCTGCACCTACATCATTAAAATCAGCAGCATCAGGTGCTTCCCCGATTCCTACTGAATCCATCACAATGAGGAAAATACGTTTATACTGATAATCAGGCATAAAAAAGCGCCTCCTTCAATATTCTTGTCCTTTCACCTTTCACAACTGGAGAGGTCAGACATCTCAAGTATAAACCGTTTTCAAGTCAATTGACAACCATAAACGGTCCAAACATAAAAAAGCATGATACACGTTCACCGTGCCATGCTTTACTTATGCCCTTGGATGGAATTTGTGATACACGTCTTTTAATCTTGTTTTTGTGACATGTGTGTAAATTTGTGTAGTAGAAATATCGGCATGTCCGAGCATTTCCTGTACGGCTCTAAGATCCGCACCGTTTTCAAGCAAATGTGTCGCAAATGAATGTCTGAGCGTATGAGGCGTCAGTTCTTTTTGAATACCTGCTTCTATGGCTCGTTTCTTTAAGTTCTTCCAAAAGCCCTGCCGCGACATTTTTTTTCCGTGATGATTCAGAAATAAAGCATCGGCCGGCTGTTTTTTGAGCAGCTTGTTTCTGCCTTTTTCTATATACACTTCAATCGCACTTGCAGCAGCTTCACCAATAGGCACGATTCGCTCTTTTCTTCCTTTTCCAAAACAGCGGATAAACCCCATGGTCAGATGCACATCTGCAAGAGTCAGATCAAGCATTTCACTTACGCGAATACCTGTTGCATATAAAAGTTCGAGCATGGCTTTGTCACGGTAGTCAAATGGTGTTTGCTGCTTAGGTGTATCGAGCAGCTTTTCTACCTCATCTAATGATAGAACTTTCGGTAATTTCCGCTCTGTTTTTTGTGATTCAATGTTCCATGACGGGTCATCTGTTGTCACTTTTTCACGGAGCAAAAATTGATGAAAGGAGCGTATCGATGATAGATGACGGACGGACGTTTTACTCGATTTCCCCTCGTCTTTTAACTGTTTTAAATAATGAATAATATGAAGGCGTGTGACGTCTTTTACATCTGTCAATTGTTCATGCATCATTAAAAAAGACAAATAGTTCTGTAAATCTCTTTTATAAGAGACAATGGTATTTTCAGAGAGTCCTCTCTCTACTGTCATAAAATGAATAAAGTCGGATAATTGATCCTTCAATGGTTTCTACTCCCCGTTTTGATAAAAATAAATCAATCGATCCTGCCACCTGTCTTGTTTCGGCTGATCCATTTCCATCACTTTTATCGCTGCACCTTCTGGTTTATCATAACGATGATAGCTTTCATATTCTGAATTTATCCATATCATAGCATAATAGAACAGGACGGTAAAACCAGTGAACAAGATAAATACTTTCATTACTTCACCTGTTGTTTTGAGCCATTTTCGCATGTTCTTCATGTCCTTTCTCGTGTTCTCATTACTTTAGCATATGCCAGGTGGGACAAGGAATATACAGCGAACATGCAAAAAACCTTTTCATTTTGAATGAAAAGGTTCCAATTCGGATTATTTGCCGGATTCATCATCATGACACCGGTGGCAAATACCATGGAATGTCAATCTATGATCCTTAATTTTAAATTTCCAGTCGCGTTCAATAATCTCTTCAACATCTTCTAATAAATCATCTTCTATCTCATCGACTGTTCCGCATTCCATACAGACAAGATGGTGATGGAAGTGAGCGGCTCCTTCTTTGCGAAGATCATATCGCGAAACGCCGTCTCCAAAGTTAATTTTATCAACAACTTTCAGTTCAGTAAGCAATTCTAACGTCCGATAAACAGTAGCAAGACCAATTTCAGGAGACTTCTCTTTTACGAGGAGGTATACATCTTCTGCACTTAAATGGTCTTCTTCATTCTCAAGCAGTACTCTTACTGTTGCTTCACGCTGTGGCGTGAGCTTATAGCTGGAAGAATGAAGCTGTTTCTTAATTCGATCAATCCGATTTTCCATTGACTTTCCCTCCTACGCCACATTACTTGATCATTATATCAAATGATGTGCAGAGAGCCAACTATAATCATTTTAAATTGATAAATAAATTGATTATTATTTAATAACGATTATAAAATTATCAAAACAGAACACCTGCCAGCTTTTTCATCAGCATGAATGATAAGTATGATTCAAAAAAGGACGAAAGAGCAGCGAGGGTTAAAATCATCAGTAGAACAGAAGCATACCGGCCAAACCAATGGATTGGCGCTTGACTGATGGTTTTTTTCATAAAAAGCTGACCAATTAAACGAATGGAGAACGCAATCGCACAAGTTCCGATCACTAAATACGCAGGAATGAGCAAGATATTTTGAGGAAGCACCGAGACAAAAGATAGAAAAAAACCGCTAAGCCCCATTTGATTGACCAAAAAACCGACAGTAAACCCAACTACAATCCCTTTTAAAAAGATCATCAGAAAAATAAGCGGCAGGCCAATGATGGAAATTCCGAGTATCCACATGAGGCCCAAATATTTCATATGATGCAAAAAGCTTTGCAAAAACATTTCTTTTGATTCTGCTGCTTTCTCATTCGTCAGTTGACCAAAAAATTGATTTAAATAGTAGAATAAATCCTCTTTCTGACTCATTGTCATACTATTGACGATAATGGCTCCAAAAATGACGCCCATTAAAAATAGTACAGAAACAAACAAATAAATTGATAAATGATCTTTCACGTGCTGAAGAAGATGTTCTTTCCAAGACTTTTTCCGCATGCGCCTTCCTCCCAAATAGTAAAGGTTACTAGATTCTATGAGAGAGCACACGAAACATGACAGTTTTATGAAAAGAAAAACGAGAAAGCAGCTGCACACTGCTTTCTCGTTTCCTTTATCGTGCAGCTTTTTGTACGTTCACAAGCCCAGCCCCATAATAAAAAGGTTCGCCAAGTTTTGTGGCCGTTTTTGTCAGCCTTTCACGCAATTCATCATTTGTCAGATTCGGATGTTTTGATAGAATGACTGCCGCAGCACCAGCTACATGAGGTGATGCCATAGACGTTCCACTCTTATATCCATATTCGTTATGAGGAATGGTACTTAATGTTGAAACGCCTGGTGCTGATACTTCCACTTCCTCCCCAACAGAGGAATCAAAGGCTCTTTGCTTTCGTTGATCCACTGATGCGACTGCCATGACAGAGCTGTATTTGGCCGGGTAATCTATCGTATTAAGTGACCCGTAGCTCCCAGCATTTCCTGCAGATGCGACAATGAGAATCCCGTTGTCATATGCTCGATCGACCGCTTCTTTCAGCGCCTCTGATTCACTTGCTCCCCCCATACTAATATTGATGACATCCATCTCATTCTCAATCGCCCATTCAATGCCTTTAATGATCCAGCTATAGTAGCCGTCACCATTTTCATCTGCCACTTTCACCGCATAGATCGAAGCTTTTGGTGCCACACCAACCACGCCTACCTTATTATCTAATGCTGCGATCGTGCCTGCAACGTGGGTTCCGTGTTCATGCGGGTCAACGAGCGGATCGGACTCTGTTGGAACAAAGCTAACACCACCAGTTACATGTAAATCTTCATGCTTGCCGTCGATTCCACTGTCAAGAACAGCTACTTTGACATTCTGTCCGGCATATCCTCGTTTATGTACCTTTTGTGCTTTAATGCTTTTGATACCATAAGGGACGCTTTGACCGCTTGTTTTTGCTTTTTGGTCTTCCTCAATAAAAGTAACTTCTTTTGCTTGATGTAGTTTTTCTTTTGATGCTTCGTTCAACGAAACTTTCATCATATCTATTTTATCTATTGATTCTTTCACATGACCGCCAGCTTTTTCAACAAGCTGTTTTTGTGTTTTGTCTTGAACGGAAGAAGAAAAACCGATCATATACTCTTTTTTTGCTTGATCCTTTGCAGATACATCTGATGCGCCGAATGTCATCGATGCCAGCAGCATACTTGCCATACAAAGCCCTGCTCCAAATGATTTGACCTTCACGATACCCACTCTCCCTTTCATTTCTTTTTGTCATTTAACTACATTTTTAGACAAAAAGAAACGACCGTTTGTCCTATTTTTTAAAATTTTTCCAATTATTTGATCTACTTGTCACAAAAAAGCAAAATAAAAATGCTTATGATCCTGTTCATAGCGATCATAAGCATTCCTACCTTTATGTTTTTTCATCATATGCTGCAAGGCTTCTTGTTTTGTTTTTGTCTTTCTTTCGTGTGTACTAAAATGCGGTATATTTCCTCTCGATTGTTCTGGATTTCGACTGTGCTGCCTTTGAAGGTGTTCTCTCTTTTTCTTTGCTTTGCTTTTTCCCATTTCACAAAACCCCTTTCGTTGTCGTTATGATACATGAAAGAACCTAAAAAAGATAGACGTATAGACGCCTATCTTTCTATTCTCATCATATCAAGATGCGGACTTCCATCCTCATCATAACAATCTGAGACAGCTTCGAAGCCAAACGATTCGTAGAACGATTTCAAATAAGCCTGTGCTTGGATTTTAATCTTTGTTTCGCCTAATTCACTGAGCTTTTTTATCGCCTGATCGAGCAGGATCTTCCCGTAACCTTTTTTCCGGCCGGTCTTCGTCACAAGGACACGGCCAATGGATGCCTCTTTGTACATGATCCCGCTTTGGAAAATGCGGCAATAAGCCACAATTGTGCCGTTCTCTTTGGCGATTACATGCAGCGCCTCTTGATCACGATGATCAATTTCAGGATAAGGACATGTTTGTTCTACAACAAACACATTCACTCTTTCCATTAAAATTAGGTAAAGGTCCTCTTTAGACAGTTGTTCAAATGTGTGACATGTCCATTTAAGTTGATTCATGATTGATATCCACCTTACCGTAGACCCCGCCTCCGCCAGCGATCAGTCCAACTTCACCTCTTCTTGCTTTGATGATGTAATCGGCTGTTTTCTCAGGCAGGACCGCTTTTAATTCTTGTTCTGTTGCTTGATGAAGAATATTCATCTCTGTATGAAAGACAGCTTTCAATTTTTCTAACGTTTTGGCTCCAACACCTGGAATAAATTGAAGGGGAAGCTGGTGAACATAAGGAGGCCTTATTCCTTTATCACTTTCTTGGTCAGCAAGCTCCTTTAACCGCTCACTCACCCCTTTTGTCATTCGGGTATGGCCGCATGCTTCGCACTGTTCTTGCTCCTGACTGTCAGGTCTTACCCCGCATTTCTCACAGGTCGTATGATAATACTTTCCGAGCCGCGGAGCGAGCCCATAATTTCCAGTGATGTTTCTGCCATCTTTTCCTTGAAGCGCTAGCTCGAATTCAGCAAAGGAGGCATGATCCATTCGGATCTTAGTATATTCCCGCGCAATTTTCCCTAAAGAATGGGCATCTGAATTTGTTAAAAAAGGATAGCGGTTTAGCTCACTTAGCTGGGAGGCCATAGACGTATCACAGCTAAGGCCAAGCTCAACAGCATCAATGAGTTCTGGATCGAATACTTCGGTTAAAGACGTATTGACCCCTTTGCCGTATAAACTTTTATGCGGCGTAAAAATATGGGCAGGAATAAATAATCCCCCTAGTTCCTTCACCTTATGCTGAAGCGTTCTCCCATCCACATATAACCGCTGTGAACTCAAATGCACATTTTTCATATGAAGAGAAAGCCATGCGGAAAACTCCGACATTTTACGAAGCGTGGGCATAAAGGCAAGCACATGAATCGGACCTTTTGATTGGTCATCATTGATTTCTAGCTCACTGCCTAAAAGCAAAACGGTCTTTCCAAATGATAAACCGCCATCGCTTAGTTCAGTGTACGTGCCTTCCTCTACACCTTCTATCAATTCTTCTAAGACTTCAGGAGATTGTGCATCAATCACACCAATCATCCCCATCCCTTTACTTTGAGACGCTTCAATGAGAATTTGGTCAATGGTCAGTGACCTTGCACCTGTAATTTTGACAGCCCTGCCTGTTCTTGTTCGACCAATATGAATATGGATATCTGCAAAGAATTCCCTCATTTTGTAGACTTAAGTACCTCTTGTAATTGTAAGTATTGAATGGCATAGGCTGTTTTTGCATCATAAATATGCTGTTTTTCGATGAGGTGCAGCGCTTCTTCTAATGAAACTTCCATCACTTCGACAAATTCATCCTCATCCAGCTCTCGTTTCTCTTCAAGCGGGACCAGCTGATCGGCAAGGTAGATATGAACAATTTCATCCGCAAACCCTGGTGATGTATAAAAGGCGGTCAGTTTTTGGAGCGCCTGAGTTGTATAGCCTGTCTCTTCTTCTAATTCTCTCAGTGCTGTATGTGCCGGCTCTTCTCCTTTTTCTAATTTTCCAGCCGGGATTTCAACGATGGCTCTCTCCAGTGCTTTACGGTATTGCTTGACCAAAATGATTTTATTCTCGTCTGTACGTGCAATGACTGCTACTGCACCTGGATGTTTAATGATTTCGCGTTTGCCTGGTTTTCCGTTCGGCAATTCTACATCTTCAAGAACCAAGTCAATGATTTTTCCGTTATATAATGTTTTTGACGATAATGTTTTTTCTTCAAAGTCCTTCAATTTTGTCAGCTCCTCGTTCTACTTTCACTTTTTACTTCATTCATTTTAACATAGATGTTTTAGGAGAAGCCAAAATGCGGATGCCTGCTTCAATGCGCCTTTTGAAATCACCTAGCTTGAATTCCAGAATTGTTTCACTTAATGTGAAAGGATAGGAGTGTGATTGAATTGAAAAAAAGACGAATTGGCACCTCTGATCTCGTGGTTAGTGAGGCGGCACTAGGATGTATGTCCCTTGGGACTGAAAAAGAAAAAGCGCTCTCTTTATTAGATGAAGCCATTGATCTTGGGATTAACTATTTGGATACAGCTGATTTATATGATTTTGGAACAAATGAGGAAATCGTCGGGGAAGCCATTAAGAACAGACGCCAAGATTTGATTTTGGCCACAAAAGGCGGCAACCGCTTTGAAAAAGGCAAACCTGGCTGGGACTGGGATCCTTCAAAAGCATATATAAAAGAGGCAGTGAAACAAAGCCTGAAACGACTTCAAACAGATTATATTGATTTATATCAATTGCATGGCGGCACAATTGACGATCCAATTGACGAAACCATCGAGGCATTTGAAGAATTGGTTGAAGAAGGTGTCATTCGCTATTACGGCATATCGTCAATCCGTCCAAATGTCATTAAAGAATACGCCAAAAAATCAAACATCGTGAGTGTGATGATGCAATATAGTTTACTCGACCGCCGCCCAGAAGAATGGTTCTCTCTTCTTGAAGAACAAAGCATTAGTGTCGTGGCAAGAGGTCCTTTAGCAAAAGGATTATTAACTGAAAAACCCCTTTCGCAAGCAAGTGCGGCGATTCAAAAGAACGGGTATCTTGAATATTCATTTGAAGAGCTCCAGCAAATCATTCCTTCGTTAAAGAAAGTCGCTTATGACCTATCACTGACAGAGCTGTCCATTCAATACTTGCTCAAGCATTCTGCAGTCAGCTCTGTTGTTTTTGGCGCAAGCTCGGTGAAACAGTTAAAAGAAAATGTGGCAGCGGCAAAGGCACGTTCATTAAGCGACCAAGAAGTTAAAGCTTTGTCATATTTCACAAAACAGTCTGTGTATGAGACGCATCGTTTGAATCAATAGAAGACAAATGGAAGAACAGCTTGCCACTTATGTTTTGTTTTAATGTACAACCAAACCTATTGGTGCGATTCTGAAATGAAGTAATACGAGGGAGTTAGACGTGTTTCCTCTCAGGCTCATGTAGTATGTATTCATCTCAATGATATAACAAAAAAAGGGAGCATCACAGCTCCCTTTTTTAACTTTTATACTTTCTCCAGTCTAAATGACTTTCATCTAGCAGCTCTGAGAAGCTTTTATTTTTTTCTTTTTCTTTCTGTTGCCGAAGGAGGTCTTGTCGTTTTTGTTCTTCTCTTTTTTCTGTCTCGGCGGCCAGATTCTGCTTCATTTGAAGGAGCTGCTGTTTCACATCATCCTTTATGCCGTCCTTTAGCTTTGCTTGATCTTGATTCGTCTTTTTCACTTTGCCTCTCTCCTTTTGCCTTAGTGTATCATCCGTTTTATTTGCTCAGCAAGAGTCACGCCAAACTCCCAACATGTGGTATGATCATCATAGAAACCCTTCGGAAAGGAAGAATCAGCTTGAAGAAGAAATGGCTCGCTATACTCGCCTTGATATTATGTCCACTCGCTGCAATCGGCATTTTTTTTACCAATAAAATGATGTATATACGAAAATTAACGGATGAAGAGCTCATCAAACGAGAATCAGATGAAGGGCACTATCATCACGAGGAGTTTCAACAGCTGCAAAAAGAGAAAGTTTGTATTCCTTCAACATTTGGTTATGATCTTCATGGCTATTTTGTACCGATCCCTCATACAACACGTACCATCGTTCTTTGTCACGGGGTTACAGTCAGTTTGATCAATTCCGTGAAGTATATGAAATTATTCCAAAAGCTTGGATGGAATGTGCTGCTTTATGATCATAGAAGACATGGGATGAGCGGCGGAAAAACAACGAGCTATGGATATTATGAAAAAGAAGATTTGGCTCAAGTCGTCAAGTGGCTGAGAAAAAGGCTTGGGGAAAAAGCAATCATTGGGATACACGGAGAATCGATGGGCGCAGTCACAACTTTATTATATGCTGCAAAACCGGATGCAAACGCCAATTTTTACATCGCTGATTGTCCTTTTGCTTCCTTTGAGGATCAGCTTCTGTATCGATTAAAAACAGATTTTCGTCTTTCAGGACAGTGGATTCTTCCACTAAGTGATCAAGTGTTGAAATGGCGGGACGGTTACAGCATTCGGCAAGTTTCTCCACTTGATGTCATCGATCAGGTGAAAGAACCTATCCTTTTTATTCATAGCCTCCATGATGACTATATCCCTTGTGAGCAAAGCGAGCAGTTATACGCACGCAAAAAAGGTGATAAACGGCTATTTATTGCGCCACATGGTGCGCATGCGATGTCTTATAGTGACAATAAGGAAGTCTATGAACAAGAGGTCGAAGCATTTCTGGAAGCATTTCAATTCAATCAAAATGAAAGAGGAGAATGAACAGCCGTTCGTCTCCTCTTTTTGCTAACTTATACGATAGTCACCACTGTTGTATGGTGTCTGCCCGCCAGCTCCATATGGCTCTCTTCCGATTGCTGCTGACTCATGACCGATAACCCTGCAGTTGCTGCCAATAAAAGAACTATCAAACTCATTTTCATATAAATGACCTCCATTTTGAATTTTTGATATGGCTTGAATTTTCCTTTCGTAATACCGGGTAGAAACTTCAAATAATCCAAGCTCATTATAATAATGAGCCGCATCAAGTGCCAGTTCCTCAATATCTGGGTATAAACGCTTGTCCTCCAACAAATCTAATGTATCGTCTATGATTTTTATTTCTGCATCAACGTATAATGCTTTTAAAAACTGAAACTTGCAGATGTAAATTTCATCTTCTAATTCACAGGCTTTCATAATACCTTGTTGATAGAGGGTTAACGACTCTTCTATTTGTTTTTGTTTAAACAGGATTTGGGTCAGCATAAATAGTGGGTCTAGAGAGCGATTCAGATGGGTTAAATTCTCCTTTTCAAACACTTCAAGAGAGTCTTTGAGATAGCGACTTGCTGTAGCAAGATCGTTCATTTGGTAATAGCAGTTACCTAAGTTGAAAAGGGCCGAACCTATGACTCGAGGGTTTCCAATTGAGCGTGCTCGCTTTAGAGCATTTTTAAAGTAGGGCAATGCATGTTCATAGCATTTCAAATCATCATAGTTTGCACCTATGACAAATTCACAGTGGATGATTCTCAGCGTGTACGTTCTGTAGGCAGAGTACGTATCTAACGCTTGCAAAGCATAGTGCATCGAAAAGTGGGTTTGTTTCATGTGGTAGTATATTTCTGCTAATTTAAAATAAAATTCTGCTCTTTCTATATCATCTGATATGAGATTGAGCTTTTTTTCAGCGGAACGGTAATAAGCAATGGCGCTCAAATAGTTTCTCTGTTCAAATTCAAACATTCCTGTAAAAAAATGAACATAGTATTCAAGCATATCTGTTAATTTGGTCTGCGAATGTTCAATTGTTTCTAGAAGCTTCTTAATCTCCTCATCATTCGAGGCTTTTTTTGCCGGTTCAAAATATTCAAGCATGACCTTATGTCGAAAATCCATCAGCTGGTAAAAAAGCAGCAAGTTCTGATCTTGCTCCATCTCAAGGATTTCCTGCTCGATCTCGGCTTTTAGCTTCTCTGCTTTCATGACATGAAATCCGCAAATCTGCCTATACCATTCGTTTATTTTGATTCCAACCTGAGGCGATGACAGCTTGAGCTTCAATTCACCTTAGCACCTCCCTCCTCATGTACGATACATGTTGTATTCTATCATATTTCCTCGAATGGAAGAAATATGAAATGTCGTTTTTCGTAAAGTTTTCGGTATCCCGCAATAACCGCTTTCATTGCCGATTTTTCGGCATTTACAGTCTCTATTTTTCTCTTTCTATTTTTCTCATTTTGTCGAAATGTTTGTTAAAAATGACTTTTTATCGTTGAAAAATCTCATTTTTCAAATTAGACAGTTCTCCTGTTTGATGAGATGATGATGGCACAAAAAAAGCCCTCTTCAGCAAAGGGCTTATAACACATCTGTTACGTGTTCCATATTCTCTTTTATCCAACTGACTGCTAATTCAAGCGTTGGAAATTCTTCCGTTTCAAATGTGACTTCATCTTGGAGAAGCCAGACGTCCTTTTTTACTGAATCCATTCCACCGATTGACCAGTGCAAAAGGCTATATGGATGATTATTATTTAAAAACGACACCCACGTTTTATTTTGTGCCGTATTTTGTATCACTTTCAGCTTTTGATCCACTACGTTTCCACCTTACTTTACAAGTATACCCATTCTCGGGCTGAGTATTTGTTGAGGACTTTTCAACATAAGTGTATTGGCTTTTTCATTAAAATCAATCGTCATTTCCTCGTCAAAAAACACCTTTTGTGCTGTGTGTATATATAGTTTTAAATATTGGCTATTTTTAAGTGGTTCCCATTCACCTGTTCTTTCACTTGTTAACCAAAGCATCGGTACGCCACTCACTGCACAGCCACAACCTTCTGAATCGTAGCGAAGCAGTAATTCCTTCGTTCCGTTTCCTGTTTGCTGTTTTTCTATATACGTTTTAGCCAGTTCTGTGATGTGAATATACATGGCGAACATCCTTTTTAAATTGATGCTTACATTGTAACACATAAAACACCATAAAACATGACACACGACTAAATCCGAAAGTCATACTCTTTGAAATACACGCTCTTCTCACTAGGATTATATCTATCTATTGGCTCTTTCTGCATCCTGTTTTTTAGAATTATACTGATGACGCTATCAATTTTAAAAGAAGAAACAGGAGGTTTTAGATCGTGAAAAAAAGATTATCTCTCTGCTTTATCGGGGCGCTGATATTGATGTTGAGTTTCACTATGCCCAACATGAAAGCGGCATCTATCCTTGATGAAGTACGAGAAAGCTATGCGACTTATACGGGATCTGGTTACTCAGGGGGCGCCGCTTTATTAGATCCTATTCCATCTGACATGAAAATTACGGCTTTAAATCCCCATGACTATAACTATAAAGGGGTAAATGCGGCACTTGCAGGGCTTACCTTGAAGTAACGGGGCCAAAAGGAAAAACCGTGGTGTATGTAACCGATAAATATCCAGAAGGATCAAAAGGAGCTCTTGATCTTTCTCCTAATGCCTTTGCCAAAATTGGCAATATGGCAGACGGGAAAATCCCAATTAGTTGGAAAATTATAAAAGCACCGATTAGCGGAAATGTAGCTTACAGAATAAAAGAAGGTAGCAGTGAGTGGTGGGCTGCGATTCAAGTGCGCAATCATAAATATCCGGTTATGAAAATGGAATATTACAAAGATGGACAATGGGTGAACATGGAAAAGACCGACTACAACCATTTCCTTGGCTTTCATATGGGGTCTACATCTCTTCCTGTTCGAATCACAGATATCCGCGGGGTCATAGTAAAGGATCAATTACCCGCTCTTCCATCTACTGCTGCTTCACAGGCCTATATTGTAAAAGGCAATGTTCAGCTTCCTAATTAACTGAGGAGAAGAGGCAGCTTATTTAAGAGCTTCCTCTCTTCCTTCTTTATCCCAGCGATATGCCTCATTTTCTATTTCTTTTATGATTTCATTCTTTCCTGCCATATAGCTTTGTATATCTTCCGGATACTGCTTTGCTAATTGTTCCTTGACAGACGCATACGCCTCAGCTCGTTCTGGGTGGACTCTTAAGTAATCTCGAAACAATAAATGTCTTTTCACATCAGGATGATTTCTTTCATACACATGGACATGATGCGTACGATTCAAGCCACCCTTTTGAAAAAAGCGTCTCCCTTTTATACCATTTTCACCGAGCGCTTCGTATCCAAGGTGTTCAAATCTCTCTTTTTTTCTATCGATCTCTTCTATATCGCTTACTTCTATTAATATATCTATAATTGGTTTGGCAACAAGTCCTGTAACTGACGTACTGCCAATATGGTAGCCTTCTATCCAGATCTTTTGAATGATTTGCTTGAGTCGCTGCTTTTCTTGACGGAATTCTTCATGCCATTCTTTTTTGAATTCGACAACCTCAACCCTGCGTCGCGGTGTCCATTTCATTTTTGATAGGGTGAGCTCTTTTGCCACATGAATGACATTTGTTTCAAAAAACCCTAATTTTTCATATAGCCTTTTTGCAGGGGTGTTTTCCTGCCCTGTGGTCAGTTCTATCGGAACATTCTTTTCCATGATTGTGGACATGAGTCTTGTTCCAATGCCCTGTTTTAGCGCTTTGGGATGCACAGCCAATCGACTAATGATCAAACAATCTTTCAGCTCTTCATATGAAACTACGCCTAATAAGAGATCATTTTGCTCAAAACCAATAAATTGCTCTTTTGCTTTCATGACATCTTGAATGGTCTCTTTTAATGGCGGAAGATCAGCATAGCCAATTTGTTCAGCTTCTTGTTGGTATGCAGCTAGTTGAATATGTAAGATCTGCTTTGCTACATCAATTATTGTGTGATCTAAATAAACAATCATTTCATTGCCTCCAGCTTCTTCACAAATAACACACGGTCTTCATGAATGCCATCGTAATCTGAAAAGACTGAGATGCCATCTACTGTTTTATCTCCCTTTTCTATCTGAAATCCGAGTTTTGTATGGTAAGCAATGGAGACTTTATTGATAGGAGCTGTGACAGCTTTAATTGTTGTTCTTCCTTCCTTTTCAGCCGCTTCATAAAAAGCTTGATAGAGGATTTTACCTATCTTTAATTTACGGTGATCTGGGTGGACGCCAACAAAGTGAATATAGGCTTCATCCGAATGAGATTGCGATAAAAAACCAACCAAAAAGCCGATCAGCTCTCCCTTTTCAACGACAACAAAACTTGTTTGCTGGAAATGTTCAAAAAAGAGCTTTGGCAATTTTGCACGCAAATCTCTGCCTCCCCACCAGCTTTGAATAACGGATGTGACTGCGTAAAAATCTGACGGTTTCACTTGACGTATCATGATGGCCTCGCCCCTTTTTCCATTTTGGCTTTCCTTTGATTCGTTTTTTCTCAAAAATGCGATTGTTTCAATAGTCTACTGTCTGATCAAATGGTTGTAAAGACAGTATGCACGTCTTTTTTCATGTTCATTTGTTGGTTCTTCGTCTTTCAGCCGTCATCTCCTTTTAAATCTTCACACTTATTTCAAAAAGTTCACTTTTTGTGCGAAAGTTTCATTCATTTGTTATGTTAAGATGGTTCATATAGGAAATGGTACAAATGTTTATTGGAGATGATGAGATTGGTTTGGGTTGTTATTTCGCTTGTTGTGTTTAGTCTTTTAAAGCTGCTTGTCACCTCTTTGCCTTCTGGTGTTGTTGAGCGCCTTTTTAGCCGCTACGCCGTACATGCTAAAGTAACAAGTGAGCAAACAAATATTACTTTTCAAGGTCGTTCGCTTGATGAGCAGCGAGCATCTGAAATCATTCAACATTTTAATGATGCGATCTTTACTGAACGCTATTATATTTACCCTGGTGATGAAGAACGCTTTCTTCATCCGAATGAAGGGCCAGCGCCGCTTACTATGCAAACAAAGCATGGGAAGCATGATGTCACCCTTTATCTGTTCCATTATGATGACCATGTGGATGTGGTTCGGCAGTTTACACATAAGCCAAAGAAAAAGCTGATGGCTTATCGTCTGCGTTCTGAACCGCTCCAAACATTCCACAACATGGCACATGCCTAACAATCGTTGCAGCAGACGAGACGAAGTGTTCACCACTTCGTCTTTTTTGTATGGACAGCTTTTGAATGATTTACCAGTATGAATTTCACCTCATGTTGTTTACAATAGATACAGAACATACGTTCCTAGAGGTGAAGTACAATGAATGAACGAGCCATTCTGCTTGTGGATATGCAGTCATTTTATGCATCAGTCGAGAAGGTGGAGGCGCCTCATTTGGAGAATGTACCGCTCATTGTCTCTGGAGATCCAGAACGAAGAAGCGGAGTCGTCCTGGCAGCCTGCCCTCTCGCGAAGAAACGTGGCGTACAAAATGCATCAAGGTTATGGGAAGCACAGGAGAAATGTCCTGAAGCAGTGGTTGTACGTCCACGTATGCAGCGCTATCTCGATGTCTCTGTCATGATTACAGAACTGCTTGAACAATACACAGACCTTGTCGAGCCATATTCCATTGATGAACAGTTTCTTGATATTACAGGCAGTCTTACACTATTCGGCTCTCCACATGAGATCGCTCAACATATACAAACAACGATTATGAATCAGACTGGCATTTACGCACGTGTGGGCATCGGCCCTAATAAAGTGCTCGCTAAAATGGCCTGTGACCATTTTGCCAAAAAAAACACATCCGGCATCTATGAACTGAGTGCAGACCGGGTTGCTGCTGATTTATGGCCGCTTCCAATTGGAAAATTATTTGGCGTCGGCAAACGAATGGAGCATCATTTGAAACGAATGGGTATCAGTACCATTGGCACACTTGCTACTTATCCGTTAGACCGATTAAAAAAACGCTGGGGAATCAATGGGGAGCTTCTGCAGCGAACAGCTTTAGGACACGATCCCTCCCCAGTCACTATTCACACACATGATCAGCAAAAAGCCGTTGGGCATCATATGACCCTTCCCCGTGATTACGCATCTTTTGAGGAGATCAAAGTCGCTCTTCTTGAATTGAGTGAGGAAGTCGCTAGGCGGGCACGTTTTAAGCATTATCTCGGTCAAACGGTGTCTGTTGGTGTAAGAGGGGCTGATTTTTCACATCCAACAGGCTTTCATCGACAAATGAAGCTTCATTCACCGACACAGTATGGCTCAGATATTGCAGAGGCAGCGATTCAGCTATGCCAGCAGCACTGGGATGGCCAGCCCATTCGCAGTGTAGGCATTACCCTCTCACAGCTGCAGCCTGACAGCCACTATCAGCTGACTTTATTTGATCATCATTTGAAGAAAGATCAACTCAGCAAAGTATTTGATGAAATCCATCTGAAATATGGACCTGCGGCATTATTGCATGCTTCGTCACTGACAAGCGCAGGGCAGGTATATCACCGCGCCGAAAAAATTGGCGGGCATTACAAATAACGGAGGCGAACAAGCATGAATCCCAATAAATTAACACCTGGATACAACATCATGTGGGAATCAAGCCGAATGATGCTACCAGAGCACCGGGAGCAACTACTTGCTCAAAAACGAAAGAAAAAAGAATATACACCTCTACCGCTCAGCTCCGATCAGCTAGAGGAAATGAATGTTTTGATCACACAGTCGATTACCGAGGATCAAGCGATTTGCGTGACATATGTCTCATCAGGCATGAAAGCACAGTTTTGGGGCTGGGTGAAAGCCATTCATTATGAAACACGCCAAATGAAAATCGTGAATGACGAAGATGTTCTAAACCTTTCCTTACATCAAATTATTGCCATCGATCTCAATTGATTTTCGCAAAACGAAAACATGATCATTGAAAAACCCGCTTCGTTTTTCTGAAAAAATTATGATCCATCAAGGCTTAAAACCTTGAAAACGAGGCATATGCTCTTCGAATGAACGGAACAGTTCAAGCTTCTCTGTCATTTGACGGATGACTCCTCCATCAAATTGTGTATTTAATTTGCACAATTTTTCATGTATGATTGGAACATCTTACAAACTCAGGGGAGACACAGCATGAAAAATAACTTACGCACTTTACATCCACTTAGTTGGACGATCATCATCGGCACGATATTTGGCCGAATGGCGACATCCATGAGCATTCCCTTTTTAGCCGTTTATTTGACACAAATCAAAGGCGCCTCAGCCTCTTCAGCTGGATTGATCATTGCCGTCAGCTCTCTTATTGGGATTGTTGCGAGTTTTTACGGCGGCTATGTTTCCGACCGAATCGGCAGAAAAAAGGTCATGCTTTTATCCATCTTTGGCTGGACACTTGTCTTTGTTGGCTTCGCGTTTGCAGATGCCATTTGGGTCTTCTTTTTTATGAATGCTTTAAATGGACTGTGCCGGGCGCTGT
This sequence comes from Bacillus aerius, assembly GCF_029894105.1. NCBI lineage: Bacteria > Bacillati > Bacillota > Bacilli > Caryophanales > Bacillaceae > Bacillus > Bacillus aerius. The sequence continues at coordinate 2,157,562 of NZ_JARYHO010000001.1, forward strand.
TTGAACCAACGTCTAAAGCACTCTTATCCGATGTCACCCCATCAAGCATTCGGTTGTTTGTCTTTAACTTACGGTATACGGCCATTAACATTGGTGTCATTTTCGGCCCACTGCTTGGCTTATATCTCGGGTCATCAAAAACGACTTTTCCATTTCTCGTCGCTGCCCTCATTTACTTGTTGTATGGGTTAACGCTGGCATGGCAATTTCAAAAGCATCCAGTGGCTGCTCCAGAAAGCACCAAACAAATCGGCGTCAAAAAAGCTCTTTCCATTATTCAGAAAGATACGGTCTTTAGCATCATCCTCATTGGCGTTACTTTATGTTCATTTGGCTATTCACACCTAAGCTCAACACTGCCTCAATATTTATCGGCATCCCCTATGATTGAGGATGGCCCTAAACTGTTTGGGTATCTTTTATCCTTAAACGCAGTGGTTGTCATTGTCGTTCAGTACCCGCTGATTATGATCGCTAAGCGCTATTCAACGATTTTGTCATTAACGACTGGGAACGTGCTTCTAGCAGGCAGTTTGTTTGCCATTGCTTTTTCACAAAGTCTCGGTACGCTTGCTTTTATTATTGTCGTGTTTACGATTGGTGAAGTGCTGCTCTTTGCAATGATGGATCTGTTTGTAGACAATATTGCAAAACCTGAAGTGAAAGGATCATACTTCGGCGCAATGGGGTTTTCTCAGCTCGGCAGCGTCGTCGGACCGTTTGTCGGAGGATTGTGTATTGACTTATTTGGCGCAGCCCATCCCCTTTCTATTTTTTCAGTCTTGGCGATTGTCACCGCTGCAGGCGTTCCGTTTTTACTTATCGGATACTACCGCCTAAAAAAACGAACGGCGGCTGCCGTGGCTGTGAAAGTAAGTGGAGGTCATTAAAAAAACCGCTCTCAATTTGAAGTGACCCCCTAAATTTAGACGCGTTTTTTTATGAGACAGCTTTCGAGGCATGAGTTCGATATTGTATCGGACTCATGCCTTTTAGTTTTGTCTTTATACGTGTGTGATTGTAGTAATCAATATATTGTTCAAGTTCTTGCTTGAAGTGTTCGATGTTCTCAAATTTTTTTAGGTATAGAAATTCAGACTTTAAGATACCAAAAAAGTTCTCGATAACTGCGTTATCGTAACAGTTACCTTTTCGGGACATACTCTGTGTAATCCCACGCTTTTTTAAGTCGTGTCTATATTGCTTCATTTGGTAATGCCATCCTTGATCAGAATGTATCATTGGTTTCTCATCTTCATCTAAACGGTTGAACGCCTGATGAAGCATCGTTGAGACGAGTGAATAAACAGGTCTTGAACCGACTGTATAGGTAATGATTTCACCATTAAATAGATCTAATATGGGCGAAAGATAGAGCTTCTGACCAAATAACTTGAACTCCGTTATATCTGTGACCCATTTCTCATTTGGCCTATCAGCTTGAAAATGACGAGCCAAAATATTAGGCGCTATTTTGTTCACTGTGCCTCTGTATGAACGATATTTCTTCACTCGGACCATGCATTTTAGCCCTAGAACTTTCATGATGCGCTGGACTTTTTTGTGATTCACCTTTTGTCCCCGATTAATTAGTTCATCACGAATCCGGCGATATCCATAACGTCCTTGATGTTCCTGATAAATAGTTTGAATCATCTTTTTCAGTTCGACATCCTGATCAGGACGATCTAAATGCTTGATCAAGTAATAGTAGGTACTGCGTGGAATACATGCGAGCTTAAGAAGTGATTTCACCGGATATTGATGCCTTAAATCATAGACTACTTGCGCTTTGTCTTGTTTGGTGATTGTTCCTTGTTTTGAACTAAGGCATTCAACTTTTTTAAATACTCATTTTCCATGCGCAAATGTTCTACTTCTGCCTGTAACGCTTCCATTGATCCTTTCGTTATTTCTTGTTTTCCAGTTTTCCTTTTCATAGACGGACGCCCCTTTTTCTTAGATTGAAGGGCGTCTACTCCTTGTGTTTCCAAGATGCGCTTCCAGTTCCAAAGCGTGGTATCAGAAGGCAGGTTAAAGAGTGCAGCTGTTTCCAAGATAGACGTCCCATGTTCATTCATATAATCAAGTACGTCTAGTTTATATTGGACTGGATAATTTGTATATGACTTTGAAAAAGCTTTTTCGCCATGATATTGATACTTTCTGACCCAATATTGAAGTATGCTTTTGTGCACGCCAATCTGTTTTGCAATTCCAAGCAGGGGTTCGCGGTCAATGAGGTATCGTTTTACAGCTTTGATTTTATCTTCAATTGTAAATTTAGCCAAAAGAAAAGCACCTCCAAATGTTAGACTGTGTCTAATATTTGGGGTGCACTTCAATTTGAGCGGTTTTCTTTATACCCTGCGGATGGCGATCTCTTCCACCTTATGCTGATCACCTTTTTTTAAAATCAAATCGGCTCTATATTTTGTCGGCAAAATATTTTCATATAAATTTGGCCGGTTCACTGTATTCCAAATCGTGCTTGCCATCTGATCTGCTTCTTCATCCGTCAAATCTTTGTATTGATGAAAGAAAGATTCAGGGTCTTGGAAGGCTGTTTCCCGCAGCAAACGGAACCGTTCTTTATACCAGCATTGAATTTGCGTCTCAGCGGCATCTACATAAATCGAAAAATCGAAGTAATCTGATACAAACACGCGCGGCTCATCCTTCAGATCATCCAGTGCCGGTGATTGCAACACATTGATCCCTTCAATGATGACAATATCTGCATCTTCTACTGTTTCATACACCCCTTCAAGACGATCATAGGTCAGATGTGAATATACAGGTGCATGCACAGTTTGTTTCCCTGATTTTAATTCATTTAAAAACGAAAGTAGCGCTTTAACATCATAGCTTTCCGGGAAGCCTTTCTTTTCCATCAGCCCCCGATCTTTTAACTCTTTTTGAGGATACAAAAAGCCGTCCGTTGTTACGAGACTCACCTTCAGCCCATCTCCAAGCCTTGATAAAAGCGTTTCAATGATACGTGCTGTCGTGCTTTTTCCGACGGCCACACTTCCTGCAATCCCAATTAAAAAAGGGATTTTCGCATGATGCGGGTAGTTTAAAAAAGCATTGACATGCTGATTTTTTTGTTTTTCTGCAAAGACATGTAATGTCAGAAACCGAATAAGCGGTATGTAAATATCTCGAACTTCTTCTAGCGATAAGTAGTCGTTTAATCCTTGAAGTGCTCTCACTTCTTCTTCTGAAACAGATACCGGCATATATTCTCCAAGAGCGGCCCATGCCTCTCTCGTATGGCGTGTATATAGTGTATTAAAATCTAGTCGTTCGTCACCCAAAGTCTTTCCCACCAATCTAAACTAAACTCATAACCAAAAAGACGATAATCCGATTGTAGCTTAAAATGAAGGCGCTGTCTTTATTTTTCAACGAAAGTTTGCTTCTTTTGCGAAAAAAAAGCATTAAATAAAGGAAAATGAGGGTAAATAAGAGTATTCAGTTTGATAGATAGAAGGGAGCACACCAAATGAAATATGTGATGATTGGCGGAGATGCAGCAGGAATGAGCTGCGCTATGCAAATATATAGAGAGGATCCAGACGCACAAATTGTAGCTTTTGAAAAAGGAGAGATTTTCTCATATGGACAGTGCGGGCTCCCCTACTTGATCGGCGGTCTCATTGATCATCACAGAAAACTCATCGCACGTAGCGCTGACACTTTTCGTGACAAGTACGGAATTGATGCCAGATGCTTACACGAAGTGACCTCAATTGACCCGGAGCAAAAAACAGTATCGGGTATTCATTCTAAAACAAAAGAGCCCTTTACAGAAACGTATGACCGCCTGTTAATTGCGACAGGAGCAAGCCCCGTCACACTTAATCTAGACAGTCATTCATTAGAAGGTGTCCACGTATTAAAAACAATCCCGCATGCGCTGTCTATTTTAGACAATCTAAAAAAAGACGTCACACATATCACGATTATCGGCGGAGGATATATCGGCTTAGAAATGGCAGAAAATTTAAAAGGGCTAGGCAAAGACGTTCATATCATTCAGCGGGGTGCAACACTTGGCCCAGGCTTTGATCCCGATATGGCAAAATATCTGAAAGAAGAAGCGGACAATCAAAGCATTCACGTGGTACTTGGTGAAACAGTGCAAAAGTTAAAGGGCAAGACACATGTAACAGCTGTTCAAACAGACAAACAGACCATTGAAACAGATATGGTCATCATTGCCGTTGGCGTCACTCCGCAAACATCCTTTTTAGACAGCACAGGAATTCAGCGTCTTCAAAATGGTGCAGTTGTTGTGAATGAATACATGCAGACCAATGTACAAGATATCTATGCGGCGGGTGACTGCGCAGCAACCTATCACCGTATCAAAAAGGAACTGGACTATATTCCGCTCGGCACGACAGCAAATAAACAAGGAAGAATCGCAGGTTTTCATATGACAGGAACAAACCGTGCGTTTCAAGGCGTAACCGGCACAGCGGTGATGAAATTTATGGACGTGACAGCAGGGCGAACGGGTTTATCAGAGAAAGAAGCAAAAGACGCGGGCCTTCCTTTCTCCACCATCACCATCGACAGCACTGACCACGCTGGATATTACCCAGATGCAGAGAAAATAAAAGTGAAACTGATTTACAGAAGCGATGATCACACCTTGCTTGGCGCACAAATCATCGGTAAAGAAGGTGTTGATAAACGAATTGATGTCATGGCAACTGCTCTTTATCAAGGGCTGACTGTGACAGACCTTGAAGATTTAGATATTAGCTATGCCCCTCCTTTTAACAGTGTATGGGATCCACTTCAGCAAGCGGCAAGACGAATATAGAAAAAGGAGTGAAGCCATTGACCATTCAACAAATTGCTACTATTGAAATTCCTGTGACTGATATCCCCCGGGCTGTCTCTTGGTATGAACAGATTTTATAGATGATCGTTCTACATCAATCAGAAGAAGCCGCCATGCTCACTTTTATCTCGTCAAAACAAAACACGAGAAACGAATCTACTTTATGAACTCTTTTACAGGAGTTCGGCATAGTATGATTGATCTATTTGTGAAGGATTTAAAAAACTTTCACCAGTATTTAAGCGAGCATGAAGTGACTGTATCAGATATTCAAATATTAGCTGACCCAGACTTAGGCGGTTTTAGCTTCGAAGATGTTGATGGCAATGTCTTTGGCGTCACCAATATCAAGCCCCATCAAACAAAAAAAGAAACCAGCCTGTGACCGGTTTCTTTTTTTTGTTATTTTTTCATCATCGCTTTACGTGCTGCTTTTTCAAATAAAAACGGGAATAATTGATACAACTTACTGCCAGCATTCATCCATCCTGGTAAATTAATCTCTCTTTTTTTCGTCATCATGGCGGATACGACCTTCCCTGCTACCTTGTCAGCACTGAGCATCATAAAATCAACATTTTTCACATATTCACCACTACGGTCTGCAATGGTAAAGAAGTCTGTGGCAATCGGTCCTGGATTGACGGTTGTGACATGAATCCCGCTGTCTGCCAGCTCCATTCTGAGGCTGTTTGAAAATCCGAGAACCGCATGCTTTGATGCGGAATAGATGGCGGATTTAGGGGTGGCAATTTTGCCTGCCTGTGACGCTATATTGATAATATGTCCCTTCCCTCTTTGTTTCATCTCAGGAAGGACCTTTTTTGTGCAGGCAATTAAACCAAAGACATTGACCTCAAACATCGACACCATTTCCTCAATGGATGCGTCTTCGACGAGATCGAACACACCAAAGCCGGCATTGTTCACCAAAATATCAACAGCGCCCACTTGTTGATAGGCTTGATCAATGTCCTCAAGCTGACTGACATCAAGCTGAACGATGTGACATACGCCGCCAGCACTTATAATCTTTTCTTTTACACCTGTGAGCTTTTCAATTCGTCTTGCCGACACAATGATTTCTGCTCCTTCGGCTGCTGCCAAGTACGCCATCTTTTCACCAATACCGCCTGAAGCACCTGTAATCCATATTCTCTTTCCTGTTAGTCGCCCCATTTATTTCACTCCTTCATTTGCTCGATAGTAGAGGGTTCCGTCTTTTTGCACTTCTTCAATTTGTCCAGCCGCTAAAAGCACATCAAGCTGTCCGACTGTCTCAGACATTGTCAGAAATAATGCTTCTTCATACAGGCCCGGAAATAGGGTGCGACAAAGATGAAAGGCGGTCATTTCCTTTCGTTGAAGCAGCTGATACATCGTATTTGCCCGTTTTTCCTGTTTTTTAAATCTTTCTTCGATCAATTCGTGATGAGAGGTAATGAGCTGGCCATGCCCTGGATAAATCGTCTGAATGGGCAAATGCAATAAACGCTCGAGTGATGCTTTATATTGAAGCAGCGATTTTTGACGTTCTGTTCCCTTCATTGGCGCTTCCATTAACGGATTGGAAGAAATGGTCGTAAGCAGCAGATCACCGCCGATGAAATTCCCTGTTGTTTCATCTAAAAAAGAAAGATGAGATTGTGCATGTCCCGGTGTCTCCAGCACTTGGAAGTGCTCATGTCCCTTCAAACGATCGCCTTCTTTTATGACGTCATCGACATGTGCCGTACATGAATATGTATAGGACTGCCTCACAATTCTTTCACACTCACCTTGACGAAGCGGCACACCTAACTGCTGAAAAAAATCATTCATAAAATGGATTTGACGCTGTTTAAACGCTGCATCCTGACTAATATAGGGCTCATTCAACTCGTGTCCGATGACACGGACTTGAGGTTTCATCAGATCTAAAAGACCGACATGATCTGCATGATGATGTGTCAAAACCACTTGATCAATATCATCTATTGATAAATGATGTTCCTTTAATTGCGTGACAAAGGCATGCTGCGCTTCTTGTGTCATCGGTCCGCAATCGACTAAGGTCACGGCATTGCCTTTTAATACATATGCATGGACATCCCCCACCGCAAACGGTGTGGGGATGGATAATTGAATCATTTCTTCTTTCACTTTTATACGTCATCTCCTGATTTTTGACTCATAGATCTTCTGAACTCACTCTTCTTTATTCATTGTATCTTGCAAAGGGCAGACTGTCATGCGGTTTAGATGGTCAATTTTTTTATCTCTCCCTATTGACACAAACTTGTCCATCGTTGCATAATGAACAACAAATATAAGATGCGCGATGACAAGGATTAGTAAGCAAAATAACGATGCAAGAGAGTGAGGTCCACCGGCTGTAAGACTTCACCATCCTCTTATTTGCTGAACCTGCCCTTTGAGCTGTTAGGCAAACCTAAACGTTTCCCGCGTTAAGGGACTAGAGCTGAGTATGCAACATTGCATGCTAATTGAGGGTGGTACCGCGAAAAACCTTTCGTCCTTTGCAGACGAGAGGTTTTTTTATTTTCTACAAGGAGGAGCAGCTTATGAGTAAAATTGGATTTATTGGTGCAGGCTCAATGGCCGAGTCTATGATTAAAGGTCTTTTAAAGAGCGGCATTATGTCAAATGAAGATATCATTGTCACAAATAAAACAAATGAAAAACGATTAGAAGAATTAAATGCACGTTATGGAGTCAAAACAGATTTCGCTCGTTCCTTTATTTATGAAGAAGCCGATATGCTGGTGTTTGCTTTAAAACCAAAAGATGCGGAAAGTGGCATTTCTGAAGTAAGGCCCCATTTAAATGGACAGCTGATTATTTCTATTTTAGCGGGCATTTCTATTGAAACCATTCAGCAATATACTGGCGCAAAAACGGCGGTGGTTCGTGCGATGCCAAATACATCAGCAGCCATACAACAATCAGCTACTGGCATTGCTGTCAGTGATGAAGTCACAGAGGCGCAAAAGGAAAAAGCAGTTCAGCTGTTTGAAACGATCGGTCATGTGACGGTTTTAGATGAATCACAGCTGAATGCGGTCACAGCCATTGCAGGCAGCGGTCCTGCCTTTATTTATCATTTGATTGAAGGAATGGAGCGAGGTGCATCGGAACTTGGGATGGACCAAGAGACAGCGAAATTGCTCATTTGTCAAATGATTGCAGGCGCTGCAAATATGCTTCAGGATAGCGGTAAGGAACCTGCTGAATTGCGCAAAGAAATTACGAGCGAAGGTGGAACGACAGAAGCAGGACTGAATACCCTTGCTTCCTATCAATTTGAAGAAGCGATTGTCGATTGTGTGAAAACAGCGACAAAACGCGCAGCAGAATTAAACGACATGTTTTCAGCGAGTACGTATAAATAATATAGAAAAGCACCTGCCTTGATGACAGGTGCTTTTCATCTATCACTCGATGCTCTCATGGATATGATGGCTTTGATTTGATCGAGGTGATGAATTTCATGTAAAGCAATGGTTTCAGCTAATATTTGGACTGTCATCACTCCTTCTTCAGGATGGAGACCTGAAAAATCCCATGTATCCTTTTCTAATAGTTGTAGTGTAGTGTTTTGTTTCTGCTCTCTTTTAAGCGCTCGATCAATGCACTGACCTCTTGTGCGGTATACGTTTCATAAGCTCTTCCCTTCACATATATCTCTGGATCATATGATGCGAAAAGCGTGTGCTCATTTGATATTGCCTGCTCTATCCGCTCTGACCAGACTTCTTCTGTATCATACAAATGTCCAACAATTTGTTTAATCGACCACTTGCCTTCCCCAAAAGATTCATCTAATGTAGCCTCATCACATGTCCATAATAACTCCTCAAGCTTACGCAAACTCTCTTGAAGTGATGTCATGATCTCTGTTTTTTTTAGTACTCCTGTTTTCACTCTCACAATCCCCCTTCAAATATATGTAAGTATCATTCTATATCATACTCTATTTCTTTAGACAGAAGGTGATTAAAATCAAAAAGAAAAGCCCTATCATGGCGATAGGGCTTTCACTTAATTCTTTTCTAGTAAAGCATGAATTGTTGATTCTAAGAGCGACGGCAAAACGCCAAAAGAGAATGGGACATGCAGCCGTTCTGTCCATTTGTGCGCATCCTTTCCTAATGGACCAACGTTGATGACAGGAACGTTAAGAGCTTCTTTTTCTCCTTGTGGTAACGAGTAGCCTTTTTGGTATAGCGGCATGTTGGCTGTATAATCGGCTATATCTTGATTTTCAAGCTGTAAGTAGCTTAAATCAGATAAACCAGGAAAATATTTGACTTCTTCTACTTCGATTCCATAGATCTCTTTTGCTTCTCTTTGAATCTTCTTTAAGGTCGTTTGAATATGCAGATCGTTTGTTGAAGAAACAGATGGGTAAAATGGCGGACTATAAAACAACACAATCAGTGCTCCATCTTCCTTACAAAGGGTCGTCAGTTCTGATACAATTTTGGTTGAAAAATCACGATCCCCAAGCTCACCCCGGTTGGCAAAGGCGTAGTTGACAATTCGCTCGACCTCCTGCTTGCCGGATCGTTCAGCAGCTTTTTCGTACAGCTCATGATACGTTAACACCGTGATGTTTGTATCGATGGGTGTAAAATGTTTAAAGCGTTGAAATGCAGCCGTTTTCTGTTTGAGATTGGCTTCGATTTGGACTGCTGCTTGTTTCGCAGTTTCATAGAGGAGCCCGTGAAGCTCTTCACTAGAGCGGTTCATCATCAGCACATTAAATAAAGAAACAGCCGTGTGAGGCGTTTGAACAGAGTAAGCTTCTTTCAAATCCTTTTGCATCAAATTGGTCGGAGGCGGTGTCACTTCACCATCTACTTCCTCACAATAATCACTATTTAGTTCTAACAGCCTGTTTAATTCAGATACCATAAAATTTGCATTTAATCCTGAGAAGGGCTCACCTACATGTGTTTCAATTCCTTTGCAGAAAAATCCCGCAAGTACCTTCCCTATACTACCTGTATAGATGTATTGGTGCGCATCCCCGGGATACTTTTCAAACATCGGCTCACTGTTTAAACACGCGGTATACTCAAGGTCATACGTCTCCTTGAGCTCCTTTAGTTTCGGAACAGCCTCCAGCATCCCCTGTGAATTCACTTCTTCATCTGGCACTGTGACGAGCAGAATATTTCCTTCAAACCTCCCTGCCATCGCTCTTTCCAGCATGGAAAGCTGGACAGTCAGGCCTGCTTTCATATCCATGGACCCTCGTCCAAACAGCCAGTCACCTGAAGCTAAATCCTCTCTTGCCCTTTTTGGAAGAAGTGCACTTTTTTGAGAAAAGGACGCAATTAACTCTTCGGGCTTACACGCCATATTTTGAAATTCTCCGTAATCCTCTGTATCGACGACATCAAAATGGCTGAGGAGTAAAACAGTACGTGGCAGCGTACTTCGTTTGACAAGTGCCGTTAAAAAATACCGGCCATCTTTCATTGGATGCAAAGCCAAGTGATCAGGATGCTGCTCAAAATATGGCCGCTCCCTCAGCAAGTAATATAAATATTCCGCTAATGCGACTTCTCCCGTTGTACCAGATATGCTTTCATACTGCATCAGAGCTGTGAGTAGCTCCTTTAGTTCACTTTCCGTTTGCCATTTCATCCGTTTATCCCCCTTTGATGTCCATATCTTTCATTATACAAAATCATGTTCAAAAGCTATATGGTTTGAGCACCTTTTATGACGAATGTTTGAATGACTGTTATAATCGGCTATACCATTCTATGAGGAGGCGAAGGTAATTGGAAACAAAGCTTTTTTCACCTTGGACATTAAAAGGTGTCACACTCAAAAACCGCATCGTCATGTCCCCGATGTGTATGTATTCATCCTATGACCGTGATGGAAAATTACAGCCTTTCCACTTTGCACATTATATTTCCCGTGCGCAAGGTCAGGCCGGATTAATTATGGTCGAGGCAAGTGCTGTTTCACCTGAGGGAAGAATTAGTGATCAGGACCTCGGAATTTGGAGTGATGAGCACATTGAAGGGTTTGCCTCATTAAACGAACAAATCAAAGCGTACGGAACAAAAACGGCCATCCAGCTAGCCCATGCAGGACGCAAGGCTGAGCTAGATGGTGACATTCTTGCTCCATCCAGCATTCCATTTGACGAGCAATCTAAAAGACCTCTTGAGATGTCTATCGATCAAATAAAAGACACCGTTCAGGCGTTTCAAGATGCCGCTGTCCGCGCCAAGAAAGCTGGATTTGACATCATTGAGATTCATGGTGCGCATGGCTATTTGATTAACGAATTTCTCTCACCGCTTGCCAATCACCGGACAGATGAATATGGCGGTTCACCAGAAAATCGTTATCGCTTCTTGAGAGAAGTTGTTGATGCAGTCAATGAAGTGTGGGATGGACCATTATTTGTCCGTGTATCCGCTTCTGATTACACAACAAAAGGACTAGATATTGCAGATTATATTGGCATTGCCGCATGGCTGAAAGAGCAAGGAGTCGACTTAATTGATGTGAGCTCAGGCGCTGTGGTGCAAGCCAGTATTAAAACATTCCCCGGCTACCAAGTCACCTTTGCTGAGAAAATAAGAGAAGGTGCCGGCATCCAAACAGCCGCTGTCGGTATGATCACATCTGGTGTACAGGCCGAAGAAATTTTACAAAATCAGCGTGCTGACTTGATCTTTATCGGCAGAGAATTTTTACGGGATCCGTATTTCCCAAAAACAGCCGCTAAAGAGCTTCGTACATCCATCGAAAGCCCGCGCCAATACGATCGCGCTTGGTAACATCTTTAAGCAAAAAGGTGTCTATTTTTTGAAATAGGCATCTTTTTTGTTTTTAAGAGAAACATCTTTGCCTTTTGTGCCGTCTTTTAGCTAAAGAACCACTTAGAGGAGATGGAAGAATGAACTCGGCATTGATTGAAAGAACGTATCATATAGATGGACATCACTTTTATACAAGGCATCGTCAAGGAAAAAAGCAAGCCACCATTATTTTTGAAGCAGGATATGGAATTTCAGGCGATACGTGGGCGAATATCGCTCGTGATATTGACCCAGAGCTTGGTGTTTTCTTATATGACCGTTTAGGCAATGGAAAAAGCAGTGAAAGCAAAGAAGGAAGAACTTTGCATGATCTTGCGGATGATTTAGATACACTCTTACATCAAGCCAATATTCAGCCGCCATTTCTCATTGTGGCGCACTCATTTGGCTCTCTTGTCAGCCGCTTATGGGCAAGCCGCAGAAAAGAAGATGTTATCGGTATGGTCCTTCTAGACCCAGCAAGTGAGGAGCAAGAGCAGGTCATTCTGCCACTCTTATCAAAGGAAGAACGCACTTCATATATGGCGCAATTCACAGCAGAATGTACACATGAGGACTTTGAGCAAATGCTGCGTACGATCAAAGAGGAGCAAACGCATTATGGGATGATGCCCCTTCTTGTCATTTCATCAGGCAAAAGCCGCTTGTTTCATCCAGCACATGAAGCTTGGCTCAGGCTTCATAAACGAATGCTCACATTATCATCCCAAAGCGGATGGATTCAGGCGCAGAACAGCTCGCACTATATTCATCACGATGAACCACATATTGTGCAGCTTGCGATTTATGATGTATGGTGTGCAGCAAAACAGCCTGTCTCTTATTATCAAACAGCCAACTAAAAACAAAAACTCCTTGACCGGACATCAGTCAAGGAGTTTTTTCATTATACCGTTGGTGCTGATTGACTTTTCTCAGACAGCAACTTTTCAATGCTGACAAGCTGAACGCATAACGTAAAGATGTCAATCGCCTGCTCTAGTTCTTCAAGTGTTGGGAACGTTGGCGCAATACGGATGTTACGATCAAGCGGATCGTTTCCATAAGGATATGTCGCCCCTGCACCTGTTAGTGTCACACCGGCTTCTTTCGCTTTTTGCACAACAGCTTTTGCACAATGATCGAGTGTATTTAAGCTAATAAAATATCCGCCATTTGGTTTGTGCCACTCAGCGATGCCTGTTCCACCAAGCTTTTCATCAAGGATCGAAAGAACGAGGTCAAATTTCGGCTTAATAATCGCTGCATGCTTTTTCATATGTTCCTTCAATCCTTCTGGATTCTTGAAGAAACGAAGGTGTCTTAATTGATTGATTTTATCTGGCCCAATGGTTTGAACTGATAGCTGTTTTTGAATAAAGCTGACGTTGTCCTGACTAGATGCCATCAGTGCAACACCCGAGCCTGGGAACGTAATTTTAGAAGTAGAGGCGAACATAAACACACGGTTTGCATGTCCTGCTTTGTCTACTGCTTGAAAAATATCTTTTAACGTATCAGGCGTATCTGTTAGATGGTGGACTGCATAGGCATCATCCCAAAAAATACGGAAGTCGTCTGCTTTTGTCTGCATAGAAGCAAGACGGTCAACAACCTCATCTGAATACGTAATGCCGTCAGGGTTACTATATTTCGGTACACACCAAATCCCTTTAATGGCTTCATCTTCTGCAACCAATTTTTCCACCTGATCCATGTCAGGTCCATCCGACTTCATATCTACCGTAATCATCTCTATGTTAAAATGCTCACAAATGGCAAAATGACGATCATATCCTGGGCTTGGTGCAAGGAATTTTACCTTTGGAAGCTCTCCCCAAGGTGTTTTGCTGCCATATACGCCGTGAGTCATAGCACGTGCAATTGTGTCATGCATCATATTCAGACTAGAATTACCGCCAATGATGATTTGTTCTGGCTTCAGATTGAGCACACTTGCAAAAAATTTCTTTGTTTCAGGAAGGCCTGTCAAGCCGCCATAGTTTCGCACATCTGTACCATCCTCAGCTGTCATTGCATCCTTTGATGTCACGACATCGAGCATGCCCATAGATAAATCGAGCTGTTTTGGTGAAGGTTTCCCTCTAGACATGTCTAAGTGTAAGTTTTTACTTTTGTACGTTTCATATTCTTTTTGTCGTGCTGCATATAGGTCATTTAATTCTGCTTCACTTAACGCTGTAAAACCGCTCATCTTTGATTGTGCCTCCCGTATTCTTCATAGTGTAATTCGTCATTTGTTTTTTCTTCACCATTTTACCACTACCTGAAAAAGAGCGTCATCATAAATATCAAAAAAATCACACAACTTTTTTTGACGATTCATCCAATTTTTACAGGGTACGGTCAATAGGAAAAGAAAAGAAATCATGTGCAGCTTCAGTCAGCGGGAATATATCGCGGGCTTCTTTGAGTAATTGTTTCAGTGACTCTTCCCCTTGGTACCTTGCACTAATATGGGTCAAAATCAGTCTTTTTGCGCCTGCTTCCTGCGCTGTTTTTGCTGCCTGTTCTGTCGTACTGTGATAATAATTATAGGCTAGTTCTGCATCTTCTTTCCCAAATGTTGCTTCATGGACTAACACATCCGCATTCTTGGCAAGCCTTGTTATATTCTCGCACAAACGGGTATCTCCTGAAAATGCAACGATTCTCCCTTTTTTAGGGGGTTCCAAATAATCGGTTCCATCAATCATTCTTCCATCTTCGAGTGTAACGGTTTCCCCATTTTTCAACTTCTGATACAAAGGTCCAGGTTTTACACCGATTTTTTTTAGGTCTTCGGCTTTTAGTGCACCAGGTACATCTTTTTCCACGACCCGATAACCGTAAGCTGGGATCCCATGAGACACTCGTCTTGCTTCTACTTGAAAGGTCTCATCTTCAAAAACGATCCCTTCCTCTATTTCTATGATATGCAGCGGATAAGTCAAATGCGTTTGTGTCGCTGAAAGTGCCGCGTTTACAAAAGCTTTAATGCCGCTTGGACCATATATCGTCAATTCATCCTCTCCGCCTTGAAAGGACCTGCTGCCAAGCAGACCCGGGAGACCATATACATGATCACCGTGCATATGCGTGATAAAGATCTTCTCAATTTTTCTTGGTTTAATCGTTGTATGTAATATTTGATGCTGCGTCGCTTCTCCGCAATCAAAAAGCCACACGGCTTTTCTCTCTTCTAAAAGCTTCAGCGCAGTGCAAGTGACGTTTCTTGTTTTTGCAGGAATGCCTGCACCTGTTCCTAAAAAGAGCAGTTCCATTACGATTTCCTCCTACAGCCGGTATACAATCTCTTCATTCATATAGAATACATGAAGACAGGATAAATGTGAATTCAGCGGAATTTTTGAAAAAAGTCAAACTCGGGCAGAAAAAGTCGAATCAAATGTTTGCTTTACGAACAATGAACCTTTAAAATAAAGAAAATGTACATACATTCTCGGTTTTTACAACAATGCTACGAATAAAGTGAGGTACTTTTCGTGAATACAGAAACTAACTATCCAAAAGCAGTCATTGTCATTTTTGGCGCAACAGGAGACCTTGCAAAACGCAAGCTCTACCCTTCTATACATAGACTTTATCATAGCGGAAAGCTTGGAGATCAATTCGCCGTTGTAGGTGTTGGACGTCGTCCTTGGTCTCATGAAGACCTAAGAGCTGTGGTAAAAGAATCGGTCTCTTCTGATGATGCAGAAGCAAAAGCAGAGGAATTTATTTCTCATTTCTATTACCATGATTTTGATGTCTCAAGCCCTGCTTCCTATCAAGCACTGAACACGCTTCTTTCTGGTCTTGAAGATACATACAGTATCCCGAATAACCGGATGTTCTATTTAGCGATGGCACCAGAATTCTTCGGAACCATTGCGAAGTTTTTAAAAAGTGAAGGCGTATCAGAAACGACTGGATGGTCTCGACTTGTCATTGAAAAACCGTTTGGTCATGACCTGCCTAGTGCCAAAACATTAAATGAAGAGATCCGAGATGCATTTACAGAGGATCAAATTTATCGTATTGACCACTATCTTGGTAAACAGATGGTGCAAAACATTGAGGTAATTCGTTTTGCGAATGCGATCTTTGAACCGCTTTGGACAAACCGCTATATTTCAAACATTCAAATCACATCGAGTGAATCATTAGGTGTCGAAGACCGTGCGAGATATTACGAGAGTTCTGGTGCACTGAGAGATATGGTACAAAACCATATGCTTCAAATGGTTGCACTACTAGCCATGGAGCCACCGATTAAGCTCAATACAGAGGAAATCCGTAGCGAAAAACGGAAAGCATTGCGTGCGCTTCGTCCATTCTCGAAAGATGAAGTGGATCAATTCTTTGTCCGCGGACAGTATGATGCAGGAACGATTGATGGCAATATGGTTCCTTCCTATCTTGAAGAGCAAAATGTGGACCCAAACTCCAACACAGAAACATTCGTTGCAGGGAAACTTCTCATCGATAACTTTAGATGGGCAGGGGTACCATTTTACATTCGTACAGGAAAACGTCTAGAAAAGAAATCCACTCAAATCGTCGTTCAATTTAAAGACATTCCGATGAACCTGTACTACGGAAACGGGAATTCCATGCATCCAAACTTACTTGTGATTCACATTCAGCCAGACGAAGGCATCACCCTTCACCTGAATGCTCGCAAGCTTGATGGCGGAACGTATGCTAAACCAATTAAGCTTGACTATCAAACAAATTACAACGACATCATGAATACACCAGAAGCGTATGAAAAGCTAATTCATGACTGTTTGCTAGGTGACGCAACAAACTTTGCCCACTGGGATGAAGTAGCACTGTCTTGGAACTTTGTTGATCCAATTTCAGAAAAATGGGCTGAAACCAAAACGTTAAAACCAAATTATCCTGCTGGTTCTATGGGACCAAAAGAAGCAGATCAGCTTCTTGAAAAAGATGGATATCACTGGTGGAATATATAAAATCAACAAAAAAGAGCAGTCTCCCGATTGAGGGGGTTCTGCTCTTTTTTTAAAGTCGTGTTTTCGTAATTTCAACTGTTGAAAAATCAAATTTATCATAGCGATGATGGCTAAAGGAATATTCAAACGGCCGGCCTGTGTTTAAATAAGCCACCTGCTCCACTTCTAGCACCGGATCCGTAGGGTCACAGCCTAAATATTGCTGATCAAGCTGATCTGATTTAGCCGCTCTAATTTTTTTGTGCGCTCCTGCTACTTTTAATTGCAGTGTGTTTGTAATGTAGCTATAGATGGAACCCAATAAAACCTCTTCATCTATTCCCTTAATGACATTGACAGGCATAAAGGTTTTTTCTAATACATATGGCTCTTCTTCTACCAAACGGAGCCGAATAATGTCATAGACGGGTGTGCTTGAGTCAATGGATAAATGAGCTGCCACCTCTTCACTTGGAAAATGCACATCAAAGCGAATGATTTGGCTCGTCACGTTTTTATCTGCCATCACTTTCGTGAACCCTTTATTTTCATGACCTGATACGTTGATCGCACCTTGATTTAGTGCTGCCTTCACAATAAATGTGCCATGACCTCTTTTTCTAAAGAGCAGACCTTCCGCCACTAAAAGATCGAGCGCACGCTTCATCGTCATTCTGCTGCATTTAAATTCAGCGGCAAGCGAGTTTTCATCTGGAATGGGTTGATCTTCTGGATAATATGCTGTTCCTATTCTTTTTCTAATTTCTTCTGAAATGAGTTCGTACTTTGTCATCTCACACCACCAACTGACTTGTTTTTTCATATCCTATTATAGCGCTTTCTAGCCTTCCTCTCATTCTACACTAAGCCTAGTGCGCTTAAAAGGTTCGAGCCACTTTCATTTCACCCCTTTCATCTTTACATAAGAAAAATACTTGCCCTTTTCAAGGAAAGAGCAAGTATCTTGATTAGAAACCATTATTCTCTGAAACCGATTGAAACCAATAGCCACTTTTTTTGATGGTACGTTTCCCGTCTTCCTCAAGGTCCACTGAGACAAATCCATAGCGATTTTTATAGGCATTCGACCATGACCAATTATCCATAAACGTCCACAGATGATAGCCTTTTACATGACTTCCTTCTTGAATGGCTTGATGCACCCATTTAAGATGCTCAGAAATAAAATCAATGCGGTAATCGTCATGAATCATTCCTTCTTCATCCTGAAACCGCTCTTCTCCTTCGACACCCATTCCATTTTCAGAAATAAAGCATTCAATATTCCCATAGTCTGTCTGGACTTTTTTCAATATATCGTAAATACCCTTTTCATAGATTTCCCAGCCGCGGTACACATTCATTTTTCTGCCCGGCATTTCAAAAGAATCGAAATAATGATCTGGCATAAATGGTGCATCAGGGTGAGGCATATGTTCCTTTGCTTTCACTCTTCTTGGCTGATAATAGTTGATGCCGAGAAGGTCGATCGTGTTCTCTTGAATGAGTTCAAGGTCTCCTTCCTCCATAGCCGGCATCAATCCTTCTTTCTTTAACACGTCCACTAGCTTTTCAGGGAAATGTCCTTTCACTGCTGGATCTAGGAAGGACCGGTTAAAGAAGACGTCAGCCATCTCAGCTGCTTCGACATCCCGCGGATTCTGGCTTCGCGGATACGAAGGAGTAAGGTTCAAGATAATGCCTATTTTCCCATCCTGCTTCATCTCTTTATAAGCCGCAATGGCCTTAGCATTTGATAAAATCTCATGAAATCCAACTTGCACTGCCTTTTGGAAATCAACTTCGTTTGGATAATGGAAGCTATACATATATCCACCCTCTACAGGGACAATCGGCTCGTTATGGGTAAACCATTTTTTCACCCGGTCGCCAAATAGCTGAAAACACAATGTCGCATAGCTGACATAATCGTCTACAACCTGCCTGTTTACCCATCCTCCCGTCTCCTGCAACGCCATTGGCATATCAAAATGATACAAGTTCACAAACGGTTCAATGTCACTGGCTATCAGTTCATTGATCACATCATTGTAAAAAGCCACAGCTTCTTCATTAACAGCCCCTTTTCCCTCAGGTAAAAGGCGTGACCATGAAATAGATAGACGAAACGAGTTGTGCCCAATCTCCTTCATGAGGCGGATATCCTCTTTGTATTTACGATAAAATTGCGAGGTTACACCTGGACCGACGCCCTGAAAAAAACGATTCGGCTCTTTTTCAAACCAGTGATCCCAAATGTTCGGTCCCTTTCCATCTCCTGGATAACTGCCTTCTGTTTGCGTAGCAGAGGCAGAAGATCCCCACCAGAAACCTTCTGGAAATGTATATGATTGACTGTTAGTTTCCATCGACATGTATTGAGTCTCCTTCACCTTTGATGTTTGTTTGTTTCGTTTTTTCTGTCGTGACTATTTTTTCATTTTTCACATTCATACGATCAATAAATTTTAGGAACGGGAACCAAATGACAAACACAATCATTAAATTAAACAGCTGAAGCAGACCGCCCGCTAATGAATTTGTTGCCATGACTCCGCTAATAAAGATCGGGACTGTCCAAGGAATATTCACGCCTGTCGGAGGCGGCACAATACCTGCGGCCATCGCAAAATAAGAAATACAAGTAATCACCATTGGCGCCAAAATCCATGGAATGAGAATAAGCGGGTTCATCACAATCGGTAAACCGAAGATAATGGGTTCATTGACGTTAAATAAACCTGGTCCTAAGCCGAGCTTTGCTACTTGTTTCAATTGCTTACTTTTAAGAAAGATTAAAATCGTAAACACAACAGCTAGCGTCATACCGGTTCCACCCATACCCACTGTATAGATTTCGATAAACTGCTTGCTGATGATGTTCGGAACCTCACCTGTTTTTGTGTAGCTTTCTAGATTTTGAATGGACAATGTATTCCAAATCGGGTCCATGACAGAGTTGATAATAATTTGGCCGTGGAGCCCAAAGAACCAAAGAATTTGTATAAAGAAAATAGCGATCAAGGTCGGAATGATACCGCTCCCAAGTCCGACAAGCGGCGCCTGAATCGCATTGTAAATCAAGTCATGCATGTTGGTTTTGAACCCTTGTGTAATGATGATATTGATCAGTAAAAAGGTTGTAAGTGTCAAAGTAGCCGGGATAAGTGCAGCAAAAGACTTAGAAACAGCTGGCGGAACCCCTTGCGGCATATTGATGACAAATTTCTTTTGGACAAAATAGCGATAAATTTCAGCTGACAAAAAGCCTGTGATCATTCCAAGGAACATTCCCTTTGCGCCTAAACGATCGACTGGGATGACGCCTGCAATGGATGCACCGCCCTCTTGTTCTAGTAAAAATGGCGTAAGGAGCAGGAAAGAGGCTAAAGCGATCACACCGCCAAAGACAGCTTCCACATCATAGCTTTTCGATAAATAGTAGCCAATCCCAAATACAACAAACACACTCATAATGCTGATGGTCGCACTAGGTGCAATATTTAGTGCAGACTGAACACCTTCCAGTGCTGTTTGACTCATGATCTTATCTAAAAATGGCAAATTCATTAATACGACCATGATGGAACCAAAAATTGTTAATGGGAACGCAAGCATAAAGGCATCCCTTAATACCCCTAGATAGCGATTGTTGTTCAATCTCCCAGCAACCGGAACCAAAATCGCACTTATTTTATCAAACATTGGTTTCCCCCCCTTGTTTACACCCTTTATTGTTTCAGTGATTGCAATATCGGTAAGAGCTCTCCCACAAGCTCTTTTATTGTCATCGTTGACATGAAATGATCTTCGGCATGCATGAGCAGCAAGGAGAATGAAATCGTTTCTCCGCTTGCCTCTTGCTGTACCATTTGAAAATGGATATCATGTGCATTCCGCAAATCATCTTCCGCTTCTTTGAGAAGGTCAGATGCTACTGTTTCATGACCTTCTCTAAATTGTTTAAGAGATTGAAGCAATTTGCTTCGTGCATTTCCGCTGTGTAAGATCAATTGAAAACTGATTTGTTCTTCCGTGAGTCCTTCGAGCGTTTTCTTTTCCATCCTTTAAGATTCCCCCATCAATGAAACCGCTTGTTCATACGCTTTTTGACCATCTGCTAGCCCATACGCCTGCATATCGATGACCTCTACTTCAATCCCATATTTTTGAGCTTCTTTTTGAAGATCCCCTTTTAAAAAGCTCATTTGCGGTCCAATTAATACAACATCGGCATGTGCCATTTCTTTTCTCGCTTGGTCTTGTCCGACTGCCCAAATCTCTGCTTCCTCCCCTATAGACTCAGCATGTGCTTTCATCTTTGTGACTAGTAAACTCGTAGACATACCTGAACTGCATGCTAATAAAATACGTTTCATTTCTCTCACCCCATTGTTGTAATAAAAGCGCTTCCAGTTAATATTATATATTTTTATTTTAAATGTCTAGACATTTAATTTTATATGTATGTATTTTATTTTATAAATGACCGTATCAATACTCACATCAAGCTTTCAGAACAAAAGAGATCTCATCCAGATATGAACGAGACCCCTTTTCTTTTAAAAAATACTCTCCGAATGAACCATAAAGTAGCTTCTTCTTCAGAAGACAGTCTTTGAGAACTTTGTTAAAATAAGTGCTAATGACTTAGCTCATTCAAAAACCCATAAATCATGAGAAGTAACTGCCCCGAGATGGAAACAGATGCTATTCCCACTCAATTTCATGGATAGGTAAACGTCTTTTGCTGCTACTTTACGAATCTATTCATATCTTTGCAATCAAAATTTGTGTAAGGCCTGTAAAAGAAACGAACATATTTGAATAGGGCGTATAAACGGATAAAAGCGTGTGAATGTTTATACACACGCTTTTCACTAGTCTTCACATGCACATACTAGATCATAATTTGGTGTTGTGTTATCCTCTGGGCCCAGCCCGTGATCATCACGATTATCCTTTTCCTGCTTGGAATCCAGGGTACTTGGTCATACCGCCGTCTACATATAACGTCAACCCTGTCACATAGCTCGCCTCTTTTGATGCAAGCCAGACAGCACATGCTGCCACTTCTTCCGGTTTTCCGATATAACCAATTGGTATCAGCTCAATGACGCCCTTTTTCAATGCTGGATCATCAAATTTTTCGGCATTGATCGGGGTATCAATTGCGCCTGGTGCAATGCTGTTTACACGAATTTTTTTAGGCGCATATTCTAGTGCCAGCGTTTCCGTCAAAAGCTTGGCGCCTCCTTTACTTGCTGCATAATGGACAAAATGAGGCCACGGAATTTGCTGATGGACCGACGACATATTAATAATCGACCCCTCGATCCCGTGTTCTGTCATATACTTTAATGCATCACGGCACCCTAAAAACATACCTGTTAAATTGGTGGACATCACTTTGTTCCAGTTATCTAGCGTCATTTCAGTTGAAGGAACTTCATTTTCAATTCCTGCATTATTGATCATGACATCAAGACTGCCATATGTATTGACAGCTTGATCAATCATCGCCTTCATATCCTCTTCTTTTGAAACATCCCCTTGAATTTTGACAGCCTGTCCGCCACTTTTTTGAATCTCAGCAATCGTGTCGTCCGGGTTTTCTTTATCTGAGAAATAATTGATCACTACATTGGCTTTTTCTTGTCCAAACCGGCGTGCCATCGCCTGACCTATCCCTGTACCTGCTCCTGTGATGAGAACTGTTTTCCCTTCCAAATCTGGATACATTCGCTTAAACCTCCTATTTTGTAAAACCTAGTAGCACACCGCCTGCGATAATCATCAAGCAGCCTGCAATGACAAAGCTTGTTTTTGATGCTTTCTCTTTTAATAAATAAATACCGCCTAAAGTCGAGATGACAATTCCTGTTTGAGACATGGAAAAACTTACTGCTACGCCAATGAGTGGAATCGCCAAAAGAAGTCCTAGATTTCCTGTCGACCACACAAGACCAGCAATGATATTTCTGAACGTATATTTGCTAAACGGGTCTTGCTTTAGACTAATCGCTAACGATGAAAGCAGCATGCCGACAGATTGCGGAACGAGCGCAGACCAGCCATCTATATGAAACCATCTTAAAATGACGACGTATCCGACGTAGCCTACGGTTGAGATGAGCAAAATGATAATTCCCTTTTTAAAATTGCCGCCTTCGTTTCCGCCACTCTTTTTTTGACCGAGGGATGTCATGACAACGCCAGCAATAATAAATAAAATGGCACAAGAACCAATAAGTATGACCGTCATGGTTTGCCATTCTTTGAAGACAATGACACCAAATAATGTCGTGCTCACAAGCTGCATACCCGTTGATAAAGGAACAGCCTTTGACACCCCTAGAAAGGCGACACTTGAAAGCTGATTCATTTGCCCTATACTCCAAAAGATCCCAGAGATAACGGAAACCGCAAAAATAAGCGGTGTCAGTTCCGGCATTTTGATCAAATAGGCGCCGATTGAAAACAAAAAAGCGCCGAGGGTAATGCCGAGTGTTTGCTGATAGGCATTCCCGCCAAGTTTGACACTGATGAGAACAATACTTCCCCAAAATATCGCTGGGAGAAGTGCATATAAAATGCCCACTTCTATCCCTACTTTCTGTTCTTTTTTACTTAGCATCCCTCTTTTTCGGATTTTTAGCCGAATAGATGTAAACACAAAAAAGACCTTACCAAAGGTAAGGTCACAGCGTGTAGACAAACCCTCGCATTCGGTGTCAGTCCTGCGTGCTGGTGCTCACGAATGTCAAATTCGCTTCGCTCCAGTACTCGGCCTTCCTAGCCTGCAAAGATTTTCTATCACGCTAAAAAGAAGACAAAGGGCTAAAATCAAGTTCATTTTAGCCCTTTGTCAACAATCTAAGACCTTACCAAGGTAAGGTCTTTTGAGGTTTTATACTTATTTCATCCATTCAGTATGGAAGACGCCTTCTTTATCTGTACGCTCATACGTATGTGCGCCGAAGTAGTCACGCTGTGCTTGAATTAAGTTAGCTGGAAGGACAGCTGTACGATAGCTATCAAAGTAAGCAAGTGCACTTGAGAATGAAGGAACAGGAACACCTTGTTCTACTGCAAGTGAAATCACTTTACGAAGTGATGATTGATAGCTTTCTACGATATCCTTGAAGTAAGGATCAAGCAATAGGTTTTTCAATTCAGGGTTACGGTCATATGCTTCTTTGATTTGCTGCAGGAAGGCTGCACGAATGATACATCCACCGCGGAAGATCATCGCAATTTCACCGTATTTCAAATCCCAGTTATACTCATCAGATGCTGCTTTCATTTGCGCAAAACCTTGTGCATATGAGCAGATTTTACTCATGAAGAGAGCTTTTCTAACAGCTTCGATTAATGCTTGTTTATCTTCAGCTGATTGAGTTGGCTCAGGCCCTTGAATTAATTGACTTGCTTCCACACGCTCATCTTTCATCGCAGAAATAAAACGAGCGAAAACAGACTCCGTAATGATTGGAAGCGGGACACCTAAATCAAGTGAGCTTTGGCTTGTCCATTTTCCAGTTCCTTTTTGGCCAGCTTTATCTAAGATGACATCTACTAGCGGCTGGTTCGTTTCCTCATCCACTTTTGTGAAAATGTCAGCTGTGATTTCGATTAAGTAGCTGTCAAGTTCGCCTTTATTCCACTCTGAGAATACTTCATGAAGCTCCCCTGCTGATAAACCAGCGACATGCTTCAAGATAAAGTATGATTCAGAGATCAATTGCATGTCTCCGTACTCGATACCGTTATGAACCATTTTGACATAATGTCCTGCTCCATCTGGACCGATATACGTTGTACAAGGCTCACCATCTACTTTCGCAGAGATGGCTTCTAAAATTGGTTTCACTAGCTCGTGCGCTTCTTTTTGACCGCCAGGCATGATAGAAGGACCTTTAAGTGCGCCTTCTTCACCGCCAGAAACACCTGTACCAATGAAGTGAATACCACTTTCCGCAAGCTCTTGGTTACGTCTTTGTGTATCCTTGTAATATGTATTTCCACCATCAATTAAAATGTCACCTTTCTCTAGGTGAGGCAGTAATGATTGAATGGTTGCATCTGTTGCTGCACCCGCTTTTACCATTAAAAGAATTTTACGCGGCGTTTCAAGCGATTGAACAAATTCTTCAATGCTGTATGTGCCTACAACGTTTTTCCCTTGTGATTCTTGAAGAAACTCTTCTGTTTTGCTGCTAGATCTGTTATAAACGGACACGGAGAAACCGCGGCTTTCAATATTTAGGGCAAGGTTTTTCCCCATAACGGCTAGTCCAACGACACCGATTTGTTGTTTTGACATAATTCTGACGTCCCTTCTAACACACTATATTGATTACTGCTGAAATGATGTACCCTTTGAAATTACCACAACATCACCTCTTTTATCAAGTTTTCAGGCTAGTCATTTCCTCTTTCGTCCTGAAAAAAGTCTTTATTAAAACTTGTACCACTTGTTTTGCTCTCTTTTTCCTTAATGGTCACTCCTCTTTGAATGAGTGGTTTACCGTATTTTTCTTTCAGTCCGTCTAAAAGAGATTGGAGCGGTTCGTCTTTTGCATCTTCTGTATAAGAGAATAAATCAAGTTGCTTGACGGCTGATTTTCGTTCCACAAGATCGGTCCCCGTCACACCTAAAAGTCTTACAGGCTGGTCATTCCAATGCTTTAGGAATAGCTGCTTTGCCGCCTCAAATAGATCTTCCTTTCGATCAGTTGGATTCGTGAGTGTGACGCTCCGTGTGATATTTTTCCAGCTTGCATACCGAATCATAATGAGCAGCCGGTTTGCCATCACTTCTTTTCTTCGTAATCTGGCACTCACCGATTGCGACAGTTTCTCTATTAATGAAACGAGTTCATCTGTATCATCAGAATCGTGAGGAAGAGTGGAAGAATTGCCGACAGATTTAAATTCGTATATTCTTTCTGGGTCGACAATGCCGTCATGCTCTCCGTTTGCCTTTTGCTTTAACCTCGGTCCATTGATGCCTAATAACTCTTTTAGCGCATATTCATTCGCTTTCGCTAAATCTTCAATTGTATGAATTCCGATGGTTTTCAGCTTATCTGCCGTTTTCTGTCCAACCCCATGCATGTCACCTGCAGGGAGCGGCCAGAGCATTGTCGGGACATCTCGTTTACGCAAAATGGTAATGCCCATTGGCTTTTTCCAATTAGATGCCATCTTCGCTAGAAATTTATTTGGTGCAATGCCAATACTCGAAGGAAGCATGAGCTCTTCTACGAGCCTCGTTTGAATATCATGAGCGGTTTTCACGGCATGCTCAGCATAAGGTGTATCGGTTAAATCAATATAGCCTTCATCAATTGAAACGGGTTCAACTAAGTCACTATATTCTCTTAGTATGGTAAACATTTCTTGTGAGGAGCTGCGGTACCGGTCGAAGTTGGGTGTACGCACAATCAGTCCCGGACATAGCCGCTTCGCTTCCCAGAGTGGCATCGGCGGCTTCACCCCGAGTGCTCTTGCCTCGTAGCTGCAGGTCACAACTATCCCTTTGCGTTCTTTTGCATTTCCGCTAATGGCTAAAGGTTTCCCTCTCAAAGAAGGATCATACGCCATTTCTACCGATGCATAAAAACTATTCATATCAATATGAAAAATGATTCGCCCCTTCTTTTGAGAATCAGCCATTCGCTTGCCTCCTTAGGTGATCTACTTTCCTTCACTTCACCGTGATCTCACCTGTTTGTTCCATTAGACATTTCATATGGTGTATAGTACACTGTGAGTAATGAAATGGATGTGATAATCATGATTATTGATACATTCAATGAAGTCTTTTTCCTTGTTGAATTCTTTACGATTATTCTTCCAGCGCTGACCGCCATCGGTGTTGCTTTCTTATTAAAAGACTGCCGAATGAACGAGCACCTCGGAGGACATCGTTTAGAAGAGTTGGATGCATCTTGTTTGAATCGAACAGACTTTCTGTTTATCATATATGATCGCATTACAACTTGGATTAGTAAAGTCATTCGAATGAAAAGATCATCAAATGATGATGAAGACCATTCGCTTCCTCTCACTTATTAGATTTTATTATTGAGGAGGAAACGAATTGAAACGTTTATTGACTATTTGTACGACTTTATTTTTGATGATGGTAGCGTCACCGGCATTTGCTGCAAGTGCGCAAACAAATACAAGCTCTGATGGGTTTTTCCATCATTATTTTGTTCAGCCTTTTTCTGAGTTGATTATCTGGCTTGCGAACTTTTTCCATGATGACTACGGTTTATCTATTATGTTCGTGACATTGATTGTCCGGCTGCTTATTTTCCCGCTTTTTGCAAACCAATTTAAAAAGCAGAGAGTGATGCAAGAGAAAATGGCACTCGTTAAGCCTCAGATTGACCAAATACAAAGCAAATTGAAAAAAACAAAAGAACCTGAAAAACAAAAAGAACTGCAAATGGAAATGATGAAAGTATATAAAGACAACAATGTGAACCCGCTGGCAATGGGCTGTCTGCCGATGCTGATTCAAATCCCAATTGTTCTTGGCTTTTACTCTGCAATCCGCTCAACACCTGAGATTGCGACGCATTCGTTCTTATGGTTTAACTTAGGACAAACTGATCTTTTAGTGGCGATCTTTGCAGGGGCCATGTATTTCTTGCAATTTTATGTCACACAAAAATTCGCAAAGCAATCAGGCACCCAAACAGAAGCCGCACTGAAACAAGCAAAAATCATGGGCATGATTTTCCCAGTCATGATGCTGTTTCTATCAATTAATGCTCCCGCTGCTCTTCCTTTATATTGGATGACAAGCGGACTTTTACTCACCATTCAAACGATTATATTAAATGTGATGTACCAAAAATCAAAAACAAAAGCTGCGGCAAACGATTCAATTAACCCAGCAGCTGAATAAATGATAGCCCCCTTACCCGAACATGGTAAGGAGGCTTTATTTGTCTTCTGTAGAGCGCAACAAATAAAAGATGCGTGAGCTCCGGCACACAAAATGACCCCTTATCCATGGATAAGGGGCCTTTGTTTATGCCAATTCCTCTTTCAATCGCTCAGGCAATTGATCCAGATCCTCGATTTTCCCTAGAAACTTATTAGGGTCCACTTGTAAAATCATCTTGTTCTCTCTCTCAACGACGCCGAAGAAATATTCAGATGCTTTTGTGTTCATATGAAATGGCTTGATCTCACTTAGCTCGATATCAATGATATCTTTTGCATCAGAAACAAGGCAGCCAATCATTTGATCGTTTAATTCAAATAGTAGAACCTTAGACTGTTCGGTTACATCCAGAGGTTTTCCGTGCAGCATGACACCTGTGTCACTGACTGGAATGACCTCTCCTCTTAACGACATGAGTCCTTTAATCTCTTTTGGAAGGTTCGATACTTCTTGTAAATAAGGGACCTTCTCAATTGAGCGTATATGTTCTACGCTGATACCAAAATCCTCTTGTCCCACCTGGAAAATAATGATCTTTTGCGTGCTCACAGAGTCTCCTGCCTTTACGATGGATTTGTCGTTTCTTCGATAATGGCGAGAACCATTTCAGCTGTCTTGACTAATTCTTCAATCGGCATTTTTTCATTTTTCGTATGAATATCTTCATATCCAACAGCTAGGTTGACGGTCGGGATGCCGTTTCCAGCAATGACGTTTGCATCACTGCCTCCCCCGCTTGTCTGTAGTTCTGAAGGACGGCCAATTTTCGCAGCCGCTTTTTTCGCCACTTCAACGACTTGATCGCCGTGTGAGAATTTAAAGCCTGGATACATGATGTCAATTTGTACATCGGCACTTCCGCCCATTTCTTTAGCGGTTTTTTCAAAGGCTTCTTTCATTTTCGCTACTTGCGCTTCCATTTTTGCCGGTTCTAAAGAACGTGCCTCTGCCAAAATATCCACTTGATCACAGACAATATTCGTTTGTGTTCCGCCTTCAAAGCGGCCGATATTCGCCGTTGTTTCTTCATCAATACGGCCAAGCGGCATGCTCGCGATCGCTTTTGATGCAATCGTAATCGCAGAGACGCCTTTTTCAGGTGCCACGCCTGCGTGAGCTGTTTTTCCGTAAATGGTTGCACGTACTTTCGCCTGTGTTGGCGCAGCCACGATAATGGTACCGACCTTGCCATCTGAATCAAGGGCATAACCATATTTTGCTGTCATCAGTTTCGGATCTAACGCTTTTGCTCCTACAAGTCCTGATTCTTCACCAGCTGTAATGACAAATTCAATCTTGCCATGCGGTACATTTTTCTCTTTTAGGACACGGATCGCTTCAAACATCGCGGCAAGCCCTGTTTTATCGTCAGCACCAAGAATGGTTGTGCCATCTGTCTTGACATAGCCGTCTTCAATGACTGGCTTAACACCATTACCTGGTACAACTGTATCCATATGAGAAGTAAAATAAATCGTATCTGCCTCTTGATTCCCTTCAAGTGTGCATATAAGATTGCCTGCTCCATGGCCGGTTGTCTCTTTTGAATCATCTTCAACTACATTAAGCCCTAAACCAGTAAATTTCTCTTTTAGGACTTCAACAATTTTTTCTTCATGTTTCGTTTCTGAATCGATTTGAACAAGTTCTAAAAATTCGTCTAATAAGCGTTTCTCATTGATCATGATGATGTTCCTCCTCTTATAGCGGCATGTTTCCATGCTTTTTTAACGGTCTATCTTCTTCCTTACTGCGAAGCAGGTCAAATGAGCGAATGAGCCGCTCTCTCGTTTCATCTGGCATTAAAATATCGTCGATTAATCCTAATTGTGCTGCCTTCATGACACTAGCTTCATTGTCCACCTCACGCAAAGCAGGATGAACAATTTCGTCTGCAAACGATTTTCCCATGACATCAATTTCTGCCTCTGGCCATGCATACACAAAGTCAGCACCTAAGCCCTTACTATTCATCGCAACGTATGCACCGCCAAACGCCTTTCGCAAAATCACAGTGATCTTTGGAACGGTCGCCTCAGCGTACGCATACAGAAGCTTTGCGCCGTGGCGGATAATGCCTGCATGCTCAGCTTTCTCACCTGGCAAAAAACCAGGAACGTCCACAAGGGTTAAAATGGGAATATGAAATGCATCGCAAAATCGAATAAACCGAGCCGCTTTATCAGCAGCATCGAGGTCAAGGCTTCCTGCCAGCACCTTAGGCTGATTGGCTACAAGACCAATGGAAGACCCTTGTAATCTGGCAAAACCTGTGACGATATTTTTGGAGAAACAACGCTGCGTTTCAAAAAATGAGCCGTGGTCGGTGATCGCTGTCACCACTTGTTTGACATCATAAGTACGTGATGGCTCCTTTGGCAAGATGTTCCCAAGATCGCTCGCATCATGCTTTTGCACCTTACGATGAATGACAGGCCGTCGTTTCGTTGGTATGTACGTTAAAAGCGTTCTAACTGCTTTTAACACGTCTCTCTCATCTTTCCCTGTATAGTGCACATTCCCGCTTGTTTGATGCTGAACTGCTGCACCTCCAAGCCGGTCAGGACAGACCGTCTCTCCTGTTGCTTTTTCTATCACTTTCGGACCAGTTAAAAACATATGAGCTGTTTGCTCCGTCATGAATACAAAATCCGTCAATGCAGGTGAATATACTGCACCTCCCGCACAGGAGCCTAAAATAACGGATATTTGCGGAATTTGACCAGAGTACAGCACATTCCGTTTAAAAATCTGACCGTATCCCTCTAATGATACCACACCCTCTTGAATTCTCGCACCACCTGAGTCTTTTAGACCGATAACAGGCATTTGATTTTTAGCAGCCAAATCCATTAAAGCCGCTATTTTTTTCGCATGAATGTCCCCTAGCGAACCCCCGTACACGGTCGCATCTTGTGCATAAACGCCTACTTGTCTCCCATGAATCAGTCCCGTCCCAGTGACAACGCCATCCCCTAAATGTTCTGAGCGGCAGCCTTTAGCAAATGACTGAATTTCCATAAAGCTGCCTTCATCAAGAAGTTCATGAAGCCGCTGCCGAACAGTCAGCTTTCCTTTGTTTCGGTGAGCCGCTGCTCGTTTTTCACCGCCGCCCCTTAAAGCTTTCTGACGCCATTCAGATAAGCCATTGAACGATTCATGCATCTTCCTGTTTCTCTCCTTTCAAAGGTTCACACAATTCAATTAGCACACCTGACGTTTCTTTTGGTGAAATAAACGCAATGCGCTTTCCGTTCGCACCATTTTGTGCGCCCTTTTGAATGAGCTGTACACCGAGCTCGTCAAGTTGACTGAGATCAGCCTGAATGCCACCTGACTTTAATGCAATATGATGAAGCCCCTCTCCTCTTTTCATTAAAAAGGTATGTAATGTGCTGTGATCCGACATCGGTTCAATCAACTCAATGTGCAGATCACCTAGGGAAGCAAAAGATACTTTGCCCCCTTGGTTCGGAAGTACTTCTATGTCTGAAAATTCCCAGTTAAACAGATTGGAGAACGTACGTGCTGTTTTTTGAATAGAAAAAACGGCAATGGCTATATGATCGATTTGATTCATCCGTTCACTTCCTTTGTACATCACTTGTCGCCTGCGTAAAAACGAGCTAGAATAAAGAAAGGTGCGCTCGTCGCAAAAACATTTGATTATAGGGGTGCGATATGTCTCAGAAATTCATGAAATTTATGGTATTGCTCATGATTAGCTTACTGTTAATTTCTTCACTTTTAGCAGGAGCGGCAGCCTTTTTATAAAGTGTTGATAAAAAAGCAGACAAGCAGGTGATTCGTTTTTTAACGAATGGCCTGTTTGTCTTTGGCCAGTTTCTCAAATGCATCGCTTGATGTCGTGATCCATACCTTTGTACCAACTGGAATCTGATCAAATAGCCGTTCTACATCTTGATTATGAAGACGTACACAGCCTGCCGTAATAAATTTCCCTATCGATGTCTCATCACTTGTTCCATGAATGCCATAGGTTCTCCCGTCGGTTCCTCGCGCATCAAATCCAATCCACCTTCGGCCGAGTGGATTATTCTTCGCGCCGCCTTCAATATTTTTTCTTCTGTAATAAGGATCTTTCGCTTTGATCATAATCGTAAATTCACCTTCTGGCGTTAAATCAGCTGTTTTGCCAGTAGAAGCCGGGTAGACTTTTTGAATTTTCCCATGATCAATATACGCAAGCTCGTTCGTTTGTTTATTAATAATGACATACGGATCTCCTGGAAGCGGGTTTTGCCCGAGCGGCCAGATGGGTGAAAGGGACATGGTCAGCACAGTATAAAATAAAAGACGCATAGGCTCCTCCTTTTTCATTAGATTGACCAATGAAGGAGGAACTCATGCGTCTTTATTCTTTCATCCCTTTAAAATAACTTTTCAACACCAAATATTGTTCCATTTCCCCGAGGAAATGAAAGAGTGCGGCTCTAGCTTCAAATTCTTCACGTGTTTGTGGAAGCGGCAGTGCCTCAAACTCTTCTTTCATATCAATCAGGCGTCTTAAGAACTTATGTGCCGTGTTCCCTGGGTGAATATGTTCTCGTAAATCTCTAATATATTCTGCAATGATTTGCCCATGCTCCGTTGTAACAGATATGGACGTAATTTTCGGAAGCACCCGCTCAATGATTTCAAATTGCTTTTGTCTCATATTGAAATAATGATAATACAGATTTTCATGTCTTAAGACATGATTTTCAACATCACGGTATGCAAGAGCTTTCGCTTCTTTAATCAATTGATGCGTCTCAGGTATTTCTTTTCCTGTCCAATCTTGTTTTCCGGTCATTAAATATTGCTCGATTTCTTCAAAGATTTTCGCAAAATTCGCTTCAATTTGTTCACTGTATTGTTTCAGCTTTTTATCAACGCTAGGCATATACAGATTCATAATGAGTGCGACCCCTACACCAATGGTGATGAGTAAAAGCTCATTCCAGATGAGATGAAGCGTAATGCCTCCAGACATATACAAATGAAGGATAATCACTGAACTTGTGACAATCCCTTCTTTAATCCGAAGCAAGACCGTTGTTGGAATAAAGACGAGCAGCATCAGTCCAATGACGAAAGGGTGATACCCAATTAGATCAAAAAACAAATAAGAAAATAAGATGGCAAGACTGCATGCGGCAAAGCGGGCCCCAGATGCGAGGAGTGACCTTTTTTTCGTCACCTGAATACAAAGGATCGTAATAATGCCGGCAGCTGAATAGTTTTGCAGACCGAGCATTTGTGCAATGTAAATGGCTAGAGCTGTTCCTAATGCTGTTTTCAGCGTTCGGTAGCCGATTTTAAACATGATGTGATTCACTCTTTTCTGTCTACTTTTGTGAAATGATGAACTTTTTTTACTTTCCCCATTATAATCAAAAAAAGAAGGAGATGTTAAGTCTCCCCCTCGTTTTTTTCATTATAATATTTTTTGCAAGAAATCTTGAGCACGCTGTGAAGACGGAGATTCAAAGAATTCTACAGGATTTGCATCCTCTACAATTTTCCCATCATCCATAAAGATCACACGGTCTGCCACTTCTTTTGCAAAGCCCATTTCATGTGTGACGATCATCAGCGTCATCCCAGATTGAGCGAGCTCTTTCATGACCTCTAATACTTCCTTTACCATTTCTGGATCAAGAGCAGACGTCGGCTCGTCAAAAAGCATGATGTCTGGTGTCATCGCAAGGGCACGTGCAATGGCGACACGCTGCTTTTGACCACCTGACAGCCGGTTCGGATAATCATCTTTTTTCTCTAAAAGTCCTACCTTTTTTAAAAGATCCTCTGCCTGCTTGATGCTGTCTTCCTTCGATTGGTTCTTCACATTCATTGGCGCATACGTAATATTTTCTAGCACTGTTTTGTGCGGGAATAAGTGAAAATGTTGAAACACCATACCAATATTCTCGCGCACTTTTAGTGCATTTGTTTTTGGATTGGTAATTTCCGTCCCCTGAATCGTAATCACTCCAGAAGTCGGTTTTTCAAGTAAGTTAATACAGCGAAGAAATGTTGATTTTCCTGAACCAGACGGCCCGATGACAGCTACCACTTCGCCTTCTTTAATCGTGGTATCAATCCCTTTCAACACTTCATTTTTACCGAAAGATTTTGTGAGTTTCTCTATTTTAATCATTTGATTTTAACTTCCTTTCCACCGATTTGCCGACGAAGGTAAGAATAAGCACGATGACATAATAGATGAGACCCGCAAAAATAAGCGGTTCAAGATAGTTATAGGTGACGGCACCTGCTTGATAAGCTCGTCTCATGACATCGCCCAGTCCAATGACTGTGACAATCGCTGATTCTTTTGTCAGTGTAATCGTTTCGTTCACAAGTGCTGGTGAAATATTTTTGAATGCTTGCGGAAGCAATAAGTCCTTCATCATTTTAGCATACGGGATACCTAAAGCAACGGCTGCTTCTTTTTGCCCTTTATCAATGGCATTAATACCCGCACGAATGATTTCAGATACGTACGCCGCCGAGTTTAGTGAAAAGGCGGCTACAGCTGCCCAGTATTGATCAATTTGAAAGCCGAGCAGCTGGGGAAGACCAAAATAAATAATCAAAAGCTGAAGCACAAGCGGTGTGCCTCGGAAGATTGACGTATAAAAATCGGCTAGCCAGATAAGCGGCTTAAATACACTAATTTTACAGAGCGTTAATAAGATTCCTAAAATAAAACCAAGGAACAGTGATACCACAACAATAGAAAGCGTTACTTTAAGACCTTCTAAAATAAAGGGCATCTGAGGTATTACATCTTTAAA
Organism: Bacillus aerius; assembly: GCF_029894105.1. Classification (NCBI taxonomy): domain Bacteria; kingdom Bacillati; phylum Bacillota; class Bacilli; order Caryophanales; family Bacillaceae; genus Bacillus; species Bacillus aerius. Next base: position 2,191,986 of record NZ_JARYHO010000001.1, read on the forward strand.
ATCCATCATGATATTCTCCTTTTTTTCCTTCAGATAAAATCAAAGAATAAACAGGAAAAAAGTTCAACACATGTTGAACTTTTCAGCGCTTTCTACTTGATTTTCATGAATGACGCTGATCCTTTTCCTGACTTACTTTTCATCAGCAAACCATTTTTTAATGAGTTTATCAAGTTCGCCATTATCCTTCATTTCTTTTAATGATTTATTGAATTTCGCTGTTAAGTCGCTATTTTTTTTGAACGCAATGGCTGAACCTTCGTTTGAGCTATTCAATCCAAATGCTTGGAAATCTTTTTCCTTCTTCAAGTAGCCAGCCGCTACTTTATCTTCAATAATGGCTGCATCAAAACGGCCTGCTTTAATTTCTTGAATGATATCAGAGATTTTATTACGATCTTCAACCGTTAAGTTATATTTCTTTTGCAATCCGTTTGCTTCATCTTGCTGGATAGAACCTAATTGAACGCCAACCGTTTTGTCTTTTAAATCTTTCTCTGTTTTTATACCGCTAGATTTTTTTGATACAACCAAGTTTTCAGCATTGTAGTAAACATCTGAGAAATCAACTTGTTTTTTACGCTTTTCAGTAGGTGTCATGCCTGCAAGCACAATATCAGCTTTATTTGTTTTAAGAGCTGACACGAGGCTTGCAAAGTCCATATCTTGAATTTCTAGCTTATAGCCGTTCTTTTTCGCTAGAGCTGTAGCAAGGTCGACATCAAAACCGATAATTTTATCACCGTCTTTTGATTCAAATGGCGGATAATCTGCTGAAGTCGCCATAATGAGTGTTTTGTCGTCTCCTGATGCGTTTGAATTATTAGAAGAAGTTCCGCATGCTGCTAGTGCAGCTGCAAGACCAGCTGTCATAAGTAATAATAACCACTTTTTCATATGATAATGCCTCCTAGTATTTAAAATCATGAGTAGATTTGAATATTTATTCACTATAGTGTATTTTAAACACTTTATTTTTGATATGCAATAGTATTTTGCTAAAATTATTTTGATTCGTATGTCATATAAAACAAAAAAACAGACCGATCAAAAGACCGGACTGCCTCTAAATGATTCATTCAAAAGTAACATGTTACACTTCTTCGCAATACTCATCGAAAGCGGCTTGAAGTTTTGACACCACTTCCATCGGTTCATGTCCTTCGATTTCGTGACGTTCGACCATTTTAATGATTTTCCCGTCTTTTAATAGAGCAAATGATGGTGAAGATGGCGGGAAGCCTTCAAAGTATTCACGTGCTCTTGCGGTTGCTTCTTTGTCCTGTCCAGCAAACACTGTGAGCAATTGATCTGGACGCTTATCGTAATGAACAGAATAACCAGCCGCTGGTCTAGCAATACCGCCTGCACAGCCGCACACTGAATTCACCATGACAAGTGTCGTTCCTTTTTTCGTCAGTGCTTCATCGACTTCTTCAGCTGTAGTCAGTTCCGTATAACCTGCCTGTTTAATCTCTTCTCGTGCTTGTTTCACAATATCATTCATAAATAAATTAAAATCAATATTCATAACCGTCCACTCCTTCTACGTACCAAACCATTTTAACTACATCATATCAAGGAAAACGCCGGCGGGCAAATGTCTTGTTTCGCTCCCTTCACTTTTTTCAAACGTCGTTTATGACCTGTGGAATTGGGGAAAAGTGATAGTAAAGTGATGAAAGGGAGAACTGCGTGATGGCACAATTCAAAAAAGCAATACTCATTTATAACGGAAATGCTGGACAAAAAAACATGGAAAAAACACTAGGTCAAACAGTGCCTCTTCTTTCTTTACATATTGATGAACTCATCCTTAAGCCTACAAAACAGCCGAATGATGCCTATCATTTCTGCCGTGAGATGGATGAGTCGGTTGAATTGCTGATGATACTAGGCGGAGACGGAACCGTCCATGAATGTATGAATGGAATTGGCGGTTTAGAAAAAAGGCCGACTGTAGCGATCTTACCTGGCGGGACGTGCAATGACTTTTCTAGAACGCTGGGCATCCCCCAGCAGATGCCAAAGGCCGCTCAAATGGTGATAGATGGCACTGAAAAAAAGGTCGATTTAATCAAAGCAGAGGATCGATACCTTTTAAATTTTTGGGGGATTGGTCTCATCGCAGATACCTCAAACAATATTAATGATAAAGAAAAAGCTGTCCTCGGAAAAATCAGCTACTTCACGAGCGCTCTTCGAACCCTTCAGCAGACAGAACCTTTCTACGTACGCATTGAAACCGAAGAGGAAAACTGGGAAGAAGAAGCTGTGATTGTCCTTGTCATGAATGGGCACTTTATCGGTACAAATAAAATAGATCTGCCAAATGCTTCAATTGATGATGGAAAAGCCGAAATTTTAATTTGCAGAAATACGAGTTTCTCTGCTTTAAAAGAGATTTTTTCAATGAATCGCGAAGAGCTAGAAGATTTTAAAGGTGACCTGTCTCTTATACAAGCATCCCGCATTCATATTCATACTAAAGAGGAAATGGATGCAGATACAGATGGTGAAGTATACATGACCGCTCCTTCTTCCCTTGAAGTATTAAAACAGCATTTGACCTTTATTGTTCCACCAGAATAAAAAAGCGCCTGCATCATTTCGATGCGGGCGTTTTTTTGATATAGCGTCTGTATAAATATTCAAGTGCATACCCTAGCAGTGTACCTATCAGAAGGGAAATGCCTAATAAACTATTGGCGACTCCTTTAAATCCTCCTATCATCAACAAGCAATAGGCGATTTGAATGATTGAAACGATCGATATGATGAGCAGTAAGCGTTCAGGATGATTGCGTGATTTGGAAATATACCGAAGAAAAGCGAACGCAATGGCTGTGATAAACATCAGACCGATCGTAAGAAAAGCAAAAAAATCTAGTCCAGACATCTCATCGCTCCTTTCTGATTGATATGGAAATCCCCCTCTCATTGTGAGAAGGGGACATATAAATGAGCTTAATAGACGGACGTCTCTTCGTCAATGCCTTCAAGAATTTGTTTGATTCTTTGCAGGAATCTACCGCATACAAGACCATCGAGTACTCTATGATCTAATGAAAGACAAAGATTCACCATATCTCTTGCGGCAATCATACCATTAACAATCATCGGGCGCTTTACAATAGATTCTACTTGTAGAATGGCTGCTTGCGGATAGTTAATAATCCCCATTGATTGAACCGAACCAAATGATCCTGTGTTGTTCACAGTGAAAGTGCCGCCTTCCATGTCACTTTGCTTCAGTTTGCCTTGTCTGACCTTGAAAGCAAGTTCATGAATTTCTTTGGCGATTCCCTTAATCGTTTTCTCATCCGCATCTTTGATCACTGGGACAAAAAGAGCGTCATCTGTCGCAACAGCAATGGAGACATTGATCGCTTTCTTTTGAACAATTTTATCACCAGCCCACATGCTGTTCATTTCAGGGAATTCCTTTAAGGCCTGAGCCACTGCTTTGACAAAGAATGCAAAAAACGTCAAATTAAAGCCTTCTTTTGCTTTGAATTGATCTTTTAGCTGATTTCTTCTTGTCACAAGGTTTGTCACATCCACTTCCATCATCGTCCAGGCATGTGGAATTTCATGCTTGCTTCTTAGCATGTTTGCGGCAATCGCCTGTCTAATCGGCGTGACCGGCAGTTCAACATCTCCAGGCATTGAAGAGATGGAAGGAGCCGCTTTTGCTTGTGACGGCTTTGCAGGTTCTGTTTGACCCGTACCTTCACTCACAGGTGCTGCCGCTTCTTTTACACCTCCACTTTCGATAAGCTTCAGCAAATCTTTTCTTGTGATTCTGCCGCCAGCTCCCGTTCCTCGAACAGCCGTTAAATCAATTCCGTGTTCATCTGCTAAACGCAGGACTGCCGGAGAGTATCGTTTCTTTTGACTCTGATCCACATTTGTTTGGTCAGGTTCTGGTGCTTCATCTTGCGCAGGCGCCTCTTCTATTTTCGCACTCTGCTGCGCACTGCCTTCTACTTCAATTTCACAAAACACTTCTCCTACTTGAAGTGTATCACCTTCTGCAGCCGCTAGTTTAGTGATTGTTCCTGTAAAGGATGACGGAACCTCTGCATTTACTTTATCTGTCATGACTTCCGCAATCGGATCGTATTTATTCACATGATCGCCAGGTGAAACGAGCCATTTGCTAATGGTTCCTTCTGTTACACTTTCACCAAGCTGAGGCATTTTCATTTGTTCAGTTGCCACTTTGAAACCCTCCTCTTTCTTAAAACGCCGCTAGTTCTCTCATTTCAGCTTCTACCTTATCCGGATTAACCATGAAGAATTTCTCCATTGTCGGTGCATAAGGCATTGCAGGGATATCAGGTCCTGCTAGACGTTTAATAGGCGCATCTAAATCAAACAAGCAGTGCTCTGAAATGATGGCCGCCACTTCACTCATGATGCTTCCTTCTTTTGTATCTTCTGTTAACAAGAGTACTTTCCCTGTTTTTGATGCCGCTTCAATAATCGCTTCTTGATCAAGCGGGTACACTGTACGTAAATCGAGAATATGAGCAGAAATTCCGTCCTTCGCAAGGCGCTCTGCTGCTTGGAGGGCAAAATGAACACAAAGGCCATATGTAATGACCGTAATGTCATCGCCTTCTCGTTTCACATCCGCTTTTCCAATAGGGAGCGTATAATCCTCTTCAGGCACTTCTCCTTTAATGAGACGGTATGCACGTTTGTGTTCAAAGAACAATACAGGATCTGGATCACGCACTGCGGCTTTTAACAACCCTTTGACATCATAAGGTGTAGAGGGCATCACAATCTTTAAGCCTGGCTGATTGGCAAAAATGGCTTCGACCGATTGTGAATGATAAAGCGCCCCGTGTACGCCGCCCCCGTAAGGAGCACGAATGACCATTGGGCAGCTCCAATCATTATTGGAACGATATCTAATTTTTGCAGCCTCTGAAATGATTTGGTTGATGGCTGGCATAATAAAATCCGCAAATTGCATCTCCGCGATCGGACGCATTCCATACATAGCAGCCCCAATACCTACACCTGCAATCGCTGATTCGGCAAGAGGTGTATCCATGACGCGCGCTTCTCCAAATTGCTCGTAAAGACCCGCTGTTGCTTTAAATACGCCTCCTTTTTTCCCGACATCCTCTCCGAGCACAAACACTTTCGGATCTCGCTCCATTTCTTCTTTCATCGCTAATGTGATAGCGTCTATATATGACATAACAGGCATTTTTCTTCCCCCTTACTCCGCATACACGTAACGAAGTGCGCTTTCTGCATCGGCATAAGCTGCGTTTTCCGCTTCATCAGTGGCTTCGTTTACGATTTGCATGATTTCTTTTGTCATCTCTTCTTTCATTTCAGAAGTCATGACATTTCCTTCGATTAAGTACGTTTCATATTGAATGAGCGGATCTTTCTTTCTTGCTTCGAGCACTTCTTCTTTTTCTCGATAGCTAGAATCATCGTCATCACTTGAATGCGCAGTTAACCGGTAAGAAATGGTTTCGATCAATGTTGGGCCTTCGCCTCTTGCCGCACGGTCTCTCGCTTCTTTGACCGCTGCATACACTTCAAGCGGATCATTTCCATCAACCGTCACACCAGGCATTCCGTACCCTATTGCACGATCTGAAATACGCTCACATGCCACTTGTTTGTCATACGGGACAGAAATCGCATACTTATTGTTTTCACACATGAAAATAACAGGCAGCTTATGCACCGCAGCAAAGTTGGCGCCTTCGTGGAAGTCTCCTTGGTTTGAAGAACCTTCACCGAACGTGACAAAGCTAACAAAATTCTTTTGCTCTAGACGCCCGGCAAGTGCGATTCCAACCGCATGAGGAACCTGTGTTGTCACAGGTGATGATCCAGTCACAATTCGGTTTGATCTTTGCCCAAAATGACCTGGCATCTGTCTCCCGCCTGAGCTTGGATCGTCTTTTTTCGCAAAACCAGACATCATTAAATCTTTCGCCGTCATCCCGAATGCAAGGACAACCCCCATATCACGGTAATAAGGTAAAACGTAATCCTCTTCCCTATTGAGGGCAAAAGCGGCACCGACTTGCTGCGCTTCCTGTCCTTGACAAGAGATGACGAATGGAATTTTTCCAGAACGGTTTAAAAGCCACATCCGTTCATCAATTTTTCTTGCTAAAAGCATGGTTCTATATATGTCAATCGCTTGTTCATCTGATAATCCTAATTCCTGATGACGCATGTTACTCATCATGTTTCCCTCCTTGATTAAAAATGGATCGCCTTTCCGTCAACAGCCAGTGCTGCCTCGCCAATTGCTTCTGACAAGGTTGGGTGCGGGTGGATCGTCTGTCCCACTTCCCACGGAGTTGCATCTAATACTTTGGCTAATCCAGCTTCAGATATCATATCTGTTACATGAGGACCAATCATATGAATCCCTAAGATATCATCTGTCTTTTGGTCAGCAATGATTTTGACAAATCCATCAGACTCTCCAAATACAAGCGCTTTTCCGATGGCCATGAAGGGAAACTTCCCAATCTTGACTTCGTAGCCTTGCTCTTTTGCCGCCTGTTCAGTCAGTCCAACACTAGCGGTTTCTGGGTGAGAGTACACACATTTAGACACGAGCGTTTCATCAAGCGGCTTTGGATCTTGACCAGCCATATGTTCCACTGCAATCATGCCTTCATGTGATGCGACATGCGCCAGCTGAAGACCGCCAATGACATCACCTATTGCGTAAATATGCGACTCTTTCGTTTGATAATGCTCATTCACGACAATGCCTTGCTTTTCTGTCTGGATGTCCGTGTTTTCAAGTCCTATTCCTTCCACGTTTGGCACTCGGCCAACTGAGAGAAGCAGTTTCTCTGCTTCAAACGACTGAGTGTCTCCACCTTGTTCCACTTGGATCTTGACGAGATTCTCGTGCTTTTCGGCAGTATCTGGCAGAACCTTCGCATTTGTCACTAAGGTGATGCCCTTTTTCGTTAAAAGCTTTTCCATTTCTTTAGAAATATCTTGATCCTCTGTTGGTAAAATGCGATCTGCAAATTCGATCACTGTGACTTTTACGCCAAAATCGTTAAGCATGGAAGCCCATTCGATCCCAATCACGCCTCCGCCGACAATCAGCATGGACTGAGGAAGTTCTTGCAGTTCAAGTGCTTCGTCTGATGTAAGGATGTGTGTTCCATCCGCTTCAAGTCCGGGCAGGACGCGCGGTCTTGACCCAGTCGCAATGATGACCTGCTTTGGAATCAGCATTTCATTTTCATCGCCATTCGCCATTTCTACCGAGATGGTGCCTGGCATTGGCGAAAAGATCGAAGGGCCTAGGATACGGCCTATTCCTTCGTATACATCAATTTTCCCTTGTTTCATTAAGTGTTTGACGCCGCCTGCTAATTTGTCGACAATCTCTGTTTTTCTTTTTTGTACGTTGGCAAATTGTAAGGCAATTCCGCTTGCTTCAACGCCAAAATCAGCGGCACGTTTGACCGTTTGATAGACTTCTGCACTTCTAAGAAGCGCTTTAGATGGGATACAGCCTTTATGAAGACATGTTCCACCGAGCTTTGATTTTTCTACGACTGCTGTTTTCAATCCAAGTTGAGAGGCACGAATGGCCGCTACATAGCCGCCTGTGCCTCCACCAAGAATGACGAGGTCATATTCAGTTGCCATGACTTGTCACTCCTTTCTCCGCCTTTTGATCATTTGGGTATTCTTTTGGTGATTCTTCTTCTTTTAAAATGCGAAGGGCCCCTTCTGCTAAGGATTGCAATTCATTTTCACCTGGGTACACAACAACATCTGAAATCCAGTCAATGTATCCTCTAATGCTTGACGTAATTTGTTTGCTGTACGCAAGGCCACCTGTTAACACAATGACGTCAACAGCCCCTTTTAAAACCGCACTAGCCGCACCGATTTCTTTGGCAATTTGATAGCACATCGCTTCATAAATAAGCGCCGCACGCTCATCGCCTGCTTCAATCATGCGCTCTACTTTTACTGCATCTGTCGTACCAAGATAGCCCGCAAGACCGCCTTCGCCAATAATACGTTTGAGCATTTCCTCTTGCGAATATTCACCAGAAAAGCATAAATTAACAAGGTCACCTGTTGGAAGAGTACCTGCCCGCTCTGGGCTGAAAGGACCCTCGCCATGAAGACCGTTATTCACATCAATGACTTTTCCTTTTTGATGTACACCAATCGTAATTCCGCCGCCCATATGGGTAATGATCATGTTCAAATCTTCGTAACGCTTTCCAAACGAAGCAGCCGTTTTTCTTGCGACTGCTTTTTGATTTAACGCATGAAAAATGCTTTTCCGCTCAATTGTTGGCAGTCCTGAAATACGAGCAATCGGCTGCAGTTCATCTACGACTACGGGATCAACAATAAAAGCTGGGATGTTAAGGCCAAGTGCAATTTCTCGGGCTATAATTCCGCCTAGATTAGAGGCGTGCTGGCCAGCATACCCTTCTTTTAGGTCTTCAACCATTTGCTCATTTACTTCATATGTGCCACCTTCAATCGGACGCAGAAGACCACCGCGTGCGCAAACTGCATCAAACTTTGAGATGTTCATCCCCTGTTCATGCAGTGTTTTCAAAATGGTTTCTTTACGGAATGAAAATTGATCAATGATATGAGGAAACTGCTTGATTTCCTCATCTGTATGTCTTAATGTCGTTTCAAAAATAGATCGTTCATTATGAAACACACCGATTTTTGTTGAAGTAGAGCCAGGATTAATAGTGAGAATACGCCATTCTTTTGTCAGCAAAAACAAAACCTCCGTTTCAACTCATTCATCCATTTAGCGACGACTTAAAATATGTTGACCATTTTGCAGGAATTGGCTTCTTGATTTGCGCATTCTTTCAATTCGCTCTTCAGCCAATCGGTCTGCCGCTTTATAAGTTGGAATGGCATCACGGTTAGAGATTTCAATCACTCGCTCAATGTTTTGGTAAATGCCTTCTACTTTTTTCATTGCACGATCTGCATTATAGCCATAAAGCTCATCTGCAACGTTAATCACACCGCCTGCATTGATCACATAATCCGGTGCATACACAATGCCCATTTCATGAATAAGATCTCCATGATGAGTTTCTCTCAGCTGGTTATTCGCTGCACCTGCGATGACCTTTGCCTTTAATTTAGGAATCGTCACATCGTTAATGGTTGCACCGAGTGCACATGGTGCGTAAATATCACATTCTTGATCATAAATATCATCAGGGTCTACCGCTTTTGCACCGAAGTCTTCTACAGCTCGCTGAACTGAGTCTTTGTTGATATCAGTGACGATGAGCTGTGCGCCTTCTTCATGCAGGTGTTTACATAGGTTGTAAGCCACGTTTCCAACACCTTGAACGGCAATTGTTTTTCCTTCTAATGAATCTGTACCGAATGCTGCTTTTGCAGCTGCTTTCATCCCTTTATATACACCGTAAGCAGTCACTGGAGATGGATTTCCTGAAGAACCAAATGCAGGAGAGATGCCTGTGACAAAGTCTGTTTCTTCATGGATAAGATCCATATCTTCTACCGTTGTACCGACATCTTCAGCGGTGATATAACGGCCATTTAATCCTTGAATGTAACGGCCAAAAGCACGGAACATTTCTTCATTCTTGTCTTTTCTCGGATCACCAATGATGACCGTTTTACCGCCGCCAAGGTTAAGTCCTGCCGCCGCATTTTTATAGGTCATACCTCTTGCAAGACGCAAGGCATCTTCGATAGCTGCTTCTTCATTTTCATATGTCCACATTCTTGTTCCGCCGAGTGCTGGCCCAAGTGTTGTATCATGAATGGCAATGATGGCTTTTAAACCAGACTGTTCATCCTGACAAAATACAAGCTGTTCATAATCGTATCGTTCCATATATTTAAAAAGTTCCATTTTCTATTCCTCCTAATACTTTCACTTAATTTGATGTACAGATGGCAAGTGCAATTGAATAGAGCTTGCTTTCAGCTGAATCAGACCGACTTGTTAAAGCAATCGGTGCTTTCGCTCCTGCCACCACAGCTCCCACTTTTGCATGAGCAAAGTAGATGAGAGATTTATAAAGAATGTTGCCTGCTTCAATGGTTGGCACAAGCAAAATATCTGCATGACCCGCCACATCACTCGTAATATTTTTATGAGAAGCTGCCGTTTGAGAAATGGCATTATCTAAAGCAAGCGGCCCATCAATCAGGCAGCCAGAAATTTGACCTCTTCGATTCATTTGCGCAAGGCTTGCAGCTGTGAGCGTCGAATCCATCGCTGGGTTTACGACTTCTACCGCTGATAATACCGCCACTTTGGGCATATCATTTCCGACAGCTTGTGCGACTTGAACGGAATTCACCGTAATTTCTTTCAGCATATTTAAGTCAGGTGCAATGTTCATCGCAGAGTCCGTCACATAGATAAAACGGTCAAAGCCCGGTACTTCGAAGGCAGCAACATGCGAAAGGACACTCGCTGTCCGAAGTCCATATTCTTTATTTAGGACAGCTTTTAACAGTACGGCTGTCGGGACATGACCCTTCATGAGAATATCTGCATGATTTTCACTTACTGCCTGAACAGCAATTTTGGCAGATTCTTCGGGTGAATCTGAATGAATAATATCTATCCAGTCTTCATTAATCTCATGCTGTTTGACTAGCTCCTTTAGGTTGCGTTTGTTTCCAACCAGCAGGAAGCGAGCGACTTTTCGTTCGATTGCCATTTTGATGGCATGAAGCACTTCTTCGTCTTCTGCATGAGCCACAGCCGCTGTTTTATTCTGCAGCTTCGAGGCTTTGATAATCAGATCGTCAAGCTTCATACTTGCCCACCTTTCCTTGTGCTCGGTTCCTCTTTTTATATGCAAGTTCCGTGCCAGCTTGAAATGTGTGAAAAATAAGCCTTTTCGCAAAGAAATTATGCAATTTCTTGCAGGTTACGTGCATGTTACTGCATGCTATCTTTTGCAAGCTGATACTTATCCATTTTATAGTAAAGATTGCGAATGCTGATCCCTAATGTTTTCGCTGTTTTTGTGCGATTGAATTGATGTTTTTCAAGGGTTTGTTTGATCAGCTGCGCTTCAAATGCTTCTACAGCATCCGAGAGCGTCTCCCCCTCAAATTGACTAACAGCCAGTTCCTGCTGCTCTTTTTCCTCATGCTCGTCTGACTCCATGAAGGCGATATGCGCTTCATCGATCCATTCTTCTTGCGGATTCAAAAAGATCATCGCTCGTCCAAGCACATTTTCAAGCTCTCTCACGTTGCCTGGCCAGCTATACGAACGAAGTCTATTAAGCGCACGATCTGTTAAGCCGCTGACGTTTCGCCCATAGTCTAAATTGATCTTCTGGATGAGGCGTTTACTTAATGATTCAATATCTTCGAGACGCTGCCTGAGCGGTGGGATCGATATCGGGTATCTGTTCATTCGATAATATAAATCCTCTCTGAACTTCCCTTCTGCCATCGCCTTTTCAATATTGACATTTGTCGCTGTGATCACACGCACATCAACCGGTATCGCTTTCGTTCCGCCTACCCGAACAATTTCTTTTTCCTGCATGACACGCAGCAATTTCGCTTGTGTACTTGGCGTCATTTCACCGATTTCATCTAAAAAGATACTGCCGTGATTGGCTTCTTCAAACAGCCCTTTTTTCCCGCCACGCCTTGCACCAGAAAACGCTCCTTCCTCATAGCCAAACAGTTCTGACTCTAAAAGAGTTTCTGATAAGGCAGCACAGTTGACACGGACAAAGCGGTTGTACTTGCGATCACTTTCATTGTGAATGGCATGCGCAAACAGCTCTTTCCCAGTACCTGATTCTCCGCGGAGTAAAATGGTTGCCGGCGTTTTTGCACCCAGCTTTGCCTGCTCAAGTGCGACAAGCATTTGTTCACTTTCTCCAATAATGTCTTCAAATGTGTACTTTGCTTCAAGTGTTCGGATGAGCTGTCTTGCTTTATTTAATTCATTCGTCAATGATTGAATTTCGGATACATCGTGAATGACCCCGACACTGCCTTTTAGAATGCCGTCCACAATAACAGGTGCTACATTGACGATGACATCTTTTTTATTTGGACCAACCTTCATTCTGACGCCTCGAACTGGTCTTCTTGTTTCAAGCACCTTTAAGTGCATGCTTTCCCCTTCGGAAATATCAGCTCCTGCTGGTTTCCCCACGACCTCTTTATCCGTTAAACCGGTCATTTTCGTATAAGCACGGTTGATCAAAATACCTTTCCCCTGCTCATCGACAACCGATATGGCTTCATCTGATGATTGAATAATCGCCTCAAGCATCGTTCTTACTTCTTTGAGGTTCGTTACTTCCTCCGCAAGCTCCACCGCATCTGTTATGTCTTTAAAGATCGATAAAGCACCTAACATTCTCCCCGCGTCATCAATAATCGGCAGACGGGTGGTCACAATTTGAATTTGCTGATTCAAAAATTGCTTTTGGTTAAATTCTGGCTCCCTTGACCTTAATATATCGGGAAGTTTCGTGTTCGGAATCACTTCTCGAATGTGACGGCCAATCGCATCCTTTTGCGAACACCCCACCATTTTGGCAGCCGATCGATTAAACAGGACCACTTCTTCATCCATATTAATAAAAATCATGCCATCATTCGTTGCATTAAAAATGCGGTCATGTTTATAGGTTTGTTCCTTCAATATTTGAATAAGCTGTTGTTTCTCTGCCATTAATTCTGAAATGACGTATGCCATCGAGCTAGGCACAATCACAGCATGCTCTGGTTTTTGTTCAATTAGTTCCTTCAGTACAGCAGAACTGCCTGTGGTTTCAATGATGATATCAATGTCATCTTTTATGTATTCTTTCCAATCCGTCGTCGTCTCAATTCCATTCTTTTTCGCTTCATCCATCCCCGGTGCCTCGAGATCAAGGTCGGCGATCGCAATGATTTGAACCGTATTTGTTTTCAGCAATGTTTCAAGCAGTGCTGATCCACCTTGTCCTGCACCGACAATCAAGACTCTCTGCATCCCGTTACCCCTTTATATGAAAAATTTTGCACACCATATTTTTCCGTTGCAAAAAATTGCACAACACCTATATTACCACGTTTTCCTTTCTTGACAAAATATTTTTTGAATTAGACAATGGAAGTAAATGACGTTTAAGGGGACATTTGATGGGGAGAATACTGGCATTAGTGATTATTTTAATACCTGGAGCCTTTGCAGCACTTGGCATTAAGTTGCTGCGTGACACTGTTTTTGGCATCATCATTGCACCATTTCCATATTTATGGCTGCAAGGAATTGCAGGGTTGTTATTTTTAGGGGGAGGTCTTTATGTTGTTGCAGGATTTATTTTATATAGGGACCGTAAACGAAATAAAGTAACAACTCGTTTTAAGCAAAGGTAATCATGAAAAAGACCCGCTGTTGATAGCGGGTCTTTATTTCATTTCTTCTCTTATTTTGACGGCTCGATCAGGAAAATCAGTAAAGATTCCATCAACACCCAATCTCAACATATTTTTTATTTGCTTCTCACTGTTTACAGTAAACGGTCTAATCACTTGTTGGTCCGCATGGAGAGCGGCTACTACTTCTTTTGTCACCCCAGCGCCCTTTATATTCGGATGGTAGCCCTTAGCTGGGATTGTTTTTAAATACATGTCCGGCTGATGAATCACATCCATCGTGAGGACCGCCAGTTCAATGTGCGGCATCAGCTTGTGAAAAAGAGCTAAACTGCCGTGATGAAATGATGAGACAAGTACTCGATCCTCTATTTGAAAGTGCTCAATTTGCTCTTTTACTTTTTCTTCAATCCCTGGATATCGATAAATAGAGTTTTTTAATTCAATGTTGATCATAAAGGATGATCTCTGCGTCACTAGCTCTAATACTTCTTCTAAAAGAGGAATGGAGACCGCACCCGTTTCTTCATAGAAAGAATGACTGGCATCTCCTCTTTTTAACTCTTCATATGTATAGTCTTTCACTAACCCTTTCATATTGGTCGTTCGGTTCAGCTTTTCATCGTGAATGACAGCCAGCCTGCCGTCTTTGGTGAGCTGAACATCAAGCTCAATCCCATCCGCTCCAGAATGGAGTGCGTGCTCAAAGGCAATCATGGTGTTCTCTGGATAGTTTCCTTTAAAGCCTCTATGTGCAAAAATTTTCGTCATATGCCACCTCTAAATATGATGATTACCTATATTATGACGTGTCTTTTTTCGTTTTGCCAGTTTGAGCACATAAAAAAACCTCTTCTAATAAGAGAGAAGAGGTTGACAGGTAAATTCGATCACGTAATCGCTCTGATGGCTTGCTCTGTCGTCTCTGCGTCAAGAGCAAAAAGGGAAGAAACAACTGCGACTGCTGTAACGATTGTTACACCTAACAACAACTTTTTCATAAGATAACCTCCACTTTCTTTTGAAGTATTTGTGCATCGAATTTCTTTTCAAGAAAACGAATGGCATTTTGATAATCATTTCGTTCCTTGAAGTATTTCGATATTTGTTCAGACAAATCCTCAAGCTCCACATATAATCTATTTTTTTCTATGTAGTCTAATTTTTCAGAGAATACGTCTGCTGCTCCACTATTTTCGCACATCAAATCCAAAATTTCAAATTTTACTATATATTCATTATTTTGGATATCACAACTATATTGAATCCCCTCTTTAATACATTCTTTCGCCTCATGATCTCCTAAATGAACTAAGGCATTTGCGAGAACATATAAAGATTGGATGAAATAATGGCTATTGTCGCGATGAATTTGAATGCCCATCCCTTTTTTGGCGTATTGCGCACTTTTTTTATAATCAGGTTTTGCGTAATAAAGAACCGCTAAATTGTGATAGCACTTCCCAATCAGCACTTCATTGTTAATACGCTTACTTTTCTCAAGTGCCTCTTGGTACTTTTCCTCAGCTTCATCAAATTGTAGTAAATCTATACAGTTGCTCGCATGCAAAATCAAGCTGTCAATCGCCTGTGCGGTATATTCCTCATGCGCTTTAAACGTATCAATGGCTTTTTTAATATGATTAATGGAAATGAAATTTTGCTTCAGTTCGTAATAAATGGAAGCGACTTTATGATGAAAAGTTCCTACTTCAAGATCTTCATTCACACGTTTTAGCCGCTGCTCAGCAATCTTATAAAAACTAATCGCCTCATCATATTTTTTGACATAGGCAGCATATTGGCCTTTATAAAAGTAAAAATAAAAATTAATAATGTCATCTGCTTTTTCATCCAGCGTTCCGACACTTTTCATAATCTGATTGGCTTTTTCAATATTTCCAAGTAACATTTCATGTCTGCCGTCGACTAGCTGATAATAAAGAAGAACTTCTCGATCCTCATCTGTATTTTTTAGCAAATTCTGAATTTTCTCTTTATAGACAGCAGATTTTTCTAGGTCATTCTGAGAAATGACCCTCGTCCACTTGCTAATTTCGTTCGCAACCTCAGCAGAGTGGATTTTCAGCTTTCCCATAACCTCACCCTCTTCTTTTCATTATTATAGCATAGTAAAAGAATGTGAAAATTATTAAATTCGACAATGGGAATATTCAGTTCAAATGGCACAATCTCTAAGAAGCCAGTGACTTTAAAACGCCAACCAATCAGGTCAATAGAAATAGAACTTTCGATCTCATTTACTTTATTTACTAATTACATAAGACCTTTTCCTCTCATCCTTTTTCTTACGAATGAGCGTTTTCTTCTTCTATAAGCCAATTGATTAGCGTAGCTGATTACCACTATTTTATGACCTAATCATTTCTTTCATGCTTTATTTTTCATTTTATTCTGAAAATAAAGCGACCCGTTTGTCCAATTTAAACATTAAAGATGATTTTATCAACATAACCATTTTTTAGCAATATTTTACGAAAATAAAAAAACGCCTCATTGAAGAAACGTTTTTTCATGGAAGGTGACTTAGCTTGCTCTATGCTCTAAACGCAGACGATCAGCCACCATGGCAATAAATTCGGAATTGGTGCCGTAGTCGTCCGGTTTAGAAGCGAGGCTAGTCGCATCCTTTATACGTTATTTAACTATTTTACATCCGCTTTATCGGAAAACACCCGTTAAGTTTATCGGATATTTACCGTTGTGTTATCTCTTATATTAAACGATCGCTACGGATATGACAAGCAGTCTTTTCCATCGCGTCTATTTTACGGCATAAAAAAAGGGCCCCGCTCAATTAAGGACGAGGCTGCGTATTGAATTACGCGTTTGTCTTACGATCTATCATTAACTGAAGTATATACGAAATCGCGATAAGTACCGCAGAATTAAATATAGGCGAAGTAATATCTCTAACGATCTCCATTAATCGGATCGGCTTCGCTGTCTCACCTTCCACTACGAACTGAGTAGCGTTATAATACATCGTATTTTCTATATTCGTTAATATACCTACCGCCAGCAATACCCACGCAAGAACGAATAGGACTTTCGGAAATACCTTAATCATGGAATTATCCCCCTTCTATGTATGAATTTATTATACGCTGTTCTTTATATCGGCATCAACGTAAATATGTAAACGGCCACGCAATATTAGTCGCAATGGCCGTATGTTTCTCTAGTAACTGCTTCGATCTATTTCGTCCATCTGCCGTCTACTAACGTGCGGTTCGACGATTCGCCCGACCACTTCACCCTCCATGACCACCGAAAGCCCCTTAAGTGACTCGATGGCAGTTGCGAGGCTGGAAAGGTGTGCCTGTATTTGCGGACTGTGGCCGCCGGCTGCCGATGTTATCCGCGCTGTGTGCCCAGCGTCTAGCATCCGGAATAAGTTCGCTTGCTGCGCTTCTGTCAAGACCATCTCGTTCCTTAACGCGCGGATATCAACTTCGTGACTCATAGGACGGTCGATAAACTTCGATGCCATTCCGCCTGAATGAAGCTTACCAGCCGGTTTGCCGACGATGCCTCCGACGTGGTACGTACCTTCGTTACCGCGCCCTCGGCTGACGGCTCGTTCCGTTTTACGTGTGACGTCCGTTGTAATGATCGTGATACGCTTACTAAGATCCTTGCTGAGTTCAGCGTTCATGTTCGATGCTTGGCCCGTGATTTCGATAACCTTGTTCTTCGTGCGTTCTAGTTGCGATAGCTCGCTTTCAATTGCGGCTAAGGACTCCCGATATTCTGCCGTCTTCTTATCCGCTTCGGTCGTGTTGTTTATAAGATTTGAGCGCGCATCTCTGAGCTTCATAATCTCTTGATTAATAACCGCTACTCCTTGACCTTTTTTCGCGTTGAGACCGACTTGACGGAGCTCTAGTTCTATTTGCTTTTGTTTAACTTGATCAAGTTTTCCGATTTCTTTTTGAGTTTCCGCTAGACTCTCTCGCTTTTTCTGTAGGATTTCTGTACTCTTAATTAACTCCGATCGTTTAGCTTCAAGTAATCTTTTTTCTTGCTCTAGATTAACTTGAAGCGATTGAGCAGTGGCTTTATCTCCTTTATCTTTTGCTTCTGCTATGCTTTTTTCAATGCCTTCGACTCTCTTAAGTTGATCTGATACTGCCTTTTCTTTTGAAGCTCTCTCTGATCTGACATCATTGATCTCTTGTTGTATCTGCTTTTCTTTTTTTAGTTGACCTTCCATATTCCGCTCGGCGATTAAGTGCTGCTTCTCTAACTCTAAGCGCACTTCTTCCGCCTTCTCTTTACTTAACGCCTTCATCGCCACAGTGTTTTTCGCGATCGCATTACCTTGCGCAGAAAAAGCCGCTTCTGTTTCCGGCGACTTCTTAATGATCTGATCGTTCAATTCGAGGAACCGGTCGAACTCCTTATTAGTAAGCCCCGAATTTTTACGGAGGCCATCCTGTTCTGCGTTTAGCTTTTTAATCGCAGCCGAATCCTTCTCGTTAGCCAACGCGTCCTTGTTGTCTAAGTAGCGCAGCAATTCATCGTTCGTAAGCTTCATCTTCGCCTGCAAGCCGTCGTACTCTTTGATCGTTTTGTTAATGCCGTCGACTTCCTTTTGCTTCGCGTTTGCCGCTTCGAGGCTAACGGTGTTCATCGCTTTATAACTCGCGTTGACGCCGACTAACAAGCCGCCAAGCACCGAAAGGCCCGTTATGATCCAGCCCGCCGGCCCCATCGCCGCGAATAGCCCACGTAATGCGAAGCCGAGTTTTATCGCAGAAGAAGCCGTAAGAGCGATCGCGGCCGACGTTCCTGCCATCGCTAGACCGGTCGCTACTACGCTAGGATTAATCGAACTGAAAGCCCGCACTAAATCGGCTCCAATGTCGACTATCTTCCGTAGATGCGGCAAGAACTCGTTCCCGAGCTTAATGCCGAGTGTTTCGACTGCGCCGCTGAATTCTTCGACTGATCCGAGGAAGTTATCGAGCTTTACCTTTGCGACTTCGGCCGCCGTTACTTTCGACATGGCCGCCGCCATATCCTCAACGCCTTTTGCGCCTTCTTTGTAGAAGACGGTACCTGCCCGAACCGCATCCGAACCGAATAACGTCTGTAGCGAAGACTGCCGCTGCTGATCCGTTAATCCTTTAAATGCGTTCTGTAGAATGCCGGAAATAGTCGCCAAGTCTTTTAGAGAGCCGGCTTGGTCGAAGAACTTATTCGTCCCATCCGACGTTATAATACCGAGTTCCATCATTTCTTCGCGTTGCTGCTTCGTCTGTGGTTCTAGCCGCGATAGCATCGTTTTAAGAGACGTACCGGCGTCTGAGCCTTTGATTCCGTTCTGAGCAAATACCGCAAGTGCCGTCGCCGTATCTTTAAAAGACATTCCGATTCCTGACGCAACCGCAGATACTTGAGCCAAGCCAAATTTCATTTCGCCTACGTCCGTTGCCGATGCGTTGGCCGCGCCTGCGAGAATGTCAGCCGCTTCAGACACCGATAAGCTGTCGGCTTTGAACGCGTTTAGTGCCGTACTGGCAATCTCGGCCGCATCCGCAAGATTTAAGTTGCCCGCCGCTGCTAGATCGAGCGCGCCCGCTAAGCCTCCGTTTATGATGTCCTTAGTTGATACGCCGGCTTTTACGAGTTCCTCGGTCGCCTGCGCCGTTTCGGTTGCACTAAAAGACGTCGATTCGCCCAGCTTGATTGCGAGATCGGTCAACGTTTTCATCTCACCGGCCGTTGCGCCCGATACCGCTTTGACGGCGCTCATTTGCTGCTCGAACGTTGCCACCGCTTTTGCTGATGCCCCGATACCGACCACGACTGCGCCGCCTACCGCTAAGGCCGCTTTTTGAACGAGACCCATTTGCGAGCTTAACGACTTGGCCGAATTGCCCATCTGCTGCATTTGCGCTTGGGCTTGCGAGACACTCGAAGAAAACTGAGAAGAATCGAGTTCTAAACGCGCTACGATTTCACCAACTGAAACCGCACTCATGACTCATCGCCTCTAGCTTTGGCCGCCCCTTCGAATAATATCTCAAGGCCCTTTTGATCGAACTTATCTAACTCGCTTAGAGCGTCATTTATTGCGATAGCCTGCTCCTCGCTGAGTTCGAAATTCCCTTTAATTGCTTCATTCACAGCCCATAAAAAAACACCGACCGCTCTGCCGGTTGCTTCGGCTTCTTGGTCAGTGACGGTTAGTTTTGATTCACTCATTTAATTCGCACCCTCTCTTTATAGAATAAAAAAGGACGCCCTAAGGCGCCCGCGAAGTCTAGTCAGTATGCTTACTTAATTTTTCGATCATATCTTCAGCGTTCTTCATATCCGGCAAGACGTACACTTCGTTAGCACCTAAAAGGTGGGCGCTAGACACTGCGTTTTTAAGCAGCGCAAGAAAATCGCGTTCACAATTAGTAGAACCAACATAAATTTCGCCGTTGTTATTTGTAACTGCGAAGGCCCCGCGGTCAACTTCCAATTTAATGTGCGCAGCGCCATTTTTAAAAAGATCGGTTAGTCTGCCGTTTGAAGTTTCGCGAACATAATAAGACTCTGCGGCGCCATAATCGCCATAAAATTCGTTTACTTTGGAAACGCAGTACATCCGATCACCCCTTCGCGTATATCAATTCTCCGCCTACATCTGCATAACGACATGTCATGACGGCGCGGGAAATCCGCATGTCTTTCGATCCTTCTGATTCTCGAAGCATAATTTCGCCGGTCTCGGAATCTACGAGTAACACCTCGTCACTTTTAACGAAAACTATTACGATGATCGCCTCCCCTTCCTAAAAACACGCAAAAAAAATACACCCGAAGGCGCTTATGTCGTCTTTTAATCTTGTTGAGGCAGGTAGGCTCCCGGATTGTGGATGTAGTTGGCTAATTTTGGACCGAATGTCTTAGCAACCGAGTCGAAATACTGACTATACGCCGAAGAGATGCCGCGTTCTTTTAATTGAATAGCCGTTTCCTTGACTTGCCGCGCCCGCTTTTGTTCATCTGTATCCGCGAAAGCATTTATTTTAGAATTTATGTGGTTGAGTTTTACGCGACTAGAATTGTCTCTGTCCATAATCGAAGTTGCTATTGATGCAAACTCTGATGATGCCCTTCTCGCAAAGTATGGAGACTTAATTTGACCTACAAAGTTATCTAAGTCTTCAAGAGCGGCAGCCGTATTTCTAGCTAGTAGCAAATTATTTTTTAACGCGAGAAAACTTCGATCGAATTCAGCTACTTCTGCATCGGCCGGTCGGTCGGGTTCATTCAGAATAATATCGTTTGCGCCTGAAATAGCTCTATCCGCAGCAATATTGTACAGCTCATTTCTACCCTGTAGATCCTTCATTAACTCATCGAAATGGTGCGCTCTAATTTCCGACAACTTCTTCGATTGAGCCTCACGCGATAATGATGTATCTCGAAGGATGGCGTCCTCACTCTCTGCTACTCTTTTCTTAATATCCAAAAATACCCTCGGAATTTGATCTCTAATGTTAGCAAGCTCTGTGTAATTGGTTTCTAGTTCTTTCATCTTTGTCATAAACTCCACACCTCTACTATTTTTAATTATTTTCGTTTAATTTTGGTACAATGCCTTTACTCAAAGCGTCTTGTATTTCTTTGGTGCCGATACCGTATGGTGAATTTCCGTTTGGGGTATGTCGAAAGGTTGTTTCCCTAACGTATATATTGGGATAGTATTTATCAAATAAGCCAGTTGACGTCGCCGACGCAGTCTCACCGATAGACCTTGCCACATCAAAATACGTCTGACGGCACTGTACATCAATCAGTTCGTGATGGGCTTTTAATGCGTCTAAATACTCTTTCTTTGCCAGGCGTATTCGATCAAGAGTTCCTTGTTCAAATGTATTTTTATGAGATTTCAATTCAGCAGACAGATCAGACATGACTTCTTCTTTGATCTTTAGTATGTCTCTCTGAAGGATTCTACTAACAGTCTGTCGACGCTCGCTGCTTCCTGATAGTTCTAATCGCAATGAGGACACTTTTTCCCGGGCTTTTCTCTCCTTAGACCTATTTGCTTGTGATGATTCGATTGATAAATTGATAATCGCTTCTTCTAGCTCTATCTCTGCTTTTTTTAGCTCTTCTCCTAACTTTTCATCATGCATAGCCAACTCTTCTTCACTCTTTTTTTCTGTTTGCTTAGTGAATCTAATTTAGAAACCTTCTCGGCGAGGCCTCTCGACATCTCGAATATCATGGTCCGTCCTCCTAGTATATTAATATCTTTTTACCGAATAATTCCTTTGTTAAAAGGCGCACATTTCCTGTTATTGAACTGTATTTAGAGAGTAAATCAACAGCGGTATCCATGACGTATACTTCCTCTGGTATCGCATTTATGTCGGAAAAATCTGTCGTAGCGTACTCACATGATTTAAAACGTCTTATAATGCGCGCCGTTGTTTCAGTGATTTCGGGGCATTTCGGCTCGTCAACTTCTACCATTTCATAGGCGATTTGTATAAGAGATTGATCGAATATAATTTTCAGGTCAACAACGCCCAACATCTGCGAGACACTCTTTAATGCTCTTTGAAGAACTCGATAGTCCGTATTCTGATTGTTTCGTTTGCCTAATGTAACAAAACTGCCTGATGCTTTTATTCCTTCATAGTTCGTTATCATATAAGAGTAAACGGAGCGTCGATCGTCCATAAATTTCGCAATAAATAGTGTATGCTTCATAACTCACCTCTCATAGAACAGGTTTATTGTGGTGTTTAATTAAATAAGGCTTTAATCGCGGCCAGTGAGTCCCCTTTGCCCGCATATATAACACGAGGATTAACAACGGTTTTTCGTTTCCTTCTGTCTCCACTAATTTCAAAGAACCCAAAAACTGGCTTACCTTCATATTTAATTCTGTTTAAAGTATTTTTAAATTGGCCTTGATCCTTGTATCCAAGAAGCGCGGCTAACTTATCTAATGGAATAGGTTTTACTAAGTCCTCATTTGATTCGCTTGGATTGAATGAAACGATATTGAATTTGAAGTTTACAAACGGCAAAATGGAGTATATGATCGCAAGTTGTTTTACTGAACGCCCGTTGTACGCCTTGCAAAGATTCCTTACTGTGGCACGGAACATTCTTGTATGCTGCATTTCTTTCGTAAGTTGTCTGACGTCGGAATGCGCCCCGCGATAGAAAACGCAAGGATTCATATAAATAACGCCATTTTCTTCGCGGATAATGTTCTCGTCCTCTAACTTTCTATAGAAGTCTCTGAATTTACCGGCGCTCATTCCTACTAGATTATTTAATCCGCTTTTATTAATTGGCTTACCATTATCATATTTTAGCTGGCCGTCGCCCCATCCGGTGTATGTACCGATTAGCATTAAGCGTGCTAGGTCGGATTGGTTGAGCTTTGGAAAACTTTCTTCCATAGTAACTGCGTCATTGTAAAAAGCGGTAACAAAACCACCGTTTTCAGATTCATGCGCAGTCAGATCGTCTTTGATTTTTAGGTTACGCACCTGTTTACCGGACGTTTTCGTAACTACTTCTACTAAATGAGAGACGTCCTTGCCGTGTTTATTGAAGATTTGGCCGTCTCTTATCGTTGCTTCCGCTTTAATGCCGAAGATATCCTTCTTGACGCCTGCTGGTAGGCTCATCCATTGGCGTTGCTCCATAACTCTATTCGTCAAATACGATCGCCTCCCTTAATTTTCGTATCTCTTGAAGTTTCTTTTCGTCTAAATTAAACGCAACCATGAATCGATTCGCCATTCGTTCGGTGAACCTTCTTTCTTGGCGCTCAATTAAGGCGATCATCTGAGTAGAACATCCTAGTTTGTCGGCTAGTTCAGCCTGAGTCATATTTCTTGTGACTCTGAATGTGCGCAACAATTCCGGTGTCATTACAGCGCCCTCCCTTATTTTTGTTATTATTTATAAACTTTCTATGCAAATAAAAAAGAACCCATTATCGGGTTATCCTTCCTATAACGTAGTACAGCATATTCAATAGTCATACAAGCACCTTCATTATATAGGACACATATTCGTAGGTTACACAAGTATATCTACGTAGTCCTTAACGATTAGTCATCGTCTGTGTCTCCCTCTATAACGTAAGACAGCATATCCGTAGTAAACGTAGGGTATATTTACGCAATCAGCGGGTATGTTACGTTTATTTACGTCCTCATAAGACATAGCCAACTATGCGTAGGTATTATGGGTAAATTAACGTAGCTTGGGCGTTTATTTATCGTTTATATGTCCGCTGTATTATCGTTTAGAAATCGGTCATGATTAATTTGATTAGAATTACTTGGTTTTTCGGGTCGCTTTTCCGTCGAATACTTGGTTTTTCGGGTCGCTACCAAAAGTGGAGGAACACCTAGAACTGCGCGGTTTTACGGCATTTTATAAAGTGCTGGTATATCTTAGTCAGAAGTCTAAATTTACATTACCGACGCAACAAGTGGTACTAACATAAACCAAAGCAATTCGTTCGCTTACGCTTACTCTTGCAAATATCCTTTATCGCGATAGATATATCTTTTAAATTAGGTATTTGCGCGAAGGGTTTTAACTGAGCGCTAGTCTTTTATCTCGTAAGTAATTTCGCCTTCTCGTACTTATCGAGGAATGCGATTAATACGTCACCCTACCGTTAGTATGTTACGTTCATTTACGTCCTTCTACTACGTATAGCCAACTAAGCGTATGTTTCACAAGTAAATTAACGTTGCTTAGGCGTTTATTTATCGTTTATATCTCCGTCCTACTAACGCTATCCCTACCGTATGTATTTAAGTACAGCGCCCTCGGCTCCGCCTCGTCCGCAAATATACATTAATTATACATATTGCGTATATGTGAGACGGAGCGTAGCGACGGATCACTAGGTTTTAGATTTAGAAGATAAGAAGTAATTTCCGTCCTCAAAACGCTGTACCCCACGTGGCTCTAAGCGTCAACCCCGTTTTCGCTTGTACGAATAAAGTCGTACTTTTGGCGATTTTGTACGAATGAAGTCGTATTGATTATCAGTTAGGACGCTTTAATTGAGAATGAACGCAAGCAATTACGGCTAGACTACGTTTAACCTAAGCATATACATACATATAATCGTATAAATATACGTTATGAAGTGTTCTGTTTTCGCCACACTGAAACCCT
This sequence comes from Bacillus aerius, assembly GCF_029894105.1. Lineage (NCBI taxonomy): Bacteria > Bacillati > Bacillota > Bacilli > Caryophanales > Bacillaceae > Bacillus > Bacillus aerius. The sequence continues at coordinate 2,216,598 of NZ_JARYHO010000001.1, forward strand.
GTGTCATTCATGATACATGGAGCAGTACCCTTCACCACATGAAGCCTTAGCACTTCAAATAATGATGTTAACGGATTAGCCGTATATGGGTAGACGATACACGGCGTTCGCCATGAAACAAAATCACACGAAATTAAGCCGTTTAGGTCTTCCGAGTATACTAAGCCTCGGCCGCTTCTAAAACTTCTAAATTTCGTGCAATTTTACTGCTTTAAAGATACGGAACGAAGGCGCGTTCCAATTCGATAAGTTCGCGATGTAATTCGCTTCTTTCTTTATGGCGCTTGCTATTCTCGAAGCAAAGGTCGGACAACTTTTTCGCGTATTCAACCAAAACTGCGGCATCCTTTTCGCCGATCTGCGCACGTTTAGTCATAGCGATTTCGAGACTCGTTTGCGCGAAAGTTACTTCGACGTCCGCCCACTGACTGTAAAGACGCTCATATTCCACTTTGAGGCCGCGAAGAATAGTCGATCTAACTAATTCGCACGCGCTGCGGTTGCTCCCAGGTAGCTTTCCGATCTCATAAACGCCGATGATTGCGCCATTTGTTGCGATGATAAGACGCGTATTAGTCGGATAGTGGTCGTAAACTGCTTCAGACCCGCTCGTCGAATCAAACGTATATACTTTGACGGCTTGGTACGCGCGTCCGATTAGTTCGTTAGCTGCGTCCTTTTTTGATAGTCCAAAAATGCGGTTTGCCTCTGCGATTGTTTTATTAGTTACGTTGTAAATTGTTTTCATGGGTATCCCTCCGAATTTTATGCGAGTAGAAGCTCGCGATTTTTAGTTGTATCTAGTCTTTTGAGAATGCGTGTTACACTCCATCTATTTACGCCTGTCAGCCTGCTTATTTTCGTATATGACGGCTTGTCGAGCTGTAAAAACGTTTCAACTACCTTTAAGCTGATTTCGTCTTCTATCATGGCTTTAAAAACTCGCATTGTCTCATTTTGAATATAGGCATCTTCTGTCGTTGCTCCTGCGGTTTTACCCGCTCCCACGTCCTGCGGGTCGACGATAGTTTCTTTATTGCGGCGCACCGATTGATTCCTGTAGACGTTCGCGCGCGCCCTTTTCATGCTGAATTTATACAAGTGTTCGAACGGTCGAATGCCGTCCCACTTTTCAACGCACTTCATCAATATGTCTTCGTATAACGCAATCACGTCAGCTTCATTTGAGTTGATCGACCGTGCTATTGTGGAAAATTTTTTTCTTTGTTTGTCGATAAGTTCCCGATATAGCTCATTAAATACAAGCTCGTTTTTGGTTTCGCGATATTCGATAACAAGTGCGTCAATCATTTGAATTGCCTCGTTCTTCCTTTACGATTGACCAATACATACCGCCGATTATTACCGCGGCAATGCTTCCGATAAAACTACCGATCATTGCGAAGTCCGACATGATTTCGTTCATTTGATGCCCTCCCGTATTTGCATACGAGGTCGTTCGTACTTTGTTCGCTTGTTAACCGTATTGAAAACGGTTATCATAAATATGACGAAGCCCTCGCGGTTTAGTTGATTAGGACGCCAGTTCCCGCTGGCATTTTAATCGGAAACGTTGGATGTACTTTCGATTGCCCTCGATATTGCCGCCAAAGTGCCGCGCTAACAGCATGGCGATTTCGGTGTTATTCGTACATCCCCGTGACCAGTTCGTTAATATCATTTCTTTACGAAGATCGCCTTGCGCTAACAGGGCGGTCTTTTCTTTTAATAAAACTTCGCTTTCGACGTCCGCTAAAACGTCTTTCGGCTCCCACGAGATATTACCGCCATCTCGCATTCCTTCTATAGATAAAGCTGCTGCTCGTTTCGTTTGTTTCAGATACGTAATACTTTCGCGTTTGATAATTCGCTGTATCAGCGCCCTTTTGTCGCGCCCGTTTTCCCTATACCGATCTAGCCAGTAACCAACCGATAGTAATGTTCGTTGTTCAAACGATGTTTGATCGGGTACGCTTCCCGCTATTCTTTCAGATTCATGATGTATATACGGCATTGCGCCGGATTCCATCGCTAACGTTAGTAGATACGCCTTTCGTTCGTCCACTTCCTCGCCTCCGAATTAGTAATGTTTTCTTCTGTAAGTAAATAGTAGCATGGGAAGGGCGAAAGATTCTGAAAACTACACAAACATAGAAAAAAGAATTTTTATGTAATTAATGAAAATTATTGAAATAAAAAAGCCGCTAGAATTAATCTAGCGACCTCTTTGTTAGCCATATCAACCGCCCGGTTTTCTTTCCGCGACTTTAATCATATTGTCTCCTTTAGCATCTTTGAAGCCTTTAGGATTATCAAGCCCCAACAAGCTCACTACTACACCCAAAGTTAAAGCAACTAATAACGTTTTTTTCAAATTTAATCTCTCCTTTGCTGAAGTTAATTGACTTTAATGCTTGAATTTGAATATCGTCTACACCGAACGTAGATAAGTCATCGGCAATCATGTTTGCGAAAAGACAGTTCATTTGTTTAAAAAAATACGAAAATCCGTCGTAACATGCTTGAAGCGTGTTTTCGCTGCGGAACTTAAAGTACATGATAAAGTCCGAGTTGTCACCTAGCGCCATTTCGTTCGTAAGACGGGACACGTCTGGTATTTCTCCCCCCTCTTTTACCGAGAAATAAAGTTCGGTTAGATATACATCTATGTCCGCCTCTTTTACCATTTTAGACTTATCTACTCCCTCCATCAATTCTCTACTTCTATTCATATAAAGAAGGCATTTCCCTTTATCACTTAGGACAAAAGACATACCTAAGTAAAAATATGCATCGGAAACAGTTTTTGAACAGGCATTTGCAAAAATAATCATTTCCGCATAGTGACGAACTTCTTTAAAGTTAGAGAAATGAAGATGAACGGGCATCAAGATTTCCGCGAGCCTATACAAGTAACATTCTTTGAAAAACTGCCGACGCTCTCCTCTATAATCGCGAAGCTCATTTTCTATGTCACTGGCTTCAGTAACCATTTTCAAGAAATCTTTATCATAATACAGCACATAGCAATTATAAATCTTTATCAAAAGAGATATATCCTTATCTTTCGCACATTTAATGCTTTTCAGAACTCCTCTTAGTTCAGGAAAAGATATTTCGTCAGTCATATAAGCATAGATAGCGCTATAGACTTTTGTGTAAAGCAGTAACGACGGATCATCTTCAGCTAAATTTATAATCTCTTTCAGCAGAACCAAATCCCTTTTTATTGCTGCGTATTCGAATGAATGTTTTATTGATTCGGTAGTGTTCAAAAGAAGGCACCACTTCCTCATAATATCGTGATAGTCTGTACCATACAGCATTTGAGCAATTTTAAGTAATGTTCGGAATCCGATAGAACCACTTTTTTTAAAGTTGTAAAGCGAATTAACATGAACTTCAAGAATCGAAGCTGCCGTCTCTAAACTTAAATCACGATCTTCCATTGTATTAAACACATCATCGCGAATACTAAACAAATGAATCCCCCTCTTTTTGGTATCTCTCTTTTATATTTGGTCTTTTATAAGGTATAATTTGAACCGTATAGCCCCGATATAAGCTATGCGGAGGTGTTTGTTACGGTTAAGTATCGTCGAGGTAGATGTTTACTTAGCGACCGACTCCGTGAGCGTGGCTATACTCAAACGCAACTAGCCGATAGAACTGGCTACGATAAGTCCATTATTTCGAAGTACGTCAACGGCACGCGTGGCATGAATTTTGATACCGCGAAAACCATAGCCGCTGCGATTAATTGCACCATTGACGACCTTTACGAATGGATTGAGTATGATTAGATGTCGGTCGCTGGCGGGTCAAACACGCCCGTCACCCGAAAGTTGTACGTTCGTACAACAATTCCGTCGATATTTCCGACACAAAGGGAACCTCCGTTCTATTTCGTTCTTAATATAACACTAAACCCATCGACATTGTAGTCGTAATTTGTCGAATAAATCTAAATATTTACGTGTAATTTATGGTAAGGCTTCCGTATTCAGTGAGAAACCGTACGGCGCGATGCCATAACCATAAAATCGACAACCGACATTTGCGCGATTTCCTCTATAGAACGACCTGCGATCGCTTCGTTTTCGTCGTCAATTCGGAACAATACTTCGTCTCGGTCGCCGATCTCCCAGGCGCCAGGAACGCCCGCCATCTTATAAAGCGCAAGACCGTTGCCCTCTTCGTACCCTATCGCGAGACCATCCCCTAAGTGGACTAAATCTTTTTCCTTCCGAAAATGTGCGCCCTGCCCGTAAAAATCATAAAATACAAGTTCAGCCTTAATCAAATCTTTTTTCATTTTCATTTCCTCCCTTTAATCACTTTCATAATAAGTAGTGATGCGTATAGAGATGTGGTTGCAATAATTATTTGGTCAAGCGTAGATATTTTTCTGAAGGTCATTGATGCGATCAAAAAGCCGAGCGCGAGAAGTATCAAGTAATCAAAAGTATAGAATTTCTTCATATGTGGTATAATTGATTGAACCGGGGCTTATCGCCCCGTCCGTTTACTTGCGACGTTTCTTCTTGGCGGGAGACCGTCGCTTTTTCTTTTTCTTTTTTCTCATTGCGATTAGCTCTAATGAAATCTTAATAATTCCGAGCCATGCGCCTATGAGTACGGATATTTTTGTTGCCAGTTCAATCAATTATTTTTTCACTCCTTTCTTGCCATACTTTTTGTATGACTTTCTATACTTAGTATAACTTGTTATACATTTTAAGTCAACAACATATACGAAATATTTTTAAAAATGGACAAAATGTATTATTTGTTATACAATATGGACAAAGGAAGGTGTTAATATGACTAGACGTCAAAAGGACATTAGGTTAAAACCATCGTACAAGCCGTTAGAACACATGCTCATCAGGAAGGATAAAAAGAAAACGGACCTTCGTAATGAGTTAGGACTCTCGCCTAATACAGTCGCTAAAATCTCCGCTGGCGAATTTGTAGCTATGACCGTTATCGCGCAGCTTTGCGATTATCTTGATTGTCGCATCGAAGACATAGTCGAATTTGTTCCGAATGATACCGATGATCAGTCGTAATGGCTGGTCTTTTTTATTACGAAATTGAACGAAATTAGCCGTTTTGATGACTACGTATATATTGCGTTCCAGCGCGCAGCAAGCGAGTCAAAACGTAGGAAAATGCGTAGTAAATTGGCGGCGTTCGAGTCGTTTATCGAAGCGGAGTAATTTATGATACGCTAAGATTGAGGGCATCTTATCGCAAATTGCGATGACATCGGAACTTATTGACTTAACAAATTCAATCGGTGTATAATCGCATTGATTACATTCCGGTTTCGTGTCCGAAATAATACGGACCGTATCCGAAATAAGTGTACGTAAGGCTTTCGTAGTAAGAATCGTAATAAGTTCCGCAATAGGTTTCCGGTACCACGTCTGCCGGGGGTTCGAATCCCTCCGAGTTTAAAAAATTGTGCGCAAGTTTTGTTTACTAGATTCCGCGTTTTTGTTTGGGGCGCTTGGGGGCGGGCGGCTCTTTCCTTCGTTTCATCGCGAAAATGAATAAATTATACATAAAAACGCATAATGAACGTAACAGAATCACCTTTTGTTACATTCGCGAGCGTACGAAAGCATTGGTATGATAACGTTTGTCACGTTCTTATCTTCGCAATGACTACTATTGTTTTTATGCAACGTATAAACCGCGCCACGCCTGTATGCTCCCCGATGCCCTATGCCGGCCCGACTGTATAAGATCATGCATAAACGGTTCGTCTTCGTATGTTACACGTCGATACGTAACACACACCGTTAAGGCGTCCTGTCCACGTAACTTATCGTCACATAAACGTTGATAGGACGCGGCTTGACGCCTCTTTATGTCGCAGTGTGCCGACCATTATGCGCAGCCCCTACAGTCCGTAATACAGTAACATGGCGCAACCCCCTGAGTTTTAGGCGGCCTTGTCCGCGGGAGGCGCTTGCTTGGTGTTTTATATCTCGATAGCCTCGTATGCTGCGTCAATCTCATCCGCAGTTATGCCGATATACTTCAACGTTTGAGCCTCCGAACTATGGCCGAATACTTTCATAATCCGCGTAATGTTTATACCTTTCGAATAAAGCTGATACCCGAATGTTTTACGAAGTGTGTGCGTACCTATATCGATATTTATTCCGGCTCTTTCGGCGGCCGCATTTAAGACACGGTAGGCCTGAACGCGACTGATCGGTTTATTAATACCTTTGCGCGACTGAAATACATACGAATCGTCGTCTCCGTCTAACTTCTGCGCCAGCTTAACAACCGTAGATGACAACTTGATATCGCGAGTCTTTCCCGTCTTACCTTCCTTGATAGTTAAATGCGACTGTCCTCGAAGGTCGCCGACTTTAATCGTTAGCAAGTCAGATATACGGAGGCCCAGCGATACGCCTAGTACGAACATAACTAGATCGCGGCCGTGGAGCGCCTTCTTCATTCGTTCTATATCTCGTTTATTTTTGATTGCGTCAACTGTATTCGCCATTCTCATGCGCCCCTTTCGATTTCCCTGCGGTAAAGATTATCGAACAGATTCGTTAATATCCCACTATAATATCCGACAATATTTCGTATATGCTTCCGTTTAACACCGATAAAAGCGATACGAAGCGCATTCAAGCCGATTTCATCTAGCAAAGACTTATCATATGCAGATTTAAGGGCGGACGTCTGCGCCAAGTACACGCCATATAGACGGCTTGTTAGACGCCGATCGGTTACAAAGCAATCAATGACATTTCTGAACGCAGCATACGTATTACTTAGTAAATTATTTTTGCTTTTAAGAATAACGGCTTCGTCTTCGGATTTTGGGCGATCCGCCTTAGTCTCCGTAGGCTTGGCCGCATCTTGGCGGAGTTGCATTTGCGGAGTAGCACTAGAAGGCGCAGGCGCTAGGATGACGTACATATTTGCGCCGTTACCTCCGCTAACAGGACGGTATTTTATTTCTTTACGAATAATGCCGAGAGTTTCTAGGCGCTTGATCGCGCGTATAATTGTAGTACGGTGCTTGCCGATTAGTGACGCTATGGAATCGATCTTCAGCCACGCAACGCCTGGCGTTTTGACTGCGTGACGCGATAGCACCTTCAAGACGTCTATTGCTGACGGTGATAGGTTGGATTTATTGCGGTAGATGTGCGTGCGGATGGCGCCATTTAGCTCGTCAATTGAGCGGAATTGGGCCATTTTAGCGGATTCTTTCGTGTACATTTTCGTCGCTCCCTTTAGGAGAACGCAGACCATTTCGAAATTAAGGCGCACTTAAATAAGCGTTTGACTCGTACGCTTTTTTCCGATATACTGGAAGCAGGGTTAGGGCGTTCCACTTACCGGATTTATTCGGTTGGTGAGCGTTCTTTTTTTTGTATTTTTATATGCGCATGTTATTTAATGGCGCGTGTTTCTGATAAATGCGGCCTACCTCATCGTCATCAAAATCAAGATAGGCTTGTCGCGTAACTTCAGCAGAAGAATGACCTAGTATAGTCGATAACGTCGTTATATCTCCGCCGTTTAATAAGTAATATTTCGCGAAGTTGTTACGAAGATGGTGAGGCGCGACGGAAAGTCCTACTTTATTTGATGCGATCGTAAAGTTCTTTTCAACTCCCGTTATACTTTGCTTACCTCCCCTATTTGTCGGAAAGATGAATTCCGAATTCGTGTAGCGTTCTAGGTACCGAAGCCACCGTTTTATATCCCGCATAGTTTTTAGCGACATAAAAGCGAATCGTTGTTTTCCGTTCTTAGGATCGGACAACAAAATCGTCTTCCTTCTGAAATCAATATCCTCTAAACGTAGATTTACAAGCTCACCGACGCGCATTCCTGTATCTAATAATAGGCGTGCTTGCATCCAATTCCGATAACCGCAAAAAGTTGCCGTGTCAAACGCTCTAAAAAACAGGCGTAAATTTTCTTCCGAAAGCAGTTTTTTCTTTTTTCTATTCGGCTTAATTCTCTGCACGTTCTTAACCGGGTTATCGCGGATCTCACCTTCGGATAAAAGAAATGAGAAAAACACTTTAATATTACGAAGATAATTCGCTATGGTCGTATCGGATAGCGGCTTGCTGTGATCGGTCCTATTATGCGGATTATTTAACGACTTCGAACTCTCGCGAGCCACGACGGTATATTTGCCCCTTTCGCGAAGATACTTTATATAACTGCGTATATGAACCGTTTTTATATTTTTCGGCTCATCAATTTTGTGTTCTTCGCGTAGATAAGCGAGAAACAAATGCAACGTCTGTTCGTAGCTTGCTTTCGTTTTGATTGCGAGGTTTTTTGAATCGCAGTAAAGCATGAAGTTATCGAGCTGCAAATCGAGATCATCCAACATAAAAAACGCCCCCTAATACCCGTTTGTACGGAATTAGCGGACGTAAAAGTTTATCGTATAAGTTTGCGAATATTTATCGGTGTGTTAACGTAGTTTATCGGAATTTACCGAGTAGTAAACCGTCTATAAACACCGTTAGCTTGCTCTATGCTCTAAACGCAGACGATCAGCCACCATGGCAATAAATTCGGAATTGGTCGGTTTGGCTTTTGACATGCTGACTGTGTAACCAAAGAGTGACGAAATGGAGTCAATATTCCCTCTGCTCCAAGCCACTTCAATGGCATGACGAATCGCTCGTTCTACCCTGCTGGCTGTCGTGTTAAATTTCTTTGCAATGTCTGGGTACAATACTTTTGTAATACTGCCGAGTAGTTCAATATCATTGTACACCATTGAAATGGCTTCTCTTAAGTATAAATAACCTTTAATATGAGCTGGCACGCCAATCTCATGAATAATCGTCGTAATGCTCGCATCTAAGTTCTTACGTTTCGGTTCAGGTTTGCTGCGAAGGACACTGTTTTGGATAGATGAAGATCGATGGCTGACTTGTGTGCCGTTTCCACTGACTTGACGAATATGACCTACGAGGTTTTCCATATCGAATGGTTTCAAAATGAAATAGGATGCGCCCAAATCGACTGCTTTTTTCGTTACGTCTTCTTGTCCGAAAGCCGTCAGCATAATGACACTTGGCTGTTTGGTCATTTCATTGTTTTCACGGAGGCGTTCCAGTACAGCAAGACCGTCTAAATGAGGCATGATAATATCTAAGAGGAGAACGTCGGGCTCTTTATCTTTAAATAATGTCAGACATTCCTGACCATTATACGCCACGCCAAGTACTTCCATATCTTCCTGTCCCTCAATATACTCTGTCAAAAGGCCAACAAGTTCTCGATTGTCATCAGCTACACACACTTTAATTTTCTCCACGTTCTTTCCTCCCCAATGTCGATTCCTTAGTCTTTTGCATTTCTCTTCTGAGTGTTCAATTCGACAAAACCATGCTATCCCCTTTAAAAAAGTTTAATTTTCCGAATAATAGAGCATTATCTAGCTTTTTCTACGTTTTTCTTAATGAATCGACGATTATTGCAATTTGACAACACACTGTTTTCCATTTTGTCGAAAAATCTCTTTTTCCTTATTTTATAACATGATGGAAGAGAAAGAAAGGGTAGAAAAAAACTGCCGGAAGATTCGCGGCAGTTTTCATCAGCTTGCTTTTTTGTTTTTTTGATAAAGATCAATCCCTGCTTCTGACAGCATCCATTCAATGTGTACGCCGTATCCGCTTGTCGGGTCATTGACGAACACGTGAGTGACCGCTCCAATGACTTTGCCATTTTGGATGATCGGACTTCCGCTCATTCCTTGAACGATCCCGCCCGTTTTGCTTAATAAGCGTTCATCTGTTACTTTAAGCACCATTCCTTTTGTTGCCGGGAATTTTTGCGGTGTTGTGCTGATGATTTTAATATCAAATTTCTCTACTTTATCATGGTCCACAACCGTTAATATTTCGGCTGGACCTTCTTTTACTTCACTTGATAATGCGACTGGAAGTGGTTTGTCTGCTACATGATTTTCAAGTTTTTCGGTTAACGTACCAAATATACCGAATGGACTGTTACGTGAAATATCACCTATCGTTTTTCTTTCGGAAGAAAACCTGGCCAATTTTTCTCCAGGGTTGCCTCCTGTCCCTTTTTCAATGGATGTGACAGTTGATCTGACAATTTCACCATTGTCGACTACGATTGGTTTTTTTGTATCCATGTCAGAAATCACATGCCCAAGGGCGCCATATTTTTTAGAAGATGGTTCAAAGAAGGTCATCGTCCCGATTCCTGCTGCGGAATCACGAATATAAAGACCGATTCGATAAGTACCTTCACTTGCATCTTTCGCGGGTGTTAATGTCGTTTGAAAGGTTTTATGGTCTCTTTTTATGAGTAAATGAAGGGTTTCCCCCGTTTTTCCGGCTTTCTGAATAAATGGGGTGAGGTCATTCATCTTCTCCATTTTCTGACCATTGATCTCAATGATCATATCCCCTGATTGAATGCCTGCAGCTTCACCTGGTGATTTTTTGCCGTCTGCTGTTGTGATTTGATGAAAACCGACAACGAGAACTCCGACAGAGTGGAGTTTGACGCCAATGGATTGTCCTCCAGGAATGACTTTTAATTCGGGAAGAACATCGACTTTTGTTTTCTTAATAGGAAATCCTTTAAGATCATAAACAATTTCGGCTTTTCCCGCCTTTTGTCCGGTTACTTCAAGTTGATTCTTTTTCTCTGAAAGACTAAAGGCTGGTGAAGAAGCATTGGCTGACGCTTCAATGGATGTATCAATCGAATGCTTCTCGTGTTCAAATACTGCGACAGTTGTTGGAATGCTGATATATTCCTTCACTATGCTCATAAACCCTGTACTTATTAAAGAAACAAGGAGAATCACACCAATGGCTTTTCTCATCTTTTCGGGCATTCATTTTTCACTCTCCTCGCTCCTTACCCACACCAGAACATTAATGTTTTGGCTACATCTTTACTTTTGCCTTCTTAGCGAGGATTTATAACCGACACCTTTAGAAAATGATTGGATAAATTGATAAAAGAAAAAGACGATTTCATGCGTATATACGGCGAATATGAGACAATATAAAAAAGGCAGCTGTTGTTTCAGCTACCCTGTCGTTTTGACATCATTTGCTTGGTGCAGTAATTCTTTTGCATGCTGTTTTGTGAGCTCAGTGACTTCTACACCAGCAATCATTCGGCCAATTTCACTCACTTTTTCATCATCACTGAGTGGTTTGACGTTCGTCATTGTTCTACCAGCTTTAGCGCGTTTTGAAATAAAAAGATGTGTATCAGCCATTGCTGCAACTTGCGGCAGATGGGTAATACAGAGTACTTGTGAGCCTGCTGCTACTTTATAAATTTTTTCAGCAATGGCTTGTGCGACTCTGCCACTAACACCCGTATCCACTTCATCAAATATAATGGACGTCACTTCTTGTTTCGCTGAGAAAATACTTTTCACTGCCAGCATGACACGTGAAATTTCTCCTCCAGATGCTACTTTTGACAAAGATTTCATCGGTTCACCCGGATTTGTAGAAATGACAAATTGCGCTTGATCTATGCCATTTTTCCCGAGCTGTACGGGTTTTCCATCTAAAAGCGGGCAGTCCGTACTGCCAAAAGGTGCATATCGAATCGTAAAAGCGGTATCAAAAGAAGACTTCTCCATATATAAATCCTTCAATTCAGCTTGAATGTGCTTCGCCAGTTTTTTCGCCCATTTTTTACGGAGCTCTGACACGTTAAGCGCTTCAAGCAATGCATCCCGGCTTATCGCATCAAGTTTGTTTTTAAGTGTCTGCAAATGGCTGTCTCGATTTTGGATTTGGTCTATCTCCTCTTCAATCTTAGCCGCATATTCTAAAATTTCCTCAACGGTTGTGCCGTACTTTCGCTTCAACTGCTTCATCTCATTTAACCTAGACTCAATAAAATCAAGACGGGCTGGGTCAAATTCTAATTGATCAAGCATGCTGCGCATTTGAAAAGTAGAATCTTCTAATAAATAATAGGAGTTTGACACTTGCTCAGAGAGCGTTTTCAGATCGTCATTGATCTCAGAAACTTGCTCAAGCTCGCTTGAAGCCATCCCAACCCAATCAAGTCCTCCCTGCTCATTACGCAGAGCATTATACGCGTTTTGAAGCGAGGAAAAGATTTTTTCAAAATTGCTGATTTGATGGCGTTCCTCTTGAAGCTTCTCATCTTCCCCAGACTCTAATTGTGCCGCCTCAATCTCTTCCAGCTGAAATTGCAATAAGTCTAACCGGTGAACCATTTCCTGTTCATTTTCAGACAGCTGTTTGAGTTTTTGCGCCGTCTTCATATATTGATCATACGCTTCTTGATACTGCGAGAGAGCAGGTGCAATTTCTTCTGCTCCAAATTGATCAAGCAAATGCAAATGATTTTCATCCTCCATTAACAGCTGATTATCATGCTGTCCATGTATATCAAGCAAAAGCCGACCAACTTCTCTTAAAAGCGAGATGGTGACAAGCTTACCATTAATGCGGCAAATGCTTTTCCCGCTTTGATTGATATCACGGCGAAGAATCATCATTTCATCAGATGCATCAATTCCTTGTTCCTGGCAAAGAGCAAATACAGGATGATCTGCTGGTACAAGAAAAAGACCTTCCAGCTCTGCTTTTTTTTCGCCATAACGGACAAATTCGGATGATCCTCTTCCCCCTACGAGAAGTGAGACAGCGTCAATCATGATTGATTTTCCGGCACCTGTTTCCCCTGTTAGAACTGTGAGTCCTTTTTCAAACGAAACCGTTAACTCCTCAATGATTGCAAAGTTTTTAATGGTTAGTTCTGCTAACACTCATTTGACACCTCTTTTTGTAAACCTGATCTCTTTATAGAAGCTCTAAAATTTTGGACGAAACGGTATCCGTATCGTCTGGCGTGCGGCAAATGATTAAGATGGTATCATCCCCACAAATGGTTCCCATAATTTCTTCCCAATCTAAATTATCCATTAAAGCACCGATGGCTTGAGCGTTCCCAGGCATTGTTTTTAGAACGATTAAATGACTGGCAGCATCCATTTTAATAAATGCGTCCATTAAGGAACGCTTTAATTTCGATAGCGGGTTAAACCGCTGATCTGCAGGAAGGCTGTATTTATATGTTCCGTTATTTGTTGGCACTTTGACTAAATGCAGTTCTTTGATATCTCTTGATACGGTCGCCTGTGTGATGTTATATCCATCCGCTTTCAAAATATCGACTAATTCGTCTTGTGTTTCGATTTCTTGGCTTGCGATAATTTCTCTAATCTTAATATGTCTTTGACCTTTGTTCATTTTGACCCCCCTAGACGTTAGAATCTCAGTTTGTCTTTACGTTCTATGTTATATGATGCACACTTCAAAAAACAAGCATTACGTGAGAAACGGTCAATTCTGATCTTTTGACCATGTAAAAAAGAAAAATAGCGAGCGATTATTCCGTTCAGCATGTAGACAAACCCTCGCATTCTTTGTCAGTCCTGCGCTCTGGTGCTCACGAATTCCAAATTCGCTCCGCGCCAGTACTCGTCCTTCCTAGGGCTGCAAAGGTTTTCTATCACGCTGAAAAGAAGACAAAGGGCTAAAATCAAGTTCATTTTAGCCCTTTGTCAACAATCTAAAAGGAATAATAGCGAGCTATTATTCCTTTTGTTTCAATAATTCATGTGTCAGCCGGCTCAGGACTGTTTTTCTTTTCTTTCAATACGGCATGGGCTTCTTTGACGACTTTTTCAAGTTCAGATACTGGAAGTGCCGTATTCTCTTCTTGATCGGGATGCAGGACCAAGTGGAGGAGAAATTCGATATTTCCATCTCCGCCTGTAATCGGTGAAAACGAAACATCCTTTACATCATAGCCTACTTTTGCAGCAAATTGATTCATTTCTTCTAGCACACCAAGGTGTACAGAAGGTTCTCGCACAATGCCTTTTTTTCCAACAAGCTCTCTGCCCGCTTCAAACTGCGGCTTCACTAGCGCAATACAGTCGCCGCCTGGGATAAGAATATGCTTTAATGCGGGAAGAATGAGTTTGAGCGAGATAAATGATACATCAATAGATGCAACCTCTGGTAATCCTTCGGTGAAATCTGCCGGAACAGAATGGCGGAAGTTGGTGCGTTCCATGACGATCACCCGATCATCCTGTCGTAATTTCCACGCAAGCTGATTGTAGCCAACATCCACAGCATAGGATTTGACTGCTCCATTTTGGAGTGCGCAATCTGTAAATCCCCCTGTTGATGAGCCGATATCAATTAAAAGCTTTCCTTCAACGGTTAAATCAAAATCTTGAAGTGCCTTTTCGAGCTTTAGCCCACCTCGGCTGACATATTTCAGCGGATTCCCCTTCACAGTCAGCGGGGTATCACGAGCGATTTTTTCTCCTGGCTTATCCAAACGGTTTTCATTTGAGTAAACGATCCCTGCCATAATGGCGCGTTTTGCTTTCTCTCTCGTTTCCATTAGTCCTTGTTCGACTAATAAAACGTCAAGTCGTTCTTTCTTTGATGTCATGATCCAATTCCTTTTCTTGGTGCTGCGGGAAGCAGGTCACGTAATGTTTCAGCAACCTGTGTTTTCGTCAGTCCAATTTCCTCAAGTAGCGCATCGACACTTCCATGCTCAATAAATTCATCTGGAATGCCCATACGTTCTACTTTTATATGAGACGCTTTTTTGTCGTAAATATATTCTAATACGCTGCTGCCAAATCCACCCTGAAGCACCGCTTCTTCTATTGTTAAAATTGGCAAACCTTCAGACAGTATCTCATTTAACATGCCTTCATCAAGAGGCTTAATGAAACGTGCATTGACAACACGGATTGATTTTCCTTCTTTTTGCAGTTCTTCTGCTGCCTGCAGCGCCATTTTAATGGTTGTACCGAATGTTAAAATGACAGCATCTTTCCCGGGACGAAGAACTTCCCAAGAACCAATTGGGATGGTTTTCAGCTGTTCATCCATTTTGACGCCTAGTCCATTTCCACGCGGGAAGCGCATGGCGATTGGACCATCATCATATTGAATGGCTGTGTTGACCATATGCTGTCCTTCATTTTCATCCTTTGGCATCATGAGAACCATATTCGGCATATGACGCATGAAAGCAATGTCAAACACACCTTGATGTGTTTCTCCATCTGCACCGACAAGACCTGCACGGTCAATTCCAATGAACACATTGAGATTTTGACGGCAAATATCATGCAACACTTGGTCATAGGCTCTTTGGAGGAACGTTGAATAAATCGCTAAAAATGGCTTCATGTCCTGTGTAGCAAGTCCAGCTGCCATTGTTGCAGCGTGCTGCTCTGCAATTCCAACATCAAACATTCGCTCAGGGAATTCTTTTGCAAATCCTTCAAGCTTTGAGCCAACGGGCATTGCAGGTGTAATTGCGACAATCCGCTCATCTTCCCGTGCCAGCTTTCTGACGGTTTCACTGACGAGACCACTCCATGACGGTGCTGCTGCTGTCGGTTTTACAAAGTCACCTGTGTCGATTTTGTATGGGCCTGTTCCGTGCCATGTGCCGATCTTATCAGATTCGGCCGGCTTATAGCCTTTTCCTTTTTTCGTGATGACATGAAGGAGAACCGGGCCTTTTGTTTTCTTTGCGTATTCAAGATTCTCAAACAAATCTTCATAGGAATGTCCATCTACTGGTCCTAAGTAAGTAAAGCCCATTTCCTCAAAGAACATACCAGAGACAAGCAAATATTTCAGACTGTCCTTGATACGTTCTGCTGTTGCAGCAAGCTTCCCGCCTACTGCTGGGATACGCTTGAATAAGTATTCAAGCTCATCCTTTACCCATTGGTATTTACCAGCTGTACGTAGTCTGCCAAGCATTGTATGGATCGCACCAACGTTTGGCGCAATACTCATTTCATTGTCGTTTAAGATCACAATCATGTCTTTTTTTTCATCCCCGATATGGTTCAGTGCTTCTAACGCCATACCGCCGGTTAGTGCACCATCGCCGATAATCGGGAGAATGTATTCATCTGTTCCTTTAATATCACGCGCTGCCGTCATTCCCATTGCACCAGATAATGAGGTTGAACTGTGTCCAGTTTCCCAAACATCATGTTCACTTTCATTTCGTTTAGGGAAACCGCAGAGCCCTTTATATTGACGAAGTGTATCAAACTCGGCGCCTCTTCCAGTTAACAGCTTGTGAACATAAGACTGATGTCCAACATCCCAAAGAAATTTGTCTTTCGGGCTGTCAAATACTTTGTGAAGTGCAACAGTAAGTTCAACGACACCAAGGTTTGGACCAATGTGCCCACCAGAGTTCGCTAACGACTCAATTAAAAACGTGCGAATGTCCGCACTCAGCTCCTCTAATTCTGCATTTGACATTCCTTTTAGAAACGTTGGATTTTTTATTGATAAAAGATCCAATCAGGATCAACTCGCTTTCAACAAAATTTCTATCTACATATATAATGCCTTATTCCTATGAAAACCAATTCAGGAATAAGAGTTGTCTCATCATGATAAACTGTTTACAGTTTACCACAATTGCTCGAGGACCCTCAAATCTAGGCTGTTTTTAGTGATCTCGTGAGGCAATCAGATCGCATAAATCATGCAGCAAGTTTTGCTCCAACTCAAGATTTGAGACAATTTCTTTCGCACGAGTGATATGTTCATCCAGCTTTTCTTTTGCTCCTGAAAGCGTTAATAAAGAAGGATATGTCGACTTTTCATTTGCTGTATCGGAGCCGATCCGCTTTCCTATTTTCTCTTCGCTGCCTTCAAGATCTAAAATATCATCACGGATTTGAAAAGCAATGCCAATATGATAGCTGAATTCTCTCAGCTTTTCGATCTCATCATCAGATGCACCTGCCAGTATCGCACCAGCAACCACACTAAAGGTGAGTAGCTTTCCTGTTTTGCGGGCATGAATCGATTCTAATTCAGAAAGAGGGATTTGTTTCTGTTCTGCTTCCATATCATCAAATTGTCCGCCAACCATTCCGAGTGCACCTGCTGATGTAACAAGTTCATCGATGATTCGAAGCTTTTGATCAGCAGGTACATCGTCAGATAATTGCGATGTAATCAGACGGAAGCTTTCAGTGAGCAGCGCATCACCTGCAAGAACAGCTGTTGCCTCGCCGTATACTTTATGGTTGGTCGGCTTTCCTCTGCGCAGATCATCATCGTCCATACAAGGAAGATCATCGTGTATCAAGGAATACGTATGAATCATTTCCACTGCACAACCTACTGGTATACCGTCTTCTTCCTTTTTCCCATACGCATTTAAAAGAGCAAGAACAAGGACAGGACGCAGTCTTTTTCCGCCAGCTTTCAGAGAATAAAGCATAGATGATTTCAGCTCTTCTGGAATAGACAATTCCTGCACATATGTAAATAAATAGTCTTCAATTGCATGTTTTCGTGTTGTTAAAAATTCGTTTAAGTTACTTGTCACCAGCATCTGCCTCCTTCACAGAAAAAGGAGCCAGTTCACCGTCCTCTTTTAAAATGAAATCCATTTGCTTTTCAACATGCTGTAATTTTTCATGGCAAAGTTTTGAGAGCGTCATACCCTCTTGGAAATAGTGGATAGCTTGTTCTAGCGGTACATCGCCTTCTTCGAGCTTTCCCACAATCTCTTCAAGTCCTTTCATGGCCTCTTCAAATGTCATTTGTTCTTCTTTTTGTTTATTTGATTCTGTCATGATGATTGCCCTCCTTCTCAATAACCTCACAAATCAGACGTCCATCCTTCATTGTAATCGTCAGTTGATCCTTCGTTTCTACTTGATTCACACTTTTAATGAGCTCATCTTCTTTATAAGCTAAACTATAGCCTCTTTCCATGACTTGAAGCGGATTTAATGCATTTAGTTTACCAAGAACCGATTGGAACTGCGAATGAATTGTTTTCATTTGCACATTCATGCTCCGAACGAGCTGTTCTGTTTCATTGGCGTGACGTTTTTTCGCCTGAAGCAGCTGCTCTTTTGGATGAAGCGGCTTCAGTCTATATGTTTGGCGGTCAAGTTGACTGCGTTTTTGTTCCATTTGTCTTGTCAGCTGTTTTTGAAAACGATCAAATATCATATCGAATTGCTGCTCTTTTTGCTCTTGTAATCGTTTTGGAAATCGGAAAGCATAAGAGGATTGAAGTGCCACAAGACGGTCTTTTGCTTGTGACGTTCGATTTTTTACTGCTCTTGTTAACCGAATGTCGATTGATTTGATTCGTTCAATTAAATCAGCGGTGCTTGGAACAGCTAGTTCTGCTGCTCCTGTTGGTGTGGGTGCTCTCATGTCTGCAGTGAAATCACTAATGGTAAAGTCTGTTTCGTGCCCAACTGCAGAAATGATTGGAATGTCTGATGCGAAGATCGCTCTTGCGACTGCTTCTTCATTAAAGGCCCAAAGTTCTTCAATCGATCCTCCGCCTCTCCCGACAATCAAGACATCACAAAGCTGTTTTTCATTGGCTTCTTTAATCCGTTCCACAATCGAACGCGGAGCATTTTCTCCTTGGACTAATGCCGGAAGCACAATGATCTTGGCCTGCTGATAGCGCCGATTGATCGTGGTAATGACATCTCGAACAGCTGCTCCTGTTGGGGATGTAATGACACCAACAACCTCTGGATATTCAGGAATTGTTTTTTTATAGCGCTCATCAAATAAACCTTCACTTGCTAGTTTCTTCTTCAGCTCTTCATAGGCAAGATGAAGAGCACCAACACCATCAGGCTGCATTTCTTTTGCATATAATTGATAGCTTCCGCTCGGTTCGTAGACTTGAATTCCGCCACGTACGAACACTTTCATTCCGCTCTTTGGTGAAAAAGGTAGCTTGGACGCGGAGCGCTGGAACATAACAGCTTGCATACGTGCATTTTCGTCCTTTAAGGTGAAATAAACATGACCTCTTGAATGAATCTTCACATTTGATAACTCACCTTTGATCCAAATATCTTCTAAATGAGGGTCAACATCAAATTTTCTTTTTATGTATTTTGTAAGGGCTGTGACCGTCACAAAGGCTTTTTCACTCATGACGTATTCCTCCTCTTCAAAAACGCACATTCATCCACCGGCAGCACGCAGGTGGATGAATGGATCAAGCTTATGATAATGTACGTTTTGCTGATTTAACCGTATTGTGTGCAAGCATCGTAATTGTCATTGGGCCCACTCCGCCAGGGACTGGTGTGATGTAAGAAGCTTTTTCTTTTGCTGCTTCAAAGTCAACGTCCCCTACAAGTTTCCCTGTTTCTAGACGATTGACTCCTACATCAATGACAATAGCGCCTTCTTTAATTTGGTCAGCTTTAATAAAGTTTGCTCGACCGACGGCAACAACTAAAATGTCCGCTTTTAACGTATGTTCTGAAATGTTCGCCGTTCTTGAATGACAGTAGGTGACAGTTGCATTTTCGTTTAATAGCAATTGTCCAACTGGTTTGCCGACGATATTGCTTCGTCCTACAACGACCACTTCTTTGCCAGAGAGATCCACACCTGTTTTGTTCAATAATTCAACAATACCTGCTGGTGTGCAAGGGAGGAATGTGTCTTCCCCAAGTAGCATTTTCCCGATATTCAGCGGATGAAAACCATCTACGTCTTTCTCTGGTGAAATTCGTTCAATGACGGCTTTTTCAGAAATATGTTTTGGCAGTGGAAGCTGAACAAGAATTCCGTGGAATTGATCATTCGCATTGTACTGATCAATCATCTTTAGCAATTCCTCTTCTGTTAAAGAAGCATCTAAATGATCAAGCTGGAAATGCATGCCCATGGCTTCTGCTGCTTTTTTCTTCCCGCGTACGTAAGAAAGTGAAGCCGGATCATCACCGATTAGAATAACGGCAAGACCAGGTGTGACTCCTTTTTGTTTTAGCTCTTCTACTTCTTTTGCTAATTGTTCACGCTTTTCTTTTGCTGTTTCTTTCCCATCGATGATTGTTGCTGTCATGTCGAATCCTCCTATTGCTGCTTTAGGTCGTTTTTAATGTTTGAAAGTACACCATTTACAAATTTCGGCGCCTTATCGTCACCGAACAATTTAGCCAGTTCAATGGCTTCATTCATTGAAACACTCACCGGGATATCTTCTTGATATACCATTTCGTACACAGACAGCCTTAAAATGGCTCTGTCTACGTTCGCAATACGATCAAGTTTCCAATTCACAAGATGCTGTGAAATCATGTCATCGAGCTTGTCCTTTTGTTCGAGCACACCGAAAACCAGTTCCTCGAAAAAAGGATCTGATTCTTGTTCATCCAGCGCATGTGTAATGGCCTCTTTCGGATCAATATTGCTGACATCAATTTGAAATAATGTTTGTAGCGCCTTTTCTCTTGCAGTTCTTCTTTTCATTATTTACTCCTTTAACCACTTTATCCGCTTGTCGTTAAGCCATACAGAGATCATAACATATTTTGACCGCAGTCGCACCAAGATCCATGCGAGCTGTGACGAAAAACGAATCACTCCATGCGTGACGTAATCATCATGTGGAATTTTCCCAAAAATAGGCTTTAAAAAACCAAAGAGGCAATGCCTCCTTGGTTTCACTTCAACCCTTTTTACATTTCTTGATCAACTTCAGCTTCAGCTGTTTTTGTATCAAATTGAATGCCAACGACATGAATGTTAATTTCATTAATCGTTAAGGCCGTCATGTTTAAAAGGGTTTGACGGATATTTTCTTGAACAGCAGTGGATACCTTTGGAATGGATAGGCCAAATTCAACCACACAATACACATCAATTGTGATGCCTTCATCAGAGACATCTACTTTCACACCTTTACGGTGATTTTTCTTCCCAAAGCGTTCTGCCACATCAGCAGCGAAGTTGCCGCGCATTTCCGCAATTCCTTCGACCTCTGATGCAGCGATCCCAGCAATGACTTCAATCACTTCTGGCGCAATTTGCACTTTTCCCAATTGATCTTCATCAAGGTTCATTTCAAGCAAATTGTTTTCTGACACGATCATTCACCTCCGAAAGCTGTTATTATTTCATAATTTGATACGTTTCTAAAAACTTCGTATTAAAATTACCGCTCACAAATGTTTCGTGCTCTAGTAATCTGAGGTGGAATGGAATCGTTGTGTAGACTCCTTCAATGACGAATTCTTGAAGCGCACGTTTCATTCTTGCAATTGCTTCTTCTCTCGTTTTACCATATGTGATCACTTTCGCAATCATACTATCGTAATATGGCGGAATCACATAACCAGGGTAAGCGGCAGAATCAATACGTACTCCTAAACCGCCTGGCGGAAGGTACATTTTAATTTCACCAGCAGAAGGCATGAAATTTTTCTCAGGGTTCTCTGCGTTAATACGACATTCAATCGCCCAGCCTTCGTATACGACATCCTCTTGCGTAAGGGAAAGCTTTTCACCTGAAGCTACTTTGATCTGTTCTTTGATCAAATCAACACCAGTGACCATTTCCGTTACAGGATGCTCTACTTGGATACGTGTATTCATTTCCATGAAGTAAAACTTCTCTTCATTATAATCGTAAATGAATTCAACCGTTCCAGCACCTGTGTATTCAACAGCTTCGGCTGCTTTTACGGCAGCTTCACCCATTTGCTCACGAATATCTGAATTTAGTGCAGGTGATGGCGTTTCTTCCAGAAGCTTTTGCATTCTTCTTTGGATAGAACAATCACGTTCACCTAAGTGAATGGTATTCCCATGCTGATCAGCAAGGACTTGAATTTCAACGTGTCTAAAGTCTTCAATGAATTTCTCCAAATAGACACCTGGGTTCCCGAAGTTTTGTGCTGCTTCCTGCTGCGTAATGGTGACACCGTTAATGAGCTCTTCTTCTGTGCGAGCCACACGGATACCTTTACCACCGCCGCCTGCAGTTGCTTTAATAATGACAGGATACCCAATACCAGCTGCTGTTGAAACAGCATCATCAAGATCTTTTACAATTCCTTGAGAACCAGGGACAATTGGAACTCCAGCTTGCTTCATTGTTTCTCTTGCCACATCTTTCGTTCCCATTTTGGAAATTGCTGACGCAGTTGGTCCAACAAAGATGACATTACATTCCTCGCAAAGCTCTGCAAAGTCTGCATTTTCAGCAAGGAAACCATATCCTGGATGGATGGCATCTGTACCTGTTAGTTTTGCCACACTGACAATATTTGTCACATTTAAATAACTATCTTTTGAAGCAGTCGGTCCGATGCAATATGCTTCATCAGCCATTTGAACATGCAGCGCATCACGATCTGCTTCAGAAAATACCGCAACTGTTTCAATTCCAAGCTCTTTACAAGCACGGATGATTCTAACTGCGATTTCTCCTCTGTTTGCAATTAATAGCTTTTTAATCATGATCGTACTCCTTACTCTGCTTTCACTAGAAAGAGGGGTTGTCCGAATTCTACAAGCTGACCGTTTTCAGCTAATACTTCGACGATTTCGCCTTTTACTTCTGCTTCGATTTCATTAAACAGTTTCATCGCTTCAACGATACATACAACTGAGTTTTCCTTCACTTTAGAACCTGTTGTCACATATGGATCTGCTTCTGGTGAAGAAGAAGCGTAAAATGTGCCAACCATTGGGGATGTGATTTTATGCAGGTTTTCAGACGCAGTTGCCTCTTGTGCAGGGGCTTCGGTCTGAGCTGGAGCTTGTGCTTTAGGAGCTTGTTGAGCTGGAGCTGCTTGGACAGGAGCCACTGGTGCTTGTGCCGCAACTTGCTGAACGACTTCTTTATTTTTCTTTAACTTGATTTTTGCACCTTCATTTTCGTACGTAAATTCATCAATTGTTGATTCGTCAATTAATTTAATCAGTTCATGAATCTCTTCAATTTTTAACATGGATTTGCACCCCTATGTATGGATTTATCTTTTTTTATAGGCTAGTACTAAAAGTACATACTATAACCATCTTACAGGAGGATTTCGTTGAATTCAACTATTAATGTGATGAGACACCTCGCGCAAGCACCTGAAAAAGGGCGTCAACCCGCATGAAAAAACGCCCTTTTCAGAAAAGGGCGCTTGTGCATTTTTTATTGATTCGATGGCTCAAAAGTGACGGCTACGTTATCAAGCCCTCTCATTTCTTTTGTGACCAAATCAATAATATCTGCTGCTTGGGACTTTGATTTTTTATCAGAACGAACCGTGATGTTCACTTTATCTCCTTCTGCACTGACGAGCGCATCTTTATATCCTTTTGTTTTGATTAATGTCTCCAGCTGACGCTCTGTTCCTTCTGCCTCACTAAGCGCTGTCATTTGATCATAAGCTTCACTTTTCTCTTGCGCTGTTGCATCATCGCTAGACACGATTTCGTTATACTCTTCACGCTGCTTGCTGCGCTTATCTTCCAGTTCAAGTCTGTAGGTTGTGAAAAGTTCATCGTCGGTCTGCTCTGAAACAGCCTTTCCTTCTTCTCCACTTGTTTCAACATCTTCTTGTTTCGCATTGGTTTCTTTGTCAGTTGATTTCTCTTCTGCATTCTTTTCGGTTCCTTTATCAGTCCCTTTTTCTGGCTCAGCCTTTTTCTCTTCCATTCCTTTTGATTTTGTATCTTCTACTGTCACAGCATTCTCACCTTGTGGGGACATGATATAGTACACACTTAATACGACAACTAAACTTAGCATCGTTAATAGCCAAACCGTTTGTTTTTTTAACATCATTCCGAATCCTCCTTGATTTTTTTAGGGGCAACAGCCACTCTATGGCTCGGTACATCAAGCACTCGTGTAACCGCTTCAATGATGGTTTTCTTTATTTGAACGTTGTCTACTCCTTGAGCAACAACGAGGACACCTCGAATGTCTGGCTTTTTCGTTTGGACAACAACAGGTGTTTCTTCATTGCCATTTTTAATAATGACAATCTCTTCTTCTTTTGTTTGATCCGTGACACTTCGCACGCCGCCTTCTTTGTCTGTTTCCTCGGTCGTAGTGCTTTTATTGGATTTGTTTTTTTCAAACACTTTTAAAGAAGTTGCGTCTACATTTACCACGATGGAAACATCCTCAACACCAATGATCGTTTCTAAAATCTCTTTTAGCTGATTTTCGTATTCTTGTTCAACATCCTCTATCGAGTTGTTTGACTTACCTGAAGAGGATGGTTTGAACACCGCCTGCTCTTCTGAGGATGTTTTTTTAGACGCAGGAACAGCAGCCTCTTGTTTGCTTGATGGCGGTGACAGAATTTGACTGACTAACATGAATGACACGCCGATGATGAAGACAAGCAGTAAGTAATGGTGCTTCGTTAATTTTGGTTTCCCTTCACCTTTTTCAGGTGCTTGGAACATTGATTTCAGTTTTTGTCTCCAGTCCTTGTTATTCATGATCTGCTGCGTCACCTCCCTCAATGTTGAGCGCAATGTGTTCAGGCCGTGTATTCCAAACATCTGCAAGCGTCTCTTTCACCCTCGCCATCTCTTTTGCTGACGTCTCGGCGCTTTCCTCCTTTTGCCTGGAGAGATCAATGTCGACCTTTGCCACCGTTTCTACAGCATCACCTGTGAGCGGGACAAGGACTGCTTTGATGCGAAATTGATCTGCCTCCATATTCTGATCAAGGTGCTCCTCATCTGCCAACACTTCTACGTGTTTCATTTCATAGCTCTCCTTCTCCAGTGGCTCCTTTGCGCTTTTTTCTAGTTGGACAGCCATTTGCTTTAAAATATATGCACGCTGTGAAGCTTGTATTTCTTTTTTTTCTAAATTCATCTGATTTTTTATTTCTTCTGATTGCGCTTGGTCCTTCCCTTTCATGATTTCTGAGAAAATTTGGTCCGGATCTGCCCGGAATAACGCAAAGATCGGATTGAGCATCACCACAATCAACAATAAGCTGACGACCATTTTTGCATACTTCTGCATGCTTGAATTGGGAAGCAAAAGATCAATCACAATCGCAAATAAAATAAATAGGATAATACTTGTGATCCATTCTGTGAGAAAACTCAAATGGTGTCCCCTCCTTACTTCATCATCATGGTGAGGTTGCCAGCTGTGATGATAACGGTAATACTTAAAAAGAACATAAGCGATACAACAGCTAATGCAGCAAATATATAAAGAACACTTTTTGAAATGACATCAAGGCAGCTAATAATCGGCCCGCCCCCTAAAGGCTGAAGAATCGCAGCGGCCAGTTTATAAATCAGAGCGAGCGACAGCACCTTAATCGCTGGGAAAGCCGCAATTGAAATCAAAATGGCGACGCCTACAAGGCCAACCGTATTTTTCAGCAGCACAGAGGCGCTGATAACGGTATCTGTCGCATCAGTAAACATTCTGCCAAGGACAGGGATGAAATTTCCGGTAATAAACTTGGCTGTGCGAAGAGCGATTCCATCAGTGATAGCAGCAGATGCCCCCTGTACAGAAATGACGCCGAGGAATACAGTAAAAAAAACAGCGAGCCCGCCAATGGCGACATTTCTTAACAGCTGGGCAAGCTGGGTCACTTTGTATTGTTCGGTCAATGTACTGACTATGCTCAAGATCGCTGATAAAAAGATGAGCGGAAGAACGACATATTGAATAAAAACACCGCTCGTGTTCATTAAAAACAAAATCACAGGATGAAAGAATCCGGCTGAGACAAGCCCGCCTGATGAGGCAATAAGTGCTAATAAAAGAGGAATAAGAGCAAGAATAAAACTAGTCATCGTTTGAATGGCTTCTGTTGCATAAGAGATCGCAACATGAAAACTGTTTAATGCAATAATGATAAGCACCATATAAACAAGAGCGTATGCAACTTTACTAACAGTGCTTTGCTCAAACGCATTTTGCAAAAGCTGCAAAAGCGAACAAAAGATGGTGAGTAATATAAGTGTGCCTAAGAGCTTTCCATTGGCAATCAGCTCATGAAACAGATAATGAACAAAAGCCTTCAGCCACGTTTGGGGAGACAGCTCTTTATCGCCATCGATCATTTCCTTCACTGTACCTTTTTGGCTTTCAGGCAGAAAGCCGCCATACTCGTCCAATATCGTTTCCCAAAAGTCACTGATAGAATGAAGCTCTAAGGCATCAGCCTGTCCACCCACAACTTCTTCTGCAACCGGTTCTTCACTTGATAAAGGCACACTTTCTTCTGCACCTGCATACGGAACGATCATCCAAAAGAACATCATAAACCCTAGCACAGCTGTCACCCGTTTCATCATCATCACCTCTTTTCCATCAAGTCATGGACGGGATCATACCTAGGATCGTCTCAATGATGACCGTTAAAATCGGTACCGCCATGACCAAAATAAGAATCTTGCCGCCAAGCTCTATTTTTGAAGCGATGGCGCCTTGTCCCGCATCCTTTGTGAGCTGGGCACCAAATTCTGCAATATAGGCAATGCCAATGATTTTCAAAATGGTTTCAACGTATTTCATATTGACGCCTGCACTTGCTGCAATTTTTTCAATCATGGAGATAATGGCATAGATTTGATCGATTAAATAAAGGAAAATGACACACCCAGTAAACACAACAAGCATAAAGGCGAAGGTTGGCTTTTGTTCTTTGACGATTAATGCTAGAAAAGTAGCGATTAAACCAAGTCCAACAATTTGAATAATTTCGATTTGTAAGCCCTCCCCTATCCTTGAAATAGAAATACGGCTTTAATCTTCTTAAACAAATCATCCACAATGGTAGCAACCATAAATAAAATGTAGATAAATCCAAGCAGTGTGACCCACTGTGCGTACTCTTTTTTCCCCATTTGATCTAAAATCGTATGGAGAAAAGCCACGACGATACCCACTCCCGCAATTTGGAAAATGACGTTTACATCAACGCCCATGCTCTCGACTCCCTTCCTCTCACATCAATAACAGAATCAGTAGTAACCCACTTAGAAAACCAAGACTTCTCACCATTTTTTCATTTTTCGCTTGGGCAACTTCAGCTTCTTTTTCCTCTGATTCCAAATGGCCTAAAGCTAGCTTGATATATTTTTGCTGAGCCGTCACATCATGCTGACCAAGGGTTTCCCCAAAGTGCTTCAGCGCCTCATATTCGCCTTTTTTTAATACGGTTTTTTTCCATACATCCTCTAGACTTTCATTCCATGCATGCCTCGCAGAAAAGGTTCCGACGTTGAGTTTTTCTGCAAATTGTTCAAATAGCCGATTCACAGGCGGTCCTACTTGGGACGCAATTTGGTCAGCGGCTCTAGCTAAAGGTGTTTGACCATACATAATTTCAGCTTCAAGAGATCGGAGTGCAAACCGGAGCTGGCGGATTTGCTTTGGCCGATCACTGTACCGCTTCGCAAACTCGAATCCTCCCCATGTCGTAGCCGCAACAATGAAAATAGCACCAATAAGCTTTAACATACGTCCACTCCCCGTCTCCGCTTCAGCTCTTGTCCCTCTTGGTCAAATATCCGTCCGATCGTGCCAGGCCCTTTTTCTCTATTTAATTCCACATATCGATCAAACACACGAAGCTGCCATAACGGTTCAAATGATGGCCGTTTAGATAAGTCTTCAAGAGAATACCCATGAGCTGAGACGATAATGGTGACTCCCGCATGGATTGCTTCTAACAGTGCCTGTACATCTTCACTTTTTCCGATTTCATCGACAATGATGACTTCTGGGCTCATGGATCTGATCATCATCATTAACCCTTCAGCCTTTGGGCACGCATCAAGTACATCAATCCGGTGCCCAAAAGAATGCTGCGGCACTCCTCTTATACAACCTGCGATTTCAGAGCGTTCATCTACAATCCCTGTTTTTCTAGGAGAAATGGCTGTTGTTCCTGTACTGACAAGACGTGCTAGATCACGCAGCAATGTCGTTTTCCCGGTTTGCGGCGGACCTATAATCAGTGTGTTACACCAATGTTTTTCATATAAATAAGGGAGAAACGGCAGAGCAATTCCGATCTTCTCTTTTGCGATGCGAATATTAAATGAAGAAATATCTCTTAAGCCTTTGACGAATCCATTTTCGACGATGACCTTTCCAGCAAGCCCAACCCGATGTCCGCCAGATATGGTGATATAGCCCTGTTTTAACTCTTCCTCCAGTGTGTACATACTGTAATTACTGAGCCTGCCTAATAACTGAGCCGCATCTTCACCTGTTGTATGATAGGAAAGAAAGCGGGGTTTTCCTCCTTGCATCAGCTCAATTGGGCGATCGGTGCGAATGCGGATTTCTTCTATTTGCGCCCACTCTGCTTCTTTTAACATGCTGAGTTCTTGTCCAATTGAGTGCGGGAGAATATCCAACAAACTCCGCAACGAATTCCCCTCCTTTTTTTCTTCTCTAAAATGTATGATGCATGCCGTTAATTATGCCAAGCCATTTCACTTATAAATTCCAACAAGAATAAATACGACACCAATGAAAATAAACACAAGCTTCGCATAGGATAACTGCCCTGCAATTTGGTAGATTCCAATTGTCATCGTAATAATAAAAATGAGCGGCCCGATGATCGCTAATATACTATTGATGACAACCGCTTTACGCACATCATTTGTCACTAAAATGAGGATGGCGGCCGTCAGTTCAATCGCGGCAGATAAAAACCTCATCCCTGCCATGGCAGCGACTGATGGGTGTATACCCGGAAGAAATTGTTTCATATAGAACCTCCAGCTTTTTTTACACTATATGCTTCACTAGCTAGAAGTAGTCTTGTTTTTCAAAAGGAAGAGAGATGGATGAGAGAATAGAGTAAGGGGTGTCCGAGGCGTCCTATTTTTCCAAATAAAAAAAGACTGTAAACACGAGGTTTACAGTCTCTCTCCGTTCATTACGCTCTTGAAACGTATGAACCGTCAGATGTATTGATCACTAGTTTATCACCTTGGTTCACAAAGAAAGGAACGTTCACGATTAAACCAGTTTCTGTTTTTGCAGGTTTTGATCCACCTGATGTCGTATCACCTTTAATACCAGGCTCTGTTTCTACTACTTCTAGTTCTACAGTGTTTGGAAGTTCTACTCCAAGTGTTTCATCACCGTACATGACGATTTGAACCGACATATTTTCAAGCAAATATTTCAGCTCATCTTTGATTTGCGCTTCGCTTAGTTCAAGTTGTTCGTATGAGCTTGTATCCATGAATACATGCTGATCGCCATTTGCATATAAATACTGCATTGTTTTTGTTTCAATTTGAGCTTTCGCTACTTTTTCACCTGCACGGAATGTTTTCTCTTGAATCGCACCTGTACGCAGATTACGCAGTTTCGAACGGACAAACGCTGCGCCTTTTCCTGGTTTTACGTGTTGGAAATCCACTACACGCCAAATACCGCCGTCCACTTCAATTGTCAGGCCTGTACGAAAATCGTTTACTGAAATCATTTTGTCATCCTCCTACATTTCACCATCATAATATGATAAGTTCTTTCGGTGAGTGGGTCAATCGTTTATTGCCGTCAGCTGTTAGGACAATATCATCCTCAATTCTCACGCCGCCGACATCCGGCAAGTAAATGCCTGGTTCAACTGTCACAACCATTCCCTCTTCTAACACGACATCTGAGCGTGAGGAAAGGCCAGGTGCTTCATGTACTTCCATACCAAGCCCATGTCCAGTCGAATGCCCGAAGTATTGACCGTAGCCATACTTTTCAATGATGTCTCGTGTGATGCGATCAGCTTCTTTTCCTGTTAAGCCTGGCTTGATTTTATCCACACCAGCGTTTTCTGCTTCTAATACGATATGATAAATTTCCTTTAATTTGTCGCTTGGTGTTCCTACAGCAATGGTTCTTGTCATGTCTGAACAATAGCCTTTATAATAGGCACCGAAATCCAGTGTCACCAAGTCGCCAGATTCAATCACCTTTTCGCTCGCTCTCCCGTGTGGCAGGCTTGAACGAACGCCAGAGGCAACAATCATATCGAATGAAGATCCTTCTGCCCCTTCTTTTCTCATGAAAAATTCAAGCTCGTTCATGACCGCAATTTCTGTCAGGCCCGGCTTGATGTACGTGAGAATATGATCAAAGGCATGATCTGCAATCTTCGCAGCTTCCTCTAATATCTTAATCTCTTCATTAGACTTAATCAAGCGCAACTTTTCAACTGATTCTGAGACTGGAACAAGCTCGATACCGCTTGCTTTCCCCGAATACTGCTGGTAGGTGGCAAATGTCATATGGTTTTGTTCAAAACCAAGACGTTTCACCCCAAATTCGTTTGCCGTTTGGACAGCAGTTTCCACAATGTTTCCTTTATGTTCAATGATGTCATAGCCCTTTACTTGATCCTTGGCTTGTTCCGTGTAACGAAAATCCGTAATAAAGGCGGCTCGATCCTTTGAAACGATGGCAAGACCGGCTGATCCAGTAAAACTCGTCATATAATGTAAATTAAAGCTGCTCGTAATCACTAAACCATCTATGTCTAATTCGGCTAAAAGTTTTCTTAGTTTTTCAAGTTTCATGATACTGCTCCCCCTTCACTGACTAAATAACGAATCGCCAATTTATATCCTTCTAAACCAAGTCCAACGATTTGACCTTGGCATACTGGAGCAAGAACCGAATGATGGCGGAATTCCTCTCTCTTATGAACATTTGTGATATGTACTTCGATGACAGATAACGTAATACTTGCAATGGCATCTCTCAGTGCATAGCTATAGTGGGTAAAAGCACCCGGGTTAAACACGACGCCATCGTACTGATCTTCTGCTTCATGGAGCGCATCGACCAAATCTCCCTCGTGATTCGATTGAAAGAACGTCAATTGAATATTTGCTCTTTCTGCAAACTGAAACAAATTCGTTTCTAAATCTGTTAATGTTTTACTTCCATAAACTCCTGGCTCTCTCTTGCCGAGCCTATTTAAGTTGGGCCCATTCAGCACTAGAAAATGAGGCATATGACCACTCCTTCACCCTAATTCACTCTATATCGATGTCTGTTTCTTTTTCCTTAGAAACCTTTCGTTTCCAAAAATAATTTTATCATATGAATGGTGGATTTACACTTTATTCTGTCTTTTTCCCGAGTGCCCTTGCAAGCTTCTGACTCGTTAATTCATTGTATTCAAATGAAATACTGTACCCGACAAACATGCCATATAAAATATATAGGCAAAATGTCGTCACAATGGTGCTTTGCTGCAAATCTTGCACTTGCTTCACATCGGGGAATATAGGATTAAATACATAAAAAACAAGCAGCCACAAAATTGCGCCATAAATCAGTCCCATCCAAAAACCTTTGATCCGTTTGAGCAGTCCATAATAAATAAAGGCTGCTCCAATAGATAAAATCCCTAAAAGTACAATACTCATAAATGTACCAAGTCCGCCTTTTTTCCATTCACCAAGCACAAATGGCTGCAACAGCATATTTGGACTCACCTCTGAAAAATGAAACATATGGGTCAGAAATCCGATAAAGCCCCAAAAAACTCCGCCGACAAAACCTGTGGCTGCTGCCCTTGCCACCATTGAAGACGTTTGTACTGATTGATTTTTTTCTTCTTGGTTTTTCTTTTCATCACGTTTCATATGAACACCTCCAGCAAGTAGTATGTCCAAAATGTCATGAAAAAAAAGGATTTCCGTGCGAGAGTGTAAAATTTTTATAACAGGGTATACTGGCTAAAAAGAGGTAGATAGAATTCTAGTAGATAATCGACCTGTGAGCTAGTGATTTCCCCTCTTTTCCTGTACAATAAAGGTATAAGGAAATGCATGTAAATTACAGGAAACAGGCAGGTTGATGAAATATGTCCAATCAAACGAAACCTCCAGCATATGGAGGGCAGGCAGTTGTGGAAGGTGTGATGTTCGGAGGTAAAAAGAACTATGTGACAGCGATCCGGCGTAAGGATCAGTCCATTGAGTTTTTAAAGCTTCCCCGAACCTCCAATAAACGAACCGCCTTTCTTAAGAAAATCCCTTTTGTCAGGGGTGTTGCTGCACTTGTTGAAGCAAGCGCAAACGGCAGTAAGCACTTAAACTTCTCCAGCGAGCGCTATGACTTAGATCCTTCTGAAGATCATTCTCTTGAAAAGGAACAAAAAAGCTCGAAATTATCAATGATCTTTGGCATTGCTGTGATCGGAGTTCTCTCTCTTCTTTTTAGTAAATTTGTCTTTACTTTAGTGCCTGTCTTTTTAGCCGAACTTGTGCGTCCGGTGTTTTCTGGAAACTTCGCACAAATTGCAGTGGAAACGTTCTTTAAATTGATCCTGTTATTAGGCTATATTTACTTTATTTCCATGACCCCTTTAATTAAAAGGGTATTTCAATATCATGGGGCAGAACATAAAGTCATAAACTGCTATGAACAGAATCTTGACATCACAGTGGAAAATGTCCAAAGCCAATCTCGCCTGCATTATCGATGCGGCAGCAGCTTTATTTTATTCACTGTCATTGTCGGCATGTTCGTCTATTTACTCGTACCGACAGATCCTTTATGGGTGAGAGTTCTGAATCGCTTGGCGCTTATTCCGGTTGTTCTGGGCATTTCATTTGAAGTGCTTCAGCTCACAAACAAACTCCGTGACGTGCCAGTGCTTAAAGTGCTTGGCTATCCTGGCCTTTGGCTGCAATTGCTCACAACAAAAGAACCCTCTGATGATCAAGTCGAGGTAGCCATTGCAAGTTTTAATGAACTTCTTCGTTTAGAGGAAGCATCTGCGAAACAAGCATCAGATTCTGCTCATCAAGTGATCTAGTTTATAAATCCGGTAAATTCTTTCGGAGGTGGACAGTTATGAATCGCCGAGTACATCCTGCTTTTACCATTATTTTCGCTTTAGGTGTTTTGGGATTTGTGTATTTACTCACAACGAATCCAGGCAGACTCTTTACGATGCTGCTATCAGTTGTGATCATTGGAGCGGTTCTATTTTTCTTATTTAGATGGCTGATGAATCGAAGAACTGGAACAGAAGGAAATCTTTATCGTAAAGCAGTCAAACAATCAAAACGTCGCTACCAGCAGCCTAAACCAAAAACGAAAAGCCAGATGAAAAACCGGGTCACTCATTTGCGAAGCGTGCCGACTGACCACAAGTCTAAGCCCGTCCTTCTCAAAAAGAAAAGCCAAACACATTTGACAGTCATTGAAGGCAAGAAAAACAAAAAGAAAAATCGCGCCTTATTTTAAAATGTCCAGCTCTTTAAAAATTGCTCGGCCTTCTGTCTGCCTAGATCGACGAGCGCCTTTTTCTTTTCTGTCATGAGATGAAAATCAGTGGCAATGACGTGTTCTACAGGGATAAAAATAATATGACGTTCGTGTTTTGTGGCAATATGTCTTTCGTCATGAGCACCACGCATCGTTTCAAATAGAGCGCCAAACAGTTCAAACGCATTGCGGATGGAATGTTGAGGGCGTTCTTTTTCGTTTGGGGTTAATGTGACACCGACAAACGGTCTTTTTTTCTCTTCAGCAAAAAGCCAAATCGGAAAGTTGCTGAGCACGCCGCCATCCACGATGGTACAAATTCCTTTTGAAGACCTCAGTTTGACAGGTTCGAAAAAATACGGCAGACTGCAGCTCATCCGAATGGCTCTGGCGACAGAAAACCGTTCTGGATTTAACCCATAGGAAGGAAGGTCATCTGGAAGGACAAGGATTTTGCCATTTGTTAAATCAGAAGCGACGATTTTGAGCGTATCTTTTTTCAGATCACCGAATACGGTGACGCCTTTTCGTTTTAACACGTCTGTCAGCCATTTTTCTAGACGGTCACCTTTGTAAAGGCCAAGACGCCAATAAATAGACACCCACCTGAGCATTTTAAACGGGATGAATTGACACCTTCGATCAAGCAATTGATGCTCATCCATTTCGTCTAACAGCTCCCGAATCTCCTGACTCGTAAAACCCGCTGCGATGAGTGAAGCAATGATCGCTCCCGCACTTGTTCCAGCGAGACGGACAAATTGAAATCCTCTTGCTTCAAGCGCTTCATAGGCGCCTGCAAGTGCTGCACCCTTAATGCCTCCACCTGAGAACACACCATCTATCTTCATCAAGGAGCCCCCTTTTCTGTCACACTATTAATAGTGTAGGAGCATTTGCCTTTCATTAGAACTATATTCAAAAAGGACACCCATGCTAAGGGTGTCCTTTTTCTTAAGATTCTTGATTTGTTTGTTCGTTTTTCTTTTGAATCGCTTTCAGCTGAACGGATCGCTCATCGTTTTCTTCAAAGAATTGGACGAGGTCGCCGATGCGGTCAATGCTGTTCCAGCTGAGATGATGCTCAATACCTTCTACATCATCATAAATTTTCTCTTCATCTACACCAATGATTCTTAAAAATTGCTCTAGCAGTTCATGTCTGTATACGAGACGTTTTCCAATTTTTTTGCCTTTCGGGGTTAAAATTAGACCACGATATTTCTCATAAATGAGGTATTCATCTTTATCTAGCTTCTGAACCATTTTTGTTACAGAGGAGGGATGGACAGCGAGGGCTTCTGCAATATCAGATACTCTTGCATATCCTTTTTCTTCTATCAGCATATAAATTTGTTCAATATAATCTTCCATACTAGGTGTAGTCATAAAACCCCTCCAAAATGCACCTTTACTTAATAATCATAACAATTCTACACCATCGCCCATTAAAAAACAAGAAGAGTCCTTCGTCTTAACGCTTGTAATTCCAATCATCTGTGGCGTATTTCGTTTTGGCGAGGTGTTGAACAAATGCCAACTCTTCATCTGTCAGCTCATAAGGCACAAGCTCGATATTTAATCCTTTTTCAAACCCTCGTTTAAATGCAACACGCGCATCGTCTATCGTACATGTTCGATCTGAAATTTCATTGATCGCCACCGCTTTGTTTTTAAAGCTGCGCTGCATCCGCTCTCTCACCCGGTCGTTTGGATACAGAAATAAATCAAACAATTTGTCCTCATCAAGATCAATTAAGATCGAGCCATGCTGGAGGATCACACCTTTTTGTCTTGTTTGCGCACTGCCTGCTACTTTTCTGCCTTCTACAACAAGTTCGTACCATGAAGGCGCATCAAAACATACAGACGATCTTGGATTTTTTAAGCTTTCTTTTTCTTTTTCTGTACGAGGAATGGCAAAATATGCATCGAGTCCTAGTTCTTTAAAGCCCTCTAAAATCCCTTCTGAAATGACGCGGTATGCCTCTGTCACCGTCGCTGGCATCTCTGGGTGCTCTTCTGACACGATCACACTGTAAGTCAATTCCTGATCATGAAGAACGCCGCGGCCTCCTGTAGGCCTGCGAACAAATCCAAGACCATAGCGCTCAACCGCTTCCATGTTGATTTCTTTTTCAACATGTTGAAAATATCCAACAGATAATGTCGCTGGATTCCAACCATAAAAACGGATAACAGGCGGGATCAGCTTCTCGCTATGCCAATAAAGCAAGGCTTCGTCCATTGCCATGTTAAAGGCAGGGTCTTGGTTTCCTGTATCAATGAAACACCATTTCTCTTTTTGCATATAAAATCCCTTCTCTTTTACGTAGTCAATGTTAGATGACGGTGGTGACCACCGATTTTCTCTCTTCATCAGTCTATCAAATAGGGAAGGAATTGAAAATAATTCTTACCATTTATGATGACAAGTTTCTTTTGCTTTACTATAATAGTATTTGTCTAAAACGTACCATCAGACAGGTGACTGTGCTGATGCTCAAGAAGGAGTCGAGTCGTATTGCCAATATTCAACTATATCGTCCTCTCACTTTGTGGACTTTTCGTTCTTTATTCCATCGGCAGTTACATTTATCAGCAGCGCATAATGAAAACGCTGACGGAAGCAGAATTTATCAAAGGTTACCGCAAAGCCCAACTCATTGATGTGAGAGAACCAAATGAGTTTGAAGGTGGACATATTTTAGGCGCAAGAAACATTCCCCTTTCACAATTAAAGCAGCGCAAAAATGAAATACGCCCTGACAAGCCTGTTTATCTCTATTGCCAAAATAATTTGAGAAGCGGAAAAGCTGCTCAAACGTTACGTAAAAATGGCTGTCGTGAGATTTATAATTTAAAGGGCGGCTTTAAAAAATGGGGCGGCCGCATTAAAACAAAGAACTAACAAAAAAGACTCTGGGAGCTATTGCCCCCATGAGTCTTTTTATTTTCTTTCAAAAACCAGCACTGGATTCCGTGCAGCCTTTGTTTCATCCATTCGTTTCACAACGGTTGTATGTGGTGCTTCCTGTACGATTTCTGGGTTCTCTTCCGCTTCTTTTGCAATTTGAATCATCGCTTCAATAAATGCATCAAGGGTTTCTTTTGATTCTGTTTCAGTTGGTTCAATCATGATACATTCCTCTACATTTAGCGGGAAGTAAATCGTTGGCGGATGATAGCCAAAATCAAGTAATCGTTTGGCAATATCCAGTGTCCGCACACCTAGTTTCTTTTGACGTTTACCTGAAAGGACAAATTCATGCTTACAGTGACGGTCAAATGGCAAATCATAATGAGCACATAAGCGGCGCATCATATAGTTTGCATTTAACACCGCATGATCAGTTACAGCCTTTAAGCCGTCTGGTCCCATAGAGCGGATATACGCATACGCTCTGACATTGATGCCAAAGTTCCCATAGAACGGTTTCACACGGCCGATGGATTCTGGACGATCGTAATCAAAGAAATAACGACCTTCTTTCTTCACAAGCACTGGCTTTGGCAAATATGGAATCAAATCCTTTTTCACGCCAACTGGACCTGAACCAGGGCCTCCTCCTCCGTGTGGACCTGTAAAGGTTTTATGAAGATTTAAGTGAACCACATCAAATCCCATATCCCCCGGTCTTGCTCTGCTTAATACAGCATTTAAGTTCGCTCCATCATAATAAAGCTTCCCGCCTGCTCCGTGGACGATTTCAGCCATTTCTAAAATATTTTCTTCAAAAAGGCCGAGTGTATTTGGATTTGTGAGCATGAGAGCCGCCGTTTCTTCATTGACAACACGGCGCAGGTCGTCTAAATCGACAAGCCCATGTTCATTAGATGCCACCGTAATCGTTTCAAATCCTGCTACTGTTGCAGATGCGGGATTTGTTCCATGAGCAGAATCAGGCACGATGACTTTTGTTCGTTTAAGATCTCCTCTTGCTTCATGGTATGCACGAATCATCATGAGCCCCGTCCATTCGCCATGTGCTCCTGCCGCAGGCTGTAATGTCACGGCGTCCATTCCTGTAATTTCTTCTAAATGGTCACCTAAATCATAAAGTAACTCTAATGCACCTTGCACAGTGTCTGCCTCTTGAAGTGGATGCACATGCGAGAAACCTGCAAGACGTGCCACCTTTTCGTTAATCTTTGGATTATATTTCATCGTACAAGAGCCTAGAGGATAAAAGCCAGAATCGACCCCGTGATTACGCCTAGATAATGCTGTGTAGTGACGCATAATATCCAGTTCAGAAACCTCTGGCAGCTCCGCATCTTCATGGCGGATATACGCTTCATCAAATAAATCTGGGAGCTTCTCCTCAGGTACGTCTAAATCAGGCAGGCTGTAACCAATTCTTCCTTCTTTGGATAATTCAAAAATAAGCGGCTGATCTTGTTTATTCATGACGATCCCCCAATTCCTTGATGAACGTATCAATTTCTTCTTTTGTTCTTAGTTCTGTCACAGCGACGAGCATATGCTGCTGAAGCTCTGGATAATCCCGTCCCAAGTCATATCCGCCGATGATTCCTTTTTTAAGCAATCGCTCATTCGCTTCTTTCACAGGTTCATTCAGTTTCAACACAAATTCATTAAAATGAGCGCCCTCTATTTCAGCCTGTAACCCATGTTTTTCTGCCTGCGTCTTGGCATAATGGGCTTTTTGTACGTTTTGATAGGCAATGTCTTGGATACCTGTTTTCCCAAGCGCCGTCATCGCAACAGAAGCGGCTAACGCATTTAATGCTTGGTTTGAACAAATATTTGAAGTCGCTTTGTCTCTTCGGATATGCTGCTCGCGCGCTTGAAGGGTCAGCACAAATCCTCGCACACCGTTCTCGTCTTCTGTTTGCCCGACTAAACGCCCCGGCACTTTCCGCATTAATTTTTTCGTCACAGCGAAATATCCACAATGAGGTCCGCCAAATGCAGCTGGAATGCCAAATGGCTGCGCATCACCAACGACAATATCTGCCCCAAGCTTTCCTGGTGGTGTCAGTAAACCAAGTGCAAGCGGGTTACTTGAGACGATGAATAAACTTTTCCCTTTATGCGCAATCGGTTCAATGTCCTTTAATGGTTCAACAACACCGAAGAAGTTTGGGTATTGTACAAGGACCGCTGCTGTTTCGTCGCAGACGGCTTCTTCTAATGCGGCTAGATCGGTCTGACCTTTTCGCGCAGGTACCTCGACGACTTCAATATGCTGTCCTTTCGCATATGTTTTCAGCACCGCTCTTGATTCAGGATGAACCGTCTCAGATACCACAATCTTTTTCTTCTTTGTATGTCCTGCAGCCAGCATCGCCGCTTCAGCTAATGCCGTTCCGCCATCATACATCGAGGAATTGGCAAGATCCATACCGGTCAGCTCAGCAATCATTGTTTGAAATTCAAAGATTGCCTGCAATTCACCTTGAGAAATTTCAGGCTGATAAGGTGTGTACGCTGTATAAAATTCAGAACGTGAAATCACATGGTCGACAATCACAGGCTGGTAATGATCATACACACCAGCACCTAAAAACGAGGCATAAGCCACTGTATCTTTATTTTTTGCAGCAAGACGAGACAATTCCCGCACTAGCTCTGTTTCAGATGCGGCTTCTTTGATGTTGTACGCACCTTTGAATCTGACTTTCTCTGGGATATCTGAGAAAAGCTCATCAATTGACTGAACACCGATGACATCCAGCATTTCTTTTTGATCTTGCTCTGTTTGCGGCAAATACCTGTGCTTCATCCTCTATTCCTCCTCGTTATTTGGCTCTTTTATAAAATGGTGTAGCGACGATTTTGGCTTTTAGACGTTTTTTACGAACTTGCACTTCCACTTCTGTCCCAAGCTGCGCCTCTGATGTTTCAATCAAGGCAAGCCCAATATTTTTCTTTAATGTTGGAGATTGTGTACCGGTTGTGACTACACCAATCTGCTTATCTCCTGAGAAGACCGGATAGTCTGTCCGCGGTATCCCCTTATCTATCATTTCAATCCCGACAAGCTTTCGTTTCGGTCCTTCTTCTTTTTGTTTTTTAAGTGCATCTTTTCCGATAAAATCTGCTTCTTTATCCGTTTTAACAGCAAAACCAATGCCGCCTTCTAAAGGAGAAATATCCTTCGTAAGCTCTTGGCCATAAAGCGGGAGTCTTGCTTCAAATCTTAAGGTGTCACGTGCACCGAGTCCACATGGGATCAGTCCTTTCGGCTGTCCGGCTTCTAATAAAGCGGTCCAAAGGTGAACAGCATCTTCTGACTGGCAGTAGATTTCAAAGCCATCTTCTCCTGTGTAACCGGTTCTTGAGACAAGCACCTCTTTTTGCGCAATTATCGCTTTTGATAAAAACGTAAATGGCTTCAGTGATGTTACCTCTTCATCCGCAACATCTTTGATGATGTCAGCAGCAAGAGGTCCTTGAAGGGCTAACAAGGCGGTTTGATCAGAGACATTTTTAATGAAAACGCCTTCCTCACCTTGATGTTTCAGCAGCCAATCCACATCTTTTTCAATATTTGAAGCATTGATCACAAGTAAATAGTTGTTCTTTTCTTTTTGGTAGACAAGCAGATCATCCACCGTTCCGCCATCTTCATAACACATGGCTGTATATAGTGCCTTACCGTCTGTCAGCTTTGACAGATCATTGGTTAATAACCTTTGTAAAAAAGGAAGGGCTCCCTGACCTGTGACTTCCACCTCACCCATGTGAGACACGTCAAACAGCCCTGCTTTTGTTCGAACAGCTTCATGTTCTTCTTTAATGGAAGAAAATTGGACAGGTAATTCCCAGCCCCCGAAGTCAATGGTTTTTGCGCCAAACGTTTCATACGCATGAAAAAGCGGTGTTCGTTTCAACATCAATCGTTTCCCCCTTTTTTCTTACAGTGCACATCACAAGCTGAATTTTCAGAAAAAAATCACAGCAAAAAAGGACAGAGCGCTCCCTTTTATCAAAAAGAAGTCTCTGTCCTTGCACCTGAAAGTTTACAGCACAACATCATTGTGCGTTTTCCCCTTTGGTGGTTTGCTAAAAATCGCTGCGCAAACACTCTCCAGAGTTGCGTCCGGTAAGAGTACTTTTGCCTGAGAGATTCACTGAACCAATTCAGCTTGCTCCTTCGGCGCCTGTCAGTGCAAAATAACCGCTAGGTCTCTCCCCATACCATCATCCGCTCATATTCTTCACCTTTATTGGACATACTATCAAAATGGGTGACTTATTCTCTAGATCACTTACCAACATCCTACCATTAGAAATGGATGAAGAGCAACAGAAAAATCATTAACATTTTTAAAATAATCATTCATTATCGTTCGCCTTTATTGATATATAACATCTTTTAAATCGCTATGAAAAAATGAAGCGTTTAAAAACAGAACGATTTTATCATCACTCTACCAGAAAGGCAGGCGGTCACATTGAATATTCAAACGATATTTGATCAAAAATGGGCAAGTGAATTTCAAAAGCGGCTTACAGCAGACGGTCCCTGGGCGAATTGGGATATGTACCGTTTAGCAGCACAAGTACAAAAAGTGACAGCCATTGATTCATTTGAAGGACTGCAAGCACCTGCGCACCTGCCTGCATTTACTCCTTTAAAACACCAGCTCGAAGTCGCTAGAAGAGTCGTAGAAGAGATGAATGGGAAAGCCATTTTAGCAGATGAAGTGGGTCTTGGAAAAACCGTTGAAGCAGGACTGATTATCAAAGAATACATGATTCGCGGACTTGCCAAAAAGATTCTCATTCTCGTACCCGCCTCCCTTGTGTCCCAATGGGTACAAGAACTGCGGACAAAATTTTACATAGATGCTGTCGAGCAAAAGAAGAGCTATGTGTGGGAGCAGTGCGATGTTGTGGTTTCCTCAATTGATACAGCCAAAAGACAGCCACATCGAGACACGATCTTATCCATCTCCTACGATATGGTCATTATTGATGAAGCACACAAACTGAAAAACAATAAAACGAAAAACTATGAGTTTGTGAGAAATTTGAATAAAAAGTTCTGCTTACTGCTCACAGCCACACCTATCCAAAATCGAATAGGAGAAATTTTTAATCTCGTTTCTCTGTTGAAGCCAGGCCATTTAGGTAATGAAACACAGTTTAAAGACCTCTTTGCCAAAAAAGACCTTCAACTTGAGGACCATGACCGGCTAAAACAGTTAGTCAATAAAGTCATGATTCGGAACCGGAGACAAGACACTGGCATCGAATGGTCAAAGCGGCATGTAAAGACGATTTCTATTGATTTCTCCCCTACAGAACAAGCACTATATGATGAAATTTGTAAGTTAAAAGAAAACCCTTCCTATACGAAGCACATGTTTTCAATTATGACCTTAGAACGAGAATGCTGTTCGAGTCGTGAGGCTGTCTATATGACCATTAAAAAAATGCAAGAAGAGGAAAAACACATTCTAGGTGCTTCTGCGATAATGCACATCATGGAGAAAATCAACCAGGTAGAACAAAATTCTAAAGCACTTGAAGTCGTTAAACTCATTCAGCAATTAAATGAAAAAGTCATTATCTTCACTGAATACCGCGCGACACAAATTTATTTGCAATGGTTTCTCCAGCAAAACGGCATCAGTTCGGTTCCTTTTCGAGGCGGGTTTAAACGGAGTAAAAAAGACTGGATGAAAGATTTATTTAGAGAGCGGGCGCAAGTGCTCATTGCGACAGAAGCAGGCGGCGAAGGGATCAACCTTCAGTTTTGCAACCAAATCATCAACTACGACCTTCCGTGGAACCCAATGCGCTTGGAACAAAGAATTGGACGTATTCACCGGCTCGGTCAAGAGCGGGATGTCCACATTTACAATATGGCAACTAGCGGGACAGTTGAAGAACATATTTTAAAACTTTTATATGAAAAAATTCAGCTGTTTGAAAACGTCATTGGCGATCTAGATGATATTTTAACCCGAATTGATATCCAAGATGCTGAAACAGAATTGCATCAAATTCTCTTCCAACACGAGTCTGACGTAGACATGAAAAAGAAATTAACCCAATTTGCTTCCTATTTAACAGAAGCACAAACACCGCTTTTAGAAGAAAGACAGCAAGGTTCATAAAGGAGAGTTGACCAATGGAGCAGCGCGAGATTCACACATTTCTTCTCCGTTTCTTTCAGGCAAATCAATGCGACATACTTGAAGAAAGTGCAGGGCACATGACCGTACAGCTGACAATCGAAATGGATAAATTGATCATGAACCGTCCTTTTTATTGGCATTGGCTCGAAAAAACGGGAGGCGTACCTGAGCCGCGGCAATTGACTTTGATCACTGATCAAAAAAAAGCTGATGACTCGGTCGAAGGAGAATTTGTCCACTTCGGCTCCCCTCGTTTATTCCAAATATTCGAGGTTGTGAAACAGCAAGGCCGTTTTATTCGGCTGTACGAAAAAGTCAGACCGCTCACAAACAGCCAGATCGCGCTGGAGCCGTGGCTTGGTCTCAATGTCAAAATATCCTATCTGGCAGACCGTAAAAAAGACAAACTGCTGTCTCTTGGACTTCATCTAATACGTGGAGAAGTCATCGAACAATTTCAAGAGAAGCTGGAAGCGCGTGAGCTATCGTCTCAAATTCCTGATTATTGCTTCACAATGAGTACGATGATTAAGCCAGAGAGCGGCGTCAAACGGCTTTACAGCCTGATGGAACGTTATGCCAATGAAGAGCCGGATGATTGGGCGGTAAGAGCTGTTCAAAAGTGGAAAGAAGACTCGGAACTTTTAAACCAATTTTATGAAGGGACTTCAGACACATCTGTAGAATATGAAATAGAAAGACAAGCACTTAAAACTTTATACGAACCAAAAATCAGTCTTACGATTGAAAATGGCGGACTTTTTTACTTACAGCAAAAAAGAGGAGGCTGACTTAGCGAGTCTCCCTCCCTTTCATGTGATATCAAATTTTCGATCAATCAAAAGCAACGTTTGTCTGTTTGTATTGGGCGGAAACATGACGCAAGCAATCTATGAAGTCTTATCACCTGTGTTTTTCCATTTCATGCGTTAAGTGCCTGAAATACACGATTCAGTATTTTAGGAGGGTATTTGTATGGAAAAGAAAACGAAGTTATTAGACAGTGAATGGGTTCAATTATTACGCGAAGCGCGCAAAGCAGGACTAACAGTAGAAGAAGTCCGTCATTTTCTCAAATCACGCGAAAAGTCCTCTGAGTCTCCCCCTATGGCAAGAAGTCATTCTATCAAACCTTTCTGAATGTGCTATAATATCGAAAGGAAGGTGATGACATTGATTGGCCAGCGTATTAAACAATACCGCAATGAAAAAGGCTACTCACTATCAGAACTGGCCGAAAAGGCTGGGGTAGCGA
The DNA here is from genome assembly GCF_029894105.1 of Bacillus aerius. Classification (NCBI taxonomy): domain Bacteria; kingdom Bacillati; phylum Bacillota; class Bacilli; order Caryophanales; family Bacillaceae; genus Bacillus; species Bacillus aerius. Next base: position 2,260,141 of record NZ_JARYHO010000001.1, read on the forward strand.
AGTCTTATTTAAGTTCAATAGAAAGAAACTTGCAAACAAACCCCTCCATTCAATTTCTTGAAAAAGTCTCCGCTGTTCTGGACGTCTCGGTTCATACACTGTTAAACGAAAATGATGAAACCGAATACGATGGTCAATTAGATAGTGAATGGGAAAAACTAGTTCGAGATGCAATGACATCAGGGGTTTCGAAAAAGCAATTTCGTGAATTTTTAGATTATCAAATCTGGAAAAAAAAGCAAGAAGAGGAGTAATGCGCATATTTTAGCGCATACTCCTCCAATTGCTATGCAGATCTTGTTATCAGTCTAAAGACTGACTTTATTTTTTATCTTCGCTGTGTGCTTTTTCGTTTTCTTTCACGTAGCCTTTTTCATCCGTATGCTTTTTTGGATTGATCGTTAAACCATTCCACTGAGTCGCTTCGAAGGAAAGATCAACTTGAATCGCATCGCCTTGGTATTTATTTTGGATATAGTTACCCGCTTTATCCTTCGTCTGGTCATTGACAAATTCAATGATCATTTCCATTTTATCGTAATCAAACGGATTCTTTGGAATGCCGTCATACTCTGGAGCTGTTGATCCATCAACGGTGGCAACATTAATTTTACCACTTTCATGTAAAAACTTCTCATCGACGGCATGACGAAGCTTTTCAAATGCGGTCTGATCCTGCTTTGACGTTAATAGATGCAGGTCAAGCAGGTTTGCATGGTCTAAAATAATATTTTTCGGGTATCCATTCCCACCTTCGGCTCCAACCGTTAGAACACTCACCTGAAATTGGCTGAGGAATTCTTCAGCTGTATTCTTCCCGCCATTCTTCGCTGATGTTCCATCTTGAAACTGGCTATAATCGAGACTCATCAGCACTTGATTAATTGCAAGAGACCCTTTATTTTCAAAATTAAATTCCTTCTTTATACGGTCACCGGGTTTTATGTTCGCAAGGTTGATGGCGCCGGAATTCTCTTTTGCAGATAGATTCAGCTCTCCTGTAGAGTAGACCGCGTTTGCCGTCTCAACATCATTAAATGCAGCCCACGTTCCCCCGCCAATTAAAGCAAGACCTAACGCTCCCGATAAAACACCTAAACGAATTGATTTTTTCATTGCCATGATTGAACCCCCTAATAAATTGTTTTATTGAAACCTGATTTAGGTTACAAACGAAAATTTATACTTGTTCCTCTGACATATGTAACTCAGCCGTATGTCTTCGATGTTTGGCGGCACCAACAAAATGAATGGTTGAATAAACAAGCAGCATCACCCCTGGAATAATGAGCAAAAGAGCGGTCCCAGCAGAAGTTCCTGCATACGAAAGAAGCTTTCCTGCATAAGGAATCTTCACGCCCGTATACTGCGCAGTCACTTGATTCGCTTTGACGAGCGTGCCGTCTTGATACATATTGTGGTCTCCTTTTGTCTCAAAGGCTTTATTTACTCCTTTTCCTTTCACCCCAACAATGCGGTGAGTCACAAAGGATTGGTCTTGCTTCGTTTGAAACGTAATAATATCCCCTTTTTTGAGTGTTTCAGGTGAGGTGACATGTTTCACAACAATCAATGAACCAGTCGAAAATTCCGGTTCCATTGATCCAGATAATACTTGCTTGAACTCATAACCAAAAATCTGAGGATCTCCGCCTGTTGTCCTTGATGACAACACGACAATAATACACACAATCATCATCGTGAAGACCAGCGCGTAAAGAATACTCCCAGACATTTTCATCCACTTTTTCATACCTTTCTCCCCTTTACATATCATATTTCATTCAGCAGGCAACCCCTATTTAGGACGCCTTTTCTTGACAGTTTGAAAGCTGTATATGTTGAGACGTAAAGAATGGCTTTTCAGAACCACCAAACCCTTTAGGATAATAGATTTTAAACACATAGATTCCATTTGTTTTTGCTTTAACTGCCGTGACAGTCGTCATTTCTTCTGATGAGAGGGACTGTATAGCACCTTTTTCAATAACATGGCCATCTTGTAATGGCATCTGAACACTCTCTACTTTATGTAGTTCCCACTTCCATTCAGAGTGCACGATGGGTTGTCCAATATTTTTTAGTGACATGCTCAGCTTTTGAGGCGCACAGACTGTCCCCTCAATGATCGTTTGATCGATCAGTTTCAAATGACTTCTATCCCATTTCTTTGGCTGGCAATGCTGATCTGTCTCTTCGAAATTTTCACATGTTTTCATGACAAAATTCGAATGCTCGACATCGTTAAAAGAAGCGTTAGTAGACGTAATAAAAAAAGAAGTGAAAATCAAACAAATAGCACAAAATAGTACAAAGAGCGGCTGTTTCATTGAATCTTTCAACTCCTTGAACAATTGTTCTTTAAAAAGAACGATTACACTCAGTATAAGGAATTACCTATAAAATCCAAAACGTCAAATTAGTCCATTTTGTTCTTAAACAAGAACATTACCGAGAAAATTCTTCCATTTTCTCATTCTTTCGCCATATTCAATATTTTTTTCTGTGACATTTGTACTTCTTAAAAATTTACATAAAAGTGCAGGATTTGGTCAGGATAATAATTGGTGAGGTGATGTTAGTTGAAATATGGAAGAATCATGATCATGCTCAGTTTACTGTTAAACCCTTTGATCCAAAGCGCCCATCTAGCGGAGGCAAAAGGAATCACTGCTGCCGCAGATCAATGGGAAACAAGGGCAGTCAAAGAAGCAAAAAAACGGTATCCGTTAGCACATGTTTTATTCAAACAAAAAGTGTGGGATCGGCACCGGGAGAAAGAATCCGTGAAGCAATACCATATTACGTTGAAAGATCAGGCCAAAGAATTTGGGGTATATGTCACCATTTCCTATAACCCTTACTCGAACAAGGTCAATAAAGTCATTGTTGTGGAAGAATACAGCTAAAATGGCATGAAAAAAACCGCCTGCTGGCGGCTTTTTACTTTTGTCGATGACGTTGACGTTTTTTTAGCATCATTGAGAAGCCAAAAGGCAGAACACCGAATAAACGCTGAGAAAATGGTGGTTTTGTCTCCATTTTTTCCTGTTTATGTTCTTTCCGCTCGTCACGTGGTGTATTCATATATTTAATGATTTCCTGCGTCATATATTTTACATAATCATTTGTCTTCATCGAACACTCACCTCTTCTTCCTTAAAGTGTTACCAAGAAGAGTATCGTTTTATACACTCGCTAATAAGTGCTGATCCATTGATTGATTTCTCCTGTCTCCTTATTCATCTCTAGTTCCCGCTCGTCAGTTACACCACCCTTTGTCTCGATATTAACCAAGAGCCGGACTAGCTTTTTTCTGTCATCGCACCCAATTCGCTTCAACGTCACTCGACCTTCTTCTGTGACAATTGGGCTCAATGGCTGATCACAAATACGATTTAATTTGTTTGCAGCTTCATTTAGTCCCATTCGAAATAACTGCTGTTTTTGATAAAAAGAAATCGTGAGCTCTGCACTTTTCAACTCTTTTTGAAACCCAATGGTCATCGAGCCTAGAATCAATAAAAATAAAAGTATGACAGCAAGTACGTGGGGATAAATAAACCCGTCTTCTCTTTTCACGTTTTAGGAATCACTCCTTTGTAAGTGAAAAAAACAGCTTCATGTACTTGACCAAATACATCTGTGACTTGGAGAGTGGTGGTTTGCTCTTTTGTTCTTACATGGAATTGTTTCACCTTTTGTAATAAAGGGAGATGACCTGCCTGATCCGTTCGTTTACGAAGCATCTCTTGATACGGCTCAATCGTCACCACTCGCCCTTGATTTGAAATATACTCCAGTGCTGTTCCATTTTTCACCGCTCTTACAGCGACAGCACAATTTAGCTCCTCCTCTAATTGCAGGACCGTTTGTTTCCACTCCATTTGCGAAAATTTGTTGATTTCTGCAAACGGATGAGCTTTTTCAGCAATTGATAAAAGCAGCATGCAGCCAAAAGAAAGCAGCAAAAATAGCTGCAATTGCCATATTGCTTGAGCGAGTGTAAAGCCTTGTTCATCGCTCCAAATGTCGAAAGCAAATCGTCTTCTTTTTTTGTACTTTGTATGAAACACATCCCTTCTCCTGACCCCAAATGAATTCATATGTGATCTCGCCTCGTTTCTTTGTACTTGATTCATTTTGACCTTCTATAAAAGCTGTATTCATATACTCATGTAAGATTTGATAAGCTTCCAGTTTAGCCCTTAATTCTTCTTTCCCAATTGTCAGTTTTTCAAAGGATGGCACGAGCACAAGAGCAGCAAATAGAAAGAGGTGGCAAGAAAAGAGCATCTCAAACGTACTAAATCCTTTATTGTTGATGAACATGAATCCGCCCGCTCCCTAAGTAAATCGTGAGTTTATATATTTGACTGCCAAATTGAACAATGAGAGAACCGCCGCTATTTGGATGTCCGTTTTTATTAAAGTGAAGGCCTTTTTGAAATGTGGATTGCTTGATGGTGCCTTTTTTGTGTGGATTAGAAGCAATGATCTGCTCACTATTCTGTTCGATGACTTGATAAGATACATTGGGCGGGTGAAACTCAACAGTTACTCGTGTTTTTTTAATAAATGCAGTATAAGATGCCAATTGAAGATCTTGTTTTAGCAAGTTCACTTGCTTTTTTGCTTCAGCACTTTCTAATATATTGGGCACTTTTCCACCTATTATCGATAATAAGATAGAGAAAATCATGACGATCAAGAGCTGTTCAATGAGTGTAAATCCTTTCTCCTGGAAAAGCGATTTATTCATTTTTCACATCGCCGTTTTGAATGAAAATTGCCTTTCCATTCGGACAAGATAATCCTTTTTTGACATAGCCTTCTTTTTCTAATTCAGCTAAAGATGGCGTCTTGCCGTCATGCTCTAATTCATATGCCATTACCTGTGTACTCACCATTGATTTCAGCCCTTCACAGCCCTTTGCTTGAATGCTTTGATGATGCCGAGTGATATTTGGAATGGTGATCAATAAAAGAATGGAGATCACAAGCATGACAATTAACATTTCTAACAGTGTAAATCCTTTATCATTCATGCCTTAGTCCTCCTTTTCACACTTGTTCCATTAGTTGATACATTGGTAAAAGAATAGATAAATACACAATGAGTATAAGAAATGCTGTTAAGCCATAGATGACAGGCTGCAGCCATGAAACCCATTTTTCAATTTTCAATTCTGCATTCTCTAAAAGAAATTGACTATATGTGTACATCTCTCTCGCTAGCATCCCACTTGCTTCCCCATGCTTAATGACAGCCGCAAAATGCCTTTCGAAAAAAGGAGACCGGCTTATTTGATGTTCCATACTCTCACCTTTTCTTAACTCTCCTATCATTTGTTCAGACATTTCTTGAAGGAAGGGTAAATAGGTCTGCTGTTTAAAAGCTTGCAAACTTTCGTAAATCGATAACCCAGCTTGAAGAAGTCCGCTTAGCTGAAGGGAAAAAAGATACGTATGCATCAGCTGCACCCCTTTAAATACCACCGGCAGCCTGCTGATGACTTTCAGTTTCTCAAGGGTCGATTTTTTCTTAAAAAAGAGCTCATAATATCCAAAAAGACAGATACATATACAACCGATCATGAGCAGCAAAGCGTGTAGGAATTGGAAGAGGCCAAACATTCCTTGAATCAGCCATGTCATGCTTGTATTCATAGATGAATATAATAAAGAAAATTGAGGGACGATCATTTGCTGAACAATGATGAGCACAACAAAAACCGTAAACATAAGAAAAATCGGATATCGTAACATACGCTTGAATGTGTCTACCTGCATGATTTTTTTCTCTAGAAAACGGGCGCTTTGTTCAAGAGCTCGCGCTAGGCTGCCATGTTTCTCTGAAAAACAAAGAATAGCGACGGCTTCCCGCTGAAAATGAAGTCGCTCAAGTACAACGTAAAAAGGCTCCCCTTCAAGCAGCCACTGAATGCCTGGCGTTAATCGCTGTTGCTGTTTTTTTGATAACTGAATATTCACCATCGTTAATGCCTCAACCAATGTATATCCAGCTTGAATCAATTGAGCCAGTTTCGATAAGAATTCAGCTTGTTCTTTTTTAGACCAGGCTTTAGAGGTTCGCTTCTTCATAAACCCAGCGATGATATGTGCTTTTTGATAAATAGCCGAGTGCCACTCCTTTCCGAATTAACCTTTGCAGTGTTTCGTATGACGAATGAGCGTATTCTCCTTTTGCCTCTTTGATACACTCACCAAGCTCCTTTCCGTAAAGCAATTCAAATACATTTGTTCGTCTGACTGGCCGATTTAGTTTGCAATAAAGCTCACACGTTTCGCCGCAAAATGGACATGCGAGTTCGATTAACCGCTGAGCAGCAATAGCAACCATTGTTTGTTCGAGTTCATTCACCGTCACACCAAATTCGAGCATTCGATAAAGAGCTCCTTTTGCATTCTTTGCGTGCAATGTGCTCATGACTAAATGACCTGTCAAAGCTGCTCTAATAGCTGTTCTGGCTGTTTCCGCATCTCTTATTTCTCCAAGCACAATCATATCTGGATCATGTCTTAAAATAGCGCGTAAACCTGCCGCATACGTGATACCAGCTTTTTCATTTACTTGAACCTGCAGCACTTCTTCATTTCTTGTTTCCACAGGATCTTCAAGGGTAATAATATTCCGATTAAAATGTTTTTTGGCAAACTGAATCAATGAATAAAGTGTTGTCGTTTTCCCTGAATTTGTTGGTCCTGTAAATAAAATGAGCCCATGCGAATGATTCAGAAACGATAATAATCTCGTTGAAGCCTTCGGGAACAGTGACAAATACTTTGTTTTCGGCACATGATCCTGCGGTAAAATCCGAATCACTAGACTTTCATCATTTACAGTTGGTAGTGTAGAGAGCCGAACAAACACTTGACCGCGCCTTAACATCACAGCCAATGATCCATTTTGTGGTCTCCTTCTTTCACCAATATCCATAGAAGATAAAAATTTGAAATGAGCAATGAGCCGCTCTCCGCTCTTTTTGTCAATGATCCGCTGCTGAATGAGGTCAGCGTCTACACGAAAAGAGACTGAAGCTTCCTTTTCTCTCGGAACAATATGCACATCAGATGCTCTCATGCGGCACGCCTCTTCTAGCAGCTCTTGCCCCAAATATTCAATACCATACAAGTGGTTCACTCCTTTCAGTGACCATATTGTATGATGGCGTAACGTGCCTGACAAAAGCGTATTTCATGATATTCATGCCTGAAAAGGGTTAAAAATGTTCAATTTGAGGTGTATTTCATCTATAAATAACAGAAGGACATATCAAAAAATTTGACTTTTACAACAACGGGTTCCGTTCAGAGGAAAAAATAAAAAAGAAGTGCTATTGGCACCTTTCATTTGGTTCTTTCATTATGGATGATCTGTTACAAGGAGGTGTCTCCAAATATAATCCTCCTTAATAGATTACTGATTTGAAGATAAAGAATATCCTTTCGTGTCTGATTTATGGGTAAAAAAGAGACCAAATCTGTATGCGAATTGGTCATCTCATTCATATGCTCATTATATTGTTTCTCCTTGTCAACGGACCCGTTACTTTTACTAGTAACATTTTTTGGTTCACGTTGCTTCTTGCTGCTGCTCTTCAAAGATACGAAATCCTCTTTTTTCTAAAGCTTTTGCAAGGCTGTGTTCAGTATTTACTTTTGAGAAATCAATACCGAGTTTCACTACAGTTTGAGCGATTTCTGGGCGAATGCCTGATATAATCGTCTCAATTCCTAGCAACTTCGCACTATCAACCACTTTAAACAGCTGATAAGCAACCATCGTATCAACAACGGGAACGCCAGATATATCAATAAATAAATGGGTTAGACGCAGTCTAGATGCCTGTTCTAGTACTGATTCCAAAATGATTTTCGCCCGGTACGTATCAATTTCACCAATCAGCGGCAAAATACCGATCTCTTTTGAAACTGGAATAACAGGCGCACTAAGCTCTTGAATCATTTCTCTTTGTGCATTAAGCTGATTGATTGTCACGCGGTCATACTCTTCTGATAAACGCGCAATCATGTCATCAAATGTGGCGTGAAAATGCTGATTCCAATCGCACACATCTTTGAGTGTCACTTCAAGCTCCGTATGTTGTGTAAAGGTCTCAATTCTGGAACAAAAAATGTGGCGGAACACCTTAAATTGTCCGATGATTTCATATAAAGGTACTTCATGAACAGCTCGATCGCGGGCAATATCAACTGACCACTTTTTTAGATGGTCTTCTACTTTATCTGATAGCGTGACTAACGTTGCTGCAATCGTTTGAATAAATGCTGTGTTTTGTTCTTTCAGCTTCTTTTCTGTCTCCTCTGAAGCATGTTTGGAGTATAATGAGCCTTCTTCTGTTCTTGTTTTCAGCCATTCTTCGGTCATGACAGGGGCTTCTTTAAGAATAAATTCATATAATTGCTCGGATTTTTCATTTTTCATTTCTGTCGTTCGCTCCTTTTTCACTTACAACTAGTGACAACCAACTTTTTATGTATAAATGACCGCAGATGGTGAACAATAGCATTACACGTTTCATATTGGGCTATAGCCAAGTGGTAAGGCAATGGACTTTGACTCCGTGATCGTTGGTTCGAACCCAGCTAGCCCAGTTCAGCACAAAAACGAAGACGGCTGAAACATCATTCAGCTGATCTTCGTTTTTGATTAGGAAACCGATTGATGAATCGCTTTCTTTTTTGAAATTTTCATGAGTTCCCCTGGATTATAGCCGACCACTAATTTATTTCCATCAATGATAATAGGTCTCCGGAGCAGCTTTGGTTTTTCAATGAGAAGCTGAAGTACCTCATTTACTTTTAGATCATTAATATTTAAATTTAAGCTTTTAAAAGCTTGGCTTCGAGTAGCTAAAATTTCATCCATTCCTTCTGTTGTTAAGGAAAGGATTTTTTTCAATTCGTCTAGTGTTGGCGTTTCTCTGAAAAGGTGACGCTCTTTAAAATCAATTTGATTCGCCTTTAACCAATGCTTTGTTTTGCGGCAAGACGTGCAGCTTGGGTATGAATAAAAAGTAATGTCACTCATTAGTCTTCCTCCTTAGGTCGTTAACCTTTTCTCTTATGGACTAAGTACCCTCATGCATTTAGGCATAAACACTTTTTCATCACTTTTTCAAAAAAATTTTTTCTAACGAAAGAATGAATGTTCACACGTTGTCAAAAATGTAAATGTTTACATAACAAGTGATCATCAGCTATAATATGAATCAAAGGGGTTTTTTAAGGGGAGGGAAAGAAATGAATCGCATGTTCCGCGTTCTTGGGTTTTGGACGGGTATTTTTGCTGTCATGTTCTATTTAGGACATATGAAAGATGCATCCTTGCTGTTCTTCGGTCAAACCGTTCTTTTTGTATTTTTATCCTACTTGAATTTATCCGAAAGAATGTATATTTACATTTTCGGAGCGTACTTGACGATTTTCTTTGCCGGATTTACATATTATTCAATTTTCATCATGGTTCCCGGTACCGGACATTAATAGAAAAAAGCATCTCTTTTGAAAGAGATGCTCAGATTGTAGAGAAACTCATGTTTTTCTACAATCTTTTTTATTTTCATCGTAATGATGATGGATGAGATTGAATGAAAAAGGCCTCCCACACACCTAACCTAGCTTCGCTAGATGTGTGGCAATCTTCTTCATGTTCTGACAGGCAGCTGTGAGAAGAACTTGCTCACTCACATTTTGTTTTCCCCTCAACCGGCAGTAGCGAAGCCCGTGCAGTTGTTTTGAATCTGCAAAGCTTCGCTCTATTTTTTCTTTTCTTTTTTTATATAGCTCTTTTCCAGAGACAGATAGACGATTTTGTCTGATCTTTTCTTTATGTTCTTCCCATATGTGTCTTGAGATGACTTTTTGATGATTTTTCGACCTTGTGCATCTTTCAAGGAAAGAACACGATGCACATTTTTTAGGATCTGATTTGTAGAATCGATAACCCTTTCGATCAGTTGTTGTATATAATAGCTTCTCACCATTTGGGCATATGTAATGATCATGTTCAGAGTCATACTTGAATTTCCACTTCTCAAATAAACCTCTTGTTGGATGAAAGCGTCTATGTGCGATGACACCAAAAATACGGCGATCTGATAAACCTTTACAGATTGGGGTCGTCAAATAACCAGAATCAAGGGCAACAGCTTCTACTTGAAAACCAAATCGTGCGATTTGGTGATCCAACCGATCAAGATACGGAACAGAATCATGGACATTACCGGGCGTGATGTGGGCATCCGTGATGATATTGTACTTCATATCCGTTGTACGGTGGTCTAGGTAGAAAAAGCCTTCCGGTTTGTTTTCACGATAAAGATAGCCACTTTCAGGATCAGTCGTACTTTGACGAATGTCTTTTTCCGTTTTCACCTCCTCTTTTACCTTTAAGGGCTTTTTTCCGTGTGCCACCCGATCTTCTTGGATCGCTTCTTCTAAATCATTTATATAGTTCTGGGTATCTTGTTCAATCGTTTTTCTCATATATTTATGTTTATTGGCATTGGCTTTAAGATGAGTTGAATCAGTAAAAAGAACGCGGCCTCCTACCATATCATGATTGATAGCTTGAAGCACAATCTCGTCGAAAATGTCTTGAAAAATCGTTGTATCTTTGAATCGAGTACGACGATTCCAGCTAATGGTCGAGTGATGAGGAACGGGGTCATTGATGTTCAAACCTAAAAACCATCTATACGCCATGTTATAGTAAATTTCTTTTTCAAGTTGTCTTTCAGAACGGATACCGTACAGGTATCCGATAAACATCATTTTGAACAAAATAAGTGGATCAAGAGAAGGACGACCTTTATTCTCGCTATAATACGGTCTTACTTTATCTACGATAAATGAAAAATCAATGTACTGATCAATTTTACGAAGCAGGTGATCCTCTTCGACCAGTTGATCTAGTAATACAAATTCGGCTTCGTGCTGAGACGAATTTCTAGTGTGGAACATGAGAAAAACACCTTCCTTTAGTATGCTTTTCTCTATTATAAAATGGGGTAGTGGAAAATTTAAGGAAAAAAATAAAGCTGTCGAGATTTTCTCGACAGCCTGAGCATCTCTTTTGAAAGAGATGCTTTTTTCGTGCGTGCTATTATAAAGAAAACCCATTGATAAACGGATTTTGCTCCTGTTCTGTAAGCACAGTTGTTTCCTCGCCATGTCCACTTAACACAAGAGTTGATTCTGGCAATGACAACAATTTGTCATGTATCGATTGAAGCAGCACGTCTTGATTACCGCCCGTTAAATCAGTTCTCCCGATACCGCCTTGGAATAAAGTATCACCAGAAATCACAAATCCCTCTTCCGCTGAATAGTAAGACACACTGCCAGGTGAATGACCTGGTGTGTGGAACATTTCTAATGTAAACGATCCAATTTGAAGAGGTCCTTCTGACGTAATCAATTGTTCAGCTTCTTTGACCGTAATTCCGTTACCAATTAGTCGAGCTGAACCGTTTAGCTGAGCATTTGTCAGCCATTCTTTTTCCTTTTCATGGACATAAAGCGGAATTCCCCATTCTTGACGCACCTCATCTGCTGCACCAATATGATCAAAATGGGCATGTGTCAATAAGACAGCAAGTGGTTTCAGCTGTTTTTCTTTCACATAAGAAATTAGCTTTTGCGCTTCGCCGCCTGGATCAAAAATTAAACATTCTCCCTGTTCATTTTTCCAAATATATGCGTTCGCTTGCACATAGCCTAGCGGCATTCTTCTCCAATTCATTTTCATCACCTACTACTTTTTTCATTCTTTTTTATTATGAAGGCTATTCAATAAAAATTCAAACAATCGTCAACTTGAATGTACTCGACAAGCTTTATGAAAACGGTTAAAATGAAAAGAAAGGAAATCAAGGGGATTGATGACAAAGGGGGACTTTCATATGATGCTCGTCATTATTTTTGGTCTAGTCACGATTTTAGCCGCTCTCGGCATCTATCGCTCACTCAAAAAAGTGAACGTACTGGCCATTGCTTTCGCTGGCGCCACATTTTTGGTTTTTGGATGGTTTACCGTCATGACCATCATCTATAGCGGTTATCCAACTGCACATTAAAAGCCTGCAATTAGCAGGCTTTCAGACCGTAGACAAACCCCACCTTTACTTCAAGTAAAAGTGGGGTTTTCACTTATTTTGATAAAATTGATCAGTTGCTTTACGCTGGACATGGCTCTTTCCATGTCCAGTTTGCTAATTTCTTAAGATTCATGGCAGCAAAAGTAAGCATCGCCTGCATCGAAACTTTTTTCAATCCTCGAAGTTTCGTCCATCGCATTCCATGCTTTTCTTTTGCATCCGCAAAAACGCGTTCAATCGTTTCTTTCCGTTTTGCATAGATGTTCTTATTCATTTCAGTGAGTCTCAGATGGTCTGCTTCGTCTAGGTAGTCCTGCCAAATATGTCGGTGAATCTGTTTGGTGTGATTTTGACTTTGTGTACAGTTATCTAAAAACGAGCAGGATTTACATACCTCTGAATCGGACGCATATTGCTTATATCCCTCTCTAGTCGTTGTACGATAAGAAAGAATTTGCCCGTTTGGGCAAATGTAACAATCAACATGTGCGTCATATACGTATTCATTCTTTTTCAAGTAACCAGCTTTTGTTCTCGGGCGGGTGTAAGGCATGACAGGTCTTATCTCTTGATCCATTAAAAACTTGGCGATATATGGTGTTTTATATCCAGCATCTACTGCGACTACATTGGGTTTTCCGACTTTCTTTGTCACCTTTGATACGAGTGAATCTAACATACGACTATCATGAACATTTCCACCAGTGACCAGTGATCCTAAAATAAATCCTTTTGAATCACAAGCCGTATGAAATGAATAAGCAAATAACTTTTCACGTTCATCTTTTACATAGTAGCCACTCTCTGGGTCAGTTGTACTGACCTTGATTTCTTTTTTCTCTTTCTTATTCTGTAGGGGTAACGGCTTTTTTCCATGTTCCTCACGATCAACATTGATCTCCTCATGAAGCTGATTTTGATAACTTCTCGTTTCTACTCGAACAATTTTCTTTTCAAGTTTTTTCTTATTGGCGTTTGCTTTTACATGAGTTGAGTCAATGAAAGCGATAGATGGATCAACGAGACCTTTTTTCATCGCTTCTCTTAAGATTCGATAAAAAATTTGTTCGAATAAATCTGTATCATGAAAGCGTCTCACGTAGTTCTTACCGAAGGTAGAAAAGTGCGGAATTTTCTCCGAAAATCCATATCCAATAAACCAACGATAAGCCACATTAGTTTCAATTTCTTTAATGGTTTGACGCATAGAGCGAATGCCAAATAGGTATTGGATCAAAACCATTTTAATAAGAACAACGGGATCCACACTTGGTCTGCCGTTATCAGAACTATAATGATCTTTGACAAGATCATAAATGAAATCAAAATCGATCGCTTGATCAATTTTTCGTACAAGATGATCTTCAGGCACTAATTCATCTAAGGCCACTACTTCTAATTGATTTCTTCTTTCTTCTTCACGTTTCGATAACATGTTCATCCCCCACAGAAATGTGTTATTGCCCTTATTATACAAAAAAGCGTGCAATTAGCAGGCTTTTTCTATTGATTCAAATGTTTATTCACGCTTTCTAATTTGCTTGAAAGGGTGGTCGTTTGATCTCTTCTGTCATCTATGCGGATATTGGTTGCTACTCGGTGTAAACCCTTTTCAAATGGAGCCTCATGAATACGCTGAATGACCTCAAATAAAACATGTATTCATTGGTGTGAGCTGATATTTGATTTTCCCTTCTTGTTGAAAGCCCTCTAACAGTCTTTGTACGTCTGCTACATATGCACTCACGCTTGGTGTCTCAGTGCCTATTGGAATGATGGTGACATCTGCTATCGCCATGGTTCTTGCTCCTTTCAATGACATCCTATTTCTTTCTCGTTCTCATTGTAACCCATCGTGATTCAAAAATGCCATGATCATGTGGCGTTTAAGCTTGGTTTGTCCCGTTCTATCGTCAAATCTGCTCTCTCTACCTTCCCAATCTTTGTGAAAAGGAGCAGGCATATACCTGAAATGGCTTCGATCAGTCCACCAGCTGCAATGACATATCCTGAACCGAATAACGTCGCCATATAGCCACCAATGAGAGCGCCTAACGGTATCATTAAATACGAGATCATGTTAATAATCGCATACACTTGCGGCTGATCCTCCGCTTTTACTGACAATTGAATCATCGTATGTTCAGGTACATTGACTGCACTGATGGCTGCACCTAAGGCAAATGCAGATATAAACACAAGTGGTAATAAGGCATTCATCCCTGTAATGAAAAATGCAATTCCATCAACGATCCCTGCCCCGATAAACAACAGACCGTATCGATTCACTTTCACCTTTGTTAAAACGAATCCCATCAAAAATGCACCTAATGCCGTGGTCACTTTGATGAATGAATATACTACTGGTCCACTATGTAAATCTTCTGTTAAATAAATAACCGACAATGCCTCCCACGGTGCCGCAGCAAAATTGGAGCAGACACAAAAAATGGCTAATGGAAACAAAATATGATGACTTTTCACAAGTGAAAATCCCCTTATTAATCGTTTTCCGTATGATAATCCTTTTTTTCCTTTATCCATGATCGCTTCCGTTTTATATGTAATCAGCAAAACCAGCAAAGCGGACATGAGGTAAAGAGGAATAATCACAAGCATTGTATATCCTACCCCTACAAATGCAATCATGACACCACAAATCGTCACAGTCACAAGCCTGACCACATGACTGGCTGATTGAATGGTTGCATTCGCCTTTTGTATCACATCTTCATGCACAAGCTTTGGAATAATGGACACCGAAGCTGGTTCATAGGAACCACCAGTCGCTGAATGCAGCAACATACCGCCAATGATGAGTGCCAAAGGAGAAAAATCATAAAAGTAACTCACCACAATCACAAGTATAATCGCCGCCCGAGTTAAATCAGCAAAGCACATCCAAAATTTCAATTGATGCGGCTTCATCATTGGGGTAATAAACGGCCCAATAATGGCTTGAGGGACAAAACTAACGGCAATAAAAAATGCTGTTCCAATTGCTCCTTTTCCCCCTAGCACTAAAAGCCACAAAATGGTGTTAAAAGATAAACTATCAGCAGTAATTTTACACATTTTAGAAACAAATAGATAAGTAAAATTCCGTTTCCACAGGCTTTGAGCATTCAATCATCGACATCTCCCTAATTCATATCCTTTTTTTTACATCCACTCTTTCACAATAGCTTACAGGAATGCTCTCGTCAATCACATCAGCACGGTTTTTATTGACCATAAGAAATTGATTGGTTTGAACGTATTAAATGATTGTTGACAAAGGGCGAAAATGAACTTGATTTTAGCCCTTTGTCTTCTTTTCAGCGTGATAGAAAACCTTTGCAGCCCTAGGAAGGACGAGTACTGACGCGGAGTGAATTTCACATTCGTGAGCACCGGCACGCAGGACTAACAAAGAATGCGAGGGTTTGTCTACACGCTGAAAGCACCGATTAGGTGCTTTTAATACTTACATGCTTCCCACAATAACCGCTTTGTTTTTTCATAGATCGAATCAAATTGACTCATAGAAAGCGGGTTCTTACCTCGCCCAAGTTCCACCGTATATCCCTCACTTTTACATTGATAAATAAACCAATCACGATAACCTGCATAGCTATCAAGATATTGAATCGCTTTGTAACCGCTCACCCGTTCTAACCGTTCGACCGTCTCTTTTGAAATGGCCGGTTCGTGGCCAAGAAAACCCCAGTATATCTCTTCTCCTTGTGTATGAAGGGCAATTAGCCGGTCAAAGCGTTTTCGTAAGGCGAGATGTGCCATTGCTTTCGCTTCTGGTTCTGTTAACGGCTGATGCCCTGGGAAATCCCTATAAGACGGTGCCTTCGGCTTATTACGATAATATTCGATTTCCCAATAAGCAGGAAATTGATTGTTTAAATCAATTCCTCGAATATTCGCCTTCCATTCTCGATAATCGGAAAATCCACCATTTAGCGGCGCGAACTCCTCACGGCACAACCCTAAAGATTCTGGACCATTGCGAACCAAATCAACACCGTCTGGATTTACCATCGGGACAATAGACAAAGCAGTGGTCTGCAATATACGAACCGCTTCATGATGTCTTGCTTGCACTGGGTCCGAGGCCGCTAAACAAAGTGATTTAAGCCATTTTAATAAAACAGAGGTCGTGATCCATTCATTTGCATGAAAAGAGGCATTAACATGTATGGAATGTAAATGTTGTACAGGCTCCGTACGGATTTCATAAATGGGCGTATCAAGCACTGATTGACCAATCACACTCATCTGAAGAAAAGGAAAAACAGCTTTCAAATATTGAAGCTCTCGTTCTAAGTGAGCGCTATCATATTCAAATGTGCCGCTGATCCAATCATCTGATTGCTGGAGCCGGTAAGGCGCAATGAAGCTTTGCACCTCACCTACCGATTGAAATGAATGGGTCCCTTCTGGAAGTCTATACCCCGGTAAAAGGAGGTGCTCCGTATTTGACTGATTGGACAAACGGAAAGCTTCTTTTCCTATACCAAGCTGCTTTGCCACATCCTCCTTCCTTGCCTCATCCAGATGCCATTCAATTGTGCCAAACGACTTTTTCATTTACATCCCTCCTCTCACACTATATGAACCAGTAAGTAAAAAAAGAAAACCTCTGCATGTAAATAGCAGAGGTTTTCTTTTAAATTAAGACGCCTTTTTTAGCTCAGTGTCATCTTCTTTTTTAGATGGTGAATGGTCCGAGTTGTTTCGGTCATAAAATCTAAGGAGATCTCCATAGATAATTTGATCAGAGAATTGAAGCTCTTGTTTTGCCTTTTCTTCATAAGACTGACAAACAGACTCATCTTCTCTCGGCTCACCCGTTTCTTTGTTGTAGCAAACACCCGCTGTGAAAACACTGTCCTTCGTAATAAAACTTCCATCTCGAAGCACTGTGAAGTCATTTGTATCTTTTGATAATAGGTCATGACCAAATTGAATTTGCTTGCTTGTATCGATTCCTAGAAGGTTCATGACTGTTGGACGGATATCTACTTGCCCGCCAACTGTATTAATCTCTTTTGGATGTTTATCCGTGATACCAGGAATGTGTACAACAAATGGTACTTTTTGAAGCTGAACTTCTTCAAAAGGTGTAATGTCTTTGTTTAAGAATTGTCCCATTGCTTCGTTATGGTTTTCAGAAATCCCGTAGTGATCACCATATAACACAAAAATGGAGTTGTCGTATAACCCTGCTTCCTTCATTTTTTTAAAGAAAAGCTTTAGTGCCTCATCTTGATAACGCACTGTAGGGAAGTATTTGTTCAACGTTTTGCTCTTTGAGTCATATTCATCAATGAGCTTATCTTCTTCATCTAAGTCAAATGGAAAATGGTTCGTTAATGTAATCAATCTCGTATAGAACGGTTGCGGGATCGTTTTCATTAAATCTACTGACTGCTCAAAAAACGGACCATCTTTTAGTCCCCAGCCAACTGAATTTTCTTCATTTACATCGAATGATTTAATATCAAAAAATTTGTCGTAGCCAAAGCTGTCATAGATCAGGTCACGGTTCCAGAAACTTTTGTTATTCGCATGAATAACAGAAGAATGATAGCCTTCCTCTTTTAACAACTCAGGTGCGGCTTTGAACTCGTTGCTTGGATTTGTGAAAAATACAGCTCCTCTTCCAAGCGGATAGAGTGAATTATCAACAATAAACTCGGAGTCCGATGTTTTCCCTTGACCCGTTTGATGATAGAAATTACTGAAATTGTAGCTTTTCTTGATCAATTTGTTTAAGAACGGCGTGATCTCTTTCCCATTCAATTTTTCATTGATCACAAAGCTCTGAGTAGACTCAAGCGATACTAGAATGACATTTCGTCCTTTTGCTTGACCAAACGTCTTTTCATTACGGTCTGTTTGATTTGCGCTTACATAGTTTTCAATTTCAGTTAAGCTATTGCTGTCGGCAAGTGCTCGCTGAGCGGATTGCTTCGATTGCAGAACCCCATCATAAATATGGAAGTTATATAAGCTGATGTTTTTCACTAGCATCTCACGGTCAAATGAACGAGTTAACAGCTCTGGTCTTTCTGTTTCAGCCAAACCAAGGTTAAAAAAGAAAGTGGCTGCCACAAATAAATAATAAGCTGCACGTCCCTTACGTGAAATCGTTACATCTGTTCTAAAGGAAGGCTGTTTTTTATAGAGCCAAATTAAAATGATGATATCAACAAACATCAGAAAATCAACTGGTTCAATTAAAGAGGTAATACTTGACCCGAGGTCACCCATATTGTTTGTTTGAAATAGGACGGGGATGGTTAGAAAATCACTGTAGAATCGATAAAATACAATGTTAGCTAATAAAATAAATGTCAGAACAAAACTCGTCACGATGATATATCGATTGCGATTTTTTTCTTTAAAGAATAAACCGATACCGAAGATAAACAAGAGAAAGCTAAGCGGATTAATAAACAGGATAAATTCCTGCATGAAATTTTCAATTTTGATATTAAAGCTAGATTTATAGATAACATAGGTTTTCACCCACATTAACAAAGTCGCAATCAGTAAAAATGACATCGCCTTTAATCTTTTCTTTCGCATTGTAACCTCCTTATGCTAAAAACGCACTCAGGTTAGGGACATCCCCAATTATTGGTGCTTCTTCAAAAATAACTAAAGTATATCTTATCCTGTCTATGCTGGAAAATCAATGTCTTTTTCCCCATGACAAACTTATGAATATGCTAATCATTCAATTTCATGCCTATCTATCGCTGATTTTAATAAAAATGACATCATTATGACATTTTTGTTCAAGACAGCCACTTGTTTTTTGCCATCCATGCACCGCCGATTACGCCTGCATCGTTTCCTAGTGTGGCAATTACCACTTCAACATCCTCAGCACATGGGGGGAAGGCATGATGTTTGACGACACGCTCTACTTTACTGCGAAGAAGCTCGCCCGCTTTAGATACACCCCCGCCAATGACGATTTTTGTTGGGTTTAAGGCACTAGCCAGATTCGCAAGGACAAGACCAAGATGGGTTGTCACTTCATCTACGACACGCATCCCCAGTTCGTCTCCGTTTTCTGCTGCCTCAAATACATCCTTTGCAGACAGCGAAGTAAGTGAGCCAAGTGATGATGTATGGCTCTTTGTTTGTAATGTATCCTTTGCGATTCGGACGATACCTGTGGCAGACGCAATGGTTTCAATACAGCCTGTTCTCCCGCAGTTACATGGTGCTCCTTGAAATGGAA
This sequence comes from Bacillus aerius, assembly GCF_029894105.1. NCBI lineage: Bacteria > Bacillati > Bacillota > Bacilli > Caryophanales > Bacillaceae > Bacillus > Bacillus aerius. Next base: position 2,279,536 of record NZ_JARYHO010000001.1, read on the forward strand.
CGGCACAAATATGACCAATTTCTCCACCAGCACCTGTTTCGCCTTGAACCACTTCTCCATTGACAATAATACCGCCGCCAACCCCTGTGCCCAGTGTAACCATCAGGATGTTTTTGGCGCCATCACCTGCACCCTTCCACATTTCACCGAGTGCAGCAATATTCGCATCATTTTCGATGACAGATGGAAGTCCTGTCTCTGCCTCTAAATGGTCTTTCAAGGGATAGTTTGTCCAGCCCAGATTCGTTGTTTTATAGACAATTCCGGATACTTTATCCACTGGTCCAGGTGCCCCCATACCGATCCCAATTAGTGCTGATTTCGGCATGCTGATCTCAACTAGTTTATGATCAATTGACTTGGCAATGTCGACTGTAATTGTCTGCCCAGATTTATCCGTAGGAATCTCCCACTTATGCTGAATTTCACCATAAAGATTAATAAACGCAAGCTTAATTGTCGTACCGCCAAGATCAACTCCTACAAACCAATCCCCTGTCATATGTCCTCCACCTTCACATTGTTTTTCGATTTAATTTGGCTAGTTCCATTTGAAGGATGGTCATTGCGTTTGACCATTCAGTTCGATCGATGATGCCCGATGTGTACATTTCCTTCAATTCATCTGCCATAAATTCTAATTCCACTTTACGATCTCCGAAATATACGTAATTTCCAAATCTCATGAACAGCTGCTGTACATCATATAACGTTTTCATTATTTTCACCATTTCTCTAAATCAACAGATAGGATAAGCGTATTCATAAATACGCTTTCAGTCAAGTCATTCAACGTGTTTGAGTGTTTTCAATATATTGTTTCAACTTTAAAAATTGGTCATTTTGCGGATCTTGTTTTAATGCTTTTTCGATGAAGTCGTCTGCTTCCGCTGTCTCGCCTTTTTCTACATATAACAACGATAAGTGATACAATTTATTCGGCTCATTTGGATCTTTTTCAAGCGACTTTTGCAAATACTCAATGGCCTTGTCAAGATGTCCAAGCTGCGCTTCGGAAAGCGCATATATATGAAGTGCTTCAGCTGAGGCATCCTTTTGCTTTACATATTCCTCTAGACGCTGACTTGCTTCGCTATAGTTCTTTTCATCAAATAAACTCGCTGCCTCGCTAGTTGCCGCCGCTTCTTTTTGATCGTCTGAATGAAACCCTGTATACAATCCAAAGCCGCCAATAAGGAGGAGAAGAAGACTAGCAAGAAGCATTTTGACAGGCTGAAACTGTTTAGGAAGACGGACCGCTAAAGCGGCTAAAAATCCGCCAGCAAGCCCCCCAAGATGCCCTGCATTATCAATCCCTGATACAGTGAAACCTATCCCTAAGTTGATGAGGATAATCACGATAATATTTGTCCCCATCGTACGAAAGAAGAGCTTCCGGTTAGAGATCGCTAAATATAACAATGCGCCTAAACAGCCAAAGATCGCACCTGATGCTCCTGCTGCGATGGCTGTATTAAACACAAAGCTCGCTATGGAGCCAAAGATGCCGGAAATTAAATAAATCAGCAAAAATCTTCCTGAACCATAAATTCTCTCAACAGCCGCTCCAACGGACCAAAGAGCAAATGTATTAAAGAGTAAATGCGTCAAACCAATGTGTAAAAACATAGGTGTCACAAAACGCCACCATTCACCCTCTAAAATCAGCACATTATTTTTCGCACCGAATGCTGTTAAAGTGGCTGTATTGGTACTTCCACCAGATAATTCAAGTAAAAGAAACATCACCACTTGAACTGCGATTAACAAGTAGGTAAAAATCGGTCTGCCATTTTGAAAAACGGCCCGTTCTCGTTCACGCTGCTTTTCCTGATCTTGAAATGCCTGAAGCACGTTCATTTTCAGATGCATCACATCTTCGACTGTATCTGCCTTCGCCTCTTCTACATCAATCGAAAGTGATGTATTCAGCCATTTTTGCAGCTCGTGTCCATCGTTTTGAAGGGTTTCTTCATTCAGTAAAACAGGTGTCACCGTCACCTTTTGCTGTTTTTGCGGTTGACCGTTTATGTCTTCCCAATCATCTACTGGATGATCAGCTGTAAATTGTAGCTGCAGGAGATGAAGAGAACGTTTACGCATGGCTTCTCTCAACTGATTCATCCGAAAGGCCTGCTCTTCCATATCTCGAACGATCTCCTGTCTAAAATTCACATCTCTTCTATATAGACGGATGAGATCATATCCTGAGTTTCGTGGTGCTTCAAAAAAGATTTCATCTTCTGGGTACGGACTTTGAATCATCTCGTATCCTTTTTGTCTGAGTTCATCAATCACTCGCCAAAATAGACTATCTATGACATTCATTCATTCGCGCTCCATTTTTTACATTATTATAGCAAGAATTACTCTTATACGCATTTCTCAACAAAAAAATCCCGGCTTTTGCGGGATTAGAATGCTTGGCGAATAAATTTCGTCCGAAAATATGGGATTTTCATCAGCCATTTAATAAAAAAGTGACGCACTTGGTTTTGACCTAAGATCAAATTCATGAGCCGATAACGATTTTGCACAAGAACGAATGCAAACAGTGTGAACACAATGCTCCAAATCATTTTATTCATCATATTCCCTCCTATGTTCGTATCGTGGCTTAAATAGGATTTGTTTATGCATAAACCATCATTTTTATCACTGACAATGGCGCGTCTTTTATTAATCAGTTTTCACAGCCTAATCCCATGTTCTTTTGATTGAATATAAAACTCTTCTCCATACTCTGTTTGAAGATAAGCTACATCAAATTGTTGAAGGTCAATCAAATCCTTGAACGTATGAGGCAGTTTACCATTCCACTCTAACTCTTCGATCTTATGCGGGAAGTTGTGATCGTTTGGATTTGGTGTATGGATATATACTGCGTCTAATGCAGGATCTTGTTCGTAAATACTAATCCATGTTTGATATGGCTTTTCAAAACCTTCAAGCAGCTTGAGTGTTCTATTGTACAAGGCGACATGAGCTTTAATATGCTCTCTTCTTATTTTCAAGCTATTTTTCCCAACACCCCAAAAATCAAGATGGGTATGAAAAAAATCGAACCAATAATCATGATCAAGTTGTAAGTCAAAAGTATTCACTTCCTCCCACAAATTACGGAAGTATCTTTTCTTTCCTCGAAATTTTTTCAATATATGCCTCCTGCTAGCTAAAATGCCATGAACTAATGAAACGATCTCAACACAAAAAGCCCGTTTTTGGACAATGAGCGGGCTTTCACTTTTGATATAACGTACCTTTTTCACTGACAATCATAGACACCGGGATGTCGTGCGTTTCAGCCGGAATATGCCTCGTCTGCTGTAAAGACAAACAAAGGGCAATGGTTACCCCGTGGTAGTCCGCTAAGTAGCGATCATAATAGCCGCCACCAAACCCAATCCGGTAACCACGTTGATCGAAGCACACCCCAGGAACAATGATCAAATCAATGGCTTCTTTATGTACAGCTGTAGACTCAAGAGGGTCTGGCTCCAATAGCCCAAAGTAGCTGGATGTCATCTTTGTTTCAGGTGTATATTCATAAAACACCATCTCTTTTGTTTTCGGAAAACAGGTGGGAATACAAACTGTTTTTCCTTCTTCCCACGCTTTTTCAATCAGAGGCATTGTCGGTATTTCTTTTCCCCTAGACATAGTCAAAGCAATCGTTTTCGCCTGTTTCCATTCTGACAGCTGTAGCACGTGTTCATGAAGTAGAGCGGCGTGGCGATTGAACTCTTCAGCGCTTATCTGATCAAGCATGGCCAATGTTTGAAGGCGGAGCTCCTTTTTCATACAGGTTCATCTCCCATCATAAAAAAACAGCAGGAAAATTCCCTGCTGCTTACTTTGTTTCACGATGTAAAGTTTGTTTTTTATCACGTGAGCAATACTTTTTGAATTCAACGCGATCTGGATTGTTTCGCTTATTCTTTTTAGTAATATAGTTACGCTCACCGCATTCAGTGCAAGCTAGAGTAATATTTACGCGCATGTTTTTCCCTCCAAACTAAAATCAATTCACATTCAGACCTAACTATAATACCACTTCTAGCTAAGGAATGCTAGAATGTTTTTTCACCAATTTCATTTTTCAATGCATTCCACCCGCATCCTGATCCATATTGTCTGGTCATGTGATGAAAAATCGCCTTCTCCCCTATAAAAACACGTTCTTTGTCGTACTGTATACATGAGAACCCCCTCTTTGTTCCACAGCTTTTTTTCATCTGATCCGTCTTCTTTTATTTTAACAGCGGGCAAGGTTTTCATACTCGGTTTCCCTATAAAAAGAAAAATGATGAAAAAAAGGTGATTTTTTCAGCAATTCCTTTTGAAACTAGCTTTTTTATGGTATAAAAAAGAAGGGTCGAAAACTGTCTGAAACAAACATGAGAGCCTTTTTTGGCTTTCAGCATTAAAATATGAATAAAAGGTGATGAAACATGGAAATTGCAATTATCGGATTGCTTGTTGTCAGTATTGTACTGATCGCATTCTCATATTTTCAAAGAGAGCCGATTAAAGAAGTCGAACAAGAACTTGAAACACTTCAACTATCTGCAATGCAAGAAATCTATAAACTGAAAAAGAAAATGAAGGTTCTTGAAGAAGAATTGCTTGAAACAAACATCGTTGTCCGCAAGCATTCAGAAATTGATCCATCTATTGCAAGACAAATCATTTCAAAGCACCAAAATGGCATGTCTCCTGAGGCCATTGCGCGCGCTGAGCATGTATCTGTAGAAGATGTGAACATGATCATTAAAGACAACGAGAGGGTGCTTGTATGACGAAAAAAAGCATCCAAACGTTTGCAGCAGGTATGATTCTTGCAACTGGTGTTCTGGCGATCGTCTTTTTCCTTACTGGAAAAGATGAAGCGGCAGCTGATTCTACAACAAAAGAAACCCTCGCAGCGAAAGTGACAGACACTGACGTGAAAAATTACTTAGACTCTAAAAAAGAAGTCTCCGTCAGCCGTGAAACATATCAACAACTTCTTGATTATAAAGAAAAAGCGCTGAAAGCAAGTGAAGACGGCGATTCTCAGAACGATAAACAAACAACGGACAAGCCAAAAGGCAAAACGGTTAAATTCGTGATTAAAAACGGTATGAGCACAAGTGATGTTTCAGACATGCTTGAAAAGGACGGAATCATCAACTCGTCTAAAGATTTTAATGATTACGTGATAGACGCAGGCTACCATAAAGAAATTCGTGCCGGCAAATTCAATTTAAAAACAGGTATGACATTCAAACAAATTGTCAAAGCCTTAACAAAATAACATCAAAAACCCCCTGGCGGCATTGACCTCCAGGGGGTTTTTGATTATCCAAATCGTCCTGATATATAATCATTTGTTCTTTGATCATTTGGCTCTGAAAACATCACATTCGTATCATTGACCTCAACAAGCTCGCCCATCAAGAAGAACGCTGTTCGGTCGGATACCCTTGCCGCTTGCTGCATGTTATGTGTCACAATGGCAATCGTGTATTTCTCTTTCAGTTTCATGATCAATTCTTCAATCTTTAATGTTGAAACAGGATCAAGCGCAGATGTTGGTTCATCCATTAATAGAATATCCGGGCTTGTGGCAATGGCTCTTGCGATACAAAGACGCTGCTGCTGACCACCAGAAAGACCTAATGCAGGCGCACTTAATCGATCTTTCACTTCATCCCAAAGGGCAACATCACGAAGCGCTTTTTCAGCGATTTCTTTCAATTGCTGCTTGCTCTTCACCCCGTGAATTCTTGGTCCATAGACGACATTATCAAAAATAGATTGAGGGAATGGGTTTCCTTTTTGAAAGACCATCCCGACGTTTTTACGCAGTTCCACTAGATCGACACGGCCTTTTAAAATATTGTCACCATTATACATCATATCCCCGGTGATTTTCACACCTGGCACTGTTTTGACCATGAGATTTAAGGTCTTTATAAATGTTGACTTTCCGCAGCCGGACGGACCGATAATCGCTGTGACCTCATGCTCTTTAATGTCTAAATCAATATGCTTCAGTGCGTGATGTTGTCCGTACCAAAGGTTCATATCATTCACACGAAACACTTCTTTTTTGGCTGTTTCAGTTGCTACTGCATTCATCAAAATCCACCCGCCTTATCCGAATCGACCATTAATATAGTCTTCTGTTTTTTGCTGCGCAGGACGTGTAAAGATACGTTCAGTCGCATCGTATTCCACTAGATCACCGTTCAGGAAGAAGGCTGTATGATCAGATACACGTAACGCTTGCTGCATATTGTGTGTGACAATGACAATCGAATAATCATGTTTCAATTCCGATAATAATTCTTCGATTTTTGCATTTGAGATCGGGTCTAAGGCAGAAGCCGGTTCATCTAATAAAAGCACGCTAGGTTTCATCGCAAGGGTACGTGCAATACAGAGGCGCTGCTGCTGGCCGCCTGATAATGATAAGGCAGAGCGGTGCAAGCGATCCTTGACCTCATCCCATAGCGCTGCCTTTGTTAAGCTTTCTTCTACCGCATCATCAAGCACTGATTTCCTTTTTTCACCCGCATATTTTAGTGCATGCGTAATGTTATTATAGATGGATTTAGGAAATGGATTTGGCTTTTGGAAGACCATCCCGATTTCCCTTCTTAAATTCACCACATTAATACGGTCATCCAAAATATTTAGCCCTTCGTACATGATCGCCCCTCCACTTCGTGCACCTGGAATTAGGTCGTTCATGCGGTTAATGCTGCGTAAAAAAGTCGATTTTCCGCACCCTGATGGGCCGATTAATGCAGTGATTGCATTTTTTTCAATTTCAAATGAAATTTGATTGACTGCTCTTTTTTCACCATAATAAATACTTAAATCCTGCACCTGTAGAATCTGTTCCGCTTGAAGTGGAGCCTTTTTTGCTGCAATCTCTTTTTTTTCTGCTAGCATTTGAACCATATCCCCTTCACACCTCTCACTATTTATTTTGACGTAAGCTTCTTATGAATAAATGAACCAAGCCATCTAGCTGCTAAGTTGAATACTAATACAGAGAGCACAAGTACGGCTGATGCACCATTTGCAATGGCCTCTGCATCTGGAATAATCCCCTGTGTATTGACGTTCCATATATGAACGGCTAATGTTTCTGCCGGTCTAAAAATATTTAGTGGTGACGTATCGGAGAAAGGACTCCAGTTTGTAAAATCAAGACGCGGTGTTGAAAGACCTGCTGTGAAAAGAAGAGCAGCCGCCTCACCGAAAACTCTTCCCGATGCTAAAATCGCTCCGGTAATAATGGATGGAATCGCACCTGGGATCAGAACCGTCTTCACTGTATGCCACTTTGTCACACCAAGCGCAAGCGATGCTTCCTTTTGATCCTTCGGTACAGATCGAAGTGCATCTTCTGTCACCCTGACCATCACTGGCAGGTTAAAGACAGTCAGCGCAAGGGCTCCTCCGATGATCGTATAGCCCCATCCTGTTAAATTAACAAACATCAGCAAACCAAACATACCGATGACGATCGATGGCAGAGAGGATAACACTTCAATACATGTACGAATAAAATCGGTTACTTTGTTTTGAGGTGCATATTCTGCCATGTACACCCCGCCGCCCACGCCAAGAGGCACGGTAAACAGCATCGTAATAAATAGAATGTAAAACGAGTTAAACAGCTGATCCCTAATACCGCCACCAGAGCCAATCGCACTTGAGCGGGTAGTCAAAAAGTCAAAATTTAATTCTTTGGCACCGTTGAAGATGATATAAGAAAACAAGCCAACAAGTATCGCCGTGATAATGGCGGCACATAATCCAAAAACGATTGTGGCAAAACGATCGGTCATTTTGCTATTCATTAAATCTTCCTCCTAGATGACAAGTATCTGATAATGAGTATGAACATAAATGATACAACTAGAAGGACAAGTCCCATTGACCAAAGTGTATTGTTTTCAACACTTCCATACGTTGTATGTCCCATGTTTAACGTAATAATGGTTGTTAATGTACCAGCTGTGTCCATAATACTTTCTGGTAGATTACGCGTGTTTCCAATGACCATCTGAACGGCAAGGGCTTCTCCAAATGCTCTTGCCATTCCAAGCACGACCGCTGTCATTAATGTCGGCAGCGCTGCCGGTACAAGAACACGTCTGATCGTTTGCCATCTTGTTGCGCCTAATGCATACGATCCCTCACGTAAACTTTTTGGAAGTGAAGCCATTGCGTCAGTTGCAATGGATGTAACAGTCGGCAGAATCATAATAGACAGGACAATCGTTCCTGCTAACACACTGTGCCCTGAACCGCTTGACTTAAAATGTCCAATAAACGGCACCAATACTGTAAGACCTATGAATCCGTAAACAACGGATGGAATCCCTACAAGCAGTTCAATCACTGGCTGGAGAATTTTCCGTCCCCATGCAGGTGCAATTTCTGTCATGAAGATCGCTCCTGCGATGCCTAGCGGTGCTGCTATGAGTGCTGATAGAAGCGTGACAGCGATTGATCCAAAGATAAATGGAAATGCGCCGTATTGCGGATTTTCCGCTGTAGGGTTCCAATTGATACTGGTTAAGAACTCAATTGGGCTTACACCATTTACGATGAAAGATTGTAAACCCTTAATGCCAAGGAAGATTGTGATGGCAATTGATACAGCAATCATTAAGAATGCGCAAAATTTCACCAAAATACTTCCTCTTACTTCATCCATTTGCCTATTTTTTTTCGAGCTGATCAGTCGATCGCTCGCTTCTGTATGTTCTATCTGTTTCATCTTTTTCTACACTCCTATGAATGTCATAAAAGGAAAAGTGAAAAGCTCCACTTTTCCTTCATCATCAATTCAAGACCTTTTACTTATCTGTTTGTTTGCCTGTTGCGTCTCTTTCTACTTTCATATTAGAGACTGAGATGTAGCCTTGGTCTTTAACGATTTCTTTTTGTACTTCGTCACTCATCAAGTAATCTAAAAATTGTTTTGCTAAACCTTCTGGCTCACCTTTTGTATAAGAGTGCTCATATGCCCAAATTGTATATTTACCGCTTTCTACATTGCTTTCTTCTGGTTTCACACCATCAATGCTAAGCGGTGTAATTTTGTCATCTGTTAAATAAGAGAATGCTAGGTACCCAATCGCACCTGGTGTTTCTGCAATCAACTTTTTCACTGTGTTTGAAGAATCCTCTGTGATTCCTTCTGCAGGTGTCGCACCGTCAAGTGCATATTTCACAAATGTTGCACGAGTTCCTGATGAGTCTGGTCTGTTCACAAGTGTGATTTTTTGGTCTTTCCCGCCAAGCTCTTTCCAGTTTTTGATTTTACCAGTGAAGATTTTTTTCAATTCGTCCTTTGTGATGTCTTTGACACCAACTTCAGGGTTAACAGCTGCAGCCATTCCAACAACTGCTACTTTGTGGTCTTTTAAAGCTTTTGCGTCGATTCCGTCTTTCTCTTCTGCGAATACATCTGAGTTACCAATTTGTACAGATCCTTCTGATACTTGAGAAAGTCCTGTTCCTGAACCGCCGGCTTGTACTTGAATATCGGCTTTTGGATGTTTATCCATGAATTTTTCTGCTGCCGCAAGAACTAAAGGCTGCATCGCAGATGATCCTGAGATGGTAATGGAACCTGATGCCTCATCTTTGTTTGAAGCATTTCCTTTACTGTCTTTTGAATCTCCGCTTGAGCTGCTGTTTCCGCATGCTGTGACGAATGCTAACAATGCGATAGTAAGGAAAGTAAGCAGCCATAATTTGTTCTTTTTCATTTCAAGAATACCCCCTGAATAATTTGTCCTACGAGTAATACATTAAAGGTTCTTTATTAATTTCGTTTAAATGGAATGTTAAGGTTTTGTAAATGTCGAAGATTTGTAGAGAAATTGCGGGGTTTTTTATGATTTTTGTCAATTTATATCGAAAAGTTTGAAGAAAATATAAAAAACGCCCACAAAAAGTGAGCGTTTTTACCTAGAATAGGTCTAGTTATTTGTTTCTGCTTCATTTTCAATTTTGTTTTTGTTCTTCGCTTGTGTATCATTGCTTTCCTGTTTCGATTTCAGTTCAAAGTACTTGTCTAATACTTGTTCACCAATATCATTTGTAATCGGATAGCGCTGGTTGTAATCTTGATACACCCAAGGCACGACAACTGAAATCGCTACTTCTGGATTATCAGCAGGCGCATACGCAACAAGTGTTGTGTTATACGTTGGTGTGCCGCGTTTACTTTTAATCGGGCCGTCATAGAATGATTGAGCGGTCCCTGTTTTGCCAGCTGGATTGTATTTTTTGTTGCCAAAGTTCGAATATGCTGTCCCTCTTGGGTTCTGCATCACAAGCTTGAATCCTTGCTGTACGCGTTTGATCTCATCACTTGTCATATCGAGCTTATTCAGTACATCCGGCTTGACGGACTCCGTTACAGCCCCAATGCCTCTTTGCGGATCTGGCTCTCTCACTTCTTTTACGAGCTGAGGACGTAAACGATAGCCGCCATTGGCAATCGTTGAGACGTATTGCGCCATTTGTAGCGGTGTAAACGTGTCATATTGTCCAATCGCATAGTCAAGTAAAAGACCGGATTGTGTAGACGTTCCACGATAGCCAGTTGCTTCGTTTGGCAGGTCAATACCTGTCTCCACTCCAAGACCAAATTTACTAAAATTGTAACGGAACGTATCAAACGCCTTTGTATCAATTGGGAGCGGCTGATTCTTACGATATTCCCCTTTCCCAATTGCAATCGCTGTTTTAAACATATACACGTTTGATGAACGTTCTAGTGCGGTTAAATCATTAATGAGTCCCATATTTTGATAGGATTTTTTCGGCGGTGACTGAGCGATATAGAGCGGTTCATCGTATTGGGTGCTTCCAATATGAAGGACGCCTGTTTTATAACCTGTCAGCACAGTTGCCCCTTTCACTGCTGATCCCATCGCATATGATGATGTCATCGTTCCTAGTGCATAGTCATCAAATTTGTATGTCCCATTCTTATTGGTAATCTGTTTACCCGCAATCGAGAGCACTTCCCCATTTCTCGGGTCCATCATGACAACAAACGCACGATCAAGAAGTTCTGTGCCGCCTCTTTGCTTCGCACTTTTCAAGTTCTTTTCGATGATTTTTTCCACCGCTTTTTGCAGCTGAATATCAATCGTCAGCACAAGGTCTTTCCCGCTCTTTCCTTCTGTTAACACTTTAGAGCTTGTGACATTGCCTTCTTTATCTGTTGTACTTTGTTCTTTTTCTTTTTGACCTTGCAGGACATCTTCATATTGATATTCAAGATAGCTTTTTCCTACACGATCATTTCGGCTGTAGCCGAGTGATAGATAATGTTCAAGCAGTGACGACGGAAGACCTTCATCACTTGAAGACACACTGCCGAGCATACTGCGGAGAAGTCCTTTATAAGGATAGCTGCGCGACCAGTCTGTTGTGACATCTACACCTGGCAGCTCGTCCAAATGCTCAGAGACGTAAGCAATTTCACTTGGTTTTACATCTTCATTTTTAATGAATTGAGGCGTAAGTGCATAGCCTGCATCCATTTGTCTTTTAATCGCAAGCACTTGCAAATCTTTTTTCGTCAGTTGATTTAATTCCTTGTCTGTGATGCGTTTCAGCTGGAGCTCGTATAGTTTATCATCAGAGACCTTATCGTCACCCTTTAAATCGGCTTCTTTTTGAACAAGCTTTTTCGCTTCATTCGGATGGGTTAAGATCCAGAAATCTTTTTTATCACGATCTGTGATTTTCTTCGTACTTACGTGAATCATATCTGCTAATTTTGTTGCCACTTTGAGCCGCTCTTCTTGTGAAGTCGTCGAGGTTCTCGTATATGTAATGGCATTTAGCGCTTTATTGCTGACAATCGTGTTATAGTTTCGATCATAAATTTTTCCGCGCGGAGCAGATGAGCTGACATTCACGTCTTCTTGTTTTTCTGCCTGCTTTTTATAATCTTCTCCATTCACAATCTGCACAAAACCGAGTCTGACCACAACACCGGTAAAAATAATGAACGCAGCTAAAAATAATAAATTCAGCCGGATCGGAAGTGTTTTGCGCCCTTCCTTCGCGTCTTTTTTGTTTTTCTTGTTTCTCATCACATCACCTTTTCTATCAAGAAAGAAATGGCACCCCTTTTTGTGTATAAAAGGTGCCATCATCATTTTAGCGGTTTTTCTATCATTTATCTAGAAATTTGATGTTCCATTGGTAAGAAATTTTACCTTTCTCCCTTCATAAGGTTCGTTTGAGAAACAGGCTTTTGACCGTCAGCCTCTTCTATATCAGCTGTTTTCTCTTTTAAATGAATGTCCTTTACAAAATAATAAATAAGGGTGTGCCCCGCTCCGAGTACGACAAGTGAAGCAGGAATCCCAAGCCGATCGCCCAGTAAGGTGACAGATAAAAGAAAAAAGACAATCGAACAAATACGCCCTGCATTTAAAAATAGTTCTCTGACGACAATATATTCAATTCGGGCTTTTCTTGCATATCTGGCATGACCGATGACATCGTAAGTTAAAGAGACATACGGAACAAGCAGAAGCGGGTAGCCGATCGCAATGGCTACAGCGTACATAAGCAGTGATACATAGGACAAGTGAAAGACGATTAAAAATAAAGCGCCGTATAAAATAAGCCCGCCAAACATAATCGCTTTTTTACGCCATTTTTTCTTAATCAAACGGGTAGCAAAAAAATAGGCGAAAAAGGCAACACCTGAATTGACTAGACCAAATGTGCCTAAAGCAAGCTCACTGTTTGTTGCAATAAACACAAAGACACTGATTAAAAAGACAAACACGCCTTCACGGAGCCCCTGAAAAAAGTGAGCAGTTGTGATCTTACGCCAATTCTCGTCCGCATGGCGCTCTTTCCAAATTTGCTTAATGATAAATTTTCCTTTTGATTGTCTCCTCTTGAGGAAAAAACTCATCACAACCGCTAGTGAAAACAAAAAAAGCGATAAAGTGAAAATCACTGTATAGCCTGTATCATCCGTTAATTGAGAAATCACAATTCCTGCAATGAGCGGCCCAATCATACCAGCTGTAGAGGTAAGCACTCCTAAAAATCCATTAAAGAAATCCCTTGTTTCAGGTTCAGTAATTTCAAAAGTAAGCACGTTAAAGGCAAGCCAGTAAAAACCATAGCCGATTCCAAGCACACTGCCTAATAACACGAGCCGAGCTGCCGCTTGCTCTCCTGCCATGAGAACAATTAAGTAAAAAGCGGCTAAGAAGATGACACCGAAACGAAGGACAAATGCACGATCTATTTTTTTAGCGAGCCGACCAGCAAATAAAAAGGTAATGGGCTGAAGGACAACTATCGCCAAGTTATAAATCGCAAGGTCTGTAAATCGCCCAGACTGTTTCCATAAATACACGTTCACAAACGTATTCGAAAGCGCAATCGCAAGTGCGTATAATCCGCCAATCGTGAGGAGGAGCAATAAATCTCTTGTGACATCCATGTCCCCGAACATTTTCTTTAATCTGCTCATATCATTCATTCTCCTTTTCTACACAATAGTCTGTCTCATCAAAAGGCAGATATGTAAAAAAAGGAGGGAAAATATAAAAAGACCCGCTCTCAGAGAGAAGCAGGTCTTTTCAAATCAAATCATTTATTTAGCTTCGCTGTAAAGGCGAGCCACTTCATCCCAGTTCACAACATTCCAGAATGCTGAAATGTAATCAGGACGACGGTTTTGGTAGTTTAGGTAGTAAGCATGCTCCCAAACGTCTAGTCCTAGGATTGGTGTTTTTCCTTCAGTTAAAGGAGAATCTTGGTTTGGTGTGCTTGTGATTTCAAGTTTGCCATTGTTCACAACAAGCCATGCCCAACCAGAACCAAAGCGTCCTGCAGCTGCTGCAGCGAAATCAGATTTGAATTTTTCAAATCCGCCTAATTCTTTTTCGATTGCATCTGCAAGTTCACCAGTTGGTGCGCCGCCACCGTTTGGTGAAAGAAGCGTCCAGAATAATGAGTGGTTTGCATGTCCTCCGCCATTGTTACGTACAGCTGTACGAATGTTTTCAGGCACAGAGTTCAAGTTAGCCACTAGCTCTTCAATTGATTGATCTTCAAGAGCTGATACACCTTCGATTGCTTTGTTTAAGTTTGTTACATAAGTGTTGTGGTGTTTTGTGTGGTGAATCGTCATTGTTTCCTTGTCGATATGTGGTTCTAATGCATCGTAAGCATATGGTAATTCTGGAAGTTTAAAAGCCATGGTTAAATTCCTCCTTAGAAATGTATGTACTGAAATGCTTCCTTAGTAAGCAAGCAATTCACCCTAATCAAAGAGTATCAAAAGAAACGGCTTGTTTCAACGTTATTGCTCATGATCTGAAACATTTCAGTGTTTATTTTGTATTTAACCCTTCAGAAAGAGTGTTAAACACCGATTTTCCATTTAGCGAAGCACATAAAACAAAAAGATTCCCAGCATCAGTGCTTGAATCAACCCTTTTGCAAATACGCCTGACACAAAACCAATTAATGAGCCAAGCCCAACTTTCACACTTGTCTTCAGATCTTTTTGATGAACGAGCAGCTCTGCGATGACACTGCCGATAAATGGACCAATGATAATTCCAGCAATCGGAATCACAAAAGGACCGGCTAAAAGCCCAATGGTACTTCCCCAAATGGCCGCCCGGCTGCCGCCAAGCGTTTCACCCCAATCAGATTGGAGACATAATCCGCGGCAAATAACACAGCTGTAAACATGGCTTGAATGAGCCAAAAGGTGAGCGTCAATTTCTCAAAGCTAAAAAAGAGCCCATATAAAATAAACCCAAGAACCATGAAAACCACACTAGGAATGATTGGATAGACAAGTCCCACAAACGCAATGATAAATGCACAGCCGATCAAAATCCAATACAGCACGTCCAATCCGCTGCCGCCTCCTTTTTATATGCTGTATACATTATGCCTCATTCCTTCTATCTTAACCAGTAATGAAGGCCGTACTTGTACTGGATGGATAGACATTGATACAATGTGAGAAATAGAAAAGAATGTAGGAAGTGAATCGGTTGAACGTATTTAGTTTATTGTTAAAAGGAATTTATTCACCAAAAGATATTGCCAGAGCACGTTTTACTGGGATTGGAAAGGCCATTTTATTCATCTTTATCCTTTCGATCATCGCAGCTGTCCCCCAGGGCTATCATATGAGCAAAGAAATTTCAAATGCGATGTCAGGATTTCAACATGTGATTAAAAAAGATTTACCCGACTTTTCCATTGAAAAAGGAACGCTTCAAGCGGATCAAAGCACGCCGATCGAAAAAGAAGAAAATGGCATCACGATTATCTTTGATCCCAATGAAAAAATAAAATCAAGTGAGCTTGAATCAAAACAAACAGCCATTGCGTTATTGAAAGAAAAAGCAGTGATTGCCATTGACGGACAAATGACAGATATTCCATACCAGCTGCTTGGCGGAACACTCACAAAAGATGAACTTGCCAGCGTCACAAACCAGAATCAAGCGATCATTATCCCTGTCATTTGTGTCCTGCTGTACCTATCTACTGCTGCTCTCATGTTCATCAGCGCAACATTCCTAGCCATGCTTGGCACATTTATTAAACGAATGCAGCAAAAAGAGCTGTCCTTTCAAATGCTTTGGAAGCTCTCTGCCTATTCACTCACATTAACAACCGTCTTTTTCGCCATCATGAGTGCATTAAACACGCCGGTTGCGAACTCATTTTTATTAAATTGGGTGATTAACTTTATTTTCTTATATCTTGTCGTTAAAGAAATACCTGCCAAAAAATAAGCTCCCTCATTTTGAGGAGCTTTCAGATTGTTGACAAAGGGCTAAAATGTTGTTGATTTTAGCCCTTTGTCTTCTTTTCAGCGTGATAGAAAACCTTTGCAGTCTAGGAAGGACGAGCATCGGCGCGGAGCGAATTTGACATTCGTGAGCACCGAAGCGCAGGACTGACAAAGAATGCGAGGGTTTGTCTACACGCTGTAAGCTCCCTCATTTTGGGGAGCTTTTTTATTTGTTTTGACCCTATGACTCATCTGGATGGATGATCGCAAACAAATAGTGATCTTCCCACGTATCATTGATCTTTACTTTTTTACGATGAAGTCCCTCATTTTCAAACCCTGTCTTCTCAAGCACACGAATGGAACCAATGTTAGATGGTTTTACGCCAGCCTCAATACGGTGAAGGTACAGTTCATAAAAGGCATAATCGATAATCAAACGAATCGCCTCTGTCATATACCCCTTCCCGCCTTGCTTTTCATCAAGTACATATCCAAGCAAAGCCCCTTGAATCGGTCCTCTTTCAACAGAATTGAGTGAGATCGTTCCAATTAATGCATCTGTTTCATTTAAGAAAATACCGTGCATATAGGCTTCATCTTTTGCACGCCTTTGCATACTGCGGTTAATCCGTTCCTTTTGACGAGGTACAGTAAAAAAATCATCCTGAACCAAAGGAGTAAATTGCTGAAAATAAGTGCGGTTTTCTCGTTCAAGTGTTAATAGTGCTTCTGCATCACTTTCTGTTAGTGTTCTTACATATATATGCTGACTGATTTTCTTCATATACTCTCCCCCTGTTTTGATTTTATCATAATAAAGAAAGGGCTTAGGATTGCTTTTTCCAAACTTTTTTCACTTACAAGTCATACTAGAACTCACTAGAACCACCCTTCCTAGCTTTTCCACTCTTTTTTGTTCTATCAACTCAGGGACATGCATAATCTGAAGTAAACTCTTAAAAGCGGTGAGTAAAATGCGGCGAATTATTTTTTTACTAGTCAGTTTGTTTGTCCTCTTTATTATCTTTTTTGATTTAAAAAATGGAACGATCCCCGTTCAGGAAGGCCCTGCTGTTCCCGCCAGCGCCTTTCAAACAGCTGAAAAACAGGCATATAAAACTGTCACTGTTAAACAAGGTCAAACCGTCGTCTCTATCGTACATACAAGTAAGCCATTAGATGAAGTGATCGAAGACTTTGAAGCACTGAATCAAGGCGTCAAAGCGAACGAAATTCGGGCAGGCAGCACATACAAGTTTCCGGTCTATAAGAGATAAAACGTTAATTCCTTGTCATTCATACAAAGAGACTGTTACAATATGAGATGTAAAACACGTCGTACACTGCAAACGAATTGCATGTACACTAAGGAGCGATTGACAAGTGAGTGAAGTCACACATCGTACAAAAACGCGTCCCGTCAAAGTGGGACCTTTAACTATAGGTGGAAACAATGAAGTCGTCATTCAAAGTATGGCGACAACCAAAACACATGATGTCGAAGCGACAGTAGCTGAAATTAAACGTTTAGAAGAAGCTGGCTGTCAAATCGTGCGTGTCGCATGCCCAGATGAGCGTGCAGCAAATGCGATTGCGGACATTAAAAAACAAATCAACATCCCCCTTGTTGTCGACATTCATTTTGACTACAAGCTTGCACTGAAAGCGATTGAAGCAGGTGCAGACAAAATTCGTATCAACCCAGGAAACATCGGAAGACGAGAAAAAGTCGAAGCAGTTGTGAAAGCGGCAAAAGAAAAAGGCATTCCAATTCGTATTGGGGTAAACGCCGGTTCGCTCGAGAAAAAGATTCTTGATAAATACGGCTATCCAACAGCAGATGGTATGGTTGAAAGTGCACTGCATCACATTAAAATTTTAGAAGACCTAGATTTTCATGACATCATTGTCAGTATGAAAGCATCTGATGTAAACCTTGCGATTGAGGCATACGAAAAAGCAGCAAAAGCCTTTGATTATCCTCTTCATCTTGGGATTACAGAATCAGGTACGTTATTTGCAGGTACGGTCAAAAGTGCAGCTGGTCTTGGCGCAATCTTGAATATGGGAATTGGTAACACACTCCGTATTTCATTAAGTGCTGACCCGGTCGAAGAGGTCAAAGTGGCACGTGAATTATTAAAATCATTTGGCCTTGCATCAAATGCAGCAACACTCATCTCATGTCCAACTTGTGGACGAATTGAAATTGACCTCATTAGCATTGCAAATGAAGTCGAAGAATATATTTCTAAAATTAAAGCACCGATCAAAGTAGCTGTTCTCGGATGTGCTGTAAACGGTCCGGGTGAAGCGCGTGAAGCTGATATCGGCATCGCTGGCGCTAGAGGTGAAGGCCTCTTATTCCGCAAAGGTGAAATCGTTCGAAAAGTGCCAGAAGAAACAATGGTCGAAGAACTGAAAAAAGAAATCGATAAAATCGCTGAAGAACATTATGCAAAAATGGAAGCTGAAAAAGCAAAACAAGCGAACGCATAACAAAGAACGCCTGACATCACTGTCAGGCGTTTTTCTGTTCCTGTCCTGTTAAAAGAACGGGGTGATAAAGATGCCGAGGATGACGGAAACGATTCCGATCCCGATTGACCACGCGCCAAGCGCATGTGCTCCTTTTCTTCTTGCAATATAACCAACGACGATTGCCGCTACGCCTAATAGCACCGGCAAGACAAATAGTGAGATAATCGCAATCGCGAGTGCTGTATAGCCTATCCCCTTACTGCCTGAATCGTCACCTACATGGTCACGTTCTCTTCTGTCTTCACGATCTCTTGATGCTTGATATGGCTCTGCAATTTCAGCAGCTGTTTCTTCTAAATAGCCATCATCATTACTAAAGTGTGTGTCGATTTCACGATCATTTCTTCTGAAATCTTCGTCTCTTTCCATGATCAATTCCCCCTTTTGGTTAATAGAAAGGAGCTTTTTTAGTATGAGCAAAAATGTCTGTTTCATGTTTGCTAAAACTTGCTGGAATTGTGAATTGATTATGTTACACTTTAAGAGGATAAATATGAGGAGTGTGGGCATGTTACGTTTAGGAATTGATATCGATGGCACAGTCACGGCGCAGGACACCTTTGTCCCCTACTTAAATGAGTCGTTTCAATGTGACATCACACTAGATGATATGACGGAATATGATTTGACGAAGCTTTTAAAGATTTCAAATGAAGAATTTTGGGGCTGGATGAATGAGTATGAGCCTCTTATTTATAAACAGGCAAAGCCTGCCGAGGGTGCAAAAGAAATCCTCAATCAAATGAAACATCATCATCAATTGATTTATATCACAGCCAGAAGGCAGCATCACTCAGACATCACCTACAAATGGTTTGAGGAGAATCATGTCCATTACGACGATATCGAGCTTGTTGGCGGACATCATAAGGTGGAAGCTGTTCAAAAACATAAGATCGATGTGTTTTTTGAAGATCACCATGGCAATGCCACAATGATTGCAAAAGAAGCTGACATTCCAGTGATTCTGTTTAACTCACCGTATAATCAAATGCCAATTGATGAACGGATCATTCGCGTTAATAACTGGCAAGAAGCATCCCAATGGATCAAACAGTATGAAAAGCGTCTGCAAACTGCTTACTAAAACAGATCAAAAGCCGCCGATACGTTTTTAATGTATCGGCTTCAGATTGTTGACAAAGGGCTAAAATGAACTTGATTTTAGCCCTTTGTCTTCGTTTCAGCGTGATAGAAAACCTTTGCAGTCTAGGAAGGACTAGCATCGGAGCGGAGCGAATTTGACATTCGTAAGCACCAGCACGCAGGACTGCGGGCGAATGCGAGGGTTTGTCTACACGCTGAAGCCGATCCGTTTAATGTATCGACTTTTTGATTGTACGATAATGTCCTTCTTTTATTAAAAAATGATAAAGTGCACCCATCATACCTGCCTGATTGAAGTAATAGCACGTTTCCAGTGTCACCTGTATGTTTTTCCATGCATGCAAAGTATGTAAATGTTTCTCAATGTTTGGAATCAAATCGGGCCTTGCACTCACGCCCCCGCCAATGAGGATTTTCTCTGGATTGAGAACTGTTGCCACATTGTAAATACCAATTGCGATTCGTTTGTACCACTGATCGATCATCTTCTCAATGGCCGGATCATGCTTGGCTTTTTCAAAGATTTCTTGACCGTCGATTTGCTGACTTTGTGGAATGCCCTGCTGCTCTTTGTAGCTTCGTATCAATCCAGCTGTCGAAGCACTGCTGTTGAGTGTGGTAAACTGACCATTTTCTGTTTCTGTCAGCATCATACCAAATTCACCGCCGCGAAAAGAGGCACCGCGCACAAGCTCGCCACCAGCAAAAATACCACCGCCGACACCAGTCCCAAGCGTCATACATATAAAGCTGTCACACTCTTTCGCATGACCACTAAATTTTTCAGCCAGAGCTGCACAGTTCGCATCATTTTCTACTTCTACACGAAGTGATGTTTTTTCTTCCAAAAGCGTTTTGACATTTTGGCCATTTAAAGCAATAATCGCTCCTGCAAATTCCGTATAACCCGTTTGACTGTCAACAAAACCCGGAAGACTCATCGCAATCCCTTTGATATCCCAAGTCCTTTGATACTCTTTCACCACGTTCTCCATGTCCTCTAAAAACGGCTCAAGTTGTCGGCAGTTTGTTACGTAGTCGCCGCTCGTGATCAGCTCACCATTTCGATCCATGACCCCATGCTTTGTTTTTGTTCCGCCTACATCGAAAACAACATAATATGCCACCTTTGACCACTCCCCTATTTCAAAAGACTCAATGATGTTTCAATAGATGATCTATTGTTCTCATTTTAATGAAACAGCTATCCTTTGTAAAACGTTTTCAAGATCACAAAACAAAAAGCCAGCCCATCGGCTGGCTTCTTTCATGAATGAACTTCTTTCGGTTCGCAAGAAGGACACGTTCCGTAAATTTCAAATTTATGTCCGCTAATGTGATAATCCTCTAGATCAGCATCAAGCTTGTCCATAGGGCAAGCGTCGATTTCCTTTGTTTTACCACACGTCAAACAAATAAAGTGATGATGATGGTGGGAAAACGAACATTTAAAACGGAACAGTTTCTCCCCTGATAATTCCGTTGTCTCTAATATCCCAAGATCTTCATATAAAGACAGGTTTCGATAAATCGTATCAAAACTAAGCCCTGGGTAATCTTCACTTAATGCTGTTAATACATTTTTAGCGGTCAAGTATTTATCAGAATCAGAAAACAATTGAAGCATATCTTCACGTTTGCTTGTATATTTATAGCCTTTTTCCTTTAATAAATCAAGCGCTTCTTGTACGTTCATGATGATTCCCCCTTCTGAATTTCCCAATACTAATACACCCGATTAAAATCAAGATAGACAGCATCACAATGGTTCCACCCGGCGCTAAATCAAGATAATAACTTAAAATCAAGCCGACCATGACAGACAATTCCCCAAATAAGATGGAAAGGAAAATTGCCTGTTTAAACCCTTTGGCAATCCGAATACTTGCCGCAACTGGCAGTGTCATGAGTGCGGACACTAGGAGTGTACCGACAATACGCATCGATGCTGCGATGACAAGTGCAACGACTAAAATAAAAATAAAATGAATCCACTTAGCTGAAATACCAGAAGCCTTCGCATGTTCTTCATCAAAAGAAAGCAAAAACAATTCTTTATACAAGAGCACAACCACTAATACAACGACAAGTGAGATCCCAACAATAATCCAAAGATCGAGTCTTGAAACCGCACTGACACTTCCGAACAAATAACTGAACAAATCTGTATTAAAACCATTTGCAAGTGAAATGAAAATAACAGAGATCCCAATACCACCCGATAAAATAATGGGAATCGCCAGCTCCTGATAATGTTTATACACAGAGCGCAGACGTTCGATAAACAATGAGCCAGCCACAGAAAAAGCCATTCCTAAGTAAAGCGGGCTAACCCCTGTCAAAAGTCCAAACTTTTTATCAAGGAATAAACTTGCCGCTATCCCAGCAAGTGATACGTGACTAAGCGCATCTGCGATGAGAGAGAGCCTTCTCACGACAATAAATACACCAAGTAAGGGCGCAATAAAGCCGATCAGCATACCTGCGATAAACGCATTTTGTAAAAATTCATAATGAAAAAATGGAAATAGCATTATTCATGTCCCCCATGATGGTGATGATCGTGATGAATCACTTGAATGTCATGCCCGTAAAACTGAGAAAGCGCCTGATCATCCATCGAATCAAACGTTTCCGCATCTCCATGAAAATGAAGTGTCTGATTTAAACAAGCCACATGCGTGACTTTGTCAGAAACGGTTCCTACATCATGTGTAACGAGAATTAAAGACATTCCTTTTTCTTTGTTCAATGTTTCTAACAGCTGATAAAAGCCCTCTACTGTTCTTTGGTCTACACCCACAGTCGGCTCATCTAAAATAAGCAGCTTCGGCTGACTGACGAGTGCACGGGCAATAAATGTACGCTGCTGCTGACCGCCTGAAAGCTCACCAATGTTTTGGTGTTTTAAGTCTTGTATACCAACTGAGCGGATCGCCTCATCTACTTGAAGCTTATCCTGCTTACTCATGCGTTTGAATAAACCAATCTTCGCCGTTAAACCACTTGCCACGACCTCGTATACAGAAGCAGGAAACCCTGTATTAAAGCTATTCGCCTTTTGAGAAACAAATCCAATTTGATCCCAGTCTTTAAATTTTTGAGCAGGTGTGCCAAAGAGCTTCAATTCTCCCTGCTGGGGTTTAATTAAGCCAAGCAGGCATTTTAATAAGGTTGTTTTACCAGATCCATTCGGTCCAACAAGTGCTAGAAAGTTTCCTTCCTCTACTGTTAAATGAATGTGATCGATGACATTTCGCTGTCCATATGAATACGAAATGTCCTTCATTTCAATAATTGGCTTTGCCATAAATCTTTCCACCTTTAATCCAATATAAAAAGAATGATTACGATTTATACAACAAAAAGAAAATGGCAAAAGCCATTTTCTTTTTCCATACATACATTTCATTATATAAAAGAAAGATAAAAAAGTAAAATAAAAGCTAATGAATGGCTGTTTTGAATTTACCGCCTTTTGTTTCATGCGTATCCATAATCGTAATAAAGGCTTGACCATCAATTTCAAACACGATAGATTTCAGCTTCGTAATTTCAAGTCTTGTCACGACGGCGTAAATGACATCTTTTTCTTCATCGGTATAACCGCCTTTTCCTCTAAGTTTGGTGGTTCCCCTGCCGAGACGATGGAGGATCGCATCTGAAATTTCATCATAATAATCCGAAACGATAATGACAGCTTTTGTTTCATCTAGTCCTTGAATGACAGCATCAATTGTTTTCATTGCCAAATAATATGTCATGACAGAATACATAGCTTGCTCCGGTCCGAAGACAAAGCCCGCCCAAATAAAAATGAACACATTGACGATCATGACAAACTCACCGACGGAGAAAGGAATTTTTTTCGTCAGAAGAATTCCTAAGATTTCCGTTCCGTCCATTGAGCCTCCATTCCGTATCACAAGCCCAACGCCAAACCCGAGTAACAGCCCTCCAAATACAGTAGCTAAAATCGGCTGCGTCGTAAATGCTTCTACATGATGAAGTGAAGATTCAATCACGGCCAAGCTGACAATCCCAATCACAGTGGAAACCAAAAAGGTTTTCCCAATATGTTTGTATCCTGATATCATAAATGGAATATTTAAAATGACAACAATCGTCGCGAAATTAATGAATGGGTTATCAGTAAAAAGATAATCCAAAATAAGCGAAATACCGATGATGCCTCCATCAATAATATTGTTTGGCACTAAAAATAATTCAATGCTGACTGCTGCACATGCAGCTCCTACTAGAATCAGAAAAATTCTCAAAATAAAATGAGGCACTGATTCCTTTTTATGCTGTTTACTATTTGCCATACGTTCTCCCTTCTACACATGTTTAGTTTTCAATGAACATTTTATTCACTTTACTATTTTATCATTTCACAGAGTAAAATAAAATTTTTTGCACATTTTCCGTTTTCGCCCATACATTGATACAGAGGGGAGGAATGGAATTGATTTTAATTCAAAAAATTGTGTTGCAGCGTCTGAATCAGATCACAGCAAATGACTTGTTAAGGTATGCAAAACAGTATGGGGTCAGCTTAACATCCAATCAGGCTGCAGAGGTCGCCAAACTTATGAATGGGAAAAACGTCAATATTTTTAATGATGCAGAGCGCAACCGGCTGCTTAAGCAAGTGGAAGCGATTACGTCTAAACAGACAGCACAGACCGTCAATGATCTGTTTAATCAATTCACAAATTAGGCAAAAAAGGGCCGCATTTAGCGGCACCTCATCACATTGCATGCACTTTTTATTGACCCGTAATCTTATCTAGTAAACCTTCATCAAATTGCTTTTCTTTCAGCATCGCAATTTCAAATTTGTAAGGTGGTTTCTTGTTCTTTTTATCTTCACCTACATAAGGCGTTTCTAGAATCTTCGGCACATCTTGAAGCTGTGGATGATGAACGATATAGCTCAGGGCATCAAAACCAATTTCTCCAAAACCGATATTTTCATGTCGGTCTTTTCTTGCGCCTTGTACATTTTTACTATCATTAATATGAAGAACTTTGATTCGGTCGATCCCGACAATTCGATCAAATTCTTCTAATACTCCATCAAAATCACTCACAATGGGATAACCTGCATCGTGCGTGTGACACGTATCAAAGCAAACAGAAAGTGCTTCGTTATGTGTCACACCGTCAATAATTTGGGCAAGCTCTTCAAAGCTTCTTCCGCACTCTGATCCTTTTCCCGCCATTGTTTCCAGCGCAATTTGAACCTCCTGCCCCTTCACAATGACTTCATTGAGACCTTCAATGATTTTTTGAATTCCTGCATCTGCACCTGCTCCGACATGCGCTCCTGGATGAAGAACAATTTGTCTTGCACCTAGCGCTTCTGTACGCTCTATCTCAGAGCGAAGGAAGTCCACTCCAAGCTCAAATGTCGCTGGATTCACTGTGTTCCCAATATTGATAATATACGGTGCATGAACGACGATATCTGTCATACCATGCTCTTTCATATGCGCTTGTCCAGCTTCAATATTGAGATCTTCAATTTTTTTACGGCGCGTATTTTGTGGTGCACCTGTATAAATCATAAAAGTATTTGAACCATAAGAGGCAGCTTCCTCACTCGCTGCAAGTAGCATATGTTTTCCGCTCATGGATACATGTGATCCAATCTTCAACAATGTGTCCCCCTACTTTCCGTTACGCTTTGACTTTCTACGTTCTTGTCTTTTGATTTTATCCATCTCACGTGTCATTTTCTTTTTATATCCAGGTTTGACGGCTTTCGGTTTTCTGACAAGACGTTTTGCTTTTTCTTCAATTTCATTTGGTGCTTTTTTACGTCTTTGACGCTTCAAACGATCATCTGCATCTCGCCATTCGCCATGAACAATCGTTTTGTTTTCAAACACAACACCCATTTTTTCAATTTGAACGAGTGCATCCTCATCAGCAAGATCATAAATGGTCATTGCAATGCCAGATGAACCAGCGCGAGCCGTTCTTCCCACACGGTGAACATAAAAATCAAGATCGGATGGGAGCTCATAGTTAATCACGTGGCTGACGCCCTTAATATCAATCCCGCGGGCAGCAAGATCAGATGCCACAATATAGGTGAACTCCAAATCTTCAATTTGTTTCATCACTTTTTTACGTTCACGAGGCGTTAAACCACCATGAAGTACCCCAATTTTCATTCCTTTTTCCTGTAGGAATGAGGCAATTTCATCAACAGTTGATTTCGTATTGGCAAAGATGATCCCTAAATAAGGCTGTACATTCGTCACCATTTCATGAAGTAATTTTAATTTATCACGTTGTTTAGATGGAACTAAAATATGCTGAATGTTTTCAGCCGTAATGCGTTTCGGTTCAACATGTGCATATTTCGGATTATCCATATATTTTTTGAGGAAAGGTTTTAATTTTTCTGGAATAGTTGCTGAGAACACGAGCATTTGCAACTGTTCTGGCATTTGTGAACCAATACGATCCACATCTTCTAAAAAGCCCATATCCAGCATAAGGTCGGCTTCATCAATGACAAGAGATGTTGCTTTGTACACATTCAGCGCTTGCTCATGAATAAGATCAGCAATACGTCCAGGAGTGCCGACCACTAAGTGCGGCTGATTCTTTAGCTTTTGAATGGATTTCTGCTTGTCCGTTCCGCCAATGTAAAGCTTTGCCTTGATTTCTTCTTCTGGAGGCGTATTTTTTAAGATCGTTTGTGCTTCTTTAAAAATTTGATTCGCTAATTCTCGTGTTGGTG
This sequence comes from Bacillus aerius, assembly GCF_029894105.1. Classification (NCBI taxonomy): domain Bacteria; kingdom Bacillati; phylum Bacillota; class Bacilli; order Caryophanales; family Bacillaceae; genus Bacillus; species Bacillus aerius. Next base: position 2,305,782 of record NZ_JARYHO010000001.1, read on the forward strand.
CAGTAATGACCACTTGTACTTGCTCTTTGCTTGGATCAATTGAATGAATAAGCGGCAATAAATACGCATGGGTTTTCCCTGTCCCTGTTTGAGACTGTCCAATCACGCTTTCACCTTTTAAAACAGCAGGTATGATTCTTTTTTGAATATCAGTCGGCTCATAAAAGCCCAGTTCATGAATAGCATCTATAATAAAAGACTTTAATTCATATGTCGTAAATTTCGTTTCTTTCATGTTTTCACTCCTTAAGGCAATGCCTTTTTGCTCATCTCTTCATTATAGCTGATTTTCAGCAAAAAAACCATGTCCGCTTTTCTCACAGGAAACCAAATGATACTTCCCTGCATAACCTATGAAGAGAAAGAGAATGCAGTAAGGGAGGTACAAGTATGTTAGGGCAAAGGCCTATGGGCGATTTTCAGCCGCATCGCCCCTCACGCCGGCACCTTGGAAATGGCGGACAGCCCGGAATTTTTCAACGGAGACAGCAGGCTCCGATCGAACAGCCTTTTCAAGGGCAAGGCAACCAATTTCAACAAATGATGCCTCGCTCTCCGTCTGTACAAGGCGGCGGTCTACGCGGGATGGGTGGCATTCCTGGAGGCGAAAGCCGTGCACTAGGCGGCGGAGCCGGAATTAAGGGCATGCTGGCAAAGTTTCTTCCTGGAGCTGGAGGAGCAGGGATCTCTGGAGCTGGAGGTGGTGCGGGATTACAAGGAATCCAGAGCTTCGCAAACCCTGCGAACCTTTCCAGCATGTTAGGAAATGTTCAAAAAGTACTCGGAATGGCGCAGCAATTCACGCCTATGATTCAGCAATACGGTCCTTTAGTCAGAAATTTGCCTGCCATGATTAAACTCTATAGCCAGCTTGGCAGTGCAGATGATGATGAAACAAATACGAATGATGCAGACGAAGAACCAAAAGAAATCACTGCAGAAACAGACGTTCCACACGAACAAACAGCACCGGTTGATGATGAAATAGAAGAAGGAAAAGAAGAAGAACCAGAGGACATCCTTGTCAAAAAAGGGACTGTACACACATCAGCTGCTCCTGAAGCAAAACCGAAAAAAAGATCGGGTAGTTCCATTCCGAAACTATATGTCTAGTGATCTTTTAAAGGCGAAGTGTTTCCCATGTATAACAATCTTTGATATATGCGCTTACTTTGGCTATAATGAAGGAAGAGAATGATCAAAAGCCGTTTTTCACGGCTTTTTATATTGTTCTTCTCTAGCAGCACTTCCCTACAGGAGGACGAATAAATGAATGTAATTAAAATTTCGCCGCGTGGCTATTGCTATGGCGTTGTCGATGCAATGGTCATTGCTAAAAATGCCGCACTTGATAAAAACTTGCCACGCCCAATTTATATATTAGGTATGATTGTGCACAACAAACATGTCACAGATGCCTTCGAAGAAGATGGAATTTACACACTGGACGGACCAAACCGTCTGGATATTTTAAAACAGGTTGAAAGTGGCACAGTGATTTTCACCGCTCACGGCGTATCTCCTGAAGTCCGTCAAATTGCAGAAGAAAAAGGCCTTGTCGCCATTGATGCGACCTGTCCAGATGTCACGAAAACACATGAACTCATTTCAGAAAAAACAGCTGATGGATATGACATTATTTATATCGGGAAAAAGGGTCACCCTGAGCCAGAAGGAGCCGTCGGTGTTGCACCTGACAAAGTGCACCTTGTCGAAACAGAAGCTGATATTAAAGCGCTCGATTTAACGTCAGATAAACTGCTCATCACCAATCAGACGACAATGTCTCAGTGGGATGTTCATGATCTGATGGAGCTCATTAAAGAAAAATATCCTCACGTCGAGTACCATCAAGAAATCTGCCTTGCGACACAGGTACGTCAGGAAGCTGTGTCACAGCAAGCAGGCCAAGCCGATCTGACCATTGTGGTCGGCGATCCAAAAAGCAATAACTCAAATCGTCTGGCCCAAGTGTCAATGGAGATTGCAGGAACGCAGGCTTACCGAATTGGTGATCTCAGTGAGCTAAAGCTTGAATGGCTCCAAGGGGTAAAAACCGTTGCCGTTACTGCAGGTGCTTCCACACCTACACCTATTACAAAAGAAGTCATTCGTTTCTTAGAAAACTACGAACCTGATGATGAATCAACATGGAAAATTGAACGGACGGTTCCTCTTTCTAAGATATTACCTCGCGTGAAAACAAAGAAATAAAAAAACGTCAGAGCTGCTATGGGACTGACCCCCGTTTTTGAGACAGGGATCAAAACACCTTTATACAGCCAATTGCCGATAGTTTATCGGTGATTGGTTGTTTAGTTTCGTTTGAATACGAATGTTGTTATAATAATAAATGTATTCTTTGACAGTGCGTTCTACGATGGTGGTCGTAGTGCGATCAATCCTGTTAAGATAGAACGTTTCAGACTTTAGTGAGGAATGAAACGATTCGATGGAGGCATTACCATGAGCATGTCCCTTTACGGGACATGCTCATGGTAATGCCTTTTATATGAACAGCTTTCTGATACTCGTAAGATGTATACACAGAACCTTGATCGCTATGTAACACGCAATTCTCAGGCAGTGCTGGAAGCTGATTAAGTGTGTTTAAGATAAAGTCTGTGTCCTGCTTATCACCAATCGTAAAAGCAATCACTTCTCCATTATATAAATCCAATATACTGGAAAGGTACAATTGTTTCTGTCCATAAGGCAAATACGTGATGTCCGTTACTAGTTTTTCAAGAGGGCGATCAGACTGAAAGTTCCGATTCAGTATATTACCGGCTACGGCATAGGGCTGCCCATTCTTCTTACGCTTTTTCATTTTAACCCGGCATTGCCACTGGTTTTTCTGCATGATACGTTGAACAGTTTTATGGTTAATACGCATTCTCATTTTTAGTATGGCTGTGATTTTCCGATAACCATATCGATATTTGTGCTTTCGGCACAACGTGCCGACCTGTTTCTCTAGTTGTCTTTTAGAATGATTCTGAGTCAAATCCTTTTTCCATCTATAATACGAAGTGCGTGAGATGCCTAAATGGACACAGATGTCCTGTACCGTCATCGTTTTGCACAATTCTTCTACAAGTTTGATTGACGTTTCTTTATCAACTTCCTTTCCAATTCGTTGTACTTTTTTAAAACTTCATTCTGTTGACTCAAATAGCGATTTTCTGCCTGTAGTCTCTCTAATTCAGAAGAGTACTCGGGACCCTTTCCATAGGTATATTGTTTTCCAACAGGTTGTTCGAACCTGTGTGTATCCCCAGCTTTATGCCATCTCACCCATGTCTGAACCTGCGTCTTATTCTTGATATTCAATTCCTGCATGATCTCTTTCATAGGTACGCCTGCCAATCTCATTTCCACAGCCTTCTGTTTGACTTCAACCGGATAACTCACTCTTGTCCCCATAGAAAAAACACCTCCATGTTTTATTTCGGATCACAACGATCCGTTTTCAAACTTGAAGGTGTTTTTTATTTGTCTCATCTTAGGGGGTCAGTCCCTATGCTCTGACGTTTTTGTTTACACAAATTGAAACGGGTTTGTGTTTGATTCTGATACAAAGAATTGCACATCATATTTTTTATCTGTACATAGCGATTCTAGCTTTGTCTTCACGCCCTCTTTCATGATCTTTTCTGCGTAATGACCTGGGTCCACTACATTCAGTCCGAGCATCATGGCATCGTGAGCGACATGGAAATAAAGGTCACCAGTCACGTACACATCTGCCCCCATTCTTTTCGCTTGATGGATATATTTATTTCCGTCTCCTCCAAGCACAGCTACTTTTTTCACGACCGCTTCCTGGTCTCCTACAAAACGCGCTCCATTCACATCTAACTTCGTTTTCACAAATTGAGTGAAGTCTTTAAGTGTCATAGGTTCTTTTAATTCACCAATACGACCAAGGCCTTTTTGAATAGGAGGAAGATCTGTCGTGTGTACACTGTAAGCCACTTCTTCATAAGGGTGTGCTTTGATCATTTCACGAATCACTTGTTTTTCAATACTTGCTGGGAAAATGGTTTCGATTCGTACTTCTTTCACAAATTCCAATTTACCCGTCTCACCAATAAATGGCACAGCTTCTTCTGATGGCAGAAAACTGCCTGTCCCTTCATTTGAAAAAGCGCAATGACTGTAGTTGCCAATATGGCCAGCTCCCGCATTTCCTAAAGCCGTCCTGATGGCCTCTTCAAATTCCACTGGGACATACAAGGCTAGCTGCTTAATTGGATCTTCGTATGTTGGAACTAGCACTTTTGTTTCCCCGAGCTCTAAAGCGTCTGCAAGCAAGTCATTGACTCCTCCATCAGCCACATCCAGGTTTGTATGTGCTACATACACCGCAATATCATGTTTGATGCATTTCTCAATGATCCGTCCTGCCGGCTGATCTGTCGCCACATGTTTTAATGGACGGAAAATTGGCGGATGGTGGGCAATAATGAGATCCACCTTCCGCTCAATTGCCTCATCTACCACATTTTCTAATACATCTAAGGTGATCATGACATTGGTCACTTTTTTATTCAGCGTTCCAATCTGGAGCCCGATTTTATCACCTTCCACCGCATATGCCTTTGGTGAAAATTGCTCAAATAATTGGATGATTTCATGCCCGTTCACTGTTTTAGCCAACAGTCAAAACCTCCTTTAGAATTTTTATTTTCGCATTCAGCTCTTTGAGACGTTCTTTGTTCTCTTCCGTCGGCGCTGCTTGTTGAATCTGGCCTTCTATATGCTCCATGTGCTGAAGCTCATTCATCCATTTGCGCCGGAAGACATCATTTTGCTCTTTGGCAAGAAACGGACCAACGAGCATGCCTTTTTCAATCGACATGCCTTCATAGGCTTTATCTTTGTCGCCAGTTTCGGCAATGATGATTTCGTATATTTTGCCATCCTCTTCTAAAATCACTTCATCCATCAGTTCATACCCCTCTTGATAGAGCCATAAACGAATATGATGGGCATGAATATTAGGCTGAAGAATAAGCCGCTCCTGCCCTGTGAGCTTGTGTTTACCTTCATTTAGAATGCTTGCAATGAGTGCCCCGCCCATTCCTGCAATTGTGACAGCATTCACCTCGCCTTTTTCAATCACTTCAAGGCCATTGCCTTTTCTGACTGAAATCTGCTCATCTAATTCAAGCCTATGTACTTGCTGCTTCGCAGATTGAAGCGGTCCATCAGTAATTTCACCAGCAATGGCTTTCAATGCTTTATGATGTAATATCGCATAACATGGCAAATAGGCATGATCTGAGCCGATATCAGCAAAGACCGCCTCTTTTGGTAAAAAGTCTGCGACTCTTTTTAATCGTTTTGACAAATTCATTTCATTCATCCATATCACTACTTTTCTTTAATGTTCATACTTGTCTATCTTATATAAATTATGGACTTTTTAAAAGTCGTTTTCAAATGAAAAAAGCTCTTCTGATGAAAAAGAGCTTTTTGCGCTTTATTATTTAATTTTGGATACCCATTCTGACATTTCATCGAGCTTTTCATTCGGAATTAGCCCGCCCGGCATCCCATTTCCGCCTTCTTGAATTTTCTTCTTGATGTCTGCTACTTCAAGCTTGTCGCCAACACCTTTTAATGCAGGACCAGCGCCACCTTCGTAGTTTTCCCCATGACAGCTAATACAGTTCTGCTTATACAATTCTTCCGGCGTTGCATTTGCGGTCTCTTCTTGCTTTTGCTCTTTGCCCCCAGAGGCAATTTTGTCTTCATCTTTCAGCCCCTTCATTGATAAGAAAAAAGTGAGTCCAATACCTAAAATGGCAATCAATAAGAATGGTATAAGTGGATTCCGTTTCATTTCTTTCATCCTCCCCTTTGTGAAAAACCCCTTTGAGACTATGCAAACAATTCTAATTCTACTTTAATTTTACAAAAAGTAAACGAATTATGATACAAAACTTTGGTCAAGTTCACAGATTAGACAAAAATGATTCAAAATGAGAAAAGAAGCCTTTAGCACATTTAGATGTATTTTTTATACATCTTTTCTCTAAGAACGTTGCAAATTCATTTGTTATTCAGTAAAATATAATCAGATCAAAAAAGCGTTTTCATTTTGATGAAGAAAGAACGGATCTCTCTCAAGATCCGTCCGGTTTCTATTCTAAGAAGTCTTTTAATCGTTTACTTCTGCTTGGGTGTCTTAATTTACGAAGAGCTTTCGCTTCAATTTGGCGAATACGCTCTCTTGTTACGCCAAACACCTTTCCTACCTCTTCTAATGTGCGTGTTCTTCCGTCATCTAGTCCGAAACGCAGTCTCAGCACATTTTCTTCACGGTCCGTTAGCGTATCTAATACATCTTCAAGCTGCTCTTTTAAGAGCTCATAGGCAGCATGGTCTGATGGAGAAGTCGCCTCTTGGTCTTCGATAAAATCACCAAGATGCGAGTCATCTTCCTCACCAATAGGTGTTTCTAAAGATACTGGCTCTTGCGCAATTTTAAGAATTTCTCTTACTTTCTCTGGTGTTAAATCCATGTCTTCCGCAATTTCTTCTGGCGTTGGTTCTCTACCTAGATCTTGTAGAAGCTGTCTTTGAACACGGATTAATTTATTAATGGTTTCCACCATATGAACCGGGATCCGGATTGTTCTTGCCTGATCGGCAATCGCACGTGTGATCGCCTGTCTAATCCACCAAGTCGCATATGTTGAGAATTTGTATCCTTTGCGGTAATCAAACTTCTCAACCGCCTTCATGAGCCCCATGTTTCCTTCTTGAATCAAGTCAAGGAACAGCATACCACGACCAACATAACGTTTCGCAATGCTAACAACGAGACGAAGGTTCGCTTCCGCTAATCTTCTTTTTGATTCCTCATCGCCTTCTTCAATCTTTTGAGCATACGTAATCTCTTCTTTAGCAGATAGCAAATTGACGCGCCCGATCTCTTTTAAGTACATACGAACAGGATCATTAATTTTGACACCTGGTGGTACGCTTAAATCATTCAGGTCAAATTCCTCTTCTGCCTTAGCCAGTTGCTGAACATTTGGGTCTTCAGTCTCTTCATTTTCACTGATGAGTTCTACACCCTGTTCGCCTAAGTATTCATAGTATTCATCCATCTGGTCTGATTCAATTTCAAAGCTAGACATACGCTCTGCAATTTCTTCGTATGTTAAAACGCCCCGTTTTTTACCCGTTTCAGTGAGCTTATCTCTCACCTGTTCAAAGGTTAATTCAGTTTCAGTTTCGTGGGCTTGTTTATCAGCCATTATGGATCCCTCCTTCCAAAGCTTGCAACGAATTCTAAAGTAACTTGCGATTTGCTTCTGCTCTGCCTTTCTCTCTCTATCAAACAGAATGAGCAAATAGGAATAAAAATAAATAATGATGAAGGCAAGATGCTTGCGGTCTTATGCTCCTCCCATTAAAGGATTCATTGCCAGCCGTAAGTCTTGTCATAAATAGTAGACGTATTACTTCAGCGAACGGTTCAACTGAATAATTTCTTTTGCAAGTGTTGCCGCTTTGAAGAAATCTTTTTGCCTCTCCGCCTCTGCACGTTCTAGTTCTTTTTCCTTTATCATTGACAAATTCCGATGATTCAACACTTTTTTTACATAATCACTTAATTCAGCTTCACTTAGTTCGTCTCCAACTTGAATCATGAATATATCCGTCAGGAGCTGATTAATCACATCATCTTCTATACGGTTCATCAGATGCTGCGGGGTCGGCTCCTTGCCTTCTTCATACAATGCATAAATGTATGTTGCCAGCGCTCTGTGCGAATCTATATTAAATTCAAACCCTATCCTATCAAGCACTTTTCGGATCACGTCATCATTTTTCAACATATGTGCAAGGAGCATTCGCTCTGCGTTTTCATATGCCGGCCTTAGACGTTTTCGTCTTACCTGTGTTGACAGATGTGCACGCCGCTTTTCAAGTCCATTTTCTTCTTGCGAGCTCTTGGCTTCTTGTCGCTGCTGCTTTTCAAAAAGCTCCAATTGCTCCTTTAATGAGTCAAGTGAAATGGAGAACTCCCCAGCCAGCTGCTTCATGTAAATCTCTTGTTCCAAGGAACCGTTTAATCGGCTAATTTCTCGGAGAACCTGCTTCATGTAAGTCAGGCGGTCTCCTTCGTCAGACAAATTCTTTCCTCTTCGGAAAAAGTTCATCTTAAATGTCATTAATGTCACACTTGCATCTATGATGTCATTCCTAAATTTCTCGCCGCCATATTTACGAATGTAATCATCTGGATCAAGTCCATCTGGTATCATGGCAACGCGAACTTTACATCCTCTTTTTCCAAGCAAATCTGATGCTTTCATGGTCGCTTCATACCCGGCCGTGTCAGAGTCATAACATAAAATGATCTCTTCAACGTTCCGCCTAAGAAGCTTTACGTGCTCTTCTGTTAAAGACGTACCCATTGTTGCAACACTTTCGCCAACACCACTTGTGACAGCCGAGATGACGTCAGCAAATCCTTCGAAAAGGACTGCACGTTCGCGTTTTCTAATATGCATACGCGCGTCATGAAAGTGATAAAGCAGCTTACTTTTATGAAAAAGTGGCGTTTCAGGACTATTCATATACTTTGGCTGCTGATCACCAAGTGATCTTCCAGAAAAAGCGACGACCGTCCCGTGATGATCATGAATTGGAAACATGACACGATCTCTAAAGCGGTCAAAAAAACCTGTGCCGTTTTCTCGTTGAATCAAAAGACCAGCCTTCTCCATCATCGCAGGATCAAACCCTCGTTTTTCTAAAAACTTGGTCACAAAATCCCACGAGTCGAGAGCATACCCGATCTCAAACTTGGCAATTGTTTCATCCGTAAAGCCCCTGGACCTTAAATAATCGAGTGCGTTTTGACCTTCCTTTGTATTTACCAGCAAATGGTGGTAAAATTTCTTAAGAAGCTCATGCGCCTCAATCATTTTATGATCTGCTGTATCCTCTTGTTGTGAGGAACTGATCTGCGCATTCGCTACATGATCCGGCAAATCAATATGGTACTTATCAGCAACATGTGAAACGGCTTCAATAAATGAGTAGCCTTCCATTTGTCTGAGGAACGAAAATACATTGCCTCCTGCACCACAGCCAAAACAATGGAAGATTTGCTTATCTGCTGAAACAGAGAATGAAGGAGTATTTTCACCATGGAATGGACAAAGACCGAAGTAATTCCGACCTTGTTTTCTAAGCTGTACGTATTCTCCAATCACTTCGACAATGTCTGCGTTTTTTTGGATTTGCTCCAAAAGTTCATCTGGTATACGTTTGCTCATCCTAATAACACTCCGTCGTACATTATTCGCCTTTTAATTCAAAAATCCTTCATGATTCGACAGGATTTTTTGTAGTTGGGCAATAAATCGCTTTTTATCCTCTTCTAAAAGCTTTTTGGGACCTTTTCCGTATACACCTTTTCTTCGCTGTTTACTGGAAACATGCCTGCGTTCCAAATCAAAATCAATTGTTTCGTTTGTGTACATTCGTCCTCTTTCAGACAGAACAATGACTTGTCTTGGAAGCAGTAAGGAGGCCAGACCAATATCCTGGGTGACAACAATATCGTGCTTGACAGCTAAGTTTGCAATGACTAAATCTGCTGCTTCCTTATGTGTATCAACAAACCGCCAATCTTCAAGTGGTGATCGTTTGGTTTGAAAATGCTCATATGAAGCAATGAAAGTCACAGGTACTTGAAATTGAGATGCAACAGAAAGGATTTCGTCTTTTACAGGACAAGCATCTGCATCGACATAAATCGTCCTTTCTTTTTTACGTTCATTCAGGTGACTAATTCTCCATCCCTCCACCTTATTCCTGCTTTAGAGAAGCAAAAAGACCATACTTTTCCCCCATAAAGCAATCAACAGTAAAACTCATTTTGTCGAAAAGTTATGTTCAGAATCACTTGACTTCTGCCAATATTAGTTTATTCGTTCTTGACTTAACTTAAACCTAAAATCAATCATTTTATCACAATTTTTTATTATAATACAAATGCAGCAAATATGCCATTGTTTTTGTTTACCCGTTTCCCACCATAGGAAAAACCCAGGAGGAGCATCCTGAGTTTATTCGGAACCTCTTTTGGTCAGCATTTGATGAATGACATTTGCTGTCTCCTCAACTGCTTTATTCGATACATCAACAACTTGACAGTTAATGCGGTCAACCACTTTTTCAAAATATTCTAGTTCCTCTTTAATCCGCTCGATATTCGCATAAATGGCACGGTCATTTAAACCGAGTGATTTTAAACGTTCTTTACGGATATGATTTAGTTTATCTGGACTAATTTTCAGGCCGATGCATTTTTTTGGATCAACTGAGAATAACTCCTCTGGCGGATCAACTTCAGGAACAATCGGAACGTTTGCTACCTTCAAGCGTTTATGTGCTAAGTATTGAGAAAGTGGTGTCTTAGACGTACGCGATACACCAATCAGCACAATATCAGCCTTTAGAATACCTCTTGGGTCCCGGCCATCATCATATTTCACAGCGAACTCAATGGCTTCTACCTTTTTAAAATAGTCCTCATCTAATTGACGTACACGACCTGGCTCATGTTTCGCTTCATTTCCATATGCCGTCTCCATTTTATCAATAAGTGGACCGATAATGTCATAGTACACGACGCCATTCGCTTCTGCTTCTTCTATTAAGAATTGGCGCATTTCTGGCACAACAAGAGTAAAGCAAACGATCCCATTATCTGCTTTCGCCAATGAAATCACTTCTTTAATCGTACCGACATCCTCTACATATGGGATTCTTCTAATATTTGAATGGTCGGATGAGCCGCCATCAAATTGGCTAAGTGCCGCTTTGACCACGAGCTCTGCCGTTTCTCCTACTGAATCTGATACAACAAAAATTACGCGATTACTCATAACATCCCCTCGCAGTCTTCTGTAATTAGATAATTTCGTTCTCTGATAAGCTAACAAGTATTTTCGTCATGTTTGTTTTCGTAATTCTGCCGACCACTTCAAAGCCTTTATCCGTATCTTTTATAACAGGAAGTGCATCTATTTGCTTTTCAATCAAGTGCTTGGCCACATCCATAATAAAATCTTCTTTGCGGCAAACGGTAATGTTCGGCATTCTTGTCATAATAATATGGACAGGTATAGATGGAAGCTCTTGTTTCCCAATACTTGCTCGAAGGAGGTCTTTTCTTGATAACACGCCTGTTAAAATAGAGTGATCGTCCACAACGAATAATGTGCCCACATCCTCTAAAAACATCGTACAAATCGCATCATAAACCGAAACATTCTCGTGTATCACGACCGGAATGGACTGAAAATCTTTCACTTGAAGTTTTTTCAGCTTATCTGCCAGAAGCTGCGTGCCTGTTTTGCCTGTGAAAAAGTAGCCGACCCTTGGTCTTGCTTCTAAAAAGCCAGACATCGTTAAAATGGCTAAATCCGGTCTGAGGGTAGCCCTTGTTAAGTTCAGCCGATCGGCGATATGCTCTCCAGTGATCGGACCATTCTCTTTGACAATCTGTAAAATCTGCTCTTGCCGTTTATTTAACTCGATTGTACTCACCACCTTTAAATAGAGAGAGCGAATCCTTACTTTATGTATATCAATTTCATAACTCATCATATTATAGCGCATCTTCGTCCGAATGAAACAAAAATCCACTCAAAAACCGTGAATTAAATGAGTAAAAAACGATTGCCCTTCGAAAAAGGCAACCGTTCTTAGGTATTTATTTTACAATTAAATTGTTCATATTCGCAAATGATTGAATGACTTTTGCAAGTTTGACCATTTGTGCCAAACGATTTTGTTTCAGTTTTTCATCATCCGCATGAACCATGGTATGGTCGAAATAATGAACAATTGGTGCTTTTAATGTATCTAGCGCTTCAAGTGCTGATTGGTACTGACCTTTTGCCATATACTCGTTGACGGCTTTTTCCGCTTGCTGATACGCTTCAAATAGCTTTTGTTCGTGTTCATTTTCAAACAGTTCAGGCTGAATCTGTGCGTCTTCCCCTTTTTTACTGATTGAAATGACGCGGCCTAGTGCCTCAGCCGTTTCTTTGAAACTCTCCTGTTTCACGCTCTCTTCAAGAACAGCCGCTTTTTTCACAACCGCATATGGTTCAATATTTTCAACATCAAGGACTGCTTCCACCACGTCATGACGGATATGTTCTGCTTGGAGGACATATTTCAAACGGTGTGTTAAAAATTCAATGAGAGCCGCTTCATGTTTTGTCTCTACTTGAGCTAGTGCTAAAAGCTCTTTAAATGAAAGATTCCATTGGCGGTCGAGCAGGATTTGAACGATACCGCTCGCTTGTCTTCTTAATCCATAAGGATCTTGAGAGCCCGTTGGAATCACATCAATTGAGAAGAATGAACAAATAGAATCTAGCTTATCCGCCACTGCAACAATCGCCCCAATAAGTGTTGACGGCGCATCGTCACCGGCAAAACGCGGCATATAGTGCTCGTTGATACTCTTTGCCACTTCTTCATGCTCGCCAAGTGCTCTAGCATATTTTTCACCCATGATTCCTTGCAGTTCTGGGAATTCATAGACCATCTGAGTCACAAGGTCAAATTTAGAAATACTGGCTGCTCTTGCAGCGCGTTTAGACGTTTCTTCATCAGCACCCACATGACTAGCAAGGCGGACGGCAATGTCTGTTACTCTTTTCAGCTTGTCGCCAATCGTGCCAAGTTTCTCATGGAATACGACTTTATCAAGCTTTTGAATGTTGTCTTCAATGACGAGTTTTTCGTCTTCTTTATAGAAAAATGCCGCATCTGATAAACGTGCACGAAGGACCTTTTCGTTCCCTCTTGCCACATTTTCAAGTGCCTCACTGTTCCCGTTTCTGACCGTAATAAAGTGCGGCAGTAATTCCCCTTGTTCATTTTTCACTGGGAAATAACGCTGATGCTCTTTCATTGTCGTGACAAGCACTTCTTCTGGCAGCGCAAGAAATTCTTCTTCAAAAGAACCAAATAGAACGGTTGGATATTCAACAAGATCGTTCACTTCTTCTAGAAGCTCAGGATCAACTGGAATGACCCAGCCTTTTTCGGAAGAAAGGGCATGTAATTGCTCAGTAATTAATTGTTTTCTTTTATCTGAATCAACAATGACAAATTGATCTCTTAATGTTTGCTCATAAGAAGCTGGTGTGTTAATGCTGGCTGTCGTCCCTAGGAAACGATGTCCTCTAGTCTCCCGTCCGCTTTTCACTCCTGCAATTTCGACAGGAATGATCTCTTGACCAAATAAGCAAACAATCCATTTAATTGGACGGATATAGCGTAAATCCTCGCTTCCCCATCTCATGTTCTTTGGAAAACTCAATGAAGCGGCAATGTCCCCCAATGCTGGAAGAAGGTCTTTGACTTGCTTACCTTCTTGAAACTTTTGGACATGGACATAATCTACACCTTTGATGTCTTTGAAATACAGATCATCAGTTGATGCGCCTTGTCCGCGGGCAAAACCTTCGGCAGCTTTTGTCCAATTGCCTTCAGCATCTTGAGCAATCTTTTTAGCCGGTCCTTTTGCTTCTTCTTTGATGTCCTCTTGTTTTTCTGCAACACTTTTGACGAGTACAGCTAGACGTCTTGGTGAATTAAATAAAGCAACGTCTTCGAATGAAATATTTTGCGCTACGAACCAAGCTTTTACTTTGTCACCTAGCTGCTTTGTGCTTTCTGGCATGAAACGAGCCGGCATCTCTTCTAAGCCGATTTCAAGTAATACATCTTGTTTATTCATGAGAAGCCGCCTCCTCTTTTAGCATAGGGAATCCTAGTTTTTCTCGTTCTTCGTAATATGTTTTGGCTACTTTTCTCGCTAACTGACGTACTCTTCCGATATAGCCTGTTCGCTCAGTCACAGAAATCGCGCCTTTGGCATCAAGCAGGTTAAATGTGTGAGAACATTTGAGTACATAATCATATGCCGGGTGAACAAGCCCTTTGTCCATTTGGCTATGTGCCTCTTTTTCATATGTTGTAAATAAATCGAACAGCATATCCGTATTAGATGTTTCAAACGTATACACAGAATGCTCGTATTCAGCCATTAAGAATAAATCTCTTACAGTAAAGCCATCTGTCCATTCAAGATCAAATACATTTTCTTTGTCCTGGATGTAAGAAGCAAGACGCTCAATTCCGTATGTGATTTCAACAGAAACTGGCTTACATTCTAAACCGCCGACTTGCTGGAAATACGTAAATTGCGTAATTTCCATTCCATCAAGCCAAACTTCCCAGCCAAGTCCTGCGCAGCCAAGAGATGGGTTTTCCCAGTTGTCTTCAACAAAACGAATATCATGTTTCAGCGGGTCAATGCCAAGCGCCTTCAATGATTCTAGATACAGTTCTTGAATATTGTCAGGTGATGGCTTAATGATCACTTGAAATTGATGATGTTGATACAATCTGTTTGGGTTTTCTCCATATCTGCCGTCAGCCGGACGTCTTGAAGGTTCTACATAGGCTACCTTCCATGGCTCTGGCCCAATGCTTCTGAGGAACGTGTATGGACTCATCGTTCCAGCACCTTTTTCTGTGTCATATGCCTGCATTAATACGCAGCCTTCATTTGACCAATGCTTTTGCAGTGTCAAAATCATGTCTTGAATATTCAATGATCGCACCTCCATCTTTTTTACACCATCCGCTATGTATGGCGGTGGGGCCTAGAACCTTTTTGCAAAACACAAAAACTCCCGTCTCTATGCTCACAAGGTTCCTTGCAAACATAGGGACGAGAGTTTTTCCCGCGGTTCCACCCTATTTGCTGGTGTCGTAGCACCCAGCCGCTTTGTTTTACGTTGCTCAAGAATGCCTTTCGTTACGTGTCCATCCTTAGCTCACACCGCCCTAAGGTCGCTTTTATGGCTGATACGTAAGTACTTCTTTCTGTCAATGCAACATATTTGATCTTAGATGATCTTACAAAAAGTCACGAGAGATGTCAACTTTTGTTTTCACCGTCCATTAGCTTTTTCATGGATTCCATTTGATTCATGAATTTTTTTGATTTTAAATAAAGACCTGAATACTCTTCATAATAATGATCGAGCACTTGACGAATTTCTTGTTTCGTCTGTGGTTTCACGTCAACCTGACCAAGCCTTGATAAATCAAAATAATGAAACACACGGAGCAGTCTTGCTGCTGCTGGGGATAAGGGCAGTTTATATGGATCTTTAGAAAAGCATTGCCTACAGATGAATCCGTTATCTCTAATTGAGAAATGGAACTGCCCTTCTTTTTGACCGCAGTGTACACATTGGTCCAGTTCAGGCTTCAACCCCATCACTGACAGCATTTTAACCTCTACGATAAATAAAATAATATCAGCATCTGTGCCTTCATTGAGATGGCGTAAAGATTGAAGAAGAAGTTCAAACAAGTAAGGGTTTGGCTTCTTTTCTTCTGTTCCTTTATCAAGTAATTCTGTCATATATGCGGCATATGCGGTCAGAAATAAATCTTCCCGAATGGTTCGCATGCTTTCCATCATTTCACCTTGCTGGAGCGTTCCAAGTCCTGTTGATGATTGGATCAGGAAGGTTCCGTATAAAAACGGCTGGCTTATGGCTGACAGGCGGCTGTTCGATTTCTTAGCGCCTCTTGCCATCACACCAATTTTCCCATGTTCTCTAGTGAGCAGCGTGACAATTTTGTTTGTTTCGCCATAATCTGTTGTTCTAAGGACGATTCCTTCACTTTTAATGAGCATTTGTCTACACTCCGAGCATTGGAGGGGGTCAAGAATTATAAGATTGGAAAATCAAGTCGTGCTATTTCTTCTTCAAGTACATCGGGTCTTTCCAGGTTCTCCTTTTCTAACTCTTTGAAAAGCAGATACGTGTCAACGCTTCCTGTTTGTGAAAATACGTTCCATGTAAAATTCAACATAAAAACCCCACCTTTCTTTATTAGAAGCAGCACCGCTACATCCAACATATTAACTTTATCTTGACCAGGCTACCTCCATTTCATGATAAACAATTTTTACTAATCGAACCGCACCATTGTCAGATCTACTAACAATTGTATCGGTTTTTAATATTCGTCTTCTCTAAATCCGAAATCACGAAGATGTGTGGATTTATTACGCCAGTCCTTCTGCACTTTTACCCAAAGCTCTAAATACACCTTTGAGCCTAAAAGTGCTTCAATGTCTCTGCGCGCTTTTTGTCCCACTTCTTTTAATAAGCTGCCGCGCTTACCAATCACAATCCCTTTTTGTGAATCACGTTCTACGACGATGGTCGCTGCAACATGAATCTTGCCGTTTTCATCTGGCTTGATCGATTCAATCGCAACCGCAATACTGTGAGGGATCTCTTCTCTCGTTAAATGCAGCACTTTTTCACGAATTAACTCAGAAATAATAAATCGCTCTGGGTGATCTGTTACTTGATCTGCCGGATAAAATTGAGGGCCTTCTGGAAGATAACCTTCAATTTGCTGAAGAAGCGTATCAATGTTGTTGCCTTCAAGTGCTGAAATTGGCACAATTTCCTTAAATGGGTAACGTGTGCGGTATTCATCAATTAAAAGGAACAATTCATCCGGATGAATTTGGTCAATTTTATTGACGACAAGGAACACTGGTGTCGATGTTTGCTTTAGTCGTTCAATGATGAATTCATCACCTTTTCCATAGCCTTCCTGTGCGTTGATCATAAACAAGATCAGGTCGACTTCCTTGAGTGTATTTTGAGCCACCCTCATCATAAAATCGCCAAGTTTGTGCTTCGGTTTATGAATTCCTGGTGTATCGATAAAAATCGTCTGTGACGTGTTTGTTGTCAGAACACCTTGCACTTTGTTTCGAGTCGTTTGGGGCTTATCACTCATAATCGCAATCTTTTGTCCAATCACACGATTAAGAAAGGTCGATTTCCCTACATTTGGTCTTCCAATAATTGATACAAATCCTGATTTGAAGCTTTCGTTAGTCATTTAAATCCTCCGGTGAAAATGCGCCTGGCAATAGTTCGTTTACTGTCGTTTCGTATATATGTCCTTTTAAGTTCGTTAGAATCACTGGCATATCAGGTGCACATAGCTCTGAAATGACCTGTCTGCATGCGCCACATGGTGAAACAGGTCGATCTGTATCAGCCACTACTGCAAGCATTTGAAAAGATGTGATGCCCTCTGAGTAAGCTTTAAAAAGTGCTGTTCTTTCCGCACAATTACACATACCATATGCTGCATTTTCAATATTGCAGCCGCCATACACTTTTCCGTCATGCGATAATAATGCTGCACCGACTTTGAATTTAGAATAGGGTACATATGCAAAATCTCTTGCTTTGACTGCTTCTGAAATCAACTCTTGTTTGTTCATTCTAGTTCCCACTTTCAGAAGAAATGGTACCACTGTCACATTTATATTTTACATAATTCACGTGACATTTTCACGCCCATTTCTAAAAATGTTAATAAATAGTAATATTGTTCTATTGCATGATCTTCGGTAAGAAGATCATCAACCCAATCATAACCGAAATGGCGGCGTAAACGCAAACAGCGCCTGCTGCCGCGTCCTTCGCTCTCTCAGCAAGAGGATGCTTCTCTTCTGTGAAAAGATCTACTGTATGTTCAATCGCTGTATTCACAAGTTCTAACGCAAACATCCCGCCGCATAAAAGCAGAATGATCATCCATTCAACCGGATGAATGTGAAACCAAAAGCCGCAAATCACCACGATGATGGCTGCGACTGTGTGAAACCGAAAATTCCGTTCATTCAAGAAAGTTCGCCATATTCCTCTAAATGCATAATAAAAACTCCGAAAAAAACGGACAAGCGGCGTTCGCTTCTTACGATGATCTCGAAAGGCCATAATCATCCAAGATTTTTGTCTGTTTGGCGAACATTTCTTTTTCATCTTCTTCTGTCATATGATCATAACCAAGCAAATGAAGAAAACCATGAATCGTTAAAAATCCTAGCTCTCTCATGAAGGAATGTCCATATTCCTCTGCTTGCTCTTTCGTACGATCAACACTAATGATAATGTCACCAAGTACAGGCGGAATGTCATCAGCTCCAATGATTTCAATTTCCCCTTCGCCTTCTTCCTCAAGGGCAAATGAAATTACATCTGTTGGTGCATCTTTTCCTCGGTATTCTTTATTAATTTGATGAATTTCTTCATTTGAAACGATCGATACTGATACTTCTGCTTGATCTTTTACTTCAAGAGCATCCGCAGCAAATTGAAGAAGTTTTTCCACTTCTTCAAGCTGCTCTTTCGATACTTGTCCTGTTTCATCTATTAAATCGATTAACAATGTCATTTACTTCACCTTCTGCTTCGGGGCATCTGGATATTCAATCCGAGAATGGAAAATCCCCTTTAATGTTGTACAAATTGTTTGGCTAATAATATTTAATTCTTTAAATGTCAGATCACATTCACTAAATTGTCCATCCTGCATCTTATCTGAAATAATGCCTTTCACAAGCTTTTCAATCCGCTCAGGGTTTGGATTATGCATCGAACGAACCGCCGCCTCCACGCTGTCAGCTACAGAAATAATGGCCGCTTCTTTTGATTGCGGTTTTGGACCAGGATAGCGAAATTCTTCTTCTGTCACCTGATCATCCCGTTCTTTTGCCTTATAGTAAAAGAACTTCAGCAGGGACTTTCCGTGATGCTGTTCTGCAATGTCCACAAGTTCCTCTGGAAACTTCTTTTCTCTCAGCATTTCAGCACCATCTGTCGTATGGGCAATAATAATATTCTTGCTCAGCTGAGGAGAAAGCTTGTCGTGCGGATTATCAATGTTCATTTGGTTTTCAATAAAGTATTGTGGTCTTTTCGTTTTTCCAATGTCATGATAATAAGCTCCAACCCTTGCTAACAATCCATTTGCACCGACTGCTTCACATGCAGCATCCGCTAAATTCGCCACCATGACACTATGATGATATGTACCTGGCGTCTCTGTTAAGATCTTTTTCAGCAGCGGATGATTCGGGTTCGATAATTCAATAAGCTTCATGGTCGAAAGAATGCCAAACATGCTCTCAAAGACTGGCATTAACCCAATAACCAAAATAGCCGATGCAAACCCTGACACAATCGCCATGATGAGGTTCACACCTATTTCAAGCCCTGATGGAGAAGAATTTTGAATCAGCGTAATGGACAGCACGACAAGTACATTCACCAAAGCTACCCAAAGCCCCGCCTGCAAAATTTTCGATCTCGCATTATGTTTTCTCAAAAATAAAATTCCCGCCATCCCGCTTATTAAATAATAAGCACAGATGACATAGTTAAAGACACCTGTTACTCCTTGATTAAACATCATACTGCCGCAAAGGGCAAATACAAGACCGGAGAAGATTGCCAGCCGCTCATTGATCAGCAGCTTAATCAGCATCGTACCAAGTGCAACAGGCACGACATAGCCGATGGTCGTATACTTCGTTTCCTGGAAGAGACTGAATACTTCCATGATGATTAAAATAATGGTGAAAATGAGCGAGTACAGCAGTAACGATTTATTCTTATGGACGAGCGACTTTTTCCTCGATTCCAGTGAGTGGACAATCGCCGCTAAGAAGAGACCGATTAAGATGATAAGACCGCTTACAGGCTTAAACAAATTGGAGCTGTTTAAAAGGCCGGTCAGTTCTAATTTGCGATACACTTCACGGTCAATGAGCTCGCCTTCTTCCACTAAAATTTGCCCTTGCTTAATTTGAACTGGCTGGATATTATCAGCTGCTTCTTGTCTTTTCTTCTCTGTTGCGACCGGGTCAAATACATAGTTTGGAATAATCGCAAATTCACCAATTTCTTTCGCTGCATTTAAATATTTTGACGGAATCGAATTGTTTTCAAGCTCTGCTTTCACTTGTTTCTTTTCATCTTGCAGCTTAGAAGCTGTGATTTCTTTACTCATGAGAGAATTGACCACTGTGATGATGGAGTCCTTTGTAAAAGAAAGGTTTTCGTCACTTGCTTGGAGCAGTGCTTTAATCGATTGATCCGAAACAGCTTCCTGCATATCGGTTGTGAGTTTCTCTTTTACACGCTTCACCATCTCTTGATCTGTTGGCGGGTTCTCTTTGTCATCAGCTGCTTTCTTCTCTTCTTTAATGGCTTCAAAGAGGGATGAAATGAGGTCAACACGATTATCAGAATACGCTTTTTTGAGTGTATATTGGTCTTCCACTTGATCCGTTGCTTCTTGTTTCTTTTCTTCTGTTGCTTCTTGATCATCAACGGTAGACGGAGAATAGATGGTCTGTTCGCTCACTGAAAACAAATCTAGGTCGAGCGATTCAGGTTTTACATGGAAGAAGAGCACCACAAACATGATGGCCGCTAAACCAGCGTATAGCAGTACGTTTAAATAGCGTGAGCGCTCCATTTTTTGAGGTTCTTTTTTAGACAGCAGTCTTTTTCGCTTACTGCCTTTCTGATTCTTTCTCAAGGAAAGTACCTCCTTTTTTACTTTAAACCACGATCGAAACAAAATGACCCGATTAAGGCGATCGGGTCACTCAGTTCATTTTTGCTTTTCGTATGCTCCAATGATCTTCGCCACAAGCGGGTGTCTGACCACATCTGTCTGATCTAATTCAATGAATGAGATACCCTTGATCTCAGCAAGCATGTCCTTTGCAGCCGCAAGACCTGACTGCATACCTTTAGGCAGATCAATTTGTGTAATATCTCCTGTAATGACCATTTTAGAACCAAAGCCTAGTCTCGTCAAAAACATTTTCATTTGAGCTGGCGTTGTATTCTGCGCTTCATCTAAAATCACAAATGCATCATCAAGCGTCCGCCCTCTCATATAGGCAAGAGGGGCAATTTCAATCACTCCGCGCTCAATTAAACGTTCCGTATGATCACTGCCAAGCACATCGTGCAGAGCATCATATAGCGGTCTTAAATAAGGATCGACTTTTTCTTTTAAATCTCCTGGCAAAAAGCCAAGACTTTCCCCTGCTTCAACAGCTGGTCTTGTCAGGATAATCCGTTTGACATGTCCATTTTTGAGGGCATGTACTGCGTTGACCACTGCCAAATACGTTTTACCTGTACCAGCAGGGCCAATCCCAAAGACCAGATCATCTTTTTTCATTGCCGCAGCATATTCACGCTGGCCGATCGTTTTGACTCTGATCGACTTTCCTTTGGCATTTTTCGTAATTTCATCTTCATACATATTTTCAAAATAATTGAGCTTGTCTTTTTGCGCCATTTTAATGGCATAGACGACATCCCGTTCAGAAATCTCAATTCCTTTACGAATGAGATGTAAGAGAGATGTTATCAAACGGCTTACAGTATCTCTCGATGCTTCCTGACCAGAAACATACACTTTCTCTCCACGTGTGATAATGGAGACATTCAGCTCGTTTTCCATCAGTTTCAGATAAGCATCTTGATTGCCAAATAAAGCAATGGCTTCGTTTGGGCTATCCAATTTTTGTTGAATCTCAAGTAAATGTTCTGTCATTCTCTAGTCTCCCTGAACAATAGGTGTTGGTTGAACAATATCTTCTATTACTTGGTAAAGGATGATTAACTTAACTTTACCATTCCCTGTTGTCTCGTGCAAAACTTTTTCACTTTTCACCTCACCTGTTTGACCTAGCTTTTCTTCTAATTCTTTTTTACCCATTTTAATCCCTGCTTGAACCGCTTCTTTATTTGTGTATTCTCGATTTATTTTTTCACTTTCTCGTGTGATTTCCTTTTCATAGGAGAACGGTAGTTGCATATTCAAAAAATGAAGCGGGTGAACTTCTGTTTCTGTTTTCGGCTGCTGAAAATCATCTTTTTTAAAGGAAAATCCCCAAAATGGGATGGAGCCTCCAAACAAGGAGAGCTTGTGCTTTGTCTTCATTTTACCCGTAAAGACATCAAAAGATGTTCGGAGAGGGACAGAAACTTCAGATCGGTACCATGTTTCACCATAGATTTTCGCTTTGGCTCCGACTGTTTTTTTCTGATCTTCACTCCCAATTAAACCTGAGACGAGCATCTGCCCTTTTTTCACATGTTCATCGACCTGGGCAAGCGGTTCCCCCTTTTCTACATACATTCTCGTGATGACCGCCTTTTTCTTGGCAACGATGTGCTGAGGACTCGTATATTTCTCCTTTTCAGGTTCATTTTTTTCGACCACTTTCATTTGAAACGTCGTTCCGTTCAGTTCAACTCCGACCCATGTAATGCTCTGAATATTGGTCGTCAATGACTTTTGTATTTTTTCAGGTGTCCCCATAAGAAACTGAAAACGCCCTTTTTGTACCCCTATTTCGTCCAGATGCTTTCTCATTTGGTGTTCTGTTTCTGGATTCGCACCTTTAATCTCAATTTTCCACACCATATTTGAAAGAGCCAATATCGTCACTAGGAAAAAAGCCATCCCGAGGGTAAATCCAATATTTCTTCTCGACCACAGAAGAAGAAACGGGAACCCTTTCTTTTGATGAAATGAACATTTCACCTCATGATGTCTGCGCACTTTTCTAAAGGCATGTACATCTGAGAGGCGAATAAATAAGCGCACGCTGTCTTGACGGCGGCTCACTTGAAAAATTGTGATCCCCTGTCTCGTGCACTCATTGATTAGCCGCTCAATACCGCTTCCTCTTATCTCTACTTCCACTCTGCCAATAAAATAGGCAAACCATTTGTTCTTCACGTTTCTCCCCTCCGTCAGTTAAGAATCAATATAACGGACCTCATCGATTTTCCCCTCTAATAAGATCTCTTCTGGCAAAATCGTTTTAATCACAAAGTCTTTTCCTGAAATAATGCACTGTCCTTGCTTGAGCATCAGCCTTACCTCTTGATCACTGAAAAGTAAAAGCCCTTTATGGTTCTCTATGTAAATATGGAGTCTGCCAACCATCGTAATACGGGGAAGATCCATCATCACGTCCGGAGGGATTTCAAGTGTTCTTGTCAGCCATGCTTTAAGTTGATTTTTTCTTTTTCCCATTCAATAAGAACCCCTTCCCACCTCATGTGTATGAGATCAAACTGAAAGATGGTGAGACTGATGAGAAAGCCTCTATATCATCCTATTCCTCAGCGGTTCATATCATGCTAATGAATCCCGTAAAACAGCCGTTTCACCATTTTGACTAAGAAAAGTCTCCATTACACAACAAAAAAGCCCCCTTAAGGATGAGGGGGCTTACTTCTTTATCTTTTATATGGTCGTTTCATCGTTCGATGCGGCTTTTTGGCACGAGGCTCTCCAAATACTTCACCAAGGATCATCCCTTGAACGACCGTATCTTGGTTGAGTTTCTCAATCATTTTTGGCTTCATTCCAGCAGATGCTGCTTTTGGCCTTGTAAGTTCTCTTTCAAGCGATTGAAACTCTTTATTCAGCTCGCTTTTTCTTTCTTCCATTTCGGCAAGTGTAGCGGTATAACGATCCTGTAAGGACTGTGAACCTTGTTTTTTCATCCCGCCATGATCATGTACATCGCCAAAATCGTCAAGCTGGTCCGTTACGACCGGATCTGGACTTGTTTGTTTTGTTTGCTTTTGCGGCACTGGTTTACGCTGAGGAGCCGGTTTGTTTTGCTGGTTCTTTTGTTCGTTCTCCTCTTGTTTACCGATTTTCCCAAAGATTGCAGAGATAATACCGATGATAATCGCTATTAGTAACGGATTTTCAAATAGAATGTCCAATGGGCTCCCTCCTTAAAGCGTGAGAGGATGCTTATTTGTTTTCATTATCAGATGGACCTTTTGTCATTTTGCCAAATGAATCTCTCATATCCGTATCAGCATCGATATTCTTAATGTTCATGTAGTCCATAACTCCAATATTACCTTCACGTAGTGCTTCGGCCATTGCAAGTGGTACTTCAGCCTCTGCTTCTACTACTTTCGCGCGCATTTCTTCAACTCTCGCACGCATTTCTTGTTCTTGTGCAACAGCCATTGCCCGGCGTTCTTCTGCTTTCGCCTGTGCAATGTTTTTGTCGGCTTCTGCTTGGTCTGTCTGCAGGATTGCCCCGATGTTCTTACCGATATCAACATCTGCGATATCAATCGAGAGAATTTCAAATGCTGTACCTGAATCTAATCCTTTACCAAGAACCGTTTGAGAAATCATATCAGGATTTTCAAGAACCTTTTTATGATTATCTGATGAACCGATTGTCGAAACAATCCCTTCACCTACACGAGCAATGATCGTTTCTTCCCCTGCACCACCGACAAGTCTGTCAATGTTTGCACGAACTGTAATACGTGCTTTTGCTTTTACTTCAATCCCGTCCATCGCAACACCTGAGATAAATGGTGTTTCAATGACTTTAGGGTTTACACTCATTTGGACAGCTTCAAGTACGTCACGGCCTGCTAGGTCGATTGCCGCACAGCGAGCAAAGTTCAATTCGATATTCGCACGCTGAGCTGCGATCAATGCGTTGATCACGCGGTCAACGTTACCACCTGCAAGATAGTGGCTTTCTAATTGGTTAATCGTCGCATCAAGACCTGCTTTATGCGCTTTGATGAGCGGGTTGACCACTCGGTTTGGAATCACTCGGCGAAGCCTCATTCCTACAAGTGTAAAAATGCTCACTCTTACGCCAGCCGCTAGGGCAGAAATCCACAGCATCACCGGTACAAAGGTGAAGAAGATCGATAGAACGATCAAACCTGCTGCGATAATCACGAATAATAGTAAAGTAGATGGATCCATTTTATTCCTCCTATAAAATCAGTATATCTATACTTTCCTCACGACAATGCGTGAGCCTTCCGCTTTCACAATTTTTACTTGTTCATCCTTATCGATAAAAGCACCTTCTGACACAACATCAATGCGCTCGTCTCCGAATACAATCGTACCAGATGGACGAAGTGCTGTTGCTGTCACTGCGATTTGTCCTACAAGATCATCTCTTGTTTCATTTGAGACATAACCACTTTCTTTATTGGTTGAATCGGTTAAAATGAACTTTTTAAAAAATTTCATACGTTTCCCCAACACCTTTGTCAATAAAATAACTGCTATGATTGAAACAGCAGTGGCAATCAAGATGGAAATCGCCATTTCTGTAAAGCTTCCAGCTGCTAAAAATAAGCTGACAACGACACAGATTAGTCCAATGACACCCACGATTCCCCCTGGCAAAAATAATTCCAGAATGATCAACACAATCCCTGCCAAAAACAGGAACAATGTCTCATATCCTGCAAAACCTGCCACGAGATGACCATAAAAGAATAGAAGAAGCGCTGTGACTCCCATGGTGCCTGGGACCCCAAAGCCCGGAGAATATAATTCAACAATTAACCCTAAGCTCGCAATGGATAAAAGGATAGGAATGACGATCGGATGCGTGAGAAAACGCGCAACCTTTTCAGCAAAGCTCACTTCATCGTATTGAACAGAGGCATCTGCTAAGTTCAGCTTCTGAAGCAAGTCATCCATATTTTTCGCTTCTCCTTCTGCATAACCGAACTGAAGCGCCCGATCTGTGTTAAAGGTCAGCAATTCTCCTTTTGGTGCACCAGCTTCTTTTGCGTCTATATCTACATCTGCCATCGCAAGAGCATATTTTGGATCACGCCCCTGCTTTTCAGCAGCGTCACTCATTTCAGCAAGCCATAGAGATTCAGATTTTTGATCGGCAGCGTTGCCTTCACCGTCAATGATCGCAGCAGCCCCCATCTTTCCGTTTGGGGTCATATAAATTTGATCGGCATTTAGGGCAATGAATGCCCCGGCTGAAAGCGCTCTATGATTCACAAACGCTGTCACTGGGATGTCGGATGCACGAATGGTATCGGCTATTTCAAGCGCCGCATCGACTGCACCACCTGGTGTATTGATGTCGAGAATGATGTGCTTCGCCCGTTCCGACTTTGCCTGCTCAAATGATCGTTCAATGAATTTAGAAAGTCCTTTTTCTACTGTATCTTCAATTGGGATTACATGAACTTTCTGATCTGCTGATTTCGCGGTCAATTGAACCCCTAATAACAAGCATATTATAAAACAACTGAAGAGAGCAATAGAAATTTTCATTTTTTTCATCTATTTGGTGATCCCCCCTCTCTTTCTTTCATTTTACCGTTCCTTTACATACGTTACAAATGTATCATAGGTTTCATTTTTATATGACAGGTTTATGGAGGCATAAAAAAAGTACCCTTCTAACATGGGGACTGACCCCCTAAGATGAGACAAATAAAAAACACCTTCAAGTTTGAAAACAGATCGTTGTGATCCGAAATAAAACATGGAGGTGTTTTTTCTATGGGGACAAGAGTGAGTTATCCGGTTGAAGTCAAACAGAAGGCTGTGGAAATGAGATTGGCAGGCGTACCTATGAAAGAGATCATGCAGGAATTGAATATCAAGAATAAGACGCAGGTTCAGACATGGGTGAGATGGCATAAAGCTGGGGATACACACCGGTTCGAACAACCTGTTGGAAAACAATATTCCTATGGAAAGGGCCCCGAGTACTCTTCCGAATTAGAGAGACTGCGGGCAGAAAATCGCTATTTGAGTCAACAGAATGAAGTTTTAAAAAAGTACAACGAATTGGAAAGGAAGTTGATAAGGAAACGTCAATCAAACTGGTAGAAGAATTGTGCAAAACGATGACGGTACAGGACATCTGTGTCCATTTAGGCATCTTACGTACTTCGTATTATAGATGGAAAAAGGATTTGACTCAGACTCATTCTAAAAGACAACTAGAGAAACAGGTCGGCACGTTGTGCCGAAAGCACAAATATCGATATGGTTATCGGAAAATCACAGCCATACTAAAAATGAGAATGCGTATTAACCATAAAACTGTTCAACGTATCATGCAGAAAAACCAGTGGCAATGCCGGGTTAAAATGAAAAAGCGTAAGAAGAGTGGGCAGCCTTATGCCGTAGCCGGTAATATACTGGATCGGAATTTTCAGTCTGATCGCCCTCTTGAAAAACTAGTCACGGACATCACGTATTTGCCTTATGGACAGAAACAATTGTACCTTTCCAGTATATTGGATTTATATAATGGAGAAGTGATTGCTTTTACGATTGGTGATAAGCAGGACACAGACTTTATCTTAAACACACTTAATCAGCTCCCAGCACTGCCTGAGAATTGCGTGTTACATAGCGATCAAGGTTCTGTGTATACATCTTACGAGTATCAGAAAGCTGTTCATATAAAAGGCATTACCATGAGCATGTCCCGTAAAGGGACACCCGCTGATAATGCCTCCATCGAATCGTTTCATTCCTCACTAAAGTCTGAAACGTTCTATCTTAACAGGATTGATCGCACTACGACCACCATCGTAGAACGCACTGTCAAAGAATACATTTATTATTATAACAACATTCGTATTCAAACGAAACTAAACAACCAATCACCGATAAACTATCGGCAATTGGCTGTATAAAGGTGTTTTGATCCCTGTCTCAAAAACGGGGGTCAGTCCCCATGAGAAGGATACTTTTTTATTGAGACAGTTGCTCGCTGACAAGTCTGTTAATCACAGCACCATCAGCTTTACCTTTTACTTTTGGCATAATAGCGCTCATCACTTTACCCATATCAGCTTTCGATGAAGCACCGGTTTCGGCGATTGTTTCTTTCACAACCGCCTGCAGTTCTTCTTCAGAAAGCTGTTCAGGTAAATAAACGTCTAAAATGTCAATCTCTTTTTGAACTTTATCTACTAAATCTAAGCGATTAGCTTTCGAAAATTCATGGAGGGAGTCTTTACGTTGCTTAATCTCGCGGGAAAGGACGGTTAGTTCCTCATCTCCGGTCAAACTGTCTTTCTTAAGCTTTATTGCTTCATTTTGCAGTGAAGCCTTTACCATACGAATGACAATAAGCTTGTCTTTCTCTCGGTTTTTCATAAAAAGCTTCATATCAGAATTTAATTGCTCAAGAAGACTCATAAAATCCACCCTCTTTAGAATTTACGTTTTCTAGCAGCTTCAGACTTTTTCTTACGCTTTACGCTAGGCTTTTCATAAAATTCACGCTTTCTTGCTTCTTGCAATGTTCCAGTTTTGGATACACTGCGTTTAAAGCGACGAAGAGCATCTTCAAGCGATTCGTTTTTTCTAACGACCGTTTTTGACATTCTCTTTCCCTCCCTCCGAATACACCAATCGACTGCATTAAAAAAAGATATACATGCAAAACATGTACCTAGACATTATAATATAAGCCTAGGTTGAGGTCAACTAAGTGATTTGGAAATATATTTTCGTCATGAGCAGGTAGACAAGTCCATATATTCATTGGTAAGAGGAGGACTTTTCTATGATGGCGATCATTTATTTTTGTGCACTTATTTTCATTTTTTTATGGGCAATGGGTTTGCTTAGGAAAGGATTAATGGCGCTCACGTCGTCTCGTATTGAGAAATCTCTTCTTCTCTTTACAGATCATCCAGTCAAAGCATTCTTGGTCAGTATTGTGTTTACAGGGGTTCTTCAAAGCAGTTCGGCGTTTATGGTCATCGTTATCGGCTTTGTGAGTACAGGCATTCTCACGTTTAAAAAATCCATACCCATGATTCTTGGAACGAATATCGGCTCAACATTTACGACAGAATTTATTGCCATTAAGATGGACGTGTTTATGTGGGTTCTGATTGCAGCTGGTCTTTTATGTATCATTTTGGGCAGGAAGTCTTTTCGATATGCAGGAAAAAGTTTATTTGGGCTTGGCATGATCTTTTTTTGTATTCAAGGTTTTTCAAAAATTGCAGGTATGATGACCAGTCAGCCAGAGACACTGCGTTTCCTTGAAATGATGCAGCACTCAGATTGGACAGCTCTTCTCTCTGGTACAGTGCTCACGGCCATTGTTCATTCAAGTTCTGTATGTATCGGTATTTTGATGGGATTTATGAATGAAGGGACTGTCGCTCTAAAAGAAGGCATCAGCTTTGTTTTAGGGTCCAATATCGGAACATGTATTACTGCCGTGATGGCTGCTATCTCTGGCGGTTATGCAGCCCGCCAAACCGCGTATGCACACGTTGTGTTTAATGTTCTAGGTGTTCTTTTATGTCTTCCTTTTCTCGCCTTTATTACAGAGTTTGTTGCGCTTTTAGCAAGCTCTCCTGCCCAGCAGATTGCGCACTTTAGTCTGCTGTTTAATGTTGCAAGTTCTCTCCTCTTTTTCCCGTTCATCCGCCCTTTTCATTCCTTGATTTTGTTCCTTCTTCCGAATCGGTCAACATAAAAGAAACCGGCTTGCCTAATGGCTGCCGGTTTTTCATTCATTATGAGGTCATTCTCACTTGATCCGTCTGCACGTCATCACTTATACGGACGAATTGTCCTTCGTTATAAGGATAACCTGCTTTCGTAATCTTCACTTTTACCAAACGGCCGATCATGTCCTCTGTTCCTTCAAATACGACCTTCATGTAGTTATCAGTATATCCTACATACAGATTGTGCGTTCCGTCTTGTTCTTTGAAAGATTCTTCTGGAATAATCTCTAAGACGTCGCCTTCATATGCCGATGCATATTCTTTCGCAAGCTGATCAGAAAGAGCAATGAGGCGGTGAACGCGTTCGTTTTTCACATTCTCATCTACTTGATCTTCCATTCTTGCAGCAGGCGTACCTGTCCGTTTGCTGTAAGGGAACACATGGAGCTCAGAGAATTGATGGTCTTTGACAAAATTGTATGTTTCCATAAATTCTTCTTCTGTTTCTCCTGGGAATCCAACGATCACATCTGAAGTGACAGCAAGACCTGGCAATGCTTTTTTGAGCTTCGTTAAACGCTCTGCAAAGAATTCCATTGTGTATTTACGGCGCATTCTTTTCAGTACAGTATTAGAGCCAGATTGAAGCGGAATGTGCAAGTGTCTCACAATTTTATCTGACTGATCGAGCACTTCAATCACTTCGTCTGTAATTTGACTTGCTTCAATGGATGAAATGCGGATTCGTTTTAATCCCGCCACACGTTCATCTAATTCTTTCAGAAGCTTAGCAAAGTTATAATCCTTTAAATCTTCACCGTATCCACCTGTATGAATACCTGTTAATACAATTTCTTTGTAGCCAGCATCGACAAGCTGCTGCGCTTGATTGATGACTTCTTCTGGATCGCGAGAACGCAGTAATCCGCGAGCCCAAGGGATAATGCAGAATGTACAGAAATTGTTACAGCCTTCTTGGATTTTTAATGAAGCACGTGTTCTGTCAGTAAACGCAGGAACATCTAGTTCTTCAAAGACCCGTGCTTTCATGATATTGCTAACTCCGTTGATCGGCTGTCTTTCTCTTCTGTATTCTTCAATATAACCAAGCAGTTTATGTCTGTCTTGTGTGCCAACCACAATATCAACACCAGGAATCGCCATGATTTCTGCCGGAGACGTTTGTGCGTAACAGCCTGTTACACAAATGACACCATCCGGATTATGACGAATGGCTCTTCTAATGACTTGGCGGCTTTTTTTATCGCCTGTATTGGTGACGGTACATGTATTAATGACATATACGTCTGCTTTTGATTCATAATCTTTTCTTTCATAGCCAGCTTCTTTAAACAGCTGCCAGATGGCTTCTGTTTCGTAGTGATTGACCTTACAGCCAAGTGTATGGAACGCTACTGTTCCCATCATGATTCACCTCTTAATAACTCTGTTTGATAAGATATAGCAGAAAGCGCGTAAAGAGGAGCTGTTTCTGTTCTTAAAATGCGTGGTCCAAGCCCGCAAATGACTGCACCATGCGCTTCAAGTTCTTCAATCTCCTTTTCTGCTAAACCGCCTTCTGGACCAAAAACCACTAATAAGGTTTGTTCGCCCTTCATCTGTTGGAGCACCGTTTGAAACCGGCTTTGCTCGCCTTCTTTCGATGATTCTTCGTATGCAACGACACATTTATCGAATTCACCGGCCAGTTGAATCAGCTCTTTAAATGTTGATACTGGATAAACGCGCGGAATGGTATTCCGGTAAGACTGCTCGGCAGCTTCTTTCGCAATTTTTTCCCAGCGATCTCGTTTTTTTAATGACTTTTTTTGGTCAAGTTTTGTAATCGAACGAGTCGCTTGAAACGGAATAAAAGCACTTGCGCCAAGCTCGGTGCCTTTTTGGATAATCCATTCAAGCTTATCCCCTTTTGGCAGACCGCTTGCAATCGTCACCTTGATCGGAAGTTCTCGATTCTGATTCGTCCAGCCTTCCAAGTGACAAATCACTTCTTCCTTTGTTATTGTATCAATTTTACTGAGCGCTTCAAAGCCGTCTGTCGTTAAGCAAAGGATGTCCTCCCCTGCTTTCATCCGCATGACGTTTGCAAGGTGATGAACATCTTCACCCTTTATGACGATGTTTCCCTTTTCCGTCACTTCTTCTTTTGTGAGGTCGATAAAATATCGTTGCATACGTGTCCTGACACCTACTCGCTTTATTTTTTCGCTATGATGCTGACCCAATCTTCCATTGACAGCACTTCAACAATCTCAAAACCGGCTTCTTCTAAAGCAGTTTTGACTTGTAATTTCTTTTGTCCGATAATGCCTGATGTAATAAAGTAACCGTCTTTCTTCAATAGATCATACGCTTGATCTGTAAAGCGCATGATGACCTCTGCGAGGATGTTGGCCACAATCACATCGCGTTCACCTGAAATCCCATCAAGTAAATTATTTTGTTTTACCGTTACTTGCTCGCTCACACCATTTAATTCGATGTTCTGCTTTGCACTTTCCACTGCAACGGTGTCGAGATCAAATGCATGAATGTCTTTTGCACCGAGCATTGCAGCGGCAACACTTAAAATGCCAGATCCTGTTCCAACGTCAATCACCGTGTCGTTTTCCTTCACATAGCGCTCAAGCGCCTGAATGCAAAGAACCGTTGTTGGATGTGTACCGGTTCCAAATGCCATTCCAGGGTCCATTTCGATGATCAATTCATCAGAATGAACGGGTGTGTACTCTTCCCATGTTGGGACGATGGTAAATTTCTCAGAGATTTTCACAGGATGATAGTATTTCTTCCATGCAGTCGCCCATTCTTCTTCGTTTACTTCACAAATTGACAGTGTATTTCGTCCAAGGTCAATATCGTATAGAAGAAGATTATTGATGGCTTCTTTGATCTCATCTACCGTTTCCATCAAAAAGCTATTCATCGGAAGGTAGGCTTTGACGATGACCCCTTCCTCAGGATAATCATTCGGATCGAGCTGGTAGATCTCACCGTATACATTTTCACGTTCCTTGACTAAATCAAGCGGGTCCTCAATCACGACACCGCTTGCACCTGCTTCATGCAAAATATTGGTGATCGGTTCCACCGCTTCATTTGTTGTATGGACGCTAATTTCTGACCACTTCAATACTACCAACTCCTTATCCGTCTTACTCGCCTTTAAATGCGCGTTTCACCTTATCGAAAAAGCTCATTTCTTGTTCGTCCGGTTTATTTCCGCTCACTTCAGCAAATTTTCTAATGATATCTTTTTGATTTTCAGTTAAATTCGTCGGTGTTACGACGCGTACAACGATATGCTGATCGCCTTGACCATAACCGCGTACATTTTTTACACCTTTTCCTTTGAGTCTAAACTTCGTGCCCGTTTGTGTGCCCGCAGGAACTTTTAATTTGACTTTCCCATGTAATGTCGGCACTTCAATTTCATCACCTAGTGCAGCCTGCGCAAAGGTAAGCGGCATTTCGCAGTAGATGTCATCTCCATCTCGTTCGAAGAATTCATGCGCCCTCACATGGAAAACAACAAATAGATCGCCTGGAGGTCCTCCATTTACACCTGGTTCACCTTGACCAGATACTCTAAGCTGCTGACCATCGTCCACACCTGCTGGGATCGTCACATTGATTTTCTTACGCTTACGCACTTTACCAGATCCACCACATGTTGAACACTTATGTTCAATTTGTTTACCAGTTCCGCTACAGTAGTTACATACTCTGCGGTTGACTACTTTACCAAATGGCGTGGATTGCTCGACATTTTGTTGACCTGATCCGCCGCAATGTGAGCATGTCTTCGCCTGTGTTCCAGGTTTTGCACCTGATCCATGACACGTTTCACATGATTCCTCGCGGGGAATCTCGATCGTTGCTTCTTTCCCAAATGCCGCTTCTTCAAATGAAAGGGTCATTGTATATTGAAGGTCCGCTCCTTGACGCGGTGCATTTGGATCTCTTCTTCTGGCTCCGCCGCCAAAAATACTAGAGAAGATGTCATCAAATCCGCCGAAGCCGCCAAAGTCTCCTCCACCGCCAAATCCGCCGCCACCAAATCCTTGGTTTGGATCGGTGTGACCGAACTGGTCATAATGTGAACGTTTTTGATCGTCAGAAAGGGTTTCATAGGCTTCTTTTACTTCTTTGAATTTCTCATCTGAGCCAGCTTCTTTATTAATATCAGGGTGATACTTTTTTGAAAGCTTGCGGTATGCCTTTTTGATTTCGTCCTTTGAGGCGCTCTTACTCACGCCAAGCACTTCATAGTAATCACGCTTACTCATCTCTTCACACTCCCGATTTTCTCACATAAATACGATTGTATCATTTTAAATTGATCTTTTTCAATTCCTTTTCATCGTTGAAAAGAAAAAAGTCAAAGCCAAGAGATCCTGACTTTGACTTTCTGACGAGTACGTTTCAGCAGTCTTTTTCAAAAGTAAAGGTGATTATTTTTTCTCTTGATCGTCGTTTACTTCTTCGTATTCTGCATCCACTACATTGTCATCTGCTTTTTGAGCACCTTCAGCTCCGCCTTCTTGCTGAGCTTGTGCTTGTTTTGCAGCTTCTTCATAGAGCTTTGTCGTTAATTCTTGAACGATTGTTTGTAGCTCATCTTTTTTCGCTTTGATGTCTTCAAGCTCGCCTTTTTCGATCGCAGCTTTTAGTGCATCTTTCGCGTCGTTTGCTTTTTTCACTTG
Source organism: Bacillus aerius (assembly GCF_029894105.1). Classification (NCBI taxonomy): domain Bacteria; kingdom Bacillati; phylum Bacillota; class Bacilli; order Caryophanales; family Bacillaceae; genus Bacillus; species Bacillus aerius. The sequence continues at coordinate 2,339,773 of NZ_JARYHO010000001.1, forward strand.
CTCTTCATCGATTTTGCCTTCAAGATCTTTTAATGTTTTTTCTGTTGTAAACACTAATTGATCTGCTTCATTGCGCACTTCGATTTCTTCTTTTTTCTTCGCATCTGCTTCAGCATTTTCTTCTGCTTCTTTGACCATTTTTTCGATCTCATCATCAGAAAGACCTGAAGAAGATTTGATTGTGATGTTTTGTTCTTTTCCAGTACCCATATCTTTCGCACGTACGTTTACGATACCGTTTTTATCGATATCAAAAGATACTTCGATTTGTGGTACGCCGCGTGGTGCTGGTGGAATGTCAGTCAATTGGAAACGACCTAATGTTTTGTTGTCTGCTGCCATTGGACGCTCACCTTGTAAGACGTGAATGTCTACAGCAGTTTGGTTGTCAGCAGCCGTTGAGAATACTTGAGATTTACTTGTTGGAATGGTTGTATTACGTTCAATCAGCTTTGTGAATACGCCGCCCATTGTTTCAATTCCTAAAGAAAGTGGTGTGACGTCAAGAAGAACAACGTCTTTGACATCTCCTGTGATAACTCCACCTTGAATTGCTGCACCAAGTGCAACCACTTCATCAGGGTTTACGCCTTTATGAGGCTCTTTACCTGTTTCTTTTTTGATTGCTTCTTGTACTGCAGGAATACGAGTTGATCCACCAACAAGGATAACTTTATCAATCTCGCTAGCAGATAGACCAGCATCTTTCAGTGATTGACGTACAGGTGTCATTGTACGCTCTACAAGGTCTGCAGAAAGCTCTTCGAATTTAGCACGCGTTAGCGTTAATTCTAGGTGAAGAGGACCTGCATCTCCAGCTGTGATAAATGGCAGTGAGATTTGTGTAGAAGATACACCAGAAAGATCTTTTTTCGCTTTTTCAGCAGCATCTTTTAAACGCTGAAGCGCCATTTTATCTTTAGAAAGATCAATGCCGTTTTCTTTTTTGAACTCAGCCACTAGATGATCGATGATGACTTGGTCAAAATCGTCTCCACCTAGACGGTTGTCCCCAGCAGTTGAGCGTACTTCAAAGACGCCGTCTCCAAGCTCAAGGACTGATACGTCAAATGTACCGCCACCAAGGTCATATACAAGGATCGTTTGATCTTCATCTGTTTTATCTAAACCATAAGCAAGTGCAGCTGCTGTTGGTTCGTTGATGATACGTTCTACTTCAAGACCAGCAATTTTACCAGCATCTTTTGTTGCTTGGCGCTCTGCATCGTTAAAGTAAGCAGGAACTGTAATAACCGCTTTTGTTACTTCTTCGCCAAGATAAGCTTCAGCGTAAGATTTAAGGTGTTGAAGGATGATTGCAGAGATTTCCTGCGGCGTGTAGTTCTTACCCTCAACTTCTACTTTATAATCTGTACCCATATGTCTTTTAACAGACATGATAGTGTTTGGGTTTGTAATTGATTGACGTTTTGCTACTTCACCTACTTGGCGCTCTCCATTTTTAAAAGCGACAACAGATGGTGTTGTACGTGCTCCTTCAGCGTTTGCAATAACTTTTGGCTCGCCGCCTTCGAGTACTGCAACACATGAGTTTGTTGTTCCTAAGTCAATACCAATGATTTTACTCATATTCGATGACCTCCCATTATGTAGTTATTGATTTACTTTTACCATTGATGGACGAATAACTCGGTCTTTGAGTTTATAGCCCTTTTGCAATTCTTCTACAACGATGTTTGAATCGTAGTTTTCATCTTCAACTTGCATGACGGCTTGATGAAGGTTTGGATCGAACTCTTTGCCGACAGCTTCAATTGGTTCAACGCCTTCATTTTTCAACGCTTCTACCAGCTGGCGGTAAACCATTTGCATACCTTCTAACAAACTTTTCGTCTGCTCATTGTCTGGATCGATTCCAAGCGCTCTTTCAAAGTTGTCGAGAGCTGGGAGAAGGTCGCTGACAACATGTTGAGAACGATATTTTTGCACGGTCTCCACTTCAGTTCGAGCACGGCGTTTATAGTTTTCAAAATCTGCTTGAACACGCAGAATTTTGTTTTCTTTTTCATCTAGAAGCTGCTGCAATTCATCAATCTTCTCTTGGAAGGCAGACTGTTCATCGTGCTTTACTTCCTCAGTTTCTGCTTGAACTGCTTCTTCTTGCGCTTCAACCTCTGCTGCTTGCTCAGGTGTCTGTTTTTCTTCTGACATTGTGTTCACCTCCCTCAAAAGATTCAATTATACGAAGGGGCTGTGCCCCCACCTTTTATCACCCTACTCATCATACAAATTGGAAAGTGCGTTTGACAAGTCTTTTGATACATGATGCAAAAGACTAACGACTCGCCCGTAATCCATACGGGTTGGACCAATGACAGCGATGGAGCCGAGTGATTTTTGATCAATCGCATAAGTTGCTGTGATTAAACTGCAGTTCTCCATTGCTTCCAAATTGTTTTCTGAACCGATTTTAATGGTGATTCCTTGCTGATTTGGATGAAACAGCTGCATGACATCATTCTTTTGTTCAATCAGCATCATGAGTGAACGAATGCGGTCAATGTCATGAAACTCTGGCTGGTTCAACATATTAATCTTCCCGCCAAAGAAAAGTTTTGATTCATTTTGTGTTGAAGTGAATGTGTTACCAAGCGCATCTAAAATATGATCATAGTCTTTTAAATGCGTACGAAGGAGCATCACTACTTCTTTATACATCCTGTCCTTCAGCTGATCCATCGGGACTCCGGCTAAGCGGCTGTTTAAAATATTCATCAGCTTCTCAATATCGGAGACATCAAGATGCTCAGAGAAGGTAATGGTTTTGTTTTCAACATGCCCGCTGTCTGTAATCATAATCGCTACTGCTTTATTAGGCTGGACAGGGACAAGCTGAATTTGCTTCAATCGATTTTCACTTAGCTTTGGACCAAGGACAATCGATGTGTAGTTTGTGAGATCTGATAAAATTTCCGCCGATTTTTGAACTGTTTTTTCCAGCTCAAAAATTTTCTCCTGAAATACTGACTGGATGAGCACAAGCTCTTTAGATGACAGTTTTCGCGGAGAGAGCAAATGATCTACATAATAACGATATCCTTTTTCGGAAGGAATTCTTCCTGATGAAGAATGGGTCTTTTCAATAAAACCGAGTTCCTCCAAATCAGCCATTTCGTTTCTAATCGTCGCAGAGCTGAATGTAATGTCTTCTTTTTTGGAAAGAGTCCTTGATCCAACTGGCTGCGCCGAACGAATAAAGTCATTAATAATGACTTGTAGAATCAAAAGCTGACGATTTGTTAACATCATCATCACCCCTGTTAGCACTCTCTTTCAACGAGTGCTAATTGTATAAACAAAATTACCAAACTCAAATTAAAATGTCAATTATAACTCACCGAGAAACGCTTGAAATACTTCATTCCCTAACAATTTTCCTTTTCTTGTTAAACGAATGCCAATCTCATCCTGTTCAATGAGACCTTTTTCTGCTAATTCTTCAAGAATGGCGGGAAAGAGTGCTTCTGGTGTTGCTCCAAATTTCGCTTGAAAGTGAGCACTTTTCACGCCTTCAATTTTCCGCAAACCTAAGAACATTTCCTCTTCGATCTGTTCTGCTTTTGTCACCTGATGCGTTTCCTTATATGGAAACCCTGTTTGTTCAATGAGCTCTAAGTAATGCTTCACTGGTCCAGCGTTCACATTGCGGACGCCATCTACATACCCGTGCGCTCCTGCGCCAAAACCAAAGTAATCTTCGTTGCTCCAATAGGTGAGGTTATGTTGGCTTTCAAAACCTGGTTTGGCGTAATTGCTAATCTCATATTGTTTGAGTCCGTGCCGCTCCATTTCATCCATGACGAGCTCATACATTTCAGCCTCACGTTCTTGCGGTGGTAAATGCAGTTTCCCTTTTTGCATCAAATTGTAAAAGACCGTCTTTGGCTCGACAATCAACGAATAAACCGAATAATGTTCTGCACCTAATGAAAAAGCGGTCTCTAGTGAATGCATGACATGATGCTTCTCTTGATGAGGCAAACCAAACATAAGATCAAGACTAATATTGTCGAACCCAACTGCTCTTGCTCGCTCGAAAGATGTGAGAACATCTTTCTTTTGATGAACCCGTCCGATTTTTTTGAGCAGGTCATCTTCAAATGTTTGAACACCAAAGCTCAGCCGATTAACGCCTGCTGATTTTAAGACATTCAATTTCTCAAGCGATAGTTCGTCTGGGTTTGCTTCTACTGCAAACTCGATTAAGTTTTTGGTTGGTTTTAATACGCGGTGAATGCTGTCCATAAGCTTATCTAACTGGCTGGTTGTCAGTGATGTCGGGGTTCCCCCGCCAATAAAGATCGTCTTTAGTTCTTGCTCCCCTTTTTGATCGATCGTGTGCTGCATTTCTTTTTCAAGAGCCGCTAAGTATTCATCGACCGGCTGGGTTTTAATGAAAAATTTATTAAAATCACAATAGTGACAAATGTGCTCACAAAATGGAATGTGAATGTATGCTGCTTTCATTTGTTGACACCTTCTTTACAGGTAAAGAGCCGCAGTTTATCGCTGCGGCCTCTTCGTTTGTTTTCGACTATAAACGTCAAGGCGAGCATTGTAAAGCAGGTTGCCTTGAGGATGTTATTTTTTCGGTGTGCTGTCGTCCATTTTCAGCACGGCCATAAATGCTTCTTGTGGGACTTCTACAGAACCCACTTGCTTCATGCGCTTTTTCCCTTCTTTTTGCTTCTCAAGAAGCTTTCTTTTCCGGGAAATATCTCCACCATAACACTTCGCTAGTACGTTCTTGCGCATTGCTTTAATGGTAGACCGAGCAACAATCTTTTGACCGATCGCTGCCTGAACTGGTACTTCAAAGTGCTGGCGCGGAATCAGTTCTTTCAGCTTTTCTACAATGATCTTTCCGCGTTCATATGCATAATCGCGGTGAACAATAAAGGAAAGCGCATCGATTTTTTCGCCATTAAGCATGATATCCATTTTCACTAGAGTGGATGGGCGATAGCCGATCAGCTCGTAATCAAAGGATGCATACCCTTTTGTATTGGACTTTAATTGATCAAAGAATTCGTATACGATCTCTGCCAGAGGAATTTCGTACACAATGCTCACGCGGTTTGCATCAAGATATTGCATATCAATGAAATTGCCGCGCTTTCCTTGGCAAAGCTCCATCACAGAACCAACATAATCATTTGGCACCATCATTGTTGCCTTCACGTATGGCTCTTCAATTCGCTCAATCTTTTGCGGATCAGGCAAATTGGACGGGTTATCTACGACGATTTTTTCTCCGTCTGTCATATACACATCGTAAATAACACTTGGCGCTGTCGTAATAAGGTCGATTTTAAATTCACGCTCAATCCGTTCTTGGATGATTTCCATATGAAGCATGCCAAGGAAGCCGCAGCGGAAACCGAAGCCCAGTGCTTGGGATGTCTCTGCCTCATATTGAAGTGAAGAATCATTTAATTCAAGCTTTTCTAACGCTTCACGCAAGTCGTTATATTTCGCTGTGTCAATTGGATAAAGGCCGCAGTACACCATTGGGTTCAGCTTTCTATATCCAGGTAGAGCTTCTTTCGCAGGGTTTACCGCACTTGTGATCGTATCCCCTACACGTGTATCGCCAACATTTTTAATAGCAGCTGTTAAATAGCCAACATCTCCAACAGTGAGTTCGTCTGTTGGCATTGCTTTCGGTGTAAATACGCCGACTTCAAGCACTTCAAATTCTTTGCCTGTCGCCATCATCTTGATTTTTTGACCTGGTTTGACGGTTCCTTCGACAATTCGTATGTAAGCAATGACGCCACGATACGCATCGTAGAGAGAATCAAAAATGAGGGCTTGAAGTGGTGCTTCTGGATCTCCAGCTGGTGCCGGCACCTTTTCGACGATTTGTTCTAAAATATCCTCGATCCCGATGCCCGCCTTAGCAGAGGTAAGAACAGCTTCAGATGCATCCAACCCGATGACATCTTCAATTTCTTGTCTTACACGTTCAGGTTCTGCACTCGGCAGATCAATTTTGTTAATGATCGGCAGGATTTCTAAGTTGTTATCAAGAGCTAAATAAACGTTCGCTAGTGTCTGTGCTTCAATGCCTTGTGCTGCATCCACCACAAGAATTGCACCTTCACAGGCAGCTAGGCTTCGAGATACCTCATAGGTGAAGTCGACATGCCCTGGTGTATCAATCAGGTGCATAATATATTCTTCTCCATCCTTCGCCTGATATTTCAGCTGGACAGAGTTTAATTTGATCGTAATGCCGCGTTCACGCTCTAAGTCCATGGAATCAAGTAATTGTTCTTTCATTTCTCGTTGCGTAATCGCCGCTGTTTTTTTCAAAATACGGTCAGCCAATGTGGATTTCCCATGGTCAATATGGGCGATAATGGAGAAATTTCGAATTCTTGATTGCCGTTCTAATCGTTTTTCTTTATCTGTCACAATCTATCACTCCTACTATAAAACGCGGGTTGCGCTAGGTTAGATTATATCAATAGGGCTGTAAAGATTCAATCGAAATCAAGAAAAGCCGCTCATCGGTTAGCGGCTTTCACGAAAAGGTGTGATATCTTATGAAATAACATCCAACATGATGCTTACAACAGTTTATTTACCATTCACCCAATCATAAAGTGTACGGGCTGCATGCGTCATACCATCTGATAATGCTTTTCCGGCCTTAGAGAAGGCATTAAAGCTCTCCATTTCTTCTAGCTGCTTTTGTTTTTCTGCTAAGTCTTTTTGTGTGACAGCTGTTCCGAGGATAGAAGCTTCTTTTTCTTGATCATCATTCGTTTGGACAGTGAAGGCACCTTTTAATTGCGGATCATGATACCCTTTCATTTGCAGCATGCCATTATTGGCTTGCTGCATTCCTAAAAAGACACCGAATAGCAATACGAGCGATAAAATAATGGTTTTTCCGATAAATGAGCCCATATCCTCCACCACCTTAAGACCGTTTTTTCTCATCCTTTGCTTTGCCGTCTACCTTTTCTGCGTCCCAGAAAATTTCACTGAACACATCAGCTGCTGCATTGGATGCGTTTTTCAGTTCTTCCATATTATTATCCACACCGCCAAATTCTAATAGAAGGGCTTTGTCAGATAAATCTTGATTATAGATTCCATTATCACCAATTTCTCCTTTGGCAAACACACCGACACTAAGTCCTTTATATTTTTTCTCCATCAAATGGTGGAACTCTGTCGCCAGCTTTAAGTTTTTCTCATAGCTTTGATTCTTCTTCCCAACAACAAATGCGATTCTCGCATATTTCTTGCCTTTGATTTCTACTGTCGTATCTTTCTTTCTTCTTGAATCCCGGTGAATATCGATTAAGTAATCTAAGTCATCATTTTTAGCGAGAGCTTCTTTTACAACCAATCTGGATTCATTATACGATTGTGGGTACTTCAACCCTTTTTTCAGCAGTCTTTTTTCAATTTCTGTTTTATCCACTGTGTTCCCGATTCCTTGCTGATCGAGCGCTTTACCAAACATCTCCCCGACAAGGGTGACGTTCACTTTTGAGTGGCGCGCATTGTTTGGGTTTGTTTCTCCTTTTAAAAATGGTAAATATGATTCCGTATTATGTGTGTGATAAATGTACACAGCTTTTCGTTTTCCTGTCGACTGGTCCGGCTCTTTTGCAGGCGTTTTCGGTTCATCTTCATCAAGCTTGTCCAGCTCAGCTAGATTTGCTTCTTTTTCATCTTTGATGACTTCACTTGGAGGCGGCGATTCCATTGGCATATTCGTATAGTCTGTACCTTCACCTGCTAGGATGATTTTTGTATCAAAATGTTCAAAGCCTGGCAGCTCTCTTCCTAGAAAACTGCGGGGGTCTTCTAAATTGATACTTGTGGCAAGTTTGAGTGACAGCCCGGAGAAATGAAAGCCTTTTTGATCTTCAGGGACTGCTGAGGCAAAATATTGATTTTCCATCCCCATTAGAGTTGCAAAGAATGCCCCTGACAGCTCATCTGCTACACCATATAATGATGCTTGAGGCCTAAGCTCAGGTTTTAAAGACGTCAAAGCCCCTGACATGACAAACACAACCACCAGAGAGACAATAAACAAAAAAATACTCTTCACTACTTTTGTTCCATTAATCGCAACGACCAACTGTCGAGGACGGCGAGGTCTTTTTTTCATGATTTACTCCCTCCAGCACGCTTTCTAGTAATTACACTATGAGCGAGCTAGAGAAAGTAGAACTGATTAATGATTATAAGAACCCATGTTGTCTTGAGAGATTTTTTGATGAAGTGCTGTATTTAACCCATTGGCGAGTACGTTCGCCATGTCATCAATGAATGTATCCACTTCCTTCGGTGTGACCATTAGATTTTGTCCAAGCGGCGCAAGTACTTCATGGATCAACTGTCTTTTTTCTTCTTCAGGAAGCGTTCCGACGATTCCTAAAAAGGATTGACGCGTTTCATCATCTGGCAAATCTTCTTCATTCAGCACTTTTTTCTTCCCAAATGTCAGACCCGCTGGTACTAAAGATCGGGAAGGTCTATCATCTTTCAGTTCTCTACCAAAATGCTTTAACACGTAATCAATCGTGTCACTTGCGATCGTCACTGCATCGACCACTGTCGGTACACCAATGGCAATGACTGGAATCCCCAAGGTCTCTTTGCTTAATTCTTTTCGTTTATTTCCGACACCCGATCCTGGATGTATACCTGTATCAGAAATTTGAATCGTCGTATTCACCCGTTCTACTGCGCGTGCAGCTAGTGCATCGATGGCGATCACAAAATCTGGTTTAGATCGTTCAATGACACCTTGTATAATGTCACTTGTTTCTATACCAGTCAGCCCCATGACTCCAGGCGATAGTGAAGACACCGGGCGATAGCCTTCCTGCACATTCTCAGGCTGTAATTCAAATAAGTGGCGTGTCACCAGCAAATTTTCAACTGTGAGCGGCCCTAAAGCATCCGGCGTGACATTCCAGTTTCCGAGTCCTACGACAAGACAGCTCGCATCTGCCTGAATGCCGTGATCTTTTAAAAACTGAGCAAAATGATGGGCAAAAACTTCAACCACTTTTTCTTGCATCTCAGAGTCTTTCTCCCGAATTCCTTGCGCCTCAAGCGTCAAGTATGTCCCTGCCTTTTTTCCGGTCAACTCTTCTCCTTCTGTCGTAATCTCCACAGTGCGGATGCGGATGCCGTGCTCTTCCTTCTCCTTCTCAACAATTCCTTGAATACCGTCCTTTTTGACCACATTCGGATCGTTCTCTTGTTCTAGTATCTCTTTTGTTTCAACGGCCAAATCGGTCCGGATTTGATAAGCGCTTAAATCGAGTTTCTGTTTCTTCATGAAAAGGCTCCTTCCATCAAGTAATTAACAGTAGTCTTTCCATCTCTTTCAAGAAACATTCGAGCGCTTCATCAATGAAAAATACTTTACATTTATATTGCATTCTAAAGGTGTGTTTGATAGAATACAATTTGTTCTATTGTGAAGATTTAACCTTAAGACAATTGTGTTTAGGTTGTATCTTAGGAGGTGAAACACATGCCAAATATTAAATCAGCGATCAAACGTACAAAAACGAATAACGAACGCCGTGCACACAACGTAACAATCAAGTCTGCGATGCGTACTGCGATTAAACAAGTTGAAGTTTCTGTAGCTAACAACGATGCTGAGCAAGCAAAAGCTGCTCTTTCTTCTGCTGCAAAACGCATTGACAAAGCCGTTAAAACTGGTCTTGTACACAAAAACGCAGCTGCGCGTTACAAATCAAGACTTGCGAAACAAGTAAACGGACTTTCTGCATAATGTTTGCAACGCCTCAGTGATGAGGCACCTGTTTAACTGTACGTCCGTCCTGAACGGCTCAGCCATAAGGACAGACTGGCAATTATACATCTAAACAAAAACGACCCTCTTTTGAGAAGGTCGTTTTTTTTATGTTCAAGCCCCTAATAACCGAAGCAGGAACAATTCTAATAATAGCTGCTTGTCCTTTTTACCCGTTTTCATTTCATAATCAATCGTGGAGAGCTCTTTGACGATGTACTTTAGCTCTTCTTCTGAAAACAGTCTTGCCTGATCCATCGCGAGTTTGACCCGAAAAGGGTGGACTTTCAGGTTTGACGCAATTTGTTTTTGCCCGTATCCCTGTTGAGCAAAGTACTTTGTCTGCAATATCAACCGAAATTGATTTGAAATGAGTGCCAATATTTTAATGGGCTCCTCATTTTGCTTTAGGAGATCATAAAACATTTGCATCGCTTCAGACCGGCGCCTGTTCACGATTTGGTTAATCAGTTCGAAAATATTCTGCTCCAAACTTCGTGCAACGAGCTGATTGACATCCGCCAGCTCAATTTCCTCTCGCTGCCCAATATATGTACTTAGCTTTCGAACCTCTTGAAAAAGTGAGGACAGGCTCCCACCACATAACATGACAAGCTGTTCTGCCGCTTCAGCCGAGATTGTTTTTCCTTCTGTTTTCACTAATGTAATGGTGAAATCCGTTGTTTCTTTCGGATTTAACTCTTTCGCCTCAACCACAGCCGCTTTCTTTTTTAACAATTTGGTGATTTTCTTACGTTCGTCCAGTTTTTCATATGGTGCTAATAACACGAGAATCGTGTAGGGTGCTGGCTTTTCTAAATAAGCTTCTAACACAGAAAGCTGATGCTCGATCTTTTCTTTTTTCTTTTCTGCAGTGAGGAAATAAGGGTTTTTGATCACAACGAGACGCCGCTCTCCCATAAACGGAAATGTTTCTGCGTCCGTCACAGCCTGCTCAAGCGGCACCTCTTCCATATCGAAGACAGAGTAATTAAAATCCTTTGTTTCTTCGTCGACGACAGCTTGTCTCAATTTTGCAGCTGTCTCTTGAAGTAAATACGTTTCTTTTCCATATAAGCAATAAACGGGATGGATATCCCCTTTTTTTAAATTGTTCCATACTTCAAAGACCATTCGCTTAAATCCCTCTCTTTCACTTCCTCCTCTATCCTAAAGCGTGTAGAGACATTAGTAAAGAGGAAGCTGAAAGTGCCGCCTCCTCATTTATAGTAAACGTCTCACGTAAGCTCCCGGGTCAGCTTACAGTCAGACGATATTCACAAAATGATCATGAAAATGGAAAACGGTTACTTTACCTTCTAGCAATTCCAAATGAGTTCAAGTATACTAAAAATAGCCAGGAGGGATGAAAATGAATGAATTTGAAAAGAATGTTCAAAGCAAGCGGAATGATGTGACCGACTCAGCTGTTGGTTTTATCGTCACATTCGGATTTTTCGCCTCAATGTTTATTTTGGCAACAGTGATACACCTCGTTGGATCTTAACTACATGAATGCAAGATGACTGCCGTTTTGGCAGTTTTTTTATTGATTTTGTAAGATATCATATGGAGGATGAGCGTAAAATGTTCCATCCTCTTCAAGAAATTCATAGGTCACACTTCCATCGATATCTGTACGATACACCTTTGTTTGATGCTCATTTAATTTTTTCAAAACTTCTTGATGAGGATGGTGATACCGATTTCGTTCACCTGCTGAAATCAGTGCATATGACGGGTTCAAATGCTGAAGCCATTCTTCACTTGTTGATCCTTTACTCCCGTGATGTCCAACCTTCAAGACATCCGCTCGTAGCTTGGGGTAAGCTTGAATGATGTCTCGTTCCCCTTCTTGTTCAAGATCCCCAGTCAGCATAAAACGCTTGCCGCCAAGCATAAAGGTGAGGACCAGTGAATCATTATTTTTACTCGTCACCTGGTCACGTGCAGGATGCAGAACGTCAAATTTTTGTCCTCCAATTCTCAGCTGATCCCCTCTTTCCAACTCATCTACAGGAATCCTTTGATCAACCGCTTCCTTTAAAAGCTGCGCATCCTCTGGATTTCGAGCAAAGCCTTTTGGGATTGCAAGGCGCTTGACTTTATTTCGCTTTATTAACCGCATCGCTTCTCCCATATGATCTTGATCTGCATGGGTAAGGATGAGGACATCAAGTTTTGCTATGCCTTTAGAATGCAGAAATGGAATAAGCGTTTGATCCCCAATTGTAGATACTTTACGTCTTTTTTTCCATGGCTCTTCTTCAAAAGAAAGTCTGCCTCCTGTATCGACTAATATATGCCCAGTTCGATAAGGTAGCTGAATAAACAAACTATCCCCTTGTCCTACATCTAACATTGTGACCTCTCCTTTTTGAAGAAAATTCGGCGTGAAATAGTGTACAGCCAGCACACAAACGAGAATCAAAATAGGCACAAGATAAGATTTGATAGAAGTTTTACATTCCATCACAATGAATAGAAAAACAATGGAGGAAACCTCTAGGAGCACATGCCACCATGTCGATTTCATAAAAATGAGAGTAAGACCATCGTAAGTAGCCATATGTGCAGACAATTGATGACTAAACTGGATCACCCAATCAAGCAACTGAAACAGTGTTTGTCCAAGCGGAAGATAAATGATAGATAAAAGAAAAAAGAATAAGGACAGAGGCATGACAACCATTGTATAAAAAGGAACAAACATCATATTTAAAGGAACACTCAGCAAGGAAAATTGTTGAAAATAATATAAAAGAACAGGAAGCGAAGCAAGCTGTGCAATCAAGGAAATGAGGAATAACTGCATCACCGAACTTTTTGCTTTTGATAAAATACTAGTGGATAGCAAAATAAATAAGGTCACCACAAATGACAGTTGAAAACCGACATCAAATATATAAAGTGGTTGAATGGCTAATAAAAGCAAGAACGCTGCACTTAACACGACCGCAGAAGGCTGTTTCATTTCTTTTGGCAGGCTTGTGATGACTAAATAAATTCCAGCCATGAGACAGGCTCTTAACACAGATGGTGCAGCACCTGTTAAACAAGCATAAACCGGCAAAAAGGATAATAAAAGAATACGCGCTGTCTCTCTTGTCACGCCAGCGCGGAGTAGACACCAAAATAGACAAGCGAGCAATGTTTGAACATGAAGTCCTGAAATGGCTAATAAATGAATGATGCCAAGCATTTGATAATCTCTTAATGTATCAGGGTCTATTAAATCACGATCGCCAAAAATAAGTGCCTGCACAATCCCAACAGAACTCTTCGGAACGTGATCTTCTAGAAATTTCAACCCCTTCTGCCTAATAGATGAAAGGTAATGTGAAGGGCTGTCATGTTTCGTGCAGCTTTTCATAGACTGCGTTAGGAAAATAGCATCAATGCCTTTTGTTTTTAGAAATTGATCATATTGAAAGCCATTCGGTATGGTTGCATGTTTGGGCAACCGCATCTCACCTGTCATATGACAGCTCATACCTGGCCCAACATCTTTTAGCGCTTCTTTTTCACGCTCCGTTTGAATCGTATAAAATGCCGCTAGTCGACGATTCTCTGATGAAACAGTCGCTGAAAAGCGATTGCCATCTATTTTCGGAATCGTTTCAATCACAACCGAATCAGAAAATGCTTTTTCTTGTACGGAATGATCCGTTTCAAAAGACTGATGCACCATAAAAATGAGCATATAGATCGTTCCACACAAACTGACCATTAGAAAGAGCTGGGGTGTTTTTTTCAGCAGACTGAAAAGAAGCCATACAAGAAGAAAAAGGAGAAAATACAAATGAAGATGATATGCGGCCAGAGCAATTCCAACAGCTGCTGAAATCGCCCCGAACGGCAAATACTTAAACATAGGAAGTAAATAATTGATTCGCCTTTTCATGCATTTGACGAATTTCTGTTTCGCTAAGTCCTGATTCACTTAGTTTGCCTATTAAATCCGCAACAAAGGCTAATTTTTCTTGGTTTTTTAAGTCAATAATCATCTCATCTAGTTCAACCTGTTCTGTTTGAACTCCGGCCTGTTCAAATAAATCAACAGCATATGGATGATTTTTATAATCCTTCGCATAATACACTGTTCGAATACCTGCTTGAATAATCGCTTTACAGCACTGCAAGCAAGGAAAATGCGTCACATATATTTCAGCATCAGCCGTTGGTGCACCAAATTTGGCACATTGTAAAATAGCGTTCATCTCCGCATGGATTGTACGAACGCAGTGATGATCTATGACATAGCATCCTACATCTGCACAATGTACGTCGCCGGCAATGGATCCATTATATCCACCTGCAATGATGCGCTTGTCTCTTACGATCGTTGCCCCAACAGCTAGCCGCTCACAGGTGCTTCGCAAAGCAAGCAAATGGCTTTGAGCCATAAAATATTGATTCCATGAAATTCTCTCCACGAGCTGATCCCTCCAGAATGATGTATGGTATTAAGTGTACATGCCTTTCTTCTATACCGTCAATTCTACTTAACCGTCAGTTGATTTTTTAGTCGTTCAATGGTCTTCTCTCCAAAACCCGAAATATTCCGCAAATCTTCAATTTGCTGAAATTCTCCATGTTCTTCTCTATACGCAATGATGGCTTCCGCTTTGGCTGGGCCTATTCCGTTAATGGTCTGCAAATCCGCTGCATCAGCTTGATTGACATTCACCCCTTGACTCTGTTCATTTCCCGGCGGCGTATTAGCCGCTGCTGTTTGTCCCTGCTTGTCACCTTCCCCCTTCTTTTGTACATAAATCATCATACTGTCCTCTAATTTTGCTGCTTGATTGATGTCAACTGTATCTGCCTTGCTCGTAAAACCACCTGCTCTTTTAATCGCTTCTTCAACTCTGTCCTCAGCCATAAATGCATAAACGCCAGGCTTCCGTACAGCTCCTTTGACCTCTACTACGATGGATGTTGGCTCTTTTTCTGCACTCTCTTGTTTTTCTTCTAATGTGACCCGCGTTTCATGTTGTTCTTTCAATTCACTTGGCTCGGCGCTGCCTTTCTCTTTTCCTACTAAAAAACAGAAACAGATGATGAGGAGGATGATGATGCCCGCTATCAGATAAAGTCTGTATTTTTTCAACGAAATGAGCTGCTTCACTTGTTCACGCTTCTTTCAATCATATTTTCACGCTGCTTCACATACTGTTTAGAAGATAACAGATCCTATGCGTCTAAGGAGGGAGAACGTTTGAATATAGGGTTAATCGGTACAGGAAACATGGGTACCATACTTACTGAGGCATTTATTGAATCAAAAGCAGTCAATCCCTCATCCATCACCATTACAAATCGGACCATCGAAAAAGCGTTCAATATAAAAAAGAATCACCCAGAGGTCGAAGTGACGAAACAGCTTTCAGGAGCTGTAACAGATAAAGATTTCATCTTTGTTTGTGTCAAACCACTTGATATTTATCCGCTTTTAAAAGAGCTGAGCCCACTTTTAAAAGAACAGCAAACCATTGTCATCATTACAAGTCCGGTTCATCCTGAACAGCTTCAAGACATTGTTCCTTGTCAAACAGCCAGACTGATCCCAAGCATCACCAACCGCGCATTATCAGGCGCATCACTTTTAACATTTGGTTCATCATGCAATGTCACGACAAAAGCAGCGCTCAGACAACTCGCTTCCCGCATTTCAACACCAATAGAAATTCATCATTCAATCACACGGGCAGCCTCAGATATTGTCAGCTGCGGTCCTGCCTTTATTAGCTTTCTTGTTCAGAAAATGATTGAAGCCGCTGTTGAAGAAACGGATATTTCAAAAGAAGAAGCCACCACCTTATCAGAAGATATGCTTGTAGGACTTGGCCGTTTGATTGAAAAAAGGGTGTATACCCTGCCGACACTGCAAGAGAAGGTGTGTGTAAAAGGCGGCGTCACCGGCGAGGGCATTAAAGCACTTGAAGCAGGTGTTCAAGATATGTTCCATCAGCTTTTTCAGAACACTCATGACAAGTTCGATGAGGATGTAGAAGCGGTTGCGCATCAATACCCACCGAGTGTGTTTACTGATGATCTCAGAAATTAAACATGTTCGCAACAAGCGAAAAAAGGGTTTTAAAAAAACCATCGTCCATTAAACGATGGTTTTTGGTTTCTTCGCTGAAATAAAATATCTTTCTGCACATTCTTGAGGTGCTTCATTTGTAAAATCAGCGGTCACTTCAATCTGTTCAAAGCCAGCGGACTCAAGGAACGCTGCATATGTCTCAAAAGGAAATGTACGTTGTTCGTGCGTTTCATCATAACGTTCATACACGTCTCCGTCTTTTACAAAGAAGCTTAAATCATGAATGATCGAATATGGATGATCTCCTTTATCACTCTGCCAAATGTAGCTGATTTCTTCATCTTGATCGGCATAAGTAGAGCCAGGAAATACCTCTTCCATTTTATAAGGGGTATGAACATCAAACAATAAAACCCCACCTGTCTCTAAAAGCTGAAACATGTTTTTAAAGGTTTTTTTGACGTCATTTTCGTTTTTTAGATAATTCAAAGAATCACAACAAATAACCGCTGCTTGAAAAGTTTGTTCAAACCCCTCAAGCTCTCTCATATCTTGATGTAAAAATTGAATAGACTGCTTATGAGCCTGTGCTTTTTGCTGCGCAAATGCCAGCATCTCTTCACTTAGGTCAATTCCTGTGACCATGTGACCTTTTGCAGCTAACCGAAGAGAGATTTCTCCAGTTCCACAACCTACATCGATAATCGCACTATTCGGCTTGATATACCGCTGTATCCACTGAACCCATTCATCATAAGGGGCATGTGTCATGAGCTCATCATACACACCTGCAAACCCTTGATAAATCATGAGTTAATGCCAAGCGAAAGCGTTTCTCTCGGCGCATCTCCCCAAAGCTTCTCTAAGTTATAGTATCCTCTTTCCTCTTTGTGGAACACATGAGCAATGACATCTCCTAAATCAATCAAGACCCATCTTGCTTCGTCAAAGCCTTCCATCTTTTTAACTTCGATGCCGCCTTCTTCTGCAAGGTGTTTCACTTCTCTTGCAATGGCCTGTACTTGTTTGTCAGAATTCCCGTGACAAATGAGAAAATAATCTGCAACAAGTGAGATCCCTTGCATATTCAGGGCGATAATGTCCTCTGCCCGTTTATCATCGCACGCTCCTGCTGCGATGTTTAAAATTGATGATGCATCCATCAAAATTCCTCCTTAGTTGTTCTTTTGCACAAGTGAGTTATAAGTAGCAAGTGTATCTGGGAAAACTGGCTGATTCTTTTTCATTAAAAAGCTGACGGTGTTTTTTAAAGATTGAATCAAGGCAAGGTCCAAATCCTGCTCTGCTAACTCTCTTACTTCCTCCACACCAGGAAAATGGCGTCCTGGCTCTATATAGTCGGCGACATAAATAACTTTTTCAAGCAATGTCATGTTCGGTCTGCCGGATGTATGGAATTCAATGGCTGTTAAAATATCTTGGTCGTCAATTCCAACTTCTTTTTTGACCAAATAGGCACCAACTGGGGCATGCCAAAGCTCAGGTGAATATTTAAGCAATAGAGGATTCATCTGTTCTTGCTGGATGATGCACTTCATTTCTTCTTTCGGTCTAAATTTAGCATAATCGTGGAAAATAGCCGCGACCTCTGCTTTTTTCACATCTGCACCAAAACGTTCAGCTAATGAAATGGCCGTCTCCATTACCCCAAATGTATGTGTATATCTATGCTCTGTTAACTGCTGTTTGACACAGTTTAAAGCTTCTTCACGATTCATATAAATGATGCTCCTTTATATAACACTCAACCGCTTTCGGAATCAAATAATCAACAGGTTGCCCCTGCTTCATTCGCTGCCTAATCAATGTCGATGATACATCAAAAGCCGGAACATCTGCAAACAAAAGAGGATACGCCGTATTTCCTTCATAACCTGGTCTTTTCATCCCAATAAAGGTGATCATCTGAAGCAAATCATCGATTCTGTGCCATTTCGGCAAATACTCGACCATGTCCGCTCCAATCATAAAAAAGAACTCATCTTCAGGATGGCGCTTCTTTAACAGCTCAACCGTATCTACTGTATAAGATGGGCCCTCCCGCTCCATTTCAATAAGCTCAACTCGAAAATGAGGATTTGTCTGAATCGCTTTTTCCACCATTTTTACGCGGTGATGACTCTCTGCTCGTTTTCGGCCCGTTTTATGAGGGGGCTGGTGATTTGGGATAAACCAAATTTCATCAAGCCCTACTTGGAAACGCACCTCACTTGCCATCAGCAAATGCCCATTATGCGGGGGATCAAACGTACCGCCGAACAATCCTATTTTTTTCATATCATATCCACCTTTACGGCAGCTTAATTTGTTTATTTTCCTTTGATTCCTTATAAAGGACAATCACATTTCCGATCGTTTGAACGAGTTCAGCTTTTGCACCTTTTACAAGTGCTTTTGCAACCTCTGTTTTGTCCTCGTCGCAGTTTTGCAATACGCTGATTTTCAAAAGTTCTCTTGCTTCAAGCGCCTCGGAAATTTGCTTGACCATATTGTCATTTACCCCGCCTTTTCCAACTTGAAAAATAGGTGATAAATGATGTGCTTGCGCACGTAAAAAACGTTTTTGCTTACCTTTTAACATGGTGTTCCTCCTAATTTCTCTATGACAATTGACTTCATTTTTCGGGCGTCAGGTGTAATGCCCGTCCACAGTTCAAAGGCTCTTACCGCCTGACCAACAAACATGCCGACGCCATCGACTGTTTTCAAACCTAACCCGGCTGCTTCGCTTAGCAGCTTTGTTTCTATTGGATTATACACAATATCACAAACGACCGCTGTTTTTTTTGCGTTCGCTAAAGAAATTGGGGTTTCTTCAACATTCGGATACATACCAATTGAGGTCGTATGGATGATGACATCATATTCCCCAAGCCCCTCTTCTGCTGTATTTAATGCAATGGCACGAGATGTGATTTTCCCATCGGCACTTTCAATTAAAGCCTCAGCTTTTTCAATGGTGCGGTTGGCGATATCAAATTGTTTCGGTGCATACTCAGCAATTGTCGTGTAAATCGCTCTTGCTGCTCCACCAGCACCAAGCAGGAGAAATGACAGCTCTGATAACGGCTGATCCAACGCTTCAAGCAATGAATGAAGAAAACCCTCTCCATCTGTATTGTACCCAACGAGTTGACCATTTTCGAGGCGAACTGTATTGACGGCACGCAGACGTTCAGCTGTCACATCAATTTTGTCAAGGTACTGCATGATGTCTACCTTGTGCGGAACAGTGACGTTAAAGCCGCTGATTCCTAAGGCTTTCATACCGTTAATGGCATCTTTCAGGTCGTTTTCTTCTACTTGAAAGCCATGATAATGTCCATCAATTCCAGCATCCTTTAATGCTGCATTATGAATATCTGGAGACATTGAATGGCCAACAGGGTTACCGATTACTCCGTATAAAGGTTTCAAGGTCTCTCCCCCTCTGAACATTTAAATTAATGAACGTCTCATAAACACGTGCACACCTTTTGGCGCATACACTTTGATTTGTTTCCCAGCATCATTTGCCGTCACCCAGCCTAATCCTGAAAAGACAATGTCCATTTTTGGCTGATCGATGGTGAAAGTGTGCGGAACGAGCGGCGGGAAATCTTCCATTCCCTCTTTTGGTGGCGGTGAAAGCAGTTCACCTGCATGC
Organism: Bacillus aerius; assembly: GCF_029894105.1. NCBI lineage: Bacteria > Bacillati > Bacillota > Bacilli > Caryophanales > Bacillaceae > Bacillus > Bacillus aerius. Next base: position 2,359,321 of record NZ_JARYHO010000001.1, read on the forward strand.
TTTTCATATAAGTCATCTGCATTCTCCATCTTTGTCCTGTGAATGTTGAGTTCATTTGGCATGTAGCAAACAAAGGATGTTCTGCCGCCTTTTACATAATCAAATCGAGCCAGTCCGCCAAAGTAAAGCGTTTGAGCTTCATTTAACTGGAACGTTCTCGGTTTCAATTCTTTTTTCGGCGTTAAAATCTTTAAGTCATTTTTGCCGACATAGTGCGCCATTTGATGGCGGTTGATGATCCCCGGTGTATCGAATAAAGCAGACCCATCATCAAGCGGGATTTCAATCGCATCAAGTGTTGTCCCTGGGTATTGGGATGTGGTGATCACATTCTCTTCTCCAGACACCTCTTTGATAATGCGGTTAATAAATGTTGATTTCCCAACATTTGTACAGCCGACAACATAGACATTTCTGCCCTCACGGTAATGATCAATGGCCTCCATAACCTCAGGCACACCTTGTCCTCTGCTCGCACTGATTAAAAACACATCAATCGGATTGAGCCCATTTTCTTTTGCTTCCCGCTTCATCCATTGAACAAGACGGTCTTTTTTCACGGATTTCGGTAAAATATCTACCTTGTTGCCGACAAGTAAAATGGGATTACCACCAACAATACGGCTCAGTCCATTAATCCAGCTTCCGTTAAAGTCAAAAATATCAACGACCTTGACGATCAGAGAATCAGTCTCGCCAATGCTGTGTAAAATATTTAAAAAGTCGTCTTCTGTTAAAGATACATCCTGAATTTCATTGTAGTTCTTTAACCTAAAACAGCGCTGACAGATCACATCTTCTTTCAATAGAGATGCTGCCGGCGCATATCCTAATTGATCTTTATCTTCCGTCTGAATGGCTACACCGCAGCCAATACAAACAACCTTTTCCATTATTACTCTTCCTCCCACTGAATGTGGCCCTTACGCTTTAAGGCTCCTAAAATTCTGCGTTCAATCTGCCTGTTAAACTTCGTGAAAAATCCGTCCGATGCCGCAACAGGTACAACCAAAATGGTATGGAAGCCATGCCTGTTTCCGCCAAGCACATCTGTCATAAGCTGATCGCCAATGACAACCACATCTTCTTTCTTCAATTGCATATCAGCGACGGCCTTATTAAAGGCTCTTCCCATCGGTTTTCTCGCTTTATAAATAAACGGGATATGAACCGGCTCAGAAAAAAGCTTGACCCTTTTTTCATTATTGTTCGATACAATCGTCACCTGTATCCCGTGATCTTTCATCTCTTGAAACCATTCAATTAAACGCGGGGTCGCACTTGGACGATCCCATTCTACTAGTGTGTTATCTAAATCCGTAATAATTCCTTTTACATTTCGTTCTTTTAGTTTTTGCGGCGAAATGTGGAAAATACTTTTCACAAATTCATCCGGTAAGAAATACTTCTTTAGCACAATTTGCACCCTTTCTTCCATTGGTTTTTCAGCGATTGTGTCGAATCAAATCACAATTTGTCTGTCTATCGAATACAATGAAAAAGTTTTCGACATATGATGAGGACCTTCAACAGGTGTGGATAATTTTACACACATTATCCACCTATATTTCATCACGCTTTCATTCAATTATAAACACTCTACCCACAAGTTATCCACTTAACCATGTGGATAACAGAACGATTGTTCTTGTTTCCCATTCATGGTAGATTAAAGGTACTTCAAAGACATTCGATCAACCTATGATGATATGTCTTTTCCTCAAGTTTTATGCCAACTTTTTCAGGGGAGGTGTTTTTCCCATCATATGGGTTTCTAGTATGAAAAAGCTGTCAGATGATTTACTTATAGAATCGTATTATAAAGCAAATGAAATGAACTTAAATCGCGACTTCATTGAATTAATTGAGACAGAAATGAAAAGACGTTCGCTCGGGCATATGCTCTCTGTTTCCTCTTAATTCCATATATCCAGGAACCATGCCTCCCGAGCACTCTCCTTTTTTAAACTCAGGTGACTGATATTATATCACTTGCGCTATAGGCTTACTACTATTTTCCGTAAAAAACACCCCTTCTGATCAAAGAAGAGGTGTCTTATTTGCAAGGCTGTTCATTCCAAAACCATAACCCTCCACCTACGACCAAAATGACGACAAGGAACACAACAAGAAAAGCGTAACCGATTCCTGCTCCTTGAGCTGGATAAGGCGAACACGCAGGGTAAGGATAAGGACATCCCCACATATCAGTTACCTCCTTCTAGGAAGATATACTGTTAGAATATGCAAGATGGATCGTCTTGTTTAGGCAGATGCCTGCATTTAAAAATGTTTAATGACATCACGCTCTTTGATTTCGTTATAAATGATTCTTGCCCCTTTTGGTGTCATATGATTGCCAGAAGGGTCAATGAGGCCAGACTGAATCAAGGCGTTGTCACTATCTTCACCTGCTTCTCGGATGAACGCTTTCCAATTGTCGACAAGCGGCACTTGCTGTTTTTCAGCTACTTGTCTTGTGATGTCATTGTATGAGTTTTGCCAAGCTCTCGCCCCGCCTCTCTCAGCAAAATAAGATGACTTATATCTTGAATAATAATACAAGCCCTTTTTGCCTCCTTCCACCACAGGCACGCACGTCATGAGGATCGGGGTAATTCCCTCTTTCCTACTTTCAGAAATGAAGTAGGATAAGTTTTCTTTAAATCGTTTTTTGGTCACACGGGGATGTTTCCCGTCTAGAATCGCCGCATCATTTGTACCGAACATGATGAGGACGTAAGTTGGTTTTTGTTTTAAAATATCCTGCTCAAAGCGCAGCTTCGCATCTTCTGTTGTCTGCCCGCCAATTCCGGCATTCTGTACCTTGATTTGGCCGCGCTCGACGTTTTTCATGAGATTCACCCATTTTTCAGATGTTGGATAATCTCGAAAATCCCAGTTCGATCCTCTTGTGTTACTGTCACCAAATGCAATCACACTTTCCTGAACTGGTTTTGAGCACCCAGCAGCAACACATAACAGGATGAAAAGGAAAACAAATTTCTTCACAACATTCACCTCCAAAAGCCCTCTTCATATAGTAAACGACAAGACTTTTGGTTTCAATGAATGACTGTTTCTTATTGTAATTGAACCGGCAGATAATCTCTGTTATGGTGCACCAGTTCGCTCACTTTCACAAACTCATAGCCCCTTTTCTTTAGTTCAGGTACGACTTGCTTCAGCGCTTCTACTGTCTGCTTACGATTTCCTCCGCCATCATGTAAAAGGATGATATCACCGCCCTGAATATTCTCAATAATACGGCTGGCAATTTTGTGTGCACCTGGCCTAGACCAGTCCTTCGGATCTTGCGTAAAGGACCACATCACGACATCGTATCCTTGCTTTGAAAGAATGCGGAATGACTTCATCGTCAAGCGCCCGCCCGGGGGACGAAATAATAAGGGTCCGCCAGGCTGGAGAGAAGCGATATGAGCCGCTGATTCTTTTAATTCTTGCTTGATTTCTTTCGATGACAAAAGGTCAAAATACGTATGGTTCATCGTGTGATTGCCAAGCTCATTTCCTTCGCTCACAATCCGCTCTGCGAGCAGGGGATATGCATGAATACGGCTTCCGATGACAAAAAAGCTGGCATTCACTTCATGCTCTCTCAGTACATCTAGTATTTGATTTGTGTATACCGGATGAGGTCCATCATCAAAGGTTAACGCAATCTTTTTCCGTTCCTCTCTCATGTCCCAAAAGGCTCGTCCCGTTTTTTCTAGGTCGATTCTTTTTAATGTACGCGCCTCTATGTTACCAGGAACAAAAGCGCATATTACCAATATACATAACAAGATATGCAACCCTTTCATCAGACCGCCTCCACAGAACATCATTACACATTAAATTGCCCGCTTTCTGATGAATTCATTCAAGTTTCGTGAACGTCTACGCTTCTTTTTCACATAAAAAAAGCCGGCCCATCAGGCCCGCTTTTTGTCTCACGTTTGGTTTCTCTCTTCAACTGTCGAACGTTGCTTAGAATTCATACAGACACTCTCCTTCTTGGATTTGATTTTGAGCCCATAGCAATTTTTGATAATACTGGTTGGACTTCTGGTATTGTTGAGAGGTTTCTAAGGCTGTCGCAATTTCTAGTGAGATATCCTCTATATAAGAGTATAGGCTAAGTTTTTCCAAATAATCAATGGTTTTTTGCAGTTGTTCTTCATTGATTTCCTGAACATATAAAGCATCCAGATACTCAAACATATGACAGAACAGCTGGTCTTCATGCTCCTTTGCGGCCAATTTCCCATCCTCTAATATGCGCCTTGCTTCAGTCTGCTCATTTTGTCTAAAAAGCAGCTTGGCCAGTGTATAAAGTGTATGAGGGAGCGTGGGAAGCAGCTCTTTTTTGGCGAGGTCAGCCGATTCGGTTAAATATCGTTCTGCTTCTTCTCGATAACCTAACTCCCCGTAACATTTCCCTAAATTATAGAGTGCTGAGCTATAGATGCGCGGGTGATCAATTTCGGATGCGAGTTGTTTCGCCTTTTTCAAGTGAGGCAGTGCTCGATCTTTACGTTTTAAATCTTGATAATTTCCCGAGATGACAAAGAGGCACTGAATAATGCGAATGGAATATGCATCATGCTGATCGTATATTTCAAGCGCTTTTAAAATATGGTGCATGGAGACATGCGTTTGTTTCATTATATAGTAGGCTTCTGCTACTTTAAAATGAAACTCGGCCTGCTCAATATCATCAAATACCATAGACAGCTGTTTTTCTGCCATGCGATAATATTTGACGGCCTCCAAATATTCTTTTTGACTAAACTCATGCATGCCACGAAAAAATGCATGGTAATAATGCAGCATATCAGATAACTCATGATTGGAATTTTCGATTTTATCGACAAGGTTAGATACTGAGAAAGGTTGATATTTTGAAGGGTGTATATAGTCGAGCATAATTTGGTGCCGAAAACACATGAGCTGATAATAAATCAGTAAATGCTGGTCCTCTTCCATACGTTCAATTTCCGCTTCTACTTCCGCTTTCAAGATTTCCGCATCTGGAACACTGAACTGCCGTATCATTCGATACCATTCATTAATTTTCATACCGACATGTGAAGAAAGAACCTTCCCCATGTTCCGAAAAAACCCCTTCCTTTTCGGTCTAATATTACATATTTTAGCACGCTTCTAGACCGCCAAGCACCGCAAAGAAACCGCAAACATATGAGAGGTGCAGCAAAAACATACGCACACAAGCACGTTTCTTTCAAATAAGATGATTTTTTCATCGTACAGACACAGACAATCCTTCCTTCACATACATTTGAGGATATAGGCAACGGCCTAAACATGGTGGAGGTGAAAATCGTGGCAGGAGTATTTACAGCGATGGGATTGATGGTCAAAGAATTGGTGTTTTTAGTGTCCTATGTCAAAAACAATGCCTTTCCACAACCCCTTTCGGGAGATGATGAGAAAAAATACTTAGCCCTTATGGCAGAGGGCGATGAACACGCAAGAAACATGCTGATTGAACATAACCTTCGGCTCGTCGCCCATATTGTCAAGAAATTTGAAAATACCGGGGAAGACGCTGAAGACCTCATCTCCATCGGGACGATCGGACTCATTAAAGCCATCGAAAGCTATTCCTCTGGAAAAGGAACAAAGCTGGCGACATATGCGGCGCGGTGTATCGAGAACGAAATCCTGATGCATTTACGCGCACTCAAAAAAACAAAAAAAGACGTCTCTCTGCATGACCCCATCGGTCAGGATAAAGAAGGCAACGAAATTTCATTAATTGACGTCTTAAAATCAGAAAATGAGGACGTGATTGATACCATTCAGCTCAACATGGAGCTTGAAAAAGTAAAAGAATATATCGACATTCTCGACGGCCGGGAAAAAGAAGTGATCGTCGGCCGGTTCGGTTTGGACTTAAAGAAAGAAAAAACACAGCGGGAAATAGCCAAAGAGCTCGGGATATCGCGGAGCTATGTATCCCGGATTGAGAAGCGAGCGCTGATGAAGATGTTTCATGAGTTTTACCGGGCAGAGAAGGAGAAGCGGAAACGGGAGAAGGGGAAGTGATTTGAATTTTGTAAAAGAACCCTTCATGTTAGTGGATAAAAAACAGACCATATGAGGTCTGTTTTTTATTTTCTTTCCATCTGAATTTGGTTATAAGAATAGTTTCTAATCAATTGCCAATTAAATATCTAATTTATTTTCTCGTTTATACGCTTGATAAGCTTGATAACAAACTGTATCTAAAACTCTATATCAGCTAAATTTTAGAGATTATAAGCCTGATTATGATACATTGAAAAAATGGCTAATTATTTTAATACAATTATTTATTAATAACATGGATGTAATTCAACTAAAACAACTAATAATTAAAAATCGATTAATAGAATTTTTGTCTTTTTTTGTCGAAATTAACAAAATTCACTTAAAATCCATTAAAATAATTTATTGGATATACTCGCATAGTTTCATACACAAAAATTTAAATCTCCTATAAGAAGTCTACTCTTCAAGGGGTGAATTAAATGATAAAGGAGAAACTCATGTTAAGATTACCAGATAAATTAATGAATTCAGACTTATTTTTGGTTGTAGTTTCCATCTTAAAAATAACTTCATTTGCCTCTTTACTCTTAACTAGTGGCAGCTTGTTTATTTATTCAGTCGGCTATGCATTTTTATATGGCTATTATTTTAGTGGTGAATTAGAACACACCAACACATGGTTAGAAATCGTTACGGTTATAGTCCCCTTTCCTTTTTATTCAGTTCTAATAGTAAGCTCTATAGGGATACTCTCTTTATTCTATATTTTCCATATAATTAAGTTGCTGAAATCAAAACAAATAAAAGATTTGTTTATCTTTATTATCCTTTGGTTATTTCTCAATATTTTGCTAACTATAATTTTTACAGGTGCAATTACTCCAACAAATTTATTGTATCTTTCATTATTTTGGATTTTCCCAGCATTTTTAACTATAATGATAGCTATTCTTATAAAAATAGCTATGAGAGAGATGTTCCTGTCTATTGTTTCAGCTTTATTATATGGGTTTATAATCAATTATTTAATTAAATATTTTTTCAAAGAAGAATTCTTCATTTTCACAGTTTTCTTTCTCCTCTTTCTCTTTAGTACAAAATTTTTTTCTAACAAAAAATTTTTTATTCGTTTCATAAAAATTTTACCCATTATTGTACTTACAAATAGTATATTCATATATAATCAAGATTCCTTAAACATCAGTGTTCCTAATAAAGTTAATCTCTTAATTTTAATTCTAACAACAATTATATTTAGTTACTCTTACGCTAAAATATATCCTCGGTTTTGGCTCGAAAGTGAAATTGTAAATCCAACTCAAAATTATGCTCAAACAAACAAATTAGAAATTAATAATTTTATTATGTATTTGAAGAAAAAAACATCTATTATGGTACCTTTACTAACTATCTTAACATTATTATTCGTTGTAATTATTCCTTTAATTTCTAAAGAAATAGGTAAGCTCATGCGAACTGTAACACCAGATACTTCGTTAAAATATGAACTAATACATTCTTCATATTCGGAAAAACCGATAGAAGGAATATTGGTTATTGATAAGAACGAAATTCTATACATCTCAACAAGAGAAGCTCAATTAATACGGATTAAGGATGAAAAATATAGAACTGAACCAGTACAATAGACATTGTTTCATTTTTATAGCCCCCTCTTTTGACATTAATAATGAAATCCTCATACATTTATGTGCATTCAAAAACACAAAAAGGACGTATCCTTACATGCTCCCAGCGGTAAGGATATGTAAAGTAACAAAATTTCATTATTTGACGTCTTAAAATCAGAAATAGACTCTTTTGTCCAAAACACAAAGATGTGCAATTTCACTTTCAAGGTATGTATAAATACTTACAAATGAGAAATTACACATAATTGTTAGAAATCCCCTACTGCTTTGCCTTACTTCATCTATATGGTGATCTCTATATTTTTCTTTCAATCCTGCAGCCACACATTTTACTCTATCCTTCATAAGAAGCTAATTCTTTCTGAAATAAATTTACTAAGTGTTTTATCTAGTCAACAAACGAATCAATTTCATTTGGAGTTAAAGATAAACGAACAGTACTCACAAATTTATGTTTCATCATTTCTTTTCCTCCTTATTAATTTTAAAGAAAAACATTCTATCATAGATGATATAATATATTTAATTTTTATATTACAAAAACGAATTACTGTATACAAAAGACTATTATTAGACGAAAGTGAGGAACTTAAATGATCCATTGGATTAATCATAATAAAGAATGGATTTTTAGTGGGATTGGAGTTGTTATTTTAAGTGGCATAGGCAAATTGATTTTTGATAGAAGAGCAGATTCCACAGATAAAGGTAGTACATATATACAAAATTCAGGCGATAATTCAACCAATATACAGGGTAATAATGTAAACTGTCATACTAGCCAAAAAAAGGAGAAAAAAAATGCTAAACAACAATAATAAATATAAGCAGAACGGGGGACAAAATTCAGTAAATCTACAAGGAGAAAACGTTCACTATCATGGTATTACCTATAGCGATGCCAAGGAAATAGCCCAAGATGTCTTTGTAAAGAATTTTCATGAGTTGTCTGCTGAAGCTGGTGAAGTAGCGAAGCAGAGAGCAAATGAAGTTCTAGATGATCTTATGGTTAAATTAGAAAAAATTGAAGATAAAGTTTTTGAATCTTTTAGAGACCCGGATGTCCAATACCAAATCTATAACGTCCAAAAAGAATACGCCCGAAACGGTGATAAAGATCTTGCGGAAATGTTGACAGACTTATTAGTTGCACGTGTAAAGGAATCTGATAGAAATTTGAAACAAATACTTTTGAATGAATCCATCTCAGTATTACCAAAATTGAATAGTACCCAAGTCAATATCCTCACTTGGGTATTCCTTTGTCGAAGAGTGCATTACAATCAAGCAGACAATTTATTGAAATTACAGAAATTCCTTAAACAATTCTACGAACCTCTACCTCTAGAGATAGAAGAATTGCAAATAAATTCAAACTATCTGCATCTTCAATATGCCGGTTGTGGAACTGTATCTTTAGGAGAAATATCTTTTGAAGAAGTATTTCACCTATCTTATCCAAACTTATTTCAAACAAAAGAAGAAGTTATAGAAACTGTAGGAAAGTTATCTCATAAAGTGGCTGATTTAGCTAACCACTGGAATACTACCTCAATGAAGAATTTTGAATTGACCAGTGTGGGAATTACTATAGCACATTCAAACATTTGTAGACTAACAAACATAAATCCTGATTTAGATAATTGGCTTAATTAAATTATTTACAATGAGTAATTCCTATCCAATAAAAAAAGCATGTTATATTTAGAGAAAAAAAGACTTGTATCGATGAATAAGCGTATTAAAGTCCCATTACTTATTCTTTCGATAGAAACACAATTAGTAGCCAAAGAACAAAATGTTGATCTTGAATCGTTCTATTTCCAAAAAGAAATGAAAATTGATAGCGTTCTCCAATACAATGCTCTTCAAGTTTGACGGAGGTAAATTTAGAACAAAACGAATCAGTTCTTCAACAAAATATTCGAACAAACCATTCAAAGAAGAATCGGACAGTTATTACGAGAAGTTGATTGCTTATCGAGAAAAAAGCACTAATCTATAACAAATTATACTTTTCCTTTTTTAGCAATCATCTCTTAAAATACTCCTCTGCTTAAGCTAAAGTTTTATTATGTACATTTCTAATGAGGCACTTACAAATGAACAAGAAAGACATTGTATGTGCTTCAATTTTGGAAATAAGTCGAAAGGTACCTGTTCAACCGAAATCAACGAAAATTTATACACCAACAAGACAACGGCACAGTACTTATAAAGTTTGTCGGGGATATCTCAGAAAAAACACGCCTTTATAATCAAAACCATGTTCATCATACCCTACATGGAAATGCATAGTATCATCTTAACTATGTAACCTTTCATCTGTACACCCTTTAAGGAAAATCAATTCCCCTTAACTCGACCCATTCAACATGATCAGGAACCGTTTTTGTTGACAAAAAAAGATGAACAATTTGATAAGCTTGCTCCCTATTGATGAAGCTGCACGATGGCACATGCAATGGAGTTCCTGCAACCACATGCTTGATCGTTTCTATCTTCTCTACTTTTTTAAAAGGAACCAAAAAATCTGGATATCTCATGAGAAAAAAGCCATAAGGTTCATGATAAAAGAAAACAAGACTTTCCGTTTCCCAATCTTCATCCACTTCAATAGAAGATTCTCCATTCCCTTGTTTCCAATAGTCTTCACCCTTATGGAAGAAGATTTCTTTCATCCATTCTTCTCCTGGATTTTCCACTGGAGCACCGGTTGGTCCATAATACAAAAACATTCCATTTTCTCCTTATTCATTTATTGATCCCTTGTTCTCTTTCCTTCAAATGTGTAAAATGCACGCGTCTGTTTATTTAATTTTAGCATGCTGAATAACTGTGGATTTAATTTTTCAGCATCTTGGGTGCTTACCCATTTTACTTCTTCAATATCATGATCAGGATCTAAAATGTTCATCTCTCCCCCAATGATTTCCGCAAAAAACGTAAAAATAAGTGCGTGATGCATGTTATCTTGAAAAAGTATTTCTCTAACAGAATGAAGTTCATTTACTTTGATCACATATCCTGTTTCTTCTCTCACCTCACGGATCACAGCTTGCTGCAGATGTTCTCCTTTTTCCACTGCACCACCGGGAAACTCCCAATAATCTTTCACATTTTTCACCATGAGAATATGTTCATCCATGTCATAAATCAAAGCTGACACCACGTCTACTCTCTTCAACTGAATCCTCCTCACCCATTGTCGAAAATATGTCCAAATCAGATTTACGAGGAACATCGTCTCTCTTTTGAGACAATTCAAGGAGTCAAACGAGAAAATCATTGAAAAACAGACAAGTAAAAAACCTCCTTCATTTAGCGGGAGGTTTGTTTATTTGATTCTCTTTCAATTGTTTCTCATCGTATAACAAATATCTGATCCGCTGTAGATAATGGAGCGCAATATGACCGAGACAGAACATAAGCCCGATCATTGAAAGTATATAGATGGGCAGCATCAAACTAGGTACATTGTTTATGACAAAAGCCAAACCAACCACTGTCAGCATAACGAGACTTATAAATCTTATCAATACCACTTGAAGTCCCCCTTCATATTCACCATAACAGATTTTCCCTTTATTTTCATGACCTGCCTAAAAAAAGATGCGAATCCGCTAAGATTCACACCAAAAGGGGTATTACCTATTCGACTCACTTCTCTTCTCACGCGCTTCCTTCCACTGCTCAAGCTCAGACACCGTCAATAATTGATATCCCTGTTTGGTGAGTTCTTTGATAATCGTGACGGCTGCGTTGGCTGAGGTGTCATAGATGTCGTGCATTAAGATCGTTTCACCGCTAGATGCATGAGTTAGAATGTAGTTCGCGACGTATTGGCTGTTTCGATATTTCCAGTCTTCAGGATCCACATCCCAAAGGGTCACTTTCATGTGAAGAGCTTCGTTGATTTGCCCGTTTGTCCCGCCATATGGTGGCCTAAAATGAGTCGGTGTGAACCCGCTCGCTTTTTCAATGATTTGCTGCGTGTCTTCTACTTGTTTGACCGCTTGTTTTAAAGGAAGTCTTGTGAGCAAAGGGTGGTTATAGGAATGGTTTCCAATTTCATTTCCACCCTTTCTAATTTCACCTAGCATATCGGGATAATACTGAACCCTGCTGCCTAATACAAAAAATGTGGCATGTCCTTTGTTCTCTTTTAATGCTGTTAAAATTTTTGAGGTCGTTGATGGATTGGGCCCATCATCAAATGTGAGTGCAATGGCTTTTTGATTCGGATGAAATGTGGATGTTTTCGGCAGTTTCACAATCTTTCTTGTTGGAATCGGTTCTTTTTTCTCGTTTTTGTTCATTTCTTTCTTCATATATTCAGGTTTTAATATTCCTTTCAGCAGTGTTTTCTTAATCGCTAACACTTGAGGGCCTTGATGATTTGGAGCGATTTGTCCTCTTGGAAAGTAGAATTCGATATAGCGATCCTTGATGGCAAAATACTGATAGTTCTTCGCCGCAGGAGACGTTCCCTGTTTGAGCAGCGGCTGATTTTCAGCTAGCGTTCGATCTTTTTTTAATTCCTCAAAAGTCATATGAGATAATTTTTGAAGATTGTCCTTCTTTGATAGAAAAATATCGTTGATTGATAAAAATGTCTGTTTCTTGAAATCAAAGTTCATCACCTTCGTTTGATTGACGCCTTGCTTTCCGCCCTTCACTTCATATGTATTGAATTTGATTGCGACTGTTTGCTTGGCATAATGAATGATCTCATAATCGATGTTTAGTTCGTATCGTTTCTCTTCATTGACATCACTCGCTTGACTAAACGATGTTTTAAACCTTTCTAACGCGGTCTCTGCAAATCTTTTGATCTCCTGATCTAGTTTTTCTTGATGAAACAGCGGATAGTTGACAGCATATCTCATGAATTTCCCGTCATTCACAAGTGTGACAATTTCAACTTGTTTGTAGCTCGCATCTTGTTCTACTTTTTTTCTCTCTGTCCCGCTTGCCTGCTGGTTATGATAAAACGCAGCGATTCCGATGACGATTGCAAGTCCACATAGGACGAGGCTGATCTTCCCTTTGATTGACACAATGATTCTCCTCTCGTGATGCCGTCATGTCTGGATGGCGTGTGTTTGTAGGATAGACTTTTCTCAGCCCCTTTTTAGTTTGCAAAAAACACATTTGTCACATTTTCAACATATTTCACAAGAGACATATAAAAAGGGCTTGATCGCTCAGCCCTTATTTTTGCATATACAGTTGGAATAACTTTGTTTCTTCATCAATAGAGCGTGCCTGGTCAAAAGCTGCTCTGACTGTTTTTGAGTTGTTCACCAGCTCATACAGCATGGTGAGAACAAAAATAAATGACGCATTTCCATCGATGTAGTCATCGGGCGCTGTATAGGATATCGCTCCTGTTTCTAAAAAAGCTTCTGCCACCTTTTTTTCACCTAGTGTACAGCCTGTACATATAATGTGGACTCCATTTAACGAAGCATACCGCTTTATGTCATCCGCATCAAAAGTAGCACCTCTCGGCTCACCCTCTTCGTATACATCTTCTCCTAACTCCGGCATGAGAAACGCTCCTTCTTCTCCGTGAAAGGATAAAAGAATGAAATCCGTCTCGCCTCTATTCCTCCCGGATAATACATCAATCAGGTCATTCGGTCTGCCTATCCAATGCATATCGACTTTTGCGCCAAAGTTTTCAAGTGATGCACGAAGCGCAAACGATTCCAGCTCACTATTTGGTCCGGCTGCCAATGTGATGCGCATGACTGGCTGGCTCATTTATATCCCCTCCAAACGATGATAAACATAGCACCATTTTTTCCTCATCTACATAAGCACCATTTATTTTTAGTGCTTTTTCCTCTACCACATACGACTTAAATCCAACAGACTTGTAAAGATGTTTGGCTGAGTCGTTTGTTGTGACCACTGTTAAATACAGTTGTTCGATATCTTTTCTTTCGCGCGCAAAAGAAAGAACTTTTGTCAGGAGCGCTTTCCCAATTCCTTTTCCACGGCCATTAGCCTTTACATACATCGCTGCCACATTGGCACGGTGCTTTAATTTCTGCAAGGTTTCTTGTATGAGTGTAACCGAGCCGACCAGCTGACCTTGATGAAAGGCGCCGAATGTCCACATAGATTGTGTAGAGGCAAAACGAGCCTTATATTTATTCTTCGTATCTAGCTTCTCTTCCTCGTAACTCATAGCAAAACTCTCTGGATTTAATCGGAGTGCTTCTAATCTCAAGTTCGCATATTCTTGAGCATCTTCTGGTGTTAACAATCGAATATTCAGAAAATCGCCTCCATCAGAATGAATTGATACTTCCAATTTTATCTTGAAAGGCGCTTTTGATCAAAGAATATTGGTTCATTTACATATAGCACATTTCTTATAGACTTTTAGGCTCTCTTTCGTTTTTGTGAAAACAAGGTCATTTTGATCATGTTCACTCGATATTTCCTATCCAAAACGATTCTTTTCTCACTTATCTTTTCACTTTTTTTATATTAACCTATAACTAATTCATAAAAAAAAGAAAAAAAAGGATTGATATGAACAAAAACATATCATAAGATAGAATAGTAATAAAAAGACAAAAAAGGGAGGAATTTGATATGACAGAAACAAGAAATGAAATCAAACTACATGTTCTTTTTGGTGCTTTAGCAGTAGGATTCCTTATGCTAGCTCTTTTTTCCTTCTCGCTACAAGTACTGCCAGTTGCTGATCTAGCAAAAGAATTTGGTATTCCAGGCAGTGTTGCCGCTGTAGTTCTTAATGTGGTTGAAGCGGGTGGAGCTGTCACTACAATTGTCTCCATTTTAACTGCTGTAGGTTCAGGCGGTCTTTCTCTTATTGCTGCGGCTGGTAAAGAGACAATTCGTCAATACCTTAAAAACGAAATTAAGAAAAAAGGCCGTAAAGCCGTTATCGCTTGGTAATTTATTTAACGACTCAATAGAAGGAGACTCTGTTCTCCTTCTATTTAAATTTTAGTGCAGGTGAGAAGATGTTATATCCATTATTATCACTACTTCTATCCATTAGACTGGAGCAACAGTATTCTAATATCGCTCAGTTCGTTATACGAAAAATTCCATTTCTCAAGTCGTTTTCTTCAAAACAGTACATATTTTTTTCTTGTATTCTTGATATCATATTCGGATGCATGATTGTATTCGTTATATCTTCATTTCTTTACTCCCCCGTCTATCAAATAGAATGGGAAAGTGCTTTTGTGATGTTTTTATTTCTATTTTCTATCGTCAAAGGAATTGAATCTTATAGAAGAACTCATCTTCTTCCTTTTAAAGAATTGATACAGCTAGCACCTGTTTCCTCTAGACAACTTTTTCAAACGCTTCTGTTTTCAGAATTGATTTGGCTTGTGTTTACGAGTTTGAGCACTTATTTGATCTATTTTTTGTTCCAATATGATATTGTTCAAACACACGATCTGGCATTCTGGTTAAAACATGTCAATGTGATGCTGACAAGTATCTTCCTATTTATCATCAGCAATAAGATATTCGGTGCTTATATCTATAACATCGTCGTGAAAAAAATCGGGGCTATTCGTGTCCTCTTTTTTGCAAGCATCGCTTTGCTTTTTTTCTTTTTCGGAAGGGTTCTCATATTAAACATCATTTTCCCTTTTTATCACACCTTCCGGCAACTATTTCAATCGATCTCATCGCTTGCAGAGGATTCGTTTTGGATCACTCTTTCAAACAAGCTGATCTCTTTATATCAACATGATCTTCAGCAAATGCATCATGCTTTATTTTCAGATGGCTCTGTTTTTCTACAATTTCAAGCTCTGTTCCATTCACCTATTACATTGATTGTTGTGCTATTAGGTAGTGCGCTTGTCATGAGAAGTCCTGTTCGATGGATTCCAACGGAAAAAGATCAAGACCAAAGCTCAAAGCATTTTCGGGATTTATTTTATTGGTACTTTCAAGTACTGCATAAAATTCAGGGTTCGCTGTTTAGACAAAATGTGTTGATCCAAAAAGACATCAAGCTGCTGAAAGAAAAAAGGTGGCTCTTATCTAAAGAATTTTTTAATTATATGTTCATGTCATATGAAGCCTTCTTTTATATTGGTGTTTTTACCGGATTGATCTCGATCATCGATCATCAAGCCTTGCAAATTCAGCTGCTATTCACACTCAATATTATGATACTAGCGAATCAATCTTATGAGATGAGAATGCTGACACCTTCTATTTTTGCTTTAAGTGCTGAAAAAAAGAACATTTGGCTTTACGAGCTTTCTCAAATATCTCTTTTGCAATTTTTCTTATCAAAAATCCAGTTATTTTATTGTTTATTTTCCATACCAGCGCTCTTTTTACTATTCATTAATCTATCTATTATGACTGTGTATCAACTGTTTCATGTTCAGATGCTCATTCAACTGGTGGTATTAGGGGTTGGCTTTTTCATTTTTCCTTTGATTCAGCTTTACTTGTTTCCATTCACAACGAAACTCAATTTTATTCATGAGCATGAAATAGGGACAACAAATGAGGAACTAGAGATCATCGATAAAGGTCAGGCATTTGCAAGAAACTTTCTTGTTCTGCCTTTTATGTACTATTTGATTTTGACCTCTTTTCTCCCTATATTGCAGCAATCCTCAGGGCTCGTAAACGTGCTGTTCGCTATATATTTTGTGATCGTTTCAGTGATTTGCTGGATATTATGCCGCAAGACCATTTATAAAGGAATTGAGTATGTTGAAAAAAATAAGATATTTTCTATCGGAGAATAGATTGATTCTACGCCTCGGCTATCTTTATGCCAGTGTATTTATTGTAGCTTTGCTCATTGGAAGTCTCCTTCCTTATGATCAGATTCCTTATTTAAAAAAGGATGAAGACATGTTTTTTCTCTCTATTTTTTCAAACAATTTACAGGTTGGGCTTGCCATTCTAGGTATCGGGGCTTTTACTGGCGGCATTATGTCTGCTGGCATTCTTTTTTATAATGGCTATATCATTGGAAAACTCATTCAGTTTTTGATAGCTCAGCATGAAGTGCAGCAGTTATTCACTGGCCTCATGCCACATGCTTTTGTTGAGGTTCTTGGTTTGATCCTATTTTCAATCGTCAGTGCTTTTCCATTTATTTATCTTTACCGGTTTATGAAAGGTAAGGCCATTGATGTAAGAAAGCTGACTCGGACTGTGATTCAGTTAATCTTTGCCGCTGTAGTGCTCTTGTTGATTGCCTCTCTTTTAGAGGAATATGTCAGCCATGTACATCTATCTTAGAAGAAAGGAGAATGTGGTTCTATGGAGCTACTTCTACGCCCTAAGCAATTTTTCAACCAACATCAATCGACCAAAACTGTTATAGGCTTAGTCTTACTATCTTTATTTGTTTCAACTGTTTTTTTAACATTTTTCATTATTGATTTGTTAGTAGAGGAACCATTATCTGCGGGAAAACAATTAGCCAGCATTGTGTTTATCTTTTTACTGACAATCCCACTTTATTTCATATTGAATTTTCTCGGTACTGTCGTGACTTCAATTTATATGTACTTTTTTCATAAAACGTTTATTTTGCGCAAAATGTATTTTGTCATCTTGCTTTATAATGCGTTTCTTCTATTAGTGAATAGCGCAGCAATCTATTGTGTGATGGTACTCGATTTAGATCATTATTTTATCTTCATCCAAGCGGTTTCGTTTTTGATCAACTTGTACCTTTTACGCATCCTATATGATGGGATCATTTATTATGCTAAAGGGTCAAAAAAAGCCGCCCTTGCGACCGTCATCTTGTATATGCTGGTGACCACTGTTTTTGTTATTGGAGGATTTATCAATGGCTAGTTTGCAAGTGTCTCAGCTATCTTTTCGTTATGAAACAACTGAAGAAAGCTCTCCCCTCCTTGATCAAGTATCCTTTCATCTGAAAGAAGGTGATCGTGCTTGTATTATCGGAAAAAACGGCAGCGGTAAATCGACACTTTTAAAGATCATCGCAGGTCTGCTTCCTTCAGTATCCGAAACGGTTTTACTCAATGAACAGCATCATCCTGGGTCAGCTCTTTATAAAGGGTTGGTCGCGTACATCCCAGATAAGCCTTTGGTTTATGATGCGCTGACTGGTATCGAGCATATGACTCTTATACAGTCGCTATGGAAAATGAATCAGTCAGAAAAAGAGGTATACAAAAAGACCTTTCTCTCGCTTTGTGATGCATTTGATTTAACTCATGCACTTAAGATGCCTGTCAAACAATATTCACTAGGTATGAGATATAAGCTTTTCTTTAATTGTATGGCGGCCAGATCACCAGAGCTAATCATTCTTGATGAACCTTTTACATCTCTTGATGAGGCATCTCAAATGCAGTCTATTTCTTTATTAAAAGAAGAATTCTCTGATCAATGTGTTTTATTTACAAGCCATCAGCGCTACCTTTATTCAGAATTAGGAAATCGTTTTTTCGAGCTTGATCACGGACAACTAAATGAGCGTTAAACATACAAAAGGCATCCCATCACAGGATGCCTCACTTCTTTTTTTACTATTAAACTACCACTTACAGCGTTTGACCGGGCGGCAGCAAGGATTCTTGATATCACTGCCACAGTCATATTCTTCCACAATATACTCATTTCGAGTAGATTGCGTCACAGGGTAGTAGTTTTCAATTCTTTTGATGTTTTTATTGACGTTTGTGATATGAGTTGGATGAATTTTTCTAATCGTTTGTTCATTTGTTGTCGTGTTGACAATTTGACGTGTAGGGGATACAACCGTTTCAACTTCTCCATGATTCCCTCTGCGAGGCCCAAAGAAAAAATTGTCTAATCGATTCCGGCTCATTCTCAACACCCCTTCAAGTTGTCTTTCACTTACACTCTATCGTATGTCAGAGGCACGATTAGTGATTAGATGCTTGTCTATTTTTGAAAAAATCCGCTTGTGATCTAGTAGTCTCTTTCTTTACATTAGGACAATTTTAACATATTATACAAATGATCTCTTGTGAAGGAAAGGACATTCATTGATGACGACAAGACATAAACTTTTTTCATTTTTCATCCTGCTCGTCGTAGTTATCACCCTTCCCTTGCTGTCGCCTATGGTTTTTACAAATGCGACTGAAAGAGGCGCGATACGGCATGCCATTTATCAAGAAGGCTACCCTTACCAAAGCTATTTTGCTATTTTGCAAAAAAAGGACGATGTAGACCCTCAATATGGTCAGCTGTATGATGTGTATTGGCAGGCTTGGAAAAGCGAGACAGGAATGACACCTTCCGTCTGTTATTCAAAAAAGATAGAAGACCATGAATATAAGGTCAGCTGCGGAACTGCACCATAACATTTTTCAATAACTTTAAAATTAGAGGTGAACGATTTGATCAACACAACACAAACCATCGAACGAAACAAACTGGACATTGCACTTGAACTGACACAATTGCATTTGAATCGATATGAAGCAAATCATCCTGATCAGCTGAGTGAAATTTATGCGAAATATTATGCGCTTCTTGAAGTACTGGACGTATCCTCATCTGATCAATTAATGGATTTACTGCCAGATGAACTGAAACAAATACTTGATTAAAAAAGCCATCTATCCTGTGTGGATAGATGGTTCAGATTGTTGACAAAGGGCTAAAATGAACTTGATTTTAGCCCTTTGTCTTCTTTTCAGCGTGATAGAAAACCTTTGAATTCTAGGAAGGACGAGTACCGGCGCGGAGCGAATTTGACATTCGTGAGCACTGGCACGCAGGACTGACACCGAATGCGAGGGTTTGTCTACACGCTGAAACCATCTATCCTGTGTGGATAGATGGTTTCCTTTAGACACGTGCAGCCATATCGGTTTCGATTTGTTCTAAGCTTCTTCCTTTTGTTTCAACTAATACAAAGCGCGTGAACAACAGGCCAATTAAGCAGATGACCCCAAATGAGGAGAAAATGACGCCAAAGCTGAATTGGTCAGCCAAGATAGGGAACACAAGGCCAACTGCTAATGATCCCGTCCAGTTAAAGGCAGATGAAATGCCTGCTCCAATACCCCTAACAGAAAGTGGGAAAATTTCACCAATGATAATCCATGTGATCGGTGCCCATGAGAAGGCATAGCACAAAATAAAGCAGCAAAGTGAAATCAATGTGACCCAGTTTAATATGCCTTCACTCACTCCGAGCGCACCTAATGCCGCTGGTGCAAAGAAAGACAGGGCCATCCCCGTTCCCCCAACTGTGAGAATCGTTCGGCGGTCGAACCGGTCGACGAATTGTAAAAAGATCACGGTCGTCACAACAAATATGACACCAACAATGACGGTAAAACCTGCGGCAACTTGCGGAGCAAGACCTACATTTCTTGCGATACTCGTTGCATAATACACAATGGAGTTCGCCCCCTGTATTTGCTGGAGTGTCGCCATTCCGACCCCAATAAAGAGAGCCATTCGGAATTTCTTTTGAAATAATTCACGAATGCCTGAGCGTTCTTCTTTTGCCACTTCTAAAATTTCTTGCATTTCTGCTTCAATCTCTTCACGTGATGAACGAAGTGATCCTAATACTTCACGTGCCTTATGAGCCATTCCGTGTTTAATTAAATATCTTGGAGATTCAGGAAGTTTCAGCATGCCAATATAAAGCACGATCGCAAATAAAGCAGCACTTCCCAGCATCCAGCGCCAGCTGTCTGGAATTGGTTCAAACACAAATGCGACGATATAGCTAAGCAATAATCCACTCACAATCATCAGCTGATTCAGGCCGGACAATTTCCCGCGAATTTTGGCCGGAGCGATTTCAGACATGTAAGCAGGCACGAGCGATGAGGCTGTCCCTACAGCTGTTCCTAAGAAAATCCGGGCAATGGTTAATGAGATTTCTTCTGGTGCAATGGCTGAGCCAAGCGCACCGACAAAAAAGATAATCGATGACACCAAAATGAGCTTTCTGCGGCCAAACTTATCCCCCATCAGACCGCTTAAAATGGAACCAATGATCGCCCCGCCCATTAATGAAGAAACGACGATGCCAAGCCATAACGGGCTGAGCTGAAATTCTTCCTGAATGTGCCCTTCTGCCCCTGCGATAATACCAATATCATATCCAAATAAGATACCTGCAAAGGACCCGAAAAAGAAGATAAATTTACTTGATACTTTTTTCTCCAAGTGGATGACCCCCCTCACTTAATAAACCGCTTTCATTTCTCCCTGCCATTCTACCGTTCACAGTAGAATGCATTTCACCCTTCTTTATAAAACCACATATTCTGCATTCACAAGCTTTGCAAAATGAACAATTTGATCAACCGTTAAATTGAGAGATACGACTGTATGATGACCTCCGCCGTGCTTAATCCATGCTTTGATACCATCTTGAAAGTTCGGTTTGATTTTCCAGAGGACTCGTGCCACCGGTAAATGTGGTGCTGCTTCCTGCGGCTCAAAGGCTTCCACTTCTTGAATCAGCCATTTGAAATGTGTTCCAAAATCAGCAATGGAGACAACAACGCCCTCGCCTGCTTTTCCATCAAACACAAGACGTGCTGGGTCTTCCCGGTTTCCAATGCCTAGCGGAGACACGACAATGACAGGTTTTGTATGTGCAAGCGCAGGATCTACTTCTAGCATATGAGATTGCAGCACTGCTTCCTGACCAGCAGTCATTTCATATGTGTAATCTTCCATAAAACCAGTCGATTGATGATGGCTCATCACCTTTAATAAACGATCCAGTGCGGCGGTTTTCCAATCCCCTTCACCCGCAAAGCCATATCCCTTTGCCATCAGTCGCTGAACGGCTAAACCCGGAAGCTGCTTCATGCCATGTAAATCTTCAAAGTTTGTCGTAAAGGCATTGTAGCCGCCTTCATCTAAAAAACGCTTGATGGCAATTTCATATCGCGCCTGCACTTTCACACTTTGTTCCCATTCTTCCGCCGAATAGCTCCCATAATCCACGTCATATAATGTTAAGTACTCAGCAAACAGAGCATTAACTTCTGCTTCTTCCACAGCATTTACATAGTTCACAAGATCGCCAATTCCAAAGTAATCAACGGTCCATCCCAGCTGGATCTGCGCTTCAATTTTATCTCCTTCTGTCACCGCAACGTGGCGCATATTGTCACCAAACCGAGCCACTTTAATGTGGAAGCTCTCATGATAGGCAGCCGCAACGTCCATCCAATCAGCGATTTGCTGCTTCACCTCCTGCTTCGACCAATGACCTGCAACGATTTGGTTTTGCTTATTTAAACGTGCATTGATATAGCCGTACTCTCTGTCTCCATGTGCCGATTGATGGAGATTCATATAGTCCATATCAATCGTGTCCCACGGAATGTTTTCATAGTATTGCGTGACGAGATGCAAAAGAGGCTTTTGCAAAAGAGACGTACCACGTATCCACATTTTTGCTGGAGAAAACGTATGCATCCAAGTCATCACACCGATGACCTCATCACGATAGTTGACCTCTTTCATCAGCTGTGTGATTTGATCCGCACTGACCGCCAGTTCCTGCAGAATAATTGGATAAGGCAGCAAACCGCTCTCATTTAAGGCATCTGTTATCTTTTGCGCATCTGCCTTCACTTGCTTCAGTGCCTCGTCCCCATATAAGTGCTGTGACCCGACGACAAACCAACATTCTTTCTTCTGACTTGTTAACATAGAAATCCCTCTTTTCTTTATCTTGAAGGTTTTTGTCCGTAATACGCATGTGTTCCATGTTTTCTTAAATAATGTTTATCTAAAATCACCTGCGGAAGAGGCTCCGCATATTCGTTCAATTGCTTTGCAAACAGGTTCATTTTCGCTACTTCATCTAAAATGACACTGTTCGTTACCGCACTTTTTGCATCTTTTCCCCACGTAAAGGGACCATGACCTTGTAGCAAAATACCAGGAACCGCCATGACATCTATCTGTCTTTTCTCAAACGTTTCAATGATCAAGTGTCCTGTTTCCACCTCATACCCGCGATTCACCTCTTCTTCTGTGAGAAATCGAGCGCACGGAACAGGTCCGTAAAATGTATCTGCATGTGTTGTGCCCATTGCTGGTAAATCAAGTCCAGCTTGCGCCCATACCGTTGCCCACATTGAATGGCTATGTGAAATGCCGCCAATTTCCTCAAAGTGTTTGTAAAGAACAGCATGTGTGGCAGTATCGGAAGAAGGATTGAATTCTCCCTCGACCACTTGACCATTAAAATCGACCACGACCATGTCTTTTGCTGATAATTTGTCATACGCTATGCCGCTTGGCTTAATGACAAACAGTCCACTGTCACGATCGCACGCACTGACATTGCCCCATGTAAATTTCACAAGTCCGTACTTTGGTAGATCTAGATTCGCTTGAAACACTTCTTCTTTTAACCGCTCTAACATACAGGTGCCGCTCCTTTCTGTGGCGTCAAATGTTCTACTGCCGCTTTTTCTATCGGGAGTCCTTCTTGATAGCGCTTTATAAATTCCTCAAAACCTTTAACATCCAGTGGATCAGGATCAATAAGCTCTTCTAATGTATGGGCAAATACTTGATGCTTGAGAAAATGGCTCAGTGTTTGCTGCTGGTGATTGAGCATATACGAAGCAAGGACCGCCATCCCAAACGCACCGCCTTCTCCCGCCGTTGATACGACGGATACAGGTGTCCCGAGTGCAGCAGCGACCATTTTTTGCCCAACTATCGGTGTTTTAAATAAACCGCCATGTCCTAGTAAGCGATCAATCTTGACTTGTTCATGTGCTTTTAACCGATCCATCCCGATTTTCATTGCGCCAAATGCAGAGAAGAGATGCGTCCGAATGAAATTAGCAAGGGTAAACCGGCTTTGAGGAGATCTAACAAAAAGGGGTCTTCCTTCTTTTAGTCTCGTAATATTTTCACCAGAATAATAGCCATAGCTTAAAAGCCCGCCCCCATCATGATCTGCTTCTAAAGCTTGATTTAATAGGGTTTCGTACAATCTTTCTGTTTCAACTGGCTGACCCATTGCTTCAAACGCTTCTCTGAATAGATTCATCCAAGCGTTGAGGTCACTTGTACAATTGTTGGCATGAACCATCGCGACTGGCAGGCCATCTGGTGTCGTGACAAGGTCCACTTCTGGGTACACACCTTTTAGATGTTGTTCTAACACAATCATGGCAAATACAGATGTCCCAACTGAAATATTCCCAGTTCTCTTTTCCACACTGTTTGTTGCGACCATCCCTGTTCCTGCATCACCCTCTGGCGGGCAAAAAGGGATACCTGGCTGCAACTGTTTGCCTTGGTCTAAAATCGATGCTCCAGCTGCTGTTAACACACCAGCTTCTTCGCCTGCTAAATAGATGCGCGGCAAAAGATGACGAAGCTTCCACGGGTAGCCTTTTTCTGCAATCAATGCTTCAAATTGATGAAGCATCACTTCGTTGTAATCCTTCGTTTTTTCATCAATGGGGAACATTCCTGACGCATCGCCAATTCCGATGGCCTGCTTCCCTGTTAACAGCCAGTGAATGTAGCCGGACAAAGTGGTCACATACTCTAACCGGGACAGATGTTTTTCCTCTCCTAGTATCGCTTGGTATAAGTGAGCGATGCTCCATCTTTCTGGAATATGAAATTGGAATACATCTGTTAGCTTTTGACTCGCCTCGGTCGTTGTTCCATTCCGCCACGTTCGAAACGGGACGAGGAGCTCTCCTGTATGATGACAGGCGACGTAGCCATGCATCATCGCAGATATCCCGATGGAGCCAATGGTTTGAATCGTCACCCCATACAATTGTGCAGCCTGTTCTTTCATCTGACGGTACGCCACTTGAAGACCTGTAATGATCTCAATTAAGTTGTACGTCCATATTCCTTCTTGAAGAGAACTTTCCCATTCAAATGCACCTTGCGCAATTGGCTGAAACTCTTCATCTATTAAAATGGCTTTAATTCGTGTCGAACCAAATTCAATGCCCAAAGATGTCCTGCCTTCTCTAATGGCTTTGGCCGTCTCTTCACGATTCATTTTGTTCACCCCCGTGATGATAGCGGTTTCAAATATCTATTTCGTTTGATCCATCTTTACCTGTGCACAAAAACAATATAATATTTGTACGTACATATGTCAATAATAAATATAGTTGTGCATACATAATTAGACAAAAACTTTCATATTCTCTAAGGATTAGACGGTAGACACTGCAAGCGCCTGTTTTTGATTAAGCAACCATGTTAAAATATGTCCATACAAGTTCTTCTCAATCCGAGTAGAGGATCAACTGTGAAAGAAGTGAAACGATGAAAAAGAAGTACCAGATCATTATGGATGATATAAAAAGCAAAATACTGACAGGGGATTACCGGATCGGGGAGCGTATTCCAACCGAATCAAGCTTACAAGAGATGTATCAAGTAAGCCGGCATACGGTGCGAAAAGCCATCTTGGAATTATCAAGTGAAGGTTTTTTACGAAGCGAAAAAGGCTCGGGCACATTTGTCACCAATCAATATCAAACAAAACCTGCTGGACATGCTCATATGAAAACGATTGGCGTCATCACCACATACATATCCGATTACATTTTTCCGTCGATCATTCGGGGCATCGAAAGCCGATTAAATGAAGAGAACTATTCTTTGTTACTGGCGAGTACAAATAACGATGTGGAGCAAGAGAAAAAAGCGCTTGAAATGATGCTGTCCTTTGGTGTGGACGGATTAATTGTCGAACCGACAAAAAGCAACTTATATAATCCAAACATTTCGTACTACCTATCCTTTAAAGAGCAGGATGTCCCGCTTATTATGATCAATGCCTACTATGAGCAGTTAGAGGTTCCCTTCCTTTGTTTGGATGATGTGAAGTCCAGCTATTTAGCGACAAAGGAGCTGATCACCTCTGGACATCAGCACATTGGACTGATTTCAAAAACAGATGATTTACAAGGGAAATATCGAATGAAGGGCTATATTCAGGCACTTGGTGAAGCCAAGCTCAATTTCCTGCCAGAGCATGTCCTTTTTTTCGATACAGAATCGAAGCAGTATTTGGGGGATCATATCAAAACCTTTTTACAAGCGCACCAGCATGAGCTGACCGCCCTTGTTTGCTATAACGATGAAGTCGGGTTAGAAGTAGCAAATGTATGTAGTGAAATGGGTTTATCTATTCCAGATGATCTTTCCATTATCGGACAGGATAACTCGTATATTGCCCAAAAAAATGCCCATGTGAAACTGACAACGCTGACACACCCTCAAGAGCAAATGGGACGAGATGCGGCAGACTGGATGATTAAAAAAGTACAAGGGAAAAAGAATCTCCCTGATCAAACATTTTATGAGCCTGAACTCGTTCCTGGTGAAACGATTAAAGCGCTGAACGCAAGAAAAAATGAGCCCTCTTCATAGGAGGCTCATTTGGCTTTAGGCTCTTGTTCAAGCATATTCATCACATCATAGGCAATTCGGTCAGGAGAATCTTGCGTGATACGATTGCGATAGTTAGACAAGACGACCACTCCTGTTTTTGAATGCGGGCGGAAGCCTATGAAGCTGGAGAAACCAGAAGTTGCACCATTATGGCAAATCAATCCCGTATCATCTATGACCCACCCGAGTCCCATTGACATGTTTTTCCCTATCTTCACCTTTGGCTCGTGGGTCATTTTCCATGGAGAAGCGACGTCTGCACTCATATGCGCAGAGAGAAATGAAAGCAAATCAGTGATCGTCGAACGAATCGCACCAGCCCCTTGATAGTCATGCATCTGAAGCGGAGGAACCTCTTTTCCATTCTCTTGATGACCGAGGATCATCTTCTCTTGGACATCCTCCTTGATCGTAATAAAGGTGTTCAATAGTTTCAGCTCATCCACGATATATTCAGTCAGCAACTCTTCATATGTTTTGTGAAGAGACCACCCCATGATCAACCCGAGGAGTCCCATCCCTACATTGGAGTAACGAGATGGGTATTCTTTTCGCTCATTCCATTTTTTCGAGTGTAACAGTTTCATTAATTCATCAAGGGAGTATTGACAGTACATATCTCTTCTCACTTTTGGAAGAAACCTTAGTTGTAAATCTCTGAGAAAACGATGTGAAGGAAGTCCAGACGTATGGGTTGCCAGCTGTTCCAATTGGATGGGGTGATTCTTTCTTATTTCGGGACAATACAGTGAAATGGAATCGTCTAGCATCATCTGCCCTTTTTGAATCATGCTTGCCAATATACTTGTCGTAAAGACTTTTGAAATAGAGCCGATTTCAAAAATGACCTCCTCAGGCTGGACGCGCTGCTGTATGGGGTGATCTCCGAAATGAAAAACGTGTCTTTCTCCTTGATGAATCAGACCGATCACGAGCAGTGCCTGTTTCTTTTTCTCCGTATAAGAAGAGGCAATTCGCTGTACTTCTTGTTTGAGCATCATCAATGGATCATCATCCTTCCCCTTCATTTTGATCTACAATCAATTGATCAAGCTTTGTATAAATGGATGTCAATGTGTTGATCTCTTCGAGGCTTAATTTTGAATAGTATTTTTCAATGATCGCAAGTTCTATCTTTCTCATATTCTCCAAGTACGTCTTTGCCTTTTCAGAAAGTTCAACGTGCAATTCCCGACGATTTTGCGGGTTGATGCTGCGGCGAACCCATTCTTTTTTTTCAAGCGTGTTTAACAACTGGCTCACAGCACTTTGGGTGATGCCTAGTTGCTGAGCAATTTGAATAGGTGAGCTCCCCCCTTTTCTCTCTACGAAATCAAGGACAATGTGCTGCTTATCAGTTAACTCATCTACAAATAACTCTTCAAACTCTAATCGGAGCTTTTGATGGATGCGCGCTTCGATTTGGTTTAATTCTTGGATCATCGTTGTTTTGGATGTCACTGTCATCACCTTCACAATTAAGATAACTTAAGTATAAAGGTATATTAATTATTAATCAACAAAAATCCCTATCTTTTATTAAAGATAGGGAAAATGCCGATTATACTTCTTCTTTAGGTGAAGGTACTGCACATACGCCATCTGCACATGCTTCTTCAAATGAAGTATCAGCCGCTTTCTCCGTTTGCGCTGCCTCTTCTGTCCAAGCCGTTTCAAGTGCACGAAGGAACGTATCTGCTGGCTGTGCACCAGCAACCGAATATTGATCATTGATCAAGAAAAAAGGCACAGCAGAAATCCCGAGCTGTCTTGCTTCTTTTTCATCTTCTCGTACATCGTCTGCAAATTCTTGCCCGTCTAGAACCTTTTGTACTTCGTTCTGATCAAGACCTGCTTTTTCTGCGATATCTAAAAGGGTTTGACGATCACCAACATGCTTTCCATCTGTAAAATACGCTTGAAACAGCTCTCCCATGACAAGATCGCCTTTTCCCATTTTTCCAGCATATTGTGCGAGCTGGTGGGCATCAAAGGTGTTTGTCAAAACGAGTGGATCGAATTGAAAATCGATTCCTTTCTCCTTGCCCGCCTGTTTCACCTGTTCATTCATTGCGATGGCCCGGCTACGGCTCATGCCATATTTTTTGACAAGCATATCATGCACATCATAATCCACTGCAACAGGTGCATTCGGATCAAGCTCAAAGCTTTTAAACTCTACTTCTACCTGTTCTTTATGAGGGAATTGCTCAAGCGCTGTTTCCAACTGTTTTTTTCCTATATAACAAAAAGGACAGGCGATATCTGACCAAATTTGCACTTTCATCTTCATCTTCCTTCCGTTGCTTACGTTTTTTCTTTCAAGATGTAACTATTATAGTTACATCTTATCGTTTATGTCAAGTGATCCTTCTTTTTAAGTACCATGTATTAAAAAAACCTTTCCTTCAAAAAAGGAAAGGTTTTCATCACGGCTATTCTAAGTTCGCATGGTGACCGTACATTTTATGGGTGTCGAGCTCTTTCATTTCCATCAATCTCAAGATGATCGCATCGTACATAAGAAGCAAAGTTTGCTCAAATAATGAGCCCATCGGCTGAATCGTATGATGGTTTCCTTCATGTTGATCCTTTGGCGCACCTGACAGTAAGATGACTTCATCCGATAGATCAGCTATAGGTGACTCAGCTGAAAGCGTGAACGACGCCACGCTTCCGCCAATCGCCCTTGCCTTTTTCGCGAGCACAAGCAGCGTCTCTGTTCGGCCAGAACCGCTCCCTACAATCAATAAATCCTCAGATGTAAAAGCAGGCGTATTCGTTTCACCGATCACATAAGCTTCGACACCAATATGCGTGAGTCTCATCGCAAACGATCTCCCCATCAAACCAGACCTGCCAGCCCCTGCGACGAAGACCTTTCGAGCCGCTAAAATGCTTTTGACAAGCTGCTCTGCTTGTTCGTCTTGAATCGCGGGCGAGTGCTCAGAAAGCTCGCTTAGAATCGCTCTCACATAGTCACTTGTTTTCATGATTGTGCGATCAACTGCTTCATTTGCGCAGCCACTTCTGCTTTATTGTCTTGAGCCGCAATACCGCCGCCGACAATAATCAAATCAGGGTTTAATTTGACGACTTCAGGTAATGTATCAAGCTTAATACCGCCTGCAATCGCTGTTTTCGCCTGTTTGACCACTTGTTTAATGGTCATGAGGTCAGCAAATGAGTTTTGACCAACCGCTTGCAGGTCATAGCCTGTGTGCACACAAATATAATCTACCCCAAGCTCATCAAGCTCTTTCGCGCGGCCGGCGATATCTTTGATCCCAATCATATCGACTAAAATTTGTTTCCCTCTTGCTTTTGCTTCCTTCACCGCTCCTTGAATGGACATATCTTCTGCCGCCGCAAGAATGGTCACAATATCCGCTCCAGCCTCGGATGCCTGCTGCACTTCATAACCGGCAGCATCCATAATTTTGAGATCCGCCAGCACACGTAAATTCGGAAACGCCTGTTTGATTTCTTTCACAGCACGAAGCCCTTCGTTGATCACAACAGGTGTCCCAATTTCCACCACATCAATAGACGCTTCTACTTCTTTGATCAGCTCGATCGCTTCTGGTATATTCACTAAATCTAACGCTAATTGTAATTTCATCTACATTCACTCCTGTTTCATCATGTCATATTCAAGAGCTCCGCGGATGATGCATCTTGAATCTTTCTTGCATGAAACGAGTATAACAACAGAAATAACGCAATCCTAGTACGCACTTTTTTTTTACATACTATACTTTTTCGCATATGGGCACAAAAAAGATACTGTCTTTCGACCAGTATCTCATGTAGGTATTTCTATTTATCATCTTTTAAGAAATTGCTGTCGAGATATTGTTTGCCCCAATCATACATCGCCTCTAAAATTGGCATTAAGCTTTCTCCGAGTTCTGTGAGAGAATACTCAACCTTTGGCGGAACGACAGGATAAACCTCCCGGTGCACAATGTGATCTTCCTCTAATTCTCTTAGCTGATTGACAAGCATTCTTTGCGTAATTCCAGGCATTAACGACTTTAACTCACCAAACCGTTTTGTCCCTTCTCTGCCAAGGTGCCATAAGATCAACATTTTCCACTTCCCGCCGATAATATTCAGCGTCAGCTCTTTTTCGCAATTGAACACTTTATTTTCCATACGTGATGACAACAACATACACTCCTTTAATTTCAAACCACTTTATCATATACTTCGGCAAAATGGATTGCCCTAGCATACAGTCTTTGTTATTGATTTTGTTTTTTGACGAAAGCCATCACAGCCTTTGTCATCTCTTGCGCTTCTTTTGGCGCTCTGTCAGATCCAAACCATTTATTTAAATCACTGTGGCTCAGCGAATGAACCCGAAAAACAAACCGTGAGCCTTGATCATGGTTCAGTTTTTCTGCAAATCGGTACACCTCAGGGTTTTCCCAGCCTGTGACCAAATAAACAGGCGGTACATTCGTTTGATTCATATAAGTGACAGGTGATGCCTTTGTCCAGTTCTTCTCGTGTTTGCCAAAGACTTTTTTATACGATGGAATGGCTTGTATAAATTGATTGATGTTTAACGGCCCATCTAAAATCACGATAGAATTGATCGTTTTTGGCGACAGCCCCACACGTTTTAAGTAAGTCGAATCTGTAGCAACCAATGCTGTCAAATGACCACCCGCTGAGTGACCCATGACATTGATTTTTGACGAATCGATTTGATATTCATCTGCATGATCCTTCACCCATTTAATAGCGCTTGCCGTATCATCTGCCATCTGCTCGAAGTTGGCATCAGGGTGAAGCCTGTAATTCATTGAAACAAACACATACCCTTGACCCGTAAAATAATCAGCCTTTGAAGCGACTCTATTCTTATCGCCGCCTGTCCAGCCGCCGCCATGGAGATAGATCATGACTGGATGCTTCTTCTTTTTGTCTTCATCTTTTCCCTTTGGCATATACATATCGAGTGTTTGTTGTTTATTTTGTGTGTCTGCATAATGGATGTTCGTCGTCGGCTTAGGCTGGTTGAAACGGAACACAAAGAATGCGCATACCAATAATCCAGCGATGACCGCCGCAAATAAGAGCCATTTCATGATTCGATTCAATGTCATTGCACCTTTCTGTGTTGGGATGGGGAAGCATGATTCGCACATATGTAGAGCGACTAGCCCGATTCATTTGATACGACTTGTATGACTTGAACTGTTTGACAGTAAAAAGAGAAATACTGTTCTTCATAATCTTCGACAAAGTATTTCAAATATTCCCAGCCTCTATCCAAAAGTTGAACGTTCAAAAAAAGATAGGAATCGTTTGTTAACTCCAAATCTTTGATTTTGACCAGAAGAGACATTGGTAAATTTCAGATGAATGTCTGCTTGCAGGTTCGGGGAATCATATGGGATGTACATTACAATACAGTTGATCAAGTCGTAATGTTCATTATACTCTTTAAAGTAGTGAAATTCATTGATTTGCTTTAGATGCTTGATATTGAAATCGGGATTTGTTTCTGGATTTTTTCATCTAAAAACTATGTCATCGTTTGTCCTCCAGAAGGTTATTAAATAAGTGCAATGATTCGTTTTCTTGTTTCTTCATGGTATTGAACATAGGAATGCAATAAAGGATAACAATCAAGGATATGTTGATATGTTTTGATTTGAGGATATTGCTCTTCAAATGACTGACGCAGCACGTTTAACTGTTTTTTCGGTATTCGTTTATGATCGATCACAAGACTTAAGCTACCTGCAACAAGTGAAAAAAACATATAAAAATCATCTGAGGATATCCCAGTTTCTTCTTCAAAAGAGATGATATCATCTGGATAAGCAGAATCTAATAAGTATTGATAACGTTGTTTTACATCATCGAATAAACCTTGTTTATCACGGCTGAATCTCATGGATTTTCTCCAATCTCTCATTGTTTTTAATTCTTATTTAGACGCTAATGAGATCTTCCTATACACTGCAAATAAATTCTTGTGAATCGAAACATACGTTTTTCGATTCTATTGCGAGTAACATCCCATTGATGTTAAATAGAAAATTTGCATTTGAATCAAATTCTTCAAGAAGTACATTTTTAAAGTTCCCTATCCCATTAGGATGGTAACTGCATTCAAAAATTTGCCAATTCATCTCTTCTTGTATCAATTCTTCAAATCTATCATTACCTTCACCCCCATTATAATAAAGACTCGCCACATTCATAAATCGCAATTCATGATACCGAGCATCATTTATTTCACTTATACTAATGTTTATGACTAGTTCTTTACGAAAAAAATCAAATGAGAATGCCAGTACATCACAGACACCATCTAAATAATCGATCCATTTCTCAATACTGCTAAACATCTCATTCACTCCCCCAAAAATTAGTATAATTTCGAATCAGTTCTTTTTTAAAATCATCAGGAAGTTTTTGATTCGGAAATACAACTGAAATCCAGCCTAATACAATCTCATCTAAAGTTCTCCACGTTTTTAGCAATTGTTTATTCATATGTTCTAATTGATGAATCGCTAGTACTCCTATCTCATAACCTCTTTCGCCATAAATGATCCATTTCGCAGAAGGGGAAACCCATATCACACGTGAAGCAATACCCATTATGCTATCATTTACACTCTCTATCGGATAATCCGTTAAGAGATCGAGGTAATCACTTGGTGTGAGGTTTAACGGTACTTTCACCCAAGGATAATAACCAAAATCATGATAATAATCATCCATGCTCTTCTGCTCATCTAATACAGCCATGAGTATATAGTCATCATGATGATTCAAAGCTAAACCTTTTAACATTTCCCAGCCATCATCTGATAACAACCAATGGAATTCTTCGAATAAATAATGAGGGGTTTTCGTTTTCAACACTTGATCAGGGAATGTCTTCGTACTGTGAATGAGCGAATGAACAAACGATAGAACATGTTCAAATTCTTTTGGATCGGATATAAACAAATGTTTCACTTTATGCTCCTTTCATATCTTCGGGTAAGGCTATTATCAGTCATTGATTCTCAATTCCACCGCTTGGAACATTATGCATAACTAGAAAGCATTTGAGTGAAATAGTCATCGAATGTTTTTTGATCCTTTAATAATAGTTGTAGCCATTTTGCTAAAACAGGGTGATCCAGTGGCTTCCATCCTTCTTCTAATAACATATTTTTTGCAGAATCTTTTGTTGATACCATCCCTATGATACAAATTTCCATATCTCTATCTGCCCAAATCGCCCACTGCAAAGAATGAGATAACCAGACAACTATATTCGAATTCGTGATTATATTATCCGCTATGGAACCTTTTGGGTGCATCCATAGTGCATTTACATAATCCTCACCTGAAATGTTCACACTCGCTTTCAGCCAATGATAATAACCAAATTCCTTCAAATAATATGCGGTTGGATCTGGTTGAAGGACTGCAGTCAAAAATTCTCTATCTTGTGTAACAGTTGATAACTCTTTTATGGTTGGTAAAATATCATCACTCAATGCCCAATCAAACTCTTGAAACAAAAAACAATCAAATGTCTTACGAAAGACTTGTTGTGGCAGCTCTTTACTTGTTTCAAACACATGGTCTACTAAATTCTGATAGAATTTGAATTCTTTTTCTGAACGAATAAATAAGTCTTCAAGCCGTTTCAAACAACTACCTCCACTCTTGTCGAACTAATAGTTTTTTAATTCTTCATTCTTCTAACCAGTCATTCAAATCATCTACAGAATGTAAGTAAGAATTAGGTGAATCTTTCAAATCAATTCCACTTAAAAGAATCAGCATATCCCAAACTTCATTATCGTCTATTTCTGGATCGTCTGCAGAAACGTAAATTTCAGCCCAATCAGACACTTGTTCTCTTGTGATCGTCCCCTTTAAGACATTTCGTATTTTATTTAAACAGTCTAGCATTTTTGGTTCAGCCATTTATTACACCATTCCTTTCTCAAAATTCATTTTACGCTGTAAACTGCCTATATTTCATATTTAATAATATCCTCCATTGACATACCTTTAAAATATAATGAAAGAATGCTTATAATAGTGTATTCGCCAAGCATACCAATCGGGTTAAATATCATTTTAGCCGTTTTTGGGTCAGCAACCTCTAAGTCCATAACAGGTGCATTGTGACCTTCTTTCCCCTTGCTTACGTAATAATTTCCATCTCGGTATTCCACGAATTTCAGATTTTGAAGATCCTCTTCTTTTATAAAATCTTGATTTATTTTTGTAATGACTTTCCATACCCATTTAGAATACCCTCTTTATATATTGTGTTCTTTATATTATTCTCAATTTGCTTTATCACGATAAACGTATACTTGTATAAACTGTTTTATGTGCACGTTTGAAAAGTGCCACTTCATGATCCGTTAACCACTTAAGCTCTCTCATATGATAGGAAATTTCTTCTAAGTAGGTATCGGTTTTAGCAATTAATTTTTTATCTAAGATATTTCTTTTTTTGTCTTCAACTACAAGATAAAGAGTAAACTGTTTTAAATCTAATTCGATAAGTGGGTAAGCTTTTCTTTTTTTATCGGGACTTAGTTTTGTTCTCCCTTTAATCTCCGCTTTATATTCCTTCTCTTTCATTTTCTTAAATGTTGCTTTGACTAGCTGACTGTCCCAATTCTTCAGTTCACAAAGATAGAGTATCGCTTTTTCCAAAGTATCTGCTAATATCTTTTTCTTATTTGTTGCATTTTCAAATTCACTGTAACGGAAGGGTACTTCCAGCTCGTACGTATTTTTTAAAAATAAGATGTCTGGTTCATCTTTTGAAGTACTAATTAATTTGTATTCTTTAAAAGACCCACATATCAAAACAATAGCCTCACAATCTTTCGTTTGAAATTTCTTTTCTAATTCGTATAAAAACATTTCAGTCATACAAAGGGATTGGCTGGCTAAGTTCCCACGATCGTCATCTGACATTAATTGTATATTTTTCAAATGCACTTCTTATAAGCCTCCTAATGAGATTTTAATCACCTTATTTGTTGTATCTTTTCCGATATCTTTGTTAAATTCTTTGGTCAAAACATTCAATTTTATTTTGTTCATAATTCCAACTCTTGTACTTCCTATATAATTGCTTAAGAAGAGATTTTTTGTTTCTAGTCAATTTCAATATTTTTCTATAAATATACCATACTTTCAAACTAACCCATATATCATCAACTTATCTATATATCCCCTTTTTCACATATAAAAAAGCATCCTAAACGGATGCTTCTACCAAATGATATTTTTTCAAAATACGATAGGTAATTTCTTTTGCTTCTAGTCCGGTGCCTTCGATATTTGTAGCGAAAATGTAGGTTTTATTTTCATGTTTGATGAAGCCTGCGTACCAGCCGATGCCTGATCCGGAGCCTGTTTTTCCGTATAGCGTGGCGTGTTTCTATTCTTCTTGTATCATCATTCGCTTGACAGTTCTCATAACAGATAGGTCAAATGGGAGACTTTCTTCATATAGCTGTTTAAGGAAATGGACTTGTTCTACTGGAGAAATGCGCAACGTACTGCTTAGCCAAAACTGATCAATTCCGCCAGATATGTCTTGATTCCCATAATGAATGGCTTTTATCCAATGGCCCATGCGTTCTTCCCCGATGTCACGTGCCATGGCTTGATAATACCAGACGACTGAATCTCTCATGCCAGAGCCCAGTGTATGGTCCTTATTCCAGTTATCAATCTCTCTTTTTACTCCGTCCCAATATTTAATGTCGTATTCATCTTTAACTGCGCCAGTTTGAAGTCCGATTAAGGCATTTGCTATTTTAAACGTTGATTGAGGTGCAAAGCGCTTGTTCGCTCTTTTTTTGTTATACACCCATGGTGATTTTTCTTTTACTTCTTGAATCACAAATGTGCCTTCCCGCTCTTTCATGAATTCATCGACGGACCATTTTGGAGATGTTCCTTCACTTGATGCAGGCTTGCTCATACAAAGTGCTGCAAGCATCACGCCAGCAATCAGCCATTTCATCTTCTTTTTTTGCAAACAATCACCCTCTTTGCTCATGATTGCAATCGATTGTAGCATGATGACTGATCAGAAATAAGAGCCGCTCGTCCTCTTTTTCAATAAAAAAAGCCGGTTTTATCCGGCTTTCTGTTTATTGTACGTTCAATTTTTTCTCTTCTATCGCTTGCTTTGCAATTTTCGAAATCGTCATATCGTCCATTGGTGGGTTATGAAGGCCAGCACGAATGTCTCGATAGTAACGTTGAAGCGGGCAGCTAAGGCTTAAGCTTTTTGCACCGACTAAACGCATGGCTTTATCGACCACTTGTAGACTATCATTGACGACTGTATGCTTCACAGCACCGAATTCATTGATTAACAGCTCTCTTTTCTCTGGCTGCTGATACAATGTTGTCGTTGAATAGATGACATGGCGTGCTTGCTTTAGTAGTAAATCAATTTCGCCAATCAGTGTTTGGACATTTGGCAGTTCGCTAATCGTTCCGCTAATACTGTTCGGTGAATGGGTGATGGCATACTGAACAGCATAGTCTCTTGCCGCTTGTGCAATCCCTAAATAGCAGGAAGGAATATGTGCGATCCAAGGGTTTAACGTACCGCCCCGAGGTCCTTTTTGCACTTCAACCAACATGTCATCTGGAACTTCCACATGATCTAGAATTAAATCATGGCTCTCTGTTCCTCTCATGCCAACAACATCCCACGTTTCTTCTATAGAAACACCTTTTGTATCACGGTGAATTAAGAAGAAGCCCATCGCTTCTTTTTCTTCGATCCATACACCGACGAGAAAATATGTGAGTGCTGGTGACATCGTTGTGAATGTTTTCCGGCCATTGATCACCCATTGATCTCCTGATCTCGTTGCAGTTGTTCCAGGTTTGCCTCCTCTTGTTGGACTACCTGTCTGCGCTTCACTGACAGCCCGGTTCACAAGAGCCCCATTTTTGATTTCTTCAGCAAAAAATTGCAGCTGCTTCTCATTCCATAGTTTCTTTTCATAAATTTCACCTACAACTCCTTGGTGCCAGCCGATCGATAAGGCAGTTGCTCCATCCATACTTCCTAGTGTTTCTTGAAAAAGGACCATATCCTTTACAGATTGACCCCCGCCCCCGTACTCAACAGGCAGAGACAACGTTGTATAGCCCAGTTTAACTAATGATTCGATATTCTGTTTAGGAAAATAGGCACCCTCATCATGTTCTTTTGCAGATTGTTCGATCGTTTCACGAAGGGATTCTAGTTGATCTAGCCAATTTTTTTGAAAATCTGTATCGACAAATAATGCTTTAGACAAAACGTATCCAACTCCTCTGTTTCTCGCAATCTATCATATCCGATTTATCCAATAGGTATTATTAAAACACACTTTACTTATAGGATTTAATGTGTTAAATTTTATCAATATTAAGTACATATGTCAAAGGAACGTGATGCTTTTATGATTTCTGCTACTAATCTACATAAATCCTATGGGTCAACTCATGTGTTAAAAGGAATTGATTTCACCGTACAAGAAGGTGAAGTGGTCGCCATTATTGGACCGAGCGGATCAGGAAAAACAACCCTTCTCCGCAGTTTAAACAGCCTTGATATCCCAGACAAAGGAACGCTGACAGTTGGAGAAGCCACGATTCAATTTGAACAATATCGAAAAAAAGATCTTCTAAAACTCAGACAGCAATCGTCTATGGTGTTTCAGCATTATCACTTGTTTCAAAATAAACGAGCACTTGAAAACATCACAGAAGGATTGATTGTGTCTCAAAACATGTCTAAAAGAGAGGCGGAAAAAATCGGAGAGCAATTGTTAACGCGAATTGGGCTGCTTCATAAAAAAGATGCGTTTCCAAGTGAATTATCCGGCGGTCAACAGCAGCGGATTGGGATTGCCCGTGCGCTTGCCATGAATCCCGCGGTGCTTTTGTTTGATGAACCAACGTCCGCACTAGACCCAGAGATGGTCGGAGAAATCCTTGAAATGATGAAAGATATTGCGAGCCAAGGAATGACGATGGTCATTGTGACGCATGAAATCTCGTTTGCAAAAGATGTAGCGGATACAGTGATCTTTATGGCAGATGGGGAAATCGTTGAAAAAGGCTCACCAGAAGACGTCCTGATGAAGCCTCAGCATGAACGGACGAAACAATTTTTATCAAGAATTCATCGCGGGATGTGGCAAGGATTGGAGGAAGACAGATGAAGCGCAAGACTTTATTCACCGCCGCTAGTATCCTTCTGTTTCTCCTCTCTCTCATTGGCTGCAGCAGTGTGAAAACGACAACAGATGATGGCAGACAAATTGTCAAAGTCGCACTAAGCGCAGAAGTCAATCCGCCTTTTTTAGCCACAAATGACCGCAACGAGCCGATCGGCTATAACATCGATTATTTAAATGAAGTCGAGAAACGTTTGCCACACATTCATTTTGATTATATCTTTGGCGAGGAAGAATCCAATTTAATTGGGATCGGCGCTGGGAAATTTGAAATGGCGGCTAATTGGTTTTTTAGTAATCCTGAACGTGAAAAACGCTTTCTTTATCCTAAGGTTCCATACGGCTATTCGATGACAGGTTTAATTGTGAATGAATCAGAGCAAGATATTCAATCTCTAGACGATATGACATCAAAAAAGCTCGCTCCCGTCAGTCCTAGCGGCGGCCTTCGTTCCATATTAAATCAATATAATGAAGAAAATGATCGGAAAATTCCGCTCACGACCATTGAAAGCCCTTCAAACGAACTCAATTTAAAACGAGTCGAAAGTGGACGGTCCGATGCGGCTTTTATGAATATTTCGACCTTTGATACGATTCAAAAACATCTTCACCTGAAAGTCAAAGTGGGCGGCATTGTCTCAAAGGAACCTATTTATCTTGTCTTACAGCCTAGTCAAAAGAAACTAGCATCACAATTGGACCGAGTAACACAAGAGATGATAGAAGACGGAACATTACCTGACCTTGCGAAGAAATGGTTTGGCGTTGATTTCTTTCAAGATATTGACTATATATCAGAGCAAGGCTATCAATATGAAGAAAGGAAGGAAACGCCATGACGTTTACAGCTGGAGATTGGTTAAGAATCTTTTTACAGGTGGTTGATCGCCTGCCACTCACATTTCTGATGATTGTGGTGTCATTGTTTTTTGCCATCATCATCGGATTGCTGTTTGCTTGCATTCGAATCAAACAAATTCCAGTGCTGAAACAATTGGCGGTCATTTATTTGTCATTTACACGAAGTACGCCGCTCATTGTTCAGTTATTTCTGATTTATTTTGGCCTGCCTCAGCTTTTACTCATGGCCGGAATTCAAATCAATCATTGGGATCGTGTGTTATTTGTGATGATCACATTCTCGTTACATACGGGCGCTTATTTATCTGAAGTCTTTCGCAGTGCATATTCCTCTGTTGGGAAAGATCAGCTTGAAGCAGCTTACATTGTTGGGATGACAGATACGCAGGCATTAATGAGGATCATTATTCCGCAAGCCTTTCTCAT
This sequence comes from Bacillus aerius, assembly GCF_029894105.1. Lineage (NCBI taxonomy): Bacteria > Bacillati > Bacillota > Bacilli > Caryophanales > Bacillaceae > Bacillus > Bacillus aerius. The sequence goes on from NZ_JARYHO010000001.1 coordinate 2,399,009, forward strand.
TGCACTTCCGAACCTCGGAAATTACACCATTGATCTCGTGAAAGATACCGCCATTGCATTTACAATCGGACTCATTGATATGATGGGACAGGTCAAAATCATCCTAGGCAATAACTACGGGATAGGGATGTTTGAAGTGTACGTCATCATTGCAATTGTGTATTGGCTGATTTGCATCAGTATTGAACTGATCACGATGCTACTGGAAAGAAAATTTGTGAAAGGCCGCACCAGCCTGTCACGCTAAGGAGGCGATTTGATGCAAACCATTGATATATCATTTGCGATTGACCAAATACCACATATTCTAAAAGGCGTTCCCTTTACCTTATTGATTGCACTTGTTTCTATGGCTGTGAGCCTTTTGATTGGATCTGTTTTTGCTTTCATTCGCCTCTTTCGTATCCCTGTGCTCCGCCAGTTGGTCACGCTCTATGTCTCATTTTTTAGAGGAACACCTCTCATTGTTCAGTTGTTTGCTTTCTTTTATGGCATTCCATTTGTTCTGACCAAAATGAATAGCACTTTTGGGTTGACCTTTCACCCGGATATGGTCTCCCCGCTTACCGTTGCCCTTATCACCTTCAGCCTGCATTCAGCCGCACATTTAACAGAAGTGGTCCGCAGCGCACTCCTTGCGGTAGACAGAGGGCAGCTTGAAGCGGCGAAAATCGTTGGCATGACCACCAGACAGGCGATGATGCGCATTATTTTACCGCAAGCGTTTGTGGTTGCCCTGCCAAACCTAGGCAATCAGCTCATTCAGCTATTAAAAGCCACATCCCTTTCGTTTACAATTGGTGTACTGGAAATCATGGGAATCTCTCGCATCATTGCAAATGACGGCTACAAGTTTTTAGAAACGTATCTCGTCTCTGCTTTGATCTATTGGATGCTTAGTATTTTCTTTGAACTCGCTTTTGCTTTGTTAGAGAAACGAGTCAGCGTGTACGGAAAATCTCTTGGACGTTAAAAAAAGAGAACGGCATCTGCCATTCTCTTTATCGTCCTACTTATTCAGCACTGACTAAAATTTTCACTTGATCTTTTTCATTGATTAATGCATGGAAGCCATCTTCGATCACATCGTCCAGCTTGATTTTCTTCGTGACGAGTGTATCTGCAGAGAAATAGCCTTTTCTCATTAAGTTTAATACAGATGGAAATACGTCTCTATAGCCGATGATTCCTTTGACTGTACGTTCTTTAATGACAATGTCATTCGGCATAATTTCTGCGCCTTTTTCCCAAATGCTTACAATGACTGTTTCACCTGAAATTCTAGTTGATTGGATTGCTTGCTTCAATACAACAGGTACACCTGTCACTTCAAAAGAAACATCGACTCCACCATTTGTGCGGCGTGCGATTTCTTGAACAACATCTTCATACTGAGAAGGATCTACAATGATCGCTCCAAGTTCTTTTGCTTTTTCTTGGCGCTCTTTTGATAATTCCACTGCATAAATGTCAGTAGCACCAGCTGCTTTTAATGCTTCAATGACAAGTAAACCGATTGGCCCACAGCCAAACACAGCTGCTGTATCCCCAGCTTGCACTTTACTAGAACGAACCGCATATAAAGCAACTGCAGAAGGTTCAACAAGTGCACCTTGCTCATATGAAATTTCGTCTGGTAACAAATGAAGTAATTCTTCATCGACAGATACATATTCAGAGAATCCTCCACCGCCACCAGCAAGTCCTAAGAAGCCCATGTTTTCATCTAAGTTGTAAGCACCTTGGTGCCCGTGAGTTGCAAAAATAGGTTCAACAACCACTCGATCGCCTACTTTGTAATTACTCACGCCTTCTCCAACTTCTACAATTTCACCAGAGAACTCGTGTCCCAGTGTAATGGGTGCTTTTTCTTTTGTAAGTGGATGAGGTTCATTCACAGGAATGAAAATCGGTCCGCCTAAATATTCATGTAAATCACTACCACAAATGCCGCACCATTTTACTTTCAGTTTCACTTTTCCTGGAGCAACTGTTGGTTCGTCAATTTCCTCTAGTCGAATGTCCTTTTGATCGTGCCAGCGTAGTGCTTTCATTTGTAAGACTCCTTTTCTCATCAATTTAATTAACTTACTTAAATAATGATAACATAATTTTTTTAATTTTCTAAGTAAGATGCACTATTTTTTTGACAGTCAATGGACGAAAAATGACAAAACATAGCAACAGACAAATAAGAAGCATACATAGGCAGCCAATCATGACAGAAGTACGTATCGATAAAACATGCGCCAATGCGCCGCATATTCCTGTCATCATCATCGTCAGAACAGCTTCACATAACGCATAAAAACTTGCCACTCTCCCCATAACCTCTACCGGGATATTCGTTTGATAAAAAGTCATAAAACCGGTGTTTGCAAATGCTAAAAAGAAAGCGAGAACAAAAAAGCCAGCTGCTGCGACAGTCAATGTGCTTGAAAAAGCATAGATCAAGTATCCAAAAGCCACAAACAAACTCCCCGCACCAAGCATCACTGAAATAGGCAGCCTTTCGACAATGACCGTATTGAGACATGCCCCTGCGATAATCCCTGCCCCAGCTGCACTGACAAGAAACCCATATTCGGTATTGGTCAACATCAGCACTTCCTTTGCAAAAGCTGCTTCAAGTGAGTCAATGGCAGTCGGCAGCACTGTGATGGCGGCACTAAATAATAAATACACGGCCATCACTTGCCTGGATGTGAGACTGAAACGAAACACAAGTTTTGCATCTTCCTTTAATACCGAGAGAGAAAAGCCCTTTTGTGCCCCGGCTGCTTTTGACAAAATCGGTAAACACATCGTCAAAACAGCAGATATCAAAAGGCAGATTGCATTTACATAAATTGAAAGGACTGGTGTACCAATGAGAAAAAGCAACCCTGCTACGGCGGGTCCGAGTAAAAATCCACCAGACTGAAGCAAAGATCGAATGGCATTAAACCGTTTTCGTTTATCCGCCGGGATTAGTGCTGTCATATACACCATCGAAGCTGGATGAAACATGGCTTGTGCCATATGAATGAGAAATAGCATCACATATACGATCAATAAGTGGCCTGAAAATAAGGCAAAGGGTAAACAAGCAATCAGAATGGCCCGGCATAGATCTAGACTGATCATGACATTCCGCTGATTCAGTCTATCTATTAAGCTACCAGACCAGCTATTTGTTAAAAGAGCCGAGACAGGTCTTAACATATAGACGGCTGTTACAGCAAGAACGGAGCCCGTTTCCTGAAAAATCAGCAGATGGAGAGCAATCATATAAATCCATTCTCCTATGTTCGCAATACCAATCGCTCCAAGTAACATGCTCATATCCCGCCAATGTTTTTTCATCGTGGTGCCCTCCTTTTTGTCATAAAAAAATCCCGCCCCCAAGACATTTCTGTCTTGAGGACGGGATTGACTCCGCGTTGCCACCTCAGTTCATTCACCTGTTACCAGATGAACCTTAGCAGGTTATCGCTAACCCTTCTCTATAACGGGAGAATGCCGCTGCATCACCATCACAATGAATCCGGTGCAGAGCTAAGAGGCTTGGTTCTGTAACGCTTCCCAGCTCCTTCTCAGCTTCACGGAGTTCTCTGTGTGAGGCAGCCATTACATACTCTTCTCTATTTGCGCTTTATCTTTTTTTCATCACGATCTTCAGCTGAATTGTTCTATATTGTACTGCGCCTCCGTCAAGGCGTCAATGTTTTTTCATGTTAATCCGCATAAATCATTTTTCTCGTCATGCCGCCATCAACAACCAAATCGGTTCCAGTCACAAATTGATTGTCTTCATCTGTTAAATAAAAACAAGCTTTGACAATATCCTTTGGCGTTCCTACTCGATTGGAAAGATGCTGCTGATGGTCAATTTCTCGCAGGCTTTTCTCATCCTTCGTTTCAATCCATCCAGGGGAAATGCTGTTTACTGTTATGTGATCCTGACTAAAAGAAGCAGCCAGCGCATGAGTAAGTGCTGATATCCCGCCTTTTGATGCAGCATACGCTTCTGTATGAGGCTCTGACATGGTCGCACGGGTAGATGAAATATTCACAATGGAACCGCCGTTTGGATTCTCTTTGATATAACGTGCCGCTTCCCTTGCACATAAAAAAGCACCTCGTAGGTTTGTATGCAGCACATGATCAAACTCATCAACCGTTAGCTCATAAGGCGATTTTGTACACATAACCCCTGCATTATTGATGAGAATATCGATCGTTTGATAACGAGCCACAGCAGCCGACATGATGTCTTGAATATCCTTCTCTTGTTTCACATCCGTCTTTTTAAAAAAAGCCTCAAAGGACTCCTTTTTCAGCTGATCTTCCAAGCGCTTGCCCTTCTCTTCGTCAATATCCGCAAGCACAACACGCGCCCCTTCTTTCGCATAGCCATACGCAATCGACTCACCAATTCCATTGGCTGCGCCAGTGATGACAACTGTTTTATTGTGAAAGTTCATCGTTTATCCTATCCTTTCTCTCTTGAGATGTTGTCGTCTATCATACCACTCATGTATACATGATACCTAGTCAAATGGGACATAGAAAAACCACCACCTAAATCATACATTAGGAGGGTGGTATATTTGTAATTCTCCATATTGACGACATAGTCGTTTGCTTCTTGTGTAAAGTCTGGGAAAGTTTGTGTTTATCATTCAGTCATTCTATTCGGCTCTTTTTCTGTATGACTATATTAAAAAGCAGCCTTTAGTATATCTAAGTAGTCCGCTTTCGTAACGGCACGAACATTGCTTTTTGTAGAGTTGTTTTGTTCTGCTAGTTCAGCCATTTTTTCAAAATCTTCTACTTTTACATAAGATAATTCTTTTAGTGATGGAATACCTAAATTCTTTGTGAATGTATACATACCATCCATTAATTTTTGAATCGCCACATCATCTGCATCCGTTTTATCTGCAAAGCCCATGATGTTTGCAAGCTCTATGTGCAATGATTTGTTTTCAGCTGCATTAAATTGTATGACATAAGGTAAAAACACAGCATTTGCGATACCATGAGGCGTATCATAAAGACTGCCGAGCGCTTCGGCTAAACAATGCACGGCTGCTACATCAGCGGAACCGAAGCATAAGCCAGCGAGTAAACTGCCTTCCTGCATTTTGTATCTTGCTTCTAAATCAGACCCGTCTTCATACGCCTTCGGTAAATAGGTCACAATGGTTTTCATTGCGCTTGCCCCCATCGCCTTAGAAATAGGGTTTGTTTCTTTACATGTATAGCCTTCAATCGCATGGACCAGTGCATCAACACCTGTTGCCGCTGTTATACTTTTTGGCACAGTAGAAGTAAGAGCAGGATCCAAAATAGCAATAGTTGGTCGAAGCAAGGCATGTTTTAAGGTGATTTTTTTATGTGAAGCAGCTAACGTAATCACAGATGAGCGGGTCACCTCAGAGCCAGTTCCAGCCGTGGTTGGAATACAAATTAAGGGTGATACATTTGTGTACGCCTTCTTCCCTGCTATATACTCTTCAGGATTACCGCCATTTGGACCTAATAAAGCAATGGCTTTTGCCGTATCCATTGGGCTGCCTCCACCAATCGCAATAACCGCTGATGCTTGTACTTTTCTAAAGAGCTCTGCACCCGTTAGACATTCATGATCTCTTGGGTTTGGAGATACTTGATCAAAGACGACAACGGAATAACCAGCTTCTTGCAAATACGCTTCAATAGGCGCCACCAATCCTGCGCTTTTTACACCAGGGTCAGTCACAATCATAAGTGTAGCACTAGGCAAAACAATGTCCTCTACAATAGAGGCAATATCTTTAGATTTACCGGTCCCCATGATCATTTTCGTATGACAATCATATTCAAAATTTATCATTGATTTTCTACCCCTTCATTTGTTGATTTAATCGCTTGTTTTTCTGCTCCCCACCATTCTATTCCTTTTAAACCTGGAATGGTAGAAGCGTAAAAAACAGGGTTCTTTCCTACCTTTCTTTGTCCCATGTAATCATTTAGAGCCGCAAAAGCAAATTTGCCTAAAATCGCAATGGCAACCAAGTTAACAATAGCCATAATCGCCATCGACAAGTCCGCTAACGTCCAAACGATTTGTAAGTTGGCGAGAGCACCAAACATGATCATCATTAAAACAGTGATTCGATACACGAATAGTGCGGTTACACTGTGATGAATAAAACCGATATTGGCTTCACCGTAATAGTAGCCACCTACAATGGAGCTAAATGCAAAAGTAAAGATCGCAAATGCTAAGAAAATACTAGCCCAAGAACCAAAATGCTGCGCCATTGCAGCTTGAGTAATTTCAATACCTGACAAATCACCTGCTGTTTCTACTGTTGATAGCATAATAATAAATGCTGTACAACTACAAACAACTAATGTATCAAAAAATACGCCTAATAATTGAACAAACCCTTGTTTTACTGGGTGTGAAACATGGGCAGCTGCTGCTGCATTTGGCGCACTTCCCATTCCTGCTTCATTGGAAAATAAACCGCGTTTGACACCGTTCATTATTGCAGCGCCGATTCCGCCTCCAACCATTTGCTCTAATCCAAACGCGCTTTTCATAATACTTGCCAATGCTGCGGGTACATCAGCGATATTTGTCACAATCACATAAAGTGCTAAAATAATATAAAACGAGGACATGATTGGCACAATGATTTGGGTAAAGCGGGCAATTCTCTTTACACCACCAAAAATGATGAAAGCCGTAAGAATGGTTACGAATACCCCCATACCAATCGGACTGATACCAAATGAATATCGAAAGGCATTTGTGATGGTGTTCGTTTGTACTGCATTAAAAATTAAGCCAAAACTAAGAATAACAGAAAAGGCAAAGATCCTACTTGGCCATTTCAGTCCAAATTGCTTTTGTATATAATAGCCTGGCCCCCCTTTAAAACCATCACTTGTTCTCACTTTATATATTTGAGCGAGTGTGCTTTCGACAAATGCAGAAGCTCCCCCTAAAACTGCTGCAAACCACATCCAGAAAATAGCTCCAGGACCACCAACTGTGATAGCAATAGCAACACCTGCCATATTTCCAGTTCCAATCCTCGTCGCTGCTCCGATAAAGAAAGCTTGCATTGAAGAAATGTCTTGACTCCCTTTTATTTTTGGGGCTTTTTCAAAAATAGAACGGAAGATCTCTTTTAGTAAGACAATTTGCATAAACTTCATTCTCACCGTAAAGTAGATTCCAATCCCTATTAACATAACGACTAAAATATATGTCCATAAAAAGTCATTTATTGAATTGACAATCGTTTCAAACAAAGCCATCCCCCTATAAGATCTGAACATTCTAAATAATGAAAGCGCCTACTTTTATCATAGTAAAAATGTTATGATCTATCTATAGAAGTTTTCTGATTGCATCAATCGGCTCACCCGATTTAGGAGGAATTGACGTTGGAAATAAAGCAACTGATGATGTTCCAAACAGCATCAAAAGTATTAAACTTTACAAAAACAGCACAAATACTTGGCTATGCTCAATCTAGTATCACGGCAAATATCGCTGCATTAGAAGAAGAGTTAGGAACCCCTCTTTTTGAAAGGCTTGGAAAAAGGGTAATTTTAACAGAAGCTGGTATGAAGTTTCAAGATTATACGGATAAGATTTTAGGTTTAACAGGAGAAGCATTAGAGGCTGTTGGCGGGATGAGTGAGCCAAGCGGCATTTTGAGAATATGTGCATCTGAAACACAATGTACCTATCGACTTCCTCATATTTTAACGGACTTTCAAACAACGTATCCTAAAGTAGAACTGATTTTCCGTCCCGGAATAGCTGAAAAGGATGTTTTAAATCTATTACTGGAAGGACAAATTGATGTCGCCCTATTATCGATGAATCCTGTCGTATCCTCACATTTAATTGTAAGAGAATTAAAAGATGAACCGATGGCCATTGTATGCTGTCCAACAAATCCATTGAGCAAAAAACAAAAAGTATATCCTATCGATTTAGACGAGCAAAGATTGTTGTTAACTGAAGACTGCGATTATCGTTACGCCTTCGAACACTCTTTGACACAGGCAGGAGCAAAACCGAGAAGTAAACTAGAACTAGCAGATGTAGAAGCCATAAAAAAATGTGTAATGGCTGGTTTAGGAATTGCTGTACTTCCCGAAATTTCTATAAAAAGAGAAATAACAGAAGGCCATATGATTAAAATCAATTGGATGGGACCCTGTCTCACAACGAAAATCCAACTATTCTGGCATAAAAATAAATGGATGTCTCCTGCTTTGAAGGCGTTTGTTGATTTAACAGAGGATTATATCCTTCTCAATGGGTAATCTGAAATATTTATTTGGGCAGCCTTCAATTTCTTTCACCATTAAATATTAACAAGTTATCCAATCATTTAAAGTAAATCACGTGTATACAAAAAGCCCTCTACATAGCTATAGAGGGCTTTTTAGAAGAACAAAGGATTAATAGGATCTGATACTCTTCAAACCAATGATCATAAAGATCACCGTAAAAGCAATTAAAACCGTCGCATCTAATAATAAGATAGAAAGATTAACATTGCCGCTCATGATCTCACCAAAACCAGACATCATCCATGTTTGCGGTATAGTCAAAGAAATCTTCTTCATAATGTCTGGAACGATATCTAGAGGCCAATAAATACCACCCAGCATGCACGATCCTACAATGACAATTGCACTAAAGATTTCAGCTTGTTTTTTCGTTTGAGATAAAGTAGCTATCATAAACCCTAAACTTACGACAAGGCCTATAACAAATGATCCGAACAATAAAATAAGAAACAGGTTGCCTAAGTAGACATTAAAGAAAATAGATAAGATGGTCAAAAGAACACCCAATTGTATCCATCCAAGAAGGAAATATGCCATTAAATAGCCCAGAAGTACATATATTTTATGGATTGGACTCGAAAGCAATCTTTGCCATGTATAATTTTTATACTCCAAATGTATAGATGACAAAGAGCTTGAAATCGCAAACATCATAAACATAATGGTAAAGCCAAGCGGTATTAAATTTGGTTGCTGGTTTGCTTGACCATCTTGTTTTTTTTCAACCAACGAAATGGTGCCAGATTCATTTAACTTATTCAATGCAGTGGTGAGAGAAGCACTTCTCTGATCTTTCACACCGTAATTGATCTGATAAATGATCGCTGCTGCCTCTTTTAAATAGGGAGATAAGACTGCATATTCCTCAGTTTTCTTATAAACTGTCACATCAAAAATCTCTTTATTTTCTTTTAAATGGGACTCTAATTGATCAGAGACTTTAACCGACGCAATTACCTTTTCATCAGATACTAATTCTTCCGCTTCAATTTCAGACGCCTTTATCCAAAGAAATGTCGTGTTCTTTTTGAGCACTTTTAATATTTCCTGATTGAGTTCGTCTTGTTGAGGATTTTGAACAAAAGCAACTGTGGGTTTTTTTGTATCTGATGCCGCGCTGCCAAAGATAAAACTAAATATGATTGGCATAACAAATAAAAAAATGAGAGCCAATGGAGACTTTAATGTTTCTTTTAACTTTAACGTGATAATGGCTAATATTTTATGCATAGCGATGCTTCCTTTCAAAAGACATTCTTAATAAAGCAATGATGAAGAAAGCTAGTCCCATCCCACAGCTAAGTAATAATCCACTTTGAATTTCACTAAAATCAGCACCTGCCATACTTTTCAAAAACATTTGAAGTGCAAGAGAATTAGGTAAAAAATAGCTGATATTCATCACCCATTGTGGGAATAAGTATAAGGGCACCATACTCCCACCTAAAGCAGCTAACACTTGAGTTCCTAAAATCCCCACACTGTTAAACGTTTTTTCTCTATTGATAAAAGAACCAATCAACACCCCTAAACCCGCAGCATTTAATATAAAACTAAATCCGATCATAACAACAGTAAAAGGCTCTCCCCAATTCACCTTAAAGACAAAACTAGTAAATAAAATAATGACCGCAAGTTGAATCATACTCATTAAAAAAATGCCCAATAACTTTCCAATGATATAACTAGTATTGCTTAACTTTGATACTAGTAGTCTTTTATAGACTTCTTCTTCTTTTTCCTCTATCATACTGCCAACCAAGAAAACAACAGTCATTAATAAAAAAAGCACACCCATCCCGCCTGCGTAGTATTGGAAGGATGTAATCGGCTGGCTGTTGATATGAATGTTCCTTTCGTTCACTAGTTCTTTTTTCAGTTGATCAGACACGATCTCCACTTCTTTACCTTGATTCAACGGCACCAGAATACGATTCATATGATAATTTTGAAAGAATTGCAAAACCACATTTTCTAGGACCATTTCCTGTAAGCTTGAATTAGGTCCTTTCAAAATATTCAATTGCACATGATCGTGATTTAATATGCTTTTTTCAAAATTCGGCTTGATGATTGTACCCATTGTAATGTCTCTACTATTTAAATCTTTCTCTAGCTGATTTTTCGAGGTGACCTTCACTTCAAATATGTCACTGAGTTCACTCTTAGACAATGTTGAAAGAAACATTTTACTTGTAGCGGACTTATCTTGATCTGTTATTCCTACTCGAAATGAATTGATCCTAATTTCGCTATCTTTCTTCATGTTGTCTCCAAATGCTGCACCTAATATAGCAATTAATATGATAGGCATAAAAAAAAGTGTAAAAAAGCTTTTCTTATCCCTAAAAAACAATAATAGATCTTTCAGTACAACCCAAATACTCATATACTCACCTCTATTCGATCTAGTCTCGTAATTTCTTACCTGTTAAATACAAGAATACATTTTCTAAATTTGGTTCTACAACTTCTGCTGAAATTAATTGAACATTTAATGCGGTTACACCTTGAATAAGTTGACTTAGTAAATGCTGAGGATTGTCATCAAATAATTTGATTTGATTTTCCTGCACCATAAAGTCATTCAGTGGGTGGTATTCATTTATATATTGGCACACTCGCTCCATATCCTTTTGTCCTTGTTCACATTTAATCGTAAAAATGATTTCTCTTTTTTCTCCAACAAGCTCAGCCAATTCACTTAAATCACCTACCTTAATGAAAGAACCTTGATCCATAATAGCTATTTTTTCACATAGATATTCGACTTCCTCCATGTAATGACTCGTATAAATAATCGTCATTCCTTCACTATTTAGCGTTTTAACTGTTTCTAATATATGATTTCTGGATTGCGGGTCTATACCCACTGTAGGCTCATCCATTATTAATAGTTTTGGCCGATGCAAAATCGCACATCCGATATTCACTCTTCTTTTCATCCCTCCTGAGAATACTTTCACCTTATCATTCGCTCTATTGCCCAGACCAATTAATTCAAGGATTTCTTGTACTCTGCTTTTTAATTCTTCTCCTTTAAGTCCATACATTTTCCCCCAAAATGTTAAATTTTCTTTTGCTGACATATCTAAATATAAAGCGATCTCTTGCGGAACAATGCCAATCAATTGCTGTGCATGCTTTGTTTCTTTATGTAGATCAATGCCTCCAATCGTAATAGTCCCGCTCGTTGCATGTATAAGTCCTGTCATGATACCGATTAAGGTTGATTTCCCTGCACCATTAGGGCCCAACAGTCCAAATGATTCACCTTGTTTTAAGTGGAAGCTAACCCCTTTTAATACTTGTCTACCTTCATAATTTTTGATGATGTTTTGTACTTTTAGCAATCGCAATCTCTCCTCTATTCTTCCTATCTATCATAACCCTGTCCAATCATTGCCAACTATTTTATGGTATGTCTTTCAACTAAAGATCATTTTTTCCAATTTACTCATTTTACCACGTTATGAAATGCAGAAGAACAGTATAGGTCTTTTTATATTTATAAACAAAAAAACTTACAGGAAAAATCCTGTAAGTTTTTTTCGATGGATCATTATTTAGAAATCATGCCATGCGGGTCAATCACAAATTTCTTCGCCACACCCGAATCAAAATCGCTATATCCTTTAGGGGCTTGATCAAGGGAAATGACGGTTGCATTAACGGCTTTGGCGATTTGTGCTCTTCCGCTTAAAATAGATTTCATCAAGCTGCGGTGATATTGCATGACAGGGGTTTGGCCTGTCACAAAGGTATGGGCTTTGGCCCAGCCAAGTCCAATTCGCACTTTCAGAGATCCAACTTTTGCATCTTCATCCACAGCACCTGGATCTTCTGTGACGTAAAGTCCTGGAATTCCAAGCTTACCGCCAACTTTGGTAATATCCATAATTGTATTTAAAACGGTGGCTGGTGCTTCTCCTTGATCTCCATGACCTGAAGCTTCAAAGCCGACACAATCGACCGCACAGTCGACTTCTGGCTCTCCAAGGATGTTTGTCATTTGTTCACCGATTCGATCATGTTTTCGTAAATTAATCGTTTCGCAGCCAAAGCTTCTCGCCTGCTCGAGCCTTTGTTCATTGAGATCGCCGACGATGACAGCAGAAGCGCCAAGGAGCTGAGCGGAATGCGCTGCTGCAAGACCTACTGGCCCTGCACCAGCAATATAGACAGTAGAGCCTGGTTTTACGCCAGCCGAATACGCACCATGAAAACCTGTCGGGAAAATATCGGAAAGCATTGTCAAATCAAGTATTTTCTCCATCGCCTGATCTTTGTCCGGAAATTTAAGCAGCTGGAAATCAGCATATGGCACCATGACGTACTCTGATTGGCCGCCAACCCATCCGCCCATATCTACATAACCATAAGCTGAGCCAGGTCGATCGGGGTTCACATTTAAACACACATGGGTTTTTTGTTCCTTACACATGACGCAGCGACCACAGGCAATATTAAACGGAACTGATACGAGATTACCCTTTTGGATAAACTCTACATCTCGTCCAACTTCAACGACTTCACCAGTAATTTCATGACCAAGGACAAGTCCTTCAGGCGCAGTTGTGCGCCCTCTTACCATATGCTGGTCGCTCCCGCAAATGTTTGTTGTCACTACTTTTAAAATGACGCCATGCTCACACTTACGTCCAACATTGGCTTTAGGTACACCAGGGCCATCCCTTAAAACCAAATCAGGGTATCCAATATCCTCAACTGCTACATTTCCTGCTCCTTTGTAAACGACACCTTTGTTTCCCGACATGTTTTCATTCCTCCCTTTTTGTTTAAAAATGAAGTCTCTCCAAAATTCTCTCTTTCTCGGGCTTTTTCCTTCTTTTAACCGCACATTGACTCAAAAAATAAGTGACAAATGTCTATCTAGGATAGAAAAATGTATTTTCCAGTCAAATAAAAAAGAAAATATTGAAAAAAAGCTAAACATTTGCAGAACATTGTCGATATAAGGAATAAGCCAGACAGGTATCCTTAATCGACAAACAAATTCCTTATATATACTATCATTCCTTACACACCTGGCTGGCCCCTACATATGAAATGAATGCAAAAGACTCTTCTTGTGAAGAGTCTTTTTTATTGATGAATGATCAATTCCCACATGCAAAAAAGGCCCTTCTGGCGAAGAGCCTTTTTTTGAGTGCTTGTTCATTACCTGGGAAATATTTTCATCATTTTAAGGCTTTGATACAGATGTATGTATCATAATGGTAAACAGAGACGTCTCTAAAGTGATACGCTGAAAAAAGACAGCTGATGTCTGCTTCACTGTACGTTGAAAGAGACTGTGAGCGTTTTTGTTCCTTCATTAGTTCCTGCTTTTGAAAAGATAAGAATACTTCTCCATCCACTTGAAGAACACGATATACCTCTTTCATGACTTGTTCGATATCTGGCAAGTAATAGATGGTCTGCACTGTGAACAATTTATTGAATGATCTGTCTTCAAAAGGTAATTGCTCAGCTTTTCCAAGTGTGATAACGGCTTTTTCCTGCTCGACAAGTCTCTTATGTTTTCTTTTCGCGTATTTTACCATATGACGCGAAGCATCGATTCCATATACTTTTCCTCGGTCAAGTTTTTCCGCTACTTTAGATAATGTCATACCTCTTCCAGTACCAATTTCTAAAATCCGGTCGTTTTCTTGTATATTTAAGAGTTGAATCGTCCATTGATTGATATTATGATGATTTTTTTCCATATAGCGGGCAACCCATTTTGAGAACAAGCCCTTTGGTTCCCTCATTTGTTTTCCAATCCAGCTTTGAATCAATGTCAACACCTGCTTTGCACCAGTAAATAAAACTATTTACGAATTTTCTTACTTTTCATATCGGCTCTCGCCTAACAAAAGTTAAGACCTAGTCCTAATTTCTTTGTCTTTTATTAGACGGCACCTTTTCTGAAAATGTTTCGCACGTAATGAAAAATATTTAAACAAATAGGCATTTTCATTAATTGTGCTCAGATTGATTTCGTTTTCTGCATGAGCTGCATATTTTATGAATGTATCTTGATTAGATAAAGGTGGTGCTAGATTATGGGCTTTGGCGGTTATTCTGGAGGCTACTGCGGTGGCTACGGTGGCGGTTTTGCAGGCGGATTCGCATTGCTTGTTGTACTGTTCATTTTGTTAATCATCATAGGTGCAAGCTGGATTTGCTAATGTAAAAGGAGCAGGAAACGATAACGTTTCCTGCTCCTTTTCTTTAATACCAATAGGTTGGATAATTGTACATATAGCGTCTGAGCATTTCTTCTTGCTCTCTTTGCATTCTGTATGGATTGCCGTATCCGTGCTTTAAAGAATGCGGAATAGACGCATACCCGTGCCCCACTGACGGAAACCTCATATATGGTGACATCGACATTCATTGATCACCTCACAATCTCCTTTTACGGTTATCATATGTGCAGGTGATCAATGTGGAGCGTGTCTAAACCTGGTCCTTCTCCCTTGTATAACAATCAAGCATTGCAAGCATCATAAACATGTCAATCTCCTCCTTTTCATGTTTTTATTGTCCTTTTTAGTTCATGTACTTTAGTTGTTTCTGCTTCATTTCTTCATAAAACGTTTCGACTTGTTGTTCATAAAGAACGGTTTCAATGTCCTTGTATTTACGTTGGATCGTCAATGTGATAAAAAATAAATGGATTGTCATATACGCTCACCTCCCTTCAGTTCGCAGCACGCGAAATAGCCCGCAGATCTTCTTTATCAGTTGACCTGCGGGCACACAAAAATGCAGATCAAAAGACAGTGTCTTCTAACCTGCGATGGATGATACGTGAAATCCTCGTTTACTTAAACAGTTTTGTAGCGTGAACCGTAAAAGGTAAAGGAAGGACACGAGCTCTTCCACAGGCTGATGACATGATGAAATTGGTTGTTGAATTGATCACAAGTAGATACGAATAACATATTCTTCAGCCTCCTTTACGTTTTTAATTACTTTGTAAGTATATCCAGCAAGCACCATTTTGTAAACCTGTTTTTAGTAAATTAGATGATTTTTGTGTGTTTGACTAAATTTCTACAGTGATTCTTGTCCGATTATCCAGTGCAATTAAAAAAAGTTTCCTCATCACATGAGGAAACTTCAGACTGTTGACAAAGGGCTAAAATGAACTTGATTTTAGCCCTTTGTCTTCTTTTCAGCGTGATAGAAAACCTTTGAATTCTAGGAAGGACGAGTACCGGCGCGGAGCAAATTTGACATTCGTGAGCACCGGCACGCAGGACTGACAAAGAATGCGAGGGTTTGTCTACACGCTGAAAGTCTCCTCATCATATGAGGAGACTTTTTGCTTAATCTTCATCTAGTTCTTGTAGCTTTTTTTGAAAAAAGATCGCACGTTTCACGCAAAGAAAAGCAGCCAATAGGAAAACACAATCAACTGCCAGCATCAGCATTTTTGGTGATGCTTCTAGGTGCTGATTCGGTAAAATCGTACCAATATATAAAAAGGTGCTAACAGCAAGCAAAATAAAAGCGTATTGCTTGTAATCTGTCACTAAACCATCCCACTTTTTCTTCACTTGTTTCACCTTCCCGTTATCAATGTCTATTGATAGCTTACCATAGTGGGAGAAAGCGAGGGGCATGTAAATCTATCCATTCGTTACTGCGTCGAGCCCTTGTTCAATATCATGTAATAAGTCATCAATATCCTCAATACCGACAGAAATACGGATTAAACCATCTGTGATGCCAAGCTCTTCTCTGCGCTCTTTTGGAATGGATGCATGGGTCATGCGAGCAGGAACAGAGATTAAACTTTCAACCGCCCCTAGGCTTTCTGCGATTGTAAACAATTTCAATTGGCTTAAAAACACGTCGACATTTTCTTCTTTTCCAATATCAAAAGAAATCATACCGCCAAAGCCTGTTGCTTGAGTTTTTGCAAGCTCATGACCTGGGTGAGCGCTTAAACCTGGGTAATAGACACGTGTAATCGCAGGATGCTGTTCTAAAAACTCAGCGATTTTCTGCGCGTTTTGTTGATGTGCTTCCATTCTTAGCCCGAGCGTTTTCATCCCTCGCATTAGAAGCCACGCATCTTGCGGTCCAAGAATACCGCCTGTAGAGTTTTGAACAAAGTGCAATTCTTCACCAAGCTCTTCAGTAGCTGTCACGACAAGTCCGCCCACCACATCACTATGGCCGCCTAAATATTTTGTGGCACTGTGCAAGACAATGTCAGCCCCATATGAAATCGGCTTTTGAAAATATGGGGTAAAAAACGTATTATCGACAATCATCAAGATGCCAGATTCTTTTGTGATCCGGCTTATGGTTTGTAGATCGGTCATTTTCAGCAATGGATTGGTTGGTGATTCAATATAGACGGCTTTTGTTTCTGGTAAAATTGCTTTTTTCACTGCTTCAGGATCACTTGTGTCTACAAATGTGGCTTTAATGCCAATCCGGTTGAGCACCTTTGTCATCACACGATAGGTTCCGCCGTACACGTCGTCAGTCAGTACGATATGATCTCCGCTGTTAAACAGCATCATCACAGCTGTAATTGCAGCCATCCCTGAACCGAATGCATAGCCGTTTGCCCCGCCTTCAAGATCACGAATGACTGTTTCCAGTGCTGTTCTTGTTGGATTCGCAGTTCTGGAATATTCATATCCTGTGTGCTCGCCTGCTTTAGGCTGCTTATAGGTGCTGACTTGGTAAATGGGAACAGACACGGCTCCTGTTTTTTCATCACCAGTGATTCCACTATGAATCATCATTGTTTTTGGCTTCATTTTATTTTCCTCCCTCATAAATACCTTTACTTAGATAACGCTCACTGCTATCAGGAAAAATAGTCACGATCACCGTCCCAGGTGATGCCTTTTTCGCTTCCTCTAAAGTGGCAAATAGAGCGGCTCCAGACGAGCTTCCGAGCAGAACACCTTCCTTTTCAGCTGCTTCTTTCACCATTCGGAAAGCATCATCGTCACTGACGGTATAAATCTCGTCAAATAAAGTCGATTCCATATAATCTGGAATAAATTCAAGGCCAATTCCTTCCGTTCTATGCGGTCCCGGCTTTCCACCATTTAAAATAGATCCTTCTGGTTCCACGATCACTGTTTTTAGCGCTTCTTTTTGCTCTTTTAAATAGGCAGCACAGCCTTGAAACGTTCCGCCAGAGCCCGCTCCTGCTACAAACACGTCTATGTTCCCCTGGAGGTCGGACCATATTTCTGGCCCGAGTGTTTTATAGTAAGTCAATGGATTTACTTGGTTTTTAAATTGTAAGACGCAATAAGCATTGTCAAGGCTTGCCTCTAGTTCAAGGGCTCGATCAATCGCACCCTTCATCCCATCTTTTCTTGGTGTATGAATAATCTCTGCACCAAGCGCCTTCATGAGCTGTTGTTTCTCTTGACTAAAATGTTCTGGTACACAGAAGATCGGATGCAATTGATGTTTTCTTGCACTTAGCGCAAGCCCGATGCCTGTGTTTCCTGCAGTTGCTTCAATAATGGTTCCGCCTGGGCGCAGTTTGCCCGATGCCAACGCTTCTTTAATCAGCATATCACCTAAGCGATCCTTAATACTTCCGCCTGGGTTCATCATTTCAAGTTTTGCATAAACATCAACACCTGCCGGCACACCCATCCCTGACAGTTTTAAAAGCGGTGTGTGGCCAATTAATTCCGTAATATCATGTATGACAGCCATATAAATCCCTTCCTTTGTATGGAAAAGAAGGGGGAAACCCCTTCTTTTATTGTGTTTGCTTTATCATACGCAGGACAAGGTCTGTTGAGTGAATCGCTGCTTGCTCTAGAAATTGATCAAAAGAGATATTGGATTCTTTCCCAGCAATATCTGACAACGCTCGAACGACCACAAATGGCGTTTCAAATAGATGGCAAACTTGCGCAACTGCTGCTGCCTCCATTTCCACTGCATACAGCTCTGGAAATTTCTCTCTCACAAACGCGACACGACTAGGATCATCCATAAATGAATCTCCTGTTGCAATCGTTCCTTTTGCCACTTGAATATGATCGATTTCTGAAGCAGATTCCTCTGCCAGCTTCACAAGCTGATCATCTGCGATGAAAGCAGCTGGTAATCCTGGCACTTGTCCATATTCGTAATTAAAGATCGTCACGTCCACATCATGATGTCTAACATCTGTAGAGATGACAATATCACCTACATTTAATGAGTGATGGAAACCGCCAGCTGATCCTGTATTGATCACATAATCTGGCTGAAAGCGGTCAAGGAGAAGTGTTGTGCTGACCGCTGCATTTACTTTTCCAATCCCTGATTTTAATAAAATCACTTCTTTATCTTCATAAACACCTGTTGTAAATTCACACCCAGCGATGTTTTCTTGTGTGGCATTCTTTAGTTGGTCTCTTAAAATCGTCACTTCTTCTTCCATTGCACCTATCACTGCGATTTTCAAATCAAAAACATCCTTTCATTCCCTTTTCTTCGCTTCTACGATCCACACAAAATCATTCATTTGATGAAAAGATGTGCTAAAACCTTCTTCTTCAAAGATTTGCTTTAACACACCTATGGATGGATAATATTCCGTTTCTAAATCCTCTGCAAGCTGATCGAACCCAGCGGCTTTCGCTTTGTTCGTTGCAGCTTGATGTGCTGCTTGATTTTGAAACATTGTATCAGCAAAGACTATTTTACCACCTGAGGGAAGGATGTTGCCATAGGTGTGGATGGCTTGTTTTTTTTCTTCGTCCGTTAAATGATGGAAAGCATATGAACTGACGATCGTATCAGGCTCAAAAGGTGGGGCTGGAAACGATAAAAAATCTCCGTCATGAAATACATTTGGTATTCCTTTTTGAAGAGCCGCTTTCTTCATGGCCTCTGAAGGTTCAACGCCAAACACTTTCTTATCTGCTTGAAGCAGTGCCGCCGTTAGGTTTCCTGTGCCGCTTCCAAACTCAATGACATGTTGACCTGCACGGCGAGTAATCTCTTTTAGAATGGCCGGATACCGGCGAAACACTTCTTTATACTGCTCGTCATGACCACTTACAGTGTCATCATAAGATTCAGCCCAATGATCAAATAAAGAAAGAAACTCACGTCCCATTTTTCTTTCCCTCCACTTTATCTATTTATTCCTATCCGTATAGTATGTTTTATTCCGTCGAACAGTTCCTATCCTACCACATCTTCTGATTCTTTCCTACTAAAAAATACTGAGTGGGGTAGAAAAATATTTGCCCTTTTGAATGGGAGAGATTATGATGAATCTAGAGCATGGAGGGATGAATGAAATGGATTTTCAACTGGATTTTTTAAAGGACAAAATTGAATTTTTTGAAGCAACGTCTTTAAAAGAACTTGAACAAAAGATCCAAAAACAAATTGAACATAATCAGGCGATCTTGCTGACTGTTCATTCTGTGAGTCATCAAACGACTGTCATTGATGATAAGATTTTGTATACAGCAGTTGTTCATTTTAAAGCGAATGTCTCATAAAAAAAAGATCAGCGTATAGGCAGTCAGGTCTGTGCGCCGGTGCTAGTCCTTCCTAGACTGCAAAGGTTTTCTATCACGCTGAAAAGAAGAAAAAGGCTAAAATGAAGTTCATTTTAGCCTTTTTGCATGCATCTTTTTTATTTTATTTTAATTTTTCAACCTTCACAGGTTTCCAGCCTTTTTCGTCCACCCACGTAATTTCTACACGGTAGCGTTCACCTGTTGATTTATCACGGATGGTTCCTTTTGCATCTTGAGGTCCTCCGTTATTTCCTAACCAAATAACAGTCATTTGATCTTCTGAGATCCCTGTCGCATAGGACATGGCTTTGATCATTTCTTTCCAGTCTTTTGAGTTAGCATCATAGGTTGCTGTATGTGATCCCGATTGCTCTGTTCCTACAGGCTCCCAGTTATCGTTTTCATATGTTTTGTCTACGTCACTTGTTTTACCGCCATCTGTTTCTGTGGCATCTTTTAACGCATCTTTGTTTGGCTCTTCTTCATCATCTGTTTTCTTTGTATCGTCTTTTTTGTCAGATGAATCGTCTTTTTTCGCATCCGCATCATCGGATGTATCTTTCTTTTGATCTTTCACATCTTCTTCTGAGTTTTGTTTATTTTCACTCGATGCAGGTGCTGTTTTGGATGGTTCGTCTGCTACATTTGTATCTTTCGGTTTATTAAAAATTAACAAACTCGATGCGACAACCAAAATAAGCACCACAACGATACCAATTAATATGTTAAGCACCATATTCGCCTTTCTGCGCTTATCACGATGTTCAAATCGAGAATTTCTACTCAAAATCTCTGCACTCCTTTGCCTCTGTTCCCTAAGTCGTTACTATTCTAACATGACATGAAGGGATGTTCTATGTCTGTTTCTTTTCAATTTCATTGACCTTTTTTACAATATCATAAAACGCTTCATTTGTCTTAGCCCGGCCACTTGTCTCATCAAGGTGAACAACGACGAGAGCGTATGTTGGTTTTTCTGCCGGAAAGTATCCGGCAAACCACTTGTGATAAAGTGGATTTCCCTGTTTATCTTTGCTGCCGGTTTGGGCCGTGCCTGATTTCCCTGCTATATGGAACGGCAGGTCTTGAAATCTTCTTCCTGTTCCTTTGTCAGACGTCACCACCTGCCTTAAGTACTTTTGCAAGGTTTGAGCTGTATAGCGGTCAATACTGTCACCATCAGGTCGTTTGTTTTGAAAAGATAGCATCGTTGTTCCGTTTTGATACATTACTTTATCTGCAATCCTCACTTCTTTTCGTTCTCCGCCCCTTGCAATCGTTGCCATCATATTGGCAATTTGTAAGGGGGTTGTTTTGACATTTTTTTGACCAATCGCCGTTTGCGCAATGGCTTTTTTGACATGCTTGTCTCTTTTATCTCCCCACACACTGCCTGTTTCTTCACGATCAAACTGTTTGAATTGTTGCTTATGGTATACATCCCCTTCCCAGCCGGCTCGATCCACAAGCCCCAGCTTTGAAGCTGTCTTTTCAAGGATTTGATCATCTGTTTGGATGAGCTGCTCAGCGAGTGTCGCAAATGTATAATTACAGCTTTGCGCAAAGCTTTCAGACAGATTCAGTACTTCCTGCTTTCCTTCTGGCTCTCCATATAAATTCTTTCGACAATCATACATCGTTTGTGGCTGGTTCAAGTTTTTTTCAATCGCTGCGGCAAGTACGACCGTTTTAAATACAGAACCGGGAGCCATTGCGGTCAGCATGTAATTTCTTGCCTCATGCCGGTTTTTGCTGGTCACATTTGGAACACTCGCCATCGCCAGCACACTGCTATTTTGAATGTCGAGCAGAACCGCTCCGCCTTTTTCAACACCTTGTGCTTTGAGAACATTCTCCATTTCCCTCTGCATGTCTTCGTCCATGGTTGTCTGCACTTGCAGCGGATAAAACGAATGAGCTTCTGCTGTATATTTGACGTCCATCCCAAACAAAGGGTTTCCCCTTCCGTCCACATGATATAACAATTTTGTGTCTTGCTCTGGTAATAGAAATTCGTCAAATGTACTTTCCAAACCGAATGTACCGATCTCAGTGCGGATTGAAAGCTCTTTTTTGTCCGGATAACGTTTTCTCAAGAGTTCTGGATTCTCGCTTGTGAAACCTAATGTGTGGAGGGCAAGTCTTTTTTTGTCCTTCTCTTTCATATATACGCCGTAAACACCTGAATATTTCATATCATTGATGTCTTTTAGCTTTTTTTTCGTGATATCATCTTTTAAAATGAGTGGTTTCTTCGTTTCTGTCAGCTGGCTCTTCAATTCATCTTCTTCCATCTCAAGTATAGAAGCGGTTTGTTTTAAGTGAGGGAGGTCATATTGCAGGAAAGGAAATATGATGACCGCAGGCTCTTCTTTTGTGAGAAGTGCCTCGCCGTTTCGATCTAAAAATTCGCCGCGTCCATCTGAAATGACTACTTCTTCTGTCCGCTGCCTGACACTTTCTTGGATCAAATTAATATCAAGCTTTGAAAAAGATTCTGTGAAAAACAACTGAATTTCCGCTAGTCTAAATAGGAGACCGAGCAATAAGATAAAAATAATGACACCTGTCCATTGGATTCTTCTTGTTTTCAGCATAAAAACACCTCGTCCCTATTGTGGACGAGGTGTTGATCGTATAAACGTAATTATGAAATTTTTACAATTTGGACGAACATTTCTCCGCCAGGTGTTTGAACCGTGACTTTGTCGTCTACTTGTTTGCCTAAAAGGCTTTTTGCAATTGGTGAATCGTTTGAAATTTTGCCTTCAAACGGATCAGCTTCTGCACTTCCTACAATCGTATAAGACTCTTCTTCACCGTCCGGTAATTCAACGAATGTCACCGTTTTACCGAGTGAAACAATATTTGAGTTACCTTCATCTTCAATAATTTTGGCATTACGAATCATATTATCAAGCGTTGTAATACGACCTTCTACAAACGCTTGCTCTTCTTTAGCAGAATCATATTCCGAGTTTTCAGAGAGGTCTCCAAAACTTCTAGCGATTTTAATACGCTCTACAACCTCTTTACGTTTAACCGTTTTCAAATATTCAAGCTCTTCTTCTAATTTGCGCTTTCCTTCTTCTGTCATTGGAAATACTTTCTCTTGTGCCATGAATCATTCACTCCTTCTATTAATCCTCATCATACAAGCTTTCTGCATGTGAGTGACGACTGAAATATACAAGAATGAGGACATATTCCGGCCCTCATTCCTTCTGTCCCATATTCGTAAAAGTCCATCTTACATGGCGTCCCTTTTAGATGCAACTATTATGCCTTTTTATTAGGCAGGAACAGCAGCGGTCTCATGATGATATATTATCTTCATCGCACAAACTGTGGAAAGGCACAGGAAGCTCCTGTACCTCGTTCGGCCATTTCGATCATATGTAGAAGAATAGCTTATCCATTCTCCATCTTCCAATACATAATATGGTCAGTGTACGATATGTCTATGCTATATTATTACAAAATTGCATTTTGATCAAGAATTGTTTGAAAATTTGTGATGATTTGTTTGTCGTTTTTTTAATATACTTTTACAAAGCAGGAATAACTGAAACTTTCAGCATCCCATCGTGATTTTCCTGTCTCCATTTCGCAGCATTGTTTTCCTATCATATCAAATCTTTTATTCAGAGGACTGCTTCTTACAATGCTCACCGATGATTTCGGACTAGCCATTACTAAAGTATTGACTACAAGAGCATGATGTTGAAAAGACCTTTACGTCGTAAAGGTCTTTGTTCTTCTCCACCATTTACTCTCCGCGGTTTTGAAGAATCGTTTGAATTTTTGTCACCATGAGGTCAATAGCCACATGATTTTGACCGCCTTCTGGGATGATGATATCCGCGTATCGTTTTGACGGTTCAATGAATTGATTGTGCATCGGTCTGACGACAGATACATATTGTTCAATCACGGAATCAATCGATCTACCTCTTTCTTTCGTATCACGTAAAATACGGCGAATGATCCGAAGATCTGCATCTGTATCCACATACAGTTTAATATCCATTAGGTTTCTTAGACGTTCGTTTTCAAGGGCAAAGATTCCTTCAACGATGATGACATCTTTGGGTTCAACATGTACCGTCTCTTCTGAACGTGTGTTTAGTTTAAAATCATAAATCGGTTTTTCAATGGACTCGTACTTTAGCAGCGCTTCTACATGCTCAATCATCAGGTCATTGTCAAATGCAAGCGGATGATCATAATTGGTCAGCAGGCGCTCTTCAAATGGCATATGACTTTGATTTTTATAATATAAATCTTGCTGAAGCATGAGGATTGAATGTCCTTTAAATTTTTCGTAAATGGAATTGGTGACGCTCGTTTTACCTGAACCCGAGCCGCCAGCGATTCCAATCACCACTGGTTTTTTCCCCATGTGCCGGTTATTTCCCCTTTCTCATCATGTTGCTAGGGTATACTTTTTGATCAAGCTTAAATTTCACAATTTGCAGTGGATGACGAGCTGCATCGAGTTCGTTCCCTTTTTCGTCCCAAATCGTCTCAATCTTGCATGTGAAATTTTCAATTTCTGGACCGAAAAATTCAACTTCGTCGCCAGCTTTAAAGAAATTACGCTGCTGTAATGTGACAATTTGTTCTTGCTCATCATAATGAAGTACAAGACCGACGAAATCAAAGGTCGTTTTCTTTCCGTGAATGCCAAACATTTGTTCATCCGTTCCTGGTACACCTTCAAAAAAGGCAGGAGCCGTGTCACGGTTGGCACATTTGTCTAATTCACCGAGCCATTCTTGTTGAATGACGAAATTGTCTGGATCCGCACAGTAAGCATCAATGACTTTACGATAGACACTGACAACTGTTGCTACATAATGAATGGACTTCATTCGTCCTTCGATCTTTAAGCTATCAATTCCCATTTCGATCATTTGCGGTATGGATTCGATGAGTTTTAAATCTTTTGGACTCATCGCAAATGGTGCGTCTTCTTCACCGAATAAAGGCGCTTCCTCAGAGCCTTCTAGTTTATAAAGATCATAATCCCAGCGGCAAGATTGGCAGCAGCCTCCGCGGTTTGAATCTCTCGCTGTCATATGGTTACTGAGCACGCAGCGGCCAGAATAAGCAATACACATCGCCCCGTGAATGAACGTTTCGATTTCAATATCCACTTTTTCTTTCATTTCTTTAATCTCTAGAGCGCTTGTTTCACGTGCAAGGACCACACGCTCAAGCCCCTCTTCCTTCCAAAACTGCACCGCTTTCCAATTCGAAAGAGACTGCTGTGTGCTCAAGTGAACTTCAAGTTTTGGAGCTACTCGTTTGCATGTTTCAATAATGAGTGGATCAGCGACAATAATTCCCGCTACACCCGCTCCTTCAATCCCTTGAAGATATTCTTCCAGCCCGTCCATGTTTTCATTGTGGGCGAAAATATTCGTTGTCACATAAATACGAGCACCGTATTTGTTCGCAAATGCGACACCTTCTGCCATTTCTTCAATTGAAAAGTTATCTGCATTTGAACGAAGTCCAAATTCTTTCCCGCCAATAAAAACAGCGTCTGCTCCATAATGCACAGCAATTTTTAGTTTTTCTAAGTTACCTGCTGGCGCTAGCAGTTCTGGTTTTTTTGTAATGACACGTTTTCCATCGATCATTTCAGAAATTCCATCTTTTAAAAGTGCCATTTCCTCTGCCTCCTTTTATCTTAATAAACCGTTTCTTTAAAGAAGAACCCTGTATCGATTGAACGATTGACAGGCTGGATCTCTTCAATACGCTCCACCCATTCATCTTTCTGATCTTCATAGGCTTCCTTATCAGTCACTAGTAAATCAATGGCTTTTCGATAGAGGGATGTCACCTCTGTCATATAAGAAAGTGACTTTAAAATTCCGTCAATTTTAAATGAGTCAATGCCTGCGTCAACAAATTCTTCTAATTCATCAATCATACATACATCATTTGGACTCATAATGTGTGTGCCATTTTCATCCTCAAAAATAGGATATTTGTTTTGACGCTCCTGGTCGTGAAGGAATAGACCTTCTTCCATATTTCTGCCTTCCACGTCCATTTGTTTGCCTTGATATTCAAAATAGTTGCCAACAAGTGTCCGTTTGGATTGGAACATACAGGTCATGCCGTGGACTTGAATTTCAATCTCCACTTCGGCGTTTTCTTTGATATCAATCACGCTATCCATATTGAGTTCTTTGGCAAGAACAGCACGTGTTGCGCCTTTTCTGCCCCAGTAGTTACAAGTGTAATAGTTTGTCCCAGTTGTTTCTGTACTCCAGTGCAGATTCAAGTTGACACCTGTTTCTTTTGCGGCCATGATCACGGCCGGATCTCCAAAAACGACACCATCCACGTTTAACCCATCGAGAAAGGTTAAATAATCTCCAAGCAGTGCCACACGGTCATTATGAAAAATCGCATTCATGGCGACATATACTTTTTTGTGATGTGCATGTGCGAGTTGAACCGTTTGTTTCACATCTTCTCTTGAAAACTCACCTGCAAGACGGATTCCATATGTTTGTTCACCTATTAAAAATGCGTCAGCACCCGCTTCAATGAGCGGCAGTACATCCGACACCTTGCTTGGCGTCACAAGCAATTCTGGTTTTTTCATGATTGGTCACCTCTTTTTGTACTAATAGCGATCCCATCTCCAACCGGAATGATACACGTTTGGTAGTCAGGATTTGACATCAGCCATTGATTGTATCGATCAATTTTGCCTATTAATTGTTTTTTTCGTTTATCTTCAATTTCTTCTTCATAATTTGTCGCAACTAAGCCTTTAAATAATACGTTGTCTGTAATAATCATTCCGTCATCGGACAGCATCGGTTCAAACAGCTCAAAAAAGCGTTGATACTGGCCTTTTGCCGCATCAATGAAGATCACATCATAGGGCGCCATCGTCTGAACCGTTTTAGCTGATTCGATCGCATCGCCAAAAAACACGTGAATTCTATCTTTGAAATGTAATTCTTCAATATTTCGTGTCGCTTCCTCATAACGTTTCGCATTTCGCTCAATCGTATAGATTTCAGCATCTGGCAGAGCTTCTGCCATTCGAATCGCTGAATAGCCAATCGCTGTCCCAACCTCAAGAATCTTCTTTGGTTTTTTCAAAGAAAGCAGCTGCAATAACAGTTCAATGCTCACCTTTTCCATGATTGGCACATGATGCTCTTTCGCATACTCCTCTAATTGAGCGATGGCATCAGGACTCGGCTCAATTAAATCTTCAATATAATCATTTATTTGATCATCTTCGATTGTCATTATATGTCTAGCTCCTTCATGACCTGAAAAAGAAGAGTCCTGCCTGCTGCAGCTCTCTTTCTCGTCAATCTTTCGTTCATCTAAGTAAAAACAACCCGATATATTTTACCACAAAGATGTGGTAATTGCGAATCTATAAAATGGATATAACAACGAAAAAAACTGCAGGCAATTTCACCATTGTCTACAGTCTTTTTCCTCTCACATGAGCGCTAGTTGCTGCCTGTGATGTATTTCGCTTTCGCTTTGTTGTGCTCATTTAACGTTTTCGTAAAGACGACTTCCCCATTTTTCTTTGCTAGGAAGTAAACAAAATCTGTTTTCTCTGGATGGAGTGCTGCTTTCCAAGAAGATTCTCCAGCATTGGCAATAGGTCCAGGCGGCAGTCCTTTGTTTGTATACGTATTATAAGGTGATTTCACTTTTAAATCTTTGTAATAAACACGGGACTTATGCTCGCCAAGCGCATAAAGAACGGTTGGATCTGTTTGAAGCGGCATGTCCTTTTTCAACCGGTTATAAAACACACTTGAGATTTTTGACCGGTCTGTTTTTTCGGTTGCTTCCATTTCTATCAGGGATGCCATCGTTAGGACATCATGGATGGACATCTTTCTCTTTTTCATGTCCTTTTCATACGTTTTCACATATTGATCTGTTTGTTTAATCATCGTGTCAATGATGGTTTCAAGTGATTCATCCTCACGATAAAACGGATACGTCGCCGGGAATAAATATCCCTCTAACGGATGCTTGACCTGTTTCCCGTTCACTTGTGATGTCACCGTTTTCGGGTATTTTTTCATCAATTTTTTAATAAAGGCTGGATCATCCAGCTTCGCTTCAACTTCCTTCGCTGAAAAATTCGTCTGGTTTGCGATAATAGTTGCAATATCAGACAACTGTTTCCCTTCAGGTATCACAAGCTGAAATGCGTAATCTGTCCCGCCAGATGTCAGCTTTTGAATTAGCTGATCCGCATCCATTGTTTGTTTGAGATGAAAATAGCCCGCTTTAAAGCCTGACGCTTTTTTGTACTTTGCATAGTAAGTGAAAATCGTGTCATTTGAAATCAGCTCATTTTCTTTTAAAATGCTCGCAATTCCACTGACAGATGTCCCATTTGGAATATGAATATTAATGGTTTGTTTGCTTTTTTGATCGACCGGCCCGAGTGCTGATTTTACATATAAAAAACCTGATAATGCTGCAATGATGATCACAGCAAGTACAGATAACAGGACGATCCCCATTTTTCGTTTAAAAAATGGTCGTTTCTTTTGTTCTGAAAACATGCATGGCCCTCCTCACATCTAGCTTTTATAGTACATGATTCGACGGAGTTCGGCAATTACTTGCTCATGCATGTCATGACAGAACTTGCCATAGTGTGGCTAAACCGACACCGCCTCCACTGCCAATTGCAGCCATGACATAACTTCCATTCGGTAAGGCGCGGGCTTCGTAAAACAGTCTCACCATCATAGCAGCTCCCGAGGCGCTATATGGATGACCAAGACAAAGCGCACCGCCTCTTTTATTGATACGGTCATAAGGAATACCTAGTGTCCGGGCAATGAGCACTACTTTGAGCGCAAACGCTTCATTGATTTCAAAAAGTGCAACATCTTCTATCTTCACCTGTTCTTTATGTAAAAGTTTCTTGATTGCATCAATTGGTGAAGCAGCAGGATAATGCGGGTCCATAGCGGTCACGGCACTCCCGATATACCGCAGCATAGGGCTGAAGCCTTTTGCCTCCGCTTCTGCTCTTTCCATCACAACGACGGCAGCTGCACCATCTGCTTCTTTACAGCTATTGGTCACAGTCACAGTACCTTTGCCTGGTAAAAAGACAGGTTTTGCTCGCTTTATCAAGCTTGCAATCGGTCTTATTTTAGCTGCCGCTTCATCTGTACTCATCCCGCTAATCGGAACAATTTCTTCTGAATACGTTCCTTGCTTGAATGCGGTTATACTTCGTTCCCAGCTTAAAAGTGCATAGTCATCTTGCTCTTGTCTCGCAACTGAAAATCTCGACGCCGTCAGCTCTGCCGCTTCCCCCATATGAGGGTCCCCTATCCACTCTGGAGAAAAGCGGGCCCTTTCTTTCATTGGTGACCGAGAAATGCTTTCCGTTCCACCAGCGATATACATTGATCCCTCCCCCGACTGAATCATGATGCACGCCGTTCTAATGGCTTCAAGACCGGAAGCACACTGCCTATCAATGGTCATACCCGGAATATGTAATGAAAGCCCTGCTTCTAACGAGGACAGACGGGCAATGTTGCCACCACCCCCGACGACATTGCCTAAAATGATGTCATCTGGCTTGGTCACGTTTGAAAAATGCTGGATCAAGGGCGCGGCTAGATGCTCTGGCCGGTAATCCTTCAACATTCCATTTTTCTCACCGAAGGGCGTCCGCTTCGCTTGTACGATCACGGCTTGCATGATAATTGTTCCTCCGCCCACTTTTTCATACTGGCACGAGCGATTTTCCCTCCTGATGTTTCGATCATTTTGTCCGTGACGAGCCATTTTTTTGGTACTTTGTATGCCGCTAATGTTTCTTTTACAGCTTGCCGAATGATTTTTGTTTGCTGTACATTCTCAATAATGGCAACAGGGATTTCGCCCCAATAAGGATCAGGAAGTCCAATCACGATTGACCGATTCACCTCTGGCTGTTCATTCAGCACACGCTCAATTTCCTCTGGAAAAATATTCAGTCCCCCATAGACAATCATGCCATTCTCGCGGCCGCTCATATACAAGTAACCATCTTCGTCGAGCCACCCCATGTCATATACGGTCAGCCACTCTTCGGGCGGCTTTTCATCTTGTAAATAGCCTGAAAAAGACATTGGGCTTTTCACATAAATTCTCCCTATTTCATTTGGCTTGCAAACGGTTTGATCTGCCCTCCTGACTTCAACCTGAATAGAAGGAAAAGGCTTTCCGACAGAAGTAGGCTTTTGCAAAAAGTCATCTGAAGATAAATAGGAGACAAAACTCAATTCTGATGTTCCATAAAAATCAAAAAATGTGATGTGGGGATTGCGGTTGACGAGCTGTTTTTTTGAAGAGTTTCCCCAATCTGCACCAGACGACAGGACAAGAAGCGGATTCTTTCCGAAAGCATCCATTTGCAGTAACGATTCTGTCATGGTCGGAACCGTATAAATAGCCGTAATGTCTCCTTTCTCTAAGGTTTTCTTTGCTTTCTCTGGCACAAATTTTTCTAACAATGTCACAGTGCCACCGAAATAAAGTGTGCTGATCGCACCGTATAAAAAATGAGAGGATAAAAGTGTGCCCAAAATCAGTACATGATCTTTATGTGTGATCCCAAAGACGGATGTTGTCATTTGAAAGCTCTGGATCCATGACTGCTGGCGTCTTATAAAGGCTTTGGGCGATCCCGTTGATCCTGAAGTAAATCCCATATAAAAAGCAGGATCTTCCTCCGTATCACTTTTGTTCGATTGAACTCTTATGCTGAGGCTGATTCTTTCTTTCCATTCAGATAAAGAGAGCACTGGCATATCCAGCTTGTACTTTTCAATTTTTTTGATATATCGATCTTCCACAATGACAAGGTCTGCCTCGCTTAATAAGAGCTTTTCCGCGCATTCCTTATCACTCCACCGCGGATCAAGAGGCACCGCTGTCCATCCTGCAGAAGCTGCACCAGCAAATAGTTGGAGAAACGGAACACCATTTGATACTAAAAAAGCGACTCTTTTTTGCTGATGAGGCGTTTCTTTTAACCATTGTGCAGATGACTTCACACGCTCATGCCATTCTTCATAAGTGATCTGCTCTTTTTCATCTATGATCGCCATCTGATCTGGCTTCACTTTTGCATGAGCTGCATAGCTTTCCGTTATTCTCATCAAACTGCTCGCCTCCCTCTATGTAAGTCCCTTTTTCGATATGACATCGCTTGAATGATTTTCACCGTGAAGACGGCACATATCCCTGCTTTGATCAGATCACCCGGTAAATAAATGACGCTGAACAGAGCTGCTTGCGTGATCTTTATATGCATCATCATGGCTTGAAAGGGAATTCCGCCTATATATAATATCCCGATACTGCATACCGCATAGATCAAAAATAGTCGTAAGGCCGTCACTTTCTTCAGCCGGTTCAGCCACAGGCTGATCATAAAGGCAGCCACTGGATAAGCAAGTAAAAAACCACCGCTTGGCCCAAAAAAGACCCCTATTCCGCCTCTTCCTCCAGATAAAAGAGGTGCGCCTGCTGCCACTATTAGAAGAAACAGAAGTAAACTAATCAGGGCTTGCTTTGGTTTTAACAGCCCTCCAGCAAGCAAAAGACCTGCGGTTTGTAAGGTGATTGGTACAGGTGTAAACGCAAGAAAAATAGGCGGAATCAATCCTAACATCCCAATAACTGCTGTCATGAATGCCATTTGCATCATATCGTGAATTTTCAATTTTCATACCCCTCACTCGATGTTTTTGATAAAAATAGCGTAAAAGGTCGAGTGATATATGTCAACTAAATTTCAATAATAGTTTACATATAGAATGTAAAAAAAGACCTGTGAAGAAAGATCACAGAGATCATGTTCACAGGCCTTATATTCGTTCTATTCTTCTTCGTCTTCTTGATCTAAGAACGTATTTAACGTTTCTTCAATCATGTCCCACTCTTCATCCGTTTCAATTGGCTCTAATTCGCCATCTTCACCGTCTTCGTTTGGTGTGAAGCTTGATGCATGAATTTCAATTTCTTCGTTATCTTGTTCAGAAATTGGGTAGTAAAGAACATATGATTTGTTAAAATGGTCGCTTTCAAAAGTAAATAGTACTTCGCAAAGCTGCTCATTTCCATTATCATCAACGATTGTAATTTGCTTTTCTCCGTGTTCCATTTGATTCACCTCATTTTAATTTAAGCTGTCTAAGTACCCTTGAAGGATCATAACAGCCGCCATTTTATCAATGACTTTTTTACGCTTTTGTCTGCTCACATCTGCAGAGATGAGCATTTTTTCTGCTGCCATCGTTGACAGACGCTCGTCCCAAAGCACAACAGGAACATTGTACGTGTTTTCTAACACTTTCGCAAATGATTGGCTGGCCTCGCCTCTTGGACCGACCGTACCGTTCATATTTTTTGGAAAACCAAGTACAATTTTATCCGTTCCATATTGCGAGACGATCTCAGACAGGCGGCTGAGACCAAAGTCTCCGCCTGCTTCATCAATTTTAATGGTTTCAATCCCTTGAGCTGTCCATCCCATTTCATCACTGATTGCCACACCAAGGGTTTTCGTGCCTAAATCTAAGCCTAAAATTCTCATGTTTTACGCCTCTTTATGTGTTTCTAAGTACGATTTAACCAATTCCTCAATTAATTCGTCTCGTTCTAGTTTACGAATTAGGTTGCGTGCATCCTGATGTCTTGGAATATAAGCAGGGTCGCCTGACAGCAAGTATCCGACAATTTGATTGATCGGGTTGTATCCTTTTTCTTGGAGTGCGTCATAAACTGTTATGAGCACTTCATTCACATTGGTTTCAGCTGAATCATCAGAGAAGTTAAACTTCATTGTCTTATCAAATGAACTCACTGCTTCTTGCACCTCTCTTCCAACATTCTACTAGCAAGCTTTTTTCTAACCGCTCATCTAATACCATTATTCTACACTACATTGACTGATTATAAAACGGATTTGACAGATTCTTCGACAGTTGCCAGTGCTTCTTCAAGCTTTTCTGGCTGTTTCCCGCCTGCTTGTGCCATATCTGGGCGTCCGCCTCCGCCTCCGCCGCAGATTTCAGCTGCCTGCTTCACAAGTTTTCCTGCATGAAGACCTTTTTCAATGACGTCTTTCGTCACACCGGCTGAAATGTTGACTTTTCCATTTTGAACAGCGCCAAGTACGATGACAGCTGAACCTAATTTCGCTTTTAAGTCATCAACCATCGTTCTTAAATGGTTCATGTCTTTGGCGTTTACTTTTTCAGTTAACACGTTCACTCCGCCAACTTCGATCACTTTTTCTAAAATAGAGCCAGCTTCTGCTTGACTTAATTTCGCAAGAAGTGATTCGTTTTCTCTTTGAACTTCTTTTAAATCAGCCTGCAAGGAAGCGATGCGTTTTGGTACATCTTTTGTATTTGATTTCAGTTCATTAGCTGCCTTTTCTAAAATCGCAAGCTGATCATTTAATTCTTCATAAGCACCTTTACCTGTTACAGCCTCAATACGGCGTGTTCCAGCACCAATACCCGATTCAGATGCAATTTTAAACAATCCGATCTCCGCAGTGTTTTGAACGTGACAGCCTCCGCATAACTCGATGCTGTAATCACCCACTTGCACCACACGGACAATATCGCCATACTTCTCGCCAAACAGCGCCATTGCGCCCATTTCTTTTGCTTCAGCAATTGGTTTCAGGTCAATGGCAACCGAAATGCCTTCCCAAATCTTTTCGTTGACGATTTTTTCAATTTGTGACAATTCTTCTTTTGTTACTTGTCCAAAGTGAGAAAAGTCAAAGCGAAGTCTGTTTTCATTCACAAGTGAACCCGCTTGGTTAACGTGGCTGCCCAATACATCTTTTAGCGCTTGGTGCAAAAGATGTGTCGCTGTGTGATTTTTCACAATGCCTTTTCGAAGCGCTGATTCGACTTCTGCAGTGACTTCAATGCCTTTTTGAACCGTACCACTTACGACGACTCCTTCGTGGACATGCTGGCCGTTTGGCGCCTTTTTCACATCTTTGATATCAATGATCGCTTCGGCACTTTTTAACGTTCCTTTATCCGCCACTTGTCCGCCGCTTTCCGCATAGAAAGGTGTTTCATCTAATAAAATTTGCACCGTTTCCCCTTCGTGAGCTTCTGTGACAATTTCACCGTTTTGAAGCAATTCGATAATACGAGCATCTGCAGTTAAATTTTCATAGCCTACAAACGTACTTTCTGCTTTAATATCGCCTAAAGCCCCGCCTTGAACCTGCATACTACCTACATCTTGTCTGGCATTTCTTGCACGTTCACGCTGCTTCTCCATTTCTAGCTGGAAGCCTTCACGATCGACTGTCATGTTCTCATCTTCTGCATATTCTTCTGTGAGTTCGACCGGGAATCCATATGTGTCATAAAGCTTAAACACATCTATACCGGAAATTTGTGAGCTGCCATTGTCTCGTTCTTTTTTGATCACTTCTGATAAAATGGCTAACCCTTCATTCAGTGTCTCATGGAAACGCTCTTCTTCATTTTTGATCACTTTTGCAATAAATTCTTCTTTTGCTTGAACATCTGGATAGAAATCCTTCATGATCTCCGCAACAACTGGAACTAGGTCATACATAAATGGACGGTGGATATGGATCGTTTTTGCATAACGCACAGCACGGCGCAGCAAACGTCTTAACACATAACCTCGGCCTTCATTAGAAGGAAGTGCTCCGTCACTGACGGCAAAGGCAACAGTACGAATGTGGTCAGCAATGACTTTAAATGCTGTGTCTTTTTCTTTTGACTCCCCATAGCTTTCTCCTGAAATCGTTTCTACTGCACGAATAATCGGCATGAACAGGTCTGTATCAAAGTTCGTCGGTACGTTTTGAATAACAGAGACCATACGCTCAAGACCCATTCCTGTATCAATGTTTTTCTTCGGAAGCGGTGTGTATGTACCATCTGGATTATGGTTAAATTCAGAAAAAACAAGATTCCATACTTCTAGATAACGTTCATTTTCTCCGCCTGGATATAATTCAGGGTCGTTCATGTCGTTGCCATATGCTTCGCCGCGATCATAGAAAATTTCTGTATTCGGACCACTTGGCCCCTCGCCAATATCCCAGAAGTTGCCCTCTAGACGAATAATTCGTTCCTCAGGGACACCAATTTTATCTCTCCAAAGAACATACGCTTCTTCATCCTCTGGATGTACCGTTACAGATAACAGATTCGGATCAAAGCCAATCCACTCGTCACTTGTGAGGAATTCCCAAGCCCATTCGATTGCCTCTTCTTTGAAATAGTCTCCAATAGAGAAGTTGCCCAGCATTTCAAAAAACGTATGATGGCGTGCTGTTTTCCCTACATTTTCAATGTCATTTGTACGAATTGATTTTTGTGCGTTGCAAATACGTGGATTCTCAGGCACGACGCGGCCATCGAAGTATTTCTTTAATGTTGCCACCCCGCTGTTAATCCATAGAAGTGTTGGATCGTCATGCGGTACGAGGGACGCACTCGGTTCGACAGCATGTCCTTTTTCTTTAAAAAAATCTAAAAACATTTGACGTACTTGAGCTGAAGTTAAAGTTTTCATCATAAATCCTCCCTTTTTTATTCTCAATCTTCACACAAACGAAAAAACATCCCGCCCTATGCAAGCAAAAAACTACTTACACAGGGACGAGATGCTCTCGCGGTACCACCCTGATTATAGACATATGCGTCTATCACCTTCACATCCGATAACGCCGGAAGAGAGCGGCAGTGTTTATCTGCACTCGGGACTAGCTTCCGTTAAAGGTCTGATAAGGCTTTTCTCAGCAAACAAAGCCTCTCTCTGCAACAGCTTTTTAACGTACTCGGGTCCGTCATTGAATTCAATATGTATGAATCGAAATTATTATAGACAACTCGGCTCGTCTTGTCAATGAACGCTTCGTCTCATGTGAATATATTGCACAATGATGACCCTCATAATGGCTGCGGACGGCACGGCTAAAATCATCCCAATCAAGCCAAACAACTCACCTCCAGCAAGTAACACCAGCATGATCACGACAGGATGCATATGCAGGCTTCTCCCGACAATGATCGGACTCAGTACATTGCTTTCTAAAAATTGAAGCACGGCTACTGTAATTAGCACAATGATCACTGACTTCACTGAGATGGTAAAAGCAATAAAGACAGCTGGAATCGCTCCAATAATCGGGCCAAAATACGGAATGACATTCGTTGCACCGATTAACATACCTAGTACAAGCGGATATGGAATATGAAACAGCCAAAGAACAATGGCAGCAGCTCCCCCAATTAAAGAACAGACAAGCAATTGCCCTCTAATATAATCCCCAAGTGAGTCATCCACTGCTTTCACAAAGGCATGTCCCCTTTTTCGGAAGCTTGGCGGGGTTAAATACCATGCTGCCCGCTTCATCGTGTTCATATCTTTCACCATATAAAAGACAAGAAAAGGAATAAGTGCAGCAACTAAGGCGTAATCAAGCAGTACTTTACAGCTAAGAATCATCCGCTCTGCCCCATTTGCGGCATACGTCTCAGATTGGACAATAAAACGATCCAGCCGTTCATGTAGTCCATCAGGCCAGTGGCTTGTATGACGATGAACATGTGATAAAGCACCATTATACGTTTCGGCAAGCATGGGAATTTGCTCCGACAATTCATTTAACTGAGCGATTAAAACCGGTGCCCCTTTATACACAGCCAAACCAATACCGCCAAAAAACAGCACATATATCAATAAGAGACTGACCGTCCTTGGCAAACCTCGCTTATGTAGTCTTTCAACAATTGGATAAAGAAGATAAGAAATAAAAATAGCGATAAGAAGCGGGATCAAAACCGCTTTGAGCAATAAAAAAATAGGCATCCATAACTCGTCGAGCTGAACCAAAATGAGTAAAGACGCAAGGACAAGCAGTACACCTGCAGCATACATTAGAAACTCGATCGGACGTTTCTTCACCTTTTTCACCTCTCTTCTTATTGTTTAACCAACTTCTGCAATTATCCATGTAAATAAAATTTGTCCTAACTTTGTTAAAAATGAATACACATGAAACATACGGCTCCATCCAAAGTCACTGTTTGCTGTAAAATCTCGTTAGAAAATATTCCATTATTTTCTTATTTTTGCCTCATTTATGCTAGAATCCACTTTAGCTCAATCATTAGAAGAGGAGGTTCTTCATGATCACATTCGAAGAAGTCAACAAGCATTACGGCCAGTTCCATGTACTTAAGGACATTAACCTACATATTCAAAAAGGTGAGGTTGTTGTGATCATCGGTCCTTCAGGGTCTGGAAAAAGCACGATGCTTAGATGTATCAATCGTCTTGAAAGCATTGATGAAGGAAAAGTCCTTGTCAATCAAGTGTCTGTTCAGCATCCGAAAACCAACATCAATCTCATCAGGCAAAATATCGGGATGGTGTTTCAGCACTTCCATCTTTATCCGCATAAGACGGTGCTTGAAAACATTATGCTTGCGCCGATGAAGGTTAAAAAAGTGAGCAAAGAAGAAGCAAAGGAAACAGCTGAATTTTATTTAAATAAAGTTGGCATTCCTGAGAAAGCAGACACCTACCCTTCTAGACTCTCAGGAGGACAGCAGCAGCGTGTGGCAATCGCAAGGGGACTTGCAATGAAACCTGAGGTCATGCTTTTCGATGAACCAACATCAGCTCTTGATCCAGAGATGATCGGTGAGGTGCTAGATGTGATGAAACAGCTGGCAAGGGAAGGGATGACAATGGTCGTTGTCACGCACGAGATGGGATTTGCCCGTGAAGTCGCAGATCGCATTGTGTTTATTGATGAAGGAAGAATTCTTGAAGAATCTACACCAGCTGCCTTTTATGAAAAACCGCGCGAGAAACGCGCTCAGCTCTTTTTAAGCCGTATTTTAAATCACTAGGGGGAATGAATTTGATGAAAAAAATGAAACGCTTTGGCCTATTACTGTTGATGACTTGCTGTATGATCGCTCTCGCTGCTTGTGGATCTGCCGAG
This sequence comes from Bacillus aerius, assembly GCF_029894105.1. Taxonomy (NCBI): domain Bacteria; kingdom Bacillati; phylum Bacillota; class Bacilli; order Caryophanales; family Bacillaceae; genus Bacillus; species Bacillus aerius. Next base: position 2,436,965 of record NZ_JARYHO010000001.1, read on the forward strand.
AAAGGCTCAACTGATGCAAAACAAGGCAGCTCATTAGAAGCCATTAAGAAAGACAAAAAAATCGTTTTCGGTGTGAAAAACGATACTCGTTTATTCGGTCTAAAAAATCCTAGTAACGGGGATATTGAAGGGTTTGATATTGATATCGCAAAAGCGATCACTAAAGAAATGCTCGGTGATGAAGGAAAAGCAGAATTCAAAGAAGTGACATCTAAAACAAGGATTCCTTTACTGCAAAAAGGAGATATTCATGCCATTGTTGCCACAATGACGATCACAGAAGAGCGTAAAAAAGAGGTCAATTTCTCAGATGTTTACTTTGAAGCAGGACAATCACTGCTTGTGAAAAAAGGCAGCGACATTCAATCGATTGATGATCTTAAAAAAGGTACGAAGGTGCTTGCAGTGAAAGGGTCCACTTCTTCTCAAAACATTCGCGAAAAAGCACCAGAAGCATCCGTTTTAGAATTTGAAAATTACCAAGAAGCCTTTACAGCCTTAAAATCAAATCAAGGGCAAGTTCTGACAACTGATAATGCAATTTTATTTGGCATGGCAGACGAAGATTCAAATTATGAAGTCGTTGGCGGAACATTTACCGATGAGCCTTATGGCATCGCTGTGAAAAAAGGCGATGAAAAATTGACAGAAGCCATTAATAAAGCGTTAAAGGCATTAAAAGATAATGGAGAGTATGACAAGATTCATAAAAAATGGATCAAAGAATAATCAATTGACTCGATTAATCTCAACACCCTCAGGAGAGCCGCTTGCCGGCTCCTCTGTTGATTAGGAAGGAAGTGAACTGATTGCTGCGGTTTTCCATTTTAACTGAGAACTTCCATCTTTATTTAGAAGGGTTTAAATATACGATTGGTGCAAGTGTCATTGCGTTGATTGGAAGCTTTTTCATCGGTACACTCATTGCCATTATGAGAATTGCGCCACTAAGGCCGCTCAACTGGTTAGGGACGGCTTACGTGGAATTTATTCGGAATATTCCGTTATTATTGATCACCTTTGTGTTCTTTTTTGGTTTACCGGTACTTGGCATTGTGGCAGATGGCTTTACAGCAGGAACCATTGCCCTCTCCATTTATACGTCTGCTTTTATCGCTGAAGCCATTCGTGCAGGTATACAAGCTGTACCGCTTGGACAAATGGAAGCAGCTAGAGCTTCTGGTCTGTCATATGGCGGAACGATGCGATATATTATTCTGCCGCAGGCAATCAAAATTGTCATTCCACCACTTGGGAATCAATTTATCAATCTTGTGAAAAACTCGTCTATTTTAGGTGTCATTGCAGGGTTTGATCTGATGTACCAAGGAGACCTTATCGCTTCGAGAACGTTTGTGACATTTGATGTATACATCTTTGTTGCCATGTTCTATCTTCTATTGACCATTCCGCTTAGTCTAGGCGTTGGTTATTTAGAAAAAAGATTAGCCCGAAGCCACTAGAAAGGAGGAAACACAATGGATTTTATAGGTGCCTACCAGCCCGATCATCTCGCCTTTTTACTTGAAGGATTTGCTGTCACCTTAAAAGTGGCTTTTATCTCCATCATTTTAAGCTTTATCATCGGATTAGTCGTTGGCACATTGAGGTTCGCACAAATCCCTATTTTATCAAAGGTGCTTGCGGTCATTGTTGAAACCGTTCGGAACCTGCCGCTTTTGCTGATCATCTTTTTTACGTATTTCGCCCTACCTGAAATCGGTATTAAGCTGAGCATTACGGCCTCTGCCATTGCGGCTTTAACCGTGTTTGAATCTGCCATGCTGTCAGAAATCATTCGCAGTGGATTAAAATCAATTGATAAAGGACAAATCGAAGCGGCCAGATCCTCTGGTTTAACCTATATTCAAACATTAAAAATGATTATCATGCCACAGGCATTACGCCGAATGGTCCCGCCGATTGTCAGTCAATTTATTTCTCTTTTAAAAGATACATCGCTTGCCGTTGTGATTGCCCTTCCAGAACTATTGCATCACGCGCAGATTTTAAATGGTCAAAGCCAATCTTACTTACTTCCTATTTTCCTCTTGGCGGCCATGATGTATTTTGTTGTGAACTTCAGCTTGTCTATACTTGCACGGAGATTAGAGTACAGGCAGGCATAAAAAAAGGACATCCGCTCATGATGGATGTCCCTTTCTGTTTAAAGCATTCGCATAACTCGTTTTCTCATCTTTTTCATATCCCGCTTAGATGGCATATCATATCGACTTGCAAAGTGATATGCGAGTGCACCTGCACCAAGCGTTAATAGTGAAGAAGTCATTTTGCCCATTCGAAATTCCCCCTTAACACTTATAGTTGAATTGAACGTTCATCGTCACTAAACAGGTCATCTAAACTGCTTAGTGTACCGTCTTCCTCCACTTGGTGAGTAGATATTTTGCCTTTTGACAGTGTCAATTCAATAAAACAGCCCCAGCAATAATATTGATTGACCCCAATTTTTCCGATGTCTTTACATTTGCAATTTGGGCAAATGAGCATACTCAGCACCTCTTTACGTTCGGTTTAGAACAAGTGCTTCCTTTTGAACATCCATCAAGGTTCCGGCAGCATGCAGCTGCTTTCGAATCCCTGATAGCTCTGTAAAGAAGCCGTCCGAGAGTTCATATGCTACGATTATGCCCGAATTTGTACAAAAGTATACATCTTCCAAAACACCTAATGTTTCACCATCTGGCGTACGGATCATTTTCTTTTTTAATTTCGAAAAGAAGAAGGATGGGGCGGAGGTATCTATCTCGATGCCCTTCTGGCAGCTCACATATAGACCTTTGTCTGTCAGTTTGTCGCCAGCTGAGAATGGGATGAAAGCACAGTCTTTCTTTTTCCCATCTAAAACATATCCCCCGCAGCTGCCGCCGGCTAAAAAGCAAATATCTTTGATCGCCCCAAGTGAATGAGACAGCTCGTCTGTATAGATCGTCAGTCCTTCAAGCTCTCGACATGTTCTCAAAATGTGATCAACCACCTTTTCGGAACAGTCTTATCGTGTGCGTTTCCTCTATGACTCATACGAAGAAATGGCTTCCATGAAGGAAGCCATTTACTCTTGCATAAAATCAAACGGGGTGATTCCCTCCATGCCAATATTGGCATCGTGTACGCTGAAAGGAAGTTCTTTTTGGAGGGCTGCTAGCTCAGCGTCCATGATTTCTTCCGTTTCAGTAAGACGCATGGTTAAAGATGTTTGTCTGAGGGAGTCTTCATTATTTTTCACGCCCCACTCTAATGCTGATTCCTCACCGCACAAAATTAAAAACTTTTTACTTCGTGTTATGGCCGTGTAAAGCAAATTTCTTCGAAGCATTCGATAATAACTTCTCACGACTGGCAGCACCACGATTGGGAATTCACTGCCCTGAGATTTATGAATCGAGCAACAATAAGCGTGTGTAAATTGATGAAAATCTTTTTTCGTAAACGTGATTTCGTTTCCATCAAAGGAGATGACCGCCATATCTTCTTTTTCCGTGTTTTCTTTCGCATAAAAGATCGAGACAATTTCGCCAATATCTCCATTAAAAATGTTATTCTCCGGCTGATTGACAAGCTGAAGTACCTTATCACCTGTCCGGTAGACGACATCACCAAATGGAATCTCTCTTCCTTTTGGCTTTTTAGGATTCAAAATTTGCTGAAGCATTTTATTCAGTTCATTAATGCCTGCTTTTCCTTTATACATCGGGGCAAGCACTTGTATGTCCTTTGCTGAATAACCCTTTTGCGCAGCATTGCTGACCACTTTCTCGATGACTTCTTTCATTTGGTCACTAGAGCATTGAATAAAGGATCGATCCTTCGAGCGTGCAGTAATATCCTTTGGCAATACACCATTTTTCATATCATGCGCAAGTTCAACAATTGTTGAACCGTCTGCCTGCCGGTAAATATCAGTTAGTGTCACTGCCGGTATAGCTTGTGAAGCAAGCAGGTCTCTTAACACTTGACCAGGTCCGACAGATGGAAGTTGATGTTCGTCTCCAACCATAATGACTTGAATATGATCTGGGATCGCCTTAAACAAATGGTTCGCCAGCCAAATATCCAGCATACTCGATTCATCAATGATGACAAGTTTTCCTTCAATCGGCTGGTCTTCATCATGTGAGAAGCCTTCTGATCCATTCCAGCCTAGCAGCCGGTGAATGGTCACAGCAGGAAGTCCAGTGGATTCGGTCATTCGTTTCGCAGCACGTCCAGTTGGTGCGGCAAGCACGAACGGAAATGCTTCATCTTTTTTATAATCACCCGGGTCAAGAGATACGCCGTGAAGATCGCTGTAAAGCTCGACAATCCCTTTAATGACTGTCGTTTTCCCTGTACCCGGTCCGCCTGTTAAAAGCAGCATTGGAGACATGAGTGCCTTTTGAATGGCTTCTTTTTGGGTTGGTGCATACTGGACACCAAGCCGTTCCTCCAGTTCACCGAGTGCAAGCAGAAATTCTGATTCAGGAAATTGATCTGCATATTCCGTTTGAGCGACAATTTTTTGAATGCGTTTTGCCACACTTTGCTCCGCATAAAAGAGCGACGGATGATAACAGCGCTCATCTTCAATAATCATTTCTTTCCCTTCACCAAGTGCAATGATCTGATTGGCAACGTCCATTTCAGTCACTTTGTAGTCATTGCCGGTTTGATTCAGCAGTTTACGGGTTTCGACGATCAGATCTTTCGTTTGTATGTACGTATGACCGTCCTGCAGGCTTGCTGTCTCAACGGTATACAAAAGGGCTGCACGAATGCGGTCTGGATCATTTCCAGATATCCCTGTTCTAGCGCCGAGTTCATCTGCTTTAATAAAGCCAATCCCCTCGACGTCTTTGACGAGCTGATAAGGATTTTCTTCAATTTTCTGCAACGTTTCACTCTCGTATACTTGGTAAATCTTCATGCTAAGCTGAGGACCAAAACCATATTGATTCAGGCTGATCATGATTTGCTCAAGCCCTTGATGCTCTTGAAGTGCGGCAGCCAGCTTATCGGCCTTCTTTTTTGACAGGCGAGGGACGTCATACAACACAGACGGATCACGCATAATTTGATGAAGCGTCTGATTGCCAAGCTTGCCGACGATTTCTTCCGCCGTCTTTTTTCCAATCCCTTCAAACAAGTCACTAGAGAGATAATGAATGATGCCTTGCTTTGTTGTAGGGACTTCCTTTTGAAAATGAGTGGCTTGAAACTGCTCGCCAAACTTCGGATGACTTGTGACCTTGCCATAGAAGGTGTAGGTTTCATCCTCATGAAGTGCTGGGAAGTAGCCTGTGACAGATGCTGTTTTTTCCTCTAAATTCTCTGATGTTTCAATGACTTTTACTTTTAACACCGAGTATAAATTACTTTCGTTATGGAAAATAACGGCTTGAACCGTCCCTTTTAAAAACGGTTCGTCTTCAAGCTTCATTTGATCTGGATGTTCCTGCACAGGTCTTCCCTCCTTCCGGTTATTCTGCCTCTTGAATCAGCTTTTGCGCATGCAATGCAAGCATATGATCAGGCTGCACGTCAATGGCTTTTCCTAGCATTTCAAGCGCTTCGTCCTTTTTCTCTAAATACGCATACGCAACGCCTGCATTATAAAAGGCGTCTGCATGCTGCGGATCTCGCGTAATCACTTCAGTAAAGACTGCGACCGCTTCCTCCAGCAGATGTTCATTCGCTAAGCACATGCCAAATTGAAATCTTGCTTCGTTGTCTTCTTCGTTTAGCTCAACTGCACGCTGAAGATAAGGCATCGCAAGCTTTGGCTGCTCTAATTTCATCAGTGTCTGCCCTAACATATAAAACAAATCACTGTTTTCCATTCCAGCTTGTAGCGCTTGCTCAAAATAGTCTTTCGCTTTCATAAAGTCTTCTTTCATCGTGTAAACATTTCCTGCTCCGTAATAGGCTGCAGCTGCTGTATGATCAAGTTCAATGGCTTTTTGAAAGAAGTTCAAAGCACGTTCAAATTCATGAACACTTGAAAGTAAATTCGCAAAGTTGATATATGGAACCGGGTCCTTTGGGCTTTCTTCAATGGCTTTCGTAAAAGCTTCAGCTGCCTGTTCGATGTTCCCTTGATTTAAAGCTTCAATACCGATTTCGTTATGATTCATTCGCTCTCTTCATCCTTTCATTAAAAAACCTCAACAGCGACGTTGAGGTTTTTAACACATGTTACACATACGACAGCTTTTGGCCATCTTTAAAGACATCGTCAATGGTTCCGCCGCCAAGACATTCTTCGCCATCATAAAAAACAACAGCTTGTCCTGGAGTAACAGCACGAACGGGTTCATCAAAGATCACCATTGCTTCCTGCTCACCTGTCATTTTGACTTTTACATGATGGTCTTCTTGACGGTATCGGAATTTCGCTGTGCATGTGAGTTCACCGTTTTCGCCGACAATATGAGGACGAGTCCAGCTGATGTTAACAGCTGAAATACTTTCAGAGTATAAAAGCGGATTGTGGAAGCCTTGTTCAACAAATAAGATATTTTTCTCTAAGTCCTTCCCAACAACAAACCACGGATCACCGCTTCCGCCAATGCCAAGTCCTTGGCGTTGACCGATCGTGTAATACATGAGTCCATCATGTTCACCTTTTACTTCTCCGTCCATTGTCTGCATCACACCGGGCTGTGCAGGCAAATATTGGCTAAGGAACATTTTAAAGTTTCTTTCCCCAATAAAGCAGATGCCCGTAGAATCTTTTTTCGTTGCTGTTGCGAGCTCTGCTTCTTTTGCTAATTCACGCACTCTTTTTTTCTCTAAATCGCCGATTGGGAACAACACTTTATCAAGTTGTTCTTGAGTCAGCTGATTCAAGAAATAAGTTTGGTCTTTGTTTGTATCAAGACCTCTTAGCATTTTCACTTCATCGCCTGTTCTGTCGACACGGGCATAGTGCCCTGTTGCCAAATAATCCGCTCCAAGCGACAATGCATGCTCAAGAAATGCTTTGAACTTAATTTCTTTGTTACACATGACATCTGGGTTCGGCGTTCTGCCTGCTTTATATTCATCAAGAAAATATTGAAACACTTTGTCCCAATACTGTTTCTCGAAATTCACTGCATAATATGGGATTCCAATCTGGTTACAAACACGAATGACATCCTCATAGTCCTCCGTTGCTGTACATACACCATTTTCATCTGTGTCATCCCAGTTTTTCATAAATATGCCGATCACATCATAGCCTTGCTCCTTTAACATGAGCGCAGCAACTGATGAATCGACGCCTCCGGACATACCGACCACAACTCTTGTGTCTTCAGGTCTTTTTGTCATCTTCATCAACTCCAATTTCAATGAAACAACGTGCGCGTTTCGTTCTTCAGGTGCCTAGCTGTTTCATTTTTCACACACGAACAAAGGGAAGCATTTATTTGGCTAGGCGTTTCACGACAGCCGCTATCTTATGCGCCGCCTGCTTCACATGTTCCTCTTCATTTCCAAGACCGAAGCTTATTCTGACTGAGGATGTCAGCTCTTTTGCTTCTTCACCATACATGGCGCTTAATACGTGCGAAGGAAGGACAGATCCAGCCGTACATGCTGACCCGCTCGAAACAGCAATCCCTTCCATATCTAAGTTCACAAGTAACGATTCAATAGAAACGCCCGGGAAGTGGACATTTAAAATATGCGGCAATGTCTCTTTCGGATGTCCATTGATAGAGAAATTGAGTGATTCCTCTTCGAATACTTGCAGCATCGCTTCTTTGAGCTTACCATAATGCACTGCTTTTTCTCTTCTATTTTGCTTTGTTAATTGAACTGCTTCTGCAAGTCCAATGATTCCCGCCACATTTTCAGTGCCAGCACGGCGTTTTCTCTCTTGTTCTCCTCCGAATAGCTGTGGAGAAAGTTTTACACGCTCATTCACATATAAAAAGCCTGTTCCCATCGGGCCATTTAGTTTATGACCGGACGCAGATAAGAGGTCGATATGAAGTTCTGTGACATCAATTGATATTGTCCCAAATGCCTGTACAGCGTCTGTATGAAAATAAGCAGTGTGTTCGTGTAAAAGTTGACCAATTTCTTTAATTGGCTGGATCACACCCGTTTCATTATTGCCGTACATGATGGTCACAAGAATTGTATCGTCTCTTAGTGCTTGTTTTAATTGATCAAGATGAATCAATCCAGTGTGATCCACATCTAAATACGTCACATCAAAACCAAGCTTCTCTAAGCGTTCGCATGTATGCAGCACTGCATGATGCTCAGTTTTTGTTGTGATGATATGTTTTCCTTCATGCTGCCTTGCCATTGCCACACCTGTAATGGCCAAGTTGTCTGCCTCTGTTCCCCCGCTTGTGAGGATGATCTCCTGCTGCTTACAGTGTAATTCTCCTGCAATGACTTCCCTTGCTTCATCGAGCCACTTTCTTGCCTCGCGCCCATATGAATGAATACTAGAGGGATTGCCAAATATCTCTGTAAAGTAAGGCATCATCTTGTCCACAATTCGCTGATCCATCGGCGTTGTGGCTGCATGATCTAAATAGATACGTTCCATTTCCGGTACACCTCTGATCTAAATATAGAACATATACGCCTCTTGATCCTCGTCATCTTTATAGCTTGCCAAGTCTTCAAGAGTTGTATTGTCCAGTACGTCTTTTACTGCATCACGAATACGAATCCAAAGTGCACGCTTTGCTGGTTCTTCGTTTTCAATCACTTCAACAGGACTAATAGGTCCTTCTAATACACGAATAATATCACCGGCTGTAATCTCGTTTGGCTCATGGGCAAGCACATAGCCGCCATACGCTCCGCGGATACTTTTCACAAGACGTGCATTACGAAGTGGTGATACAAGCTGCTCTAAATAATGCTCAGACAAATCATTGTTTTGAGCGATTGATTTTAATGATGTAGGGCCTTCGCCATGTTTTTTGGCTAATTCGATCATGATCGTCAGACCATATCTGCCTTTAGTAGAAATTTTCAAGTTAAACACCTCTGCGTTTTCTATTTCTATGTCATCAATTATTTTTCTGATTTCATATACGCTTATATAGACCAAAAGCAATTATATCATACTTTTAGCCAACTTTCATTTGCGGGTTCTGAGCTCAAAACGAGGACGCATCCCTTTTCTATTTGAAGAAATTTCGGTACTCTATACAAACAAGACATTGCTTTAGGAGAGATAATCATGAAACCTTTAGCGTATCGGATGCGCCCAAGTCATATTGGAGACATTATTGGGCAGGAGCATCTCGTTGGGGAAGGTCAAATTATTAGACGAATGGTCGAGGCAAAACATTTGTCCTCGATGATTTTATACGGACCGCCGGGAATCGGCAAAACATCCATTGCAACTGCAATTGCTGGCAGTACAAGCATTGCCTTCCGTACATTGAATGCGGTGATTCATAACAAAAAAGATATGGAAGCTGTCGCCGCTGAAGCGAAAATGAGTGGTCAGGTCATCTTGATTTTAGACGAAGTCCACAGACTCGATAAAGGGAAGCAGGATTTCCTTCTTCCGTATTTAGAAAATGGCATGATCATTTTAATTGGCGCGACAACAGCTAATCCGTATCATGCAATTAACCCAGCCATCCGCAGCCGGACACAAATATTTGAGCTGAAGCCGCTGGAAACAGAGCAAATTAAAGCTGCATTATCTCGAGCTTTACAGGATGAACATCGCGGGCTTGGCGGTTATTCGGTCAAAGTTGATGAGGAGGCAATGAATCATTTTGCAAATGGATGCGGAGGAGATGTGCGTTCCGCTTTAAATGCGCTTGAACTAGCCGTCTTATCGACAAAAGCGGATGAATCTGGACAGATCACGATCACTCTAGCTGCAGCAGAAGAATGTTTACAAAAAAAGAGCTTCTCGCATGATAAAAACGGTGATGCCCATTATGATGTCCTCTCGGCTTTTCAAAAATCCATCAGAGGATCTGACGCAGATGCTGCGCTACATTACCTTGCAAGACTCATTGAAGCGGGAGACCTTGAAAGCATTTCGAGACGATTACTTGTGATGGCTTATGAAGATATTGGCTTAGCCAGCCCGCAGGCAGGGCCACGTGTGTTAAGCGCTGTTCAAACAGCTGAGAGAGTTGGTTTTCCAGAAGCACGAATTCCACTCGCTAATGCCGTGATTGAACTGTGTCTTTCTCCAAAGTCAAACTCCGCTTACCAAGCGATTGATGCGGCACTGCATGATATTCGCACGGGGAAAATTGGTGAAGTTCCCGTTCATTTAAAAGATGCCCACTATAAAGGAGCAGCAGCACTTGGAAGGGGCGCCGATTACTTATATCCGCACGATTATGAAAATGGCTGGGTGAAGCAGCAATATTTACCTGATCCGCTGAAAAACAAACAATATTATGAACCAAAGCAAACTGGAAAATTTGAAGGTGCACTAAAGCAAGTGTATGAAAATTTAAGACGGCAAAAATAAAAAAAAGCCCCCTGCTCTAAGCAGGCGGGCTATTTATTTATCTTTCACACGTGTAATCGGAATGTCTTTTAACAGTTTCATAATGACATGACCACCCATGATCAGTCCAGCCACAGATGGAACAAATGCATTGGATGATGGCGGCATTTGTGCCTTACGAATTTTCGCTTCATCATTTCCAACTTCTTTTCTCACATCTTCACGAATGACAATCGGACTTTCATCAGAGAAAATAACTTCAATTCCCTTACGAATGCCTTCCTTCCGCAGGCGTGTTCTGACGACTTTCGCAATTGGGTCTGTATGTGTTTTCGAGATGTCATCAATTTTAAAGCGTGTCGGATCTGTTTTATTTGCAGCACCCATACTCGAAATAATGTTCACATCGCGTTTCAGGCACTCTTTCATTAAATGAATTTTATAATGAATTGTATCTGATGCATCAATGACATAATCAAGTGGATACTCAAAGAATTGTTCATATGTTTCTTCTGTATAGAACATTTTGAGCGCAACAACTTCACATTCTGGGTTGATGTCAGCAATTCTTGCCTGCATTAAGTCAACTTTAGGCTGACCAACCGTTGATAGCAGAGCTGGCAGCTGCCGGTTTACATTTGTAATATCAATATCATCTTTATCAACAAGAACAATACGGCCAACACCTGAACGAGCAAGAGCTTCTACTGCAAAAGAACCTACGCCGCCTACTCCAAGCACTGCAACTGTACTGTTTTTTAATATATTTAAGCCTTCCTTGCCAATGGCAAGCTCGTTTCTTGAAAACTGATGTAACAAGTGCCTCACTCCACCTTTATTTAAAATGAATCGAAAGAATCATATCATATTCAGAGTTCTCCGTCATCCTTCTCAAATAGAAAAAAACACAAAAAAGTCCCGATCACGCCGCCAGCTTTTCCTTCGTTTTGAACCCCGCACCATGCAGGTGGGTGCTTTCTTCCTCACTTTATAAGTCCTCAGAAGAGGCATTTATGCAGAAAGGAAAGGCAAGCTCCCGTAGAAAAAAATGTTCGGTCAAAACTAGGTAACCACCGTACGTATCAGGACTTTATTTATTGGTTGATGAAAGCATATCATAGGCATGTCCCTTTTTCAAGCGTTTACATGCCTATAAACATGCGCCTATTTTACTGTTTTACTTTTGTTTTAATAGCCAAACTCAGTTCATCTAGCTGCGCTGCGCTTACAGTGCCAGGAGCATCTGTGAGAACACAACTTGCACTTGCCGTTTTCGGGAACGCAATGGTATCTCTTAGGTTAGATCGGCCGGCAAGCAGCATCACTAAGCGGTCAAGCCCAAGCGCAATTCCGCCGTGCGGAGGCACACCATGCTCAAATGCATCAAGAAGGAAGCCGAACTGATCGTACGCTTCTTCTTTAGAAAAGCCAAGTAAACCAAACATTTTCTCTTGAATGTCCTTTTCAAAAATACGAATAGAACCTCCGCCAAGCTCATAGCCGTTCAGCACAAGATCATACGCTTGAGCTTTCATATCTTCTGGACTTGTTTCAATTAATTCAAGATCATCCCGAACTGGCATTGTGAAAGGATGGTGGGCAGCATAGAAGCGGCCTTCTTCTTCATCTTTTTCAAGGAGCGGCCAGTCGACTACCCATAAGAAATTGAAGACAGACTCATCGATGAGTTTAAGCTCTTTGCCAAGTTTTAAACGAAGTGCGCCAAGCGCATCATGGACAACAGACGTCTTATCTGCAACAAAAAGTAAAAGGTCGCCTTCTTCAACTTGAAGCTGTTCTTTTAATTCTGCTTGTTTGGACTCATCAAAGAATTTAGCGATTGGTCCTTTTAACTCTGTCCCTTCAGCTTTTAGCCAAGCAAGACCTTTTGCACCATAGTTCGCTGCAAATGCACCAAGTGCATCGATGTCTTTTCTTGAGTAGTTTGCTGCAGCCCCTTTGACATTAATCGCTTTGACAGCTCCGCCATTGTTTACAGCACCGCTGAAGACTTTGAAATCTGAGTCTTTTACCGTATCTGAAATGTTGACAAGCTTCATGTCAAATCGGGTATCTGGCTTGTCAGAACCATAGGAATTCATCGCTTCATCGTACGTCATACGAGGTAATGGCAATGTCAGGTCAACACCTTTGACATCTTTCATCACCTTTGCCATCATCTCTTCAGCAAGCGTCATGATGTCTTCTTGGCTCATAAAGGACATTTCAATATCGACTTGTGTAAATTCCGGCTGACGGTCAGCACGCAAGTCTTCATCTCTAAAGCAGCGAGCGATTTGATAGTAGCGGTCCATCCCAGACACCATGAGTAATTGCTTAAATAATTGCGGAGACTGCGGCAGCGCATAGAATTCTCCTTCGTGTACACGGCTTGGCACAAGATAGTCACGCGCACCTTCTGGCGTACTTTTTGTTAAAATTGGCGTTTCAATGTCTAGAAAGCCGTGATCATCTAAGAAATGGCGGAATGCTTTTGTGACTTCATGTCGCATTTTCATCGTTTCAAACATCGCAGGACGGCGAAGATCTAGGTAGCGGTATTTTAAGCGCACATCTTCTGATACCTCATCTGCTTGATCAGAAATCACAAATGGAGGCGTCTTGGCTTCATTTAAAACAGTGACTGTGTCGACTTGAATTTCAATTTTACCTGTTTTTAAATTTGGGTTGATCGTGGCTTCTTCTCTTGCGACCACTGTCCCTTTAATATCAAGGACATATTCATTACGAATCGATTCTGCTGTCTCAAGAGCCTCTTTTGATTGGTCTGGATGAAAGACAACTTGCACAATGCCTGTACGATCACGCAGGTCAATAAAGATTAATCCACCAAGGTCACGACGTTTTTGTACCCATCCTTTTAATACAACTGTTTGACCAATTTGGTCTTCTGTTACTTCTCCACAATAAAAAGTTCTACCAAACACAAACATTCCACTCCTTCTTTACGCTTTCTGGTGGGCTTTCATCATTTGAATCAGCTCATCAAGCTTCACTTCAATTTGTTCACCCGTTGTCGTATCTTTTACATTTACAATTTGCTGCGCCAGCTCATCTTCACCAAGAACTGCAATAAACTTGGCTTTCAAGCGGTCTGCGGCTTTAAATTGTGCTTTTAGCTTTTTCCCTGTATAGTCCATTTCACTTGAAATGCCTTCTTTTCTTAGGCGATTCAATAAGCCAACAGCATAATCTTTTGCTTGATCTCCTAATGCCGCAATATATAAATCAATGCCGTCTTGAACAGGAAGCTCGATCTTCTCTGCATCAATCGCTGATAGAAAACGTTCAATACTCATCGCAAAGCCGATACCTGGTGATTCAGGACCGCCAATTCCTTCAACAAGTCCATCATAACGGCCGCCGCCGGCTAATGTTGTGATCGCGCCAAAGCCTTCTGCATTACTCATAATCTCAAAGGCAGTGTGATTGTAATAATCAAGACCGCGCACTAAGTTTGGATCGACGACATATTCAATGCCTAGATCGGTTAAGTATTGTTTTACTTTTTCAAAATAAGTCCGTGATTCTTCATTTAAGTAATCTTGAATGGATGGTGCCGTTGCCATCAGTTCGTGATCGCGGTCCTTTTTACAATCAAGAATACGCAATGGATTTTGATGTAAACGAATTTGGCAGTCGTGACAGAATTCATCAATTCTTGGTTCAAAATGCTCGACAAGTGCTTGACGGTAATCTGCACGGCTTTCTTTGTCACCAAGGCTGTTAATGACGAGTTTTAAGTTGGAAAGACCCGCTTTCTCATACACACTCATCGCTAATGAAATGACCTCTGCATCAATGGCAGGATCTTTTGAACCGATCGCTTCAATTCCGAATTGATAAAACTGACGATATCTTCCCGTTTGCGGACGCTCATAGCGGAACATTGGTCCAATGTAGTACAGCTTTGTAGGCTGTGAAGGCTGTGCAAACAGTTTATTTTCAACATAAGAACGGACAGTTGAAGCTGTGCCTTCTGGGCGAAGTGTGATGCTACGTCCTTTTTTGTCTTCAAATGTGTACATCTCTTTTTGAACGATATCTGTTGACTCGCCTACTCCTCGTGCAAACAGTTCCGTATGCTCAAAAATCGGTGTGCGGATTTCTTTGTATTGAAAGGCTGCACATGTATCTCTCGCAATTTGTTCAACATACTGCCAGCGTTCTGATTCTCCCGGTAAAATATCCTGTGTGCCTCTTGGAATATTAAAACTCATTTTTCGTCCTCCTACGACCATCATTCATTTTTTATGTGGACATATAAAAAACCCCCGCCTCTACTATGTGTATAGTAGGGACGAGAGTTATACCCGTGGTGCCACCCTAGTTGGAACATGATCTAGCCATGTTCCCGCTCAAATCCTTAACGCAGATTCACGTTCTCCGCCTAATGACTCATTTTTTGAGTGTTCAGCAGGAAACCTACAGAGTGTTCTTTCGTGATAAATGCCATGCGGATTCGCTTTCAGCCTAAGGCGATTCCTCTCTGCTCACGCAATTTACCCTACTATTCTCTATCATCAGTTCCACATTTTAAATTTTCAAGTGTGTTGATTTATATTATAATAAGGTCGGTGCTGCCACTCTGTCAACCCTTGCCGTGTCTCTTTTTCTTTTCCAGCTCTTCTTTTGACGTGCATCCGTATTCAGATGCCGTTTCTTCAAGGAAGCCTGGTTGATCCATTTCGTCGTGCTGCCAGCGGTCGATATCACGATGTCCATTATATTGCACTCGTCCTAATTTTCTGCTTAATCTCATGTTTGTACATCCTTTTATCACATTTTTATCTAGTATAAACAGATTGATTCATTTTTATTAGGGAAACTGCAAGGAATTCATCCATTACATAACGAATTAACATTCATCGGTTTTACAAGGGAGGGGAAAACACCGTTTTGAATCTGAAAACACACCATCACATCATGTTGCTGCTCACCTGTTTTATCCTCATTGCCAGCACTTGGCCAATGACACATGCGACGGCTCAAACAGATCAAGCTGTCGTTGCAACAGATGAAATCAATGTGCGAACCGGACCTGGTTTAAGCTACGGGATCGCAGCAGTTGTGAAACGAGGAGAAAGCTATCCCATTCTCACTGAACAAGGAGAATGGGTACAGATCGGGCTATCGAACGGACAAAAAGGCTGGGTCGTCTCATGGCTGATTACCAAGTCATCTGATGCACAAAAGCCTGCTAAGCAAAAGACGCAAGGTCAAAGTACGCAAGGAAGCAGTTCGATTACGTCAACAGCCTCCGACCTTCGCATTCGGACAGGCCCAGGGACTTCCTATCAAGTCATTGGCACTTTCCCGCAGGGCGCTTCCGCTAAAAAGCTGGACACAAGCGGCGAATGGACAAAAATATCGTACAAACAAGCGCAAGGCTGGGTCCACTCTGATTATATTTCCGGCGGACAAAACGCTTCTTCATCCAGTTCAGCTGAGCCCGCTCGTTCTAAACAGTCCGGCACAGTTGGCGTATCAAGCTTGAATGTTCGAAAATCGGCGGCACCAAATGCACAAGTAGCCGCTTCACTTTCCCGCAACACTCAAGTCACCATTTTACGGGAGCAAAATGGCTGGTATGAAATCGAAGCAAAAGGCATTAAAGGCTGGGTTGCAAGTTATTATATTGTCTCAAGCCAAGGAACAAGTTCAGCACCTGAAAAGAATTCATCCTCTTCGTCATCTCATCAGAAAGCGTACATCGTTTATGATGGAACGAATATTAGAAAAAGCGCTTCTACCTCTGCTGGTATTGCAGAAAGAGGAACAAAAGGAGCTGCTTATCAAATTGTTCGTACGCAAGGTGACTGGTACGAGGTGACATTATCAAACGGCGGAACAGGCTACGTGGCGAGCTGGGTCGTTCAAACAAAGAAAAATAGCAGCGAAGCACCAAGACCTCAGCAGGATTCATCGTCTAGCACTGGATCTTTAAAAGGCAAAACAATTGTTCTTGATCCTGGTCATGGCGGAAAAGACAGCGGCACGATCGGCGCAGACGGTGCATTTGAAAAGAATATCACGATCAAAACCGCTCATTTGCTGGCGGGTAAGTTAAGAGCTTCTGGAGCAAATGTCTATTTAACAAGAAGTGATGATACATTCATCAGCCTTCAATCGAGGGTTGCCACTTCACATTACCGAAATGCAGATGCATTTATTAGTCTTCATTATGATAGCTTTATGGACCCAAGTATCAGAGGGAGCACCGCATATTATTATCAGGCATCCAAAGATCAACGTCTGGCGACAAGCGTTCATACGGAAGTCGCAAAACGATCACAGATCCCTGATAAAGGAGTCAAATTTGGAGATTATTTTGTTTTAAGAGAAAACAAGCGCCCTTCCCTTTTATATGAACTCGGCTATTTAAGCAATCCTCAAGAAGAAGCGATCATTTATAGCGCCTCTTACCAAGAACGAGTGACAGAAGGAATGACAGAAGGATTAAAACAATATTTCCGATAGAAAAAAGAGGCCGCTGCGCCTCTTTTTTGATACCAAAAGAAAAAGACTCTAAACAAACTCTCAGCAAGAGTTTATCTACAGTCTAATGTCTTTCTATTCTTTGCTGTCCATCAACATGGTGACAGGCCCCGAATTGGTCAATGAGACGTCCATCATCGCCCCAAAACGTCCAGTTTCAACATGGATGCCTTTTTCTCTAAGCGTTTCATTGAAGCATTCGTAAAGTGAATTCGCTACATCCGGTTTGGCAGCTTTCATAAAGTTCGGCCGTCTGCCTTTTCTCGTATCACCATAAAGGGTAAATTGAGACACAGACAGCACACTCCCTTTTACATCTAACAAAGAATGATTCATTTTCCCGTTTTCATCTTCAAAAATACGCAAGTGTGCGAGCTTTTCAGCTAAGTAATGCACATCTTCTTCTGTGTCTTCATGTGTAACCCCAACGAGCACCATATAGCCTTCATTGATGGCACCTGTGATCTCTTCTTCTACTTTCACAGATGCACTCGTCACACGCTGAACAACAAGCCTCATAGACGATATACTTCCTTTCTAATTCATAAATCGGCGAACTGAGTAAATGTCTTTGATTTGTTTGATGCGTTCTACCACTTTGTGCAAATGGTTAATATTTTGGATAAAGATCGCCATATGGATCGTCGCCACTTTGTTACGATCAGACTTACCAGAAACCGACGAGATGTTCGTTTTGGTTTCGTTGACTGCTTGAAGCACCTCATTAAGTAAGCCGCGTCTGTCATATCCTAATATTTCAATTTCCACATTGTATTCTTTACGGTTTCGAGCAGGCTGTTCATGCTCCCACTCAACCGGGATTAACCGTTCCTGCGCTTCTCCTGTCTTCACGTTCGGACAGTCATCACGGTGAACAGATACGCCACGGCCTTTTGTAATAAAGCCAACAATGCTATCACCAGGAACAGGATTACAACACTTAGATAAACGGACAAGCAAGTTATCAATGCCTTTCACTCGCACGCCAGCTTCTCGTTTTTTCCCGTGATATGGTTTTGACTCTACAGACACTTCTTGAACGGTTTTCTCTTGCTCTTCCTGATCTCTTTGTTTTCTTTCTTTTTCCGTTAAACGATTCGCCACTTGGAGTGCCGTAATTCCGTTATAACCAACAGCTGCATACATGTCCTCTTCATTTGAGAAATTAAATTTATCGGCCACTTTTTGCAGATTTTCAGCGGTCAAGATGTCTTTGACATCGAACTCAAGGTTTTTGATTTCTTTCTCCACAAGTTCTCGGCCTTTTTCGACATTTTCTTCACGGCGCTGTTTCTTGAAAAACTGTCTGATCTTGTGCTTCGCTTGGGAGGTTTGGGCAAGTTTGACCCAATCCTGGCTTGGTCCATAGCTATGCTTAGATGTCAGAATTTCAATAATGTCACCTGTTTTTAACTTATGATCAAGTGTGACCATTTTACCGTTGACCTTGGCTCCGATTGTTTTATTCCCAATTTCCGAATGAATTCGGTATGAGAAATCAATTGGAACTGAACCAGACGGCAGCTCTATGACGTCTCCTTTTGGTGTAAATACAAACACCATATCAGAGAAGAGATCGATTTTTAACGATTCCATAAATTCTTCCGCATCTGTGGATTCATTTTGGAATTCAAGGATTTCTCTAAACCAAGACAGCTTCTTCTGGAAAACGGCTTCTTCCGTCGATTCTGCTGACTCTTTGCCTTCTTTATACGCCCAGTGTGCGGCAATTCCGTATTCAGCAATTTCGTGCATCTCCACTGTACGAATCTGAACTTCAAGCGGGTCCCCTTTTGGACCAATCACCGTTGTATGAAGAGACTGATACATATTCGGCTTTGGCATCGCAATATAATCCTTAAATCTGCCTGGCATCGGCTTCCAGCATGTATGAATAATACCAAGTACCGCATAGCAGTCTTTAATGCTGTCAACCAAAATACGTACAGCCAGCAAATCATATATTTCATTAAATTGCTTATTTTGCATGACCATTTTTCGATAAATACTATAAATATGTTTCGGTCTGCCGGAGAATTCAGCCTTAATGTTCACCTCAGACACGCGGTCTTTTACTTCATTGACAACCTCGTCCAAGTATTCCTCACGTTCCGCTCGTTTACGCTTCATGAGATTCACAATCCGGTAGTATTGCTGCGGATTTAAATAGCGGAGGGCTGTATCTTCAAGCTCCCACTTAATCTTTGAAATCCCTAATCTGTGCGCAAGCGGTGCAAAGATCTCAAGGGTTTCATTTGAAATTCTTCGCTGCTTTTCCTGCGGAAGGTGTTTGAGTGTTCTCATATTGTGAAGACGGTCTGCCAGCTTAATTAAGATGACGCGAATATCCTGCGCCATTGCAACAAACATTTTACGATGGTTTTCAGCCTGTTGTTCTTCTTGTGATTTATATTTAATCTTTCCGAGCTTTGTCACACCATCAACAAGCATGGCTACTTCTTCGTTAAAATGCTCTTTTAAATCTTCTAATGTCACATCCGTGTCTTCGACAACATCATGCAAGAAGCCGCCAGCAAT
The DNA here is from genome assembly GCF_029894105.1 of Bacillus aerius. Classification (NCBI taxonomy): domain Bacteria; kingdom Bacillati; phylum Bacillota; class Bacilli; order Caryophanales; family Bacillaceae; genus Bacillus; species Bacillus aerius. The sequence goes on from NZ_JARYHO010000001.1 coordinate 2,456,460, forward strand.
GGTCGAAGGATCCATTTCAAGATCAACAAGAATTCCCGCCACTTGAATAGGATGGATAATATAGGGCTCACCGGATTTCCGGTATTGCTCCTTGTGAGCATTTTCAGCATATTCGTATGCACGCTCTATAAATTGAATATGTTCAGCGGACAGGTATTCTCTTGCCTTATCAATGACCTGCTGCGCCGTTAAAACTTGTTCGTTCGCCATGGAATCACCTTTTTAAATGAAAACTGTATTGTAGTTTATTATCAAGAAAAATTCGATAGATGTAAAGAGAAGAAGTCCGCTAAAAGATTTTTGATAGGAAAAAAGCACCCTTCTTACTGAGTGCTTTTTGCGTAAAACTCCATTAGTATTGCATTAACGTCAAGATGTCGTAACCGTCAAGCTTCTTTCTGCCATCAAGATACGTCAGCTCAATTAAAAATGCAATCCCTGCCACAACGCCGCCTAATTCCTCAACCAGCTTGATGGATGCTTCAATCGTTCCACCTGTCGCAAGCAAATCATCTGTGATCAGTACACGCTGACCAGGACGAATTGCATCTTTATGAATCGTTAATACATCTTTACCGTATTCCAAACCGTAATCGACTTTGATGACTTCACGAGGAAGCTTTCCTTCTTTACGAACTGGGGCAAAACCTACACCAAGTGCGTATGCTACAGGGCAGCCAATAATGAATCCGCGCGCTTCAGGGCCAACAATCAGATCAATGTCTCTTTCCTTCGCGTATTCAACGATTTGATCCGTTGCATAACGGTACACTTCGCCTTTATCCATTAACGTTGTAATATCTTTAAATTGTACACCTTCCTTTGGGTAGTCAGGTACAACTGTCACATATTGTTTTAAATCCATCTTTTCCTTTTCCTCCTCGTACGTCAAAGCACAGGTGAGACTTCGCTCATCATGCTATTCAGCCATTCCTTCAGCTCTTTGGCTGAGGAATATGTTAGTGTTTGATCGAGTTCCATCAATCGTTGTTTTGCTGTATAAGACGATGATGCGGTTAAATCTTTTTTAGGGGCATCACGCACTATTGACAGCACACCATTCTCTATTTTAACAAAACCGAGTTCAAAAAACACCTTTGTCATAAAAATGATTGTATCTTTTGTCCAACCTCTATGTTTGGCAAGCTCCATGCCTTGTTCTTTAATAGGAAAACTTCCCCGTTTGAACAAGAACCCATAAAACCATTTGAATTGATCACGGCTCGGGAATGAGGACATAAAGTGATCTTCTTTCCGCTGAAACACCGTATAAATTCTTGCTGGTTGTTGATTTTCTAAAAGCAGCTTGAGCAAGTGTTCATCGGCAGGAACATCGGCAAAGATCACATACTTTTCCTGCACATCAAACGTGGATACATTTTCTGCATCAATAAGATGAATCGGAATATCCACCAGCTCCGATTGCTTTTTTGTTTCTTCGTCAAAACAGAAGACCATCGTTTTTGCTGGATCAAGTGTTGATACTTTCTTTTCCCAATCTTTTTTCCCGCGTAAATCAAACAGCTGCCATTCATCGACTCTAGCGTCTTTTAGCATGAGCTGAGGTTTCTTTCGGTTATTCCATTCATTAATCGAGACCTCGCCAACGACAGAAATTTGACTCCCTGGGACAAGTTCTTCTTTTAGTTTGCCTTGGTGAAAACCGACACAGTCGAGCAGCTTGTCTTCGTCTTTTAGTGACATTTTAATGTGATTTTGATTGGCCCCGATCGTTCGGATGTCTTCAAGCTGGGCGTCTTCAATCATAATGAACGGCTTAGGATTCTGCATGCCAAACGGGGACAGCAGCCCCACTTCTTCAATGGCTTGCACCGTCATTTCGTCCACTTTACATACTGCATCGACCCGTTGAATTGGAATGAAATCTTCTTCTGTCAACGTTTCATTTGCATATTGATTCAATCTTTCCCTAAGTAAAGGAACATCATCCGCTCGAAGTGTCATTCCTGCTGCCATCGGGTGTCCACCGAAATGCGGCAGGATGTCACGGCACTTGCTCAAATGGAAAAATAAATCAAAGCCAGGAATACTTCGGGCTGACCCTTTCGCCATCTGCGTTTCTTCATCTATTCCAAGCACAATCGCCGGACGAGAAAATGTATCCGTCAATTTTGAGGCAACAATGCCGACAACGCCTGGATTCCAGCCAGCTTTTGCTACGACGATAGCAGACTGGTCAGCACCTGTCTCTTCGACCATTTGAATGGCTTCTTCCGTGATCGTACTCACAATTTTCTGCCGTTCTTTGTTCAATTCTTGTACAAAACGAGCGAGTTCTTCTGCTTCATCCATATCCTCAGTCATGAGAAGATGAACAGCCGGATCTGCCTGCTCAATTCGTCCAACAGCATTCAGCCTTGGCGCAATTTGAAAGCCGACCGTTTCCTCATTTGCTTCTTCAAGAGTGGCGCCTGCTTCTTTTAATAAAGCTTTTAATCCAGGCCGTCTAGATTGACGAAGCTGCATCAGACCTTTTTTGGCAATCCATCTATTTTCATCATACAGCGGGACAAGATCCGCAATTGTACCGATTGCAGCAAGATCTAATAATTCTACTGGGAGTTTACCGAGGAGTGCATGTGCCACTTTAAACGCCACACCGACACCCGCCAGCTCTTTAAACGGATACTCACACCCTGGCTGCTTAGGATGTACAATCGCAAGTGCCTCAGGCAGTTCCTCGCTTGGTTCATGGTGATCTGTGATGATCAGGTCTAATCCTATTTCTTTTGCAATACGTGCTTCATTTACAGAAGCGATCCCTGTATCCACGGTGATGACAAGCGATGCTCCTTGCTCTTTGATATATCGGAAAGCCTGTTCGTTTGGCCCATATCCTTCTTTAAATCGATCTGGAATATAAAAGTCTACCTTCGCAGATCGTTCTTTAAGTGTATGTAAAAGTACAGACGTACTTGTCACACCATCTGCATCATAATCTCCGAAGATCACAATCGATTCCTGCTCTTCGATCGCTTTGTTGATGCGCTCTACTGCTTCTTTCATTCCTTTTAATAAGAATGGATCATGAAATTCGGCTTTTTGATCAAATAAAAAAGACCTCGCTTCTTCTACTTCTTCGAGCCCTCTTTGTACAAGAAGTGATGCAGTCAGCGCTGAAATATTCAGATTTTCAGAGAGTGATTTCACTTTTTCTTCGCTAGGATGTTCATATTCCCAACGCATTTTGGATAATAACATAAATTCACCCCTCAACCACACTATTATACTAGAGTGGACTGAGGGGTTTCAATTTTTATTTTATGAAATTGTACTGGAAGATTATTTTTCCTTCCGGTCAAAAGACGCTGGCTGTTCTTTTAAAGGTGTGACATTCGTTTTCTTTTGAACGTCTTTGTCTACCTTTTTTGGAGAAGCAGTAGGGGCAGTCACAGCGGCTGAACGTTCAGCTTTTAATGCTTTTAATTCACGTTTTAGTTTCACAATTTGGAAAATCCCCGCAAAAGCCACAATGAGTCCGCCCATAAGAACAGAACCGATAATGACAAGGATCAGCGGCCATTCAGCCGTTCCAAATAAGTAGTCTACCTGTACAGGCCGCACGTTAATAACAGCAAATACTGAGACAATTAATACGAAAATAAATGCGAGTATGATGGTCCATTGTTGTTTATTCATCTACAAATCCCCCAAGCTTTTTCTTTTATTCTTCCCTCTTTCTTGTCCTTTTTAAACACCGAAAGAACATGGCGGAAGGTTTTCTATCAGCATGGGCGCTTAGCTGCTGAGTTTTTCTTTAATGAGGCTCTTTAATTCTTTTCTTTCTCCAGAGATGACAAGGGTGTCTCCTTCTTCAATCACCGTATCTGGTCCTGGGTTTAAAATTTTCTCATGTGATTTTCTCACAATGGCGATGACTGTCACTTGATAGTTTTGGCGAACACTCAGGTCTCCGATCGTCTGGTTAACAGCCGGTGCGTTCTTTTCAATCTTAAACCATTCAATGATGAGTTCATCAATGGCCACCTCCACTGTCTCAAGCGCTTTTGGTTTATAGACCATGCCGCCTAAAATAGCCGAGATTTGTCTTGCTTCTTCATCGCTCAGCAAGATACCAGAAATACATTCTTCGTGATCATCTTCTTGAAAATGATACATCTCTCTTCTGCCGTCATCATGTGTGATAATGGCAAGCTTCTCATTATTTCTTGTGATCATTTCGGCTTTGTGACCGATACCTGGCAGTTCAGTTTCCCGAACCTTCATAACAGCCCCTCCAATGAATAAAAGCCAAATGCCCCAAACGGACACTTGCTTTCTATACTGATCTAAACGTATGTCATTATAGCAAAAGACCATTTCAAGATCAATGAAACCCGAAATGTTTTTACATATCATCTTATTGTTGTGACGATGACAAATATGATGCATGAAAAAAAGACTGCCAAGGTGGCAGTCTTTCCGTTTAAATATCTTGTTCTGTATCTATTTTAGCCGGCTTTTTCAGCTCACGGCCTTTCCATATCAGCCAAATTTGTGCCGCAATGTAAAGGGATGAATACACCCCTGTTAATAGGCCGACAAGTAAGGCGATGGAGAAGTTTGTAATAGATGCTGAACCGAAAATGAGAAGTGCAATCACCACTACAAGTACAGTGAGTACAGTGTTCACAGAACGCGTAAAGGTTTGCTGTAAACTTAAATTCACAATGTACGATAAATCTTCGATCGTTTTCGGTTTGCGTTTCTTCATTTGCTCACGCACCCTGTCGAAGGTGACAATCGTGTCATTGATCGAATACCCAATGACCGTGAGTATCGCTGCTATGAAGGTGACATCCACCTCTAAGCGCGTAATGCTAAAGAAGGCAACGATAAAGAATGCATCGTAAAGCAGAGAGACAATCGCTGCAATCGCCATTTTATACTCAAATCGGACGGATACATATAAGATAATCCCGATCGAAGCAATGATGACAGCGTATAATGCGTTACGCGCAAGCTCTTTTCCGACTGTCGGAGACACTGTACTTACGTTAGGCTCCGTTCCGTATTTATCTTTGAAGTAATCTTTCACTTCAGCAATTTTTTCTTTATTCGGAACACCGACAAATCGAGCTACTGCTTGATTTTCTTTTTGCCCCGATAACACAACACTGTCTGTCTCAAGGTCTAGCTTTTTAAAATCTTGCTCCACCTGTTCTGTTGACAGTTTATGGTCACTTTGAATATCAACTCTAGTACCACTTGCAAAGTCAATACCTGCATTGAGCTTGAAGATCGACAGCACAATGATTCCAGCAATGGTAATGGCTGCTGAGAAAATCATAAAGCCTTTACGTTTGCTGACGAAATCCCATTTATCAAATGGTGTTTTCGGTTCAGTATTTTCAGTTGTTTCATGAATATCAATGATGTCTTTCTGACGAACACCAAACCAGCCTTTTCTGCGATCGAGATAACGGCTTTCTACAAGTAAGCCAAGAAGGAATCTTGATAGGAAGACAGCCGTGATAAAGCTTGTCAAAATTGATAGGATAAGCATGGTTGCAAACCCTTTGACAGAGCTTGTTCCAAAGAAGAATAGAACCCCGCCGGCAATAATACTTGTTAAGTTTGCATCAAAGATCGTGGCAAACGATCTGCGGTTACCCGATCTGAAAGCAGAACGGACAGATTTACCGAGCTTAAGCTCTTCTTTAATCCGCTCATACGTAATAATGTTGGCATCGACAGCCATCCCTACCCCAAGAATCAATGCAGCGATTCCAGGCAGTGTCATGACCGCCCCCATCCAGTCAAAGACTTGCAGTGTGATATAGATATAAGCTGACAGTGTAATGACAGCAACAAGACCTGGTAATCGGTAATAAAACAGCATGAATAAGAAGATAAATGCTATTCCTACAATTCCTGCGAAGACTGTTTCGTTTAGTGCTTGCTCACCAAACTGTGCACTCACAGATGTTGAATATTTTTCGGTTAATTTTACTGGCAATGCGCCGGCATTTAAAATGCTCGCAAGGTCTTTTGCCTCTTGAACCGTAAAGTTTCCTTCGATTTGTACGTCACTGCTGTTAATTTCTTGGTTTACATTCGGCGCAGATACATACTTATGATTTGATTTAGAGACTTCTTTTTTGAAGGAATCTCCCTTATGATAATCAAGCCAAATGACAAGCTGATTGTTTGGTGCCATCGCCGCTACTTTTTTTGTCACGTCACCAAACTTTTTCGCATCCTTTAGTTTGACCGTCACGATCGGCTCATTCGTTTGATTGAATGTTTGTTTTGCACCATTTTCAACAAGATCAGATCCGTTTAGGAGTTCTTTGTCATTCGTATCTCTGAAGGAAAGCTGTGCTTCAGTCGATAGAATCTCCCGTGCTCTGTTTTGATCTTTTACACCCGCAAGCTGTACGCGGATACGGTTGTTTCCTTCAATCGAAATGTTCGGCTCACTGACCCCAAGCACGTTGGCTCTTCGGTTTAAAGCCTCTACTGTACTGACGAGAACACCATTTGTGATCTTGTCTTCTTTTTTCACTGGGTGTACATCATACAGAACCTCAAATCCACCCTGTAAGTCCAGCCCTAGCGTCATATCTTTCGCAACGGGCTTCGTTAATAAGCCCACACCAGTTCCGATTAACAGAACCACTAAGAAAAACGCAAGTATGCGCCCTTTTTTCATTATGTATTTCCTCCTTAAACACCTGAATCCATTTAGATGGCTTATTTCAACAGTTCGTCCAGCATATTCTTGCCATCTTCACTGTCCAAAAAAGCAGACGTTTTGAACGACTGAACGGTTGCATAGTTCATAAATTCGCCAATTTTCACAGATAAAATATCTGCAACCATTTCATGAATTGGATACTCTTGTTTTTTCTTCCACTTCTTATTCTCTAAGTATGACCATAATTCCTCTAAATCTACATCTTTATAGCCCAAAACGATGAATTCTTCAAGCTTACTGAACAGAAAAGGCTTTAGATGGTCTTTGTATATAGCAGCCGGATGTTGTGTCATTGTGAGGCTCCCCCTTTTCAGTTTTTTATCGAGAGACTTGTCATGCTTGGACGATATACACGCATATCTTATTGTATATGATTCTATGTCGTTTGAGAAGGCAGGTGATCTGTGATTTGACGAAGCAAACGTTTTTAAAAGGGACGATTATTTTAATTTTAGCAGGTTTTATTACAAGAATATTGGGTTTTGTCAATCGAATTGTGATTGCAAGGTTCATTGGTGAAGAAGGCGTAGGGCTTTATATGATGGCAGCGCCTACCTTTTTTCTCGCCGTGACGCTGACACAATTCGGACTTCCTGTTGCTATTAGTAAGCTAGTCGCAGAAGCAGAAGCCCGTGGTGACAAACAGAAAACAAAACGCATTCTAGTGATGTCCCTTGCGATAACAGGAACACTCAGCCTGATTTTCACGCCGCTCTTTTTATGGTTTGCCCCTATTATGGCGGAAAATATGCTGACAGACCCTAGAACGGTCTATCCTCTGCTTGCCATTACACCCGTCGTACCCGTTATTGCGATCTCTAGTGTGTTAAGGGGCTATTTCCAAGGAAGACAACAAATGAGCCCGCTTGCGATGTCGCAAGTACTAGAACAGGTCGCAAGAATTTCACTCGTGGCAGTATGTACAACAGCGTTCTTGCCTTATGGAATTGAATACGCAGCCGCAGGCGCTATGATTTCATCTGTCATCGGGGAAATGATTTCACTTGCTTACTTACTGATTGCCTTTCGTTATAAAAAGACCATCCGTATCCGAAAACGTTTTTTCAAGGCAATTCATGATGGGAAGGATACGTTTAAGCAGCTCATGAGTATTGCCCTGCCAACGACAGGCAGCCGTTTCATCGGCAATATCTCTTGGTTTTTAGAACCGATTGTAGTCGCGCAAAGCCTTGCGATTGCCGGTTATGCAGCTGTGGAAGCAACAAGGCAGTATGGAGAATTGACGGGACTTGCGCTCACCCTTTTGACACTTCCTAGTTTTATCACGTATTCTCTCTCCACCGCACTAGTTCCAGCGATTAGTGAGGGGATGGAACAGAACAAACGCAAAACGGTCGAATACCGGCTCAAGCAGGCGATGCGCCTTTGTTTATTAAGCGGGGGCATTTCATGTATTATCCTTTTCGTGTATGCAGAAAATTTAACCCTCTTCATGTATGGTTCATCTCATGCCGCTGTCTATGTAAAATTCATGGCGCCCTTCTTTTTGCTCTATTACTTTCAAGGGCCGCTGCAGGCTGTCCTGCAAGCATTAAATTTAGCGGGGGCAGCGATGACCAACAGTTTGATAGGAGCTGTTGTGAAAACAGGCATGATCTTTGTTCTTGCTTCACAGCCAAGCTTTGGCATTATGGGCGCAGCGCTTGCGATCCTCATTGGCATCGTTCTTGTCACGTTGCTCCATGCGGCAACTGTCGGTAAAGTGCTGCCTATTCATTTACCATTAAAAGAATATGGACTTTGCGTCCTTGTGATCATCGGCACTGGGGCAGTCAGCTTATGGATGAAACATCAAGCGAGCGGACGACTCTTTTCCGCACCTTTAGAGCTTGTCATGATGATCTTTTTGACGTGCGTGCTGTATGTCATTCTATTAATCTGTCTTGGGCTAGTGAAACGAGAAGAGCTGCGCCGCATCCCGTTTATTGGGAAGCTGCTGTAGCTCATCTTTTCTTTATAATTTCATCTTTCAAATCAATATAAAAATTCTTCTGATTAAAGCTGCAGTAAGAGATTTGCTCGATATCATGATAGCCTCTTTTGGCAAGCTCCTTTATCAGCCACTGTTCATCATGGTTGATCTGCTTGAGATGATCATGCTGAACCACACCATCTGCAATAAGCGGGAGCTCAAGCGCTGCATGTTTGCGCTTGTTTTCTTTTTCAACAACGGCGAGCTTTCCTGAAGGCTCTAAGATGGCATATGAGACATCCTGGATACTATCGATGTTATTTTCTCTTAATTGAATCAGCAAATCATCAAAATTGTATCGCTGTTTTCTCATCGCACCCTCATCTATTTTTCCGTTGATGATGAGCAGGGCCGGCTTACCGTCGAGAAAACGCCGGACACCTTGGAATTTTAGTGACAAATAGGCAAGGGTGATTTGAATGAAGGTTAACAGCAGGATCGGCCATACTGTATGTAACATGTGATCCTCTACTTCTTCTATGGCGAGCACCGCAATTTCAGCGATCATCATAAAAATAACAAGATCTAAAATACTCAGTTCCCCAATCTCCCTTTTGCCCATTAAACGAAAGATAAACCAAATGAGAAAATATAAAATGATTGTTCTCATGGAGATAATTAAGATGTCCTGCATATGATGTAAACCCTCCTTCTCCACCATAGCTTGTGTCAAAACACTTTATTTATGTAGAAAAGAAAGCCTCGGTTTTTATCACGAGAAACATGTCTATTTTTTCTTCTCCGTGAATACATTTTAGTAAAAGACAAGCTTCGGTTAATTGGAGAGGAGACGAATCACATGCAGGAAACGAAACAAATAGGAAAAGGCATTTTATCTGGCTTAATTGCTATTTTTGTCGTGATGATTGTCACAAGCTTACTTGTATCACTGATGCTTACCTTCACAAGTATGCAGGAATCATCGTTTAAATGGATGATCATGATCTTGTCCTTTGCGGCACTTTTTCTAGGAGGAATGATTTCTGGAGGGAAAGCAAAGGAACGAGGCTGGCTCATTGGCGCCATGACCTCTTTTATCTTTTCACTCACTGTCTTTTTATTTCAATATTTAGGGTTTGGAGAAACCTTTTCACCAGAACAATTCATCTATCATGCAGCCTTTTTGGGAATTTGTATGCTAGGGGGAATGATTGGCGTTAATCTTCGGGGCAAATAAAAAAAGAGCGAATGATATCGCTCTTTTTTTATCGCTATGTATTGGAGGATTAACCTTTGTCAGCTAATTCTCTAATAGCACGTCGGTCGAAAGTTAAACGGTTGTTTTCGCTTGTTTTGATGACCACTTTTGATTCATCAATGTAGTCGATTTCACCGTGTAAACCACCGATTGTGACGATTTTATCGCCTTTTGATAAAGATTGCTGCATCTGACGCACAGCTTTTTGTTGCTTTTGCTGTGGACGGATTAACAAGAAGTAAAGCACAGCAAACATGACAACAATCATAATGATTGAACCCATACCACCATCCATTCTATCTCACCCCTTTCTAAAGCATTGTAAAGCTTTTCGTTTATGCGTTAAAAGTTTTTCGCATTCGGTTTGTTAAAGCCATAACGCTCAAAAAACTCTTCTCTAAAATCACCTAAACGATCCTCACGGATAGCTTCTCTCACTTGCTCCATTAATTTTAACAGAAAATGAAGATTATGATAAGTTGTTAATCGAATTCCGAACGTCTCATTTGTACGGATCAAATGTCTAATATAAGCGCGTGTGTAATTTTTACATGTGTAGCAGTCACAGTTTTCATCGATTGGTCTGAAATCACGCTCATATTTAGCATTTTTCACAACAAGGCGTCCTTCACTTGTCATGAGCGTACCATTTCTTGCAATTCGCGTTGGCAGTACACAGTCAAACATATCGACACCGCGAATCGCGCCGTCAATTAATGAATCTGGTGAGCCGACACCCATTAAGTACCTCGGCTTGTCATCCGGTAAAAATGGCGTTGTGAACTCCAGTACTCGGTTCATCACGTCTTTAGGTTCACCAACAGATAAACCTCCAATGGCATAGCCTGGGAAATCAAGTGAAACAAGATCTTTTGCACTTTGTTTACGAAGCTCTTCGTATTCTCCGCCCTGTACAATGCCAAACAGCCCTTGATCCTCTGGACGCTGGTGCGCTGTTAAGCAGCGCTCTGCCCATCTGCTTGTCCGCTCTACAGAACGTTTCATATAATCATACTCTGCTGGGTACGGAGGACATTCGTCAAATGCCATCATAATATCTGAGCCGAGCGCATTTTGAATCTCCATCGCTTTTTCAGGAGAAAGGAACAACTTATCTCCATTTAAGTGATTACGGAAGTGAACGCCTTCCTCTTCAATTTTTCTAAATTCACTTAAAGAAAACACTTGGAAACCGCCTGAATCTGTTAGAATCGCTCGATCCCAGTTCATAAATTTGTGCAGGCCGCCTGCTTCTTTGACAATGTCATGCCCCGGGCGCAGCCATAGATGATACGTATTGCTTAAAATGATGCCTGCTTCCATTGCTTTTAACTCTTCAGGCGCCATTGTTTTCACTGTAGCCAGTGTACCAACTGGCATAAATACAGGTGTTTCAAAGGAGCCGTGCGGTGTATGAACGCGTCCAAGACGTGCACCTGTTTGTTTGCATGATTTAATGAACTCATAACGTATCGGTAATTGCGACAAAAATGAGCCCTCCTGTCTTTGTTGTATGATGTTATTGAATCAGCATGGCATCGCCAAAACTGAAGAATCGATATTCCTCTTTTACAGCCTCATTGTACGCTTTTAGGACGTATTCTCGTCCAGCTAATGCACTGACAAGCATAATTAAAGACGATTTTGGCAAGTGGAAATTCGTGATCATGCCATCAATTGCCTTAAATGTATAGCCTGGATAAATAAAAATCGACGTCCAGCCGCTTGACGCTTTGAATTCACCATCATAAGCACTTGCAATGGTTTCAAGCGTTCTTGTCGAAGTTGTTCCGACTGAAATAATCCGCCCGCCTTCCTTGCGCACGCGATTAAGCTCTTCTGCCGTTTCTTCATTCATTTCGTAAAACTCTGCGTGCATTTCATGTTCTTCAATGCGTTCAGCACTGACCGGTCGAAATGTGCCAAGCCCTACATGGAGCGTAATAAACGCAATATGCACTCCTTTTGCTTTCAGTGCATCCAGCAGTTCATTTGTAAAGTGAAGACCGGCAGTAGGCGCAGCAGCCGAACCAACCTCTTTGGAATAAACGGTTTGATAACGCTCACGATCGTCAAGCTGCTCTTTAATGTACGGAGGCAGCGGCATTTCACCTAAAGATTCAAGTACTTCATAAAAAATGCCTGTATACTGAAACTCAACTTTTCTTCCGCCATGTTCCAGTTCTTCTGTACATACCGCTTTTAATCGTCCATCACCAAATGTAATGACTGTTCCGTTTTTCACACGTTTTGCTGGTTTCACGAGTGTTTCCCATTTGTCTCCTTCTTCTTGTTTCAAAAGAAGCAGCTCCACTTTAGCACCCGTATCCTCTTTCGTTCCAAACAGACGTGCAGGCAATACACGTGTATTGTTTAAAACGAGACAATCACCCTTTTGAAAGTAATCTGTGATTTGCGAGAATGTATCATGTGTGATGTCACCTGTTTGTTTATGTAAGACCATCAGTCTTGATGCATCTCGTTTTTCAAGCGGCACTTGTGCAATCAATCTTTCTGGTAAATCAAAATCAAATAGTTCTAACTTCATTTCCTTCACCTATTCTGTAGTTAACTAGTTAACGTTATTTCATCCGTCCGAAGACATTGAGTAAAATGGTTAGGACGATGCTAATGACAATGCATGTAATCACAGGAAAAAAGAACGTTACGTTCCCTTTTTTCACGAAAATATCGCCTGGAAGTTTCCCAACCAATTGAAACACTAAACCTGCGGCAAAAAGGACACCACCTAAAATCATCAACATTTTAGGGAATTCAGTCACGAATCGGAACCTCCATATGAAAATGTTCATACGCTTCTCTTGTGACGACCCGCCCTCTTGGTGTTCTTTGCAGAAAACCAATTTGCAGTAAATATGGTTCGTACACATCTTCAATCGTATGTGATTCTTCTCCAATTGTCGCTGAGATCGTATCAAGTCCAACAGGACCGCCTCTAAATTTTTCAATCATACTTAAAAGCAGCTTATGATCGATATGATCAAGTCCGAGTCTGTCAACTTGCAGACGCTCAAGAGCATCTTCTGCAATGTCTTGTGTGATCGCATGATTTCCAAGCACCTGCGCAAAATCTCTTACTCTTCTGAGCAGACGATTGGCGACCCTCGGTGTGCCTCTAGATCTTCTTGCAATCTCTTCAGCTGAACGAATGTCGATCCCAATCTCAAACAGCTCGGCTGTTCTTGCTACAATGTGAGCCAAATCTCTTTGCTCATAGTATTCCAATCTTGCATGAACTCCAAACCTATCACGAAGCGGCGCTGTTAAAAGCCCAACACGGGTTGTAGCACCTACAAGCGTAAATGGCGGTAAATCAAGCCGCACAGAGCGTGCTGTATCTCCTTTTCCAATCACGATATCTAGACAAAAGTCCTCCATCGCTGGATATAGCACTTCCTCTATTGAACGCTGCAAGCGATGAATTTCATCAATAAACAGAACATCGCCAGGTTCAAGAGATGTTAAGATCGCCGCCAAATCGCCAGGGCGTTCAATCGCCGGTCCAGACGTTGTACGCAGCTGAACATTCATTTCATTGGCAATGATCGACGCAAGCGTTGTTTTCCCAAGTCCCGGCGGTCCATATAAAAGGACGTGATCCAGTGTTTCCTGCCTCATTCGGGCAGCTTCAATAAATACGCTGAGATTATCCTTTACTTTCTGCTGGCCAATATATTGACTAAGCGTCTGTGGACGCAGACTTTGCTCAATGGCTGATTCATGGTTGTCTGCTTCAGTTGAGACGAGCCGTTCATCCATGAGACATCACCCTATTTCAACATTTTTTGTAAAGCTTTTTTCACATATTGATCGGTTGTCAGATTCTTCTCTTCTTTTAATAAAGGAAGAACCTTTTTGATTTCACGATCACCATACCCAAGGACACTTAAGGCTTCAACCGCTTCATCTAAAGCGCTTTGCTGCGTTTCAATCTGGATATGATCCTCGTGGTTAAATAAGTTTCCTATCATTTCAGGCACCACATCTGCGAGCTTCCCTTTCAGATCTAGAATGATCTGACGTGCTGTTTTTTTGCCAACACCCGGGAATTTAATGAGGAAAGCTTCATCCTCTCGTTCGATCGCTGAAATGACAGCGCCAGGATCACCGGAAGCAAGAATCGCAAGCGCACCCTTCGGTCCAATGCCTGTGACATTTAACAGTTTTGTGAACAACGCTTTTTCTTCTCGTGTTTGGAATCCATATAACGAAAAAGCGTCTTCCTTTATGTAATGATACGTATAAATCGTTTCTTGTTTTGTTACTCGATAGATAAACGGATTTGGGGTATAGACTTGATATCCCACTCCGCCGTTTTCAATGACAACATATTGCGGGCACACATAATCAATGGTCCCTTTTACAAACTCTATCACCGTTTTCACCTCTTTGACTGTTCTCCATTGTAACATAAATCGAAGAGAAAACCGTAATAAAAGTTAACATACGTTCGCTCAGCCTTTTTTCATAGTTAACCCATGAAAAAGAGCTTGCGGTCTTCACACCAGCAAGCTGTCATACGATTAAAACGATTGTTCATTTCGGTAAGGTTTCATGACTTCAAGCACATGCTCAAATTCATCTTTTGTTCGAAATGGAATGCCTTGTGCAAGCTGCTGCTCTACATGACTTTCCAAGCGGGACGTATCAATTTGAAAAAAGAGATGAATAGGCTCCGCCCACCCGTCAGGCCTTCCATGAAACGTAGAAATCACGCCGTCTTCTGATAATCCGATATATCCATTTGCTTTACTCAAAGGCGATATATCGTCAATTTGCTTTCTAAAAAGGGCAAAATCCTCTCGCTGTTCTACCAATGTCCAGCCCTTATACTGGGCCCAAAATGTGTCTTTGTCTTCTAATGATGCCCGCTGTCTTTCAATACTTACATCGCCGTCTAGATAGACCTTTTCAAGCTGAACGTTGATGGTTTTTGACTCTTTTTGCAAGTGTTCTGCTGCTTCCATATCAACAGCGAAAAAGAGTACACTTGTCATGATAAGTCCTGTAACGAAATACTTTATTTTCACTTTCACTATTTACACCTCTTTAGAACATAAGATCGATGCATGACATATGTAGTTTGACCCATTTTGCTACACATTAACCAAATCGATGTCTTGACACATAATGAGAGTCTTTCGTTGTATCCTTCGTGCGTAAATGTTATGTTTTATACAATCCATTGCTCTACCGAATTACATGGTTTTTTCATCATTCGTTTTTCAGCCGCATAAACTGAAACCAAAGAAGGTGAAGTCAATGTCAGATGTCAAAAGATTAGCCGAATCGATTCAGTATCAAGAAGAAAAGCGTTTTAATAAGCTCGTCTTTAAACCGGCTGAGCTTGAGCTGTGCGGCAAAGGAAGAAGTGCCTATGTATTTTCATACAAAAAAGACGGCAAGAAAATGGCGTTAAAAGTCTTTTTTCCTTCTTATCGAAACATCGCCCGCAAAGAGGCTGCAATTTATGAAAAACTTTCCGGCTCCTCCTATTATCCTGAGATTTACGAGTCTGGGGATCAGTATATTTTAATGGAATATATTAAAGGTTATACTTTCTATGAATGCCTGACAAAAGGAATTCCGATCAAAAAACAAATGATTGAACAAGTAGATGATGCATTGGAAGAAGCACGCGCGAAAGGTTTAAATCCTTCTGATATTCATCTGCGAAATTTAATTTTAACAAAGGATGGCCGCGTCAGGGTCATTGACGTCGCCCGCTTCACGCAAACGAAAACATGTCATCAATGGGATGATTTAAAAGCTGCATACGCCTATTATCAAAAACCTTTTTTCCCTAAAAAAGCGCCGCGTCTGTGGCTTGAAGTGATTGCCTATTTGTATAAGAAAAACTGGCTGTCTCGAGGTCAGCTGAACAACCGAAATGATTTTACTGCATAATGAAAGCCGCTCGAAAAGAGCGGCTTTCAGATTGTTGACAAAGGGCTAAAATGAACTTAATTTTAGCCCTTTGTCTTCTTTTCAGCGTGATAGAAAACCTTTGAATTCTAGGAAGGACGAGTACCGGCGCGGAGCGAATTTGACATTCGTGAGCACCGGCACGCAGGACTGACACCGAATGCGAGGGTTTGTCTACACGCTGAAAGCCGCTCTCTTTGAGCGGCTTTCTGTTTTATTCTGTTTCTACATGGATACTATTCACATTTAATAGGTTAATGATTTCATTATTCAGCTTAAACCAATGATTGGCTTCCTCAATTTTTTTATACACATCATAGGTAGCTGGACGTTTTAGCTCGAAATCGAGCACTTCCCCATTGTTCATATGAAATGTTACCTTAAATACTTTCATCATAAGATCACCTTCCACTCTGTCTTGTTCACTAACCGAATCGGTCAGCTCTTTTCATTCATTCTCTATTCAATCCGTTTCCCCTGCTTCTTTCCTTCTAAACACAAGAAGTTTAAATTTTGTTTAAATTCGCACAACATATCTATCTATATACTCTTCAAAAGAAGTATATTGAATGAAAAGGAGGCTGCCTTTATGAAACAAAAGAAAAAACGAACATCTCCAGAGAGACAAACAGTCCTGTTTCATTTAACAGATGCCCTCATCCCAAGTATTGAAACGATGGCGATTGCAGTAAGAGCATTTTTCCACCTCGTGAGAAAAGCCATTTCAGCCGTTTTATAAAACCCCGCACTAGAGGAGAGTGCGAGGTTTTTTTTAGGATTGATAGATTTGGCTGCCTTGATGGATAAACTCTTTTGCCTTCTTCTCCATCTCTCTTTTCACTTCTTCTGATTGGTTGCGGATGTCATGGGAAATTTTCATACTGCAAAACTTTGGTCCACACATGGAACAGAAATGAGCGGTTTTAGCACCTTCAGCAGGCAATGTTTCATCATGGAATGCCAGCGCTCGTTCTGGGTCAAGTGACAGGTGAAATTGATCCCGCCATCTGAATTCAAATCTCGCTTTCGATAAGGCATCATCACGCTTTTGAGCAGCAGGATGTCCTTTTGCTACATCAGCTGCATGTGCGGCAATTTTATAGGCGATGACGCCTTCTCTTACATCTTCTTTGTTCGGCAGACCTAAATGCTCTTTTGGTGTCACATAGCACAGCATGGCGGTTCCGTACCAGCCAATCATCGCCGCACCGATCGCGGATGTAATATGATCATATCCCGGTGCAATATCTGTTGTTAGAGGACCTAACGTATAAAAAGGTGCCTCTTTGCATATCTCCATCTGCTTATCGACATTCTCTTTGATTTTATCCATTGGAACATGACCAGGTCCTTCAATCATGACCTGTACATCATGTTTCCAAGCGATCTCTGTTAATTCCCCTAACGTTTCCAGCTCTGCAAACTGCGCTTCGTCATTTGCGTCCGCAATGGATCCAGGTCTGAGCCCGTCCCCAAGCGAAAAGGCAATGTCATACGTTTTCATGATTTCACAAATTTCTTCAAAATGGGTATACAGAAAGTTCTCTTGATGATGAGCGAGACACCATCTTGCCATAATGGCTCCGCCTCTTGAAACAATTCCTGTGACCCGGTCGACTGTGAGCGGAATATACCTTAACAGGACGCCCGCATGAATGGTGAAGTAGTCAACCCCTTGCTCTGCCTGTTCAATTAATGTGTCTCGGTATACTTCCCACGTCAAATTTTCTGCGATTCCATTCACTTTTTCAAGTGCCTGATAAATCGGGACAGTTCCTACTGGGACTGGGCAATTGCGGATAATCCATTCTCTCGTTGTATGAATATCCTTTCCTGTAGACAGGTCCATCATCGTATCTGCCCCCCATCTAATTGCCCATGTCATCTTCTCCACCTCTTCTTCAATGGACGACGTCACAGCTGAATTGCCAATATTCGCATTAATTTTCACGTGAAAATTCTTCCCGATGATCATCGGCTCACTTTCAGGGTGGTTAATATTCGCTGGAATGACCGCTCTTCCACTAGCCACTTCCTCTCTAACAAACTCAGGACTTAGCTGTTCTCTCAAAGCGATAAACTCCATTTCAGGCGTAATGATCCCCTTTTTTGCATAATGCATTTGCGTCACACAAGCACCTTGTTTCCCGCGGAGCGGCACATGATGAAAATCTGTATGGGCAGCTTGATAGGATTCTTTCCCATTCAAGCGATATCCATTATCTTCTGGCTTTACTTGACGCCCTTCATAGCTTTCAGTATCTTCTCTTTCTTTAATCCATTTTGATCTCAGACGCTTTAATCCCTTTGTGACATCAATATGAGCCTCCTCATCTGTATACGGTCCACTTGTATCGTACACACGAATCGGTTCATTTTGGATATCACCTGCTTGTGTCACTGTATTTGTGAGCACGATTTCTCTTTTTGGCACCAAAATGTCAGGTCTTGAACCTTGTTCATATACCTTTCGACTGCCTTCAAAATTTGATAATAAAGATTGCGTTGATGGAACATTTGTCTTTTCATTCATTTGCTGTTCTCTCCTTCTTTTCGTGTGACCGGTCAGGATGGAATCAGCACCAGCAAAAAACCAGATTCTATGTAAAGAACCTGGTTTCGTCGTCAGAAAAAAACATGTATGCCATTCATATGGCACACGTATCATCTTCAACTTCCCCACGCTGGTACGAGCCAGATCAGGTCCAAAGGGTTAAGAAGCTTGTCTTCTCTCTCAGCCCGCATTTCCGGGCACCCCTAGTCACTTATATTGATTTCCACAACAGTGTAGCATAGCTGAGAAATGAAAAAAAGAAGTTTCAGGAAAATAGTTCCTTTCCCCTACAATGAATACATGATCTTCACGATATACATCTTTCTATACACGATCTATCTCTCTCATTTCGATTAAATCAGAAATAATCATTGATCCTTTTCTCCTATTATGTATAATTAATCTAAACGGAGAATTTTTATACAAACATGATTCAAAGGAAGTTCTAGTCGATTGCAAACATTTCTTACATTTATCGTCGTTGGATTCTCAATTGCTCTACCTGTTGGAGCGATCACGGTTGAAATGACAAAGCAGGGATTAAAAAACGGATTCTTTCATGGATTAACTGTAGGCGCTGGTGGTATGACCATCGATATATTGCTCATCTTGGCTTTATATGCTGGATTTGCTCAATTTTTATCTTTGCCCTTTATCCAAATTCCGCTCTGGCTGATCGGTGCCATCTTTTTAATAATTCTTGCCTACGATTCGATTAAAAATGCGGATCAAGACATCCATTTAGCAGGAGAAAAAGTGAATAAATCATTCGCTAAAACATACCGAAATGGGCTGCTCGTCGCGGTATCCCCTGGAAACCTTGTGTTCTGGGTATCTGTGTTTGGTGCTGTACTGGCAGATGCTTATAAAAATACAAATTCATCTGAATTTATATTGGCTGCTGCGGGTATTTTGGCAGGGATTCTTCTTCATGACATCGGTCTTCTCACGATTGTTTCCCTAACAAGAAAAGTGATGAACCGAACAATGATTAAGTGGACATCCATTATTGCCGGTATTTTATTACTTGGATTTGGCTGTTATTTCTTTTATGAATTTTATATCGGGATCAAAGTTTATTTTTAAAGAAAGGCTAAAGTTCGTCATGAACTTTAGCCTTTTTTATTCCAGCCTATCGGGTCATGCCTGTCTGACCTGTTTCAAATTGCGTTTTTCTCATATCTCTGAAGCGTGTAAATGCGCCTTCGTCTTTAATGACTTGGACAGCTCTTCCATCTGCATAACGAGTCGCTGCTTCTTCTACTTGTGATACACCCTCTGATGTCAAGCGCCCATCTGTTTTAAGAGCAATATACACATTTTCATCCGTCACCATAACTTGTGAGTCTGTCACATGGTTCATTTTGTTCACTCGGTTGGCGATTTTTCTTGAACGCTGGATATTCTCTTGTTTATCGTAGCCAGAGAACGACATTTGGTTATGATAGTTCATATCTCCATGACTGTAGCGTCCATCTCCACCAGTAAGCGGCATTCTCACTTGATCCTGTGTAGGGCGTGAACGATAATCAACATTCGTTGTATTTCTTCCGTTCATTCCCTCCATAAGCTCAGAAACTGGTCCTTGATGATCTTGATTGTTGTCTGTTGCCTGTTGATTGGAGTGGTATCCAACTGGCTGGCCTGATTGATTATGACGTGTATCTACACCCGCATTGTTATTTGTACCACATGCCGTTAATCCAATAGGTAGAAGCACTAAGGCGATTGTTTTTTGCCATTTTTGTCTCAAACGAAAAACCCCCTGTACAAATTGAATCTCATGAGCGCAAAACAGGCTCTGTTTTAGCATGTACAGTTGAGGACAAAAACAAGCTGTCAGTTATAAACAAAAAAAGGAACGATTGAGATCGTCCCTTGTGTCATTAATCTTCTTCGTCTTCTTCTGGTCTTGCAAAAACAGATGGGTTTTGATAAGGCTGCTGCATATAAGGCTGAGCTGGATAAGCACCCATTTGACCATATGGAACAGGGTTTGGATAATGTCCAGGCCATGGTTGATGATGCTTCATACCATCATCGCATCCGCAGTCTTCCTTGCCATATGCTTCATTTGGAGCGTTTGGATAAAAGCCTTGATTGGCATTGGCATTTGCATTTGCATTTACATTTGCGCCTGCATTTGGATGCATATGGTGGTGCCAGTGATGCCCATCATTTGCATGATGCTCATGATGTTCACCGTAATAAGCCGGTGCTTGATACGCAGGATAATAAGGCTGAGCCGCCGGGTAAGGGTACGGCATCATGTGATGGTGATAATACGGCTGTACCGGATAACAAAGGCCTGATCCCGGTAAAATAGGAGAAGCGGGTACCATTTGCTGCGGATATGGATACATTGCTGGCATGTAATGACCATAACCATAATAAGGATCATATGACTCTTGATGATGGTGGTGATGCTCTTTATTTTCAGCCATGCCCCCTACTGCTGCCCCTCCAACATTCGGCATTTGCGGGAAATTAGGAAGGTTTGGGTAATTACTATGTTCCATATCTTTTCCCTCCTCTTTTTGATGTGGGATATGAATGAATGGATCATATCCCTTTGCCACATCATCTTTGAAATGATCCTTATTTTCATGATGAAAATGGTCCTTGTGATCTTTATGATCCTTTTTCTCATGAACATGATCTTTCTTTTCATGAACGTGATCTTTTTTCTCATGATGTTCTTTTTTGGGAGGAGGCGTGAATGGCTGGTAGAGATTCGTCTGATAATAGTTTACATCAACTTGTGGAAAAACTGGCTGTTCAATCTTTGGTACTGGTGGCACATAAGGTACCGGTTCATTCGGCTTTTCCTTCGGCTTCGTATCTTGAACTTGCACGACATCCTTTGGCTTTTCTTTTACATACGGGTGTTCTTTTGCTTTTGGCATTTCTTTTGCTTTGTGATGATCGGTTTTCACAGGAACACCACTAGATGGAATTTTGATTTTCATTCCTGGCATGATCAAATCTGGATTACTGAGCTGCGAATTTAATTTTTTCAATTCTTGAAAGTCGACTCCGTACTTCTTTGAAATTTTCCAAAGGGAGTCTCCTTTTTGCACAATATGAATTTTCAACGTTTTCCCCTCCTATGCAAAACGTGAACGTAGCGGTTATGTCAGAAGTACAATATGTTTCAACATAAATTTATGCCTATTTACAAGCCGATATGATAAAAACTTGTTTTCTGATAGGAGGGGACACTTCATTATTTAATGGTGAGCATCTTATTTAAAGCGAGCAATGCCTCTTTTGTCGTCTCTTCATTCACTTGAATCAAACCGACCGGCTCCCCTTTTTCAATGCTTTCAAGTGACCATAGTAGATGAGGCAGATCAATACGGTTCATTGTCAAACATGGACACATATCTGGATTAAGGGATTCGATTTGTTTGTCAGGGTGCTGGTCAATGATGCGTTTCACTAAATTCATTTCTGTTCCAATGGCCCACTTGCTTCCTGCTGGTGCCTGCTTGATCGTATCAATAATAAATTTAGTTGAACCAGCTAGATCAGATGCCTTTACGACTTCATGCGTACACTCTGGATGAACAAGAATCTGTATGTCACGGTCTCGTTTTCTCGTTTGTTCAATATTCTCAATGGTAAATTTCTCATGAACAGAGCAATGACCTTTCCATAAAATCATTTTGATTCGATGAAGCGGTTGGTCGGTGATGAGCTTTTCTTCTATTTGATCCCAGACAGCCATTTCCTCTAGCGGAATCCCTAAATCATAGGCCGTGTTACGCCCTAAATGCTGATCAGGAAGAAAAAGAATCCGCTCTTTTTGGGTCAGCGCCCACTCCAATACTTTTTTAGCGTTTGAAGATGTGACAGTCGATCCGCCATGTTTGCCGACAAATGCTTTAATATCAGCCGTTGAGTTTACATAAGTCAGTGGAAGGATCGTATCTCCAAACAGCTCAGTGAGCTTATCCCACGCCCTGTCTGTTTGTTTCATATTCGCCATATCTGCCATTGAACAACCTGCTCTCATATCTGGCAAAAAGACGTGCTGATTCTTTTTTGATAGCATATCGGCCGTTTCTGCCATAAAATGAACCCCGCAAAATACAATGTATTCTGCTTCGTGATTGTCAGCAGCAATTTGTGCAAGCTGCAATGAATCACCTGTCACATCAGCAAATTGGATGACTTCATCTTTTTGATAATGATGACCCGGTATAAAAAGCTTTGATCCAAAGGCGCGTTTAATCTCTAATACTCTCTCTTTCATTTCACCATAAGAGCGCCGTTTATATTCATCTGGCATCATGGCTGTATGCTGCGCTGCTAACACATCAAGCATGGACATGAGTCGTTCCCCCTTTATGGCTGAATTCCATATTCATACTAAAATCGAATGATGGAGCAGAATGTGTGAGGAATCCAAGTGAAATAAGGTCTACACCTGTTCCCCGGTAGTTAGCCACATTCTCTAACGTGATGCCGCCTGATGCCTCTGTCAATATGGTTTCAGGGGTCATTTGTTTAAAGCGCTTCACTTCGTCTGGAGAGCAGTTGTCAAACATGATGACATCTGCTTTGGCATCAATGGCTTCCATCAGCTGTGCTTCTGATTCAATTTCCACTTCAATTTTCACCATATGACCGGCGTATGCTCTTGCTTTCTCCACAGCTTCCCTGATAGAACCACAAGCCGCAATATGATTATCTTTAATCATCACCCCATCGGATAAGCCGAAACGATGATTCTTTCCGCCTCCGACTTTTACTGCGTACTTCTCCAGCATGCGCAAACCGGGTGTCGTCTTTCTCGTATCACAAATCGTAATAGATGGATCAGCTAATCGCTCTACTGCTTCATGCGTTAGTGTAGCAATCCCTGTCATTCTTTGCAGGATATTCAACACCACCCGCTCCCCTTTCAGCAAGTCGTTGACGGGGCCTGTTATTTGTGCCAGTACAGCCCCTTCCTGAATCCAATCACCTTCCTGGAAAAACAGCTCAGTTTGAACTTGTTCATTCAGCAGTTTGTATCCCATATCAATGACTTGCGTCCCGGCCAATACGCCTGATTGTTTCGCCATGATGTAAGCTGTTCCTTTCTTGTCTCCAAAGATGGCATCAGCGGATACATCTCCAAACCCAATATCTTCTTTTAAAAAATGAGTGAGCATTTGCTTTAACTGTAAACGTTCCATTTGGCACCAATCCTTTCATTTTTTACGATATAAATATGGCCCTGTTCATGTACAATCTGTTTTGCTCGCCACGAAGCATCATGCCGATTAGGATAATCTGTGCGATAATGACCGCCCCTGCTTTCTGTTCGGAGTAATGCAGATTTGACAAGGCATATGGCTAAAGCCCATTGATTAGTTATTTCGATCTGTTCATTTGTGATATTCTTCACATTGATTTGCTGAAAAGAGACTTGTTCTAAATGATCGAGCAAAGTCTGTAAGCCTTTCTCATCTCTCACAATTGCGGCATATGCCGTCATCCATTTTCTGAGCTGAGCCAGTGACACCGTTGGGACAGACCATACTTCTTGAATTGAAGGAGCAAGGTTTTTATCTTGCCAGGTTTGCAACCGCTCAATATACCGTGCTGCGTTGTTTCCTAAAACGAGACCTTCTAAGAGCGAATTACTTGCCAGTCGATTGGCGCCGTGTAAACCTGTACAAGCTGCTTCACCAATGGCAAAAAGTGATGGAACTGTTGTTTCTCCATGTTCATTCACCTTAATTCCACCCATTAAAAAGTGCATACCGGGTGAAACTGGCAGCCTTCCGCTTGCCATATCAACTCCCGCACGCTGACACATCGAAGCAATCGCAGGAAAACGTGCAGAAAAATGCGGAATATCACGGATGTTCAGATAAATGGAATGACCGAGTTGCTGCTCATGGAAAATGGTCCTTGCCACCACATCTCTAGGCGCTAAATCGCTCTGTGGGTGGATTCCTTTCATGATCCGCCTGCCTGATTCATCTTCTAAATAGGCGCCCTCTCCCCTGACTGCCTCTGATACGAGCCCGATCGCTTTACCTGAAGTGGTCAAAAGGGTCGGATGGAATTGCACAAATTCGAGATCTACTAGCTGTGCCCCTGCGCGATAGGCCATCATCAGACCGTCTCCTGTCACAGACGGATCATTTGTGTTTGTCTCATATAAGGATCCACAGCCGCCAGTGGATAATATAACTGCATCTGCGGTCATTGTATGTACATGACCTTTTTCGTCTTTCCACACAACACCTGTACATACCCCATCATGAACTAACAGATCCATGACATGATGATTTTCGTATACATGAATGTGTGAGCCGAGCTTCCCTTTCAAAAACTGCACGAGGGTTTTTCCCGTTTGATCTCCTCCTGCATGCAGAATACGATGGGTCGTATGGGCTCCCTCTTTACCTAACTGCGGGATTCCCGTTTCATCTCGATCAAATGGGCAGCCCTCTTCTACGAGCTTCTTTACAAGATCTTTTCCATGACGGACGATCTCCTGTACAGTTTTGTCATCATTGTGACCACACCCCGCAGCTAAAGTGTCTTGCACATGCTGATCGACAGAATCATGTGCGGAAAAGGCTGCAGCGATTCCCCCTTGTGCGAGCATGGAATTACTAGAGGAAAATTGTTTTTTTGTCATCATGATGACTTGGCAGTTCTCTGAGATCGTATTCACAAAGGAAAGAGCCGCAATGCCCGACCCCACCACAATGACTTTTTTAATAGATGACACAATTGCCCCTCCTGTCATTTACACCTGTCTTGACACATATCATTACACAACACTACAATAAATACAAGAAAAAATTTTCACACAGGAGATGGATGGATTTGATTTATTTAGATTATGCAGCTTCTACACCTGTTTCTGAGGAATCACTGCATGTATTTCAGCAGTTGAGCAAAGAATGTTACGGAAATGCGAGCAGCCTGCATGATGCAGGAGGAAGAGCAAATGAAATCTTGTCTTACAGCAGACAATCACTTGCAGCGATTCTAGAGGGCGAACCTGATGGCATTTACTTTACAAGTGGCGGAACTGAATCCAATATCCTTGCGATTCAATCGATCATAAATGGGCTACCTCCACATAAACAGCATGTCATTACCACATCAGTAGAGCACCCTTCCGTTCATCATGCGGTCAATGCCTTGCAGCGTCTCGGTGTGAAGGTGACGGTCATAGACCCGAATCAAGAAGGAATTATCACAAAGGAGATTCTCAAACAGGCTCTATTGCCTGAAACCGGACTAGTATCCATCCAGCATGCCAACTCAGAAACTGGGATTATTCAGCCATTAGCTGAATTAGCGACGCTCTTAAAAGAAAGAGATATTCTTTTTCATACAGATGCAGTGCAGACATTCGGAAAAATGCATGTATCGATTAAAGAACTTGGGGTTGATGCCCTCTCCATTTCGAGTCATAAAGTGTATGCACCTAAGGGCGCCGGTGCTGTCTATATGGGAGCACATGTCCCTTGGAAGCCTATATATCAACATACTGTACAGGAAAATGGTCTACGCCCAGGGACAGTGAACGTACCTTGCATTGGTGCTTTTGTGGCCGCAAGCGAGCAAATCATGCTGAAAATAGAGCATCAGCAGCAGCTGGATATTCAGCTTCGTGATTATTTTCTTCAGCAGCTAAAAAAAAGGCAGCTGCCTGTCCGCATGCTGCAAGAAAATGACCAGCGCCGCACGCTCCCTCATATTATTGGTTGTTTTTTTGAAGGGTTTGAAGGACAATATGTAATGTTAGCTTGTAACCGGCAGGGAATTTGTATATCTACTGGAAGTGCATGCGCTTCTGGTTATCATCACCCTTCCCCTGCTGTAAAGGCATTACATGTATCAGATCGTGATGCCCTTCAATTTATTCGACTATCATTTGGACGAGGATCATCAAAGGATGACATCGATCAGCTTTTGCATACATTTGAGCGCTTGCAAAAGGAGAAGAAAGGAGCATAAAACGTGGAACAAGAGAGAAAACTCATTGGCGAAGAAAGAAGAAACGCCATTTTAAAGTGGCTGAAAGAGACTGATACACCACTCACTGGAAGTTTTTTAGCCAAAAAAGCCGCTGTCTCACGACAAGTCATTGTACAAGATATTTCATTACTCAAAGCAAAAAACGAACCCATTATTGCCACAAGCCAAGGCTATGTGTATATGGCGCAGCATACACCGGAAACTGAAATTGAACAGATTATCGCTTGCAAGCACGATCCTCATCGTACAGAAGAGGAGCTGACACTGATTGTAGAC
Organism: Bacillus aerius; assembly: GCF_029894105.1. NCBI lineage: Bacteria > Bacillati > Bacillota > Bacilli > Caryophanales > Bacillaceae > Bacillus > Bacillus aerius. The sequence continues at coordinate 2,483,149 of NZ_JARYHO010000001.1, forward strand.
TACGGTGTAACGGTGAAAGACGTGATGATTGAGCACCCTGTCTACGGGGAGCTGACGGCCTCTATTCGAGTGAGTACGCGCAAACAAGTGGCTGACTTCGTTCATCATATTTCTAATACTGGCGCCTCCTACTTATCAGAGCTGACAGACGGCGTACACTTACATACCCTTACTTCCTACAGCCAAAAGCAGCTTGACCAAGCCATTCAAGCGCTTGATGACGCTGGATTTCTCATTAAAGACTAAAAAAACAGTGTCCCCTGCAGGACACTATTTTTCATTCGTTAATTCATATGTTTGATAGCTGCCGAGTAGTTTCACTTCACAGCCAATCGCTTCTAATTCTTGAATGGCGCCAGGGACAAGTACATCATCCATCTCTTTTTCGATATCAATGATAAATAAATAGTGTCCAAGGCCTGTTTTTGTCGGACGCGATTCAATTTTGGACAAATTGAGATTCCGCCATGAAAAAGCTGATAACACGCGGTGCAATGCACCAGACTGATCATCCTTTGGCAGGCTGACAACAATGGTTGTTTTTGGCTTTGAAGAAAAACCAGAATTCATTGGGAACGATGCCTTCGCCTCTTTATGTAAAATAACAAAACGTGTATGATTGTGCGGATAATCATGAATGTCTTTTTTCGCAATCGTCAATCCGTACGTTTTTGCGGCGATTTCATTCGCAATCGCACCAACAGCTTCATCTGGATGCTCACTGATGTATTTTGCTGCATAGCCTGTTGATTCCACTGGCCGATGCGGAATATCAGGGAACTGCCTCTTCAAAAATTGATGACACTGCGCAATGGCGTGCGGATGTGACTGAATCACATCTAATGTCTCCCAGCTCTCCGCTCTCGATGGATGGACAAGCAAATGCTGACGAATCGGTGCTGTCATTTCGCCCACAATGGACAAAGCGTCCTCATGAATTAAATAATCAATCGTTAAGTTCACAGATCCTTCGAGTGCATTTTCAAGTGGAACGACCGCCAAATCTACTTCTCCCTTTGACACGGCATCCATACATTGCGGAATGGTTGCATAAGCCCGTTGCTCTGCTTCTTTTGGAAAACAAGAACAGACAGCCAAATGAGTAAATGTGGCCTCTGGTCCAAAGTAACCTACCGTTAATTGCTTCATCTGCTATGATCTCTCCTTTTACGCCCCAGAACCTAGAATTTCAACTTTTTCGACAAATTCAAGTTTTCTTAATTGATTCATGACTGTATTGATATCATCTGCCATGCCGGCCGTACTGATCGACAGGGTAACATTCGCTCTTCCTTGCAGCGGAATCGTTTGGTGAATGGATAACACATTACAGCCAGAGTCAGCCACAATTTGCAGCAGCCTAGACAGAGCCCCAGACCGATCCTCCAGGTGGAAAAACAATGTGATGATCTGCTCTTTGACCATAGTATAAAATGGAAAAACAGCATCTCGATATTTATAAAAAGCACTGCGGCTTAAATCCGCTTTTTGAACAGCATCAGCAACTGAATCCGCTTTTTTGCGATCGAGAAGCTTTTTGACTTCAAGCGTTTTTCGCATCGCATCCGGAAGTACATCCTCTCTTACTAAATAGAACGTTTCTTCTTTCACCTGTTTTCTCCCCTTTTAAAAACGGGAGAGCCCATGAACTGGACCCTCCTTTTGATCAATCGATAAATTCAAATTCAAATTCAAGCAGACGAATGATGTCTCCATCTTTTGCACCACGTTCACGCAGGGCATCATCAACGCCCATTCCGCGCAGCTGTCTAGAGAATCGTTTCACTGACTCGTCTCTTGAGAAATCTGTCATCTTAAACAGTCGCTCAAGTGCTTTACCAGTTAAGACAAACGTACCATCAGGATCTCTTGAGATCTCAAATGCTGCTTCTCCTTCATCAAACTTGTACATCACACGGTTATCAGAGAGCTCTTCTTCATTGTAGAGCGGGAATTCCGGTGTTGTTTCAAGCTGATTGGCGATTTCAAATAAGAGCTCACGAAGCCCTTCTCTTGTGATCGCACTAATTGGGAACACTTTATAGTCATCTGTTAATTTTTCTTTAAATGCCGCTAGATTGTCAGCTGCATCCGGCATGTCCATTTTGTTCGCTACAATGATTTGCGGACGCTCTGTCAATCTCATATTGTATTGCTCAAGCTCTTCGTTAATCGTCACGTAATCTTCGTATGGGTCACGCCCTTCAAGTCCAGACATATCAATGACATGGACAATGACACGTGTACGTTCAATGTGGCGTAAAAATTGATGACCTAAGCCAACACCTTCGTGCGCTCCTTCGATCAGTCCTGGCAGATCCGCCATGACAAAGCTTCGGTTATCGTCTGTTTCAACAACTCCGAGATTTGGCACAAGCGTTGTAAAATGATAATCCGCAATTTTTGGTTTCGCAGAAGAGACAATCGAAAGCAACGTTGACTTCCCGACACTTGGGAAACCAACAAGTCCAACATCTGCAAGTACTTTTAATTCTAAGATGACGTCACGTTCTTTACCTGGCTCACCGTTTTCAGAAAGCTGTGGTGCAGGGTTTGCTGGTGTTGCAAAGCGTGAATTTCCACGTCCGCCACGTCCACCTTTGGCAATCACAGCCCGCTGTCCATGCTCTGTCAAGTCAGCTAGTACTTGTTCCGTCTCAGCATCTGTCACCACTGTACCCGGCGGAACTTTAACAATCATTTCTTCCGCATTTCGACCATGCTGGTTTTTACTCATTCCATGCTCACCGCGGTCCGCCTTGAAATGACGCTTATAACGAAAGTCCATTAACGTTCTGAGTCCTTCGTCTACTTCAAATACTACATCTGCACCATTTCCGCCGTCGCCGCCTGCTGGCCCGCCTTTTGGCACATATTTTTCACGACGGAACGCCACCATACCGTTTCCGCCGTCACCGCCTTTAACATACACTTTAACCTGATCTACAAACATAACTTCCTCCGTTTCTCTGCATCACATATCTCGTTCTTGCCTCAAACAAAGCTCAATCATGGACTCGTGATTCGTCACATGAAATTGCGTTATACTCATACATGGATAGTTTGCGTCATGAAACGCATTTAACGCATCCAAACTTGTTAATTTTCCTTTGAAATCAAAATATAAGATCACATCATTCTCTTCATGATCCGTTTGGAAAGTGACCGTTAAATGATTTTCAGTTTTTTGGCAAACTGATTGATCGAATATCGAAAACAACTCCCGTGATACCGTTAGCAGCTGCGATTCATATGCTGATAAGTCTCGGGTTTCACCAAGCACTTCATATTCTAGGGTGATAAAATGCGACTCCCAATTAAAGGTTAGAAAGTAATAGGCCAATTGGGGAATTTTTAAATTTGAGAGTTTGGATTCATGCTGTGCTTCAATGACCATTTCTTCTATTATTTCGAACACTCGGTCATATTTTTCTAATGTCAAGTTGCCTTTGATTAACTGCAATTTATTCATCCAGTCGTGTCTTGAACGACTAAGCAAATGGATCAATTCATTCGTTAATGCAACGTGAGTTAATTTTTCGTTTTGTTTACTTGGTATCTCTTCCATTATCGCACTCCCAATCGTTTGGTCTCTCTTTTAGGAGTCTTATCATCAATATGTCTCCCTGAATTATAACAGAGAAGACAGCTTAGAAAAACACTAGTTATGTGAGGAAAGGTTGTTTTTTCTGATCGTATAGGAGAAAATGAGGCAAAGTCAGCAAACATTCTTTGATATTTATGGAGTGCATCTTCTTTTATCATCTTCGGTACTACTTGTAAAAAGCGTAAAAGCTCCCTGAATAGTGAAAAAAACTCCAGTCAATGACCGGAGTTTTTAGCAATTATTGTGCCGCAGGATATACGCTCACTTTTTTACGGTCACGACCGAAACGTTCGAATTTAACTGTTCCGTCGATTTTAGCGAAAAGAGTGTCGTCGCCTCCGCGTCCAACGTTTTCACCTGGATAGATTTTCGTTCCACGTTGACGATAAAGGATAGAACCACCAGTTACGAATTGACCATCAGCACGTTTAGCGCCTAAACGTTTAGACTCAGAGTCACGTCCGTTCTTTGTAGAACCTACCCCTTTTTTAGATGCGAAAAATTGAAGATCTAATCTAAGCATGAAGTTCACCCCCTATTTTTTTGTAGATATTCTCACATAATCGTGATAATCTCGTTCAATTGTTTCTAAGGAAACGACCATGCCTTCTAAAAGCAACTGGGCTTTTTCAAAGGTGACTGGATCTGTATCAGCTGGCAGTTCAAAAGAGAAATACCCGCCTTCATCTCCAATATCAAGCAGTGGATCCATTCCTGTCAGTGCAATAATTGAATTGACTGACCCGAAAACAACAGCAGATACACCTGCACAAACGAGATCCTGACCTTTTTCAGCAAACTCGGCATGTCCAGTCATCTGAAAAGACGTAATGCTTTCATCTGCTGGCGACCGAGTAATGGTTGCTTTGATCATATCACTCACACGCCTTAAGCGTTGATTTTTTCGATAACAACTTTAGTGTAAGGTTGACGATGACCTTGTTTTTTGTGGTTGTTTTTCTTCGGTTTGTACTTGAACACAGTAATTTTCTTACCGCGACCTTGTTTTTCAACTTTAGCCGTTACTGTTGCTCCAGCAACTGAAGGGTTACCCACTTTGACAGTGTCTCCACCGACAAACAATACGTTTTCGAAAGTAACTGTTTCACCTGCTTCAGCAGCTAGTTTTTCAACATAAACAGTTTGACCTTCTTCAACTTTTACTTGTTTACCACCAGTTTCGATAATTGCGTACATCTCTGCACCTCCTAATAAACTCAGACTCGCCGAATACAGGGGGCCAATAGGCACTTTACACCTGCTCCGCGCGGTTGTAGCACGGGTGCTACATATCCATAACATTAAAAAATATATCAAATTAGACGCTGAATGTCAATGTATTTTCACCATTAGTACGGCAAAAGAAGATCTTCCATGGAAGAGGTGGTTCTTCGATCTGAAAAATAAGCATGGAGCAATTCATTTTCATCGAGCTGGCTCATTTTCACACCATTCCGTTCGATAATAATGGGATGCTTACAGCCCCTTTGGAATCGCGCCATCACTTCATATATTTTCTCCTCAGCACTGGCTCTCAGCGGAATGAGTTTCTCTACCTTTTGCTCTTTTTTACCGTAATAACGTTCTAGTAAAAAACGTACCCTGATATAATGCCGCTGCCGGTGCTCCATCACAAGCGAGTAGGCTAAAAAAGTGAGCAGGATCCAGCCGTTGAATTGCAGCGGAGCAAAACAGAGTAACCCTGCTGTCAAAAGACCGAAAAAAATGAGAGAGCCTTTTATTGCAAGGGCATGTGCCTGTTGGAAAGGGTAAAAAACAGATAAGAGCAAAAAGAATAATTTCCCGCCATCAAGTGGCCAAATGGGCAAAAGGTTCACTAAAAAAATCGCTACATTATAAAAAGTAAACATCGTAAAGACGTCATATGAGATAAGTGAGGCTTCCATGAGAAGCCAGGCGACGAGCTGGAGCGGGACATGCTGAAGCGGTCCGCATAAAATGACCGCCAGCTCTTCTTTTAGCGGACGGTTCCCATGCTCTTCTACTTCTACCGCCCCGCCAAATGGCAGTAAAAAAATCCGCCGAATCCGCCAGTGATAATAACAAGCAGCCGCTGCATGTCCAAGCTCATGGACACAGACGATGATGAGCAGACAAAGCAGCGGCTTAATTTGACCTGATAGCATGGCAAATGCCATGACTATCCAAAGGAGCGGGTGAACATGGACCTTTGTCAGCATGAGCAGCCATCTATTCAAAGGTCATCACCTGAATGGGATCAATAAACTGTTCATTTTGCTTAATGGCAAAGTAATATGTCCCCTTGCCTTGTTTATCAAGCGCAATTTGACCAATTTTTTCCCCTTTATCGACAAAATCGTATAAAGCCACATCAGCTTCTTTTAGTTGCCCGTACCAGCTGTAGCTGTTATCTGCATGCTGCACCACGACTGTGAGCCCCGTATCACTTTTCTTTTTCACTTCTACGACATAGCCTTCTTTCATACTATCGATGGCTTCAGCAGATGTTTCAACTTTCACTCCGGCACCATTTTGCGTAAAGGATTCCTGCACTTTTCCAGAGGCAGGGACAGCCAGCTCTTGATTGGCTTGTACGTCCTTTTGTCCTTCTTTTTTATCGGTTAAAAAGGCAAGTGGGTTTCCGACAGTCTTCTCAAACCACCGGTTGGCGGCGGCAAATTGAAAATCTTGTTCAAAGGTTTGACTGATCATCGGCTTCAGCTGCTGAAAAGGCCCCGCCTGCCCTTTAAATGAAATAGCGGCAATCAGTACAAGAGAGGCAGAAAGTAAACATTTAAGCACAAATGTATTTGAATGAAATAACGGATGGCGAAATTTTTTCGGCTGATGAGACGTTGACTCGTAGGAAGCCGAGCTAGAATGCTTTTCTTCTTCTGTTAACATGACCCATGGCGGAATATCATCTTTCTTCTTGAAAGCTGCCTTCTTAGGGGCAGCAGCTGGCTGCTTCATTTTGCGGCGCTGCGCTATTTTCTTTCGATACTCGTCCACTCTTTTCATAAGATCACCCTTTACATACAAACAGTTTGTACATTTTATGTGGCGACCTCATATGATATGCAACAAAAAGACCGATTCTCATCGAATCGGTCTCATCTCACGTGAATCATTATGCTCTTACACCGAAAAATGCTTTCAGCTTTGCAAACATCCCTTTGTTTTCTTCTTCAAAGGATTGAAGAGGAACAGATTCACCTAGTACGCGGCGAGCAATATTGCGATACGCAATGGAAACTTTATTTTTAGCATCCATGACAATCGGTTCACCATTGTTTGAAGCCTTAATGACATCATCATCATCGGCTACAATGCCGAGAAGATCAATTGATAAATGATGGACAACTTCATCCACATCCATCGAATCGCCATTTTTCGCCATGTGTGTACGAATGCGGTTCACAATCAAACGAGGCGGTTCAATATCCTCTTGTTCCAGCAAGCCGATAATTCGGTCTGCATCTCTCACAGCTGAGATTTCAGGTGTCGTGACAACAATCGCTTTGTCAGCACCTGATACAGCATTTTTAAAGCCTTGCTCAATTCCAGCAGGGCAATCAATGACAACATAATCAAAGTCTTGTTTCAATGATTGAATTAATTCTTTGATCTGCTCCGGCTCTACCGCCGTTTTATCGCTTGTTTGAGCAGCAGGTAAAAGATACAAAAGATCCTCGAACCGCTTATCTTTCACAAGCGCTTGGTGAATCTTGCATCTTCCTTCTACTACATCGACTAGATCATAAATAATGCGGTTTTCAAGCCCCATCACGACATCTAAGTTCCGAAGGCCGATGTCGGTATCAACTAGACACACTTTTTTTCCTTGAATTGCTAGTGCTGTGCCTAAGTTTGCAGATGTTGTTGTTTTGCCAACGCCGCCTTTTCCTGAGGTAATCACAATAGCCTCGCCCAATTTCACATTCCTCCCTCAAGCCTTGTCAGATTAGGTCTTATATGAGCCAATTGCTGCAGGCGTTCAATGATCATATTGCCATCTATATCTAAATAAGCACATTCCATTTCATTTCCATCTTCTTTTTGATCCGGTGCACGGTTAAACACCTGTGCGATACGAAGCTGGGTTGGAATCATATGAGATGCCGCAATCACAGCTTGTTTGTTTCCATTACATCCAGCATGCGCTACACCTTTTAACGCACCAAGCACAAAAATATTCCCCCCTGCACGAATGGTGCCGCCAGGGTTGACATCTCCTATTAATAAGAGATCTCCTTCGACATAAAGCACCTGTCCAGAGCGTACAATTTTTGCTACAGAAGTAATCTCAGCCTCTGCTTTTAAACGTCTCGCTTCTTCAGTTGACATGACGTCACTTTCAATAGAGTGAATGACGAGATGTTCATTTTCAGACACCGCTTCAGTTAAACGCGCCTCTTGATCCTCTGTTAAATATCGAAAACCAAGTTTAATATGCACATTGACTTTATGTCCTTCTCTTCCATCTGTATATTGCTCAAGTAAAAGAACCTCTCGCAAGCCAGAAAGAAGGTCTTCAAACGAACAGTCATCATTTAACTGTAATGTTAATCCGTTTTTTGTACCTTTTATTGTCACATACTGCTGTTTTTGAGTTTTCAAGATGCTCACCTCAACAACATACTCATTTCGCCGTAATTGGACAAACTCCTGCTTTTATTCGTCGATCAGTCCTTGTTTCACATTGATGAAAAAGAGCCTAAGCGGCACAACAAGTATGAGAGACGCAGCAGTATTTAAAAGAATCGTTGGAATAAAGCGTTCGATGACATACGTATTAAAAGGCATAATACCTGGTTGAATCGTCGCTTGAACGCCGTACACATAAAACTCCATCACTGCAACAGCAATCATCGATAGAAAGACAACGACTAACATATTCGTTTGGAGAACTTTGAAGGCTTTTGCTAACAAATAGCAGAGCGCACCAAAGCCAAACATATGAACACCAAGAATACCTGTATACGAAATATCATATAAAAGTCCAAAGATAAATCCATAAATCACACCATATTTTTGATTCACAAAAGCTGTCATAAATACAAGTGCGAGTAAGATGAAATGAGGTGCTAAAATTTGATTGTCTGAAACAAATGGGAGCTTCACTAAATCGACAAAAATACTGTCAAATACGAAAATAAACAACATGACGAAAGCAAGAAGGACACGTTTCACGAGCCTTCCTCCTTCGTTAATTGAGATGCATCTGCCGTACTTGTGCTGCGATTCACAACAATCACGCGGTCTAAATTATTGAGTTCAGCAGCTGGTTCTACATAAATAATTTTTGTCAGTCCGTAATGGTCCGGCTCAATTTCGCTTACCTTTCCAATCGTCAAGCCCTGCGGGAATACGCCCCCTGCTCCAGATGTTTCAACAAGATCTCCTTTTTTGACATCCCCATCAGCATCGGATTTTAAAATGTTCATTGTCAGCATTTTTTTCTTGCTGTCATAACCGTTAATAATTCCATTGAGTTCTTCTTTGCCCTTTTTCGCAAAAATTTTCGTTGAAATTCTATTATTTTGATCTGTAGAGCTTAGCAACCTTACAGTCGACGTAAAATTGTTGAGCTTATCACTTTCAATTTTCCCAATTAACGCACCACTCTCATTGGTGACCGCCATATCTTTTTCAACGCCTTGTTTTTTCCCTTTATCAATCATGACAAAACTATCCCAAAGGGACGGGTTTCTCGCAATGACTGTTGAAAGAATGGGCGTGTAGTCACGAATAGAGTTCACATATCCGAGCTGCTTGCGAAGCTTTTTGTTCTCATCTTCTAGTTCTTGAAGTTTCGCCTCATATTGGGTTTGTCCATCAAGTTTTTTTCGAAGACGCTCGTTTTCATCATATGTGTTCTTTAAATCTTGTACGTTTCCATAAATACCGGCAATAAATTGTGATGGTTTATGAAAGACACCTTGAAAAAAGCCTGTCGTATCCCCCACTAATTTTTCCGGCCATGAAGCACCTCTGCCGCTTTTCACTGAAAAACCAATCATGGCCACCAGTACGATGACACAGACAAGGAGCAACATTAATCTTTTATTCATAAAAAACTGCGGCATGTCTTACACCTCTTTATTTACGCCCAATTATCGATTATCTTTAGATTTTCCTTTGAACAAGTGAATATGTTCTAGTGCTTTCCCTGTTCCGATCGCCACACAGTCAAGCGGATCTTCAGCAATAATGACCGGCATTTTTGTTTCATCACTAATGACTTTGTCAAGATTACGCAGCAATGCACCACCGCCTGTTAAAACGATTCCACGGTCCATAATATCTGCTGCCAGCTCAGGTGGCGTTTTTTCAAGTGTCATTTTGACCGCATCGACAATTGTTTCCACCGTATCGCGAAGCGCTTTTGCAATTTCTTCTGCCGTAATAGAGATCGTTTTTGGCAGACCTGTTAAAAGGTCACGGCCGCGAATGTCCATCTCATCATGTACGTCAGGCTGCGCAGAACCGATTTCCATTTTAATCGCTTCTGACGTGCGATCACCAATCATAAGATTATACGTTTTACGAATGTAGCTGCTGATCGCATCATCCATCTCGTCTCCTGCAACACGGATCGATTGAGATGTCACAATACCGCCAAGTGAAATAATGGCTACTTCTGTTGTACCGCCGCCAATATCAACAACCATGCTTCCAGTTGGCTCCCATACAGGAAGGTTAGCACCGATTGCCGCAGCAAATGGCTCTTCAATAGGGTATGCGTCACGAGCACCAGCTTGTCTTGTTGCATCAATGACTGCACGCTCTTCGACTGCTGTAATACCAGATGGTACACACACCATCACGTACGGTTTACGAGCAAAAAGCCCTTTACCTTTTAATGCTTGATTAATGTAATATTTCATCATTGTTGCTGTCGTCTCGTAGTCTGCAATGACTCCGTCTTTCATTGGGCGCAGTGCCACAACATTACCAGGTGTACGACCGATCATGTTTCTAGCATCATTTCCAACCGCCACTATAGACTTCGTATCAGTTTCCAAAGCTACGACCGAAGGTTCTCTCACAACAATGCCTTTTCCTTTAATAAAAACAAGCGTATTCGCTGTTCCAAGATCTATTCCAAGGTCTTTTGTACCAATTCCAAACATATGTATGTATCTTCCTTTCTTAAACCAAAATTCCCTTTAGGGAAAAACTCATAAACTCTATTATATCGTAAAACATTGAAAAAAAAAGTGTTACAAATACCCTTTTTCCTTCAAACTCACAAATTTTTGATCACCGATCACTAGATGATCAAGCAGCTGTATTCCAATCAGCTTCCCACATTCAAAAAGTCGCTGTGTGACTTCAATATCTTCCCTGCTGGGCGTCGGATCTCCAGATGGATGGTTGTGCACACATATAAATGAAGCGGCCGAACGTTTAAAGGCCTCTTTAAAAATTTCGCGCGGGTGAACAATCGACGAATTTAGACTTCCGATAAACACAGTATGTTTATGAAGAACTTGATTTTTGGTATTGAGATAAAGACAAACGAAATTCTCCTGCGTCAAAAATCTCATATCTTCCATCACAAAATTCGCACCATCTTCCGGCGTGCGGATCACATAACGATTGTCCGTCGTTTGATGGTGTAATCTAGTGCCGAGTTCTAAAGCAGCTAAAAGAGAGATCGCCTTCGCTTTTCCAACTCCTCGAATCTTTGACAGTTCTTCAATCGAAGCTTCCTTCACAGAACGAAGACCACCAAATGTTTGCAAAAGTCTTGCAGACACTTGAAGAACTGATTCCTTTTTTGTGCCTGTTCTCAAAAGAATCGCGACAAGTTCATGGTTTGATAAGCTGCTTGGGCCATATTTGACAAATCGTTCGCGCGGCTTTTCATCATGAGGAAAATGCTTCAGCAGCATAGGGAAATGATTCAAGATCTACACTCCTTTTTTGATTCCTTCCCGTCATCAAAAAGGGGTAATACCAAATGTTTCAAGCACTCTGACTGTTTTAGCAATAGGGAGTCCTACAACGGAAAAATAATCACCGTCTATTTTTTGTACAAACAGGGCACCTTTTCCTTGAATGCCGTAGCTTCCAGCTTTATCAAGAGGCTCACCGGTTTCAATATAGCGGTCTATTTCATCTTGTGTAAGCGGCCAAAATGTCACGTCTGTCTGTTCATAAAATGTTTCTTTTCTATTCTCTGATTGAATCGTGACACCAGTCAAGACTTGATGTGTCTTACCTGACAATAATTGAAGCATTGAGACTGCATCTTCCTTGTCTTTTGGCTTTCCAAGACATTTGCCATCAATTGCAACAATTGTATCTGCACCAATGATCACAGCTTTGGGATGTATTTTTTGAATATCATTTGCTTTTTGTTCTGCCAACCATTGGACGTTCTCAGCAGGAGAAAGGTTTCGATTTATTTCTTCTTTTAAATCACTTGCTTGAATGTCATAAGAAAACCCTGCTAAATCAAGCAATTCTTTTCTTCTAGGTGATTGAGATGCGAGTATTAACTGGTTCATGTTTGTTCATCCTTTCAGGGTTTAGCCTAAGAAGTAAGATACCCATTCATCCTATCAAATGAACATCTTACCGACAATTAACGAAAATGCCATTTTCATGTTCCTACATCATTATGTTGGAAGCAAAAGAAAAAAACTAGTCATTTTTTGACTAGTTTGGCTATTAAAAACATGATTTTACGTATTTAGTTGATCTAATAGCGCTTGCTGAGATTTCCAGCCATTTTCAGCAGATGGGGCATTTAAAAGCTGTACAGCTTTCAGCAAACTGCTTTTAGCTGGTGCGTCGGTTGTTTTGGCATTTTCAAGCTCAGAAATCAACTGAGTGACTTCTTTTTGATCCACATCTTCTCCTGCAATCACCTTAGAGGATAAGACAGATGCCTTCTCTATTAAACCTGTCAGCTCATCCGGCACTTGAAACGAAAGCTCTTTTCCTCCCCATGCTTCAAAGTGCTGATCGATCAATTTTTTCCCAACGGCACTTGTCATTCCTTGTTCTGTGGCAAGTCCGGCAATAACATAATATCCATCATCCATTGATACCTTTTTACCTGCATATCCAGCCTCTTTTAAACTGTCAACTAAGTCATCTGCTCCTTTTTCAGAAGAAAACTTTCCAGCCTGCACCACAAAGGTTGAAAAATGACCTGATGCGCTTTTTTCACCTTCATTGTCCTTTGACGTATCTGCAAGATCAGCCGGTGGTGCATCTCCCCCAGCTTTCGCCGAAGGCCCGCTTCCAGATGCTGAGACGCTGATATGATCGCCTCCTGATGGATTGGCAGACCCATCTTTACTTAAACTTAATGCAAATACACCGAGGCCTGTCCCTAGAACGACTGCAAACACAATCGTTGTCATCACTCGTTTGAAGGGACCGCGGTTTTTATTGAACTTCTGGTCAAAAGAACCTTTTTTCTTTTGATAAGGTGTGACGACCTTTGGATCCGAATGGTAAATGTGATCAGCCGCATCGTCCCATTGAAAATCTTCTTCTTTAGGTTTAGACGGTTCTTCCCCGGAAGCGGCTGTCTCCTGTTCCGACTGCCTCTTTTCCTCCCAATTCGAAAACGTCACTTGATCCTCTTGCTGTTTTTGAGGCTGATGCTCTTCTTCATGCAGCATTTCTTCCTTGCCATTAATATTGACCTTTAACCCTTGTTTTTTTGCCTGCCTTTTTTTCACTGTCATTCCCCGCTTTCTGACATTGTTTGTAAGAAAGACCTTTCTGTCCAATGAAATAGCGCGAATGTAACCCGTCCTTCTTTCTGTTTCACACTTTAACATAGCCAATAAAAAAAAGAACAAGACTTTTGTCGGCAGGTTCAAAAAGTGTTCGCCAATTTTCTCATCCAAAAAAATCACCAATTGGGTTTAACAGATCACCACAAAAAAGATAAAACCAGAAAGAACAAGCGATGGCAGGAACAAAAGGAAAGGGTTCATTTGCCTTGTAAGAAAACACCTTTGCGTAAACCATTCCCGTGACAGAGGAAAGAAAAAGAATGATCAGAAACGGCTTAAATCCGAAGCAAAATGCAAATACACCAAATAGTTTGACATCCGCTCCCCCCATACTATTTGGCTTGAAATATTCTAAACTATAAAACAAAAGAAGACAAATAAGAAGAGATGCCGCTCCTTCCCACCAAATAAAAAGCGGTTCTAGCGTGCGGTATATGACGAAAAGAGGAAAAAAGAAGAGAAAGAGCTCGTTGGGTACTCTCATATAAAAAAGATCGCTCACGACAGCAATCACGAATAAACTACATAGACTCACAAGAAAAAGGCCCTCAAAAGAGAAACCAGCATGTCTATAAACGAGGAAAAAAAGGACGCCTGTCAACAGCTCAACCATTGGATAAAGCAAAGAGAGCCGGGTTCCGCAATGCTTACATGACCCTTTCAATACAATATAAGAAAAAAGCGGGAGCATGTCGCGAAAAGAAAGCGGCTCTTTACAAGCTCCGCAGTGTGAACGAGGAAAAAGAATGGATCGCTTCATTGGAAGCCTCTCACCAACTAGATGAAAAAATGACCCCATGACCATGCCTGTGAAAAACATAAAAAAATCAATCAAATTGAGTGACTCCTTCCGGAAATAGAATAGACCGGATTGTACCATAGCGATTCACCTTTGATCACCTTGCGAAAAAGTGATTTCCCCCCTCTTCTACATATCAAAAGAAAAAAGACGCACATTGCATAGAAGCAATTTGCGTCTTTTCCTTACTGTAAAATACGACTTCGTACATCTGAGATAAAATAAAGGGAACCTGTCACCAGAATCATTGCTGAAGGGTCATCTCTTTTCTTCTGAATGAAGTCAAGCACTGCACGAGGGTCTTCATCAAACGATTTTGCTTCTAAATGACTGCAATCATAAAGCTTTTCCGCTGACTCAGCTCTTGGAAAGTCAAAGGAAACAAAATGAATCGATGAACTAATCCTTTCAAGCTTTTCGATCATTTGTTTGTAAGGTTTATCTTTTAACGCACTAAAACATACATGAACCTGTTTACTAGAAAAATGAGCTTGTACAGTTTCGATTAAACGGTCCATTCCTTCTTCGTTATGAGCACCATCTAAATAAACAAGAGGCTGATCTTGGATCTTTTCAAATCTTCCAGCCCACACCGCCTGCCGAATTCCTTCATACACTTGCTCATTTAGCACATGGATATATCCTTCTTGCTCCAGCCATTCGATCAGTAGAATGGCAAGGGAGGCGTTCTGCATTTGATGCGTTCCGATTAACCCTGTCTCTAGCTGCGAGTACTCCCTTTTTGGGGTAGTGAATGTGAAGCGTTCACCTGTTTCCGTCGGCTGTTGGTCCTTAAAGGTACAAGTATCATGTAACGAGATAAACGGCGCATTCTTTTCTTCGGCTTTGTGTTGAATCACAGTAAGAGCTTCCGCTTGATGAACGGCCGTGATCATCGGAATCCCAGCTTTAATAATGCCAGCTTTTTCTGCTGCAATCTGATCAAGTGTGTCGCCTAAAATGGCCATATGATCGTGACCAATCGACGTAATTGCTGTTAAGATGGGCGCTGCCACATTTGTAGAATCAAGTCTTCCGCCAAGTCCTGTTTCCAAGAGGACAAAGTCTACTTGGTGCACATGGGCAAAATAAGCAAACGCACATGCTGTAATGATCTCAAACTCTGTTGCTGCACCAAGCTCTGTATCATCTAATTCATCAACTAAAGGCTTGATTTCGTTCACCAAACTCAGCCACTCTTCGTCCAAAATCGGCTCCCCATTAACACTAATTCGTTCATTGAACGTTAAAATAAATGGCGAGGTAAAGGTTCCAACTGAATAGCCCGCTGACTGTAAAATGGATCGAGTAAATGCTATCGTTGATCCTTTTCCATTTGTTCCAGCTACATGCACCGCTTTTATTTTTTGTTCAGGATGGTCTAGTCTGTCCATCAGCCATTTCATTCGTTCAAGTCCCGGTTTGACACCGAAAGCGAGTCTGCTATGAATCCATTCAATGGCTTCATGATAGGTTGTAAACAATGTCATCTCTCATTTCATACGAAATTTTCAAAAAAGACGACTCCAATTCATTAGGAGCCGTCTTTTCACTCTTATGCTTTCAGCTCTTCAATACGCTTTTGAACAGCTTCGCGTTTTGCGACATAATCACGTTCTTTCGCACGCTCTTCTTCTACGACACTTTCAGGCGCTTTTTTCATAAAGCCTTCATTGCCAAGCTTTTTCTGAACTCGTTCCACTTCTTTTGTCAGTTTATCAAGCTCTTTTTGCAGACGAGCAATTTCTTCATCTAAGTTGATTAAGCCTTCAAGCGGCAGAATGAGTTCTGCTCCAGAAATAACAGCCGTCATCGCTTTATCACTAGCTGGGACATCTGTGCCAATTTCAAGAACACTTGGATTCGTGAAGCGCTCAATATATGAACGATTTTTCTCTAAACGTTCCTGAACATCAGACGTAGATGCTTTAATGTAAAGCTCAACTTGTTTGCTCATTGGCGTGTTCACTTCACTGCGAATGTTACGAACAGAACGAATCAGTTCAACAAGCAGTTTCATGTCAGCAGAAGCTTGTTCGTTGGAAAGCTCCGGCTTCACTTCAGGCCATGCCGCTACAGTAATGGACTCACCTTCATGAGGTAGATGCTGCCAGATTTCTTCTGTTAAGAACGGCATAAACGGATGTAGAAGTCTCATCGTTTGATCTAATACATACGCAAGGATCGAACGAGTCGTTTTCTTCGCTGCTTCATCTTCTCCATAAAGCGGAAGTTTCGCCATTTCAATGTACCAATCACAGAAATCATCCCAAATGAAGTTGTATAAATGTCTGCCCACTTCACCGAATTCATACTTGTCAGCAAGCTGTGTGACACTTTCAATTGTTTCATTTAAGCGTGTCAAAATCCATTGATCAGCAACTGATTTTTCTCCTGTCAAATCAAGCTCATCGTACGTTAAACCATCCATATTCATGAGAGCAAAACGGGATGCGTTCCAAATTTTGTTCGCAAAGTTCCAAGTGGATTCAACCTTTTCAAAGCTAAAACGTAAATCTTGACCTGGAGAGCTTCCAGTCGCTAAGAAATATCTCAATGAATCCGCTCCGTACTTGTCGATGACCTCCATTGGATCAATTCCGTTGCCAAGTGACTTACTCATTTTACGCCCTTGTTCATCGCGGATAAGACCGTGAATGAGGACATCTTTGAACGGTTTTTCTCCTGTGAATTCAAGACCTTGGAAGATCATACGAGATACCCAGAAGAAGATGATGTCATAGCCTGTTACAAGCAGATTGGTTGGGTAGTAGCGCTTGAAGTCTTCACTTTCTGCATCTGGCCAGCCCATTGTAGAGAAAGGCCAAAGCGCTGAACTAAACCATGTATCAAGTACATCGTTATCTTGCTCCCAGTTTTCAATATCTTCTGGCGCATCAAGTCCCACGTATACTTCCTTCGTTTCTTTATGATACCAAGCCGGGATGCGGTGTCCCCACCATAGTTGACGAGAAATACACCAGTCACGGATATTTTCCATCCAGTGTAAATACGTCTTTTCAAATCGGTCTGGAACAAATTGAACTTGCTCATCACCTTTTTGCAGATTGATGGCTTCATCTGCGAGCGGCTGCATTTTCACAAACCATTGTGTTGATAAATATGGCTCCACTACAGCGCCACTACGCTCACTGTGACCAACTGAATGCATGTGGTCCTCAATTTTGAACAAAACGCCTTCTTCTTGAAGATCTTTCACAAGCTGTTTACGACATTCGAAGCGGTCCATTCCTTTGTATTGAAGCGCATTTCCATTCATTGTGCCATCTTCATTCATCACAAGAATGCGCTCTAGGTTATGACGGTTTCCAAGCTCGAAGTCATTCGGGTCATGAGCCGGCGTTATTTTTACAGCTCCTGATCCAAATTCCATATCAACATAGTCATCCCCGACGATTGGAATCTCTCGGCCTGTAATTGGTAAAACAACTGTTTTCCCAATCAAATGCTGATAGCGTTCATCTTCAGGATGTACAGCGACTGCCGTATCTCCCAGCATCGTTTCAGGTCTTGTTGTCGCAATTTCAATCGAACCTGATCCATCTGCAAGCGGATATCTCAAGTGATAAAACGCACCTTGCACATCCTTGTAGATGACTTCAATATCAGAAAGGGCCGTTTTTGTTGCTGGGTCCCAGTTAATGATGTATTCTCCGCGATAGATCAATCCTTTTTCATACAATTGAACAAACACTTGGCGGACCGCTTTATTCAAGCCTTCATCTAATGTAAAACGCTCACGCGAATAGTCTAGACCTAGACCCATTTTCGCCCACTGGCTACGAATAAAATCGGCATACTCTTCTTTCCACTTCCACGTTTCTTCTACAAATTTTTCACGTCCGAGATCATAGCGGCTCACACCTTCTTCGCGAAGCTTCGCCTCTACCTTGGCTTGTGTTGCAATACCCGCATGGTCCATTCCTGGCAGCCATAAAACATCATAGCCCTGCATCCGTTTCATACGAGTCACGATGTCTTGAAGGGTTGAATCCCAAGCATGCCCTAAGTGTAATTTTCCTGTCACGTTTGGTGGAGGAATGACGACTGTATATGGATCTTTCGTTTTGTCATTTTGTGCTTCGAAGAATTTCCCTTCAAGCCAGTACGTATAGCGGTCTTTTTCAATCGCATTTGGATCGTACTTTGTTGGCATTTCTTGATTATTTGTTCCCATTTGTGTTACCTCCACATTTTTTCGGCTGATGAAACATAAAAAAAGCCTTTTCATCCTTGTAAAAGGACGAAAAAGCTTTTTCGCGGTACCACCTTTTTTCACGAAACACTTAGACGTGTCCCGTACTCTCTAAAGGATAACGGGGATCTCCCGAATTTCTCTACTACATGTTTCAAGAAATTAAGCTCACAGGCGACCTTCCAAACAAGTGCATCCTAGAAAACCTTTCAGCTATTGGTTTCCCTCTCTTTAGGGTCTTGCTCGTACTCTTCCTGATCCACGCTTACGATATATCACGTTCATCAGCTTATACTCATCTTTTATTAATATTACTAAATGCCTTTTGTTTTCGTCAATCATCTTTTCCGCTTTTCTTCTTCTTTATACAAATTGGGCAGGCACCCTTTGCCTCTTTGCCCATATGATAATAACAAAATAAAGAAGGAGGGCGTTTTATTTTGAAAAAGATCAATCCTTACACACTCCCCCCATGGCTTAGACAAATTCGGGCAGTTGCCTCCCAAGTCGTTCTCCCGATTGCCATATTTCAAGGCTTTCGCACGATCATTTTTCCCACAACATTTGACGTCCTCATCTTAGGAATTCTTATATTTCTCGCCTGTGCCTTTCACCTTGATTGGTTTTAAGAGAGCTGAAAGCTGCAGGCTCACTCTTATGTATAGGTCCCTCGTTAGACATTTCATAGCGCAACAGCAAACAACCTCGTCACTCTTCTGATGACGAGGCATTTTGTTCTTCTTCAAGGCGTCTAGCCTGCTCAATTTCGTGTATTTTCATGACGGTCGGCTCAGAATTTTTCATTTGCCAATACGCCCTTAACAGCTCCTGACAACTTTCCATCTCATCCTGTCCGCCTGCTTCATAGGCTTTCACCGTATCAAACAAACTCTGCGGATAAGCGAGGTAGCTCAAGAACAAATGAATCTCTTCCTCACGAAGTGGATTTCCCTTTTGATACGTATAAAACAAAGATGTGCATTCAGGACAAGGAGTAGGGTAGGTTTTGAATGTGCGATAGTAAAAGGTCAAAAGGTCATAAATGGGGGCAGCCTTTTTGGACCTCTCAAAATTGGTGAAATGTCCTGTACCTACATCATTGTACAAAAAATGATGGATTGACAATTGCCCATGGTTTAACACAATACGTGTCGTCTCTTGGTCTTTCATTTCCTCATGCCAATCCTCTAAACGTTCAAGTGCAAATTCACTTGCAGACATCGCTTCTGAAAAATACATAGCAGCAGCCAGCTCAAATGGCGACATATACCATGTTTGTTCTGCCCGCTCGATAAATCGTTCATACATGTCTTTCTCTGTTTCCCATTTGCTTTTCATTTGGGTGTAGTGAGCCTCTATTTCCTGCTCAGTAATGTCCATCATGACTTCTGTTCGTTTATGAAGTCTTGCAATCTCTTGAAATAAATATTCATGTTTATCGTCCTGCTCTTCTCTCTTTTCATTGGTCAGCCATGGCATGAGATAATACGTGTACTGGCTTTCTCGATGATTTGAGAAAAAGGAACCGCTCTTCGTGCGATAAATCGGCACAAAGGAGCGATAGCCTTTTGATTCTAGTTCAAGCATTTGCTCTGTAAACTGCATGTGTCGATGGGGCTTTACCCGCTTTAGTGCAAATACGCCCTGCTTTGTATACACTCTAACGACAGCTGGACTGACAGGTTCGATATATTCAGCCTCAAGCCCGTATTCGTATAGGACAGATTGGATTTCATCCACGTTCTCTCACCACATTTTCTCGGTCCATCATCTCATACTATGCATTGCTTTTTTGATACTCAGGAATATAAAGAATCTGCCCTTCTTCAAGCTCTGCATCCACCGATAATGAATTCGTTCGAAGGAGCTGCTGCACATTCAACTGATATCGCTCACAAATACGATCGACCGTATCTTCTTGCTGAACTATACATATTTTCATGCGAGAAAAATCTTCCTCCTCCTGCTTAGCGAACAGCTTCGTTAAATAAAGAGAATTCTCACTGCCAGACGCTTCTCTCTGGTCATGTTCAAACTCCTCAGTTTCTTGAGCTGATTCATACACCTTTGGTGCTTCACGTTCATATAATCGTTCGAACTGATAGCTGTCATCCCGCTCTTCCTGCGTCTGTTCCATCTGATAAGTAGGTGATTCAAAGGCTGGATAAGCTGGCGGCTCTTCTTCTTCCTCCTTGCTCTCTGCTTCAGGGGCTTTCCTCACTTCCACCTCAAAGAACGTATCATCCCGCTCCTCTTCTTCTAGCAGCTTAGGCGGGTCAAAGAATGGCGGCTCTTGTACTTGAGCTTCTGGGAAGGAACGATACCCAAGCGCCACGGCTTCTTCTTCCTCGTATTCCTCCTCTTCTTCTGTTTCTTCCACCATCACCGTCTCGATGTCTATTTCATCCTCTTCTTGTTCAGTTCGCGCTTCATGTTGCAAAGCGGCCTGCTGTTCTGCATTTTCTTCATGCTCTTCACGTGGCAGCATTTCTTGCTCTTCATATTCAGGCTGCGCCTGATATTCATAAGTGACATCGCCATATTCCTCTTCAGCACGATGGACAAATTCATATGGCCCTTCTACAAGCGGTTCAGGCGTTCCTTCATCTAACAGACCTTCAATGGCCAAATCAGCCTGAATCGTGAGCAAACGACTTTCTGTCAGCTGGTAATCAAATGCATCAATAAACACAAATACATCATTTAAATGACTAATTTTGTTCTTGGGGATCGTGATATCCACCGGAAATTGATGCAGCAGCTCCGCCGTTCCGTCCTCTCTTACCTTCACCTCATCAGCCTGCCTGTATGATGCATAGGAACTGGATTCACCCATTAGCCCCTCTTGATTTATGTTGTATTCTCCTGTTAGCTCGAGTGAACCTCTAATGGAAACATAATCATTCACTTCTTGAACGAGAATGTCAGGATCGAGAGAAATTGACAGTAGCTCACTGACTTCCTGTCCGTTTTTGAAATAAATGGACTCTTCTACCGAAAACTGTAATCGATTGTTTTGAGACAAGTCGGTGTCCTCCTTTCATCTAATCCTTCAAAATAAAATTAGATGTCAATACAGGTGTATGAAGGAGGCGGTGAAAATATGATTGGTTTTATGCAAAGCAAAAAGCCGATATGTCTCCATATCGGCTCAGCGTGTAGACAAACCCTCGCATTCGGTGTCAGTCCTGCGCGCTGGTGCTCACGAATGTCAAATTCGCTCCGCTCCAGTACTCGTCCTTCCTAGACTGCAAAGGTTTTCTTTCACGCTGAAAAGAAGACAAAGGGCTAAAATAAAGTTCATTTTAACCCTTTGTCAACGATCTAAGCCGATATGTCTCCATATCGGCTTTTGGTTACTGAGCTAATTTTTGAAATACCTTTTCAACTGTCTCAATTGTATACTCGATGTCTTCATCCGTATGAGCAGTTGAGAGGAACAGCCCTTCGAATTGTGAAGGTGGAAGGAAGATGCCGTGATCAGCCATTTCCTTGTAGAATTCAGCGAATAAAGCGAGGTCAGCTGTTTTCGCTGTATCGTAATTGACGACTTGTTCGTTTGTAAAGAAGAATCCGATCATGGAACCGGCACGGTTAAATGTTAATGGAATCCCATGTGCTTTCGCCGCTTTTGAAATGCCTTCTTCCAAACGATCTCCTTTGCGTCTAAACTCTTCATAAGACTCAGGTGTCAGCTGTTTTAATGTTTCAAGACCTGCTGTCATCGCAAGCGGGTTACCGGATAACGTTCCTGCTTGATAAATCGGGCCGCTTGGCGCAATTTGTCTCATAATGTCCGCTCTACCGCCATAAGCACCAACTGGCAAGCCGCCTCCGATGACTTTACCAAGACATGTCAGGTCAGGCGTAATGCCAAAATAGCCTTGTGCACAATGATAATCCACACGGAAGCCTGTCATGACCTCATCAAAAATGAGTAAAGAGCCATATTCCTCTGTAATGTCTCTCAATCCTTGCAAGAAACCTTCTTGCGGAGGGACAACCCCCATATTTCCTGCAACTGGTTCTACAATGACACCTGCAATGTCGTCTCCAAATTCTTCAAAAGCGACTTTGATGCTTTCTAAATCATTGTATGGAACGGTGATCGTATTGCTTGCTGTACCTTCAGGGACACCAGGGCTATCCGGAAGTCCAAGCGTTGCCACACCCGAACCAGCTTTAATGAGCAAAGAATCACCGTGGCCATGATAACAGCCTTCAAATTTCACAATTTTGTTTCTGCCTGTAAAACCACGTGCTAGACGAAGCGCACTCATCGTCGCCTCTGTTCCAGAGCTGACCATACGAATGACCTCAATAGAAGGAACTCGTTCTGATACAAGCTTAGCTAATTCATTTTCAACTAAAGTAGAAGCACCGAAGCTTGTACCATGTTCAGCTACTCGCTGAATGCTTTCAACCACACGGTCATTCGTATGCCCTAAAATAAGCGGTCCCCACGATAAAACATAATCAATATATTCATTTCCGTCAATATCGTATATTTTTGCGCCTTTTCCTCGTTCCATAAAAATCGGGTCTGTATTAACTGATTTAAATGCGCGCACAGGGCTGTTCACACCACCCGGCATTAACTGCTGCGCTTCTTTAAATGCTTGCTTTGACTTTTCATAGCTACGTCCCATTTCAATGTCCTCCTGTCTATCCGTTCTTTATTCTGAGAGCCATTTCGCTGCATCTTTCGCATGATACGTAATGATTAATTCTGCGCCTGCACGTTTCATGCTAGTCAGCATTTCAAGAACAAGCTCTTTTTCAGAAACCCAGCCATTTTGAGCTGCTGCTTTCACCATTGCATACTCTCCGCTCACATTGTACGCAACAACAGGAAGTGTAAATTCATTTTTCACATCACGCATGATATCTAAGTATGAAAGTGACGGCTTCACGATCAGGAAGTCAGCGCCTTCTTCTACATCAGACTGCGCTTCTCTCAGTGCTTCTAAGCGGTTTGCAGGGTCCATTTGATACGTTTTACGATCTCCAAACTGCGGTGTGCTATGCGCCGCATCACGAAACGGACCGTAAAAAGCACTTGCATATTTCACAGCATATGACATGACAGGCACATGAACAAAGCCGGCCTCATCAAGCGCCTCACGAATTGCGATAACAAAGCCATCCATCATGTTTGATGGAGCAATGATATCTGCACCTGCACGAGCCTGACTGACAGCAGTTTTCGCTAAGAGCTGAAGAGATTCATCATTTAAAATTTCTCCATCTTCAACGATTCCGCAATGTCCGTGATCTGTATATTGGCATAAGCAAGTATCAGCAATGACCACAAGCTCTGGGAAATGCTTTTTGATTTCAAGCGTTGCTCTTTGAACAATCCCATGATCGTGATAAGCTTCACTGCCTACATGGTCTTTATGGTCTGGTACCCCAAAAACAATGATAGATTTAATCCCAAGGTCAACAAGCTCTTGGACTTCTTCTTTCACAAGATCAACTGAAATGTGATAGACACCCGGCATTGAAGGGACTTCTTTCCGGACATTCTCTCCCTCTACAAAAAAGATGGGATAAATGAAATCAGAGGGACTTAAAAATGTTTCTCTCACCAATTCTCTCATTCCTGCGCTTGTACGCAATCTGCGGTGTCTGTTAAATTTCATCATTGGTTCAACTTCCTTTCAGATAAACGGCACATCAAATCAAGCATCCCGTCTATCGTATAAGTATCTGGGGTTTCAGAAGAAATCCCGTATTGAAGCAGTGCCTCTTGTGTAAGAGGACCGATGCTCACAAAACATGTGTCTGATGCATCTAATCTATCGATATCAGCCTCCATAGCGTGCATAAAAGAATGAACAGTGGAGGAGCTTGTAAATGTAATAAAATCAAATGATTGCTCCATCATTGCCGACTTGAGTGCGATAATTCCGTCCTCATCCTTCACTGTTTCATATATAATCCACTCTTTTACGTCAATGCCAAGCGGAACGAGGGTATTCTTCACCACATCTCGTGACAGGTGACCTTTTGCTACAAAGACACATTCTTCTGGGTGTACATGTTCAATTAAAGCATCTGCCAGTTCTTCTGCTATAAAACGTTCTGGAACCACATCCACTTTTAAGCCGTGCTGCATCAGATAGGCAGATGTTTTTTCACCTACGGCCGCCACTTTCAAGTGGGATAAGCTTTGATGTAATTGATGCTCCTCTATATAACTGAGAAAAAAAGACGCACCATTTACACTCGTAAACACAAGCCAATGGCTTGCTTCTAAGTCTTCTAGAAATGCCTTCGCTTTTTCTTTTGTCAGCGTTGGCTCAAACCTGATAAGAGAGGTTAAAACAGCATGGCCGTTCAGCGCTTCAATTTTCTGCTGAAACGCACCCGCTTGACGTTCATTTCGAGTGACAAGCACCGTCTGTCCGTAAAGCGATTTGGCTATCGTCATTGGGAAGACAGATCCTTTTTCACCTTGTCGATCAAATCCTTTGCTCCCTTATCAGCCATCTGCTTCGCACATGCTGTTCCGATTGCCTCAGGGTCAGTACCTGTTACGGTTTCTCGAATAATCGTATGCCCGTCCGCAGATGCCACAAGACCTGTCAATTCAATTTCATCACGCTCATTCATCGTTGCGTAACCAGCGATCGGCACTTGACAGCTTCCATCCATTTGTTGAAGGAAAGCTCTTTCAGCAAGGACCGTTTTCTTTGTATACTCATTTGTGAATTGAGCTAACAGCTGCAATAGCTCTTCGTCATCTCCCCGGCATTCTATCGACAATGCGCCCTGCCCCACAGCAGGAAGGCAAGTATCAGGAGATAAAAATTCCGACACGACTTCTTGACTCCAGCCCATTCTAGACAATCCGGCAGCCGCTAGAATAATCGCATCATATTCTTCATTTTTCAGTTTTTCGAGTCTCGTATCAATGTTTCCACGGATCCATTTAATCTCAAGATCTGGTCTCTCCTGAAGAAGCTGGGCACTGCGCCGTAAGCTGCTCGTTCCCACAACCGCTCCCTTTGGCAGTTCATGAAGACGGAGATGATCCTTTGAAATCAATGCATCCCGCACATCTTCACGCTCAGGAATACAGCCGATGACTAAACCTTCCGGAAGAGAGGCCGGCATATCTTTCATGCTGTGTACTGCCATATCGATGTCATGGTTCAGCATTGCCTGTTCAATCTCTTTAACAAACAGACCTTTTCCGCCAACCTTTGATAAGGTCACATCTAAAATTTGATCACCCTTTGTCACAATCTCTTTAATTTCAAAAGAATAAGAAGGGTTTAGTTCAGACAACTTTTGAATGACCCATTTTGTTTGTGTAATCGCAAGTTTGCTTCGTCTAGAACCTACTTTAATTGTACGCATTCCGTCTTCCTCCCGACAATGCCCTTAAGACTCATCATTATTGAAACCAATGAAAGGTTGATAAGCTACCAAGCAGAAAATAATTGATCATCAGCACAAGAAATGAAGCGACATTCCATCGCGCCACGATTTTGCCCTGCATATTTCTCACCAGTCTAATGTATAAGTAAAAGCCGTATAAAAACAGCATAATAAACGAGCCGAGCACCTTTGCATCTGTCCAGTACAACGTATCATACGAAATATATGCCCATATAATGCCAAGAATTAAACTAAGCAAGAGCATCGGCACGCCAATAATATTTAAGACATACGCCATATGATCAAGCTTTGATAAATCTTCAATTCTCAAAAGCCATTTTCCCCATTTTTTCTTTTTCAGCAAACGATATTGAAATAGGTAGAGTAGTGAAAAAGCAAATGAAAGTGAAAAAGCGCCGTATGATAAAATGGCCATCGTAATATGAATGACGAGCAGCTCACTCGTCAGCTTTCCCGTCAGTTCGGCAGAATGAAGATCAGATGGTGTAAAGGTGTGAATCGCCATCATGGAAAAACCAATCACATTTGTAAAAAAGACAATAAATTCAACGCGTAATACTTTTGTCAAAACAAGTGACAATGTCACAAGCACCCACGTATAAAAATATAACCCCTCTGCTACATTCAACACAGGGAATCGGTCTGTTTCCATCATAATATAAAACATGTAGACTGTTTGCAGCAGCCAGACAATAGAAAGCAACCAGAAAGCCATTTTTCCAGCCTTCCGGTTGTGTTGAAGAAAATCTATGAAATAGAACAAGACGCTGAGTGCATAGATCAAGATCGTCGCTTCACCTAGTCTCGCTACAATGGATTCCATCATCGCCTAATCACTCACTGGCAACTGTAGCAAGGCCTTGTGCCATATTTGTTTTAAACAGCTGAAATGCCCCTTGCTCCACCTGCATCGGCTCTGCCTTTTGCTCTTCATCTTCAACCTGTAAATCAAAGATTTCTTTAAAGAGTAAAAGTTTTTCCTCTGCATTCGGCTCCCCGGCAATTTCTTTGGCCTTTAAGATAGGATCTTTCAGCATTTGATTGATGATGCTTTTCGTATGTTTATTTAACAGCTTCATTTCACGATTTGTGAGGTTTGGAAGCTTTCGTTCGATGCTTTGCATCGTATCCGCTTGAATCGAGAGTGCTTTTTCTCTTAAAGCAGAAATCACAGGAACCACTCCGAGCGTATTAAGCCATTGCTTAAATTCCACAATTTCAGCTTCGATGAGAAGCTCCACCTCTTCAGCTACTGCACGGCGCTCTTTCAGGTTAGCTGCCACAATGCCCTCAAGATCATCAATGTCATACAAAAAAGCACCTTCTACTTCAGAAATAGCTGGATCTAAATCACGTGGTACTGCAATATCCACCATGAATAGAGGTCTGCCTTTTCTCTGTTTGTTCGCTTTTTCGACCATTTCCTTTGTGATCACAAATTGTTTAGCCCCAGTAGAGCTAATTAAAATATCCGCTTCAGATAAAGTTTTTTCTAATTGATTCAAGCTCTTAGGCTCTCCTGAAAAGCGGCCGGCCAGTTCTTTGGCCTTTTCAAACGTTCGATTGATGACTGTTACCTGGCCAATCCCTTGACCTTGAAGGTTTTGAGCCGCCAGCTCGCCCATTTTACCCGCACCAAGAATAAGGACATGCTTATCAGAAAGACGTCCAAAGATTTTTTTGGCAAGTTCCACTGCCGCATAGCTGACAGATACAGCATTAGACGCAATATCTGTTTCCGCATGAGAGCGCTTCGCAACTGTTACCGCCTGCTTAAACAAATAATTGAAAACGGTACCAATGGTCTTCTCCTCTTGAGCGACTTTAAAGCTTGAGCGCACTTGACCGAGTATTTGTGTTTCACCAATGACCATAGAATCAAGTCCACAGGCAACCCGGAATAAATGCTCAACCGCTCCATCATTTTCATAAAACTTCAAATATGGAGAGACATCTTCTTTTTCTAAACCGAACCAATCTGCTAAAAATCTTTTTATATAAAACCGACCAGTATGAAGCTGATCTACAACTGCGTAGATCTCTGTTCGATTACATGTTGAGATGACGATATTCTCTAGAATGCTTTTTTCTTCTTTAAGCTTGGACATCGCTGTTCCGAGCTCGCTCGGTTCAAAGCTCAGCTGTTCCCGTATCTCAACAGGGGCTGTTTTATAATCTAAACCCACAACAAGAATATGCATAACTTCAGCTTGCACCCCCAACGCCCTGTCTAATTTATAATAATTACAATATAGAATTTATTATTTATAATGATTATAACATATATTCATTTTTAACTGGATAAAAATTGTGAACAGATTTCAAAAATGTTGTGATATAGTAGAAAAATGTTCGACATCGAATGCCATATCATCACTTCAAGCAATTTACCAGATTTGGCGCGTGCGGACAAATGATCTGCTTATAAGAAGGTGACATCTTTGAAGAAGAAATCTATTTTGCTGCCGCTCACTTTGCTGGCTGTAGCGCTATATGCCATTCTCTCAGGAGATCAATTTGACATTTGGGAAGATCAGGAGAAATGGTATACACTTGTACTGCTTTTTGGCCTTGCTTTCTTATATCAAGGAAAGAAGGAGCAGGAAACCTCTCATGTGTTTATCGGTATGCTCATGACAGGCCTTGCGCTACACTTTATCCTTCAGCCGAAATTAGAACACTGGCCAGATACATTTACGATGATTGTGTTCATCGTCGGCCTCGCACTTTTGATGAAATCATCACAGAAAAAGGAATATCGAATAGAAAGTGTTGTTCTCATTGCACTCGGTCTATTCCTTTATTTCTTTCAACAAATTACAAAGCAACTTAGCACACTTTCGATCCCTACTTCCGGTTTTGAATTGTACTGGCCATATGTATTGATTGCCGTCAGTCTCCTCTTATTATTTTTAAAAAGGAAATAACTTATACAATAAAAAGGCATCTGCTATGTGCAGATGCCTTAGAATGTTGATAAATGGCTAAAATGAACTTGATTTTAGCCATTTTTCTTCTTTTCAGCGTGATAGAAAACCTTTGCAGTCTAGGAAGGACGAGTACTGGCGCGGAGCGAATTTGACATTCGTGAGCACCAGCGCGCAGGACTGACAACGAATGCGAGGGTTTGTCTTCACGCTGAGGCATCTGCTTTGTGCAGATGCCTTTCTTTTAACTGTTAATCTTCGCAAGGATCGCATTCCAGGCTTCATCTTTTCCCTTTTTTGTTTCAGAAGAGAAAAGGATTAATTCATCTGATGGGTCGATGTCGAGTGTCTGTTTGACGACTTTCGCATGCTTTTCCCATTTGCCTTTTGGAATTTTATCGGCCTTTGTCGCAATAATGATCACAGGAACTCCATAGTATTTAAGGAATTCATACATGTTCACATCATCAGCGGATGGTTTATGACGCAGATCCACAATTTGGACGACTGCTTTTAACTCTTCACGCATTGTAATATACGTTTCGATCATTCTCCCCCATGCTTCGCGCTCTGTTTTTGATACTTTTGCAAAGCCATAACCTGGGACGTCCACAAAATGGAGCATATCATTAATAATGTAAAAATTAAGCGTCTGGGTCTTTCCAGGTTTAGAAGACGTACGCGCTAAATTTTTCCGATTAATCAATGAGTTAATGAACGAGGACTTTCCAACATTTGATCGTCCAGCAAGTGCGATCTCAGGCAGTCCCCCGCTCGGGTACTGCTCTGGTTTCACCGCACTAATGACGATATCTGATTTTGTTACTTTCATCTTCCCTCTCCTACTAACGCTTTCTCAAGCACCTCATCTAAATGTGAAACCGGAATAAAAGTTAATCCTTCTCTCACACTTTCAGGAATGTCATCAATATCCTTCTCATTGTCCTTTGGAAGAATAATCGTTTTCAGTCCTGCACGATGTGCGCCTAATGCTTTTTCTTTTAATCCGCCAATCGGAAGCACTCTTCCTCTTAACGTAATTTCTCCTGTCATGCCAACCTCTTTTGAAACAGGACGTCCTGTGAGTGCTGATACAAGAGCCGTCGCAATGGTAATACCAGCTGATGGCCCGTCCTTTGGAACCGCACCCTCTGGAACATGGATATGAATATCGTGCTTTTCATTAAATTGAGGATCAATGTTCAGTTCATCTGCTTTTGAACGAACATAACTGAATGCCGCCTGCGCAGATTCTCTCATGACATCACCGAGCTTACCTGTTAGCAAAAGCTTGCCTTTACCCGGCGAGAGTGAGACCTCGATGGACAAGGTGTCTCCGCCAACTGTGGTATATGCAAGGCCTGTGACAACGCCGACCTGATCTGTCGTTTCCGCCTGACCATAACGGTAAAGTCTTTTTCCGAGGAATTCAGATAAGTTCTTTTCCATCACTGTGATGCGTTTGCGGTCTTCAGCCACAATTGCTCTTGCCGCTTTTCGGCAAATCGCCGCAAGCTGACGCTCTAATCCGCGGACTCCTGCTTCTCTCGTGTAATAGCGAATCATATCATAAATCGCTGCTTCACGAAGCTGCAAGTTCCCTTTCTTTAATCCGTGCTCCTTTAGCTGCTTCGGCAGAAGGTGATCTTTCACAATTTCTGCTTTTTCAACTTCCGTATACCCTGCAATCGTGATAATCTCCATTCTATCACGAAGTGGTCCTGGAATGGTTGCTAAATTGTTGGCAGTTGCGATAAATAAGACTTGAGACAAATCAAATGTCTCTTCAATATAATGATCGCTAAAATTATGATTTTGCTCTGGATCTAACACTTCAAGCATCGCAGAAGACGGATCTCCCCTAAAGTCAGAAGACATTTTATCAATTTCATCTAAAAGAAAGACCGGATTCATCGTGCCCGCCTTGCTCATCCCGCGAATGATACGGCCAGGCATCGCACCTACATAAGTTCTTCGATGACCACGGATCTCAGATTCATCACGTACACCGCCAAGAGAGATACGGATAAACTTTCGATCGAGTGATTTGGCAATGGATTTAGCAAGTGACGTCTTCCCTACCCCAGGAGGTCCTGCTAAGCAAAGAATCGGTCCCTTTAATGAATTTGTCAGTTTCTGAACAGCAAGATATTCGAGTACCCGCTCTTTTACTTTTTCAAGCCCGTGGTGCTCGTCATCTAAAATTTCGCTTGCAAGCTTTAAATCTAGACGATCTTCTGTATAAGTGCCCCACGGCAGATTGATCAGCCAATCAATATAATTGCGAATGACAGAACTCTCAGCAGAGCTTGAAGGGATTTTTTCATAACGGTTCAGTTCTTTTAAAGCCGTTTCACGAACGGAATCTGGCATACCGGACTCTTCAATTTTAGCCATAAGCGTACTGACTTCGCCTGTTTTCCCCTCTTTGTCTCCAAGCTCTTTTTGAATAGCTTTCATTTGTTCGCGTAAATAATATTCTTTTTGCGTTCGCTCCATTGAACGTTTGACACGCTGGCCAATTTTCTTTTCAATCTCTAGCACTTCTTTTTCATTGTGAATGAGACTGATGACCCGATTCAACCGTTTTTTGACATCGACTGTTTCCAGCACTTCTTGCTTGTCTTTTAATTTCAAAGGAAGGTGGGAAGCGACGATATCCGCCATTCTTCCAGGTTCTTCAATATCCGTCACCGTTGCATATGTTTCAGCTGAGATTTTTTTTGAAATTTTTATGTACTGATCAAAGTGATCTAACAAAGTGCGCATGAGTGCTTCTGCTTCTGCGTCCTTTAATTCTTCTTCTGTCAACTCTTTAATATCGACTGACGTATAGTCTTCTAGCTCCATGTAGGATTCGATCTGCGCTCGATTTAAGCCTTCGACGAGCACACGGATCGTTCCATTTGGCAGCTTCAGCATTTGTTTAATTTTTGTGTAGGTGCCGACTTTGAAAATTTCCTCTTCACCTGGTTCATCTATTGAAATTTCCCGCTGTGTTGCTAGAAAAATCATATGATCGTTCATCATCGCCTGTTCTAATGCTTGAACAGACTTTTCGCGCCCAACGTCCAAATGCAAGACCATTGTTGGATAAACAAGCAAGCCTCGCAGCGGAAGGAGCGGAACATTCTTTTTGATTTCATCTGCCATGTTGATAGACACCTCCGTCACTAGTATGAATCATTATAATATACCTGTTTCAGTCTTGTACAATGTAAAAGACTTGAGAAATGATGATCTTACCGTAGTATACCCTTTCTTTTTATCTTGAAAAAGAAAAAAAGATCTATTTCACTAAAAAATCCCCATATGAGATGGGGATTAAACAGATTTCCTTTTCATTTCTTCTAGTCCATCTTTCTTCTCATCTGGCGGATTGACCAAACACTGATCCAGCACTTCTTGGAAGTGCTTCACAGGCACAATCGTAACCCCTTCAATCTCTTTTAAGATCGACTGCTGATTGTCATAAGGGATGATCACTGTTTTGACACCCGCTTGTTTGGCTGCCTTGATTTTTGGTATGACACCGCCGATCGGCTTCACCTGACCTTGTAATCCAATCTCACCGGTCATCGCCGTTAAATGATCAATCGGAATTTGATGAATGGCTGAGAAAATGGCTGTGGCCATCGCAATTCCAGCAGACGGCCCATCAATCGGGGCACCAGCCGGAAAATTAATGTGGATATCATATTCATTTGTTCGTATGCCTAAGTTTCGAAGCACGGTTAAGACATTTTCAACTGAGCCCTTCGCCATACTTTTCCGTCTGATCGATTTCGACTGATTGCCGATGCTTTCTTCTTCCGCAATACCAGTAATATTGATACTGCCTTTTTCAAGCGCTTTACAAATGTTCACTTCA
The DNA here is from genome assembly GCF_029894105.1 of Bacillus aerius. NCBI lineage: Bacteria > Bacillati > Bacillota > Bacilli > Caryophanales > Bacillaceae > Bacillus > Bacillus aerius. The sequence continues at coordinate 2,515,728 of NZ_JARYHO010000001.1, forward strand.
ATTTCAAGCAGAGCCCCGCTGTTCGGTCCATACACGGCAAGACCATTTACTACTCCTACCTTTGGCTTTTCCGGTACTTTTTGTTCATATCTTGGTGTCAGCTGGCTTGAATGAATGACCCATTCTACATCGGCGATCGTAATATCTTTTCGGTTTTCAGTGACAGCCATACCTGCGGCGATCTGTACCATGTTGACCGCTTCACGTCCATTTTTCACATAGGATGTTAACAGGTTCAGTCCTTCGTCACTTAATTCCTTCTGTATTTTCTCGACTGCTTTAGCTGCAACAATTTTCAGCTCATGCTGATCCAAATCCTTGAAGAAAATCTCCAAACATCTTGATCGAATAGCCGGCGGAATTTCGTCCGGTGTTCTTGTCGTGGCGCCAATCAGTCGGAAATCAGCAGGCAACCCATTTTGAAAAATATCATGGATGTGATTCGGGATCTGCGTATTTTCTTCACTGTAATAAGCACTATCTAAAAACACTTTTCGATCTTCTAGCACTTTGAGCATTTTGTTCATTTGAATCGGATGCAGTTCTCCAATTTCATCGATAAAGAGAACGCCACCATGAGCATGTGTGACCGCTCCTTGTTTCGGCTGCGGAATGCCGGCCTGTCCCATGGCCCCTGCTCCTTGATAAATGGGATCATGTACGGAACCAATCAAAGGGTCTGCGATGCCTCGTTCATCAAATCTTGCCGTTGTGGCATCAAGCTCAACAAATACTGCATCTTTTTTAAATGGTGAATCAGCGTGACGCTTCGCCTCTTCCATCACTAGACGGGCAGCAGCTGTTTTTCCAACACCAGGCGGCCCGTAGACGATGACATGTTGCGGGTTCGGTCCACACAGGGCAGCTTTAAGTGCACGTATACCGTCTTCCTGCCCTACAATATCTTGAAATCCCTTTGGCCGGACTCTCTCTGATAAAGGTTCACTCAGTTTAATGGATCGCATCTTTCTGAGTGCTTCCATTTCTTTCTTCGATTCTTTATCGATCGTCACCTTTTGTGTGCGCTGATTTTTCAGTAAGTTCCAAAAGTACAACCCGATGACGATACCAAAGAACAGTTGTATGAATAATACGATTCCTGTCCAGCTCAATCGGTGCTCCCTCCTTCATCTATCGTTATGTATTGGTTTCTGTCTGCTAGTATTTCCTAGAGCTGGACGGAATAAACACAACTTCCACGATAAATAAAAAACTCCTGAATCAAAAGATTCAGGAGTCATTCAAATGGGCTTATGCTGATGTTTTTGTATCTTTATTCACGACTGTACCGTCTTTTAAGACAAGACGTGGCGGCTCACCATCAGCAACCGTTTCACCAGTAATGACACATTTCTCAATATCATCACGAGATGGAAGATCAAACATCACATCAAGCATGATGCCTTCAATGATGGAGCGAAGACCACGAGCTCCTGTTTTACGCTCAATTGCTTTTTTCGCAATTTCGCTAAGAGCATCTTCTTCAAACTCAAGCTCAACATCATCAAGCTCAAGCATTTTTGTATATTGCTTAACGAGCGCATTTTTAGGCTTCGTCAAGATTTCTACAAGTGCTTTTTCATCTAACGGCTCTAGGCTTGCAATAACCGGAAGACGACCGATGAATTCTGGGATTAAACCGAAGCGAAGTAAGTCTTCTGGCAGAACTTTTGATAGAAGGACTTCTTTTTCAAGATCTTCAATTTTATTTTCCGCACCGAATCCAATCACTTTTTGACCTAGGCGGCGTTTGATGATTTGCTCAATGCCGTCAAAGGCTCCACCACAAATGAAGAGGATATTTGTTGTATCAATTTGAATGAATTCTTGATGAGGATGTTTACGTCCACCTTGAGGCGGTACACTAGCGACTGTTCCTTCAAGAATTTTCAAAAGGGCTTGCTGTACACCTTCCCCAGATACATCACGAGTGATAGAAGGGTTTTCTGATTTTCTTGCTACTTTATCGATCTCATCGATGTAGATAATGCCTTTTTCAGCTTTTTCTACATCATAATCTGCTGCTTGGATCAGCTTTAGTAAAATATTCTCTACGTCTTCCCCAACGTAACCTGCTTCTGTTAAAGACGTCGCATCTGCAATCGCAAATGGAACATTTAAAATACGTGCAAGTGTTTGAGCAAGTAATGTTTTACCGCTTCCTGTAGGTCCAATCATAGAAATGTTACTTTTCGAAAGCTCAACATCATCAATCTTACTGTTGGAATTAATCCGCTTGTAATGGTTATAAACCGCTACAGCTAAGGATTTCTTCGCATTCTCTTGTCCGATGACATATTCATCAAGAATTTCCCGGATTTCATGAGGTTTCGGAACATCCTTGAATTCAACTTCTTCCTCAGTACCGAGCTCTTCTTCAACTATTTCCGTGCAAAGCTCGATACATTCATCACATATATATACGCCAGGTCCTGCGACCAGTTTACGCACTTGATCTTGCGTTTTTCCGCAAAACGAGCATTTTAATTGACCTTTTTCCTCGTTGAATTTAAACATTCTTTCACCCCTTATTCTTCTTCACTTGCCTGTAGCTAACAGTCAGCTACCCTTCTGGGTCCAGTATGTATGCATTTTACCATACTTTCCTAAAAGACGGTAATGATGTGTTTGTAACACTGCACATTGAGATATGTATGACAGAAAGATGCGACTTACACTATCGTTTCCAAAAGAAGCGATGATAAGTCAAAAATTGTACAAAACAAGGCACGAGTCACTCGCGCCCTGTTTTATTATTATGCACCATATTAACGGTTTTCTACAAGAAAATCAATTGCTTTACGAACTTTTAAATCTTCTTTCATTGCTTCAGTAGAACCGATCGCTTGTTTGATATTTTCAACTGGCATGTTGTATGCTTCAGCCATTTTTGAAAGTTCTTCTTCCACTTCTTCATCAGACACTTGTAGGTCTTCTGCAGCAGCAATTGCTTCAAGAGTAAGATTAGATTTTACGCGTTTAGCAGCATCTTCTTTCATTTGCTCTTTTAGCGCATCTTCATCTTGTCCAGAGAACTGGAAGTAAAGCTCAAGGTTCATCCCTTGCATTTGAAGACGTTGTTCGAATTCTTTCATCATGCGGTCTAGCTCAGTGTCAACCATCGCTTGAGGAACGTCAACTTCCGCATTTTCAGAAGCTTTTGCTACTAGCTCTTCACGAAGTTTGCCTTCTGCTTCGTTTTCTTTTGCTTCTTCAAGACGTTTCTTCGTTTTTTCAGTTAATTCAGCAATCGTTTCTACTTCTTCATCAACATCTTTAGCGAACTCATCGTCAAGTGCTGGAAGTTCTTTTGCTTTAATTTCATGAATTTTCACTTTGAATACAGCTGGTTTACCTGCAAGGTCTTCAGCATGATATTCTTCTGGGAATGTCACTTCAACGTCTTTTTCTGCACCTGCTTCAAGACCAACCAATTGCTCTTCGAAACCAGGGATGAATGAACCAGAACCTACTTCAAGAGAGTAGTTCTCAGCTTTTCCGCCTTCGAATGCTTCTCCATCAACGAATCCTTCGAAATCTAGAACAACTGTATCGCCGTTTTCGATTGCGCCTTCTTCTTTGACAACAAGCTCAGCTTGACGGTTTTGCATAGCTTTTAACTCTTCTTGGACATCTTCATCAGATACAGATGTGTCGTCTTTTTCTACGTTAAGACCTTTGTAGTCACCAAGTTTTACTTCTGGCTTCACTGTTACTTTTGCAGTGAAGATTAAGCTTTCGCCTTTTTCGATTTTCTCAACATCGATTTCAGGGCGGTCAACCGGCTCGATACCAGCTTCGTCGATTGCTTTCGGATATTCAACTGGAAGAAGAATATCTAGTGCATCTTGATAAAGAGATTCTACTCCAAAACGCTGCTCGAAAAGACCACGTGGTACTTTCCCTTTACGGAATCCAGGGATTGATACTTGCTTAACTACTTTCTTAAATGCATCATCAAGTGCTTTGTTAAATGTTTCAGCGTCAACTTCTACTGTTAAGACACCTTCGTTACCTTCTTGTTTTTCCCATTTTACTGACATGTGTGTTTCCCTCCAAAAATCTATTCAGATTGTGCGTTGTTACATTCTAAAGCATCATAAAGACTTCGTCCAATCAAAAACCACGCACTCCGCTAAAGAAGCGGTCTTATGTATACAACATTTGACTTGATTATACATAACGTCTTTCAACCGTTGGAATCTTACAACCGCACGATATATGCACAAATACAACCATTATATTATAACATAACAAGTCCGTCTTTCAACTAAATCGACAAATTACAAATAAGAAATTTCTTCAATATCTTTCAGCATTGTACAAGCTTCTCTCAGCTCTCGTTCGTTAAAATCATACAATAAATGCAATTCTTCGAGGTCAATCTCGATTCCATGCATTTCATAGCCGACTTTATGAAGTGCCGCAGCCCAAAGATTCGGATCCGTATATTTAGGAAGAAATGGATATAGCACAAATAAGTGCCGGCGCCATAACTCTTCAACCCCTTGGTAAAGGGTTGGGTTCTCATTGCCGAGAGTGTCATCGAGCTTTCGAAGAACTTGCTGAAGCAGTGGCATTTGCTCTGGCTTGACAGCCTCAGAAGGAACAAGCGTTAAAGAATCACCGAACTTCGTCACATGAACCGGCTTTGCCACATCATGATCTGACAGAAGTTGCAGGATCAATGATTTGACCAAAGGGTTTCCATCAGGCTTTTGTAGGATCGTATTTAATAGACCCATATGCGGCGTGATGTTTCGGTCTTTCAGCGAATGGATGAACTGCACCTGCTCTTCTGGCCGCTCGAGCATATCATCTATATTGATTTCTCCGCTGCCTTCCTCGTCTTCGTCTAAAATCTCTTCTGGTGATTCAATCATCTTTCTGCTAAATTCAAGCAGTTTATAAAAATGCTCCGCGCTTTCTGCTGGAAGGTGATTTTCTTCAAGGACAGCCTCAATTGTTTGTTTGACTTCCTCGTACTCTTTCAGCTGAATTAAGATGGTCATATACACTTGAAGCACAGTGAAATAGTGTCCATATCCTTCATGTAGCATCTTTTCACATACTCGCTTTGCATCCTGCCGCTCACCAAGCTCTAGAAAACAAATCGCCATACCGAGATGAATATCGGATTCTTCATCGTCATCATACGATTTCGCTTCTGAAAATAAGTGAAGCGCCTCTTGATACTGTTTATCTTTTAATGCTGCCATTCCTTTTTCAATCAGTCTTTCTTTCAGACCAGGAAACAAAATGACATTATCTTTCTTCTTGTCATGTTTCATGCTTACGTTCCTTTCGGGCGCATATTTTTTATCAGTTTACCAACGAAGGTTAGTAAACACAAGTAACGAGAGGTTTTCATGCAAAAAAGAAGCCGTCACACCACGGGGACGGCTTCTCGTTGTTTATGCACGCAGCCAGCTGCTACGTTTTTCCTCAAATGCTTGAATCTCATCTTCTAGTAACAATGTTAATGAAATCTCATCATAGCCATTCAAGAGCATTTCTCTCCAGTGTGGATCTACATCGAAAGGAGTAACATTCCCTTCATGGTCTTGAATCTGTTGTTTTTCCAGATCAACTGTCATTTCATATCCTTTGTTTTCATATGATGCAGCAAACATTTTCCACACATCATAATCAAGGCGGATTGGAAGCATCCCGTTTTTAAAACAGTTTTGATGGAAAATATCGGCGAAAGATGGGGCAATGACAATTTTGAAACCATAATCATCAAGCGCCCAAGGCGCATGTTCCCTTGATGACCCGCAGCCAAAGTTTTCGCCTGCGATCAAAATAGAGGCTCCTTCATAAATCGGCTGATTGAGCTCAAAATCTGGATTCGGACTGCCATCTGCTAAATATCGCCAGTCAAAAAAGGCAAATCGGCCATATCCTGTTCGTTCGATTCTTTTCAAAAACTGTTTCGGAATGATTTGATCTGTATCTACATTTATACGGTTAAGCACAGCGGCTTTTCCTTTATGAGTGACTAAAGGCTCCATCTATGACACAACTCCTTACACGACTGTTTTCTCTTGATTAAACTTCCTGACATCGACAAATCGGCCATGTATGGCAGCCATTGCAGCCATTGCCGGGCTGACAAGATGCGTTCTTGCACCCTTCCCTTGACGTCCCTCAAAGTTACGGTTTGATGTAGATGCACAGCGTTCACCTTCTGGCACCACATCGTTATTCATGCTGAGGCACATACTACAGCCAGATTCTCTCCATTCAAATCCTGCTTCTAGGAAAATTTTATGAAGACCTTCTTCTTCTGCTTGCAGTTTGACACTTTGTGAGCCAGGAACCACAATCGCTCTGACATGATCAGCTACTTTTTGTCCTTCAATCATAGAAGCGGCTTGGCGTAAATCAGTCATTCTTGAGTTCGTACATGAGCCAATAAACACATGCTCAATCGTAATATCTTCAATACGCTGATGCGGGTGAACCCCCATGTATTCATAAGCACGTTTTGCTTCTTTTTGGTCATCTTCTTGTGCAAAATCTTCAGGTCCTGGAATTGCTGCATCCACAGGGAGCACCATTCCTGGGTTAATTCCCCACGTGACCATTGGTGAAATATGATTTCCATCTAAAACAATGGTTTTATCATAGGTCGCACCCGGATCTGTTCTTAATTCTTTCCATTCTTTGATCGCTGCTTCGAAATCTTCACCCTGCGGTGCGTATTTGCGTCCGCGGCAATATTCAAAGGTCACTTCATCAGGTGCGATCAATCCTGCTCTTGCGCCTGCTTCAATTGACATATTACAAACGGTCATCCGCTCATCCATTGACATGTTTCTGAATACTTCCCCAGTGTATTCAATGACATAACCTGAACCGAACTTCACGCCATGTGCGCCAATGACTGCTAAAATGACATCTTTGGCTGTTACCCCTTTTTGAAGCGTTCCGTCTACTCTAATTTCTAGTGTCTTCGGACGCTGCTGCCAAAGTGTTTGTGTGGAAAGCACATGCTCAACCTCACTTGTGCCAATCCCAAAGGCAAGTGCACCAAATGCGCCATGAGTAGATGTATGACTATCTCCACACACGATTGTTTTCCCCGGAAGTGTTAAACCAAGCTCTGGTCCAACGACATGAACGATTCCTTGGTCTACACTGTGAAGGTCAGCTAGACGGACCCCGAATTCAGCACAGTTGCGCTCTAGAGCACTGACTTGCTTCTTCGCAATCTCATCTTTGATCACAAATCGATTCACAGTCGGAATGTTATGATCCATCGTCGCAAATGTGTTTTGTGGTCTTCGCACCTTGCGCCCTTTTTGTCTTAATCCTTCAAATGCTTGAGGTGACGTCACCTCATGCACCAAGTGCAGATCAATATATAAAAGGTCTGGTTTTCCCTCGCCATTTTTGACAACATGCTGATCCCATATTTTTTCGATGATTGTTCGAGGCATAACCCTTTTTCCTCCCTCTACCTAATTCAACAAGATTTCTATTTATACAATGGTTTTCGTCCGTTGTTTGAGTGCATCTACAACGGCTTTCGTGATATCATCAGTCGTTTGATAAGTCCCCTCTTTTGATACTAGGTCCTTTGTTCGTTTGCCAGAGGCAAGAACCGCTTCCACAGCTGCTTCAATTGCAGCCGCTTCGTCTTCTAAAGCAAAGGATGTTTTAAGCAAGCTGGCTGCTGACAATATAGTAGCCAGAGGGTTTGCGACATTTTGCCCCGCAATATCGGGTGCTGAACCATGAATCGGCTCATATAAATGAAGGCCGGTGCTTGATAAACTAGCAGATGGCAGCATGCCAAGTGAGCCAGTAATCATAGATGCTTCGTCACTTAAAATGTCACCAAACATATTCTCTGTCACGATGACATCAAATTGAGCGGGCTTATAAATAAGTTGCATCGCGGCATTATCGACGAGCATGTGCTCATATGCGACATCTGGATACTGGGATGCAACTTCTTCTACCGCATCCCGCCATAGTTTACTCGAAGCGAGAACATTCGCTTTATCCACAGACGTTACTTTTTTCCGTCTCGTTAACGCCATGTCGAACGCTTCTTTTAATACACGAACTATCTCTTCCTTTGTATAAAGAAGTGTATCAACCGCAGCTTCTTTTCCTTCATCATCCGTGTAGCGCTCACTTGGTTCGCCAAAGTAGAGGCCTCCAGTTAATTCACGAACGATGACAAAATCTACTCCGCTAATGTGATCTTGTTTTAACGGTGAAGCCTCACTCAAGCTATCAAATACTTTGACAGGGCGGATGTTCGCAAATAAGTCCAGCTGCTTGCGAATGGAGAGCAAGCCTTTTTCTGGGCGAAGTTCTGGCGGGTTTTGATCCCACTTTGGTCCGCCAACGGCTCCTAATAAAATCGCATCTGCGCTTTTGCACACTTCTACTGTTTCTTTAGGGAGCGGATTGTTTTTTTCATCTATCGCTATACCGCCAATGAGAGCTGTTTCGAATTCAAATTCGTGTTGAAATTGAGCCGCTGTCTCTTTCAGGACAGCGACGGCTGATGTGACGACTTCCGGTCCGATTCCATCGCCGGGCAAAAGTGCAATTTTCTTTTTCATGAGTCCCTTCCTCCTTTCTTATGAGATGGCGTGATGTTTCTCAATTTCTATTAGGTTTGATTTAAAGATTAAATGTCTATTCACTGCATTGACGTAAGCTTTAGCCGATGCTTCCAGCACATCTTGCGCTACACCGCGTCCTGCTGTTTCTTTTCCTTCTATTGAAACAGTGACATATACTTCCGCTAGTGCGTCTCTGCCTTTTCCATTGGATTGAATACGATAATCTAGCAAATGAATTCTTTCCTCCATACAGCGCTCAAGCGTGTTGTACACAGCTTCTACACTGCCTGCACCTGTAGCTGCTTCTTGAATGACTTCCTGCGTTTCTTGATTTTTAAGAGAGACTGTTGCTGTCGGCATTTGCTCTGTCCCATAGTGAACTTGAAGACTTTCAAATTCATAGCCAATTTTACGATCTGCTACTTTTTCTTCTAATATAATAGAGATCAAATCATCATCTGTGATTTCTTTCTTCTTCTCTGTTAAGTTCTTAAACGTTTCGAAGAACTTATTGATTTCTTCTTCAGTCAATTTAAAGCCGAGTGTTTTTAAGCGGTCTTTAAACGCGTGTCTTCCTGAGTGTTTACCAAGGACAAGCACATCTGTTGTGACGCCTACAAGCTCTGGAGAGATAATTTCATAGGTTGTTTTTTCTTTGAGGAATCCATCTTGGTGAATACCTGATTCATGGGCAAATGCATTGTTTCCAACGACTGCTTTATTACGCGGTACAATCATACCTGAGTATTTGCTCACTACATCACTTGTGCGCTTAATTTCATTCAACTGAATGGTTGATTCGACTTGGTAAAAGTCTTTGCGAATATGAAGGGCAACTGCAATTTCTTCTAAAGCAGCATTTCCTGCGCGCTCTCCAATACCGTTGACAGCTGTTTCAATTTGATCTGCTCCATTTTCAATGGCAGCAAGTGAGTTCGCTACAGCCATTCCTAAATCATCATGACAGTGTGCTGACAAGATGACTTGATCGATATTTGGAACGTGTTCCTTCATATATTTAAAGATATTTCCGTACTCTTTTGGTGCTAGGTATCCAACAGTGTCAGGTAAGTTAATGACACTTGCACCTGCGTCGATCACTTTTTCTACAATTTCTGCTAGGAAAGAAAGATCTGTCCGGCATGCATCTTCTGCTGACCACTGAACAACTGGGAAGCGCTCTTTCGCGTATTTCACCATTGAAACAGCTTGTTCAACCACTTCTTCACGTGTTTTCTTTAGTTTATGCTTGAGGTGAATGTCAGAAGTCGCAATAAAGACGTGTATTCTTGGTTGAGCTCCATCTTTTAATGCGTCCCATGCAGCATCAATGTCACCTTTCACACATCGTGCAAGTCCTGCAACTGAACAGTTCTTAATCGTTCTTGCAATTTCTTGTACGCCTAAGAAATCCCCTCGGGATGAAGCGGGAAAACCCGCTTCAATGATATTAACCCCAAGGCGCTCAAGCTGCTTAGCAATGATTAGCTTTTCTTGTGCATTTAAGTTCACTCCTGGTGATTGCTCTCCATCTCGAAGTGTTGTGTCAAAAAAATTAATTTTTCGCACCGACGCTCACCGCTTCCTTTTTCTTTCCTTGTTTAACGAAAGGCATCATTTCACGAAGCTTTCTTCCGACGATTTCAATTTGGTGCTCATTTTCATTTGCATTGATCGCATTGAAACGTGGACGATTCACTTGGTTTTCAACAATCCATTCTTTCGCGAATGTTCCGTTTTGGATGTCAGTCAAGACTGCTTTCATTGATTCTTTTACTTTTGCATCCACAACGCGTGGTCCTGATACGAAGTCACCCCACTGCGCTGTATCAGAGATGGAATATCTCATACCTTCTAATCCTTCTTCATACATAAGGTCAACGATCAATTTCAGTTCATGCAGACACTCGAAGTATGCAAGCTCCGGCTGATAACCAGCTTCTGTTAATGTTTCAAAACCTGCTTTTACTAATGAAGTAAGACCTCCACAAAGAACTGCCTGCTCACCGAATAGATCCGTTTCTGTTTCTTCTTTAAATGTTGTTTCAAGAACGCCCGCTCTTGCTCCGCCGATTGCTTTTGCATAAGCAAGTGCTTTGTCTTTCGCTTGACCTGATACATCTTGATAGATAGCAAATAGTGCAGGTACACCAGCGCCTTGCTCATATGTTCTTCTTACAAGATGTCCTGGACCTTTTGGAGCCACAAGATACACATCTACGTCACTTGGCGGAACAATTTGATGGAAGTGAACGTTGAATCCGTGTGCGAATACAAGTGAATTCCCTGCTTCTAATTGATCTTTGATTTCTTCATCATATACTTTCTTTTGCTGCTCATCTGGAAGTAATACCATGACGACATCTGCTTGTGCTGCTGCTTCTTTTACTGTGAATACTTGATGACCGTCTTCTTGTGCTTTTGTATAAGATCCGCCTTTTCTTACGCCGACAATGACATCTACGCCGCTCTCTTTTAAGTTCAATGCATGTGCATGACCTTGTGATCCGTAACCAATGATAGCTACCTTTTGACCGTTTAATACGTTTTCTTGAATATCACCGTTATAATATACTTTTACCATTTGACTCTCTCCTTTTGTTTAGACAATTGAAATTGTTTTATTTGTTTGCGGCTTTTGCTGATTATCTCTCGCAAAGGCCGTGGTGCCAGTTCTGGCGACTTCTTTAATGCCGTATGGCTTAAGTAATTCAATGAGTGCTTCAATTTTTGAAGACTCACCTGTCACCTGAATGACGACACTTTCTCTGCTCACATCTACAATAGAAGCCCTAAAAGGTTCAATGACCCCCGTGATCTCCATTCTAGATGCTGGTGCAGATACGACTTTTATCAAAGCCAGCTCTCGCTGAACGATTGATTGGTTTGTAATATCCGTTACTTTGAGGACATCGATTTGTTTGTTCAGCTGTTTTGTCAGCTGTTCGATGTCTTTCTCCTGGTCTACATGGACGACGAACGTGATGCGTGATACATCTTGAATCTCAGAATGGCCGACCGTAATGCTTTCAATATTGTAGTGTCTTTTGGTAAAAAGGCCTGTGATTCTGTTCAGTACGCCTGATCGATTTAATACAGTCAACACAATAATTCTTTTCAAGGTTTCACCCCCACCATCTCATGAAGTCCTTTCCCCGGTGCTACCATCGGGAATACTTTCTCATCTCTCGCTACATTGACATCGATGAAAACAGGCTCTCTAGACGTTAATGCTTCTTCTAGCTTTTCTTGCGCCTCTTCGTCTGATGAGATTCTGATCCCTTTAATGCCATAAGCTTCAGATAATTTCACGAAGTCTGGCTGCTCTGAAAATTTAGAATGCGAGTAGCGTTCTTCGTAAAAAATTTCTTGCCATTGTCTTACCATTCCAAGACTGTGATTATTGAGAACAATCACTTTCACTGGAAGGTTCAGCTCACGGATAACGGCAAGTTCTTGCAGGGTCATTTGGAAACCTCCGTCTCCTAAAATCGCTACAACCGTTGCCTCTTGATCAGCTAGCTGCGCGCCAATCGCTGCCGGTAAACCAAATCCCATTGTGCCAAGCCCACCAGATGTCACCCATTTATCGGCATTTTCGAATGGATAGAACTGTGCAGCCCACATTTGGTGCTGTCCGACATCAGTTGCCACAATGGCTTCACCTTTTGTAAATTGATGAATGTATTCGATCAGCTTTTGAGGCTTAAAGCCTTCAGCTTCGTTTTCGACATACCAGAGTGGATATTCTTCCTTCCACTGATTTAGCTGGCTCTTCCACTCGTCTGATTCACCTTGTTTCCCGTCCTGCTTGATCAGTTCTTGAAGCACTAGCTTACTGTCACCAACAACTGGGATATGGGTGTGAATGTTTTTACCAATTTCCGCTGGGTCGATGTCAATGTGAGCAACCTTCGCATGCTTTGCAAAATGATTGAGGTTGCCGGTTACCCTGTCATCAAATCTCGCTCCGATTGAAATGAGTAAGTCACATTGATGTAGTGCCATGTTCGCTGCATATGTGCCGTGCATACCCGCCATTCCTAGGAAAAGAGGATGCTTTGCTGGGAATCCACCAAGCCCAAGCAATGTATGAGCGACAGGGATTTGCTGCTGCTCTACATATTGCCTTAATTCTTCCGACGCTTTGCCGTGAAGAACGCCAGCTCCTGCTAGAATAACTGGTTTCTTTGCTCTGCTTACAGCTTCTACTAACTTGCGAATTTGCAAATAATTCGGCTCAATTTTCGGCTGATAACCAGGCAAGTCGATTGGCTGATCGTATTCAAATGTCCCTTCAATGCCAGCGACATCTTTTGGAATATCAATCAAGACTGGACCAGGTCTGCCGGTTGTTGCGATGTGAAATGCCTCTTTAATGACACCCGGTAACTCTTCTGGACGTCTCACTTGATAGCTGTGTTTTGTGATTGGCATTGTGATACCAAGTACATCTGCTTCTTGGAAAGCATCTGATCCAATGACTGAGGTTGCCACCTGTCCAGTGAAGATAACCATAGGTAGTGAATCAATCATCGCATCCGCAATTCCTGTGACTAGGTTTGTTGCCCCCGGTCCTGATGTGGCAATAACAACGCCTGGTTTACCAGATACTCTTGCGTATCCCTCCGCTGCGTGAATCGCTCCTTGCTCATGTCTTGGCAGGACATGAAATAAACCAGAATCGTAAATTTTATCGTAGATCGGTAAAACGGCTCCGCCAGGATAACCAAAAATGACTTCTACTTTTTCTCTTTTGAGTGCTTCAATTAACATGAGTGCACCGTTCATCGTTTGTGGTGCATTTGATTTTTCCGTCTCCATTTGTACATTTGTCCCCATTTGATTTCCTCCTCTTTGTCTTGCTTCAGTCAAGTCCTTTCACCCTTTTCCATTCAAGATAGAGATATGAGACCATATAAAAAAGCCTTCTCACCCCACAATGACACTACTTTTCACTAGGTCAAAGGGGCGAAAAAGCTTTGTTTTTCGCGGTACCACCCTTGTTCACGGCAAATCATGCTGCCGTCTCATGGACATCTTTCATCCATTTTGGTAACGAGTGATGCAATGTCACTCGGTCTGCCCTACTATCATTTCAAGCAGACACTCAGAGGTGAGTTCACTTTAGAAAGTAACACCGGTTTCCAGCTAGCACCGGCTCTCTGTAGATACTGACTCTAAAGCTACTAGTCCTCTTCAACGTTTATCGATATCTATTTAGCTTGCGTGAATGTTTTCATCGGTAAAGACTACTTTTTCTCCTTCTTCAACGACTCGCTTGCGGAATTGTTCAAGAAGTTTGTTTGTGTGGAACCCTGGTTTTCCTTCGCCAATGATACGGCCATCAACTTTTACAACAGCGATGACTTCGGCAGCGGTTCCTGTCAGGAAGACTTCTTCAGCTGTATACACATCATGTCTTGTGAAAGGTTCTTCTTTCACTTCGTAGCCTATGTCTTCTGCGATTTCCATGATGGCATTTCTTGTGATGCCTTCAAGAGCGCCGATATAACCTGGCGGTGTATAGAGCTTACCTTTTTTATAAATAAACACATTGTCTGCAGAACCTTCTGCCACGTACCCTTGATCGTTCAGCATCAGCGCTTCACTCACACCGGCCATATGGGCTTCGATTCGGACAAGGATGTTATTCAAATAGTTTAATGATTTCACTTTTGGACTTAGTACGTCAGGACGATTTCGCCTTGTCGGTACTGTCACAATATCAATACCTGTTTCATATAGGTGCTTTGGAAAGATGGCCAGCGGCTCTACAATGATCACTGTGTTGGCTCTCCCACAGTTGTTTGGATCTAAGCCAAGATCACCGGCTCCTCTTGAGACAACAAGGCGGATATAGGCATCTTTTAGGCCGTTCCTTTCAACTGTATGAATCATTTTTTCAGTGAGCTCCTCAAGTGAATATGGAATGTTCAGCATAATCGATCTAGCGGAATCATACAGGCGGTCTAAATGTTCTTTCATTCGAAAGATATTTCCGTTATATACACGTATTCCTTCGAACACACCGTCACCATATAAGAAGCCATGATCATAAACTGAAATTTTCGCATCCTCTTTTTTCACGAGTTCATCGTTTAAAAAGATCCACTGTTCCTTTTGGTCTTCCATCTTCAGTGAGCACCCTCTCTTTCAAACAAAAAGTAGTTGAATTTTCAGACACTTTATATTGAAGTGTCTTACGCTTACTCTGCGTGTCTGTTTGCTTTTGTTGAACCCATCTTACGCCGCTTTCCATACAGTGTCAACAGCATTTTTAAAATTATTAGACAATTTAGACTAATCAAAATAAAATGTATACGCTTACACCTTTGCTAGACAAGGAATGAAAAAACTTAAAATTTTTTGTATTTTTTCTTCAATTTATTTACTCTACATGAACGGTTTTCTTTTGAACAAGCTTTTGTGATATTTTTTCACACGGTTTTTGAAGAATATTGTGAGATTTCATTGCGTTTGTTTTTACCTTCAGCATGCCTTTCTAAAGCGTTTTCCTATGAATTTGTGATAGAATGAGAGCATCTAATAGAAGGAGGGCAATACATGGCTAACATCAGAGGTTATATCGGAACGTATACAAAAGGAGACAGCAAAGGAATCTATTCTTTTACTTTAAATACGGACAAGCAGCAGATTGAACAAGTAGAAGTGGCTGCAGAACTTGAAAATCCTACATATTTAACTGTCTCAGATTCTCAAAAGTTTGTGTATGCTGTTGTGAAAGAAGGAGCACAAGGCGGTCTTGCTGCGTATCAAATTGATGCCGACACCGGCGCACTTCGTTTCATCAACCAAGAGCTTGCCGATGGGGCTTCTCCTTGTCACGTCAGCGTGGACAGCCAAACGAAAACGGCGTTTACAGCAAACTATCATAAAGGAACAGCAGAGATGTATGAAATCGATGCTGAAAACGGCTCAGTGATCCGCACGCTGTCACAGGCACAGCATGAAGGTACTGGACCAAACGAAGACCGTCAAGAAAAACCGCACACTCACTTTATGGGTTTGACACCTGATGAACAATTTGCAGTAGCTGTTGACCTTGGCACAGACGGAATTTATACGTATAAGAAAGAAAACGGCAAACTTGAGCTTGCCCATACATTTGAAACAAAACCAGGCAGCGGCCCTCGTCATATTACATTCCACCCAACGAAGCCTGTGGCCTATGTGATGACAGAGCTCAGCTCAGAGGTCATTGTACTTCGTTACTTTGAAGATGGTCATTTCGAAGAGATCCAAACAATCGCAACCATTCCTAATGACTTCACAGAGAATAATCAAGGCAGCGCCATTCATGTGTCTTCTGACGGTCACTTTGTGTATGCAGGAAATCGTGGACATGACAGCATTGCTATTTTCAAAGCAGATCATGACGGCAAACTAAGCCTCGTTGAAATTGCTTCATCTGAAGGAAATTGGCCTAGAGACTTTGTCCTTGATCCAACAGAAGAATTTCTCGTCGGCTCAAACCAAGAATCTAGCAACCTTGTGTTATACAAACGTGACAAAGAAACCGGTCGACTCACTGTCTTACAATCAGACATCACCGTTCCGCATCCGGTTTGTGTGAAATTTTTAGGATAATGAAAAAAGCCTCCGTTTAGGCGGCAATAGATTGTTGACAAATGGCTAAAATGAACTTTATTTTAGCCCTTTGTCTTTTTTTCAGCGTAGTTGAAAACCCTTGAAGTCTAGGAAGAACGAGCACCGAAGCGCAGGACTGACAAAGAATGCGAGGGTTTGTCTACACGCTGAAGCCTCCGTTTAGGAGGCTTTTCTTTAAGCAGACGGCATACCGCCATCTTCAAGCTTTTGATCAATGAAAGACGTATCGCTTTTTTCACCGAACCATTTTCCCAGCCTGTCTTTTGCTTTTCCTTTGACATCGTCATCAATGTACATTGCGACTTGAAGCAGAGCAAATGTGATGGCGCCTAGATCATCTGTGTAGCCGATCCCCACCAATGTATCAGGGATCAGGTCAATCGGAAGGATAAAGTACCCTAGCGCCCCAATGATGAGGGTTTTCGCTTTAACCGGTACTTCGGGTTTTTGCAATGTATAATAAAGTAATAACACAGCATAGACAAGAGAAACTCCAGCTTTTTGTGCCGTCTTTTTTAACTTTTCCCAAAAGGCATGATCATTAAAATGCTTCTTTGAACGCTTTAATAGTTCTTTTTTCTCAGAACGATTCATCGTATCGCCTCCATATTCAGCATAGCCCTTCCACCTTATTTATACAAGAAATCCACTCATTCGACAAACAAAAAGCAGCAGAAAGCTGCTGCAATCTACTGCTCTTTGTAAAACTTTTCG
Source organism: Bacillus aerius (assembly GCF_029894105.1). NCBI lineage: Bacteria > Bacillati > Bacillota > Bacilli > Caryophanales > Bacillaceae > Bacillus > Bacillus aerius. The sequence goes on from NZ_JARYHO010000001.1 coordinate 2,532,662, forward strand.
ATCGCCTTATCGATGTATACCCATCCTTTATACGACACATGAATCGTATCCTTAAAGAAATATGGATCATACTCATGCGAAGTCAAATCTGCGACTTCATACCCGTTATCTCGAATTTGACGATTAATTTTTTGATAATAATCTGTACGCCCCTCTTTCGGAAAACCAGTGTAATCATACCATTTTCCGTTGACAGGAATCGTCACGAATAAAGGCTTCGCCCCTGCCTGTTTTAAAATATCCAGCATGATCTGGAAATCTTTATATTCAGGTGATGCTGCATAAGAATTGTCACGACGAGAATCCTTCATCTTTTTCATGATCGGCTTCAGCTTACGATCAAACAGTCTCTGATCAATATAAAACGGGTTGTCCCCTGCTTTTTCAGATCCTAAGACGCTCGCTTCTTTTTCAAGCTCAGTCCATGTTTTCCCTTTTACTGAAGGAGACGGACGATGCTTGCGCTCATGCCCAGACCCGATCGTATAGTACATGTCTTTCTTTTGAAGCATGCCATAATACATTTTTGCAATAGGAGAAATCGCGCCATAAGCGAATTTGTTCCCAGAAAGCTCTGCTTTAAAAAGCTCTGTGATGACCATGTCGTTCTTTACTGCCTTAAACTTCATGATTCTTTTGATGAGCTTTTTTTTCACAGCTGGATCAATTTCTTTATTATAAGCAAGATCAAGCGCCTGAAGCGCTGAATAGTTAGGAGCAAAGTGATTCTCGTCTGATCCCCCTTTGACAAACCACTGCGGGGACACGATAAACACAAGCTTTTTCCCTTTTAATTCATCCATATGCGCTGCAAAGTTCATGGCATGAATTAATGATTGCGATCCACCTTTTCCAATAAGATAAGGTGTAAACCCTTGAGGATTCTCATGAAAGAAATTCGAAGGGTGATATGGATCAAAACGTGAGAGTTCAGAAGATCCATAGATCGGCAAATAAGTTGGATCTTTTAGCATTTCATCTTGTAAATAAAGCCCTTGGAACATCCCTGGATCTAATTCTGTGGCTGACTTTTGTAATTTGTCTTTTGGGATCAGATGTGAGAGCCATGCATTTGGTACAAGAAGAACACCAATGAATAGAACAGCCGCTAAAATAAGCGGCCCAAAAAAACGCTTTTTCATTACTTCATCTCTGCCAGCTGCTCAGCAATGTGATTCGGTGTATCCCACACATCACGATCAAACTCTGTAATCGGAACAGTAATTCCAAGTTGACTTTCAATTGCCATGAGCAATTCAACTGTACCAAATGAATCTAGAAGACCTTCGTCAAAAATTGCAATCTCTGGATTTTCTTTCACAACGTCGTCCTGACAAACCTCTGCAATAATACCGTATACTTGATTTTTAAATTCCATAATTTTCTACTCCCTTAATCATTAATGATGAAATGGTTTTCCTGAAAAAATATAAAATCCAAAACAAATCACATGGAATGTAATAATGATCGACACAACCATTGTGACCTTATTATCCGGCCACCACTTGTGCTTTTTATTCCATTTCTCAAATAAATTGTAACCGGACATCACAACTGCATGGTATAGTCCGTAAATAATGTATTGAAGGGCGAGACCATGCCATGCACCCATCAATAGAAAGAGGACAAAGTACCCAATATTTGATACAGCCATTCGGTTCTTGATCCACTTCTTCTTTGTCATAAAGAACACAAATCTCATAAACACATAATCTCTGAACCAGAAGGATAGCGACATGTGCCAGCGATTCCAGAAGTCTTTAATATTCCGGCTGATAAACGGTTTATTAAAGTTTTCTGGTGATTTAATACCCATGATATAACTCACACCAACAGCGAACGCTGTATAACCAGCAAAGTCAAAGAACAAATACATACTGTACGCATACATATACGTTAACTGTTGAACAAAGTGACTGCTACTAATGTGATGAATATTCATGAGAATATATGTGTGAATGAGATAACCAATAATGAACTTATATAAGAACCCAATAAAAATTTTATGAATCCCTGCATATAGAAGGTCACTGTACGCTTCTTTTTCAGGCGGTGTATCCATATCCTTTTCAAACCGGCGATAACGATCGATTGGACCTGATGAAATCGTCGGGAAAAAGACGATGAAATAGACCAAACGGTGAATCGGGATTTTCTTTTTAATCAAGCCGTCTCTTGTCTCGATAACTAACTGAACACCTTTAAATGTTAAGTACGAGATCCCCAAAAAGCTCAGCCAGTTCATTGGCGGCGGTTGATGCGGCTGATGAGTTAAAAAGAACGGTAAAACCTTTGATAGTACAAGCGGCAAAATCGATGCAACCACTGCCATATAGAAGACAGACGCCTTGTTCGCCTTCAGCCGGTACGCAAGGTATAGGCGGATGATCAAGACTTGCCACACTGTAAACAAGAACAGCAACAAAGCGCCATGTGCATCCTTTGAGAAAATAAGCGCCAGCGCCACAACCGTTGCAAACATGTTGTAGCCATGCATTCTTTTGCCCCGTAGACCAAGAATCATCGTCGGCAGAAGAAGAATACCAATTAGAATGAAGAAAAAGAATGAACTAAACGGAATCATAGAAGAACCTCTTTCGCGATTCTTTTACGGTCAACCTTCCCGTTTGGCGTCATGTACAGCTGCTCCAGATAGACAAACTTTCTTGGAATCATGTACGCAGGAAGTGAATCCGCCATTTCTTTCTTAATCGCACTTGTCAGCTGATATTCTTTTTCAAAGGAATGCTCAGTTGGGACAATGGCTGCAATCAAGTACTCCACATGACCGTTTGGCTGGAATGGCACAATCACACAAGCATTGACATACGTTGTCTCGCTCACATGATATTCAATTTCTTCAAGCTCCATTCGGTATCCATGCAGCTTAATTTGATAGTCCAGACGGCCGTGGCACGTAATCAAACCATCCTGCGCCACACCTGCGTCACCTGTGCGGTAAGCAGGGCGTCCTTCGTATTCAAAGAACACTTTATCCGTTAAGGCTTGTTCACCTAAGTAGCCTCTCGTGACGCTTGGCCCCACGATGACAATTTCCCCTTTTTCCCCATCAGGGAGTGTCTTGCCTTCTTCATCTAAAATGACGATAACTGTATCCGGTTTGGCATAACCCACTGGTAAAGAATCGTGCTGATCAAGAATCTCCTGCGTGACTTCAATCGATGTAATCGCAACAGTTGCTTCAGTCGGACCATACGTATTAAAGACCTGCGCCTTAGGAAAACGCTCAAGAAGCGCACTTGCTACAGAGACAGGAAGTGCCTCTCCGCAGAACAAGAAAACTTTCAACTCTGGTAAAAGCTCCCCTGTAAAGGAAGGATCCATTAAGCACATTTGCACAAAGGAAGGTGTTGATGTCCACACTTCAACGCCAGATTGACCAAGTGCTGCAAACATATCCTTCGGTTTATTCACAAGATCTTTCACTAAACAGTACAGCGTGCCGCCTGATTGAAGCGCTGGATAGAGATCCATGACTGATAAGTCAAAAGAAAACGGCGCTTGATTTAAGAACGTGCGCCCCTCGCCGATTGGGAAGTCGCTGCACATCCATCCTGTAAAGCTTTCTAAATTGCTGGCTGTTACCTGAACGCCTTTCGGTTTTCCGGTACTGCCAGACGTATAAATAATGTAGAAAACATCATCTTGTTGAACCCACTGCGTGGATGGCGGTGCTTCTTTTTCAAGCGATAACAGCGATGCCGCACTCTTTACTTCAATGTGTTCTTCTACATCTAATACATTCTGCTCATTTGCACAAATCAATAGACTCGCTTTTGAGCTTTCAATAATTGAGACGATACGTTCAGCAGGTATTGAGATGTCGACCGGAATATAGGGTCTGCCTGATTTCACAGTGCCTAAGAAAGAAATCAGCATCTCTGGCTCCATATGACCGTATACAATGACAGGTGCACTGTCAGTTGCGACTGCATCGATCGCACCAGCCATTTGGTCTGATAGACGCCAAAGCTCATCATATGTGATCGAAGCATGTTGAGAAACAAATGCTGGCTGTGTCGGTTTCGTTTGTTGGTATTCATGAATCGTGTGTAATAGTTTCATAGTTTAATCTCCAATTAAAAATCGTTGTAAATGAATGATCCCGTATTTGCTGTATGGAATCCGTAAATAAAGAACAATAATAGCAAAATAAGTAAGTAAAAGCTTGTATATCCTATCCATTTTACAGACTTATTTTCTGATAGCTTTTTGAATAGCATATTGATAACCTCTTTTCTTTTGACACTTATAAAGACGCATGGATCATCAAAAGAGTTTCATATCAAAACATAAAAATTTTAAGAATTGATGAAAAAAAGATGTCCAAAGTATGAACGTGTCTTCGGGCAAAGCTGTCTTATTGTAACAAAGATTTAATGTAATTGAAATGAAATGGAAGCTTAAATTTGCCTTAAAATTGGTGAAAACTGTCGAACAAACGCAAAAGCCACCTAGTTTGACTAGATGGCTTTTATATCAATTACTTCTTATATTTATTGACCTCGAACATTAGAATGTTGTTGAATACCACATAGTCTTTTTTACTTTCAAAAGGACCTTTGTTGTTGTCATGCTCATCAATTTCATAAAACCCTGGTCCTTCTCCGGCATCACGCTTTTTGCCAGGATGGAAAGGTCAAATTACTTCAGCAGTGTGTTGACCAATCTAGTATTTAGAGCTTTAGCACTCACTACTTTTTTCCTATTCATTACATTTTTTTATATTGTTAAAATAAACATACTTATTTGAGAAGGGAGTGAACCTTTCTGGGCAAGATACTTGATGCAAAAGCACTAACCAGTGCCATGGATACAAGGGCAAAACACTATCAGGAACTCCGCGAACAAATGATAGATTTAAAAAAGGCACTTCAAGGTGTTGCCAATCTCGGTGACGACTTCACTGGAAAAGGTGCCGATAACATTAAAAGCTTCTACAAAGAACTCGCCGGAAATGTGGACATGTTTATTAGCTTCATTGATAAACAAAAGGCCTTTCATGAAGGTGTTTCTGGGACACTTGATGATACAAATTTTGGCGGCGACACCTTTGTAGAAGAACACTTTTTAGACAACGCTGTACATATGGGAATCAAGAATGCCAAAAGCATCGTGAAGGATCAAAAAAAGGCGCTCAAAACGATTTTTCAAGATATTGATGACCTCATTTCTCTGGAGGTATTTGATAGTAAAACCTTTGACGAAAAGATTGCAGATGCGGAAGATGAACGGAAGAAAACGGTTAAAGATTTAATAGAACTTGATCAAAATCTAAAAGATGAATATGCTTTGTCAGAGACTGAGGAGAAGGCTACAATGGCATTGTACGCAGAAATGATCAATGCGACAAATGACGGAAAAGCCATTTCGCCTATGAATTTTGACAAGAAATCGTATCAAAATAGCGAAATCTACAAGGCAAAAAGCGATATTGAGAAGCAAACTTCTGAATATCTAAAAATCAAAAAAGATCAAGAAGAAGCCCGCAAGATCGCAAAGGAACAAGAAGCGCTCGCCAACCGTCCGTGGTATGAAAAAGCTCTTGATTACGGAGGAAATATCGTCAATGAACTGACAGGCGTGAACGATGCAAAACGTGCCGCAACAGGCGTTGATCCGATCACAGGTGAAGAACTCACCGCAGGACAGCGAGTCGCCGCAGGCGGCATGGCAGCAGCAGGCTACATCCCGATTGTCGGCTGGGCAGGACGTATTTTCAAAGGCGGAAAAGCCGTCTATAAAACGACTCAAGCCACGTCCGCCGCAGTCAGAGCAGTCGACATTTACAAGACATCACAGAAGTCTTTCGATGCGTTGAAAACATCACAAAAAGGCTTATATGGCCTCACCACCACCAACGGTTTCAGCGAAGCGATCACAGGCCGAGACATGTTTGGAAACAAGATTTCGAAAGAACAGCAGGAAGCGAGTATGAACGCAGCGCTTGGAATGCTTTTGCCGTTTGGACTAAATGGTGTAAATAATAAATTAAAGAATAAAGCAACACTAGACGTACAGAAAAACTTAAATAAAAACCATCATGAATCTAGAAAAGCTAGTTTAAAAGAAATTAAACGCCAATTAAATATACCAAGAACACAAAACCCTGAAAGTCAAAAGATGGTGCCCTTAACAGATAAAAATGGAAAAAGAATATTAAATGAAAAAAACCAACCCATCCTTACGAGAGAGCTTACGTATGAAGTTAATGGTAAAAAGATTGTTATTCAGGATCATTCAAATGGTCACGATTTTGGAGAAGGAGGCATCGGAAACCAACCTTCACACCACAATGTAAGACCTGAACATAACACCCGCAATGGTAAAGTCGAAGGTGTAGAAGACCATTATTATTTTGAAAGAAGAAACAATAAATAACTCAGACGAGGAGTATCCAAATGATTAGAGAAGAAAAATTTATGAACCCACAAGCGATGACTCAAATTTTCGGGAGGATCCCCCATTTTAAAAATGCAGAAATCATGAATGTTGATTTAAACAGAGATGGTCCTACCCTATTTATAAGACTAATGACAAAAGACTCCGTGAAGAATAAACCTAAACGTTGGGGGAATTTTGATGTTGTCTACGTTGAATTATCATTCATTGGTGTAACGGATTTAAAAATTAATCATTTAGGAAATAATAATATAATTGATCATTTTGAAATTAACACAACAGAGAATGAAGGATTTCTAAAAATAAATTGCAAGAATCAAATGCAAATCGAAACCATATTTGATTGGGCAAGGGTTGAACAAATTTCTCCGGGGCTAATTGGTTCTTAAGATAACTTGCGTTTTCATAAACACCAAATATTAAATCCACTTTAAAGTTGATTTTAGCCTGACCATCCTGTTGGACTCGAGTCATAAAAGATCGCTAAAATACTTTGTTAAACAATAGGAAAAAAATAAAAAAGCCAGAAACTTTGATTCATCAATGTTTTTGGCTTTTTAACAGTTTCAAATCATCATACGTCCCAGTAGAGATTCGAACTCCCGATCGACGGCCTAGAAGGCCGTTGCTCTATCCTGCTGAGCTACTTTATATATCCGCTATTCGTTCACGTTTAAATAGACTATAATTAGATTCGTTTCGAAAAAGTCAATTCTTTTCATGCTGTGTGGATGAACCGACTATAGGTTTACCCCCTTCATCTCCCCAGTGAAAATGTAGGAATATCCCCCATATCCTTTATGTAAAGAAAGAGAGATGTAGTGGACAGAAGTTTACCGATTGTCAGTTTGTGAATGAGAGTGGTTTCTGTATCAAACCAAAACACCAACATACCCAATACCACAACTTGGCATGTATGCAACCATAAAAGACATCCAATTAATTTGGATGCCTTCCTATAACTATTTTACTTGTTCTTGTAGCACGTCTTTCAGCAATTCAATAGCACTTTCTTCACCTAGGTCATTTGTTCCCAGTTCACCTCGGAATGCTTTAGAGAGGATAGATTGCTTTAGTGCTTCAATATTCTCTTCTACTAGAATCATTTCTTTTTGTTTGCTTTCTAGTTCTCGATAATTATTAAGCCAGCTTGTAATTTCCATAACTTCTTCCTGCGAAGGCAAAGGAATCGGTAAAGAAGCCAGTTTTTGTGAGTTAATATTAGCTTGTCCAACCTGTTGGGTAACCATTGATAGAAGTATTTTACGTCCTACATGGCTATTAATATAATGAGAAACATAACTAGCTAAAAAATCTTTATAAAACAATCGAACTCTGATTAGATAAGATGCAAATGTAAATCTCTCTGAGACATCTTCTGTTATTACAGACGTTTTACCAACTAATTCATAACTATTCGTCCTATTAAATAATAAATCATTAGTTTGTAAATCATATTTTAAAACATCTTCATGATTGTTCGGGAGATACTTCAAGTTATTTAGTTCAAGATAACCATCAACAATATTCCCCATTCTTAATACTGGTGTTCCAGTTACGTCATCATTTGTTTTAGCAGATGTGCCATATGTGGATGCTTCAATTAGATCATTTAAGCGCACCCACTTCCATTCTCTTGGCAATTCATATAGCTTTTCTAAAATACTTGAGTCTAATTGGTCTTTATACTTTGTTTTTGTTCCTTCTTTTAATAAATTTATTTGTTCAATCCATTCATTAGCCGTAGTTATATCGGCATTTTCCCCTCTCCACTTCCTAGTCAATTCCCCACGAAACGCCTTATCCAAAATAGCCGCTCGACGAAGTTCAAACGTTTCCTTCGCTTCTTCAATCAACTGCTTTGCTTTTTCAATTTTACTTAAAAGCCGCTCCACTTTGTCAGCAATTCGTTTTTGTTCATTTAAAGGGGGTATTATTACAGGATAATTTTCTACTTCTTTTGGTCTTGCTCGGGTTAGAGATCCCCCCACTCCCGATACATTTGAAGTAAGTAGCTTTCTAAAATAAGGTGACTTCAAAAGATACAATAAATAATTTGGATAAATTATAATATTTTCACTAATAACAATCCATTCTGTCGAAGCTAATTGACGAAATTTCCGTTTTTCATTACATACTTTCCAAACCCTATTTATACGAGGATTAATTTTACATAATAAAACATCATTGTTATTCACCAGCTGTTTACTCGATCCAATCTCTTTGCCTTTTATAATTTCAGGAGACCTTTCAGGATAACTGGGAACACTATATAATTCAAAAATTTCTTCATTAAATTTACTTGGAACAATGGTTCGCTTTTTATCCTTGTTTATCCCTTTTAATTTTATCCATCTCCAATTTGTGGGCACTTCGTACGGTTGCTCTTCCTCTGGCACTAGAACTTCTTCCAACAATTCATCAACAGTCTTTTTTCTCTTACTCACTTTTTTACCACCTCATCCTCTTCAACAGCACGTAACTCCTCAACCACTTCATTTAATAAATTCATTGCCTGCTGAAGTTTTGCAATTGCTTCTTCTGCTGATTCAATTGGATCTGGTAAGTTGTCATAGGAAGATAATGATTCATCTGCAATCAAACCGATATCTAAACTATCCCCTTTTTTTGCAATGTCCTCTCTTGTAAACACATTCCAACGTTCATCCTCTACTTTAGAGCGATCTTCTGCTACATATGCTTTCATAAAGTTTTCAAAATGAGCCATTGTTAGCTGATTACGTTTTCCGAATGACGTCATATTGGTGCGGAGATCATATACCCAAACATCCTTTGTATTATCTTGGTCTGTTGTTCCTCTTGTGAAAAATAAGACGTTTGTTTTCACACCTTGAGCATAGAAAATCCCCGTTGGTAAGCGTAAGATTGTATGCAGATTGCATTTATTCATTAAATCGCGTCGAATCTGTGCACCAACCCCGCTTTCAAACAAGACATTATCAGGTAATACAACTGCTGCCCGTGCATGACCATCGTCTTTTAAAGCGTTATAAATTAACTGTAGAAAATTCAGCTGTTTATTGGAAGTTGCAAACGTCAGGTCATCACGGGAGACACTCTCTCCACCTTTTTTCGTCCCAAATGGTGGATTGGTTAAAATGACATCAAAGTTTTTCATCCATTTTCCATTACTAGATAACGAATCCCCTTGTTCCAGTCGCCCTTCGATATCATGAAGTAATGCATTCATTAAAGCAAGACGATGAGTCCCTGTGACGAGTTCCATTCCAGTAAACGCTTCTTTCTTTTGGAAAACGCCCAGTTGTGGATCTAAATCATAATAGTTATCTGTCTTATTTTTCAAATACTGGTCTGCCGCAATCATAAAACCAAATGTACCAGCTGCAGGGTCATTACATCTTTCTCCAGGTTTAGGGTCAATCAGTTGTACCATTACATCAATTAATACACGCGGTGTAAAGTATTGACCAGCACCTGATTTTGTTTCGCTTGCGTTTTTTTCTAACAAGCCTTCATATAAATTACCTAAACCTTCTTCTTTTGCGTTGTACCAATCAAGGCCATCAATGCTCTTCAGAATTTTCTCTAGGTTCTTGGGTTCAGTAATACTAGTAGCAGCATCACTGTAGATTAGACGCAGCCGCTCATTTTCACTGCTTCCTAATTCAAGTAACAATCGCTGATAAAATGTTTTGAGTTCTACCCCTTCTTTTTCTAGCAAATCATCCCATCTATATCCTTCGGGTATTACATTTTCTGTTTGCTGTTCTTTCATCATTTTTAAAAATAAAATATAGGTTAACTCCGTGACATATTGTTGATATGTAATACCATCATCACGAAGCACATTGCATAAATTCCATAATTTTTGAACGATTTCTTGGTTATTCATCTTTTTTCCTCCTGAAAAGCTTCTAATCTATTAAATCACATTTGATGATTTTTAGTTGAAAGCGAACCTTTTCATTATAACCCAAAAAAGTGCCTCAATGAAGAGGCACAGTCGTTAGCTGATATAAAGGTTCTCATTGATCGTATTCACAATTTGATCAATTTCATCACCGAACTCACGTTTCAGTAATTTGTAGCCACCAGACGTTCTAAAAGGTTCTTCCGAGAATGCCTCTTCTGCGGTAGGCGCAAGAACAGGCACTTGAAGTAATTGCTTTTCTATTCTCTCTAACCACTTCTTTTGCCTTGGCGTCCAATCATGCAGTGAATACACTTTGTGCATTGCCTGTTTAATACGTGCTTCATGGTCAATGAGTGCTTCACCTAATGCAGCTTGGCGAATAAAACTAATAATATCTGCTGCAATGTCCTCATTTTTTGTCTGTTTCCAAGCGGTTTGTAAATGAGATTGCTTAAAGCCTTTTGTTTCTAAAATCGTCATAAGTTCTCGCAAATCTTGTCTCGTTAGATCTTTTGGTCGTGTACAGATCAGATGCAAAGCGGGAATTTCATTGATATTTTCTTTGATAAATCGAACAAAACCATCCAGATAATCTTCTGGTCGCTTGTTCCCTTCACCATACCCACGAATGACGTCTGTTACTTCATCTTCCTTATCAGATATATAGCGTTTTTCACGTGTTACTTGGTACGTTTCCATGTATTCAAATAGAATATTATGCTGTGTGGCTTCTTGCGGTGAGTATGTTTGAATTTCTTTCACCCATTCATCCACATGTTTCCCATTTGATAATTCTTCAAACTTTTCCATACCTTCTTCGTCAAATCTTTGTTTGCGACGTTGGATTTTTGCTACTAATTGATCACGATAAAACGAAGCTTCCTCATCAGTCGTTGCATTTACAAGAGAATCATACAACTCACCGATACGAAAGTTTTGTTTCTTCACAACTGGTTTCATTTCTGTATAATGTTGCAACTTGTCATATATACCAACAGCGTCGTAGATGTTAAAGTGTGTTTTCCCAATCTCTGGGCAAAGACGAGTCGCACGGCCAAGCATTTGATCATAGAGAATACGAGATTGTATTCTTCTTAAAAACACCAAATTTGTGATCGGCGGCACGTCAATACCTGTTGTGAGCAAATCAACTGTAACAACGACATTAGGTAGTCGCTCATTTTTAAACCGTGTAATGGCATCTAATGGCTTGTAGATATATCCAGTAATTTTCATAATCGCATCATCTTCAATTTCATCGCCACGTTCTTTAAAGGCTTCTTTTAACAAGCGAACAACAAGATCTGCGTGTTGATCAGTAGCTGCAAAGATGAGCGTTTTTTCTTTCCCTGCAGGGTCAATATAATCAACTAATTTATTTAGAACTGCACGGTTAAACGGTTCTGTAATGACTTTTTTATTAAACTGCTCCACTTCAAAGTGCACAGTATCTTCTACTTTTTCTAGTTGAATCTCCCCTTTATCAACATCATATACTTCTACTTCCTCATCTTTTTCAAAGGTGATGCCCACTTGTGAAAGTTCTGTTTTAAACAAATAAGGAGGCTCGTGGTCCACTAGATATCCATCCAACACTGCTTCGCTATATGAATATTTGAAAATTGGCATACCGAAAATGTCTGTTGTATGTAGAGCAGGTGTTGCGGTAAGTCCTAAACATGCCGCATCAAAATAATCGATAACGCGCCGATATTGACTAATATAATCATTCTGATCACGGAATTCTAATTCTTCCTCTGTCATTTCTCTATCACTTGTATAGCCTCGGTGCGCCTCATCTACAATGATGAAATCATATTGCCCGACGCTTGGAAGCTTTTCGCTATCGTTATAAAAAAGTCTGCGAACCATTCCCTGCACGGTTGCAATCTGCACCTTCGTTTCAACTTCCGGTGTGAGATCTCCTAATGACTTCACATCATATATATCAGCAAACGAGTAACCTTCAATTTTCGTATCTTTCAGTGAATCCTCTGTTTGTTTACCGAGTGAATTACGATCGACAAGAAAAAGAATGCGGCGACACTTTTTAGACTTAATTAAGCGATACATAAGCGCAATAGCGGTACGAGTTTTCCCAGTTCCTGTAGCCATTGCAATAAGCATTCTTCTGTTTCCTTCTTTTAACGACTTTTCTGTAGCCAGAACCGCATTCTGCTGATAGTGACGCAATCCAAACTTCGTTATATCCTCTTCTTCTAGACGCTTATCCGCATCCTTATCATCTTGGCTAAGAAGAAGCTGTAAATCTTCAGGTGAATGCCATCCTTCAAGCGGACGTGCATGTTCAAATGGTTTGCGTGAATCCCAGAACCAAATGCCCGATTCCTCTTGAAGCTGTCTTAAATAAGGGCGACCATTTGTTGCATATAAGAATGGGACTTGATAATCACCAGTTGTTGGTGTAATCTGTTCATCTTCTACTTGCATGACATTTTTCGCGTACACTTTTGTTTGACTATCTAATGCCCCAGGAATCGTTTTCTTTTCTGCTTTTGCTTCAATGAAACCAACAAGCTTGAGTCCAATAAACAATGCATAATCAACCCAGCCGCCATCGACCTTCCACTCAGCAATGGCCATATGTTTGTTTTTCTCTGGTAGCGTCCTGTTTTTTTTATAGTTTAGTAAATTCGTGTCTACTTCCCATCCAGCACCACGTAACTTCTGATCAATGATGATACGTGTTTCATCTTCAGTCAGTTGCTGCCTACGCATGAAGTTTTTGGACGCTTTTCTACGTTTCATTTTCTCATCTGCTTGCTCTAATTCAGCTTGAAGGCGAATTGTCTCTAATTCCTCTTCAAGCTGTCTCACTTTCACTTCATACTCTTGTTGGAGCTGTCGTGTATCTATTCCTGTTTGTTTATTTGGCTCTATGTACTCTGGAGCTTGAAAATTCCAATCACCGTATACCTCCATAAACCAAGTCGACAAACGAAAAGCCAAATGCAATAAAGATTTCGCTTCTTCTGTTTTTTGATAACCCGCTTCGTGCATAGCCACATTCCCTTTACGACGAAGCGTTTCAACGATATCTATTAACTCTGGTTCAAGTATTCCTTCTCGACGTAATATATTGATGCGCTCTACTTGTTTCGTGCCATATGCTTCCTTAATATTTTCAGCGGCTAGAATAAATTTTGTCAATGTTTCGGCAAATAAACGTAGTTTCATTACTGTTGTATGTGGGTCATGATATACATTTTTCTCAGCTGTTTCTCCTAAATTGGAAAGTACTGCCCACTTTCCTTGAAAAAATGAAAAATTGCTATTCATCATTATCACCGTTTCCCAAAAGGTTTTATATGTTTATTATACTATATTTATACAAAAATTAGGTAGTCTTAATCCACAACTGACAAAGTTAAGTGGCATGGATGTTTAATCAACAAACTCCATGTCACTCTTTTTGTGCTTTTAAACTTTTATCGGCAAACAGAATATTATTTCGAATAATCAGCAAAATTTGTCGAAAGAAAAATGCTCTCTTAATTAGAAATCGTTCAACACTTTATCCTCTTCACTATATCTCGCTACTGATACTCTATAATCAAAGAACAATAAAAAACCCATGATTTCATGAGTTTCTCATCAATCCATTATTAGAAAATCCGTCACAAGGCAAGCAGGTTCACCGTTTACACCCAGCCCCCAAAAGCTTGGGTACATCCCGTCACCGAAGCCTGTTGTAAACATAGCCTCTTAAAATAGCTTATTATTTCTGTGCTCTTGGGTTAATAACGTTTTATTGTTAGTTGCAAATATTTTTTGTTTATTTTCTCTTCTTAGACTTTTTTGCTTTTTTATTTACTGAAGCATTCAAGTTTTTCTCTAAAAGATAGCTATAAAAAAGTTTTTCTAATAATTTATAGTTTTTGTTCGAACTTAAAATTTTTTGGGCATAATGTATACCAGTATACAAAAAAGCTCCGACAACCATTACTTGAATCCCAAGTATCAACCATAAACCTAGAACTTGATTGAACTCTTCATCTTTTAGAGATGGTTCTTCAACAGCAGTATTTATAATAAGAGTAAACCAACTCGCGATCATCGAAACTAGAATAGAGGGAATAGAAATTTTCAAAAATGTTGTTATAGAAGCTTCTCTTCTATCTTTATTTATTTCTTTTAGTTGAGGCAATATATATTTTTCAATTTGAGTTGTTGAAAAATTATGTTTATTCAGCTTTTCGTTAAAAGCTGAATAAATAACATTTTTTTAACTCATCAAAAGTCTTAAAGCCTGACAATTCAGAAAAATAATTCAAACCTTTTATTATACAGTATATAGCTATAAATAATAGTAGCAAGAAAACAATCACAACTGCAATCAAGAATACTTTTCCATGTGAAAATTTATTTAAGAGGGAAATAAATAATATAAATACAATTAAACATGAGACTATTTTTAATATACATTCCACAAAAATTTTGGTCTTTTTTTGCGCCTTCATTTCCGATTCTTCTTTCACTTCATTTAAAAAAGGAGAATCTATTAATAAGTATTTCATTGTATTCACTTTTCTCACTTCTTGTTTAAGTTCAAATAAAATATCATCTATATCAATCAAAATGTCATCACCTCTATTTCTATTACGAAAAAAACAAATAAAAGTTTCATCTAATTTAATATAAGAATGACTATCCTAGGGATAAAACAAATCTTTAAGAACTCTCTAAATCAATATTTTAATTATATTCATAGGAAAGATCAGAACAATATTTAATAAATACTAACAAAAAAGCCAGAAACATTGTTTTATCAATGTTTCTGGCTTTTTAACGGTTTTAAATAAATACGTCCCAGGAGAGATTCGAACTCCCGACCGACGGCTTAGAAGGCCGTTGCTCTATCCTGCTGAGCTACTGGGACATGTTGTTATGTAGTGTGCTTTGGCGTATTACCTCAGCGACAAGATTTATTATATTACTATTGTTCTTTAAAGTCAACGGTTTTTCGAAAGTTTTTTCATAAGGGGCAAATGCTGCACCCTTATGAAATACCTTCCAATGTGACAGTGTTTTCGAGGTCTTGTATGACGTGACCTTCGTCCGTGAAAAACTGTACGTTTGCTTCGCTTCCATCTAGTGTCAGTATAGCATAGCTGCGCTCTTTGCGCACTCTTGGCAGGTGCACGCTGCCTGGGTTAATGAGGAGTTTTCCTCTTAGCAGTTCACTACCTGGGATGTGCGAGTGGCCAAAGCAGATAATGTCTGCGCCTAGCTCTTCTGCACGGTAGTAGACTTGAAGCAAGGATTGTTTGATGCCATGCAGATGTCCGTGAGTGAGAAATAGTTTTCCGCCTCCATCCAGTGGGAGCAGGAGCTCTTCTTCAAAATCGCCCATAAAGTCACAATTTCCTTTGACGACTTTGTATCCTTCGAGTGCTGGGTGGTTCGTTTCGAGTTCTGAATCTCCGCAGTGAATCATCATGTCCACTTCAGCCGCATGCCGTTTGGCAATGGTTTGAAGTTCGTCTGTGAGTCCATGACTGTCACTAATGATGAGTATCTTCATGGCTTCATTCCCCCTTATTCATTTGCGTCTAGCAGTGATGAAAGCTTTTGAAGCGCGACCGCTCGATGGCTGATCTTGTTTTTTTCCTCTGGTGATAACTCGGCCATCGTCTGGTCTTTGTCTTTGACGATGAAAATTGGGTCGTATCCGAAGCCGTTTTCGCCGATCGGTTCTTCTGCGATAAAGCCTTCTACTGATCCTTCTACCGTTTTTGTTTCTTTACCCGGTATACTGACAGCCAGGGCACATCTAAATCTAGCAGTGCGGTCTTCTTTTTCGATACCTTGCAGCTCATTCAGCACCTTTTCCACGTTCTCGGCATCGTCTTTATGCTCGCCCGCGTACCTCGCTGAATAGACGCCAGGTTTTCCGCCAAGGTAATCAATCGACAGACCCGAGTCGTCTGCAATCACCATTTCACCTGCTTTGGCTTGAATGGCCTCGGCTTTGATGATCGCATTTTCTTCAAAGGTATGTCCTGTTTCTTCAATCTCTTCCGTAAATCCGATGTCCGCTAGTGTTTTGACCGTGAATCCTTTTGGCTCAAGAATGGCTTTGAATTCTTTCGCTTTGCCCGCATTGTGTGTTGCGATGATGGCAGTTTTCATCCTGATCAAACCCTTCTCTTTATTCGATAACTTCTCCTGTCACTGCTTTTTGCTTTTCAATTAATTCTTTGATGCCTTTTTCGGCTAAATCAAGCAGTCCGTTTAGTTGTTCTCTTGAGAATGTCGCTTCTTCGCCAGTGCCTTGAAGTTCAACAAAGCGTCCAGCGCCTGTCATAATGACATTCATATCTACTTCAGCTGAAGAATCTTCTTCATAATTTAAATCTAACAGAAGTCCCTGTTTAGAATCAATTCCGACGGATATCGCGGCTAAATAATCAGTGATCGGATTTTCTTTCAAAACGCCTGCTGATCGAAGCTTTTGAATCGCTAGTGTCATGGCCACAAATGCACCTGTAATAGATGCTGTGCGTGTTCCACCGTCTGCTTGAATAACATCACAATCAATCCAAATGGTGCGTTCACCAAGCTTTTCTAAATCAACGACTGCGCGCAGAGCTCGTCCAATTAAACGCTGGATCTCCATTGTACGTCCTGTGACCTTTCCTTTAGATGATTCTCTTATCGTTCTTTGAGCCGTTGCTCTTGGAAGCATGCTATATTCTGCTGTAATCCAGCCTTTTCCTTCTCCTCTTAAAAAAGGAGGTACGCGGTCTTCGATGGATGCGTTACAAATCACCTTCGTATTTCCCGCTGAGATTAAGACAGAGCCTTCTGGATGTGTGATGTAGCCTGCCTGTATTTCAATTTTTCTTAATTCGTCGTATTGTCTTTCATCTAATCTCATGTTTTACCTCCGTTACAATATACATTCCGCGCGGGTGTCAGCGGGGTTCTCCTATTAACTTTGACAACCTCGATCCGTTCTAATCGCTTGGAATAAAAAAGAGGCAGCGAATGTGCATGCCTCTTTTTCTCCATTATATCAATGTGTGACGTTAAAAACTACCTGTATTCACTTGTTCTGGTCTTGAAACTGGCTTTGTAAGCTCTGCTCCTTTTTCGTTCACAAGCTCTGCCTTTCCGTTTACCTTCACAGACACGCTTTTCACATCTGGCAGCTCTGTTAATGTCAGCACAATGCTATCAAGAACTTTTTGTGAAATGACTTTTTTCTTTTCATCTGCACTGCCAAAAATGGATTCATTGAAATCTAGTGTCACATGACCGTCTTTTACTTTCGGGACATCATTCAGCTTCACATCTTGATCAAAGTCTGTCAGCAATTGGCTTGTTTTGCTTGGCCCAGAGACGAGCTCATCAATGGCTGCTGTAATTGGATCATCATCGTCTTTTGGCGCTCTTTTGGTCACCGGGACATAGTACGTCTGTTTATCAGATTCAGCTAAATAGTAGACGGTCACAGGCTTTGTCGATGTCATATCAGCCGCAGCCTCGTGCTGAATATTAATGCCGTCCTCTCTGCTTAAATCATCTGAAATCGGTGTCCCATTCACAGGCATTTCTTTTAATTCATGACCATTCATCTTTAATTTAACTTTCGCTACTGAATCAAACTGCGTTAATGTCCAAGTGACTGATTGCAAAATGCGCTGTTCGTCTTCTTTTTTATAGTTTTTGAATTCATTTGAGAAATCCACAACCGCAGTGCCATCTTTAATATCGACAGATACGCTCGTGTCCGCCGGCAGCACGGCTCTGAATCCATTTGGCATCAGGTTAGAAATCGGTCCCCCGTCTACGAGGTATTCAAGTGTTTGTTTCGCACTTCCTTCGTTTTTCGGCAGTGGAATGGATTGAGACACAACATACCCATTTTTATCAATTAAATATAATTCTCTCATGACGGTATCTGCTTGCTTCTCTTCTTTTCCTTCTTTCGCTGTTTGTTTCTCTTCTTTATTTTCTTTCACAAACGTGACATTTTGTGGTGGATCAATCTCTGTTTTCGCTTGGTCTGTTTGAAACAATCCGCATCCTGATAAAAGCATGGCTGACGCAATACACGTAACAGCTGCTGTAGTTCCTTTTTTCAGCATACTTCACCCTCCTCTAGTGGTTTGTACTAGTATGTATACGAGCTCCCTGAGAGGATTAGACCCTTTTCATAAAAAAATAACCCACTTCCATGAGAAGTAGGTTATTGCTGATATACGTGTTCAAGCGAAACCGTTTCGACCTTTCCTGGCAGGTAGCCGAACCAGCCTTGAGCGATATTTTGAAAGTTTTGCTGCTGCCCTGTTGTATAAAAAGTATGAACAGGCTCTTCCTTCGAATCATTTAACAGCCCTTTATATGAAAGAATGGTGCTCGCTTCTCTCGCAGTCTCGTCTCCTGAAGAAATGATGTTAACGCCACTGCCCATAAAGCGCTGAATCGGTTCTTTTAAAATCGGGTAGTGTGTGCAGCCAAGAATAAGCGTATCAATGCCTGTTTCTTTCATCGGTTCAAGAGAAGCTTTTACGACTTCATCTGCTGTATGATCTAAAAACGTACCACTTTCTACAAACGGCACAAGCATTGGACATGCCAGACTTTGAACAGTTAGTCCTGCTTTTAAAGAAAGCAGTGCTTCTTTATAGGCTTCACTTTTGATCGTATTGGCTGTGCCGATGACGCCAATATGCTGATTGTTTGTCACCTTGATCGCTGTGCGGGCTCCGGGCTGGATCACGCCAATGACCGGGATATCAAGTGTTGCTTTAATTTCATCAAGTGCTATCGCCGTCGCAGTGTTACACGCAATGACTAGCATTTTAATATGGTGATGTCTTAATAGGTAGTGCGCCATTTCCCATGTATACTGAAGAACCTCTTCTTCTGCTCGAGGGCCGTATGGACATCGTTTTGTGTCGCCTACATAAATAATTTTTTCTTTTGGCAGTTGTCTCATGATTTCCTTCGCAACGGTTAAACCGCCTACGCCGGAATCAATCACGCCGATTGGTTGATCCAACAAAATCGCCTCATTTTCTTTTCATTTGCTGCTGTAGTTTCGTTAAAGATTGGTTGAAAACGATGGCTTCTTCTTCTGAGAAAGCCCCTAGAAGTTCACTGACGTATTCTTGGCGTTTGACAATCACTTCTTGAATGATCCGCTCACCTTCAGGCAATAAATGAATGCGAACCACGCGGCGGTCAGACGGATCTTTTACCCGTTCAACAAGTTCACTTTTTTCCATTCGATCAATTAAATCGGTCGTCGTGCTGCAAGCCAGATACATCTTTTGTGATAACTCACCTATTGTCATATCTCCGAATTCATAAAGCCACTGGAGCCCTACAAATTGAGGAGGTGTAATCGTATATTGATTCAGAATTTCTCTACCTTTTTGCTTAATGATTGCAGCAATATGGCGCAATGATTTTTCAATTTCTGCAACATGGCCTGACTCATTCGTTTCCATTTCATTGATACCTCACTATAGCATCTCACTTTGATTAAAACGTACATTCCTATTTTCCTCGTTTTTCAAAGAAATTGCAAGAAGAGACTCATGGAAACGATATAGAAATAACCGGCTCCTCCCTGGTGCGGAAGGAAAACCGGCTGACGTTAGAGCTCTAGCTCACCCATACGCAGAAGCTCGACTACGGCCTGTGAACGACCTTTAACTCCTAGCTTTTGCATGGCATTCGAAATATGATTTCGAACAGTCTTTTCGCTAATAAAAAGCTCGCTTGCAATTTCTTTTGTTGTTTTATCTTGGACGAGCAATTCGAATACTTCTCTTTCTCTTTTGGTTAATAGCGGCTTGGATTGAAACTCTTTCTCCTTCAAGTATTGTAACCCTCCTTGCTAAGGTGAGAGCTCTAGTCTCTATAGAATGGGATTCTGTATAGTCGAGATATCATATGCCGGGTACTTGAGGTAGGTGACGTTAAAATCGAGAATTCCCGCAGATCAGCGTCCAATTTCCTCGCCTTCAAACCGTACAAAAAAGGACGAGTCCCCTATAGAGACATCGTCCTTTATCAAACAAGCTTTTAAAATATCGAAATGGCTCCTGTTAAAAGAGCAATAAGTGTTGTAAACAGGGCTGTGAGTACGGTCCATAGCAGTGCGTACTTTTGCAAATCACCAATATCTTTATTCAGCATACTCACAAGCAGTAATGTGGAAGCGACAAGCGGACTCAGTAAATGGACAGGCTGTCCGATAATAGAGGCGCGCGCAATTTCCACTGGATCAATTCCGTAAGCTGCGCCAGCTTCAGCTAAGATTGGCAGCACCCCGAAATAATAAGCATCATTTGAAAGAACAAATGTAAATGGCATACTCGTCAACGCGACAATGAGTGGAAAAAATGAGCTGTATGAATCTGGCATCATGTAAATGACCAAGTTAGCAATGGACTCCACCATTTTTGTTCCCGAAAAAATGCCTGTGAAAATTCCTGCTGCAAACACAAGGGTAATGACCGTTAAGGCATTTCCTGCATGCGATAAAATCCGCTCACGCTGATCTTCAACTTTTGGATAGTTGATCATAAGCGCAATGACAAAGCCAATGAGAAAGAGTACAGGAATCGGTACGATATCCAATACAAGTGTGACCATGACAGCAATCGTCAGGAAGAAGTTGACCCAAATCAAGTTTGGTCTCTTCATATCAGCTACGCCATCTTCAATTGATGCCGCCAATTCAGGAGAGATCGAGACCTCTTCTTTATACTGAATCTCGGCAACCCCAATGCGCTTCCGTTCTTTTTTTCCAAGAACATACGCTGTAAAAAGGATAAAAAGACCGCCCCCTATCATCGTCGGGAGTAATGGAATGAAGAATTCCGCTGCATCTAAACCAAGTGCAGCAATCGCACGAGTAGCTGGACCGCCCCAAGGCGTCATTCCACTCATAATGCCTAGTGATAATAATGAAATCGTCCCTAAAATCAGTGGGTTCATCCCAATTCTTAAGAAAAGTGGCAACATAGCTGATACGGTAATCATGTACGTTGTCGTCCCATCACCATAATGCAACAAGCATAGACAAAATCGCTACCCCAAAAGCAATTTTGACCGGATCGCCTTTCACAAGACGTAAAATCAGTTTGATCAATGGGTCAAACAATCCAGCATCCAGCATGACACCGAAAAATAAGATGGCAAATAACAATAAAGCAGCAGATGGTGCAACGGTCTTGAGTCCATCAAGCATCATGTCCCCTAATCCGCTGTAAAATCCACCGATTAATGCAAAGATGATTGGCACAACGGTGAGAGCCACCACCGGATGCATACGTTTTGTCATAATAAGAAATGTAAAAGTCACGACCATCAAGATCCCTAAAATAGCTAGCACTTCATATCCCTCCATCCTCTTCTTTACACGATCCACAAGCGCCCCTTTTGCGCTTGCGGCCCGAAATGTTAGCGCTTTCTATTTCAAGGATATAATAGCTTTTTTTATAATGAAAATATCGATTTTTTCGTCTATTCAATAAATTTTTTTTATAATTAGCCTTGCTGACTTCTTAAAAACTCAATGAATGCTTTCACAACAGACAAATGAAGGGAATCCGGCTGGTACATGAGCCATGTATCTCTTAAAACAGGCTGTCCATCTTTATACGAAAGACCTTTTACAAATAGCTCATCACTTGGTCTGAGGCAAATTTCCGGGACAATGGCATAACCTAAACCATGCTTCACCATCTCTTTTGA
Source organism: Bacillus aerius (assembly GCF_029894105.1). NCBI lineage: Bacteria > Bacillati > Bacillota > Bacilli > Caryophanales > Bacillaceae > Bacillus > Bacillus aerius. Next base: position 2,554,719 of record NZ_JARYHO010000001.1, read on the forward strand.
TGTATCTTGCCTGTCTGTCTCCATTGTCACAAGCGGAGGCATCGTGAACGTCTCCTGCCACCATCTGTTAATCAATCGTTTTAATGAACTATCCGTGTGATAGTCAATGAGCGGCAGCTTAGGAAGATCCTTTAGCTGTATTTCTGATTTTGAAATGATACAAAGCCGTTCTTTATCAAGCAAAAATCGCTCTCCATTCCAGTCGTAATCTCCTCTTAAAATCCCTAAATGTACACTTGATGTACCTAATAAATCCATGACTTTTGTGCTCCATCCTGTGTTCACCATAAATTGAACATGTGGATACTGCTTAGAAAACTCTCTTAAAATTTCCGGCAGTTTATATTGAGCAAAGTTACTCGACACCCCTAGTCGGATCGTTCCTTTGACCTTTTTTTGCATATTGAGCATGCCATCTTTCGTTTGCTGGAGCTGCTTGAGCATGTCATTTGCGTATTTAGCCAAATATTCGCCCTCTGATGTAAATTCAATTCCTCGTTTTCTTTTAAAGAAAAGCTTCATGTCAAATTCCTCTTCAAGCTGTTTCAATCGATAACTTAAGGCAGGCTGCGAGACAAATAATTTTTCTGCCGCTTTTGTGATGTTCTTCTCTTCATATAGCACCCTTAAAAACCGCCAATCTTTCTCATCCATTGTGTGCCCTCCTTTTGACTTTATTATAAAAATAATTTATCGATTTCTCTTAAAATAATGTATTTAACTTATTTCTTATTATACTTTACCATTTTGATTAGATAAATAGTAACTAAACAATTGAGGGTGAGATCAATGAGAAAAGTTCCAATCACAATCATGCGAGGCGGTACAAGCAAAGGGGTCTTCATTCAAGCAAATGATGCACCATATGAACACGATGAGCTCGAAGCATTTTTATTAGACATTATGGGCAGCCCTGACCGGCTACAGGTTGATGGAATCGGGGGCGGTAATTCTTTGACAAGTAAGGTGGCCATTATCGATAAAGCCACTCGTCCAGATGTGGATGTGAACTATACGTTTGCACAAGTCAGCATCAATGAAAGATTTGTCGACTTTAAAGGAAACTGTGGGAATATCTCATCAGCAGTTGGGCCGTATGCCATCATTAAAGGACTTGTCCAAGCAGTTGAGCCTGTCACAACAGTACGTATTCTGAATACCAACACGAATAAAATCATTGTGGCAGAGGTAGAAGTCGAGAACGGAGAAGTAAAATTTGAAGGACAGGCAGAAATTCCAGGAGTGAAAGGAACAGGTTCTCCCATTTATTTATCCTTTGAGAAACCTGAAGGCGCTGTCACAGGTAAAACCTTTCCGACTGGAAACAAAATGGATACGATCCAGACAAAGTTTGGAGAGATTCCGATCTCAATCGTTGACATTGCAAATCCAATCGCCTTTATTCGTGCCAAAGATATTCAATTAAAAGGAACTGAATTACCTGAAGAGTTTACAGACGAATTGCTGGATGATTTAGAAGAGATTCGTTCCATCGCTGCTGAAATGTGCCACTTTGCACCAAAAGAACTGGCCACATTACAGTCTCCAGCTGTTCCAAAGCTTGCGATCATCAGCGAGCCTGCTGATTATGTAGATACAAATGGAATATTGAGAAGAGCAGCAGATATGGACATCATCGTTCGGATGCTATCGATGCAAAGACCGCACCAAGCACTTGCCATTACCGGATCTGTATGTGTGTCAGCCAGCTGTTTCATGGATCAAACGCTTCCGGCACAGCTGTTTGAAGGTCAAGATGATACACTTCGAATTGGTCATCCTGCTGGTATTATGCAAACTGAAATTGATATCTCACAAAACAGAGTGAAAGTCATTCGGACCGCAAGAGAAATCCTAGATGGAGTGGCCTTTACAAAAAAAGACTACATGGTTCAACCTCAAATAAAAAGAGAAGCATAAATGAGACGTCATCATGTCGACAAAGAGCTAAAATGAACTGATTTTAGCTCTTTGTCTTTTTTTCAGTTTGAAGATCTTAAAGCAATCCGTTCTAACACCGAATGCAACGGTTTGTCTACACACACATAGAACAAGAAATTGTCTACTTGGGCGGTGCATCAATATCTCCTGCTGAATGGGCTTTTATATGTCCTTGATCATCTTTTAACTGAATATGACCATAACGGTTCACACCACAGCAAATCCCTTCCTGCCATGTTTGCTTTTCACGATCTAATGAAATACGAAGCGGTTGATTCAGCCGATATAATCGTTTGTTATAGAGGGCTGTGAGGGCTTCAAATCCTTCCATTTGCCAGCGTGCATGGTATTTTTCAAAGGCCGCTGCCAAATCTTTCACTAGCTGGTCCGCTTTCACCTCAGTCAGTTCTGATAGGCAAACGGTTTTATACGGAACGTGCTCCGGCTTTGTCTCTACATTGATGCCCACACCGATGTAAATGGCGCTGCGGTCTGCTTCAATTAATGTGCCAGATACTTTCGCTTCATTAATCAATAGATCATTTGGCCATTTGATTGCCATCTGATCCTCTGCTCTCATGAGTGGTTTGAGTACATCATAAATGGCGAGTGCCGTCAGCGGGGCAATCGTTGATTGGGTGGAGATATCTACTGGCGGTTTTACTGTCATCGTGACAGCTACATTCCCTGTAGGCGTTTCCCACGGTCTGCCAAGCCTTCCTCTCCCTGCTGTCTGCTGCCGGGCATATACAGCAAATGAAGGGGCTTCTCCTTGCTGAATAAGCCTTTTCGCTTCATTATTTGTACTATCAATGGTGTCGTATTGAAAAATCTTCATGTGCTCTCCTTTTGTTTCTTCTTCATTATGATTCCTTTATTATAACAAAATGAAGCATGTGACCGTGATTCTTTAATGTCGCTGGGCCTGAAAAGTCTCTTTTTCCTCTTCTGTAAACGGTACAGGGGCACCGGTGTCTTTACTTATTTGCACCATGGTGACTGAGCCTGTAAAACACGGTTCTTGCTGTTCATTTTCTCCTAAATAATGAAGGATGAGAGAGCTTGATCCAACCTTTTCTGGCTTTACATACACACGCAGCCTCTCACCGATTTCCACTTGCTTGATGTAATCACATTGAAGGTTTGCCACGACCGTAATCGTCTCTCTCGCTCGCTTCATTCGTTTATCTACAATTCCCGTTTTTTGAAAGAAGGCAATCCGTGCCTCTTCAAAATACACAAACGGGGTGACATTGTTCATGTGACCAAACATATCCGTTTCTGAAAAACGGACGGTTGTTTCCACATAAAAACGAAACGATGCCCTCCACTCTTCAAACGGCTCTTCAATATATGACGGCAGCCTCATTTGATCCACTCCTTATTCGCAAATAAAACGCCTCTCCCGTATTGGAAGAGGCGTTTGTTATGTTTTGCATCCAGCCTCTTGTAAACACTCATCATGATTGGCAAGGAGGACTGAATGTGATGTTATTCTGCGTGATCGCTTCCGAAGAAGTTACGGAAAGCTTGTAAAGTTGTATCTCGGTTAAGTGCTGCAATTGATGTTGTGAGCGGGATTCCTTTCGGACAAGCCTGCACACAGTTTTGAGAGTTCCCGCAGTTTGCAAGACCGCCATCACCCATAATTTCTTCTAAACGGTCAGACTTATTCATTGCACCTGTCGGATGTGCGTTAAATAGACGAACTTGTGAAAGCGGTGCAGGGCCCATAAAGGAAGACTTATCATTCACGTTTGGACAAGCTTCAAGGCAGACACCACATGTCATACACTTCGAAAGCTCATACGCCCATTGACGCTTTTTCTCAGGCATTCTTGGTCCAGGTCCAAGATCATATGTGCCATCTATTGGCACCCATGCTTTGACTTTTTTCAATGAATTGAACATACGACTTCGATCAACCTGCAAGTCTCTCACAACCGGGAAAGTTTTCATCGGCTGAAGACGGATCGGTTGCTCTAATTTGTCGATCAGTGCTGTACATGACTGGCGAGGCTTTCCATTAATGACCATGGAACAAGCGCCGCATACTTCTTCAAGACAGTTCATGTCCCAGTTAATAGCCGTTGTTTTTTCACCTTTTTTATTGACCGGGTTACGTCTGATTTCCATGAGTGCGGAAATGACGTTCATATTTGGACGGTAAGGGATTTCGAATTCCTCATCATAAGGCTTGCCATCTGCTGTATCTTGACGTGTGATAATAAATTGAATCGTGTTTTTTTCACTCATCTTATTTCTCCACCTTTTTCTTCGAGTAATCTCGTTTACGAGGTGCAATTAACGATACATCGACGTCCTCATAGTGGAATGCAGGTTTTTGGTTTTTCCCTTTGAACGTAGCCATCGTTGTTTTTAGGAATTCTTCATCGTTTCTTTCTGGGAATTCCGGTTTATAGTGTGCGCCTCGGCTTTCATTCCGGTTGTAAGCCCCAATCGTAATCACGCGTGCCAGCTGAAGCATGTTGTCAAGCTGACGCGTGAAGGCAGCGCCTTGGTTGCTCCATGAAGCTGTATCGTTGATGTTAATATGCTTATAGCGCTCCATCAGTTCTTCAATCTTCTCATCTGTTTTTAAGAGCTTCTCATTGTAACGAACGACTGTAACGTTGTCCGTCATCCATTCTCCAAGCTCTTTATGAAGCACATATGCATTTTCTGTGCCATCCATGCTAAGGATGTTGTCCCATTTCTCCTGCTCTTTCTTCACGGCACTGTCGAATGTTGCAGATGATAAATCTTCTGCAGACTTTTCAAGACCGCTAATGTATTTCACAGCATTTGGTCCAGCAACCATTCCGCCGTAAATCGCAGAAAGCAATGAGTTTGCACCAAGTCTGTTTCCGCCGTGCATAGAGTAATCACATTCTCCGGCAGCAAACAAGCCTTTGATATTCGTCATTTGATCATAATCAACCCATAATCCACCCATTGAATAATGAACAGCCGGGAAAATTTTCATCGGAAGCTTACGCGGGTCATCACCCATGAATTTTTCATAGATTTCAATGATTCCACCAAGCTTAATATCAAGCTCTTTTGGATCTTTGTGAGAAAGATCTAGGTACACCATGTTCTCTCCGTTGATGCCAAGCTTTTGCTCCACACATACGTCGAAAATTTCACGCGTTGCAATGTCACGCGGTACAAGGTTCCCGTATGCTGGGTACTTTTCTTCTAGGAAGTACCAAGGTTTTCCGTCTTTGTATGTCCAAACACGTCCACCTTCACCACGAGCTGATTCACTCATGAGACGCAGCTTGTCATCTCCTGGGATCGCTGTTGGGTGAATTTGAATGAATTCTCCATTAGCATAATGAGCACCTTGCTGATAAACGATCGATGCAGCTGATCCAGTATTAATCATAGAGTTCGTTGATTTACCGAATACGATACCAGGACCGCCAGTTGCCATGATGACAGCATCTGAACGGAAGGATTCGATTTCCATTGTCGTCAAGTTCTGCGCGACAATGCCTCGGCATACTTCCTCGTCATCTAAGACAGCGCCAAGGAATTCCCAGCCTTCATATTTCGTCACAAGCCCCGCTACTTCATAGCGGCGAACCTGCTCATCTAGTGCGTATAATAACTGCTGACCTGTTGTCGCACCAGCAAATGCTGTACGGTGGTGCTGTGTTCCCCCGAAACGGCGGAAGTCCAGTAATCCTTCTGGTGTTCTGTTAAACATTACACCCATACGATCAAGTAAGTGGATAATGGACGGCGCTGCTTCACACATTGCCTTTACTGGCGGCTGGTTAGCTAAAAAGTCTCCGCCATATACCGTGTCATCAAAATGCTCATAAGGTGAATCTCCTTCACCTTTTGTATTGACCGCTCCGTTAATTCCGCCCTGTGCACAAACAGAATGCGAACGTTTCACAGGTACGATTGAAAATAGTTTAACAGCTGTTCCCGCTTCTGCTGCTTTGATAGTTGCCATGAGACCAGCTAAGCCGCCTCCGACAACGATGATGCTAGAATTACTCATTGTAGCCCCTCTCCCTCTTCTACTAATCTATTTCCTCTTAAACAAAAGCGAAAATTGCTCTTAGCCCTACATATGAAAGCGCTATAAATATACCTAATGTCACATATGTGGAGATTCTTTGTGAGCGTGGTGAAACTGTAATTCCCCAGCTGACAGCAAATGACCACAAGCCATTAGCAAAGTGGAAAATAGTAGATAAAACGCCGACAATATAGAAACCTAGCATAAATGGAGAGCTTAAAATATTCGCCATCATGTCATAGTTTACTTCAGCTCCAAGCTGCGCTTGAATGCGTGTTTCCCATACGTGCCAAGTGACAAAAATCAATGTGATGATACCTGAAATCCTTTGCAGTCTGAACAACCAGTTTCTTAAGTAACTGAAGCGAGACGTGTTGTTTTGTGCCGTAAAGGCTATGTACACCCCATAAACAGCATGATAGATCAGTGGTAAGAAAATCACGAACAGCTCAAGTGCATATCTAAATGGAAGCTGTTCCATAAAGTGTGCAGCTTTGTTAAACGCCTCTGGTCCATTCGTCGCAAAGTGGTTAATCACTAAGTGCTGTACTAAAAATAGACCGACCGGAATGACGCCAAGCAAAGAATGCAATCTCCGATAAAAAAATTCTTTGTTCCCCGACATTACTTTACCCCCTAGTAAAAAAAGTGCAATTGCTTGAAAATTGTCTTACCCCCGCTTCTTTCAATTGTAAGCACTTTATTCAAATTTATTGACAATTTCATTTTACTCCTATGTCAAAAAAGCGTCAAGAAACCGCGTACATAAATTAAAATTTTCCGAAATTTAAAAGTTTTAAATCAAAATTCGTTTTACTACAATAAGAATTTCTTAGACTTCAGGGAAAACTCTGTCATCATATGCCCACATAAGCTATAATAAATTGTTGAAAGAGGGGAGCCATACGATGAATAAATTCGAATCTAACTTAGAACAGCTAAAAGAAATTGAAGTCAATGGATTTGCCTACGAGCTGATACGCGAAGTTCTGCTGCCTGACATTCTTGGTCAGGATCATTCATCTATGATGTATTTTGCGGGTAAACTGCTTGCTCGTAAATTTCCTCAAGAGTCATGGGAAAAGATCCCCGAATTTTTCCATGATGCCGGATGGGGAACTCTCACGATGGTCCATTCTAAAAAACAGGAAATTGAGTTTGAGCTCGAAGGTCCACTTGTATCGAATCGACTCAGCTACCAAAAGGAGCCATGCTTTCAAATGGAAGCAGGTTTTATCGCTGAACAGATTCAGCTTCTCAATGAGCACGTGGCTGAATCCTATGAACAAGTAAAAAAGCGTGCTGATAAAGTCATTTTAACCGTTAAATGGGATTTAAGAGACCCTAGCTAACACTGTTTATGAAAGGCGATGACTTCGTGTCACGCCTTTTTTATATACCCTTCTATCATAGCACAGTTGACGTACCGGTTTACGCACGTTTTTCTTTCTTCATATGCTGATGATTTCCAATATAAAAAAGAGGTGTATCTTTTTACGGAATACACCTCTTTTGAAGATTTATGAATGAGCAGCGGCGCTCACCTTTGATAATTCAAACGCATCATGAAGGGCTTCTACAGCTTTCACCATATCTTCACGATCAACGACTGTTGAGACTTTGATCTCAGACGTACTGACCATTTTCACTTGAATGTCTTTTTGAGCTAACACAGCGAACATTTCAGCCGCAACGCCTGGGTTTGAGACCATACCAGAGCCAACGATGGATACTTTGGCTAATTTGCTTTCTGTCTCAATCTGCTCATAACCAAGCGCACCTTTGTATTCTTCTAATACTTCAACTGTTTTAGACAAATCATCCGTTTTCACAGAGAAAGAGATGGAGGTCTGATTGGTGCTTGTGACAGACTGAATGATGATATCGACATTGATATTTTGCTTTGCAAGTGTCGTAAAAATCGTCGATAGCGTTGTTAAACCGCTTGAAAGGCCGCATACCGTCACGCGTGTCATCTGATCTTCAAATGCAATGCCTCTTACAACTAAATTTTGTTCCATGGATGATTCCTCCTCAATTAACGTACCCGATTCATTTTCAATACTAGAACGGACTTCTAGTGGGATTTGATAATTTTTCGCAAATTCGACCGCTCTCGGATGCAGCACACCTGCTCCTAAATTGGCTAACTCAAGCATTTCATCGTATGAAATTCCTGCAAGTTTTCGCGCAGACGGTACATAACGGGGATCTGTTGTAAACACACCTGGTACGTCCGTATAAATATCACATTTGTCCGCTTTGAGTGCCGCAGCTAGTGCCACTGCTGTCGTATCTGATCCACCACGCCCAAGTGTTGTAATATGTAGATCATCCGCAATTCCTTGGAAACCTGCTACAACGACGACTTTTCCCGTACTCAGTTCTTCTTTGATTCTTGCTTCATCGATGTCCACGATTCTTGCATTTCCGTGCACCTTCTCTGTTTTCACCCCAGCTTGCCAGCCTGTAAAGGAAATGGCATCATAACCTTTTGCTTGCAGTGCCATCGCTAATAATGAAATGGTCACCTGCTCACCAGTTGTCAGTAGCATATCCATTTCTCTTTTGCTTGGATCATCTGTGAGTTCTTTCGCTAGGTCTACTAGAACATCCGTTGATTTGCCCATCGCAGACACAACCACGACCACATCATTTCCTGCCTCGCGTTCAGCGATGACTCTCTCTGCGGCATTGCGAATTTTTTCTGTCGATCCAACAGATGTTCCACCAAATTTTTGTACAATTAGTCCCATGTCTACCACCCTTTTTCAAAAGATCACGTGTGAGAGAAGAGGCTGCGGAGACTGCTCTGTTCACTGCAAATAAAAAAGCAATGAGAGAACAAATCTCCCATTGCTTTAAAATCATCATCAAACGATGCAAACAATGAGATAGCCCTCCAAGAAATACATTCTTGACAGCCCTACATTTCTTCAATGTACAGCCAGCGAATAAAATGAGTGGATTTTATTCACTTCGGCGACGCTCCCCTTTCAGCCCTCTTCCTAGATCCCCTCGATCTCTGAAGGCTTACTCTTGAAGTTCGCACCTCTATCTTCAACAAACAACACGTTCATTTATTAAATTAGTCACATCTTAACAGACTTTTGGAAAAAGTACAATCTATTTTTTTAATGCCTCCATTAAAAGTTCAGCCGTTTGTTTCGGAATACCAGCGTCCTGAAAATCCTGGATAGAGGCTTCTTTCATCTTTTTCACAGAGCCAAAATGTTTAAGTAACTGCTTTTTGCGCTTTTCCCCGATACCTGGGACATCGTCTAGAATAGACTGGAATGCATTCTTCCCGCGCAGCTGCCGGTGAAAACTAATCGCAAATCGGTGCACTTCATCTTGAATACGCTGCAATAAATAAAAGGCCTGACTATTCCGTTCGAGCGCAACAATTTCAAGCGTATCACCCATCATAAGATTCGATGTCCTGTGTTTTTCATCTTTCACTAGACCTGCCACAGGAACAGACAGATTTAATTCATTTTCGAGCACATCTATGGCTGCGTTGATTTGTCCTTTTCCTCCGTCGATTAAAATCAAGTCAGGAAGCGGCAGTTCATCCTTTAACACCCGGGTATACCGCCTTCTAATGACTTCACGCATGGAAGCATAATCATCGGGCCCCTCAACGGTTTTAATTTTGTATTTTCGGTATTCCTTTTTATACGGCTTCCCGTCTTGGAAGACAACCATAGCGGATACGGGGTCTGCTCCTTGGATATTGGAGTTATCAAACGCCTCAATCCGATATGGCATATAAATATTGAGTGCATCGCCAAGCTGCTCCACTGCACCAATTGTCCGTTCTTCATCACGCTCTATAAGCGAGAACTTTTCTTTGAGAGCGATTTTGGCGTTTTGGTGGGCGAGTAAAAGCAAATCCTTCTTCTTTCCTTTTTTCGGCTGATGAACATTCGTTTCAAGCAATTGCTCAATCATCTCTTGATCGACGCTGTCTGGCACCAAAATTTCCTTCGGCAGAAAATGGTTGTTCTTTTCATAAAACTGCCCCATAAACGTGAGAAATTCTTCCTCAGGGTCTTGATACATCGGAAATAGGCTGACATCACGTTCGATTAATTTCCCCTGTCTGATGAAGAAGACTTGGACACACATCCAGCCCTTATCATAAGCATAGGCAAACACATCACGATCGGATAAGTCACTCATCGTCATCTTTTGCTTTTCCATCGTTGAGTCGATATAAGCGATTTGATCTCTAAGTTCTTTTGCCCGCTCAAACTCTAATTGTTCGGCCGCTTCTTGCATCTTCTCTGTTAATTCTTTCTTGATTTGCTGATGTCCTCCGTTTAGAAATCTTGTGATTTCATCGACGAGCTGTTTATTCGTTTCTTCAGAAATGTCATACACACACGGAGCAAGACATTGCCCAAGATGATAATAAAGGCAGACTCGGTCAGGGAGTGTCGCACATTTTCTAAGTGGATATAAACGGTCGAGCAGCTTTTTCGTTTCTCTTGCTGCTTGTACGTTCGGATATGGACCGAAGTATTTCCCTTTATCCTTTTTCACATTGCGGGTGACAATCAGCTTAGGATGACGTTCATTCGTAATTTTAATAAAAGGGTACGTTTTGTCATCCTTGAGCATGACATTGTATTTCGGGTCATATTTTTTGATTAAATTCAGCTCTAAAATAAGTGCCTCAATATTTGAAGAGGTGACAATGTATTCAAAGTCTTCGATTTCACTGACAAGCCGCTGCGTTTTGGCATCATGAGATCCTGTAAAATAAGAGCGGACCCTATTTTTTAATACCTTTGCCTTTCCCACATAAATGATCGTATTTTGTCTATCTTTCATTAAGTAACAGCCTGGTTGATCAGGTAAGACTGACAGCTTTTCTTTGATCAATTTGTTCATATTTTCATCCGTCCTTGTTTTCCACTTTCACTCCTTCTAGTGTATCACGAACATTTGTTTTATACCACGATGAAAGAAAAGCGGCTCTCGACTATACGAGAACCGCTTTCGAGATCATGCCACGCGGGCATAGATCGGTTTATAGATGTTTGTTTACAAGCTCAGCTAGTGCTTCTTTTGGTTTGAAACCAACAGACGTTTCGACGACTTCACCGTCTTTTAAAACAAGAAGTGTTGGGATACTCATAACGCCGTATTTACCAGCAGTTTCTTGGTTATCATCCACATCAATTTTTACAATTTTCATTTTATCGCCCATTTCTTGATCAAGTTCTTCAAGAACTGGAGCAATCATTTTACAAGGTCCGCACCAAGGTGCCCAAAAGTCTGCAAGAACAACACCTTCTGCAGTTTCTTGTGAAAATGTTGCGTCAGTAGCTTTTACGATTGCCATTATTCATTCCTCCAATGTAAATTATGCTTTTTAGTATAGCATCTACCAATGTGACTTGCGAATGAAATGCTTACGAATCATTTTTTATGAAATGAATTAAAAAACAAACCGTATAATCGCACCAATAACAACAATCGCACCAATGATCATCAGAATGGTTCTAAGCATATGACATAACTCCCTTTCCGCTTCATTTACAATGTATGATGCCCCAACATTCTTCTCATCAAACATTGAAATATGCGATCAAGCCAGATCGACGGTCAACATTACAACCGACATAGGCGGCAGATCAATAGTCAGCTCGCCGTGCTTAACAGCAAATTGCCGAAAGTCCGCAGGCTGAACGGAATGAGGATCATCGAACGTGTTGTGCGCATTCATCCGATCAGCAGTCAGCACACGGCCAGTGACCTTCGTTTTTGCATCGATTCCCTCTATCGCAAGAGATACGTCTGCTTTTTCATGGGGATTCACATGACATAAACTAATATGCATCTTGTCAGATGACCGCGAGGCTGACACACTGACTTGAGGGATTTTTTCACCCCGGCGTTCATATGAAGGGACATTCAATTCTACTTCAAGCGCTTCTTCTTCTTGATGCACTTGAAACATGTGAAATACGTGATAGGTAGGTGTCAGGAGCATCTTTTCGTCCTGCGTTAACACCATCGCTTGCAGCACATTGACGGTCTGGGCAATATTCGCCATATGAATCCGCTGGCAATGGCGATGAAAAATATGAAAATGCAAGGCACAGACTAGAGCATCTCTTAATGTGTTTTGCTGATACAAAAACCCTGGATTTGTCCCCGGTTCTGGATCATACCATGTCCCCCATTCATCAATAATCATCCCGATTCGCTTGTCTGGGTCATAACGATCCATGATCTCTCCGTGATCTACAACAAGCCGCTCCATTTCAGACGCCTTTTTCAGCGTTGTAAACCACTCATCCTCATCAAAATCAGTCGCTGACCCTTTCTTCTCCCATGTTCCTTGGACCGTATAGTAATGCAAACTGAGCCCATCCATCCACGGCGCTGCACGCTCCATTAATACTTTTGTCCAATTCACATCATTTGAATTCGCACCACATGCGATTTTGTAAATGCGCTGACCAGCAAACTCTCTCACATACGTTTGGTAGCGTTTATATAAGTCTGCATAATACTCTGGCGTCATATTTCCACCACATCCCCAGCTTTCATTGCCTACACCAACATACGTCAGCTCCCACGGTTCTTGTTTTCCATTTTGAATCCGCCAATCCGACATAGGTGTCCCTTTAGGAAATGTGATATATTCAATCCATTCTGCTAATTCTTGAACAGAGCCGCTTCCAACGTTTCCACAAATATAAGGCTCACATTCAAGTAATTCACACAGTCTCATAAATTCATGTGTACCAAACGCATTTGATTCAACGGTGCCACCCCAATGAGTATTCACCATCGGCTTTCGTTCACTCAGATCACCGACGCCATTTGCCCAATGATACTCGTCTGCAAAACAGCCGCCCGGCCACCTCAGCACCGGGATATGTAAGGCTTGAAGTGCCTTTAGTACATCGGTACGAATCCCCTCAATATGGTCAATCGATGAGTCTTTCCCTACCCAAATGCCGTCATAAATTCCTCTTCCTAAATGCTCTTGAAAGTGTCCATAGATGTGTTTAGAAATGCGTCCAATCACTTCATTCACTTTTACTGTCCCATTCACTTGTAAACCGCTCCTTTGTTTCGTGATGACATACAAAAAAAACCAGAATACCTAGGCATTCTGAGTGTATGAGCGTTAAGAATGGATATTCATCTTTTTTAACTCTTCATTTAAAAGCGGAACGACTTCGAATAAGTCACCGACAATTCCGTAATCGGCAATTTTGAAGATTTCAGCTTCTGGGTCTTTGTTGATCGCAACAATGACTTTACTGTTGGACATACCGGCTAAATGCTGAATAGCTCCTGAAATCCCGCAGGCAATGTAAAGGTCAGGTGTGACCACTTTACCGGTTTGACCAATTTGCAGGGCATAATCGCAGTAGTCAGCGTCACATGCACCACGCGAGGCACCGACTGCTGCGCCAAGCGTTTGGGCAAGTTCTTTCAGCGGTTCAAAGCCTTCTTTGCTCTTAACCCCCCTGCCTCCTGCGACAATGACCTTCGCTTCAGATAAATCTACACCTTCTGATGTTTTTTTAATGACTTCCTTCACGATCGTTCTTAGGTTTTGAATATCGACAGAAACTGGCGTCACTTCTCCGCTGCGTGACGCATCACGCTCCAGCGGTGCCACGTTGTTTGGACGGATAGTAGCCAAAAGCAGACGATCTGTTGAAATGACTTTTTCAAAAGCTTTTCCTGAATAAATCGGTCTCGTGAAAACAAGATGTTCACCGGTAACGCTTACATCTATTGCATCTGAAATTAAGCCTGTTTGCAGGCGTGCAGCTATTTTGGGTGACAAGTCTTTTCCGATCGATGTATGACCGAACAGCACTGCATCAGGATTGACTTGATCTAATATTGCTTGAAGCGCCTGCGCAAAACCATCAGACGTATAATAAGAAAGATGCGGGTGCTCGACGATCATCACATGATCCGCTCCATAATAAAGCAGTTCATCCGCTTGGTCTTTGACGTGATCCCCTATTAAAACGCCAATCACTTCACCGCCATCAGCCACCTCGTGAGCGGCAGCAATCGCTTCAAAAGTCACATTTCTTAATTTACCGTCACGACTTTCTCCAAGTACAACAACTTTTTTACTCATCCTTTAAGCTCCCCCTTGTTCTCGTGATATCGTAAAGTGGATGTTTAGATGACTTTTGCTTCATTTCTTAGCAGGTCTGTGAGTTCCTTGACCTGATCCTGAAGCTCGCCGCTCAGCACCTTGCCACCCTCTTTTTTCTCCGGTAAGAAACGTTCGATTGTTTTGATTTTATATGGCACATCGTCTTCATCTAAATCTAGATCGTCTAATTCTAATTCTTCTAAAGGCTTTTTCTTTGCCTTCATGATTCCTGGTAACGATGGATAACGAGGCTCATTGAGACCTTGCTGCGCGGTGACCACTAGCGGGAGCTCGGCAGAAATCACTTCCACATCCCCCTCTGCATCTCGCTCAATTGAAGCTGAGCCGCCGTCGATTTGAATACTTGTAATGGTTGTGACATATGGAAAACCGAGTAATTCAGCAAGACGCGGGGCCACCTGTCCAGACCCGCCGTCAATCGCTACATTCCCTGCTAAAATTAAGGAAGCTTCTTTATCCTTGAAATAGTGATATAGAATCGTAGAAGCGGAAAATTGATCCCACTCCTCCAAATCATCTTCAACATTTAATAAAACGGCTTGATCGCAGCCCATTGCAAGAGCTGTTCTAAGCTGTTTCTCCGCATCTTCATTGCCAACTGTCACGACCGTTACTTCTCCCCCGTGCTCATCCCGAAGCTGAATCGCTTCTTCTATTGCGTACTCGTCATAAGGATTAATAATGAACTCTGCCCCATCTTCTTGAATAGCACCAGACTGAATCGAAATTTTCTCTTCCGTGTCAAACGTACGCTTCATCAAAACAAATATATTCATTCATTTCTCCCCCTTGTGTCGTACTAATCCCTTATTCCCCTTTAAAATTCGGTTTGCGTTTTTCGATAAAAGCTTGGATGCCTTCTTTGGCATCATTTGACTGGAACACTTCACCAAATTTCTTGGCTTCCAGCTTCATTCCACCATCATATGAGTACACTTTTGCCGCATTCAATAACTCAAGCACATACTCAAGCGTTTTAGGGCTTTTCGCTGCAAATTTCGCCGCCAATGTTTTGGCTGTTTCCAGCGCTTCTTCCTCTGTTTCCGCAAGTTTTGAAACAAGTCCGCAGGCAAATGCTTCTTCTCCTGTAATCGGCTCAGCTGTTCCCATCATTTCAAGTGCTTTAGCTGATCCAACGTAGCGAGGCAGGCGCTGCGTTCCGCCGAATCCTGGGATAATACCGAGATTTAATTCCGGCAGTCCCAGCTTTGCATCTTTTGTTGCGATTCGAATATCACACGACATCGCCAGCTCAAGCCCGCCGCCTAATGCTGCCCCGTGAATGGAAGCAATCACCGGTTTTGGACATTGTTCAATTCGTTCAAATACTTGCTGCCCTCTGTCTGCAAGGCTGGCATAATCAGACTCTTCCTGCAAGGTCGTAAATTCTTTAATATCAGCACCTGCTGAGAAAAATCTACCTTCTCCATGAATGACAATAGCTCTCACTTCACTGTTTTGTTCAAGCTGATCAAACATGTCGTTGAGTTCAGTGAGAAGCTGAGAGGATAAGGCATTTGCAGGTGGGTGTTGAATCGTGATGAGTGCTGTCTGTTCGTCTTGGTGTAAGCTAAGTATTTTTTCCATGTCAATCATCCTTTTTCAATTGTCTTTAAGATTGATGTATTCCGTTTAAGAGAAGATCATGTACACTTTCTGCGAGTGCAGGCAGGTCATACTTTTGATCATTCATGACCCATGTTGTAGCGGTTTCATCAATCGTCCCAAATACCATTTGTCTCGCTAAGCGGACATCTAGATTTTGTCTAAATTCTCCTGTCTTCTTTCCTTCGGCTAAAATGGAGTCTAGCATATTTAAATACCCTTTCAGCACCTCATTGATTTTTTGGCGCAGTTCAAGGTTTGACTGCCTGAGTTCAAGCTGTGTCACAAGGGCCAAATGATGGTCTTGCGATAGCAGGCGAAAGTGTTCTCGAATGAGGAGAAGAAGCTTTTCTTTGGCAGACGGTTTCTTTTGAATATCTGTTTCCATCCGTTCGATGAATTGTCCCATTTTTTCTTTGAACAACGAGATCAAAATGTCCTCTTTGTTTTTGAAATAGAGATAAATGGTTCCGTCTGCTACCCCTGCTTGTTTGGCAATCTTTGAGACTTGTGATTGATGGTAGCCGTTCTCTGCAATCACCACAACGGCTGCATCAATAATTTGCATGTACTTCGGTCTTTTCTGCTTCAATGTGCTTCGTCCCTTTCTAAATTGAATGATCATTCATTCATAACTTTATGTTAAAAAGAAACGAGTGATTTGTCAAGTGATGTTCTTCTTTCTTTTCAACCTTTAGCATACCAGAGCAGACACGTACAATTCAAATCATCCGGCCGCTTGACCGGATGATGCTGGTTCATTCTCTCATTGATCGACTGGTTCTTCTGTTGAAGATGATTGCTTTCTTTTTTCTTCTTCAATTAACACTCTGCGCAAGATTTTCCCTACAGCCGTTTTAGGCAGTGATTCCTTAAATTCGTAGACACGCGGCACTTTAAATGAGGCAATTCTTGTTCTAACAAAACGATCCAGTTCATCCTCTGTTACATAGGCATCCTTTTTCGGGACAACAAAGGCTTTTACTGTTTCCCCTCTATACGGATCTGGAATACCCGCCACAACCACTTCTTGTACAAGCTCATGCTCATAAAGGGCTTCTTCAACCTCTCTTGGGTAAATATTATAGCCGCTCGCGATGATGACATCCTTTTTCCGGTCTACGATATAGAAAAAACCATCCTCATCCATATACCCAATGTCTCCTGTGAAAAACCAGCCGTCTCTTAACACTGCCGCTGTCTCCTCCGGCTGATTCCAGTATCCTTTCATGATTTGAGGACCTTTGACGATAATCTCTCCGTGCTCATATGGCGCTTTGAGTCCACCCGTTTCTTCACAATAAATACCGGCATCTGTATTCGGCCAAGGGCACCCGATACTTCCTATTTTGTTCGCTCCCCATAAGAAATTGGCATGAGTGACAGGAGAAGTTTCTGAAAGTCCATACCCCTCCACTAGCCTTCCTCCTGTTAGTTTTTCAAAACTCTGTTTGACTTCAACAGGAAGAGCAGCCGATCCGCTTAAGCATGCGGTGATGGATGATAGGTCATACTTTTCAATATTCGGATGATGAAGCAGGGCAATATACATCGTTGGTGCTCCTGGGAACAGCGTCGGTTTCTGTTTTTCAATGGTCTTCAAGGCATCCGCTGCATCAAAACGCGGAAGAAGAATCATTTGATGACCTTCCTTGACTGCAAGGTTTAGCACGGTCGTCATGCCGTATACATGAAAGAACGGAATGATCCCAAGAATCCGTTCTTTTCCGCGGTTCGTTTTATACATCCAGGATGCACACATTTCTGTATTGGCTACTATATTTTCGTGTGTGAGCATGACCCCTTTTGGTAAACCGGTCGTTCCGCCTGTATATTGCAAAACTGCGACATCCTCTTTCGGTTGAAAGGATATTTGCGGAATCCGTTCTCCTGACGATTCTTTCATGATCTGTGAGAAATGATGAATGGTCTCACTCTTCTCCACTTGGATGACCATGTTGTTTTTCCTTCGCTGGACAATCGGAAACAATATGTTTTTCGGAAATGGCAAGTAATCTTGTAATTTTGTGATGATCAAATGTTCCATACTTGTCAGCGCTTTCATTTTATAGGCCTTTGGATACAGTAGATCGAGAGTGATCAGCACCTTAGAGCCGCTGTCCTCCATTTGATATTCCAGTTCTTTCTCCGTATAAAGCGGATTGGTTTGAACGACAATGCCGCCTGCTATTAAAACCGCATAATAAGAAATCACCGATTGCGGGCAGTTTGGCAGCATAATCGCTACTCTGTCGCCTTTTTTGACACCGATGTCAATCAAGTGACTGGCTAATTTCAGTGCATCTTCTTGTAACTGCTGGTAGGTGATGTTTTTTCCTAAAAAATGAATGGCTGTATGCTCAGGTGCTGCCTCTGCGGAGCTGAATAAGTAAGATTGCAACGTTTCATTTGGGATGGTGAGTTCGTGGGGAATTTGATTCGGGTAATGCAGAAGCCAACGTTTATCTGACTGCATAAAAACCCTCCTTCCTGAACTTTCGTACTATTTTATTATAGCAAACTTTTCCTTATGGCTGTTTGCTTTTTTCAAATCGAGCTCGTTCCATGACACATCTTCATTTTTTCGCCGGTGTTTCTATAGAGGCTCTTTTCCCTTCATGATGCCACTTTTCGTATAATCCACCGATCGCACAAAATGACTCATGGACTCTCTCCACAATCTGTTTATGGATACTAGGGTCATTAGGTAAATGTGTGTGGATGTTGTCCACTTGATATTGTCTCATCATGTCTAGATACACAGTTAGAAAGATGGTGTCTTCTAAAATCCAATAAACGACTTCATCCGCCTCTTTTGTTCTTTTATGAAGCACTTTAATCCCTCGTTCATATTGAATAAGAATATAGCCGGCTGGATCAATTTCAATATAGGGGCTCAAATCATCAAAAAAACCAGTCGTTTGAAAAGGACGTGCAATATACGGTTCATATATGTCTTGGGGAAGAGATGTCTTTTTGAGACAACTGTCAATGCGCTTTAAGAGTTCGTCTTTTTGCAAGATTTGATTCATTCTGATTCGCCGCCTTTGATGAGTGAAAAGCTGTCAAGGTTTTCCCTGACAGCTTTCTAGAATGTATTCTTCATTTTACAGGAACATGTAAACAGCACCAATAACCGCAAAAGTGCAGGCAACTACAATTAATACTTTGGCTAGTTTTTCCATGTCGTCTCCTTAAATGCCGGCTGCTACTACATAAGACAGCCCAACAGAAATAATGAGTGAAATAAACCCGACCGCTCTATTATCATTCTCAATCTCTTTGTCTACTTTAAATCGTGGTGTTAAAAATTCAAAAATGAAATAGCTGACGAGCAGCATCACAAAGCCGTATACGCCCCATCCGACCATTTGAAGAAGCGAGTTGTGCTGGGCGATGGAATGCTGAAAGACATTGGCAATCCCAAAAATCTTCCCGCCGGTTGCCATAGCAACAGCTAAGTTCCCCCGCTGAATCTCTTCCCAGTTTTTATAGGAGGTCACGAGTTCAAATATGGTAAGAAATAAGACAAGACATAGGACGGCCACGCTGTAATAGGCGGCAATTTCCACAAGTTCATTTTCCCAAAAGGCTTTCATGCGTTTTCTCCTTTTTACTTTAATTCGACGATGGTGACGCCTGATCCTCCCTCGCCTTGTTCTCCAAAACGAGCATTTTTTACACTACGGTGCTGTTTTAATAATTCCTGGACCCCTTTTCTCAAGGCGCCAGTGCCTTTACCGTGAATGATCGACACACGCGGATAGCCAGCTAAGACGGCATCATCTAAGTATTTCTCGACTCTGCTTAAGGCATTCTCATAACGCTCTCCTCTTAAATCAAGCTCAAGTGATACATGGTAGTCTTTTCCTTTGACCGCCGTGATGGCTTTCTCTTGCTTAAATTCCGGTGCTGATTTGATAAATTCCATATCTTTTTCTTTTACTTTCATTTTTAGAATGCCCATTTGGACACTCCATTCTTTGTTACCCGTTTGTTCGATGAGCGTTCCTTTTTGGCCAAACGTCAGCACTTTGACTTCATCGCCTGGTTTTAGCTGTCTTGCTGCTTTTTTCACTGGCTCTGGTTTTTTCTTATGGTCAAACTCAGGGACAGCTTCTTCAAGACGCTTTCTCGCATCAATGAGTTCATGTTCTTTGAATGAACGATGCTCACTTTTAATGGACCGAAGCTCTTGAATAATCTCTTCTGCTTCTTTTGTTGCTTGTTCAATTTTTTCTGCCGCTTTTTGTTCGGCTTCTTCAAGCAGTTTGTCCTTTTGTTCATTCCATTCAAGGATTTGTTTTTGCAATTCTTTATGGAGCTTCTCTGCTTCTTTTCTATAGAATTCCGTCTCATGCAGTTCTTCTTCTGCTTGTTTTTTGCTGTCTTCTAATGAAGCAATCATCTGATCGACTTCATTATGTTCCGCGTGCATATCTGCTTTTGCACGATCAATTAAATGATGAGGCAACCCTAGACGCTTGGAAATTTCAAATGCATTACTTCGTCCCGGCACCCCGATGAGCAAGCGATATGTAGGGGATAAGGTTTCAATATCAAACTCTACACTCGCATTTGTGACGCCTTCTCGGTTATATCCGTATGCCTTCAGCTCAGGATAGTGAGTCGTTGCGATGACGCGCGCATTTGTTTGATGAACTTCATCTAAGATGCTCATCGCAAGTGCTGCACCTTCAGCAGGATCTGTCCCCGCACCTAATTCATCAAATAACACGAGTGAATTAGACGTCAAATGCTTTAAGATATCCACAATATTGACCATATGAGATGAGAATGTACTCAAGCTCTGTTCAATAGACTGCTCGTCTCCAATATCAGCAAAGACTTGATCGAATACAGCCACTTCTGATCCTTCTTCGACTGGAATATGAAGACCTGCCTGCGTCATCAGCGTAAGAAGCCCGAGTGTTTTTAAAGTGACGGTCTTACCGCCTGTATTTGGACCTGTGATGACGATCGTAGAAAAATCTTTGCCCAGCTCAATATCATTTGCCACAACCTGATCTCGGGGCAATAGGGGATGTCTTGCCCGTTTTAAATAAATCTCCCCTTGGTTATTCACAGTAGGTTTTGTGGCTTTTTCTGCTTTTGCATATTTGGCTTTGGCGAAAATAAAATCTAATGTCTGAAGTTCATTCACATTATGAAGCAATTCATCAATGTGCTCTGACACACTCGCTGTCAGCATTTGCAAAATCTTTTCAATCTCTTGCTTTTCTTTTAGGCGAGTTTGCTGCAAGGTGTTATTTAAATCTACGACCACCTGCGGCTCAATAAAAAGAGTTGCGCCTGAAGAAGATTGATCGTGAACAATCCCTCCATAATTCGAGCGGTACTCTTGTTTTACGGGAATGACAAACCGATCATTACGAATGGTCACAATGGTGTCTGACAGCATTTTCGAGGCAGATTGTGAACGAATCATTGATTCTAATTTATCTCGCACTTTTGATTCTAGTGATCGTAACTGCGTTCGTATGGTGCGGAGGGCTGGCGTTGCGTGATCAAGCACTTCTCCATTATCACCAATACAGCTTTCGATTTCTTTTCTCACGTCTGGCAGTAAAATCAGCGATTCTGCATATGTATGAAGACGGGGTATCTCTACTCCGTCCTCATACATAGAGGCGAGAAAGTGCTTCATGTTTTTTGTGGTATATAACAGCGCCGCAATTTCCATCAGCTCAGAAGGGCTTAATATACTGCCTATTTCTGCTCGTTTGACGCCTCGTCTAATATCCGTTAACCCGCCAAACGGCGCAGATCCTTTTAAACGAATCACATCTTGCGCTTCTGCTACCTCTTCTAGCAGATGCTGAATGCTCTCGATATCTGTGAGTGGTATTAAGTCCTGCGCTTTTTCTTTCCCTAAAGTCGAAGCAGTATAGGACATGACTTTTTCTTTTACTTTATGAAATTCTAATGATGCTAACACTTTTTGTTGCAGCATGGTCCAGCCTCCTAACGACTACCTGTCACGCGTTAAAAACTTTTTCATCTCATTGAGTGAAAATGTATTCACGACATTTGCTTTTGGTGTCCAGCCCTTTCTTGCAGCTGTGACACCGA
Source organism: Bacillus aerius (assembly GCF_029894105.1). Taxonomy (NCBI): domain Bacteria; kingdom Bacillati; phylum Bacillota; class Bacilli; order Caryophanales; family Bacillaceae; genus Bacillus; species Bacillus aerius. The sequence goes on from NZ_JARYHO010000001.1 coordinate 2,576,570, forward strand.
CGTCCATATGATCGAGCATGGCGATGTTGTGTGCATCTGTGTTGATCATGATGTTCACACCCGCTTCGTTTGCTTTCATTAAATGCTCTGTTTTTAAATCAAGTCTTGACGGGTTGCTGTTGAGTTCCAGTGCAGTGCCCGTTTTTTTCGCAAGCTCTATGAGCTGATCAATATTTAAGGCATAGCCGTCTCGTCTACCGATCAAACGGCCAGTTGGATGGGCAATTAAATCCACATGTTGATTATTCAAGGCATTTTCTAGGCGCTCCATAATGACTTCCTCCGGCTGAGAGAAGCTAGAATGAATAGACGCAATGACAAAATCCATGTCTGCTAAAAAGTCATCATCATAATCTAACGATCCATCCGGCAGCATATCCATTTCGACCCCTTTGAAAATGTGAAAATGCTCAAATTCTTGATTCAGCTTGTCAATTTCTTTTGCTTGCAAACGCAAACGTTCTTTTGTTAAACCGTTTGCTACTTTTAAATATTGTGAGTGGTCTGTGATCGCCATGTATTCATAGCCTTTTGCGATACATGCCTCTGCCATTTCGCGAATAGAAAAAGCGCCATCACTCCATGTCGAGTGCATATGAAGGTCGCCTTTGATATCTTTTCGGTCTACAAATTGCATACTTTCTTTATACGAATCAATCTCTGCTCCGGTTTCACGAATTTCTGGCGGAATGAGCGGTAGTTGGAAATGTGCATAAAAAGCGCTTTCGTCTTCAAATGTTTTCACATCCCCAGTTTCGATCGTTTCAACCCCATATTCACTAATACGCTCACCGCGCTCCTTCGCAAGCTGTCGCATGCGAATGTTATGATCTTTTGAGCCAGTGAAATGGTGCAGCGTTGTTGCAAATTGGTCTGTTGTCACAAGCCGGAAATCTACACTGATTTCAAAATCAAGTGCAAGCATGACAGATACCTTCGTATCACCGCTCGCAATGACATCTTTGACATCATCAAGAGCAACAAGTTGTTCTCTCACTTGTTCAGGATTATCAGTCGCAATGATGTAATCTAAATCTTTAACCGTTTCACGCGCACGTCTTAAACTACCCGCTCTTGAAAAGCGGATGATTCCCTCCATCTGTTCCAGCGCATCATCAATTCGTTCTGCCACATCTAATGCAAAACCAATTGGCAGTCGTTCTGGCTGCTTTCCTGCCTCCTCAAGAGCGGCAAGAATCTTTTCTTCTGTTTTTTTGCCAAACCCAGCAAGCGTTTGTACTTTTTCCGCTTCACATGCTTCTTTTAAAGACTGTGCATCGTGAACACCAAGCTCTTGGTAGAGCTTAGCAATCTTCTTCCCACCGAGTCCTTGCAATTTTAAGAGCGGGACAAGTCCTTCAGGCACTTCTTTTTTTAATTGTTCGAGTGTTTCAGACTGTCCTTTTTCGATATACTCTGTGATCACAGCAAAGGTTCCTTTTCCAATGCCGGGTAATGCTAATAGGTCATCTATTTGAGAAAGACTGCGGTCATCTTGTTCCAGTGCCGCAGCTGCTTTACGAAAGGCAGAAATTTTAAAAGGATTATCTCCTTTTAGCTCCATATAGACTGCAATTGTTTCAAGAAGTTTGATAATATCTTTTTTATTCATCTCTCATCCTCCAGCCGCTTTGGCATCTTCCTATATAAATATACAAACTTTCCCTTCATCCTACAACTTTCTGTCATGGAATGAGAAAAAACTTCTCCAAGAAAGGAGAAGTTCTTAAACTCCATACGTCGACCAGAGGTCTTTGACAAGACCGGACAGGTAAGGGGTGCTATTTACGATCACATCTGCTAACATTGATTTGCTCATCATGGTTTGAAGCGCATCGACTGGAAGTAATGCAGCCACAAACAATAGAATAAACACAAATAGATAGGTTTCAAGAAATCCTAAAACAGCGCCAAGTAGTTTGTTGACCTGTTTAATCACAGGGATACTTGCAATGGTTGTGAGCAATCCGCCGATGATAGCGAGCAGGATTTTGGTCAAGATAAACAGAATGATAAACGCAATGGTATTATAATAAGCTGTTTCTAGATTCCCACTAAAGAAAGCGAGCTGCGCTTGACCGCCGCTAAAATTAGGTGCTGGAATCCACGTAAGCTGTGGTGCAAGTGACTGATAAAACATAGAAGCCACTAAAATAGAAACAACAAAGCTAATCAATTTAATAAATTGAAGAATAAACCCGCGTTTTAGACCGACAAGCGTTCCCATAAGAAGCAAAAACAAAATGATGATATCGATCACGGTAATTTCATTCCTTTTCTTTTAGATGAAGCTCTAGTTTTTCGTATTGCTCTTTTAATTTCAAGTAGTCGTGGACGACATTGACTGCTGTCAGTACAGCTAATTTGTTTATATCAAGGTATGGATTTTTTTCATTGATTTCTCTCATTTTATCATCAACAATTGAAGCAACATGTCGCATATGCATCTTCGTTTCTTGGCCGATGATCGTATAGGACTGTCCGTAAATCTCAACTGTTGTTTTCGTTTTACCGCCGTCAGACAACGTTTCTCCTCCATTCCACGAGAATCCTAGTCTCTATCATAACATGTTTAGACATTGAATGGAAAGACGAGCCCTTCCCTGTTATGGTACACTTTAGAAATCAATGATATCAAGGTAAAAAGGAGTTATCCACTGTGCCCCAATCCGTCTTAAAAGCAACATCAGAAGACATGAAAAAAATGAAGAGCGTGTACGCTCAGCATTTAACTGACACTTTGCCGCCAGGCGCTCTATTTCAAGCAAAGGTTCCCGGCTGTACGATTACAGCCTACAAATCTGGAAAAGTACTGTTCCAAGGACAAAAGGCAGAAGCTGAAGCGAGTCAGTTCAACCATTTACAAGCAGCTGAAACAAAAAGCAAAAAAACACCATCCATCACACAGTACAGCCCACCACCCGGCATTGCTTCCATGTCGGTTATTGGCTCAGATGAGGTCGGTACTGGCGATTATTTTGGACCCATTACGGTCTGTGCGGCTTATGTTGATTCCAGTCAGCTTGCTCTCATGAAAAAGCTCGGGGTGAAAGACTCAAAAGGACTAAAAGATCCGCAGATTATCAACATTGCCAAAGACTTGATCAAAACCATCCCCTTCAGCCTTCTCGTGCTTCGGAATGAAAAATACAATGCGATGCAAGAAAAGGGCATGAGCCAAGGGAAAATGAAGGCACTGCTTCATAACCAAGTCATCACCTCCGTGCTAGAAAAACTGGATGGCAAGAAACCAGAAGCCATTCTCATTGACCAATTTGCCGAACCAGGCATTTATTTCAGGCACCTTGCGGGGAAAAAGATCATTCGGGAGCGTACATATTTTAGTACGAAAGCAGAAGGCATCCACTTATCGGTTGCTGCAGCTTCTATTATTGCAAGATATGCTTTTTTAATTGAAATGGATAAATTATCAAAAGCAGCGGGCTTTGACATTCCAAAAGGGGCCGGCCCGCATGTTGACAAAGCGGCAGCAAAGCTGATGAAACAGCACGGCGAAGAGGCTTTACGCCAATTTACAAAACTTCATTTTGCCAACACCCAAAAAGCGAAAAAATGGTTATAATCAAAAAAGAGCTATCGCCCATTAAGCGATAGCCCTTTTTATTATCCGCGCAAGACGGCTTGATACGTATCTTCTAATGCTTTCAATACGTTTGTATGAACAGCCGTGACTTCTTCCTCGGTCAACGTTTGTTCTGGGTTTAAATATTGCAGAGAGAATGCAACAGATTTCTTGCCTTCTTCCATATGCTCACCCTCATACACATCAAAGACGGAAAGGTCTGTGAGCAATTGGCCGCCAGCTTCATAAATGACTTGCTCTAGCTGTCCGCTTGAAATATGCTGATCGACGACAAGTGCGATGTCTCTTGTCACTGCTGGGAATCTCGGAATAGCCGTATATTTCATATCCTCTGTTTCAGACGTCATTACATCCGTTAAATCAAATTCAAATACATACGTTTCTTTTAAATCTAATTCCTTTTCCACTACTGGATGCAGTGCAGCTACAAAGCCAATCACTTTTCCATTTAAATGAACATCGGCTGTACGTCCTGGGTGAAGGCCCTCACGCTCTGCTTGAACATACGTGATCTCTTCTGATACACCAAGCTTTTCAAACAGCCCTTCTGCAATACCCTTCGCAACATAAAAATCGACAGCTTTTTTCTCGCCCTGCCAAAGATTTTTATGCCAAAGACCTGTTAACGCACCTGCCACATGCTCTTTCTCTACTGGTTTTGCGCCTTCCGTTTCCGCTAAGAAAACAGAACCTGTTTCGTAAAAGGCAAAAGAATCAGCTTGTCTTGCTAAGTTATATGCGACAGAATCAAGTAAGTTTGGCAGAAGGCTTTGTCTCAGCACACTTCGTTCCTCACTCATTGGCAGGGAAAGTCTTGTTTGATAAGCTGGATTTAAAGCAAAGGCTGTGGACTTATGCTGATTCGTTAATGAATACGTAATCGCTTGAGAAAGCCCTGCGCCCTCTAAGAAACGTCTCACCTTTCTGCGCTTCACTTGGTATGGCGTGAGACCGCCAACGGTACCAGCTGTCGCAGGCAGTGTAGATGGAATATTGTCGTAGCCGTATAATCTCGCGACTTCTTCAATGAGGTCCTCTTCAATCGTAATATCCATTCTGCGGGAAGGAACCGTTACGACAAGCACATCATTTGATTCACCCACAGTAAAGCCTAGTTTGTTGAAAATCTGAATCATATCTTCTTTTGAAATGCTCATGCCAAGCACCTTGTTCACACGCTCAGTTGATACGTGGATGACATTCATACTTGTTTCAAGGTGGTTTTCCTCAACTGTACCGCTTAGCACTTCACCGCCTGCATACATACTGATCAATTGCGCTGCTCTTTCGGCTGCTGATTTCGTCCGCTGCGGATCGAGCCCTTTTTCAAATCGTGTACTTGATTCACTGCGAAGCCCTAAGTCTCTAGATGCTTGACGGACGGTTTGACCGTTGAAATATGCCGCTTCTAAAAGAATCGTTGTCGTCTCATCACGCACCTCTGATTCAAAACCGCCCATGACACCTGCAACAGCATGCGCTTTTGTGCCATTTGTAATGACAAGATGCTTCGAAGACAATGTACGTTCTTGTTCATCCAGAGTTTGAATCATTTCATTTTCAGCCGCTTTACGTACGACCACCTGCTTCGAACCAAACCGGTCATAATCAAAGGCATGTAGAGGTTGACCGTATTCAAGTAAGACAAAATTCGTAATATCCACGACGTTGTTAATTGGACGGATACCTGCATTCATCAATCTTGTTTGCATCCAAAGCGGTGCTGGTCCAATCTTTACATTTTTAATGATCTTCGCTGCATAAAGTGGATTCGCTTCTTGATCCTCAATTTTAACAGAAATATAGTCTGCTGCTTTTTCAGAAGAAGTGTCATGCGCTGTATCAGGAAGCTTGATGTCTCTCCCTAAAATGGCGGCAACCTCATAAGCCACTCCTAGCATATTAAGGGCATCGGCACGGTTTGGTGTTAAGCCAAGTTCAAGTACCGCATCATCTAATTGAAGCGCTTGAAGGGCATCATCTCCTGGTTTCACGTCATTCGGGAAAACAAAGATACCTTCTGCATATTCTTTTGGTACGAGCTTGCTCTCTACGCCTAATTCTTGCAGAGAACAAATCATGCCATGAGACTCTTCACCGCGCAGTTTTGCTTTTTTAATTTTAAAGTTTCCAGGAAGGACTGCACCAACCGTTGCGACAGCCACATGCTGTCCTTTATCCACATTTGGAGCCCCGCATATAATTTGCACCGGTGCGTCTTCGCCGATATCAACAAGACATTTGTTTAATTTATCCGCATTCGGATGCTGTTCACGTTCAATGACGTGTCCAACGACAACGCCTTTGATGCCTTCACCTTTATACTCAACGGCTTCCACTTCAATTCCGCTTCTTGTGATTTTCTCTGCTAATTCATCCGGCTGAATGCCTTCTAAATCGACATAGTCCTCTAACCATTTATATGAAACAAACATGTTGATTTCCTCCTCTTAGTCCTGCTTAAATTGCTTCGTGAATCTAATATCATTTGTGTAGAAATGACGAATGTCATCTATGCCGTATTTCAGCATCGCAATACGTTCAACACCCATTCCAAAAGCAAAGCCTTGATAACTATCTGGATCAAATCCGCTCATTTTTAATACATTCGGGTGAACCATTCCTGCACCTAAAATTTCAATCCAGCCTGTTCCTTTACATACAGAACAGCCTTTCCCGCCGCATTTAAAGCATGACACATCAACTTCAACGGAAGGTTCTGTGAATGGGAAAAAGCTTGGGCGCAGTCTAATTTCACGATCTTCACCAAACATTTTTCTTGCGACTGTCTCAAGCGTTCCTTTGAGGTCACTCATGCTAATATTGTGATCGACCACAAGTCCTTCAATTTGCATGAATTGATGGGAGTGAGTGGCATCATCGCTGTCACGTCTATACACCTTACCAGGGCAGATGATTTTCACAGGGCCTTGGCCTTTATATTTCTCAAGTGTACGTGCTTGAACGGGTGATGTTTGCGTTCTCATGAGTGTGTCTTCAGTAATATAGAAGCTGTCCTGCATATCACGTGCCGGATGTTCTTTTGGAAGATTGAGCGCTTCAAAGTTATAGTAATCTGTTTCTACCTCTGGGCCCTCTTCAACGGTATAGCCCATGCCGATAAATAAATCTTCAATATCTTCTACGACAATCGTTAATGGATGTCTTGCCCCGATTTTGATCGGACTTGCTGGTAATGTGACATCAATGGTTTGAGAGGCCAGTTTCTTTTTCACTTCTTCTGCTTCTAGCTGCTCATTTTTTTCAGCAATGGCACCAGCAATCTGCTCTCTCACTTCATTTGCAAGTGCGCCCATTTTTGGTCTTTCTTCAGCGGAAAGCTTGCCCATTCCGCGCAGCACTTCTGTAATCGGACCTTTTTTCCCTAAATATTGAACACGAATATCATTGACTTCTTTGAGCGAGCTGGCTGCTTCTACCTTCGCTATCGCTTCTGTTTCAAGCTGTTTTAACGTTTCTTGCATGAGTGTTATCCTCCTTTTAATATACAAAACCGTCTGAATAAACGGGTGTTTGATTGTTTGAAGACAATAAAAAAACCCGCCCCTCCAAAAAAGAAGGGACGAGTTGTGGTCGCGGTACCACCCTTGTTAAGCACAAATATATGTGCGAATAAGCTTCATTGACATAACGGAATCAAACGAATCCGGTCCACCTTTACGCAAAACCTGCGGTCCCGGTGACAACTCCAGAGGTGAATTCCTGTTTCAGCATTCCTTAAATGCACTTTCAGTCTACGATGCATTCTCCCTATTAGGACGCTCCGTGAAACAATCTTCCTCTATCATGGTTTTTAAAATATTAGTTTTATTATAGTGAAAAATAGGACGTGATGCAACACTATCCGCGCAAATGATAGACAAGAACTGCTGCTGCCACAGCCACATTTAATGATTCCGCTTGTCCGTACATTGGAACATATAAATTTTGATCTGTCATTTGAAGAATCTCTGGATCAATACCTGCTCCCTCGTTGCCCACAATTAACGCAAATGGACCTTCTGATGCTATGTGTTTATACTCTTTCGCATCTTTCAAAGCACTGCCATATACAGGTATGCCTTGCGCCTTTAATGCTGGAATTGTCTGTTGTAGTGTTTGTTTTAAGATAGGCAGGTGAAAATGAGACCCTTGTGCTGAACGGAGCGTTTTTCCGTTAAACGCATCAACGGTTCCATCCCCTAGAATCACAGCATCAAGCCCCGCTGCATCTGCTGTCCGAATAAGTGTGCCTAAATTCCCCGGATCCTGCACTGCATCTAACAGAAGCATTCGTTCATACTTTTTCTCCTCAAATACAGGAATTGTACAAACCGCTGCGATTTGCTGAGGTGTTTCCGTTTCCGTCATCGCAGTAAAAGCCTCTTCACTTAATTCATACAACTCAATGTCAGGCTCGATGCCAGCAGGGAGCATGTCAGGCGTTGCGACCATTAACTCTTTTACAACCCCGCTTTTCAATGCTTCTTCTACTAAGTGTTTTCCTTCAACAAGGAATAGCCCTGTTTTCGTTCGTTCTTTTTTTGTATGGAGCTTTTTCCATTGTTTAATGTGTGCGTTTTTAGCTGATTCTATATATTTCAAGCGACTTTAACTCCTTTAAATATCATGAATTTATTATATCTCAAGCACACTACATAATAAACCTGTCTTTGAGACAGAATAGGGCTATCACCATCAAAAAAGGAGTGTGGGCAATGGATTTTAATTTAAGAGGCGCAGTGATTCAAAACATTACTGGCCATAATCAAGAGCAGCTTGAGCATACGATTTTAGATGCGATTCAAAGTGGCGAGGAAAAAATGCTGCCAGGGCTTGGCGTTTTGTTTGAGGTGTTATGGCAAGAGGCATCAGAAGATGAAAAAAATGAAATTCTTGAAACATTAGAGCAGGGCTTAAAGCCTGAGCATCAGCAATAACAAGAAGCCGGTTTGCTTATCTATGAGCAAGCCGGCTTTGTTCATTTAGCCAGTGATTGGCGTCTCCATTCGAAGAGCTGGATCGCGCCAAATCTCGATCCACTTTTTAATAGCGAACACGATAATGACAAAACCTAAAATCAGCATAATAATCGAAAGCACGGCATTCAGTACACTGTAGCCAGATGCTTCAGGATTGAGATAGACATTCGCAACCATCCAATAACCCGCATAATTCACCGTCACATATAAGTAAGCAAGTGGAATTAAACAAGTCAACATATACCGTCTTTTATCCGCAATTTTTAATACAACCGTCGCCCCAATGATTAATCCGACCGAGGCCATTAATTGGTTTGACACGCCAAAGAGTGCCCAAATGGATCCAATGTCTCCAGAGTAAAGCAAGTATCCCCACATAAAACAAGCAAGTGCACTTGCAAAGACTGACCCTGGTACCCAGTCATTTCGTTTCAGCGGTTTATATGCTTCTCCAAAGAAGTCTTGGATCAAATATCGCGCGACACGGGTTCCTGCGTCAATCGCCGTTAAAATAAAGACGGCTTCAAACATAATCACGAATTGGAAGAAATAAGAGGCCAAATGACTAAAGAACGGAATACCCGTAAAGATGTACGCCATCCCTACAGCTAATGTAACAGCTCCACCTGTTCTTCCTTCTAAGTCAAGACCGATTTCTTTGCTTAGTTGAGGAAGATTCTCGACACTCATACCAAGCGTACGGAACACTTCAGGTGTACTATTAATTGCAAAATAATCTCCCGGATGAAGCGCAGTAGCGGCAATTAACGCCATGATTCCCACTAAACATTCTACGAGCATCGCGCCAAACGCCACCGGCTTCATATCACTCCACCGATCTAGCATTTTTGGCGTTGTGCCAGAGCCAACAAATGCATGAAAACCAGAAATCGCACCACAAGCAATGGTAATCGAAATAAAAGGCCATACAGGTCCAGCTAAGACAGGCCCTCCTCCATTTACAAACTCCGTAAACGCCGGAAATTGGATGGTTGGATTAACCACAAAGATTCCCGCAATCAGCGCGATGAAAACACCAATTTTCATAAAACTGCTTAAATAGTCTCTTGGTGCCAAAAGCAACCAAACCGGCAGGGCCGCAGCAAAAAAAGCATAGATTGGCAGGGCAAGAGCAAGCGTTTTTGTATCAAGTGTTAACAAATCTCCAAGTGCTGTTCCTTGAATATTCGGCCCAAGGAATACCCCCAACATCAGTAATATGAATCCCGCAGATGTCGCCAGCTTTAAATTGCCAGTCTTTTTATAATAAAGGCCGACTCCCATCGCTATTGGAATGGTAATACCAACTGCAAAGGTTCCCCAAGGATTTCGTTCTAAAGCATGAAGCACAACCATGGACAGTCCTGCCATTGTAATTGTAATAATAAATAACATGGCGAGCCCTGTGCAAAATCCTGCCACAGGACCAAGCTCCTCTTTCGCTACCTCGGATAGTGATTTCCCCTTTTTTCGCATCGAAGCAAACAAGACCACAAGATCATGAACAGCTCCGCCAATCACCGCTCCAATTAAGAGCCAAAGGAGACCAGGTAAATACCCAAATTGTGCGGCTAAAATCGGACCAACTAATGGACCGGCAGCGGCAATTGCAGCAAAGTGATGCCCAAATGTAACCCATTTGTTTGTTGGCACATAATCTTTCCCATCCTCGAGTGCATGAGCCGGTGTAGGATGATCATCTGTGACCTTTAATACCTTCACCATCATAAACGTGCCATAGAGGCGATAGGCAATCGCTAAAATACACATCGATCCTATCACAATTGAAACCGCATTCATTTAACCATCCCCTTTGTATAAACAATTTGTTACAAATATAACATAAATTGAGTGATTTTTCTTTCTTTTAAAACCGAGTTGACAATAGGAATAATTGTTTTAATCTAAAATAAGCTTCACCTACTTCCATAAACTCTCTTTTGACAGAGCCTCAATTGGCTCTGTCCTTTTTATTGATTTCATCTTACATAAATACAAGATGGATCACATGTGCCTTCCTCACTAGAAAAATATCACTTCATTTTCTGAAAACAGTTCTTTTGACACAACTTACATTCCAGATTTCATTTCCTGGGAAATTCAACGCAATTAAAAAACCTTTCCCCATACTGAGGAAAGGTTTCATCATTAAGAACCGTACGTAATTTTTTCGACCGTTTTTTGATCAAGTCTTTTGATGACTTCTGTTAAAAGCTTCACCGCATTTTCATAATCATCTCGATGAATCATGGCTGCATGGGTATGAATATATCTGCTTGGAATCCCGATGGATAGTGATGGAACGCCATGACCTGTTAAGTGAATACCTCCAGCATCTGTTCCTCCACCTGGCATGGAATCATATTGATAAGGAATGTTTAATTCATCTGCAGTTTGGACAACAAAATCGCGAAGCCCTTTATGAGAAACCATGGAAGCGTCGAATACAACAATCGTTGGTCCTTTGCCAAGTTTGCTTGTTGCTTCTTTTTCAGTAATACCTGGTGTATCACCTGCTACTCCAACATCAATAGCAAATCCAATATCAGGCTGGATGGTAGCTGCAGCTGTTTTAGCTCCGCGTAAGCCAACTTCCTCTTGGACAGTTGCTACACTGTATGCAATATTTTCATGCTGAGTATCCTTTAAATTCTTCATGACATCAATCGCTACTGCACAGCCGATACGGTTGTCCCAGGCTTTTGCAAGAAGCATTTTTTCGTCATTCATTACCATAAACTCAAAGTAAGGTACGATTTGATCTCCAGGGAGGACGCCCCATTCCATTGCCTGTTCTTTGCTCGAAGCCCCAATATCAATGAACATATCTGTGATTTCGATTGATTTCTTTCGTGCTTCTGGTGATAAGACATGTGGCGGTTTAGAACCAATCACACCTGTAATGTCTCCTTTTTTCGTCACAATGGTGACACGCTGCGCCAGCATAACTTGAGACCACCAGCCACCGACCGTTTGAAAACGAATATAGCCTTTGTCATCGATTTTTGTCACCATGAATCCTACTTCATCTAAGTGACCAGCAAGCATCACTTTAGGCCCATTTGCATTTCCTTCCTTCTTAGCAATTAAGCTGCCAAGGCGGTCTGTAGAGACTTCATCCGCATATGTTTCTATGTATGACTGCATGACTTTTTTTACATCACGTTCATTTCCTGGAATCCCTTTTGCATCCGTTAGGTCTTTCAGCATAGTTAATGTTTGATCTAGTTTTGTCATTCTGTGTATCCTCCTTTTTCTTCATGGTGCATTCTTATTATACAAAACCTCTTTCGTTCAATACGATCTTTTTATGAATATTTTTTCGTTAATCGAAATATTTTTTTAAAAAAAGTTGAAACCTTTTGTCTTTCTCATTCGTAGTACATCAGATAACAGTATTGGAGGTGCATCCTGTCATGTTTGTCATCCTCATTAGACTTGCTCTTGTTGCATTGCTTGTCTATATTTTCTACATGGCGGTAAAATTCTTCTCAAACCCGAGAAGAAAGCTGAAACAAGCACAATTAAAAGAAGGCTTTTATTTTATGGACGAACAGCAAAATGCCCGTAAAAATTTTAATTTCGTCTATAAAGGTGTCTTGTTTGAAGGGGAGAAGCATGTTCCTTCTAAGGATCATCCTCTGTTTGTCCACTCCATTTACGTTTGGACGGAGTCACCTGAGAAGCTAAATGAATTCACATTAGAAGACTTTGAAAAACTTGAGGAAAACATCATTGAACGGTATCCTCAAACAAAAATTGATTGGGATCAGCCCATCAAAAAAATCAAACAAAAAAAGGGAGCAGATACGCCGACTTAACGGCGTCTGCTCCCTTTTCAGATGAGATTGAGATAGACCAATATCACCAATTGGACAACAATTAAAGCAGGCATACCCATTTGAAAGGCAGGATGCTTTGTTTTATGACGGAAATACTGCATGCCAAGAAATGACCCAGCAGCACCAAAAAGTACTGCGGCACTCCATAAGTGCGCTTCTGATATTCTCCATTTGTGTGCTTTCGCCCGGCGTTTATCCTCTCCCATGAGACAAAACCCATAGACATTGACCAAGATGAGCAGCACGATCAGAGCGATATTCATTGATTTCACCTCACATGATGAGAAAAAAAGATCACTCCTTGGCGGAATGATCTTTTATATGACTTACTTGTCTAGTTGTGCTTTTGCAGCATCAGCAAGCTGGTTGAATGCGTTTAGGTCATTCACAGCAAGATCAGCAAGCATTTTGCGGTTTACTTCAATACCAGAAAGCTTTAAGCCATGCATTAAACGGCTGTAAGAAAGACCGTTCATACGAGCTGCAGCATTGATACGAGTGATCCATAGTTTACGGAAGTCACGTTTTTTCTGACGACGGTCACGGAAAGCGTAGTTTCCAGATTTCATCACCTGTTGGTTTGCTACTTTATATAATCTATGTTTTGAACCGAAATAACCTTTTGCTAATTTAAGAACCTTTTTACGACGCTGACGCGACACAGTTCCGCCTTTTACTCTTGGCATTGTAATTCCCTCCTATGTTTCCTATTCCAGATTACTTGATGTTTGCAAGTTGTTGTTTGATACGTTTGAAATCTCCAGCACTTACGATTGCGCTCTTACGCAATTTACGTTTTTGCTTTGTAGATTTGTTAGCGAACAAGTGACTTGTGTACGCATGAGAACGTTTAAGTTTACCAGAACCTGTTTTTTTGAAACGTTTAGCAGATCCGCGGTGAGTTTTCATTTTTGGCATTGGATGTTTCCTCCCTCTGTTACTTTTACTTTTCGACTTTTGGTGCAAGCATGAGGAACATGCTGCGTCCGTCCATCTTAGGTTTTGTTTCTACTGTTGCTACTTTAGCGCAAGCTTCAGAGAAACGTTCTAACACGCGCTGTCCGATTTCTTTATGCGTAATCGCACGGCCTTTAAAACGGATAGAAGCTTTCACTTTATCTCCCTTTTCAAGGAATTTGATTGCATTACGGAGCTTCGTGTTAAAATCATGTTCATCGATTGTCGGGCTCAACCGAACTTCTTTTAAGCTAATGATTTTTTGATTCTTACGTGCCTCTTTTTCCTTCTTCTGTTGTTCGAATCGGAACTTACCGTAGTCCATGATTCGGCAAACAGGTGGTTTTGCATTTGCAGCAACTAACACAAGGTCAAGATTGGCTTTCGTAGCAATTTCCAGAGCTTCCTGGCGGGTTTTAATCCCCAGCTGATCGCCATTTTGTCCGATCAAACGAACTTCACGCGCACGAATACCTTCATTAACTAATTGATCTTTGCTAATAGTGAGCCACCTCCATGAGATTTTGAATTGAGTTCACAATTCATTTTGACCATTTCGTTGTATGTTTTACAGGCAAACAAAAAGTGTGGGCATATAAAACACCCACACTGCGAACATTTGCATGAAAAAATAAATGTACGGTCAACCTGTCAACTACAAACATGTGTCAATCAGGTGAGAAGCGGGTGCTTCTGCTTGTGATATCTATTCAATTCGTTAACTATTCTACACAATTTTCATTTGTCCGTCAAGTAACCGAACTCTTGAAACAACTTTTTCATTTTAGCATGACGAAACGATTTGGGCAAGACTTTTTCAAACAATGCTGCGATTAAAGTATCAATTGCAAGAAGATTGGGATGACAATTACGGTGACAACCCCTACTACCACCACAGCGATACTCGCCATTGCCGCTTCCACTTCCCCCATCTCAATCCCAACAGAAACGCCAAGCGCATGTCCAGAAGTACCAAGTGCAAGGCCTTTGGCCACTGGGTTTTTAATCCGAAACAGTTTTAAGAAGAAGGCACCTAGCGCATAGACAATCACAGCATTAAAAATGACTGCAAAGGCTGTAATATCTGCAATTCCGCCAATATCTTTTGCAATTGGCAAAGCAATCGCTGTCGTCGCTGCTTGTGGGAGCATGCTTTTCATAACAGCAGCATCAAGATGAATCCCTTTTGCTACTACATAAACAATCGTAATAGAACAAAGTGAGCCGACAAAAATAGCGGATAGAATTTGCCACCAGTATTTCTTCAGCAGTGCTCGCTGTTTATAAAGAGGAATCGCAAACGCGATGGTCGCAGGCTCTAAGAAAAACTTGATAATCTTACCGCCTTCATTATAATCTGCATAGGAAAAACCGCCAATTTTCAAAAACAAAATGCCTAACACCATGGCAACAAATAGCGGGGTGAATAAGAAGAAACCTTTAGACTTTTTAAATAAAAATGTGCCAATTCCAAAGGCCACTAATGAGACGACAATGCCAAAATAAGGACTCATAGTACTTGTACCCATCTTACACCTCTCCTTTAATGCGTAGTTGAAGCTGGTTTATTTGAATGAGAAGGAGTGGATTTGCTCTCCTTTGTCTTTTGACGCTGTGGTCTTTCTGATAACTGCATCAGAAGCTGAGAGAACAGCCCAGTGGCGGCAAGTAACATAATGGTTGCAATGATAATCACACCCACTACCTGTACCCCTACTTCTTGCATGACACCTAATGATTGAATGACTGAGATACCAGAAGGAACAAATAGAAAACTAATAAGACCTGTCAATGAGCTACCTAATTGCTCTACTTGCTCTAGTTTCACAATCTTTGTTGTTAATAAAATAAATAATAGAACCAAACCAATAACAGATGCTGGCATCGGAATCGGTAAATACATTGAAATGAGATTAGAAACGAACATTACCGTTGCAAAGATAAATGCTTGAGATAGAAATCCATATACTTTTGTGGCACTCATGCCCTTTCACCTCTTTCTTCGACTGCCCTTAGTATATGGCATGAAACAAACAAATGAAGCGTTTACAATAAAACTCACCTAATATCCTGACTGAAATGCAAAAAATGAGGATTGAAATGCAAATGAAAAAAGCCGCCCTATTCTAATAGGAGCGACTTCTTTAGTTCTTTCGCATATGTTCGGCTAACAGGGACGATAGACCCATCTGTCATATGAAGATTATACGTTGAATTAAACCAAGGCTGCACTTCTTTCATATGAGACGTGTTGACGATATAGCTTCGGTGAACTCTCATAAAATAAGCCTCAGGTAATTTCTTTTCAATGACCACAAGCGGTTCTGTCACCTCATACATTTGATCTCTTGTTTTCACAACCTTTTTTCCTTCACTAAGCCCTATATACATAATCTCGTCAACCTGCAAGATCACAATAGACTCATCGACAGAGATCGCTAATTTTTGGTTGTGAGAAAATTTGTCTTCTGAAAGAGACGGCTCCTGCGTCTCAATAGCTTTCCACTTCTTAAACTTTTGCATCGTTTGCAACAGCCGCTCTTCATCAAAAGGCTTTGTTAAGTAATCTAGTGCACTCACCTCAAACGCCTTCAGCGCATATTGATCAAATGCTGTAGCAAATACAATCGCCGGCGGATCAGACATTCGGTTGAGTCTTTTGGCAATATCAAATCCATTCTCACCTGATAAATCGATATCTAAAAAGAGCAAATCGGGCTTATGATCGACCATCCGGTCAAAAGCAGATTCTATATTTTCCGCTTCCTCTATTTGAACATTCTCTTTTGTTCTTTGTAACAAATATTTTAATTCGTCTCTTGCTAAAACTTCATCATCTACAATCAATACCTTTATCAACGAGAATCATCCTTTTTTACATAATCCATTGGAATGCGAAATGAGATGTCAGTGCCATTGCCGCTATGAATGGATAAAGCAGCTGGCTGGCCAAAAATTCCTCTTAGCCGCTGGTCTAAATTATAAAGTGCTGTACCTGTTCCTTCTTTTGATTCAACTGGCGATTTTAATAATTGAGCCATCTTGTCGTCTTCAATCCCCTGGCCATTATCTGTGACTTTCATATAGACATGCCCATCTTTTATCAAAGCGGATACGATGACTTCACAATTTGTTTGATGTTTAGGAAAAGCATGTCTCACTGCATTTTCAACAAGCACTTGAAGCACAAAGGGAGGGATCATGACCTGTTCCAGCTCTTTTTCAATTTGAAAGGTCACTAGATATTTATTTGGAAATCTCGCTTGCTCCAGTGATAAATAAGCCTCCACATGCTGAATTTCTTTATGCATTGGAATAAGCAGCTGGCGAGCACCTTGTAAATTTGATCGAAAATAAATACTCAGCTGTAGTAGCAACTTCCTTGCCATCTCTACATTCGTTCTACACAAAACGGAGATGGTGTTAATGGCGTTAAATAAAAAGTGCGGATTCACCTGGGCCTGAAGCGCCTTGATCTCTGCATCTTTCAGCAGACGGCTTTGGGTCTCAGCCTCCCCAAGCTCAAGCTGTGTGGAAAAGAGCATCGCCAAACCTTCTGCAAGCTCCTCTTCTACTCTGCTTAATCCGACTGGAGAATTGAAATACATTTTTAATGTTCCAATTGTTTGACCATTAGACGTGAGTGGAAGCACTATGGCTGCTTCAAGCGGGCAGTGGGCGACTGAACAATTGATTTCATCTTTTGAGTGCGCCTTCATAATCTTCCCACTTATCAACACTTGCTTAGACAGTCCTGTAATCAGGCTTTTCGATGGAATATGATGATCTGTTCCATCACCGACATGTGCTAAAATCTTTTCCGTATCTGTTAAGGAGACAGCATCTGTTTCTGTTAAACGATGAATGATTTCTGCCACACTTTTACATGATTGTTCGTTTAGCCCTTGCCGGAAATAAGGAAGTGTTTGATCTGCGATAGAAAATACTCGATGCGTCTGCATTGCTTTCGCCTGCTCTTCTTGGCGAATTACTGACTGTAAAATAGATAAAAAGATAAAACTCCCGATTCCATTCACAAAGATCATCGGCAGCGCAATAATACTCACAAGGCCCCAAGCATCAGCAAATGGCTTCGCAAACAGAAGGATAATGACCATTTGTAAAGATTCCATCGCTACACCAAAAATCGCTGCTTGTCGCGGTGTGACCATTCGATTCTTCCGCTTAAATCGCCTGCCGACATAGCCTGCAATCACACCGGCTAAAATGGAAGAAATTGCACAGCTAAGCGCGGTGCTCCCTCCTAGTGAATAGCGATGAATGCCAGCTAAAAGCCCAGCACCAATCCCTACAAACGGCCCCCCTATTAAGCCGCCCATTTCGATCCCCATAATTCTCGTATTGGCGATAGAACTTGATGAGCCTAAGTGATATGAAAATTCGTGGTTCATCACAATCTGCTGCTGGATTTCAATTCCAGTGTAATTGCTGATGATACTAAAAGAAGCAAAGATAAAGACAAGGATTGCCTTTTTTCGAAACCCTTGATTATGTAGTAAGAGATTGCGAAAGCCCTTGACATGGGCAAGCACAAATCCCAAAATAACGATGATTCCTACACGCTCAATCATCATAATAATTAAATGAAGCAAACCGGCCACCTCAATTGATGTATGTGATATCTACTGTCTATCTATTCTATCATGCACGGTCAATGCACAAAAATCTCTCAAATCTTTTCTTTATTGCCCTCTCCTTCTATTGTAAAATGAACATGAGCCTGTCACATGCAATTGAGGGTAACTACATACATAACAAGGGAGAAGATCATGAAAGCCGTATTTTTCGATTTAGATGATACTTTGCTTTGGGATGAAAAAAGCATTCATACCACTTTTCAGGAAACATGCAGGGAAGCGGAAAAGAAATATGGACTTGATCCAGAATCGTTTGAACAGATTGTGCGTGAAGAAGCAAGAAAGCTGTACTCTTCTTATGAAACATATGATTATACTGTTATGATTGGCATTAATCCTTTTGAAGGACTGTGGTCTAATTTTAGTGAGCCGATTAGCGAAGGCTTTCAAAAGCTGAACGCCCTTGCACCAGAGTATCGCAAAAACGCATGGACGAACGGCTTAAAAGAGGCAGGAATTGACGATGAAGCATTTGGTCAATACTTAGCAGATTTCTTTGCAGCAGAGCGCAGAAAACGCCCGTATGTCTATGAAGAAACGTATCCTGTTTTAGAGCGCCTGAAGGGCACCTATGAATTACTCCTTTTAACAAATGGAGATCCTAGTCTGCAGAAAGAAAAGCTTGCTGGTGTTCCGGAACTTGCCCCTTACTTTAATGAAATTGTGATTTCAGGAGATTACGGAAAAGGAAAGCCTGATCCTGGCATCTTTGAGCACTGCCTTCAGCTGTTAAATCTCACAAAAGATGATGTCATCATGGTAGGAGATAATCCAAAAACAGATATTCTCGGGGCATCTCGCGTTGGCATCCAAACCGTTTGGATCAATCGTCATGGCAAGAAAAATGAAACAGATGTGACACCAGATTATGAAATTAAAGACTTACACGAATTGTTTGATATTTTAAAATAAACCATAGGAAAAACACCCTTCTCCTGATCGAGATTGGGTGCTTTTTCGTTTTCGGCTATACAATTGCTGCTAAACTTTGTGCTTGACGATCTAAGCCGCGTGCTGCTTCTCCTACATTCATGAATTCCTCGCTTGCCTGCTTGACAAGATCCCGGTTTGTAAACACGCTTGTCTTTGCACGGCTTGTTCCGGTGCTGACCTTTTCAACTTCTAAATGGATCGCCTTCACATAACGATCCACCTTTACGATCGCTTCCTTTGAATCTGTCGCAAGCTTACGGATTTCTGCCGCGACGACACTAAAGCCATTTCCATAGGAACCCGCATGCGCAGCTTCTATGGCCGCATTTAATGCGAGCAGCTGCGTTTGGGAAGCGATTGTAGCAATTGAGCTGATCGACTCCACCTGCTCTGTTAACCCTTCTAGCAAACTCATGTTTTGATCAGTTTCACTCGCGATATGTTCAAAAGAAGCATTTACACTTTGACTATGCTGGATGCCGATTTCCGCTCGCTCCATTAATTTTGCAGACATATCCTTTAAGTCTTCTACTACCTGCTTCATTGTGTTTTCTCTCTCCGTAATATCTGTTGCCACTTTGACGACAGCCACTACATTCCCCTCTTCATCGAGCACTGGTGTATACGTCGCTTCAAGCCATAAGGTGTCACCGTACTTCGTGATCCGCTGCACCTTTTCCTGAAACACTTGACCATTCTTCAAACGCTTCCAAAACATTTGATAACTTGCGTCTTCTGCAATATACGGAGGACAAAACTGTCTATGCTTTAAACCAATCATTTCTTCCTTTGAATACTTCATGGCTTTTGCAAAAATATCATTGACCCATAATACCTCGCCGGTGACATCAAATTCAATCATCGCCAGTGAGTGTTCTAACGCTCGAAGAACGGCTGATTGCTCCAATACCTGTGTTGATACAGTATTTGTTGTTTGAATCATCGCTTACATTCCCCCAATTTGCCTCTCTCTAATAGTACATACTTACCCATACTTTCGTACTATCTAAACGTATCATTTGCGCAATTGGATCACTAGTGGAGAATTTTTTTCCATAAGAAAAAAGCCAGCAACCTCAATAGATGAGATCACTGACTGTTTCGTTCGCCTTCATTATTTTTTTGCTTCTGCGACTGCATGTTTCACAAAAGCTTCGAGGTCCATTGTTTCTGAATCTTGTTCCCCATATTTTCTTACATTGACCGCGCCATTTTCTGCTTCTTGATCACCGACAACCAGCATGTACGGAATCTTTTGCATTTGCGCTTCTCTAATTTTGTATCCTATTTTTTCATCACGACTGTCTAGTTCTACACGCAGTCCTTCAAGCTGCAAACGTTCTTGCACTTTTTTCGCGTAATCTAGATGGACAGATGGTGAAACCGGGATGACTTGGAATTGTACAGGTGCCAGCCATGTTGGAAGAGCTCCTTTGTATTCTTCAATTAAGAAGGCAACGAAGCGTTCCATTGTGGACACAACTCCTCTATGAATGACAACTGGACGATGGTGTTTTCCATCTTCTCCGATATATGTGAGATCGAAACGCTCTGGAAGTAAGAAGTCTAGCTGTACAGTAGACAAAGTCTCTTCTTTTCCGAGAGCTGTCTTTACTTGGACGTCAAGCTTCGGACCATAAAATGCCGCTTCGCCTTCTGCTTCATAGTAGTCATGTCCAAGCTCGTCCATTGCATCTTTCAGCATAGACTGTGCTTTATTCCACATTGCATCATCGTCAAAATACTTCTCAGTATCTTCTGGATCACGGTAAGATAAGCGGAACGTATAATCATTTAAGCCGAAGTCTTGATACACTTCTTCAATTAGGCGAACTGTACGAATGAATTCGTCTTTGATTTGATCTGGACGAACAAAGATATGGGCATCGTTTAATGTCATCCCGCGAACACGTTGAAGGCCGGATAAAGCACCTGACATTTCATAACGGTGCATTGTACCAAGCTCTGCAATCCGAATTGGTAGTTCACGATAGCTATGCGGTTCATTTTTGTAAATCATCATATGGTGCGGACAGTTCATTGGACGGAGAACAAGATCTTCATTGTCCATTTCCATCACAGGGAACATGTCTTCTTGATAATGCGCCCAGTGGCCTGATGTTTTATACAATTCTACACTCGCAAGAACGGGTGTATACACATGCTCATAACCAAGGCGTACTTCTTTATCAACAATATAACGCTCAATGACGCGGCGAATTGTGGCCCCTTTTGGCAGCCAGAGCGGAAGACCTTGGCCCACCTTTTGAGAGTTCGCAAACAGTTTCAATTCTTTGCCTAGTTTACGGTGATCACGCTCTTTTGCTTCTTCAAGCAGACGTAAATGCTCGTTTAATTCTTCTTTGCTGAAGAAAGCTGTTCCGTAAATACGCTGAAGCATTTGGTTGTTACTGTCGCCTCTCCAGTAAGCACCTGCAAGGCTTAACAGCTTGAATTCTTTGATTTTCCCTGTAGACGGCAAGTGAATACCACGGCATAGATCGAAGAATTCACCTTGCTCATAAATTGTGACGGCTTCGCCTTCTGGGATTGCTTCTAACAGCTCTAGCTTCAATTCATCACCAATTGCTTCAAAGCGTGCTTTCGCTTCTTCTCTAGAAACTTCAATGCGCTCAATCGGCAAATTGCTGTTAATGATTTTTTTCATTTCTTTTTCAATCTTTGGTAAATCTTCAGGTGTAATCGCTACATCGATATCGACATCATAGTAAAAGCCATTTTCGATGACAGGGCCTACGCCAAACTGGACGTGATGCTCTTTTCCATAAATGCGTTTGATTGCCTGTGCAAGCAAATGCGCTGTGCTGTGTCGCATAATATCGAGCGCTTCTTCACTCTTATCTGTGATGATCTCGATTGTTCCACTTTCTAACAGCGGCGTACGCAGATCTATTTCTTTGCCGTTCAATTTACCGGCAAGCGCTTTTTTCTTTAGGCCTGGGCTAATTGATGCCGCGATGTCTTCTGTTGTAGCTGTTTTGTCAAACTCCTTGACTGCTCCATCTGGAAATGTAAGTTGAATTTGTTCTGACATCTCTAGTCACTCCTTTTTTTGGCAATATAAAAACCCCGCCCCCTGGAAAGGGACGAGGTTGAATAAACGGAATCGTGGTTCCACCCTTTTTCCCGTATTTGCAGCTTGCTTTGTCAAAAGCAAATACGGCTTGTGGTTCAATAACGGGAATTCCCGTCAGCTATTACTAAACAGTTCACAGCTGATGTTCAAAGGTGGTAAAGCAAATGGTCCTCTGCTAGGAAGCTTTCAGCCACGGCTTCCCTCTCTTTAAGCGGGTGTTCATTTGTTCATGTCCTTATCAATACGGTCTCTGTATGAAGTTACACCGTATTATAAAACGTTTTTTCGTGAAAATCAAGAAAGCTTTTCACTTTTCTTTTCCAAATGACTAGGAACAAATTGAACATGCTGTTCCTGAAACGAATGAGGCGGGAATACCTCAACTCTTTCTTGAAAAATATTTTGAATGGTTTGCACCATCGAGTGACCTGTATCATCTGTAAATAGGTCAATCTTTTGTGGCGCAATGGATACAAGCGGTGCAATCAACTGCGAATCAATATACATTGGATGCTCTCTTACAAACTGTCTGTCTATGTATTGTTTTTGATCACGCTCAGAAGCGTACCGAAATTCCCAAATCATCAGGCGGTCCTGATGCACAACATGTACTTTTTCAAGCTTAGGTTCTCTTGACATCACATAGTCTCGAAGGGATTGAATAAAGTTTTGATATTCTTGTTCCATTTTATATTCTTCGATGGATACTTCAACATAGTTCTTCAGCCTTCTGTCATACGCTGAGAGCCTAAATGTCATAAATGAACCAATGGAAAAAACACCTTTCTGTAAAGAAATCGTCTCAAGCTCTTTTTTTAACAGATCCTCCCTCGGTGGGTCTTGATGAATTCCAGGAATATCATCTAGATCCCCTTTCATGATGCTATGGGCGATCGAAAGAATTTGGTGCTGCTCTTCTGGATCTTTAAATAAGTATGTGTTTTCAAGGATGCTACGCATGCGTTCATTTTCTTTGCATTCCAAAAAAAAGTGAATCAGTAATGTCCGCACAATGTGCTCTATGGCTTCTCCTGATTTCTTCGCTTCTATGAGAAGCCGGTCTTTCCCTTGTTGAATCGAAATGTGATGCCGACTGTCCAAGTGTTCAGCAAGATGTAAAAAAGCGGCGGTATCATATTCATCTTCAAAGATTATTTCAAGCATGTTTGTCCCCCCTAACGACATCTGTTACATATATATGGGGAGAACATAAAAAATAGACGCCTAAAATAAATCAGGCATCTTTCTTTTTAAAATCAGTGGCACTGAGATAAAGATCAAATAAATCAAACAAACAATCGCTAAGGCGGCATAATTTCCGCTCACAAAGCTTGATCCAAGGACATTTAACGCCACAGTACCAGGTATTAATCCTAAAAAAGTCGCTGCCGTAAATGCACGATAATTCGCACGTGAAGCTGCTGCGGCATAACTGACAAAATCAAAGTGAATGGGCGCAATGCGTAATAAGAGGATATAAAGAAATCCATGCTCTTGAATACGGGACGTCACCGCTTTTAGCTTCCGATTGCTTGATTCGGTTTCCTGCTTGTTTGAACGGAAGGTTGAGGCAAGCAGGAAAGATCCTGTTGCACCTGCTGTCGCGCCAGCTAAGGCATAAATGGTCCCAAGGACACTGCCGAATGCCAAACCTGCTGCTAGCGAAAAGACGGTGAGAGGGACAAGCACAAATGGACGAAAAAGTGATAAGAAAAGAAAGACAAAGGGAGCCAACATCCCAAATTGAAGAATCCAATTCTTCACATCTTTCGGCGACAGTTGAAGATGCTGTTTGTTGAGCCACCATAGCACAGCAGCTAGAACCCCAATCACGAGGAAAAGCAGCCATTTTCTTTTATTCATTTCATCCGCTCCCCTTCACGTGACCTATCTTTTTATAAATGACGGCGATTTTCTCCTTCAAGCAGAACTGGTTCAGCTAGGTAGAGAATACGTTCCATTAATCGAGCTGCCTTCACCTCTTCTTTTTCCCCGCGCTGTGAGTACGTAAAGTGATGCTTTAACTCATTCGGTGAGAAATTAGAAGAGAAAAAAGTCGGCAGCTGCTCTGCCATGCGGTATTGCAAGATTGTTCCTAAAAGTTCATCTCGTACCCAGCTTGTCATCGACTCTGCTCCAATATCATCAAGCATTAAAATTGGTGTTGATTTGACCATATTCAGCTTCTCTTCGAGTGTATGATCAGCTAACGAATTCTTTAACTCTCTCACAAATTCAGGCACGTATACAAGGAGAGATGGATACTCTTTTACCGCTAGCTGCTGCGCAATTGCTGCCAGAATAAATGTTTTTCCGACCCCAAACTTTCCATGTAAATAGAGGCCTTTTCCCTTACCTGTTTCATCATAACTTTGCAGGAATTGACCTACTTTTTGAATGACTTCTTGTCTTCCAACCACATTTAAATCAGCAAACGTCGCTTGAAGAACATTCTGTGGAATATACATACTTTTCATAAGTTCTTGCTGTTTTTTCTGTCTATCAAGCCGCAGTTTGACAGGACAAGGGGAATATTCAATATCAATGCTCTGACCTTTGATCACAAGCTTCGGGTGATACCCGTCTAAAATGACATTTACATTCTCTTCCTCTAAGCAGTAAGAACAGCCCTTTGATTGTTGTACATATTCAAAGAGCCTGTTCAAGCTGCGATTGATCATGTCTTCTTGGATGTCCTCTTGATGCTCCTTTAAAAAAGCTTTTACATCTTCATCAGCTAGGACACTTTCTTTAATCTGATTGTATCTCACGCGAAAATCTACCCGCCCTTTTAGCTGATCAAATGAACGACCGATCGGTTTCATCTCCATCTCACCTCACATTAATGTGCATTGTACTTTTTCATATTATTAAACTGATCTAACAATTTTTCTTTTTCTCGTTCGAGGTCCTCTGTAGACAAGTTATCTGTCTGTTCTTTTGGCTGTTCTTTCGTTTCAGCTTCCTTCATCCAGTCAGGCAGTTTCTCCTCGCGGATCACTTTTCCTGATCCATATGATTGACGTTTATTTTTTTGCTGCGCCCATTCTGTCATTTGCCTATTCTCTTCTTTGGCAATTTTCATAGCAGCTGCCACGGTTTTAATTTTCTTTCGCACCCAGTGGGCGGCGATTTTCTGCATATATGTTTTGGACAGTTTCATATCGGTTTTTAGCAGTGTATAGTAGATCAGGACATTCATGACCCCAGGCTCTAGCTGCTGCTCAAGCATAATATCTTCAACAATTCTTAAGTCTGCATACGTCGGCTCAATGCCATCTGCCATATCTTTTAGAAGCTCTCTAGGCGAAATATGATCAAGCTTTTCAATCAATTTCGCATCAGGTGCATCTGCACCTGAATTCTGCGTGACATTGTGACGTAAATGTCTTGGCTGTTTTTGATCAATCAGCTTCGGCTGTTCGCCTCTGTATTCAATTTGATACCAGTCTCTCGCTGCTTTTCGCAGATCCTCAGTTGATATCATCTGATCTGAACCACAGGCACCTGCGACAATATTTTGCATTTGCAGCGGGGTGATGCCATAGACGACCGCTAACTTCTTAATTGTCTCTTTCACTTGCTTTGTCAAAGCTTTTCTTGGAATCATCATGTCCGACATGCCTGCTAACAATAGATCAAAATCAAAAGATTCATCTGAAAGCGGTGCAGGCTGACTTGAGCCAACTGTCACATATTCGTAACCCTCGTCAAGCGATGACGCCTGATTGATTTCCTCTGTCATCTTGCGCTCTCCTGGCTGCAAGACGTGAAACACTTCTTCAAACGATCGGGAGATGTTCTTTGCATCAGCAGGAACTCCTGGATAAGAAAAATAATCACGAAGCTGCATATATTTTGCTTTCTCTACCCGATGATACAAAAGGACATTCAGCATACCGTCTTGGAAAAATTCATCCGGTCTCAGCGGCGGCACGAGCTCATATGTAAACAGTCTGCCTTCTTCCGTTTCCTGTTCATATGTGCGGAGTAATCCGATCGCTTCAAGCTTTAAGCGCTCCTCAAAAATATCATTTAAATTCGTTTGCAGCATCACCATCAGCTGACGGTGAGGTGCGGGTTTCCCCCACATTCGATTTTGTTCCAGCTCTCCCCACAGCGTCATGTATAAACTGAAAGCGGACATGCCAATAAGCGGCTGATATAAAAGAGTAATAAGCTGTCTATCGATGTCACCGAGCAATGAAGCGCTTTTGACGACATACGGATCGACGGCTAGCACTTCCTTCCAATGCTCTGTCATATGCTGATCCTCCCTTAATACGGTTGTCTTCATTGTACACTCTTTTTGCGTTTTACGCTTTACGCAGGAAAAAGAGCATGAAGAATCTTCAGCTCTTTTTTAGCGTTCTTTCTTTAATAAATCTTTTAATTCATCAATAAATACATTGATATCTTTAAACTGACGGTAAACCGAGGCAAACCTGACGTAAGACACTTCATCAATTTTCGCCAGCTCGTCCATCACCATTTCCCCAACAAGCTCGCTTTTCACCTCTGACATGCCTTGGTTACGCAATTCCTTCTCGATGTTAAAGCAGACATCCTCGAGCTGTTTTAAAGCGACAGGACGTTTTTCACACGCTTTGATGAGGCCTCTCAGCATCTTTTCCCGGCTGAATTCTTCTCGAATTCCTTCTTTTTTCACCACAATCAATGGCAATTCTTCTAATTTTTCAAACGTCGTGAAGCGATATTGACAGCTTTCACACTCTCTTCTCCGACGGATGGACTTCCCTTCATCTACTGGTCTTGAATCAAGCACCCTTGTGCCAAGGTGCTGACATGTGGGACATTTCATTTCATCAGCTCCGATCTCTTCTTGGAAGTTGTTTGTCTAGTTCTTTATAGAGGGACAAAACAGCCTTTTGACTGTAGCCAAAGTCTGTTGGCAGTGCTGTTTCTGTTGTCACATTAAAATCGACAGCTGTTTCAAAAGGACGAATTGAAATGACAGTCGCCACGAGAAAAGCTTTTTTCGGCGTTCGTATGTTTGCGTTGATTTCACCTCGTTCTGCTGAAACAGATGTCACTTGATAGGAATCGTTTCTTGAAAGAACGGCTTCTACCGTTTGGGAAGCTTGAGTTTGTGTCGATTTGTAGTAATGGCTTTTCAGCTCTGACACTGGATGATGGTCAGATGTTTCTGTATGATTTGAAATGAATCGTTTGAGCTTTTGTCCTAAAGTCATACACGTATCCCCTTTGACATAAACCCTCTTCTTTATTTTATAAAAAAAACCTTTGTTTTCCTAGAACAAAAGTATAGACAGGTTGGATCATGCTGGATGTCGTGTATGGAACAAATATAAAAAGGAGCATAACACAAAGGCATTTAATGCTTTTGGCCAGCTCCCATTGCAATCTTTTTTATGTTTACAGTGCTTTGGCTTGCGCCTGTTTCACTTGTACAGGTCCCATGCCTCGAGGAATTTCGATGTTTTCTCTTGTTTCAGCACCTAGTTCATCTCCGATATGATCTGCTGCAATATTCGGATCTAGATCGCCGCAAGTATAAACATCTATGCTCGCATAACCATGTTCAGGAAAGCTGTGAATTGTCAGATGAGATTCAGAAATAATGACAACTCCACTTACTCCTTGAGGTGCAAATTT
Organism: Bacillus aerius; assembly: GCF_029894105.1. NCBI lineage: Bacteria > Bacillati > Bacillota > Bacilli > Caryophanales > Bacillaceae > Bacillus > Bacillus aerius. Next base: position 2,604,280 of record NZ_JARYHO010000001.1, read on the forward strand.
GTGAAAAGCAACCTCTCTTACTTCAGCTCCTGATTTCAAAGCTGCATTTACAAACGTTTTTTCAATAAAATCCATGTCGTTCAGTTTATCACAGTCGCATCCCCATAACTCGGAGATAACGTGACGTCCGATTGTTTCCATCATGGACCCCCCTTAAACAAGAATGAAAGAGTGAAGTTCTAAGCAGCCGGACCGGACATATACCACGGGGGAAAGTTAGTCCAAAGAGGTCCTAACCCTTTAAGTATACCCGAATGAGTCTGCGAACAAGAAGTTCACGAAAAATAGTATACTTTGTTTAGACCCATTTTGCAAGCTGTGTTTTTAGTGGGATTTTCTCTCATTTCTTGAAAAGGGACGTTCAGTCTTCTTCATTTCAAACAGCTGAAAGCTCTTTCATCTGGGAACCAACAAACTTTACAAGATCAACCACTCTGCAAGAATAGCCCCATTCATTGTCATACCATGCAAGAACTTTTACTTTTCTGCCTTCCATCACCATCGTTGTAAGTCCATCAACGACAGCAGAATAAGGGTTTGTGTTAAAGTCTGTGGAGACAAGTGGTTCATCTGTGTAGTCTAATATGCCAGCAAGAGATGTTTTTGAAGCCGTTGCAAAGGCAGCATTTACCTCTTCTGCTGTAACATCTTTTTTCAAGTCGACCACAAGATCAACCATCGATACATTAGAAACTGGCACTCGAAGTGCAAGTCCATGTAATTTCCCTTTCATGTGCGGCAGCACTAAAGAAAGCGCTTTAGCGGCACCCGTCGTCGTTGGAATGATGGACTGGGCACATGCTCTTGCCCGGCGCAAATCCTTGTGGGGGTTGTCGATATTTTTTTGATCATTTGTATAAGCATGAACCGTTGTCATTAAGCCGTTGTCGATGCCAAATTCATCATCTAACAATTTGACAACTGGCGCTAAACAGTTTGTTGTACAAGATGCGTTTGAAATAACGACGTGCTTTTCAGGATCAAGATCATCCTCATTGACACCCATTACAATTGTAACGTCTTCATTTTTACCTGGAGCTGTAAGTACGACCTTTTTCGCTCCGGCATCTATATGGCCCATCGCTTGATCTTTTGAATTAAATTTCCCTGTTGCTTCGATCACGATATCAATCCCAAGCTCTCCCCATGGAAGCTGCTTTGGGTCTCTATTATTGAGCAAAAGCACTCTTTTGCCATTGACAATCAACGCGTCATCTTCTGCTGTCACATCGCATTCGTAACGTCCATGATTTGTGTCATATTTAATTAAATGTGCTAGCGTTTCGGCAGGATAGCTTGCGTTCACCGCTACAATTTGAATTTGATCATCAAGCATTGCTTTTCTGAAGACCATGCGTCCAATTCTGCCAAACCCATTGATCGCTGCTTTTACCTTCATGAACAGGTCACTCCTCTATTATGTGTTATACTCAATAAATTTATTTATGAAATTAGTATATCACATTAGAATGTAATTGCCAGTATATAAACGTATATTTTCAAAAAAGGGCTGTTCTTTGCAATGAAATTGACGAAAAAAGCATAAAAAAAGAAGAGTACTGTATGTACTCTTACTTATCTGTATGTTCCCATTCGTTTAATATGTTCTCTAATTGCTTTCTAATAAAAGCAAGATCTTTTGTGTTTTCTATCACGCGGTCTGCTTTTTGGCATTTTTCCTCAAGAGGCTGCTGGGAGTGAATGCGATTCAGTGCTTCTTCCTCGCTCAGGTCGTTTCGATTCATGAGCCGCGACAGCTGCAATTCAGGCGTCGTGTACACAACGATGATGCGGTCGACTAGCCCTTCCAGCTTGCTCTCGAATAGGAGCGGGATATCAAGCACAACAAATGTTTCATTGTTGCTCACCCCTTCATCACGCTGCTCGAGCATTTCCTTTCTGACTTCAGGATGAACGATGGCATTGAGCTGTTTTCTTTTCTCTTCATCAGAAAAAATGATCGCACCAAGCTGCTGCCGGTTCAGTTCACCATTTGGCAGAAGAACCTCTTCACCAAAAGTTTGAACGATTTGATGAAGGGCAGCCGATCCTTTAGAAACCGCTTCTTTTGCAATGACATCAGCATCCACCACCCGAATGCCTTTCTCTTTTATCATCTGCGAGACTGTGCTTTTTCCGCTAGCAATCCCGCCTGTTAATCCAATGACGAGCGTCAATTCGTTTCCTCCTTTACAGCTTCCACACCCCAATTAAAATGAGCAACAGCCCTGGTAAGCATGCGAGTTTATCGATCCAGCGCCAATTGGCCAAATAATGACCTGCACGCAGTCCGATGCATACAAAAAGAGAACTCATCACAGCGACCGTGATGCTCATGACAATTGGAGAAAAACCAAGAATCGCAGCACCAATCCCTGCACCAAATGCATCGATGGATAAAGCAATTCCAAGAAGCACCGCTTCCATTCCATTAATGGTGCCAGAGCGGTCAATATCTGCACTTGTAGGCTTTCGCAAAATATGAATGACAAGCCCAAGAGACTGCACTTCTACATTGAGAAGTGTTTTTTCATGAAGGAGCAAATCACGCTCTTTCGCTGGTTTATAAAATTGATACAGAACCCAAAGTCCGATGGCAATTAAGATGCCTCCACCCAGTTTATCTGTCACTGAGACAGGGAGGAATGTCGTGAGCAGGCTGCCAATCAGCATGGAAATGAGCAACACAATTCCTGAACAGCAAGCAATAATAACGATGGCTTTAAATGGAATCCTCATCTTGCGAAGACCATACGTAAAACCTACAGAAAAGCTGTCAATGCTGACGGCAATAGCTAAAAACAGAAGCGAAAACGAAATCATACCTGTACTCTTCCTTTCTGTTCATGCAACGATGATCAAGAGTCTCTAGGCGTCCTTAGACTCTTCTTCACTATATGAAGAGCAGGTGGGCTGTGTGTCAGTCTACACCTTGCTGAAAAAAGAATGTTTTTTATCGTATGCATGGCAAAAAGGAAGCATGCTGACGGCTTACCTTTATGAAGGGCGTTTTTGGCAGGTCACACAAAAATGAGTGCCGCGCCCTCCCACCACTGTTTTCTCTATGATACTGCCGCACGTCTGACAAGGTTCTCCCCGCCGGTCATATACAAGAAGCTGTAATTGAAAAGTCCCAATATCACCTTGTGAATTGATGTAGGAGCGAATGGTGCTGCCTCCTGCATCAACAGCCACTTGAAGCGTGTCAATAATATGTTTGTGGAGCACCTTGCAAGATGCAAGACTTAGCTGATTCGCTTTTGTTTCTGGATGAATACCTGATTTAAACAGCACTTCATCTACATAAATATTACCAAGGCCAACCACGATTTTTTGATCAAGTAAAGCCGTTTTGACCACGCGGGAGGTTTTCTTTAATTGCTCCCATAAATAGTCTGGAGTAAATGAGTCTGAAAAAGGTTCATATCCCAGCTGTGATAGCGGAAGTTCTTTTTCTTCTTCGCCTGGCTGAAATAGATGCATCGTCCCAAATTTACGGACATCATGGTACCGAAGTTCGGTACCATCTGTGAACGTAAAGACGACGTGTACATGTTTATCATAAGGCTCACCAGTTTCATGTACACGGTATTTCCCTTCCATTCTTAAATGGGAGACCATCACATAGTGGTCTAAATGAAAGAGTAGAAACTTCCCTCTTCTTTCAATGGTTTGAATGGTTTCTCCTACCATCCTTCTAGCGAACTCTTCCGGTTCCCCAGGACGTTTGATGATATTTGGCCATTTGATATCGACCGTTTCAATCGTTTTTCCTTTGACTAACCGCTGAAGAGTGCGCCGGACGGTCTCAACCTCTGGTAATTCCGGCATGCTCCTCGCTCCTTTTTCTCTCTCTTTATTTTGCGTCGTACCAAGATGGACCTGAAGCGAAATCGACTTTTAGCGGCACATCGAGCTGAAGTGCGTTTTCCATGACTTCAGGGACGATTTTTTCTAATATGGCGATTTCTTCTTTTGGCGCTTCAAAGATCAGTTCATCGTGCACTTGCAATAACAGATTTGCCTGCAGATTCTCTTCTTTTAACTTTCGTGCCATATCAATCATCGCTTTTTTGATGATATCGGCAGCACTGCCTTGGATCGGTGTGTTCATTGCCGTTCTTTCCGCAAAGCTTTTCACATTAAAATTACGGCTTGTGATATCTGGGATATATCGTCTGCGTTTAAGAAGAGTGGTCACATATCCTTTTTGTTTTGCTTCCTGCACGATGTCCTCCATATAGGTTTTCACGCCTTTAAAGCTTGTTAAATAACGTTCAATGAAGGCCGCTGCTTCTTTTCTTGTAATCCCAAGGTTTTGAGACAGTCCATAATCACTAATTCCATATACGATTCCGAAGTTGACAGCTTTGGCTTGTCTTCTCATAGAGGAAGTCACTTCTTCTTCTGAGACATGGAACACATCCATGGCTGTTTTCGTGTGAATATCCATATCTTGCGTAAAGGCTTCAATCAAGTTCTCATCTTGAGAAATGTGCGCAAGTACACGCAGCTCAATTTGAGAATAGTCAGCTGCAAACATGACCCAGCCTTCTTTTGACGGAACGAACGCTTGACGAATTTTTCGGCCTTCTTCTAAACGAATCGGGATGTTTTGAAGGTTTGGGTCTGTTGAGCTTAGTCTTCCTGTTTGTGTAAGTGCCTGATTAAATCTTGTGTGCACTTTATGCGTATCTTTGCGCGTCACTTTCATTAAGCCTTCCACATAAGTGGATTGCAGCTTTCCTATTTGACGGTAATGCAGAATGGACCGAATAATTTCGTGCTTATCTTCAAGCTTTTCAAGGACATCCGCAGACGTAGAGTAGCCTGTTTTGGTCTTTTTGATAACCGGCAGTCCTAATTTTTCAAATAAAATCACACCAAGTTGCTTCGGTGAATTGATGTTAAATGTTTCTCCTGCTAACCGATGAATGGTTTCTTCATATTCCTTCAGCTTCTTCGTGAGTTCTTCACCCATTTTCTGAAGACGTTCAACATCCACTTTTACCCCAAGAGATTCCATTTCACCTAAGATGAGGGCAAGTGGCAACTCTAAATCTTCATACAGCTCATGCTGATCATTCTTTTCTAACGCTTCAAGGGTCAAATCATGCAGCGCAGAGATCGCTGCTGCTTTTCTTCCAAGATGGTCTTTTAGCTCTTCTTCAGGTGGAATCGCCTGTTTCGCTCCTTTTCCGTAAACTTTTTCATCGGAAAGGGCTATGTTCAGGCCATATTCCTTCGCCACACTTGCAACGTCCTCATAGGATTTCTGCGGATTGACCACATAGGAAGCGAGCAGGACATCGTTATCGACACCTTTAAGATCAACATCATGCCATCTGAGCGCAACAACCGCTCTTTTGGAATCAAAGACCCATTTCTTCTTCGTTTCATCCTGTACCCATTGTTTAAACGCTTCAGATTGCAGAGCATCTTCTTTTGTCATAAAAAATGCACCGTTCTCATTATGGATCGCAAACCCTATCAAATCGGCTTCGTGATAATTGTCTCCTAGCTGTTCTACCACAAGTGCAGCGTGATCTGTCAGCATGTCCTCCGTGACATCTGTCATTTTCTTCACGTCTAGTTCGTCTATTTCTACTGGTTCATCTGATTCTGGCGCTTCTCCTAAACGCTCTAGCAGCGTTTGAAAGCCCAGTTCTTTATAAAGCGAGATGACCTGCTCCATGTGAGGACCTTCATAGGCGAGCTCTTTGCTTGACACATCTATTGGTGCTTCTACGAGAATCGTCGCCAGCTTTTTACTCATCACCGCTTGTTCTTTATATTCTTCAAGCTTTTCTTTTAGCTTTTTCCCGCTGACTTCGTCAATATGATCAAGCAGATTTTCAACCGTTTCAAACTGCTTTAGTAATTTGATCGCTGTTTTTTCACCGACACCAGGCACGCCAGGGATATTGTCTGATGAGTCTCCCATCAGCCCTTTCATGTCGATGATTTGATCTGGTCTGAGGCCGTATTTCTCTTCAATATGGGCCGGTGTGTAATATTCTACTTCTGTGATGCCTTTTTTCGTAATGGCTACTGTTGTATGGTCTGTTGAAAGCTGCGTTAAGTCTTTATCTCCTGAGAAGATTTTGACCTCAAAGCCGTCCTTTTCTGCCTCTACAGCCAGTGTGCCGATAATGTCATCCGCCTCGTATTGCGGAAGCTCGTACCTTTTCACTTGATAAGCATCTAATAGCTCACGGATGAACGGCATTTGTTCTGATAGTTCTGGCGGAGTTTTTTGTCTTCCGCCTTTATATTCCTTAAAGGTCTCGTGACGGAAGGTGGTTTTACCCGCATCAAATGCTACGAGCATATGAGTCGGCTTCTCGTCTTCCAGCATCTTCATTAAGATCATCGCAAAGCCATAAATGGCATTTGTATGTACGCCTTTATCATTGGATAATAGCGGCAAAGCAAAAAAGGCTCGATAAGCGAGACTGTTTCCATCCACAAGTACTAATTTCTTTTGATCTGTCATCTTTTAATCCTCCATCGACTGAGCCGGCTCAGCCGTCTCTTTCGCACATTGTATGTTCATTTTATCAAAGTTTATTTTGAAAAGAAAATAGACGAGCCTGCATAAAAAAGGGACGAAAACAACAAGTGTTTTCGTCCTTCCAAAATTGGCTCCTTGGATGAAGGGGTTCCTATTCATCCTACCAATGATTGATTAACAAAACATGAATTCATTGTAAAGATCATGTAAATTTTAACGCCACTTTCCATTCTTCTCTATTTTGACTTTAAACTCACGGTAAACGTCGTCCCTTTGCCTTGTTTGCTATGAACAGAAATCGTTCCTTCATGTGCTTCGACAAGGTGTTTGACAATGGCAAGACCAAGCCCTGTACCGCCTGAGTTTCTACTTCTATCTTTATCAATTCGATAAAACCTCTCGAATATTCTTGGAATCTCACTCTTTTTCATACCGATCCCTGTATCTGCTACATCAAATTCATAGCTGTCTTTCCTCTGTCTTGCTGTGATCGTGACACTTCCCCCCTCTGGTGTATAGGTGAGGGCATTATTGATCAGGTTGAGGAAAATTTGTTTTAATCTCAGCGGATCTGCCATGACATAGACCGGCTCTTTCGGGACACGCACTTGTAGGTCAATGCCTTTTTCAGCAGCCTTTTGTTTTAGCAGCACTTCAATCTCTTGAATGATTTCTGTCGCATTGGCTTCTTGAATATTCAGCTTAAAATGCTGCTGTTCAATTTTCGAGAGATCAAGTAAGTCTTGGATGAGCGTTTCTAAACGAATACTCTCTTTTAGGATGATGGACAAAAATTGTGTCAGCGCTTCTTTGTCGTCAATGGCACCATCCAGAAGTGTTTCAGAAAAGCCTTTAATTGACGTGATCGGTGTCTTTAATTCATGTGACACGTTAGCGACAAAGTCTTTTCGCATCTGTTCTAGCTGCTTTGTTTCTGTCACATCATGAAAGACAAGAACAATTCCTTTCCATTCATCGTCTGTACTTAAGATCGGGACACCATCGACTTGGAAATAACGGCGCTCGATGTCAACAGCGAGACGTAAAAACTTTCGGACCTTGGTTTCTGTCATGAAAATTTCGTCTATTAACTCAATAATCTCTTCATGGGTAAAGGCTTCATGATACAGCTTGTGCATGTAAATATGTTTTTGCACTTTGAATTGCTTGCGGAATGTTCGATTGACTAAGTGGATATAGCCCATTTTATCAATCAAAATGATCCCCGCTCCAATGTTTTCAATGACTGTTTGCAGACGATCTCGCTGCATTTCGCCAGCGCTTGTCATGTCTTGAAGACTTTCTGCCAGACGCTTCATTGATGTATTGAGTTCACTTGTTTCAATGATCAGCTCTTCATAGTTATTTGTATCATAGTTCCCTCGTTCAAGCTGTTTGGCCACCTTTGTGGCATAATCAATCGGCTTTACATACTTCATCGACATGCGATAGCCAAAAAAGACGATGATAATGATAGCCGAACCAAGACAAAAGGCTAATGCAAGCCAGAGCTGACCATCAATCTCATTCAAAGGCTGGAATGAAGCATGAAGAAATAAATATCCCGCCGGTTCGTTTTGTTTCATCATTGGGACTGCATAATGAAACAGCGCATCCTTCTCATCCTCAATGAACGTTCCTTTTGTTTGGAGCTGCTCACTTTTCAGTGTGTTTAAAATGACAGCCCTTTGTTCTGCTTGACCCGTTGTATGTATGATATTCCCCTTCACGTCCACAATCGACGCATTCATATCGAGATGCTGCTTTGCTTGATTGAGAATCTTCTTGTTTTGCTCCGCATTCAAATCTTCAACATTCATAGAAGAAAGGAGAAAACTCGATTCCTTTTCCATTCGTTCGGTTAATTTTGTTTCATAGAAAATATGAAACATATGATCCAAGAAAAGACCAAGCGCAACAAACACAATAAACAGGAGAAAAATGAGCCCAGAAAAAAGGCGGGTTCTCACTTTACTCATTTGGCTTTGGCTCCTCCAATTTGTAGCCTAAGCCTCGAATGGTTTTAATATATGTTGGTTTTTTCGTGTTCTTTTCAATTTTGTCCCGCAAGTGGCTGATATGCACATCCACAATACGAGTATCACCTGCAAAGTCATAATTCCAAACCGCACTTAACAATAGATCACGCGTAAGGACACGGCCTTTATGCTTAGCCAAATAAAGAAGCAGTTCAAATTCCTTTGGCGTGAGCTCTAGACGTTCTTCTTGGAAATAGACTTCGTAATGTTCAGGTAAAATGCGCAGGTCTCCAATTTTGATTTGGTCTGCAATGATCTCTTCCTTCTCTTCTTGCACGGGAGCCGGCTGAGATTGCTGTGCTCTTCTCAAAATGGCTTTTACCCGAGCACCCACTTCTCTAGGACTGAAAGGTTTTGTCATGTAATCATCGGCTCCAAGTTCAAGACCGAGCACCTTATCAAATTCATCGTCCTTTGCTGTCAGCATTAAAATAGGGAACATCATTTTTTGAATTCTCAGTTGTTTGCACACTTCAATGCCGTCCATTTTCGGAAGCATTAAATCAAGCACGATCAGATCAGGCTGTTCACTTGCTGCTTTTTCAAGCGCTTCTTCTCCGTCTCTTGCTGTGACGACATCGTAGCCCGCCCTTTCAAGGTTATAGCTTAGAAGTGTTACAATTGATTCTTCATCATCCACAACTAATATTTTTTTATTCATGTTGTGCCTCCAATTAGTGATTTCCCCTGCATCCGGTTTTTTGTATCTTATGTGAAAAGCGAGAAGTCATGCTTTCTCTTTCATTTTAACGAAAGCTTAACAAGAGAACAATTTAAAATTTCGACAAGATTGGCTTTGTAAACAAAAAGAAGACTCCTCATACGAGAAGCCTTCTTTTTTATTCTTATTAAGACAATACTTTCATGACGTTCTTTACAGATTCAACAGAACGGTCAAGCTGACTTCTTTCTTCTTCTGTCAGCTCAAGCTCGATGATCTGCTCAAGGCCGTTTCCACCTACGATTGTTGGAACTCCAAGGTAAATGCCTTCGTAGCCATATTCACCTTCAAGGTATGCAATCGTCGGCATGACGCGGCGTTGATCTTTTAAGATCGCCTCAACCATTTCAACGAGTGAAGCAGCAGGTGCATAATACGCACTACCGTTACCTAATAGGTTGACGATTTCACCGCCGCCTTTTCTTGTTCTTTCAACAATTGCATCAATTCGATCTTTAGGAATTAATGTTTCCAGCGGGATACCGCCTGCATAAGAGTAACGTACAAGAGGAACCATGTCGTCCCCATGTCCGCCAAGAACAAAGCCCGTCACATCTTTCACAGATAGGTTTAATTCTTGAGCAACGAACGTACGGAAACGTGCTGTATCAAGAATTCCTGATTGTCCGATGACTTTTTCTTTTGGTAATCCTGATTCTTTATAAACTGCATATGTCATTGCATCAACAGGGTTTGTTAACACAACAATGATCGCTTCTGGAGAATATTTAACGATTTCACGTGTCACACTGCGCATGATTTTTTCATTTGTTGACACGAGGTCGTCACGGCTCATTCCCGGCTTTCTTGCAATTCCTGCCGTAATGACCACGACATCAGAACCGGCTGTATCTTCGTAGTTAGAAGTTCCTGTAATATTCGCATCGAAGCCTTGAACAGGGCTTGCTTCCAGCATGTCAAGTGCTTTCCCTTTTGTCGGGTTCTCAAGCTGAGGGATATCCACTAATACGACATCCGCTAATTCTTTTTGAGCTGTTAGAAATGCTGTAGTTGCTCCAGTAAAGCCTGCTCCGATGACAGATACTTTTTTACGCTTGTTTGCCATTTCCTTTTTCCCCTTTAACTTTAAAGTTTAAGAATCAAGACAAGTTTTTGATGAGCTCGTCAGCAAACTCAGAACATTTCACTTCTGTTGCACCATCCATTAATCTAGCAAAATCGTACGTGACGACTTTAGATGCAATTGTTTTTTCAACAGATTGAATCACTAGATCAGCAGCTTCTTGCCATCCAAGGTGCTCAAGTAAAAGCACGCCTGATAGAAGAACAGAAGATGGATTCACTTTATCAAGACCAGCATATTTCGGTGCTGTTCCGTGAGTCGCTTCAAAAATAGCGTGTCCTGTTTCGTAGTTGATATTTGCACCAGGTGCGATACCAATTCCACCAACTTGTGCTGCAAGTGCATCAGAGATGTAGTCTCCGTTTAAGTTCATTGTTGCGACAACATCGAACTCAGCTGGACGAGTTAAAATTTGTTGAAGGAAAATATCTGCAATGCTGTCTTTGACAATGATTTTGCCAGCAGCTTCTGCTTCACTTTGCGCTTTGTTTGCCGCATCTTTTCCATCTTGTTCTACAATACGATCATATTGTGCCCATGTAAAGACTTTGTCGCCAAACTCTTTTTCAGCCACTTCGTAGCCCCAGTTTTTGAAGGCTCCTTCTGTAAATTTCATGATGTTTCCTTTGTGAACAAGCGTCACAGATTTACGGCCTTGGTCAATCGCATATTGGATCGCTGCTCTGACAAGACGAGATGTTCCTTCTTCAGAAACTGGTTTGATTCCGATACCTGATGTTTCTGGGAAACGGATTTTATTCACACCTAATTCGTTTTTCAAGAAGTCGATTAACTTCTTCACTTCGTCTGATCCTTTTGCATACTCGATTCCTGCATAGATATCTTCAGTGTTTTCACGGAAGATGACCATGTCTGTGTCTTCTGGACGTTTCACAGGAGATGGTACACCTTTGAACCAGCGAACTGGGCGTAAGCATGTGAATAAATCAAGCTCTTGTCTTAGTGCCACGTTCAATGAACGGATTCCTCCGCCAATTGGTGTTGTCAGTGGTCCTTTGATCGCGATTAAATATTCACGAATGTCTTCAAGTGTTTGCTCTGGAAGCCACTCGCCAGTTTTATTGTAAGCTTTTTCACCTGCATATACTTCTTTCCAAGTGATTTGCTTTTCACCTTTATATGCTTTTTCTACAGCTGCTTCAAGAACTCTTGATGCTGCTTTCCAAATGTCAGGACCGATTCCGTCCCCTTCGATAAACGGGATAATTGGATTATTTGGTACATTCAATACGCCGCCAGTAACTGTAATTTTTTCGCCTTGTGACAATGATATTACCTCCCAGGTTATGTAGTGAATATTTGAAACTTCCAAGCTTGATGTCTGCAAGCCAAGAAGTTTTTCACGTGATTCGTTTTTTGTTGATATGGAGGCTGATTGGTTTAGATGGATCAGCCTCCGCTATTCTATAAACATTAGTCTCTTTCACTGATCGGAACAAACGTTTGAAGATCAGGTCCAATATAGTCAGCTCTTGGACGGATCAGACGGTTGTTGTCATATTGCTCTAAAATGTGAGCAATCCATCCAGAGAATCGGCTGATCACGAAAATTGGTGTAAACAAGTCATGATCAATCCCAAGACTGTGATAGACAGAAGCAGAATAAAAATCAACATTTGGTGGAAGATTTTTCTCTGATGTCACGATTTCCTCTGCGCGCACAGACATTTCATACCATTTTGGCTCGCCCGTGAGATTTGTTAAGCGCTGGCTCATTTCTTTTAAATGTTTTGCACGCGGGTCACCCTGGCGGTAAACGCGGTGGCCAAAGCCCATAATTTTCTCTTTCTTCTCTAGCTTACCATGAATATAGGAATCTACGTTTTCAACTTCGCCAATTTCTGAGAGCATCTTCATTACGCCTTCATTCGCGCCGCCATGAAGTGGTCCTTTCAATGCGCCGATAGCCGCTGTTACACCAGAGTAGATATCTGATAGTGTAGCAACACATACACGTGCTGTAAATGTCGATGCGTTTAATTCGTGATCCGCATGTAGAATGAGCGCTTTATCAATCGCTTCAATTTCTACTGGTGAAGGCTCTTCGCCGTTTAGCATATATAAGAAGTTTGCAGCATAGCTGTATTCTTCTTTTGGCTGTACAGGCTCAAGTCCCTTTCGAATACGTGAGAATGCAGCGACAAGTCCAGAAATTTTCGCTTGTAAGCGAATGGCTTTTCTGTAATTCGCTTCTTTGTCCATAATCTCTGATTCGTCATCAAGTAAACCTAATAAGGATACCGCTGTACGAATCGCAGACATTGGATGAACCCCATCCAGCGAATAAGATTTAAAGTGCTCAATGATCTCTTGCGGAATATGAGCATTTTCATTGAGCTGCTGCTTTAACTCGCTTAGCTCCTGCTCATTCGGCAGCTTTAAGTGCCATAACAGGTAGACAATTTCTTCGAAAGTCGCTTTTTCAGTTAAATCATCGATATTGTACCCTACATAAGTAAGAGTATCATCAATAATTGAGCTTACGGATGAAGTTGTTGCCACGATACCTTCAAGACCTCTTGTTGCTGTCATGTTCAATCTCCCCTTTTTAAAAAGATTCCCCTTCGTTGCAAAATTCTCGCTTTTTGAAAGCGCTATCCAACCAAAATAGGCTGGCAGGTTTAGAAAAGAAAATGCTTACATTTACCTATACGGTTAGAGCGCTTTTAGCCTCATATCTCGTATTTGATCAATGAGTTCAAAATTAAGCCTATTCCCATTATAAACAATAATCAGACATTTGTTAAATGTTTAACTATAATTTTTTTTGATATTTTTTTTTCCAGCCTTCCGGTTCGGGCATGGAATAAAGGGATTTTGCTTCTTTTAATATATTTAATTATGTTTTTTTGCAAAAGCTCACGCCAGAAAAAAATCAAAAGAAAGTGGCATGAGCCACTCTCTTTTTAACCGCTGAAAAATTTCACTGCTTGCATCGCTAAATAGGCAATTCCAGCACCAATCAGCGGGCCAACAGCCACACCTTTGAATAAGCTGACTGCCAAAATCGTACCGAATACAAGTGCTGCTGTGATATGCGGATCGTTTTCGAGTAGCACAATGCCGTTTTTTGCAATTAATGCTACTAATATACCCGCTCCAAGAGCTATCCAAGCATAGGAAGATTTCATCGCTTCTCCAAGCTGTTTAAATCCAATGTCCCCTGTTGCGATCGGTACAAGCACAGCGATCGTGATGACCGTCACACCCCAATTGATACCTTTTGATTGCAGAACCGGGAATATTTTTTGATCCAGGCCAATCAGCTTAATGGCAATCAGCACAGAGACCGCTAAAATTAACGAATTGTTTTTTGCAATAAGTGCAATAACGAGTAAAAGAACCAAAAACAAATTTGCTTGAGTAAACATACGCCGCTCCTTTCTTTCTTTTTATTGTGACCTTTTCATATTACTAATCTTTTTGAATAAAATGAAGTATCGGACATGCTTGTTTTTTGGAGGGGATTGTGTGAATCACACTTATGTGGGCATTTTTTTGCGAAGTTTGATGATTTTCAGCATCGCCGTTTGTGCGGTTGTTTTTTTATATCAGTCTTTTCCGTTTTTATATCCATTTTGGATTGCATTTGCCGTGTCGTGTTTGATTCATCCAGCCGTATGCAAAATTGAAAACATGACCGGGATGCCAAGAGGTTTTGTTGTCATCATTGTGCTATTACTCTTTTTAGTGGCAGCAGCTGGATTCATGACACTTTTAGTAGCGGAAATCATTTCAGGAAGTGCTTATTTAGCAAAGGTACTGCCAGGTCATCTTGATCAACTGATTGGGATCGTGGAACGTTTTTTCACAGATCAGATTTTGCCTTTATATCATGATTTGACTGCTCAATTTAATACACTTCAAGCAGGTCAAAAGGAATCGATTTTAGGACAAATCCAAGCACTTGGTGACGAAGCAGCGGCAAAAATCGGGACTTTCCTTTCAAAAACTCTTGAACTCATTCCAGCTTTTTTAGGTCTTTTGCCTGATGCAGCAGCGACGCTTTTATTTTCCGCACTAGCGACTTTTTTTATCACAAAAGATTGGTTTACGTTAAAAAAATATGGTTCTCGTATCTTTCCCGCCAAATGGATGCTTCATACACGTGCCATTTTATCTGAAATCAAAAAAGCCATTTCTGGCTTTATGAAAGCCCAGCTTCTCCTTGTTGCCATGACCATTGGGATCGTGCTGATTGGACTTTTCATCTTAAAGGTCGAGCATGCGATTGTGATCGCTCTATGTATTGGTCTAGTTGATTTACTTCCTTACATCGGGAGTGGCACGGTTTTTCTTCCGTGGATCATTTACTCCGCGATGACAGGAAATCTTTCACTCGCCATTGGACTGGGCATTTTGTATATTGTGGTGCTCATTCAAAGACAAATATCAGAGCCAAAAGTCTTAAGTAAATCAATCGGTCTTAATCCTTTAGCAACACTTGTGGCACTGTTTGTCGGGTTAAAATGCTTTGGTTTTCTTGGACTTGCACTCGGTCCCGCTTCTCTTGTCGTTTGGCAGGCGTTTCGTAATGCAGGGGTTTTCAGAGACCTTTATCAGTACATTCGGTATGGTGCGCAAAAGTAAAAGAGACCTGATGCGAAGGTCTCTTTATCGTATAATCGTATAGCGTTTGCGATTGGACATGTTTCTAAGCCAGCGCTCAAAGAGCGGTTTGATCCGTTTTCTTGTCATGGGAATGAGCAGCACAGCCCCAATCAGATCAGAAAGGAATCCAGGTATGAGCAGCAGCAAACCACCGATCAGAATGCAGAAGCCATCGACAATGGTGGCCCCTGGCATTTTGCCATACTGTAAATCTCGCTGCACTTTCTGAAATGCTTCTATTCCTTGTTTTCTTGCAAAGTAAGCACCTAATGCGCTAGTTAGCACAATGAATAGCATCGTTGGTAAAATACCAATGATGTTACTTGAGATTAGAAATAAACTAATTTCCACTGCCGGGAACAGAATCAATAATAGTAGAAAATATTTTTTCAAGCCATATCACCTCATGGGGTCTCTTTCATCGAAAGCTGTTTACTTTTTTTAGTGTAACATAAAAAAAGAGAGGAGTCAGATAACTCCCCTCGTGTGTGATTTAAAGGACGCTTGCACGGCCTTTGTAGATCGCTCCGCGTGCTGGATCTACTGTAATCTCTTCGCCTTCTTTTAGAAGTGTTGTGGCACTGTCAAGACCGACAATGACTGGAATTCCAAGACTAAGCCCAACGACTGCTGCATGGCTTGTTAAACCGCCTTCTTCCGTGATAAGGGCAGACGCTTTTTCTAAAGCACCCATCATATCACGATCTGTGCAGTTTGCGACAAGTATCGCACCATCGTACATTTTTTCCTCAGCTTCTTTTCCGCTTTGTGCAATAACAACCGGTCCAAATGCAGATTTACGGCCAATTCCTTGACCCTTCGCAATGATGTCACCGACAACATACACTTTCATTAAGTTCGTTGTACCAGCTTCCCCAACCGGCACACCAGCTGTAATGACAATCAAGTCGCCATGTCTTACATAGCCAGATTCAATAGATTTTTCTACTGCATTCTCTAGCATTTCATCAGTAGATGACGTATTTGATCCACTCTTCGCAAATACACCGAATACGAGAGATAGCTTTCTTGCTACTGATTCGTTTGCTGTGACTGCAACGATTGGTGCTTTAGGTCTATATTTTGAAATCATTCTTGCTGTATGACCACTCTCAGTAGGTGTCACAATCGCTGCCACATCAAGCTTCATAGCAGTGTGCGCAACAGACTGACCGATTGCATCTGTAATACTGACCTCTACTTCTTCGCTTCTGCGAGAAAGGATTGCTTTATAGTTAAGTGCTTCCTCCGAACGTGAGGCAATGTTGTGCATCGTTTGCACAGCTTCAACTGGATATGTTCCTGCTGCTGTTTCACCAGATAGCATGATCGCATCTGTACCGTCAAAAATAGCATTTGCCACGTCACTTGCTTCCGCACGTGTTGGACGCGGGTTACGCTGCATGCTATCCAGCATTTGAGTTGCTGTGATGACAGGCTTGCCTAAACGGTTGCATTTTTTGATCAGCATTTTTTGAACAAGTGGTACTTCTTCTGCCGGAATCTCTACACCAAGATCTCCACGCGCGACCATTAGTCCATCTGATACCTCAAGGATTTCATCGATGTTATCCACGCCCTCTTGGTTTTCAATCTTCGGAATGATTTGAATGTCAGCTGCGTTGTTCTTTTCAAGTAGCTCACGAATTTCAAGAACATCAGAAGCTCGTCTCACAAAAGAAGCTGCGATGAAATCGACACCTTGTTCAATTCCAAACAGAATATCATTGGCATCCTTTTCTGTAATACCCGGCAAGCTCACACTCACACCTGGTACGTTGACACCTTTTTTGTTTTTCAGTGTACCTGTATTCATCACTTTTGTGACGATTTCTTTTCGGTCCTTATTTAATTCTTTTACTTCTAGACCAATCAGACCATCATCTAATAAGATGGTTGAGCCCACTTCTACATCATGAATTAAATCTTCGTACGTCACACTGATTTTTTCAGTGTTTCCCACAATGTCTTCCATACTCACGATAAGATCAGCACCAGCAACTAACTCAATTGAGCCGTTTTCAACTGTGCGTGTACGGATCTCTGGACCTTTTGTATCAAGAAGGATCGCAATGTCCTTGCCTAAAGTTTTACCTGCTTTGCGAATGTTTTCAATACGTGCACCATGCTCTTCAAAATCTCCATGAGAGAAGTTTAGTCTGGCTACATTCATTCCTGCTTCAATCAATTCAGTCAGCTTTTCAATGCTTTCACTTGCTGGACCGATTGTACAAACGATTTTTGTCTTTCTCATTACTGTTCCTCCTAAGGTCTTCTCGTTTTATATAGAGAGCTCTTGTGAAAGTCGGTACATATTTTGATCGACTGTATGCTTTTTATCTAAGATGTCTAAAATATCGTGATGAACGAGTTCGTTGCTTTGAATACCTACACAACGTCCGCCTCTTCCTTCAAGAAGAAGTTCTACTGCATACGCTCCTAGGCGACTTGCGAGCACTCGGTCAAACGCACTTGGAGAACCTCCACGTTGAATATGTCCTAAGACAGATACACGCGTTTCAAGGCTTGTCTCCTCTTCAATTCTCTTACCAAATTCGACACCGCTGCCTACGCCTTCTGCGACGATGATGATACTGTGCTTCTTGCCGCGCTCATGTCCTCTTCTTAATCTCGCAATAATTTCATCCATGTCATAGTCTGCTTCAGGAATCAAAATTGATTCGGCTCCGCCTGCAAGACCTGACCAAAGAGCAATATCACCAGCATGTCTTCCCATTACTTCCACTACGTATGTACGTTCATGAGATGTGGCTGTATCACGAATTTTATCAATGGCGTCAATGACTGTATTTAGTGCTGTATCAAAGCCAATAGTGAAATCAGTACCAGGAATGTCATTGTCAATCGTGCCAGGGACACCTACACATGGAAAACCGAGCTCTGTTAATTTCTTCGCTCCCATGAATGAGCCATCTCCACCGATGACAACAAGTCCTTCAATACCGAATTTTTTTAAGTTCTCAATCCCTTTTTCACGACCTTCAACTGTCTTGAATTCAGGACATCTTGCCGTGTAAAGTTTTGTTCCTCCACGATGAATGATATCGCCTACTGAACCTATTTCGAGTTTCTCAATTTTACCGTTAATTAGACCTGAATATCCATTATAAATACCGTAAACTTCTACATTATGGTAAATTGCTTTCCTTACAACTGCGCGCACAGCTGCATTCATTCCTGGGGAATCCCCACCGCTCGTTAAAACTCCTATACGCTTCATCTTTTTCACCTCAGAGACCATATATGAATTAAACATACCATTTCCACTGCTTGAAAACAATCATGAGCAAAACCGGATGTTTTCAATACGAATTTCTAAAACCGTACTTATTATACAATTAAATAAAATGTTTTTAAACAAAAGTTAAGAAAGTCATGAAAGCACTTTGTTCAAAAAACAGTTGATTCAAGTGCTCTAAACCTTGTCAAATCAACGTTTTCAGACGTTTCAAATTTTATGAAAACAAAAGAAAATTATTTTCAAATAGCGCTTACATCAGATCGTTTTGATGAAAAAAGACGAAAAAAATAAACGCCAGCCAAAAGGCTGTACGTTTATTTAGTTTACCCCAATATATTGATTTTCAATCGATACTTTGCCGATTGCTTTGTATTTTTGATATCTTTGTTCGACTAATTCTTCAGGCGATTGTTTGAGCAAAGATGTAAGTGACTGTTTTAATGTTTTTTCAATGTAGGCTGCTTGTTGTTTCACGTCTCGGTGTGCTCCACCTTGCACTTCTTTAATAACATCATCTATAATATCTAATTCTTTTAGGTCTGGAGCGGTAATTTTCATTGATTCTGCAGCTTTTTTCGCAAGTGATGAGTCCTTCCAGAGCAATGCTGCTGCACCTTCAGGTGAAATCACTGAATATGTTGAGTTCTCTAGCATAAATAGGTGGTTTCCTACGCCTAAGCCTAGTGCTCCACCACTTCCGCCTTCTCCAATGACAATACAGACAACCGGTACACGAAGTCCTGCCATTTCGAAAAGGTTTTTCGCAATTGCTTCACTTTGCCCGCGTTCTTCAGCTGCTTTACCAGGATAAGCTCCTTTTGTATCAATAAAGCAAATGATTGGACGATTAAATTTATCTGCTTGTTTCATCAAGCGCAATGCTTTACGGTAACCTTCTGGATGCGGCATCCCGAAATTACGGCGCAAGTTTTCTTTTGTGTCTTTTCCGCGCTGATGACCAATGACTGTGACAGGAAGTCCTTTAAACGTGGCAATTCCTCCAACGATGGCTTCATCGTCGCCATAAAAACGGTCACCGTGACATTCGAAAAAGTTATCAAACAGCTCTTGAATGTAATCGAGAGTTGTTGGGCGCATCGCATGACGAGCAATTTGTACTCTGTCCCACGGCTTTAAATTTGTATAAATGTCTGCTTCAAGCTTACTCAGACGCGTTTCAAGGCGCTCAATTTCCGCACTTAAATCCATCTCTGAGTTTTGTGTGAACTTTTTCAATTCATCAATTTTCGCTCGAAGTTCAATGACAGGTTTTTCAAATTCTAGTTCTCCAGCCACTCTCGTTCACCTCCTGTGCTGTGTAATGCTAAGATTTGGCCTAATGTTTCTTTCATTTCTGCACGGTGAATCACAGCATCTAGCTGACCATGCTTCATTAAAAATTCAGCCGTTTGGAAGTCCTCTGGTAGGTCTTCACGAATGGTTTGTTCAATGATTCTGCGACCAGCAAAACCAATTAATGCACCAGGCTCTGCAAAGTTGTAATCACCGAGAGACGCGAAACTAGCTGATACACCGCCAGTTGTCGGATTGGTCATCACAGAGATAATCAGACCTTGATCCTCGCTGAACAGCTTTAATGCTGAACTTGTTTTTGCCATCTGCATCAGACTAAGAATCCCCTCTTGCATTCTTGCTCCTCCAGATGCAGTGAAGATGATAAATGGCACCTTGTCCGCTTTTGCTTTCTCAATAGCTAATGTAATCTTTTCACCAACGACTGAGCCCATGCTGCCCATACGGAACGTGGCATCCATGACAGCAATGACAGCACTTTGACCTTTAATTTCACCTTTTCCTGTTACGATGGCTTCATTCAAAGATGTTTTTTCTCTGTCTTTCTGAAGCTTTTCTTCGTAGCCTGGAAAACCGAGCGGGTTCTCAGAAATGAGGTGACCGTTAAATTCTTCAAATGTGCCTTCGTCTACAAGGCTTTCAATACGTTGTTTTGCATTCATTTGCAAATGTCTGCCGCAATTCATGCAAACACGTAAATTTTTATCTAGTTCTTTGGTGAGCATTATTTTTTTACATTGCGGACATTTGGTCATGATGCCTTCAGGCACATCTTGACTTGCCTGTTCAGAGGGTACAGATGCATATTTTTTCTTTTTACTGAAAATATTCTTGATTGACAAATGACTACCTCCCTTTTTGAAGGGTTTTTTCTTTACACGCACATCCACTATTATAGGACATGTCATAACTGTACCGAAACTATTGTACTTTTTTTGTCAAACGCTGTCATCCTTCATTCAATTTTTTCAGTGGGGAATTGATGAGAAATGAGTATAGGTTTGGGGCGCTGAGTAGTTGGTATATGTGAATTGTGAACGTCTACAAAAAAATCTCATTTAGGATGAAAAAAATTTCGTGTAAGAGAGGAAATGGTGCACGTTTTTCCTCCAAATTCAGAAAGAACGTGCACACTTTTCCAATTCGATTACTCGCCGATAATCGTTAATTTTCTTGTTTTTTCTGCAACAGCTTCTGGGTCTACTTTGATTCTTGAAACGCCCGTTTCCATTGCTGCTTTTGCCACTGCTTTGGCTACCGCTGGCGCTACTCGTGCATCAAATGGTGCAGGGATAACGTATTCCGCTGACAATTCTTCATCTGATACAAGGGAAGCAATCGCTTCAACAGCTGCAATTTTCATTTCTTCGTTAATGTGTGTCGCACGTACATCAAGCGCTCCACGGAAAATACCAGGGAATGCAAGGACGTTGTTCACTTGGTTCGGGAAGTCAGAACGGCCAGTTCCTACAACACTTGCACCTGCTGCATGTGCATCTTCTGGCATGATCTCTGGGTTTGGATTCGCCATTGCGAAGATGACAGGATCTTTTGCCATTTTTCCAACCATTTCTTTAGTTAAAGCACCTGCTACTGAAACGCCGATAAAGACATCTGCGCCTTCAATCACTTCTTCTAAAGAACCTTCTTTACGATCTTGGTTCGTGAATTTAGCTACTTCATTTTTCACTGCATTCATACCATTCGGACGGCCTTCATAAATAGCGCCTTTTGTATCACACATGATGATATCACGTACACCGAAATGATAAAGAAGTTTGATAATCGCAATTCCTGCTGCTCCAGCGCCGTTTGCAACCACTTTAATTGAAGACATTGATTTTCCAGACAGCTTCAGTGCATTCACAAGTCCTGCCACTGTTACAATCGCTGTCCCGTGCTGATCATCGTGGAAAACAGGAATGTTTGTCTCTTTTTTCAAACGCTCTTCAATGATAAAGCAGTTTGGTGCTGCAATATCTTCAAGGTTCACGCCGCCAAACGTCGGCTCAAGAAGCTTCACTGTTTCAACGATTTTGTCTACATCGTTTGTTGCAAGTGCGATTGGGAATGCATCAACACCTGCAAAGCTTTTGAATAAGACAGCTTTTCCTTCCATTACTGGAAGAGATGCTTCTGCCCCAATGTTTCCAAGCCCTAACACAGCACTTCCGTCTGTGACAACAGCGACCATATTGCCTTTCATTGTATAATCATACACTTTGCTTGTGTCGTCATAAATATCTTTACATGGCTCTGCCACACCTGGTGAGTAAGCCAAGCTCAAGTCTTTCGCATTTTTCACTTGTACCTTTGATTTTGATTCGAGTTTGCCTTGATTCTCTTTGTGCATATGTAATGCTTCTTCTCTTAATGACATGTGATGAACACTCCTTCAAGTGGAAAATGATTTAATGAATTGCTAAGTTGATAAGCACATACTTGGCAGTTTAAATACACAGAATCTTTAAAATGATAACACAATAGGTGAAATTGTAAAACATATTCAGACGATTTGTCATCATTTAATCACAACGTTTTGTTCACCTAGCAGCTCTTTTAACTGGAAAATGACCGCATGATCTGCATGAACTTTGTATGCATCTGGAAGTCTCATCGTCTTTTTTTGCTTTTCATAATACAAATAGACATCTGCTTCTCCCCTGTGCATGGAGATTACTCGCTTCACTTGTTCTAGCAGCTCCTGCGTATGGTTCTCTTCTTTGACTCGAATGTAGACAGATTCTTTTCTTTTAGAGCCCATCTCTTCCAGTAGAACAGCTTCTTGTACGATGATTTGACTGCTCTCATTTCTGACATCTATTCTGCCTTCAACATAAAGCATTGCGCCCTCCTCAAGTAAGGGGGACAGCTTTCTAAATTGCTCTGGAAAGACGACACCTTCCATTTCTCCCGTTTCATCCCCGAATGTGACAAATGCCATCGATTGTCCGTTTTTTGTCCGAATCGATTTCACCTTTGTCAAAAGACCACCCATTGAGATCTTCCGCTTTATATAGGAAGAAAGTCTGATGATTTCCACTGCACCATTCTCTCTTAAGCGATCTCGATACGCTTGTACAGGGTGATTTGATAAATATAACCCGAGTGCCTCTTTTTCAAATTGCAGGAGATCAACAAGCGGCAGTTCGTCTATCTCCGCATATTTTGGCTTAATGGAGAACGTTGTATCCCCAAGAAAGTCCAGTTGATCCTCAGGTGTTAAAAATGACACATGGTCTAACGCAATATCTATCGATGCTAATAACGAAGCACGATTTGGATGAAGCTCATCCATTGCCCCTGAGAAAATGAGGGCTTCAATCGTTTTTCGGTTGACACTCTTTGTTGATACCCTTGCGCAAAAATCAAATAAATCTTCAAATGGCCTTTCCTGTCTTGCTCTGTATATATCCTTTACAGCTGACACTCCGACATTTTTAATCGCTCTTAAGCTGTAGCGGATCTCCCCTTTTTCAACCGTGAATGGAAATTCGCTCTTATTAATAGAAGGCTTCAACACCGATATCCCTTTTTCCTTTGCCTCATAGAAATATTGAGCCACTTTGTCTTCATTTCCAATCACACTCGTTAAAAGACCGCACATAAAATATAACGGATAATGCGCTTTTAAATAAGCAAGCTGAAAGCCGATCATGCTATATGCAACAGCATGGCTTCTATTAAAACCATAGTTTGCAAATTTGACGATTAGGTCATAAACGTCATTTGCAATGTTAACAGGATACTCCTTTTTTAGGCATCCTTCAACAAAATGGCTTCGCTCTTCATCAAGCACCTTTTTATCCTTCTTTGAAACGGCTCTTCTTAGTAGATCGGCCTCGCCCAGCTTAAAGCCTGCCATCTTTGCTGCAATCAGCATGATTTGCTCCTGATAGACGATGACCCCATATGTATCCTTTAAGATGTCATACAAATCTGGATGCGGGTAGGAGACTTTCACTCTGCCATGCTTTCGGTCGATAAAGAGCGGGATATTCTCCATCGGTCCCGGGCGGTATAAGGCATTGACAGCCACGATATCTTCTAGACTAGAAGGTTTCAGTCGTCTCAGCACCTGACGCATACCTTGTGACTCCAGCTGGAAAATCCCCGTTGTATCTCCCGCTGATAACAAATCAAACGTTTTTTGATCTTCATATGAAATGTCACTAAAGTTAATGTGGACGTTTTCCTGTCTTTCAATCTGGTTTTTAATGGATTCAATTAATGTTAAGTTTCTCAAACCTAAAAAATCCATTTTTAAAAGACCGAGATCTTCTAAATAATTCATCGCATATTGCGTCAAATACACTCCATCATGCCCTTCTTGAATAGGCACGACTTGTGTGAGCGGCTCCTCACTTAGGACAACGCCGGCTGCATGTGTTGACGTATGTCTTGGTAATCCTTCTACCTTTAAAGCGGTTTGAAACACTCTTTGCAGCTCTTCAGATTGCTGGAGCAGTGTTTTTAATTCTGAGGAGACTGTCACCGCTTCTTTCAGTGTCGTCCCTGGCTTTGATGGGATGAGCTTTGCAAGGCGGTCTGCTGCTTTTGAATCAATTCCCATCACACGTCCGACATCTCTTAAAGCTGCCTTTGCGGCAAGTGTTCCAAACGTGACAATTTGCGCCACATGCATATCCCCATATTTATCTTTTACATATGAAATGATTTCATCTCTTCTCGTGTCAGGAAAATCGATATCTATATCTGGCATGCTGATGCGTTCAGGATTTAAAAAACGCTCAAATAAAAGCCCGTGACGGATCGGATCGACATCTGTAATAAACAGAACATACGCAACTAAAGAGCCTGCTGCTGATCCCCGGCCAGGACCTGTGACAATGCCATGATCATGAGCATACTTCATAAAATCCCACACAATGAGGAAATAATCACTGAAATTCATTTTTTGAATGATGCTCAGCTCATACTCAAGCCTTTTGATATATGTGTCATTTGAAGCAATCTGTCTTCGTTTCATGCCTTCTTGGCACACTCTTCGTAAAAATTGATCAGCTGTTGATTGATCGGGCGTCGGATAGGTTGGCAGTTTCGTCTGGCCAAGATTTAAATCGACCTCGCAGCGGTTTGCAATCTCAACCGTTCTTGCCAGCAATTCTGGATCATCACCATACCACTTCATCATTTCTTCGATCGATCTGAAATGCTTGTCTCCTTGGTCTTCCTCAATTTCTGATAACTGCTGGCCTGCTTTAATGGCTTTTAAACATGTATATGCGGTTTTGTCCTCTTGATGGATATAGTGGACGTCACCTGTTGCCACAAGCGGGATGTTCGCCCTTTTTGAGAGTTCCCTGAGCTTATGAGACAGCTCTTCGTCCTGCTGAAACGGCTGAACGGCTAAATACACATGTTCCTCACCAAAAAGATCTTTTAAATGGCTGGCTGCATCCCTTGCTTCATCTAGCTGATCATGTTGCAGCAGCGTTTCAATATAGCCGGATACGCCTGGTGTGATGGCAATAAGGCCATGATGATATGCTTTCAGCCATTTCTCTTTCAGGCCGGTTTTTGACTTTGATTTCAAGACACTGCTAATTTTGATCAAGTTTTGATAGCCTTCATTGTTTTTGGCAAGGAGGATCAAAGGATAAGCCTCTGTCTCTTGTTCATCTATGAAGACAGAAGCTGTTAAACCGATAATCGGCTTGATGCCATGTGTTTTACATTCCTTATAAAATTCAACCGTTCCATACATCACATGGTCATCGGTAAGAGCGAGCGCTTGATAGCCAAGTTCTTTCGCCTTTAATACGAGCTCCTTGACCTTCGCTGCACTGCTCAACAAGCTGTATCCACTGTGGACCTGAAGATGAACATAGGACATGCTTAATCCACTCCTTTCGTCTAAATTCATTCTTTCATTATAAAACGCGATGCGGTGAGAAACAAATGTTCTTTCTTTTCCGCTCGTTCATACTTGTCCAGCATTCGCCATATATTGAATAGAGTGAGGTGGGAAAAATGGATGTGAAGGAAGCCTTTATTCCAAACTTTATTAGCTGTTATTTTATCGCACTAGGGGTTATTTTGGGCGGTGCCATTATAGGCGGGGTAGGTGCATATTTATCTGGTCAGCCACCGCTATCAATTATTTCAAGTCTTGCCAACCGCTTAAAAATTTGGGCACTTGTTGCGGCAATCGGTGGAACTTTTGATGCGGTCTATAGTTTTGAAAGAGGGATTTTCGAAGGGAACACACGTGATATTTTCAAGCAGATCTTGCTCATTATCTCTGCTATGGGCGGTGCGCAAACGGGGTATCTCCTGATTACATGGCTCACTCAGGAGCATGTGTCATCATGAGGGTGCCTGAGCTGTATAAACGTCCAGGCTGGCAGCGTTTTTTTGCTGGGATGATGTTCGGCGCAATTATCAGCTGGCTGATTTTTCTCTTTACGTATGGCACCTTTCAGGAGAAGCAGGTGACACTGCTCAGAAGCCAGCAGCACCATATGGACAGTCTGAAAGAACAAATCACACTCTATCGGGAAGATTTGCATAAATTAAATGAAGACAATAAGCAGCGTCTGCTTATTCAGAGCGTAGACGTTCACCTCGTCAACCGTGAGCAGTACAAAATCCCGGAGCCAGATACCTTGAAATTTGAAGATCAGGTGAAAGAAGATATCTCAGAGGTGATCACAAAGGATATTGAAAGTGTCTATAAAACAAAAGAGCTCTTAAAACGGACCGTGGAAAATAAAGAATATACGATTAGAGAAAAGGCATACCGGGCCAAAGTCACCGAACTGACCATCTATACAAAGCTTTCGCTTGAAGTGCGTATTTCCTTTGCTGAATAATAGATGATGTGGAATTTTTATGAATTTCTGCACTCAATGATCGCTTTTCACTTGTTATTTTTATACACTAAAAGAAGAACGAGATGATTATAAGAAAGAGGTGAGAACAATGGAGGTTTACAGCTATCGTCAAATGGCACGAGACAAAGCAAGCCGGATTAAAGACGGCATGTGTGCTTATGCTGAGACAGAAATGATGGCCCATTTAATTAAAAAAGAATTAAAGCATCAAAATCTCCAAGCCTATGAAGATTCAACTGACATCGGCTGCTGGTTTATCCCTGTATCCAAGTAACCCTTTTCTCAAAGCTCAAAAAAAGAGAGGGGGACTTGAAGCCCCTCTCTCACGATGATGATTTACATACTTCTTCTAAATCACGCAAAATCTCATCTGCAACTGCCCAATCATATATGGACGCACCGGCTGCAAGCGGGTGACCTCCGCCATGATATTTTTTAGCAATGGTGTTAATGACGACGCCTTTTGAGCGGAATCTCACACGAATCTGATCGTTCTCTTCCACAAAAAAGACCCATGCCTTAATCCCTGCAATATTTCCAAGTGTCCCAACAAGCTGTGAGGCTTGCTGCGCTGTTGTTTGGAACGACTCCAAAATGTCACGTTTAATAAAAACAGAAGCTACGCCATTCTCTGATAAAGAGATATGTTGAAAAATATAGCCATTTAATTTCACGACATTCAAATCTGTCTCATACAATTGATTGAAAAGGTCTGATGATGAAAACGGATATTCGATGAGTTCACCCGCATATTTGAGTGTCTTTTTCGTTGTGTTTGGGAAAAGGAAACGGCCTGTGTCTCCTACAATGCCGGCATAAATGAGTTCTGCCGCCTTTGTATTCAGCTGATATCCTTCTTCTTTCCCCTCTAAATACAGCTCATAAATCATTTCACTGACAGAGCTTGCTTCTGTATCAACCCAAAGCAAATCACCATACGGATCTTCATTCGGATGATGATCAATTTTCATCAGCTTATCGCCCATTGAATAGCGCTGATCATCAATTCTTGCTTGATTCGCAGTGTCACAGACAATGACAAGGGCACCTTTGTACACTTCATCCGGCACGTCATCTAATTCATATAAAAATGAAAGGGATGGCTCAGGGGTTCCTGTTGCATAAATATTTTTTTCTGGATAGGTGGCACGCAAGATTTCCGTAAGGCCGCACTGCGATCCATAGGCGTCTGGATCGGGTCTTACATGTCTATGAATGATGATGGTGTCATATAATGATATGGTTCTAATCAGTTCTTTTTTCATAAATACTCCTTCTTATGCGATACTCTTTTTATTATTAAATCATAATCTACCCAGACAGAAAAGTGAGGAATAGACAATTTATTCTAGTAAGCAAGCCTATTTACGTTTAAAATAGGGTTGTAACCACTTACAATGGAGGCTTGGCACATGCTTGTTTTGATTGTGTTTATTATTTGTTCTGCCATGTTTTATTTATACTACAAAGCAAAGAATGTCCGTACGAACCGGCCGGTCGAAAAGAAATTCTGGTCTGCCAAATCAAGTATGGCACTTGGCTGCTTTGTCCTGCTCTTCGGTGTGAATCAATTATTTTTAAACCGCTCGTCACTCGCATTTGTCATTGGGTTTATTTTTGTTGCAGTTGGTATCGGCAGTACATGGGCCGGATATAAAGCCTATAAGCACTATCTTCCGCTCTTTTTAAAGGAAGGCGAAAAAGACCACGCATAATAGAGAAAGGGCTAAAATGAACTTGATTTTAGCCCTTTCTCTTCTTTTCAGCGTGTTAGAAAACCTTTGCAGTCTAGGAAGGACAGCTACTTTTACGGAGCGAATTTGTCATTCGTGAGCACCAGCACGCAGGACTGATAAAGAATACGAGGGTTTGTTTACACGCTGAAAGGGCGCATTCATGCCGCCCTTTTTTGCCATTTATCCTCTCTCCATCAGCTGCACCATCAACATCGCTTTGCCTACAATATTTGACTGATGGTAAACTTCCACTTCCAGCTTTCCAAACTTGCGCCCAACTTCTAAAATATTCGGTTTGATCTGTATCGTGGATTCCATTTGAACTGGTTTTAAGAAATAGACAGAAAGACTTTCTACAATTAGTTCACCTTTTTTATGAGACTTTAAGAAGCGGTTGGCTGATTCGATTAAAATTTGTGTAAACACACCGTACGAAATATTGCCGAGCTGATTTGTCATTTGTGGTGAGACTTCATATTGGTACACCGCATCTGTTTTTGGTTTTTCTGTCTCAGTCTCCTTAAACCCTCGTGACACGACATCATCCAACTTTTCACCGACCTGCGGCTGCTTTTGAATCATTTGCAGCGCCTTCAGCACGTCCTGACGGCTAATCATCCCAATCAGCTTCGCATGATCATTTACCACTGGCAGTACCTCAATACCTTCCCACACCATCATTTGTGCAGCTGAAGCGACAGATGTTTTGCCAATAACGGTCAGCGGATTTTTTGTCATCACCTTTTCAATCGGTGTAGAACGGTCATGGCCTGCAATATCCTTTGAGGTCAAAATGCCGTGAATTTTCATTTGATCGTCTGCTACCGGGAACCGGCCGTGCCCAGTTTCATAATTCTTTTCATACCATTTCTCAAGTTTGTCTTCTGGCGATAAATAGACGGTCCGTTCTATCGGCGTTAAAATATCCTCCACAAGCACAATTTCTTTTTTAATCAACTGGTCATAAATGGCCCGGTTAATGAGAGCCGCTACGGTAAATGTATCGTAGCTTGTTGATAAAATGGGCAGCTCAAGCTCATCTGCGAGCTGAATAATTTCATCATCTGTTGAGAATCCGCCCGTGACCAGCACAGCCGCTCCCGCCTCTAATGCTTGCCGGTGAGCATTGATTCGGTTTCCGACGATTAACAGGTTGCCTGCTGCTGTGTATCGCATCATCGCATCCAGTTCCATTGCACCGATGACAAATTTATTTAACGTTTTATGTAAGCCGGCTCGTCCGCCAAGTACCTGACCATCAATGACATTGACGACTTCCGCATATGTCAGCTTTTCAATATTTTCTTTTTTCTTCTGTTCAATTCGAATGGTACCGACTCGTTCAATGGTGCTCACGAACCCTTTATTTTCAGCATCCTTAATAGCCCGGTAAGCCGTGCCTTCACTGACTTTCATTTCTTTCGCTATACGCCGGACAGAAATTTTCTCTCCGACATCCAATGAATCAATATACGATAAAATTTGCTCATGCTTTGTCGCCAATCCCGTTCACCCTTTTTGTTTTCAGCGTTTTCATCTATATTTCATTATAAAGGCAGGAGGCTTTTAATAGCAATTTGTCTTTTACACGAGCACGATACAGGCAAATAAAAAAGCCGGTAGAGTGCCGGCTTTTGTTTATCATGATTAAATGTCGATGGATTCTCCGCTGTTTAATACGTGACCCACGCCGCCATGCAAGCTGTCTGCAAACGCGTGAGGATCTTGCTCAATCGGCGGGAATGTACTGTAATGAATTGGTACGACTTGTTTTGCACGAAGCCATTCTGCTGCGATTCTCGCATCGTCTGGTCCCATTGTGAAGTTATCACCTATTGGCAGGAAGGCGAGCTCAATATGATTCAGCTCCCCAATGAGTTTCATATCCGAGAAGAGAGCCGTGTCTCCAGCATGATAAATTGTTTTGCCTTCAGCAGTAAATAAAATACCGGATGGCATCCCTGTATACGTAATCGTTTTGGATTCTTCATCAATGACCGCTGAGCCATGGAACGCTTGCGTCAGCTTGACTTTACCAAATTCAAATTCACGTCCGCCGCCAATAGAAAGCGGGTGTGTTTTCACCCCTTGCCAGCCTAAATAAGTGGCAAGTTCGAATGGCGCAATCACGAGTGCGTCATTGTTTTTAGCGATTTCAATCGTGTCTCCGACGTGATCTCCATGCCCGTGCGTGAGCAAAATCACATCTGCTTTGACATCTTGCGGTTTGATATCCGTGTGCTTATTTCCATTTAAAAATGGATCAATCCAAATATGGTATCCGTTTGTTTCAATGTGTACAACTGAATGTCCATGATATGTAGCTTTCATGTAAATATATCCACCTTTCGAATTTGATCTCATTTTGTCTATTCCCTCTATAAAAAGCTGAAAAACTTAGTGCCTGTGAATTACATTAAGACCACCTGTTGCTTCAATGACGGTTCCTGTAATGAGGTCTGAACGGTCATCACATAGAAATGAAATGATACGACCGATATCCTCACCTGTCCCAGACCGACCAATCGGTGTTTCATCGTCTTTTATCTGACGTGCTTCCTCTATCGTTGATTCTTTCATGTCTCCAACGATTTTGCCTGGACACACCATATTAGCGGTGATGCCGTTTTCTGCTTCTTCAATCGCAATGGTTTTCGTCAATGACGCAAGACCCACTTTTGCCGCTCCGAAAGCTGATCTGTGCATCCAGCCTGGCGCATGGTCTGCTCCTTGGAAGCCATATGTGATAATCCGGCCAAAGCCTTGTTTTCTCATCATAGGGATCACCATTCGGAACAAATGGAACACTGCGGATAGGTTGCCTTCCATCATTTGATACCATTCGTCTTCAGAGTAATCCGCGAGTTTTTTTCGTTCAAAAATATAAGGTCCAGCATTATTGATCAAGGCATCAATCCGCCCAAATCGCTCTGCTGCCAGCTCGACCATGTTTTTTAAATCTTCTTTGTTTGTCACATCGCCTTGGACAAATTGAAGCTTTTCTTCGTATTCTTGCAGTTCTTCTTTCATCTGCCGGACAGCTTCATCATCACTTCGATAATTGACTGTCACAGAATACCCCATATTCAGTAAAGACTCGGTGACTTTCCTGCCAAGTCCTTTAGAACCCGCTGTTATTAATGCGTGTCGCACACAATCTCCTCCTAAAGCAAAGGTTGCAAGTTCATGTGTTTCTTTTGTTATCTTTACTTTACTATAAACCGGCTCCCTTCGCACTTTTGAACCCTTTAACAGTGAGGGGAAAAACGTATAGGGTGATTCATCCACTTTTTCATATCCCATGAGCCATGGATATCGAGAAGCAGCGAAACAAACCGATAGCATTCTCTCACCTCATGAAGCTGGCGAGGAAGCGGGCAAATCTCTTCATAGCCCAATTGAACAGCTTGTGTAGCTTCTTTTGTCAAAAGATATTCTAGTGCAATCAAATCAAACGCAGCTGGTCCAAATACAACATATTCCGTATCAACTAGACTCGTCACTTGATCATCGTCTTCAATATATTGCGATGGGTCTAAATCAATTAAAATGAGACTGGCTGCATCAGGAGGACTTAGCTTTTCAAGCTTTTGCTGCACCTTTTCTGCATAATTCTGATATTCAGGCTGATCAGCGTAATAGTGGCTGATGAGTTTGGAAACTGCCTTTTTTAACAGCGCATGGAATTCTCTCAAATGTCTCTTTTCTCCCCCGTATACTGCACCGAAAAAATTTGTTTGATATGAATGAAGATGCGCTAGTTTCCTCCCGTAATCCCTATAGAATTGTGCTGAACGGCCCTCAAAAGATGTTAAAGGGATTCCTTCTACTTTTTCCATGACATAAAAGTGTTTCCCCGCCTTCTTCACTTTACGAACAACTTTCGGAATATGAAAGGAATTCGTATGAGCCAGCTTTTCATTGATTTCATCAAGATGCTCCTGTACAGTACGGGCATCTACTCCATAAATCATGTTGATCCCATACACAAATTCACTTTCTTCTTTTGCAGTTTTAGGAGATTTCACTACATATTCCGTCTGGTCTTGTAAGGAAATCAGCCACACATCATTAGCCCGGCCGTCGTATGGTTCTCCTAACGTTTTCACTGATACGATAGGCTGATCAAACAAAG
Organism: Bacillus aerius; assembly: GCF_029894105.1. Lineage (NCBI taxonomy): Bacteria > Bacillati > Bacillota > Bacilli > Caryophanales > Bacillaceae > Bacillus > Bacillus aerius. The sequence goes on from NZ_JARYHO010000001.1 coordinate 2,636,574, forward strand.
CCTGAAGCGTTTTCTTCATGAACTGTTGTCACTCCTTATTCAGCTTGACACTGGTATGCTTTCATTTTCTCCAGTGAAGATCAATCTCCTTTTTCCCATGAAAAAAACCATCCGTATAAACGAATGGTTTTGGCGAATTATGCTAGGCAGGCTTTTGCTTTTTCTAAAGCGAGCTGAATTTGTTTGAATCCAGTTCCACCTGCACTTGTTCTTTTTTCAACAGCAACATACGGATCAAGAACAGTGTAAATGTCTTGTTCAAAGAGGCCGCTTGCTTCTGTAAATGTTTCAAATGGAAGGTCACTTAAATAGATGCCTTTTTGAATGCATGTATACACAAGCTTCCCAACGATTTCGTGTGCTTCACGGAATGGCATACCTTTTTTCGCAAGGTAGTCAGCCACTTCGGTCGCATTTGAGAAATCTTCTTTTGTTGCTTTTTTCATGACATCTTCGTTCACTGTCATCGTTTGAATCATGCCTGTGAAGATTTGCAGGCTGCCAGCGATCGTTTTCACCGTATCAAACATGCCTTCTTTATCTTCTTGCAAGTCTTTGTTATACGTAAGCGGTAAGCCTTTCATAATCGTGAGCAGCCCCATCAGGTTGCCATATACCCTGCCTGTTTTTCCGCGGATCAATTCAGCCATATCCGGGTTTTTCTTTTGCGGCATCATGCTGCTGCCTGTTGCGTACGTGTCATCAAGTTCAATGAATTTGAATTCTTGAGAGCACCATAAAATGATTTCTTCACAAAGACGTGAGAGGTGCATCATCACAAGACTGCTATTAGACAAGAACTCTAAAATGAAATCACGATCACTCACACCATCAAGGCTGTTCTCGTAAATATGGTCAAAGCCCAGAAGCTCTGCTGTATATTCACGATCAATCGGGAATGTCGTTCCTGCTAACGCCCCGCATCCAAGTGGTGACACATTAATCCGCTTCAATGAATCTTGAAAACGCGCTTTGTCCCGCTCAAGCATCCAAAAGTAGGCGAGCATATGATGAGCAAAGGAGATAGGCTGTGCACGCTGTAAGTGCGTATATCCTGGAAAAATCGTTTCAACGTGCTGTTCAGCTTTTTCTACAAGCACTGTTTGAAAAGAAGAGATCAGCTCAATGATATGCTCTACTTGGTTATTCAAATATAAATGCATATCGGTTGCGACCTGATCATTCCGGCTTCTCGCTGTGTGCAATTTGCCACCAAGCGGACCAATCTCATCAATGAGCATTTTTTCAAGGTTTAAATGAATGTCCTCATAATCTACTGAGAAATCGAGTTCATCCGCCTCTGCCTTTTTCATGAGCGTATTCAGTCCGTCTTTGATTGCAGCGGCCTCCTCATCACCGATGATACCGCATTTATTCAGCATACTTGCATGGGCAAGGGAGCCGGTCAGATCTTCTTTGACTAATTGTTTGTCGAAATGAATGGATGCACCAAACTCATCGACCCATTTTTCTGGTGTTTTTTGAAATCGGCCTCCCCAAAGCTTTTTCATGCTTTAACCTGCTCCTTTTTGTTCACGATGCTGTTTACTTTTGTTGGTAAGCCCCAAAGGTTAATAAATCCTACAGCTGCATCATGATCGAATTCATCTGCTTTTGTGTAAGTTGCTAGATTTTCATCATAAAGTGAATATGGTGATTTACGTCCTTCTACAATGGCATGGCCTTTAAATAGTTTCACACGTACAACACCTGTTACGTTCTTTTGCGTTTCTTGTAAGAATGCATCTAGTGCTCCTTTAAGTGGTGAGAACCATAAGCCGTTGTATATTAATTCGGCCATTTTTTGTTCAACGATTGGCTTAAAGTGTGCTACTTCTTTGACAAGCGTTAAGTCTTCAAGTTCTTTGTGTGCTTTTAACAATGTAACTGCACCTGGGCACTCATACACTTCACGAGATTTGATTCCAACAAGACGGTTTTCCACATGATCGATTCTGCCTACACCATGCTGGCCAGCAACTTCATTTAAATGAAGGATCAGATCAGATAATGAATACTGGATTCCGTCAATGGCTGTTGGTTTTCCTTTTTCAAACGTGATTTCAATGATTTCAGGTGTGTCAGGTGTTTTTTCAAGTGGATTTGTCAGATCATAAGCACCTTCTGGCGGCGCTGCCCAAGGATCTTCTAAAATACCACATTCGTTACTTCTGCCCCAAAGGTTTTGGTCAATTGAATATGGGCTGTCTAAGTTAATCGGAATTGGAATACCGTGCTTTTGTGCATAGTCGATTTCTTCATCACGAGACCATTTCCATTCACGCACTGGTGCAAGAACTTCTAGGTCTGGATTCAATGCTTTGATTGATACTTCAAAACGAACTTGGTCGTTTCCTTTACCTGTACATCCGTGTGCAACGGCTACGGCATTTTCTTTCTCTGCGACTTCCACTAACTTTTTGGCAATGAGCGGACGAGATAGTGCAGACACGAGTGGATATTTCCCTTCGTACATCGTGTGTGCTTGCAGTGCAGCAAGTGCAAATTCTTCAGCAAACTCTTCTTTTGCGTCGATCATGTAAGATTGAACAGCTCCGACTTGAAGTGCTTTTTGTTGTACGAATGCTAAATCTTTTCCTTCACCTACGTCCAGGCAGCAAGCAACAACTTCGTAACCTTGCTCCTGTAACCATTTAACTGCAACAGAGGTATCAAGACCTCCGGAATATGCTAATACGACTTTTTTATTTTGTGACATGTTTGAAAAGCTCCTCTCGCTTGTTTTGATTCTGTGAATGTTTTTTTGCATAAAAATAAGTTTTAATTTATAAACATGCATTTAGTATGTATACACTGTAACAAGGAAAAATTGTTTTTTCAACCCCTTTATGAAAAAAACTCTGCCAAATTTTCTTGGCAGAGTCATTTTGGGCTATTTTTGATCTTTTTCAAGCTCTCGCAAGACATGAGGAAGCTCTGGAATAATGAGTTTGGTCATGGCTAACCGAACTGCTCCGGTAGAGCCTGGCGTGGCAAAAACGGCTTTTTGGTTAATCACCCCTGCCGTCGCTCTAGATAAGATAGCGGCTGATCCAATATCTTCTGTATAGCTCAGCATGCGAAAAATTTCTCCAAAGCCCGGCATCTCTTTTGAGAAAAGAGGAGTAATGGATTCAATCGTGACGTCCCTTGCTGCAATACCAGTTCCCCCGTTTAACAAGACGGCATCAATCTTCGCTTCACTTGTTCCTTCTAAAACGGCATCTTGAATCGCTCCAATGTGATCTTTCACAATATCGTATGCAAGAATAAGGTGCCCTTGTTCTTTGAGCAAATCAATCATCAGACGGCCGCTTTTATCTGTTTCTTTTGTCCTTGTATCACTGACGGTAATGACTTTTACATGAAGCCTCGTTTTCGCTTCGCGTTTATGTTCTTCGACGCTCATATCTTCACACCGCTCCTTTCATATTGCCTCACATTATAGCATGCTGATTTCAATAGAAAAAAGCCCTTTTCCGCTGAGGAAAAGAGCTTCAAAAGGATGTTACGCTAAACGCATAACGTCTCTTGCAATCATAACTTCTTCGTTCGTTGGAATCACGATCACTTTTACAGGAGAGTGCGGGTAGCTGATGAATGCTTCTTCGCCTCTCATGTTGTTAAGAGATGGATCCCAATATACGCCCATGAATTCTAGACCACGAAGTACACGCGCTCTCACTTCTGAGCTGTTTTCACCGATTCCAGCTGTGAAGATGATGGCATCTACACCATTCATTCTCGCTGCATAAGAACCGATGTATTTATGAATACGGCTTGCAAAAATATCTAGTGCTACTTCAGCACGGTCGTTTCCTTCTTCTGTCGCTTCTTCGATATCACGAAGGTCACTTGAAAGACCAGACACACCTAAAAGACCACTCTTCTTATTCAAAGTAGAAAGTACTTCTTCAGCTGTATGTCCTGTTTTCTCCATAATAAATGGAATAAGGGCAGGGTCAATGTTACCTGAACGTGTTCCCATTGCAACACCCGCAAGTGGTGTGAAGCCCATTGACGTATCGATTGATTTTCCGCCTTCAACTGCTGCGATACTTGCACCATTTCCAAGGTGGCAAGAAATCAAACGAAGCTCTTCAAGAGGACGGCCTAATAGCTCTGCTGCACGCTCTGTTACGAACTTATGGCTTGTCCCGTGGAATCCGTATTTACGAATACCAAAGTTTTTGTAGTAGTCGTACGGAAGGCTGTATAGGTAAGACTGCTCTGGCATTGTTTGGTGGAACGCTGTATCGAACACAGCAATCGCTGGTACGTCAGGCAGAATTTGTTTGAATGCTTTGATTCCTACAACGTTTGCAGGGTTGTGAAGTGGTGCAAGCTCTGAAAGCTGATCAATGTCTTTGATGACTTCATCTGTTAAAACAACAGAATCGCTGAATTTTTCTCCGCCGTGAACGACGCGGTGTCCTACGCCATCAATTTCATTAAAGTCTTTGATGATGTTAAATTCAATTAGTTTTTCAAGCAGCATTTTAACCGCTACTGCATGATCTGGAATATCTGTGACTTCTGTTTTCTTTTCTCCATCTACAGAAATCGTGAAGATACTGTTGTCCATTCCGATTCTTTCAACAAGACCTTTTGTTAAAACGGTTTCTTCTGGCATGTCGAACAATTGGAATTTAAGAGATGAGCTTCCTGCGTTGATTGCAATAATTTTGGACATTACTGTCGCTCCTTTTACTCAGTTGTTATATAAAATTTCACGTTTTTTCGGTGCTATATTCAACCTGTTTGAACGGGTCTTTTATAGTTTAACGATAAGTCCGAAAAATATCTGACTTTTTCATTTAAACATTGAAAACTTTGCATTTCAAGTACACCTTCGAACTGTTACCGCTTACATCAATAAGTCGTTATTTTCTGAATAATAAAATAGCCAGACATCACTCTGGCTATTCTTTCGTTTCTTTTTCTTCTATAAACCATTGGTCTAATTTTCTCATGACGCCAACCATCGCTTCCTTCTGTGAGAAAGATGGCAGATTGGCAAATAGCATACGTTTCGGTGCTTCGAGCCCCTCTTTTTTCTTTTGCATCACAAATAAGCTTTTGGCATGCTTTTTGTCTTTGAACATAGAGACTGGCAGCTGAATTAACGCATTCATATATGCATGTTCTTTGATGAAATCCTTTAATTGTACGCTTTCTTTTCCTTCAAACAAATCATTTGGAATGATGAAGAATAAGAAGCCGCCTTCTTTCGTATAACGAAGACTTTGCTCAATGAATAAATAATGCGCAAAGGAATGACCTTCTTTTGCCTTTAATTCATAGTCTTTAGCGCGCTCATCATTTGGATAAAACCCGACAGGAAGACTACATACAGCAACATCTGCTGGTGAGATAAGAAGCGGCTCTAAGCTGTCCTGGTGGAATAGCTCTACTTCTTTTTCTTCTAAGTTCGCTTGTGCCCACGCAATTTTAATGAGCACGTCATCAATTTCAGAGGCAAAACCGCGTGTTGTTTCTGCTGTTACATTGTTGAGGACCGCAAGCAGTAAATTCCCTGTTCCCGCTGCTGGATCAAAGACAACCAGCTCTTTTTGTCCTTCTAAAAATTTATTGACCAAATAGCTGACAAACAGACCAATTGTATCAGGTGTCATCTGCCGGTTTGGATGTGAAATATCCTTTTGTCCTTTTAATACGGCGAGCTGAAACGCTTTACGAATCTGCTCATGATCATAAGAGGTGAAATCTGCTTTCTCTATTAAATCTTTTAGTAAACCGTTTCGATCATTTGCCTGGAAAAAGGCTTCTCCTGCTTCTGCCAATGCTTCAATATAGGAAATGTTCTGTTCCTTTTTTAAACGAATTGAAGCTGTATCGAGCAGCTCAAAAATCGTACTCACTTGATCTTTCTGCAATGCTTTTCTCTCCTCGCTTTGTTAAAAGCTATATGTTCTCATTGAAAAGAGCCCCAGTATGAAGCCGGAGCTCTTGTCGATGCTGCTTTTATAACAGTGATTTCGCAGCCTCAATGGCTTTTTCATAATTTGGATGATTGGTTGCTTCGCTTACGTACTCAGTGTAAACCACTTTTCCGCTTGGGTCTAATACGAAGACCGCACGCGCCAATAAACGCAATTCTTTCATATATAAACCAAACGCTTCACCAAATGACATATTTCTATGATCAGATAATGTTTCGACATTTTCAATTCCGTTTGCTCCGCACCAGCGTGCTTGTGCAAATGGTAGGTCTGCACTAATGGTATAGATATTGACCGGACCTAAACCGGCTGCCTCTTCATTGAAACGTCTTGTTTGTGCGTCACACACACCTGTATCAATAGAAGGAATCACTGAGATAATCGTCACTTTTCCTGTTAAATCAGAAAGTGAAACTTCCCCTAGTGAGTTCGTTAATACCGTGAAATCTGGAGCCTGCTCGCCTACTTTCACTTCATTTCCTACAAGCGTTACTGGGCTCCCTTTAAATGTGATCGATGCCAAAACAATTCCTCCCTTATCAAATGTATGGTTCTATCATAGTAGAGAAAGCAAAAAACTGCAAAGCCTAATCGTCCATTTTGAAAAAAAGTTAACTGCAGGGCAGCTAACTTTTTAAAGGTCTATGTCATCTAGTTTTCGTTCTTTGTGACGATGCTCCCGTTCATCCTTCTTAAACATGTGCTGAAGACGTTCAATTGCTTGAGGAGCAGAATCCAATATTTTATCGAGCAGATGTGTGTGTTCATCCAAATGAAGCATTCGTACGCCATTTGTTCCCACAATTAAAAAGGCGATTGGTGTAATCGATACTCCCCCACCGCTTCCGCCTCCAAATGGGAGTCTCGGTTCTTTCCGTTCTTGTTCATCAGACCGTTTTTCTTTCTTTTGGTTACCGTTGAATTCACTGCCGCCGGCTGCAAATCCAAAACCAACCTTTGACACAGTGAGAATGACACTGCCGTCAGGGGTTTCGACTGGATCGCCGATGATCGTGTTCACATCAATCATTTCTTTTAAGTTTTCCATCGCTGTCTTCATCAGACCTTGGATTGGATGATCTGCCATGTTCGGGTTCCTCCTTAAACAGATGATTCATTCTTCGTTGCTTGAAGAGAGGCATTTTTTCTCGCCTTTCTCCCTTTTAACCAATGGACAAGTAATCGAATGGCTGCAAGCATAGCATGTCCAATCCGAAAATAAGCTATACATGCAAAGTGTGTCTGTGATACTTTGTGCTGAAAAGCGGGAATCACTTCATAGACGGGTTTGTGCTTAAAGGTGAGGTGCTCCTGCATAAAGGCAAGAAGTGCTCCTTTGACTGACCACACACCACCGGCTGCTACACCTGTTAAAGCTGCGTCATGAAAACCAATCCATGTGGACCAGTGAAATGAGACGATTTTTATATGAATGAAAAACGTTCGCATGATCCGGTTTAGATCGACAATTTCTTTTGTAATACGCTCCATTTGATGAAGGATCTCCTTTACATCACGTTTTCCCACTTTTTTATGCATGGTTTCTTTTTCTTGATTAGGCGTTTTGGTGCTGGCCATTTTCTTTTCACGAATATCAATCGTTTGATCTTCCGTATTCACTTTCACCATCGGAATGTCTTTCTTCAGTCTGACGATTCCATATAAGGTGATGATCTTCACCGCAATATGGTCATTGTCATTTGCATGTGAATAGTCCAGTGAAATGGTCACTTTCATAAAGATCAATAAGATCACAAGGAACAAAAAAGCTGCAATCCAAACGTACAGCACTGTGCTCACTTCCTCCATAACAAATGATGCTTCCTCTACGATTATGGCTCTCCTTCTGGATTTTATACCCAATCACCAAAAAAAAGAGTTTGACCGGTACCCGGCCAAACTCTCTTTGATTATGCGTTTGATTCTGTTTTTTCATATAAATGTTCATGAACAACCACTGTATCTGCAAAGTAGTCATGAACCCCTTGCTTTTTCGGCGTGAACCCAACCACAGCATAGAGAACAAAAAGCGTATTAATATATCGCCCCACAATTTCTCTAAAGAAAATGACATCCCATGACAGCTTCTTCTCCGGCTGAAGTGAGACGACTTTGATTCCAAACACCATCTTTCCAAGTGTTTGTTGGAAAACCTTCGTCATGATCGCAAAATAAAGCAGAAAGACAATTGTGGTTGTGACGGAAAATGGGGAAAACCAGCCTCCACCTTTTGACCAGCCAAAGAGACTAAAGATTGGAGAAACCGTCAAATGGTTAATACCCCATACGACGAGCCAATCTAGGATAAATGCCCAGAATCTAATCCAGAAACCTGCAAAGGCCTGCGCTTCAATTGAAGTGCGCTTCGCAAGAGTCGGCCTTGATTCTCCCTCTTGGCTGCGACTTTCCGTTACTTCATCGAATGTAGAATCCATCTATGATCCCTCCTTTATTTTGAATAGAGATACATCGGTTTAGACCCATTTGAGCCAGCCAGTGTTTCTTTTAAGTTCAGAAAATCAATTTCGCTTTTAAAGAGCTTACTTGCACTCATATTGAAAAGAGAGTTCCAGCCGAAGCTTTGAGAATAGCTGATCACTGTCGCTCCTTTTAACCCTTTTTCATTTTTCTTCATTGCTTTTAGAGCATCTTCATAGTACCCAAGCTCATCCACTAATCCGTTCGATTTCGCCTGTGTTCCGTCATAGATTCGGCCGTCAGCAATTTTCTTGACGTCCTGCTTAGACATGCCACGTCCTTCTGAGATGACTTTCACAAAGCCTTCATAAGAGTTGTCAACCATGCTTTGCATGATGTCTCGCTCATCTTTTGTCATATCACGATTTGGGGACATGATGTCTTTGAATTTTCCACTTTTAATGGTTTCATATTTGATGCCTAAATTATCTGCCAGCTTTGCATAATTCAAACTTTGCATGATGACCCCGAGAGACCCTGTTAACGTTTCAGGTGAAGCAAAGATTTTTTTCGCTGGAGTGGATACATAATAGCCGCCAGAAGCCGCCATTGAACCCATGGAAACATAAATTGGCTTCTTCGCTTTCTTTACTTCTTCTAATTTTTTATGTATTTCAGCACTTTCATAGACACCGCCGCCAGGAGAGTTGACGCGCAGCAAGACACCTTTCACAGACGCATCGTCTTTTGCTTTATCTAATTCTTTTAAGAACGCACGATGATCATATGCTTCCCCGCCTAGAAGGCTGGATGCACCGCCGTTATCTTGAATCGTGCCATTAATCTCAAGTACAGCAATTTTACTCGCACCGCTGCCATCTTCTAGTACCTTTTCTTCGATTTCGTCCCCGAATTGATAGCTCATCTTATTATCATTGAAGCTTTCATACAAGGCCGTCGTGATACTAATCACAATCGAAAAGCCGAAAACACCAAGTGCAATGATTAAGGCTACCCATCTTTTCGCATTCATTTCTTTCTCCTCCTTTTTGTCTCACTTCGTTCATACGAATACACACATGAAATGTTTCACAGGAACTGTGGTTTTTTTACATTTCATTTCAACATATGATAGCACCGATGTGAAATGACGATCAACTTTACATCTTCTATCATTTGCTCATCATGACGAAAAATTGGTAATTTTTTCCTCTCCCTACATCTAATAGATCAGATCATCTCCACAACGAAACGCCCAGACCTCTCTATCCTCCAAAATGAGCTATTAAATTATGCTCAAAGTCAGCGTTGTCTAATCACTTACAATGACTCATTTCTCAAATGGAAGCCTCTATCATGATGAAGCGTCTTTCTAATATTTTTACTTTCATATGAAAAAAGTGTAAAATGTGAGCAAGGGTTTTCTATGTAAGCCCTTTACTACTCGAAATCTATTTTTGACAACAAAGGGGAGAACGTCAATGACAGACAATCGTCGCAATGTATTTTTCTTTTACAAAAAAGATCATGAATTGGATGGACACATTTCTTCTCTGGAGAAGCTCGCTACCGATCAAGGCTTTCACGTCGTAAAGCGTGCAGAAGATGCCCATATCATTGCTTCAATTGGCGGAGATGGTACATTTCTTCAAGCGGTTCGCAAAACGAACTTCCGGGATGACTGCTTGTATGTAGGGGTATCAAAAACAGAGAATTCGCACCTATACTGCGATTTTTCGTTAGAACATTTTGATAAAATGATTGATGCCATGAACACTGAACAGATTGAAGTGAGAAAATATCCGATCATCGATGTAAGCGTTGACAGTACTAACCAGTTCCATTGCTTAAACGAACTGTCGATCCGCTCTAGCATCATTAAAACATTTGTCATCGATGTGTATATAGATGATTTCCATTTTGAGACCTTTAGAGGCGACGGGATGATTATTTCTACTCCAACCGGTTCAACGGCCTACAATAAATCGGTCAACGGCGCCGTGGTGGATCCGATGCTTCCGTGTATGCAAGTAACCGAGCTGGCATCGCTGAATAACAACTCATACCGTACACTTGGAGCTCCTTTCATTTTAAGCAGTGACCGCAAGCTGACACTAAAGGTTGTTCAGGACGGTAACGACCATCCGATTATCGGTCTTGATAACGAAGCGCTAGGTACAAAACATGTCAAACAAATTGATATTGGCCTTTCTGGTAAAGTGATCAAAACGGTCAAATTAAAAGATAACTCCTATTGGGAAAAAGTAAAACGCAGATTCCTTTAATCAAAAAGCTCCTTTAAGGGGCTTTTGTTTTCTTTTCAGCGTGATAGAAAACCTTTGAAGTCTAGGAAGAGTGAGCACCGGAACGGAGCGAATTTGACATTCGTGAGTACCGGAGCGCAAATCTGACACCGAATGCGAGGGTTTGTCTACACGCTGAAAGCTCCTTTACGGGGCTTTTTTTCATGCCTTTTCATTCAAGGTCATGGTGTCTTTGAAAAGATATGGTATGATGTCACAAGTATACATGTACGAAAAGGAGAACACGATGCCATTACAACATTTTGATCAATATCCATTAAGCGATGAATTGAAACAAGCGCTAGAAGCGCTTCATTTCCATACACCTACACCCGTCCAGCACGAGACATTATCCGTTGCTTTTTCAAAACAGGATCTGATCGTCAAATCTCAAACTGGCAGCGGCAAGACGGCAGCCTATGGTCTGCCGATTTGTGAAATGGTCGATTGGGCTGAAAATAAACCTCAAGCCCTCATCCTCGTCCCAACAAGAGAACTTGCCATGCAGGTCAAACAGGATCTGACCAGCCTCGGACGATTTAAACGAATCAAAGCGGCCGCCATTTATGGAAAAGCTCCATTTCAAGCACAAAAAATAGAGCTTGCACAAAAAAACCACATTGTGTGCGGAACACCGGGACGAGTCTTGGATCACCTTGAGAAAGGGACACTTTCTTTAGACAATCTGTCATTTTTCGTGTTAGATGAAGCAGACGAAATGCTGAACATGGGATTTATTGATCAAGTCTCTTCTATTATTCAGCATCTGCCGCCAAAGCGGATGTCGATGTTATTTTCAGCGACGATGTCTGATGAAATGAAGGATTTGAGTGAGCAGTTTTTACAATCGCCAAAAGTGATAGAGATTGCTCGGGAGGAAACGACGAAGCAGCATATCACCCACACCTTGATTGAAACCGAGGAAGAAGGCAAGTTTTCATTACTTCAACGAACAATTGTCATTGAAAATCCAGATAGCTGTATTATTTTTTGCAATACGCAGGAGCGAGTGAATGAGCTGACGATGAAGCTGGATGAGTGGGATGTTCCTTGCGATAAGATTCATGGCGGGATGAGGCAGGAAGACCGCTTTGCTGTCATGGATGAATTCAAAAACGGAGAATTCCGTTATTTGATCGCAACAGATATTGCAGCCCGAGGAATTGATGTCAGTGATATGACACATGTCATTCATTACGACTTGCCATATGAAAAAGAACGCTATATTCATCGGACCGGAAGAACTGGCAGAGCGGGTAAAAGCGGGAAAACGATTGCGTTTATGACAAGGCACGGGCAGCCGCTCATTGAAGAATTAAAAGAGGAAGCTGGTATTCATTTTCAGACTCAGCCTTATCCTACAAAAGAAGAAGCAGAGCAGCACGTGGCAAGCTTTGAAGAGAAGATTGAAACCCCTATTCAAAAGGAAAATAAACAGGCCGGCGTAGAGAAGGATATTATGAAGCTGTATTTTAACGGCGGGAAGAAAAAGAAACTCCGGGCTGTGGATTTCGTTGGAACGATCGCCAAAATAGAAGGCGTTGCTTTTGATGACATTGGGATTATTACCATTCAGGAAACGAAAACATATGTAGATATTTTAAATGGCAAAGGCCCTCTTGTGCTAAATGCCATGCGCCACACAACGATTAAAGGCAAGCAGTTAAAAGTACATGAAGCACGTGCATAAAAAGTGAAGGCTAAGCGCCTTTACTTTTTTTATTTAAAATAAAATAAGCTTACAACCCTTGAACCATCAGCCTTTCCCGCGTCCAACATGACAAATGTCATATTGAATACATGATGGGTGCTACTATGAGCATGACACCTTTCCTTCTATACTTTGAAGTAGAAAGAAACGGAAAGGACTTGAACGTTCATGACGACTTCAACAAACACACAGCAGCAAGCCACTTTAAGAAAACAAGTTGGCCAATTCTCTGGTGCTAATTCGAAAAAAAGTATCATTCAACTCTTTAATACATTCATTCCATTTTTGGGGCTTTGGTTTCTTGCCTATTATAGCCTGAACATCTCCTACCTTTTAACCCTCTTCTTTGCGGTGATTGCAGCTGGTTTTTTAGTACGTGTCTTTATTATTTTTCACGACTGCTGCCATCAATCCTTTTTTAAACAGAAGCCGCTGAATCACCTGTTCGGTTTTGTAACGGGCGTACTCACCCTTTTCCCTTATCTTCAATGGCAAAGAGATCATTCAATTCACCATGCCACAAGCAGTAATCTAGACAAACGAGGTACTGGCGACATTTGGCTCCTGACAGTCAAAGAATATCAAGAAGCATCAGCTTGGACGAAGTTTCGCTACAGATTTTACCGTAATCCTTTTGTGATGTTTATTTTAGGACCGATCTTTGTTTTTCTTTTAAAAAACCGTTTCAACGTCAAAAATGCTCGTAAAAAAGAGCGCTGGAACACGTATTTCACAAACGTGAGCATCATTGCACTAGCAGCTGCAACGTGTCTTCTTTTTGGCTGGCAGGAGTTCCTGCTTGTCCAAGGTCCAATCTTCCTGATCTCAGGATCAATCGGCGTATGGCTGTTTTATGTGCAGCATACATTTGAAGATTCTTACTTTGAAGAAGATGAACATTGGAATTATGTGCAGGCGGCAGTAGAAGGCAGTTCTTTTTACAAATTGCCAAAGCTTCTTCAATGGTTAACAGGCAATATCGGCTATCACCATGTTCATCATTTAAGTCCGAGGGTACCGAATTATCACTTGGAGCATGCACATGATCATAGTGAGCCGCTTCAAAATGTTCCAACCATCACTTTAAAAACAAGTATCGAATCAATGAAATTTAGACTTTGGGATGAAGAAACGAAAGCATTCGTTACCTTTAAAGAAGCACGGCAATCTAAGAAGATGCCCGCACCTGTCATTAAAGGAGACATTCTGAAGAAAAATGCATAATTGGTGCAAGCTCTTTCTTACTCTAGAAGGAGCTTGTTGCCATTTACAGGATGCAACCGTAAGTTGAATTTGATAAAGTAAGGAAAGAACGAAAACGGAAAAGGTGGCACACGGATGAAAAAACAGTTTAAAATTCAAAAATTGCATGGGATTTCCCCCTATATATGGGCCATTTTTTTCATCCTGCCCTTCTATTTTATTTTAAAGACGCCTACGACTTTAGGTATTGTCATTGGCATTATTTTGAACGTGGTTTTTTTCGGAGTGTATCGTTTTGCCTTTGTCGCAAAAGGCTGGTCTTTATATGTCTTCGGTCTTTTATTGATTGCGATTTCTACAGGCTATGTGATGCTCTACAGCTACATTTATTTTGCTTTTTGTATCGCCTATTTCAATGGGCACATTAAAAGAAAAGTCCCTTTTTATATCTTATACTATATTCATCTAGGGAGCGCCGCCGTAGCAGTGAACTTTAGCTTGATTTTAAAAAAGGGATGGTTTCTCACACAAATTCCTTTTGTTGTGATCACACTTATTAGTGCCATTCTGCTCCCTCTCAGCATTCGAAGCCGAAAAGAACGTGAACGCCTTGAAGAGAAATTAGAAAATGCCAATGAACGGATCGCCGATCTTGTCAAACTTGAAGAAAGACAGCGCATTGCTCGTGACCTGCATGATACACTTGGACAAAAACTCTCTCTTATTGGTTTAAAGAGTGACCTTGCCCGTAAGCTCGTGTATAAAGATCCTGAACAGGCTCGTGCCGAACTAAAGAGTGTTCAGCAGACAGCTAGAACGTCTCTAAATGAAGTGCGGAAAATTGTTTCTTCCATGAAAGGCATTCGGATCAAAGATGAGATATTGAACATCAAGCAAATCCTTGAAGCCGCCGATATTGACATGATTTATGATGAAAAGGAAGCGCCGAAACACGTCTCTCTTCTGAACGAAAACATTGTGAGCATGTGCATTAAAGAAGCCGTAACGAATGTCGTCAAACATAGCGATGCCACTGTCTGTCAAATCACCATTCATCAAAAGTCAAAGGAAGTTGTCATTACAGTTGAGGATAACGGCACATTTAAAGGCGGTGATCCATCCTCTCAAACAAAGGGACATGGCCTTTTAGGGATTAGAGAAAGATTGGAATTTGCAAATGGACGCCTGCACATTGAAACAAAAGACGGGACGAAGCTGATCATGAGTATTCCAAATGATTCAGCAGCGAAAGATAAGGAGGAAATAAAATGATTAACATCTTTATCGCAGAGGATCAGCAAATGCTGCTCGGTGCTCTTGGATCGCTTCTTGATTTAGAAGACGATATGACGGTTGTTGGAAAAGGCACAAACGGCCAGGACGCCATTGATTTTGCTCAAAAACATCCGGTCGATATTTGTTTAATGGATATTGAAATGCCCGGGAAATCTGGTCTCGATGCCGCTGAAGAACTCAAAAAGTCTGATGTGAAGATCATCATTTTAACAACCTTTGCCCGTTCTGGCTATTTTCAAAGAGCACTGAAAGCTGGCGTTAGCGGCTACATGTTAAAAGACAGCCCAAGCGAAGATTTGGCAAGTGCCATCCGCAGCGTGATGAAAGGGAAAAAGGTGTACGCCCCTGAATTAATGGAAGACTTGTACAGCGACGAAAATCCTTTAACTGAACGAGAAAAGTCTGTTCTAGAACTCGTCGCAGACGGAAAAAACACAAAAGAAATCGCCAAGGAACTCAGCATAAAAAGCGGCACTGTGCGAAACTACATATCCGTTATTTTAGATAAACTAGAAGTCAAAAACCGAATTGAAGCCATCACTCGTTCCAAAGAAAAAGGCTGGTTTAAATAAGAAAAAAGATCAGGTCATACACTGCCTTGATCTTTTTTTCTTTCTATCATTATTCCTCTATCCACTGCTAAAATATCATTGACAACAAACCTCACTTCTATGGTATGATATCTGAGTGATAATAATTATCATTATCACTCATACAACCAAATACACGGCTGATGTGCCGATTTCAAAGGAGTTTACATTCATGAAGAAAATATTGTTCCCTCTGATGCTCATCTTCGTACTTGCGTTGAGCGCATGTGGCAATAGCAGCAACTCTTCCTCAAATAAAGGAAAGCAATCAACGTCATCAGACACGATTACATATCAATCTGAAAATGGACCTGTGAAGCTGCCAGCAAATCCAAAACGTGTTGTTGTTCTCGCCTCTTATACAGGAAATGTCTTGTCACTTGGTGTGAACCTTGTGGGCGTTGACTCTTGGTCAAAAAAGAATCCACGTTTCCAAAAGAAATTAAAAAATGTGGAAGAAGTATCCGATGAAAATGTAGAAAAAATCATGAAGCTAAAGCCTGATGTCATCATCGGTTTAAGCGGTGCAAAAAATGTAGAAAAACTGAAAAAAATCGCCCCTACCGTTTTATTCACGTATAACAAAGTCGATTACCTTCAGCAGCATATTGAAATTGGAAAAGTCTTAAACAAAGAAAAAGAAGCAAAAGCATGGGTCAAGGATTTCAAACAGCGTGCAGCTGAAGCTGGCAAAGAAATCAAAGCAAAAATTGGTGAAGATGCAACCGTATCTGTCTTTGAAAGCGGCACAAAAGATCTTTACGTCTTTGGAGATGCGTGGGGACGCGGAACAGAAATCCTCTACCAAGCAATGAAACTAAAAATGCCGGAAAAAGTAAAAGAAAAAGCATTAAAAGCTGGCTATTATGCGGTATCACAAGAGGTCATCCCTGAATTTGCCGGAGACTATATGATCATTAGCAAAAACAGCGAGATGGACAATTCCTATCAAAACAGTGAAATCTATAAGTCTATTCCTGCTGTGAAAAAACATCGTGTGTATGAAGCAAATGCGGAAGAGTTTTACTTTAATGACCCACTCACACTTGAATATCAATTATCATTCTTTAAAAAGCACTTTTTAGGTAAATAAACCGAAGCAAGGGATCTCTTCCCTTGCTTTTTTGCTGTCTGCTTCTAGCGGGAGTGCCTGTTTTCCGCTACAATGATGTACAAGTAATTCAAAAAGTGTGGTGCTCGTTTTGTTTAAAATTTTGCTGATTGAGGA
The DNA here is from genome assembly GCF_029894105.1 of Bacillus aerius. NCBI lineage: Bacteria > Bacillati > Bacillota > Bacilli > Caryophanales > Bacillaceae > Bacillus > Bacillus aerius. The sequence goes on from NZ_JARYHO010000001.1 coordinate 2,653,286, forward strand.
TGATACAACCCTCTTCCAAGAAATCAAAGAACGTTTAGTCAACTGGTCTTATGATGTGTATGGGATCAACAATTTTCAACAGGTCATGCAGGAGTTCACTTCCATCCAGCCTGATTTAGTCATTATTGATATTCAGCTGCCAAAGTACGATGGATTTCATTGGTGCCGGATGATTCGGCATCATTCTAATGTGCCCATCATCTTTCTTTCCTCTCGTGATCATCCTGCTGATATGGTCATGTCGATGCAGCTTGGAGCTGATGATTTTGTACAAAAGCCCTTTCACTTTGACGTTCTCATCGCCAAAGTAAGTGCTGTTCTTCGCCGAGTCCATGATTATAATGCGGAACCAGCCAACTTAAAAGTTTGGTGCGGCGCTACCCTTGATCTCGAAAATAATACAGTGACAAATGAAAACGGTGAGGTTGAATTAACAAAAAATGAGTTTTTTATTCTCAAAGAATTGATTCAACATAAAAACCATATCGTCAAAAGGGAATCTCTCATCCAAGCTTTATGGGACGATGAACGATTCGTGAGTGACAATACACTCACTGTAAACGTCAACCGCCTTAGAAAAAAACTAGACGAAATCTCCCTTGGCGCCTTCATTGAAACAAAAGTGGGTCAAGGTTATCTTGCAAAGGAAAAGGATGATCAATGATGCTGCAAGCATTTCTAAAAGAACGACGAAGCTGGATCTTGTTCTTTCTTAGTTTGCAGCTTCTCATTCTCTTTGTTGCATATTTGGATACAACGATTCCACTCGCTTCTCTTTTTTATATCGTGCTTTTGTCTACATTACTCTTCATTGTTTTTCTTTTTTTTCGTTATCGGAAAGAAACTGCTTATTACATGCAACTGAAAGAATGGGATGAAAACATAGACCATCAAATACGTCTCAAACCCTCTTCCCCCTTTGAACAAATTGTACAGGAGGCAACGTCAGAGCAAATCGACCGATACCGCCAGATGACGGCTAAGCAAAAGACTGCGCTGGAAGAAGAAAAAGATGAACTGCTCTCATGGATACATGAGGTGAAAACGCCGCTCACGGCGATGCACTTAATGATTGACCGCATAACAGAACAGCCGCTCAAATCAAATATGACATATGAATGGCTTAGAATACATTTACTCCTTGATGCACAGCTGCATCAAAGCAGGATCCAACATATTGAAAATGATTTATTTATTGAAAAACTAGATCTCCAAAACATGCTAACGAAAGAAATCAAAGCGCTCCAATCGTGGTGTATGCAAAAAGGAATTGGCTTTGACCTTTTATTAGAAGAGCGAGACGTATTAAGTGACACAAAATGGTTATCCTTTATGATCAGACAAGTGCTGACAAACGCCGTCAAGTACAGCCAATCATCTGACATTATCATCGAAAGCAAACAAATGAACGAACAAGTGGTGCTCACCATCACAGATCAAGGCAGAGGAATTGACCAAAGAGACGTGTCCCGTATTTTTGAAAAAGGCTTTACCTCCACAAGACATCACAATGACACGGCCTCCACAGGCATGGGGCTCTATTTAACAAAAAAGGGAGCTGACGCTCTTCATATCACAATCGAGGTCAACTCCACATTAGATCAAGGGACAACTTTCACCTTTATCTTTCCGAAAAAGAATGATTTTGTTCATATTGCGAGCATGTGACAACAATGTCACATGCTCGTCTGTTTTGTTCGCCAAATCGCAGGAAGTCTGATCGGCTTCTTTTTATACTAGAGATATCAATTAAATAAAAAAGGGGTTCGACAGATGAACATTTTAGAAGCTCGTAAATTATATAAAAGCTATGGAAATAAATTCAATAAACAAGAGGTGCTGAAAGGCATTGATTTGACGATAGAAGCTGGAGAATTTGTCAGCATCATGGGGCCATCAGGCTCGGGGAAAACGACCCTTTTGAACGTATTGTCATCGATTGATCATGTGTCCAGCGGATCGATTCGGATCGCAGATGCAGAAATGACGCAAATGAAAGATCAGCAGCTCGCTGAATTTAGAAAGAAACAGCTTGGCTTTGTTTTTCAGGATTATAACTTACTTGATACACTCACGGTTAAAGAGAACATCCTCTTGCCATTATCCATCTCCAAAACGCCTAAAAAAGAAGCTTTTGAACGCTTTCAACAGCTTGCAGAGGATATGGGGATTTATGAACTAAGAGACAAATATCCAAATGAATTGTCTGGTGGACAAAAGCAACGGACATCTGCGGTACGTGCCTTTATTCATGAACCAAGCCTCATTTTTGCTGATGAACCAACCGGAGCACTTGATTCCAAATCTGCGTCTGACTTACTGAACAAGCTGCAAGAATTCAATCACAAGCGCAAAGCAACCATTGTCGTGGTGACGCATGACCCTGTTGCAGCCAGTTATTCAAGACGAGTGATTTTTATCAAAGATGGACAGATCTATACACAATTGAATAAAGGCGCATTAGAGAGAAAGATGTTTTTCGAGGATATTATGAAAACGCAAGGTGTTTTAGGCGGTGTGAAGCATGAACATTAATCAGCTCGTCTTCCGCAATCTGAAGAAAAACTTAAAAAATTACTATTTATACGTGTTTGCACTTGTATTTAGTGTGGCGCTCTATTTTTCCTTTGTCACCTTGCAGTATTCACCAGCACTTGATGATGTGAAAGGGTCTATTAAAGGCGGTGCATCCATTAAAGCCGCTTCTATTCTGCTGATCGCCATCGTCGGCATCTTCCTTTTATATGCAAATAGCATTTTCATCAAACGTAAAGGAAAAGAAATCGGTCTCTTGCAGCTCATTGGAATGACGAAACAAAAAATTGCCAAGCTGCTCCATGCAGAAAATTTTATCCTCTATATGATTTCGATGGCTATTGGAATATTGGCCGGATTTATCGGTTCAAAGCTGATGCTGATGGTTCTATTTAAAGTGACAGGTGTTCATGCAATTGCCAATCTTCATTTTTCTGGCACGGCTCTTTTGCAAACAATCATCGTGTTTCTCTTGATTTATGTTGTCATCATGCTAAGAAATAGACGTTTTATTCAGAAGCAAACGATCTTAGCTTTATTTAGAACAACCTCTTCTACAGAGCAGCGTATTAAAAAAATCTCTGTCTTTGAAATCATCATCGGGGTTCTAGGCATTGCCTTTATCAGCTCAGGCTATTACATTTCTTCTCAGCTTTTTAGTGGCTCATACACATCGATGTTTTCGTTATTTTTAGCCATGATCTATATTTTAGGTTCTGTCATTATTGGTACTTTTCTGTTCTATAAAGGCTCTGTTTCATTCATTGCCAATATCGTACGAAAAAGAAAAAATGGCTACCTTGCCATTCATGAAGTCTTGTCTTTATCGTCGATCATGTTCCGTTTAAAATCAAATGCATTGCTGTTAACGATTATTACTACCGTATCTGCACTTGCCATCGGTTTGTTATCACTCAGCTATATTTCCTACTACTCAGCAGAAAAAACAGCTGAACAGCAAATTCCAGCACATTTTGTCATGGGACCAGAGAAAGATGCTGGCACTTTCACTCGTGCACTTTCTAATCAGCATATTGCCTATGAGAAAAAGCAGTTCGAGGTCATTCAAGCCGATTTTGATGCAAATCAGATCATCGATACGAAGTTAAGCAGTGTGAATAAAGCTCCAGGAGTCTTAACACTACCTGTGATCAGCGAGAAAAACGTACCAAATATTCATGTGGAGAACAACGAAGTCATGTTAAGCGGCTACAATGATTTATTGAAAAAATTCATGCCGATTAAAAGCTCTGGTGATGTGAAACTTTTAATAAAAAAACCAATTGATTTAAAAGTAATTGATATGAAAAAGGATCATTTAATCTCTTACCAGTTTACTTCTGGCGGCCTACCTGTTGCTGTCGTCAGTCAAAACGTCTTTGAGCAGCTCGATCAAAACAAAGACCCTAAACTGCAGCTTGAGAATAACCAATATATTGCGATCAATATCAAAGATGAGGGAAAAGTTGAACAAGCCAATGACGTCTTTATGTCTGCGAAATTGAGTGATGAAAGCATGTCTAGATTTGCTACCACTCAGCAGCAAAAACAAACCATCGGACTGATGATGTTTGTAGTTGGATTTTTAGGTCTCAGCTTCCTTGTGACATCAGGCTGTATTTTATACTTCAAACAGATGAATGAGAGCGAAGAGGAACAAAGCTCATACACGATTCTGCGTAAGCTTGGTTTTACGGAGACAGATCTCTTAAAAGGCATTCGGCTCAAACAGCTTTTCAACTTTGGCATTCCGCTTCTCGTCGGGCTCTTGCACAGCTACTTTGCTGTACAATCTGGCTGGTTTTTATTTGGCAGCGAACTGTGGACACCTATGCTAATTGTCATGGCGATTTATACCGTTTTATACTCCGTCTTCGGATTCCTATCTGTCCAATATTATAAAAAAGTCATTAAAGAATCGTTGTAAAGTATTCCCCATAGGCAGTGGCCTATGGGGATATTGCACGTCATTTTGTTGATTCAAACTGATGCGATAAAATATGATCTCTTGCCGCATAAGCTTTTTGTTTGATCTCTTCTACGTTCACTCCAACTAGCTTCCCATTTTGTTTCACTGCTTTTCCAGCCACATAGACAGAATCAACATTTGAAGGGTGTGCCGTTTGCACAACTGCCCCAGCTGGATCTGTCATCGGAAGAAGATTCATGCTTGTCCGATCGATCAAGATAAAGTCAGCTTCTTTTCCAGGTGTGAGTGAGCCGATTTTGTCATCAAGCTTCAAGGCACGAGCCCCGTTTATTGTGGCTGCTTCAAGCATTTGCTGTGCAGACAATCCAAGTTCAGGCCCTGGCATCGTCCCTTCCATCAATAAAGATTGATTTTGAATCGCTCGTTCCGCCTGTAGTCCGAATTTCATTTGAGTAAATAAATCTCCGCCTGTCGCTGTCACCACATCTACACCAAGCGTTGGCAGAACGCCATTTTCAATGGCGAGCCCTGTGACAGGATATCCGTGTCCCATCATCATTTCAATCTCAGGTGTAATAGAGATGGAGCTTCCGCTGTCAGCTAACATCTTCATTTGATCTGCATCAATTGCATTGATATGCACCATATTCAAATCAGGCCCGAGCAGCCCTGCTTGATGAAGCCGCTCAATCGATCGATCCGCCGCTCCCCAATTTCCAAAGCCAATGTGCATACTGCATAATGCATCTAGTGATCTCGCTGTTTCAATTTCAAAGACGGTCGTCTCCCATGAAGAAAATTCAGGTCCACGAATGGCAAGTCCCATCGTCAACAGCTGATCCGATGATTGAAAATGTTTTTGTTTCACGCGGGCTGCGTCTTCCATATTCGTGAGCGTACTCTCTCTGTCCCAATACGCTGCATCTCCAGAGGTACCAAAACCAAAGACCGCTCGAATACCCGCATCTTTTAAACCTCCAATGAGTTCTTCTGTATGATCCATAGAATTGATCATCGTCCAGTCGAAAAACGTGGTTACTCCTGCATCTAATGCCTCTAATGCGCCTAAATAATTAGCAATTCGATCATCTGATGGACGTCTCATCGCCCCATAGTTGCCATAATAAATTTTGCTCAAATACGTTTGCAAAGACCAATCTGTTCCGATTCCCCGTATGACAGACTGCCACACATGACGATGGGTATCCACAAGCCCTGGCATGATGACCATGTCAGACGCATCAACAACATCAGCACCGCTTACTTCAATCGAAGGTCCGACTTCTAAAATATGTGCCCCTTCAATTAATAGATCTCCCTTCTCCAGAAAACCTAAAGATGGATCAAGTGTGATAAGAGCCGCATCTTTAAACAATGTTTTCTTCATCCATATCCCCCTTTTCAAATAAAGAGAATGAGTCACTCACTCTCTCTGTCATTTTAAAACATAACAGGTTCAAATTAGAAGAAAAGTGACTCAAGGAATGTGGTTTTATGAGCTGCTATTCCGAAAATAGTTGTATATCCGTTTTAATTTCACGTCATGCTTCCCTTTCGGACTTTCCATCATGCCAAATTCAAAGAACTTCACCGGCTTAATCCCGACATATTGTAAAAGAGCTCGTTTCATTAACACCTTGTGGGCATTTTGCAAAAAGAAGAAAGGGTAGTGGGTCGGTCCTTGCATTGTCGATACACATACAGCCCTCTTTCCTTTTAACAAGCCTTCTGGAAGCAGCCCGCCTGTTTGACGGTAAGCAAAATTCGCTGCAAACATGCGATCAATAAAACCAAGTAGCATGGCTGGCGGCCTCCCCCACCAAATCGGATAAACAAACACGATGTTGTCTGCCCATTTGATTTTCTCTTGATATTCTTGAATCTCAGGGTCCTTATGCATATCACGTCTTTTTTTCTCTTCATTAAAAATAAGTACAGGATCAAATTTGTCTTGGTATAAATCTATGATTCTCACTTCTTGAACGTTTGGATTTTCTTCACTGCCCTTTAGGATTTCTTTTAAAAAAGCACCATTTAAACTATTGTGATGGGGGTGAGTATAAATAATGAGTACATTCATGGCTTGTCTCCTTTAGTTATCATTTGATAACAAAAAGCATACACCCCTCTTTTTTAGTTGTCAAATGATAATTGTTTTTTGATAACAAATTTGGTATGGTACGTAGGAGGTGAAAAATGATGAAAAACCCACATTTTTTCAAAGAGTTTGTCACATTTGCTTCTACTTTTTCTGAGCTGAAACATGCTATGATGAGCAAGATCAAACCATCTGATCTAACCACTCTACAATATTTGATTCTGGAGCAGTTAGCCGTCAGTGAGCCGCTAACACCTAGTGAAATCGCCGATTGTCAGCACATGTCTCTTCCGAATGTCAGCAGAGAATTGAAAAAGCTTCACGAAAAACAATTCATTGATAGACAAGCAGATAAAGATGACAAGCGAAAACATGTCATTATGCTGTCTAAAAAAGGCCGTGCGTGTATGGACAAAGCATTTCAACAAATTGAATCCATGCTCATGGACAGCCTTTCTTCCTCTGACCAAAATCAAATGGATGATATCGTACAAGCTCTCCGTCTATTAAATCAAACCATCTTCAAAAAATGATCGAATGAAAAAAGCATGAGCGTATCGCTCATGCAAATGATTTTTGAACACATTAAAGAGATGCCAAAAGATACGTGATGAAACCTACTATTGGAATAATCGGGATCATCAGCTTCAATGTTTTATTCGTATTCTTATATAAATTCCACAACAAGACTGGTACACCAAACGTCAATGTATCAAAGACAGCAAGCACTGCCCCTTTACGCTGTTCTTTATGAGCCATTTGAAAACCTCCAATTCACCAAACTTTTTTCACACAATAACCTGCTATCCCAGCCGATATTCCTGCATTAATGACTGTACATGCTATACAACCAACAGGTCCTGTTAAACAAACATAATAACAAGCCCCAAGAACCATTGAACGAAGCGGAAGAGATTCATTCGGGCCACTTTTCTTTTTTAAACAACTCCAAAATTTGTTCCAATTAAAGCTCGTTTGAATTTCCGAATCTTCAGCATTCATAATTTTTCTATTTAATTCCATCATATCTTTTTTCGCACCGTTTTCACCATAGGTAAAAGATCCTTTTAAAAACTCCCCATTTGGATTGATATGAAACTCATTCTTCAACTTTCCATTTTGAATGAAATATGAGTGTAAATTACCTTGCTCATCGTATTCCGCAAGTTGAATATAATGGGACTTTATCTGACTTAGTGAAATTGAAATAAATGATGCTGTGCTTACTAGCCGATTATCTGCTTTCTTCTTTGTTAGATAAAAATAAACAACATTCGCTTTAGCATCATTCAAATGAACTGCTACACTTTCTCCATTTAATTGATACCCTTTTTTGTAGGCTATTTCTTTTGCCTGTAAAAATTGAAAGCTCTTTTTTGTTTTTTTTATGAGCCTTTCAGCCACTTTATTGTTTTGTATCTTTTCAAAAGGCATATCCTCTTCTATGCTAACAGCTTTCCCCACAGGATATTGTCCGCATAGAAGTGAAATGAATAATAAAACAACAAGCATCTTCCTTACTTTCATTATGTAGCCTCCTTTAATAAATCCCATAAAAATTATACCTTTTTATGGAAAATGGCATAAGAGGCTTATTTACCAAAAAAAACCACTATAAATAATGTAGCATATCTCCTACTTGATATCATTTCCTTCAGGTAATTGAATCGTCAGCATGTCTGATAAAAATGAACAGGATGTAACTAAAGCTTCTCCCGAGATAGTAGTCAACAAAAAAGCGCCAGATGTTTTCCATCCAACGCTTTTTCCTATGACATGTTCAGCACTCATTTTCATGCATCACGTCTCTTTTGCTCTATGTATCCTTTATCCAATAAGCTGATAGGCGATATATAATGCAACTAGCCAGATCATGACCGCAGAGGCTTTATTGATCCGGTTCATCCACTTGCCGTTTGTATCTAGCTTTCCTAACATTTTCCCGAGAAGGGCAAGACCCATAAACCATAACCACGAGACGATGATACAGGCTGCGGTAAATGCCACCTTTTCCGCCCCATGATATTGAAGAGAGTTCGTTCCTATCACTCCTATTGTATCGAGAATCGCGTGAGGATTTAAAAGTGAAACGGAACAGGCAAATATGATTTGTTTTTTCACAGGCATCAGGTCCATCTTTTCTTGATTACCTGTTGCGGAGCTCGTGTTCCAAACTGACCATCCCATATAAAGTAAAAAGAAAAATCCAATGATAAAAAGACCCATTTGCAAGATAGGAATGGTGAGTACAACAACCGAAACCCCAATGACAGCTAAAGTAATTAAAAGTGTGTCGCAGAGAGCAGCTGTAATGACCACAGGCAGTACGCGATATAATCGAGGCTGAAGGGCTCCTTGCTGAAATACAAATACATTTTGTGCGCCCAAAGGTAAAATAAGGCCAAAGGCAAGCACAATCCCATGAATTATCGCAATCGACATTTTCAGAACATTCTCCTTTTCAAGTCATCCTTACACATTTTAACATAAAACATCATGAACGAATTTTACATATTTGATTTGTCCAATAAAAAAAGCGCTGGATGATTTTCCATCCAGACGCTTATTGTTTTTATTGTCATGATGATTTTCGTGCAAGCTCTCTTTCTCTCAGCTCGACACGTCGAATTTTCGCTGACGGAGTTTTTGGTAGCTCGTCAATGAATTCGATTTCTCTTGGATATTTGTACGGTGCTGTTGTATTTTTCACGTGTGTTTGCAGTTCTTTAATCAGCTCATCGCTTTGTGCAGATGCATCACGCAGGACGACGTATGCTTTCACGATTGATCCTCTGATTTCATCTGGACTTGCCACAACCGCACATTCTTTCACTGCTGGGTGTTTAATCAGTGCATCTTCGACTTCAAATGGACCAATTGTATAACCTGAGCTGACAATGATGTCATCCCTGCGGCTTTCAAACCAAAAATACCCGTCTTCATCTTTTTTCGCTCGGTCACCGGTAATAAAGTAATCCCCGCGGCGCTGCGCCTTTGTACGCTCTGCATCTTTGTAGTATTCCTTGAATAAAGCCGGCGTTTCAAGATGAACGGCAATGTCACCTATTTCTCCTGGAGCACAGATCTGGCCATTCTCATCAATGATCTCTACTTCATTGCCAGGTGTTGGTTTGCCCATGCTGCCTGGCTTGATGTCCATTCCTTTCAGCACCCCGACTAGCAGCGTGCTTTCTGTTTGCCCGTAACCATCTCGCACTTCGATATCAAAATGTTTTTTGAACGTATCGATGACTTCACGGTTGAGCGGCTCTCCCGCAGAAACAGCACTATGCAATGTTGGTAGCTCGTACTGACTGAGGTCATCCACTTTTGCCATAAATCGATATTCTGTTGGTGTACAGCATAGAACATTGATTTCATTTTTTTGAAGCAGCTCTAAGTAAGTATTCGGATTAAATTTCCCTCCATAAACAAAACCTTCTGCTCCGCTTCCTAAAACAGATAAGAGAGGACTCCACACCCATTTTTGCCAGCCTGGTCCTGCTGTTGCCCATACTTTATCCCCTTCATTAATGGAGAGCCATGCTTTGGCCGCAGTACGTAAATGTGCATACGCCCAGCCGTGTGTATGAACAACCCCTTTTGGGTTACCTGTTGTGCCTGATGTATAAGAGAGAAACGCCATGTCCGTACGTGTTGTGTCTGCCAATTTCAACTCGCTTGACTGCTCTTCCTTTTGCGCAACAATGTTTGTCCAGCCATGATCATTCTCACCAATCGAGAATGTTTTGAAATCTTTTGGCTGGTTGGTTCCTTCAAACGATTGAATGAATGATGCGTAAACAATCGCTCCTTTTGCTTCTGCATGTTCAATTCGGTAATCTATATCTTTAGCGCGAAGCATTTCTGAACAAGGAATTACAACCATTCCTGTTTTTAAAATGGCTAAATAAATGCTGTATGCCTCTAGCATACGAGGCACCATCACAATGATTTTATCGCCTTTTTTAAAGCCTGCATTTAATAGAACATGACCAATTTTATTCGCCTCTTCCACTAATGCTGCATATGTCACATGCGCTTCATGGCCATTTCCGTCCTGCCAGTGCAGGGCGATTTTCTCCTGGTCATGACTGAACGCTTCAATCTCACTGACTAAGTTATATTGTTCTGGTGCAATTAAGTCTTCTCTTTTCATGGTACAGCTCCTTTTAGCCTCTTTCTATGAAACGAATCATGTTTCAATTTACCTATTCTAACACTCATAACTGAAAAATGCTTGAATTAGGACCTACTCCTAGTATTATGCCATAATTTTTTCATTTCGTCTTCTTTTTTAAAAATATTCTAACAATTTATGTACAAAAAAAAGAGCGGGGATGAACCCGCTCATAAGCCATAGCTTTTTAATTGTGTGTCTTAAAAAGATCCGCCACCCATATGTTGTTGAGCGTAAGATACAAGACGCTTAGTGATTTCTCCACCAACTGATCCGTTAGCGCGAGCTGTTGTTTCTGGTCCAAGGTTTACGCCAAATTCTGAAGCGATTTCGTACTTCATTTGGTCGATCGCTTGTGCAGCGCCTGGAACGACTAATTGATTAGAACTGCTTTGTCTGTTTTGTTGAGCCATGTGTTCTCACCTCCTTGTGAATATAGAATGTGTAGAAACACATGACTTCATGCGATTGATTTTATGGTAATTATTATGAAATTTTTTATTTAGAATAAATCAGCGAATTTGTCAGCTGCTTTCTTTTCATTTGTGACAACGATTGTTTCGATCTGCTCCACTGCCTCATTAAGCATTGGCTCGAATTCAGCAAAGCTTTCGTAGCGTTCTACTTTTTCAAGCTTTGGTTTTGTTTTTGGAGATGGCGGCGTAAAGATCGTGCAGCAATCCTCAAATGGCTGAATGCTTGTCTCATATGTGCCAATTCGTCTCGCTTCTTCGATAATGTCATTCTTATCCACGGCAATTAGCGGGCGAATGATCGGTGTGTTTGTGACATGATTAATGGCATACATGCTTTCAAGTGTCTGACTTGCCACTTGACCAAGGCTTTCCCCTGTAATAATGGCAAGCGCATCACGCTTGTCTCTTATTTTATCTGCAATTTTGAGCATCATTCTTCTCGTTGAAGTCATCGTATAGTTTTCTGGTACTTGTTTGTGAATGAGCTCTTGGATTTTCGTAAAAGGAACGATGTGAAGCTTGACTTCGCCTCCATAGGCAGCTAAGCATTCCGCTAGATCAATGACCTTTTGCTTGGCACGTTCACTTGTATAAGGCGGGCTAAAGAAATGAACCGCTTCAATTTGAATGCCTCTTTTCATTGCCTGATAGCCTGCCACTGGGCTGTCAAAGCCGCCAGAGAGCATCAGCATCGCTCTTCCGCTTGAACCAACTGGCAGTCCGCCTGCACCTTTTACATCTTTAAATGTAATGTACGTCGCAGGTTCTCTTATTTCAATTCGCAAGTGAACATCTGGCTGTTTCACATTAACGGTTAAGTTGTCTGTATTCCTTAAAACATGTCCACCAATTTCTCGGTTCATTTCATTTGAATCAAGCTCAAATTGTTTATAAGAGCGTTTCGTTGAGACCTTAAATGTATTTCCTTGTTCATACACTTCCTGAACCGCTGAGAGTGCCGCTTCTTTGATGGCATCAAGATTTGTCTCACATTTTACAGCCAGGCTAAAGCTTTGAATGCCAAATACACCTTTAAGCTGTTCTGAAATCGGTTCAGGGTCTTCTCCGTTTAGCATGATCGTAATACGGTCTCTGTCAGATGCATACTTTAATGCTTCAAAGTCTTTTAATACAAACCGGATATGCTGTCTTAGTTTTTCGATAAATTTCTTTCTATTTTTCCCTTTTGTTGAAATCTCACCAAAACGGACTAAAATATGGTCATACTTCATGTTGTTATCTCATTCCCTTTAATTTTTTCACACTTTGTGCGATCGATGTGATGATTTGCGGCGCTAGCTCTGGTCCTTGTCCATATGTCAAACTGATTCTCATGCTGCTTTTGGCTGCTTCTTCTGATTTTCCCATCGCCAGCAGGACACGGCTTGGTTCCTTTTTCTTAGCAGAACAAGCAGACGTTGTCGAAACGTAAATGCCTTCTTTTTCGAGCATATGCAGAAGGACTTCGATTTGAATACCTGGCACTGAAAAATTCACTATGTGCGGTGCACTATGCGTCAGCGGTGTGTTTATGACGACGCCTTCTATCTTTCCAAGCTGCTGCTCTAGCTCCGTTTTTAAAGCGATCATCTCATCATGATGCTTGTTTAAGTGTTCAAATGATTGCTTTATGGCTTTTGCTAAGCTGACAGCTCCAGCAGGGTTCTCAGTCCCTGAGCGAAGGCCAAGTTCTTGCTCTCCTCCTGTGATAAATGGGGCAAGCACTACACCTTTCTTTAAAAAGAGCGCTCCTGTGCCTTTTAAGCCATGAATTTTGTGACCAGACATCGTTAAAAGATCAATATCCATCTCTTTAGGCAGCGGAACCTTGCCAATTCCTTGTACGCCGTCGACATGAAAAATCGCCTCTTTGGCATACTTCCGAATGATGCTGGCCGCTTCCTCTATCGGCTGAATCGCGCCTGTTTCATTGTTTACATGCATGAGACTGACAAGCACTGTATCAGAGCGAAGCACTTCTTTTAAATGCGTCATATCTGCACGGCCATGCTCATTTACTGGAATATAGGAAATATCAAAGCCAAATAATGTTTTCAGCTGTTCAAACGATTCGATGACAGATGGATGCTCAATCGCTGTTGTGACAATATGTCTGCCTCGGTTCATCTTGGCAAGAGCAGCCCCTTTGATGGCTATGTTATTTGCTTCTGTTGCACCTGAAGTAAAAATAATCTCATATTGTGTAAAACCTGTATAGTGAAGGATTTGTTTTCGCGTTTCACTTAATAGACGGCTCGCATCAATTCCAAGTTGATGCAGCGAAGACGGATTCCCAAAAAAACGCTCACTCACTTGCTGATGTACTTGTAAAACCTCTGGATAAGGCTTTGTTGTGGCACTATTATCAAGATAAATCATATCTTAAACTCCTTACAAAAAAACTTAAAAAATAAATGCATTTATATGTTACCATAATGAAGTCAGACAGAGAATTTTCTGAAAATGGCAGTTGACAACTTTTCATTTTCACTATATCATCCATAGTGCAATTGTCATATAAACACCTAAATTGTCAGAATATTTAAATTTGACACAATACACTGATTGAGGAGGGACTATTTTGAAAAATAGTTTAAGTATAAAAGAAACATTGGCTATTGGACTAATGCTTTTTGCATTATTCTTTGGCGCAGGAAATATGATTTTCCCGCCTGTTCTTGGACAATATGCTGGTGAAAACGTATGGCTTGCCATCGGTGGATTCCTACTTACAGGCGTAGGTCTTCCACTATTAGGGGTTATTGCTGTCGCCCTTACAGGTACCGGAGCCAAAGGTCTTGCCGATAAAGCACACCCTAAATTCGGGACTATCTTCACCGTTATTCTGTATTTATCCATTGGACCATTTTTCGCCATTCCGCGGACTGGTACGGTTTCGTATGAGATAGGATTAGCTCCATTTCTCTCAGGTGCCCAATCCACTTCATGGGTACCACTATTCATCTTTACCGTAGTGTTTTTCACTATTTCATACTTGCTTGCGTTAAATCCTTCAAAGCTGGTTGATCGAATTGGTAAAATTTTGACACCGATCTTATTAACTGTTATTGCTATTATTGTCATTAAAGCCATTGCTACGCCAATGGGAATGATCGGTGCTCCAGATAAAACATATGAGGCAAATCCGCTTTTCACTGGATTTTTAGAAGGCTATAAAACAATGGATGCACTTGCTTCTATCGTATTTGGAATCGTCGTGGTGACAGCTGTTAAGGACAGAGGCATCACGGAGCGAAAATCTCTTGCAGCAGCTTGTATTAAGGCAGGACTCGTAGCAGCTGTTGGACTGGCACTCGTGTACATTTCACTTGCTTATGTGGGTGCTTCAAGCCCCGATGCCACAGGAATGGTTGGAGCAAATGATGGCGGCAAACTGCTTTCACTTTCTGCCAACTTTTTATTCGGTTCTGCTGGTAACATTGTTCTTGGCGCAGCCATTTTATTCGCTTGTTTAACGACTAGTGTTGGACTTATTTCATCTTGTGGAGAATACTTTTCAAAGCTCTTCCCTAGCCTGTCTTATCGCACAGTCGTTCTGATCGTCTCTTTATTTAGTACACTGGTTGCAAACCTTGGACTCGCACAGATCATCTCACTATCTGTTCCAGTTCTTGTGACCATCTATCCACTGGCCATTGTCATTATTTTATTATCGTTCCTTGACCGCTGGATTAACGGCAGAAGAATCATTTATATCACTTCTCTCATCTTTACTGGTTTCTTTGCCATCATTGATGGATTATTAGCTGCCGAAGTGAATCTTGGCGGATTGCCTGGCATCTTGAAATCAATTGTTCCGTTTTACGATTTAGGCATTGGCTGGATCATACCCGCTATTATCGGTGCTTTGATTGGTGTACTTATTTCCATGTTTACCAGCCCACCAAAGCAACTTGCCTCATAACATCACAAGCCATAACATCCCCTTCCAAAGAAGAAGGGGATGTTTTTTTATTGTTCTTCATATACTAAAATAGAAAAATTCATGACTTTTGTACGAAAACACATGTTGACATCAGGCGTACATCCTTTATAATTAGTGATTGTTAATGATGAACGGTTACCTAGCAACTAATTAACAGAATATTTCAACATAATAATGGAGGCTTTAAATGCAATGAAGGCAACTTTGTCGACGAAAGATACGGTTATCATAGGTTTTATGCTGTTTGCTCTATTCTTCGGCGCCGGTAATATGATTTATCCACCAGAGCTTGGGCAATATGCTGGGCAAAATGTGTGGAAAGCAATGGGCGGATTTTTATTAACAGGTGTCGGGTTACCTCTTCTAGGGATTATTGCAATCGCTTTGACAGGTCGAGATGCGAAAGGATTAGCTGATAAAGCTCACCCAGCTTTTGGAACAGCGTTTACCGTCATTTTATATTTATCTATCGGGCCACTTTTCGCTATTCCTCGTACAGGAACGGTTTCATATGAAATTGGTGCACTACCCTTTTTAGCTGGTGTACCAGCTTGGCTATCACTTCTTTTATTTACACTGGCCTTTTTTGGTATTACGTATTATCTTGCACTAAATCCAACGAAAATTGTGGATCGTGTAGGGAAAGTGTTAACACCGATTAAATTTACGATTATTTTTATTATTATTGTTAAAGCCATTTTGACACCAATGGGCGTCATTGGCACACCTGATGTGTCCTATAGCAATGGATCATTTTTCAAAGGGTTTTTAGAAGGCTATAAAACCATGGACGCTCTTGCATCTATTGTGTTTGGGGTTGTTGTCATCAACGCCATTAAAGGACGCGGCGTGACAAGTAAAAAGGCCCTGACATCTGCTTGTATCAAAGCAGGCCTAATTGCAGCTTGCGGATTAACATTTGTTTATCTATCACTTGCTTATTTAGGCGCTTCAAGTACACACGCCATTGGTTTTGTTGGAGATGGCAGTAAGATCTTGGCTCAGTCTTCTCAATTTCTTTTTGGTAGTTTAGGTAATATTGTGTTAGGCGCGGCGATTACGGTTGCCTGTTTAACCACAAGTATCGGTCTCGTGACATCGTGCGGAGAGTATTTCTCAAATTTATTACCTAAACTTTCTTATAAAATGGTCGTTACACTCGTCACATTATTCAGTTTTATCATTTCAAATTTTGGACTTGCTCATATTATCGCTTTTTCAGTACCTGTGTTAACTGCGATTTATCCGTTAGCGATTGTGATTATCGTTTTATCACTTGCTGACAAATGGGTTGGTCATAGAAGACCTGTGTATGTCCTTACTTTGATTTTAACTGGCTGCGTTAGTCTGTTTGACGGGTTAGCAGCGGCGAAACTGCCGATTGGTCCTGTGAAGGATCTCTTTCAAACGATCTTGCCGCTCTATGACCTTGGCATTGGCTGGATTGTACCTGCCATACTCGGAGTCGTGATTGGATTTGTCATCTCTCTTTTCACTTCTTCTGCTTCAGAAGAACGCCAAAAGCAAGCTTCATAACATGGAAAAAGCTGAAGTCCTAAAATGGACTTCAGCTTTTTTATTGATGCTGATATTCTTTTTCTTGCTGAGTTAAAAGCTTCTGAACGGCTCCAGGTGATGCTTTTTCGACAGCTGCTGCCGCCACATCAAATGAATCGTTATAATCATAGGCATAAAATCTTCGTTCTGCCTCTTTTAATTGCTCTGAAAGAATGTGGTTTTGACTTCTAAACCGGTTGCCGTATTGTATAATCCGTTCAATTTGATCCACTTTACGAAGCATGTCATGTGTTTCATCAACCACATGTCTGACTGTTTCAGAGGCTTCTTTTAATTGCTGGTTCACTGCTGGCATATTCAGCGGCAAATTCTCTAGCTGCTCCTGCACTTGCTGAATCATCTCCTGCGCTTTTTCAGCACGGTCTTTGATGTCAGCAGGTACACCTGGAATGTTGCTTTTGTGCAGCTGGCGCACTGTATCTGTCAGCATGGTTTTAAGTTCAGCCAATGTTTCTCTTGCCTGTAATTCTTCTTTTCGTAACGATTGAAGGTGATCTTTAAACGCTTCATGAAGCGTTTTGGCATCCTCAATAAAGGTCTCAAGCTGATTGATTTCATCCATTAATAATGTGTATGCGACATGGTCACGATCAAGCTTCTCTCGTATTTGCTTCATGAGCTTTTCAATTTCTTCTAATCGTTTTTCGAAGGCTTTCTGCTGATCCAGCTCTCCGGCTGTCAGCTTATAGCTTTCTTTCACAAGAGCCGTTTCTGCCTTTGTCTGCGTGTGGTCTTGTTCAAGTTTTTCAAATGCCTCGATCAGCTCAGGCATTTTGCTCTTGATTTCCTGACCTGCTTCTACTTCTGCTTCTAGCTGATCATACAGCGTCTGAATCGCATCATCAATCATTTGCAGAATGCTTGATGCTTCATCTAAATTGAGTTCATCAATCAGCAGTTTCTCCGCCCGGGTCAGCTGTTTATTCAAGTTCTCCAGCTCTTTTGTGATCTGGATGTGCTCTAGCTTGTAGCCTTTGTCTGTCATTTCTTTATAACCGTCTTTCAGCTTCGTTAGCTGACCTGGCACAGTTTGTTTGCAGTCTGCGATGAGCTTCGGTACATCATTGATATATAATTGTAGCTGATCGAGTCTGCGGTCTTGCTCAAGCAAAATTTTCCTTGCTGTCATGTAGTTTCCGTTTTCTGTCTCTTCCTCATACTGCTTAATCCCTTCCCAGGCCTCATCTAAGTCCTGCTCCATTTTGTCATAAAGGGTGCCGTATAAATGGCTGTAAGCAAGTAGATTTTTTCGTACCGTTTGATATTGCTCTTTGACCTTCTCGATGTCTTTTCGATTTTGCTCTTCACTTGTGACAAGGTCTGCAATCTCTTTTAAAATGTCTTCGATGTTTGAATCAGCAGCGGTGAGCAGATCTCCTATATGTGCAAGAACTTGCTTCGCTTTGGAGAATCGATATTTATCAGAATACTCCTCTGCATCATATAATAGCTCCTCTACCTTTGGAAGATGGGCTGTGACGATATCGTCCCACTCTGCACGCCATCTTTCAAAAAACTGCTCTGTTTCTCCGGTCATTTTTAAATGTTTGATTTTTGAAATTTCTTCTACAATTGATCTGTTTAAAATTTCAATTTTCCATGCTTCCAATCGGTCAATCTCTTTATATATATTTTTTCTGAGGAAATAACCGACTGAAAACAAAGCAAGCAAAATGACAATTAAACCGATGATAAACTCCATAATGAGCCCCCTTGTTGTGATCTAAGTGATGTCAGGGTAGTGTCCCGAGTAGACCTGAGAACCCTTTCGTGTCCGCTTTGCATTTGTTTTTTATAAGCAGGATTGTATTTTTCCCAATACGATCCATTCACGGTTTTATGTATGTTTTTTCAAGAAAGTCATTCAGGCTTTCTATCATTTGATCACATGTATTGATGTGACCTGTTTTTATGTATGCGGAAGCTGTCGTTTTCATTGTTATTATGATACCATGTAACCAGCATTTTTGGTCATGATTTTTCATTAT
The DNA here is from genome assembly GCF_029894105.1 of Bacillus aerius. Lineage (NCBI taxonomy): Bacteria > Bacillati > Bacillota > Bacilli > Caryophanales > Bacillaceae > Bacillus > Bacillus aerius. The sequence goes on from NZ_JARYHO010000001.1 coordinate 2,672,017, forward strand.
TTTCGCTGATAAACATGACGTTTTTCAAAATATCGACAAGAGGTGACGACATGTTGAAACAAGATGCACATTTACATACGCCATTTTGCCCGCACGGTACGCTTGATCCTTTTCATTCTTATATTGAAAAAGCAATGAAAAAGGGATTTGATTCCATCACCTTTACCGAGCATGCCCCGCTGCCTCCTTCGTTTCGAGATCCAACGCCTGAACAGGATAGCGCCATGAAGCTTCGAGACCTTGAAGCCTATTTGACGAAGCTGGATCAGCTGAAACAGGAATACAAAGGACAGTTAATAGTAAAAACTGGGCTTGAGGTCGACTATATCAAAGAGTATGAAGAGGAAACAAGTGCCTTTTTAGACTGCTACGGCCCTGAACTAGACGATAGCATTTTATCTGTTCACTTTCTTCCTGCTGGCAATGATTATATTTGTCTTGATTTTGATGAGCACGCCTTCAAGCAGCTGATCAGCATCTATGGCAGCACCGAACACGTCTATCAAAGCTACTATGACCAAATTCATTCTTCTATTCTATCATCTTTAGGTCCATATAAGCCAAAGAGAATCGGTCATATCACCCTTGTCCAGAAATTCAAACAACTTTTCCCATACGAAATGTCGCCAGAACTATGTCAAAGGGTCACCCTTTGTCTTGAAGAAACGGCAAAAAAAGGCATGTCCTTAGATTTTAATACATCAGGTCTTCGTAAAACATATGCCAGAAGTATCTATTTAGATCAATGGATGATTGATCTTGCAAAACAGAAAAAAATTCCGCTCATATTCGGGTCTGATGCCCATCAAGCGGAAGATCTCGGGTATGCGTATGATCAATTTGAAGACATCATGAGTTTCAGGTGAGGATCAAGTGCGGGTTCGTTTGGTTCTAACAGATGATGAAGCGATCGGCTCAGTTCCTTATAGTACGTTTGATAAAAGTAAGGCTCGTTTGGGTTGATATAAAGCACTTCTGTTAAATATTGCGGCTGTAAATATGGCATCATCAGAAGTGATTTTAGCTGGATCATAAATGATGAGAGTGACAGCTGCTTACAAATCACATGGGTGCTTTTTCCTTTTTCAATGATGAGCTGAAACAAGTATTTTTCCTTTGTTAAATAGGTGGACATGATTTCCCTGATCAGCGTTGAATCAATGGTCACCTCTCGATAAACGAAACGGGTTAATTGACGATTTTCATGCTGATAAGATAAAATATCAAAAACCACATGAAGTAAACATTCTTTTGCATGACGGGTTTCCATGTGCTGGATGTGCGATTCAATCATCTGAATATAGCCTTCATAAAAATCGGATACGAGCTGCTCGAGCAGCCCTCCTTTTCCTTGAAAGTAATAAGATATATGGGCAACGTTGACGTTTGCTTCCTTCGCAATCTCACGGACAGAGGTTCCAGAAAATCCCTTTTGGTTAAAAAGTCTGATGGCAGCTTCAATAATACGGTCTTTTGTTTGCACGGTTGTTGATGTTTTCATCCGCTCACCCCTCTTCATGTGTACATACTTCAAGGTGAAGGCGGAAGTTCCTTTAATCATTGCTCGACAAATCCCACATGCGAAGCGCAAGTTATGTATTTTTGAGATAGAAAGTAGGAGATTTTCATGTTTCATGTCGAAAAACAGTCTGGTGATCCATCGAAGGACTATCAATTACTCATCAAGCAAGTAGAAGCGATTACGGATGGTGAACCTGATCTCATTGCCAACCTAGCCAATGCTGCGGCGCTGCTTTATCACTCGCTTCCTGAAGTCAATTGGGCAGGATTTTATTTAGCAAAAGACGGAGAGCTTGTGCTTGGTCCATTCAACGGACTGCCCGCATGTGTACGCATTCCTTCTGGAAAAGGGGTTTGCGGTACAGCATTTGCGACAGGTGATGTACAGCGTATCGCTGATGTCCATGCATTCCCTGGTCATATTGCATGTGATGCAGCATCGCAATCTGAAATTGTGATCCCACTTAAAGTAAATGGACAAATCATTGGGGTACTCGATATTGACAGTCCAGTGAAAGATCGATTCAATGAAGTGGATGAAACGTACTTAGTTCAATTTACAGAGGTTCTCCAAAATGCGTTATCAGCCTCTACTGATGCGTCATGATGCTTGAAAAGCAGACAATGTGTCTGCTTTTTTGTTTTACTTTCTTCCCGGATGAATGCCGACCACGTTTGATATTCTCCTCTTTAAATAGGTTGACTTCTCCTATCTGGCGTCATATAATAGAGTTTGTGTGAAATATGGCAGCCTTTTTGTTCGGCTTTTTTGTATCATTTTGTTCCTTCTATATGGAGGTGCATCTTGTAACTCCCTGCTGCTGGAGCGAGGATGCATGAAAACATAATGACGGAAAAGACAAAGAACAGACGGTTTTTATTTTTCACAAATAAAAACAATAAGGAGGAGTCACATTATGGCTCGCTATACAGGTCCAAGTTGGAAGATTTCCCGCCGTTTAGGCATTTCATTAAGCGGAACAGGTAAGGAACTTGAAAAACGCCCTTACGCTCCAGGCCCACATGGTCCAGGACAACGCAAAAAACTATCTGAATACGGTTTACAATTACAAGAGAAGCAAAAGCTTCGTCACATGTACGGTGTCAACGAACGTCAATTCCGTACACTATTTGACAGAGCTGCTAAACTTCCTGGTAAACAAGGTGAAAACTTCATGATCCTTCTTGAAACTCGCCTTGACAACCTAGTATACCGTCTTGGCCTTGCTCGTACGCGCCGCCAAGCTCGTCAGCTAGTAAACCATGGTCACATCCTTGTTGATGGAAGCCGTGTAGACATCCCATCTTTCTCTGTGAAACCAGGTCAAACGATTGCTCTTCGTGAGAAATCTCAAAACCTTGCAGTTGTGAAAGAATCAGTTGAAGTGAACAACTTCGTACCTGAATACCTTACTTTCGATGCTGAAAAGCTTGAAGGAACTTTCACTCGTCTTCCAGAGCGTTCTGAATTAGCGCCTGAAATCAGCGAACAACTAATCGTTGAGTTCTACTCTCGTTAATTTCATGACTCTCTCAGAGAGTGATCAAACAAACCCTAGAGACCTTGATTGTTCAAGGATTTCTAGGGTTTTTTGTTTGGTCTTTTGTACGATACTCTCTAGCTACAAATAACTTATTTGCACACAAGAAAATTAGAACACCGATTACTCTTTACTCTTTTTCGTTTTCCTCTTACAATTACATTTACTGGATAACTCACAACTTAAAACAATAATGTAAGGAACGTTAAGGAGGAAAACAATTTGTCGATCATTTCATTTATGTTAGCACTTATGCTCATTTCAATTGTTATCTATGCGGTTTTGAGAAAGACAAAAGTTGTCGATGAAGCACCTGGAGCTATCGCTGAAATTCTCCTCATTTTACTCATCTTTTTTTCGATTAGTTTTGTCATCATCATTCCAAGTTCTGTACTTTATGTTGTTTCATTAGGAGTGAATTTTCTTTTTGGAGAATATATTACCTATGCATCATTTCTTTCATTATTGACCTTCTGTCTATTCGTCAGTGGGATTGTTCTTTTTTGGTCGATCTTTTTAGTATTCATTGGTAAAGGAATCTCCTCTTTGCTAAGATTTCCTCAATGGTTCACGTTTATCTTTGAATTTTTACTCTCATGGATCGTTGTGCATACCTCAATTAAGTTTGTACTTAATATGAACATAGTCAATGTCTCCATTTGGGAGCACGGCACACTCATTTTATCTTTCTTTGTCAGCTTCTTATTTATTGGAATTGATCTCATCTACTCAAGTATTGAACAACGAAAACAGCCGCTGGATGAACAAGCAAAAAGCTCCTAGAGATGATTTCTAGGAGCTTTTGCTTGCCCAATTTGTGATCAGCTGCTCTGTTGTCAGGACAGTCGCAAATTCGTCATGCAGTGTTGCAAGTGAAAGGCGATGGATCGTTTCTGGGTCATAGTATGTACCGGTTTGATCTGTTAAACCAAAAGCGGCTGTTGCATCTGACATGAGGTATGTCTCAAAGCCTAGGTTTCCACTCATTCTTGTTGTGGTAGATACGCAGTGTGGTGTTGTGAGTCCAGCAATCACAACAGTGTCGATCTCGTTTGATCTTAGTTGTTCCTCTAAGTTTGTGCCTATAAAGCTGCTGTTGACTTTCTTTTGTATGACCGTTTCTTCATCTAGCGGTTTGGCGATCTCTTTGAAGGAGTGCCCTTCATTTGCTGGATAAAATAAGGAGTGCGGCTGATCCGATGTATGCTGAATATGAATGACTGTCCATCCTTTTTCTCTCCAAAACGTCAATAGACGACTGATATTCTTCTCTGCATCTAGGTTATTCCGTTCTCCCCATTTTTCGTGCTCGAATGCTTTCTGTACATCGACCATAATCAAAGCCTTTTGATGTTGTTGCACAAATACCCACCTCCGAAGATTCTCGTTCATTATATGTAGTGTAAGGAATGGCGGTTGATTTGTACATGTTTTTATTTGGCTATGTACGATGTTTTGTCTGTTTTTGCAGTAAAAAGACAAACCACACACTGGCTATTAAGTAATAGATACCAATGATGGATGTACAATTAGATATGACTTCTGCCCATTGCACTGATTTGACGATTGCCATCCAGATCATATAGATGATCAGAAATGAACATGGGAAATAGAGAAAGTAGCCTAAGAAATATTGTTTGAGTTTTTGCGTCATTTGAAACTCCTTATCAAGATTATCTTAATTCATCATCCAGAGGAACAATCACTTCATCTAACAATCTTCTCCACGCACGTTTCATTTCAGGCCCGTATTTTAATGGTTTCGCATCCGGATGAATTGCTTTGTATTGATCAAACTGTTTACTATCAATGATGTTCCCTATATTCGGAATAGGATCAGTTCCTATCATATATTGAATAGATGATAAATGGAGTTCGTTCTCATCCACGAACCACGTTTCAGCAAATTCTTTAATATGGGAATTTTTCTTTTTTGTAAAGAATGTTCGTTTGACCACTAATATATCTTCATCTGGATTCACCTGTTTATTGTCCATTTCATTGAGGATCGCTCGATACACCTCTTTTACAACTTCAGCTTTTTTCAATTTTTGAAGTGCCTTTTCGATTTCTTGACGGATATCATGATTATTGGCAGAGTAATTTCCTAACAGTTGATCAATAAAGGCAGAGTCAATGTCGTATAGCTTAACAGAATTCTCACCATAAAATTCAATATCCGAGAAGTTGGGTGTTTTCTCTTCTTTCTCTTTCGTCCCTTCTTCTACTAGTGAGCCTTTGATTGTATTGTATATACCGATATTTTCTTCGATCATCATCACTTGTTCTCGCAAGGCTTTTGATGCTTCCATATCATCGTTGTAATTGTCATACGTCACGAGAGCTTCATAAGCATTACTCAGCTCTTGGAATGCTTTAACAAATTCAACACGTTCCTCTACTGGCGAATGCTCGTCCAATTCAGAAAGATTGATATCAAGTGACTTTAAGGTTTTATGTGCCTTTTTAAATCGTTTCAATGATTCTTCATAAGTTGGGTACACAAGATTCGTTTCTTCCTGTTCGTTAGAGTATGTCTTGGTCGCTTCCTCTACATTCCACTCCATCGTCCACGGCTTTCTAAACGTCATGATGAGCCCTTTTGTTTTACCAGGATATGTACGATTTGTTCGCGAGAAAGCTTGAATTAAACCCGCATACTCTAGTAGTCGATCCACAAAAAGAGTTTGTATGGTCGGCGCATCAAAGCCAGTTAAAAGGCGATCAACCACAATCACTAAATCTATATGCTTACCAAATTGTTTAAACTCCGCTTTTTTTCGGGCTAATCTGTTGTTAATGTCCCCATTATACCGCTCAATATCTTGAATCGACCAAGCGGTATCATAAGATTGATTATAGTCTTTGATGATGTTTATCATATCTTCTTGATCTAGTTTTGAAGTTTCTTCATTATCATTTAATGAGTAGGTGATCGCGATTCTAGGAAAATCCTTATCCTCTATCGTTCGCCCTTTACGAATCGGATGACCTTCAAACTCTTTTGCCATCCAATCAGGATCTTTCGTCATCCTTTTTATTGCATCATAATATCGTTTGGCCATCGCAATAGAGTTTGTTGTCAAAATAGCGGACTTTTGCGGTCGTCCGTTTTTGAAATCAAACTTTGTATAAGCATTATCCGGTCGAAATATCTTATGGATGACCTTTTGAATATGCTCATCACTTTCATAGATAGTGGATGGCAAATGGGATTCCTTCTCCATCCCATCCATTTGATCAATATACGTATTTAATTCATCATCACTAAGATGAGCGTATTTGTCATTTTGACGAAGCCGAGAAAAAATATGATTGCTAAGAGAGTTTGGTTCAATCGTATCTTCATGTTCTACTTGGAATCCTAGAACTGCACCATCATCTAAGGCGTTTTTAATCGTATATGTATGAAGCTCTTCACCGTATTGATCACGAGTCGTTCGTGCTAACTGTCCTTTTGGTTGTTTTTTATTAACATCGAAAATAGGTGTTCCAGTAAAACCAAACCAAGTAGAATTAGGGAACGTTTTCTTCACAGACTCCATGCCCTCCGCACTTAATGCTCGATGGCATTCATCAACGACAAAGACAATATGTTGACCGATCAGTTTTTGAAATCGGTTCTTACCATCCTGCTCTTCTTGTTTTTTTGCATATTTGATGGCATTCTCTAGTTTTTGACGAGTCGTAATAATAATGGTATTTGAATTGGCATCCGCTAATAGTATTTCACTAAGTTTTCGTGCGCTTTTTGTTCCAATAATTAAACTATTAGACTTTACCTTATCTGAAGAGATTCCTGTATTAAATTCAGACGCAAACCTTGTAAATTCTGTGGTGGTTTGATTATCTAAATCTTTTCGGTCAATGAGCATAATTGTCCGGTCAACGCCTGGTTTCCTTGCTAATAATTTGGTAGCAACGAAACTCGTTAATGTCTTTCCTGACCCTGTTGCATGCCATACATATCCAGATTCATGCTTCATGGCTGCGGTAAACAATGCTTCAATTGCATGTATTTGATATGGATGTAAAACCATTAACGCTTTTTGATCATTTTCTTCGCTCACAACGGTATATTGAGCGATCAATCGATGGGCATCTGGAATGTTCAATACTTGTTTCACAAATTCATAGAGATTGTTAACTTTACTGTTATTTTTTGTCCGCCAACTAAAAACAAACTTCTTATGCATATCTTTTGGCAGAGCATTGGCAAAATAACGAGTCGTTTGTTCATTTGAAATGACAAATAACTGAAGAGTGGAAAAAATATTATTACGAAATAGCCCTTCCTCTGCATACTTCTTCACTTGATTGAATGCTTGAAACACACCATCTTTTGCCGTAACTTTTTTCAATTCAATTTGCACAATGGGTAACCCATTGATTAATAATGTCACATCAAAACGCCTGTCACGTTCGTCAATGTTCGCTCTTTTTTTCGCAATTTGATGAACAACTTCATATGTAGAAATGCCCCCACCGATATCATGATTTGAATAAAGAACGAGTGACATCGAACCTAGGGACACATCATCTCGTTCAATCGTAATGCGAGCAATCCCATTTTCACCTTTTAGCCACCTTGCTGCATCAAAAGGTGTTTGCGTTTTATTTAAAATTTCCGTTTTAATTTTATCAAATTCCTTATCAGAAATCGGATGTTCCCCAATTTCTGATAAGTTGTTTTGTGTGATGATCTTTCGTAAGTTCTGCCATAAGTCGGATTCTGATTTTAAATCCGGACGATAGTTCCATTGATTATGTCCTTCGCCCATTACCTCAATTAAAAGACGTTCTATTTCTGTTTCATCTCTATGTTCATTCTTCTCCATTCTATTTCCCCCTTTTGCTTAGACAAACATCTTTTGTAAAAAGGCTTTTTTGGTTTGTTTTAAGATATCTAGTTCTTGTTCGTGTAGAGCGATTGTTTTGTCTAGTTGTTTGAAAAAGCTCGCTATTTGAGTTTGTTCTTCTCTTTTTGGATAATATAGATTCACTTCTTTTAAATCAGAGTTATGTAGATGAACAACTGATTTACCTTGTGCTTTCTTACTTAGTTCTTTTTGTTGTTTACCATTTGAGATAGTGAGTGCTAAAAAAATCGAATTAATTTCGTCACAGGGGTAAATAACATTCAAGTCTCCACCCAAAATAATATTGGGTCTTCTTACTACAGATGCTCTAGCAATATCATCAGATGTTTCACCAGATGAAGGAACAATTACCTCATAACCTTTACTAATTAAAGATTTTTCTTTTACTTTAGTAAATGTATCGACTTCTTCTATTACAGTTTGATATTTAGTATATAAACGGCCATATAAAATTATAGGATCTCCTTCTTCTACTAGATCACTTTTAGAATAACCAATTCCTTTAGCAAAAGTAGCTAAATCTTTTAATCTTTTCTTTCCCCACTCCCCACTAAACCCAGGAAAACGAATTTCAGGTTCAGATTCTCCTTCTTTCGGAAACATTTTTTGTAAGAATCCTTGTTTCGTTTGTTTTAAGGTGTCTAGTTCTTGTTGTTGAATAGCAATTATTTCGTCTAGTTGTTTGAAGAAGTTTCCGATTCGTGTTTGTTCCCTTAATAGGGGCACATTAATAGAAATTTTATAAATACTAATTTTTGATAAGCTAGGTACCCCAGTTGATTCATCGTACTTCTTCCAATCAATTCTATTAGCTAGTGAGTACAGAAAATACAAATCATTTTTCCCTTTAACTGTCATATAAAACAAAGTATCTACCGTCCAAAAAGGTGCTAATAACAACTGCGGTTTATTTATAGTACCTTTCCTTCCAATTCCAATAGCATCATCATCTGATAACTTATCATTAACACTATGCATATACCCACCAGTACCATAAACTGGTATATTTCCTTTTTTTAAATGTTTATAATCCTTGCCCGAGTTTATATTCAACACGTCAACAATTTTACATTCGTCCCATTCCCCACTAAACCCTTTAAACCTAACTTCCGGCACGCTCTTACTTCCCACGTTTAAACACCTCTAACGCACCTTTCATCCATTCTGCGTCTTTCTCATCAAACTGCATGGAAGAAATCATGTCATATAAATTAGACTCTAGCTCTTCTTTTTCTTTTCGAATCTCTTGGATTTTTGTTCCAATGGCGGTCATATCGACAGGCTCTTCTTCTTCAAATGTATCGACATATCTTGGAATGTTTAAGTTGAAGTCATTTTCTTTGATTTCCTCAAAGCTTGCCACATGTGCATACTTTTCTACATCTTCTCGTTTTTGATATGTCTCTACTACTTTATCAATGTGGTCAGTTGATAATTTGTTTTGATTTTTTCCTTTGGTAAATTCTTTACTCGCATCAATAAATAGTACATCGCGCGTTGTACGGTTCTTCTTTAAAATGATGACAGTGGTTGGAATACTAGTACCAAAGAATAAGTTTGCCGGTAAACCGATTACCGTATCAATATGTCCATCTTCTAGTAATTTTTTACGGATGACACCTTCTGCTGCACCTCTAAAAAGAACTCCATGTGGCAGGACAATCGCCATAGTTCCAGAATCTTTTAAATGATATAAGCCATGCAAAAGAAAAGCAAAGTCCGCTTTGGATTTCGGTGCTAGTTTCCCATAGCGATTAAAGCGTGAATCATCTAAAAATGTATCGTCTGCTGACCATTTAGCTGAATATGGCGGATTCATTAGAACTGAATCAAATGTATATGGCTCATCGGTTGGCCAGTCTTTATTTAGTGTATCCCCGTTACGCAGGCGCATGTCCTCGTAATCAACACCGTGCAGAATTAAGTTCATTTTTGCTAAATTAAAAGTTGTCGTATTCAGTTCTTGCCCATGATATTTCACACTTTCTGGATACTTAATGTAATTACGAACATTTAACATTAAAGAACCCGAACCCATTGTAGGGTCATACACGCTGAATAATTTTTTCTCCTCTTGTCCCATTGCCACAATACGTGCCATCATGATAGACACTTCATGTGGTGTATAGAATTCGCCTGCTTTTTTCCCTGCTTCAGAGGCAAATTGACTGATTAAATATTCATAAGCATCTCCAATGACATCTCCATTATGACCAATAACATCGACATCATTTAATTTTTTCAATACCTCTGTAATGGTAATATTTCTCTGTTGATCATCTGACCCTAGTTTTTTCGATTTCAAATCCACATCATCAAACAAGCCACTAAATTGAAGATATTTCGTCGATAAATCAATGAATGCTTTATTCAAATCATTCAACTGAAAGATATTCTGTTTTGCCTGACTCGCTAACTCACTAAATAAATACGTTGGTTCGATATCATACCCTATCGTATCGACTAATGTTTCAATTAAGTCTTTTTGAATATCCTCATCTGATAACAACTCTTTGTATAATTGCGCTTGTTTATCCTTCGTGTCATATTTTTCCAGTGGTTCATCTGCAACTTCGACCACTTTTTCTAATAATCGATCAGATAAATATTTATAGAAGATCAATCCTAATAAATAGTTTTTATACTCTGAAGCATCCATTTTGCTTCTAAGGTCATCTGCGGCACTAAATAATGTTGTATGTAAGTCAGCCATCGTTATTTCCTCACTTTTCTTTATTGATCATATTGTTTTAATACTTCTAAAAATAGTTGTTCTTCTAATTTTGCTTGTTTCTTCATAAGCGCTTGACGCTTTCTAAAATGAAAATAGGCTCTTCCTATCATTTTTTGTTTTTCTATAGAAGGAAGCCGCACTTCTAATCCACGAAAAATGCCAGGTGTTAATTTTGGAACCGTACTTCCTTGCATAGAAACTGCCATTTGTTTTTTCATAAATTGAGATTCATTTAAAACATAACATAAATAATGCTTATCTAACTTATCGGTATCAATTATGAGTTTGGCAAAGTTCTGGTTCATGACTTTACCTTGAGTCTCGATACTGACAATGCCCGCAACAGAACTAACAAAGCTGAAGACTACATCACAAACGGTTGTTAAGTACGGATCAACGGTTAATAATGTGCTTTCTTTTTCATTTACAATGGAGTCTAAATAAGCACCATCTAAATCTTTCATTAAATCTTCATAAGAATATGTAGATAAGTCAGCATAATCATGTTCGTTTTTTCTTGATTGATTTTTCCCCATTTTGATCGTTATGATTTGTTCAAGTTTCATATCCCGCCCTCATTTAGTAATTCGTACGAATTACTTTTTAATATATATTCATCGTACCATAGTCTCATTTCATCGACAATCATTTCGAGTATTCACACAGATTACTTTTAATTTATCGACTAATCAATAGTTACTCCAGTTTCTTCATTAAGAATAATTACTGGTGAAAATAAAGAAAACCAACTTCCATGATTGGAAGCTGGCCATTTTTATATTAATTCGTATTCTGTCCTCCGCCATTCAATCCTTCTTTCACATAGCCTTTGACTTGGCTTGAGGTTAATAGACCGATATGTCCAACGCCGTGGATCAGGACATTTCTTGCGCCAATTAAACGCGAAAGGCTGTTGACGACAATGAGATCGGCTGAGCTATAGACGGATGTGTAAAGAATTTTTTGATTTGGATCGGTGCCTGGTAATGCTCTGAGTGAAACGAGTCCGTTCGCTCCACCAAGTGTGACGACGTTTTCAATTTTATCTCCGCCGTCTAGGTTTTTAATATAGTATAACGTGTTCGCACCGCCCATACTATGAGCCACAATATCTACTTTTTTGGCGCCCGTTTTGGCTAGTACATCTTTGACGAATCTAGAGAGCCTCGGGCCATTGTTCAGGTTATTGCCCGTTTTGTCTATGAAATCGATTGCAAAAAGTTGGTTTTGATCCCATCCCTGTGATACCAAGTATCGTTTGATCGAAGCAAAGTTATAAGACGCACCACCCATGCCGTGTACCATTACAACCGGATTATGCTCAGCCGCTTTGGCTTCTTTCGGCTGGATGAAGGCTATTGAACCTAGCACTAAGGCAAGGGCAACAAGAATTTGCAAACTCTTTTTCTTAAATCGAATCACTTTCATTCCCCCTTATTCATCTTATTCGACTCTATTTTATACAAGAAAAATATGTCAGAAAAGTGAACAAGGTAATGTTTATAAGATGATTTTACAGAAATATAAATAATCATAAAGCACCTTGGACTTTTTTAAATTAAAACAAAAAGACTACGAGCCCCTCTATCTTTCATATATAATGTGAATAGACAAAAGGAGGTTCTGCTAGATGCTGTTTACTCAAACACCTGCACTACCCTATTATGCCGTGATTTTCACATCAAAACGAACAAATGTCGAGCAGAAAGAATACGCCGTGGCTGCTCAAAAAATGGAAGAATTAGCGAAAGAACTAGACGGGTTTCTTGGAATAGAAAGTGTACGAGATGAACATGGTGTTGGAATCACTGTCTCTTACTGGGATTCATTAGCAGCCATCAAAGAATGGAAAGCACATACAGCACATCAGCGTGTTCAAAAAAAAGGAAAAAAAGATTGGTATGAATCCTATACAACCCGAATTTGTAAGGTAGAACATGCTTATACAAACGAAGATTCACTTCTTGAATAAGAAACAGACAAATGAGAGAAAACCGCTCTGTAAAAGCTTAATTCCTACTTCTGAATAAAAAAGAAAAGCACCTCAATGTATATGAACAATTGAGGTGCTTTTCATGATACTTACTGTTTCATAAGGATTTATTTATACGTCACAAGGAAATATTTCTTTTTCCCTCTTCTTAAGACGGTAAATTGGTTTTCAATTCTATCTTCAGCTGAAAGGACGTAGTCTTTGTCGGTTTGTCTCTCTCCGTTGATGGAAACTGCGCCATTCGTGATATCTTCACGTGCTTGGCGTTTTGATGGAGACAGTTTTGATTCGACAAGAACATCAACAAGTGTTAATTCTTCTGCACTGTCTTTCTCCATTGATGGCACATCTTTAAAGCCTACTTTCACTTCTTCTGCTGTAAGAGATTTAATCTCACCTTTAAATAGCGCATTTGAGATGTTGACAGCCTGTTCTAGTGATTCACGGCCATGCACAAGTGTTGTGACTTCTTCTGCCAAACGGCGCTGTGCTTCACGCTTTTCAGGGGCTGTTTGCACTTTTTCTTCGTACGATGCGATCTCTTCTTTTGATAGGAACGTAAAGTATTTTAAGTATTTCACGACATCACGGTCATCTGTGTTAATCCAGAATTGGTAGAATTCATATGGTGATGTTTTTTCTTTATCTAACCAGATGGCACCGCCTTCTGTTTTCCCAAACTTCGTGCCGTCTGCTTTTGTCACAAGCGGCATTGTGAGACCGAATGCTTTTGCGCCTTCTGCTTCAGACTTACGGATCAACTCAAGTCCAGATGTGATATTTCCCCACTGGTCACTTCCGCCGATTTGCAGCTTACAGTTTTCATTTCTGTAAAGGTTCAAGAAGTCTAACGATTGCAGAATCACGTAGCTGAATTCTGTGTACGAAATCCCTGTTTCAATACGGGAGCTGACGATATCTTTTGCGAGCATGAAGTTCACACCGAAGTTCTTCCCAATATCACGAAGAAAAGTGATCACATTCATTTGGCTGATCCAGTCGTAGTTATTCACGATAACGGCTGGATTCTCGCCTGCTTCAAAATCAAGAAATTGAGAAAGCTGGCCTTTGATTTTCTCTGACCACTGTTCGACGATTTCTGCTGGGTTTAATGAACGTTCTGCTTTTTTGAAACTTGGGTCACCAATCAGTCCAGTTGCGCCGCCAACAAGTGCAATCGGATGATGGCCTGCTTCTTGGAATCTGCGCAATGTTAAAATTGGCAGTAAGTGACCAATGTGCAAGCTGTCAGCTGTTGGATCAAAGCCGGAGTATAGCTTGATTTTTTCTTCTGCTAATAATTTTGTTAAACCTTCTTCATCTGTTTGTTGCTGAATTAATCCTCTGAACGATAATTCTTCCATCAATTGACTCATATCCAAATCTCCTTTTTTTACAATTCAACATAAAAAACGCCCCTTCGAATGAACGAAGGGACGATATATATCGCGGTACCACCCTGCTTAAAAGACAAAACAACACGTCTTTTCACTTACACTGATAACGGACAGATCCGTTCTTTCACTAATCAGGCAACATGCATGCTCCTTTTCGTAAAAGCGGTTCGTGAGGGTAATTCGAATATCTCTTTGTACTGACTCGCACCAGCCGTCAGCTCTCTTGGACAGGGAAAGATGATTCTACTGAATCTCAGTCAAAACCTTTTCGTATTCAACTAAAGTCATTTTTAACATACTTTTGATATCAAGTCAACTGACGGAAGCGATTAATCTTCCATTGTCGAGAGATCGCCAGCAGGTAAATTCAGTTCCCACGCTTTTAGCACACGTCTCATAATTTTACCGCTTCGTGTTTTTGGCAGTTTGTCTTTAAACTCAATTTCTCTCGGTGCTGCATGTGCAGCGAGTCCTTTTTTCACAAACGTACGAATCTCTTCTTTCAGCTCATCTGTCGGTTCGTATCCGCTTCTAAGCGCTATAAATGCTTTAATAATTTCACCGCGCACAGGATCTGGTTTTCCGATGACACCAGCCTCTGCAATGGCCGGATGTTCCACCAATTTACTTTCTACCTCAAATGGACCGACCCGCTCTCCTGACGTCATAATGACATCGTCGACACGTCCCTGGAACCAGAAGTATCCATCTTCATCCATATAAGCTGAATCTCCTGAAACATACCAATCTCCCGGCATAAAGTAAGATTCATATTTTTCAGGATTGTTCCAGATCGTATGCATCATAGACGGCCAGCCCTTTTTGATGGCAAGGTTCCCCATCCGGTATGGCGGAAGTTCATTTCCGGCATTATCTACAATCGCAGCTTCAACGCCTGGAATTGGTTTCCCCATCGAACCTGGTTTGATATCCATGCATGGATAGTTACAAATCAGCTGTGCACCTGTTTCTGTCATCCACCAAGTGTCATGAATTCGTTTACCGAATACAGCGTCTCCCCAGCGAATCACTTCTGGATTAAGTGGCTCTCCTACACTTAACACATGACGGAGTGAGCTGAGATCATATTTTTGAATGAGATCGTCTCCTGCTCCCATCAGCATTCTGAAGGCTGTCGGTGCACTGTACCAAACGGTCACACCAAGCGATTCAATGGTTTCGTACCACGTATCAGGATTGAACCTGCCGCCTAAAATGACATTCGTCGCTCCATTCAGCCACGGAGAAAAAATACCGTACACCGTCCCTGTTACCCAGCCTGGATCAGCTGTACACCAGTAGACATCTTCTTCTTTCAAATCAAGTACCCATTTACCCGTCTGGCCTTGCTGCACCATTGCGCCATGAACATGGAGCACACCTTTTGGCGTACCAGTGGACCCTGACGTGTAATGAAGCAGGTATCCATCTTTTTCATCCATCCACTCGATTTCAAGTTCCTTCGCTGCCTGTTCAAATGCTTCTTCAAAGTGAATCGTCCGCACATCACCTGCATCCTCTTTTTCACCGCCGACAATGATGACGGATTCAAGCTTTGGAAGTTCTGCAAACGGAATCCGCTCAAGCAGATCAGGCGTTGTCACAATCACTTTTGCCTCACTATTTTCTAAACGATCTTTGACGGCACCTTCCATAAATGCCTCAAATAACGGACCGACGATCGCACCAATTTTGACAGCACCAAGCAGTAGAAAATAGAGCTCAGGTGATCTTGGCATAAAGATAAACACGCGATCCCCTTTTTGCACATGTGCCTGTTCTCTTAATAGATTTCCTGCTTTGTTTGTCTTGATTTTCATATCCCTGAACGTATACTTTTCATCCCGCTCTGAATCTTTGTAGTGAAGCGCCACCTTGTTTTTACGAAACGAGTCCGCATGTCTGTCAATCGCTTCATAAGCTGCATTTACTTTTCCTGTTTCATACCAAGAGAAATTTTTTCTCGCTTCCTCCCATGAAAATTCTTTGTATGCTTGCTCATAATCATTTAAATGATAGTCCCCTTTTACTGATGGTAGCGTTTCCACTTTCATCAAACAGTCCCCCTTTGCATACGTTTACAATGACCATTATAGTATAGATGACTTTTTTTCTCAATTTTTAAAAAACTTCTGATGAAACCGTTTTAATTATTGCAAGATTTAAGATAGAATAGAGACGACTCACTAGAATTTGAGGCGGTGGATACGTGGAGCATCCTAAAACTTATTATTCAAAAACCATTGAGCGAGAAACAGGTTCCATCCTGATTGAAGGACCGGTACCTGCATCAGAGCTTGCGAACTATATGTTTCATGAAGGACTAACGGCATTTCGCACGCCTGAGGAACAGAAACAAGCACTTGTTGAAATAGCAGATCTTCCTGAAGGACGTATTATCATTGCTAGGGTGGATGAGCTTGTCGTAGGCTATGTCACGTATTTGTACCCTGATCCGCTTGAACGCTGGTCAGAAGGCAACATGGACAATTTAATTGAGCTCGGTGCCATTGAAGTCGCTCCTCCATTCAGAGGCTGCTCACTTGGCAAGCATTTACTGGATGTGAGCATGATGGATGAGCAAATGGAGAATTACATTATCATTACAACTGAATATTACTGGCATTGGGATTTAAAGGGGACAAAGAAAAACGTGTGGGAGTACCGCAAAATGATGGAGAAAATGATGAACGCAGGCGGTCTTGTCTGGTTTGCAACAGACGAGCCAGAGATTAGCTCACATCCAGCCAATTGTTTAATGGCCAGAATTGGAAAACATGTGAGTCCTGATTCGATCGAGCGTTTCGATCGTCTTCGCTTCCATCAGCGCTTTATGTATTAACGTTCAATTCGTTTTTTGGCAAAGGGGATTGGTAAACATGATGATTGAACAAATTATGGAGCGTGATGTGATCACGCTGCGCAAAACCGATACGATTGAAGAGGCCATTCAAAAAATGAGTGCACATCACATTCGGCATATTCCCATCGTATCTGAGCAGGGATCTGTCATTGGGATGGTGACAGATCGGGATATTAAAAATGCCAGTCCAAGTATTTTTGAAACAGAGAAAAGGCAGCTTTTTATTCAGCGGCCGGTTGAAGACATCATGGTGCTAGAGACGATTACCGCTCATCCGCTTGATTTCGTTGAGGAGATTTCAAGTGTCTTTTTTGAACACGGAATTGGCTGTCTTCCCGTTGTGAGACGTGGCAAGCTTGTAGGGATCATCACAAAAACAGATTTACTTCGTACGTTTGTAAGACTAACAGGTGCAGATCAGCCTGGATCACATTTAGAGGTTGAAGTAGCGCAAGTGACAGAGGGTCTTGCAGACATTACGTCCATTTTAAAAGAGCAGCATATTCAAATGCTGAGTGTACTCGTGTACCCACATGCCAATGAAGCCTCTAAAGTGCTCGTCTTCCGCCTTCAAACGATGCATGTAGATCATGTGATGAAGCTGATTCGTGCAAAAGGCTATAAAGTGCTCTGGCCTATGGAGCAGACGATCAAATGAAGGAAGCGACCTTTGTTTTTTCACCATCTTTTCAAACGTACCAGTTTCACCAAGATCATCCCTTCAATCAGCTTCGCGTCTACTTAACTTATGATCTTCTTCAAAAAATGAAGGCATTAACGGATGATGAGATTGTCGCACCTCGTATGGCGACGCTGGAGGAATTAAAGCTTGTCCATACAGCAGACTACATTCAAGCAGTACAGCGGGCAAGTGAAGGAAAACTGTCCACCGCAGAGGGGGAACGTTATGGTCTTGGCACTGAGGATACCCCGATGTTTGCAGGGATGCATGAGGCAGCTTCTCTCCTAGTTGGCGGGACATTAACAGCGGTTGATCAAGTGATGCTTGGGCATTCGCAGCATGCGCTCAATCTTGGCGGCGGGCTTCACCATGGATTTAAAGGGCGTGCTTCTGGCTTTTGTATTTATAATGACAGCTCTGTAGCCATTCAGTATATTCAAAAGACATATGGCGCTAGAATTTTATATATTGATACAGATGCTCATCATGGCGATGGTGTACAGTTTAGCTTCTATGATGATCCAGAGGTATGTACTGTTTCCATTCATGAAACAGGGCGCTATTTGTTCCCTGGAACTGGACAAGTACAGGAAAGGGGGCATGATAAAGGCTATGGCTATGCATATAATATCCCGCTTGACGCATTTACAGAAGACGAATCATTTTTAGAAGCCTATCGAACAGCAGTGACAGAGATTGCTGCTTTTTTTAAACCAGATGTCATTTTGACGCAAAATGGAGCAGATGCCCACTATTATGACCCTTTGACACATTTATCTGCTACCATGAAAATATATGAGGAAATTCCTAGAATTGCCCATGAGCTGGCGCATCAATATTGTGATGGAAAATGGATCGCTGTGGGCGGAGGCGGCTATGATATTTGGCGTGTCGTCCCAAGAGCATGGAGCCGCATTTGGCTTGAGATGAAAGGCATTACACCACCAGATGCACTTCCTCAGGAATGGATTCGGGCATGGGAAAAACAATCGCCTGTTCCGCTTCCATCCACATGGCTAGATCCTGACGATTTATATCCACCGATTCCAAGAAGAGCAGAAATTACAGAAAAAAATGCACAAACGGTAGAAAAAGCACTCATGCCTGTTCGACGAGAAAAGAAAAAGGCATAAAAAAAAGCAGGCGTCCACTGATCAAGTGAGCCTGCTTTCTTTTTTATTTCGTCGATTGTCTTTCTTCGATTCTATGTGGCAATTCAACAATTTGATCTTCTACTTGTTCTTTGTTCATGAGCTTTGTCAAAAGTCTCATCGCAACAGCGCCAATATCGTAAGTCGGCTGAACAACTGTTGTCAATTGAGGGCGAACCATGAGGGATAGTCTTGTGTTATCAAAACCAATCACTTCTAAATCTTCAGGAATTGATACGCCTCTGTCCTGAGCTCCATGAATGACACCTAGCGCCATTTCGTCAGTAGCTGCAATCACAGCCGTCGGCTTGTCAGATTGATCAAGCAGATTAGCGAGCGCTTCAATACCAGAGTCATATGAGTAGTCTCCTTCAGCAACAAGCGCTTCGTCAAACGCGATACCAGCTTCTTCAAGCGCACGCTTATAACCAGCAAGCTTTCTCATAGAGTTAATTGGTTCTGACATTGGTCCAGATACAAACGCAATTCGTTTATGTCCTTTTTCAACTAATAGCTGAACTGAATCATAAATGGCTTGTTCATAGTTAATGTTGACTGATGGTGTTTGTGCCTGCTCTTCAACAGATGCAGCAAGTACAATGGGTACAGGAGAGCGCTTAAATTCTTCCACATGCACATCTGTAATGTTTCCGCCCATAAAAACGATTCCATCTACTTGTTTGCCAAGCATTGTGTTTAACAAATGCAGTTCTTTATCAGTATTTTGGTCTGAGTTGCTCAAAATAATGTTGTACTTGTACATCGTCGCAATATCTTCAATTCCTCGTGCAAGCTCTGAATAGAAGATACTTGAAATATCAGGGATGATGACCCCAACTGTTGTGGTCTTTTTACTTGCAAGGCCTCGTGCGACTGCGTTTGGACGGTAGCCGAGACGATCAATTGCTTCAAGCACCTTTTTTCTTGTTGTTGGTTTTACGTTTGGATTACCATTAACAACGCGTGATACCGTTGCCATACTTACGTTTGCTTCTCTTGCTACATCATATATTGTAACATTATTCACATAAATCACTCCTTCAAATACACTTCATATCTATAGCATTCACCAATTGGATAGAGACATGTCAGATACGAGGAAAATAATATCCTATTTGTCATTAAAACGATGAAAAGAGACACATAATTTTTCAATCTACATCAAAATGACATTCTTTTATGAAATTATACACGTTTTTTCTTCATATGAAAACGTTCCCTTTCTTTTTATAACTAAATTAAACAAACTTTAATGAGCTTGTTACCTGTAAATTGAATCATATTTCACCAAAAATCGTTGCGAACGTCAGCTATGACAATGATCTTAGCAGATTCTATCGAATTTTAAAAATGAAAACATTGTGAACAAGCGTATTTTTAGCTTGCAATGTGCTCTTTTCCTTTCATTGCCAATCTTGATCGTATTTTTTCATGAAAAAACCGCCGGGCTGTCATCCGGCGGCTTTTCTATTTATGGTTACGCGTGAATGTTGACAAGTGGTCTTAACGCATCTAACCATTTTTCGAATTGTGGAATGTCCATTTGCTGCGCTGAATCAGATAGGGCAACAGATGGATCTGGATGCACTTCTGCCATCACACCGTCTGCTCCAATCGCAAGAGCTGCTTTAGCTGTTGGAAGAAGTAGATCTCTGCGTCCTGTTGAGTGTGTCACGTCAACAAAGACTGGTAAATGTGTCTCTTGTTTCAAGATTGGCACAGCCGAGATATCTAGTGTATTTCTTGTGGCTGTTTCGTATGTGCGGATGCCTCGCTCGCAAAGGATGATTTGGTCATTTCCTTGTGCGATGATGTATTCAGCTGCATTGATGAATTCTGAAATTGTTGCTGCTAAACCGCGTTTTAAAAGAACTGGTTTGTTCACTGATCCAGCTTCTTTTAAAAGCTCGAAGTTCTGCATGTTACGTGCTCCAATTTGGATGACATCGATATGCTCAATCGCTTCTTCAATATGAGCAGGATTCACGATTTCACTAATAACTGCAAGACCGTATTCATCTGCTACACGTTTTAGAATTTTTAGACCGTCTACGCCAAGTCCTTGGAAGTCGTATGGACTTGTGCGAGGCTTAAATGCGCCACCACGAAGAAGTTTTAGTCCCTGCTGTTTCGCTGCTGCCGCTACTTCTGCAACTTGCTCGTAGCTTTCAACGGCACATGGCCCAACGATGAAACGTTGTTTTCCGTCACCGATCGCTTCTCCATTGATATTTACAATTGTATTTTCAGGTTTTTTCTTACGAGAAACAAGAAGTGCTTTGCTGTGGTCATCTTCTTGAAGCTCTAAACCTGCTTTGAAAATTTCTTTGAAAATATGTTGAATCGTTGAATTTTCAAATGGGCCATCATTTTCTTCAAGAATTTGATTAAGCATTGTGCGCTCTCTGACAGGGTCATAACGGTTGACACCTTGCGCTTCTTTTGCCTTTCCAATTTCTTTTACAATGTTTCCTCTTTCATTGATCAGTTTTAAGATTTGAAGATTTAGTTCATCTGCTTGCTGTCTCAATTGTTCCAATTCATTGTTGCTCATTTTTGTCATCCTTTCCTCTGCCCGCTCTCGCTTTTTATTTTTGATCTCTTATAATAGGGTTTATTATAAACAAAGATTTCGGAATTGTCACGAAAAAATTCTTTATTACCCAAACGCTTTTAAGCGATAAAGTATTATGTGTAAGATTATAGCATACTTTTGATGCAAGTAAACCCTTTTTATAAAAAAAACGTCAGCAATCGCTGACGTTTCAGCGGGTAGACAAACCCTCGCATTCTTTGTCAGTCCTGCGCGCTGGTACTCACGAATGACAAATTCGCTCCGTGCCAGTGCTCGTCCTTCCTAGACTGCAAAGGTTTTCTATCACGCTGAAAAGAAGACAAAGGGCTAAAATAAAATTCATTTTAGCCCTTTGTCCACAATCTTGAACGTCAGCAATCGCTGACGTTTTTCTACATGTTATGTTCAAGCGCTTCTTTTGTAATGCTTGAGTGAGAAGCATGCCACTTTACTTTGCCACCGCTAAAGATGAGTGCCTGCGGGCTTTCGTGCTTGATCCCTGACTTTTCAGTCACATAGGATGAAAGCTCTCTTGTGTTTTGAATTTGCAAGAAATAAGCAGGAACATCCTCATGTTCTGACGCAAACGCTTCAAACTCTTGAAAAGCAGCTTGGCTGATTGGACATGTCAAACTGTGCTTAAAAAAGACAAAGGTTCCGTCTTGATTCGTTAGTTGATCAAACTGTTCTTCTGTTTCTATGAGTTGTTTAGACATGATGTGCTCCTTCCTAACTTAAGCAGCGAGTTAGCCTTTCGTAGATTGTTCTACTTTTTCTTTGACATCTTTGATGCCGTCTTCAATGTCTGCTTTTGCTTCTTGTGCTCTTACTTTTGCTTCATCTGCTACATCTGAAGCTTCATTTGCAATATTTGCTGCAGCATCTTCTGCTTCGCTTTTTACTTGTTTAGCTTTTCCAGCTGTACGATCTTTTATGTCTTTTACTTTGTCTAAAATCTGGTTTGACTGCTCTGCTACGAGCTGAGACAATTCAGATGTTTTGTCTTTCGCAATCGTCACATATTCAGTGCCTTTTTCCTTTGCATCTGTTGTAAGACGATCTGTTTTTTCTTTTAGGGCATTCGCTTGGGTGTTCAAATCATCGCGAAGCTCTTTCCCTGACTTTGGTGCTAAAAATAATGCCGTTGTTGCACCGATAATGCCACCGATAAGTGTTCCGATCAAAAAGTCTTTGCTATTGATTCCGTCTTTGCTCATGATTATTCCTCCTATGCGAAAATGGTTGTTTATTGTTGTTTACGCTGTTTCCATTTTTTATAGATTTCAAGTGCTGCGTTACTCCAGCTTACCACATCCGTGACTTTCTCTTGATTTCGTTCAACGGATGAAGAAACCGCACCAGCTGCCTGCTTTATGCTTGTATTAAATTGGTTGATCGAGCCACCAATTCCCTGCACCGCATCCACAACTGTGTTAAGTTTTGCCGATTTGTCTTGAATATCTTCAGCAAGCTGATTGGTCTTATGTAGCAACTGTGCTGTCTCTGTGGTGATGCCTTGCATCTGTCCTTCAAGACCTTCTAAAGTTGATGCGACATTCTTTAATGTCAGCTGTAAGGATTTCAATGTTTTGGACAAGTAGATGACAAGAATGAGGAAAGCGATTGCGATGAGTGCAACGCTTAAATAGAGAATAATAATCATCTGATACCTCCTTTGCTGCGGGCATATTCAATTCAATACCCTCTCGTTGTATCATTCAAACATCGCCTAGAATGACCGATTGAATAATAATTCTACACTTATTCGCCAATTCCTGTCCACAGCGAACGAAAAAAAGCGGCACATCTTGTCACATTTAGCCCCTTTGTCACATTTTATTCAAAATAAAAAAGCGCCGATTGAATCGGCACTTTTTGACAGGCAATTATACTGCGACTTTCTCATAAGCACGAAGATACTTTTGAATATCTCCTGCGCCCATAAAGACCAAGATCGCATTTTCATGTGCTTTCAGCACAGATGTCTCTTCTTCTTCAATCAATTGGGCTTGCGGAATTTTTTCCCGCAAGTCTTCAATGCTTAGTTTCCCAATGTTTTCACGAGCTGAACCGAAAATATCACAGAGGTACACATAGTCCGCTTTTTTCAGACTGTCTGCAAATTCACTTAAAAATTGCTGTGTACGAGTGAAAGTGTGCGGCTGGAAGACTGCTACAATATCACGGTCTGGATACTTCTGGCGAGCTGCTTCGATCGTGACTTCAATTTCAGTCGGATGGTGCGCATAGTCGTCAATTAAGACTTGTTCACCGACTACTTTTTCATTAAAGCGTCGTTTCACACCGCCAAATGTCGTTAAAGCACCTTTGATGAGCTCTACATCAATGGCCTCATAGTGGCATAATGCAATAACCGCTAATGAGTTAAGGACATTGTGGTTTCCGTAAGCAGGAATGTAGAAGGTATCATAAAACGTATTACGTACAAATACATCAAATGTGGTGCCTTCTGTGTTTTTCACAACATTTCGTGCTTGGAAATCATTTTCTTCATTGAATCCGTAGTACACAACAGGTACTTTTGCTTGGATCTTGAGAAGATGCTCATCATCACCGCAGGCGATAATGGCTTTTTTCACTTGAAGTGCCATGTTTTGAAACGCATCAAACACGTCATCAATATCCGTGAAATAATCAGGGTGATCAAAATCAATATTGGTCATGATCGCATAGTCTGGATGGTAGCTGAGGAAATGTCTGCGGTATTCGCACGCTTCAAATACAAAATACTCGCTGTTTTCTTTCCCCATTCCAGATCCATCACCGATTAAGTAGGAAGTTGGTTTTGCCGCTTGCATCACATGTGCAAGCAGACCTGTTGTCGATGTTTTACCATGAGCACCAGTAATTGCAACGTTTGTGAATGAATCCATGTATTCTCCAAGAAATTTATGATAACGAATAACAGGAATCCCTTCAGAAAGAGCACGCTCAATCTCAGGGTGTGTATCTGGGAATGCATTTCCTGCAATCACCGTCATCCCTGGTTGAATATTATCTGGGTCAAATGGAAGAATTTTAATATTTCGTTCTTCTAATGCTTTTTGTGTAAAGATATGTTTTTCGATATCCGATCCTTGGACAGTATACCCAGTATCATGAAGAATTTGGGCCAGTGGACTCATACCTGTCCCTTTTATTCCAACAAAATGATAAACAGTCATAATTGTACCTCCAACAAACGTCTATCTGACTTACAGTATATGACGCTCATTTCAATTTGCAACTTGTGATTTTTGTCTCTAGCTGATCACAAATCGCAGCTCCAAATAAAGATTTTTTTCCGATCTTCCTATTCTAATCAATATTAACTATGATTAGTATCCGACAACTTTCCCATTTCTAACACCTGCTTTCGCTCATTTTCATTAAAAAGCGTTCAGACAGGCATGCGAAAAGCGTCCAATTCAAAAATTGCACCTATGTGCTATCATACCATGTTTATCAAAAAAATGAAGTGGTTTGTTTAGATCAATTGTTCTAAGTCACTCAGTGTCATGAGGACCTCTCTTGGCTTACTGCCTTTTGCCCCAGAGATCATCCCTTCACGTTCCATCATATCAATCAATCTCGCTGCTCGATTGTAGCCAATTCTAAACCTTCTTTGCAAACTGGATGTACTTGCACTATTTTGCTCGATGGCAAATCGGCATGCGTCCATAAACAATTCATCTTCGTCTGTAATGGCAGAGCCTTGGAGCATCAATTCTTCCTGTTCAAAAAGAAACACAGGTTTGCGCTGTTTTCTCACATGCGCTACCACTTCATCAATCTCTCGATCTGATACAAAGTTCCCTTGTAGCCTTGTCGGTTTGCCAGAGCCATTTTCTAAGAACAGCATGTCTCCTTTTCCGAGAAGCTTTTCAGCACCTGCCATATCAATGATCGTTCTTGAATCCACTTGGCTTGAAACAGAGAAAGCAATTCTTGTTGGGATGTTTGCTTTAATGAGGCCTGTAATGACATCAACAGAAGGTCTTTGCGTCGCAATGAGTAAGTGAATCCCGCATGCTCTTGCTTTTTGGGCAATTCGGCAAATGCTTTCTTCGACTTCATTTGGTGCGACCATCATTAAATCAGCCAGCTCATCAATGACAACGACGAGATATGGCAGTTTTTCGCCCATTTGTTTTTCTTTCACCAGTTCGTTAAATCGTTTGATTTCTCTCACACCAGAGTGTGCAAACAGTTCATAGCGTCTTTCCATTTCATCTACTACCCATTTCAGGGCAGCTGTTGCTGTCTTGGCATCAGTAATAACTGGGCTCACAAGATGCGGAATGTGATTATACGGCGCCAGTTCGACCATTTTAGGGTCGATTAACAGCATTTTCACTTCATCAGGTGAGGCTTTAAACATCAGGCTCACGAGAATGGTATTAATACAGACACTTTTCCCCGAACCTGTTGCTCCGGCAATTAAGCCGTGCGGCATTTTTTGCAAATCAACCACAACGGGCTGACCGGAAATATCCAATCCGAGCGCCGCCGTTAATGGAGATGGATTGTCTCTGAAGGCACTGCTTCTGATCATTTCTCTCAAGAAAACCATTTTACTGTGAAGGTTCGGCACTTCGATTCCAATCGTGTTCTTCCCAGGAATCGGCGCTTCGATGCGAATATCTTTTGCAGACAAACTGAGTTTGATATCATCTGACAGGTTTGTAATTTTGTTCACTTTCACGCCTGGTTCAGGATGCACTTCAAATCTTGTAACAGAAGGACCTTGCGTCACATGAACAACACTTGCTCTGACATTGAAATTTTTCAGTGTGGCATTGAGCAGTTCTGCCCGTTCTTTCACCCATGTTCCGTCCTCTTCTTTTTGTGCTGGCGGAACGTCTAGAAGGGCTAAACTCGGAAATACATATCCTTGTGCATCTGCCGTTTTCTTCTGTCCTTGCACGCGCTGATCACTTTTTAACATCATGACGTTAAAAGGAACGGTGGAGGTTTGACCGCTTGAGCGCTTTGGCTGTGGAGAAGACGGTTTTGGTTCTTCACGTTTTATTTCAGGCGTTTCTTCAGGTGTTTCCTCAAGCTCTTCTGCCATATCCCCGGCGATCTCTGCTTGTCCAGAGTCAGCAAATTCATCTGATGCTTCTTCAACTGGCATGACTTCATCATCTGTTAATTTTTCTTCCGGCAGAGAATCATCATCTTGCGAATCTTGTATGATCACCGGTTCTTCTTGTTCAAATGCTGCCACTGACACGTCTGCTTGACTTTCTTCTATCCATGCAGCCTCTGTTGTTTCCTCCATAGCCTCTACTTCATTCTCTTCCAGCATCGCAGTTTCTTCTACCGGGCTTTCTATCTCCATGTCGAGTGCTGGTGATGCGCTTAAAGCTGTTTCAAATGTAAAGCTCTCTTTTTTCTCAGCATCATCTTCAAGCGGAATCATCGGCTCTTCTTGTTCAACGGTGACTGCCTGTTCTTGCTCCATCTCTAGAGGCTCGTTAGATGCTTCAGCTTGCTCCATATGTAAGGATGCTTCTCGATCGTCTTTGGTCTGTGACAAAGCTTGATCTTGATCCTCTGTCTCACTGAAAGGCTCGTCATATAAACGTTCCATCGTTGATTGAACGTGATCTTGATAATCGAGTTCCTCTTGCAAAGTAAGCGGCGTCGTGACAGATTGCTTCTCTACTTGTTCTGCTCTTTGGGCTGACATCATGTCTTCCATACGTTGTTCTTTTCGTATAGACGGGATGTTCATTTGCTGTCTTACATTCCGTTCACGCTCTGCTTCTTCTGATAACAGTGTGACACGCTGTGACGTTTCTTCTGCCGATTTCATTTTGACAGAAGATGTGTCTTCTTTGGCTGCTGCATGTTTTGGACGCATATCCTGGTGGTAGCCATAGATAGGTGAAGGGATTTGCTCTGGTTTAAAAGGCTTTTTATTGAGATCAGGCTGCACTGTTTGTTTTGGCTGATAGTTCGTCTGCTTTGCCTTTGGCTGACTTGGCCGCGTGCGCCTTCTTTCTTGTTGCTTTGCTGCCTCACGTGCAGGTTCATCTGGAACGAGAGGAAAGCGGAAATTGCCTTTTGGATATTCATAATACACTTTCGTATCTTCAACTTTTTTATATTCTTTATGTTGTTCAACAGCTGGCTGCTTTGGTGCAATCGGACCTGTTTCAGGCCTCTCAGCTTTTTCTTCTTTTTTTTCTTCTCCTAAAAATACACTAAAAAATTTATCTAACCAACTCATCATTTATCACTCACTTTAACTCCCCTTACGTTTTCTTGGGCGATTTTTAGTATACCATTGCTTTTTCATGCAGAAAAGCGAGAAAAGTGCTACGCTTTGCTGTTCATGCTGTCTGTAGATGAAAAAAAGTCACTAAGTACGTACTTAGTGACTTTTGGTATAACACATTCTTCGCTCATTTGTACCCGTTTATGGGAGGTTACGCTTCAAATGGTTCGCCAGCTTGGCGGCTTCCTTCTAGAACAAGGATTCCTTTTTCAGCAGGCGCATTCGGAAGATCTAATTCTTTTGCAGAACAAATCATTCCGCTTGAAGGAACACCTCTTAGTTCAGCATCTTTGATCACCAAACCGCTCGGCATCACAGCACCGACCTTTGCAACCACAACATATTGACCTTGATCAACGTTTGGTGCACCGCACACGATTTGTAAGGTTTCATCGCCAACATCTACTTGGCAAATGTTCAGTTTATCTGCATTCGGATGTTTTTCTTTTTCCTTCACATAACCGACCACAAACTTAGGTGATAGATCCACTGTTAATGTTTCACTGACACCGTTGCGGTTTAAAATTTCATTGATATCTTGAACAAGCGTTTCAGAAAGCGGTACAGATCCGTTTTCTTCAATTTTCATGTAAGTAGATGCATTGAAAATATTAAAACCTGTTGTTTCTTTTGTGTCTTGATTGAAGATTCTTACGACATCTCCAAACGTTTCATGACCTACTTCTTCTCTTGTTACATCTTTCAATGAAATAAGGAGTGTGTCGCCGACACCTTCTGCATTATAAAAAACGTTCATTCTTCAAAATTCCCTTCTACTGCTGTTTTGGTCTGCTTTTTGCAAGAATAAAGATCGGTTCAAGCTTGCCTTCGTCATATAAAAATGACAAGGCCGTAATCGGAACCGTGCCGCTGGCGAAGAAGCTCATCGACATTTGCCCTAAAATATCATAGCCTGATTCATTGCGTACATCTGCAATGATGAACACATCTTGATGGGGAACGGAAATGGCCATTTGCCCCTCTACTTTTTGCGCGTATTCTTGTAAAATCGATTCATTTAAAATTCTGCTTGCATCGTACCCGTCGTTTGCACGGAAGAAATAAAAACGGTTGCCCGCCACTTCATCCATTTTCACCACAGTCTTTAGTGAACGGACGTTAAAACTTGCGGTTTCTCTGATTCGTTCTTTTGTCCAGTTTTCCTTTTGCAGCATCTTCTCGTCAATTAATCTGTAGGTGCTTCCAAGGTCAAGTGCATAGTAGATTCTTGTCTCTGCTGTATGCTCATCAAAAACGAGCGGAATCTCATCACTTGATGTTTCTGGAAAGGACGTTGAACGAATGACCGGATAAATGTGCTTCTCTTTGCCTGAGATGTGCTGCGCTTCACCTTTCATTGCGCTGAGCGCCTCTTTCACATAATAAACGATCTCATCCAGTGTTTCATCAGGCTTTACTTCCCACTTTGCAATAATCGGCGGGAGCTCAAGCGTGATGCCCTTTCCTGTATGTTTATCTTCCACACGAAGCGTATCTTTTTCCCTGTCGAACTGGTGGGTCCAGCTGTCGTTCGTCAGACGGCTTTTCAATTGATTGGCAAGCTGTCTTGATGTCATTTTCGCCATGATAAGACTCTCCTTTCGTTATTTAGAAAGAGAATCTGTTAAAAATGCTTCAATCTCTTCCTTTGTCTTACGATCTTTGCTGACAAAACGGTTGATCTCTTGTCCGTTTTTAAAGACTAAAAAGCTTGGAATTCCGTAAATTTCCCACTCTGCACAAGTGTCGATGAACTGATCTCTATCCACATAGAAGTATTCAAATTCTGGGTAGTTTGCTTCTAGCTCTGGCAAAAACGGCTCAATAAATGTGCAGTCCGGGCACCAGTCAGCTGAAAATAGTAATACAGTTAAGTCTTCTTGAATCACTTTTTGTAATTCTTCGTTTGATTCAATTTTTTTCATGTTTGATTCCTCCAGTTTGTATACTTAAATCTCCGAATTGTATATAGCCTTTCTTTCTCATCCATTCTGATACTACCAAACTAATCACTGCCGGGCCAACGATATGCAAGAGAGCAATTGCAAGGAAAACAGATGGATGAAATCCCATGACTGTGAGTGTCATGAGCTGGCCGACAAGACCGCTCGTTCCCATACCCGCTCCTGCCGCATTATTGACCATCCCAAAGCCAATGATACCAATTGGCGCAAGAATCAGTCCTGCAATCGTCGGCGGAATGAGAATGAGCGGATTTTTCACAATGTTCGGCAGCTGTAGTTTTGATGTTCCAATGCCTACCGCAGCAAGACCGCCAAAACGATTTTCTCTAAATCCTGCAGCAGCAAAGCCGACCATCTGCGCGCAGCAGCCAATCGTTGCCGCACCAGCAGCAAGACCGCTTAAATCAAGCATCAGCGCAAGCGCAGCACTTGAAATCGGTGAGCTAAGAGCAAGTCCAACAATGGTTGCAACCAGCATGCCCATGATGAGTGGACTTTGGTCAGTCCCCCATACGATCAGCCTGCCGAGCCCTGTCATCACCGCTTGAATCCCAGGGCCGATGAAAGCAGCAGTGAGAAAACCTGTGATAATGGTCACAAGCGGCGTTAAAATAATATCAATTCTTGTCTCACCACTGATCAGTTTGCCTAATTCCACACCAATGAGAGCAGCCACGAAGCTTCCAGCAGGTCCCCCAAGCTCTGCTCCAGCAGCACCTGAAACAACACTTGCGAAAATAATTAAAGGAGAAGCGTTTAAGCGATAAGCAACCGCTACGCCAATTGCTGGTCCCATCAGCCCCATTGCGAGCGTTCCCATTTCCACGATGAGAGGAAATGATAACAGACCGCCTGCTGTTTTTAAAATCAGCCCTACCACTAATGTAGCAAATAGACCTAAAGCCATATAAGAGAGTGCATCAATAAAATACACCTTTGGCGAAAGGGAAATACCCTTTCTTTTTAAATAAGTCATCAACGTCGTCTTCCTGCTTTCTCATAGGAAAGACGAAGAGGCCTGTCCTTCCATATGTAGTCTTCTTACGATGAAAAATAGTCTCTACCATGAATATCATAATCATATTTTTTTTGCTTTATCAAGCACTTCTTGTGTAACATGAAAAGAAACAGGGCAAACCTTTACTAAGTTTGTGCACAAGGAGGAGATTGTTATGCAATTAACGGTTTATTTAGCTGGAGAAATTCATAGCCAGTGGCGTGATGAAATTAAGGAAAAAAGCCAGTCTTTGAAACTGCCAGTGACGTTTGTTGGTCCAATGGAGAATCATGACCGATCAGATAACATCGGAGAAGATATTTTAGGCGGGCAGCCAAATGCCATCTTGAAAGACGATGCGGCTTCTGATTTGAACAATTTCCGCACCGAACTCTTATTAAATAAGGCAGACGTTGTCATCGCCCGCTTTGGTGAGAAATATAAACAGTGGAACACGGCAATGGATGCTTCTTCTGCCATCGCCAAAGGAAAACCCCTTATTTTGATTCGTCCTAAAGAATTACATCATCCACTAAAGGAACTATCAAACAAAGCAAATATCACTGTCGAAACAGTGAATCAAGCAATTAAGGCGTTGTCATACGTGTTTGAACAAGAATAAGAAAAAGGGCTAAAATGAACTTGATTTTAGCCCTTTTTCTTCTTTTCAGCGTGATAGAAAACCTTTGCAGCCCTAGGAAGGTCGAGTACCGGTGCGGAGCGAATTTGACATTCGTGAGCACCCGCACGCAGGACTGACAAAGAATGCGAGGATTTGTCTACACGCTGAAGGCTGTGCTCTTAAAAGAGGCAGCCTTTTTCTTATCGTTTACACTTGTTGATAAATCGAATCCACCGTGCTTTGATCACAATTTTTAACAAGACGAACAATTAATTCTTTTGCCGCTGCATAATCATCCACATGCAAGACAGAGTGACTTGTATGAATGTAACGCGCACATACACCAATAACAGCAGACGGTACACCTTGATTTGAGATATGGACACGTCCAGCATCCGTACCGCCTGGCGATACGAAATATTGATATGGAATATTGTTTGTTTCGGCTGTATCGAGAACAAATTCTCTCATGCCTCGATGCGTAATCATCGTGCGATCATAAATACGAAGAAGTGCACCTTTTCCAAGCTGGCCAAATTGTGATTTGTCTCCCGTCACATCATTTGCGGGACTCGCATCTAGAGCAAAGAACAGATCAGGCTGAATCATATTCGCAGCTACCTCAGCCCCTCTGAGCCCTACTTCCTCTTGTACGGTGGCGCCTGAATATAGCTGACATGAAAGAGCTTCGTCTTTTAATTCTTTCAATAATTCAATGGCAAGTCCGCACCCATAGCGGTTATCCCAAGCTTTGGCTAAAATCTTTTTCGGATTGGCCATTGGGGTAAAGACCGTTGCAGGAACGATTTGCTGCCCTGGGCGAACACCAAGCTCTTTCGCTTCTTCTTCACTGTCTGCACCAATATCAATCAGCATATCTGACGGTTTTACTGGTTTGCTTTTTTGTTCTGGTGTCAGAAGGTGAGGAGGTGTGCTCGATACAACGCCCGGAATTGGCCCGTGATCCGTATGAACATCCACACGCTGCGCAAGCATCACTTGACTCCACCAGCCGCCAAGTGTTTGAAAACGAATCATTCCGTTTTTCGTAATGGATGACACCATAAAGCCGACTTCATCCATATGACCAGCCACCATAATCTTCGGCGCGTTCTCTGGGCCTTTACGGACACCAAACACTCCGCCAAGACGATCCTGTATGAGTTCATCGGAATATTTCTCAAGTTCCTTTTTCATAAAAGCACGCACATGGTGCTCATTACCTGGAGTTCCTTGTAGTTCTGTTAAATTTCGGAAAAGCGACATTGTTTCTTCGTTCATTTGACAGTTACCCTCATTTCTATGTAATGACCATATAAATTCCTATAAAAATAACACTCACTTTATACTATAAGAATTCTTTCGGTTTTCCAAGTATCTCTCCAGAAATTTTGAATATGCTTTCAAGTATTCGGATTTCTTAACATCGCTGGACGAGTTTTGTATAATGGAAAAAACAGCAATACGGAGGTGCAGCACGTTGAAGTTAAAACATGTTCTGATTGGTGCGAGTATTGGCGTAGCCGCTGCAATTGTTGCAAAGAAAGTCTTTTTCCCGACGTATATCTCGTCTGAAAAAGCGTTAAAAATTGTGAAATCCGCTTTTAAACAGCGCGGTCCGATTGATGGCTCTTGGATTTATACTGTACCAGAACCGTATACCGTAAATGGTGAAACGATTGATGTGTACAAATCTGGCATTACACGCTCCGCCTTTGGCGAGCTGGAACAGTATGAAGTCATGATTGATGCAAAAACAGGCATGATCGTTGATGTCATTGATTCTGTTGCTTAATAAGAAAGCTTCGCAAAGACAAGTCCTTGCGAAGCTTTTTTTAGATGGCTTTGATTTTTTTGTATACAGGGTGCCACATGGCGTCTTGCACAGCCTGAATGAGGTCATCAGGGGTTTCTTCCGCAATTCCTTCGTCAATCGCTGCTTGTGCCACACGGACAGCCACTGTCGCTGAAACCGTTCTGAGCTGATCAACACTTGGAAGCATCGCAGCACCCGGTTTTCCGACATTGACCATGCTCGCAATCGCTTCAGCACTCGCAACAAACATGCTGTCTGTCATGAGACGGGCTTTACACACAATCGTTCCAAGACCAAGCCCTGGAAACACAAGAGCATTATTTGCCTGCCCAATTTCATATGTCACACCGCCATATTCAACTGGATCAAACGGGCTTCCCGTTGTGACAAGCGCACGTCCTTCTGTCCACTCAATGAGATCTTCCGGCTTTGCCTCTGAAAGAGGTGTCGGGTTTGACATCGGTAAAATCGCTGGCCGCTCTACATGTGACGCCATTTCTTTCACTATTTCCTCTGTAAATGCCCCACCTACAGTTGAGGTACCAATTAAGATCGTAGGTTTCGCCTGCTTCACGACCTCTAACAAATCAATTGAATGCTTTGGACCATTACGTGCATAATCCTTCACTTCATCAGAACGTCTTGCATACGGCTTTTGGAATGGCTGAATGTCGGGTGAATCATCTGTGAGCAATCCCGTTTTATCAATACACCAGAAATGATCATATGATTCCTCTTCTTTGACACCATCTCGCACGATGGCATCACGAATTTGCTCGGCTATACCAATCCCTGCTGTACCTGCTCCAAAGATCACGATTCGGTGATCTTTCAGCGGAACCTTCGATGCTTTTGCACAAGCCAGAACCGCAGCAAGTGAAACGGCTCCAGTTCCTTGAATATCATCATTAAACGTACAAATACGGTCCTTATATTTTTCCAAAATGGCGCGCGCATTTTTTGTACCGAAGTCTTCCCAGTGAAGAAGTGCATTTGGAAAAGTCGCACGGGCAAGCTCAACATATTGATCAATAAACTGATCATAGCGCTCTCCTCGAACGCGGGAGTGCTGATTTCCCACATAAAGCGGATCATTTAAAAGGCTTTCCTGGTTGGTCCCAGCATCAAGTACCACTGCCAGCACACGACTAGGATCAATACCTGCTGCGGCTGTATAAACAGCCAGCTTCCCGACTGAAATGGCGATTCCGCCTACACCCCAGTCACCGATGCCTAAAATTCCTTCTGCATCTGTTGCGACAATGAGATCAATTGATTCATCCACTCCGTAAGATGCAAAAATTTCTTCCATTCCTTCTAGGTCATCAATGGATAAATAAATTCCTCTTGGCTTTCTATACTCGTGGCTGTAACGCTGAATCGCTGTTCCTACGGTCGGTGTGTAAACGATCGGCAGCATTTCTGCCAAATGCTCATTTAATAATTTATAAAAGAGCACTTCATTTCTGTCATGAAGCGCAGTTAAATACACATTTTTCCCAAGTGCGTCTGGCTGTGCTTTGAACTGTTCATATGCACGCTTTGCTTGATCTTCTAGTGTTAACACCTTCGGCGGCAGAAATCCCTTTAACCCAAGCTCTTCCCGCTCTTCCTTTGTAAATGCGACCCCTTTGTTTAAATAAGGGACAGACATGACTTCCATCCCTCTTAACGGTGTCTCGATGACATCACCATGTACACGATAAAATTGATTCACCTGCACTCTTCCTTTCACAAGTTCATTTTGTCGTTATTTTGTGTGAAAGGTGAAAAAACATACAGATGATCTTTTATCTTCCGGTTTCTCTTTTGACCTCATGGGTCATTGCCCCGTCTTCATCCCACTTTACAGCACGGTAGATGGCATCATGATAAAACAAGTACCATGCATTGTTTTCTTCGGCAAATGCCTGCCATTTTTGCTTCGCCGGGATCGAGGTCATTGGATAATCATCGTATGCCAAGACCCAAAGCGGATTTTTATGAGCGTGTGTCGGCATGATATCCGCTAAATGAATAGCTGTTTCTCCCTGACTTGTGAGCGTTAAGATGATATGCCCATTGCTATGTCCACCTGTATGATGCAGGCGAATGCCTTCTGTTACTTCGATGCTATCTTCAAATGTCATGACTTGATCGGCAACAGGCTCCCAGTTTTCTTTCCAATATGTATTTCTTGAGCGGATGTTCGGCGCTCTCATTTCGTCCCATTCAATTTTGGACGTGATGATTTTTGCCTGCTGAAAAACAGACACGAGCTCATCGCCTTCACGTTTTGTCAGCCCGCTTGCATGATCAAAATGCAAATGAGTCATTAAGACGTAATCTATATCAGATGGGCGCAAACCGAGAGCCGCAAGTGATTCTTCTATTTTCGTTTCCTCTGTGACGCCATAATTGCGTTTTTGTTTCTCTGTCAGCTTCCCTGACCCGATGCCGGAATCTACTAACAGATGAAGACCGTTCCACCGTATGAGCATTGGATCACACCGTAATTCAATTTGATTTCGATCATTCACAGGGTATTTTTTTGACCATAATGACTTTGGCACCACGCCAAACATGGCACCGCCATCCATGTGTGTATCTCCCCCATTTAACCAGAACAGTTCCATTTCACCTATTTTCATTGTCTCCATTGCTGTCATCCCTCCTTTTTCTATCGTAGCAAATACAAAGGAAAATCGCATGTGCTAATCTTTTTATCAAAAAAAGCTGACCGCAATCGTTCGTTGCAGCCAGCTTTGTTCGCTTGTTAATCAGGGAATTTCACTTCTGATCGATAGATCGGTTGTCCCATGGAAGAGAATTTCTCTTCATATTCTGTCATGACATTTCCTTCGAGACCATCCTCATGTAAATCAAGGCTCACATATGTTAAAAGGAGTCCGTAAGACGAAAAGCTTTTCAAGGAATATTCAAATAGTCCGCGGTTATCGGTTTTGAAATGTAATTCACCGCCTGGACGGAGGATCTGTTCATATCGCTTTAAAAAGGCTTTAAACGTCAACCTACGTTTTTCATGCCTTGATTTTGGCCACGGATCAGAGAAGTTCAAATACACCCGGTCAATCTCATTTTCCGCAAAGACATCTGTCAGTGTCTCTGCGTTGATGTTTAGAAGCTTTACGTTTTCTACATCTGTTTCTTTGATTTTATCGACTGCCGTCACAATGACACTTTTAAATAATTCAATGCCGATATAGTTCAACTCAGGATGAAGCTTGCCCATTCCGGCAATAAAGCTCCCTTTTCCTGTACCGACTTCGATATGGATTGGATGATCATTTCCAAACAGCTCATGCCATTTCCCTTTGTATTGTTCAGGGTTGGCTAAAGCAATATGAGCATTTTCAGCTAAGTAATCATCCGCCCATGGTTTATGTCGCATTCTCAATTTGATACACCTCTATTTTCTTTACATTTTATCAAGATACCATGAAACATAAAGAGCCGCAAGACAGCAACTTATCCGCACATATGAAAAAGACCAGCTGCTATTTGGGCTGGTCTGCTTCATGTATAAAATCAAAGCTGAATGCACAGTTTAACCACATAAATGACACGCCCTGAAAGGAGCATACGTATGGGATTAAACCGCCAACATCAGCTTCAATTAATCAAAGATATTTTAACTGATCACCAGCTGGATTGCTGCGGGACTGTTGCAGAATATGAACAGGTGGGACGAGTGATTCAATTAATGCTGGCAAAAGAAGATTTGGATGCTGACGTTCGTCAGCTACTAACCGATATTTATGATTACAGCCAAAAAGGCACTTCTGTCAGTTCAATTGATGCACATATCGAAGCGCATCAATCGCATCTATCTGACTGGGTCGAGAACATTCCACTGTCTTAATGGATGTTTAACCGTTTTAAGAGTGCATGTAGCTCGGCTTGCACTTCTTTTTGCGCCTTTTCATTTCCTTTTCTTTTATGCCAAACGACAAACGATACGGTTTCAGCCAGCACATACCATGCCATGCGTTTTCGCAAGTTGTCAGTCAGCGGAGCACCATACATAGAGAGCCAGCTTTCCCAGTTCTCTTCTTCAACATAATGGTATAAGAGCGGTCCAAGATCAATCGCTGGATCTGCAATCATTGCCCCATCCCAATCAATTAAAAAGAGCTGATTTTCATCTGTCAGCAGCCAATTATTATGGTTGAGGTCACAATGGCATACGACCTTATCCTCGAAATGAACTGCCTCCACATGTTTCTCTAAATACTGGATAGCACGCGTGATATCATGTGAGTCAATCTGCTCTTTTAAGATCGATGCCTTGAGATGCATCAAGATCGATGCCGGGTCAAGCGAGTGCTTTTCTAATCGTTTCAGCATATCGAGCAGCTCTTTTGATGTATGAATTTTTCTTAGCTGCTCCGCTACAGGACGGTCATTCATGTCCTTTGGCTTCAGCTCTCTGCCGCTCAGCCAGTGCTGCGCAGTAATGACATCCCCATTTTCCATCCGTTTTGTCCAGACAAGCTTCGGCACAATGCCTTCAGCTGACAAAACCGCAAGAAACGGTGACGTATTGCGTTTTAAAAATAGCTTTTGGTCATTGTGTGTTGCGAAGTACGCATCTCCCGTAGCGCCTCCAGCAGGAGAGATGTGCCATTCGCTACCTAATATTTGTCCCAACCAGTTCATATCAATTTTCAACCCATCATTTCTTAAAATATTTTAAATCATGCTTTTTTAGTCGACAAAATTCAGCCGATTGAGATCAATTGGCTGTTTATTTTTTATTTATATGATCATAAAAACAAAAAGGACAGCTATTGAGAATGAGATGCTAAACAATAGCCGTCCTATAGATTTTATCGCTACCTTCTTATACTCGTCAAGCAAAACTAGAAAATCAGGACAAGAACCTTATGAAAAAGGAAGTCTTTTTTCATGTTTCTTGTGCTCGTGCGCACACTGGCTGCTTCTTAGCCACGTAATTTTAACGATCGATCACTAGCCTTAACAAACACTGGAGTGGCGCCAATCACTTCTCCATCGGCGTGAAATAAGATTTTTTCATCTGCCTCCAAGTAGGCTTCTTCATACTGAAAAAGGGTGACTCCCTCCATTACAAGGTGCTTTTTAAAAACCATTGCACTTAAAAATAAGAGGACTTTCAATGGATTCAAATCCGTGACAACGAGCGTTTGAAATCCTGATTGCCTCGCACTCGCTTCGGGCGCTGCTTCCAGCCCGCCCCCATAATAAGGGTGATTACATACGATCACAAACCACACTTGGCGAAATACTTTTCTCTCATTTTCAATAAAAAGAGCAAGGTCAAACGGTTTGAATGACCATAACGAATGTAGAAAAGACAGCGGGTAGATGATAAACCCGAGTTTGAGTCGGTTGAGCCACTTTTTCCCTCTAAAATGTACCGTTCTCTTCAAAACATGCGCATCAAACCCAACACCAATATGATTGAGAAAAAGAACAGATTGCGGACTTTCTGCATGATCTTGAAAGGAACCGAGAGAAAATGTTTTCGTCAGCATCCTCTTTTGTTTTCTCACTTCTTTGATCACATCATGACGCTGGATGCCCAGCCCCTTCGCAGCATCATTCCAATGACCTGCTGGGACAAAGCTTAGCTGCACATGATCGATTTCTTTTAAACCATTTAGCACTTCATGAATTGTGCCGTCACCGCCAATGACGATCAACCGTTTCAATCTGTCGTCTTGCATAGCGCTAATCTGTCTCGCCAAAACTTCGGCATGTCCTTCATGCTGGGTAAGAAACGATCTGTATGAGATCTCTACCTTTTGTAATTCTTTCTCTATGCTTCTCCAAGTGCGGAGTCCTTTTCCTTGTCCTGCTGCTGGATTGACGATAAAGTACCATTCATTCATATATTAGCTCCACTCAGGTCTCATTTTTTGGTGACCTTGATATGCCTTTAATCAAGCCATTCCTGCCTTCTTTTGCTGTCTGATTCACCATAAGCGAGCAATGCCTTTGTCGCCTTAAATTGCTGGTGCTTTGTCGGCGCGGTGTTTTTCCGCTGCTTTTCAAACCAATCCTCCGCTTTCTTCTTATCGACAACCTCCATCCCGAATGGAACTTCGGGCAAATCAATATACGAGGTGCGGCTGATGAGGATTTTTTTCACAGGAAGCTCCACACCACTTTGCTGTAAAATTTTTGACACAACAGTTCCAGAGCGAAGAAGGCTTGCGCAAGGGTTCAAGACGGATTGAACAGCTTTTCCAGTCGCCCGCTTTTCCCAAAAACGTTCCTTCGATCCAATATATACGCTGTCTGGCTCTGCTTCTAAGAAAGATAAACAGATGACTTCAAGCGGCGTAATGAGCACTGGACACAATTCCATCTCAGCTTTTTGAATGAGCAGCACCGGCTTGTACATCACAAAATAAGAATCTGGCAGCTGCCTTGCAAGCATCCGCAGCTTTTCATCATATCGAATGTGGTGAGAGACAGTTGAAATATGAGAGATCGTCGAGCTGGCCCATTTTAATTGAACATCGTAAAGATGATCCTTAAAAAAGTGAATCAGCTTCGTTTCATCGGTAGGAACGTTTGTAAAAACACCTTGTTCTATATCTGTTGGCTCGTTAAAAAGACTCAGGTCCCGTTCCTTTTTCATATCGGCTTCTTTTTGCTTTCTTTTTAAGGAGAATTTCTTTCTCTTTTCTTCCTCTTGCTCAGGTGCTTGCTCGGTGGCTTGGTCAGCCTGCTTTTGCACCTGCTCTTTTGAAGCCTTTTTTAACTCGTCCCATCTTTGTTTTTTCAACCGAATAAACTGATTGATGTAATGATGCGGGTCTTGTTCATATCGTGATATATAATCTTGGATTTTAATAATTTGCGCCATCTGCTGCTCACTCCAACCTCTAGAATCATTTATGTAGTGTAAATTGTTTGATCGCGTGATAACGCGGGGTTTCTTTTAGACGGATTTCAAATAAAGCGATACTAGAAACCTCCATCGAATATGGTTCTTTCCGTAAGGGTGCTTGTTCTATATAGGACTGTTCCCTATTCCATTTGTGCGCAATCGTCATATGTGGATGAAAGGGTCTCTTTTCGACAGGATGACCTGCTGTCAAAACGGCTGTTTTTACCTTTTCTCTTAGATCCATCAAAGGCTTACTTTCACTAGGCTTTGCAAAAAAGACTCTCGGCCGCTCCTTTTGACCAAATATTCCTACTTCATTCAGCTTCAACGGGAAAACAGACACCTCATGAGACAGCTGTGCAAGTAGCTCAGATATCTTATTTAAACGGTCCTCTGGAATCGCGCCTAAAAACACAAGGGTGACATGATAATCAGTGGGTTCTGTCCATTTTTGAAAGGAAAGTCCGCTCCTCTTGTCTATATCCGCTTTCATTTGATACGCGAGTTGTTCAGGGATTGGAATCCCGATAAAATAATGACGGCTTTCGGCCATATTTTCACCTGTCCTTTTTAACAAACTTTACGAATCCCCATTGATGATAGTATAACTAAAGTAATGCGGAATGAGAAGAAAGGGTGTCACATGATGAAGGTTGCACAAAATATAGCTGAATTAATAGGTCATACACCACTTGTAAAATTACAGCGCCTTCAGCCAGAACATGGCGCTGCTGTTTATTTAAAACTGGAATCATTTAATCCTAGCGGAAGTGTAAAAGATCGGGCTGCTTACAATATGATCCTTGAGGCAGAAAAACAAGGAAAGCTCACAAAAGGGGCAACAATTATTGAACCAACGAGCGGGAATACAGGAATTGGCTTAGCGATGAACGCTGCTGCAAGAGGCTACAAAGCCATTCTGATCATGCCTGATTCGATGACCCAAGAAAGAATCAATATTTTAAAGGCATACGGCGCACAGGTCGTCTTAACCCCAGGGGAGGAAAAAATGCCAGGCTGTATTCGCAAGGCAGAAGAATTAGCTGCTCAAATTCCTAACAGCTTTATTCCCATGCAATTTGACAACGGTGCGAACCCCGATGCTCATAGAGGGACAACGGCTGTAGAAATTATCGATGCAGTGCAACAGATCGGGCAGCCCCTTGCCGCTTTTGTCGCAACTGCTGGAACGGGCGGAACCATTACAGGCACTGGAGAGGAACTCAAAAAAGCATTCCCGGAATTGACGATACATGTGGCAGAGCCAAAGGGGTCTCCTGTTTTATCAGGCGGGAAACCTGGCAAACATAAGCTTGTTGGCACAAGTCCAGGATTTATCCCACATATTTTAAACGAACAGGTGTATGATGAGATTGTGCAAGTGAGTGATGAAGATGCTTACGACATCACACGAAAGCTCGCCCGTCTTGAAGGTATTTTAGTCGGTCCATCATCTGGTGCGGCATGCTATGCAGCGATTGAAGCGGCCAAGCAAATGCCAAAGGATCACATTGTCATTTGTATGACAGCAGACACGGGTGAACGTTATTTATCAAGTGATGTGTTTCAAGATTAAAAAAGGAACAGGGCATATGCTCCTGTTCCTTTCAGATTGTTGACAAAGGGCTAAAATGAACTTGATTTTAGCCCTTTGTCATCTTTTCAAAAACCTTTGCAGCCCTAGGAAGGACGAGTACTGGCGCGGAGCGAATTTGACATTCGTGAGCACCAGAGCGCAGGACTGACACCGAATGCGAGGGTTTGTCTACACGCTGAAAGGAACAACTCAGACCGTCTTGACCTCAGTCTGTTCGCCTGTCACAAGTAAAACTTGTTCATCAGTGAGCGGGCATAAAGAGAGCGTATTTTGATCTTTCTCTATGATATGCTGCGCGGCTTCA
The DNA here is from genome assembly GCF_029894105.1 of Bacillus aerius. Classification (NCBI taxonomy): domain Bacteria; kingdom Bacillati; phylum Bacillota; class Bacilli; order Caryophanales; family Bacillaceae; genus Bacillus; species Bacillus aerius. The sequence goes on from NZ_JARYHO010000001.1 coordinate 2,713,820, forward strand.
CCTAAATAAGGATTGTTTATATGCGGTACCGGATAGCTGCTGGTCTCATTGAATCCTTCAAAGGAAGATAACTCTAGCGCTTTCTCCTGATCATCCATCAGTGAGATGTATTCAATGCTTGGCGCCATGATAATACTCCCCGCGGATTCTCCGATATACAGCTTGCCTTTGCCGATCTCTTCTTTCAATACACGATCGAGCCCGTGCTTTCTTAATTCTTGCAGCAAATAAAAGGTATTGCCGCCAGATACATACATGACATCATTCTTTCCAATGATCTGTGTGATCTCCTGAACCGTTTGTCCGGGCAGCTGAACAGTCTCTACACGCATTTCTAATTGATGAAAGGCTTCTTTTGCTGCATCGACATAGTGCGTGACTTCTTCCACTTCACTGGCTGCCGGAATGAATGTCACACTTTTTCCTTTTAAGGTGTCGCCTGCAAAGTCAGACAAGAGAGAATAGCTGTCTTTGAATGAAGAGCATAAGAACATTTTTTTCACGGTGAAACCCCTCTTCTCTTTCCTTTTTTATTTCGCCAATTCATACATGGCTTGTGCATATAGCGCAGTTGCTCGTAGTAAATCATCGATTTCGATATATTCATCCTTTTGATGTGCACAATCAGGTCTTCCTGGGAATAGAGGGCCAAAGGCAACGCCTGCTTCTAATGACCTTGCATACGTTCCTCCCCCAATCGCAATAAGATGGGCAGGATCTCCTGTTTGTTCTTCGTAGACACGCTGTAATGTTTTCACAAGTGGATGGTCTTTTGAGACGTGATGAGGAGGACTGTCATCAAATTTCTCAATCGCTGCCCCTTTTATTCGTTCAATCCCTTTTTTGACTTCCTCACCGTCCGCTGTTACAGGATAGCGGACATTCAGCCCAAGCTTCGCTTCTTCGTTTTGCGAATAGCGGATTGTGCCAACATTCAAGGTCAAGTCACCACTAATATCATCTTTACAAGCGATGCCGAGTTTTTGTCCTCTTGTGTCTTGATCAAATAAAGCATTTATTTGTGATGTAAAAGCGAGCCCTCTTTCATCTAATTCATGCGCACATAAGAAATTCGCCATATGAATGCCCGCATTTGTGCCATTCGCCGGCTCCATTGCATGAACTGATACACCTTTTAATGTGAATGTCAGTCCATCTGCTGTATGGTTTGTCTCACCGGTTAACTGATTTTCCGCAAGATAGGCTGCAAAAGCCGTTTTTAATGCTTCAGCATCGTGATCATTTGCTGCTGCCACAATCGCGCGAGCCTCATCTGGGACCATATTGAGACGCATGCCTGATGTGAATTGCTTAAGGATGTAACGCTTGTTTTCTTCTGATTGTTCGTATGTAAAGGATACGATGGCATCTATGATCCCTTTTTCAGCATGAATAATTGGAAAATCAGCATCTGGCGCAAAGCCAATTTGCGGCATCGCCTCATGCTTGAAATAGTGATCCACGCATCTCCAATCGCTTTCTTCATCTGTACCAATGATGATTCGAATCTTTTTCGACAGCGGCAGACCGGCATCTTTTAACATTTTCAATGCGTAAAACGCCGCCATGGTCGGCCCTTTATCATCAATGGCTCCTCTTGCAAAGATTTTATTTTCTCTTATGTCCGCTGAAAATGGCGGGGTTGTCCAGTCGTCTCCCGCAGGCACGACATCCACATGGCATAGCACACCGACGATATCTTCGCCTTCTCCATATTCAATATGACCAGCATAACCATCAACATTTTTCACTTTGAAGCCCTCGTCCTGCCCTTTTTTGAGCATATACTGAAGAGCCTCATCCACTTTTTCACCAAACGGTTTTCCTGCTATGCCGCCTTCTTCATCCAAGACACTTTCAATTTGTAAAAAAGATTGTGTATCCTGAATCAAATTGTCTTTTTTTCGTATGACTTCTGCTTCCCAATTCATTTTTCCATTCCTCCTTGAAAAAAGGTTGCAATCCGCCCTTAAAACGAATATTATATTAAGTGTTTTGTAATAATGTTCGTAAATGGAGGATTTTATGTTTCAGTTAAAAGAGAACCAAACCAATATAAAGAAAGAATTACTCGCTGGTATGACGACATTCTTTACGATGGTATATATTGTAGCCGTCAATCCAGGAATCCTTTCAGATGCAGGCATTCCTTTTGACCAAGTCTTTACTGCAACCATTATCGCTGCTGTTGTCGGTACACTCTGGATGGCACTCTTTGCAAACTATCCGATTGCGATTGCACCAGGTATGGGGCTGAATGTCTATTTCACCGTCACTGTTGTCGGTGGTGGGGGTCTCAGCTATCAAACAGCATTTAGTGCGGTATTTGTTGCTGGAATACTCTTTATCATTTTATCGTTAACATCCCTTAGAAAACAACTCATTGAGGCGATTCCAGATAATTTAAAGTACGGGATTACAGCAGGTATCGGACTATTTATTGCATTCATTGGGCTAAGACAGTCTGGAATCATCACTGCTGATCCACAAAATCTTGTGAAGCTTGGCAATTTAAGCTCACCTGTTGTCATTTTGACACTCGTTGGTTTAATGATTTCTGTCATATTAATGGTTCTTCAAGTGAATGGAGCGCTGTTTATCGGCATGTTAGCAACCACGTTAATTGCACTTGCAACAGGTCAGCTTCATTTTCCTAAAGTGTTAGTGGATACCCCAGCACTGCCTGAAGGAATGCTGATAACAAATCCATTCGCTGCGTTTGGCGATGTATTTTCCCATCACTTGTATGCTGTTGTCTTCTCCTTTTTACTTGTGACGATTTTTGATACAACAGGAACAATGATCGGGGTTGCGGAACAAGCAGGTTTAATGAAAAATGGTCAGCTCCCAAAAGTACGCAGAGCCTTACTTGCTGACTCTGCTGCGACGACAATTGGCTCAATGTTTGGAACAAGCCCAACCACAGCTTACATTGAATCCTCATCAGGAGTGGCTGCTGGCGGAAGAACTGGACTGACCTCTTTAACCGTTGCTGCATTGTTTATTGTGGCCTTGTTTTTTGGTCCACTCGTTCAAGCCATTTCGTCTTTGCCGTCCATCACTTCACCTGTCTTAATCATTGTCGGCTGTTTGATGATGAATTCAGTGTCACGTATTCGCTGGAATGAGCTTGACGAAGCATTTCCTGCTTTTCTTGTGATTCTTTCCATGCCGCTGACATCTAGCATCTCTACAGGAATTTCACTAGGATTTATTTCATATCCACTTGTGAAGCTGGCAAAAGGAAAATGGAAAGAAGTGCATATTCTTGTGCTCATTTTTGCCGTCTTATTTTTCGTGCAGCTCTTTTTCTTAGAAGGATAACCAAAATAAAAAGACACATTTCTCATTTGAATGTGTCTTTTTTGTATAAATGATTTTTTATTTTGTAAATTTTCTGTGTTTATTTTTTGATCTTTCTTAAGTGGTAAACTTCTTTATACGCCTTGTGTTTATTGGGTTGTAACCGGATTCAAATCATGATATATAACATATTTCAATTCATGAAGACAAGTTTAAAAACACGTAAAGTTGACTTTTTGGTGGAACTAGATGCATAATAACGTGTATAATAGAATAAAACATTAAGAAACACGAACATTTACCATTGTTGCATGTCCTTATGTCGCAGTTTTAGTGTAGTAAGTTGTGGTTAGTCAAGTCCATCCGATCTTATTGATAGGGAGTGGTTTTTTGAAACCTTCAACAAACCGTATGATGACTCGAATAAAATCAGTTTATATGTTCATTCAAGAGAAAGGTCTTGTGACGACACAAGAGCTGGTTGATGAATTCGGGATCACACCTAGAACCATCCAAAGAGACTTAAACGTGCTTGCCTATAACGATCTTGTTCATAGTCCAAGCAGAGGCAAATGGGAAACAACGAGAAAAAAAGTAAAAATATCATCATAAGCGAATAATGAACTTCCATATAACAAAAAGAACCGGCGATATGCCGGTTCTTTTCATTTTCTCTATATTAATCACGATTGATTAAACTGTCTAACTCTTCCTCCGTCAATTCACGGTATTCTCCTGGCGCCAAATCTTCGTCTAATGAAACAGCCCCCATCGAGAGCCGTTTTAAAAAGATCACTTCATTGCCCACTGCTTGTGCCATCAGCTTCACTTGATGGTACTTCCCTTCAGTAATCGTTAAACGGATTCGTGTATCTGCCTCTTGGTTGGCATCTACTTCAACCTTCGCCGGCTTCGTTCGGTAGTCGTCTAAAATCACAACTCCCTCTTCAAGACGAGTGATGTCTTGATCTCCAAGCGGGTATTTTAGATGAACTTCATACGTTTTCGGGACATGCTTTTTCGGAGATAACAATTGATGAGCAAGCTGGCCGTCATTTGTAAGGAGGAGGAGACCGACTGTATCCTTATCCAGTCTCCCCACAGGGAATGGCTCCCTTGCAATATCCTCTGGCTCTAGTAAATCAACAACCGTCTCATCACGCAGATCCTCCGTTGCTGAAATGACACCGTCTGGCTTGTTCATCATGAGATAAATGAATTCTTTATACTCTACACGCTCTCCATGCACGAGCACTTCATCATTTGTTGGATCGACATGATCTTTCACCTGCTTCGCCACTTCTCCATTCACTGTGACAGCCCGGGCCTTGACCAGCTTCTTTACATCTTTCCTTGAACCAAAGCCCGTATTGGCCAGCAATTTATCAAGCCTCATGCTTCTCCACCTCTTCTAACTCTTTTTTCTTAAAAATGACGGCATCCGGCTGCCAAGTACACGCTCTAACAATCCAACTTTATAAGATAAGAACATATACACACCGCCGCCAGTGATCATTGAAATCAAAATGACAATACCCGCTTGTATGATTCCGCCTTCATATGAAATGACTTGACTCACAAGCTGACATGTCACATAAGCCACTACAGCCATGATTGCCGTTAAAATACCAATTAAAATAAACCGTTTGAAAATCCTGCGGAACGAATAGCCTGCATGTCGCTTGATCATGATGAACATATACAAAATCGAGGCACTGTAGCCTAATGCCGTTGCAAGCACAGAACCGTTTCCTTGCAGCCAGCTAATCAGCGGGATATTAAGAACCGTTTTAATGATGATCCCTAACAAAAGACTGACGATCGCAAATTTTTGTTTGTTAATCCCTTGTAAAATGGCTGCATTAATGGTGAATAAAGAAAACAATAACGCAACAGGTGCATACCAAAACAAAATAGAAGTTCCAATCTCAGGATGCACAGACGGATAGAAAAACCAATAAACTGGTCCAGCCAATGCCGAGATACCAAATGAAGCAGGCAGAACGAAGAATAGAATGACCTGCATCGTTTGATCAATTTGCCGATTCAGCAGCTTGTAATTTCGCGCTGTAAAGGATTCCGTTATGGTTGGAATCAATGTTAAACCAAATGCAGTTGCAAGTGACACAGGAATCATGACAAGCTTCGGTAAATATAACGTCACAATAGACAGAACCGCTGTACTAATATCCTGATGTCCTGATGCAATCATCGCTCTGTTAATTGTATTTGTATCAATATAAGAATAAATCGGAATGGCAAGTCCAACAAATACATAGGGTGCTGCATAACTGAACAGCTCTGTAAACATTTGTTTATAAGATAATCCAGAATAGTCCCCTGTATTCGGCTGCATAGCCAAAAGCCGATCTTTCCGCTTCAGCCAATATAAATAAAGCGTAAATAGACCGCCAAACGCACCAATGAGTGCGGCAAATGTGGCATAACCAACCGCAATAACAAGACCACCGTCAAGCACTTTTAAAATGATAAACGTCGCTGTTAATAGGAAGATGATTCTGACAAGTTGTTCGATGACTTGGGAAACAGCTGTCGGGCCCATCATCGAGTGTCCTTGGAAAAAGCCTCGCACAAGACTCATAATGGGTACAACCAATAGACCCAAACTGACCATCCGAATCACATAAACCACTTGATCGACCGTCAAACCGCCCGTTTCATTCGATCCTCCAAGCTGAATCTTGGCAAAGATCGGTGCGGTCAAATATAAAATAGAAAAGGCGATAATACCGGTGACAAGCATGACCGACATACCCGCCCTGAACATTTTTCTTGTTGTCTCATAATCGCCGATTGCATTATATTTAGAGACGAATTTCGATACCGCTGTTGGAAAGCCGAGCGTAGCAATACTTAAAAAGATCGTATACTGATTGTATCCATATTGGAATAGCGCACCACCAGTCGCTCCGACCATTGCGCTAAATGGAATTAAGTAAATCATACCAAGAATACGAGAGAGATAAGTCCCTATCGTTAAAACCAACGTACCACGAAGCAGTTTATTAGACATGCGCTTAACCACCATTTTTCTAATGAATATTCAACTTAACTATTTTAACACATCATTTCATCGCACAGGTAACAAATCCAATACAGAAGTCACAAAACCAATCAATTCATATTTCAGCCTTCCCCAATCTTCGTTATAATAGAGAAATGACTGAAAGTAGAAAGAGGAATGTAACATGAAACATTATGATGTCATTGTCATTGGCGGTGGACCTTCTGGACTGATGGCCGCGATTGCATCGGCAGAACACGGTGCATCGGTTCTGTTAATTGACAAAGGAAACAAACTTGGCAGAAAGCTCGCCATTTCTGGCGGTGGACGCTGCAATGTGACCAATCGCCTTCCAGTAGAAGAAATCATCAAGCATATTCCCGGAAACGGCCGTTTTCTATATAGTGCATTTTCTGAGTTCAATAACGAGGATATTATTTCGTTCTTTGAAAATCTAGGTATTGAACTAAAAGAAGAAGACCATGGACGTATGTTCCCTGTCTCAAACAAAGCACAATCTGTTGTGGATGCCCTATTAGATAGGCTCCGCGTGCTCAATGTGACCATTCGAACGAATGAAAAGATTAAAACCGTTCTGTATCAAGACGGACAAGCAGCTGGAATTGTTACAAATAATGATGAAAAAATTTCAAGTCATGCCGTTGTCATTGCTGTTGGCGGGAAAAGTGTGCCGCATACAGGCTCTACTGGCGATGGCTATGCATGGGCAGAAGCCGCTGGTCATACCATTACAGAGCTCTTCCCAACCGAAGTACCCGTCACGTCAGACGAGCGTTTTATTAAGGACAAAGTGCTTCAAGGTCTTTCATTAAGAAGTGTGGCCGTGAGTGTTTTAAATAAAAAAGGAAAACCCGTCGTCACTCATGTCATGGATATGATCTTTACACACTTTGGCTTATCAGGTCCTGCCATTCTGAGATGCAGCGGATTTGTTGTGAAGGAACTGAAAAAGCAACAGGCCGTCCGTCTTCAAATTGACTTATACCCAAAGATCAATGACGAGGAGCTATTCCAAAAGCTTCATCGCGATCTAAAAGATGAACCAAAAAAAGCCATTAAAAATGTCCTGAAAGCTTGGATGCAAGAGCGCTATTTATTGTTCCTTTTAGAACGAAATGGCATTGATCCGCAGGAGACATTTTCTGGTCTCGCTAAAGATAAACTGCGCGCTTTTGCGCATGATTGTAAACATTTCATCGTCCATGCAAATGGGACGCTTTCTTTAGATAAAGCCTTTGTTACAGGTGGCGGCGTTTCTGTCAAAGAAATTGAACCGAAGAAAATGGCATCCAAAAAAATGGCCGGTCTTTATTTCTGCGGAGAAATTTTAGATATTCACGGTTACACAGGTGGTTACAATATTACGTCAGCACTTGTCACAGGCAGGTTAGCTGGCATGAATGCCGCACTAGAACTAAAGGAGAGATTTCAATGATTAGACGCGCACTTCCGATTGTCCTTGCAGTTGTCATTAGTTTGACAGCCGCTTTCTTTATGAAGCTGTCCATTACCCCGTTAAAAGTCGCCATTGTTTTAGCGTTTACGATTTTCGCAGTTTGTTTAAAAGAATATGTCTACCGTCTGCGCAAACGAATTGAAGAAAAGTCATCTTCACATATCGATGGTTGATAAATGGAAGCAAAACATGTTACGGTAAAATAGAGGTCGAGTGAGAAACTCGCCTCTTTTTGTTTGAAAATAGTTGAGACAGGGATATTAAATTAAATCCTCTGCTTAAACGTGTAGAACAACAGGAGAGTGAGATGGTGTGAAAAACGTATCAAGTGTATTTTGGATTGTGATTGCTATCACATTTATTGCCGTTCTATGGGGAGCCCTTTCTCCAGATACGCTGCAAAATGTGACAGATCAAATTCAAACATACATTACAAATGACTTTGGCTGGTATTATTTATTAGTCGTATCGCTGCTAGTCGGCTTTTGTCTATTCTTTATCTTTAGCCCTATCGGAAAAATTACGTTAGGAAAGCCAGGTGAAGAGCCTGAATTTGGTCTTTTTTCTTGGTTTGCCATGCTATTTAGTGCTGGAATGGGTATTGGGCTTGTTTTTTACGGAGCAGCTGAACCGATCAGTCATTATGCGATTCAATCACCAACGGGTGACACTGAAACTGCACAAGCCTTCCGTGATTCCCTTCGTTATACTTTTTTCCACTGGGGACTTCATGCATGGGCGATCTATGCCATTGTTGCGCTTTGCATTGCATACTTTAAATTTAGAAAAGATGCGCCTGGATTAATCAGTTCCACCTTATACCCAGTATTCGGAAACAGAATTCATGGATGGATTGGAAAAACCATTGATTGCATCGCAGTATTTGCAACCGTGGTCGGTGTAGCTACTAGTTTAGGACTAGGTGCCGCACAAATTAATGGCGGATTAAACTATTTATTTGGAATTCCAAATAACTTCCTGACTCAGCTCATCATTATTGCAATCGTCACGGTCCTGTTCCTTCTCTCTGCATGGAGCGGTATTGGTAAAGGGATTAAATATTTAAGTAACACAAACATGATTCTTGCTGCATTACTCATGATCTTTTTACTCATTGTTGGACCAACTGTGTATATTTTAAATTCATTTACTGATTCAATCGGACAATACTTATCAAATATTGTACAGATGAGCTTTAGATTATCACCAAATGATCCTGAAAAGAGAGAATGGATTAATGGATGGACCATCTTCTATTGGGCATGGTGGATCTCTTGGTCGCCATTTGTCGGTATTTTTATTGCAAGGGTTTCACGCGGGAGAACCATTCGAGAATTTTTAATTGGTGTCTTAGTGGCTCCTTCCATCCTCGTGTTCCTTTGGTTCTCGATCTTTGGTGTATCTGCAATGGACTTACAACAGAACAATATCGTCGATGTTGCAAACATGTCTACTGAAACGATGCTGTTTGGTGTTTTAAATGAATATCCACTTGCCATGATTACTTCCATTCTGGCACTGATTTTAATTGCGGTATTCTTTATCACATCAGCAGACTCAGCTACATTCGTTCTCGGAATGCAGACAACCTATGGATCATTAAATCCAGCGAATAGTGTAAAGATCAGCTGGGGTATTATCCAGTCAGCAGTTGCGGCAGTGCTCTTATTTTCAGGCGGTCTTGAAGCCTTGCAAAACACAGCCAAACTTGCTGCTTTGCCGTTCTCTGTTGTCATCATTTTAATGATTGTTTCACTGTACAAGTCATTAAATGAAGAACGAAGAGCGATTAAACAAGCAAATAAGTACAATAAACCAAGAAGTCCAAGAGTAAAAAAAGCATAATCATCACAAGAGAAAAGTCGTTCCTCATCCGAACGGCTTTTTTTCTCGTTGAAATAATTGAAGATTGTCATGACATTGTGTATTCCGATAAAATAGTGTTGAATCATCACTTTTCTACATAATGGAGGTTTATATGACGTTACCTACGTTCAAGTACAACCCAGACCCAGTTTCATTACATGTAATTAAAAAAGAGCAGACGATATGCCCCGTTTGTGAGAAAGAACGAGATTATGTATATCATGGTCCTTTTTATTCTGTTGAAGACGTTTCTGGCATTTGTCCTTGGTGCATTAAAGATGGATCAGCTGCTCAAACATATAATGGAATGTTTCAAGACGATGTGAGTTGTGATGACGTCGATCATGAAGAATATATAGATGAACTGATCTACAGAACGCCGGGTTACCGCGGATGGCAGCAGGAATATTGGTTAAGCCATTGCGGGGATTTTTGCGCGATTGTGCAGTATGTTGGATGGAAAGAAATTGAGCATTTAGAGGAAGAACTCTCAGAGGATATTGAAGAGATTTGCAGTGGTGGACATTTCACAAAAGAGAACCTGAAACAATGGCTCGTGAACGGAGGAGACTTGCAAGGCTACCTCTTTCAATGCGTTCACTGCAAAAAGCATCGTTTACATATTGACGCTAGTTGATCATGTCAAAAGGACCTTTATTTGAGCCCTTTTTCTTCTTTTCAGCGTGATAGAAAACCTTTGCAGACTAGGAAGGACGAGTACTGGCGCGGAGCGAATTTCACATTCGTGAGCACCAGCACGCAGGACTGACAACGAATGCGAGGGTTTGTCTACACGCTGAAAGGACCCTTCAGCAGGTCCTTTTATTTTTTATATAAAATGAGCGCTGAAAAACAGTAGAGCTGCTCTCCTCCTTGCTCACAGATCACCGCCACATTGTATTTGATGTCAATAATTTTGTCGTCGTCCATTCCTTTTAAAAAAAGATTGATTTCGCTTTGCAGATCTTTCTCGTGTTCTTCATCAAATACAGCTACCTTCAGCACATATGCCACTCTCCCTTCTCTTGCTACTCTATTTTTATGCAAATAGAGACGGACATATGAAAAAAAAAAAGCCTTCCATCTTGTCGATGAAAGGACTTCTTTTTACAGCTTCGGTTTTGTTTCTCCTGTCCATGCAAGCATGCCGCCAACGACATTGGTTGCTTGATAGCCTTGGTCTTCTAAGAAATAGCAGACATTCTCACTGCGTTTACCAGAACGGCAAATAATATAATACTCTTGCGTCTTATCAAACGCATCTAGCTTCTCAGGAATATCGCCCATTCGAATATGGACTGCCTCTGGAATCATGCCTTCTGCTACCTCTTCATCCTCACGCACATCGACGAGTTGAATGGCTTCTTCTTGCTCTAGCTTTTGCTTTAATTCTTCTATTGAAATTTCTTTTACTGACACGACTCTCATCTCTCCTTTTATTCACGGTGACACCATTATAACAAATCATACACATCACTGCGTATTCACCCGCTTGGATTGAAGGAAAGACGGGAATCGTTTCTTCACATCAACTGCCGGCTGCTCACTTTCAAACTCTATCTTTTTAAACACTTGATAGGCTAGCCACATGTGGCCATATGCGAGAATGCTGATGCTAAAAAACGGCACGATCCCTGGCAAATAAGCAAATAGGATAAAGAGAATAGCCGAGAAAACGAGCATAGAGAGCGTATATTGCAAATACGAGATGCCAAGCAGAAGGGAAAATTTCAAATAAAGACGCTTTTTCCAATCATAATGAGCCAGCAGCGGAAAGATATAAAACAAGCTGACAATAAACAGAAAACCAAAGATATAGATCGCAAAGCGAAGCACGTGTAAAAACCAACTCGTTGGATAAATATAAGCAAGGTCTACATAAATAATTGTCCCGATGATGACCAACACCACTCCAATGACATTAGAGCGTACAAATTCTTCGCGGTATACTTTCCAAAAGGTTTGAAAGACGCTGACTTGCTCATGCCCTTGTATCCACTTTCTCATCACAGAAAATAACGCTGTTGTTGCAGGCATGAAGCCAAAAATTCCAAGCCCAAGTAAAGTGAACAAAAGCCATAACAAATTCGTATAGGCAAGTCTCATCACCCACTCACACATGCGCAACATTCTGCTCATTGATCCATCATGATCCATCTCTGTTCCCTCCTCTCTTACTCGTTACACCGTCTCTTTTTGAAACAATTCTTCTATTTCAATCGGGCGTTTTTCTGCAACTGAGCGCCACATGCCTTCGCCAAGTGCAATGGAATAAGCCCCCGCCTCTGCTCCTGCCGAAATGTCATAAGGAATGAGCGGATCTTTTCCTAAAAATAAATCTGCTAATAATAGCGGATCTCCGCCTCCATGACCACCTGATTGTTTCACAACTTCAATCGTTTCTTTTCCACCAAACATCGGGTAGTATGCAATTGTCTGTTCAGGGAATTGAAAAGGGATTCTCGATGGTACATGAAACTCATTTGTTTCAATCCGTCCCTTCGTCCCGTTAATCGCAAGCCGGTAGCCTTCATATGGCGCTGAAAATTGAATCGAGTAACTTAACAAAGCCCCCTGATCATAAGCCACTGACGCCACATATGTATCCTCAATATCAATTTCTTGATCAAAAATACAGGCATCCGGGCGATAATTTGAGTATTGCTTTGACTGCTGCTCACCTGATTCAATATGGTCATCCTCCACCTTTGTGCGCTCTAACCTCGGATTCCACCTTGCTTCATAATGACAGGTATCTCTTACATGACAGGTTCCACAATATCGATTCTCTTCACCCTGCAAAGGATTCCAAGGACTTTCATCCCCATAATAATTCAGTGCGCCATAGGCAAATACTTGCTTCGGCTTTTGATCAATCCACCAGTTGACCAAGTCAAAGTGATGGGTCGATTTATGAATAGACAGACCGCCTGAATATTGACGTGAGCGGTTCCACCTTTTAAAATAACTGGCTCCGTGATACGTATCAATGAGCCAGCTTAACTCAACAGACGTGACCCTTCCAATCTTTCCATCTAAAATGAGCTCTTTTATCTTTCGATGGAATGGATTGTAGCGATAATTAAAGGTGACGGTGACCTTCCCTTTGCTTTCTGCCTCTTTTTCCATCACCTGTTTGGCGTCTTTTGCTGTTGTGACCATCGGCTTTTCCGTTATGACATCCAGATCATGATCCAGTGCCTGCAGGATATATGTGACATGTGTATCATCTCGCCCCGCCACAATGACGATATCTGGTCTTGCTTCCTTCACCATCTGACCAAATGCATCCTCATGAAAAAATGAGACGCCGCTTAGTGATGGAAAACGCTCCTTACAAAGTGTATACCGCTTCTCATCTACATCTAAGAGCCCTGTAATCCTGTAATGCTCGTTGAAATCCTCGGTGAGCGGTTTGATAAACATATTGAAGGCACGGTGACTGAGCCCGCAAACAGCGACCCTTTTCACATTCCCCCACCCCTTTTTCTATTGGTTTTCACGAAGCTGCTTCATGAGAGACAGTGCTTCTTTAGATTTCTCCGCATACACAGGAATAAAGGCGACCATATCTCGGTGTAATCGAAAGGTATAGCCATTTAGCTGCTTCGTTCCTTTCTTGATTTGGACCGCATAATCGACTGTATTTCCCGTCATTGCATCTTCCACCGTATATGGTCCTGCCCCTTCGCCATCTACCCGCATCTCTTCAAGCAGCTGAAAGCTTTCAGGATCATCATATGTTCTAAACATTTCTTCCGGGACAAACATCACGTCCCCCTCTTTTGCAGTTATTTCAACAAGAAGTTTTTCAGGAATTGCAGGGAAGATGTGAACGTCGTATGTCTCCTGATTTGGTTGAAAAGCTTTCTCCACTAATTGGTCTTTCATTGCTTTTGACATGTCAGAAAAAATAAGGACATCAATCCCCTCTGTTTTCCCCTGACAGGCGGACAAATAAAAGGCAGCGATGAAGCTGAGGAGCCATGCCGCAGCCCTTTGATACCGCCTCATACCTTTTGAAACACAGACAGCTTTTCTAGTTCAGTTAACGCCATAATAAAAGCGCCTGCTCCATGCAAATCATTCGTGCTCCGCTCTCTGCCAACGTAATAGTCATAAAATCCCGCAGATGTTCCAATACAAATATCGTTCACCGTAAAATCGCCGTTGTCTTTTTCCTCCGTTTTATACTGAATCAATCCTTGATACGCTTTGACCACGTGATCAACATATCGAAGACTGACATATCCTTCATTCATGGCTTTTGCCATCGCATATATGAATAGACATGACCCTGAGCTTTCAAGCCAATTGTCGCTATGACTTCCTTTATCAATGATTTGATGCCATAGACCCGTTTCGTCGTCCTGATATTTTGCCACACTTTCCAGCATATCTGTCAGTGTGTCCTTCCACACTTTTCGTCCTTCATGACCTTCTGGTAAATCTTCGATCATATCGGCTAACGCAAGGACATACCAGCCAAAGGATCTTGCCCAAAATTCTGGGGAACAGCCCGTCTGTTGATCAGCCCATGGCATCACTTTCCGTTCATCCCATGCGTGATAGTAAAGGCCCGTTTTTTCATCTTTGGTATGCTTTCTCATGAGATGCTCTTGATGGATGACCATGTCCACCAGCTCCGATTCTCCTGTCAACTGGGCATACTTTAAAGCAAAAGGCCCACCCATATAAAGACCATCTAGCCACATTTGATAAGCATAATTGTCTTTATGCCAGAAACCGCCCTCAGACGTGCGATTCAGCGTCCGGTAAAGCCCCCGAAGCTTTTCTGCTGCCTTCACATACCGCTTCTCTCCCGTTCTTTCAATCAGCGGGAATAAAATGAGCCCTGCTTGAATGGCATCAAGCTCGTCTCTGCGGAATAACAGATTCCCATGGTCATCAATGAGTGAGTCAGCATAATTTTTCACATAATCAAAGTACGCCTCGTTTTCTGTTGCTTCGTAAAGCTTCATCACTCCGCAAAGGAAAACCCCTTGATGATAGTGCCACCTTCCAGCTGGCGGAAGTTCAATCGGTGTATACGCTTTCATTATTGTTTGTGCTAATTTCTCTGCATGCTCAAGCGGTGATCCCTTTTCAATCGATAATGTCATTGGTCTTCATCTCCCCTTTTAATAAATCCCTTCTTCTCCAAACTTCTTCGCTAAACGGTTCGCCATCATGACCAAAATAAGTCCAACGGCTGCTTTAAATAAACCAACAGCGGTACTATAGCTGAATTGTCCTTGCTTCAGACCAGCTGTATACACATACGTATCAAAAATCTCTGCGACTTCCCTGTTGGTCGCATTGAGTAATAAATAGACATGTTCAAATCCAAGTTCTAATGTATCACCAATTTTTAAAATGAGCAGTACAACAATGACACTTTTAATCGCAGGAAGGGTGATGTGCCACATTTGTCTGAGTCTGCCGGCTCCATCCATTTTTGCTGCTTCATATAACTGCGGATCTACTGCTGTAATCGCTGCAAGATAAATAATGGTTGACCAACCCGCTTCTCTCCAGATTACCTGCAAAATGTACATGGGTCTAAACCATTCTTGACTAAGAAGGAAGTTAATCTTTTCTCCTCCAAAGAAAGCAATCAATTCATTGATTAACCCGCCATCTACCGTTAACAAAACAAAAGATAAGGACACGACAATCACCCATGACATGAAGTGAGGAATATAAATCATTGTCTGAACAAATTTCTTAAACAGTGCCAATCTGACCTCGTTTAAAAGAAGGGCTAATAAGATTGGAATCGGAAAGAAAATCACGACATTCATGGCAAATAAAATGAGCGTATTTTTTAATAAGTTGAAAAATGTTGGTTCTGTAAATAAGCGAATAA
Source organism: Bacillus aerius (assembly GCF_029894105.1). Classification (NCBI taxonomy): domain Bacteria; kingdom Bacillati; phylum Bacillota; class Bacilli; order Caryophanales; family Bacillaceae; genus Bacillus; species Bacillus aerius. Next base: position 2,729,360 of record NZ_JARYHO010000001.1, read on the forward strand.
AGTGTTTGAAGCCAACCCACTCACTGCCAAGAATTCCGAGAAACGGCTGGTAATCTTGAAAGGCAATGATCAGCCCCCACATAGGGACATATTTAAAGACAAGAAAATAAAGGAGCCCTGGCAAAATCATTAAATACAGAAATTTTTGACTAAGTAATTGGTTAAGTAAGCGCTTTCTCTTTTCTTTTTTCAAAGCTGCCGCAGGCACACCCTTGGCAGTGACATCCTGTGTTTTCACAGATAAAGCCTCCCCTCATGCTGATGCATGTGTTAACTGTATCTTAAGGATGAAAAATCCGTCTACAATCATATCATCAGATCATATTTACTCAGGGGAAGCTACTCAAAACGTTACATAAAACATAAGAAAATGATCCTAATCTCAGAAAATGATTATTGACAAACCTACCAGATTTTTGGATTAATAAACTAAGGGGAAAAGATTGTTTCGTTTGAAATGGGGGGTTTTATGAAAAGAAAGCAGTATAAATTTTATTACAAGCTGGTGACGTTTTTTTTCGTGCTTAGTACAATTCCTGTTATTATTATCGGTATTTTTTCTTATCAGCATTCGCAAAAAACTGCACTCGAAAATATTTCAAATGAAAAGCTGGACAGCGTCAAACAAACGCAATCCAATATTGAGCATATTCTAAAGACAGTAGATCATTCTCTCACTCACTATGTCAGTTCGCCGCCTCTCCTTCAAACACTGGCAGAACCTTTAAATCCAGACCAATTCCAACTTTATAATCAAGTCCAGCAAGAACTGAATTACCTGCAAACCTTCGACACCGATCTCTCCAATATTACACTTGTTAGTAAAATGGAAGATTGGTATATGAACAATTCTGGTCTTTATCATGTCTCAAACGGAGATCAAGAGAAAGCGTTAACCTCTTACCTCAATATTCCGAGTCATTCCAGCTGGGCACTTGAAGAAAATAATCCACTTGTCTCAACAAAAGAAGGAAAGACATCCTTTTGCAAATACAATGTGAATTTAATCAAGCAGCTTCCGATGAACAGTGTCCAAAAGAAGGGGATCGCCGTCGCCAGCATTCCAAGCTGCGTGATTGCTGACAACATGCCTGACTTCTCTCAATCTGATAGTATGTTTGTCATTGATACAAACGGAAAAGTGCTGCTACATAATCGAAAAGAACAAATTGGTGACTCGTTAAAAAATCAAGATTTCGTCAAACATGTCCTGTCACTTGAAGAACGATCCGGACAATTTGATATGAAAATCGATGAACTAAACTATCAAATTACGTTTCAAAAATCAGATTATAACGAATGGACATACTTATCCTTTGTCTCCATTCCAGAACTAAAGCAGCAAACGAAATCAATCGGGTGGATCACCTTTATTATTTGCTTCATTTTGTTAGCGCTTTCATTATTATTTTCATGGTTTGGCTCTAGACACTTTTATAAACCGATTCGCTTATTATACGAATCTTTTGCACGTAATGAGTCGTTTTTGCATAAACAGCCTTTCCAAAATGAATTTGAGCTCATCGAATCGAGCATTAAACAAATGAAAGATCAAAACAATGATCTAGAGGAACGGATTGAGCAGCAAGTGACCCACTTACAGCAATATTTTATGGTGCGGCTGCTGCTTGGCAAACTGACGGAAGAAGAGATTCACAACCGATTTCAAAGTCTAGGCTTTCCTCGTGACTGGTCCCATTTGTCCATGCTTGTGACCCAAATCGATACACTAAAAGGAACGCCGTATGAAAAAAAGGATGCAGACTTGCTTTTATTTGCGATAAATGGACTGATCGAGCAGATTATTCCGCTAGATGAGCACCTTCAGCCGACCGTTGTCAATCAGCATCAAACGACGATTGTCCTCAATCAATCGAAGTCAGAAGAGGAATTTACTGAATATTTAAATCAATTAGCCGAAACAATTCAGCAGCGGATTGAGGAAGAGCTGGGCTTGTCGATCAGCATTGGGATCAGTCGCTCATTTAAAGAGCTCTCTATGGCCAAACATGCTTATATTGAGGGAAAAGAAGCCTTAAAATATAGGCTCAAGGCAGAGAAAAAATCCATTCTTTTATACGAGCACATTCAGCAAGGAAAGACGTTTAAGACTCATTTCCCAAAACAGCTGCAGCATGATTTATTTGATGCCATTAAAGCAGGCGATCAAGGCAAGGCAGATCACTATTTACATGTGCTTCTGCAATCCATTTTTTCTAAAAATGCTGGACCACATGAGTACCAGATTGCTCTCGCTCGTTTTTTAAACAATCTCATCGAGCTGATGCATTTGCTAGGCATTGAATTGTTTGAAGTCGAAGATAATAAAATGCTCTATGATACGATCTTTGAGTTTAAAACGTTTGAAGATACAGAAGCGTGGCTGAAACATGAGATCATTCGACCCATCATTGATCAGCTCGGCGCGCGTGAAGACTCTCAATATAAAAATATCTCAGAGAAAATCATTCATATCATTCATCAAGAATTTGACTCAGATCTGACATTGGACGAAATCGCTACACGCCTGCACTACAACCCAAATTATTTAAGCAGTATTTTTAGAAAAGAAATGGATATCTCCTTTAGTGAATATCTCTCGTCTTACAGACATCATGTCGCCAAAAACTGGTTGGTGGAAACGGATATGTCGGTGAAAGAAATTTCGGAAAAGCTAAAATACAAAAATCCGCAAAATTTCATCCGCTCCTTTAAAAAGCTGGAAGGCACGACACCTGGGAAATACCGTGATCAGAAAAAAGGCACATAAAGCAAAGTCCCGCTCTCACAAGAAGCGGGACTTTTTTATTTAAACTGTTCATTTAGAATGCTGTCTTCCAGCACTGAAAGCGGCTCGCCATACACTCGTTCAATATGGGCTGCCCCCCAATCACATAACGCATTCAAAATTCGCTCAAGTGACTGTCCGTATTCACTTAATTCATACTCCACTTTAGGCGGCACTTGTTCATATACAATGCGGTTAATCACACCGTCATTTTCAAGCTCTCTCAGCTGCTGTGTGAGCATTTTTTGCGTGATATTTGGCATGAGGCGCTTCAGTTCACTCGTCCGCTTTTTCCCATGTGTTAAATGACATAAGATGACACACTTCCATTTCCCGCCGATCACTTCAAGCGTTGCCTCCACAGAGATATTATATTTCTTCTTTTCCAACGTCTCTTCACTCCTTTTGATGCTGTACAGGCACTTTTTAGTACCTATATTACAAAAAAGTACGTACTTTTTTTTCTGTCATCTATGTTAGATAATAACTCTTGCCGATCGGCTTCGTCTATTAAAATGTCATGAAAGAAGGATGTGAATCACTATGCAAAACAAACAAAATCACTTTGCCCTTCTCGCACTAGCGATTAGTGCATTTGCTATAGGTACAACTGAATTTATCTCTGTAGGTCTTCTGCCGATGATCTCAGAGGACTTTGGCGTGAGTGTCAGTCAGGCCGGCTGGACCGTTTCTTTATATGCGCTTGGTGTTACCTTTGGCGCACCAATTCTAACCTCATTGACTTCCGTTATGAACAAAAAGACATTGCTTTTGCTCATTATGCTCGTCTTTCTCATTGGAAATACACTTGCCACGATTGCCACGACTTTTTCTGTGCTCTTAATCGGACGAGTGATTTCAGCCCTATCACATGGCGTATTTATGTCGATTGGTTCGACCATTGCCGCAAGCCTTGTGGTGAAAGAAAAGCGGGCAAGTGCTATTGCCTTTATGTTCACTGGTTTAACAGTCGCTACTGTGACCGGTGTGCCATTCGGTACGTTTCTTGGTCATGAGCTCGGCTGGCGGACGTCATTTGGTGTGATTGTCATGATTGGCCTAATCGCACTGATTTCTAACTATTTCCTTGTTCCGTCTCAATTGAAACAGGGCGTGAAAACAACGTTTAAGGATCAAGCAGCCTTATTAAAGACGAAAAGAATTTTGCTTTTATTTGTCATTACTGCTACAGGGTATGGAGGAACTTTTGTCGTCTTCACCTATTTATCCCCTCTCTTGCAGCATGTGACAGGTCTTGCGCCTGAAACAGTTGCCTTGATCCTGCTGTTATATGGGATGACCATCGCCGCTGGGAATGTCATTGGCGGAAAAGCAGCGAATAAACAGCCAATGAAGGCACTGATTTATATGTTTATCATTCAAAGTCTCATCTTGTTTATCCTTAGCTTTACTGCTGGATTTATGACACTCGGGATTGGAACTGTGATGCTGATGGGACTGTTTGCTTTCATGAATGTACCTGGCCTTCAAGTTGCCGTCGTTGATTTTGCAGAAAGGTATACACCTGGAGCTGTCGATGTTGCTTCCGCTCTGAATATCGCTGCCTTTAATGCAGGTATCGCCATTGGTTCATTTTTAGGCGGTATCGTGACAGATACCCTTGGACTTGTGCATACCGGCTGGGTTGGCGGCATCATGGTGCTCATGGCGGCCATACTCACGATGGTGAGTCATCAAATCGAACAAAAAGAATACAAACAAACCATTTAAAGGAGTCTTTCAAATGAACGATTTACAAAGTACAAAAACATTAAACAACGGCGTCCGCATGCCAGGATTTGGTCTTGGGGTCTTTCAGGTTGAAGAGGGAACGGAATTAATTGAAGCTGTTAAAACAGCCATTCAATTAGGATATCGCAGTATTGATACAGCTTCTATTTACGGCAATGAAGAAGGTGTTGGACGAGGCATACAACTTGGTCTAGCAGAAACAGGCCTTCGCCGCGAGGACATCTTTGTGACATCCAAAGTGTGGAATGCCGATTTAGGATATGAAGCGACACTAAAAGCATACGAAGACAGCCTGAAAAAACTTCAGCTTGATTACCTTGATCTGTATTTAATTCACTGGCCAGTTGAAGGGAAATACAAGGAAGCATGGCGCGCGCTTGAAACGCTGTACCGTGAAGGAAAAGTTAGAGCCATCGGTGTGAGTAACTTCCAGCCGCATCATCTAGATGAATTATTGAAAGATGCGGACATCATTCCAGCGATTAATCAAGTCGAGTTTCATCCAAAACTCACGCAGGAAACGCTGTTTACGTATTTGAAAACACATGGTATCCAAATGGAAGCCTGGTCACCACTTATGCAGGGAGAGCTGCTGCACCACCCGCTGATCACGGAGCTTGCGGGCACATACAGCAAAACATCTGCTCAAATTATTTTGCGCTGGGATGTGCAAAAAGGCGTCATTACGATTCCTAAATCAACGAAAGCCCATCGTTTAAAAGAAAATGCCGATATTTTCGATTTTGTCCTATCTGATGAGGATATGAAGCGCCTGTCTGCCTTAAATGAAAATAAACGAATTGGTCCTGATCCAGACAACTTCGACTTTTAATGAAAACACCCCCGCTTTTTACTAAGCGGGGGTCTTCATGTTCATCATTTTGATTTTTTAAAGGAAGCTTCATATTCTTCTATGATTTTATTTCCACCATTTGATTTCCACTTCTCTACATCTTTCTTAAATTGTTCTTCGTTGATATCACCAAGAATGAACTTATAGGTCGCATCATCGATGATTTTCTTCAATTCATTTCCTCGCTCTGATGCCGTTTCTGAATACAGGCTTTCAGCAGGGTTAGCGACAATGATGTTTTTATTGTCTTCTTCTAGCTCTTCATATTTTGTACGAACTGCATCGCCTTTATTTTTCAAGTAACGTTTATCAATCCCTACGAGGCTGACAAGCGGCTGTACATCTGTCTGCCAGCTTTTCACTTGGCTTTCTTCCCTCACAAATGTATTTCCATCTTGTTTGTTATAATGCTTTCCATCAATCCCATACGTCATGAGACCATATACGTCTTCTTCTGCAATGCGGTCAAAGAAAGCCAAAATTCTCTTTAACTCTGCTTCTGATTTGACGCTTGTTTTAGGGAAGGCGAAGATGCCATTATGGCCGCCTGATGCCCATACACGTTCTTTGCCATCTGGGCCTTTGATTCGGTTGATAATATCCACTTCCATGTTCTTATCTGTTGCATCATCTCTTAAGTTCACTGCATCTACCATATTTCCAACATAGATACCCGCTTTTCCTTGTGAGAACAATTCTTGCTGCTGCGTTTTGCTTGTGACCGGGAAGTCTTTGTTTATATAGCCATTGTCACGCAACTTTTTCATATATTTCATTGTATTCATATACTCATCTGTCATAAAGTCTGGCGTAAATTTGCCGTTTTCTTCTTTCCAATCTGTTGGCATTCCTTCATAAGAACCGAGCGTTTTAAATGCACCGTAAATCAAATCGTTACGGTCTGTAAAACCAATTGTATCGTCCTTACCATTTTTGTTCGGATCTTTTTCAGTAAATGCCTTGGCTACTTCATAAAGGTCATCCAGCGTTTTTGGTGTATCCAAATTTAAATTTTCAAGCCAATCCTTTCGAATGACAATCCCTTGTCTTGAAAGTGGTCTCTCTCTATAAATGCCATAAAGCTTCCCATCGATAGAGGCATTTTTATTAATCAGTTCGTTCATCTTACTTAAATTTGGATAATCCTTTAAGTATGGACCGATTTCCCAGAACATGCCTGATCTGAACGCATTGATAGCAGATGAATTCTTAATGTCTTGAATCGTCACAATTTGCGGGAGGTTCCCTGCGGCAAGTGCTGAATTTAAACGGTCTTCTTTCACCGCATCAGGCACCCACGTAATATCAAGCTCTGTATTTGTGAGCTTCTCAATCTCTTCTAGCACTGAATCTTTCGGCGGCTGCTGATGATATAAAATCGCCATCCATGTCAGCTTCACCTTTTTGTCTAAATCAACCTTTTCATCTGATGAACTTGCCCCTTTACTTGAACAAGCTGACAGAATACCACTTGCGGCAAATAACAAAACAAAGGCAATCAGCCATAATTTCTTTCTCCCCATAAGATCCCTCCGTTATTCCATCTTTTTAACCCTTTACAGAACCTAGTAATGCCCCTTTGTTGAAATGCTTTTGAATAAATGGATAGACAAGCAGAACGGGAATGGTCGCCACGACGATGACCGCCATTTTAATGGTTTGGTCTGGCGGCGGTGTTGATGAGCCCATATCTGACATATCTCCCTGCATACCGCTTGATACAATGACGATTTGTCTTAACAGGACCTGAATTGGCCATTTCACCGAATCGTTTAAATATAAAATGGCTGTCATGTACGTATTCCAATACGTCACGGCATAAAAAAGTGAAATCGTCGCAATAGCTGGCAAAGAAAGTGGCAGTACGATTTTAAAGAAGATCCCTAAATCGTTACAGCCGTCCATCTTCGCTGATTCTTCAAGGCTTGCTGGTATGTTTTGAAAGAAGTTTTTCAAAATGATCAAATTGAATGCATTGATGGCCACTGGCAGAATGAGTGACCAGTAAGTATCAAGCAGCCCAAGTGTTTTCACGACGATAAACGTCGGAATCATCCCTCCGCTAAACAGCATCGTGAAGACAACGAGAAACATGAGGGTTCTTCGGCCCTTTAGCTCCTGACGAGACAGCCCATACGCCATGAGTGAGGATAAAAACATGCTGACCGCTGTTCCAACGAGTGTCACAAGAATGGATACAATCAGGCTGCGATACACAATATCTGTAGAAAAGATATAGCGATAGGCCTCTAGAGAAAACGTCGTTGGAAACAAAATAAACTTCTTTGAGATGACCTCTTCTACTGTCGCAAAAGAGGCGGCAATGACATGGATGAACGGGAGCACACATATTAATGCGAACATGAGTAGAAAAGAGTAATTAAATACATTGAACAATCGGCCTTTAATAGAACGATCTATGTTCATCACGCCCTTTCTTTGTAAGCGTTATCATTTCGTCTGAACATAAGCTGCAGCCTTTGACGATATCGTGATTAAAATGTAACAAACGGGGGAAGAAAGCGTCTATAATCATCATGACAGACCACAGAGATGATCATGCCATTCGTGCTTTTAGCCTCATCAATGAAAAGAAAAAGATCATGAGCTAATGTCATGATTATGCCCTATGCCTGATCGTTTTCTTTCAGAATTTCTGCCGTATTGACATCTGGCCTGTAGCCTAACTCCTGCTTCGTTGACTGAGTAGACCAAGGTTTCCCTTCGTTTTCTGATACGGCATAATAAGTCCCGAATGGAACGTCCGTTTCGATGGCAGCCTTGATCATGCCGAAAAGGTCATCATGTGAAAGAAGCGTTCGTTTCGTTCTTTTTTTAGTGTGCAGTCCTTCCATCTCATCTGTCACGACGGTTCCAATTCTCAAATTGATGACAGTCATACCTGTTTGATCGTGAAACAAACGCCCAAGCTGTTCGGAAGCAAATTTTAAAATGCCATACACATTTTTCGTTGCTGGTACATCATCAGTCGTAATTTCTCTCCCTAGTAAGGAGTGACCATCTTTTTCATAGCGATCTGTCACATGGTTACTGCTTGCAAAAATGACTTTTGGAATGCTTAACCTGGCCGCTGAACGAAACATATTATACGTGCTTATCCAAAACACCTCATTCATTTTTGCAAACTCCTTTTCATTCATCACATCATGTGTCATGTCTATGTTTAAAAGATGAATGATCACATCTGTATCTCTTGGAATGGCTTGAAACAACTCCTCTTCAATTGCCGCATTTGCAAAAATGACTTCTTCTACACATCTTGTTTGATCAATGATGGTCAGGTCATACTCCGAAGAGAGCTCTTTAGTTAATAAACGTCCGATGACACCACATCCGCCAATCATGGTGATTTTTTTCATCTGTTTCCTCCTTCATCTTCTATCGGAGTAGTATGTCCATGCCGTCTATTGATTACAGCCACTTTTTCAAAAAACGTGTAGCCTCGTGGCGCATAGCAGCCGTTTCAAAATGACCTGCATGTAGACCTATAAGCTGATAACGTTCCTTTAAGGAAGCAGCTTGATAGGCTTGACTTAATGTCTGTTGAATTCGTCCAACACCTTCAGCAGGTGTAAGCTGATCATGCTTTCCAACTAAGCTTAAATGCGGTCTTGGGAAAATCATTTCTTGGATGTCAGCTGCTGTAAAGTGCTTAGCTAAGCTCGGTACATAATAGTAAAAACCGTGTCTATCTAAATGATTTGTTTCAATCAATGTGTGATGATCAACCTGTGCGCAAAGATCCACACACACACTGACCCTCTCATCAAGTGCTGCCGTCCACCATGAAAGAAGGCCGCCCATTGACATCCCAAAAACAGCTAAACGCTCTGGAAGCACATCAGAGCGAGTCAGCAAATAATCAATTGCACACATGCTCTCATACAGCATCATGCCCCACATCACTTTTCCTGTTAACAGCATTTCTTTGAAAATTTCACTTTCTGTTCTCCCCCTTCTTTCACCAAATCCCGCGTGATCAATCGCCAACACACTATAGCCCTTTGAAGTGAATTCTTTTGCGTATGAAGGCGCTTGCAAATAATGAGCCCCCTTCAATAACTCTTCTTTCCCATCCACGTAATTCCCACCATGAGAATGCTGGAACAAGACAACAGGCCTTTTTTTCACTGTATCTTTCGGCTTCACAAAATAAGCCGGAACTTCCTCCACCCCATGAATAGAGAGAATGAGTGTTTCTACTAAGTACGATTCACGTTCCTCAATCTTTAACGTATACGCCTCCACACGATGGCGCTCCGGCATTTCCCCTAATAAACTGAGCAGTTGTTCACGTTTGCTTTCCTTTTCCATTGACGTCACTCCTCATTTTCTTGATCAACTTGTTAAATACGAGATTGATGGAGGAATTACCTTGTTTTCGACAAAATTATGTCCCGGGAAATAAACAACACCCATCGGCTGATACCGATGGGTGCGTTCATTAGTTCGCGACAATATTGACAAGTTTTCCAGGAACCGCAATCACTTTACGGATTGTTTTCCCTTCAAGCTGTTCTTTTATCCGTGCATCATTTTTCGCAAGCTCTTCTAGCTGCTCTTTTGTTGCATCAGCAGGAACCGTTAATTTTGCTTTCACTTTTCCATTTAGCTGTACGACAATTTCCACTTCATCATCGACAAGTTTTGACTCATCATATTGCGGCCATGCTTCATAAGAAATAGACCCTTCATGACCAAGTTTATTCCAAAGCTCTTCCGCTACATGCGGTGCAATCGGAGAAAGAAGTTTCACAAATCCTTCTGCATATTCTTTCGGCAGTGTGTCAGCCTTGTATGCATCGTTGATGAACACCATTAATTGTGAAATCCCAGTATTGAAACGTAAGCCTTCATAATGATCCGTTACCTTCATGACGGTTTCATGGTAGCTGCGCTCTAATGCGCCGCCAGATTGCTCTGTCACTTTATCACTGATGGAGCCATCTTCATTTGTAAACAGACGCCATACACGATCTAGGAAACGACGAGCACCATCAAGACCTGTTTCAGACCAAGCAATCGATGCATCTAAAGGTCCCATGAACATTTCGTACAGTCTTAATGTATCTGCACCATGAGATTCTACGATATCATCTGGGTTGACAACATTCCCTTTTGATTTACTCATTTTTTCATTATTTTCACCAAGAATCATTCCTTGGTTGAACAATTTCATGAACGGTTCTTTTGTTGGAACAACACCAATATCATACAAGAATTTATGCCAGAATCGTGCATATAGCAGATGAAGCACAGCATGTTCTGCTCCACCAATATACACATCAACCGGAAGCCATTTCTTTAGCTTTTCAGGAGATGCAAGTTCTTCTGTGTTATGTGGATCAATATAACGTAAGAAGTACCAGCAGCTACCTGCCCATTGTGGCATCGTATTGGTTTCACGGCGTCCTTTTTTACCTGTCACTGGATCGACAACCTCTACCCAATCTTTAATATTCGCTAAAGGTGATTCACCTGTTCCGCTTGGCTTAATCTCAGTCGTCTTAGGCAAAATCAGTGGAAGCTCTTCCTCTGAAACAGCTGAAGATGTTCCGTCCTCCCAATGAATAATTGGAATTGGCTCTCCCCAGTAACGCTGACGGCTGAACAGCCAGTCTCTTAAACGATAAGTGACTTTCTTTTCACCTTTTTGATGTTCTTCCAGCCATGCAATCGCTTTTTCAATTGCTTCTTCTTTCCCTAAGCCGTTTAAGAAATCAGAGTTGATGTGCTTTCCATCACCTGTGTAGGCTTCTTTGTCAATGTCTCCACCTTCGACAACCTCTTTGATTGGAAGATCGAATGTTTTGGCGAATTCATAATCACGCTCATCATGAGCAGGAACTGCCATGATCGCTCCAGTGCCATATGTGGCTAACACATAATCTGCAATCCAGATCGGCATCTTTTCCCCATTCAATGGATTGATGGCATAAGCACCTGTGAAAATGCCCGTTTTCGTTTTAGCAAGATCTGTTCGCTCTAAGTCACTCTTAGATTGAATCTCTTTGATATATGCTTCAACTGCTTCTTTTTGAGCAGCTGTTGTAATTTTTTCAACTAGTGCATGCTCTGGTGCAAGAACGGCATATGTGGCACCAAATAGTGTATCAGGACGTGTTGTAAACACCGTAAACTGTTCGTCATGTCCTTCTACTTCGAAGTGAACATGTGCACCTTCAGAACGTCCAATCCAGTTGCGCTGCATGTCTTTGATGCTTTCAGGCCAATCAATGTCTTCTAAATCTTCTAACAGCCTGTCCGCATATGCTGTAATTTTTAGCATCCATTGCTTCATTGGACGTCTTTCAACAGGATGCCCTCCGCGCTCACTTCTCCCATCAATGACTTCTTCATTTGCAAGGACTGTACCGAGTGCTGGGCACCAGTTTACAGGTACTTCATCAATATACGCCAATCCTTTTTCATACAATTTCAAGAAAATCCACTGGGTCCATTTATAATAATTCGGATCTGTCGTGTTAATTTCTCGATCCCAATCATACGAGAAGCCCAATGATTGAATTTGGCGGCGGAAATTATTAATGTTCTCTTCTGTAAATTCAGCTGGATCATTTCCTGTATCCAGCGCATATTGTTCCGCTGGAAGACCAAATGCGTCCCATCCCATTGGATGAAGAACATCGTAGCCCTGCATACGTTTCATACGTGATAAAATATCCGTTGCTGTGTATCCTTCAGGATGCCCTACATGAAGCCCTGCTCCTGATGGATAAGGAAACATATCTAGCGCATAAAACTTTGGTTTATCTTCCGAGTCAGATGTGGCGAATGTTTTATGTGTCAGCCAATAATCCTGCCACTTTTTTTCAATTTCCCGATGCTGAAAACTCAATGTGAAAACCTCCTTTAATATGTACGGCTTTATCTGCTCAGATGACCACTGCAAGAATTCAGATTTTTCTAAAATCAACAAAAAAACCTCATCCCTGGAAAGGGACGAGAGATTTTTTGGTTCCCGCGGTACCACCCTTGTTAGCGTCATGAACTGTTCATACGCTCACTTAATATCTTTAACGCAGACATGCGACAGAAGCTTTAACGCAACTGCAACTCTGAGGCGAGTTCAGAAGCAGATTTGATTGACTTTCACCAGCCGTCAATTCTCTAAAGACAAATACTGCTTTCCTACTACTCCTCTTCACTGTTCTTATCGTAACCGTCATCTAAGTAGTATTTTATAGAATTATGATCATAAGTGCAAGCAGGTTTGTATACAATGGGAATGTACCCTAGACTAGGGTAAAGTGAGGATATTATTCGTGTGGAGATCGGTTATGACGGTTGGAGCCTGCATCCTGTGAACGTTCTTCTCTCACAAAATCGAAGCTTCGCAGAACTGCTTCTCCTCCGTAACCTGAAATAATGGATAAGATGATCAAGTGCAGACTAGATTCGGGATTTGAGGATAAGACAAGCAGTGTAGCAGCAATCATCCCAACGAGCCAATCTTCAATAAACCCTAGATAAATAAACTTCTTTGTCATTCTGGGCTTCTCTAGCCTGCCTTTTTTCTTTACGTGACCGAGAATGCCCATGACCCCTCCAATGGCGCAAGCAATAATGACTTGTTGCAGCATTTTCATCACCTTCCTAAAGCCCTTAGAATAGTAAAGCGACTTCAGGCTGTCCAGCCCCCTGTAATGCCATTCTGCTGTTCCGTCATAATCCATGTAAAAGGTCTATTCTCTCTAACGAAGAAAAAAAGCTTGTTTCTTCCATTATATGTGAATGACCCAAAAACAATCTTGATGCATTGGAATCATTTTCACCTAATCCATATTAACTATTTTTGTCATTTTATGAATTATCCTCAAATGATCCCTTCTTTTTCTAATGAAAAGTCTCCTTACTTACTCTATTCTAATGGAGGACAAACTATGATGACAAATTTAACAAAGCGATTGCAATCATTGAAACAGAACATATGTTATGTTACGTTTAAAAAGAATTCATTTGGTTTTAAAAAAACCATCTTAAATGTCTGATAGTAGCAGCAAAGGAGGGTAATATGGTCAGCTCGAACATCTTCGGCTTGCAAAAACAGCTTGAACTCATAAAAAAAGCGCTGGATCATGCGCGGATTGGTGTTGTCATTACAGACCCTTCTTTAGAGGATAACCCTATCGTTTATGTGAATCATGGCTTTACACAAATGACTGGATATAAACCAGATGAGATTCTTGGACGTAATTGTCGATTCCTCCAAGGAAAAGACACAAATCAAGATCAACTTGCCTTAATACGTCACGGAATTCAAAACAAAACACCTATTACCACACAGCTCAAAAATTATAAAAAAGACGGTACTTTTTTTTGGAATGAACTCAATATAGATCCTCTATACATTGAACAAGATGACAAAACATTTTTTATTGGCTTTCAAAAGGACATTACAAAGCAGAAAGAATATGAACAACTCCTAGAAGATTTCTTACATGAAGTCACCTCTCTGTCGACGCCAATTGTCCCAATCAAAAATGGTGTTTCCGCTCTTCCACTCATCGGAAAATTATCAGAAGAACGCTTTGATGCCATCGTCGCGAAGTTAACTTGTATATTAGAAGATTCAAAGGATGATTATTTAATTGTCGATCTTTCTGGTTTAATCGATGTCGATGATTCCGTTGCAGCGCGAATTTTCAAACTGCATCACCTGCTGAACTTAACTGGAACTGAACTTATCATCACTGGGATCAAACCACAGCTTGCGATGAAAATGAAAGACTTAGATACAGACTTCCAGAATACGATCACTTATTTAACGGTAAAAGAAGCAATCAAAGGATTGCCATTAGCTGAAAACCCTGTTTAAACAGGGTTTTTTTAATTGAACCGCTCCCCAAAATGGAAAAATGAGGTATGATAGGTGTAAATAGCGATATAGGGGGGCTGCCAGATGATGATGTTACTCATCATAGGTCTTTTATGTATTTGTTTCGCCATAGGATATGCCGTCAATTATTTATTACTTAAACACCAAAATCAACAAATCTTTTCAAAAAAACTCTTCTATCCTTTTTTGACCATTGGTCTTGTTTTTTCTATTATGTCATTACCGTTTGCCGGCACAGGTGCTCCGAAAGCACAAGCAGATCCATCTTCTGAACAGCTGCTGAAAGAGCAAAAACAATTAGCATCTGACATTTCTCGTCTAAAGGAAGACAAAGAAACGCTGACGGCCTCTTTAGAAGACGTGACCAAAGAAAAAGAAAAGCTATCCAAGAAATTAGAAACCATCACCTCCGAAAAGAAGACAGTCAAACAGCAAGAAAAAACCATCCATGAGCTTGAAGAGAAAATAGACAAGCTCACCTCTACAAACGAAACACTCAAAAAAGAACACCAGAAAGTAAACAAAGACACCACGTCATCGGCCCAGCGATCTGCTCCTAAAGATGATGGGTCGAATACTGGCGGTCATGAGTCACAAAAAGAAACAAAAAAAGAATCTGCCGCCTGTAATATTAAAGGAAGTGTCAACGGCATATATCACACACCGAGCAGCAGATACTACTCACGGACAAAAAACGTGACCAAAATGTTCTGCTCCGTAGAAGAAGCTGAGCGTGCAGGGTACCGGGCACCAAAGCAATAGACATCTTTTGACGATAAAAAAACCTCCTGTCAGCCCAATATAGGTACAGGAGGTTCTTCTTTAAATTTCTCTTCTTAATGCTGTTAATACATTCGTTTTTGTCGCCTTACGTGCTGGATTGAGTCCAGAAATAATGGCGACTCCTGCACTAATCACTGTTGCTGTGACCACAAGGCTTAGCGAAATATAGGAGAAGGTGATCGAGAATTGATCACTTGATCCCCCTTCAGACATGGAAGACAAAATTGCTGGAATGATTAAATTCACTGCAAAACTAACGATGTACGAGATGATAATCCCGATGATCGATCCAATCACCCCAATATAAGCACTTTCCATGAGGAACATTCGCTTAATAATGGAAGGATTCGCACCGATGGCTTTCATGATCCCAATCTCTTGTGTCCGCTCTGTTACGGCCATTGTCATCGTATTGAAAATGCCGATCGCCGAAATAATCACCGCAATACATCCAACAAAGATGAGTCCAATTTTAAAGACTGTAAAGAACATATCCATTCCTTCAAGCTGATTCGTCACAGAGATGACTTGATAGCCGTCATCTGTCAGCTTATCTGTGAGCGCACCGACATTGTCGAACTTATCAGCATAGACAGACGTCATTTTTTCGACATTTCCTGCATCAGGAGACAGATCGAGCACTTGACTAAATTCTTTTTGATAAGCATTCGGAATAAGAATTTTATGATCCTGCTGCCACTCCAAATTCGGTTTCTTCAATACACCGACGACACGGAAATCGAACGTCTTTTCTTTCACCACTTCATTTTCTTCATTCAGTTTCGGCACCTTGATTTGAATGACTTTGTTTAAAATTTCCTTCGTATAGCCTTTTGGCTCTTCCGGTGTATCTTCACCATTTGATGTCTGATTCATTTCTTTTTCATAGTCTTTTCGTTCTTTTTCCGTCCAAAGTTGTTCTGCCATTTGATACCCAACTACAATTTCATTCGCCGATGTTGGGACTTTTCCACGGTCTAGTTCAAGGCCTGCCTCTTTTTCTTCTTTCATATCTGTCAGTACAGCCTGCGTATCACTTGAGCGATTATCGAGCTCGACGTGAACCGATGGAATGATTGACGTTCTTGCAACGACAGATTTCGCATGATCATATTTCTTTAAATCGTCAACCTTGACGTCACCTTTTTCTTTGCCTAACACTTTAATTTCTGTGATAATTTGTTGTTTCATGATTTCATCTTGAGCCGATTTTTGCAGACCAAAACCAACTGACGCTAGAACGATTAAGAAAGAGCATGCCATTGTCGTTGCAAGTATGGTCATAAACACACGCAATCTATTTTTCTTCATATTTCTTCTGATGAATTTGACCTGATCTCTAAATTTCAATGGACTGATCCCCTTTCTTTAATACACCATCATGAAGCTGGAACGTTGTGTCTGCGATTGAAGCGACTTCATCGTCATGTGTAATGATGACAAATGTAATTCCTTTTTCACGATTGAGCTGCTGGATAAAGGCTAGAATTTCTCCTTCAGTTTCTGAATCCAGACTGCCTGTTGGCTCATCCGCTAAAATAATAGACGGATTAAGGATCAAGGCTCTTGCAATACTCACACGCTGCTGCTGTCCACCTGACAGTTCATTAGGATAATGTCCTGCGTGATGTTCCAGTCCAACTCGTTTCAGCATTTCCTTTACTTTCACTTTTCGCTCAGACGGCTTCACACCTTTTAAAGTGAGCGGAAGTTCAACGTTCTCATATGTTGTTAAACTCCCGATCAATTGAAAGCTTTGAAAGATAAAGCCAAAATGATCTAACCGAAAGTCTGCCCATTCCTTCTCATTAAAGCCGGTCACATTGGTGCCATCAACGATAATTTGTCCGCTTGTTGGCGTAATATATCCCGATATTAAATTCAGTAAAGTTGATTTCCCCGAACCGCTTCGTCCGACGATACATGCAATTTCGCCTCTTTTAATAGACAAGTCAATGTCTTTGAGCACAGGAATCTCGTTCTCCCTGCCCTTTTTCCCAATTTTAAACACATGATCTAACGATTGAATTTGAATCATCTCTACTCCCCTGCTCTCTGTTTATCTTTTTCGATAGATTAAGAAATAACTCGTCAGTGCGCCTACAGCTCCACCGATGCACATCCCAACAAAATAGCCAATTAATGAATCTGAAGAGAAACCAACCCAGCCAAACCCTAAGACGCCAAACACGATCACCATAATTTGAATTGGGCGATCCATTATTGAATAAAGGAAGAATCGGCCATTTCGTTCAATTGGATGTTTAATAAAGCTAAACAAGCCTATAAGGTAAAATAGCAACATCATGACAATTGGAATGATGTATTCTTCACCATTGAACCAAAGCGGATATTCCTGATAAAAACTGTTAGCTGTAATATAAGTAATGGGGGAAATGGGCGTGATCAAAAAATTAAAGATTTTATCCAGCCACATCCCGCTTGTTTTAAAGATAAAATCTAAATGAAGGATTGGTAAACCAATCACTAAGTAAGGTAAAATAGCTGTACTAAATCCAACGATTGCTTGAGAAATAGCACTCCCTGTTAAAGCACCTGCTGCAAAAAACAAACTATAGATCATCAAGGCTGACAACAGTGCAGAAACATAAAGACTGTTAAATCCAGGTGTCTCTATTGGCCCAAGACCTAATTTTAATAAATAAATGAGAAGGTATGAAACAGCATGAACACTTGCAATAATTCCAGCACCTAAGAAAAACTTTGTGTGAAAGATGGAACTTCTACTAAACGGCAAGGATACGGTAAAGTCCATCTGCCCTTTATTTCTTTCAAATCCTAGCTGAATCACAGCAAAAAATATTCCCATGACCCATGAAAGTGAGAGAAATGCGTCCGTCTTAAAAATATAAGTGAATGTTGTTGTATCCATTAGACAGTCTCGGTTATTCAAACAATCTTGAAAGGTTGAGTACTCCATTAAGAGGGATAATGGCGTCGCAAAGATCGCAACAAGCATCACTAAAATGAATGTCAGCTCAGACTGCTTCCATTCCTTATATAACAATTGCCGTTTTACCATCTGCGTTTCCCTCCAAACTTCGCAATGAATACTTCTTCTAAATTTACAGGCAGTTCATGCCAGACTTTTGGTTCAAGCGATTTCAAATACTCTTTTGCTTCTTCATCTGTTTTGAGTACAAGTGCTGTATAGAACACACCCGCTTGATCTAAAATGGCAACGCCTTTTTTTCTAATACTTAAGTTCATATCCTCTTCAAATGCCATCTGGATTTTAACGTAGTCATTCTTTAATTCATCTAAATCCATAACACTTGTGAGCTGATTTCCTTCCAAAAACCCGATTCGGTTACACATACGCTCAATATCCTCTAAACGGTGAGATGTAATTAAAATCGTTGTTTGTCGTTCTGCCACCTCGTCAATCATCAGCTGAAGAACGTCATTTCTTGTGACTGCATCAATCCCGTCTGTCGGCTCATCTAACAAAATGACTGCTGGTTTGATGGCAAAACTTAAAATGAGGGATAGCTGTTTCTTTAAACCTGTCGACAATTCACGGTATTTCACTTTTTCCGGAATCTCATACCGGTTCACAAGCTCATTGGCATATGTCACGTCAAACTTTGGATACAGTTGTTTTAACAACTTCACAAGCTGTCCATAATTGTACCGGTCAAAGTAGGGATTTACGACTGGCATATACACAATATTTTGCTTCACTAACGGGTGGTCTTTTACGAGTACATCTTTAAAATAAATCTCTCCTTCATCTGGAAGAAGGATTTGCTGAATCAAGCGAAGAAGTGTTGTTTTACCAGAGCCATTCCGGCCAAGCAGACCAAAGATCTCTCCTTCGCCTATCTTGAAGGAAACGTTGCTGAGTACTTCACGTCCATTTAATTTCTTTGATACATTTCTGACCTCAATCAACTTGTTTTCCTCCTTTTAGACTTGAGCTGATCTCCTCCAGCCACTCTTTGAGTTGATGAATATCAATACCGGCATAATGAGCTTCAATAATGAGTTGCCTTAATTGCTCCTTCATCTCTAACACCTTCCCTTCATTCAGCTTTAACTGTGCACCTTCTGTCACATACGTTCCACGGCCTCTTAATGTTTCAATAATTCCTTCCCGTTCAAGCTCTTTATACGCTTTGCTGACGGTGTTTGGATTCGCAATAATAATGGTGGCAAGCTCTCTCACAGAAGGCAGTTTGTCACCTGGTTTCATCACGCCTTTTAAGCACAAAATTTTTAACTGCTCAATGATTTGTTCATATATTGGTGCAGCGCTTCTTGGATCTATTTGAATCATGATGGCTCCCTCTTTTCTCATTCATGCTTTTGCAGTCCTATCGCTTGATCATGTCCTTGCATTAAAGGGACCGAATTTGGAATAAAATCTTTTTGAACTTCAAAACCAATGAAAACGAGAACGAAAAAAAATGTACATGCTAACGCAACAGCCAGTACCATCCACTTTAAATTGATTGGTTTTTTTTCTTTTTTCATGGTTAAACACCTTTCTTCACGTTTAAGTGTCTGCAGTGTATTAGTTGATGTAGTACACCTAATACAATATAGACACTTAATTGAAAAGTCAAGAGACTTTAGAAAAAAATTGGCAGACGAACCAGATAAAATGACGAAGCTACTTAAAAGCTTTCGGAAGCCAGGTTTGCTTCTGGTTTAGGGTGTTCAACACGTTAATAACTTTCATCATCGCCTGAAAAAGTGCATAATAAAAGACCCCGAATATTGAGGTCTCTACAATGTTTTAATTAGATACTATTACTTTGTTTTTGGACTTGCTTTTGAACAGGATTAGCACCCACCATACTAATAAAAATATATAGCCTATAACTGTAAAGATAGACCAAACTGCACCTTGTCGCAATTGACTAAATAAGTGTTCAAATTCATTCATTCCTTCTACTCTACCAATGCTATTTATCAGGCTAATCATCGGAATTGTAACAGTAAATACAATGGTTAGAATGGACAATCCCCTTTGTTTATTTTTCACAACACTGAATATTGCGGTTCCTAATGTTGCTAAGAAAAACAAGTAATATAATGCCCAAAACCAATCAGGAAGAGTCTCCCACATTTCTTCTACCCCCTTGAAGATATTTGCAATTTCTATATATAACATACTTTAACAGAACAAAAACCTATTACAAATATATATCCAAAAACAACAATCTTTGCGAAAACAGCCAAAAAATAAAAACAGACCCTTAAAAGAAGGATCTGTTCATCATTCGTTCTCGTATGAAATACCTAAAATCATTTGGTTTTGCAGACTTTGAATTTGTACACGCGTTCTGTCTAAACGTTCTCTTTGCTGATCATTGGCGACATCTTTTAACTTTTCTAATTCATTCACCGCATCTTCAAGCATGAGCTGCGCTTTTGAAAATTCTTCTACGTTATAATGTTCTTGGCGAGAGCTCAAATCAAACTGTTCGCTTGCAAACTCAAGAGTCTCAGTGCTTTTTTGGACAAATTCATCGATTGATTTTCTAGTTGCCATCTAGCCATCCCTCCATTTCATCATTGCTCTCGCCTATTTTGCCCACGTAAAGCTTTTTCACTAAAGAAAATGTTGGACAGATTCAATTGTCCTCTTTCGTGATTTTTGTTAAACTTTAAGGATGCCTATTATTATGCAAGGAGGTTACTGACTTGGATCAGCATAACCCTTTTTTATATTCAAACAGCGAAAAACGTTATCACACATGGAATTATCATTTGCGTGAGCACTTTGGTCATAAAGTATTTAAAGTCGCATTAGACGGCGGCTTTGATTGTCCAAACCGTGATGGTACTGTCGCACATGGAGGCTGCACATTTTGCAGCGCAGCAGGATCTGGTGATTTTGCAGGAAACCGGGCGGATGATCTCATCACTCAATTTAATGAAATCAAGGACCGGATGCATACAAAATGGAAAGACGGAAAATACATGGCGTATTTCCAAGCTTACACAAACACACATGCGCCGCTTCCTGTTTTAAAAGAAAAATACGAAACCGTCATGAATCTGGATGGAGTGGTTGGTTTATCGATTGCCACAAGACCTGATTGCCTACCAGATGACGTGGTGGAATATTTAGCTGAGTTAAACGAACGGACGTATTTATGGGTTGAACTTGGTCTACAAACTGTACATGAGCGGACAGCGATGCTCATCAACCGTGCCCATGATTATGAATGCTACGTAGAAGGTGTAGAAAAACTGCGAAAACATGGCATTCGAGTCTGTTCACATATCATCAACGGTCTTCCTCTTGAAAACCGAGATATGATGATGGAGACAGCAAAAGCTGTCGCTGATTTAGATGTGCAAGGAATTAAAATTCATCTACTTCACCTGTTAAAAGGAACACCGATGGTAAAGCAATATGAGAAAGGCAAACTAGAGTTTCTCAGCCAAGAGGAATATGTCCAGCTTGTCTGTGATCAGCTGGAGATCCTGCCCCCAGAAATGATTATTCATCGTATTACAGGCGATGGTCCCATTGAATTAATGGTAGGTCCAATGTGGAGTGTGAATAAATGGGAAGTGCTCAATGCCATTAATGCTGAGCTTGAAAGACGTAACAGCTACCAGGGCAAACGCTTCGTCAGATTGGAAGAAGCGGCAAAATGATTTTAAAACGGATGCTCCCTTTTAGTAAAGAACTGTTAGAACGTGCTTGTCAAAAAGGCGATATTGTCATTGATGCAACGATGGGGAATGGCCATGATACGCGCTATTTAGCTGACCTTGTCGGGAGAGATGGACAAGTTTTCGCATTCGATGTACAGAAGGAAGCCATTGAGCAAACAAGCAAAAGACTTGGTGAGCACTACCCAAACGTTCACCTGATCCATGACGGACATGAACAACTTGCTGAGCATCTGCCAGCGGATGCTTATGGCCACATATCTGGTGCAGTGTTCAATCTTGGATATTTACCAGGAGGCGATAAAACCGTCACGACTCAGGCACATACGACCATTGAAGCGATCAAACAGCTCATGGATTGGCTTAAGCCTGGAGGTCTGATCGTTCTTGTGATTTACCACGGTCATCCTGAAGGAAAAAAAGAGAAGGACATCCTTCTTGATTATTGCAAAACACTCCATCACGAAGAAGTACAGGTGATCTCTTATCAATACATGAATATTCAAAACGATCCGCCCTTTGTGGTAGCCATCGAAAAAAAACTCAAATCCTCTTAATGGATTTGAGTTTTATTATTTAATAAGCGTATTGGTCAATGATTTCTTCAAGCACTACTTCCAGCTCTTCTGCATCTGCAAGCTCTGATCGAGTAAAGCGGACACGTACAAGCTGTTCTCCGTCATTATACATTTCTTCCAGCCAGCCACGCAGCCCTCTTGCTCTGCGGTCAACTTCAAAAATGAGATCTAGCCCCTCTTCATCAATGAAGAAAATCACCTCTAACTCATCAAGCATTTGACGATAATAATCGGAAGTCGGTATAAACTCAAACTCTTGAACAAAGGGAAGGCGGCGCCTGAAATAAGGTGCTTCTTCACAGTCTGCTTCATGAAGGTGAAAGCCTAAGTTTCCAACAGCTTCAAGCACACGTTTCACCCACGGGTGCGCGCTTACAAAAATGCGGTCATGATCAGATTTATCAATACCGCCTTGAATATCAAGGTCTGTCACAACAGCCACCTCTACTTTACCTACAGTCATTGGTGTATCAAGAGGAAGGTAAAAAGAGAAAGTAAACTGATGAGCTTCCCCAGGCTGAATCGTGAATGATTCAGTCACTCGGAGAGAATGGATCGTTGTGTATTTTCGCTGCTCTTCATCATCTTTTACGATGGTGTACCATGTATTCAACTTTAAATCAATATAGCGAATATCTTGAGGCACTTTTCCGCCCTTCACATGGACTGTTCCCTTTACTTCTTCTCCTGGTTCATACGCATCTTTCTCCAAAATTGTATCCACTTTTGCTGCACCGATTCCCACACTTGCTGCAAACTTTTTAAAAAATGACATATTCGACCTTCCCCTTTTTTAAGTTTTTCAACAAATATACGTCATAAGGAGTAGATACGATTCATTCGATCCATACTTTTCTCCTATTTTTCGTACACTAAGAATAATATCGGCAGCAAATAAGAGGATTGTAATCATAAAAGAACTGTACATGGCCCAAAACGAAACAGTTCAAAACAAAAAAGCTTGTAGAAAACCATTTTCTACAAGCTGATGAGCTTACTTTATCCTTTATGAAGATTTCTTCCAAGGCATTTTCTGATAGGTTCGATAGGCTCTGCCATTGATATAGAAAAAGAACGATGTTTTCCCGCTTGATTTGATCAACCGCTTTGCCAGCTTGTTCATCTCTTTTTGGGCTGTCACTTTTTCATCAGACAAATAGACCGCAAGTAACCCTCTATTGATTAGTTTGTGAAAATTCTCGTGTGGAATGCCTTTCAGCTGTTCATCCGCTTTTTCAATAAAATGCTGTAGTCTATCCATCATCTCATGATGAGAGTTGTAGTACGAGCAAAAATTCAAATCGCCTTCCAGCCTGTCCTCTTCTTGGTCGATTAAATAGTCCAGTAAGATGTGCAGACCTTGAATATAAGGGAAATAGCTTTCGTAAATTTGCTTCGCCTGCTTCTCTGTAAAATCAGGCTGCAGTGCATAAGCCACAAGACAGAAAATACCCAGCGTTGATCCTGCACATGCGGAAAACTCATACCACTCCATCTTTGGTAAATCCTTTTCATACTGGCGGAACCATGACTCTAATCGAGGTTCACGCTCATGAGGAACCACATGCTTATGTACTTGTAAATCACTATAATAATCACACAGCGTATGTAAATAGGGCTGAATGATCGGATAATGCGCTAGACGTGACAGCACATCTTGGCACGTCCTGACTAGCGCATGCAAGTACCCATGATCCTCTTGATCATCACGGAATTGATAATACGGCTTAAGCTCCGCATGAATATCGAGTGCATCTCTCATTGCCTGATGCAGCATATGAAAATCCTTTGGATCAAGTGATGTACTGCGGTCACACAAATTATCTAAGTAATCGCTAATCGTTTGGTACGCCACAATGAATTCAATACACGTTTCCTTCGCTTCACCTGCAAGAAGAGATAAAATTCCCCCGCCTTCACAGTGAAAGGTTTTACTGGATATGCTCGCTAGTGCCTGCGTTCTCAGTTCTTCATTTTCAATCATTTCTGCATGAGCCCGCCACTTTTTTAGCTCCTGATGAACTAGCGGAAAAATATCTTTATACACCTTCGTCATCAGTGCAAAAGGACGTTCTGGTACTGACAAATCATCCACCCCCAACTTTAGCTCACAATCAAATATATTGATCAGTAAAGGCTCTTGCCGCCTTAAACACATCTTCTCGCTCGGGCTCATTAAAAATTTCATGATAAAGCCCTTCCCATTCACGGTATGACTTATTGGTTGATTCAATGCCATTGAACCATTTCATCACTCTTGTTTTATCTACAATCTTGTCATCGCCTGCCTGCATGAGCAGGAGTGGAATCGACCGAAAAACATTCGTAGGCTGCATCGCCGCATCGATATTTTTCACCAGTTCTCGATACCAGCGAACCGACACCTTCGTCACATAAAGCGAATCATTCGAATCTGCCTCTATCACATCTTGATTCCGTGTGGCAAGTTCGATCGACAGCCCAGATTCGACTTTAAAAGACGGCGCCAGCACATTTAGCCCTTTTGACGCAAAATCCATCAGCTTCTTCGGTTTAAATTGCAGACCTAAACAAGGTGATGATAAAATAAGGCCATCAATCTTCGTATGGGTATACTGCTTGAACCATTCAATCGAAATCAGTCCCCCCATACTATGTCCAAGTAAAAATGTCGGAAGTCTGAACGACTTCGCATGTTCAATCCATTCATCCACTGTATCAATGTATTCTTGAAAAGAACGAATGTGGCCTCTCGCACGTGTCGATGTCCCTTGCCCAGGCAGGTCACCCATGACGACGTGATAGCCTGCATTTCGCCACATTTCGATCAGCCATTTATATCGGCCATGATATTCACTAGCACCATGTACAATGACAATTGTACCAACCGGTCTTTCAGCATGCCAAGTCCACAAAGTAAACACCTCACAAATGTTGTATTAAGAAAGGAAGTCGAAAAAGTGATTTATCCATATCATCAGTTTACACCTGAGATTCATGAATCGGTCTTTGTTGCAGAAAACGCCACCATTACAGGTGATGTCACAATTGGAGAATATTCAAGCGTTTGGTTCCAAACGGTCATTAGAGGCGATGTAGCTCCTGTGAGAATTGGAAAAAACGTCAACATTCAAGACTTATCCTGCCTGCATCAAAGTCCTGGAAAAACACTTCTTATTGAAGATGGTGCTACCATTGGACACCAAGTCACATTACATAGCTCTATCATTCGAAAAAATGCCCTCATTGGCATGGGATCCATCATTCTCGATGGTGCGGAAATTGGCGAAGGAGCCTTTATTGGTGCAGGTAGCCTTGTCCCGCAAGGAAAAGTCATCCCAAAAGGCTCACTCGCTTTTGGCCGTCCAGCCAAAGTCGTTCGCCAGTTAACAGATGAAGATATCCAAGACATGGATCGTATCCGCAGAGAATATGTAGAAAAAGGACAATACTATCGTTCCCTTTTATCGCGTTAACATCATACATGTATCTTCACTTTATCATGTTTTTTTCAGGATATTAAGCAATAACTGTGTACCGCTTGTTATTTTACCCTTTTCCACTACTTTCTATCATGACAAAAAAGGTTTTCAGCACAAAGCTGAAAACCTTTTTCATTAGCTAAAAATAACTTCTTTCGGCTGGTGATTCAACTGCTCTGGATCAATGCTGCGCTCTACATAGATGCTATGCCAGATCATAAAGATCAGGACAGTCCAAATCTTACGGCTATGATCTGCTTTTCCAGCACAATGATCATTTAATAAATCAAGAACATATGCCTTGTTAATGTATTCATCTGTCTGACTGTTTTTAATGATATCTTTCGCCCAAGCGTTCATCTCATTTTTCAGCCAATGACGAATTGGCACAGGGAAACCTAGTTTTTTACGGTTTAACACATGGTCCGGTACAATGCCTTCTGCTGCTTTACGCAATAAATATTTCGTTGTGCCGTCTTTCGTTTTCAGCTCTTCTGGAATTTTAGAAGCTGCTTCAAATACGACCTTATCAAGGAATGGAACACGAAGCTCAAGAGAATTCGCCATTGTCATCTTATCTGCTTTCAGCAGGATATCCCCGCGCATCCACGTATGGATATCAACATATTGCATTTTGTTAATATCGCTGTAGCCTGCACTTTCCTCGAAGTATGTTTTCGTCACGTCACGATACGTGATGTTCGGATCATACTGCTTTAAGAGGTTTTTCTTCACTGGCTCTTCAAAGATTTTCGCATTGCCGATATAACGTTCCTCTAATGGCGTACAGCCGCGAACGATAAAGCTTTTCCCTTTCATTCCTTCTGGCATTAAACGAGCCAGACGAAGAAGAAGCTTTTTCAGCATGGAAGGTACAGATTCGAAAGGCTTTAGAGACAGCGGCTCACGGTAAATATTATATCCACCGAACAGCTCGTCTGCTCCCTCACCTGAAAGAACAACTGTGACTTGTTTTTTCGCTTCTTTTGCCACGAAATACAATGGAATCGCCGCTGGATCAGCCAAAGGATCATCTAAATGCCAGACGATCTTTGGAAGCTCATTCATATATTCCTCAGGAGAAATCACAGCACTAAAGTTTTGCAATCCCAGCTTATCAGCTGTTTCTTTTGCTACATCTACCTCACTGAATCCATCCTGCTGGAAACCAACAGAGAATGTCTTCAGTTCAGGGTGAAATTCCTTTGCGACTGACACGATGAAAGAAGAATCGATCCCGCCTGATAGGAATGAACCAACAGGCACATCACTTCTCATATGGACTTTTACAGAATCATAGATAGCATCACGTACTTCTTCTACTAATTTCTGCTCTTGTGTTTGTTCAGGTTTGAATTGAACTTTCCAGTAAGTCTTAAATGCAATGTCTTGGCCTGGACGCAGTGTAAACTGATGACCTGGCTCGACTTTGTGCACTTTTTGATCAAGTGTATTTGGCTCAGGAACGAACTGAAAAGACATGTACTGCTGCAAAGCAGTCTCATCAAATAAAATGTTCTCATTCACAGCCATTAAGCTTTTGCGTTCAGAAGCAAAGTACACTTGGTCATCCATTTGTGTAAAATAGAGCGGTTTAATGCCGAAAGGATCTCTTGCGCCATATAATAACTGCGCTTCTTTATCCCAAATTAAAAATGCAAACATCCCGCGAAGCTTCGATGCCGCTTCTTCTTTATAGTGGCGATATGTGGCAAGAAGGACTTCCGTATCAGAATCTGTGCTGAACGTATAGCCTTTTTTCACAAGCTCTTCTTTCAGCTCCACATAGTTATAAATTTCTCCGTTGAAAATAATCCAATACTTTTCATCTTCATAAGAAAGCGGCTGCTTTCCGTGTTCAACATCTATAATACTTAAACGTCTAAATCCAAATCCTACATGCTCATCATGAAAGTACCCCTCATCATCCGGACCTCGATGAACGATGAGACGATTCATTTGCTTAATTAACTCTTCCTGCTCAGTAGTTTCGGACAATGGACGGTGATTAAATACACCAACAAACCCACACATATTATTGCCTCCACGTTATGTTATTTCTTAAAAGTAGACCTATAATTAGACAGTATTTTGTCCAATTTTGTTTCACATTTTTACGCTTTTTGTAGAATTTTTTTTAATCAAAAGGAAAACCGCTTAAAATAAGCGGTTTTGTATGTTGTTATTCTCCTAATGCTTCCTTGCGAAGCGTGTCGGCTTTATCCGTTTTTTCCCATGGAAGATCCAAGTCATGACGGCCAAAATGTCCGTATGCAGCGGTTTGTTTATAGATCGGACGACGTAAGTCAAGCATTTTAATAATGCCGGCTGGACGAAGATCAAAGTTTGCACGTACCACTTCAATTAATTTCTCTTCAGAGGCTTTTCCTGTTCCAAATGTATCAATTGAAATAGAGACAGGCTGTGCAACACCAATTGCATAAGCAAGCTGCACTTCACATGAATCTGCAAGACCAGCTGCTACGATGTTTTTCGCTACATAGCGAGCCGCATATGCTGCCGAACGGTCAACCTTCGTTGCATCCTTGCCAGAGAAAGCACCGCCACCGTGACGAGCATACCCGCCATAAGTATCAACGATGATTTTACGTCCAGTTAAACCAGCATCCCCTTGAGGTCCACCGATAACAAAGCGGCCTGTTGGGTTGATGAAGTATTTTGTTTCTTCATCGATCAGTTCACTTGGAACGACGGGGCGGATGACATGCTCTTTTAAGTCGCTTTGAATTTGTTCAAGCGTCACTTCTGGTGCATGCTGTGTAGAAATAACCACCGTATCAATACGAACTGGTTTGTTTTGTTCATCATATTCAACTGTTACTTGAGTTTTTCCGTCCGGACGAAGGTATGCAAGTGTTTCATTCTTGCGTACTTCTGTTAAACGGCGAGATAATTTATGTGCAAGAGAAATCGGCAGTGGCATAAGCTCTTCAGTTTCGTTGTTTGCAAAACCAAACATCAAACCTTGGTCACCTGCACCGATCGCATCAATTTCTTCTTCAGTCATTGTTCCTTCACGTGCTTCAAGCGCTTTGTCTACACCTTGCGCAATATCAGCAGACTGTTCATCAATTGATGTAAGAACCGCACATGTTTCCGCATCAAAACCATATTTCGCACGTGTGTAGCCAATTTCCTTAATCGTGTCACGCACCGTCTTTGGAATGTCGACATAAGTAGACGTTGTAATCTCACCGCTTACTAATACGAGACCGGTTGTTACAGAAGTTTCACAGGCAACACGTGCATTTGGATCTTTCTTTAAAATTTCATCCAAAATGCTGTCTGAAATTTGATCACAGATTTTATCTGGATGTCCTTCGGTCACTGATTCTGAAGTAAATAAACGACGATTTTGACTCATAATGGCTATTTCCTCCTGTACAAGACCACATCATCCCAAGATGAGGCCTCCAATATGATACGGAACTCGTTCCCTCTTATATTTCAACATGTTTATATTAGAGATGTTATTGGCAATTTGTTCATATGATATCCCAAAAATAAAAAAACCATTTCCTTCATTGCGAGGAAAGGGTCTGAGATCGCATGCCTTTCACTCTTATCGCTCAAGGTGTTCTTGTACCTTGCATCAGGTTAGCACCTTGGTTTCTCAGCATGTTCATGCCTTTTTCATAAGAAACCGGTTGCTGGGCTTCATCGGGCCTGTCCCTCCACCAACTCGGGATAAGAGTATCCGTTCAATAAGATATCTTATCTTAAACCCTTGCGTCATGTCAATGGTTCATAGGAATTATCTCCCCTTTTTTTCACCTCATCATTAGCATCACCAAAAAGCATATTTTCATAGCAGAAATGAAAAAACACACACAAAAATGTTTAAATAGTATAGACTATTATTATCAATGTGTTATACTAATCAAAACAAACAAATTCAACGGTAAAGGAAGGGTTTTTTTATGAACTCAGTGGATTTAAAAGAAGATTTGCAGTCATTGCTCTCATTAGAAAATACGCACCAAAATTTATCTGTTCCGAAACTTGTTGAAAAGATTTTGGCACGTAATGAAGGCGTTTTAACTTCAACTGGTGCTGTGCGCGCCACAACGGGTGCCTACACTGGACGTTCGCCTAAAGATAAATTCATCGTAAAAGAAGAAAACTCTGAACATAAAATTGATTGGGGTCAAGTGAATCAGCCGATCTCGAAAGAGGCATTTGATCGTTTATATACAAAGGTTGTGTCATACTTAAAAGAACGTGATGAACTATTTGTCTTTGATGGTTTTGCCGGTGCTGACGAAAAATACCGTATGCCAATTACAGTTGTAAATGAATTCGCTTGGCACAATCTCTTTGCAAAGCAGCTATTCATCAGACCTGATGGATCAACACCATCATCAAACGAAAAACCTTTCACCATCTTATCTGCACCTCACTTTAAAGCAGATCCTGAAACAGATGGCACAAACTCTGAAACGTTTATTATCGTTTCTTTTGAAAAACGGACGATTCTGATCGGTGGAACAGAATATGCAGGAGAGATGAAAAAATCCATTTTCTCTGTTATGAACTACCTGCTTCCTGAACAAGATATTTTATCAATGCACTGCTCTGCTAACGTCGGTCAAGAAGGCGATGTTGCTTTATTTTTCGGCCTTTCAGGTACTGGAAAAACGACGCTTTCTGCAAGTGCAAGCCGCAAGCTGATTGGAGACGATGAGCATGGCTGGTCTAACACAGGTGTCTTCAATATTGAAGGCGGATGCTATGCAAAATGCGTGAACTTAAGTGAAGAAAAAGAACCACAAATTTACAAAGCCATTAGCTTCGGATCAGTGCTTGAAAATGTAGTACTTGATGAAGAAACACGTGAAGCAGATTATGATGACACATTCTTTACTGAAAATACACGTGCGGCTTACCCAATCGAAATGATTGATAACATCGTGAAACCAAGTATTGCAGGTCACCCATCTGCTATCGTCTTTTTAACAGCTGATGCATTCGGTGTTTTACCTCCAATCAGCCGTTTAACGAAAGAACAAGCCATGTACCACTTCTTGAGCGGTTACACAAGTAAATTAGCGGGAACTGAGCGTGGCGTGACGTCACCAGAAACAACGTTCTCTACTTGCTTTGGTTCACCATTCTTGCCACTTCCTGCTCATGTCTATGCTGAAATGCTTGGTAAAAAAATTGATGAGCACGGCGCAAAAGTATTCCTTGTGAATACAGGCTGGACTGGCGGCGGCTACGGTACGGGCAAACGAATGAATCTTGCTCATACAAGAGCAATGGTGCAGGCAGCGATCGAAGGCGATCTTGACAACGCTGAAATGATCACTGACGACATCTTCGGATTACACATCCCGCTTCATATTCCAGGAGTGCCAGATGAAGTGCTTCAGCCTGCTAAAACATGGGACGATCAAGAGGCTTACAAAGAAAAAGCAAACTTCCTTGCAAATGAATTTAAAAAGAACTTCAAAAAATTCAGCCATGCAGCAAGTGATATTGAAGCAAAAGGCGGACCACTCGTCTAATCAAAAGGAAAAAGCTGAGGGATTCATTCCCTCAGCTTTTTTAGTTCGTTGAATGCAATGACACAAGACGGTACGTCACCTTCGTGATATTGTCTGTGAGCTCCAGCTTTTCAACATGTGCTGTTCCTGTTTTTTCTCCGTCTTTCGTTTTACGCACCTCAAGCGGAATATTTAATGGATAAATGCGGTACCCTTCCTTCATGAGCTCAAACACATTTTCTTCAATTCTTGTCTCTTTTCCTTTTGTGACAATCATTGTATTAAATTCAACAGGCATTCCCATAATGAAAATCCCCCTACTTTCTATATTTCTTTCTACCGTTTATTTTACCACATTTCCGCCTTTTCGGCTGTGCATCCATGTCGTCAACCGTCTGACAATCTCCCGGTTATGCTGTGGCGGGAAATAATGATGATATCCGTGAAAATACCATGTTTCCACAGATTTGCCATGCTGACGCAGTGCATCTTCTAATAAATACGCATGCTCAATGGATACATTCTCATCCAGCTCCCCATGAATGATTAAGACAGGTGCTTCAATTTGGTGCACATGATTCAAAGGCGTTCTAGCCTCATATGCTTCTGGTACCTTATGAGGAGGACCTCCTATCACACGCTTCATCATTCTTCTCATATCCACACGTTCTTCATAGGTGAGCTTCATATCACTTACGCCTCCCCATGTCACAAAGGAAGCGGCCTCATGCTTCATTTCAACAGCGGTCCATATGCCCATAATTCCGCCGCGGGAAAAACCAAAGATATGAATGCGCTCCTGCTTCACCTTTTGATGATGTTTCAACAGCTGAAATGCAGCAAATGCATCTTTCCGATCTTCTCCGGCAAAATCCTCGTTCCCTTCGCCTCCTTGATTCCCTCGGTAGAAGGGCGCAAAGACGACAAACCCTTGCGCAGCAAATTGCACAATTCGGCCAGGTCTAACCATTCCCACATTTTTAATGCCGCCCCGTAAATATAAAAAACCGTCATAGAGACCTTCTCCGGCCGGTTCAGCGAGCAGCCCCTTCATCCGAAGTCCATCGGCCTCATATGTCACTGTATATAAGTGAATATGCGGATGTGGCGACGGGAACCTTCTCTTTTCCACAATCACTTGAATTCTCTCCTTTTCATTCGGTGTTACGTCAAATGCTTGATAATGGCCTCTGCGACGAGCTGTCCTGATTTTGTCACCATCGGAGTGCCGCCGCCTGGATGACTTGTGCCGCCAACAAACCAAAGTCCTTCAATATCCTTTGATTGATTATTGATGCGAAAAAATGCCTGCTTGAACGAGTTTGACGACATGCCATAAATGGCCCCATGATACGCTCCCGTTTTTTGCTGTAAATCAAGCGGGGTTTGTACCGCTTCAAATTCTACAAGCTGGTCAAGATCAAAGAGACCCTTTTCCTTTAGTTTTGTTTTCATATGCTGGCCATATGTCTCCTTTAGCATGTCCCAATTTTGCTCTTTTGTCACATATGGCGCATTGGCCAATACAAACAAGTTACTTCTTCCTGGTCCTCCGCTTAAAGCTGGCTCTGAATGACCTGAATAACAGATGTAAAGCGTCGGATCATGAGGAAGCTGTTTTTTCTGAAAAATATCCTTGAATTCTTGTTCATAATTCTCTGGAAAAAACACGTTGTGATGAGACAGTTGTTCATAGACTTTAGGGACGCCCAACAAAAGAACAAAACCTGATAACGATGGCTCAATGTTTGCCAGTTTTTGATTTCCAAAGCTCGGGCGGTCTTCTTCATCAATTAATTGGCGATAAACAGTCAGTGCATCTGCCCCCGCAATGACTTGATCTGCTTCATATAACTGCTGATCCGTTTCAACTCCTTGGATTCGCTTATTGTTTACATGAATCTTTTTGACTGATTCATTGAGATGAATTTGGACACCCAATTCCTTTGCCAATGTCTCAAATGCCTCAACTAAACGATACGTACCGCCCTTAATACCATAAATGCCTTTTTCTCCTTCTAAATAAGCCATCATATTAAAAATAGCAGGTGCCTCGTATGGAGAAGAGCCAATGTAAGTCGCATACCGGCCAAACATCGCCAATGTATGAGGATGACGAAAATATTGACGCAGCAAGCGCTGAACAGATGTAAAAGGTTTGACAGCAAGAAGGGCTTTCATTAGCTTGACATCCGCTTTATCCTTCCAGGTCAATAATAAACGATTTAAAAACTGATCCTCTGCCATTTGAAAAAGCTTCTTCGATTCCTGTAAAAATGCCCGGTATTGCTTTGCATCCTCTGGACTAAAAACTGCAATTTGTGATTCCATTTGCTCAATATCTGGCGTAAACTCGACCGTATGTCCATCTGAAAAAACGTTTTTAGTAAGGGGGAAAATCGGATAAAACGTCACATAATCCTCCATTCGTCTATGACAGGAGGTAAATACTTCCTCAAAATACGCCTTCATTGTAATGGTACTCGGTCCTAAATCAAAAGAGTAGCCAGACGCTTGATGGCGTTGTAATTTCCCGCCTAAAGAAGCTTCTTTTTCTAAAATGGTGACCTGGAAACCACGTGACTGTAAGCGAATCGCAGCCGATAACCCGCCAAGTCCGCCGCCAATAATGATCACTTTTTTCATTCGTACCTTCTTCCTTTCCATTCATAGCCTTCTTTTTTCAGCCCAATTTTCATAGAAGCAAAACCAATGGCAATCAGGCTCATGATACTGACAGGCAATAAAAAGGCCATCGTAGACGTTCTTCCATTTTCGATATCAATGATCGCTTTAATGGATACACCCAGCCCGTAGCAAAGAAGGGCTAAACAGAGATTGACCACATCAAAATGAATCAGTGCGATCATAAAGCAAATAACAGGAACTACATAAAGGACGGAGTATAAACAAAAGACACTGCTTAACAAAGCAATGTTTCGATTCACTCCCGGGAACAAATTTTTCCGATATCCTTCCCATACTTCCTGTCCACTCTCATACATTCTCATGTAGACAAAAGAATGAATACTTGCCAGTGTGAACGGAAAGCCCTTCTCTTTCACTCGTTTAGCCAAAGCCATATCATCCACAAGAGAATCCTTGATCGCTTCATGACCACCTATTTCGTGATAACAGTTCTTTTCAATGGCAATAAAGCCGCCATGTGCTGCAGCAAAAGCGGGATGTTGAGATGTTCTGACCCACTTCACTGGCAGATGACAGCCAATCGTAAACATCATCATAGGAACGACAAGATGCTCAAAAGGCGTTCCCGTTTTTTGCTCTGGGAAACCTGAAAGCATGCCCGTTTTTTGTATGCATAACTGCTTGTACACCGCTTCAATAGCTCCTTGTTTTAAGCGGACATCTGCATCTAAAAATAACAGCCAATCAGAAGATGCTGCCTCAGCAAGCTGGGAACAAGCATATGATTTTCCAAGCCAGCCGCGCTTCAATACTTGACCTGACTGAACGCGAATCCATGGATATGTCTCTGCGAAGCCCTCTGCAATCATTCTCGTCTGATCTGTCGAGTGATCATCCAGCACGATCAACTCTTTCGGATGGAGACGCTGATCAACAATCGACTGAAGGCAGGCTTCCAGCCGTTTTTCTTCATTTCTCGCTGGAATGAGGATCGATAATGAAATGCGTTCATCAGGTGAAAGAGATGCCGGCTTGAGTACAGGAAATTGCTTCATATTCCAAATCGTAAACATCAATTGGCAGAGCAGCAAAACACTGATGACAATTAAGAAGATCGCCATGTTTTCACCCACTTTTTAAAGGAATCAAACGCATCACTAGTTGACCGGCTTGTCCTTGTCACCTGCCTAAAATGTTCGTTTGTTGAAAAATCTGGATCAGCAATAACCTGTGCTTGATGTGCGTTTAACTGTGTTTCAAGCAGGTCTCCGAGTAAACTTGTTACTTCCTTACTCCGAAGTGATCGGCCAGCTACTAGGACATCTTCTCCAAATTCAACCGATACCGTCGGTTTTTGAAATTGATTAAATGTATAATGCAGCGTCACAGGTTTGATGACGACCTGCTCAAATTGCCTGACTAAAAAAGAAGCTCCGCCTTCCAGTTCAAGCGGCCTTATGTCTTGGTGCATAATTTTCCCCTACGGGAAGAGCCACACAGCCCCGCCAGCCTCCATCTTCTCCTTTGCGGTCATTAATGCCTGCTTGACACTTTTCAGCTTCTCTTTATGAACTGGAAATGCACCAAGTTTTTGAAAAAAAGCATATTGCTTCAACTGCTTCTCTTCCATCATCATGGCATGATCCAGCTCAGACATTTGTTCTATTAAAAGAAAAATGATCAGTCCATCCCACCATGAACTGTGATTAGCAAGATAAAGAACAGGATGCTTCTCCTTTGGGTCAACCGTACCTTTCATCATGACACAGCGAAAATGTTTGTTCAGTAAATATCGTTCAAGATAAAAATAAAAGAGTCGTCTAAACGATCGGTTTTTGTCGCTTTCTTTCAAATCGAACCCTTCCTTCACACAAGATGACAATGATCAGTGCTAAATAAAAAATGACATCCAGCCCGCCCTTTAATGCTAAAAGACCAAAGAAGAACACCATGGCCTGATAAATACGCCCATTCCAGCGCAATGCCTGCTGATCAATTGATACGAGCGGGAACAGAAATGAAAGTCCTGCTCCAATGATACCCCAGCTGACAAAATTCTCAAAAGGGATACCAAAGAAACCTCCGCCGTCATACCACACCCAAAACTTTCGTTCAGCCGCTACCGGATCTAATATGAGATCAAGCAGTACAATCCATATACCCGTTTCGACGGCTCGTTTCCACTTCGATTGTTGTCTTGATAAAAAAAGACTATTTAAAAACACACCAACCCATGCAAAAGCGATCGTCAAAGGCACTCCCGCCACAAGAAATCCAAGCGTCGGATAATAATCATAGGCCCCAAATGGAAAATCAGTTGTGATCCCCACCCATTCAACTGTAAACGTCAACACACCCACAATGGCTGCTCTTACGATTACAAAGCTCCATGCCCCGTAAATATTTCGGCCAATCTCAATGACGCAGCAGGCGTAAAGCACAAGAAAGATACCATTCGCAAACTGAAGCCATGCCGGCACTTCAAAAAAGACCATTAAAATAAGACCTACTACATACCAACCAACAAATACCCAACTCAATCTATACACGAAACCGCTCCTTTATTTCTGCCAAATTCAAGAAAGCATTCATGCTTCTAGTATAGAAAAAAAGACACGTTCTATAAATAAACAATGCGCTTCTTATTTCATCTAGGCACTCACCAAAAATCCCTTTTGACATACTTTAATTAGTGATCTAGAACAAAGGAGGCGAATTACTCTTGAATCGTTCCATTAAAGTCAGACTGGCATTCATATTCGTTGTCCTGCTCTTTATTCCATTTGTCGCCTGTAAAAAAGACCAAGAGCAGACCGTACAAGTAGCCGAGGTGACCCATTCGGTCTTTTATGCACCGCTTTATGTCGCCCTATCCGAAGGATTTTTCAAAGATGAAGGCTTAGAGGTTGAATTAAAAACCACTTGGGGCGGCGATAAAACAATGACAGCTCTCTTATCCGGCGGCGCTGATATCGCTCTGACCGGATCTGAATCTTCTATTTATGTGGAAGCACAAGACACGAAAGACTCTGTCATGAACTTTGCACAGCTGACACAAACAGACGGTACATTTCTTGTTTCAAGGGAAAAAATCAATCAATTTTCTTGGGATCAATTGAAAGGAAAAGACTTTCTCGGACAACGGAAAGGCGGCATGCCGCAAATGGTCGGTGAATATGTCCTGAAAAAAGAAGGCATTGATTTGAAACAAGATCTTCGCATGATTCAAAATATTGATTTTGCCAACATTTCAGGTGCTTTTTCCTCTGGAACTGGCGATTTTGTACAGTTATTCGAACCGACAGCTTCCTTAATTGAAAAAGAAGGCAAAGGGTACATTACCGCCTCCTTTGGTGAGGCTTCCGGCAAGGTGCCTTATACCACCTTTATGGCAAAGAAGAGTTACTTAGAAGAAAACAAAGAGACGGCTGAAGCCTTTACCCGTGCCATTTACAAAGCGCAAAAATGGGTCAAAGCAAAGAGCCCAGAGGAGATTGCCAAGACAATCCAATCTCAATTTCCTGATACAGACCTTGATGTCTTATCAACAGCTATCAAACGCTACAAACAGCAGAACTCCTATGCAACAGATCCCCTTCTAAATGAAGAGGAATGGAACAAATTACAGGAAATCATGAAGGCAAGTGGTGAACTGCCGGAATTTATCCCGTACAAACAACTTGTCGATTCATCCATTGCCAAGAAGGTCACAGATCACAAATAGAACAGGAGGTAGCACATGTCTTTCCTTCAAATTGACCATGTGACCCACACGTACTTCTCTTTAAAAGAAAAAACAACGGCCATACAGCACATCAATATGGAGATCACCCAAGGTGAATTCATCTCATTTATTGGTCCTAGCGGCTGCGGGAAAACAACCTTGCTTTCCATCATCGCAGGCATTACGCCACCCTCTGAAGGTCGAATTTTAATCGAAGGAAAAGAACCGAATCAACAGGAGCATCAAATCGGTTATATGCTCCAGCAAGATTATTTGTTCCCATGGAAAACGATCAAGGAAAATGTCATTCTCGGGTTAAAAATTGCAAAACAAGATTCACATGAAGCCACCTCAGCTGCCCTTAGCTTACTGCCAAAGCTTGGACTCAATGATGTCGAAGAAAAATACCCGAAGGAGCTGTCAGGCGGGATGAGGCAGCGTGCGGCTCTCGCCCGAACGCTTGCAGTTGATCCCGGCCTGCTTCTGCTAGATGAGCCATTTTCAGCACTAGATTACCAGACGAAACTGACATTAGAAGACCTCGTCTTTCACACATTAAAAAACTACCAAAAAACGGCTATTCTTGTCACGCATGACATCGGTGAAGCCATTGCGATGAGTGATCGCATTTTCTTATTCTCAAAGCATCCCGGCTCTATCCAGCGAATGTTTACCGTCCCCGATGATCTGAGGACGCTCTCTCCTTTTGAAGCGAGACAGACAGCAAGTTTCCAAGAGCTCTTTCAAACGATTTGGAAGGAGCTGAAGACAGTTGAAACACAGTGATCTTTTACATGAAGCCTATCGAAAAAAAGTTCGAATGGAAAAACGCATGACTCGAGTCTACCAGTTGATCATTTTCGCCAGTTTCTTTTCACTTTGGGAGCTTGCGAGCCATTTCAGACTGATTGACCCGCTCATTTTCAGTTCACCATCTGCCGTCTGCCAATTGTTTGTACAAAAATTATCAGATGGTTCATTAATTAATCATATGAGCATTACGCTATTTGAAACAGTGCTCGGCTTTCTACTTGGTACTTTTTGCGGCATTTTATTAGCCGCCGCCTTATGGTGGTCCACCCGTCTTGCAAATGTACTTGATCCTTATTTGGTTATTTTAAATGCGATGCCGAAAGTCGCTCTCGCCCCCATTTTAATTGTTGCCCTTGGACCAGGCATGATCAGCATTGTCGCGATGGGTGCCATTATCAGTGTGATCATTACCACCATCGTCATTTATACAGCCTTTCAAGAAGTCGATGAGAATTATTTAAAAGTCATGAAAACCTTTGGCGCGAAAAAAAGAACGGTCTTCCGTGAGGTCATTTTACCAGCAAGTATTCCAACAATGATCTCTGCCATTAAGGTCAATGTTGGTCTTTCTTGGGTTGGGGTCATTGTGGGAGAATTCCTTGTTTCCTCAAAAGGACTCGGCTATATGATCATCTATGGCTTTCAAGTCTTCAACTTTACACTCGTGTTCTTAAGTCTTTTCATTATCGCCGTCTTCGCCACCATCATGTATCAGCTTGTTGAATGGCTGGAACGCCGTTTTCTGCAAAAATAAAAAGCGCAGGGTCATTTCCCTACGCTTTTTTTAACGAATCAAACCGTTCTTTTCTAAATAAGCCATACTTTGCCTCAAGACATCATCTTTCATAATAAAACTGAAATTTTTATTTTTTGCGATGGATCTTGGTAAGTCTGCGAAAAGAACGGGTCCTTTCGTTTCAAAATACGTGTCCTGCTTGACGAGCCTTTCAATATCAGCGAAATAAATATTTTTGACAATGACTTTCTCTCTGCCAAGCACCTGATATTGACCAATATACGTTAATTCACGAACAACAGCACCCGTCTCTTCGTGAATCTCTCGTATAGCGGCTTGATCTGCTTCTTCATTTGGCTCTACTTTCCCTCCTGGAAACTCGTAGCCTCGATCCTCATGTTCTGTAAGTAGCCATTTTCCTTGATAGCGGCAAATAGCCCAAACATGCTTAGGATGACTTGAAAAAGGCTGCTCTTCAAAAGAGAGCTTGACCGTATTATGATAATAGTCTTTAAATACATGCATGTGAAATCCCTCATATCCTGTCCTTGCTTCTTGTAAAACATCATACCACAGATCACATTTCTCTGAAGAATTTTTATGAAAAGTGAAACAAACGAGTGCTTCTATCTCGTCTGTATGTAAAATAAGTATTCTTGCTAAAACCTTTTTATCATCTCCATCCTCACCCCATTTTAATCATGAAACCTTTTGCCCATGATGACGTAAATCAATAAGTGTTTGTCCTACACAGACGAGGAGGAAACCAGCATGAGCATCACAAATGGATCAAAACAAGAAAATAACAAAGCATGGCCAATGAGGCAACATGAGAAAGAAGACGCTTCTCTTGAGGCAGTGAAGAAACACCTCATGAAAGGACAAAAGTTAGATTTAACAAAAGACAATCCAAATGTAGATCAAATTCATATCGGACTTGGCTGGGACTTATCTGGTCAGCCAATTGATTTAGATACGCAAGTGTTTCTCTTAAATGAAGAGGACAAGCTTCTGTCTCCAAAACACCTGATCTATTATCATCAGCAGCAAAGCTTAGATGGAGCTGTTCGCCATCTAGGTGATCATCAGGTCGGCGGAGGCCATCGGGACAATGAGATCATTATTATGCAGCTGAGCAGAGTCTCACCCGATATTCAGAAAATCGTCGTAACAGCCACGATACATGATGCACACGAGCGGGCACACCATTTTGGACAGGTGACCAATGCCTACTTGCGCCTTTCAGATCAAATCACACAACAGGAGATTTGTACCTTTCAATTAACAGAGGATTATTCATTTTGTACATCCATCATTTGTGCTGAACTAACGAGAGTTGAGAACGAATGGAAAATCACCGCTACCGGACAAGGTACGACCCTTGATTTAAACAACCTATGCCGCATCTACGGATTCACATCTTGACAAAGGAAAGGAGCTGGCACAAATGGGATTTCATTTCAACACGATCGAAGAACTGACCTTACAAGCAGAAGGCACCGGGGTCTTTTTTGCCAAAAAAGGCGCTATGATTGCCGATCAAGGTACATTTCAATACCGTAAACGATTACTTGGGACGAATAAAGGGAATATGGTCAGCCAAGTATTTAATCATATTAGCAGAAAATTAACAGGTGAAAACCTTGAGATGATGGAAGTGAGTGGACAAGGCACTTGCTACTTGGCTGATTCTAGCGAGCATGTGACCGTCATCAATCTTGAGCCGAACGGTCCTTGGCAACATGTTAGCGTGGAAAGTGAAGATTTACTTGCCTTTACCGAAGAATGTCACTATGGCGTGACACCAGTAGGCGTTGGGATTTTATCACAGAAAGGGCTATTTACTTCAAAGCTCTCGTATCAAGGTCACGGGGCGCAGGTTGCCATCAAAACAAATGGAAACCCGCTGATTTTAAAAGCACCTTGCCGTGTAGATCCTGACGCCATTGTCGCTTGGACGGGCAAAGCACCGAAAGTCAAATTAGATGTGAACTGGAAAACGTTCATTGGACAAACATCAGGCGAATCCTACTTGTTTGAATTTCATGAACAGGACCAAATTGTGATTATCCAGCCATCTGAACGAACATCTGGAATGCGGGTCGGGATAGATGATAACCGGTACAAACCCCAGAGTCAGAGTACCTCACACGAAATCACCAACTCACAGCAGGAAAATAGAGGCGGAATCAGTGATCTAATCGGCGGTATCTTACAGCCTCGAAAATAAAAGCATGTAGAATGTCTCTACATACTTTCAGATCGTTGACAAAAGGCTAAAATGAACTTTCTTTTAGCCTTTTGTCTTCTTTTCAGCGTGATAGAAAACCTTTGCAGTCTAGGAAAAACGAGTACTGGCGCGGAGCGAATTTGACATTCATGAGCACCTGATAAAGAATGCGAGGGTTTGTCTACATGCTTTTTCAATTCATCAGTCCATTGGTCTCAATAAAGTTCTTTGTCTCTTCGTTACCGAGATCATGAATCATCGAGTAAATTTCTTTTCTTTTCCTATCCATTTCGTCGTTTGGACTATCATAATGATATTCAAGAAATGGAACATGCGCCCGAAAGAAACCTTTCCAATCTGTCATATACTGTTCATCAAAATACTCTCTTAACTGCAAGATTTGGTCATCATCTGCTTCTATCTGAAATTGCCAAGCAGCCGCGTCTCTGTGCTGTGAGATTGATCCGTCTTGAACGGATACATAGTATGTGTGTGTCGCCATCTTATTCATCCTTTTTCCTTTAGTATGACCAGATATGAAGAAATTACGGCTTTTTGCGCAATTTATTTTTAATCATGTCTAACACATCAATAAACAACTGTGGAATGGGAATTCCGAGAGCTCTGGCTGTTGAGACAATCTGGTACGATTCATAAATAATATAAAAGATGAGCGCTAAATCCTTAATTGTCCCCCCAGTCTTCAGCATGACATCGAAGAAATGTGCCATGGATATTAAAGAGATCGTCACAACCTTTCGAACAAGCCTGGTCAAAAAACGCTTCATCGTAAGTTGTCCAGTCACAGATTCTCTTAGGCTTGAACAAATTAATTCTATAGCCATGAGTGTCACTAATATCATGAGTAAATATCCTGCTCCACCAAACAGAAAGCCCATTGCCGACAAACTGACTGTAAACAACGAAAAGATGCCTAAATCCTTGCTCACTTGGCATCAACATCCTTTCATAGTGGAACTTCTTACCTCAATAGTATATGCCGCATTTGATGAATAGCTTGGACGACAAAAAATAAAGGCATGGTCAGCTGTTCAAAAAATTCGTGAAGCGCATAAAAAGAGCCGCCTGTGACGGCGGCTTTCTTGGTTAAACTCTGACATCAATAAACGTAGCGTCTGAATCTTTGGGCTGAACAGCTTGAGGCTGCTGCTGCACTTGATCGAGCATCACCATGGCTTGAGCTGTGTTCGTGGCAAGCTGTGAATTCAATAAACTGATATTAAGTGTTTTTTGAATACTCGCCACTTGCTGGCTCATCATTCCTGCAATTGAGGACATCTTCTCCCCTCCCTTCCCTTTTCTCTTCGGCTGAAAGCCCCATCAATTCAATGGGCTGTCTGTCACAAATCCACAAAAAAAGAATGCCGATCTGTTTGATGATCGACATTCCTTTCACATTCGCTTATCCTAAGTATGCTTTTAGCATCCAGTTGTGTTTTTCAATGGATTGATGAATCGCAAGCAGCATATCGCCTGTTGTTTCATCGCCAACTTCTGCAGCCAGCTCCATGCCTCGCTTAAGTTCTTCTGCAATATTAGAGAAATCATCATACAGATTTTTCACCATTTGCTCGGCTGATTCATTGCCTTCCGCTTCTTGAATGCTAGAAATTTCTAAGCACTCTTTCATTGTCGCAACAGGTTGTCCATTTAATGCGAGCATACGCTCAGCCAAATCATCGATATAAGTGGCTGTTTCTGTATATAATTCTTCGAATTTTTCATGGAGTGTAAAGAAATCTTTTCCCTTTACATACCAGTGATAGTTATGTAATTTTACGTAAAGCACAGTCCAATCTGCTACTTGTTTATTGACGACGTTTAATAATTTTTCAGACATGTTGATTCCTC
Source organism: Bacillus aerius (assembly GCF_029894105.1). Taxonomy (NCBI): domain Bacteria; kingdom Bacillati; phylum Bacillota; class Bacilli; order Caryophanales; family Bacillaceae; genus Bacillus; species Bacillus aerius. The sequence continues at coordinate 2,772,644 of NZ_JARYHO010000001.1, forward strand.
CTTATGTAGTTGCGTTTAGTATGGGATTACCCTTTTTTTATTATACTGAAACCTGCCATCATTTTCTTCTATTTTGACCGCATGAAATATATGTTAATATGGAAATAAGGAGGGAGTTAGATGCTGTTACTTGGGATTATCAGCTTTATCATTATCTCAATCGTTGTCTTTTTATCACTGTGGACGACATCAAAGGCTTATGATTACAAGCATAAAGTCGATTCACCACAGGATGCTGAACCAAACCAACGTCCTAACCCAAAATAAAACCGCTTTCAATGATGTGAGGTATCTTCTTCTTCAGTAGATGAACTCTCTTTTTTCACATCACCTACATGGATGTTTGTCTTCGGCATATTATGCTGCTGTTTAGCTGTCACATGGACTTGTATGATATAAAGGCCATCTTGTTTGAAAGCTGTATGCAATTCATATACACCTTTCTCCTTTTTCTTTGGCTGAATCATCTTGCTGTTATCCTTGTCGCCATCTTTCCACACTTCAAATTCAACATCATCTGCATCATCAACAGGCGTATCACCATATGTGACAGCTGCTTTTACGATAACGTTTTCATTTTTCTCCACTTGCTCCGGCCCTGTTAGTTTGACTTCTAATAGCTCAGGCACTTCTCCCTTGTCATTGCTCGCTGCCGAGTTTCCACATGCACTAAGTAATGCGAGCATCAAAATGATTCCTACCATTTTCCGCATTCGTGTATCCCCCTTTTTTTACTGACATGTCCATTTTAACAAATATCCCCTATTTTAACAGCTCTCGTTTCATTTCATATAAAAAACCGGACATTCAATATGTCCGGTTCATCATCTTACTGATTATCCAAATACTTTTAATAGCTCTTCTTGATCCTGAGACAGCCAGAAACGCATTAAACGTTTTGCTCCTTCAAGATCATGAAGCTTCGCTTGACCGCACTGCTCTTCATTTGCAGCAGGAATTTCTGTTACTTCCACTGCATCTTTGAATGTTGCATCAAGCAGTTCAACGATCTCTCTTGGTGTCGGTGCACCGCTGACAACTAAATAGTAGCCAGTCTGGCAGCCCATCGGAGAAATATCAATGATATCAAAATGATCGTATTTCTCTGAGTGTGTTCTAATATTAAACGCAAGTAAATGCTCTAATGTATGAATCGTATCAGGTTTCATTGCCTGCTTGTTTGGCTGACAAAAACGGATATCAAATTTGTTCACTTCCCCATCTGATCCCACTTTATGAACGCCGCAATGACGAACGTAAGGTGCTTTTACAGCATTATGGTCAAGTTCAAAGCTTTCGACTGAAGGCATTAATCACCACTCCTATAATTGCAATTTCCTATATTATAACATATTGTTCCGACCAGTTTAGTTTATAAAACTTCCCTTCCTTGTCCTTTTTTCTTATACTGTGAAAAGACAGACAAGGAGGAACCTCTATGAAACAAATTTTTATCGGCATCATTCGCTTTTATCAAAAATGCATTTCCCCTCTAACACCACCGAGCTGCAGGTTTTACCCCACTTGCTCAAACTACGGGCTAGAGGCGATCAAAACGCATGGCGCTTTAAAAGGCGGCTGGCTCACGATTAAACGAATTTTAAAATGTCACCCGCTGCATCCTGGAGGCATGGATCCGGTCCCGCCTAAAAAGGAAAAATAACTTACTTTTCTTCATAACCATTGACAACTAAGTCAAGCTTACCTGTTCCAGGATCAATGACAAGACCATGTACAGGCACATCAGATGGAAGAAGCGGATGATTTTTAACGACAGATACACTGTCTTTCACACTTTCTTCAACTGAGCTAAAGCTTTTGAGCCACTGTTGAAAATCGATTCCTGAGTATTCCAGTACTTCAATCCGTTTTTCTGGAATACCACGCTCAATGGCTTTATTTAAGAGTGTTTTGCTGTCTATTTTACTCATACCACAATCGTGATGCCCAATGACGTACACCTCGTCAGCATTCAATTCATAAACAGCCACTAAAATGCTTCGCATAATACTTCCAAATGGGTGAGAAACAAGAGCGCCAGCACTTTTGACAATTTTAATATCGCCATTTTTCATGTTCATGGCGCGTGGAAGCAGTTCAACAAGTCTTGTATCCATACATGATAGAATGACAGCTTTTTTCTGTGGAAACTTCGTTGTTGTAAACTCTTCATATCGCTTCTCTTCAATAAATTGTTGGTTATATTCGATGATTTCGTCTAAAAGTTTCATAAGTTTGTCCATTCCTTTTTCTTTTTTTAAAAATAAATATAGCACAATGTTTTAAATTTCGTCACGTTTTGACGTCTATTTTTTTAGAGGAAACATCTTCTGATGAAAATTTTTTATTTTCCTCTTTTCAAATCGTAATTATTACGATACAATAACTCAGGACATTAAATCGTAATCATTTCTATCTAATAGGTTGAGAGGAGACATTCTTAGATGAAAAAAATCTTTTTTATTTTAACAGCTGCTTTATTAGCGGTCGGTCTTGCCGCTTGCTCAAGCAGTGCGGGGACAAATGCTTCAAAAGGAAAAGCAGATGGGAAATTAACCATTTACACGACGATCTTCCCTATTCAAGATTTCACTGAAAAAATTGGCGGCTCTCACGTGAACGCTCAAAGTGTGTACCCTGCCAATGCAGATGCACACAGCTTTGAACCAAGTTCAAAAACGATGGTTGAAATGGCTGAAGGAGATGCCTTTATTTACAGCGGAACAGGTGCTGAAGCATTTGCTGATAAAACGGCTTCTACGTTAAAAGACCAAGGCGTGAAAACAGTGAAAGCAGCCGAAGGCATCAAGCTATTATCAACACAAGAAGAACATGCTCATGAAGAAGGTGAGGACCATGATCACGATCATGAAGGTGAAGATCATGACCATGATGGACACGACCACGGAGATAAAGATCCCCATGCATGGCTAGACCCTGTTTATGCACAGCAAATGGCAAAAAATATTAAAGACACACTCGTTTCACTAGATCCAGATCATAAAGACGAATACACAAAAAACTATGAATCACTAAAAAAAGAATTACAATCGTTAGATCAGGAATTCAAAACAACGTTATCTAAAGCAGAACATAAAGAAATTCTTGTTTCTCACGCTGCATACGGCTACTGGGAAAAACGCTATGGCATTGAGCAAATCAGTGTACTAGGACTCTCTGCTTCTGAAGAGCCTTCCCAAAAACAGCTTGAAAATATCGTACAACAGGCAGAAAAGCATCACATCAAGTATGTCATTTTTGAAAATAACGTCAGCAGTAAAGTATCAGATACGATTCGCAGTGAAATTGGGGCAAAAAGCCTTACACTGAAAAATCTAGAATCCATTACAGAAGATGATGCTAAAAATGGCGAAAGCTATGTCAGCTTAATGAAACAAAATTTAAACACATTAAAAACAGCTTTAAATGTTGAATGAATTCATGAACCCCGTGCGATCAGCCGGGGTTTTTTACTGCACAAAAAAACACACCATGATCAGGTGTGTTTCTTTGTTTACATTTGATATTTTTTCTTAAACTGCTCCGCTCTGCCGCCTTTTTCTCCGAATTTCTGGCGTCCTGTATAAAATGGATGCGTATCAGAGCTTGTCTCTACTTTAATGACAGGATAAGTCTTCCCATCTTCCCACTCTACGGTCTCATGTGATGTCTTTGTTGATCTACTTAAGAAGCGGTAACCGCTGTTTACGTCCATAAATACAACTTCATGTGAGGTTGGATGAATATCTCTTTTCAATGTCAAAACTCCCTTCATCATTAAAACGTAATGATTACGTTTTATAGTTATATTCTACTCCCCCTTTTACAACTTGTCAAAAAACAAGCTTTCTTAGTCAGGAAGAATAATCTAAAAATGGTGGAGAATAATAAACACCATCAAAAGAGATGCGATAAGAAAGGCGGAGAAAAAATTGACTGATCTCGTTTTAGCTAGAAGTCTGTTCGGCACAACAATGGGCTTCCATATTATTTATGCCTCGCTTGGCGTAGGCATCCCGCTAATGATTTTGTTAGCTGAACTCATCTTTCAAAAAACGAAGGACCCGCATTATGCCATCATGGCCAAACGATGGACAAAAGCGCAGGCTGTTCTGTTAGGTGTTGCCATTCCAACCGGTACCATTGCTGGTACGCAGCTTGCCCTTCTATGGCCTGGTTTTATGGAGGTCATCGGAAAAGTCATGTCACTGCCATTTCAAATAGAAATTTATGCTTTCTTTATTGAAGCATTATTTATGTCTATTTATGTGTACGCAGCAGATCGTTTATCACCAGCCATGCGCATCATTACCGTTATTTTCGTTGTCATTGGTGCAGCAGCTTCAGCGATTCTCATTACAAACGTACATGCTTTTGAAGGAACACCCGCTGGCTTTCAAATGGTCAATGGAGAAATAACGAATATCGAACCTTGGAAGGCATTTTTCAATCCTAGTTTTGTTGTAACTGCTACTCACGTCGTACTGTCTGCTTTTACAACAGGCGCTTTTGTCATTGCTTCTGTCGCTGCATTTAAAATGTTGAAAACAAGAAAAAACGAAAAGCTCTATACCTTTCATCGAAAAGCCCTTTTTCTTGGACTGATTGTTGGTGGACTTTTCTCTTTTCTCACAGCCTTAAACGGTCACGAATCAGCTCAGCTTCTGTATGAATATCAGCCTGAAAAATTAGCGGGTGCTGAAGGTTTATTTGAAACGCAATCACATGCGCCTCTGGCCATTGGCGGTTTTACTGATGCCAATACGCAAGAAATCAAAGGAGCTATCGAAATCCCTTGGGCACTTAGTTTTCTTGCAGGAAATAGCTTTGATACTGTGGTTAAAGGGTTAAATGATTTTCCTAGGGACGAGTGGCCGCCTTTATTTATTCACACATTATTTAACGGAATGGTCATTATCGGCTCATTGCTCATTTTCTTTGCTGTGTTAGCACTGTTTTACCGCAAAATTTTAAAACGCGATCATTATCCAAAATGGCTGCTTGTCCTTTATTTATTTGGCGGGCCTCTTAGTCTTTTGGCGATTGAATTTGGCTGGATCTTTGCCTGTACAGGCCGTCAGCCATGGGTGATTTATCGAATGCTCAAAACCTCTGAAGTCGTCACATCATCAGGATCTATCGGTACACTTTTCATCCTTTTTGCCATTGTCTATCTCATTTTAGGCATCGCAACTGTGATTGTACTGACGTACTACTTTAGAAAACATTCAATTGAAGAAGACTTACGGTTAACAGAATCTTAAAAAGGGAGCGATCTTGATGCAAATGGATGTAACAACTGATGCACTCATTGCAATCACCATCTTATGGGGATTCGTGTTTATCTATGCAGTGATGGCATCAATGGATTTCGGTGCAGGATTTTGGTCAATGATTTACATGAACAAAGAGCAGACAAAGGCCGCAAATATCGCAAATAAGTATCTTTCTCCAACTTGGGAAGTAACAAACGTCTTCATTGTGGCCATCGTCGTTGCCTTGTTTAGCCTGTTTCCAGGTGCAACATTTGTGCTAGGCACTGTTCTATTAATACCCGGCAGCATTATTTTGTTGCTTCTTGCACTGCGAAGCGGATTTCTCGTCTTCTCTCATTCACTACCTAAAAAATATAGAAAAGCCGTGACATATATTTCAGGAATTAGCGGCTTTATTATTCCGTCCATCCTCATCATGGTTCTCCCCATTACACATGGTGGATTCATCTTTCAGGAGAATAATGTCTACTCATTAGATTTAGGATTGGTCTTTACAAGCGCAAATGTCTATTCTTTCGTAGGTTTTGCGATTTTCAGTACCCTTTTCCTCTCATCTTTGCTTTTAGCTGATTTTTCTAATGTTGCAAACGAAGATGAGGCTTATAACATTTATAGAAGAGGAGCACTGATTACAGGTCCGCTTTCTCTCATGATGGCTTTCTTTATCATGCTCACACTGAGAAGTGAGGCCAATTGGCTGTTCACAAAAATGATGCAGAACATCCCGATCCTGCTTGTTTCTCTGCTCATGTTTTTGCTTGCAGGTTTGGCTCTATTTTTACCAAACAGCCGCTTTAAACATCGGAAAGGGAGACCACGTTTAGCGGTTATCGCCATTACAATTCAATATTTCTTAGCAAGCTATGTGTATGGACATGCGCATTTGCCCTATATGGCCTATCCTGATATTACCATCATGTCTGGGTTTACAGATCCCGTCACATTTAGGGCATTATTTATTACGTATATTGTAGGGTTTATCATCCTCTTCCCTGGGTTCTACTTCTTCTGGAAATTGTTTATGAAAGATAAGCGTTATATTCGTCAGGAAGATTAACATGAATGAACGCCCCTTACTTCGGTTACATTATAGATGAAAGACATACTCAAAAGGAGGTCATCTGTATGAGTCAAAAAATCCTTTGTGAAGTAAACAACTGTTCCTACTGGAATGCTGGAAATCGTTGTGGTGCAGATGCAATTTATGTCGTCAGCCATACAGGAAATACGGCTGAGAAAAGTGAAGAAACTGACTGTAAAACGTTTAAACCTCAAGACCTTTAAGTCTCATTAAAGGAGGCGCTTCGCTTTGAAAAACGATCGGCTTGCTCAAACGTTTCTTGAAGAAATTCAGGACGCGGACGAGGCTGCATTTTATCAAGCAGCTCACTCCTTTTTAAATCTTTGGGATTATGAATACGGACATGTTTCCGACATGCCCAATGACATGCATCAGTATATTGGCCAGCTTGCTTACGACAGCGGGCTTGTAGAAGAGTAAGAAAGAGCGGATAACCGCTCTTTCTTTTTGTTCAGACAGGAAGGAAAAACTTTCCTCAACTATACAGTGGTTCTATTGATTGGTGCAAATGGCGATTCATTCGTTTTCATTTCACAAAATCATGTTTTGTAAACACATCAATTTTATCTGAGAAAGAACGAAGCGCTTGATAATCAACTTCTACACCCATACCTGGAGAACGCGGTACTTCAATAAACCCATTTTCAACTTTAATTTCAGGAAAAATGATATCCTGCTCCCAATATTTCGACGATGCTGAAATATCCCCAGGAATCGTAAATTGCGGAAGTGATGCAAGTGCCACGTTTTGTGCGCGAGAAATGCCTGTTTCAATCATTCCACCGCACCATAACGGAATCTGCTGCTCCTTGCAGAACGCATGAATTTTAAGTGCTTCAGTCAGCCCTCCAACTCGTGAAGGCTTCACATTAATAATCTGACAGCTTCCAAGTTCTACAGCTTTTCTCGCATCATCTAAAGAACAAATACTTTCATCCAAACAGATTGGTGTTTTTAAATGCTTTTGCAAATGCCGATGATCGACAATGTCATCTGCAGCTAAAGGCTGTTCAATCATTAATAAACGAATATCGTCGAGCTGCTTCAGTTTGCTAATATCCTTTAATTCATAAGCAGAGTTTGCATCCGCCATTAACGGGAGGTGAGGGAAAGACTCCCTTATCTTTTGTAGAAGTCCAATATCTTGTCCCGGCTTAATCTTCACTTTCACACGCTGATAGCCTTGATCAACAAACTGCTCGATTTGCTGAATCATATCATCTATTGGTCCTAACCCCGCAACGACACCAGATGGAATTCTATCTCTAGTACCGCCTAAGACGTCACGTAAGGACTTATTTTCTCGCTTCGCATAAATATCCCACACAGCTGCCTCAATTCCCGCTTTGGCCATTCTATTGCCTTTAAAATGGTACAAGCTGTCTGGTATGTCCGAAGGATGTGTAAAAGATCGGGTCAGCACGTTCGGGATAAAGAAAGCCCTGAGCATGTGATAGCAGGTCTCGATGGTTTCTTCTGTATACCACGGAGAAGAGAAGGCAGATACCTCTCCCCATCCAGTTAATCCTGTTTGATCTTTGACCTCGACAATAATAAACTCACGCTCTGAAATGGTCCCAAGGCTCGTTGTAAATGGCTGTTTGAGTTTCATCGTGACATGATATAAGATCACACGTTCAATTTGAATCATCTAAAAACCCCTTTGATTTGAGTCTGTGCCTCTGCAATTTATTCGACGCATTCCTTGGCAGCTCATCCACAAAGTGAAAAGCGGCGGGCCATTTATACTTGGCTAATTGCGACTGACATAAAGCATAGAGCTCATTCTCCGGAATCTGCTCATCTGTCACAAGGAAGGCAGCAGGTACCTCTCCCCATTTTTTATCATACATACCCGTCACTCCAGCTTCCTTTACATTTGGATGTGTTAAAAGAACTGCTTCAATTTCTGCTGGATAAATATTTTCTCCGCCAGAAATAATTAAGTCTGACCGCCGATCAAGCACAAATAAGAATCCGTCCTCATCTACATAGCCAATATCACCCGTTTTCAGCCAGCCCTGCTCAAATGCAGCAGCTGTTGCCTCTTGACGATGAAGGTAGCCTTTCATGACATTTGCACCTTTTACCATGATTTCACCATGCTCAAAAGGACGACACGGACGGTCCTCATCTTGAATCTTTAATTCACACCCAAAAAGGGGTTTTCCCGCTGATCCAAGCTTTTCCACACTAAATTCTGGCGCAAGTGTCACAATTTGCGAGCAGGTCTCCGTCATACCGTACGATTGAAACACAGGAAATCCTTTCTCCTTACTCTCTTGAAGCATCGCATAAGGTGCAGGGCCTCCGCCTAACAGCAGGCAGCGCAAAGAAGACGGACATTCTTCAAGTCCACTTAATAAACGGGACAGCATGGTTTGAACAACTGACAACATCGTCACTCGATGCTGTTCAATAGCATTCTTGACTTCATCGACATCAAACTTTTGATGAAGCACGACAGTCATACCGTATATGACAGATTTAAATATAGCGGATAAACCGCTTATATGAAAAAGAGGCAAGGCAATGAGCCAGCGGTCGTCCTCCCTGATCCCTAAATTCAATGCCGAGGAAACAGCACTATGAAAATGATTGCCAAACGTTTGCTCCACCCCTTTAGGGCGTCCTGTCGTTCCAGATGTATACATAATCGTCGCCGTCTCATTTAAATCAATATCATGTACGACCTTCTTTTCCATATCATGATCTGCATCAGGTAAAGTCTCTATTGTATAAACAGGTAAATCACCATGATGCTCATTTGCATATGCAGGCTCTGTTAATAAAGCCATGACTTTCGCATCTTCCAACTGAAAACGTCTCTCTGCTTTTGTTAACTTATTGTTCAATAACACAATCTTGAAGCCTAATAAAAAACAAGCGTGAACAAGCATGACCATATGAGGATGGTTGTTCATTAAAATCGCAACCGTATCCCCTTTTTTAAAAGAGACACGTGTCAGTCGATTCGCAAGTTGGTCTACATCATTCGCTAAATCACGAAATGTCCACTCTTTGTCTTGATAAATGAGTGCGACCCGGTCTGGCGTTAAATACGCACGGTGCAGCAGCCAATTGGGTTGCTTCATCATGACACCTCCTTTTCATAAAAGAAAACAGCTCAGTCTGATGCACTAAGCTGTTTTCATCAATATCATTGAATCAAGGGAAACGAGGGAACTGACCGAAGTCTGGCTTCCGTTTTTCCTTAAAGGAATCGCGTCCTTCTTTTGCTTCATCTGTTGTGTAATAAAGAAGGGTCGCATCTCCTGCAAATTGCTGAATACCAGCTAATCCATCTGTGTCAGCATTAAATGCAGCTTTCAAGAATCGTAAAGCGGTCGGGCTCTTTTCTAGCATGTCCTCACACCACTTCACTGTTTCTTCTTCCAGCTGCTCTAATGGTACAACTGTGTTGACAAGTCCCATATCAAGCGCTTCTTGTGCATTGTATTGACGACATAAGTACCAGATCTCTCTTGCTTTCTTATGGCCCACAATACGTGCAAGATAGCCAGATCCATAACCAGCATCAAAGCTGCCCACTTTTGGTCCTGTTTGTCCAAAAATCGCATTGTCTGCTGCAATGGTAAGGTCACACACGACATGAAGCACATGCCCGCCGCCAATCGCATAGCCCGCAACCATCGCAATAACTGGTTTTGGAATGACACGAATTAAACGCTGTAAGTCTAGGACGTTTAGACGCGGAATTTGATCGTCTCCTACATAGCCGCCATGACCGCGTACTTTTTGGTCTCCACCTGAACAGAATGCTTTTCCTCCAGCACCTGCAAGGACAATGACACCAACATCTGAATTGTCGCGAGCACGTGAGAATGCATCAATTAATTCACTTACAGTCTTTGGCGTAAATGCATTATGTACATGCGGACGGTTAATGGTGATTTTTGCAATCCCATTATATGTTTCATATAAAATTTCGTCATACTGACGCTCAGTTTGCCATTCAATAGCCATCAATATTTCCTCCTCTAATCTTGCGATAAAATAAACTCACTTACTATTTTACCAAAAAAATGTGGTTGTTCCACATGAACTGTATGCCCAGCATGCTCTGCTACTGTGAATTGACTGTATTCAAGCGCCTGCTGCATACGTTTGGCGATGTGACAGAACTTTTTATCAAGTGTTCCGCAAATGAGTAAAACAGGCTGTTTTATCTGCTTTAATGCTTCCCACATAGACGGCTGTGAGCCCGTTCCTATACCTTCTAAGCTGCGAGCCAGCCCGTTAGGATCGGCTTTTAGCCTTCCCTCTCTCAGTTGCGTTAGCCTGTCCGCTGGCAAGGATTTCTGCGAAGCAAACAGCGGAATGTTCTCCCAAAAATCCACAAACTGCGCTAATCCTTCATGTCTGATCTTTTGAGCTAGCTGATGATCATGATTCAGCCTCGCCATCCGCTCTTTAAAAGAGTTCAGCCCTGGAGATGTACTCTCAAGAATCAACTTGTTTACACGTTCTGGATAACGGGAGGCAAATGATAAAGCAATACGCCCTCCCATAGAATATCCGAGAATATTCACTTTGTGAAGCTTTAATTGATCTAAAATCTCAACAAGATCTGCCAGCTGCTGGGACATTGCATATCTTCTTATACTCTTTGGTGAGTCTGTGCGGCCATGTCCAAGCAAGCTGACCTGAATCAATCTTGTATGTTTTTCTGTATAAGTATTCAAAAAAGCCCAAGAAGCTGCACTCCCTGTAAAGCCATGTAAACATAACGTGGCATTTTCAGCAGATGGGTTATGGTCTATCACCTCATACGCCACACCATCGTGCATTCGTATTATGAGTGAAGGCATTCTTTTTTCACTTCCCTCAATATCTCGTCCATCATTTGGCGATGTTTGCCCACGCGAGAATGCCGGTCAGTTTCAATCTCAATTAAATGAAGCCCTGGTTCTTGGATATGCGCCAAGTACACATCTTTTAACTCTTCTTTCGTTGTCGGCTTCGAATAGGTTCCCCCATATAGCTTTGATGCATACTCAAAATTCAACCCAGTCGGCGTACCAAAGAGCTTTTCATAATACGGTTCATCGGATGCCTGCGGAAGGAAAGAAAAGATTCCTCCTCCATCATTGTTTAACAACACAACCGTGAGCGGAATGTCCATTAGCTTAGCTGCAAGAAGACCGTTCATATCATGGTAAAAAGACAAATCGCCGATGACTAAAGTGATGGGTTGTTTCAAGGCTGCATATGTTCCAAGAGCTGTGGACACAACACCATCAATGCCATTTGCTCCGCGATTCGCCATCATCCGAAACGGTTTTGACTGCGTTTCAAAAAAGGTATCGACATCTCGAATAGGCATACTATTTCCGATAAAGAGCACACTCTCTTTTGGCAAAAGGTGCTGCAGCTGACGATACACATTTCCCTCAAATGTCAGGTCCTCATCATTGTATTGATTTACATGCATTCTAAAAGAAGAATTGACACTCTGCCAGCGTCGTAAATTAGATGTATCCTGACGCTTTTCCGCTCTAATCAAGACTTCTTCTACAAAAGAGGCTGCATGACTTTCAATCATGTATGATGCGCTTAAACCAGGATCTCGATAACCACCCGCAGCATCGACGACAATCTGCTTCACTTCCGCATGCTTTTCCAGCCACTTAAATAAAGGCTTAGACACAGGCATCGGTCCAAAACGAATGACCATTTCAGGCAAGAGATGCTGCTGCAATGCCTCATCTTTTAACAAAGAATCGTACGCATCTATGATGTATTCTTCACTTTCATGTCCATTTCGCAAAAGAGAAAGCGGGTCAGCTAAAATTGGCAGATGCAAAGCTTTTGCAAGACGTAACACTGACGCCTGCTCTTCCGCCGAGTGAAGTTCACCAGCAACAATGATTCCTTTTGCCGCTTTGTTCATGATAGACACTAATTCTGACATAACCCGATCATCCGGACGAGCTTGACCTGCTGCTAAAACTTTGTTCGCAGCTCCTTCTTCTCTATCAAAAGGATCGATAGACAAGTCAGGTAGCAATGGTTCTCTCAGCGGCACATTCACCTGAACTGGTCCCTTTGGCTCCTGCGTTGACACATGACTTGCCCTAGCAGCAGCAGTTTGGACATACCGCAGCATCGTTTGGCTTTCTTCTGGCAAGGCTAAGTCTGTGAACCATTTAACAAACTTACCGAATAAGAATTGCTGATCAATCGCTTGAGGTGCCCCAACCTCCCTCAATTCGTGCGGCCGATCAGCAGTTAAAACAATCAGTGGTACCCGGGAATAATGTGCCTCGACAACAGCTGGGTAAAAGTTAGCTGCTGCCGTACCTGATGTACAAATGAGTAGCACTGGTGTTTGGCTCGCTTTCGCAAGACCCAGTGCATAAAAAGCAGCAGACCGTTCATCCACTAACACATGGACATTGATTTCTTGATGAGCAAGAGCGAGCATCGCAAGCGGTGTTGAACGGGAGCCAGGACAAACAACTGCCTCCTTCACACCACTTTGCACAAATTCATCCATTAATCTGCCAATATATCTTGTCATGATTTGATTATTCAATAGGACGACCTCCAAGAGCAGACAGCATTGGTCTTAATTTCACTTGCGTTTCTTCATACTCTTGTTTTGCAAGGGAATCCTCTACAATTCCACATCCAGCAAACAAACGAACTTGGTCTTCCTCAATAAGACCTGATCGAATGGCGACAGCAAATTCTCCATTGTCCTTAGAATCAATCCATCCCACTGGCGCCGCATACCAACCGCGTTTCAACGGTTCGATTTCACGAATCACCTCTACCGCTTTTTCCTTAGGATATCCTCCAAGCGCTGGTGTTGGATGAAGCTGTTCAATTAATGAAAAGAGTGAACAGCTGCTTTTGATTTCTCCCACAATGGGTGTAAATAAATGCTGAATGTTTTTCGTTTTATAAAGACTTGGTTGATTTGGCTTATGCACATGATGGCAGTTTGCTTCAAATGCCTGCTCAATCATATTCACGACAATTTGATGTTCAATCAAATTTTTCTCATCATGAAGCAGTTCCTCACCTAGTGCCTGATCTTCTACTTCATCTTGACCACGTACAATAGAACCTGCCAAACAAGATGAAAAGACTTCACCACCGCTTTTTTTCACTAAACGTTCAGGAGTCGCCCCGACAAACGCTTGTCTTCCCTGCTCTATAGCAAATACATAACTCGTTGTTTGATGTTTTAGTAATTCTGCTAATAGTGGAGCGAGTTCAATTTGATTTTTATAGTGAAGCAAGACTTCTCTTGCTAAAACAACCTTTTCATATTCGTTCACACGAATGTGTTCTGTCGCTTCATGGATTGCTTTCATCCATTCCTGGACATCTAACTCTTCCATATGAACAAGCTCAGCTTGTCCATGATTTCTGACAGGCAATGCATCAAAATTAGAAGCTTTCTGTTCTAACTCTTGAATGAGCTGATGAACATTCCCGTCCACCTCGTTCCATTCATTGATCGTTAGAAACGTGCCTTCTTTTGAAACAGTCAGCATCATCGATGGCACAAAAAAATGAGCCTCGCCAAATGCTTCCCAGTGACGCGCCTTCTCTTCATATGGATCAAATGAAAATCCTCCAAATAAAAGCGGACCAACTGCCGCTTGCTTTAACTCCTTCTCATCATGAAAATGGAACATATGCTGTTTCAGCTGCTCCCATTCTTGATGGACGATATTGAATCGTTCTTTGCCTTGCTCTGATGATTTAATCACGGCCGCTCTGCCAAGTCCAGAAAATATCATTTGGCTTTCTGGATCAGACCAAAAAAACCGCTCGCCTAAAAAATCCGCTTCGCCGCTTTGGAAAAAGGCAAGAGGATCCAGATCGTCAACTCTTCTGGAGTAGCTTATCAAAACAGCATGGTTGACGTTATTCGCTTCTTCTAATGTCGCAAGCGCTTCCTGCCGGAAAGTACTTTGCACTGTTGTCACCATGATACATTCCTCCAAAATCCATGAAATAACATATAAAAATAAAACCATCATGTAAAAAAATACATGAACATTCGAGTATGTCGAATGACCTGCTTTTCTATTATAAACCTTAACAGATGAACTTAGTAAAGAAAACAGCTTTTAAAACCTCGAATCCTTATTATATCACGCTTTCAAGATTTTTTCGCTCCCGCTTATTGAAATGAGAACATCCTTAAAAAATGGTAAGACCTGTTCGAAGATCAAGCTTTCTCTCTAGATGGGAACGATTAGCAAACATCTTTTTCTTGTTTCATCGCATCAATATATTGACACCTTTTTGAACTTTGCTAAACTGGAATTTGGACGTGTACGTATTTTTTTATTTAAAGGAGTATATTTTATGCAGCATCAATCGATATCAGATCAGCTTTCACCAATTAAGCCTGATAAAAACTGGCGGATTTGGTGGAATTTACTACGACCGCATACATTAACAGCGGCATTTATTCCCGTTACTTTAGGAACTGTCCTAGCACTTCCTAGTGGTCAAATACATGTTGGGCTATTTTTAGCTATGCTATTTGCATCGATGTTTATCCAAATTGCAACGAACATGTTTAATGAGTACTTTGATTATGTCCGCGGATTGGACAATGAGAAATCTGTCGGTATCGGCGGAGCGATCGTGAGAAACGGTGTAAAACCAAAAACAGTTTTAGGCCTCGCTTATGCCTTATTCGCGCTTTCTTTATTACTTGGGATCTATATTTGCATGATGTCTAGCTGGTGGATTGCACTCATAGGACTAATTTGTATGGCAGCAGGCTATTTTTATACCGGTGGCCCTGTACCAATTGCTTATACACCATTTGGAGAACTTGTATCAGGTGCTTTTATGGGACTAGGCATCATTTTAATTAGTTTCTATATCCAAACAGGAACATTGACATCAAAATCTGTGCTCATTTCAATACCCATCTCTATTTTAGTTGGTGCCATCTTACTGTCGAACAATATCCGTGATTTAGACGGTGATAAAGAGAATGGACGAAAGACACTTGCTATCCTAGCTGGACGTAAAGCGGCAGTCAACATCCTACTTTCCATGTTTGTGATCTCATATGTACTCATTTTTGTTTATATCTTTATGGATATCGTGGGTCTTTGGAGTCTTCTTGTCTTACTCAGTGTGCCAAAAGCTTATACAGCCATTAAAGAATTTAAGCAAAAAGAAAAACCAATTGAATTAATGAATGCCATGAAGTCGACAGCACAAACCAATACGTTTTTTGGTTTCCTGTTAACGATCGCATTGATCTTACAATATTATCTCGCATAACACGAAACGCCTGCAGCCGCAGGCGTTTTTTATTGAAGAATTGCTTCAAATTGGCACAAGTCTTACATAAAAATTTGCTCATACTAACAATATGTTTGATATGAAAGGGTGATCGCTTTGTTGTCTAAAAACGAATTACATCAGTTGAAGCAGCGACTTCTCGATGAAAAACAAGAAATTGAAGCCAAAAGCCATGATGATGAACAGAAAGTATCATTTCCTTATGATTCAGTGGGTGAACTGTCAGCCTATGATAACCACCCTGGCGACCAAGGGACAGAACTATTCGAACGCGGAAAAGACATTGCCTTAAACAGTTTGGAACATGAGCATCTTTCCGATATCAATGAAGCACTCCAAGCAGTGGCAGACGGCTCTTATGGTTTGTGTAAAGTGTGTAAAGCCCCTATTCCTAAAGAACGCTTAGAAGCCCTTCCCACCGCCGTCACATGCACAGAGCATTCAAAAGAACAGACCGTTTCACAAAACCGTCCCATTGAAGAAGATTTATTAAGTCCACCATCAGGGAAATTTGAAAATGAAGAAAGTGCTGCATATGATGGAGAAGATGCCTACCAAGACTTAGAACGCTATGGGAACTCTGATACCCCGTCCGATATGGAATTTCCTCCATTGACATACGATGATGTGTATACACAATCAGAAGATGAAGATTATGTGGAAGACTACGAAGGGTTTGCAGCTGCTGATATTGAAGGAAAAGCAAGCAAGGTCTATCCAAATAAAGCACACGAAGCTTATGAAGAAGCATTAGATGAAGAAGGCGTCATGACGGTGTTTGGTGACTTGAAGCCTTACGAAGAAGATCCTTATACTAAAAAAAATGATTAGTCCCCACATATTGGGGGCTTGATGTTTATATCATGTAATAATTGGGAAATAAGTTGAAGAGTGAATTTGATTGGGAGGAGATTTCTGGATGGCTAAAAAAAGTATCATTTGGGCGGTTATCGTCTTCTTTATTACATACGCATTATTTTCTATTGCAGGGTTCCTGTTCCCTATCGACAGAGAATGGTATGACGCACTAAATAAACCTGAATGGACACCTAGTGGTGGTGTCATCGGTACGGTCTGGGCTGTCTTATTCGCCCTCATTTCGTTATCTGCCGCCATCATTTATGCAAAGTATGGTTTTCAAAAAATCACATTACCATTTTGGATTCTGTTTCTTTTAAATTATGTATTCAATCAAGCCTTTAGCTTTTTTCAATTTACACAAAAAGATCTATTTGCAGCTACGATCGACTGCCTGCTTGTAGCACTGACAGCACTCGCACTTGTCATCGTCTCACGTAAACTAAGCAAAGTTGTCCCAATTTTATTAATTCCTTATGTTTTATGGGGATTCTTTGCGACATACTTGTCTTATACGATCTATTCCATGAATATGTAAAAAAGACCGCTATGATGGCGGTCTTTCGTTTTGTGGAAAATAAAAAAGAGGTCTTTATTAGACCTCTTTAAAAAATGACCCGTACGGGATTCGAACCCGTGTTACCGCCGTGAAAGGGCGGTGTCTTAACCGCTTGACCAACGGGCCAGAAAAATGGCGGAGAAGGAGGGATTTGAACCCTCGCGCCGCTTGCGCGACCTACACCCTTAGCAGGGGCGCCTCTTCAGCCACTTGAGTACTTCTCCATTTGGCTCCGCAGGTAGGATTCGAACCTACGACCGATCGGTTAACAGCCGATAGCTCTACCACTGAGCTACTGCGGAAAGTCATGGTGGGCCTGAGTGGACTCGAACCACCGACCTCACGCTTATCAGGCGTGCGCTCTAACCAGCTGAGCTACAGGCCCATGAACGATATGCAAATGGAGCGGGTGATGGGAATCGAACCCACGACATCAGCTTGGAAGGCTGAGGTTTTACCACTAAACTACACCCGCAAAAATATGTATGGGGCGATTGATGGGAATCGAACCCACGAGTGCCAGAGCCACAATCTGGTGCGTTAACCACTTCGCCACAACCGCCATACTGATATTTATTTATAAAAGTGGCTCGGGACGGAATCGAACCGCCGACACACGGATTTTCAGTCCGTTGCTCTACCAACTGAGCTACCGAGCCAAGTATTCATTTGAAAGTGGCGGTCCGGACGGGACTCGAACCCGCGACCTCCTGCGTGACAGGCAGGCATTCTAACCAACTGAACTACCGGACCATTAGAGAAAAAATTTGGTTGCGGGGGCAGGATTTGAACCTGCGACCTTCGGGTTATGAGCCCGACGAGCTACCGAACTGCTCCACCCCGCGATGATATCATTTTTTAAAAATATGGCGGAGGAAGAGGGATTCGAACCCCCGCGGGCTTTGACACCCCTGTCGGTTTTCAAGACCGATCCCTTCAGCCGGACTTGGGTATTCCTCCGTATAGATGGTGGACCTTGTAGGACTCGAACCTACGACCGGACGGTTATGAGCCGTCTGCTCTAACCAACTGAGCTAAAGGTCCTTTATAGCGGCGGAGGGGATCGAACCCCCGACCTCACGGGTATGAACCGTACGCTCTAGCCAGCTGAGCTACACCGCCATGATATAAAATAATCTTTTAAAAAGTGGAGCCTAGCGGGATCGAACCGCTGACCTCCTGCGTGCAAGGCAGGCGCTCTCCCAGCTGAGCTAAGGCCCCATAAAAGATGGTCGGGAAGACAGGATTCGAACCTGCGACCCCTTGGTCCCAAACCAAGTGCTCTACCAAGCTGAGCTACTTCCCGATCTTAATGGCGCGCCCGAGAGGAGTCGAACCCCTAACCTTTTGATCCGTAGTCAAACGCTCTATCCAATTGAGCTACGGGCGCTTATTTTATAATGCCGAGGGCCGGACTTGAACCGGCACGGTAGTCACCTACCGCAGGATTTTAAGTCCTGTGTGTCTGCCAATTCCACCACCCCGGCGTGGATGGTATAAGCGGAAGACGGGATTCGAACCCGCGACCCCCACCTTGGCAAGGTGGTGTTCTACCACTGAACTACTTCCGCATTACAGGATTTCTTTATGTTGTTTGGCAATGCGGGTGAAGGGACTTGAACCCCCACGTCATAAAGACACTAGATCCTAAGTCTAGCGCGTCTGCCAATTCCGCCACACCCGCATGAAAATGGTGAGCCATGAAGGACTCGAACCTTCGACCCTCTGATTAAAAGTCAGATGCTCTACCAACTGAGCTAATGGCTCGCTTTTAAAGCGACTTGTCTATCTTACCATATGAAAGTGGTGCCGGCAAGAGGACTTGAACCCCCAACCTACTGATTACAAGTCAGTTGCTCTACCAGTTGAGCTACACCGGCTTTATCTATCCTAACATTATGTAAGAATAAATATGGTGGAGGATGACGGGCTCGAACCGCCGACCCTCTGCTTGTAAGGCAGATGCTCTCCCAGCTGAGCTAATCCTCCACTATGTAGGAATCTCTCGATCCGACAAAGATTATTATATACAGGTTTCACTCATTTGTAAAGGCTATATTAAAAAAATTTTATTTCATTTTTCATGACGTATTTCTTTTAACAGATGATGTTGATGTTACCAGTCAAAACAGCTTCAATTCAGCGATTAACAGCTGTATTTCTCTTCTCTATATTCTCTTTAAAAACGAGTAAATCCTTTAAAAATATCAGCAGACTTTCAATTTTTATGCTTTAATGATATAGATATTTCTTCATTTTAACTGTTAAACGCAATGAATGTTTTGACTATACACCTGCTATTCTTTCTCTCTATTATTTTTCTCTACATTTAAAAAAGTGAACATGCTTCACAGACTTTCTCGTTGTTTGAGAGCATCCTGCACACTTGTCGCCAATTAAATCAATCTGGTTCATACAACATATCAATTAGGTTCATCTTCTTTCAAAAAACACAAAAAAGACCAGTTCCGACTGGAACTGATCCTTTGAAAAGCTTGGCGGCGTCCTACTCTCACAGGGGGAAACCCCCAACTACCATCGGCGCTGAAGAGCTTAACTTCCGTGTTCGGTATGGGAACGGGTGTGACCTCTTCGCTATCGCCACCAAACCTGATGGAGAGAATGTTCTCTCAAAACTAGATAACAATGTTCATTTTTCACATTAGAATATAGGTTAAGTCCTCGATCTATTAGTATCTGTCAGCTCCACGTGTCACCACGCTTCCACCTCAGACCTATCAACCTGATCATCTTTCAGGGATCTTACTTCCTTGCGGAATGGGAAATCTCATCTTGAGGGGGGCTTCATGCTTAGATGCTTTCAGCACTTATCCCGTCCGCACATAGCTACCCAGCGATGCCCTTGGCAGAACAACTGGTACACCAGCGGTGCGTCCATCCCGGTCCTCTCGTACTAAGGACAGCTCCTCTCAAATTTCCTGCGCCCGCGACGGATAGGGACCGAACTGTCTCACGACGTTCTGAACCCAGCTCGCGTACCGCTTTAATGGGCGAACAGCCCAACCCTTGGGACCGACTACAGCCCCAGGATGCGATGAGCCGACATCGAGGTGCCAAACCTCCCCGTCGATGTGGACTCTTGGGGGAGATAAGCCTGTTATCCCCGGGGTAGCTTTTATCCGTTGAGCGATGGCCCTTCCATGCGGAACCACCGGATCACTAAGCCCGACTTTCGTCCCTGCTCGACTTGTAGGTCTCGCAGTCAAGCTCCCTTGTGCCTTTACACTCTGCGAATGATTTCCAACCATTCTGAGGGAACCTTTGGGCGCCTCCGTTACATTTTAGGAGGCGACCGCCCCAGTCAAACTGCCCACCTGACACTGTCTCCCTGCCCGATAAGGGCAGCGGGTTAGAAGGTCAATACAGCCAGGGTAGTATCCCACCGATGCCTCCACCGAAGCTAGCGCTCCGGTTTCCAAGGCTCCTACCTATCCTGTACAAGCTGTACCAACATTCAATATCAGGCTGCAGTAAAGCTCCACGGGGTCTTTCCGTCCTGTCGCGGGTAACCTGCATCTTCACAGGTACTATAATTTCACCGAGTCTCTCGTTGAGACAGTGCCCAGATCGTTGCGCCTTTCGTGCGGGTCGGAACTTACCCGACAAGGAATTTCGCTACCTTAGGACCGTTATAGTTACGGCCGCCGTTTACTGGGGCTTCAATTCGCACCTTCGCTTACGCTAAGCGCTCCTCTTAACCTTCCAGCACCGGGCAGGCGTCAGCCCCTATACTTCGCCTTACGGCTTCGCAGAGACCTGTGTTTTTGCTAAACAGTCGCCTGGGCCTATTCACTGCGGCTTCTCGGGGCTTTAACACCCTAAGAAGCACCCCTTCTCCCGAAGTTACGGGGTCATTTTGCCGAGTTCCTTAACGAGAGTTCTCTCGATCACCTTAGGATTCTCTCCTCGCCTACCTGTGTCGGTTTGCGGTACGGGCACCTCTCACCTCGCTAGAGGCTTTTCTTGGCAGTGTGGAATCAGGAACTTCGCTACTAAATTTCGCTCGCCATCACAGCTCAGCCTTCACGGGAAACGGATTTGCCTATTTCCCAGCCTAACTGCTTGGACGCGGATATCCAATACCGCGCTTACCCTATCCTCCTGCGTCCCCCCATTGCTCAAATGGTGAGGAGGTGGTACAGGAATATCAACCTGTTGTCCATCGCCTACGCCTTTCGGCCTCGGCTTAGGTCCCGACTAACCCTGAGCGGACGAGCCTTCCTCAGGAAACCTTAGGCATTCGGTGGACGGGATTCTCACCCGTCTTTCGCTACTCATACCGGCATTCTCACTTCTAAGCGCTCCACCAGTCCTTCCGGTCTGACTTCACTGCACTTAGAACGCTCTCCTACCACTGTTCGTAAGAACAGTCCGCAGCTTCGGTGATACGTTTAGCCCCGGTACATTTTCGGCGCAGAGTCACTCGACCAGTGAGCTATTACGCACTCTTTAAATGGTGGCTGCTTCTAAGCCAACATCCTGGTTGTCTAAGCAACTCCACATCCTTTTCCACTTAACGTATACTTTGGGACCTTAGCTGGCGGTCTGGGCTGTTTCCCTTTCGACTACGGATCTTATCACTCGCAGTCTGACTCCCAAGGATAAGTCATCGGCATTCGGAGTTTGACTGAATTCGGTAACCCGGTAGGGGCCCCTAGTCCAATCAGTGCTCTACCTCCGAGACTCTTACCTTGAGGCTAGCCCTAAAGCTATTTCGGAGAGAACCAGCTATCTCCAGGTTCGATTGGCATTTCACCCCTACCCACACCTCATCCCCGCACTTTTCAACGTGCGTGGGTTCGGGCCTCCATTCAGTGTTACCTGAACTTCACCCTGGACATGGGTAGATCACCTGGTTTCGGGTCTACGACCACGTACTCATGCGCCCTATTCAGACTCGCTTTCGCTGCGGCTCCGCATCTTCTGCTTAACCTTGCACGGGATCGTAACTCGCCGGTTCATTCTACAAAAGGCACGCCATCACCCGTTAACGGGCTCTGACTACTTGTAGGCACACGGTTTCAGGATCTATTTCACTCCCCTTCCGGGGTGCTTTTCACCTTTCCCTCACGGTACTGGTTCACTATCGGTCACTAGGGAGTATTTAGCCTTGGGAGATGGTCCTCCCGGATTCCGACGGAATTTCACGTGTTCCGCCGTACTCAGGATCCACTCTGGAGAGAACAACATTTCAGTTACAGGGCTGTTACCTTCTTTGGCGGGCCTTTCCAGACCTCTTCGCTTATATCGTTCCTTTGTAACTCCGTATAGAGTGTCCTACAACCCCAAGAGGCAAGCCTCTTGGTTTGGGCTGTTCCCGTTTCGCTCGCCGCTACTCAGGGAATCGCATTTGCTTTCTCTTCCTCCGGGTACTTAGATGTTTCAGTTCCCCGGGTATGCCTTCTCATACTCTATGTATTCAAGTATGGATACTACTCCATTACGAGCAGTGGGTTTCCCCATTCGGAAATCTCCGGATCAAAGCTTGCTTACAGCTCCCCGAAGCATATCGGTGTTCGTCCCGTCCTTCATCGGCTCCTAGTGCCAAGGCATCCACCGTGCGCCCTTTCTAACTTAACCATTTCTTACTTTAGAAAGAATCACTATGTGTGATGAACTTTGCATTGCATTCAATGTGAATGTATTACTTATTGTTATCTAGTTTTCAAAGAACAATCCTGTCTCGCTAGAGACATGTTTGAAGGAATGATCCTTCAAAACTAAACAAGACGAAAAACGTACGCTGCTCCATATATCCTTAGAAAGGAGGTGATCCAGCCGCACCTTCCGATACGGCTACCTTGTTACGACTTCACCCCAATCATCTGCCCCACCTTCGGCGGCTGGCTCCATAAAGGTTACCTCACCGACTTCGGGTGTTGCAAACTCTCGTGGTGTGACGGGCGGTGTGTACAAGGCCCGGGAACGTATTCACCGCGGCATGCTGATCCGCGATTACTAGCGATTCCAGCTTCACGCAGTCGAGTTGCAGACTGCGATCCGAACTGAGAACAGATTTGTGGGATTGGCTAAACCTTGCGGTCTCGCAGCCCTTTGTTCTGTCCATTGTAGCACGTGTGTAGCCCAGGTCATAAGGGGCATGATGATTTGACGTCATCCCCACCTTCCTCCGGTTTGTCACCGGCAGTCACCTTAGAGTGCCCAACTAAATGCTGGCAACTAAGATCAAGGGTTGCGCTCGTTGCGGGACTTAACCCAACATCTCACGACACGAGCTGACGACAACCATGCACCACCTGTCACTCTGTCCCCGAAGGGAAAGCCCTATCTCTAGGGTTGTCAGAGGATGTCAAGACCTGGTAAGGTTCTTCGCGTTGCTTCGAATTAAACCACATGCTCCACCGCTTGTGCGGGCCCCCGTCAATTCCTTTGAGTTTCAGTCTTGCGACCGTACTCCCCAGGCGGAGTGCTTAATGCGTTAGCTGCAGCACTAAGGGGCGGAAACCCCCTAACACTTAGCACTCATCGTTTACGGCGTGGACTACCAGGGTATCTAATCCTGTTCGCTCCCCACGCTTTCGCTCCTCAGCGTCAGTTACAGACCAGAGAGTCGCCTTCGCCACTGGTGTTCCTCCACATCTCTACGCATTTCACCGCTACACGTGGAATTCCACTCTCCTCTTCTGCACTCAAGTTTCCCAGTTTCCAATGACCCTCCCCGGTTGAGCCGGGGGCTTTCACATCAGACTTAAGAAACCGCCTGCGAGCCCTTTACGCCCAATAATTCCGGACAACGCTTGCCACCTACGTATTACCGCGGCTGCTGGCACGTAGTTAGCCGTGGCTTTCTGGTTAGGTACCGTCAAGGTGCAAGCAGTTACTCTTGCACTTGTTCTTCCCTAACAACAGAGCTTTACGATCCGAAAACCTTCATCACTCACGCGGCGTTGCTCCGTCAGACTTTCGTCCATTGCGGAAGATTCCCTACTGCTGCCTCCCGTAGGAGTCTGGGCCGTGTCTCAGTCCCAGTGTGGCCGATCACCCTCTCAGGTCGGCTACGCATCGTCGCCTTGGTGAGCCGTTACCTCACCAACTAGCTAATGCGCCGCGGGTCCATCTGTAAGTGACAGCCGAAACCGTCTTTCATCCTTGAACCATGCGGTTCAAGGAACTATCCGGTATTAGCTCCGGTTTCCCGGAGTTATCCCAGTCTTACAGGCAGGTTACCCACGTGTTACTCACCCGTCCGCCGCTAACATCCGGGAGCAAGCTCCCTTCTGTCCGCTCGACTTGCATGTATTAGGCACGCCGCCAGCGTTCGTCCTGAGCCAGGATCAAACTCTCCGAGGTATGCAGGATGCATATCACACATGCGTTGCTACACGATGTAGCGAACTTAGCATGTGATCATTTCCTGCCTCGCCAGTTTGACTGACTACCTATGATGTATCATAGGATTTTTTTATAAAAACTCGAATTAACAGGTACGTTTTGTCTTGTTTAGTTTTCAAAGATCATCTTCATTTTCGCTCAGAGGCGACTTTATTAATATAACATTCTATCAAGATGAAGTCAACAACTTTTTTCTTGAATGTTATTTCTCAACCGCGCTGTTTCAGCGGCGAATACAAATATAACACCTTTTAAAAGAAGAAACAAGTACTTTTTCTAAATAATTTATTTTTCTTGATCTCTTCCTATATATTCGTACAAAAAGGGCTTAACTCCGTAATTCACTATTGTTGATCCTGTAGGTCTTTAGTATATTTATAATAGATTGAAATTAAATAACCGCAGGGGGAGCTTTGTGCTGAGAGTGAACAATTCGTTGTTCTGACCCTTTGAACCTGTCAGTTAATACTGAAGTAGGAATGTGGAATCACTTGCATACATGCATTGTATTCAAGCCGATATGTTTTTCTATGAATCACATACTCATCCTGACATGGTCTCTCCTTGCACAATTCGTGAAAAGGGGATTTTTTTATGCAGCAATCAAATCAATTAGTACGACTGATGGAGATCGCCATCATGACTTCTCTTGCACTTGTTTTAGATTATTTATCAGGTCTCTTTTTAAGAATGCCGAACGGCGGGTCAATTGCACTGATCATGATTCCTGTCATTCTCATGTCCATTAGATGGGGCGTG
This sequence comes from Bacillus aerius, assembly GCF_029894105.1. Classification (NCBI taxonomy): domain Bacteria; kingdom Bacillati; phylum Bacillota; class Bacilli; order Caryophanales; family Bacillaceae; genus Bacillus; species Bacillus aerius. The sequence goes on from NZ_JARYHO010000001.1 coordinate 2,797,863, forward strand.
TCTGCTGGATTTATCATCGGTGTGTTAATCGCAGGACTGCAGCTGATGAACAATCCTATTATTGCTACACCTGTACAAGGATTTCTCGATTACTTTGTCGCATCTGTTGTGATTTGTTTAAGCGGGCTATTCTCAGGATCAATTAAAAAAGCCATTCAGGATAAACAGCGAAAGAAACAATTCTTCTATATTATCCTAGCTGTATTTGTCGCCAGTTTCTTCAGACTGCTGACGTTCTTTATTTCAGGTGTAGTTTTCTTTTCTCATTATGCACCAAAAGGAACACCAGGCTGGGTGTATTCATTAGTTTATAACAGCACATATATGATTCCTTCATTTATCATTTGTAGTATTGTTCTTTGTTTACTCATCCCTAGTGCGTCTCGTTTGGTTTTTCCTCGACAAAAATAACCCAGCTGTTTCAGCGGGTTATTTTTTTATGCATAATTTGCTGCTCTATTGAATCTATTAATAGTAGAAGATTTCATGCTGGAGGTACGACAATGAATCCTTACTCCATTATGCTGTGCTGTTACATCCTCAGTCTCGCCTACTTTTTGGCAAGTTTCTATGAGGCATTAAAAATAGCAGGTGTGAAAGGAAAAGTAGAGGCTTCTCCTTTTATATCTTATATTTTACTCGCCACCCTTTTTACTTTTTTCTCTCATTATTACTGGAAGCTGACGATATAATCTGTTGAACATGATCACTTAGGACAGACAGTTCCCATCCATACCCTATTTCTTCATGGTTCTCACCAGCCAGCTCAAACTGGCTGGTGACGGCAAAACTAGGTTGAAGTTTTTGATAAAATTGCTTCGCTGAGTTTTGCTCAAATACCCAGAGCAGCATATTCTGATAGCCTTTCTCTATTAAATAATCCACACCTTTTGCAATCAAAGCCATACCCGCTCCTGATTTCTGTTTTCTCTGCAACAAATAGATGGCATAAAGCTCACCATCATATATTGAATATCTCTCATCACGCTGTTTTCCGAAGGAAGCAAAACCAAATACTCCGTCAGCATCCTCTGCGACAAACGTGCCTTCAAGCGACCTGCTTCTCCAGCTCTCTTCCCGCTCCTCTACATTCAAAGCATCTAAATACTCTTGTAAAATAATGCCGTGATAAGTCGTTTGCCAGCTCTTCACATGAATTTCGGCAATTTTAGGAATATCATTATGTACTGCATGTCTAACCTTCATCTGCACACCCCTTTTAGCCATTTTATAGTCTATGTTTCATATGATAAGTTGCTATTTTATAAAATTCAATCCTTAATGGATATTCGTTGACATTTCGTCAACACCCCTATATATTGGGTACGACTTCTTCTATTGAAGAGTTGAACTTTATGAAAAGGGGGAAGAAAGAGATGGAATTTAAAACAACTGAGCTTCGGCAGTTTTTAAAAGAACAACTGCAAATACGTTCTCTTTCATTAAGAGAACTCAGTACACAAACAGAAATTGATAAAGCCACACTGTCTAGAATCATGAACGGAAAAAGAAAACCGACTTTGAACCATTTACAGCGGCTTTCAGATGCTCTCCACATTTCTTTAGATCATCTATTGGCCACGGCTGGATTTTCAATTAAAAACGAAAGAGTTCACGGTAATACGTTCATTCAAGCCGTAGAAGAGATTGAGCGAACGCTGAAAGATCATGATGTCTATGACGGGACGTTCAGCGAGAATGAATTGAAACAGAAGTTAAATGAATATGAAACCTATAGTCAATCAGATGAGGGAAAAGAAACAATCTCAGCAAATTTTGAAAAAAAGATAGATATGATAAGCGGTGTTGGGCCATTTCTTGATCAATTGAAAAGCATGTACTGCTCGTTCATGAGCGGACGGGGGACTTCTCGAGAATTGATGTTGATGGGAGGCGCATTACTTTACTTCATTATGCCCGTTGATTTAATACCAGATTATATTTTTCCGATCGGCTATATTGATGACGCTGCAGCGGTGCAGGTCGTATTAAACCAGCTGACAAATAGGTCATAGTAGGTGACGGAGACATGAAAAAACAGAACAGCATTGACTTCGCATTATTATTCACTGTCATTTGTTTCTTTGTGATCAGCCTGCTGGCTGTGTATAGCGGATCGGGACAGTATGAAACGCAAGATATGTTTTATTTCGTCAAAAGACAAGTTTTCTGGTATATCGTCGGCTTTGGCCTTATGGCGGCAGTTGCTTACTTTGATTATGAACTGCTTGAGCGGTTATCTTTTCGATTATTTGCAGGTGGTCTCTTCCTCATCATTCTCGTTCATTTTTTTGGCACGAATCAAAATGGCTCCCAAAGATGGATCAGCTTGGGGCCCATGAAAGTGCAACCATCAGAATTTATGTAAATTTTTGTCATTCTTCTGTTAGCGGCTATTTTAAATCGATACAAACATCAGCGCTTTTCGTTTAAAGAAAGCATGATTCCTACAATGAACATCATATGCTGGACCTCTGTTCCTTTTTTCCTGATTTTAATTCAGCCAGATTTGGGGACGGCACTTGTGATCTTGTCTATCGCTTTTACACTGATGCTTGTGTCAGGTATTTCAAGTAAGATGATCGCTGCATTAATCGCTTCTTTTCTCGCGTTTCTTGCATTTTTGACCTACTTGCACAATGAACATTTTGAGCACTTTACAAAAGTGATTAAACCTCATCAGCTTGATCGCATTTATGGGTGGCTCTCCCCAGATGAATTTGATTCGACATATGGGTATCAACTGAAACAAGCAATGCTTGGCATTGGGTCAGGGCAATTATCAGGAAGCGGGTATACAAAAGGAAATCAAGTACAAGGGGGAAATATCCCTGAAGCCCATACAGATTTTATATTTGCAGTCATTGGCGAGGAGTTTGGTTTTATCGGCGCCTCCCTATTGATCTGTTTATATCTTATGATGGTCTATCGAATGATTCATGTGGCTATGCATGCGAATACCCTTTATGGGCTTTATATATGTGCTGGGGTGGTTGGGCTGATCGTCTTTCAAGTCTTCCAAAACGTTGGGATGACAGTAGGGCTAATGCCTGTGACTGGTCTTGCCCTTCCTTTTATCAGCTATGGGGGCAGTGCGCTTTTAACCAATATGATCGCCATTGGCCTTGTGTTTAGTGTCAATCTGAGGTCCTCATCCTACATGTTTGGACGTAACTGGGATTGAAGGTGATGTCATTGATTCTTTCTCACCTAAAAAAAATCGACCACATTCTTGCTGGGACGATTGTTTGTCTTTGTTTCTTCGGATTACTGATGGTGTACAGTGCGAGTTATCCTTTAGGCGAAATAAAATATGGACAGGGCAGCTACTTCTTCATGAAACAGTGGCAATGGCTTTTGATTGGGTTCTTCTTTTTCATCGCTGCGGCCCTTGTTCCATATCAAGCTTACCGTAAATGGATTCGGTGGCTTGTGATGCTGTCATTGTTATGTCTTCTCCTTGTCCTGCTTCCTGGAATCGGTGTTGTCAAAAACAATTCACAGCGATGGATTCAATTGGGCTCTCTGATCATCCAGCCGTCTGAGGCTGTGAAATTAGTGATGATCATCTATTTTGCCTATGTATATGCAAGGAAACAAGCGTACATTACATCCTTTAAAAAAGGAGTACTACCTCCACTTCTTCTTTTAAGTCTAGCTTTTTTATTGATTTTAAAACAGCCAGATTTAGGTACAGCAGTTTCTATTTTATTGAGCTGCGGTATCGTCTTATTATGTGCTGGACTTAAAACACGCCACCTCATTCTACTAGGTTCGACGGCTGCGGCAGGGATCACTTTTTTTGCTGTGACCGCTCCTTATCGTTTGAAACGGATCACTTCTTTTCGTGATCCTTTCATGTATGAAGATGGAGATGGTTATCAGCTGATCCATTCCTATCTCGCCATGGATTCAGGAGGACTGACCGGGAATGGTTTAGGCGGAAGCATACAAAAACTAGGATTTCTTCCTGAAGCCCATACAGATTTTATTATGGCCATCATTAGTGAAGAGCTGGGAATCATGGGGCTGTTGTTTGTGATGGGTGCCTACCTACTCATCATGTATCGCGCCGTTCGAATCGTTCAAGGTTTACAAGATCCATTTGGAAAGCTATTAACGATCGGGCTTACTTTTCAAATTATGATTCAAGCAGCCTTTAATCTAGGAGCTGTCTTTGGGCTTCTCCCCATTACAGGCATTCCTCTTCCCTTTATTAGCTACGGCGGATCTTCATTGGTGTTCATGATGATATCTGCAGGCATTCTTGTGAATCTCTCTTCATCTATCAAAAGACACCGGCATGTGCCCCAAGTAAAATAGACACCCTCTATCAGAAGGTGTCTTTTGATTTTTATTCTTCTATTTGACGATCAGCGATTTCTTTTTTTCTTGGCTGTTTGATTTCATTCGTCAGTTCTTGGATGCTTTGTTTCACATTGCCTTTGCCAGAGAAATTCTCAATAATTTCTTTAACATCAATTCCAGAGGAAGCTTTCAGACTTTCTTGAAGACTGGACATAAGGTTTGTCGCATAGCCGGTCACTTTGTTGGCGCCGCTGCCTTCCCCGTTACCACCTGTATCAACAACTGTAATTTTATCAATGTTAGAAAGTGGAGCAGATACTTGTTTCGCATATTCAGGTAGCATTTTCACAATCATATCAAGAATCGCCGCTTGGCCATACTGTTCGAATGCTTCTGCAATTTTCTCTTTCGCTTCTGCTTCCGCAAGTCCTTTCAACCTAATGACTTCTGCTTCTGTTTCCCCTTTTGCACGATCGGCTTCCGCTTTGGCAAGCCCATCAATCCGAACTTTCTCTGCTTCTGCTTTTGCCATTGCTTCAATGCTGTATTTCTTCGCATCTGCTTCTGCAAGACGCTTCGCTTTTTCCGCCGCAGCCGACTGCTCAACAGCATAACGGTCCGCATCTGCTTTCTTTTTCACTTCAGAATCGTATTGACGCTCACGACGCTGGATCTCTTTTTCTTCTAATTCAATTTGCTTCTGACGTTCAATGATTTTGACTTGCATTTCTTGTTCAGTTACGTGCTGACGATTACGAGCTGTTTCAAGATCGTACGCTTGGTCAGCGCTTGCTTTTGCTGTATCTTGTTCACGTCTGAATTCTGCTCTTTTCAGCTCATTGATTTTTTCTGCTTCAGCGATTTCAGTGGCACGCTCAAGCTCAGATTTCTTCGCATCTTTATCTGCTTCTGCACGTTTGATACGTGTTTCTTTATCTGCTTCTGCTGTCGCAATATCTGCATCGCGTTTCACTTGAGCAATTCTAGGTTTACCTAGTGATTCTAAATAGCCATTTTTATCACGGACATCTTTGATTGTAAACGATACAATGACAAGACCCATTTTCGCTAGATCTTGAGAAGCGACACGCTGTACTTCTTGAGAAAATTTCTCTCTGTTTTTATAAATCTCTTCAACTGTCATTGACCCTAAAATGGAGCGAAGGTGTCCTTCTAGTACTTCTCTTGCTTCATTTTCACGATCTTCTTTTGTTTTCCCTAAAAACTGCTCTGCCGCAGTGGCGATTTCTTCAATTGATCCGCCAATTTTAATGATGGCCGTTCCATCCGCCATGACCGGTACACCCTGTTCAGTATAGACTTCAGGCGTTGAAACATCTAGCTTGCTAGATAGTAAGCTGAGCGGCTCTGCTTGTTGAAAAACAGGGAGTACAAAGGTACCTCCACCTCTTACAATCTTAATCTTGTTTCCACCTTCATCCACGTGGACATTTTTACTTCCGAGGTAACTTCCTGTGACGATTAATGCTTCATCTGGACCAGCTGTCCGGTATTTCGAAACAAATACACCAATAAGTGCAATGAGAATCACAAGCACAATTCCAATAATAATTAATATGGTTGTTCCTGGCATAGCATTCCCTCCTAGATTTCTTCATTTGGTATAACAGATAACACGCCTTTGTTCACTTCGACGACCAGCACCCGGGTTCCATATGGAATCTCCTCTTCGTCGAAACTGACGGCAGGCTTTGAGATTTTTCCGCTGTTACTAATTAACAGCACTTCTCCAAACCCATCTTTTGGTACAGATACAATGATCTCCCCAGTTCTTCCTTTTAGGTCGGCCTCCGTATATGAAAGAGATTCTTCAGCAGAGGAAAGCGGGACTAAGACAAATACATGTAAACAAGTAACGAGAACCACTGCGAGGATGGCAGATAATACGGCGCCAAGTCCACTTCCTACAATTGCTGTTTTTTCAGAGATAAATCCTCCAGCCGAGAAAAAGGTAAGAAATGCGAGGATCAATGTTGGTTGAAGGAACGGGACAGGAATCGCTTCAAACAATCCATCAAATACATCGCCAAAAAAGACGAAAACAAGCGTCAGGATTCCTGATACCATCAATATGTATAAGTACAGCGTCTGAAGAGGCAGCCCAAACACATCCATCTTCCTCACCCTTTCTTTATGAAATGAGCAGCCTTTCATTCATTTAGACCATGCTCACATCCAAGTGTATTCCTTCTAACAGGTAATACGAACCACTTTTGTAAAGGTTTCATTTTTCATCACAATTCATTAAAGGATTTCTCGGATAGCTAAAGAATGATTGTCTTGTACCAGTATGATAAAATTTGATCTTGAGGTGAGAGAAATGAGTTTATTACATGAAGCAAGACAAGAATTGTGGCAGGAGCTGCAAGGATTGAGCGAAGAACAATTAAATCAAAAATTATCTGATGATACTTGGAGTATTCAAGAAGTTGCAGATCATTTAAAGAAGATGGACCTAGTTGCAGCAAAACATCTAGCTGCCGAGGGGAAAAAAGCACCGATTAAAGAATATGAGCCAAAGCCGGTGGAAATGGCAGAGGATCGTTCAAGAAAAGCCACCGCGCCTAGTATTGTTGAACCAGAGCGCAAGCATGTGACACCTACACATTTAAAAGATGAGCTTGATACAGCTCGTGAGAAATTAAATCAAATTTTATCAACGTTTACAGAGGAAGATTTCAAACGCGTGATTGCACATCCTGTGTTTGAAGAACTTTCATTAAAGCAATACCTTGATTTTATCGGCGCACATGAAAAGCGCCATATTCATCAAATTAAAGAAATTAAAGAACAGCTATAAGATGTAAAAAAGACTCCCTTTTGGGAGCCTTTTTTCATTGTTACACTGTTTTAGGTGTTAAATCAAAGCAGCGAGCGTAAATCCAGTTGTATGCTTTTTCGTTGAGGTCTCTTGGGTTTCCAACTGTTTGCGGATCTTTCATTGCTTCTTTAGATAAACGGTCGATCATATCTTTTGGTACACCTTGTTCTTCTAATGAAGGAACTTCTAGGTCTTCCACTAAATCATACATCCAATTCACTGCTGCTTTTGCAGCTTCCTCTGTTGTCATTCTGCTTGTATCAATCCCGAATGCTTGCGCAATTCGAGCGAATTTCTCTGGGTACCCTTTCCAGTTATATTCCATGACAGGTCCCATCATTGCCGCTACACATTGACCATGCGCGACTGGAATAATGCCTCCAAGCGTTTGGCTCATCGCATGGGCTGCGCCAGCTGATTCACTGCCATAGGAAAGTCCGGCAAGCATCGCAGCTTGTGCCATGCCATATCTTGCTTCCAAATCCTCTCCATCGGCAAAGGCACGGCGAATATAATGAGCAGCATATTCAATGGCCATGAGCGCTACCGCATCTGTAATTGGCTGAGCAAACTTCATCGTATAGCATTCGATCGCGTGCGCAAGCGCATCGATACCCGTCATTGCCGTCACATGCGGCGGCATAGATACATGAAGCTCAGGATCAATCACTGTTAGGTGAGCTGCAATGAGCGGTCCACCTGTGTTGAATTTGAATTCCCTTTCTTCGTCAGTGATCACTGCCCACTGCGTGACCTCTGAACCTGTACCAGCCGTTGTCGGAATTGTGGTTAACGGAGGGATTCTATTTTCAAGCGGTTTTTTCCCCTCAGCCGCTTCGTAATCAAGAACTGATCCTTCATGAGTCGCTTCCACACCGATAGCCTTCGCTGTATCCATTGAGCTTCCGCCGCCTACTGCGACTAAACCATTACAACCTTCTTTTTCATATAACGCAGATCCTTCATTCACTAAACGGACTGGCGGGTTTGGTTCTACTTTATTAAATAGAACCACATCAACTTGCGCTTCTTTTAATGAAGCAATCACTGGATCTACAACACCTGCTTGATAAATACCAGGATCTGTCACAAGCAATACCTTTGAAACGCCGTATGTTTTCACTTCTTCCCCAACATGTTTCACTGCCCCAATGCCATGCTTGATGACAGTCGGAATTTCAAACGTATGGAATTTTTGCATGCTTTCAATTTTCATATTTAAAGTCATATAGAATCTCCTCCAGATAAGTGATATTTATTTAAACCAATGAACCGCTTCTGGTTTTGTATTTCGATATAAATGTTTTAGTTCCGTATATTCTTCAAGGCCCGTACGTCCTAATTCACGTCCAAGACCTGATTGTTTATATCCGCCCCACGGTGCTTGGGCAAAATAAGGATGGAAGTCGTTGATCCATACCGTGCCTAATCTTAATTGACGAGCCACTCGTTCGGCTTTGCCGATATCAGAAGACCACACCGCTCCTGCTAAACCATAAATCGTGTCATTTGCCAGCTCGATGACTTCTTCCTCTGATCGGAAGGATTCGACAGTGAGGACTGGTCCAAACACTTCTTCCTGTACAATTCGCATCTCTGATGTACAGCCTGAGAAAATCGTCGGCAAGTAGAAGAATCCTTTTTGAAGCTCTTCTGCATCAGGTCGTTTCCCACCTGTTTCTAATGTTGCGCCTTCGTCTAAACCGATGCTGACGTATTTTTCTACTTTTTCTCGATGCTCAGCTGAGATAAGCGGTCCGCTCTGGGTTCCTTCATCAAAGCCGTTGTCTAGCTTGATTTTTTTCGTACGCTTCACCAGTTCTTCTAAAAATTCATCGTGAATGGATTCTTCCACTAACAAGCGTGAACCTGCTGAACACACTTGCCCTGCATGGAAAAACACAGCATTCATTGCCTGGTCAACCGCTACGTCTAAATCAGCATCTTGAAAGACGATATTCGGGTTTTTCCCGCCGAGCTCAAGGGCGATTTTCTTCACATTCCCGCTGGCTCCCTGCATGATTTTCTTACCTGTTTCAATACCGCCTGTGAATGAAATTAAATCGACTTGGTCATTGACAGCCAGCTCATCTCCAACAGTTGCTCCAGGTCCAAGCACTAAGTTGGCAACGCCTGCTGGAACACCCGCTTCTTCCATAAGTTTGAAAACTTTGATCGTGGTTAATGGTGTAATTTCACTTGGCTTTAGTACGATTGTATTTCCAGCTGCAAGGGCAGGAGCGATTTTCCAGCTCGCTTGAAGCAATGGATAGTTCCAAGGAGTGATTTGACCGCATACACCGACAGGTTCTCGGACTAATTCGCTTTTTGAGTTTGGAATAGGCGATGCAATGATTTCCCCGCCATCCTTATCAGCAAGCCCCGCATAATATTGGAACACGTTCGCAATATCGTCCATATCAGCTTTGCTTTCTTCTAATGTTTTACCCGTATCAAGTGATTCTAATTTGGCTAATTCATCTAGGTCTCGCCTAATCAATTCAGCAATTTTAAACACAATATTTCCTCTTTCAAGTCCAGGCATGTTTGCCCAATCACCTTGATCGAAGGTTTTTCTTGCTGCCTTAATGGCTAACTGTGCGTCATTTCTTGATCCTTCACTGACTGTCGCGATCACTTCTTGATTAAATGGATTGATGATATCTCTTGTGTCGCCACTCTTAGCGCCAACCCATTGTCCATCGATAAATAGTGTTTGACTCATAGAAGGAACCTCCTCTGATTCTCTTTGGTAAGTTTGTTAAATAAAAATTTAACGTTTTGAACATAATTAACTTAACATGTTCAAATTTTTCTGTCAAAGGGAGATATGTTTCATTTATTTTGACATTTTGCATTCTTTCGTTAACATATAGTCCATAAAGATTTTTTTGAACGTATTGAATTCACTTAATAGAAAGCAGGGACAAGATGAAAAAGCAGGAACAGCCACAAGCAGAAGAACGCATTTTAGCTGCTAAAGATCTCGTCATTGATTCCATCGCTGAAACAATGGATCTCTATGGCATTACTAGAAGTGCGGGTATTTTATATGGGACGATGTATTTAAATGAGGAAATGACGCTGGATGAAATGCGTGAAGAGCTACAAATGAGTAAGCCTAGTATGAGTACGGGTGTGAAAAAACTGCAAGACATGAATATTGTCAAAAAGACTTTTCACCGTGGCCGAAGAAAACACAGCTTTGTTGCTGAGAAAGACTTTTTTAAGTTTTTCATGAACTTCTTCCCGCAAAAATGGGAGCGAGAGGTTGAGGTCAATCTAGCAGCGATTGAAGAAGCGCAAGAACGCCTTCAAGATGTAGCTCGTGATGATCAGGCGGAGGAACATGAAAAAGAGGAAGCGAAACAGCTCATTGAACAGCTTGAAAGCTCAAAAGCCTATTATGACTGGCTTAGACGATTAGCCCACTCGGTTCATTCGGGAGAAATCTTTGACTATATTCCGATTGATCAGAAAGAAAAATAGCCGGGGTGTTTGTGTTTTACAGCTTGAATTTTACAGGAGGATTGATTATAATAAGTTATGTCGTAATACTTCGGGGCATTAGCTCAGCTGGGAGAGCGCTACGCTGGCAGCGTAGAGGTCAGCGGTTCGATCCCGCTATGCTCCATTATCAAAAGCCTATCCAATGATGGATAGGCTTTTTCATTTGATTTTACTCATAAAAGCTTATTTGTCTGGTTCTTGAATTTGATAACCAAAGACTCCTTTTATCTCAACATCCCCACAGCCTTCTTTTTTGGTCAGTTTAATACCATGGGGTCTATAAATGTAGCGCCCACTTGATAAAATTCGGTCTGTTGCACTTAGATCATATTGGTTACCTGTATACTCTTTGACTGATGACGGAAAATCCGTTCCTTATAAGGATGTTCTGAAGAGTGTCACCTCTAAAGTACAACCCTCTGCATTTAGTATAGAAAATTGATAACCGTGAGTAGATGGATATTGTTCAGGGTTATTTTGACCTCCTGGTACCCACAGATATTTTTCCTGTTCCGTCATGATGAAATCAACTTCTACTTCTCGATAAATGGTCTTAGCTGCAACCTTTTCCATATTAAAATGGAACATGACGATGAAACAAAGAGACATCATTACACTTATCCGCTTCATACAACCCCTCCATTCATTTTCACCATTATACAACAAATAAATCCAAAAATGGTTTTATTTTACTTTTTATAATGGATAAGGGTTGATTCATTCCATATGTGTTAACTTTCTATGACCTTACTTAATGTTTCTTTGGTCTTTGGACCATATATGCCATCTGGGGTTAACCCATGCATCATTTGAAATCGAGACACTGCATTCGCAGTCTTGGGTCCGTAGTACCCATCGATTCCATTATTGATCGCTCCCTTATCAGGATAAAAATAAATCGATGCTAAGGCTTGTTGTACGGCTTTTACAGCTGACCCTTTCGTAAGAGGCTTCGTCACTTTTAAAATACCTGCGGGCAAACTGTATGTTTTTTTGACCTTGTTGGTTTTAGATGTTGATCTCGTTGATATGGTTTTGATAGATGTTTCTTTCACCGGTTTAGCTGTTGTCATTTGACTTGATGCTGATGCAATACCCGCCTTGAAACCATCCCAACGATTTAACAGCTTACGCGGACACTCTTTCCCGCTCCAATGCTTATGCGGCACCACGTTTGATAAAGGAATTCCTAAATCCCCCATCAGTTTTCGAATGAGCCATTGGGCGTTTTTAACGGCTTGTTCAAAGTTACCGCCTGCATTTTCACAAATTTCAATTCCAATTGATTTCATATTGCCGGTTCCCCTGCCATCTCCTGCGTGCCAGCCATTTTCGTTTAAAGGTAAATGCTGATAAATGACCTGATCATCGACCGTGTAGTGCCAGCTAACCCCTGTACTTGCCCGAGCAACAAATGCTGCATGATTTGCCGCATCAGCCCCCCGTCCAGTGTTCGATGTATTATGCACCGTAATATAGAGCGGCTTCATCCTGTTTCCTGGTCTGTTGCGATTTTGTTTTGGGATGAGTGCTTGAATGATCTTCACCATATTGTTTCTCCTTCAAAAATTATTTTGTTAACCCTCTTTGTTTCAGGGCATCTTTTTGCAATTGACCTTTATAGGTCACATAATTATTTTTAAACCAAGCGATCACGGCAGTGACCATAGTGAAAATTGTGGAACCTGCCACATATAGTGCCTCTCCTGCGGTTTGCACTTGCTCCTCGCTAATCGGCAGCACTGTTTGTCCAAACATGACAAGCGTTTGGTTGATAAGCGCAATAAAAAGAAGCACTGTGCGAATCACAGTACCTTTGTCGAATGTTTTCATGATGTTTTCCTCCTATTTTAAATTCCGTTCAATTTTATCGAGCTTGTCGATCACGACGTCATACTTCTCACTAAACTTTGCTAACACATCATTTTGCGCCTCGATTTGCTCATTGAGTTTGTTTTCTCGTTCTTTTGTAGTGTTGAGAACATAAAACAGAATCCAGCAAAAAAGAACGGCGAATGGGCCTTGTGTCATTAAGTTTTGAACGACATCTACTTCCATTTGAATCACCTTCTTTCCGGCAAAAAAATAAAGCCATTAGGCTTTGTATATTTCTCCAGTTATATTTTGATAGTCTTCTGCCGAGATCCAGCCAATGCTTACATAAAATGCAATGTCCTCTGGGCCGTAACACTTCCAGTCCCAGAATTGTTTGATATCCGCTACAGTTGGAAACATCATTCTGAAGCACCTACTTTTTGCATAGCTAATAGCTGCGTTAATTGTTTTGATAACAAAGCATTTTGTTTCTTTAAAAGTTCGATATCACTTGGCGGGAGTGGGGCCGGTTTTAAGCTGTCTATATACTCTTGGGTCGCTGATTCATACCATTGTTGTTTTTTTACATCAAATGCAGCCTTATAAAAAGAAGGATTATTGGGTGGTGCAATTGTTGTGCATTGCTCTGGAATAATATAATTTCCTTCATCATCCCTTTCGAACACTTCGATAGGTCTGATCAATTCATTTTGCTGATTGTATTCATAGGCTTGTATCATTTGTATCACTTCCTTAATTTAATGGAACAACCATGTCTAAATAGTAGCCAGTTACTGCACTATTATTCACTGCATGTAAACCGGTTAGTTTTAGCTCTCCTGTATTATAGATATATAATTTACTATGACCCGTTGTACCTGATACCGGAACTGATACTACTATTCCTTTATCTGGTAAACGATCAGCTGGAATCCATCCAAAAATAACTTCTCTATTTGCTTTTAGGTGGCCTCTCAGCAATAATAAATTTCCTCATTTCACATATTCAACTGGTCTATCCCCTATAGAAGAGCTTTTGTCTAAGGTAACACTAAGCCACGAGACATTTTCAAACTCAGTATTGGTCATTAGCTGTTTCCAGCCTCTGAAAATACCATCTGTATGAGTAGTTCCGTACCAATGGCTATTATCATAGCTTCGACTCACATGAAATGTTTTGCGATTATTTCCCGTTTCTAAAATATCTACATTAAACCACGAGGCATCGGTCGTCGTTGGCATATTCACTGCATTCGTTCCAGAGACATAATAAAAACCAGAGGGCAAGGTGAGTATATCTGTACCAGTAGGAATCAGCATTCTAGTTCCATTTGCATTTAATAATGGATGATCGTTCAGCCTCTTCCACCCGCTCCATTCTTGCTGAGTGCCCGTGACATCAGTCGTTGATCGATTGATGTACATATCACCTGTATTATTTGCCCCTATAATCCAGCCATAGGTATTTTCACTAAAAACTGATAAGGCTCTCATAGAACTTCTTGTCGGCAGATCAGGGTGTGCTTCATGGATATACCACGAATGGACGCCTGGTAACTTTATGAGCTTATCTAAAATACTAGGATCATTTGCATTAATTCTTTCGTAAGCCCTTCCGTCATCAGCAGTAATTTTAGATAATTGTCCTGCATCCCATTTATTTCTTTCATTTTGAGTAGGTAATCGAAGCCAGTTGATTCCGACATCATTCACATGATAGGAAAAACAAAATGCGTTGCCCAATGTATCAATTGCAATTCCTACACCGATGTTATTTTGACCTACTAACTGAAAGCCTCTTAAAGCTGCATTCCCGATTGCGGGAGAATCGACTACTCCAGAACCTCCTGGCGCATAAAAAGAACAGGCACCTAAAGATTTAATTCCATTATAAATACTCCCGCCAGCAGGGATATTGACCAACTGGGCCCCGTTATCATTCGTCATTTTATAGAGCTGGGATTGATTCCATTTCTGCTTTTCTGTTTCGGATGCATGAGATGTCGTGTCATTTTTGTGTTGATTGATTTGATCCAATAGTCTAGTATCATTTTCAAGAATTACTTTAACCATGTCATTAAACAGTTCCGCATGAGCTTTGTCACTGGTTTTGAAAGTACGAGGCGTCTTTATCTCCATCTGATTCTCCTTCCACATTTCAGTTTTATTACATTATCTTGTACTGAACTTAAAACCAAATGTAATAAACTCAGTAGGATTGGCATTATTTGAAGACGACTGCACACATACATTTCCATTCTTATCTATTAATGTACGATGAAATTGAGGTACTCCTGGTGTTCCTATACTTGAGCAACTCCTATAAAATGCATCGCTTGTTGCGGCCGATATGGTGCAGGCAAGTTAAATACTGGGGTATTTCCTAATATTCCACCTTTTATCGCACCTACGATCTCGACTTCCCCTAAGAGATTCTTTCGATATTTTACCGGCAGATTAATAGGATCATATTCCTCCCAATCACTTTTAATCTCTTTAGGTCTTTCCCAAGAACCTTCCAATAAATCTGAAAGCGTAATTTGCTTCTCCCAAGGTGTCCATGATTCTGCATTGTGTTTTAGAACTCTAAAGTAGGTGTTCTTCCCATAAACAGATTCATAAGCTATTTGAACTAATGTATTGCCATAACTCATGACCAATAAAAACACTCGATTCAAGGAAGGAGAGGGACCGTTTACTCCTGTATTATATATGAGATACATCCCTGTCTCAGTAAGGGTATTGTAGTCTGTTTCGCTAGAAAATCCATAATAAAAGGGCTTTCCATTATCTTGAGTGATTTTTACTAATTGACCGTTATCCCACCTGCTTTTATCGCTTTCTGTAGGCAGTTTTGTCCAAGTAATCGATGTATGACCGGTCTGATAATAGAAGAAATAAGCAATCCCAGAACTATCCACAGCAAAGCCAGAGCCGATGTTTTCTTGACCTACTGTCTGCAGCCCTCTGATTGAGACATTCGATGAGGTCGGAGAATCCTCTGCGCCAGCAGCTGCATAAAATGTACATGTTCCTTTATCTTTTATCGCATCAAATATTCTTCCGCCAGCTGGGACATTCATAAGCTGTCTTCCATTATCCGCTGTGATTTTATAGCTCTGAGATTCATTCCATTTCTTCTTTTCTATTTCAGATGCGTGTACTTTCACATCATTTGTATGTTTTAAGAACTGCTCTATTAATCCATGATCATTTTCAAGAAGGACTTTGACCATGTCATTAAACAAATCAGCATGGGCTTTATCATTTACTTCAAAAGGTTTTGGTTCTTTTACATCCATTCAATTTTCACTCCCTTTCTTTAATGCCTTCTTCCATTTCTTTCAGCTGCTCTAGAGTAAGAATTCTTTGCTCATATCCTTCATTTAAATCTTCCATTGAACAATCACCTAGCTCGACTGCTTGTTTGACCAATTCCGGGGTCACCCATTTAAAATATAATGCCATTACCCAATAATTCATGATTCTCTATCTCCTTTATATAAAAGGATCTCACTTTTTAGCGCCTTTAGTTCGTTTGTTAGAAGATCACATTGATGTTCAAGCTGTTTTCTCATTAGCTTTTCTTTGGCTACTTCCTGCGCTAGAAATTCAAGCGGCAGAGGTGGTTGATATCGAGGATTGATTTGAGATGCCTCCCACCATTCCTTCAATTCTTCTGCCGTTGGCTTTGGCACATCTAGATGCCATTCGTTTATATACGAACCGTCGCCGTCATTTCTAAGCTCAAAATCCTTTTGCGGATCCGCATCGGGGTATTTATACTTAATGGCTTCATATAAAATCATCAGAATCCTCCTACACTCTCGGGAAATTTCGTCCGCCTATTTCCGTAATATCGAAATAGTTGTACCAACCTGAATTATCAGATACATAACGACTAACGTCTCCGTCATACCCTACATATAGGTACATTTCTAAATAGTCCCCCTTATTAGCCGGTACATTGGCAGCACCATAAAGTCCCATACTAAAGCTCAACGTATCAGATGGGCTTACCGGACTTTGCCTTTGATGTGCAATATTTTTATATCTTTTTCCATTCAAATAGATCGATAATTCAAAGTTCGCGTATCGTTGAAAGCTTTCAATATAAACACCTGCATTCACTGAATACATTCCGTTTTCAGGACAGATGAACCGATTATTTTTGATATCAAAATTGTTATGACTGTCTTTAATTTTTCGATTAAAAAGGACTTTTTGATACTCTCCTTTGGTTAATAACTGCTTTCCAGTTGTACCTATATTGGCATGACAAAACCCTGAGATTTTGTGCCATTCAGTCCAGCCAGACCCCGTCCACCAGTGACGACACCACGTACCTGTACTATCAAAATAGCTGCCTGCTTCGTTTCCAGTTCCATAGTAATATTGGATAAATCGAAAGTTACTATATTTTTCATTTTTTACAAAGCCAAATCTCGTAGGATAACCGGTATCATTCGCTTGTCCAATATCCATAAACGTAATACCTATTGGATATTCCTCGCCGCTGACTGATGCATCTTGAATGGCTTGATCGCCTGTTAATTTGAATAAACTTTCATTCGTGATCCCTTCTATTTGTTTACTGAGCGCATTGTCATTCTCCACAAGTGTGTTGACCATCCGGTTAAATAAGTTGGCATGGGCTTTGTCAGAGGTTTCAAACGGTAAAGGTGATTTTATGTCCACTTCTTTTCCCCTCCATTAATAAATATCATCAATCTCAAAAACAAATTCGATGTCGCCGTCTTTTTGTTTGTCTGTCATGGTGCGGATGGCGGTGAATTTGCCGGCTTCGTCGACAAGGGCTAGTTCATTGATGACTTCGCCTGCGAGTTCTCCTTCAGCGATGGTGCAGGTGTAGCGGATTTTTGCCGGTTCCATGAAGGTAAACGAGTCAATATTTTTTTGAATCAGTTCTTTTTTGAGTGCTTGTTCGGTTCCGTCAAGAGAGATCGGTTTTCCATCCTTTGTTCCTCCATTTCCGAATGCCATTTTGACGACTTTTGTGAGTTTTGTTCCTTCTGCTCGTGCCTTTGCCATTTGTTGACGTGCATATAGTGTGGTTACGGTTAATTGATCAGCCATTGTGATCCTCCTTATAGGTCTATTTTTTTAGAAGTTGCTGCCAGCATTTTTGATCCGTCAAGCGGAACGGATCCATCCAGAATCCAGTAATGCTCCTTGATCAGTAAACTGCCGCCTTGTTCATTTTGAACAAGTACTGGTAAGCGGAACGTCATCCTCTTTTTCGTTTGATGTGAAAGCTGGTTCTTTGCGCGCAAAGTCAGCGTAGCTGCTTGCTTCGTTTCATGCGATGCTCCAGTCATGACATAATTCAGACGATATGCTGTTTCTTTCTCTTGTTGAAGCGGCATTCTCATCTTTAATGAATGCCGAAAGCGAGCAGGGACCTCCGTAGTACCTCGTATCCCGCTGAGATAGAACGTTCCATTTAATACGAATTCACCATTGAGTAAAATTGGAATATGATCGAAAAAGCCCACTCTGCTTCGCAGTGTGAGCCGCTGGTGATGATCATTTGTTTCATGAACATCGGTATGATGAATGGCGGTGAACGTATACGCCAAATGTGCTGGCTTTAACGTTTCGAGTATTTCAACGATATATCTTGTGTTTTGCAGGTCATCCAGGTTGACACGCAATGCAAAATGATAACGGTTGGTTGTAAGTCGGATGATCGCACTTGGATTTTTAAGAAATCGATTCACAGATTTCTCTAATGACAGATACGTAATTGGTGGAATGTTCGACATCATATTAAGTAATCGTGCCCTGCGCAGCTCAATCGAATCATCTGACTCTCGCTGCACCTTGAGCATTCTTTCCCACCGATTCAATCCCCACGTCGCTGTTAAAGGGAAGAACTGATCCGTTACATCAAAAATGGATTCGTCCAATTGTTCAAACTCTGGCGCCTCAGTTTTTAGTAAATGATCCACATCATAAATCTCTGTGAAATAATGCGGCAAGTAGTTTTTCATTTCATCAAGTTTGCTCAATAACCTTCACCTGCCTCAGACGTGGTATCTCAATGTCCTTTAATACTAAGTTTTTTGACTCCCCATTCAATAAGACGTTTGCATAATCGGACACACTCTCTGAATGGTACAAAATATCATTTAAGGCGGACATTCGAATCGTACTTTTTTCAAATGCGATTGATTTTAACAGTGCTTTGACCTTTTCTTCTATTTCTTTTTGCGCACCTTCAAGTGTCCAGTCCATCTGAAGTTCGACGGACACTTCTATGTCAATATCCAGCCACTTGGCGCTTTCAACGGTTGCTTTTGAACCAATAGGAGCTTGCCCTTCTCCTTCTCCCGGTACAGGATCGATATACTCCTGGACCCTTTTGACAAGAAGCTCAGATGCTACATCTAGATTGCCATCTGTGATGACAATTTTGACCGTTCCCTCTCCATTCCATAGCGGGAAAACTTTCGCTCTGCCGACACCAACCACTTCCTCGGCCCACTTTTTGTAATGTGCTCTGTTGGCACTGACAGCCTCTCGCCTTGCGCGTATTAAATACCGATCGTATAATGACGCATCATCTTCTTCCTCTTGCCCTGGTATCACCAATTCCTTCATGATCATCGACTCTAGACCCGGAATGGTATCAAGCGATAGCAGCGGCTGACCTGTTAATTGCCCATTGCCGACTGTACCTGTTGTCTCGCATTCTAGTGTACCGTCCTTTGAAAATTGAAAATAAACATCTTCAATAAAGAATCTTGATCCTGCTGGAATGTTTACGTTCTCTGGTTGAATGGTTACGGACCAGACCGCTTTGGTGGCTGGCTTTCGTTCAATCCCCACTTCTGCTGCTCGTCGATCTAAAAATTCCCCCTGTGCTGTATCAGCAAAGACAAGCTCCAATACTTGATCAAGCCAAATATACGACTGAGCTAGTTCAGCAGCAGCAGGTGCCAAGGCATTCCAAATGACGCTGTTTTCTCTTTTATCTATGTCATCTGGCAGCCTGTCCAGCATTCTTTCCATCAACGCCTCATACGTTTGCTCCTCAAACATCTCCCTCCATCACCTCCTCTATTTCTAATGTGCCTTCATCTGTGACAATGGCTAGTTTGACTTGAAAGGCATCATTTTGCTTCGTGACTTCTATCTCTTCAATATGATCAATCCGCTCATCAACGACCAATGCTTCTTCTAGCAATCTTGGAATCTCCATTTCTTTGTATTCATCTGTTGCTTCTGTATCGGTCAATAGCTCCTGAATTTCAGTGCCAATGTCGTGACTGTAAATGGGATGTGCATAGCGCTCTGTTCGCAATGTCATATAAATAAATTGTCGGATCGCTTCAATGCCTGTAATGGCTTCATTTGTCAGCCTACCATTTTCAAAATTTATGCGATACGTCGTCGAGGTTTCTACCTCTTCGTCTTCTTCTGTTTCCTCGATTTCTTCCTCTGGTGAAAGTGCCACATTCATCACCTCCCTTACAATTTGTCGATGATGTAAAAGGACTGCCCTCCTGCCATTGCAAGTACCATAATGCTGTCTCCCTTTTTCAACTCATCATCCTCACCCTTATTTAAGCGTTTAGGCCAAATGAGCAGTTCTTCTGGAATGATCAGCTTACTGTTCTCATTTAATCGGATGTGAAGAGGCGAAGCCATTGTGACCTCTCCAATCACCAGATCAATTGGAGAAGCTGCATCTACTGCATTGACAGCGAGTCGTTTAATTGCTTCACTTAACCTCATGCTTGATCACCCTTTGGCATGGAATTTTTCTCAACGACGTCAATTGTCATAGTGTGCTTCACTCCATTGAATTCATGTTTGTCTTGATCGATCCAGTAGGTTTTTTTGATGTTGATTTCAGGGATTTTCAAATAGATTGGCAGACCGCTTTGCAGTTCAGGGATTCCGAGTGCTTGTATGCTTTTCACTTCTTGTTTGACGCCTTTTTTTTCAGCTAGGCGTACTTTCGCTCTTTTTTGAAGCTGCGGCTGGTTGATTTGACCTGTGACCGTCTCCACATGCTGTAAAATGCCGTACTGACTCTGACCCGCTTTGTCCTGTTCGATCACCACAATATCTGATTTGCTACCTTTTTTCTTATTCTTCCCCTGTTCGTCTACAGACGTGCGCATCTTCACACGTGTTGCTGTCTCTTCAATGGAGGTGCTGTACTGATAACCGATGAGGTTGACGCCTGATTCAATGACCCACACGTCCTCTGGATCGGGCCAAGCTCTCAGTCCCATCTTGCCTTTAGCAGAATAAATTTGATAATTTCTACCGGTTTGCCGCTTCGTTTCTTTCAATGCTTTTAAAATGATGTCATATAAACTCGTGTCATTTTTAAAAACGAGAGACTTCATGATATGTCCTGTATTTGCGATGGATGTCATAGGAATTTGAAAGTCTGCCCCGATCCGCCTCAAAATTTGATCTGCCCGTTGATTTGAAAAAACATATACATCTTGGTTTTTCACTAAATATTGGAGCATATCGTATGCGGTAAAGGTCAGCTTTCCTTCAACAGGCGTCCTAGAAAACACGATGCCTCTGAACAGCTCTTTTCCTTTCCATTTAAAAAGAACCGTGTCTCCTTCTGAGACACGGTAATATGTTTGACTGCCTTGCTTTGTGATAATATTCGCCTGAATAGAGCGAGGGGCCTGATACCTTTGCCCCTGAAGTGTCACACTCTCTGTGACAAGCTCATACATCGTGCCGCTTCTGATGGCAAAAAGCTCAATCAATGTCAGCCCCCCTATTGTGGTATTTTCAATTTTTGCCCTGGAAAAATCCAATATCCCGGCTGTTTAATATTGAGTTTACTTCGTTTGATCATCGCTGCTTTATTGGCATTCCAAATACGCCGCCATTTTGTACTATCGCCATAAAAACGGCCTGAAATGGCCCAAAGAGTATCTCCTTTTTTGACAGTGTACAATTTTGGTGGTGTTTTTGAGGGTCTTTTCTTTTTGGTTTGTTTCGCTTTTTTCTTTCGTTTGATTTTCCTAGGCGATGCGGTTTTATATTCCTTTAACTCGATCGTAAATTCACGATCCCCTATGTCATAAGACCCTTCCTTGTGAGTGAAGCTCTCAATGCTGCACGTCATATTGATTTTAGTCCCTGTCACAATCAGTCGCACAGACTTCTTTGAACGCATCATTCGTTCAATTTTTGCTATTGCATTCTCTGGTGATGGAATGCTTTTATATTCAGCAATTGGCGAATATTTCTTAGGAAATAATGAGGTGAATGATACTTGTTTAGCCGATGGTACATCAATAAAAGTCAGTTCTCCAAAGGAGGAGACCTTCACTGTTTCATTTTGTACGTTATTTGTAATCTCAAGTTCGGATGGAAGCACAGGGAATCGCAACTTCTCCTTGCCTTGGGAAATCCACAATTGATACACTGATTTACCCATCGATCACGACCCCTTTCGTTCCTGTCTGAAGCTCTACTTCCAATTCGTCTACAAGCATTTGTCTAATTTTTTCGACAAGCGATTGCTGATCCTGTCCATTATGGAAATGCTGATCACCATTGAACTGGATGGTGATTTGTTTATTACCAGACGTTGTTGCAGTCCCAGCTGGCTGTGCTGAGGTGACTTGCTGCATCTGTGATTCTGGTAAAGGAGCAGATGCATTTGATGGATCATAGACTTGCATCCCAAGTGCCTTGGCTGCCTGCGTCAATAAATATCTCCCGCGAATGCCTCTTTCTTCTGGAATAATCCATTCACGTTTGTTTCCTTCACCGACTCTAGCTACCTGCTCCTGAGTAATCAGACCGCCATTGGCGTAGCCTTTATAAGGACCGCCTCTTCTCATACTCCGTAATCCCGGTGTATTGAAGACTGTTCCATATCTGCCCTTAATGTAGTTAATGGCTGCTACGGCATTATGAATTGGGTTCCAAATATCATTCATGCCCTTGCCTTTATTGGAATGGAAGGTCGGTCCAATGGTTTGCATTAACCCTTTAGAAGGTGTTCCCTTCTTGGCGTTGGAATCCCACAAGTTGATGGCTTTCGGGTTACCATTTGATTCGTGCTGAGCGATTGTCATAAGACCTGGAAGCCAACTCATCGATGTGCCAGTCGCCATCAGAGCTGCCATGAGCCATTGCTGAACACTAAGACCTGAAGCACCCATACCACTGAACGCTCCGATTAATGAACCCGCTTGATTTTCAGCAAACTTTTTCACATCAACTGAATCGAGCCCTTTGACGACACCGATCGATGCGAATTTCCCTAAATTCATCATGACACGTGAAGGAGAATGAATGTCAAGTTCTTCTCTAAACGCCTGTTCCACTTTCTTCGCCATTTCTTTGGCAGCTTGTGTGACTTCACTTGCTTTTGAACGCATGCCGCTATTGAAGGCGTCGATCATTCCTGAACCCCATCCTGGTGATTCTTGTTTGGCTTGCAGGAATGGTTGTTTGACGTGTTGGTCTACGTATTGGCTTGTGCCAATTGATGTGGCATTTTGACCTGTTGCAAAGCCACTAACAGTTCCAGAACCCCAAGTTGGTGATGTTGTCATCACTTGTTGGTATGGTGCTTTTACACGACTTTGCAAAAAGCTGTCAGTTCCTGTTGGTGTCATTTGCTGGCCAGTAGCAAATGCCGATACCGTTTGTTGTCCGTACTTTCCTGAATCTGATGTCATTTGATTAAATGGCTGCTGAATGTTTTTTTGCTTCCATTGATCAAGTGAAACCACCTTTTGATTCAGCCCTTGTTCAAAATCTTGATTAAATTGCTCGCCTATGCTGGCAGCTTGGATGTTTCCATTCATTGAAACCGTTCCACCAATCGAACCGGCAGAAGCATTTGGAGCTGCTGGAGCATTAGGCGTTATTGGAGCTGGAGAGCTAGAAACTGGACTTGCTGCTCCGCTGCTGCTTGGCACAACAGACATTCCAAGATGAGAAGCAGCCTGTGCAAGCAGCATCTTCCCGCGTCCCCGATTATTTTGAGTTGGAATGACAAATTCGTTACCTGCTTCACCAATCCATGATAAGGTAGGTTGGGTGATATAGCCGCCTGTGGCTTTTTGATCAGGTTTAAAATCTTTCCGACCTTTTTCCCGACCTTTTTCAAATTTCACAATATGCTTACCAATAACTTCCGCGCCTTTAGTTTTAATTAAATCCCATGTATCTCCTAAAATATTTTTACCCCAAGACTTTACATCATTCCACTTATTTGTCCACCAGTTCTTATTAAATAGGGTAGAAGAAGCAGTTGCTTTTGCAGCTGACCAAATTGTTTTTGATTGTTCCCATTTATTTTTCGACCAATTTTTTACATCATTCCACTTCTCGCCCCACCAATCTTTATTAAAGACAGTTTCACGGATTTTTCCTTTAATTGAGTTCCATATATCAACGGCACCATCCCATTTTTCTTTGGTCCATTTTTTTACGCTATCCCATTTTTCTCCCCACCACTCTCCGTTAAAAACGGTCTCACCAAGTTTTTTTGTGATAGAATTCCATATCTCGACTGCACCGTCCCATTTTTCTTGCGTCCAATCCTTGATAGCATCCCATTTCTCGCTCCACCATTCTCCATTAAATACAGTAGATTCTAAAGCTCCAGTAACGTACCCGGCCTGTTCTGCCCACCATTCTGAATTAAATAGTGTATTAGATGCTGTTGTTTTTATATCTTCCCATTTTTCACTTAAGTTCCCTAAAGATTTCTCTGCGGAGGTTTTAACACTTCCCCACTTTTCACTCCACCAATCCTCACTAAATAACGTATTTGAAATATTCTCTTTTAATTTTGAGGTATCAAATAATTCCCCAAGTTTTGATCCACCTAAAGTTCCGGCGATGCTCCCAGCAACACCCCCAACAGCAGCTCCTACAAACGGTATAGGAATTAGAGTTTGGCCTATTGCTGCTCCACTGATTCCTCCTGCAAGCCCTCCAGAGAATCCACCTACTTTTTCTCCAACGTTTTCTTTCGTTGTTCCTATCAAATCTGTAGCACTTAATAAGTTCCCCAAGATAGGCACTCTCTTTAAAAGCTGGCTACTTCCTTTTCCTATATTTTTAAGTACACCTCCTAATCCACTTAGCCCCCCACTACCTTTCATCAAGCCCGCAAGTCCGGCTACAGAGGCTACTATACCTGTGGTTTTCTTCAATCCACTAGGTACTTTTTCAAAAATCTTACCTGCACTTGTTTTAAGTTTTCCTAATCTACCTTGAGGTCTTCTATACCTCTCCGTTCTTGTTGTGGCGGTAGGATTTGAGGGTTGTCTTTGTGAACGACCATTTCTATTTCTTGTCCTATTAGAGCCACGCCTACTTAAACCACGAGCACAACAAGGGCAACAACTACTACGAAACAAACCTTTTCCATTTCGATTATTTTGCTGCGTATTAGGAGTTGGATTTGTTGGGGTTTCTGTCGTTTGATTTTGAGCTGATGAGTTAGTATTGTTTTCGCTCGATTGGTTTTTCGGACCAAGGATCAAATCTAATCCTTTGTTAAACCATTTATCTAGATACTCTTCAGGATTGATTTTAATTTTCTCACGAATTCGTCCGATTACTTCTTGCTTGTATTCGTCTATTTTCGTTTCAATCCAAGGTAGCGCCTTCTCATCCCAAAATTTCCTAGGGCTTAATTTTTCCTTCAATTTATCTGAGACGTCACCTGCATATTTTTCAATTTCTTTTAACGCCTTGTTCCCCAAATTCCCCAGCCAGCTTTGTTTGTTTTCCTGCGTTTTTGTAGCAGCTGTCGCATTAGGTTTCTTTTTGATTTTCTTTTCTTTCACAACTGACTCTGCCTGATCTCGTTTTTTCAACTTACTCTTTGCATTGTCTTGAACAGACACTCTGATCTCATGTTTAGCCATTGTCAAGCTTTTGAGTGTCTTTTTGATTCGTTGAATGGCAGCGGTGGCTTGGTCAACCATGTTTAATCTCATATAGTACGTTCTGTTCATGAGCTGAAGGATTGATTTTTTGATTGATGACATTTTTCCTGACAACTGATCATTCAGTTTGAACGTCAGCAGGATTGGACTTGCTTGTGATTGTTTCAAGCGATCTATACTGGATTTAATGACATCTAGTCCTTTTGCTTGAATGGTTATGACCATCTGTTTCGGTATCATGTTCAGCTGGTTTGTTAATGATTTGAGATCACGATAGATTCCTTGATCTAGCTTCATGGATAATACAGATAACCTTCTCATCGATAAATTGAGGTTCCTTAGCTTCTTTTCATCCATTTCCAGGCTTATTTTCACCGGTTTTCTAAATGGTTTGAGCTGCTTCTCAAACGTTTGAAATCGTTTTTGAATGCGCAACAGCTTCTTTGATACTTTGTCTTCTAATTCAAATCGTGCAGTGAGCTTCGCCAGTTTATTTCCCTCCTTTCTTTGCTTCTTTTTCTAGCATGTCGAGTTTGTAGCTGATGAGTCCGAATAAGAATGCCTTAAATTGTCTTGGTGCTTCGTATAAATCGAGGAGTTCTGATGGAGAATAGTGAAGCTCATGCATGGCGTAATATAAAAACACCGCTTCCTTATCCCCATCTTTTATTAGTTTTTTGCTGCGTCTTCTAAATCTTCAATTTCGTCTTCAAATCCATTGATTTCAATCGCTTTGTTTAACCAGTTTGCGTATTCACCGCCGACAGATAAAACACGTTTTGCAACTTCAACTGGATCTTGTGTGCTGTAGGCTTCTCTTAATTCCTTTGAGCGGAAATCTGGATAAATCGTCGATTCAATGGCAATTCGTGCGTAGAAGCGCTGGCTGTCTAAGTCTTTTACGCGGCCTCTGCCTTTGACATTTTTGAACGTGGTGTTTTCTTTTTCCAGTTCATCAATACGTTCCGTGGTAATCGCTTTGAAGACAAAAGGAATGACATTCCCTTTTTTATCAACAAAACGCTTAGAAATTGGTACTTTGACCTCTTCCGCTTCTACTGTTTGTCCTGGCATAAAAAATGAAAGATCAAATGTTTGTTTTTCGCTCATGTTTAAAAACTCCCTTTTGTTTGTTTTTTTGAATACAAAAAAGCACATCCATTTTTTGAATGTGCTTTCCAATCTTTTCATGTATAATATAACTCGTACAATTGAACGGCTTGCTCAAGGGTGTCTGGCTCATCCCCGATAGGAAGGGGGTGATGCTCATGTCAACGTTCCAAGCACTGATGTTAATGCTTGCTTTCGGGTCATTTATCATTGCCCTGTTGACATATATAGACAAAAAATAGACTCCCCCTTGAGCTTTGGTAGGTGAAAGGGAAAGTCTATCCTGAACATCCTATTCGATTGGCCAGCCCCTTGAGGGGCCTCATTGTACATTGCCGGGATGTTAGCGCATCCTGGCTTCTTTTTATTGTATGCAAATCTCTTTGCATGTAAACATAATTTTGTGTGTCATTTATCGCAATGTGCATTACAAATGCATTCATTTTTCATTACATTTGCATTATAGCATATTTGGTTTTTATTTAGCTAATTAATTAGCTAATTTCCTCCACATTTCTTAGAAAGAATTCTTCAGCTTTTCAGGCAGATCAAAGTCTTCAAATGTAAATGGAACTTCTTCTTCAAGTGCCTCTGAATCGACATCTAGTCCAGCAATTTTAGCTGAATCAAAGTTGACATCGAATAATGTCACACGCTCTGTGCCTCGGCCTGATGATTTATCATCAATTACCGCTTGAAGAGTGAAATAAGGATCTTCCCCTTTTTTCACATAGTTGAGCATGAGTTGAACGAAACGTGACGTAACTTTATAGAATGTTGCTGTTCCTGTTCCGTTTGCCCCAGTTGTTTTATGGCCAGTCATTCGGCGGCCCATTACGTTCACTTCTGATTTATTTTTCTCCACGTTTGCTTCAAACGTTTTGATAAAGGCAAGCTCCTCACCTTCTAAGAAAAGACGACCTTCTTTACCTGAGATTGTATTTTGCGCTTTAAAAGCCATCTTACTTCACCTCCACATTGAAATAGAATTTTTCTGCTGCGTCTACTGGCTGTACTGCTAAATCGATGATAAATCCATCACGATCTTCATTGAGGCCAATGACGATGTCTGTTTCTGAGTTAAAGCCTGTAATACCGCTGCCATCTTGAAGTTGTGTGAGATACTGTGTAATCAGTGTTTTCACAAGCTGCACTCCATCATCAGATGCTGGAATGTCATTGCCATTGGCTTTGCGTAATTTAATCAAATTTTTCAGTTCAAATGTTAAATCATTGTTGATTGCATCTAGCACACGGATGATTTTGTTTTTCGCCATTTGCTGGTTCTTTTCAACCGTGAAGCTTGTCAAAGAGTTAATATCTTTTTCAACGCTCACCGTGCGGTCTCTTGCATCGAAAGTGAAAAGAAACTCTCCTTGTGATAAACAGTATTCTACTTGATCATTATCAAGACGCTCTAATGTATCGACTGCGCCTTCGTATTCAACAAAGGTCAGTGACTGATTAAAAGTCGCTCCTGCACTTGCTCCCGCGACCCAAGCTGTTGTTTGAGCAGGCGCAAGTTCTGTTCCGTCTTCTAAAACAACACCGCTTGTGACATTGATGATACCTTCTTGATCAGCTGCATAGTTAGCCACAACGCCTTGTACCTTACGTCCTTGCTTATTACGTAAACGCTCAATAAATGACACGAATGTTGCTTTTAATTGCTCACTATTATCGACTGGGAGTGCAATGACATCAAAGTATTCCGTTTCAGCTGCTTCTAGGAAAGCTGTATAATCTGCGACACTTGCCACACCGTTTTTCCCGCCGCTTAAAGCCGCTCCAGCAGTAATGACCGCTTCGCCTTCACCAGAAAATTGAACGTATTTGTTTTTCACAAGATCTTTGACATCTTTGACCACCTGCTTATCGACAATATCTGTTCCAAGATAGGTGATGACGTCACGTTTTGTGCTGTCGAGTACATTTTCTGCCACTTGAATGGTAATCTCATTTCCTTTTTGACCACCGTAATTGGCAGTAACCACAAAGTTTTCTGCGATTTCCGCTTTGGCTGGCTCTCCTTCGTTTAGGCGGTAAAGCAAGACCGTTTGCGCTTTTTTCTTCGCTTCACGGAAAAGAAGAAGTGACTTATCATCAATGTTAAGCCCGACCTTTTTATTTAAGTCTTCCATATCGGAAACGGAAATAAAGGTTTTTGGTTCTCCCCAGCTCATGACAAGAGGAAGTGCAACTGTTCCTCGCTCGCCTAAAGTAATTCGCTGCTCTGCTGTTGTTTTAAAATTAAAGTAAATGCCAGGACGCTTTTTCTCTGTACCTGGTGTAAAAGTGCCTCCGTTCATCCTTTAAACCTCCTTGGACAAAAAAGCATCGATGTGCTTCTTTGCTTCTGTTTTTGTAATTGGTTGATGTTTGATATAAAAAAGAGCACCTTCAAGGATTTCTGGTTTTACCCCAAAAAGATCCTTACTGTACTCTTTTAAGGCTTCAAATGAAAAGCCAAATTCTTTTTCTTCGCCCGCTGTTTGATCGAGCTGTGTTTTTTTAGTCTTGCTCACGTTTGATCACCCCATCTGAAAAATTGATATCTTCTAGGCTTGGCTGTTTATCTCGGTTGTACCAATAGCTGCTATCCCATGTCAGGACAATCGCTGCTACACCTTGATCTATGATTCTTGTTTCCACTCTTTTTATGCGGACATAATCATCAAGCACCTCTCCATCTTCACTGATCATCTGAATGATTTGACGATCAGCAAGCAATGCATCGACGACTGTTTCCGCCGCATCATGCGCTTTTTCTGTATCCATATGAAACACTTTCACTTGCAGCGAATAAGATTTCATAAAAGTAGACACTGTATCTGGACCACTAATGACAGTCACTGGCGGCACATAAACAGATGGCACTTGGAAACGCTCTGGCAGAAGACGATCATACATTTTCACAGGAAAGTGTGTGTATATATAATGCATGATTGCCCCGACTTCTTGATTCATTCCATCACCTCCCAAAATGTCGATCGATCCAGCTTTGAAGCTTTCGATCCAGCGAGTGTTCAAACATTTGTTCATAGAGCATGACGGCATGATCCCAGTACCCATTTCCTTCAATCCATTGAGATGAAAGCATCATGCCAGTACTGGCATTCGGATCATATTCAAAGCGGCTGCCGTTCCATCTCCCAGGCACCCATCTTCGTTCTCCATTTGAAGAAACGGCATGTCCATCATTCACGTAAGAGGCATAATCAAGCTGTGTCCCTACTTCTAGCGTGAGCCCGCCTCGGGAAGTGAGAAAGTAATTCTCCTTGTCACCTTTTTGAAAGGAATTGAGGAGTCGGCCTGTATCAACAGCCTTTTCTTTGATGATTTCATCTTGAATGATGTCTAAAAACTGTAAGCCCATTTCCTGTAACCACTCTTGATATTGCGCCGTTAAGCCGCCACTATTTGCCTGCTGGAGCTGGGATAGCAGCCGGTCAAGTCCATCAATTTTCATAGGTTTTCCTTTCTGACGGCCATCACTTCCATGTGATGATTTTTCACTCTTTTTGGCTGCTGCAACTTGAGTGAGATGCCGTTCCACACCATTTTGTCATGCAAGCGAATGTCGCTTGCTAAAGGGAAATGGACGAGATAGGACTGATAGATGACTGTATTTGGTTCTTCTTGCACGAGTGACTGGCTTTTTTCTACAACATAGCAAGCCACATCTCTCATACTTGGTGTATCAGGATAAGAGATGTCCGTTTGCAGATCCCCTGCTGGTATACCAAATTTGCCGCGGACTGCCTCCTCATTCTCTAAGTGAAAAAGATCACAGCGATCCGTTAATAGAGAATCATAACTCATAATGATCTCACCTTTAAATTGGCGCTGCCGCCAGTTAGTGAAGGTTCAATATAATCAACAAGAAGGGCATACACATAAGGTCTGCCTTTCACTTTGTCCGCTGCCTTTGCATATGAATAATCACCCATTTTTTCTGAAGTCAAGCCTTTTATCATGGATTCATCATCATTCAGCATGGCAAAATACTGGGCCATTTTTAATAAGGCGATCCTTGCTTTTTCAGGAATGGGCTGATATTTTTCATGTGTAAAATCGTGCCCGACAATTTGAAATACCGCTGCTTCTGCTTCAATAATATCTGCCGCTAGTCTCTCTACAGAACGATTTTTCACGCGATCAAATACAGAATAGGCTTGTAGTTCCTCAGCAGAAATGATCATAGCCTGCTGTCACCTACTCTTTCACTTTCATTACTTTGGCTACAGCATCCTCTTCCTCAAATTTGCTGTCGAGCTTCGCTGTCAGAACAATGATAAACTTACGGCTGCGAATATCTTTTTCTACTTCAATACGAATATTGCGAGAAAACCCTACGATAATGTTTTTCGGATGTGTCAGTAAAATATCTGATACGTCTGTTCCTTCTTCATCATATGGCTGCATATTGGCAAGACCTTTGACCGGAACACCGAATGCAGAAGAAAGTCCGCCTTGAATCGCCGCATCTCCGAGACCTGTCTGACGGTTTGCTACTTGGTCTTTCCACTCGACCTCTAAACTTGGGGATGTATAAAAACGGAAATCCTGAGGTACACGTAAATATTTTGACGGCATCGCTTTATAGGCTTGTTTGAACATTTGACGGCTAATTTCCGCTCCATTCGCATCGACAATATGAGAAACTGCCTGTTTTCGTACGCCATCCATTTGAGCTAAAAATGGATCTTGTGATGTTGTATCACCGTTGACGATCAGTTCTTCAATATCGACTGCCGCTCGTTCCGCCAGCATTTGCATAATGGTCTGCTGAATCCCGTCTTTTTCAATGTTGTTTTCAATGCTGTCGTACGTCATATGGATCTCAGCAATGACTTCTTTTGCATTGAGCTGGACAGTGCTTGTCGCTGGGACAACACGGTCTTTTGCATCAAGCGCTTTGCCTTCTTCTGCTGGGCGTAAAATGCGCTGACCGAAGCCGATTTTTTCGATTTTTTGTGAATCACTTTCCATTGGAATGATACGTGCATCATTTAAAACGGTTGGTGTATTTTGCATCATTCTAATGAATGTGTTGGATTGGGTTGCGTTCATGAGACCGCCTGTTTTTAAGCTGGCAAGTGTCATTTCAGCCTTGCGAATCAACTCTTGATTTCTCACACTTTTTCCTCCTTATTTAGGCTTATAGTAAGCCATCCCATATGGGCTTTGTCATATCATTTTGTGTATCGTGATTTGTTTGTTTAGAAATGCCCCGCGCTTTTTCAAGCATGTGTATCCGCTCTGAAATAGGCAGTAGCTGTTGCTGAAGCACTTCCTGAATCGCTGCTTTTTCTCTGCCTGCTGATTTCTCTAAGGAAGAAAGCTGATGACGAATTGGCGCAACCACTTGCTCCAGCACTTTTTGTACAGGTTCTTCTTCACCTGTTTGATCTGTCCCTTGTTTATCCGCTTGTTGTAAAACGTTGTCGATGGCCATTTTTGCTTTTTCTAGTTCGCGTACTTGATCAGTCGTTAATCCGGCATCTTGCTTTTGAACGGATGCTGGTCTTTCACCAATCGTTTGGAGGACATCATTTGTTTTCAACACATCCTGCACAATTGGAATCAATTGTTCAAGTGCCGCTCTTACGCTAGAATCATCACCATCATTTGACTGCAACGTTTCCAGCAGATGATCTAAAACGCTCCAAAATTGTTGTGGCATATTTGCACCTTCCTCTTTCAAAAAGAAATTTTTCAGCAAAGAAAAAAGCCCTCTCTCGTTCGTTTCTTGAGATAGGAGCTGATCGTGTTCCTCTATTGCGATGATGTCTGCTGTTCCAGCCATTGAGTAGCCTGTAATATGGCCTTGCTGAATTTGGTCCCAAATATCTTGTGATGCCTTTGTCACAAGTACCCAAGATCCTTTTTGAATCAGCTCCCCGCCTACTTCAAAATCCGCTGGGGCAATGTATGATTCGACGACTTCGCCAACACCATCTTGAAAATCATGCTGTTTATCAATGCGGCGGGCATCTTTCATAAAACCGTGTGCTGCTCTTTCAATTTCTTTGGCCGACATAAAGTCTTGATGTGCATCAGGTGTATTGGGTTCATACACGACGCCATATACGAGGCGATGCGCATCCTCTGCCTTCGTCAGGACACTGACTTCTTTTTGAAAGTCAGGCTGCTTTTTCTTTGCTTTCATCAAGAAAAATTTCTTTTGGTTGGCGGCCTTGTCCACATAGGAAACATGTGTAATTTTTGCGTTTTTTAATTCCCTTGGCATATGTTCACCCCCTTTCAAAAAAAGCTCACGTCCTTCTATTTCTCCAGCTGGTTTGACTCGGATGGAGACAGCCCATCAGCTGTTTTTATGCGGCTTTCTAAAGGTCGGTGGTAGAATTCTTCCGGCCATTCCTCTAACGTCTTACCAAGAATACGCCCCGCAAGATCTCGTAAATCATTTGGCGATACTGCCCCAGCCTGAATAAATGGTGTCAGAACCTTCGCTATCTCTAATGGATCTCTAAAGTCAGGACCATTTAATAGAAAGCGGACATGCCATATATCTAAATCCGGTAGAAAAAGAGTATTGAGTTTCCCTGTAATAAGATGCCGCTCTGGCTGAAATACTTGCTCCTCCGTTGTTTTTCGCGCGGTATCTGCTGTAGCCTTGTTATAATCTTGTGACTCTCCTGTGTAAATAGGCGGCAGACGAAAAGCGGAGCGGATTTTGTTTCTCGTCTTTTCATCGTATTCTAAAAAGAGCGCATCCTCTTGCAGGATTTCTGCCAAGGATTTAAAGTTCACTTTGACATTTGATACATCTTCTTCACCTGTTAATCCTTTTTCTGTCGGAAGCCCTTCTACTTCAAGCAATAAAAACTTATGCGCATGATCAGACCCTTCAATATCATCCATATAATCTTGTAGCTGCTGATAAGAAGTCTCTGACAGCATGCCGTTTTCGACAATGATGGCACCAGGTACATGCCGTCCTTGCTTAAAATAAAGATAATTCAGCTCTTCTGCTTTTCGTGCGCCATACATATTGACGATGTTGCCAATCCAGCGGGGAATCCCATACGTCCCACTGCCAATTTTAAAATGAATGACTTCTGTTGCTTGAAGCGGTTCTGGTGTAGCATCATCGTA
The DNA here is from genome assembly GCF_029894105.1 of Bacillus aerius. Taxonomy (NCBI): domain Bacteria; kingdom Bacillati; phylum Bacillota; class Bacilli; order Caryophanales; family Bacillaceae; genus Bacillus; species Bacillus aerius. Next base: position 2,831,502 of record NZ_JARYHO010000001.1, read on the forward strand.
CTTGCCTGTTTCACAATTTAATATGCGCGGATCACCATACTCCTTGAAAAAGACTTTCTTCTCATTGATGACCTGCACATATTTTCGGAATCGTTTCTTGCGATTCATCGTCATTAATTCGCCGTTTTCTGTGTAGCGGAATTCGACGTCGACTGGCTCACTCAGCTTGCAAATGCGAATATGGAGTGCATCCAAATACTCGATTCCTGCCGGCTTTCCTTGTCCATCCCGCAGCACCTCTAAAAAGCCATTTCCTGTTTTCTCCCGGTCTTCTAGGACATAACCAAGAATCACGTCAGCAGACTCATCATAGTTCATGTATTTCGTAAACTCTTCGAGTCTTGTCCATTCCTTCTCGGCTGTCTTCTTTTTGACCGGTTTCACATCTTCCGCATTAAAATCAAAGGCGTATTCCACCCCAAAGCCAAAGCCTAAAATGTTTGTTCGATACGCATCTATACATTGCTGAAGAATCGTTGAGTATTCTGCCATGCTTTTTAATTCATTGATATGGTAGGGCGGCGGGACAATGTCATCTTTTTCGTATGAAAATTCATCCTCATACATTTGTTTTGTATGATCAGACATGTTGGCCTTCATAATCGTTGCTTTTAATTGTTTCATTGTATGGACCTCCTCTCTCGGTTTGGACGGACACGCTCTGAAGCAGTCTGTTTCAAATCGGTCACCTCATAATCATCTAGCGCATACCAAATGGCGGATAATGTGTGTGGGTCGATTTGAAATTCATCTTCCTCTAAGCGGCCGTTCTTATCTGCCTTATAGGTTAGTGATTGAAGTTCATAGATGGTATAAGGGCAAGCATCAGAACAAATGATTTTCTTAAATCGTTTAATTTTCTTTGTATATTGCAAACGCGACCCTTGGAACTTATGCGCAGCGACCATTTGAAATCCGCGCTGCCGAAAATAGTGAATCGTTTTAGGCTCTGCTGCGTCTGCCTTAATGAGTTCCTTTGATTCAACAAATTCTTTCAAATCAACAGCTGTTTCATCATCTGTTTTCCCGCGGTCGTAATATTCCCAATAAATATATAAGTACTTTTTTTCATGATCGACAGCTAACCGAATGAGCGCATTGTAGGATTCGACAAATCCAAAATCCATTCCCGCTCGTTTCAGCGGTCTTTCAATCTGCCCGATCGCATCTAATACGTCAGCATGCTGTCTGACCTCAAATTGCGGAAACACTTTTGTGCCATTGATACCGAAGTATCCTTTCCTTGCAATTCGATAAAGATCTGGATCGTATTCTTTCAGCTCATCCAGCTGCTTGACATAGCTTCTAGGAAGAAATAGATTGTCTTCTGCTGTTGAGTGGTGATAGTACGTATCTTTTATCACGATGGTTCGCTGTTTGTATAAGGTTTCGTCATCAAGGACAAATCGTTTCAGCTGTTCATCTCGAAAGAAATGTCTGTACGTCCAATTATCCTGACCAACGGGATTCGTCGATAACATCATATAAAGAGGTAAAACCGGATGTCTCAGCCTTCCAAGCAGTTCTTTAAACCCTTCATAAGAAACCTCGGAACACTCCTCAATCCAAATCATTGAGATGTTGTTGATCGACTTCAATTTCTCAGGCTTGTCCAGTCCTTTAAATAAAATGCTGCTCCCATTGCGAAAAGTGAGAGCAAGCGGTGAACTGCGGCACTTTACTAGATGATCGATGCCAAGATCGCTGACGATTTCTTGTAAAAGAGAGTAGGTCGACTCCCGGTGCGTATCATACACTTCTCGAATGACAAGTGCTGTTCGTTTTTCCTCAAGCAGTTTTAAAACCAGCTTTAAAGCAATGTGATAGCTTTTGGAGGAGCCATAACCGCCTACTAAAAACTGAAACTTTTGATTCCAATCGAACAAAAAGTGTTCAAAGTGAGGATTGACTTCTTTTTCAATCAACGGCGTCATGAATCGTCCTCTTTTCTTTTGATCATGATATGAAGATCTTCTTCTTTTTCCTCACGAACTGCTTTTTTTGTTTTTTCGATTGTCAGCTCAATTTGCTTCAGCCTTAATCTTCGTTCATCTTTTGCGTGAGCGAGCTCTTCAAACTGTTTAATCAGCCGTCTTAGTTCTCCCATTGCACGAGATTGGGCATTTAAAAAAGTAGCATGCCGATCCCATGAAAATTGAAACGAAAATTCCTCTGCCGTGATCTCTGGCTCTGGATGAATGCCTTCGCCTGTTTCTTCCTCTAATGAAGAAGGCAAGTACGTCGCCTTTTTCAGTTCTTTGATCATGTCATCTTGATCTGCTACATGCATGATGCGCTGCGCTCGAATAATGGCTGCGTATTGAATTTGAATTTGATCCCAGATGATATCAAGAGATGTGCGCCCATCCATTTTTTCCATGATTTCAATCGTTTCATCTGAAAGAAATTGATGAAAGATCAAGTGCGCCTGCTTTGACGGTGTTTTTTGTCTTTGCCAGCCGTATCGTCTTTTCCATGATTTAACGGTATGGATGGAGACGTTGTAATGATCGGCTAGTTGCTGGTACGTCATCCCTTTCATATAATCCTGCTTAGCCTCTATCCGTTTATCTTTCATTTACATTCACCTGCCGCCTCCTTTTAGTTCGAATGATTCCCTGAAGAGAAATCATTTGTGCCGGGCTAGCAAACATTCGTTTGGTCTTTCTAACTATAGGTGGCAACTGTAAGACAAGCTTTTGAAGATTGATGTGATGAAAGAAAAAACGCCTATTCAGCAGCTCTGAATAGGCGTTCTTGTACTTTTTTGGACATTTTGGTCCGAGCTCTTTCCATATGTTTTTGGACTGTTCCTTTTTTTACATCTAGCATGATCGCAATCTCGCTAAATGATAGCCCCTGCGTTGTGTGCATAAAAAATACGTCTTTCTCTCGATCTGTCAAAACGGATAAGGCTTCGTCAATTCGCCTTTTGTCCCGCTCACTTATCTCTCTTTCTTTCTCTTGAATGAGGGTGTATTCATGTGATAAAGCCTCTAATACCTCTTGATTAGCAAGAATGGTGCGCTGATACACAGACCGTCTATCTAATCCTCTGCGTGCGCCTGGCTCTCTACCGATTTGAAGCCATTCCACTACGTATTCTAAATCACTGACCATACTGGCGATCATTTTTTGATCATGTTTGTCCTGATCTGACATCTGTTTCTCTTCTTTGTCTTTCAATTGTTCATATCGTTTTCTGGCATCTTTTAAACTTCTTTTATATTCAATCAGTAAATCTTGCATCTGTGCTCTCTCCCTTTTTTAAGAAAATAAAAAACGGACACCAATCAGCCCCTTTTTATAGGGTCTTGATCAGTGTCCGCAGGCTTTCCGTCTTGGACTTATTCAGTTGTTCTTGTTCATCAGACTAGCTGATTTTAAAACCAATCTCATGATCGACTCTTGCAAAATGTCCTTTTGCTGTTTGAATAATCGTTTTTCCATGCTCAGGTACATCCATCATATAAGCCGTTCCTACGTTTCCATCTAACACAATGACTTGAATCTTTCCTTTTTCCATTTCACCGACAAATGTCTGGTTTTCTTGAATCATGATTTGTTTTGGCTCGTTCATATGCTTGTCTCCTTATTTGGTGGTGAGGATCTCATATCATCACCCATCGTATTTAAAATGATTTCCATTCGAGGACGCATGCTATAAAACTGTGAAACTCTTAATTCTACAATCTGTAAAGAGGCGTCATCGGTAACGGCATGAAGTGCTTCTTGTATGTACTGCAAATTTGGTTGAAGAATGCTGATGTGTACCGGGCGTATCAAGCCTTTTTCAGCAGATGTACGCGTGTCTTGGCTGTTCGCTAGATCAATGGGCATATTGTAAAATGAGCGAATGTCGAGTGATAATGCGCCTTTTATTTTGCTTGTGCATTGCGCTTTAGCGGCTGTTTGAATTCTGTTTATCAATGTCTCTTTTGTGCATAAATGTTCTTTTTCAATGATAAAATGAAGGACCATGCTACGATCTCCCGTCATCCTTCGCCCACTGCCGAATGTCTTGTTCGTTTTGACCCGCATTGAGCAAACATTTCAGGAATGTCATGATTTGCTTCAATCGATTCATGTCGCATTCATCCTTTCCTTCTTCTTGTCATCAACGGCTTTTTCTGCCATGAGGGTCATGTATGTGCGTTTTTCTTCTGCCGTGGGGAAAGCAAAAATCGGCTCTTTTTGATGAAAAGTGATCCAGCCGCCAGCTTGTACTAGGCAATGCTGTGCTTCTTTTCGGGCATCAAATGTCATCTGATGTCTCATCATCATCAAATCCTTTCTCACGGTCCTCATCCTCTAATCGATAACCATTTCGGGACATTTCATATGGCCAGTAACGTTTTGGATAGCCGAAATCATTCATTTGTGTCACCATCGGATGTTCGATATTCATTCTGTTTGTCTCCCCTTTTTAAGAACGGTCTTCCTCAAAACTATTACTCTTTTTGTGTAACTTTTGACCAAAAAAAAGCTCTTGAACACCGATATTTAGCAAATCTGCAATATGCTTGGCTATTTCTAAGCTAGGCTTTGTTCGGCCCATTTCTATATTTGCATAGCCACTCGTGTACTTATATCCAAGTTTTTTCGCCATATACGTTTGTGTTTTTCCTTGTAATATTCGTTCTTCTCGTAAATTTTCAAGTTTCATGTTTCCACCTCTTACTCATTATGTGTAAGTTATATTCATTATGATAATATACACAAAACGGGTAAGTCAATCATATTTTTATTCTTTTTGTGTATTTATTTATCTTTTCCGTGTAATTCATGATAAAATTTACACATAATATGAAAAAAGGTGTTTCCGATGGATAATTTGACTGGAAAGATTCTAACTGAATTAAGAGAGAAACATGGATGGAGTAAGTCTACCGTTGCCAAAAAACTCGGGTTAAAGGCGATGTCGACCTATGCTAACTGGGAGTATGGATTGAGAAAGCCAGATGGTGAAATGATTGTGAAAATCGCCGAGTTATACGGGGTCTCAACAGATTATCTTCTCACAGGTAAAGACAAAAACGCCTCTGATGACGATCTTGCAGATGATCCTGATTTGCAAATTGCGTTTAAAGCTGCCTCCGATTTTTCTGAAGAAGCACGAAGACAAACCATCGACTTTATTAACTACATTAGAGAGAAAGAAAAACAAAAAGGCCGTCAGCCAAAACAGACAGACGACAAATAAAAGATCTCTTTTCATAAAGCATCACATAGCTGGGTAGATACCCAGCTTTTTTTATGTCTCTTTTTCCCCCTAAAAAAGAATGACATATGAATAAAAAATCATGTTTTTTGGGGATAAAATCGTCTTCCCCTACATAATATGTGACAATTTTCACCAAAAATACTCATTTTTCCACTTATTTTTATTGACATATAATTCTATTATTATTGATATATGTATATACCAAAAAAAGGAGTGTTACCGATGAAAAAATTAATGAAAGCTTGTACATTGTCTTTAGCTGCTTTAGGTGCTCTTACGTTCTTCCAAACAGAAGGTGCTCATGCAGCTGCACAGCCTAAAGAACCAGTTATAGCAAAAGCTCCTATTATGAATAAAGTGATTACGGTGAACCGCACACTTACTGTAGGTTCTTCAATCGCTGTTTCACTTCCAGCAAGTCAAATTTCTGTCTCAGGCGCAACGTATGCCATTCAATTAGACCAAACTGCTCCAAACTTCACATGGATCCGTGCTGTACAACGCGGTTCTGTTACAGTGTCTTACTATAATTCACTAGGTGAGCTTGTTATTAACTATATTACTGTTCGTTAAGCGATTTTTTTCATATGAAAAGGCGATGACTATATGTTCATCGCCTTTTTGTGTTTTTACTTAAGCTGCTTACCAGTGCTTGCCAATCTCTATCTATTATGTTAACTTTTAATGAAAATAAGTTTACATATTGAGAGGGGCTTATGATGGGAAAAATAACGTCTTTGTCTTGGGAAACGATCGTGAAGAAAGCCATCAATCATAAACCGATTACTATGGAAGAAGGTCTAAAAATTCTTGGAGCAGACGACGCAGAGTTGCTGCCTATTATGCATGCAGCTTATCAGGTGAGATTTCATTTTTTTCAAAAAAAAGGTGAAGTTAAATATGATCTTTAACGCCAAAAGCGGATTTTGTCCTGAAAACTGCGGGTATTGTTCACAATCGGTAATTTCAACAGCTCCTGTTGAGAGGTATACAATGCTTGACCAAAAAACCATTGTGGCCGGTGCGCGTGAGGCGTTAAAAAGAAAAGCAGGGACTTATTGTATTGTAGCAAGCGGGAGAGCACCTTCGCACCTTGAATTAGATGAAGTCACCGCAGCAGTAAAGGAAATTACTGAGACGATGCCTTTGAAGGTGTGTGCATGCCTTGGGTTATTAAATGAAGAAAAAGCGAAGCGACTGAAGGAAGCGGGTGTTCATCGGTATAATCATAATCTCAATACACATCAAGATCATCATGCTCAAATTACAACGACCCATACGTATGATGACCGCGTATCGACCATTGATAAGGTCAAACAGTCAGGGATGTCACCATGTTCAGGGGTTATTATTGGAATGGGCGAAACCAATCAACAAATTGTCGAAATGGCTTTTTCGCTGAGAGCCCTTGATGTGGATTCGATTCCCGTCAACTTTCTCCATGCAATTGAAGGAACGCCTCTTGAACATCAAGAACGCACACATCCGATCAAAGCGTTGAAGGTTTTGGCACTGATGCGATTTATCAACCCGGCTAAGGAAATTCGAGTATCTGGGGGAAGAGAGTTTAATTTGCGAACGCTTCAGCCTCTCGCATTATATGCAGCGAACTCTATTTTCGTAGGCGATTATTTAACGACAAAAGGACAGCAAGTTCAAACCGATCATCACATCATTGAAGATTTAGGTTTTGAAATAGAAGAATGTGCGCTTTAAAAAAGTCTGCCGATGGATCGGCAGACTTTTGACGTTGAGATTAGAATCTTTTATGAAAATCGACAGTACCGCTTCCTTCTTCGCGGTCAAAGCTGCCAACAAAAGTCCAGTTAATATAGCCGCCGTCACCATTGTTGACAAACGTACCATCTTCAAATACCCAAATACCAAACGTAATGCCGTCATATTCAACACTATCATAATAAACAACATTGTTCAGTCCGCTAAAGTCATGATCTTGGCTCAAGTTTTGAACAACTACATTGTAATTTTGACCTGCTTCATAGAATGCACTGTATGCCGCATTTTTTACAAATCCATCACGATTTTGAGATGATTTGACTGCTTGTTCAATTTTATCGGCAATGGCTACTGGATCAATCGAGACACTTCCATCGACACCTGTTGTCGTAGCAGCTTCAGCCTTTTGACCAAAAGTCGTAAGAGATAAAGGGACAGCAACCATTGACGTAGCAATCATAGAGCTAACAAAAAATTTACTTGTTTCCCTCATTATTTCTAACTCCTCCTTTAATTGGTATGTCTATGTACTACCCTTTTCTTTGTCACTTAAACACTAATTTAAGAAAAAACTTCTTTTTCTACCAATTAAGAGGCCGTTTTTACTGTTTAAAAGGGCAAAACAACAAAAAAACTACTCTTTTAAAAGAGTAGTTTTCCATCATTACATAAACAGGATAAATAAAATCAGACCGAGGATGATTCGGTAGATCGCAAAAGGCACAAGTTTGATTTTATTAATCAGTTTTAGGAAGAATCGAACAACAAAGAGAGCCACAATAAACGCACTCACAAAGCCCACAATAAAGAATGGAAGCATGTCTGTTGTTAAATATTCGGCATTTTTAACAAGTGTTAAGAGGCTTGCTCCCGCCATAATCGGCATGGCCATAATAAACGTAAAGTCAGCCGCCGCGCGGTGATTCAGACCAAGAATAACACCACCTGCTATTGTAGAACCCGAACGTGAGAAGCCTGGCCATAGTGCTAAACATTGAAATAACCCGATATACAGCGCTTGTCTGTACGTCATATTATCCACAGAGCTTGTTTCTGTTTTACGTTTATTGATCCAATCAGCGACAAGCATCAGCACAGCCCCTAAAATCAAACCGACAGCGACCGTTCTCACATCAAACAAATATTTATCAATATAATCTTCAAATAAGAATCCTAAAATGACGGCTGGGACGAGTCCAACAGCAATTTGAGCCATGGTCAGCTTATGTCCGCTGCGTTTTTGTTCTTCTGTGATATTTTTCTTTAAGCCTAACAAGTTCAAAATACGATCTTTAAACACGATCATGACAGCTAAAATAGATCCTAACTGAATCACGACTTTAAATGTGTTTGCAGCCTCTGGCGTAATGATGTCTTTTGATTTTAGCCAAAGATCATCAACAATGATCATATGCCCTGTAGACGAGACAGGTGCATACTCTGTTAATCCTTCGACAATTCCTAAAACCAGTGCCACGAATAAATCCCATAGATTCATGATTTTCTTTCCTTTCAATTCTGATCTTTTGAAGGCAAACATCTATGTCCACATAAAGACAAGCTTTCTTTTTCGAAAGCTCGTCTTTATGATACTATATTTTTTTCTAAAAAAGATTATGACATCAAACCTTTTCTTCTTTATACAAATTGGATCGCATTTTGAACCAATCAAACAGGTGGGTCGTGATCACTTTCAGAACGGCATACGTCGGAATTGCGACAATGATGCCGACTACGCTGAACAATTTACCTGCTGTTAATAGAACAAAAATAATCGTAATCGGATGGATATGAAGGTTTTTCCCCATGACCTGAGGAGAAATGAATTTCCCTTCAATGAGCTGAACCACTGTCCAGACAATGATGAGTTTTAAAAGCATCACTGGTGATGTCACAAGCGCAATCACAATCGCTGGTGTAATCGCAATGGTTGGACCAAGGTATGGCACTACACTTGTACATGCCGCAATAATCGCCAGCAGCAGTGCATAGTCAAGTCCAATAATCATATAGCCAATTAAAAGAAGAATACCGATACAGAAGCTGACAATGATCTGCCCGCGTATATAAGAACTCAGACGATGGTTCATTTCGTGAAGCACGATATGAGTATGGTCTCTTAGCTTATTCGGAATAAATTTCAAGAAATAGTCAGGCAGTTTTTTGCCGTCTTTTAATAGATAAAACAGAATGAACGGAACCGTCACGATCGAGATGATAATTTCAGTAAGCGCCCCTAAGAAAGTGCCGACTCCGGTAAAAGTGCTTTCCAAAATCTTCGTCGCTTGACTTGACGCTTTACTTACCAATTCAGAGACGTTAAAGTTCATCGTTTTCTGCACTTGACTAATAAAGTTACTTCCAGTTAATTGTCTAATCTGTTCTTCTACCGTATCAACGTATTTTGGCAGATTATGAAACAGACTCATCGTTTGTGCTTGTAAAAAAGGAATAATGGACACGATGGTCACTGTAATAATCCCAATTATGAGAATATATAAAAGCAAGATCGAAAAGATCCGTTTGACCTTAAATTTCTCTAATAAATTCACAATCGGATTTAATAAATAATACACAACCCCCGTTAAAATAATCGGTAAGGCAATGGTTTTGATGAGTACAATGAGCGGTGTGAAAATAAAAGATGTTTTCATGAAAACAAGGATATTCAAACCTATTAATAGCAGAATGAGTAAAAAGAGAACAAACTTGTTATCAAGAAAAAATTTTCTAAATCGACTGCTCCACATTTGCATAGAATTCATATCTTTCCTCCAAACACGGGCTATTTTATTAGTAAATTGTACACTACTTGATCATCATTTTGTGATCATTGTTTCAGCTTTTTTTCACGTTTCGCAATGGACATGGCCCATCCAATCAATATCGGTTGTCCGATTAATCTCATCCATAACAAGGCTTGTTCTGTGCTCTCTTGCCCTGGAAATGGAATCCCTTCTCTCGCAGCAAAAAGGTTCGCAGGGAAAATGAGCACCAGATAGACAGCGATCATTTTTGCTGCCACAATCCTTACGTTTGGAAGAAGCAGTAATACGGCCAGCAGCCATTCCAAGCATGCGGTGGCATAAATGATGCCATAGGGAAATGGCCATCCAGACATCATGCGGGCAAAGCCGCTTGGCTCTATCACATGAAAAACACCGGCTGCTATGAATAAAAGCGCGAAAGCGTATGTACTTCCTATATGTAGGATGCGCTTCATGTTCGTTTCCTCCTCCCTCCTTCTCAAGTATTACCCGAATGAAGGAGGAAACTATCCACTTTTCGTACATTTATATTCTTTATGTAAGACGCATCAGCTAAGGTAAAGGTTTCATCCGCTTTTCAATAAAAAAGAAGATTCTTTCATACAAACGCTTTCAAAGCATGTATAATCAGAGAAAAGCAGAAGGAGGGAATGTGATGATTCGATTTGCTGTCATCGGAACGAATTGGATTACAGATCGATTCTTACAGGCTGGTGAAGGAGTGGCGGATTTTACATGTACGGCCGTCTATTCTCGGTCTGCTGAAAAAGGACAGGCATTTGCAGACAAGTATGGCATTGATACCGTCTTTACTAATTTACAGCAAATGGCGGCAAGTGATGCGTTTGATGCTGTGTATATCGCAAGTCCAAACGCCCTTCACAAAGAGCAAGCGATGCTGATGATGGCGCATCAAAAACATGTATTATGTGAAAAACCATTGGCCTCTCACCGGAAAGAGGCTGAAGAAATGATTGCTGCTGCGAAAAAATATCAGGTGTGCTTAATGGAAGCGATGAAGACCACATTTCTGCCGAATTTTCTTCAAATCAAACAGCATCTTGATCAACTAGGCCCCATTCGGCAAGTGATCGCTCATTACTGTAAATATTCCTCAAGATACGATGCCTACCGAAACGGTGAGATTCCAAATGCTTTTAAGCCGGAATTATCCAATGGCTCCTTAATGGACATCGGCGTGTATCTTGTCTTTCCCATCATTTATTTATTCGGGCTGCCACATCAAATCACCGCGAGAGGCTATACACTTTCTTCTGGAGTTGATGGGAGCGGTTCATTACTTTTACAATATGAAGGGCATCAAGCACTGCTTTTTCATTCAAAAATCTCAACGTCTCATGTATCTGCTGAAATTCAAGGGGAGGATGCCACAATGGTGATTGATCAATTTCACCGTCCTTCTCGTATCACCATCCATGATCGAAATGGAAAGCAAACCGATATTTCTATCAAAGATGATCAACCTGCTATGTATTATGAAATCGATCACTTCATTCAATGCATCAAGCAAAAAAAGGGACAGTCGCCAGTCAATACATTTGCCTTATCCGTTCAAACCATGTCCGTCATGGACGAGGCGAGAAGACAAATGGGCATTATCTATCCAGCCGACAGACAAATGTAATGAGGCATTGAATGAACAAAGGGCGTTTTACAGCCCTTTGTTTGTTCGTGTGAATCTAGTTTGCCGCTAATACATCGGCAAATGCTTTCACATATGGCGGAAGGTCCGGCGGGCGTCTGCTTGATACAATATGACCATCTGTCACAACGGCTTCATCAAACCATTCCGCTCCAGCATTCGTCATATCATCTTTAATACCAGGTGTACTCGTCACTTTTTTACCTTTCAGGATACCAGCTGAAATGAGCACCCATCCGGCATGACAGATTTGTCCGATCGGTTTGCCCTTTGCATCAAACGTACGAACGATGTCTAATACTTCTGGATATCGGCGCAGTTTATCCGGTGCCCATCCCCCAGGAACGAGAACCGCATCATAATCATCTGCTTGAATGGAATAGAAGTCTACATCTGATACAGCTGGCACTCCGTACTTCCCGATATATTCATGATCTGCTTTTTCGCCTACGAGATGGACAGTTGCCCCCTCTTCTCTTAATCGCAAAACGGGATACCATAGCTCTAAATCTTCAAAATCATCACTGACTAACGCAATGACCTTCTTATTTGATAAACGCATAACATCTCTCCTTTTCTTCGGATTTCCTCTATTGTACGAGATCATCTCTTAAAAAGAAAAGCGGTTCCCCTTGAGGAGAACCACTTTCCATTATTCACTGATCTTGAATTTTTTAATTAAGTCACGCAATTCTTCCGCCATTTGGGAAAGCGTCGTCGAAGAAGAACTAATCTCTTCCATTGATGCCAGCTGTTCTTCTGCTGATGCCGCGATATCTTGAATACTTGCTGAACTCTCTCTCGATACATCTGCAATTTCATTCACTGCTTTAGAAATTTGCTCAGATCCTTTTGAAAGCTCACGAACTGTCGTATTCATTTCATTGATTCTTGTCGCAATTTCTGCCGTTTGCTGATTGATTTGTGAGAAGCTTTCTTTTGTTTGGTCTGTAATTGATAGGCCATTTTTTACTTCTTCATTCACAGATTTGAACATATTTTGAGACGTTTCTATTTCAGAGACAATTTCTTTGACGAGTTTTTCAATCTCTTTTGCAGAATCTGATGATTGAACCGCCAGCTTACGGACTTCTTCTGCTACAACCGAGAAGCCTCTGCCTGACTCACCCGCACGTGCTGCTTCAATGGCTGCATTCAGAGCCAGTAAATTCGTTTGATCTGCTATACCGTTAATGACACCTAAAATGTTGGTGATATCTTTTGATTTATGCTCTAATCCGTTAATCACACTTTCAGCTTCTTTCACTGAATGATCAATCGTTTTCATTTGGCCAACTGTCTGTTCAACAAGCTGTCCGCCTGTTTCTGCGACTGTTTTTGATTGAACCGATGATTCTGTAATGACATCAGATGTTTGTGCAACTTCATTTAGCCCTTCGTTCATTTGTTTCAAGTGGGCTGCACTTTGTTCCACCATTTCACTTTGATTTTCGTTTCCGTTCGAGAATGTTTCAATGGATGATGTAATGTGTTCGGTTGCTTTTGTCGTTTGACCTGCACTTGCCGTCAATTCTTCCGACGATGACGCCACGTTTTCAACAGATGTCTGTACAGCTTGGATGACGTCTCTGAGTGACTCACTCATTTCATTAAAACTTGTACCGAGCTGACCAATTTCATCCTTTGATTTAACATCAATTTTTTCTGTTAAATCTCCTTCGCTAATCTTCTTAGAAGAGGAGACAAGCATGGAAAGTGGTTTTGTAATAGAACGGATGATAAAGAAGATGAGAATACCGCCAATGATGAGCGCACCAGCTAATATAATAGCCGCCATGTTGAAGACTGGCTGCGCCGCTTCTTCTACTTCATTGACAAACATTGTACCGGCAATTTTCCAACCAGTCGCTTTGTTTGTTGTGAACTCCATTTGCTTTTCTTTTCCTTCAAACATATAACTCATTGAACCTTTGTCTTGTGTATAAAGCTTGTCTACCCAATCACCTGTTAATTTTGTTCCTGCTTTTTTCGTTGGGTGTGCCACGTATGTTCGATATGGGCTGCCGATAAAAGCATGACCTTCTTTACCAATATTGATACTATTAGACTCTTTTACTAGATTCGCAATGTCCAGGTTCATGGCAATAACACCAGAACCATCCTCTAGTTTTTTAGAAATCGTCACAACAAGCGTACCAGTTGATGCGGTTGGATATGGAGCGGAAACAGACAGCTCACCGTTTTTCGCCCAGCCATCTTTGTACCAATCCCGCTCAGTTGCGACATAATCAGCAGGCATTTTTTGATTAGGATATCTTGAGAACACTTTTCCATCACTTGAAGCAACAAAGATGCCTTCTGTGTCATCATTCATGCTCATGAACTGCTCAAAGCGTCCTTGAATATCAGTCGTTCCTTTTTGCCCCAGCTTTTTCTCCGTAATCCATTTGCTAAAGAAATCGGCTGCGTCTGTTTTTACTTTTACAACCTTCGTAATGTTTTTGTCCAGCTGTTCTACATTTTCCTTTGCACTTTGCATGATTTGATCATTTAAAGAGGTGCTCGCCGTATGATATGAAGAGAATGCCAATACGATAATTGGGCATAAAAGAATAAATAAGAAAGAGAAAACGAGCTTTTTTGATATCGATGGTTTTTTGAAATACTGTATGAAATTCATAAAAAAGAAAACTCCTTTTAGTAAGATAGTATATATATCGGAAGTACTACTAGGTTCTTTACTTTTTTAACTTATTAAAGTCTAGATAAGTCCAAAATACCCAAATTATGTGCAAATAACGGAAAAACCCCTGACGTCAAAACGTCAGGGGTTCTACTATGACTCTTATATTTTAAATTGTTTGATGAGCTCTCTCAGTTCTTCTGCCATTTGAGATAAAGTGGCGGAAGATGAGCTGATCTCTTCCATTGATGCCAGCTGTTCTTCTGCTGAAGCCGCAATATCTTGGAAACCTGCGGAACTTTCACGTGAAAGCTCTTTGATTTGATTGACTGCTTGTGAAATATCGTTTGAGCCATGAGAAAGTTCTTGGGCTGATCCGTTCATTTGTTTCATTTGTTCTGTCATTTCTGATGTCTTATGGGTGATTTTCTCAAAACTCACTTTCGTTTCATCTGTAATGTTTAATCCAGATTGAACTTCACCTGCTACTTGTCTAAACATCTTCTGCGACTTTTCAATTTCATCTACAATTTCGTTCGTTAGGCTTTCAATTTCTTTTGAAGAGCTGCCTGATTGCTCTGCCAGCTTGCGGACTTCTTCTGCGACCACAGAGAAGCCTCTTCCTGCCTCACCTGCACGCGCGGCTTCTATCGCTGCATTTAAAGCGAGGAGGTTCGTCTGATCTGCAATGCCGTTGATGACTCCAAGAATGCTTGTAATGTCCTTAGATTTCTGTTCTAGCCCTGCAATCACAAGCTCTGCTTCTTTCACTGCTTGTTCAATCGTTTGCATTTGACCTGCTGTTTTTTGAACGAGCTCTCCACCAGCCTGAGCGGTTTTGCTAGACTCGATAGATGATTCCATCATGTGAGAAGTCGTGTTGACCATATGTGATAAGCTGCGATCCATGTCATTTAGCTGGACAGAGCTTTTTTCAATCATCTCATTTTGATGTTCATTGCTGTTTGAGAACTGTTCAATAGATGAGGTAATATGCTCAGTCGCTTGGGCTGTCTGTCCTGCACTAGCCGTTAATTCTTCAGATGAAGCAGCAACATTTTCAATTGAATTCTGGACGGCTTGAATGACTTGTTTCAGCTTTGCTGACATATCGTTAAAACTCTGTGCAAGCTTGCCGATTTCATCATGTGTGCGCACCTCAATATGCTGGGTGAGATCCCCCTGACTGATTTTCTCAGCCGATTCAGAGAGCTCTATGAGTGGTTTTCGGATCGATTTAATAATAAAATAAATCGCGATTCCACCGATGACAATCGCAGCAGCTAGGATGATCATGGTTAAGTCAAGCACTGGCTGTGCGGCTTCTTTCACTTCGTTAACATACATGGTGCCTGCGAGCTTCCAGCCTGTCGCTTCATTTGTGTCATAAAACATTTGCTTCGGCTGTCCATTGAATTCATATTCGAAACTGCCTTTTTTATTGTGATACATTTTTTCGATGAAATCGCCTGTCAGTTTCGTCCCGGCCTTTTCCGTTTTATGAGCAATGTAACGTTGGTCTGAGGTAGCGACAAACGCATAACCTTCTTGACCAATTTTGATGCTGTTTGTATCTTTCACAATTGTGTTCAATCGTACATTTATGCCGATAACACCAGAACCATCTGCTAACTGTTCTGATATTGTGATGAGCAGGTCATCTGATGATTTGTCTGTAAAAGGATCTGAAATGATGAGTTTGTCATCTCCCATTGATTGTTGAAACCATGGTTCATTTTTTGCGCTTTTGGTACTGCCTTTATGAATCTCGGAATATTCAGTTAGTTTACCATTCTGATCTGCAACAAATACTTCTACGACATCGTCGTCTGTTTCCGATAGTTGCTCTAATTTCACCTTAAGTAAATCCTTATTTTTAGAGGCCAGTTCCTTTTTTTTCACCGATTTAGATAAATATGAAACAATATCAATTTTAGGCTGTACATCTTTATTGATCAGTTCATTTAATTGATTCACACCATTTGCAGCGCTAGACATAATCTCATCATTGAGAGACTTAGACGCCACTTCATAGGAAAATGCGGCCAACACAAGAATGGGCACTAGGAGAATCGCTAAGAATGCAGTAATTAATTTCTTTGACATCGTAAAGTGCTTAAAAAAGTTGATTTTTTTCATGACTCTACTCCTTTTGATTTATGATTTGGGATCATCCCCCTCTATTCTTAGGTAATACGGATTATTTTTCAAGGTGTAATGTTCAAAAAACCACTAAAATAAGCATATTTACCTATTTCTTTCGATTTATTCACTTCAAAAAAAGAACCCCAAAAAGCTGGAGGTTCTTTTCATTTGGTTTATTCGACTTTAAATTTGCTAATCAAATCACGTAATTCTTCTGCCATTGAAGAAAGGGTGGCAGAGGATGAGCTGATCTCTTCCATTGATGCCAGCTGTTCTTCTGCTGAAGCCGCAATGTCTTGAATATTGGCGGAGCTTTCACGGGATACGTCTGCAATCTCACGGACAGCCTCAGAAACATGTGCAGATCCTTTTGACAACTGGACAACTGTTCGATTCATTGTTTGGAGCTGATCTGAGATTTCTTTGGTCATGTCGAAAATATTGTGGAAGCTGACTTTCGTTTGTTCAGTAAAGCTTAAGCCTGATTGAACTTCTTGATTTACTGCTGTGAATACTTCTTGTGATACATCAATATCTTGAACGATTTCTTTGATTAAGTTTTCAATTTCTTTCGCTGAGTTGGCAGATTGAACAGCAAGTTTTCTTACTTCTTCTGCTACAACGGAGAAACCTCGACCAGATTCTCCAGCTCTTGCTGCCTCAATTGCTGCATTCAGCGCAAGTAAATTCGTTTGATCTGCGATGCCATTAATGACACCAAGAATCTGGGTAATATCTTTTGATTTGCTTTCTAGCGCACTGATGACATTCTCTGCTTTTTTCACTGATTGATCAATCACGTTCATTTGAGAAGCGGTTTTTTCTACTAGCTGTCCGCCTTCTCCTGCAATCTCTGTTGATTTGATGGATGAAGCGGTAATCGATTCGGCCGATTCATTCATGTGCTGAAGGCCTCTGTTCATTTCTTCTAACTCTTCTGAGCTTGATTCCACTTTATCATTCTGGCTTTCGTTACCAGTAGAGAATTGTTCAATGGCTAATGTAATATGCTCTGTTGCTTTACTTGTTTGTCCTGCGCTTGCGGTCAGTTCTTCTGATGAAGAAGCGACATTTTCAACGGAGGTTTGGACGGCACCAATGAGGGATCTTAATGAGTCAATCATCGTATTAAAGCCTTTACCAACTTGTCCTATTTCATCATCTGATTGAATCTGAAGTTTATCACGTAAATCACCATCGCTGACCTTTTTCGAGAAACGGGCCAGATTGGATAATCTACTTGAAATAGAGCGGACAATAAAGAAGATGAGGGTTCCTGCTACGATCAGTGTCACACTGAACACAATAATGGCTGTATTAAAAACGGGTTTAGCTGCATCCTCTACTTCTGATACGAGCATCGTACCACCGATTTTCCAGCCGGTTAGTTCATTGGTGACATAAGCTACCTTTTTATCTGTTCCATTGAGTGTATAGCTGCCGTTTCCTTGTTTGTTTTTAAAAATAATGTTCGCCAAATTCTCATTGACTTTGCTTCCTGGCTTTTGGGTTGGATCTGCTAACACAGTTTTATCCTTCTCCATGATGAAAGCATATCCTTTTTGACCTATTTTGATTTCTTTTAGCTTTTGAATGAGGCTGTCAATTTCCATATCAAGACCAATCACCCCTGAGCCGTCTTTCGTTTTTTGGGCAATGGTGATGACCATTTTACCTGTAGATGCTGCGACATATGGCTTCGTGATGACTTGTTTACCATCAGCACTCATGGCCTCTTGATACCATGGACGCTCTCGCGGGTCATAGCCTTCAGGCATTTTTTGAACTGGGTATTGCATGAACAAACCCTTTTCTGAACCTGCATAAATGGCTGAGACATCTTTTTCATTAATTTTTCCATATTGCTGCAATTCTTTAATGGTGGCTTTTCTATTTTTTTCTTGAAGATTAGCCGCTTTGAGATCATCTGTAAACAGAGTCACAGCCTCTGCCTTGTTCCCAATATTCTCATCGATTAAGGTATCAAATGCATTGACCTGACTCATCGCACTGCCCATAATCTGTTTGTCTAACTCTGTCTTTGATGTGAAAAACGCACTAATGGTCAGTGCAACAGTTGGCAGTATAAGGACTACCAAAAAGGCAATAACTAATTTTTTAGAAATGGATGGTTTTTTGAACCATTGGATCATTTTTCCCATTTTCTCTTTCCCCCTTTACTTCTCTAAAGTTATTATCGGATGAAAGGTTTATTTTTAGAGGGCTGGAAATGACGTTTAAAAATAAAAAAAATACCCAGACAATTCTGGATATTTTTTCATCGTTTTTTAATCAATTTTAAATTGACTTGTCAGCTCTTTTAGTTCCTCAGCCATATTGGCAAGTGTGACAGAAGAGGACGAAATTTCTTCCATAGATGCCAATTGTTCTTCAGCAGATGCCGCAATATCTTGAATGTTCGCCGCACTTTCTCTTGAAACTTGACGCATCTCTTGCATGGCTTGTGATACAAGTTTTGACCCGCTTGATAGGTCAACCGCTGTATCATTTAATTGAGTGAGCTTTTTCGACATACCTTCTGCCGCTTCATAGATGTTTTGGAAGCTTTCTTTTGCTTCTTCTGTCATCCCAAGTCCTGCATTTACTTCTCGGTTGACAGCTTTGAACATCTCTTGAGATTTGGAAATTTCCAACACAATTTCTTGGATCAGCTTTTCAATTTCTTTCGCTGAATCTGCGGATTGGACTGCTAGTTTTCTGACTTCCTCTGCTACGACAGAGAAACCGCGCCCTGATTCACCTGCTCTTGCTGCTTCTATGGCTGCATTGAGTGCAAGTAAATTCGTTTGATCTGCGATGCCATTAATGACATTTAAAATGCTCGTAATATCTTTAGATTTGTATTCTAATTCTTTCATGACTTGTTCGGCTTCTTGTACAGATGTATCGATATGTTTCATTTGATTCGCTGTGCTTTCAACGATACGTCCGCCTTGTCCAGCCGCTTCTGTCGATTGTATGGAGACAGCAGTCACTTCTGATGAAGTTTGTGACATACCTTGTAACCCTTCATTCATTGCGACAAGCTGATTCGTACTAGATTCGACTTTCTCATTTTGCGCTTCATTTCCATTTGAGAATTGTTCAATCGACATTGTGATATGCTCTGTCGCTTGACTCGTTTGGCTGGCACTTGCGGTCAGCTCTTCTGAAGCTGAAGCTACATTGTCGACAGACTGCTGAACCGCTCGAATGACTTCACGCAAAGATTCACTCATCTTGCTAAAGCTTCTTGTAAGATCTCCTATTTCATCCTTCGATTTGGTTTCAAGGGTTTCTGTTAAATCCCCTTCACTCACCTTTTCTGAGAAGTTAACAAGCTTTCGAAGTCCAATTGTGATGGAGCGAACGATAAAGAAGATCGCAATACCGCCAAGGATAAAAGAAGAAATTAAAAGAATAATGGCAGAATTCCAAACTGGCTGTGCTGCTTCTTCTGTTTCTGATACAAACATCGTTCCAGCAATTTTCCAACCTGTTAAATCATTTGTTACAAAAACGAGGCGTTTTTGCTCTCCTTTATTCTCATAAGTTGATGTTCCTTCTTTGCCGCTGTAAAGGATTGATGAAATGTTCCCTGTAACTGCTGAGCCTGATTTTTCTTCTGGATGAGCTACAATTTGTTTATTTCTATTTGCAATAATTGGATATCCTTCTCGTCCAATTTTAATGTCTTTGATTTTATCGACAATGTCTTGAACTTCAATGTCGATACCTATGACTCCAGACCCGTCTTTCAAGCGCTGGGCAATTGTGACAACCATGCCGTTTGTTGTGGCAGAGACGTATGGATTGGTGACCACAGGTTCACCTTTTTCGTCCTGCATTGCCGCTTTATACCAGTCACGAGTTGTTGGGTCATAGTCCTTTGGCATGTCCACTTTAGGATACTGAATAAAATCACGATTTTTACTTGCTGCATAAAAACCAACCACATCATCTTCATTGATTTTGCTGTATATTTCAAAATGCTCATACAGTTCGTCCTGGTTTTTCTTTTTAAAGTCTGCAGCACTGGATGTTTCGGTAAACAGTTTGACTGCGTTCTCCTTATTCAAAAGCTTTTGCTCAATCATGTCATTCAGCTCATTGACTCTTGCGTTTGCTCCGTACATGATTTCATGATCTAATTCTTCTTTGGCAATCTGATATGAAATCGTACTGAGTGTAATGATAGGCAAGACGAGAACAAGTGTGAATGAAATAATCAGCCTTTTAGAAATCGATGGTTTTTTCAACCATTTTATGATACTTTTCATGTTTTTCCTCCTTTTAAACGTTATGTTTTATATCGGACAGCTTCATATTATTTTCATGTTTTTCAAATAAAAAGGATGACTTTTTGTTTATTTTCACAAATTGATTCCTTGCCCAAGCATCCCGCATACGCTAATACAAAAGGGGGCGCTTTTCATATGATTATCCTTTCAGGACAGCCAGTGACAAATGAGCAGCTGGCATCGTTTCAGCTAGAAGGACAAAAGCGGATCATTTTGATGCAGTTACAAGCCTCAAATGATACGTTCCGTTATAGGCAGGCATCTGATTTGTTATTTGAAGTGACTCTAAGATCGAATATCATGAATGCAGCAAGAGATTTGAACAAGAGCGGTGCCTCATTTGCTATCTTTCAAAGGTCCCGTGCGAATGACGCCTATTGGCGTGTATCAGAGGCCGGAGCGTTAGAACTGCGCTATCAAGTCGAGCCATCTACAGGGATTAAAGACATCTTTGAAAATGGCTCAAAATATGCCTTTGAATGTGCCACAGCGATTGTCATTGTGTTTTATATGGGAGTCTTGCAAACGGTAGGAGACGAGAAGTTCAATCGAAGACTTAGAAGTTTAACACTGTATGACTGGCACTATGATACATTGTCCATTTATACAGAGCGCGGAAATGATTTTATTTATGGGGATTGCCTATATTTCGAGAATCCAGAGTTTAGCTATCAACAGTCTCAATGGCGCGGAGAAAATGTGATTTACCTAGGGGAGGATCAATATTATGGGCATGGGCTTGGGATCTTAACAGCTGCAGAGATTATCGATAAATTAAATGCCAGAAGACGGCCAGGGGCGGTTCAGTCCGCTTATTTACTGCCGCAGACTACTAGGATGGATGTTATTTATCTCAGGCAAATGTTTGGCAGCTAAAAAAGGCCTCTTGTCTATAGGTTATGACAAGGGGCCTTTGTATGCCTTGCGTTTGCGGTAATCATGGAGCGTGCCAAGCATTGCGTTTGCTAGGATTTCCATTTCTTCTAGGTCGTTTCTTGTGACTGGAGGGTCGTGCTGATTCCATTTCACATAACGAACGAAATAGTAATGACGAATGGGGGTAAGGACGGCAGGGGAGTGTGGAAAATCATCAAATAGAAATTCAATTTGTCCTTTTTTCCGATATGAATGTTTTAAGATTTCCATCCTGTCACACCACCCATCATCAAATTATATCTGCGTAAGTTCATGCATGATCTCATCAACGGTTAAAATGGAATGAATACGGCCAACCCCCTGACCTGCCCAAAGAGCCATTTGTTCTGGGTTTCCTGCAGCAGCTGCCGCTTTTCGCATCGGTGTTGTCCATACGTGCTGTATAGGATAGGGAAGAACCCGGTCTTCATTTCGTCTTTCTTCCTCCATCCACTGATTGACAATACCTCTGGCTTTTTTTCCAGAGAAAAGCCGTGTCATCGCTGTTTCACTGCCTTCTGCCTGTAACAGCGCCTTTTTGTACACATCTGCCGCACCACTTTCTTGACTCGCTAAAAATCGTGTCCCTATTTGAACCGAATCTGCTCCAAGTGCTAGTGCTGCTTTCATAGTGGTCCTGTCTGTGATACCTCCAGCGGCAATCAATGGGATATGACAGACAGACCTGACATCACTGATCAGGCAGAAAAGTCCCTGCAGAGCATCTCCCTTTGAAGGTAAAAAGGTGCCTCGGTGCCCTCCTGCTTCGCTTCCTTGCAGAACAATGGCATCCATTCCTTTTTCTTCTAAAAGCAGTGCTTCTTTTTTTGTTGTAGCTGTTCCGATGAGAAAGATCCCCTTTTGTTTCAGGTGATGAATTGTTTGTTCGTTTGGACAGGCAAATGTAAACGACACAGCTGGGACTTCTTCTTCTTGAAGAATGTTGATTTTTTGTTCATAGTCCTTCCATAATTCTTCTTCGCTAGGGATTATCTGTGCTTCTGGTATGACAGGCAGCCGATCTGTCCAAAATGATACATCTTCTGTTTTCGTTTCTGAAATGGGTTCAGGGACAAACACATTCACTTGAAATGGACGAGATGTCAGCTGTTTGACCTGTCTGATTTGCTGCCTCATCTTTTCAGGCTGTACATAACCACTTGCTAAGCTGCCGAGACCCCCATATTGTGAAACAGCGGCGACAAGCTGCGGCGTCACCGCTCCTCCTGCCATTGGTGCTTGAATGATGCCATGTTCAATTTGAAGTAACGCTGTGAATTCTCCCATCTTCTCCCCCGCCCTTACTCGTTAGATGACACCTGTACATAAAAGTGACGATGTCTCGGTCCGTCAAACTCACAAAAATAGATTCCCTGCCACGTTCCAAGCACAAGATCACCATGATGGACAAGAACGTGCTGAGATGCTCCCATATAACTAGCTTTCATATGCGCTGCTGTATTGCCTTCCATATGACGATCTTTTGAATGTTCCCACGGAAAGACTTCGTCAAGCCGGCGCAGCATATCTCGTTTGACGTCTGGGTCGACATTTTCATTAATGGTGATTCCAGCCGTCGTATGTGGACAATAGACCATAACCGTTCCGTTTTGAATCCCAGTTTCCCGGACATATTGCTGAACTTCATGGGTAATGTCTATCATGTCATCGTGTTTGTCTGTTTGTACGTTGATTTTTTTCATTTCACTGGCTCCTTTTGATCATGTCTATAAAACCATACCCTTTTTATGTGAAACCAATCACTGCCGGTTGGCAGAAACAAATCTTCTTACCTAAAGTTTACCAAGCAAAAAAACCTCGTCAATAGCTCCGAGGTTTTTAGGAAAAGTGAACCTTTTTTACTTCTATGGTTCGAATATGATGATCTTCTGCATCGACAATTTTAAATTCACAGCCTTCTGCTTCAATGATATCTCCAATGTCAAAATCAATTTTATGCGTCATCATCCAGCCTGCAATTGTATCAACATCATCATTTTCAATCGCTAAATCCAATAAATCATTTACTTCATCGATCAAGGCTTTCCCATCCATGACATAGTGGAAGTCACCTTTTTTCACAATATGCGGGGTTTCATCTTGATCATATTCATCTCGAATTTCGCCAACAATTTCTTCTAATATGTCTTCAACTGTGACGAGACCTGCTGTTCCGCCGTATTCATCTACAAGCACCGACATATGAATCCGTTCCTTTTGCATCAAAATCAACAGTTCTTGAATCGGTGTACTTTCAATGACACGAATGACAGGGCGCATTAAGTCTTCAATGGACACCTCTTGATTGAGAAAACTTGCTTTAAATACGTCTTTGCTATTGATCACACCAATGACATGATCTTTGTCTTCTTTAATGACAGGATAACGTGTATACCTTTCGTTCAGCATATAATGAGTCACGTCTTCCAGGCTCTGTTCAATTTCAATGGCAGAGATTTCTGTGCGCGGGATCATGATTTCTCTCGCCACTCGGTTATCAAATTCAAATATTTTATTGACATATTTGTATTCAGATTGGTTGATCTCGCCCTTTTCGTAGCTTTCAGACAGGATGAGACGCAATTCTTCCTCACTGATCGCCACTTCATGTTCTTTGACAGAATGAAAACCAAATAATTTCACAATGCCTCGTGCAGCCCCATTTAATGCTTTAATAAACGGGTACATGACTTTATAGAAAAAAATAAGAGGTTTTGCCGTCACAAGACTGACGGCTTCTGCCTTTTGAATGGCAATCGTTTTGGGAGCAAGTTCCCCAACGACAACATGCAAAAACGTAATGATCACAAAGGCAATGATAAACGATATGATGTCTGTCAAAGCGGAATGAAGCCCTGCCTTTTCAAAAAGCGGATGCAGGAAATGTTCCACTGTCGGCTCCCCTAACCACCCTAAGCCTAATGCCGTGATGGTAATGCCAAGCTGACAGGCAGATAAATATTCATCAAGGTTGGTTGTCAGTTTCTGAACATGAATGGCTCTCTTATCACCGCTTTCAATCAGCTGATTGATTTTTGAGCCTCTAATTTTCACAATCGCAAATTCAGTGACAACAAAAAATGCTGTCGCAGCAATGAGTAATAGGACTAAAAATACGTTTAAAATATACAAAAAAACCCTTACCTAACACGGGTAAGGGCTCACCTCCTCTGGCGTCAATTAATCATTACGGCCATTTAGGAAGATCATTACAAAACGGAGCAATTCAAACAGGGAGACAAGGGCCGCTGCTACGTACGTAAGAGCTGCGGCATTTAACACCTTGTTCACGCCTCTTTCTTCACTGCTTCTAATGATTCCTTCTGAAACAATGATATTCTTTGCACGAGAACTTGCGTTAAACTCAACAGGCAATGTCACTAGCTGAAAGAACACAGCAGCTGAGAACAGAACGATCCCAAGCCCGATTAAGTTAAGGCTGCCGAGCAATAATCCACCTAGGAAAAGAAGCGGGGCAACACCAGATGCAAAGTTCACGACAGGGAAGATCTTATGTCTCAAGACAAGCGCACCATAGGATTCCTGATGCTGCAAGGCATGTCCAACCTCGTGTGATGCGACTGAAATGGCCGAAATGGAATGGCCATAATACACTGGTTCAGATAAACGAACCACACGCTGCGTCGGGTCGTAATGATCAGTCAAAGTTCCTCTTACCGGTTCAACGGGTACATCGTATAACCCGTTGCGATCTAAAATATATCGAGCGGTTTCAGCACCTGTTTTCATACTGGCAGCTTCAACCTTTGAATACTTTTCAAAATTATTCTTTACTTTAAATTGTGCCCAAAAAGACAATCCCAATGCGGCAAATGTTAAAAAATAAAAAAACAGCATGCTCATCAGCTTCCTTTTTATTTTATATATTTATTTACAATTTTAATGACTTTTATGTAACGTGTACAGCAAAAAGCACTAGGTCTTTTTAAGGGGAATCACTATACCAATGAAAAAGAAGAACATTCCGATGCATGCTGTATAAAATGTCACCGTTCCATATAGGTCTTGAAAAAAACGAAGCCACGAGAAATCATTCATAAAATGGTTCACCGCATTTAAATCAAACACGAGTAAAATCACCGCAGATGATAAAAAGTGTGCGCCGATAAAAAGAAGTACGGTCTTTTGAACAAACGACATTCGCATTCCCTCCTTCTTCTCTCTTATTTTAAGATATGGGTTCTGTTTCAATACATGACGATGATGAAAAATTGTTTCCTAATCGGGCATACTGACATTAGCAGTCTCCCTGAAAGGACGAGTTCGATGAAATCAAACCGTATCTTCATTGCCTGGCTAAGATGGCCTCTTTATGTTCGCATTGCGATCATCATCTGTTTCTTGCTTCTCTTTTTTGGACAATTAATCGTCATACTTGAACCAAAGCAGTATCATACGATCTTTGATGGGATCTGGTGGGCTCTCATTACAGTCGCGACGGTAGGCTATGGTGATTTTGTGCCGCAAACCATGCCCGGACAAATCGCAGGTATGGCGCTGATTCTGATCGGGGCAAGCTTTGTCACGGCTTATTTTGCCACACTCGCTGCCGCTGTGTTCAGTAAGCAGCACCATTATGTAGAAGGAAAGGTCGCTTTTAAGGGGAAAGGACATGTCATTATCGTTGGCTGGAATGAGAAAACGAACAAACTGCTTCAATCGTTTCAAACCATTGATCCCGCCATGCCGATTGTACTCATTGATGATTCCTTAAAGGAAGGACCTCTTTTAGAGAATGTCCATTTTATTAAAGGCCATGGTACAGAGGATGCCACACTTCGCAGAGCAAATATTATGAGTGCTGATACATTGATGATTACCGCCGACCAGCATGAAAATGAAGTGACGGCTGATATGCAGAGTGTCTTAACCTTGCTTGCGGCAAAAGGATTAAATCCTTCGTTATATTGTTTAATTGAAATTTTAACCGATCGCTATGTGAAAAATGCTGAGCGGGCTGGAGCCAATCAAGTCATCCATACTTCTGATGCCGTGAATCATTTAATGGTGGAGCATTTTCTTTTAAAAGAACAGCTCATGGCGTTAAAAATCAAAAGAAACATGACCCTCCATAAACAGATCACTATCATTCCAGTACCAGCTTCATTAGCTGGAGAGACATTCTTAACGGCACTTCATCACTTTTTAGAGCATCATGTGATCATTGTAGGCGTACAAAAAAAAGAAGGACCCATGATGAATCCTCCTTTTGGATATGAGCTTCATCCAGAGGATGAGCTGATCAGCTTTTAAAGCAGTGCATCTTCTAATTCTTTGACGAGTGAAAAGCCAATTTCAGCGTAAGCCTTTGACACATCCCCGTCTTTCTCTTTCGGTTCTTGGAATTGGTTAAAAGATGCCCCTACATTTCCAACCATCGCATGGTCATCTAATTTATCTTGATAGACATGCTTTAAGAGAAATGGATGTCCCATTTTCACCACAACGCCTGGCTGATCCAGCTGTCCTTTCTCGGCTGTAAACGGAACTCTGAGAAAGGTATAGCCGTCACGGTTGTCAATTTTATAATCAAAATATCCATGATCATAATCCCAATTCCCATTAATGACATATCCGAGCGGCTTCATGTTTTCTTCTAAATGGTACAGTGAAAAGCTTTCACCAGTCAGCCTAGATGGTACATGAATCATACAGAACCCTCCTTTTTGTATAGGGTTCGTTAAAGAGAGGAATTCATACATTTGCCTTTCGTGATTTGCACATTGTTTGTAAAAGCAGCATCAAATAAGCTTTGGCTGGATGATGCATTTGTCTCGTTCACACTGCCCGCTCCTGATGTTTCTTTCGTAGCACTCATTGGACAAATCCGCCCAACATTCCCAAAGTTAACGATGGCCTGCCCGGAAATGTCATGGATATAAATATGATTTGTTCTCATCGCTTCATCAACCTCCTCCATTGATTATTCTATGTACAGAGCTTAGGGAGGCTTGCACTGACACCATGAGAACATAAAAAAAGGCACACCTTATGCAAAGATGTGCCTTAGCGTGTAGACAAACCCTCGCATTCGTTGTCAGTCCTGCGCACTGGTGCTCACGAATGTCAAATTCGCTCCGCTCCAGTGCTCGTCCTTCCTAGACTTCAAAGGTTTTCTATCACGCTAAAAAGAAGACAAAGGGCTAAAATACAGTTCATTTTAGCCCTTTGTCAACAAATCTGAGGCTCACCTTATGCAAAGATGTGCCTTTTATTCTTATGATTGTTTGAGACGGCTCTCAAGTTCTGCCTTTTTCTCTTCGAAGCCCGGTTTTCCTAATAAAGCAAACATGTTCACTTTATACGCTTCTACTCCAGGCTGGTCGAATGGATTGACGCCTAGTAAATACCCAGACATCGCACATGCTTTTTCAAAGAAGTACACGAGATATCCGAATGTATAAGCATCCATTTCAGGAATTGTCACAATCAGGTTCGGTACTTTTCCATCCGTATGAGCAAGCATTGTGCCTTCAAATGCTTTTTTATTGACGAAATCAACCGTTTTTCCTGCAAGATAGTTTAACCCATCAAGGTCTTGTTCTTCTGCTTCGATGACAAGTTCATGTCGTGGCTTGTCTACATTCACGATGGTTTCAAACAAGTCTCTTCTTCCTTCTTGTACATATTGACCAAGTGAATGAAGATCCGTTGAGAAGTTCGCAGATGAAGGATAGATTCCTTTTTCATCTTTCCCTTCACTTTCGCCGAATAACTGCTTCCACCACTCCGCAAAGTACTGTAAGCCTGGCTCATAGTTAATCAGCATTTCAATTGTCCGTCCTTTATTGTAAAGAACATTACGGACAACCGCATATTGGTAAGCCGCATTTTCTGAGAGCTCAGATGAAGCGAAGTCTTCACTTGCTTTCGCAGCACCTTCCATCATTTGATCAATGTCTGCACCGCTTACAGCGATTGGCAATAGACCAACTGCTGTTAAAACGGAATAGCGTCCTCCAACGTCATCAGGAATGATAAATGATTCATAGCCTTCTTCAGTTGCTAATGTTTTGAGTGCCCCGCGTGCCTTGTCAGTTGTCGCATAGATGCGTTTTTTCGCTTCTTCAGCACCATATTTTTCGATAAGGAGCTTTTTAAAGATACGGAACGCAATGGCTGGCTCTGTTGTTGTACCAGATTTTGAAATCACGTTAATGGAGAAATCGGCATCTTCTAGCAGATCCATTACATCTGTTAAATAAGAAGAACTGATGTTGTTTCCAATAAAGATGATTTGCGGTGTTTTGCGTTTGCCTTTTGGCAAACTATTATAGAAAGAATGGTTTAAAAACTCAATGGCCGCACGTGCGCCAAGATAAGAACCACCAATTCCAACAACGAGTAATACATCAGAATCAGATTTAATCTTTTCTGCACTTTTTTTAATGCGGGCAAATTCTTCGCGATCATATTGCTTCGGTAAGTCAACCCAGCCTAAATAATCACTGCCAGTACCCGTTTGTTCATGAATATTATGATGGGCCACCTTCACAAAATCTTTTAAATATGTAAGCTCATGTTCTTGAAAGAAAGGTAACGCTTTCGAGTAGTCAAATTGAATATGTGTCATCGCTTGTAAGCCCTCCATTACGTTAGTTCTGTCCCTTTCACTTTAGCGGAACTAGCTATTGAAATCAAGTGATCGTCATTGATGCAGCAAAAAGCCGCTCCTCATGAAGAGAAGCGGCCATCCAAATTATAAAGAAGCTTTCAAAATCGCTAAAATGTCATCACGGCCAAGTTTCATAAAGTTACCAAAACCACCATATTCCATTTCTTTTGCTGCGATGTCAGCAATTTTGTCCAGTTGATCTTCACCAATATCATAATCCGCTAAACGGCTCGGTGCACCGAGGCTTGTCCAGAAGGCTGACAGCTTGTCGATTCCTTCTAATGCGATGTCACGATCCGATTTTCCTTCTGTCTCAATGTCAAACATGTTCAACATGAGGTTTTTAAAACGTTCGACATTATGATCAAGTGTATGACGCATCCAGTTTGGGAAGAGGATCGCAAGTCCACCTGCATGCGGAATGTCATAGACTGCTGATACTGCATGCTCAATCGTATGTGATGCCCAGTCGCCAAAATAGCCCATTTGCAGCGTGCCATTTAAAGCAATTGTTCCTGCATAAAGGATGGTTTCACGGTGCTCATAGTTTTGTAAGTCTTCAAGTAGCTTTGGCGCTGTCTCGATGACTGTTTGAAGAACAGCAAAACACATCCGATCTTGTAGAGGCGTGTTTTTGACGTTATGGAAGTATTGTTCAAATACATGGCTCATCATATCAACCATGCCATACACCGTTTGATTCTCTGGCACAGAATATGTGTGCTCAGGATCTAAAATTGAAAAAGCAGGGTGCGTGACTGAACTGCCCCACACGTACTTTTCATTTGTTTCCCAGTTCGTGATCACAGAATCCGGGTTCATTTCTGAGCCTGTCGCTGCAAGTGTCAATACTGTGCCAAATGGCAGTGCTTTTTGAGCGGTTGTTTTCTTTGAAATAATATCCCAAACATTCCCGTCATATTCAGCTCCAGCTGCAATGGCTTTTGTACAGTCGATGACACTTCCCCCACCAACTGCTAATAAGAAATCAATGTTCTCATTTTGGCAAATGTCGATCCCTTTTTGCACTGTAGTGAGACGAGGGTTCGGTTCAACTCCTGACAGTTCAAATACGTCAGCCTCTGCTTCATTTAAAGCGCTGATGACCTTATCATAAAGACCATTTTTCTTAATACTGCCTCCACCATATACAAGAAGCACTCGCTTTCCATAACGAGCGAGTTCGCTTTTTAGTCCGTCTAGTTGTCCTTTTCCAAACATCAATTTCGTTGGATTATAGTAAATAAAGTTTTCCATCTGTTCTACATCTCCTTAAAACATTTATATCCAAAAACATGAAAGACTACTGTAACATATGTACATGCAGAACTCAAAAAAGATAACTGCTTAAAAGCAGCTATCTTTTCCATGTTCGATTATAAAGAAGCGTTTAAAATAGCTAGAACATCTTCTTTGTTCAGCTTTTTAAATTGGCCAAATTCACCACGTGCCATTGCACGGTCTGCAATCAGATCAATTTTCTCATCGTTGATGTCATAGTCAGCTAAACGATTTGGTGCGCCTAGACTTGTCCAGAAAGCAGAAAGTTTTTCAATTCCTTCTAAGCCAACTTCTTCGTCTGTTTTGCCCGCAGGGTCTACATCGAATACACGCACTGCTAATTGCTTGAAGCGACCTGGGTTTTCTTGAATGACATGCTTCATCCAGTTCGGGAACAAGATCGCAAGACCGCCTGCATGCGGGATGTCATACACAGCGGATACCGCATGCTCAATATTGTGAGATGCCCAGTCTCCGCGTGCGCCCATTGAAAGCATTCCATTTAGTGCAATGGTGCCTGTGAATAAAATCGTTTCACGAAGCTCATAGTTTTCCAAATCATTGATCAGCTTCGGTGCTGTTTCAATGACCGTACGAAGAAGTCCTTCACACATACGATCTTGGTAAGGCGTATTCTCCGTGTGATGGAAATATTGTTCAAACACGTGAGACATCATGTCGACCATGCCATAAATCGTATGGTTTTTTGGCACAGTAAATGTATTGACTGGGTCAAGAATAGAGAATTTAGGGAAGACAGCTGGACTGCCCCATCCGTATTTCTCATTTGTTTCCCAGTTTGTGATGACGGAGCCAGAGTTCATTTCAGAACCTGTCGCGGCAAGTGTTAATACTGTACCAAATGGGATGGCTTCCATTGGGACATGCTTACGAGTGACGATATCCCAAGCATCTCCATCGTATTTCGCACCAGCTGCGATCGCTTTTGTTGCGTCAATGACGCTACCGCCGCCGACTGCCAAAATAAAATCAATTTGGTTCTCTTTGCAAAGCTCAACCCCTTTTCTAACCGTTGTTAAGCGCGGGTTGGGCTCAACACCAGCAAGCTCAGTAATTGCAGCTCCTGATTCTTTTAAGATGCTGACAACTTGGTCATAAAGGCCATTTCGTTTAATGCTGCCTCCACCATATACAAGCAATACGTTTTTTCCGTAGTGTTTTAGTTCATCTGAAAGGGCTGATACTTCTCCCTTTCCAAAAATTAATTTCGTTGGGTTCCAATAAGTAAATCGATCCATGTGATCTCCTCCTCGCGCTACATTATGCGCTTCTTTCATTCCAAAAGTAAAGTAATTTGCTTTCATCCATTTTCTTACGCATAGTTTGGCTAAAAATCTGCAAAATATAAATGTATTGATACTGTAGCGAAAGGAGGAATCACGATGAGTGCTATTCAGCGTATTGCCCTCGTGCTCACGATTATCGGTGCTATTAACTGGGGACTAATCGGCTTTTTTCAATTTGACTTAGTAGCAGCGATCTTTGGCGGTCAAGGTGCTGCATTATCACGTATTATTTATGGTCTTGTTGGAATTGCAGGTCTTGTCAATCTTGGTCTGTTGTTCAAACCTAGTGAAGAAGCTGTCCGCCGTGACGAGCCAAATCCAGAGGTCCGCTAATGAAAAAGACATAAAAAAAAGACTGCCTATGAGGCAGCCTAAGGCACCGTTTGAAGCGGTGCTTTTTTTATTTCTTGATAAGGTCTTTACGGTTAGATTGCTCAATCCACTCTTCAAGTTTATCTTTCAGTGTATTGAAACCTTGTGGTGCAGCAGCTTCTTCTTTCGCTTGCTGTGGTCTTTGTTTCTTTGGTTTGCTTTCTTTTCTTTCTGGTGCATCTTGTGTCGCACGGATAGAAAGGCTAATTTTACCAGCATTTTCATCAACAGAAAGAACTTTTACTTGTACTTCGTCACCAATTGAAAGATGCTCGTTGATGTCTTTTACAAAGCCATGTGTTACTTCAGAAATATGCACAAGTCCTTGAGTTTCTTCATCTAATGCAACAAACGCACCATACGCTTGTAATCCTGTTACTTTACCAGTGTAAACACTGCCTACTTCAAACTTTGTCGCCATGATAACAACTCCTAAATAAATGTTTTAATATTCGTTTATACGCAATTAAAAACTATATCACAGAACGCTCTTTTACGCAAAATATTTTTTAATTGGGTTTAGATCAGTTTAAAAGGGGGAATACCTGAAAACAAGAATGCTTTCTAGTATTCCCCCCTAATTTGAGAGGCATGAGTCCAGATGGATTGATGCCTTTTTTTATTTTAAGATAGCAGGTGCTTCTTCTTTCACTTGTCTATTCTGTAAAAAACGCTGGATTCTTGAAAGTGATTCTTGCAAGTGATCGAGTGACGACGCATATGAACAACGAATATGTCCTTCACCACTTGGACCGAATACATTTCCAGGGACAACCGCTACTTTCTCGCTAAGCAGCAGCTCCTCAGCAAATTGTTCTGAAGTCATGCCTGTGCTTTTAATGGACGGGAAAGCGTAAAACGCTCCGTTTGGCTGGTGGCAAGTGAGTCCAAGTTCATTGAGAGAGCCGACAAACAAATTACGGCGCCTTCTGTAGCTTTTCTTCATTTTCTCCACATCTTCAAGTCCATTTTTTAATGCTTCTTCTGCGGCATATTGTGCCATAGCTGGTGCACACATCATAGAATATTGATGTATTTTCAGCATGGCATCACGGAGGACTGGCGGTGCTGCCACATATCCTAAGCGCCACCCCGTCATAGCGAACCCTTTGGAAAAGCCTGAAATCAAAATCGTTCTTTCCTTCATATCTTGAATCGCCGCCACACTCGTAAAAGCTTCATCGTACGTCAGCTCTGCATAAATCTCATCCGTGATAATTAAAAGATCATGCTCCTTTGCAAACTGAGCAATATCTTCAAGCTCTTCTTTCGAGTAAACAGACCCTGTTGGGTTTGATGGAGAGCATAGCAAGATGGCTTTTGTTTTCGGCGTCAGCTTCGTACGAAGATCAGCAGAATCGGCTTTAAAATCTTTTTCAGCCGATGTACTTAAATAAACCGGTACACCGCCCGCAAGTGTCGTAAGAGCCCCATATGCGACGAAACAAGGCTCTGGGATGATTACTTCGTCCCCGTTGTTTAAAATGGCGCGAAAGGCCAAATCAAGCGCCTGGCTACCGCCAACGGTAATAATGAGTTCTTCTTCAGGACTGTACTCAATGTGAAACCGCTTATATAAATAATGACTCAATTCTTTTCGCAAAGAGAGCAGCCCAGCATTTGCTGTATAAGAGGTCAGTCCTTGCTCTAAAGACATAATACTGGCTTCTCTCACATTCCAAGCTGTCACGAAATCCGGTTCGCCGACCCCGAGGGAGATAACCCCTTCCATTGTGGCTGCCAAATCAAAGAATTTCCGAATACCTGACGGCTGAATGCTTTGTATCGTTTCAGATAAATAAGACTTTTTCATTTAAGGAGACACCACGATTCTTTTGTCATCGTCCCCTGTTTCAAAGACTTTCCCATCATGCTTATATCTTTTCAAAATAAAGTGGGTAGTGGTTGAAACAACAGAATCAAGTGTCGATAATTTTTCAGATACGAAGCGGGCGATATCAGACATGGATCTTCCTCTGATCACAACAGATAAATCATACACGCCTGACATTAAATACACGGACTCCACTTCTTGGAACCTGTAAATGCGTTCAGCAATTTCATCAAAACCGACGCCTCTTTTTGGGGTCACTTTCACATCAATCATCGCTGTAACGCCTTCGTGTCCGTCTACTTTTCGCCAGTCAATCATGGTCGAATAATCAATAATGACTTTTTGATCTTCCAGCTTTTGAATAATGGCTTCTGCTTCTTCTGATGTCACACCTGCCATTTTTGCAATTGTATTTAAATCGGCGCGGCTGTTTTCATCTAAAATCTCTAATATTTCAGTTTCTTTTTCGGTTAGTTTCATTGATTTCACACCTCTGATTGTAAAAAGCTAGTTTTAAAAAATCTTCTGAACATTATAGCACGTTTTTCCCATTATGCTAAGCAGGGAAAAGATTCTAATCGTAGCTTAAAATCCACTTTTTAGGGTACAATACAGTCACCTAACAGAGAGTGAGTATCAAATATCGGAGTTGATGAGTGTGGACATTGTACAGCCATCCTATATGAAAAGTAAATTCGGTTTAGATATCTATTACGAACACTATCCAAATGAAGGTAAGAAGACATTGATTTTGATTCACGGCCTTTTCTCATCTACCTTCAGCTATCGAAAGCTCATCCCGCTTCTGAAACAAGACTTCAATTTAATTGCGATTGATCTGCCTCCATTCGGGCAGTCCGAAAAATCGAATACGTTCATTTACAGCTATCGCAACATGGCAAAAATCATCATTGAACTAGCTGGTTATTTGCAGATTCAGCATGCGATCCTCGTGGGGCATTCCATGGGAGGACAAATTGCTTTATATGCTGCCTCTGAGCGTCCCGACCTATTTGAAAAAGCCGTTCTTTTATGCAGTTCAGGGTATATGAATAAGTCCAAAAAGTCGCTTGTTTACAGCACTTATATTCCTTATTTTTATCTCTATTTAAAAAGAAAGTTGTTCAAGCAAGGTATTATGAAAAATTTAACCGCTGTTGTGCATGATCATTCGATTATTGATCAAGAAATGGTGGACGGATATTTAAAGCCTTTTTCAGATGACCAAATTTTCAGAGGTATTTTTCGTTTGATTCGGCACAGGGAAGGTGATTTAGCGTCAGATGTCTTAAAGAAAATGGAGACACCTGTCCTGCTAATTTGGGGGGAGGAAGACCGGATCGTTCCTATTCAAATTGGCGAAAGACTGCACAAAGATCTGCCGCATTCAACCTTTCACGCATTAAAAAAAACCGGGCACCTCATCCCTGAGGAAAATCCGGTCTTTGTGTCTGATCAAATTGGTCATTTCAGCCTGTCTTAAAACGAGCAGGAGCTACCTTCTCTTATGACAAAAAGCTGATTTGCGATATGCTGACAGCTTTCCATCGGAAGAAGCTGATCAAATGAGTGATGGTAAATGGCTTGAATGTCTTTCGCGAAAGATAACGGGTCTTCTGCGTCGTATAAGGCACTGATGACGTCAGCAGGCTCCGTTTCGTAAAAGTCCTCTCCATACTGAAAAGGGTCCCATGCCTTAATGATTTGAATCATCTCTTCTACAGCTTGACTATCTTTCATGGGGATCACCGCTTATAATAAATTTTATGATGTTTATTTTAGCACAACCAAGAGTGGTTGAAAAACGGCTAGAGGTGGGTTTCATGAATTTCGACGAACAGATCATACGTAAAGGTTCAAAATCAGTCAAATGGGATCAAGCAGAGTCTTTGTTCCTGACAACAGATGCGCTGCCAATGTGGGTAGCAGATATGGATTTTAAAGCGCCCCAAGTCGTGCTTGATGCTTTAAAAGAACGATTAGATCACGGCGTATTTGGCTATGCATTTCAGGATCAGGAAACGCAGCAAACAGTAGCTGACTGGCTCAAAAGAAGACACAGTTGGACGATACAAACAGATGCCGTCACTTTCACACCAGGTATCGTGACAGCACTTAGTTTTGCGGTACAAGCCTTTACAGCTCCGAATGATGAAGTGGTCATTCAGTCACCGGTGTATACGCCCTTCTATCAAATGATTGAAAGAAATGGACGTATCGTCTCAACCAATCCTTTAAAAATAGAAAACAACCGTTACATGATGGATTTTGATGATTTAGAGAAAAAATTAAGCAGACCAGAAGCAAAGCTGATGTTTCTTTGTCATCCGCATAATCCTTCAGGGAGAGCTTGGTCAAAAGAGGAATTAAAGCGTGTAGGAGATCTATGTGTACAGTACGGTGTCACCGTCGTGTCAGATGAAATTCATTCGGATCTGATGCTTTACGGACAGCCGCATGTGCCTTTTGCCAGCCTTTCTGATGAGATAGCTAACATCACGATAACGTGTATTGCACCGAGTAAAACATTTAATTTAGCTGGTCTTCAGGCATCTGCCATTATCATTTCTGATGAAGAAAAAAGAACCCTTTTCAC
The DNA here is from genome assembly GCF_029894105.1 of Bacillus aerius. NCBI lineage: Bacteria > Bacillati > Bacillota > Bacilli > Caryophanales > Bacillaceae > Bacillus > Bacillus aerius. Next base: position 2,867,925 of record NZ_JARYHO010000001.1, read on the forward strand.
CAATGAATTGCAAAGAAATGGATTGTCCAAACTGAATGCCTTTGCGATTCCTGCCATGGAGGCGGCCTATCGCCACGGAGATGAGTGGCTTGATTCACTTGTTCTTTACCTCGAAAATAATATGAAGATCGCAATGGATTATATTGATGAATATCTGCCGAGCATGCGTTATATGAAACCAGATGCTTCTTATCTATTGTGGCTGGATATTCGTGATTATGAGCTCACTCAAGCAGAATTGAAACGTAATCTGCTGAAAAAGGGCAAGGTCATACTAGAGCTCGGAAACGTATATGGGCACGAAGGAGACGGCTTTATTCGAATGAATCTAGGCTGTCCTGCCGGAACAGTAAAAGAAGGTCTGAAGCGCCTTCATCAAGCATTCACTCTATCATCCGAATAAAACCATTTCTATCAAAAGAACATCCTAACGGGTGTTCTTTTTAAAGAAAAAAACCCTCCTATTATCATATCTACTTTGTACATGAAATGATATAATGAGAGGAATTACAATTATTTACGAGGAGAGCATTTAAATGGAAATGTTCAAGGATTTTCTGCTCCATGTATCTTTTATTCTATTTCCAATCTTTTTATATCATGCACTATGGCTAAGCCGGACCCCTGCTCATTTCCCTAAAACGAATAAACTGCTCATCACCATATTTGCATCCATTTCATCAGCACTATGTATTATGTATCCAGTTGGTTCGATTTTAGATTTGCAGACTGGGCTTCAATCGATTCCCCTTGTACTGGCTATTTTATACGGGGGATATACCGCCGGAATCGTCGCTATCTTAGTTAGTTCAACCGTAAAGTTCGTGATGTATGGCTCTTTTTTATGGGTTGGATTGATTGTTGTACCGATTTACTTTTTCATTCCTTTCCTGCTTTACCGGAAATGGCGCCAATATTCTAAGCAGAGAAAGCTGTTATACGGAGTCCTGATTGCGTTATCAAAAGGGATGTTTATTTACATTGGACTGCTTGTGGTCAGCTTAATAGAGTACAGTCCTGCATTCATTATGCAACAAAAGCTGCTCGAATTATTTTTCTCAACTCTTTACTACATATTCTTTCTTGTGCTGAGTATTTATTCCATTGAGTTTGTGAAAGAGAATGCGCAAATGAGAACACAGCTTGTCCAATCAGAGAAACTGACGATTGTGAGTGAACTTGCAGCAAGTGTCGCCCATGAAGTCCGCAATCCACTGACGGTGGTGAGAGGATTTATCCAACTGCTCTTTTCAAGTGACAATACAAAAGAGCCGTCAACCAATAAAGATTATAAAAATCTCGTTTTATCTGAACTTGACCGTGCGCAGGATATTATTACGAGCTATCTTGATATTGCGAAACAAAATTATTATCAAATTGAGTCTCTCAATTTATCTAAATTACTTGAAGAGTGTGCATCGCTGATGACATCCTATGCGAATTTTAAGTCGGTCACGATTCATCAATCGATTGAACCAGACTTATACATCCAAGGTGATGAAACGAAAATCAAACAAGTCATGATTAATTTAATCAAAAATGCAATCGAAGCAGCGCCCGAACACGAAGGTAAAATCGAACTATTTGCTTCAAAAGAAAATCATCGAATCTGCCTTTATTTCGTTGATAACGGTGTAGGCATGTCAGAAAGTCAAATGAAAAAGCTTGGTGAACCCTATTACACATTGAAAAATAAAGGAACAGGGCTTGGGTTGACAGTGACATTTTCCATCATTGAAAATCATCATGGAACGATTCGTTTCAAAAGCTCATTGCAGTCTGGTACAACAGTCACCGTGAAGTTTCCTGAAGATACAAGAAGAAAATGATCAATCCATTTTTTTTGTCCTTTTTTCATCGATCTGCTCCTGCTTTTTAGAAGCACGAACGATCAGACGAAAGCAAATAAATGCAGCAGCAAAGAAAAGCACCGTCGTGATTGCCGCAGGGATATACTCCCTTTTATCTTCAGGAAAATACAGTAGAAAGAATATGATGAACGACATGTTCCGCTCTTCCCCCTTTTGCTCGTTTACTTCACTATATTGGCTAAAAGAAAGGAAATACCTTCTTATGCGAAGGAAATGGAGGAATTTCATATGACAGACATTCAGATTGGACAAATCGTGAAAGGTTTTTACAAAACAGGTGTTTACATTGGGGAAGTGACAGCCGTTAAACCATCTACTTATCTCGTTCAAGTAAAAGCGGTTTTAACACACCCCACTCAAGGTGACCTGCATCATCCAAAAGAAGCGGACGTACCTTTTTTTCAGGAAAGACGGGCTTTGGCCTTTAGGGAACAGACGAACATCCCTCATCATATGGTCAAGCCTTATGATGGCGACATCCCTGATTATCAAGTATCACTGAAAGACGCCGTAGACAAATTGAAAAAAGGGCTCAGTGCGGATGATTCCAAGTGGGCTGAAAAATCAAGAGCGTGCCTCTCTTCTCTTGAAAAAGATTATTTTCCAGAAGACGCCCGCTAATCTGCCGAATCAAAAAAGTGAGAGAAGTCAATGAGTTCACCAATTTTGGTTGTTTGCGGATTTTCCACATAGGATCGATCTTTTTCAAAAAGGGTGAACAGCTGATAAGTGGTCATGGCATCATCGAGTGCTTTATGATGCTTACCAGCTCCTTCACTGCCGTACTCCTTAGCTGCTTTCCGAAGTCCTGTGAGTGTTCTATCACCAAAAAAGGTTTTATATTCAAAAGCCAGATCCCTTTGATTCCCCTTAAAAGGAAAGCCAATATGATTGAGCATACAGTTTTGCTTCAGTACCTTCATGTCCATATTTCCCCATGTGATAATCTCACAGTCTTCTCCCCCATCGAGTGACACGAGCTTCTCGATAAACGTCTCAAAAGAAATCCCGCTTTCTACATCCTGCTGCGTAATGCCAAGGAACGATTTACAGCGCTTTGTCAGCTTCGGGAACTTTTTCGGTTTGACATAGCTTGAGAATGTGTCTATGATCGTTTCATTTGATGCTTTAACGACACCGGCCTCAATGATTTCCGGGAAAAAATTTTGCGGATGATATTTCCCATCTGGCATCGTAAATTCAAAATCGACCACAAGCAGCGTCTTCTGTTCCATCAGTCTCACCCCACTTTCTCGTCTGTTTTCCATCCTGCTACTATTATATTAAGACGGACTTTGAAATCACTTCATTTTCGTGAAAATAATGCAGATTCACTATGCCCAACCTATTCATCAGATGAAAGATCGTTTATTTTCCTTTATAATTATTAAGGAACACGAAATAAATAAAGAAGGTGGTCTTTATCACAAACAGGAAGAAAAACTTGTACATCATGTGGTTTGTGAACTTTTTTGTATCTGCCAGCATTACAATGATCGTCCCTTTTTTATCACTTTACATAGAGTCTCTTGATAGCAGTTATTCGAATGAATTTGTTCAAAGATGGAGCGGCTATGTCTTTGGGGTTACGTTTTTAACAGCCTTTCTCATTTCTCCAATTTGGGGACGGATTGGTGACCGGCATGGCTATAAAAAGATTTTGCTCATTAACGGCATTGGGATTGCAACAAGCATTTTATTAATGGGGCTTGTTCAAACCGTTTATCAACTATTTGCGTTACGGCTTTTCATGGGGCTTGTGACAGGCTTTATTTCGACTTCGATGGCACTGATTTCTGCACAGACCGAAAAGGCAACAGCCGGTAAGACCCTTGGTACAATGCAGATGAGTAATGTCGCCGGAGGGTTATTTGGTCCATTAATGGGTGGATTTATGGCAGACAGTGTCGGATTCATTTATACATTTTTCTTAACAGCTGCTGTCATATATGTGTCAGCGATTGTCATTATCTTCGGTGTGAAAGAACAGCCGATCCGTTCAAAAGAAGCAAAACGGGTTTCTTACTCACGGAAGGACGTCCTTGTCCATATTTTCAAACAGCCTTTACTTGTCGTCACCATGCTTCTCACATTCATTACGCAAGTCGGGAACTTTAGTATTCAGCCGCTTTTAGCCTTGTACATTCATGATTTACACGGCCCAGTCAACCTTGCCTTTTATGCAGGACTGGCGTTTTCTGCAACGGGGCTTGGCAATTTGCTGTTTACACGGAAATGGGGAGACCTTGGAGATCGAATTGGTCACGATAAGGTGCTGCTAGCCCTTCTCATCCTCTCCTCCATTTTATTTATCCCGCAAGCGATGGCGGATTCCTACGGGATGTTAGTGATCTTCCGTTTCTTATACGGGATGGCACTAGGCGGCATCATTCCTTGTACGACGGCCTATATTCGCATCAAAGCGCCTGCCTCTATGCAAGGGGAAGTGCTTGGTTACAATGTCAGCTTCCGCTTTCTTGGAAATGTCGTCGGACCCGTTATAGGCGGCATTGTGGCGAGTCATTACGGAATTCCAGCTGTCTTTTATGTCACCGCCGGCATTTTCCTTTTCGGGGCATTATTTTTATGGGCGGTCCGCTCACAATCAAAGACAAAAGAGAGGAGTGTCTGATCCATCATCAGATACTCTTTTCTTCTGTCTAAATGCCTTGTTTACTAGACTTCACGTCTATTCTTTTCTAAAAATAACCTTCTCGTAATCGCAAAAGAATGGTACGATATGGCTAGAAATCCGAAGAAAGTGAGTGACCTCATGTTTCGTGCAATCATTGGTTGGTTATTACTTGCTGCCCTCATCCCATTATTTGTTCTGACTTTTTATCTATCAAAGGAAGAAGCCGCAAGTGTAAAACCTGTTAACGAAGTGCTTGATCAAAAAATCAAGCTGGAAAAGGTAGACTTTTCCCAAAACAGTTATATGTATGATCGAGATGGTTCTCTTATCTCTGAGATCGTATCAAACGATGAGAACCGTGTTTTCGTGAAGTACGATAAAATTCCTGATTCCGTCAAGGAGCTGTTCCTCCGATCAGAGGACCGCAACTTTTATGACCATAAAGGCATTGACTTTATGGGCGTGATTCGTGCCCTTGCCGCAAATGTGAAAAACCATGGCATTAGCCAAGGCGCTAGCACCATCACACAACAGTTATCCCGTAATTTATATTTAAGTCATGAACGTTCATTCAGCCGAAAGTTTACAGAACTGCTCTATTCCTATGAGCTCGAGCGAAAATTTACAAAAGAGGAAATTCTCGAAAGCTATTTAAATACGATTTATTTCAGTAACGGGGTTTACGGTGTCGGTTCTGCGGCTAATTACTATTTTGATAAGCCGCTTAGTTCTTTGACGCTTGCACAGATGGCATTTATTTCTGCGATTCCTAACAACCCTACGCTGTATGACCCATTGAAACAATTCAAACATACAAAGAAACGCCAGGAACGGCTGCTTGGTATTTTAGAAAAAGATGGTGTCATTACTAAGAAGCAATACAAAAAAGCAGTGAAAGAAAAAATCAGCTTGTCCTTAAGTGAAAAGAAAAATCTTTACCCTGACTATGTGACATACGCCAATGAAGAATTTACCGATCTGGTGTCTGATCAGGAAGGCTTTACAAAACGATTGAAAAAAGCCAAAACAGCTGGCGCAAAAAAGGCAATTCAAAAAGAATTATCAGAAAAGGTCAGTGCATTGCTTCAAGATGGTGTGAAGATTTATACAGCACTAGACCCTTCCTTACAACAAAGAGCGGTCTATCAGCTCAATGCACAATTGCCTTATCAAGGTGTGGAAGGCGGTTCAGCAGTCATTAACCACCAAACCCATCAAATCGTCGCACTTGCTGGCGGGAAGAATTATAAAAAGTTTGATTTCAACTACGCCTATCAAGCGCAAAGACAACCAGGTTCCGCCATTAAACCGCTGTTAGATTATGGCCCTTATATTGATCAAACCGGTGCCACGGCATCAAGCAAAATCAGTGCCGGCAAGTTTTGCAGTAGCGGATATTGCCCGCAAAACTATAATCATAAAACGTATGGAACTGTAACACTTGAAACAGCCTTTAAGAACTCTTACAATACACCAGCGATTCGTATGCTTGATACAGTCGGTGTCAAAAAAGGCTTCAGCTATTTAGAAAAGTTTTCATTCGAACATATTGTCGCAGATGATTACCGCCTCCCTTCTGCACTTGGAGGATTTACAAAAGGCTTCTCGCCGCTAGAAATAACCGATGCATATACCGTGTTTGGCAATCAAGGTGCCTATACGCGAAACCACTCCATTACAAAGGTCACAGACTTAAACGGCAAAACCCTTTACAAGTGGAAAGAGTCGCCGAAGCAAATCTATTCTCAGCGTACAAATGAAACAATGCGCAAGCTGCTTGCCTCTGTTGTGAAAAGTGGAACAGGGAAAAAGGCGAATTTCAATTCTCCTTACATTGGGGGAAAAACAGGGACATCCAATGACTACAAAGACATTTGGTTTGTTGGCCTGACAGATCAATACACAATGGGTGTATGGGTAGGAAGAGATAGAGGAACCGTTGAATCTATTTATAGTTCAAGTCCGCACTTACGTATTTGGAAACAAACTATGCAATACGCTAGATAAACAGGAGGTTTGATTGCGATGCATTCGACACAACCCTCTCACTTCATTTTATTTGACGGTGTCTGCAACGTGTGCAGTGGTGCTGTTCAGTTTATCATCAAGCGCGACCCGAATGAGCGGATGATGTTTGCTTCTTTACAATCAGATACAGGGCAGCGTATTTTAAAAGAAAACGGCTTGCCTTTAGATGAGTTCAATTCATTCATTTATATTGAAAATGGGACCCTTTATATGAAGTCAACAGGCATCTTAAAAGCGGCGCGCCATTTAAAAGGGATATACAGATGGAGCTATTTACTCCTCGCGATCCCTCGTCCAATCCGTGACTGGTTTTATCAACTCATTGCAAAGAATCGCTACAAATGGTTTGGTCAAAAAACATCCTGCATGATGCCTACACCAGAAATTCAGAAGCGGTTTCTTCCATAAAAAAAGCATCCTCCATCATCGGAGGATGCTTTCTTTCGTCTGATTAAGCTGGCAGACTCGCCATCACACTGTTATAAAGCTTAATAAATAAGTACAAAATGCCGATCAAAAACGTGGCCCAAAACAGCAGATTAAACATCATAAACCCAATTAAATTCAGCATGGAAAGTGATTGATAAATGCGTACCACAACCCAGATAAAATAGACGAGACTTGCTAAAACAAAAAGCCCAACAAGCAAAATGAGCTGCTGCGTCAATAGAAATGCAAGTAAGCTGGCAAACAAATAGACAACCGATGCAATCCGAATTTTCTTTAAGTTCTCCCCTTCAGGGTCCTTTGCAAAAAAGAGCAGCGCCAACTCTAACACCGTATCTGCAATGAGTTTTAAAGCAGATAAAATCATAAAATAAACAAGTGCAAATGCGGCAAATAAAGCAAGACGAATGCCCTGTTCAGAGAAAAATTCCAGCATTCCTTTTAAAATTCCTGCTTGGGTCAAGAAGTCAGTCGTGATACCTACTGTAAAAATAGAAAAGGCAGAGCTGAATAGCAAAATCGAAATCAGCGGAAAATATCCAGTCAAATATGTATTTTTCATAAATAGATCCTTTCTCATAAGCTCATTTTTATTATGGCTCACTTAAAACGGATTGACAAGATGCTTTCCAAGTAAACTGGAATCTAAATCAAATTTGTGATTTTGCACGTACATTCCTTCACAAACTTACATTTTCCCGTTAAAGTATTACTATTACGAAAAAATTGCGCGTTAGGGGTATACTCGTGAAAAAAACTTTAAGACTGCAAACACGGCTGACGATCTTTGTCTGTATTGTTGTCCTGATCTCCCTCTGTATCACATTCTTTACGATCTGGTCAGAAACAGCCAAAAATATTCATCAGCAGGAACGTGATATCGCCCTCTCCACTGCCAAAATGGTCGCAGAGGCTCCGATCACAGCAAAATCATTGGAAAAAGATCAATCATATACAGCACTGCGAAAATATACAACAAGTGTTCAGCGTATTACCAAAACCGAATTCGTTGTCGTCATGGATATGAACGGTATCCGCAAAACACATCCGAATCCACAAAAGATTGGGAAGCGGTTTGCTGGCGGTGATGAAAAACCGGCATTACAGGGTAAAGAACATATTAGTACCGCATCTGGAACACTTGGCAAGTCCATGCGTGCCTTTGTTCCTGTTTACAACCAAGATGGCAAGCAGCTCGGGGCTGTGGCAGTTGGGATTACATTAAAGGAAATTGATTTAATTATTCATCAAAGCCTGCTCCCGCTCTATTTTGTCACATCGCTTAGCCTTTTATCTGGCATTATCGGCGCACTCATTGTGGCACGTAAAGTAAAGAAGATTATGTTTGGACTAGAGCCAGATGAAATTGCCACATTATTAAAAGAACGAAGCGCTATGCTAGAATCAACAAAAGAAGGCATTCTTGCCGTCGATCAGCACGGTAAAATCAAGCTGGCAAATGCAGAAGCTAAACGTCTTTTTCATAATATGGGCATTATGGTTGACCCTAGAGAACAAGATGTACAGGCCCTTCTTCCTTCAAGCGGCTTAAAGCAAGTAATCGAAACACGGAAACCGCTGCTTGATCGCGATGTCAGAATGAACGGACTGGAGCTGGTCTTTAATGAGGTGCCGATTACGGTAAAAGGGGAAATTGTCGGAGCAATCGCAACCTTCCGTGACAAAACAGAAGTCAAACACCTGGCTGAGCAGCTGAGCGGGGTGAAGATGTATGCCAATGCACTTCGTGCCCAGTCACACGAATTTATGAACAAGCTCCATGTCATTTTAGGATTGGTCCAGCTAAAGAACTATGATGACCTTGGCACCTATATTAAAGATATTGCAATTTATCAGCAGACAGAAACAAATGAAATCATCAACCATGTGAAAAACTCAGTCTTAGCCGGGTTTTTACTAGGAAAACAAAGCTACATCAGAGAACAAGGCGCAGCTTTAGAAGTCAATTGCAGTACACAGGTACCAAACTCGGAGGACCCAGCAGTCACACATGACCTTATTACGGTCATCGGTAATCTGTTAAATAACGCACTCGATGCCGTTTCCCATACAGAGATCAAAAATATCTCCATCTCATTCAGATATGTCCAAGAGCAGCTTCATATTGAAATTACAGACACAGGGGTCGGTCTGACAAAAGAAGAACAGGACATTATGTTTGATCAAGGCTTTTCAACAAAAGGAGAAGACAGAGGATTTGGCCTTTACTTTGTTGACCAAAGCATCAAAAAACTGAACGGACATATGATCGTCACAAGCGAAAAAGGAGAAGGAACGACCTTTAGTCTCCGTATTCCATATAAACAAAAGGAGGATTCACATGATTAATGTGTTGATCGTAGAAGATGACCCAATGGTCGGGGAGCTGAATAAACGCTACTTGACCCAAATAGAAGGATTTGAATTAAAAGGGATTGCCACCTCATTTCAGAAGGCACTAGACATCTTAAAATCAGAAATCATTCACCTTGTATTGCTTGATATTTATATGCCTGGACAAAATGGGCTCGCCCTATTATCAGAAATTCGTGAGAAAAATCATTCCGTTGACGTCATCGTCATTTCAGCTGCAAATGAAGTGGATGTCGTACAGCAAACGATGCGAAACGGAGCTGTCGACTATTTAATCAAACCTTTTGAGTTTGAACGCTTCCAATCAGCACTGGCAGAATATAAAAGAAAACATGCCCTATACCAAACGATGAACAGCATCTCTCAAAATGATTTAGACGCGAAGCTTTTTCATAAAAAAGCAGAGGCGGAAAAAGTCCTGCTGCCAAAAGGCCTGACGAAGAGCACACTCAAACTCATCTGGACAAGCATTCAATCATTCGGTCAGCAGGCTTTCACGACCGAAGACCTAGCCAATCATACTGAAATCTCCCAAGTTTCAATTAGAAAATACTTGAAATTTCTTGAGGATATCGAAGTGGTTGATGTGGAGATGGCATACGGGACAATCGGCCGCCCTGTTTTCCAATATAAACTGAATACAAGCAACATGAATTTGATTCAGCAATATCTTTAATTGGACACATCTGACCTTTCACAAAGGCCAGATGTTTTTTTATGGCATACGATGTCACAAACCCCTTGATATCAGTGGTTCCACTGTAGTAGAGCACATCATAAAAGCGGCATTATATCATATTTCAGCACATAAAAAGACATCGAATTTAGCCTTTTAACATTTTTTTAAAAATAAAACAAATTTCTATTTATTTATTCGATGGGAAATGATAAATTATGATTGATTAGTTCAACGAGATATAAGTCTGATGTCTTACATCTTCTCTCCTGTTTCCATCAATTTTAAAAGAATGCAGGATAAAATACCCTTTTCACAAGGATAGGAGGAGGCAAGAGTCGGTCTTTTTTCGCGAGACTTTTCTGAAACTTTTAAATTTTATAGGGGGTTATGTTTTGAAGAAGCGCAAAATTGGACTTGCATTGTCCTTAGTCGTAGCAGCAGGAACCATCCTTGGAGCATGCGGCAACTCTGGCTCAAACAGCGGTGAAAACAAAAAAGATAAAGATCAATTCACTGTTGCAATGGTAACTGATGTCGGTGGTGTCGATGACAAATCGTTTAACCAATCTGCTTGGGAAGGTTTACAAGCATTTGGGAAAGACAACAATTTAACAAAAGGTAAAAACGGCTTTGATTACTTACAATCTAAATCAGACGCTGACTATACAACAAACTTAAACACACTTGCTCGTGAGAAATTTGATTTGATTTACGGAATTGGTTTCTTAATGCAAGATTCTATTACTGAAATTGCTGATCAACGTAAGAAAAACCACTTTGCCATCGTTGATGCAGTTGTAAAAAAAGACAACGTAGCAAGCATTACATTTAACGAAAATGAAGGGTCATTCCTTGTAGGTGTTGCAGCGGCTCTTTCTACAAAATCAAACAAAATTGGTTTTGTTGGCGGCGTTGATTCTGAATTAATCAGAAAATTCGAAGTTGGTTTCCGTGCAGGCGTTGAAGCAGCTAATCCAAAAGCAAAAGTTGAAGTGAAATATGCTGGTGCATTCGATAAAGCAGACATCGGTAAAGCAACAGCTGAAAGTATGTACAAATCTGGCGTTGACGTCATTTACCACGCAGCAGGCGGAACTGGAACTGGTGTCTTCACAGAAGCGAAAAACCTGAAAAAAGCTGATCCTGACCGCAAAGTGTGGGTCATTGGTGTTGATAAAGACCAGTATGACGAAGGTAAAGTACCTGGAACAAAACAAAGTGTCACTCTTACTTCTATGATTAAGAAAGTAGACACAGCGGTACAAGACTTAACAACAAAAGCAAAAGAAGGTAAATTCCCTGGTGGCGAAGTCATCACGTACGGTCTGAAAGAAGGCGGCGTTGACATCTCTCCATCTCAAGAGAATCTTGATAAAGATGTATTGAAGAAAGTCGAAGAATGGAAACAAAAAATCATCAAGGGTGAAGTGAAAATCCCTGCAACACGTGATGAACTAAAAGATTTTAAAGCTTAATTTGTGCATCGGGATAAGCGCGTCTTATCCCCTTGCCTCTCCTTTACCTCCTCTTTATTCGTAAAAGGTGGTAAAAGAAAAGCTGCAGCCTTGTTTTGCAGCTTTTCTTTTGCTAGTTTTTATCTTCATCAGCACCCTAAAAAAGGAGCGGTTAAACCTGTGGATTATGTCATTGAAATGTTGAATATACGCAAAGAATTCCCTGGCATTGTAGCAAATGATAACATTACGCTACAGCTAAAAAAGGGCGAAATTCATGCGCTGCTTGGTGAAAACGGCGCTGGAAAATCAACGCTTATGAACGTGCTTTTCGGACTGTATCAGCCTGAAAAAGGTGAAATCAAGGTACACGGAAAACCGGTTACAATCTCAAGTCCAAATGATGCAAGTGATTTAGGCATTGGAATGGTCCATCAGCATTTTATGCTAGTTGATACATTTACTGTGGCTGAAAACATCATTTTAGGAAAAGAGCCAAAGAAATTTGGAAAGATTGACAAAGAACAAGCCATTCAGCAAGTGCAGGAACTTTCTGACCGTTATGGACTGAAAATAGACCCTGCCGCTAAAGTATCTGACATCTCAGTCGGTATGCAGCAGCGAGCAGAAATCTTAAAAACACTATACCGCGGCGCTGACATCTTGATCTTCGACGAACCAACAGCCGTCTTAACACCTCAAGAAATAAAAGAACTCATACAAATTATGAAAAACTTAATCAATGAAGGCAAATCCATTATTTTAATTACCCACAAGCTAAAAGAAATTATGGATGCCTGTCATCGTGTGACCATTATCCGAAAAGGGCAAGGTATTCGTACACTTGATGTGGAACACACAAACAAAGACGAGCTTGCCAGCTTAATGGTCGGCCGCGAAGTCTCATTTAAAACAGACAAAAAAGCAGCCTCCCCTGCTGAAGAAGTCTTGCAAATTCAAGATCTCACTGTCAAAGATACGCGAGGAATTGAAGCCGTGAAACAACTCAATTTATCAGTGAAAGCTGGTGAGATTGTCGGAATTGCGGGTGTAGACGGAAATGGTCAATCTGAATTAATTGAAGCCATTACAGGTCTGAAAAAATCCGAATCTGGCACGATCATGCTAAACGGGAAAGCCATTCAAAATCTCCCGCCTCGTAAGGTCACAGAATCTGGTATCGGACACATTCCTCAAGACCGTCATAAGCACGGACTTGTCCTTGATTTTTCAATTGGAGAAAATATTTCCTTACAAACGTATTATCAGCGTCCATATTCGAAGTTTGGCTTGATGAATATGAAAAATATTTATCAAAAAGCAAAACAAATCATTGCTGAATACGACGTACGGACGCCTAGTGAATATACAGAAGCACGTGCGCTCTCAGGCGGTAACCAGCAAAAAGCCATTATTGGCCGTGAAGTGGACCGAAATCCTGATTTATTAATTGCCGCACAGCCGACACGTGGACTTGATGTCGGAGCCATTGAGTTTGTTCATAAACGTCTGATTGAACAAAGGGATTCAGGCAAAGCTGTTCTGCTCATCTCCTTTGAGCTTGATGAAATTATCAATGTCAGTGATAAGATTGCTGTTATTTTCGAAGGCAGCATTATTGCCATTGTCGATCCAAAAGAAACAACAGAGCAAGAACTTGGTCTGTTAATGGCTGGAAGTACGCAACAGGAAGTGGGGAAAGAAGCAAATGTCTAATCGCTTAACAAATCTGCTGATTCCGCTTATCGCCATTGTACTTGGTCTTTTCGTTGGGGCCATCATTATGCTGGCAAGCGGTTATAGTGTCATCGAAGGTTATAGCGCCCTTTGGAATGGCGTCTTCGGTGAAACCTATTATATGGGAGAAACCATCCGACAAGTCACGCCTTATATTTTATCAGGACTTGCTGTTGCCTTTGCATTTCGGACAGGCCTCTTTAATATCGGGGTAGAAGGTCAAATGCTGATTGGCTGGGTAGCTGCTGTATGGATCGGCACAACTGTCCATGCACCTATGTATATCCATCTGCCTCTTGCACTGATCACAGCAGCAGTTGCTGGTGCATTATGGGGCTTTATTCCCGGATTTTTAAAAGCTCGTTTTTACGTACATGAAGTCATTGTCACCATCATGATGAACTACATTGCCCTTCATGTCACAAATTATTTGATTTCAAATGTCTTAACAAACAATAAAGATAAAACAGAAAAAATTGATGCAACAGCTTCCCTTCGATCTGGTTTTTTTGAGCAGATCACTGATTTCTCTAGAATGCATAATGGGATTTTTGTTGCCATTATTGCGGCTGTTGTCATGTGGATTATTATCCAGAAAACCTCTAAAGGGTTTGAATTACGCGCAGTTGGGATGAACCAGCAGGCCTCTCATTATGCTGGAATGAACGTTCGACGCAACATCATTTATGCAATGCTCATTTCTGGTGCCTTTGCGGGTCTTGCAGGTGCGATGGAAGGACTCGGAACATTTGAATATGCTTCGATTAAAGGATCATTCACTGGCGTTGGTTTTGACGGAATCGCTGTTGCCTTATTAGGCGGAAATACAGCTATTGGTGTCGTCTTAGCTGCATTATTGCTTGGTGGATTAAAAGTCGGTGCTTTAAACATGCCGCTTGAATCTGGCGTACCGACTGAGGTCGTTGATATTGTGATTGCGATCATTATTCTTTTCGTTGCCTCAAGCTATATCATCCGTCTTGTCATTCAACAATTGAAGAAAAAGGGGGGGAAATAAGTGGGATTTCTGCAAATTCTTGAAATCATCGTCCCGGCTACACTTGTATATGCTGCACCACTTATTTTAACCGCTCTTGGAGGCGTCTTTTCAGAAAGATCAGGTGTCGTCAATATCGGTCTTGAAGGTTTGATGGTCGTCGGAGCATTTTCTAGTATTATCTTTAACTTAATGTTTGCTGATACGTTTGGTGCCTTGACCCCATGGCTCGGTCTACTTGTTGGTATGGCCATTGGCGGCGTGTTCTCACTCATTCACGCTGTTGCCACTATTACGTTCAGAGCAGATCAAACGGTCAGTGGTGTTGCGATTAACATGCTTGCCCTTGGTGCTACGCTGTTTGTTGTCAAACTGATTTATGGCAAAGCACAAACGGATAAAATTACAGAACCTTTCTATAAAGGAGATATTCCCCTTTTAAGTGACATTCCGATCATTGGTGATATTTTCTTTAAAGATGTGTATTATACGTCCATTCTCGCATTAGTTCTTGCGGTTGTCGCTTGGTTTGTTTTATTTAAAATGCCGTTTGGCTTACGACTTCGTGCAGTCGGAGAGCATCCAATGGCAGCTGATACAATGGGAATCAAGGTATATCGGATGCGCTATATCGGCGTCTTCATTAGTGGTCTATTTGGCGGTCTTGGCGGAGCCGTGTATGCATCGACAATCGCTCTTGACTTCTCACACGCCACCATTACAGGACAAGGCTTCATTGCGTTAGCCGCCCTTGTTTTCGGGAAATGGCACCCATTTGGCGCTATGGGCGCTGCTTTATTCTTTGGATTTGCACAAAGCTTAAGCATCATTGGCTCTCTGCTTCCGCTGTTTCAAGATATCCCGAACGTGTACATGCTCATTGCACCATATGTGCTGACGATCCTAGCTCTTACTGGCTTCATTGGACGAGCAGACGCACCAAAAGCACTTGGTACCCCTTATTTAAAAGGAAAACGATAAATAAATACCATGTATGATCAATCCCCTGAAGGACAAACTATCTTCAGGGGTTTTTTGTATGATAAAAACGACAAAACCCCCGTTTATTTTACTTTTATTACACTTAATTTAGTTTAATAAATAGATGAGTGTCACAGAATCTTCTACAATTGAGACAAATAGCATTTGGGGGTGTTTATGTGGCTAATACACAACAATTGAAATCGATTACAAACGATTCTGCCAATAATAAAAGCGTTTTCCGAAAAATTCTTTCTTGGAAAATTGGTGTTATTGATCTACCTGTGTATATAGTACTTGCAGCGATTATTTTAACTGCCGCTTATTTTAATAAAATTCCAGCAAATATGCTTGGTGGTTTCGCTGTTATTATGATTTTGGGGATTTTCCTAGGAGATGTAGGACAACGTATTCCAATCTTAAAAGATATTGGTGGACCGGCGATTCTTTCTTTATTCGTACCATCGTTCCTGGTCTTTTTTCATGTTCTGAATCCAAACTCGTTGGAAGCGGTTACGTCTCTGATGAAAACGTCGAACTTCCTATACTTCTATATATCTGCTCTTGTAGTAGGTAGTATTCTTGGAATGCAACGAACTGTTTTAGTGCAAGGCCTTATTCGTATGTTTGTTCCTCTTGTTGCAGGTACAATTACAGCTGTAGCTGCTGGAATTCTAGTGGGTCTTCTAGTTGGTTACACACCGCATCATTCGTTCTTCTTTATCATAGTACCGATTATTGCCGGTGGTGTCGGTGAAGGAATATTGCCATTATCAATTGCTTATTCACAAATTCTTGGTGTATCAGCAGAGTCATTAATTTCTCAATTAATTCCGGCTGCTGTCATTGGGAACGTCATTGCCATCATTTGTGCTGGCGCAATGAAAAAGCTTGGTGAAAAACGTCCTGAACTAAACGGGAATGGACGACTTGTTAAATCAAAAGAAGCAAATGAAATCTTTGAACAGCCTGACATGGATACTAAAGTTGACTTCAGCTTAATGGGTGCAGGTGTACTTGTTGCTTGTACAACCTTTATCTTTGGCGGCTTATTAGAAAGTTTTGTTCATATTCCAGGTCCAATCTTAATGATTGTTCTTGCTGCATTAATCAAATACTTAAACGTGATGCCTCAGCATTTGCAAAACGGCTCACAGCAGTTCTACAAATTTGTATCGAAAAGCTTTACATGGCCTCTAATGGTTGGTTTAGGAATTCTATACATTCCACTTGATGATGTGGCTACTGTCATTTCGATTCCTTTCGTATGTGTATGTATTGCTGTTGTTCTAGGCATGGTTGGTTCTGGTTACTTTGTTGGTAAATTCATGAACATGTATCCAGTTGAATCTGCCATTGTGACTGGCTGTCACAGTGGATTAGGCGGTACTGGTGATGTTGCGATTCTTTCAGCTTCTGGAAGAATGGGCCTTATGCCTTTCGCTCAAGTCTCTACACGTCTTGGCGGAGCAGCAACCGTTATTTGCGCAACAATCTTACTCAGAATGTTTACTTAAAAAAGAAACAAAAAGCATGTCCTTTTCGTAAGGGACATGCTTTTTTTATATTTCTTTTCTCCCATACATCCTCATTCATCAGCTAATACAATTCGTATATACTCCCGAGGCTGAAAAGGATACTGTTTCGCCTGCGGATAGGTCATATGGAGGAGTTGCTCAGAAAATAGCGGCCATTCACTCCCGGCCTGCCACCTTTTTTGATCATTTCGTTCAATCAAGAATGCTCCTCCTAAAATCGTGCAGAATATGCTTAAGCTGATGGCGATCTTTCGTTTCATTTGATCAGCTCCTTTAAGAAAAGCATGTACGAAATACAAAACAATATACAACGAGTTTCATTTTTGATAAAATATTTTTTGTGGTCAAAAGAACTCAAAACAAATTCAATTTGTCGTAAATCAGTTCAAACCAATGCACTATGTCTGTATTTACGCTATAATTTTAATTACCAGTTCTTTAGAACGTGAATTTATATTGATCAAAGGAGGTTCATTTTCTTGCAGCTTATTCACTTCGCCATCCTATCACCTTTTTTACTTGCCTTTGTCGTCCCTTTTCTCTTTAAATACGTAAGGCGTATACATACAGGATGGTTTGTTCTCATCTTGCCTATTCTTTTATTTACCTATTTCATCCAAATGCTCCAGATCACCTCGAATGGACGAACGTTGTTCTCACAAGCTGAATGGATTCCCTCTCTAGGGATGAATTTCACTGTGTATGTAGATGGTCTCAGCCTGTTATTTGCTTTACTCATCACAGGTATTGGTGCACTTGTGGTACTGTACAGTATTTTCTACTTATCAAAGGAAAAAGAACAGCTTGGCTCTTTCTATACGTATTTATTAATGTTTATGACCGCTATGCTCGGTGTTGTCCTCTCTGATAACATGGTCGTACTTTATTTGTTCTGGGAGCTAACAAGTATCTCTTCCTTCCTCTTAATTGGGTATTGGTATAAGCGTGAGCGTTCTCGTTACGGAGCAACCAAATCACTGCTTATTACTGTGTTTGGCGGATTAGCTATGCTTGGCGGCTTCATCCTCATTTACCTGATCACTGATTCATTCAGTATTCGCGAAGCAGTCAATCAGCTTCAGCTCATTATGGCATCACCTTATTTCATCCCTGCGATGGTTCTCATTTTACTAGGGGCCTTCACGAAATCAGCGCAGTTCCCATTTTATATTTGGCTGCCTGATGCTATGGAAGCACCAACCCCTGTAAGCAGTTATCTGCATTCTGCTACTATGGTCAAAGCCGGTATTTATCTGGTTGCCCGCTTTAGTCCGATTTTTGCTATATCAGAGGTGTGGTTTTGGACCATTTCGATTGTCGGACTTATCACACTATTCTGGGGATCTTTCCACGCCGTTCGGCAAAATGATTTGAAAGCCATTCTGGCCTTCTCGACAGTGAGTCAACTCGGTATGATTATGCTCATGCTAGGAGTAGGCGCAGCTGCCATTCATGAAAACAACCCTGCCTTTTTTGGCGCAGCCGTTCTTGCTGCTATTTTTCATCTCATTAACCACGCGACCTTTAAAGGAAGTCTCTTTATGGCAGCAGGGATTATCGATCACGAAACAGGTACACGTGATATTCGCAAATTAGGTGGATTAATGACCATCATGCCAATTACCTTTACAATTACGTTAATTGGTACATTCTCGATGGCTGGACTACCGCCTTTTAATGGATTTTTAAGTAAAGAGCTATTTTTCACAAGTATGATTCGGATTTCTGACATCAGCTTTACGGATGTTTCAACATGGGGGGCTGTCTTCCCTGCTATCGCTTGGCTCGCTAGTGTGTTTACGTTCATCTACAGTATGATGATCGTCTTCAAAACATTTAGAGGCCGTCTGAATGTCGATCAATTGGAGAAAAAACCGCATGAAGCACCGATTGGTATGCTGATCCCGCCAATTATTTTAGCTGCACTTGTGGTCACGTTTTTCTTTTTCCCTAATATTCTTGCCTATTCTGTCATTGAACCTGCCATTCAAGCGATCATTCCAGAAGCCATTCAAACAGGAAGCCGCTTTGCCGTAAAAATTGAAGCGTGGCATGGATTCCAGCCAGAGCTTTACATGACAATTGGTGTAGTTGCGCTCGGTACCATTGGCTATTTAACGCTGTCAAAATGGCGCCCAATGTACAACATATTTAAGGAAAAATGGTCATTTAACGCTTTGTATGATCGTTCGCTTATAGGTGTAGAAAAAGGGGCTTACCGCCTAACAAACAGCTATATGACAGGATTCCTTCGTGACTATCTTGTCTATGTATTTGGGTTTATGATTATCGTGCTTGGCAGCGTGATGTTCTACAAGCAAGCCTTCTCATTTCAAACTGAGCACGCTGCATCAATCGGCACGTACGAAGTCATCCTTTCACTTGTGATGGTCGCAGCGACAGTCACGACTGTCTTTGCTCGTTCACGCTTAACAGCTATTATTGCACTAGGTGTTATGGGCTACACGCTGTCACTATTCTTCGTGATTTTCAGAGCACCTGACCTTGCGCTGACACAGCTCATTATTGAAACCATTTCTGTCGCGCTGTTTTTACTTTGCTTCTATCATTTGCCAAAGCTGAGTCTGAAGCAAAAAACACGAAGATTTAAATTAACAAATTTGATCATCTCATTAGGTGTTGGAGTCGTTGTCACCTGTCTTGCTTTCGCTTCAACAAGCCAGCAGTCTCTTGACACGATTTCAACGTACTTCATTGAAAACAGCTACAAACTGGCTGGCGGAGACAATATTGTCAATGTCATTCTTGTCGATTTCAGGGGCTTTGATACACTCTTTGAGATTACAGTGCTGGCCATTGCGGCACTCGGTATTTATGGATTATTGAAGGTAAAAGCACAAGGAAAACGGAAGAGAGGCGTACGGCGATGAGAAAGATTGATACGAATGATATGCTCTTACAAGTCACTACTAAAATTACAGCATTCATCATCTTGCTTTTCTCACTTCACCTATTTCTTGCAGGACATAACAATCCTGGCGGAGGATTCATTGGCGGTTTGATGAGTGCTGGTGCTGTCGTCCTTCTGCTTTTAGCCTATGACCTTAAAACAGTCAGACGCATTTTACCATTTGACTTTATTTATGTGGCTGGTGTCGGTTTGCTCGTTGCCATCCTAACAGGCATGGGATCTTTTCTGTTCGGAGCACCTTTCCTATCCCATGCATTTGATTATTTCCAACTGCCGTTTCTAGGGAAAACAGAACTGGCGACAGCAGTCCTGTTTGATATCGGTGTGTATTTAGTTGTTGTTGGTGTCACCATGACCATTATTCAAACGATTGGAGAGAAGGAATAATGGAATTTCTAATGTCTATTATCGTCGGAATCATTTTTATGGCAGCGACCTATTTAATGCTTTCAAAAAGCCTTCTGCGGGTCATCGTCGGTACTGCCGTTTTAAGTCACGGCGTCCATTTGCTTCTATTAACAATGGGCGGCTTAAAAAAGGGAGCACCTCCTATTTTGAAAGAGGGACTCACATCCTATGTAGATCCATTGCCACAAGCATTAATTTTAACAGCCATTGTCATTGCTTTTGGTGTAACATCCTTTTTGCTCGTGATGGCCTTCCGTGCCTTCCAAGAGCTGAGAACAGATGACATGGATCAAATGAGAGGAAATGATCAGCATGAATAATCTCGTGATCCTGCCTATATTAATACCATTACTAGCTGCTACATTATTGATTTTTATGAATAAAAACACCATGCTGTCGAGAGGCTTTAGTGTATTTGCATCTCTTTTAGCCATTATCTGTAATGTCTATTTGGTCCAAACGATTTTCACAAACGGCATACAAACCCTTTATTTGGGTGGCTGGAAAGCACCGTTTGGCATTGCCCTTGTGGCCGATCAGTTTGCTGCACTTCTTGTGCTGACCGCTTCCATTGTTGGACTTGTCACAGTTCTTTTTTCTTTTCAAACGATTGGGAAAGAAAGAGAGCGGCTGTTCTATTATTCTGGTGTCCAATTCTTGTTAGCTGGCGTCAGTGGTGCCTTTTTAACGGGAGATATTTTCAACCTGTTTGTCTTCTTTGAATTGTTGCTAATGGCGTCTTATATGCTCATTGTTCTGGGTGGTTCAAAGCCTCAGCTTCGTGAATCACTGAAATACATTGTGTTTAATATTATCTCATCGGCATTATTTATTGTGGGCGTAGCGTGTTTATATGCAGTCACAGGCACACTGAACATGGCTGATTTAAGTGTGAAAATTGCTGAATCTGGGCAAACAGGGTTAATCACCGTGATTGCCATTCTGTTCCTGATTGTATTTGGCTTAAAAGCTGGGGTCTTCCCGCTTTATTTCTGGTTGCCAGGGTCTTATCATGCACCGCCGGCAGCGATTTCAGCTTTGTTTGGCGCACTGCTGACAAAGGTCGGGCTATATGCGATTGCCAGGGTCTTTACGCTCATCTTTATACATGATACAGGTTTTACACATACAATTATGGCCTGGCTAGCCGCTCTAACGGTTATATTCGGTGTCATTGGCTCTATCGCCTATTCTGATGTGCAAAAAATTGTGATTTATAACATTGTCACAGCTGTTGGTGTCATTTTGTTTGGGATTGCGGCCAATACACCGGCATCACTTCAAGGCGCCATTTATTACCTCATTCACGATATGGTGATCAAAGGAGCTCTATTTATGCTCGCAGGGGCACTGTTTGTGTATGCTGGAACCAATCATCTGAAAAAAATGGGTGGGCTGATTCAATCCCAGCCTCTACTCGGCTGGATGTTCTTCATATCGGCTTTATCACTTGCGGGTATTCCTCCGCTAAGTGGATTTGTTGGCAAGCTGAAAATTGTTGAAGGTGGGTTTTCTGCTGGGTACATGACGTTCTCTATCCTTGTTTTACTGTCCAGTCTTCTTGTCCTTTATTCTGTTATGAGGATTTTCATGCTCGGGTTTTGGGGAGAGGATCAGGATATGCGAAGAAGAAAGCCATCCATTAGAGGAATGGTGTATCCTGGGGTACTGCTTGTTATCTTATCGCTTGCGATTGGATTAGGCACAGAATTCATTGCACCTTATATCAATCAAGCTGCGGAAATGCTTTCAACACCAGAAAAATATATTCAAGCTGTGCTGAAGGAGTAGATGAACATGGCCTTTCAAATATTATTAAACGCTCTCCTCGCCTTTACATGGATGTTTATGAATGATACATACAGAGCTGCAGACTTTGTATCAGGCTTTGCACTAGGGATGATCGCCATTTTTATGCTACGGCGATTCTTCCCGCAACGTTTTTACGGCTATGCCCTTTATGCGATTTTCAAGCTCGTCATCATTTTTATCAGAGAGCTGCTTCTTGCCAATTTGAGTGTACTCAAGACGGTGTTATCTCCAAAGCTTAAGATCAAGCCTGGTATTTTCGCCTTTCGTACAGATTTAAAAACAGATTGGGAAATCACCATACTGGCCAATATGATTACATTAACACCTGGTACACTGGTCATCGATATTTCCGATGATCGTTCGATTTTATACATTCATGCGATGGATATTGAAGATGCTGAAAAAGCCATCCACGATATTCGGGTATCATTTGAAAAAGCGATTCAGGAGGTGAGCGGTAAGTAATGGAACTGATCTTGCAAATGTCACTTGGAATTCTTGCGCTGTCTACTTTGTTTTTTGTCATACGGGTCATCAAAGGACCTTCTATCCCTGATCGCGTTAGTGCGCTTGATGCGATAGGAATCAATTTAATTGGGATGACAGCCATCGTGTCTATCTTACTGAAAACCACTACGTTCTTTGAAATTATTTTACTGCTCGGTATTCTTGCCTTTATCGGCACTGTCGCTTTTTCCAAATTCCTTGAGAAAGGGGAAGTGATTGAAAATGATCGTCATCGCTAAAGCGATCGTGATTTTCTTTATTCTGCTTGGCGCCATCCTCTGTTTGATTTCAGCCATTGGTGTCCTTCGCCTGCCGGATGTTTACACACGTATGCATGCTGCATCAAAAGCATCGACACTTGGTGTTGTTCTCATTTTAGTTGGTGTGTTCTTTCATGAATGGTTTCTTGCAGGGATCATCTCTGCGAAAATCCTGCTTGGGATTGTCTTTATCTTTCTGACCGCACCAGTCGGCGCTCATTTGATCGGAAGAGCCGCTTACAACACTGGTGTGAAAATGGACAAACGAAGTGTCCAAGATGATTATGGCGGTTTCCGTAACTTTGTCATTAAACGAAAAGAAGACTCTTATTTATAAATGAAGAATATGCCATTCAGGTCTTGTTCACTTTACCTGCATGTTCATAAAAGGGTATTAAAAAAAGCTTCCGCTGCACCGGGAGCTTTTTTATATGCGATCAATAACAGCGAGTGTACATCTTGACGTACAGATATGACGGTCTCGATCATCTTTTATATCGATTTGGAATACCATTGTACGCCGTCCAACATGTACAGGAACAGCTGTAGCTGTCACCACTCCATCACGTACAGATTTTAAATGATTGGCATTGATTTCAATACCTGAACAAACCTGCTTCGTTAAATCCAAATGAGCAGCAGCACCCATGCTTGCCACTGTTTCTGCTAGAGCAGCTGATGCTCCTCCGTGCAGTAATCCAAATGGCTGTTTTGTTCGGTGATCGACTGGCATTGTCGCCACGCATCGTGACGTATTGCATTCCACAATCTCAATCCCCAGTGCCTCAAGCAGTGTATTTGAACCACTCACATCCATCAAGGCCCTCTCCCTTCACACGTTTACAGGACACTTTCCGATTTTGCAATTAACACCGCTTCTGTTCGAGATCCAACATTCAGCTTATTAAAGATGGAGGTCAAACTGTATTCAATCGAGCGTTTGCTCAAATGAAGCACATCGGCGATCTCTTGGTTTGTGTACCCTTTTTCCACTTCTCTTAAGATTAAACATTCACGCTCTGTTAACAGCTCATGATCCGTCTGCTGCGCCTGTTCTGGCTTCTCTTGCTGCTGTGAAATTAATTTCTTTAAATAGGATAGCTGAATGACAACTTCTCCTTGCAATGTGCGGTGTATGTATTCAATGATTTTGTCTTTTGTCTCTGTTTTACTTATTGCACCATGCAATCCAGCTCGAATGGCCTCTTCAAAATAATCATCTACTTCATATCCTGTATAAATGATAATTTTCACTTGTTGATTCGTTTCTAGAATTTGTTTGGCAATGTCCATTCCATTGATATCCCCGAGATTTAAATCCATCAAGATCACATCATAGATGGAAAAGTCATGCGTCTTTAAAAAGGCGCCTTCTGCATCAGGACTTAAACAATCGACTGATAGCTGCTGATCTGATTCTAATATGCTTTTTGTCCCTTCCATGACAGCCGGATGATCATCAATGACCAATATCTTCTTCATGTCTTCCTCCCTTTAAATCACTCACTTCCATTTTATATAAAAGACTTGGCAGATGCCAAGTCTTATTCCTTAAGAAATCGTTACAATTCCATTTCAATTTTCACCTTGAGCCCTTTTTCAGGTGCTGTGTGAATTTGAAGCTTTCCATTTAGAGCTTTGACTCGTTCCCTTATGCCAGAAAGACCCATGCTCATCGTGTGCTGATCAAGCTGGCTTGCATCAAATCCGACTCCATCGTCCTCATAATGGAGAACAACTTGATCTTTAATACAAATGAGCATCACTAAGACTTGGCTGGCCTTAGAATGCTTCAACGCATTGGATAACAGCTCCTGCACAATCCGGTAAATATTCAGCTGTGAGTCAATATCAATGTCCAGTTCTTTATCAAAGCGGGTTGTATTCAGTCTAATATGAAATGGCGCTTCCTCTTGAATTTGCGAAGTCAGCTTCGAAATTGCCTTCACTAACCCCAAATCATAGAGGAGCTGCGGCCGAAGTTCATGACATGTTTCTCTCGTGGTTTGAATCACCTTAGACATTTGTTCATTCCATGAGATCAATGAATTTTCAATAGATGTTGGGCATTGGTTGTTTTGGAAATTGGTTAAGAACATCTCGGACTGTCTCTTCAGTGAAATCAAATCCTGCAGCACAGAATCATGAAGATCCCTCGCTAAATCTGAGCGCTGCTTCTCTTCCATGGCGAACATGACTTTCTTCAGCCAGGCGGGATTGGCTTCCCGCTGTTTCAAATCCTCAAGATGCTCCATCAATTCTTCAATCTTGACGACATTTTCTAAACTGACACTTGTGTAAAATGCCAATGTTTTCAGCCATGAGATTTCATCGCGGGTCAGCTTAGGTGTCCGTAAATTTGATAAACAGCAAATCACAAACGAGTGACCGCCCCGCTCACCAATTTTCATCATGAATCCTTTATCCAACCCGATGATTTTACCAACTTCACCTAAAATATCTTGAAATTGATCCACATACTCTTTCCATAGCTGGCTTTCTTCTATTGATTCATCAATTTCAACAATTTGTCCATCTGCCTTCACTTCAAGCACAAAGGCTTTGTTCACAACAAGTACTTCTAAGATGGTGTATTTTAAATGATACAATACTTGATGAAGTGATGACGCCTCACGAATAAGCTGTGTAAATTTAAAAACGCTGTCCTGATAATTATGCTTTTCCGAAAAACGCTTCAGGCGAAAACGGAAATCGATAATTTCTTTAAAGTAGAAGACGGTGAGCATAAGAATGTACGTGATAATCGTAAATTTCACTGTATAGAAATTTGCATTTGGCTTTTGAATAAAATCAAAAATAACAACCACTAGTATTGTTGGTGTAATCGCTAAAAAACCGTAGTATTTAATCCTCCCCATAAAGAAATCAACATTATACAGTTTATTTGACATAAATTGATAGACTAAGAAAAAAGGAATTAAAAGAACAAACGATGCAACAACATAAGGTGAAATAAAATATATACCAAAAAAATAAGGAATGATAAAAAATAGCATGAATGGACTGAATGCTGAGATTAAAATGAGTGCAAATGCTCGAAGTACATTGCTGACTTCATTGTCTTTCAATTTTTTAGCAGCCCTTATAGTGATAATAATCGAAAGGAAAGCCAGAACAAAAAATGAAAGTAAATTGACATATGCTAATAGATCTACTGGTCCTGCTTTATTTTTATAGAATAAAACTAATAAAACGTTAGTAACTGGAACTAGATACAAATAAAAAAGAACTCGACGACGAATAATCTCTGTTCCTAATTCTTTTAAATATTGATACATAAAGTGCATATATAGTGGAGGTACAATATTCATTGTAACGATTACAAGAATACGACTGATAGCCTCTCCTTTTCCAGAACCACCAGAACTTACATAACCTATAGACACAGCCAAAAGAAATAAAGCTAAAATATAAGCTGACTCTTTTTGGTTTGCTTTATTCATTTTTAAAATCATAAATATACAAAATAGACAGATGGAATAAAGAATGACTGGTATTAGATAAATAAACAGATTCGCTTGACTCAATAACCTTACATTCTCTAAATCAATTTTATCACCATGTCTATCAACGACTAAACTTTTAACATTAGCTAAAAAACCTCTTTTAACTTCTTCAACTGGCTTTTTATTCCCATTCACTTCAAGTATGATATCGCCTTTCCTAACTCCAGCTAGATAGCTATCTGTAAAATTATCGACATCCACTACCTCAAGTTGACCGTGACTATTTTCCTTAACAGCTGCTCCAACAAAAATATTAAATACGTTGATATAAGAGATGTAAATCACATAGATGAAGCTAAGGATAACTAATATAACTGTTAACTTAGAGTAAAACTTTCTCATAATATTTATCTACTCAAGCAGTTGCCCATATGATTGCTTTAATAACGTCTTCTTTCTGGAATCCGTCAACAATAATACTTGCAGTTTCTTGATCAACGTGAAGCAATGATGCGTTCCCATTAGCGATTTGATTTAATGTTGAAGGATTCTCCACTAAATAACTAACCAATTCCTGAATTTTCATCTTCTCCATCTCCAATTAAAAAAAGTATCAGTTTTTTCTTTTTTGAAGCCTCTAAATGTAGTTTCTTGAATGCTTCTTTAAACTTATTTCTGAGAAGGTTTCTCATAATAAATACATATTGTTGAGCACCAGATTTTTTTAATTTATCCTTTAATTCTTCAGAGCCGGCACTCTTATCCTTTGATTGAAAATAACTGAGCAAGTCTGAACTAGATGGATTAAACTCATTTTTCAAGTAAACTAGCGGTAATGTTTGCATTCTTTTAAAGTCAATATTATCTTTATTAAAAAGACCTAGATAGTCATTTTCAAGCTGTTCCGCCATTCCTAGGTAATAAGCATATTCTTCTACCTTCTTTTCAAAAGAACCTGTTGCCAAAACAACACCTAACACACAAGGTAATACAAACAGTGACCCTGCTTTTAACTTCATGATATTTAAACAATCCTGCTCATTCTCTGGCTCCAGTGTCATATCTATATGCTGCCCTTGCATTGACTGAATGGAATAAGAATATACATTGTTTAAAAGCTTCGCTCCATGATCAAGCTTTGAAAACACATCAAAACTCAATGCAAAGAGAACATTCGCCGCATTAATCGCAATTCCGCTCTGACATTTCATCCAAGGATACGAATCATTATCCTGATCTTCAATATCATCTAATATATCGGCAGATAAGATGAGAAGTTCAATCCCTGCTGCCAGTTTTGTAATCGCTTGCTTGTCTTGTCCGCCAAATGCCTCATAATGTTGGTAAGCCAATTGCCCAAAAGGAAATTCATTCTTTATATCTGTAAATTCGAGAAGCAGCTTTTGTAAATCATTTTGCCTGACTGCATGTTGAATAAAATCAGACATTTTCTGCTTGATTTTTGTATTCTCTAGATAGTTTAGCATACTCGATCTTGATCCTCACCCTCTCGCCTCTTATTTTACTAAAAAGAAATAAGCAAATGTCCACTGACATCACTATTTAACAATTATATAATAATATATCCTTTTTTTGTATGTATTTGGATAAAAAAAAGACTTGATGGTTATCAAGTCTTCAGATTGTAGAGAAACTCATGTTTTTCTACAATCTTTTTTATTTTCATCGTAATGATGATGGATGAGATTGAATGAAAAAGGCCTCCCACACACCTAACCTAGCTTCGCTAGATGTGTGGCAATCTTCTTCATGTTCTGACAGGCAGCTGTGAGAAGAACTTGCTCACTCACATTTTGTTTTCCCCTCAACCGGCAGTAGCGAAGCCCGTGCAGTTGTTTTGAATCTGCAAAGCTTCGCTCTATTTTTTCTTTTCTTTTTTTATATAGCTCTTTTCCAGAGACAGATAGACGATTTTGTCTGATCTTTTCTTTATGTTCTTCCCATATGTGTCTTGAGATGACTTTTTGATGATTTTTCGACCTTGTGCATCTTTCAAGAAAAGAACACGATGCACATTTTTTAGGATCTGATTTGTAGAATCGATAACCCTTTCGATCAGTTGTTGTATATAATAGCTTCTCACCATTTGGGCATATGTAATGATCATGTTCAGAGTCATACTTGAATTTCCACTTCTCAAATAAACCTCTTGTTGGATGAAAGCGTCTATGTGCGATGACACCAAAAATACGGCGATCTGATAAACCTTTACAGATTGGGGTCGTCAAATAACCAGAATCAAGGGCAACAGCTTCTACTTGAAAACCAAATCGTGCGATTTGGTGATCCAACCGATCAAGATACGGAACAGAATCATGGACATTACCGGGCGTGATGTGGGCATCCGTGATGATATTGTACTTCATATCCGTTGTACGGTGGTCTAGGTAGAAAAAGCCTTCCGGTTTGTTTTCACGATAAAGATAGCCACTTTCAGGATCAGTCGTACTTTGACGAATGTCTTTTTCCGTTTTCACCTCCTCTTTTACCTTTAAGGGCTTTTTTCCGTGTGCCACCCGATCTTCTTGGATCGCTTCTTCTAAATCATTTATATAGTTCTGGGTATCTTGTTCAATCGTTTTTCTCATATATTTATGTTTATTGGCATTGGCTTTAAGATGAGTTGAATCAGTAAAAAGAACGCGGCCTCCTACCATATCATGATTGATAGCTTGAAGCACAATCTCGTCGAAAATGTCTTGAAAAATCGTTGTATCTTTGAATCGAGTACGACGATTCCAGCTAATGGTCGAGTGATGAGGAACGGGGTCATTGATGTTCAAACCTAAAAACCATCTATACGCCATGTTATAGTAAATTTCTTTTTCAAGTTGTCTTTCAGAACGGATACCGTACAGGTATCCGATAAACATCATTTTGAACAAAATAAGTGGATCAAGAGAAGGACGACCTTTATTCTCGCTATAATACGGTCTTACTTTATCTACGATAAATGAAAAATCAATGTACTGATCAATTTTACGAAGCAGGTGATCCTCTTCGACCAGTTGATCTAGCAATACAAATTCAGCTTCGTGCTGAGAAGAATTTCTAGTGTGGAACATGAGAAAAACACCTTCCTTTAGTGGGCTTTTCTCTATTATAAAATGAGGAGATGTAAATTTTAAGGAAAAAAATAAAGCTGTCGAGATTTTCTCGACAGCCTGAAGACTTGATGGTTATCAAGTCTTTAAGAAATTTTCACATATTCATATTTGTCGTATTGATCAATGCTTTTGTTAATGTTATGAAGAGAAGCCGTTGTTTCTCTAATTTCGTTTTCAAGTTTCCATAATAGTTGTTTAAGTTCTTCGATTTCATACTTTTCCATCGATTCCACTCTCCTTTTTTGGAAGATCAATGTATTTGTGTATGTTGATTGGGTCATAAGTATTTGATCTGTTACTAACAGTGTAAATGCTATTGAGTATTTTTTCACCGAAAAGTATGCACAAAATGTGTGCGTGATACCGCAAAATTCAATAGGTCTTTTTTCATCATTTTCAGACTTTTCAAATGATACTTTTATCTCAATTTCAAAGGAAATACGTCATTTTTGCGACATGAACAGGCATCATTCGTCACAATTCTCGTGATACAGAACGTACGATCCCCTCTGTTTCCTCGGTTTTTCATGTTATAGGTCAGACGACAGGCTCTACTGTAGACACCGCAATTTTTTGGCGACATTCACCGAAATTGACCGCAAAAGTACCTATTTTTATGATGAATATGCAAAGGTAGAAAGATCATTTTGATTCTTTATTCGGATTTTCTTCATACATTTAGAACAGATATCCGTCCAAATTCACTTCAATGAGAGAAGAGGTGACCATGTGTTTTACTATGTTCCTTATCCGCCTTTGCAGGTTCCCGCAATAGGGAACGCATACCCGCGAACACCCATGACTTTTCCTCCAGTAGATGCTCATGCGTTTCAAAAGGCTGCAAAGGAATCAACCCGTCTCGTGGC
This sequence comes from Bacillus aerius, assembly GCF_029894105.1. NCBI lineage: Bacteria > Bacillati > Bacillota > Bacilli > Caryophanales > Bacillaceae > Bacillus > Bacillus aerius. The sequence continues at coordinate 2,898,045 of NZ_JARYHO010000001.1, forward strand.
TGATGCATCCCTCATTACACAGCAGATTTCCGGTTCGCTTTCGTTTGGACAGCGAATCATGGAAGCTGCTGAACGTGCTGACACCGCAAGTGTGATTCGAATGCTGAAGCAGATTGGGGTGAAAAGCAATATCGATATCCGCTTTAGTCCAGAAGGCATCCGCATCTACTTATCCCTCTCTTCCAGCAGGCTTTTTCTACTTTTACAGTGGGGATAACAAAGAAAGAAGCCGCTCTAGTGTGAGCGGCTTTTCTTAAGATTCAAACATTTTATGACACCATTCAATGGCTTCTATATAACAGCCGTAGGCTTCCTGTTTAGGGAGACTTCCACCTAACATTTCATCATCCCATTCATTTCGTTCAATACGTTTGGCAACGTCTAACACAAGGAAATAGTCATTTTCATAGCCAAGCAGTGCCTCACCTACTTCATCCGAAAGAGGCAGTTCTTTCACAAGTTCAGTAATGTCCGCCCTGACAAGCGTATCAATGAGTGAAAACATACCTGTCAGCATATAAGAAGCGGGATGCTCTCGTTCAGTCCGACTAGCAATGAGTTCACACGTTTTGGCACGAATGAACGACATTTTGATGATTTCCTTTTGGCTTGAGTTGGCTTGGACATTCAGTTCTTTAAATGAAAGGATAAAGATCCATCGCCGTATTTCATTAAACCCAAGCAGGATAATCGCCTGACGAATGCTCTTGATTTGATAAAGACGTCTCATGCCTCCAGAATTCAGCATTTTTAATAATTGATATGAAAGGGAAAGATCACTTTCTATAAAGTGCGTCACGGTCTGAATATTCGGCTGCTCCTTGCTTAGCTCATTCAATAGCTGATGGTATGCGTGGAAGCTAGTCGATAAGGCTCGTCCCGAAATGACGTGCGGCTCACTAAAGAAATATCCTTGAAACAAATGGAAGCCAGCTTCTAACGCTTCTTCATATTCTTTTCGCGTTTCTACCTTTTCAGCAAGGAATCGAAGTCGATACTTTTTATATGTATGTAAAATGTCTCTTCGTTCTTCACATGTTGTTTTCAGAAAATCAATTTTTAAAATATCAATGCAATAGAGGAGTTCATCGAGTAACTTGTCATGAAAATGTGTTCCGCTCAGAAAGAAATCATCGAGCGCAATCGTGTATCCCCACTTTTTTAATTGCTTACATCTCATAATAAGTGCCGGGGTAATCGGTACATTTTCTAATATTTCGATCACAAGCTGATGTGGATCAAAATAAGTGAGCAGATCAGACGAAAGCAAGCTTTCGGTGAAATTGATGTAGCATCGTTTTCCTTCTGTCAGTGTTTCGATGCCAATGTTTAAAAAACTATTGATAATGAGGTCCGTTGTCGCTTGATCACCATCCTCAGCGCTATATGTATTGGTTTCACTATCTCTATAAAGCAGCTCGTATGATACGACTTGTTCTTTTCTGTTAAAAATAGGCTGCCTTGCAACAAACACCCTCAACTGCTCCATTCCTCCTTTATGCAATGACAAACAAGATGTGCTTTCAGTATACCAAATGATTGCCCATAAGGTTCATTTTGAATCGTCCAACATGAAAAAAAAGAGACCATCTGGCTTGATGATCTCCTTTCCCGGGGTAATCAGCTTTCATAAAGCTCTTTTTTGATTTTATTTTTCACATCATGGATAAACTGCATCTTATTATCCCAGCATTTTTGACTCAAATCGACTGGGTATTCTTCTGGTTTGCTGATTCGTTTGTATTCCTCCCAGAAGAGTCCGAGACTGTCCTGCACATATGCTTGAATCGTTTTGATATCTGGATTATCATACACCAGCTTCCCTTGTTCAAAAATTGGGACATGAAGGTCCTTTGCCACAAAATTTGTCACAAATTTGCTGATAAATGTATGAACTGGATGGAACATTTTCAGCTTATCTTCACTTTGAACATCTTCTTCTTCAAGGGCAATGTAGTCTCCCTCAGAGTGATGATTCAATTGATTGATAATGCGATACACTCGTTTACGGCCTGGTGTTGTCACTTTCTCTGGGTTAGAAGAAATTTTGATCGTGTCATTCATCTGACCGTTTTCTTCAATCGATACAAGCTTATATACAGCACCAAGAGCTGGCTGATCGAATGCGGTAATCAGTTTCGTTCCAACACCCCATACATCAATTTTTGCACCTTGTGCTTTTAAGTTCATAATGGTGTGTTCATCAAGATCGCTTGATGCAATGACTTTGGCGTCATGGAATCCAGCTTCATCCAGCATCGTTCTCGCCTTTTTAGACAAGTAGGCAAGGTCTCCACTATCAAGTCTGACCCCAATAAAGTTGATTTTATCACCGAATTCTTTCGCTACCTTAATCGCATTTGGAATGCCTGATCTGACCGTATCATATGTATCCACTAAAAAGACACAGTCTGTATGTGTTTCGGCATATTTTCTAAATGCAGTATATTCGTCGCGATATGCTTGTACAAGGGCATGGGCATGTGTGCCTGATACGGGAATATTGAAGCGTTTCCCTGCACGGACATTACTTGTCGCCTGAAATCCGCCGATCAGTGCTGCTCTTGCTCCCCACATGGCTGCATCCATTTCATGCGCACGTCTTGTTCCGAATTCTAATGCTGTCTCATCTTCAATGATTCCTTTAATACGAGCCGCCTTTGTTGCAATTAGCGTCTGGAAGTTCACGATGTTGAGAAGTGCCGTTTCAATTAGCTGCGCTTCAACAAGTGTTGCCTCGATGCGCATAATAGGTTCATTCGCAAAGACAATTTCTCCTTCTCGCATTGAATGAAGTGTCCCTGTAAAAGACAATCCGCTTAAGTATTCAATGAAATCGCTTTTATAACCGAGTTCATCTTTTAAATATGCAAGGTCGCTCTCGGTGAAGGAGAAGTCCGATAAATATTCAATCGCTTTCTCTAAACCAGCAAATACAGCGAAGCCGTTGTCAAATGGAAGCTTTCTAAAGAAGAGTTCGAAGACTGCCTTCTTCTCATGAATGCCGTCTCTCCAATACGTTTCTGCCATGTTAATTTGATAAAGATCTGTATGTAGTGATAAACTGTCGTCAATAAACCGATGCTCCAACTTCCATTCTCCTTCCCTTACTTAACCACTTTCGCACCAAGCGTATGCTCAAAGTGAGAAAGTGCCCACTCGTGCCCCGCTTCATTAAAACTCGCTACGGCATTCTCATGAATCACAAGTTCAAAGCCTTTATTGTACGCATCAACAGCTGTATGAAGTACACAAATATCGGTACACACTCCGGCTAGGTGAAGTTCAGTGATGCCACGCTCGCGCAGTTTCATTTCTAATTGAGTGCCTGCAAAAGCAGAGTATCTTGTTTTTTCCATATAATAGACATGATTTAAATGTGTTGACGTGTGAAATAGTGAACTTAGTTTTCCGTAAAGTTCAATTCCTTCTGTCCCGCGAATATTATGGGGCGGAAATAACTTTGTCTCTGGATGATATGGATCTTGCTCTTCATGATGATCGACGGCAAAAACAACAAAGTGTCCTTCATCAATAAATGAAGAAGTGATCTCTGTGATCTTCGACTCAATCGCCTGTCCAGGCTTTCCGCACGTCAGTTTTCCATCGTCTGCAACAAAATCAACTGTATAATCAATACAAATCAATGCTTTGCCCATCCGCATCTCTCCCATATGCTCTTTTGAATCATTATAGCTTATTCATTTCACTAGGGAAACCTATTCAACAGATTCACGAGAAAAAGCTTTTTGAAAAAGCTCATCTTCTATATAGATATGCTCTTGATTGATCGCATGCGGCACCTCTATCACAAGCCCAAAAGGTGAATGTGACTCGTGATGGTTGACCACTTTAAAAGAACAACTAGCAGCATTTGCCATTTTGACATATGGAGAATAAGAAGCATATGACAATTCACCATTTAAAAGAACAGTGGCCTCTCGGTTTGCCTTCAATACTTGCTCTACCTCTTGATACGATTTATGTCTCGATACTTGCCCTTTTGTCAGAGCGAGAAGAGCACGTTCTCTTAATGAGCCGAGAAACATTCTTCGTTCATCTGGTTTTGTTTCAGCATGTCCAAATATCCCTTGCTGCAAATAAAAGTCTACGGATTCTTCTTTCATTGCTGTGTTCACTCCTGGTTTCTGAATTTACATTTCTGTGACCCAGTGCACAATTTTTTGTGCAAGTTCACGGGCTTCGTCTATTTCTACTCTTTTGTTTAAAGATTGTTCTAGTGCTTGCTCAAGCTGCGTTTTTTCGTCTTCATACGCAATAGAAATACTCCATTCTATGTCAGGTACAGCGACAAGCGTTTTATATTCTTTTTTATTTTCATGTAAATATACATTGTAGGTTGTTGGTTGCCCGCTTGTCAGATGCGCTTTTCTTATTTTCATTTGATGTGTTTTACCCCCCTTTTTCTTCTTCCTTCTTCTATCCATTGTACCATAAAAAAAGACAGCTTCTGAAAAGGAGACCCTTTCAAAGCTGGCTATGCGTTAAAGCTCTTTTGCTGGCTGATCAGGTTTGAATCCCAAACAAATGTGACGTTCGGATTGTTGAAGAATTGAACAAAATCTCCTGCATTATAGGTGCCTGAACCACCAGCGGAATGATCCACACTTTTTGGCGAAATGGCAAACACATCGCCGAAATGTGCAGAACCGTTTCCTATGACACGGTCAATATGAATGGGTCCAACAATTGCTGGCATCTTTCCACCACCTTTACTACCCTCATCATATGCCTAGCGGAACAATACGTGTCTATCCAACATAAAAAAGACAGCTGATATGTCCTATGATCAGCTGTCTTTTATGCATTAAATGATTGAGGCTGGCCAAACAGTGTAAAGTCCCAAAGCATGGTGGCATTCGGATCGCTTGTCAGGGACATATAATCACCTGAATTAAAAGCTCCCGCTCCACCGGTCGAGTGATCTACAGCCAAAGGGGCAATGGCGAGAACGTCACCAAAAGTAGCCGAGCCGTTTCCGCCTAAAGACTCAATATGGATGGGTCCAACAATCGCAGGCATCTTCCTTCTCCTCCCTATTCGCTTATGTGAGTTATGTTATGCAAAAAGGGAAAAGTTGTGCATCTGCCCTAAACGTTTAAATGCTGTTCTTTTCGAGAGCGCTGACGCAGCTGAACCAATCTGACAATATTGAGTGTGATGGCTTTCAGCAGCGCATAGACAGGGACGGCAAAAATCATGCCAAGGATTCCGCCAAAACTTCCTGCCCCAATTAATAGCAAGATAATTGTTAACGGATGTGTGTTGAGACGTTTTCCAATGATCAATGGAGAAATGACGTTTCCATCGATCTGCTGAACAACAAGAATGACAATAACAGTCACAACCGCTTTTCCAGGCGAATCAAGAAAAGCAATGAGCACAGCTGGTGCCGCACCAAGATATGGCCCAAGATATGGAATGACGTTTGTCACCGCAATAATGATGCCGAGAATGAGCGCATATTTCACACCAATTAATAAGTATCCGATAAAACAAGCAACTCCGACAAATAAACAAACAACGATTTGCCCTTGTATGTAAGCAGCAAGCGTATCGTTTAATTCTTTAAAAATCTTCAATCCTTCCTTACGGTAAGGCATTGGCAAAAATTGAACGAGCTTGTCCGGAAACTTATGCCCGTCTTTTAGCATGTAAAATAAAATGAATGGAACGGTAATGACAGCGAGGGCAATATTCGCAATCACGCCAAACACCGCCGACATACTTGAAGCAATATTTTCCGGTAAATCTTTTAATGTCGAAACGATCGACTGTTCAAACTTTGAAACAGACACATAATCTTGGTTCATCATCCACGTAAATGTTTTAGAATGCGAGAAGTCGTTGATAAATTTCTGCATGTCCGTGACATACCCCGGGAAGCTTTTGACAAGTCCACCCACCTGCGTGACAATGACAGGTCCAGCAGCATTGACAACAAACGTGATAAGCCCGATGAATAGAAGATAAATAATCAGAATGGCGAGCGTCCTAGGTATCTTCTTCGACAAAAATCGAACAATCGGATTAAAGATGAAAAAGAGAATACCTGCCAGTAAAATAGGAACAAACAACGTTGAAGCAAATAAAATGATCGGCTGAAATAAAAACGAAACTTTTGTTGATACGTACACAATCAGTAAAACCAGTAATATTTGGAATGTCCAAAAATGAACTTTAGATTTTAACAAAGATGCTCCTCCTGTTACGTATTGACCTTATTAAAAAACTACTATTCAACCCACCTTCTGTCAACTGCTTCTTGTTTTAGAACCATATTTTTTGAAAAAAAAAGAACAATTGGTATATCATGCACTTTTTCCAGATATACATTCTGTAAGCATTGAAAAAAGCAGACACCTGTGCGTCTGCTTGTTACACTCTTTCACTGTGATCAGGCATCACCGACACGATTTGCTGGATCCGCACATAAAACACTGATTTTGCCCCCGCCTCAATCACAATATGATCCGGCATCACTTCCTTCAACTTTCCACGTACTGTATCTTTCACTGTTTGAACAATCAATCTCATACCGACTACTTTCTGCAATGTTTGATAAACATATGGATCAACTAATGAAACAAGCTGTGGACTTCCTTGTTGTGCCATGCTACCTGCCCCTTTACTTGTGTATTTACCCACAGCGTATGCAATGACCCATGTGAGTGTCACTCAGCAAACCTACAACATTATTACCGTATTTTTACATTCCGTATTTTTTTGCAATTTTTAGAAGTATAATAGATTGGTGCTGCCAACATCTTAAATTATTTGAAGAGGTGAATGATCTTGAAAAAATTAATCTGTATCGTTGCTGTCATGCTCTTACTATCCTCTGCAAGTTATGCGCACGCAGGCACAATTGGAGATGCACCTGGTACACCAGGGAAGTGGTTTAAAGGAGAAGAACCGGTACAAAAAGACCTGTCAAAACCCCCACTTGTTTTTGTACATGGCATAAACAGTTCTTCCTCCACATGGTCTGATCGAAACGATATGGCAAAACAAGCTGTTCTGAACGGATACGAAAGCGCGTTCATAGATTTATATCCAGATCAGGACATGAAAAAGAATGGGAAACTATTAGCAGAAAAGTTAAAAGAAATCTATGAATTTTTCGGCAGAAAACTGATCATAATCGGTCATAGTAAAGGCGGAGTGGATACGCAGGCTGCACTCGTGTATTACAACGCTCATCCATATGTAGAGAAAGTCATCACACTTGGCTCTCCACATTATGGGACGCCGCTTGCGGATTTAGCCTATAGCAAAGGCGGAAGCTGGCTTGCGCAAATCCTTGGACAAAAGAGCGACGCGCTCTATTCTCTGCAAACCGGGATGATGGCAGCTTTTCGAAGTGAAACCGACCGGCTGGAGACGTTTCCTCATAAATATGTGACCTATTCTGGTTCAGAATGGGGAACCTTTGGCGGAGTACTTTATTTAGGCGGCATGTATTTAAAAAGCTTTGGTGCAAACGATGGCGCTGTGACAGTCAGCAGCACAAAGCTAGCATATGCAAACAATATTTTAACAGGAAAGTGGGATCACTTTTCGATCAAAAACGGCACAAGCATGTTCCCCGTATTTCAGGCACAGCTGCGTGCAAGTACCGCAAGCGCTGAAAGCGAAGACGAACAAGAGCAAGAACCAGTCTCTTCGGAGCTAAATACAAACGTTTATGTGAAAGGTGGAGAAAGTGAAAAGGATAAAACAGAAGCGTTCTATGTAGAGGAAGGAACGAATGGCCTATCGATTCAGTGGTTAAATGAAAGACAGGAAGCCAATCCGGAAATCGTTGCGCCAAATGGCGATGTCTTAACCAATTTGACGACATCGGAAGCATCATTCCCATATGAAGGCGCCTATTCACACCATGTGCAAATCAATAAACCCGTTCCAGGAAAATGGACGATTCGATCAAATTCAGGAAAAAAGGATCCTTATTTGCTACTTGTATCCTTTGATTCACCATTGAATGAAGAAATCAAAATCGCTGCAGCGAAATCAGGAGATGCATCGACACATTCAAGCAAGCTGATTAAACGATTAAGCAAAACTGTAGAGACCATTTATTTTAAAGATGCCGAGAAGGATCATCCACTGAAAACGAGCTCTTCATCAGCCGTTCAATTGAAAAAAGAAGGTGCTTATTCCGTCACGGTTCATTACACAGGTCTCACTGCGTCAGGGACATCGGCATTTAACCGTACTGTGATTCGCACATTGTATGTGGATCAGCACGGAACGATTCATGGAGATATTCCATATTAAACAGAGCGTTTCATGGGCTGAAGCGCCTGCTGCACCTTCTCATCCAAATCAGCAATTTTTTTGAGCGCAAGTGATTCATCTATTTGTCTGTAATGATGGTGTCCACCAGGCTCTTCGTCCATTTCATCTGCTTTCTTCACAATTTGCTGGAGTGTGTCCTTATCCAGGTCGCCCTCTGGCAAATATGAATCTGTGTGAAGCAAAATCGCAAGGGCAATCTCTTTGGCTGCTTTTGGTTCCTCGCCGAGCCGTATGAGCAGTTTATGTGCCCGCTCTGCACCTTTAATGGCATGAATATCATTCCGTCTATATGTCTCGTAATCCCATTCTCCGCCTGCTGTATACCATTCATAGTGGCCTATGTCATGCAAGAGTGCTGCTTTCACAGCAAGATCCGGGTTAATCCCCGCCTGCATCGCCAGTTTGAATGCGTGATAAGCACAAGCAATGGCGTGGGCTTTTCCTGAACGATTTAAATATTTTTGAGCGACTGGATGGGTGTAAACATCCATTAATGTAACCTTTCTCATGGAAACCCCTCCTTATCTATATTTTTAGCATCCTAACATATTCTGAAAAGAAACTCAAATGTTCTGTCATATTTCCGATGAGTCTCAAGATTAGCTTATGCTCAATAAGCTGTCTTTGCTTGTACAATACGAAAAAAGCAGCCGTTATGACTGCTTTTTTCCATACTCACGGGCATCGTATACACAACCGCCAGCTGGGTCATCTGCCAGAAGGTCGAGTAAAATACCGGCCACTTCATCTGGGCTCTTTAGCGTACCTGTTTCATATAATTGCTGAAACCGCTCAATTTGTTCAAAGTCCTGTTTGGAGGATTTCCGAATCTCTCCCTGCATATCCGTATCAATCGTACCGGGTGAAAAGGAAAACGTGGTGACAGGATATGCTTCGTCCTGTTGTTCCTCATGTAAAGTCCTCATAAACATATCAAGCCCTGCTTTTGAGCTACAATAGGCACTCCATCCTTTGTACGGATTTTTAGCTGCTCCAGAAGAAAGATGCACGATGGTTTTCTTCCCTTCAAGAGATTGTGTCTCTCTCACAAACACATGACTGAGCAAAACAGGGATGACAAGGTTCAGCGTATAATGCTGATGAAGCGTATCTTCTCCGCCTTGCCCTGCACGCTTGATAGGAGTGACCATTCCTGCATTATTGACAAGCAAGACGTCATCAGCGTCTGCGAGAGTTTGCGAGGACAAGATGCCCTGAAGCCACTTTGCAGCCGATTCCTCATCAGTGAGATTGACCTGTGAATGCGTGAGGTGTGGATGGGATAGTGGCGACTCACTTCTTGCAGCGGTATACACGTTATCCCCGCGTGAAAGTAGCTGTTTGACAAGTGCTAAACCAAATCCTTTTGATCCGCCTGTGACGATTGAAATTCGAATGACAATCTCCTCCCTTGATAACACTATTTTAAATAGTGAATCGGTCTCACATCAAGCAATCTGCATAAAGAAAAGCCTCCCCTTTTCAAAAGGCAGACTATTTCTTTTCCGTCTTCACATTCACCTTTGGAATCAGAATGATCATGACAATGATGCCAAAGGCGATCAAGATGCCAAAAATGATTGGTAGAAGCGCCGATCTCTGCTTTTCATGATCATCGCCAGAAGGCGTTGATACAGCCGAATCGCTGAAAGAGATATCCATCTCTTTCATCATACGAGCTGGCGTTTTAGGCGGATTTTCTTTCAGATCACTAAAAATTTGCGGCGAAAGTTGACCACCAGAGGTCTTAGGCGGGTCAGCAAAGTGAATGTCCGTTTTGACTTTAGATGTTGTTTTGCTTTGTTCGTATTTCGTTTGATCCCTCAATATACTCGAATTAATATTGAGGTTCTTTTCTTGATATTCATTCGGCTTGACATTCGTATCCGTATCTTCACCTGTAGCAGCAAAAGCAGCAGGACTGAGGAGAAAAAGGGATATGACACCAAGTGCCATCCCTTTGACGAATAGATTAAGCCTCATGAGTGACATCACGTTCCTCTGTTTTGTCTTTCCACAGCTTCTTCACTAGTGGAATGACCATGAACAATATCGTTAAAATCAGTAGCCCTGTGATGCCCATACCGAAGTTGTCTCCATTTCCATATTGGATGGACAGATACACGTCTGTCACTGGATTTGTAAAATGGAAGTTTGGCATGACCAAATCAATTAACGGTGCAACAAAGAAGAAAATAAGCGCCGTTGCTGCCATCCATCCGGCAATTGAACCGAAAAGGAAAGCTGTGCGAATAAAGGCAGAGCATGCCACTAGCAGCAAAATCGTAAAGATCGACCATTGAATGGCTTGGTCATCAGCTAGTTTGTAAATGTTGAGTCCAAACAGGCTGATCATGAGCCCGACTAGCAGATTTAAAATACCAAACAGTGCACCTTTGACCAGCATTGGCGCTGACGCATAGTACGAGCTAAAAAAGCCAATCAACAAACTGCTGATCATCACAATAACCAAAATGACTACTGGCGGTACAGTCTGCGTTTTTTCTTCTGGCACATCGCCGCTAATTTTCAGCGGATTGGCTAAATGGTTATACACATAGTTGCTGTTGCCTTGATCATCTAAAGTGTTACCTAAAATACCCTTTAAATCTTGTTGAACAAGCTTCGTAGAATTGACATTCTTGCTCCAGTTTTCGTTCAGCGTATCTGCTTTTTCTTGAACGGTTGTGACACTTTCTTCAATATTATTCGTATAATCGGCCACCCCTTTTTGGCGGTCAGTTAACGAACTCATATTTTCAGAAAGACGAAGCACTTCCTGACCAATTGAATCCTGTGCACTCACAACAATCGAACTGCCCGCAAGGTCTGCCGTATACACCGCATCTCCTTGATCAGCCATTTGTTCAGCTACTGTGTCCGCACTTTCAGAAATGGCATTTAACTCCTGTTCCATGCTTGCCTGCTGAGTCGAAATGTATTCTGCATAGCCATCTGAGAATTTTTGCATCTCATCAATAAAGGTAGACACATCATCATTTGACGTCAGCATCTGATTTTTGAGTGTATCCCAGTTTTCCGTTTCTTCTTTTTTGATGGAAAGGATGGACTGGATTTCATCTCCTTTTGTGTCGACCAAAGAAGAAGGATCCTTCTTTGGATAGAAGCTGTTAAGTAATGCTTCATACTGTGCTAATTCATTTGAATACTTTAATAATTCTGATGCATTTTCTGAATTTGTATCGAAACCACCAATTTTATCCATTTTTGATGTATATTGATTTAATGGAGATTGAGTTGTTTCTATTCGTTCTAATTTTCTTGTAATAGAAGATTCTTGTTTGATAATGGATTTCTTTATATCACTTATGTTTTTATTGTTACTAGTTTCTATTCTTATTATTTTTTCTTCTAGTTTGTCTATTTTATCTGTTAAAGATTTTAGTTCTTTACTCAAAAGATCGACTTTTCCTTGTAATTGATCATTATGAGCTTTGGTTTTTTCCTCGATATTCTTTTTCACTTCTTCTAATTTTAGAGACAGTGCTTTTAGTTGCTCTTTTGATTGAACTGACTTTGATTTGGTTTCCCCAGTTTGGTCTGGATTTTCTGGAGTAGGTGTCGTTTCTTCATTTCCTGACAACTCATCTGCCACTTGATTTATTTCTGTTGAGATTTCAGTTAATTTCTTCGTCTCTTCTTCAAGATCGATTTTCAAATCGTCTGACGAATCTTTTTGGTCTTCATCTTGATTATTCGAATCCTCTTTCGGATCCTCTTTCGGTTTCTCTGCTTCAAGCAATGCCTTTCTTGAAGCTTTCAATTGCTCTTGCAACAGAGTAATTTTATCCCCTATATATGCAAGATATTGAGCTTCATAATTACTAATCAGTTCTTCCTGAGACGCCTTCACAAGTTCCTTTAATCCCGTCGATTGCTTAGGAATAGCTTCTTCCCTCGACTTTTGAACAGATTGAATTGCGCTGTCCGTTGTTTTAAGCTGACTTTGGACCCCATTGATATCGGTTTTGAGTCCGCCCATTTGATCGCTAAAGCTGCGGGCATTTTGGTTTTGAATCTCCGCAAGCTGTTTGAGTCCTTGCTGGATTTGTTTTTTGCTTGTCGATTGCGCTTTGATCAAGAGATCCTTTTGTTTGTCTTGATACTGCTGATATTGATCGACTACTTTTACGAAATCCTTCAGCTGGCTTTTCGCTTCTTCTGTTGTACTTAAACCGTCTTTATACTGTTTTTGTGAATCGGCCATCGCATTTTTCAGTTCTTCTATTTGTTTCTTCTGCTGCTGGACGGCATCAGATAGTTTGTTTGAATTTGGCTTATAGAAGTTGTACATCGTGTTTTGGAATTCGACCTCTTTGCCAACAATATGCTCAAACTCTTCTCTGACATTGCCGATTTCCTGTGATACAAAACTCCAATATAAAGTCGACATTTGTTCATTCATTTTCTTTTGAGCATTTTCTAGCTCTCTTTGTACTTTTTCTTTATTTACTGCATTCAGCTGATCTTGGATCGAGAATTGGATAGATGCCTTCTCAGGATGATCCTTATCATAGCTCAGCACATTTTTAGAGAAGTCAGATGGAATATAGAGAACTGCATCGTACTTTCTATTTTTCAGGCCATTTTCTGCCGCACTTCGATTGACGACTGTCCATGTGTAATCTGGACGTTCTGATAATGCCGCCACCACATCCTGTCCGAAACGAGCGGTATTTTCACTTTCGCTCGCCCCCATATCCTCATTGACCACGGCAATGTTACGTGTGGCATTCTTTTTCTGTTTTGCCGGATCATCCCCAATGAGATGGAAAAATAGAACCGGCAAGACCAGAATCAGTATCATGGTCGACACGATTTTGATGGAGCTTTTTTGCTGCTCTGTCATTGAACACTCTTCCTTTCTACCGCACATAAAGGAACCTGGATTTTCTTCTCTTTCCCATTTTCAACCAAATATCCAAATCCTGGCTGAATTTCTGGTTCTTGTCTTGCATACGGAAGCGGTATGATGTTTTGCTCTGATTTTTTCATCAGTAACATGGCATGACGAACCTGTTTGATTTCGTTTGTGAGTGCATCATAGCCTTTACTGAATTCGGTATGATTTCCTGATGCGATCAGGCTGAAGCCTAAGTGAGCATATGACTTCATGAAATCAGCCAATTGATCTTGAAGACGCGGGTCGATTGTCTGCTGAAAACGCGTAATGCCATCAATCACAAGCACAATTTGAGAGAACGACAACTGATCAGTCTCTCCCCGGCGCACAGCTTCGACGTACATCTCTTCACGCACCTTGAATAAACGATCTATTTCCTCTGCCCATTCTGTGATATCATCCTTTGTTTCAAGGTAATCAATGTTCTCTTCTTTTGCATAATGAGAGAGCCCCCGATCAATCGAATCAAAGACGGCCAGCTTCTCAGGTTTTGCTACTAATAGCTGATCAAGCATCAGTTTGGTCACATTTGTTTTCCCTCGCTGCGTTTGACCGATGATGAGGCAGTGTTTATTCTTCTTCAAGTCAAAGTAAACAGGTGCAACAGATTCCTCATCTAGTCCGACTGGAATGTCATACGGCTGTTTTTGTTCTTCTAAGCGACTCTCTAGCTCCCAAATGGTCAGTTTATCAGGAAGCATCGGCACAGGTTTTGGTTTTTCAGCTGATTCAAAGCGAGCATCTAGAAGCTGGATCTCTTGTTTTAAATGCTCAAACAATTCGAGATCGTTCTCTCCTTCAACTGGCAGGAACATTTGGGCAAAGTAAAGCTCTTCTTTGTTGATAATGACTCGTCCTGGAATCGGCTCTAAGCTGAATTTCGGTCTGCCAATAATGGAGTATGCTTCTCCTTGATCCATTAAGTAATGGACAATCTTTGTTTTCAAATTGTTCATAAGAGATTGACGGACTGCGTTGACACGAGTCGCTGTGATTAAGAAATAAATGCCTAACGATTGTCCATCACGGCTTAACTGAATAAATTCAGATTCGAGTTCATGCATTTCGTCTTTCACAATGTCAAAGTTGTCAATCACGATAAATATGAATGGAAGCTTTTTCTCATTCAGCGCATTGTACATTTTGATATGACTCATTTCCTGCTGTCTAAATAAACGCTTGCGATATTCAACCTCTTCACGAAGACGCTTCATCGACTTTTGAATCTTTCTCATTTGATCCATTAAGAAATAATCAGCCGTATGCGGAAGTTTGGCAAGCGGTAGCAAGGTGCCGTTACCGAAGTCATAAATATATGCATGCCATTCTTCAGGTGAATATCTTTCTGCGAAGCTCATAAGCAGTGTGGTTGCAGCAAGTGATTTGCCGTAGCCGGATGAACCGAAGATGCCAATATTTCCATCCTCCATCATTTGATAAGAAAGTGGATGCTGGCTTTGCTGATCTGGCTCATCGACAAGAGCGAAATGGAAGACGTGCTCTTCACTTGATGCATAACGTGTTTTTGGAATCCGTTCTTCAAGCGGTGGAAGCCATGGACTCGGAAGCTTTTCAATTCCAAGCTCCTGCTGCATACGTTCAATTTCATCCACAACAGCGGAAATTTCCGTCACTGTCTCTTTTTTCACAGCCGGCTCTGTACTTACCCCTGATAATGGGATCAGTCCAGTGTCTGTTACAATGGCGATGTCATCTTCTGATCCGTAGCCATCTTCCATATACGGTGCACCGCTCCAAGCCGACTGGAATAATTCATAGATTTCATTGTTCCCCACTTGTAAATATCCACGACCTGTCACGGTAATCGACGCTGCATCACTATTTTTCAAAATTTCCTTACTGTCTGATGCATCTTGTACCTTTAATGCGACTTTAAAGCGGGAGTTACTCCAAATTTGATCATCAATGACCCCGCCGGGCTTTTGTGTCGCCAAAATGAGATGGACACCGAGACTTCGTCCAATCCGCGCGGCACTGACAAGCTCTCTAATAAAATCTGGCTCTTCACTTTTTAATTCAGCAAACTCATCAGAGATTAAGAACAAATGAGGCATCGCCTGTTCCGCCTTCTTCTCTTTATAGAGTTTCGTATAGTCATTGATATGATTCACATGATACTGATCAAACAAGCGCTGTCTTTTCTTCAGTTCACTTTTAATAGAGGCAAGCGCTCTTTCACTAAAGTTTTTGCTGCCTTCAATGTTTGTGATCGTACCAAGTAAGTGCGGAATATTTCGGAACGGCTGCGCCATTCCGCCTCCTTTGTAATCAATGAGCAGGAACGCCACTTCATGCGGGTGAAAGTGTACAGCCAAGGATAAAATATACGTCTGTAAAAACTCACTTTTTCCTGATCCCGTTGTTCCTGCTAATAGACCATGTGGGCCATGTGCTTTTTCATGCAGATTCAGATCGACAATATCGTTTTTTCCTTTATAACCGATAGGCACAGATAATGACTTTGCTGTTTCAGATGTCAGCCATTTTTCACGAATGCCAATGTCATCTACCTGTTTGGCATGAAACAGGTCAAGGAAGGAGACCGTTTCTGGAATCGAGTTGGTCATCCCGACTTGATGATCTAATGTTCTTAAGGTTCTGGCAAACAGCTCATTGTCCGCTCGCTCATGTGCATCCAGCTGAAATGGAATTCGTACGGCCTTCTTATGCTGAATGAGAATATCTCCTTCTTCTTCGTTAATGTAACGAACAAGCGTTGAAATATTTTCAGCCAAGCTTTCCTTTGTTTCTGCCGCAAAGATAATTGAGATGCCTAAATCCGTCCGGCTGCCTTCTAGGTATTCTAAAATCACATGTTCAGCAATGAGTTCATGGTTTGTCACGATAAACACAAAGTGAGGCGTAAAGATTTTTTTCTCTTTTTCCTCTTCCAGATCACGCTCTCGTAAAATTTCATAAATAGAAGACAAGAGCTGATCACGTGTTTGTTCGTTATATATAAACCCTTTCCCGTATGTATGAGGAAGTTGGAAGTGCGGCAGCCATTTCATCCATTCCCAGTTCTCATACTCCTGTTCATTAAAGATAAAAACAAATCTCAAATCATGATAGCTGTGCGAGAAAGCAAGCTGGCCGACAAGCTGGTGAAGCTCATTTTTGACAATTGCCGGTTTTCCTATTAATCCGGTTGGACCGTCCGCAAGACCGAACGTAATCGGTACATCTTTTACCTCGCGATAGACGTTTTGCATATGCTGTGTTTGTTCCATTAAGTCATCGATGTCACGATTGGCCATATCGCCGCCGCTCGTCGATAATTCATAACTTGAAGGAACTGCACCTGTCCCTAGACGCAGCTGTAAAAAATCATCACTGACAAGCGTCTTTTCCCAAATACGCCCGCTGATTTCGGACGTCAAATATTTCATTTGTTCAAAAGACGGATAATGATACGTTAAAATAAATTGTTGACGGTCATACAGCTCTTGCAGCTCTTTCCGCTTATTTTCTAAGTAAAGAGAGTAAACGCGTTGCCGCTTCTCTTCTCGTCTTTTGCGCTGTGATTTCTCTTTAAAATATTGAACGGACGAAGTAATTAACGTCATAATAAACATCGCCATCGACACGACAATAAAGATACCTCGCGGCTGTACAAGGGCCACGATCCCCATGACAATCAGCATGACAAGCGGCGGAAGAACTACGAGCCAAAGTCCTCTGCCATTATTTTCACTCTCCTGTGAAGGAAAACTGAAAGACACCCGGTCATCTGGCAGATCGTAAATCAAACGTGGTGTTCGTCTATATAAAGGATATTTTTGTTTCGTTTCGGTACTCGGCGGCCTTGTTTTTTCTAAACGTGTTTGAAATGGTTCAAATGCTGTTACTTGCAATAAATCATCATCTTTCAATGACAGCGTCAAAAAGTTCCAAAACAGCTCATCCCCAGCAAGAAGCTGCTGTGGACCGTGCAGCTGTTTCCCGTTCACATAGATCGTTTCATCTTGTGGAATGACATACCAAGTGCCTTCTATTTTTTCCAACGTGAAGGATTTGGCATCTTGAAACATTGAATGGGCTTGTTCTTTCCACACATCCGCTTCATCTATTTCTTCACTTGAAATAGTCACTTCGACTCTATTTCCTAGGTAATAAATGATTTGATCATGATGTGAATCCATCAACATGAGTGTGAGTGAACCAACCTGATATGGTTCATGTGGAAGTAAGTGACCTTTCTTTTTTTCGCCCTGATAAAGAGAAAAACCGCCATTCGTTTCATCTGGAGATAAACGAATCAATCCTTCATCAAACGAAAGGGAAGGAATCGTTACTGTATGCTCTATTTCAGGTCCAATCACAGCTTCCCGGTTGAACTGCTCATCTAAACGGACGGTTTGATAATCTTCCTCATAAAAAACCCATAGAAGACTCAAACGCTCCACCTCCTCATCGGACAGCACCAACTGTCAGTTGTATCGAAAGAATTATTTTTTCTCATCTTTTTTCGTCTGAGAGGTTTTCTTTTTTGCATCAGATTCTTTCTCTTTTTTCTCCTGATCGGCTTTTGACTGCTCTTTTTGTTCAGCTGTTTCATCTGTTTGGCTTGCATCTGAGGAGTCATTGGTGCTCGTCTCCGTTGTTTCTTTTTCTTCATACTTCGCCATTTCCTTAATGATTGGATCTAGCTGTTTTTGTTTTTCTTCAGCAGATAGGCTGTCGTCATTTTGAATTTCATTGCGGTAGGCGACGAGTGCTGTGAATATGTATCGGTCGTCCCCGAGCACCCTTGCAATATCCAGAGCTTCCTTGCTATTGCCTTGTCCAATATGAATCCAGAACAGGAAGTATTGCGGGTCTGTCTGCAATGTGTACGTATCCGTGATTTCTTTTTTGTGCTGGTCAAGCAATAGATTCCCTTGATTCGTTTGCACATACGAAATGGCCAGTTCATATTGAAGAGAGACTGGCATTTGATCGGCTTTGTATTTTTCGAGCGTATCCACCACTTGGCTATACTGTTTGTTGAGATAATACTTGTTCGCTTCCACATACGCTTCTTGTTTCGGCATGGCGAAAAAGAACGTGTAAATGGTATACACCAATGCAGGAATCAAAAGAACAAGGAGACCAAGTCCAATGTATCGTTCGATCTTCCATTTCTTTTTTGGAATGGTTAAGAGCGTCTTTTCTTTTGCTTCGATGGCTTCTATTTTTTGTTGAATCAAAGCAGACAATTCTTCCAGTGACTGTGTATCACTTATTTCCTTTGCCAGCTCAGATAATTTCAACGTATCATGATAAGCCAAATATTCTTGAAACTGATATTCATGGTCCACCACTCGAAGAATGACGGCTTTGACCTCTTTTAACAGACGATGTTGGTCGGTTTCATATGGCGGGATGCTTTCTTTAACCCCGTAATGCAAAAATGCAGGCGCTAAGCCTTGATGAAAAACAATGTTTTCAGGAGAAACAATAGGATGCAGCCGCTTCACGTCGTGTTTGCACACTGCATCGACAAGCTGGTATGAAAAAATCCATTTGCTTTTTTCATCCTTTGCATGGATGAAACGAAATTCCTGATAGGCAGGAGGCGGTTGAATCGAAATGATGACCTCACCTTCGGTTAATTGGATCTCTTTTTTAAATGAAGGATTGATGTCTTTAATCGGTGCCGCTTCTAAACCGTCTAAGAGTTTAATTGTCTCTCTTTGAAAAATGAAGGTGTAAGTGCCTTCCTCTTTTTTCATGACTGCTTCTAATTGTTCTTCTAAATAGGAACTCTTTTTATCTGCCATTTACAAAAGTCCTTTCATAGTATTTCCAGCCTGTCTCCTGTGGTGATTCCACAGTCTGACAGCTTATATTCGCCTGAAAACACAGCTTTCTTATTGACTACACGCACCCATCCGCCATCTCGTTTAGGTAGTGAGATTTGTTTTGCCTGCCAGGCGATATGGATGACTTGTTTAATATGTAAATAATTTGATAGTCTCAAATCAAACACACTGCCATCATAGTTTTTTAAGTCGATGGTAATATCGATATACACAAATTTCCACCTCACAAAATAGAAAGAGCGCCGGCATCAACTGACAGACTCGGCGCTTTTTCTGCTTTTCACACTTAGAAAGGAAATCCCTTTGATTAGCCGCGGATTTGGCTAGCGATGTCTTGGTCAGTGCTTTCAAGTGTATTTGCAGTTTGATCAAGCTGATTGCTGACATCTGTTAATAGATCAGACATTTTGATGAATGAAGGTTTAAGCTGTTCGTATTGATCAGCGAATGCTTCACTAGAAGCACCTTCCCACATTCCTTTTAGGTCAGAGATCATTCTATTTAGACGATCAACTTGGTTTAACACTTCTTGACTTTCAACACCATATTGCTTAGCGGTCGCTCTTAGTTCTTCTGGGGTTACGCGAATAATTCCTGACATATTCCTCATTACCTCCCGTGCATAGCCGCCATATAATGGGCTAATCCACTTATTTTTTGACGTTATTATTATAAAAACAGAAATGATACACAGTCAAACAAATCTGTTTTTATTTTACAAAATGAGTCTATGGAATTACTGTTTTTTCGCTCTTTATCTAGTATTTAACAGTTTTTTGGTCATATATTCTTAATAAAAGGGCGTGCACTTCCATGAATCTTTCCGCCTATTGATTTTTCACTACATTATTATTGTACTATTTCTTTTTGTGATCAACGCATGACCAATGTGCTCATTTTTCAAGCTTTTTGTTTTTTTAATGATTATGGCATTTTTTTGTTGATTTACGTACCTGATTCTCTTCATAATGTAAGTACGTGAAATATTCGAAAAAGCAGGGGTTTTTTATGACAAAAAAGACAGATCCATTTAAGTATAGCCTTGATCGTTTAGAGGATGTGGCAGACCAAATTAGTGATGTGCTCAATTGCCCTATTACTATAGAAGATACTCATCATCGATTATTAGCCTATAGCACACATAATGATTTCACTGATCCCGCCAGAACTTCAACCATTATCTCCCGCCGTGTACCGGAAAAAGTCATTAATCGGCTTTGGAAAGACGGTATTATTCCTACACTCCTTAAAACAGATGAACCGCTTCGCGTACCTCAAATTGCAGAAGTCGGTCTATCCAGCAGGGTTGCCATTTCCATATGGAAAGACAAAGAGGTGCTCGGCTTTATCTGGGCAATTGAATCCACGCAGCCTTTTTCAGATGAAGAAATGGACCTTCTCAAGATGGCAGCACATGCCGTGAAAAACAAATTACTCAATTTACAAATTCGAAAAACGAAAACAGAAGAACGCAATCAGGAGCTATTTTGGAAGATGCTCACAGGACATATTCATGAAAAGGATGAGATGCTTGATCTCTTCTTGAGACTTGGGATGAGGTGTCCAGACACGTATGCGATTATTATTTTTCGCCTTCGTGATGAACTCACAGAAGATACGGAAAAGAAGCTCTCCTATCTGCTTGAAACAACCCAGCAAGTGCAGGTGCTGTTAACGACTGTTGATTTTAACGAATTCATTATTCTTGTCTCGCCAAAAACAGAACATCCGCTTCAAGATATTAAACAATTCACAAGCGGCATGCTAAAGCAGTTGTCTGATCGGTATCAGCTCCATGACGTTCAAGCGGCCATTGGTGGAATTTACGATCACATTACTCATATTCAGCCATCCTATAAAGAAGCACTGGCCGTCTTAAAAACAAAAGAACGCTTTCCTGTGGAAACAGAACAATTAAACAGCTTTTCTGAACTGGGTATTTATCAATACTTAGATGTGCTTGCTGAAAAACGAAAGGGATCGTCTTATTCCAGTTACTCTTTATCAAAGCTTGAGGATTACGATCTCAGGCATCATTCCAACCTCGTCGAGACCCTTGAACGATTTATTGATTGTGACAGCAACGCCAATATCGCCGCAAAGCAGTTAAATATTCATATCAACACACTGAATTACAGACTGAAGCGGATTACGGACATTGCAGAAATTGATTTAAAAAACATGAATGAGAAAATGACCATTTATCTTGATATGAAGCTAAAAAACGTCCCTTTGTGAAATTTCACAAAGAGGCGTTTTTTAATTTTTTCATTCAACCGAAGAATTTTCTAAACTTTCAGGATACACTAGACATACAATATCAATAGATAAGCATAGGAGGAATTGATATGATCATCGGCATTCCGAAAGAGATTAAGAACAATGAAAACCGGGTCGCATTAACACCAGGAGCAGCATCTCAATTGCTTTCAGCTGGACACCAGATTTTAATTGAAACGAACGCTGGTTTTGGAAGCGGATTCACTGATGACGATTATGTATCTGTTGGTGCAGAGATTCTTGATCAAGCGAAAGATGTGTGGGCATCTTCTGATATGATTATGAAGGTAAAAGAACCATTACCTGAAGAATATGCTTATTTCAGAGAAGGTCTGATCTTATTTACGTACTTGCACCTTGCAGCAGAGCCCTCCTTGGCTGAAGCATTAAAACAAAAAGGTGTAACAGCCATTGCTTATGAAACGGTAACGGACGGAAAATCACTCCCTCTATTAACGCCAATGTCTGAAGTAGCAGGTAGAATGGCTGCTCAGATTGGTGCTCAATTTTTAGAAAAGCCAAAAGGCGGAAAAGGCATTTTGCTCGCCGGCGTGCCAGGAGTATCAAGAGGGAAAGTCACCATTATTGGCGGCGGCGTAGTTGGAACAAATGCAGCGAAAATGGCGATCGGACTTGGCGCAGATGTCACCCTTATTGATGTAAATGCGGAACGATTACGTCAGCTGGACGATCAGTTTGGTCATCAAATGAAAACGTTAATGTCTAATCCTGTTAACATTGCAGATTCAGTGAGCGAGGCAGACCTGCTCATTTGTGCGGTTCTCATCCCAGGTGCTAAAGCTCCAACCCTTGTCACAGAAGAAATGGTGAAACAAATGAAGCCTGGTTCTGTCATTGTCGATGTAGCCATTGACCAAGGCGGGATTGTGGAAACAATCGATCATATCACAACACATGATCAGCCTACTTATGAAAAGCACGGCATTTTACATTATGCTGTTGCCAATATGCCAGGAGCGGTTCCGAGAACATCGACAGTTGCTTTAACAAATGTCACGGTCCCATACGCACTGCAGATTGCAAATAAAGGTGCTGCAAAAGCGATCAAAGAAAACAAGGCGATTGCTGAAGGCGTCAATGTGATGAACGGACATATCACCTATGAAGCTGTCGCTCGTGATCTCGGCTATGATTATGTGCCTGTTAGTAAAGCCCTTGAAACCTCTTCCATGACCGAAGCTTAATATCTAGCCCGCCCTTTTCAGGGTCGGGTTTTATTGTTAACCTAAAATAAAAATGAGTTGACAAAAGAACCTCTTCCCCTTAATCTATTTGTACAGATAAGACAGGGGGAAATATCATGCAAAAGAAGACAAGAACAGCTGACTTTGTGCTCGTCGGGATGTTTGCTGCGCTCATGGCTATCGGAGCCAATATCACATCCATTGTGCCATTTTTACAGGTCGGTGGAATCCCACTTACGATGCAGCCGTTTTTTTGTGTGCTTGCTGGTCTTTTGCTGGGCAGACGACTTGGCGCATTGGCCATGATTGTCTATGCTCTTGTTGGGATCGCTGGTGCACCTGTATTCGCACAGTTCTCGGCGGGTCTCGGCGTTATTTTAGGAAAAAGCGGTGGCTTTGTGTTATCATACATTCCTGCTGCATGGCTTGCCGGATTCATTCTTGAAAAAAGACAAAACCCTGGTTTTGGCCGCTTTTTATTTGCAGCCATTGCAGGAACGACCGTGATGTATGTGATCGGGACAACTTATACATACATCGCATTAAATGTATGGCTGAACGCACCAATCTCTTATCAAACCACATGGTTCTTCATGATGTGGTTTATGGTAAAAGACTACGCGCTGACCATCCTCCTTGCGATGCTGGCACCTAAAATTTATCGATCAGTTTCAAAAGCCACATCCTTTCGAAAAGAACAAACAGCTTCCTAATATCAGAAAAGGTTCCTTTACTCTATGAGTAAGGAACCTTTTTTCATTTATAGCATAATTGCCGCAAGCCAGCCGAACAAGACGAGCGGGATATTATAAAAGGCGAATGTTGGGACACATGTACCCCAAATGTGGTGATGCTGTCCATCCATATTCAGTCCAGATGTTGGTCCAAGTGTACTGTCGCTTGCAGGTGAACCTGCATCTCCTACCGCCGCAGCTGAACCAATAATCGCAATAGTCGCCATCGGGCTGAATCCTAAGTGTAAACAAAGCGGGACAAAGATCGTCGTAATAATCGGAATCGTTGCAAATGATGAGCCAATGCCCATTGTCACTAGCAGACCCACCAATAGCATTAAAATAGCCGCTAAGCTTTGGCTGTTTCCGATAAATTGAGAAGACGCCTTGACGAGAGATTCAATATCTCCTGTTTTCGTTAAAACATTGGCAAATCCAGCTGCAACAAGCATGACAAATCCGATAAATGCCATCATGTTCATGCCAGATGTAATCAGCGCATCTGCTTCATCACGTTTCATCA
The DNA here is from genome assembly GCF_029894105.1 of Bacillus aerius. Taxonomy (NCBI): domain Bacteria; kingdom Bacillati; phylum Bacillota; class Bacilli; order Caryophanales; family Bacillaceae; genus Bacillus; species Bacillus aerius. The sequence continues at coordinate 2,921,858 of NZ_JARYHO010000001.1, forward strand.
TTCCAGTTACAAACAAGACAAGCAAGCCTGCAAGCGCACCGAAGATCATCCCTTCGACTCCAAGGCTTTGAGAGAGATATAACTGAACAATAAGTGATACAAGGATCGCAAGTCCAGCAAAGAATAAGCTCTTTTTTGTATATGCTGATTTTTCTACATCCGTAATGTCACGATTCTCATATGTTTTTGGCTTACGATAGACAAAGAGTGAAACGATCAAGCCAACAACCATGCCGCCTACAGGAATCAGCATCGCATACGGAATGTCTGCTAAATTCACTGTTAAACCTGCATCTTTCATGTTGTCACGAAGCATTCCGTGAAAAATCTGTCCAAAACCGACCGGAAGTAAAATATATGGTGCAGTAAGTCCGAAAGTCATCACACATGCTAGCAGTCTGCGGTCAATTTGAAGCTCGTTAAACACCTTTAATAATGGCGGGATTAAGACCGGAATAAAGGCAATATGAACAGGAACAACGTTTTGAGAAAAACAAGATACAATCAAAATGACCAGAATAATGAGCACTTTTGATAATGTTTTTCTTCTTGAATCGCCTTCTTTTCCAAGAAGCTTCACAGCTCCTTCGACCATGGCATCAGGAAGACCCGTTTTCGTCAGTGCGGCTGCGAATGCACCTAATAGTGCGTAACTAATCGCCACTGTCGCATTTCCGCCAAGACCGTCAGTGAACGCTTGAACTGTTCCCCCTAGACCTAATCCACCTGCAAGTCCGCCCGCTAAAGCGCCAAGTGCCAACGCAATCACGACATTGACCCGCAGCAAGCTTAATATCAACATTAAAACAACCGCTAAAACAACTGCATTCATGGTGAAACCTCCGAAACCCTTTAGTTTACTAATGTAGTAGATAATTAAAGTACCAACGTATGTTACCATAGAAAATTTACTTCGTCAAATGGCGTATGTCCTACATAAAAAGCTCTGCCAACTGGCAGAGCTTCTGTCTTTATTTCTTCGGTTCAAATCGTTCCACAAATGTTGCTAATGATCTGACCATCACACCTGTTGCTCCTGTTGGACCAAAGCATGAAGGCTTTTCTGTCGTGGCAGTTCCTGCAATATCTAAGTGTACCCAAGGGGTGTCTTCAGCGAATTCTCCGATAAATGCACCTGCCATGATCGCATGACCATCACGACCTGGTGAGTTATTCAGATCAGCCATTTTGCTGTTTCTTACTCGTTTTTTATCTTTTTCGGTGATTGGTAGCTGCCAAATCATTTCCCCACATTCTTCTGATGCCTCTTTAAACTGGGCATACAGTTCATCGTTATTGGTCATCACGCCTGTTGTCTCATTCCCAAGTGCTACAATGACACCGCCTGTTAGTGTCGCAACATCCACAAGCACAGAGGCACCATGCTGCTTCGCATAGGTCACACCATCTGCTAAAACAAGACGACCTTCTGCATCCGTGTTAAGCACTTCAATTGTTTTGCCGCTTAGTGAGACAATGACGTCATCTGGCTTCATCGCATCTGCTGAGACCATATTATCTGTTGAGGCGATGACCGCAATGACATTCTGCTCTGGACGAAGTTCACCGATGATTTCCATTGCGCCTAAAACAGAGGCTGAGCCGCCCATATCAGTTTTCATCCCCACCATACTTGCTCTTGGCTTTAAGGAATACCCACCTGTATCATACGTAATCCCTTTACCGACAAGGCCGATGACGTCTGTCCATTCTTCCTTGCCTTGATATTTCAATACAATCAGCTTCGGTGGTTCTGTTGAGCCTCTATTAACGGCTAGAATACCGCCCATTCCGAGCTCTTCCATTTGTTCTTTATCTAAAATTTCAATCTCGAATTCATATTTATAAGCAAGCTCTGCCGCATAGGATGCAAGATCAGAGGACGTGAGCATGTTCGGCGGCATATTCACAAGTGTACGAGCCGAATTGACCGATTGTCCGTAGACTTCGCCCACTTTCAAACTTGCCTGAATTTCGGCAGCATCATGATCCGTCGTTGCATAAACAAATTCGATAAAGCGATCCGGTTCATTCGTTTTATGTTTAAAATCTTGTAATTCATATGTAGCTAAAAGGCAGCTTTCAGAAAGGGCATGGGCTGCATCTTGAACAGGCAGATCCTTTCCTGTGAATGTATCAAGCAAAACCGAAACTGCTTGCTTTTTATCTTGATGAAGCTTTTTAAATAAATGCGCAAACACTTCCTTTGCCTCTTCAAACGTGTAATCTGACTCCTTCCCAAGCCCGACAAAATAAATACGTTTAATGCCGGTTTCAGGAGATGGGAAAAATTTCGAAAGCTGATTTCGCTTGGACGAAATATCGCCTTCTTTTAATAATTCAGTGATTCTTCCTCCATGTAACTCATCCATTTCTTTTGCTTTTCCTGATAATTGGCTCTTTTGAAAAAGTCCGATGGCCAGTGTATCTTTATGTTGCAACTCATTTGTCGAGAAAAACATATTTATCACACGCTCCTTCAATGAACTCCATATTTCACATTGGAACTTCTATTATATCAAAATTTATGTGCTGATACGATCATTGCCAGCCTGTCTTCCCTTGAAGAACATTTATATTTTGGCACGCGGAAGGGCATCATGAAAAAGCGGCAGCGATCAATAGCAGCCTGTCCATGGTCTCCTCGTTCCACATCTACTTTCTTTAATGTTATAATGAACATGGACTTGGCAACAGTTCTTACTGCCATCATTTTTTTATCTTACTAGGGTAAATACTTTATCATTTCGCACGTTATTTTTTCTTAAAGAGAGGATGTTTCTTGTTCATGAGCGTACTGACGAATTTTCCGCTGCTTGCCAGCCTTGCAGCCATCTTTTTTGCACAATTTGTAAAAGTACCGATTCAATTTATCATTTCTAGACGACTAGATTGGTCGCTCATTACAAGCACAGGCGGAATGCCAAGTTCACACTCCGCAGCAGTAACAGCACTCTCAACAGCAGTTGCTTTAGAGCACGGGCTAGGAACATCTATTTTTGCCATTTCCGCCATCTTTGCCATTATTACGATGTTTGATGCGACAGGTGTTCGCAGACAGGCAGGAGAACAGGCAACTGTCCTGAACAAACTGGTCACAGATTTTAACCGGTTTGTTGCCGAGGCAAAGAACTTCCCAAGTGCGGAAGAAAAAGAGAAGCAAAAGAAATTGAAAGAGCTTCTTGGGCATAAGCCGATTGAAGTCTTCTTCGGCGGCTTAACAGGAATTTTGCTCACACTCATCTTAGATTATTACTTCATGTAGAAACGAAAAAGCTTTGGACCTTTTGAGATCCAAAGCTTTTTTATTCTTTATTGGCTTGAAACTGCTGCCGGAACACTTGCATCGATTCTGCTTCATTCAACTGATTTAAGTCTTTTTCTGTCAGCGTTCCTTCACCCTTTTTAATCACATAAACGTCCAGCACTTTTTTACCCCATTCTCTATACACATCATCAACCGTTTCATAATATAAATCAAGCTTATGACCTTTAATCGCTTTCCCAGTATCTGCGACCACACCATAACCATAATTGGGGATAAACAGGACAGTTCCTATCGGAAAGACAGATGGGTCCGCTGCCACGGTTGAATATAAATCACGTTTTACTTTGACGCCTGAATATGTAATGCCATATGCATGATGTTCTTTCGTCTTACCTGTTGATTCTACACCTGCTGTATAACCTGTGGCGACAACCTTTTGCTTCGGATAATCGTTCCAATTAAATGCTTCTTCGAGAGAAACAGCACGCAAATCGTCACTTTTCACCGCCATCGTCTGCCTTTTTGGATGCTTTAAAAAAGAAGATACGTGCTTACCGGCATCGGTCTCTTTCACCCATGCAGCTAAATCACTTGGTTCTACGCCAGATATGCCCGTAAAGCTTGTCATCAAGGCAAGCATAAACAGAACTGTCATGAACAATCGTTTCATCCATGTTTTCATTTCTATTTGTCACTCCTCTACCCATCTATTTGTTTCCAAACAAAATGGAAACTATGCAAAGGAGAAACAAAAAAACCCACTTGCGTGTAGACAAGTGAGTTAAAACATTTGATAGCCTCTTTTACGAAGAGCATTGATGACAAAACCTGAGGCAATGGCACCAATTAGACCACTTAATAAAATAATGATATCTGCCGCAGCAAGAGAAACGATGCGGTCTCCTATCCCGGAAAAAGCAATGCCTGGTTCTCTTACATAAGCGATCATCTTTTGATTATTGATAATGAAAAGGCATACAATTGGATATAAAATTGCCATAATCCATGACATTCTCAGCAGCATATTCAGCAAAAAGCCAATGCCGAAGAATAACACGAAAAATAAAATAACTGAAATGATAACGACTGGTAAACTGATCACTTCATCTCCACCCCCAAATATCCCATCATTAGTTTAACTTGGAAATAGAGATGAAGTCAATCAATGGAAAAAGCCGTAAGATTAATGCTTCTTTCCTGTCCCTTTACATTCCTCACATGTTTCTGATCCGCCGAGCAATAACTGAAAATATCCTTTTCCTGAACAATACTGACAAGTTGACTTTTTTTCTTTCGTTTGTGCATTCATATTGCTCACTCCTTAATCTAAATTTTCTGATAATTCATCATAACATATTTTTCTGTCCAGTACCAAGTGAGAAAATATTCCGTCAAACATTAAAAAACGTGTACCACAGGGATACACGTTTTTGTCTATATCAGTTTAGAAGAACTTGAATTTTCCTTTTTTCAGAACAAGTCCTGGTCCGCCAACCATGAATAATGAACGGTTGTCGATGATTTTTTTCATAGCAGAAGCTTTTGTTCCTTGAAGTTTTTTACCAAACGCAACACCTACAGCGTCGTGTTCACCAAGAGAAGCAACTGTTCCTTTGATGTCTGGCTTAAAGCTTTCAAGCGTGCCACCTTTTACTAGTGCTGCAAGGTTTTTCGCTACTGTTTCACCTTGCTGCATCGCAATTTGTGCAGTAGGTGGGTATGGACGATTAATTTCTTCATTGATGATTAATGAGCAGTCACCGATGATGAATACATCTTCATTTTCTGGTACACGAAGATCTGGAGACACTTTTACGCGGCCGCGCATGTTTTCAAATCCAGCTTCTTCAACGATTGGGTTACCACGTACACCAGCAGCCCATACAACAGTTTCAGCTTTGATTTCTTCTGTATCATCGTCTTTTCCAACAATGATGCCTTCAGGCGTACATTCTTTGATCGCTGTACCGATTTTGAACTCAACACCTTTACCTTGAAGGTAGTTCATCGCATAGTCGATCAATTCAGGATCAAATCCTGGAAGAGCTGTTGGTGCAGCTTCTACACAGATAATACGCACGTCTTTTTGATCAATATCATACTCTTTGCAAAGCTCAGGTACACGGTTTCCAAGCTCACCAAGGAACTCAATACCTGTGAAGCCTGCACCGCCGACAACGATTGTCAGACGCTCTGGACGCTTTTCAGCTTCCGTATTATATGTCGCAAATTGAAGTTCAATGTGCTCACGAAGCTGACGAGCAGAGTTGATGTTAGAGATTGAGAATGCATATTCTTTCAGTCCTGCAATACCAAATGTTTCAGGAACAGCACCAAGCGCAACAACAAGGTAGTCATAAGAAAGTTCGCCATCTGATGTCACAACTTTCTTCTCTTCCTTATTAATGCTTTCAACTGTTGCTTGTACAAAGTTGACACGGGAACTGTTAATCACATCTTTGATTTGATAACGACAACGGTCATGATGAAGAGTACCTGCACTTGCTTCATGTAACCATGTTGTTTCGTAATGATAATTATGCTTGTTCACAAGAGTAATGTCCGCATCATTTGTGCCAAGCTGTTTTGTTAATCTTGTTACAGTCATTAATCCGCCATAACCTGCACCTAGTACAACGATTTTCGGTTTATTCACTGGAATCACATCCACCTTTTTTAAATTTGCTGTAAAACGGATAAAGAATTACATATCGTTATTCTCAACCGCTTTGCGGCATTTTATGAAATTTAAACAAAAAAATAAGTATGTGAAAATCTGAACTTTCACCTACAAAAAACGAAAGCATTTGACCGTATCCGACAAAAATTCATAAAAAATTAATATTTAGTTCCCTTAACAATAATAGCGAGTTCTGCTCCTTTTTTCAAGGCTTTAAACTGAAAATCCTTAGGATAAACGGTCTTTCTCTCTTTTTTCCCCTTTTCACAGCATCGGCATCAAAAAACGACAAGTTTTTCAAAACAAGTCAAACGACGATATGTGGTATGATATGATATAGTGATAACAATTTTCATTTGGGAGGATTAAGGAATGCAAGAAGATTCTAAGGTATATGACATTACCGTTATCGGGGGCGGCCCAGTCGGATTGTTTACTGCGTTTTACGGAGGCATGAGACAGGCAAGTGTGAAAATCATTGAAAGCCTTCCTCAGCTCGGCGGTCAACTATCCGCTCTTTACCCTGAAAAATACATTTATGATGTGGCTGGTTTCCCAAAAATCCGCGCACAAGAATTAGTTGATAATTTAAAGGAACAAATGGATAAATTTGATCAAACCATTTGCTTAGAGCAAGCTGTGGAAACGGTTGAAAAACAAGCAGACGGTATCTTCAAACTCGTTACGAATCAAGAGGTTCATTATTCGAAAACGATCATCATTACAGCTGGTAACGGTGCATTCCAACCGAGAAAGCTTGAGCTAAGTGCAGCAGAATCATTTGAAGGAAGCAACCTGCATTACTTCATCAATGACTTGAACCAATTCGCTGGCAGACGTGTTGCTGTTCTTGGCGGCGGAGACTCTGCGGTTGACTGGGCACTGATGCTTGAGCCAATCGCAAAAGAAGTATCGATTATTCACCGTCGTGATAAATTCCGTGCACATGAGCACAGTGTAGAAAACTTGCACAACTCGAAAGTCAATGTGCTGACACCATTTGTGCCAACTGAGCTCATTGGAGAAGACCGCATTGAACAAATTGTGCTTGAAGAAGTGAAAGGCGATAAAAAGCAAGTACTAGATGTGGACGATGTGATCGTCAACTTCGGTTTTGTTTCCTCCCTTGGACCAATCAAACAATGGGGCCTTGAAATCGAAAAGAACTCTATCGTGGTCAAATCCACAATGGAAACCAATATCGAAGGCTTCTATGCGGCAGGAGACATCTGTACGTATGAAGGAAAAGTCAAATTAATCGCAAGCGGATTTGGTGAAGCACCAACTGCTGTGAACAACGCGAAAGCTTACATGGACCCGAAAGCTCGTGTACAGCCGCTTCATTCCACAAGCTTATTTGAAAATAAATAAGAACGGATCAAAAAAAGGAGTTCCATCTGCGGAACTCCTTTTTTGTTTATTTAAAAATCCCAATATAGGCATTCGCCATTCCAAGTACCATTGCAGCGAGTAACACCACAACAATTCCTGCCACAACCAAAATCACCCGATCCTTCACACGTTCCTTTTTCGGAAGCGGCTTGTCTATCCCGCAAGATGGACATGTTTTTGAACGATACGGAATCAGTTCATGACAGTTCCTGCAATTGATTTGTTCACTCAAACCTCAGCAACCTCTTTTCTGATGACAGTTTATGTTTGGTTCTCATGATACTCTTTTCGAGTGGAAATAGCCAGTTGTGAGGACAAGCTGTAACAAAATTGAGCGATTTACAAATTAAGAAGGAATGGAATCAATGAAGGTTTGATTGGTTCAGCCGATATAGGAAGTAGAAGATCGTCATGAAGGATAGGTGGAAAGATGATAAAGCGTTTCATGATTAGTTTAAGCTTGTTACTGATGATTGGCGGCTCAGTAGAAGTGTTTGCAAAAGACTATAACAAACATTATGCTCAATTCGCTGCCGGATTGAATATGGATGTTGATCAGCTAGAACCTTTTTTAACACATGTGTCTACTTCGATTTTAGATGCTGGTTTGAGTGATCAAGAAATCAAACAGATACTCACCAACGTTCAAAAAATGAATAAAAACAATGAAACAAAAAGAATGGGCATCTTTGAAGTGGTGTACCATGAAAAACCAGCAAAGATTAAAATTGAAATTGAAGTCCATGTGGAAGATGGCAATAAAGAAGTGGTGATCTATATGTTTAGCACCCAAGAGTTGGTGGATGTCTTGGATAAAGAACTATTGAAAATAGAAGAAGCTATATAAAAAGAGATGCGGAATGAGTGTCTTTTTTGGTCACCTTTCCTCTTCAAACAAAAAGCCTCCTCATTCGTGTTGTTTACAAGAACAAACGAACAAGGAGGCTTATGATTATCCATGATCAGTTGTTAACACTCTTCCGGCGTACCGGTATTCGTAGCTGTTCTAAACGAAGAACCGCATCCGCATGACGCAATCGCGTTCGGATTGTCAATCGTGAAACCGCCGCCCATTAGTGATTGTTTGAAATCAATGATGGTGCCGTTCATGATATCAAGGCTTTCGGAGTCGACAAGGACCTTGATGCCCTGCTGTTCGAACTGCGTGTCTTTCTCAGAAACTTCATGGTCAAAGCCCATTCCGTATGAAAGACCGCTGCAGCCGCCGCCTTTTACGCCCACTCGTAGGAACGCATTTTCTTCTTCATGTTCTTTCATCATATCTTTAATCTGCAATGCAGCAGCTTCTGTAATCGTTACTGGTGTACTCACGATCATCCCTCCTTTTGACTGGATGTTTCTTTTCAATTATAAACGTGATGTTGCCTTTTCTCAAATAAATGGTTTAGAGATAGAATGTGCCGTCACAAATTGTTTCAGCAGGTCCTGTCATCAGCACGTGGTCATTGTCTTTCCAGCGAATGATGAGGTCTCCGCCAGCTAGATGAACGGTCATATCCGTTTCTTTTTTCGCATGTCCATTCACAATCGTTGATACAGCCGCAGCACATGCTCCTGTTCCGCACGCTTGCGTAATCCCTGATCCTCTTTCCCACACGCGGAAATGCAGTTCCGTTTCACTGACGCGTTCAACAAATTCTACATTGACGCCTTCTGGAAACATGTCATGCTTTTCAATGATTGGCCCAAGCGAATCGAGGGGCGCCTGTTCAATGTCTTCTAAATAGAAAACGATATGGGGATTCCCCATTGAAACAGCTGTTCCATTTAAGGTCGTCGTGCCAAAATCAAGCGGTTCATTAATCGTTGTACTGGCCGGTTCACCAAGCATCGGCATCGCTTCTTTTTCAAAACGAGGTTTACCCATATCTACTGTCACTAACTGAACGTGACCATCCTGCACATGAACGGTCGCCTCAACGAGTCCTGACAATGTCTCAATCTTAAACGTTGTGTCTGTTACGATTTGATGCTCATACACATATTTTGCAACGCAACGCAGACCGTTACCGCAGTTTTTGCCCTCTGATCCATCATTGTTGAAAATGCGCATCTTCACAGGTGCAACATCTGATGGACAAATGAGGATCATTCCGTCAGAACCGATTCCTGTGTAAACAGAAGAAACCTGAATTGCTATCTCTGATAACTGCTCTTCTGGAAGCTGTTCCTTCATCTGATTGACGTATATATAATTGTTTCCTAGTCCGTGCATTTTCGTGAATTGAAATGATGTCATGAGCGTCCTCCAAAAATGTTGTTTCTTTATAGTATAAAAGGAGTCGATTCAGGAGACAATCTTATCATCCCCCGTTTTTCATACATAGAAGCTCTTTGCTGCCATGGCAAAGGGCTTTTATTATGCATATGCCTCTTTTTCTCTCGTGTGATGCTTCATTTTGATGATATTTTATTAGCATAACATATTGGATGCGCTTTCTACATTTTCCCCTAAAAAACGGAAACTGAATATATGAAAAAAATGCACCTCATGACCCATGCGATGCATTTAAAACATGTCGTTTTCCTCTATAAAAGCATAAATACGCTCAACTAGCTGCTCTGCATTTTCTCCAGAAACAAATTCTCCATTCACAAGGGCAAATGGGGAGTCCATACATTTGCCGCAGTAGCTTAAACAACCGTATTCCATTACATCTAAGTTTGGGTCTTTTTCAAGTTTCTCTTTTGCTTCTTGAGACCCTTGTGCAAGATTACTTACACAAAATTCGATCAGTGGAAACACTGTGCTTCACCTCACATTTGCCTTACTATCCTACCGAAATTCCTTCTATTAGTCAAAACATGAGCTTCAATAAATCGTTACGCCTATTCCTCGTAAAATGTTTTACTATTTAGGACTAAGTAATGAATATGTAGGTTATTTTGAAACAATTATTGTGGTTTCACAGTAAATTCGATATAATTTTATTTGGTATTTTAACTTAAAGTTTTTTAGTATAAGTGTTTTTCAATGTCTAGGGGGAAAAGGAGAATCGTCATGAAAAATTTAGTCTTGATCGGCGGAGGTTACGGGAATATGCGGGTTCTCCACCGCTTATTGCCAAATCAATTACCTGATGATGTTACTATCACATTAATTGATCGAAATCCTTACCACTGTTTAAAAACAGAATATTATGCACTTGCTGCTGGAACGATCTCTGATCATCACATTCGAGTATCTTTTCCAGAGCATCCAAAGCTGGATATTCAATACGGGGAAGTAGAAAAAATTGATATTGAAAACAAACAGATCTTATTTAGCGACCGTGAACCGATTCCATATGATGATACGGTAATCGGACTCGGCTGTGAGGACAAGTATCACAATGTCCCTGGTGCGAAAGAACATACATACAGCATTCAAACCATTGATCAGTCAAGACATACGTATAACAAATTAAACAATTTGAGTGCAGGTGCAACGGTTGGTATCGTCGGTGCTGGACTTAGCGGGGTAGAGCTGGCCAGTGAACTGCGTGAAAGCCGTTCTGATTTAAACATCATTCTTTTTGACCGCGGAGAACTGATTCTTTCCAGTTTCCCAAAAAGATTAAGTTTATATGTACAAAAATGGTTTGAAGAAAATGATGTAAAGATCATTAATTGCGCCAATATTACGAAGGTTGAAGAAGGAGTTGTGTACAACCATGACGATGCCATTGAAGCAGATGTCATCGTGTGGACAGCAGGAATTCAGCCAAGTAAAGTCGTGCGAGATATGGATGTTGAAAAAGACGCCCAAGGCCGTGTCGTCTTAACTCCTCATCACAATCTCCCTGGAGATGAGCATGTCTATGTCGTAGGTGACTGCGCAAGCTTGCCGCACGCACCAAGTGCACAGCTTGCCGAGGCACAGGCAGAGCAAATTGTGCAATCTCTACAGAAACGCTGGAAGAACGAGCCGCTTCCTGAGGCTTACCCGCAGTTTAAGTTAAAAGGCGTACTCGGCTCTTTAGGGAAAAAAGCCGGCTTTGGCTTAGTAGCGGATCGCCCGCTTGTTGGTCGTGTTCCAAGACTCTTAAAATCTGGACTTCTTTGGATGTACAAGCATCACAATGGATAAAATGATGTGAATTTTTTCTCAAAGCTCCTTCTAATGAAGGAGCTCAGATTGTAGAGAAACTCATGTTTTTCTACAATCTTTTTTATTTTCATCGTAATGATGATGGATGAGATTGAATGAAAAAGGCCTCCCACACACCTAACCTAGCTTCGCTAGATGTGTGGCAATCTTCTTCATGTTCTGACAGGCAGCTGTGAGAAGAACTTGCTCACTCACATTTTGTTTTCCCCTCAACCGGCAGTAGCGAAGCCCATGCAGTTGTTTTGAATCTGCAAAGCTTCGCTCTATTTTTTCTTTTCTTTTTTTATATAGCTCTTTTCCAGCGGCAGACAGACGATTTTGCCTGATCTTTTCTTTATGTTCCTCCCACACATGTCTTGAGATGACTTTTTGATGATTTTTAGATCTTGTGCAGTTTTCAAGGAAAGGACACGATGTGCATTTTTTAGGATCTGATTTGTAGAACCTATAACCTTTTCGATCAGTCGTGGTATATAAAAGCTTTTCACCATTCGGGCATATGTATTGATCGTGTTCAGAGTCATACTTGAATTTCCACTTCTCGAATAGTCCTCTTGTTGGATGAAAACGTCTATGTGCGATGACACCAAAAATACGGCGATCAGATAAACCTTTACAGATTGGGGTCGTCAAATAACCAGAATCAAGGGCAACAGCTTCTACTTGAAAACCAAATCGTGCGATTTGGTGATCCAACCGATCAAGATACGGAACAGAATCATGGACATTACCGGGCGTGATGTGGGCATCCGTGATGATATTGTACTTCATATCCGTTGTACGGTGGTCTAGGTAGAAAAAGCCTTCCGGTTTGTTTTCACGATAAAGATAGCCACTTTCAGGATCAGTCGTACTTTGACGAATGTCTTTTTCCGTTTTCACCCCCTCTTTTACCTTTAAGGGCTTTTTTCCGTGTGCCACCCGATCTTCTTGGATCGCTTCTTCTAAATCATTTATATAGTTCTGGGTATCTTGTTCAATCGTTTTTCTCATATATTTATGTTTATTGGCATTGGCTTTAAGATAAGTTGAATCAGTAAAAAGAACGCGGCCTCCTACCATATCATGATTGATAGCTTGAAGCACAATCTCGTCGAAAATGTCTTGAAAAATCGTTGTATCTTTGAATCGAGTACGACGATTCCAGCTAATGGTCGAGTGATGAGGAACGGGGTCATTGATGTTCAAACCTAAAAACCATCTATACGCCATGTTATAGTAAATTTCTTTTTCAAGTTGTCTTTCAGAACGGATACCGTACAGGTATCCGATAAACATCATTTTGAACAAAATAAGTGGATCAAGAGAAGGACGACCTTTATTCTCGCTATAATACGGTCTTACTTTATCTACGATAAATGAAAAATCAATGTACTGATCAATTTTACGAAGCAGGTGATCCTCTTCGACCAGTTGATCTAGTAATACAAATTCGGCTTCGTGCTGAGAAGAATTTCTAGTGTGGAACATGAGAAAAACACCTTCCTTTAGTATGCTTTTCTCTATTATAAAATGGGGTAGTGGAAAATTTAAGGGAAAAAATAAAGCTGTCGAGATTTTCTCGACAGCCTGAGCTCCTTCTAATGAAGGAGCTTTTATTATGAAACGGCATGTGCCGATGGATGGTTCACTTTGATAGGAGCAAGCGCAAGGATGCAGTCTTTACGAAACGTTCTGATCGTCTTCTTCGATAAACAATACGCTTGTATGAACTGTTCAGTTTGACGATGTACAATGATTTTTCGTTTCGAGCACTCTCCATTTTTCTTCATATAAATCATATCAATCGGTATTTGTTGATGAAGAGATTGTTTTAGTAAATAATTCATGATGCTCACGCTCCTTTCATCTCATTATATACGAACAAACGTTCTAAATCAACCTAAAAAGGAACGTTTGTTCGATTTATTTTTCTAAAAAAAGAACAGCTCATTCACTGCTCTCTTCGTACCCGTATTTCTCCATTTCTTGATAAATATCTTTTAATTTCGGATTGCCCTCTCCTACAATTTGATCCTCAACAAGGACAAGCGGATAAAAGAATTCATCATCAAGAATTCGTTCAGATAATTCTTTTTGGCGTTCGTTTTCAGGCGGGTGCTCAATATCGATATATGTGATGCGAAACGGCTGATTTGGATATTTTCGTTTTAATGCTGCATCTAGCCACTCAAATGTATCTTTTGAAGAAGGCAGATTCACGCAACTAGCGCACAGGACATCTCTTCCATATACATAAAGGTCAACGGTTTTGTTCATTTGACAAGCCCCCCATTCTTTCTTTATTTTAGCTGAATTTTCTGTATGAAAAAAGTCAAAATCACTTTTTGTTTCAAGATGAGATTGTGCTATAATGAGAAGGAAACTTTGAAACCAATCAATAGATTTTTATCGTCCAGATGAATATAATGGTGATATGTTGTGAAAGGAGCGATTATATCTAATGACTGAAGTCGAAATGAAAGACCAAGTACAGGAAGTACTGGACAAACTTCGTCCATTTCTATTACGTGATGGTGGAGACTGTGAGCTTGTAGACATTGAAGATGGCATTGTGAAATTACGCCTTCTTGGTGCATGCGGCAGCTGCCCAAGTTCAACCATTACATTGAAAGCCGGTATTGAGCGCGCATTATTAGAAGAAGTACCTGGCGTTGTAGAAGTTGAACAGGTTTTCTAATTCATATATGACATGAAAACGACCCTTACTGGGTCGTTTTTTAATTAGGATAACTTCTCTCTAAACCATTCTTGAATAAAGGTCAGTCTTTGAATACGCTGCCCAGGGTGGCCGCTTCTCGATAAATCATGAGAGGCCTTCGGGAATTTGACTAATCTCGTGTCTTTTCCAAGCTCCTTTAATGCCACAAAAAGCTGTTCTCCTTGATCGACTGGGCAGCGGTAGTCTTCATCACTGTGCAGGATGAGAAGCGGTGTATTCACCTGTTTTACATACTTTAGCGGCGAACGATCCCATAGCTTATCAACAGAATCATAAATATCCCCATCAATCTGCCATTTTGTAAAGAAATAACCGATATCACTGATGCCATAAAAGCTAATCCAGTTCGAGATGGAACGCTGTGTAACAGCTGCACGGAAACGGTCTGTCTGTCCGACAATCCAGTTGGTCATAAAACCGCCATAGCTTCCGCCCGTTACGCCAAGCCTTGTTTCATCAATAAAATCATAGGCTTCGAGCACATGATCAACAGCCAGCATGACATCCTCATAATCAACATCACCATAGCTGCCTCTTACACGGTTTGTAAACATCTGTCCGTACCCATGACTGCCATGAGGATTGATGTACACAATCGCATACCCTTCAGCGGCAAGCATTTGAAATTCATGAAAATACGTATGACCGTACATCGCATGCGGCCCGCCATGAATTTCTAAGATTAGTGGATATGTCTTCCCCTCTTCCATCTGAGCAGGCTTCATCAACCAGCCATGTACAACGTCTCCTTCTTTTGACTGGAAAGAAATTGGTTCAGGTTCGGATATGACATGTTCCTTTAGAAAGTCATCATGCTCAAACGTGATTTGCTTGAGTGAGGATTCCCCTAAAGTCAGCTCATACAGCTCACTAGGCGAGACAGGTGAAAGACGGCTGATCAGTATTTTTGATTCGTCTGGATGAAGACTGAAATTCGTCACATGTTCTGCCTCTAAACGAACGGGATAGGCTAAGCCTTCAATAGAGAAATAATAAATTCCGGTACTCCCTTGATCAGAAACAAGCGCATAAAACCCCTGACTATCCTTTGTCCATTGTGGAAGCTGATTGGCCTCACCCATAACACTATCCCCTGCCATACAGTTTCCTACATACATATCGAGCATTTCTGACAATTGAACGGTCTTTTTCTCCTTCAGGTCATGCAGCCACAATGACAGGATGGTCGCATTTTCAAATTCACGTTCGTGTCCAATGTACAAAAGGCTTTCTCCATTTGGAGAAAATGATACAGTCGTGTAAGCGCCTGTTGATTGGGTGATTTTCTTGGATGTACCGTCCTCTAAGGAAAGGAGACAGATATCACTTATGTAAAACGTCTGAGGATTTGACTGAATATACGCAAGCCACTTCCCGCAAGGAGAGATGACATGATTCACATGATGATGCGGCTCACTCGTAAGCATCTCTACCTCGCCGGAACGGACATCGATTTTTACAATTTGCGTCAGACGCCCGTCTAAAAAGCCTCTGCCATCTGCTTTATAAGTCAAATCATCATATACGGCCGGAGCAAAGTCATCACGCTCTTCTTTTTTTTCATCATGAACAGATTCTTCTTGTTTTAATGAGACCGCTGCATAAATGAACGCTCCATCCGGTGAAAATACAGGTTGAGAGACGCCGTAAGGAATATTCGTTAAGGTACGAATGCCGCCGCCATCGCTCTGAATGAGTGCGAGCTGGGGGACTTCCTTTGGCTTCTGCAAAATAAACGCAAGCTGCTTTCCGTCTTTTGACCATGCTGGCTGATGATGCTTCCCATCATCAAATGTCCATTGAGACAGCTCCCCTGTCTCTTCATCTCGAACCCATAAATGAATATTGTAATCATCCTTTTTTTCATTCACCGTTACTTTTGTAAAAACAGCCTTTTTTCCATCTGGTGAATAAACTGGATGAGAAACAGACACGATTTGTGTTAAATCCTCTGCTGTTATCAATTTCTTCATCAATAGATCGCCCCCTTTTATGTATCAAAAAATAGTTCGCTTCTCTAAATAATAATCCCTGCTTTTGTTATGAAAAACAAGGATAAAAAAAGAACGTGCGTCTTCACAGCACGTTCTTCATTTGATTCACAGAATGATGCTCGACGACGACACCTTCTACCGGCACCGTCAGTACATCCACTTCACAATGCGGGAAATTTTGGGCAAGCTGCTTTTTCAGCGCTTCTCCCTTCCCTTTTTCCACTAAGGTCAAAATAGTCGGCCCAGCACCGCTTAATGCCGTTCCATACGCGCCTTTTAATGAAGCAACGTGCTCCACCTTGGACAGCTCTGGGACAAGCATCGTGCGGTATGGCTGATGAAATAAATCTTTATTCATCATTTCCCCTACAAGCGGCCAGTTCTGCGTCATTAAGGCGGCGACAAGGACGTTACTCACAGCACTCGCACTCACGGCCTGTTTATAGGAAAAATCCTCTGGCAGGACATCACGGGCATCCTTTGTGAGCACTTCATAAAAAGGAATCACGACGACGACATCTACATCCACATGCTGTACTTTAACGGCATGTGTCTTGTCTTCTTCATGAAGACCGATGAGTAAACCACCGAATAAAGAGGCACCCGCATTATCTGGATGACCTTCTACCTCACTTGCAAAAAAGAGCTTCTGATCATCGGTCATCTTTAATTCAAGCAACTGATTGGCGAGCTCAATAGCGGCGACAATAGCAGCAGCGCTGCTGCCCAGCCCCCTTGCTAATGGAATATCACTCCACACTTTGACATGAACAGGCGGGAGTGTTTTTCCAAAGTCATCTGCGACCTTTTTAGCTGTTTGGTAGATCAGGTTATCGGTGCCTGATGGAATACCAGACACGACATCTGTTTCTGCTTCAAACAGCCAGCTATCATGGTCATAGACCGATAGCTTTAAATAGCGGCTGAGCGCCATTCCGACTGAGTCAAAGCCTGGTCCTAAGTTGGCAGTGCTTCCCGGTACTGTGATTGAAAAAAGCATGGAGGCGTTACTCATACGCGTGCGGCCTTTTCTAAATGTTCCAGAATTTGATCTTCATCTGCATCCAGTGTGACCGGTTTGATATGTGAAATATCAATCGCCGTATTCGGATCTTTTAATCCGTTTCCTGTTAGTACAGCGACGACTTTACTGCCTGGCTTAATTTCTCCAGATTTCACTTGTTTGAGTACACCTGCAATTGATGCACAAGAGCCTGGCTCTGCAAACACACCTTCTTCACGTGCGATCAATTGATAGGCATGAAGAATTTCTTCATCTGTCACTTCATCAATTTTCCCGTTTGATTCATCTGCCGCCGCTACAGCTTGCTTCCAGCTTGCAGGGTTTCCGATGCGAATGGCTGTTGCGACTGTTTCTGGCTGCTCAATGACTTCATTTCGAACGATGGCTGCAGCTCCTTCTGCTTCAAAACCACGCATGACTGGCAGTCCCGTGCCTTTTTTCTCATGATATTCTTTGAAGCCTTTCCAGTACGCTGTAATATTCCCCGCATTTCCAACAGGAATCGCCAGTACGTCCGGTGCGGAGCCTAGCTGCTCACAGATTTCAAATGCCGCTGTTTTTTGTCCTTCAATTCGGTATGGATTGACGGAGTTAACAAGTGCAATCGGTGCTTTTTCACAGATGCTGCGGACAATTTTCAGCGCATCATCAAAGTTGCCGTCAATGGCAATAATCTCTGCTCCGTACATGACAGCCTGCGCCAGCTTACCGAAGGCAATTTTTCCATCTGGAATGATGACAATACATTTCATATCAGCGCGCGCCGCATAAGCTGCTGCTGCTGCAGACGTATTCCCTGTCGATGCACACATGATCGTATCATTGCCTTCTTCTTTTGCCTTTGCGACGGCCATGACCATCCCGCGATCCTTAAAAGAACCTGTAGGGTTGACGCCTTCTGTTTTCACATGAAGTTCAATCCCAAGCTTTTCAGATAGCTTTGCGAGATGAATCAGCGGTGTGTTTCCTTCATTTAATGTTAGTTTAGGTGTGTGTTCGTTTACTGGTAAGAATTCTTGAAATTCTTCAATGAGTCCATTCCACTTCATCAGCTTAAACCGTTCCCTTCTACTCGGTACGTGCTCTTCACTTGAACCACCACGTCGAGATCGTTTAATGTTTGCAGGATATTTGAGAAATCTTCTTCTGATGTCTGATGTGTAATAATCACAATTTCAGCAAGCTCATCATGCCCTTTGACAGGAAGCTGAAGGATCTTTTCAAAGCTGATGCCTCTTTCAGAAAAAATCGATGTAATGCGGGAGAAAGCCCCGACTTGATCTCTCACATGTATTCTTAAAAATTGCTGAGCAAATACTTCGGATGATGATTTGATTTTCTTCTCAAATTGCGGTGCAATAAATCCACTGCCATTCACACCAAGACGCATGTTTTTCATAACAGCGACTAAATCTGAGACAACAGCTGTTGCCGTTGGCAGGCTGCCTGCTCCAGGTCCGTAAAACATCGTTTCTCCGACAGCACTTCCGTAAACATAGACAGCATTAAATTCATTGTTGACGGAAGATAACGGGTGATGATCAGGAAGTAAAGTTGGCTGTACGCTGACCTCCACTTTCTCTCCGTCTCTTTGGGCAATTCCAATCAACTTCATTGTATAGCCAAAACGTTTACTGAAATTAATGTCCTCGTCCGAGATGTCAGAGATGCCTTTCACTTTCACATCCTCTAAGTCTACATTCATAGAAAAGCCGAGTCTTGCCAGAATGGCCATCTTTCTTGCCGCATCCAGTCCTTCTACATCCGCCGTCGGATCTGCTTCTGCAAAGCCAAGATCCTGTGCTTCTTTTAATACATCTTCATACGCGCTTTTATCGACATTCATTTTTGTTAAAATAAAGTTCGTTGTCCCGTTCACGATTCCCATCATTTTTGTGATGCGGTCAGAGGCTAAACCTTCCTCTAGTGTACGCAAAATCGGAATCCCACCTGCGACACTTGCTTCATAGTAAAGGTCACAGCCGTTTTCTTTTGCTACATGTAAAAGCTCTGTGCCATATAGCGCCATTAAATCCTTGTTGGCTGTAATGACATGCTTCTTCTCATTTAGTGCATCTATTAAATATTGTTTTGTCTCTTCAATGCCGCCCATCACTTCAATAATGACGTCGATCTCTGGATCTCGAATCACATCGTATACTTCAGTTGTGAAGACCTCTCTTGCCACATCCACATCTCTTTTTTTATCGGGATTGCTCACAAGCACTTTTTGTATTAATACCGGACAGCCGATCTGGTGCATTAATTTATCCTGATGATCTTGAATAATCTTAACGACACCGCTCCCCACTGTTCCTAATCCTAGTAGTCCAACTCGAATTGCCTTCACCTGAAATTCCACCTTTCTCCGTAAATGTCCTCTCTAAAAAGACATTTGTTAACCTAACACAGACATTCAATGTACACACATTATAAAGGGGTATCCTCATTTTGACAAGGTAATAAAATAAGAGAATATGAGAATGAAACCGCTTAACAGCTATTTATATCAAGATTCTATATTTTCAAAATATTTTTGTGAGAAAAGCTCCCGAAGCCGGGAAGCTTGAGATTACGCCTGAACTGGCGTTTTGGCTTGCTGATTTTGCAGGACAAGCGCAATATTTTCAGCACATAATTGCATCATGTTTTTTCTCGTTTCAACACTTGCACTTCCGATATGAGGAAGCACTGTCACATTTGGTAATGTCGTTAACGGGTGATCTGGGCTGACTGGCTCCTTGCTAAATACATCCAGACCTGCTCCTGCAATTTTTCCTGTCGTGACAGCATCATATAAAGCATCTTCGTCTACCGTCTGCCCTCTGGAAACGTTGATGAAGTAAGCCGTGTTCTTCATCTGCTCAAATGCTTTCTTATTAAACATTTCTTTCGTTTCAGGCGTTAAAGGCGTCAAACAAACGATGAAATCAGACTGCGTAAGCAGCTCATCAAATGCGGCATAGGTCACACCTAGTTGCGCTTCTGCTTCTGGCTTTCTTGAACGATTATGATACAGAACATTCATATCAAAACCTTTTGCCCGCTTGGCCAGTGCGGTTCCAATACTGCCCATTCCGACAATCCCTAACGTTTTATGATGCACATCAGCACCGGCTAGAAGAAGCGGCCCCCAGCCTGTCCAGTTCCCATCCTTAATCCAATCACTCGCTTCGACAATTCGTCTTGCTGACGCCATCAAAAGCGCAAAGGCTAAATCAGCCGTCGATTCTGTTAAGACGTCCGGTGTATGACATACCGTGATCCCGTGCTTTTTAGCTGCCTTTAGATCAATATTGTCATAGCCGACCGCGAGATTCGCGACCACTTTTAGATTTGGAGCATTTGATAAAAGTACCTCATCTACTTGATCTGACAGCATCGTGAGCAGCCCATCTGCTTGAGCCGCTTGTTTTTCTAACTCTTCTCTTGGACACGGCTCATCCTCGCTCGTCCACATGTCAATATGAGCGACTTCTTTTAATGGTGTAAGTGTTGTTTCATCAAGCTTTCTTGTGATATAGACATAAGGTTTCGTCAAGAAGAACACTCCTTTGGTTGATTTCTTTAAGCATAACGAAAAACGCCTCAAGAGAAAAGAGACGTTTCGTCTGTTCACTGAAACTTCAAATCAGCGGATTGATGAATCCATCCAACAGGAGGAATGAGATGCCCACCGCTGCGCATAGCACTCAATTCTTGAAACACCTTGAGAAAATATTCGTAGCGGTTCGCATCATTTAAAACGTAATCTAATCGTTCTTCATAATAAGATTTTTCATTTTCTCCTGACATATAATAACCTTCGACAATTTCAAAATAATGAAGCGGAAACAGAAGACGGCTGTACAGCAGACGCTTTGAAAATGATGAAAGAGGCGTAACCTGCTCATATTGCTGCAAAAAGGAAAATCCCTCTTCAATTAAATCCTCCTTATGCTGGACAAAGGTTTCTCTTAAATATTCTGCGATATCTCTTGTTGGATGGTCAAATACCCAGTCAACAGGTAAACGAAGCGGCTGCTCATGTGGCCAGGTCATACGTGAAAAGCGCTGATGACAAACAGTTCCTGAATCACATTCTTTTGGTTCATCATCAAGCTCTGTATCCACTAAATATTGAATGGCATTTTCCGTTAATCCGAGATAATACGGAAAGGATTCAATAAATTTCTTTTCAAATCGTTCAAGTGGTTTTTGATGCATTTGCTGCATCCAAAAGCCTTCCAGCTGGTCTAACCGTTTTGCCCATAATTCCTTCCAAGCTCCGACACGTTTTGTTTCAGACACCTCATAAGGAAATCCTCTCCCCCTGACATGAAAGGCCGCCAGCTCTGATGCGTGCTGAAATGAGCGGCTTGTAACCCGCGGTGCTGCCTTTAATAGAGCGTACAGTTCTTTTCCATGGGTAAAAGTCGGTTTCTCTTCGTTTGTTAATTCAAACACGGCAACGTATGGGTCACCGTCATTCAGTAAATACTGACTGATATGATAAAGCTCTGTGAGTTCTTCTTCTCGCAAATGAGACACGGGAACAATGATGAAGAGAGCTTTCGCCGTTTGAAAGCTCTGATAACTGCCATATGGCATAAATTGACGCACATCAATACCAAATGTGTGATAAATGGTTTCTTTCATGATTTCACCTGCGTTCATAAAATCAGTCTCTTATCATATCGTAGTCGCAGGTTGAGGGATTTATGAATACTATTTACTATCCGAAGCTATTTCACACGTTGTGGACAAATTACGAGGATTGGGTGAGGAACATGCCGCATCATCATGAGATGAACGAAGTAGAAAAAACAGCAAGACGCCGTTTACAAGAACGAGGCGTAACCATTCAAGATATAGCAGACCTTGTCTTCTTTTTACAGGAAAAATATCATCCTGGCTTAGACATGACAGAGTGCATCCACAATGTGGAACGTGTCATCGCAAAACGTGAAGTCCAAAATGCCATCTTAACAGGCGTTGAACTAGATGTTCTCGCTGAGCAAAAAAAGCTGACAGAACCGCTGCAATCTATTCTTGAAACAGATGAAAGTCTATATGGTGTGGATGAAATTTTATCCTTTGCCATCGTTAATATTTATGGCTCCATCGGCTTTACGAATTACGGATATATCGATAAAGAAAAACCAGGGATTCTTGGGAAACTCAACGATAAATCCTCAGGCGAATGCCACACCTTTTTAGATGACATTGTCGGTGCTATTGCTGCGGCAGCATCAAGCAGACTGGCACATAGTGCGAGAAATGCAGAATAAAACACAAAAGAGGACGTGCGTCTGACGCTTGTCCTCTTTTCATTAAGATAATCGTTCAATCCACTCAGATAATGAATCAATGACATAGGTTGGCTGTTTGTCATATTTCTGAAGCAGCTCTTTTGTCGTGACGCCTGTATGGACAAGCAGTGTATCCATCCCTGCATTCATCCCTGCCATAATATCCGTATCATAGTTATCGCCCACCATGAGCGTCTCTGACACATCTGTCCCGAGCACCCGCATGGCCTGTTCCATAATGATAGACTCTGGCTTCCCGATAAATGTTGGCTGCACTGTTGTCGTAACCGTCAGCACAGATGTTAACGATCCATTTCCAGGTAACAGCCCTCTTTCTGTCGGAATGGCAATATCTCCATTTGTTGAAACAAATTGTGCACCTTGACGGATCGCAATGGCTCCTACCGCTAGTTTTTCATATGTAATACCGCGGTCTATTCCAACGACAACGAAATCAGCGTCTTCTTGACCAAACGACAAGCCTTTTTCTTCGATGGCCTGCTGAATGCCTTCTTCTCCGATCACATACACCGAGGCATCTTTCTTTTGTTCTGCGATATAGTTTGCCGTTGCCATACTTGTTGTAAAGACTTGTTCTTCCGTTGCTGGAATATCGAATGAAACCAGTTTCTCTGCTACTTGCTTCGGCGTGCGCGAAGAGTTATTCGTGACAAACAAATAAGGGATGTTCAACTCATTTAACTTGTGAACAAATTGCCCCGCCTCTTCGATCTTTTCTGTTCCTTTATACATCGTCCCGTCTAAATCAATTAAATAGCCTTTGTATTTCATGCTGCTTACAACTCCAATGGTTTATTTAAACGCTGATACTGGTCCAAGTTCCTGCTCCAAGTAAGTGCGAATTCGATTCGGGAAGACTTGCAGCGCCTGTTCTACCTCACTAATGACCTGCAACAAATCGTGATGAACCACTTCTTGGTATTGCTGAACAAGTGTTTTACGGCACGAGACCAGTTTTTTCAGGTGAGTGCCTTCTTCTGTTGGTACAACTTTTTCGTCCACAAGAATATCCATGATGTCGTCATAGCTTCCTGGGTCCCGCATGATAAAGCCGTCAATCATATCATTTCCTGTATCAAGAATACATTCGACGAGCAAATGAACAATTCGTTCCAGCGCTTTTTTTTCTAAAGGGCTTGACCATGTTTGATGGCTGCGCATCAAATTATATTGCTCCTCAAAAAAACGTAATGTCTCTTCAATCTTCTTTCTGTCTACGAAATACATCATGACGCTCCCCTTTGCGTTATTTTCTAATCCGCTTTAAGACAAAATAGGCACAGCCAAAATTACAGTATTCATAAATGTATTCATCGAGTGTACTGATTTTTGTATCGAATGTGGCCTTTTGGTTTTGGTCATCAAAGAACCCCTTCAGCCTAAGCTGGTTATAGCCCCAATCCCCCACAATATAATCATACTTATTTAAAATATCTGAGTACCTTGCTTTAAACGCTTCCTCATCAAAGCCGTCTTTGATTTCTCTGACAAGATCAAAGGTAGCATTCTGAATGACGATCATCTTCTCACCTCTTTTTAAACGATCCACCTTTAATGATAATTCATTGGAACAACTCCATCAATTGCTAAAGCATGTTTTTTCCGATTTAGCCGAAGCTAAAGAAAAAAGGAGGTCACATTTATGATGAAACAACTGACAGCCACTATTCTCCTATGCATGCTTTTAGGCGGGTGCGGCTTTCAATCAGGCATGAACCGGCAAGTGGATGAAGATTCTTCCAGTAAGACAATTCGCCTGTCTGATCGTCATGAAGGAAATAATTCCAACATGCCAGAAGCAGATACGAATCGAGCAGGCTATGTTCGTTATCAGCGCCAGCAAGTAACCGATCAGAAGGAAAGAACCCCTGCTTTAAATCGTGAGCATCTTGCCCACGTGATTACAAGTTTAGCCATTCAGCTGCCAAATATAAAGGATGCAGCAACACTTGTCACAGACGAGGATGCCCTCATTGTGTATCGAACAGGCAACAAAAACCGAGATGAATCAGCCGATCAAGTGAAAAAAACAGCGGTTTCTGTTCTCCCTCGTTATTATCATGTGTACGTCTCTGATAACCCAGAGCACTTTCAATCCATTGCCAATTTTTCACGTCTTCAAACCAATTCACGTGATTTTGATCAAATTTTAACGAAAACGATTCAACAAATGAAATACTCTCCTCAAGGCGGCGATATTTCAACGAAAGAAGATGCCAATGGCATGACGAATTCCGATCGGACCATGAGACGAAACGCACCTTACGGCCAAAATTAATACGAGAAAAAACGCCAGAGAGCTCTGGCGTTTTCTTTGTTATGCTTGCGCCTGACGCTTCTTAGACGCTTCGTTTACTTGTTCGTCTGCATGATAAGAAGAACGGACAAGCGGTCCAGCTTCACAGTGGCTAAAGCCTTTTGACATGGCAATTTCCTTCAGCTCTGCAAACTCATCTGGATGGTAGTATTTTTGCACTTTCAAATGCTTTTTCGAAGGTTGTAAATACTGACCAATTGCCATGATGTCAACGTTATTGGCAAGAAGATCATCCATGACTTCAATGATTTCTTCCTTCGTTTCACCAAGTCCAATCATAATGCTTGATTTCGTTGGAATGTCAGGCTGCATTTCTTTTGCACGACGCAAGAATTCCAATGAACGATCGTATGTAGCTCGTGCACGAACTCTTGGTGTTAACCTGCGTACTGTTTCAATATTGTGATTTAAAATATCAGGGCGTGTATCCATTAACGTTTTCAAATTATCATAATTGCCACCCATGTCTGAAGGGAGAACTTCAATTGTTGTGAATGGACTTTTTCTTCTAATGGCACGAACAGTTTCAGCAAATACGCCTGCTCCGCCATCTTTTTGGTCATCCCTTGCAACCGCTGTTATAACAGCGTGCTTTAAATTCATCAAAGCCACTGAATCTGCCACGCGTTCTGGCTCTTGCAAGTCTAACTCAGTAGGAAGTCCGGTTTTCACCGCACAGAAACGGCATGCGCGCGTACAAACAGATCCGAGGATCATAAATGTAGCAGTTCTTCTCACTGCCCAGCATTCGTGAATATTCGGACATTTCGCTTCCTCACAAACGGTATGCAGGTTGTTTTCCCGCATCATTTTTTTCAAACCGGTATAGTTTTCATTCGTATTCAGCTTAATTTTAAGCCAGTCCGGTTTTCTTACGTGCTCTTCCTTCTTTGCCAATTCCATCATCTCCATATGAATTCGTTAAAGGTGCATATACAATCATCTTCCTGCTATATACGATGGATGCAGCTGTTGCCGCAAAAAATTGAATCTTCGGCCTAAGGCCTTTTCTTTAGACACTTTAACATAGTACAGATTGAACAACAAGGGAATGAGCTGCAAAAATACCCAAAAGACTCCTAAAATAACAGAAGAAAATTACTAACATTTTCTTCTTATGAAATAACGTGATCAAACCACACTAAACGGTAGAAGGTATGTTCGAAGAAAGGAGATGGACGTTTGTGAAAGTGGTTTTAGCGATCATCATCGCTCTTTCAATGATTCCCGCATCAGTCCATGCACAAGGGGCAAACAAACAGCCCGATGAATTAAAACAGCGAATGGCACTGTATGAAAAGATCGCCATCACCACACAGGTCCCGTGGTATGTACTTGCTGCGGTTGATCAGTATGAACACAATATACGCAAAAGCAGAAGAGATTTACCAAAACAAACAGGTGTGATTGGTATCTACATTCCCCGGGAAATGTGGATAGGACCAGAAAATCCCAATAAGCAGGATACCTCTCCATTAAGCATTAAAGTTTTTGACGGTATTGGGCTTGATGGTAATGGGGATGGAAAAGCGGAAATCGATAACGATGAAGATGTCCTGTTCACGTTTGCTCAATACTTGCTCCATTACGGCAGCAGCATCGACCAATTAAAAATCGCGCTGTGGGATTATTACGGACGTGATCAAACCGTTGGAATCATTTCATCTTTTATGAAGCTCTATAAGCATTACGGCCATCTTGACCTTGGAAAGCATGCGTTTCCTCTTCCGGTTGGCGCTGACTACAGCTACAGGAGTACATGGGGTGATGCGAGAGGCTTTGGAGGCAGAAGAATTCATGAGGGCACTGATCTGTTTGCTCATTACGGTCTTCCTGTTCGTGCGACATCGTACGGCGTGATTGAAATGAAAGGCTGGAACCGCTTTGGCGGCTGGCGGATCGGCATTCGAGATATTCACAATCATTATCATTATTTTGCCCACTTAAATGGCTTTGCAAAAGGACTCAAAGCTGGGCAGATTGTAGAACCTGGTCAAGTCATCGGATCAGTCGGAAGCTCCGGTTACGGTCCACCTGGCACAGCAGGAAAATTCCCGCCACACCTTCATTATGGCATGTATAAAGACAATGGACGAACTGAATGGTCGTTTGATCCTTACCCTCATTTAAGGGCATGGGAAAGAGCCGAGCGGAAACGTCGATAAATAAAAGGAGAAGTTTAGCGATACCGCTTGCTTCTCCTTTTGATATGTATCAACATTTCCCCGGTCATCACTTGTCTACTGTTACTGCTTATGCTTCTCTTTCAATCCTAAAACTAAAAAAAGAATACCCATGATGAAAAAAAGGAGATACACAACTGTTACTTCTAGTGGAATCATGTCAAACATCTCTCTAAATAAGTCGACACTCAAACTGTCACTCCCAGCTAATAATATCGATGCTGACATATATTTAGCACTAAATACAATGGCAAATACCAAAAAACAAAACCCGCTTACATGAATTTTCTTCATATCAATCAAATCCTCCTCTCACTTTCACAACAGACGATCGTGAAAAATCAGTCTTCAGGATAGCTTCCACTATTCAGAAAAGGAAAACAATGAACATTTATCATGGCACGTGATCCGTATGGAATCAAGTGGTTAATTAGGATAAGATGAACAGATCACATGAAAAAAAGTCTAAGCATCACAACCAATGAAAGATTACTTCACAAAGAGTTAGGGGGTTGTTTTTTGAAAAGAGGAATGACCTTTACCATGCCAAATGAATACGGAGTCTTCCTTGGAGAAGTACTAAAACCGATCGACATCACCAAATTCAGCTGGCGAATCGATACCGAAGACTCGAATATACTAGTGGATGGCGAAAAAGATGAAGAACTTTTTCCTGAAGGGAAAACAGAAATGGACGGTATAGAACTCAAACACCTCATTGAAAACAAGACGTATTATATGATTTTCGCCGATTTACATGCATATCCAAAAGGGACATTGTCTCATATTAAGACCTATGAAGAATTTATTGAAAGCCAATGCGAGCTTGTTCTTTTAGTGGCCGATTGCTCCTATGTCACGATCTATTGCAAAAATAAGGGAACACTCGAATGGCTATACAAGAATGCAGTTGAATGTGGATTTGAAGACGTGACCTATATCACCGATGAAAATGATGCAAGGACAAGACTGTCTGTTTCGTAACAACAAAACGTTCATCACAAAAACACTATATGCAATCACAGCGTATGAAAAAAACAGCCCAATTCGTCCATTGGGCTGTTATTCTTTCTTCTTCTTTTTTTCTGGCAGAACAATCGATGGAGCGCCTGAATTTGTTCCGCTGCCATTATAATAATCTGGGACATCTCCTTGAACGGCTTGAATGGAGACAGGCACAGAGTTTTTGACGACGATGGTTTCTGAGGCGAATGGGATGATGACTCTCACCTTCACCTCAATGAGCACACTAATATCAATCAAGGCATTGTTGATGCCATAAGGCTTAATGTTTTTTTCAACGTCCGTATGCGGGTCACCAATGACACTGAATCGTACAGGCACTTTTGGTCCTAGGTTGGCGATAAGTGCATTTCCGGACGCTTGCCCAAGCGGAATGTTATATATAATGCCGTCATGTCCATCTGTTTGATCCTTTAATGCTTCTTTTGCCTCTTTTTGAAAATTCCCCTTTTCAATGTCCTCTAGATTTTTTTGAAGGTGACGTGACAGGTCAGCCATTGCTTTCGATGTTGCTTGCGCATTGAAGTCGATGGTTGTTACTTTGCCGTTCTCACTGGTATTCATCACAACCATATCTTTCATATTCTCCTGATCATCTGCAAAATCCTGAACAGAATATTGGATGAGATGATTGGCGATTCGTTCTGTTTCTAGTTCAGCAATGTGAATCAAAGTTGGTTTAATGGAACGATTGATGAAGAATAGGCTAATGACAGTTGAGAGCACAAAAAATAATATGGCAAGCAGCATGACATAACGAAATGGCAGAGGGCCCTTTTTATAGGGGCGATAACGGCGGTTCAATCTCAATAAAAAATCCCCCCTTCTCCATTACAAGTGTATGCAGACAGGCGGGGGGATAGGAATCATCTGTTCATTTTATTTCACCATTTTTAATAATGCATCTCTTCCAATTGTGCCAGCATGAATGCCGAGCGACTCAGCGGCATATGTCACAGATTCTAAAGGTGCATCCAGCAATTGCTCGATGGTTCTTACACCGACTGCTCTTCCTGCGATGATTCCTCTATCTGCAAGCTTTTCATTTAGGAGCCCGACATCAAGTGCACCGCACATAATATAACCATGCTCATTTGTCACTGCCATGAAATTGGTCTTTGGCAGTTTGACGGTGACGGCTGTAAAGGAATGGCCATCAATTGTAATAGGTGTTAAATTCACCATATCCCTTCACTCCCTTCAACACAATCTATGTGAAGGGATGGCAAGTGTTGTTAGGCTGGAGCGGATTTCACTTTGCGTCCTTCAATCGCCAGCTCAGGACATCACGTAAAAATTCCGGCATGAAATATTCAATGTGTTCATGGTCACGTATATGAGGAAAAAGAGAGCCAAGTGTATACATATCCACTGTGCCAACTGTATAGGACACGTCCTCTTGGATCAGCTCGCCGTTTACATAGACCTCTTTTACTCGTTTGGCTTCGCCCTCTTCTAATGAATAAGTCAAACCGCTGTATAGCATTTTCCCCATCAGTTCGCCTCTAAACCCAAAGCCTTTGATGCGTAGCTGTTCCATTTTTTCTTCACAGCCACGAGACACTGTTTCGATCAATTGCTTCCCAGTAAGTGTCACCCTGATTGGATTAATGGGATGCGGGCATATCCGGTGAATGTCTTCTCTTGTGACGATGCCAGCCTCTAATGAATCAAGCACCATCCCAGCATTCATCATGCCGATATCTGCCTCGCACCATTCTTTAATGGCATCTGTTAAAAGTTGCGGAAGCTGGGAGTCATCAAACCACTTTGTTTCGAGCTTTGATTTAATGGATGTCACTTTTTCCTGCATGAGTGACTTCGCTCTTCTTTCAGCTTTCTGTAAAGTCGTGATCGCTTCATCGGATTCACTGATCAGCTGATCCACTGATTGCACCGTCGCTTTTTTCTCGATGAGCTCGCTACTCGCTGTGTCAATGGTCAGCTCGACACAGCCAATATAATGCCCATACTTTTCAGCACATGCAAGAAGAACGCCATTATCCATCTCGCCCTGTTCTAAAAGATGATGCGTATGTGAGCCTAAGATGATGTCGATTTCCGGGAAGTCATGGGCTACCTCTCGATCATGGATGATGCCTAGATGGGAAAGAAGAACAATGACATCGGCTTGTCCTTTCACTTCTTGTAGCATCTCCCGTATGCTCTCAAATGGGTCTGTAATGTCCCAGCCCAGCTTTTCATAGACAGGTGTATACGCAATGGTCACACCTAAGACGGCGATCTTCAGTCCATTGTTCAACGTGATCACTTCATAAGGCTGTGCCCACGATGGTCTTTTGCCTTTTTCAAATAAATTAGATAAAATCACCGGGAATTGCGCGTCTTTGTACAATTGGTCGAGCTGCTCATGAGGCAACGTAATGCCTTCATTATTACCAATTGTGACTCCATCATAGCCAAGCTGATTGAGAAGTTTGACATTCACTTTTCCATAATCCGCTTCTGATACAAGGTTTACTCGATCCATATGATCGCCAATATCAAATAAGAGCATCTGATCGTGAACTTGACGCTTTTCTTCAATATAAGCTGCGATTTTTGGCCAGTTTTCAAAGTGGCTGTGCAAGTCGTTTGTATGATATAACCATAGCTTCTGCAGCATGTTGATCTCTCCCTCAAGTTGTCACTGAACCGTCTCGTTCAAATTGAAAGCCCCAGCTCTCGTTTAACTAAATAAATCTAACTGCTTCGGCGATAAGCTTGAATACGTCAAATCCAGCAAATCAATCATTTGCTGGCCATTCGCTGCCGCATCTCCGCCTGAGTTATTATTAAATACGACATATACATCTTTCGATTGTTGATGCAGGATGTCGAGGTTCTTTTTCCATTCCTTTAGTTCAGCTTCATTATATAAATATAAGTAACGAACTTCACGCCAGTTCTCATGATCTGCCGGGTGAAGCCAGCCTTGTTTATTTCTTCCGTGGAAACGGACCAATGTTTTGTCACGGTGTGTGGCTTTTATGACTGGCGGTATAGACCCTTCTCCGACTTGCGGTTCATCACAGACGGAATGAATCCACCCTTCTTTCTCCATAAAGGATAAGGTTTGTTCATAAAACTCGTCTGAAAACCAAGTTCGGTTTCGGAATTCGAGTGCACAAGGAATGTCCCCCATCTTCTCCTTACACCATCTTAAATAGTGGACGTGCTCCTTTTTGCAATCAAACCATGGTGGAAATTGAAACAGAACCATCGCCAGTTTCCCTGCTCGAATGAGAGGAGTCAGTGAAAGAATAAAGGCGTCAAACATTTCTTCCTTTGAAGCAAACGGGATCTCGCCTCTTTGATGCCCGGTCATTCCTTGATATGCTTTCACAACAAATTGAAAGGCGTCTGGCGTATCTTTTATCCATTTTTCATGGTTCCGCTCAGGCTGAACAGCATAAAAGCTTGCATCCAGTTCCACAATCGGAAACGTTGATGCGTAGTGAAACAGCTTTTGAGAGCTGCCGATTCTCGGCGGGTACAGACTGTCATGATCTCCCCAGCCAGTTAATCCGATATAAATCATCTATCTCACCTCTTGCCACTTGCTTGTCTAAACGGATTTTCCCATTGAAAGTCTTTGTTCTTGGGATACCCATCTTTCTGAAAGAAATTCTTCTGTCTACAACATATCATATTTACCCATTTTTCTGAATGAAGATGACTGATGTGACGTGATTTTGCCCTGCCATCTTTTTTGTGATATTACATCACAACTTTCTATCTAAATTGAATGGAGCTGATAACATAAAATTGATATCAGAGACTTTGACAGCGATTGTCCATTTTTTTATTCATCTTCACCAAAGGCTTCAGCTCTAAAAAAAGGAGAATGAGTGGATATGAACATTGTCGATCATTATGTTGAAGCATTGCAAAAAGTGGCCCAAAGAATTCATCAGCCTGTCTATTTGATCAATCAGTATGGACGTATTCTTTTCACCTCACCCCAAGGTATGACAAATCCAGATTGGATACAAATGCTCCGCTTGTTTCACAGTACGCAGCAGCATTATTTTTCTATGGTTCATTCAAAAGAAAGCGTTTCTGTTTTTCCTATCTATATAAACGAACAAGCTTATGATTATTTAGTCGTTCCCGCCTTCATTCATCCCCAAGACGACATGGGGTTGCATTTGATAATTGAACAAGCTGTAAATGCCATGTCCATTTCACGCATCAAACAACATGCCATCAAGCAATCGACAGAGCGAGCCAAAAATGAATGGTTTCGCAAATGGATGGAGGGGACGATTTCCTCAGAGCAAGATGTTGCCTGTCTGGCACGCATGTTTGGATTAAACACAACGATTCCCTATCTATGTATCGTCTGTCAACTTGATCAGAGCAGTCATTTCTGTTGTTTCCTTAAGCAGCAAACCCTTGTAGATGATGTGTTTGCTTTACTTGAAAGCACCCTTTCGCACTGTCCATTTCCCGCCTTTCTTTTTGTCAAAGGAGATATCGGCATCTTCCTTATAGAAGAGACTGGCGGGTGGCAGGCAATGAACAAATCGATCTGCTCTTTTTTAAAACAAATGCAGATCCTTATTAAACAGCATGTGAATGCCACCATTTCCTTTGGTGTAAGCTTAAGCGGTTATCTCATCACCGATCTGCCAAAAGGATTCAGTGAAGCTGCCCATGCTCTGCAATCAGGCCAGCTCTCATTACGAGCTGAATATATTCAGTTCTATCAAGCAAAAGATGTGTCAGATTTACTGAAGCTCATCCCACCAAAAGATTTAACAACATTCTATGAGCGATACCTCCACCCATTATATGAACAATCACAAGTCGATCCAAATCTTCTCCACACCTTATCTGTTTATGTCGAAACACATTGCCATATTTCAGAAACAGCCAAACGTTTATCTGTTCATCGCAACACCGTGATATATCGACTGGAGAAATGTGAAGAACTGCTCCAGATCAGCCTAAAAGATCCTGACGCAACATTGCGCTTGCGATTAGCTTTGCGTATTCAAAAGCACCTTTCATCCGATTCCAATTGAATCTTTTTTTCTTACGCCTCATATATTTTGGAGGAGAAATGTGAATGACAAGGAGTGGTGTCAAATGGATGATGAGATTCGTCACATCCCGCAACCGATTCGAGACGATGGGGCCGGCGCAACCGATTTAGGCCCGCGAGACGTTCTGCGCGATATGGAGAACCCAGATATGTTCGTTCCCCCTAAAACGGATGCGGGGACGATTCCTAATTTAAAATTTTCATATTCTGATACACATATGCACTTGAATCATGGCGGCTGGTCGAGGGAAATTACCGAGCGAGAGCTGCCTGTTTCAACAACGATTGCTGGTGTGAACATGCGGCTTACGCGCGGAGGTGTTCGTGAGCTTCATTGGCATAAGCAGGCGGAATGGGCATATATGATTTTAGGCAAAGCCCGGATCACATCTGTAGATGCAGAAGGACGGAATATGATCGCTGATGTAGAAGAAGGAGACTTGTGGTATTTCCCGCCCGGTATTCCGCACTCCATTCAAGGTCTTGAGGATGGCTGTGAGTTTCTCCTTGTGTTTGATGATGGTGCTTTTTCTGAATTTGATACGTTCACCATCACAGACTGGTTTGCTCATACACCAAAAGACATTCTTTCTGCTAATTTCGGCGTGCCAATCAAGCTGTTTGACCGCATTCCACATAAACAGCGCTATATGTTTCAAGGCTCTTCACCGGCATCCATTGAAAGCCAAACCGTCTCTGATCCATACGGCGGCATCAAACCGCCATTTACCCACCAGCTCCTTCGTCAAAAACCAATCGTGACCTCTGGGGGAACCGTGCGAATCGTCGACTCACGCAATTTTCCAGTATCTAAAACCATTGCTGCTGCACTTGTGGAGGTAAAACCTGGCGGGATGAGAGAAATGCACTGGCACCCGAATAATGATGAGTGGCAATACTATTTAACCGGTACAGCCAAAATGACGGTTTTTGGAGCAGGCGGGACAGCTCGCACCTTTAATTACAGAGCAGGTGATGTTGGTTATGTTCCTTTCGGAATGGGGCATTACATACAAAATATTGGGCAAATGAGCCTTTGGTTTCTAGAAATGTTTAAAAGCGATCGATTTGCTGATATTTCATTGAACCAATGGATGGCCTTAACCCCTCCTCAATTAGTGAAGGAGCATTTGCATGTGGACGATGCATTGATTCATGCGTTGCATAAAGAAAAATCACCAGTCGTGAAGTATGAGCGATGACGAAAAAAACCGATCCATTTGTGCTGATCGGTTTTTTCTATGCTGCCTTTACAATACGGCAGGGGAATGTTGCTGCGCTTTTTTCGCCCATAAAATAGAAGCAATGAAACTCATACAAAGCACCAGCGTTCCAAACATAAATGGCAGCTCAATATTCACATCAAATAAAATACCCGCAAGACTTGGCCCGACGATATTCGCAAGGCTCATAAAGGAGGTATTGAGGCCGCCTGCTACCCCCTGCTGATTCCCTGCCATTTTAGATAGTAATGTATTGAGAGCTGGACGAACAAACGAGGTGGCTGATAAAAATAAAATGGAACCCGTAAAAATTAGCCAAAAGGAAGGGGCAAAGCGGCAGGCGATCAGCATAAACGCCGCAGCTAAAAGGGCATAACGGACGACACGCATTTCGCCAAATCGTTTCACAAAGGTATTCACTAAAGCACCTTGAACGATGACACCCGCAAGTCCAGCTACCGTAATGACAAATGCAATATCCTTCGGTGTAAAGCCATGTTTTTGGTCCACATATAAGCCAAAGATCGATTCAAAATGAATGATTCCGAAATTCAAAACAAAGGCCAAGATAAACAAAAAACCGTATGGTGTTTTTAAAGCCTGAATCATCTGCGTAAAAGGATTGAAATGAAGCTCTTTATTCAATCGTGCTTCTTCCTGCTTTTCCTTTGTTAAAGTTTCAGGTAAGAACAAGAAAGACAACAGCGTCGACAGGGCTGCAAAGGAACCAGCGATGAGGAAAGGAAAAGCAATCCCAAACTCAACCAAATAGCCGCCTACGCCTGGTCCAATGACAAAGCCTAACGTCATTGCTGCACTAAATAGCCCCATTCCTTTCCCTCGATCCTTCTCACTTGTGATATCAGCGATGTATGCAAACATGGCGGGCATGAGTAAAGCTCCGGCAGCACCACCAAAAAACCGAGACACAAACAGCATCCAAAGCTGATCCGCAAATGCAAAAATAAACTGGGCAATCGTAAAGCCAGCAATCCCGGCAATAATCAATTTTCTGCGTCCAAATCGATCAGTCAGCGCTCCAGCGACGGGTGATAAAGCAAATTGTGTGAGGCCAGTTGCAGCAACGAGGAAACCAAGTGTTTTCCCAGTTGCGCCAAAGGCTTCAATATAACTTGGCATGACAGGAACGATCAGACCAAATCCAAGCATGGCAATAAAAATATTGAGCATCAAAATGTACAATCTGCCCATTTTTTTCATATTAAAACCTCTTTCTTCAAAATAAATGAAAATGATGACAAAAATGATAAGAACTTCTTCAGTATAGCGATATCGCTCTCTATAAGTCTAGTTTTTCAAAAAACAGCGTTTTTTCCCAAATAAAAAATACCCGCTGGTGGCGAGTATTTTGAGAATCCCTTTTTTATTCAGCTTGTTCATAGATGGAAAGAGCCGCCTGTAACCCAGCGCCACAATTGATAGCTGCTCCATACTTCATCAAGATGGCTTCAAGGCCTGCTAAAACAAATAGAATATTTTCCTTTCGGCAGCTATAGCCCATTGAGCCAATTCTCCATATCCGTCCTGCAAGAGGCCCAAATGAACTCGCAATTTCAATTCCAAAATGATGAAGAAGATCAGCCCGGACCGCTTCTCCGTCGATATCATTTGGAATGACGATACACGTCACGACCGGCATTTTGCAGTCTGGATCACCAAATAATTCAAGCCCCATCGCTTCAAGTCCTGCCATTAAAGCCTTTTCATGAAACAAGTGGCGTTGAAAACGTTCCTCCAGACCTTCTTCTAGCACAAGTCGAACCCCTTCTCTCAGTGCATAAAGCATCGTTGTCGCTTCTGTATGATGATTTAAGCGCCTCGGGCTCCAATAATCTTGCAGCTGGCTTAGATCAAAGTAATTGCTTTTGATTGGAGAAATGTCTACCTGTTTTTGCAGTTCGTCCTGTGTTGCAATCCCTTTTTCTACTTTCTTTCTCGATTGTACGACGTCTGCCACTCGTTCATTATATGTGATCGGTGACATCCCTGATGGAACAGACAAGCATTTCTGCGAGCCCCCAATTGCCGCATCGATTTTCCATTCGTCTACCTTGACCTCGACACCACCAATTGTCGCCACAGCGTCTACAATAAAAAGCGCATCAAGCGCTCGACATGCTTCACCAATTTTCTCAAGCGGCTGTATTCTTCCGGTAGATGTTTCACCATGAACCATCGCAACAATTTTCGGCTTGACTTGATGCATCTCTGCGATGATGTCGTCTTGCTTAAAAACCGTTCCCCATTCACATTCCATTATATGTACCTCAGCACCATAGCGCTGTCCAATTTCAATCAGCAAATGACCGAAGCGTCCAAAGACCGGAACGAGCATCACATCTCCGGGCTCGATCACACTGGCAAGCACAGCTTCAAGTCCTGAGCGGGACGTCCCATCAATTGGATAAGCCCATTCATTTTCTGTTTGAAAAAGTGATCGTAATAAGGTCATCGTTTCATTCATGATCTCTGTAAATGCAGGGTCAAATTGACCAAGAATTGGTGTACTCATCACCCGAAGGACTCTCGGATCTACTTCGACAGGTCCTGGTGTCATAATGGTTCTAGAAGGTGTATGCAGTTCTTTCACGTTATCCATCCTCTCCCTTGCTGTGTCCATCCTTATATGCCCACTTATACAGCAATGCTGATAAAATAGCAATCTCTTTTCTTACGAATTGGTTACATAAAATTTACGATAAATCCATTTATTTCTTTATGGCAATATGATAGAACTAAAGAGTATACATTCCCTATGAAGGAGGAAATAGAATGAAAAGATCTTTATTTGGAACTGTGGCCGCCGGAATCATGATTTTCGGTACATTTGCCGCTCCGCTGCCTCCCGCTGCAAATGCTCAAGGCTTTACTCTGAATGAACCGAGTCAAACCATCACCTTTTCCCCGTTACAGCTACAAACCGAAACATCTGCTCAACATGCGAAAACAACCGCTTCAAGTCAAATGGATTCCTATTACCAATCTGCTGCTGGCAAATCTGGGCCTGCTCTTAAGAAAGCATTACACGATATTATTGATGATCATACGCAGCTATCCTACAGCCAGGTTTGGGATGCATTAAAGAAAACGGATGAAGATCCAAAAAATCCAAACAATGTGCTTTTGCTCTATAGCGGTATCTCCAGGTCAAAGCAAGCAAATGGAGGAAACGTGGGACAGTGGAACCGGGAGCATGTGTGGGCTAAATCTCACGGCAATTTTGGGACGAGCCAGGGACCTGGTACAGATCTCCATCACCTTCGGGCAACAGACGTACAAACGAATAGCACACGAGGAAATTTAGATTTTGATATAGGCGGAAATGAATACAAGGGAGCGCCGGGCAACTTCTACGACAGCGACTCATTTGAACCTCATAGCCGGGTGAAAGGAGATGTAGCAAGAATGCTCTTTTATATGGCTGTCCGATATGAAGGCGATGATCGTTTCCCAGATTTAGAATTGAACAACAAAGTGAATAATGGAAGCGCCCCTCTTCACGGCAAAATGTCTGTCCTATTGAAATGGCACAAGCAAGATCCAGTCGATCAAATCGAACGGAATCGTAACGAAATCATCTATCAAACGTACCAGCACAATCGCAATCCTTTTATTGATCACCCTGAATGGGTAAGCGATATTTGGGAATAAAAAAGAGAGGCACTGCTATGAACAAGCAGTGCCTCTCTTTTTTTCAAGCGGACAGACGAGACAATAATCAAGGCTCTCTGATTTTTTCTCAAGCTTATAATACATACAGCAAGTCTTTCGATTTGATGTGTCTAGCAAACTTTCATCTAAATTTAAGCTGTGCTGAAAAGGATTTTGATTCACTCCGAAAAGATCACCCGACGCCTTCTTCAGAAACAAATAATCCTCCCGTACGCGCTCTTTCATTTTAGGCTCTTCCGTTTCTCGCATCATGCTACGGTAAAGAGAATTGATACGTACCGCTACATTTTCCCATAAAATCGAATACGGAAGTCTTGAAGTACGTTTCAATACATCTAAAAGAGGTGTGACACACTGCGTAAATAGCGTGCGGACGACCTGTTCTCTCCACTCATGACGATCTCCTTCTAACTGAACAAATGAACAGAGCGTTTCATCTAGCTCAATTTTACGATCTTCTCTAAAGACACACGCCTCTGGTGAAAACCGGTAGACAGCATCATACATTGTCATCAAGTACAAAGTAGAACTAACAGCTAAATAGGCATAGCGTTTTGAAAACATGGACGCCGCCACTGCTATATTCGGTGCATGCATCGCTTCCTTTTCAGCTTCTAATAAACGTCTGATAGATGCTTCTGAAAAAAGCGCAGCAAGTGTGCGATCAGATGTCATTGGTCCATTTGTGATGTGTACCCCGAAATCAAGTAATTCTCTCTCAACCCACTCTGGCTTCATATCAAAACCCCCATCTTTCGTTTAACGATTTCGTTGTTGATATAACAAATAAATAAAGAACGGTGCACCAATTGCCGCCGTAAAAACACCTGCCGGGACATCTAACGGGAGAAAAGCCGTTCTCGCAACTAAGTCTGCCAGCATCACGAGAATACTTCCAACAAGCGCAGATGCTGGAACAAGCGCAATAAAGGAACGACCGATGATCATCCTTGCTACATGTGGCGCCATCAGTCCAACAAATTCAATACCACCTGCGAATGCAACGGCAATACCGGCTAATGTCACACTCATCAGTAGAAAGAATAACCGCTTCGCCTGAACCTTGACACCGAGACCTGTTGCAAGATCATCTCCAAGCTCCTTCACATTCATCGTTCTTGCCAGCACCATGACAATCGGTAAAATAATCAATACCCAAGGAAGCATTGCGATGACGTCCTTCATTGTAGAACCATATAAACTGCCCGTCAGCCAGATGTATGACTTGGTCGTGGTCATCGTATCGCTGAGCACAAGAGTAAACGTCACACACGCCTTCATAATGGCGGAAATCCCAATCCCCATCAAGACGAGCGTGATTGGCTTGACGCCTTTTTTCCATGAAAGCAAATAAATCAGGCATGATACCGCAAAAGCGCCTGCAATGGCCCACAACGACTGATAAGCAATAGGCACAGTACCCATCCAAAAGACGATGAACATAATGGCGCCAAACGACGCACCGCTCGTAATTCCTATGATGTCAGGCGATGCAAGCGGATTTCGAATGAGACCTTGTAAAATAAGCCCCGATACCGCAAGTGCCGCTCCCACTAAAACCGCAAGCAGGGTCCTTGGAATCCTCAACGTATTTAATACAAACGTATTTCCCTCGCCTTGTCCGAAGATATGCAGCAGCACATCAGCAGGCGGAATAAAGCGGCTGCCCATACAAAGGCTCAGAATAAATAAACCAAAGGCAACGCCTGTCAATAATAGTAAAATCAAAAACGTCCGCTTTGAAAATTGAAATGAAATGCGCCCGCCCTTTGAACGCACTGTATATGTTTTAGCCACCTGTCTTCAACCCCTTGCGCACGAGATAAACAAATAGAGGCGCTCCTGCAATTGCCGTCATGACACCAATCGGTACTTCCTGCGGCATGATCAGAAAACGAGCGGCAAGATCTGCGACAAGTAAAAGCGACGCCCCTACAACGGCACAATACGGCAGTACCCAGCGGTGGTCAGGTCCAACAAGCTTTTTCACAATATGCGGCACAAGAAAACCAACAAATCCAATGGATCCTGCGACAGCGACTGAACCTCCTGCTAAAAAGACGACAAGTACCCCCATCGTCATCTTCAAAAGCAACGTACGCTGACCAAGCCCTTTCGCAATATCATCACCCGATAAAAGGACATTGATCGAGCGGCCAAGAAGCAGCGCCACCACAGTCGCCCCAAGAATATAAGGCAGCACAGGCAGAAGCATATCTATACTTCTTCCTGACACTGAACCAGCCATCCAGAACAGGATGCTTTGAATGGACTGTTCATTCACGATTAAAAGTCCTTGAGTAAAGGACGCAAACAGAGCAGATATCGCAGCACCTGCGAGTACAATTTTGACCGGTGTCAGTCCGTCTCTTCCAATGGAGCCTAGAAGAAAGACGAGCATACCTGCAATGGCAGCGCCTAAAAAGGCCGTCCACATATAACCTGTTAACGACTCGGTAGAAAAGAAAACAATCGAAATCACAATAAAAAAGAGTCCACCTGCATTAATACCTAAAAGATCTGGTGCAGCCAGCGGATTTCTCGTCAATGCCTGCATGAGTGCACCTGAAATCGCTAGACTTGATCCAACAACCGTCGCAATTAAAGCTCTTGATAATCTGGATGTCATGACAATCACACTGTTTGGATCTGACTCATCAAACTGAAGAAACGCATGGATGGTGGCTTTGAGGGAAATTGAGGTTTGCCCAAGAGAAATACTGAGCATAAAAAAGACCAACATCAACACGATGAATCCAGCAAATAGCAGTGCCTTGCTCGAATCCTTTTTTAATAAACTTCTCATCTGATTCCCGCTTTCAATCTGTTATGGAAAAAGGAGAAAATGGTTTTTCACATTTTCTCCTCTGCTACACTTATTTATCAAGCCCTAGACGATCATAAATATCATCAAGCATCATGTTTGCAGCGGTGATACCGCCAGCCATGTTCCAAGTGATTTCATCAACTTTATGCACTTGTTTCGCTTTCACTGCATCAAGCTGCTTCCATAAAGGATGACTTGTCCACTCTTTATATGCTTTTTCAACTGCTTTATCCTGATCATCCATGAAGTAATAGATCACATCTGCATCCATTTGTGGAATGCTCTCTTTGTCTGTAAGTGTAATGATATCTTGCTTTTTATCTTTGACATTTTTAGGACCTTCAAAGCCTAGCTCTGTTAAAATTGAACCTGCAAACCCAGTTTGATAGATTCTTGCATGATCTGCACGGAAGTTCACCACAGACACACTCATTGGCCAGTTTTTAATGTCTTTCTTTGCTTTTTCTTTGAAGTCAGCGACACGGTCATCCCACTTCGTCAGCAATTCTTTTGATTTGTCTTGCTTGTTTAACGCTTCACCCATTAAATTCACTGTGTCTTTAAAAGTGAACACTGTTTCTGTTGCAACAGTTGGAGCGATTTCTTTCAGCTGATCAAAAATTTGCTCGTGACGGATTTTTGATGCAATGATCAAATCTGGCTTCAGCTTTTCAATTTCTTCTAAGTTTGGTTGTGTTTCCTGCCCAACAATTTTGACACCCTTTAAATCATCTCTTAAATATTTATACGTAGGTGCTTCAAGCCAAGATTCTACAACACCCACTGGTTTAATGCCCATAGCGACGGCTGCATCTGTTGCTCCTTGATACAACGTCACCACACGTTTAGGCGATCCTTTAATTTCAGTTGAACCGATAGCGCTTTCAACGGTTCTTGTTTTCTCATTACTATCTGACTTGCCTTCACTGCTATTACTGCCACAAGCCGCAAGTAATACGATGGAGAGCACAACTAATAGCGACCAAAAAGATTTTTTGAACATGTACCTCACCTATCCATTCTATATGTAGTCATATCATTTGATAACGATTCTCATTATCACACTATGATTTTATCATAGAAAAGGATGGTGTCAATGTAAATTTTTAAGAAAAAGGTAGAGTGTTGACTAGTTGTTCAGGTTAATTGGAACTTTTCCACATTTGGATGGTACGCCCAATCTTTTTTCCCGATTCTAGTAAAATGGACAAATGAGTATGGTTTTCTATCACTTGGTAAACAGATTGATTTTTCACCTGCTGATTTGGAAGCGCCAGATATGGATGAAATTTGTCTACGTCGTATAACTCATCCTCGCTTCCAACAAACATGCCATAAGGCTGGTCCAGCCTTGCAAATTGTTTTTGAGGTGCAGATGGCGTTAAGGCAAGAGACATATTGATGGTGATGCCTGTTAAAAGAAGTGGATCTTGTGCAATCACCCATGCTGGGTAGTGAAATCGTACAGCTTCTGAATGCCCCATCAGCCTTCCTTTTGTCATCGCAGATAGCACGAATTTCCAAACTTGAACTGTGGCAAAAGGGACTTGATTAGACTTCGCTGTGTCAGATTTGTAGCCAAATTCAGGAGCAATAAAAAAGTAACCGTCTACTTTTCTTTTTTCATCCCAAGATAGATATTGAAGCAGCAATCCAGCTCCAGAGGAATGACCACAAAGATAAAGTGCTCCTTCGTGCTGCTGTTTGATGACATCCACAACTTGCGAAATATCTTGCCACACGTCAGTGACTTTGGGTGTATCCCCCTTCTTTCCTTCAGAATATCCGTGGCCTCTCAAATCCAGCAAAAACACATTCACGTGAAAATCATGTTGCAATGTATAGGCGATATGCTCATAACCAGCCAAGCTGTGAGCGCCTCCACCATGAATGATGATCACATTGGTCTGCGTGTTTGTTTCTGATAAAAACGGATAATAAGCAAGACGTATGCCGTCATGTGATTGAATGAACTGTCTTTCTGGAATAGCTACAGGAGCTACTTCCTGCATACTTGTAAATGAGAACGGTTCTGTTTCGTTCATAATTAACTTTTGATCCTCCAATTAGACACGAGAATGGCTAGAGCATTGCT
Source organism: Bacillus aerius (assembly GCF_029894105.1). NCBI lineage: Bacteria > Bacillati > Bacillota > Bacilli > Caryophanales > Bacillaceae > Bacillus > Bacillus aerius. Next base: position 2,964,772 of record NZ_JARYHO010000001.1, read on the forward strand.
GGCCATCCTCATGTTCGCATCCTATTTTGTCATATCCCTCAAAGGGAACGTCTTACTCTCAATAATAGCGACAATTTGTTTTAACGCTTGGTTCGCTTCGGGAATAGGGAAGACAGGAAAGACGTGATTCATTTTTGGGTATTCGATATAGTTGATGGGAACACCCTGCTTGTCTGCCATCTCTTTGAATTTCCGGGCTCTGGGAGAAAGAATTCATGAGTGCCAATAAAAACAGAAATTCGTCCTAACGATTTGATTTCTCCATAGATTGGACTGATCAAATGATGTGTTTCATCTGTATCACCTGCATAGGCTTTGCCCGATTCAATTAGTAAATCTAGGTTGAGCATTGGCTCTTTTGGAACCATTTTAGCGATATCAGGATTACTTAATGTCACATCAAGCCATGGTGATAATAGAATCAAGTTTCCAGGCTGCGGAAGACCTTTTTTTGCTAAGTATTGAGCAAAGGCCAACGATAAACCGCCGCCAGCAGAATCACCCATGATGACGATTTTTTCTGGTGTTCCTTTTTCTAAAAGAGCTTGGTAAACTGGGAGAACACTCTCGATTGCATCCATATACTGATGATTCGGTGCTTTAGGATAAACTGGCACATACACCGTACTATTTAATTGCTTCGTCAATCGATCCAAGAAACGCCAATGCCATACGAGCGGCTGCTCAATATAGCCTCCTCCATGTAAAAATAGCACCTGATGATCATCTGGCTGCACATCTGATTTCAACATGTACGTATCGACTGAAAACATGCTGCTTTTGGTGATGTGATATTTCTTTTTCAACTTCTCAGGCAGCACATAAGGTAATTGATTCGCCATTCTTCGTTCTTCTAAATACCCCTCAACATTTAGTTTCTTCTTTGTAAGTACAAGTAACCATTCAACAAACAAACTTTGAATACTTCGCATACGATCGACCCCTATAGATAGAATGATGACAATCAATGTCTAGGAAAAGAATGGTTTCTCTTTTTCTAGAGCATAACATAAGAACTTGTGAATCCGTTAACTGCTTTGGACAGAATACTTTCTCTATACATCTATTCATTTATGAACACCTGTCTATTTACATTATATTTTCTAGATCCATCATCATCAATTGTCAATCTTTCAATCATTGTTCATTAATCAACACATATTCAAAAACTGTTCATTTAAACACAAAAAAGACGGGTGTTGACCACTCGTCCTTCTTCTTCCTCACTTCACTTCCTCATGCTCATGAGCAGTATCTCTTTTGCTCGCGATAAAGAGTGCACAAGTCATCGCAAGAATGGCCAGTGCCCACCAGAATGTCGATACGGCCTGTTCATGATCAATGATAATCAAACGGATGACAGCTGTGATGCCAATATAAATAAAATAACGTAGCGGAAAATGAAAGTTGGATTTAAAGTATTTAATAATTAAGGCAATAAACTCAAAATACATAAAGAAGATCAGCAGCTCGCCAAGCATTCCATAATAGCTTTCTCCTTTGTTAAACAATGTTTTATAGACGAATTGCACGATGTACCATGTTTCACTAATTAAGAGTACGCTTAGCGCAATCGCTAGAAAGAACAGGCAGATATTCAGAAGGGCTTGCAGAAGATCAGGTACCTTTTGGAAATTGTTGAATCGTTTCATCAGATTGTTTCCCCATTCCATGATGTTGTTTTTGCTCTCTACATTTTGGTATTCCAAAATCGCAGCACGATGTAGTAGGTATCGCGTTTTTCTACACTTTCAAACTGTCCATGCATTCGGGACATCATCCGCTTGATGCTTCGTCCCCCGAGTCCATTGCTTTCCGGGATGATGTCTGTCTTTTTTATCGCATTGCTCACATGGATTTCAAAGACATCTAGGTCGGATAAAAAAGTGATCTGAATGTCCTTTTCAGGATCTGCGTATTTACGTAAATTTGACATCACATTATCAAACACTCTGCCAAGTTCCTCGACGTTTACGTTCATATAGCTATCCAGCATTTCGCCTACAATATGGACCGTGAAATTCTCCTGATGCAGCAGGGCGACCTGATCTGATAGAAGATCATAAATCACTTCTTTCACTGCAACGGTTTCAAGCTCTGACTCGTGCTCTTTATCTAGCAGGAAATAGGCAAATAGATTGTCAGACAGATTCTTTAATTGCAGGGCTCTTCCATACGCACTCGCTATATATTGCTCCTTGCGGTTATCCGCTAGAGCCCCCTCTTTTTTCGCAAATTCCAAATTCATGATGAGTGATGTCAGCGGGGTCCTCATATCATGCGACATTTCGGTCACTAAACTGCGGCTCTCTTCCTGCAGCTCATCAATGGCCTGAAGCTTGTCCAAAAAGGCTGTTCTTAAATCCTCAATGCTCTTTGCAATCATGGCCAACTCATCATGCCCTTTCACTGTCATCTCATAATCGAGCTCACCGCCTTCAAGAATATGAATCTCTTCACGGATCGTTTGCAAGTAACGTAGGCTTCGGCGAATGCCAACAAGCACAATCAGGAGAAAAATGAGTGTTGCACCAAGCAGTTCTAGTGTAAAGGCGAGATCGTGATATCGAGAGGAGTAAAACCCGTCTACCATAACCCTACCTTCTCCATCGCTAAATTGAACCGGGTAAGAATGACGCTTTGCGTAGTCGGTCACCTTTTCTTTCCCATAGGCCGATTCGTCAGCGGCAGAGTAAATCGAGTCATATTGAAGCACTTCATCCTTGTAAACAGTGAGATTAATATAATCTTCTTTTTTCACCCACTCACCGAATGCTTTTCGATCCGTTGAAGTCAGCTCATGTTCTGAAACGTAGCGGCTGAAGGTTTGAATGTATCTGGCTGACTCTGCCTGATCATACTCATCTGAACTCAAATATCCTTCGATCAGGTGATCGGTGATCTTTTGCAGTGTCAAAAAGACAACACCACTTACGATAGCAGCGACCAAAATGAGCAGTGACAGCTTTTTGGTCAGCGTATATTTACGATGTGCCAAACCGGTATCCTCTCCCCCATTCTGTTTTGATATACACGGGACGAGCCGGGTCATCTTCAATTTTGGCACGCAGCTTTCGGATATGCACCATGACCGTATTGTTTGAACAATAAAAATAAGGCTGGCCCCACACGCTTTCATAAATATTTTGAGCAGAAAATATTTTGTTTCGTTTGTTCATGAGCAGTTTTAATATCCGATATTCTAAATCAGATAACTTGATTTGCTGCCCACTTTTCCACACTTCATTAAATTCTTCACTCACCTTCAGGCTACCGCCAACTAAATAGGTTTCTTCCTGTTCCTTTTTTTCCTGATAGATGGTATATCTGCGCAATTGTGCCATGACCCTAGCGTGAAGCTCCTCTTCTGAAAAAGGTTTTGTCATATAATCATCTCCGCCAGCGAGTAATCCTTCGGTTTTATCCCATGTACTAGATCTGGCGGTCAAAAATAAAATTGGCACATTTGAGGTGGCTCTTATTTGCTGGCACGTTTCGATCCCAGAGATACCTGGCATCATAACATCCAAAATCACCAAATCAAGCGAATCATCTACAACATACAATGCCTGCTTGCCATTCATGGCTCTCAGCACCTCATACCCTGCACGTGTCAGAGATTCCTGCAAAAGATCACCGATCTCCTGATCATCCTCTACAACTAATATTCGATGGGTCATGTCTCAATCACCTCATCCTTCATGATGTTCATTCTTATATGTTATTACTATATATCATCTAGCTCTGTGAAAAGATACACCATAAATCTTAAGTGTTTATGAATATGATCAATTGCCATCAAGTTGTCACATTTATTTTCAAAAAATTGGATCTTCATAAATGATTAAGAATTGACCTTTATATTGATTCATTGAAGGATTTATCTTTAGATCCAATACACGAAAAGGAGCATAGATATGAATGTAAACAAGGTAGAACACGGACAACCAATGAGTCTCAAAGAACGGGTACATTTCTTGGACATCGTACGAGGATTCGCCTTAATGGGGATTATTTTGGTCAACTATTTTTTGATTGTGGATTCGGTCAAGGGATTTGAGATGGAGTCTAATGATGGTTTTCACCACATTGTGAATTGGTTTGCCTCGGGGAAATTCATTACGTTATTTTCTTTTCTATTCGGGGTTGGTTTTATGATATTTATGGATCGAGCCGCTCAAAAGGTGGACAGCCCGAACAAGTTGTTTGCTCGCAGATTAACCATTCTCTTAGGGATCGGTCTTCTGCATGTCACGTTTGTATGGATTGGAGATATTTTAACCTATTATGCTATCGCGGGCTTTTTACTGCTTTTCTTTTACAAACGCACAGCCAAAACCATCCAGTACTGGCTCATCACGCTCTTTGTGATTCAATTGCTCACGCCTCTTTTCACCATGCTGCTCACCACCATCAGTACAGGATCATCAGGCAAGCCGGATTTTGCCGATTTTGAATTGACCAGTCACAACAGTCTGACTTATTTAGCATCGATAGGTGACCGGTGGACGGATATGTTCACGATGGCTTCGAGCTCATTTTCCACCGTCTATTCCATGTTCTTCATGTTTTTACTTGGTGTGTATTTTGTGAAAATGTCGTTTTTCAAAAACATGGAGACGAAAAAAGCGATTTGGAATCGTATTTGGATGATTTGTACAATTGTTTTTCTTATCACACTAGCCAGTACGATTATGACAGCGGTCACCCCTTTTGAACATACGCCATGGATGAACATTGTCTCTGCACTTGAGCAAAATGGGGGATTGACTGGCAGTATGTTTTATATGAGTTCACTTGCGATGCTGTTTCTGCACATTCCTCAGCTGCGAGGTGCTTTAATGGTGTTCACCAAAGTCGGACGAATGTCCCTGTCCTGTTATTTGCTTCACTCCATTATTGGCACAATGCTATTTCTCAAGTACGGAGCTGGACTTGCCGATCATCTTTCACCGGCTGGCACGTTCTTCATGGCTATTGGCATGTATGCCTTCCTTATCCTTTTCAGTACGTTATGGTTAAAGCGGTTTAAGTCTGGACCGATGGAATTTATCTGGCGTCAGCTGACGTATGGGAAGGTCAATGACCAATCGAAAACAAATACATTCACTGCAGTGAAATAACTGATTAGTTAAAGAGAGTAAGCAAAAGGCGAACTTTAGTGGTTCGCCTTTTTCAATATTGATTTTATCGAGTGAACTTTCCACGAACTTATCTGCGTACTCTAATGAAATTTTACCGCTTAATATTTAAATATACATAGCAAACTTGTTAAAGCGTTTCTCATCTACAATTAAAAAATAATATTTTTCCATACATTAATTCCTGCTCAAATACAAAAATTGATTACATCTATATAAAATTTAAAATTCAATTGCTATTGAATCGTGTATGAAGCCGGTATCCAAGTTTTTTTTCAATGTTCTTTTTGCGATGTTTAATTTGCTTTAATATTCTATTATCTGTAAGAGGACTAATTAGATCAAATTTTTGTTGAGCTCTTATTCCATATGTAATAAAATTCCCAAAGTCCCCACTTGATATTCCCAGATCTGTATATAAACCATATATTCTTTTTCTATAAGGGTACTTCTTTAATTTCTTTTTCTCTTTAATTTTTACAGCTCTTCCTATTAATTTATAAGCTTTTCTATAAAATTTATAAGGACTTTTCCCTCTCATTGTTACGGTTTTCCCATCAAAAATAAATCCTAAATAATCCAAACTATCGATTTTTCCCGAATCCACATTTCTAATCACTCCATTTTTAAATTCTAAGAGTTTAGTTTTATCATTTTGAATAATTATTTTATTTTCTTGAGCTAGTTTTTTCACTTCAGATTCTATTTGCTGAACTTGAGAATCTTTAACGAATAGATTTATACTTTTTTTCGGAATAATTAAGATAAAATCATCTGAATATCTCCTATATCTGCCTTCAAACTTATTAGCTATAACCTTCATTCCTGAATCAAATTCAATAGCATATACATTGGCAAATACTGCACTGATTGCTGTTCCTTGAGGAATGCCAAAGGTTTGTTCATTTTTATGGCAAGGGGTTTCACGCTGAAATTCTCTAAAGTCTTTCAACTGATTAAAATAACTAAATCTCTTCTCTTGACGTAATTGTTTATCGGTACCAAATTGCTCTTTTAATTGTGCTTTATAATAATACCCATACTTAGTAACTGATTTATAAATGTTAAACCAATCTTTTGAAAGAGATTCAACATTTAAAACTGTTTTGAGATGTTCTTTTAACAACCTGTGGTCTATTCTATCAAAAAATTCCTTGAAGTCCCTTACAAATATATATGCTTCTTGAAAACAAACAATATCATTAATAACTTCAGCTGCTGAATCAATATTAGATTTACCCTTTTTATTGTTACGATATGCAATAGAACAATCATCTATTTCATAATGCTCACACCATGCATTATATTTCTTATTTAAAAATTCATCTGCATAATACTTATAAATAAAATTATCCAAGTGGCCTGCATACATGATATTTCTCAATTTCTCTTTAATAGGTCTTCCATTCTTTTTGTCTATTTTTATATCAATATATTTTTCAGATCTTACAGTAAACTGAATAAACGGTAAAAAACTATGTAAGGCCACCTTGTTAGGGTTTGTCACATAGTCTTTTACACTTCGGAACTTTTTTCTATTGTCGAAATGAATATAATTTTTAACTCTATATTTTTTTTCATCACACATTCTTACACCTCATATCAGAGCGGGAAGAACTGCAGACCTGGTCTCTGTATTAGTTCTTCCTGCACATCGGCCATAGACAACTACAATTATTGGCCATTGTTATTTGTAGCTCACCAGGGGAAAATGAACAATTATGTTACAATGTTATTGAGTGCATGCTAGGAGGTAATCATCCATTGATGAGAACTTTATTCTTGATACACCTATTAACAGACTGGTTGATTTATGGATTATCAACGTTGATATTCCATAAATTGAAACCAGAGAAGAATTTGTCTGCATGGCAGAACAATCTACTTCTTGACTGTATTAAACATTGATTTCTACTATCTTTCATAGTAGGCACTATAATTTTACTATTTTTTTAGTTTACTTACAATAATTTCATCTCATATATTGAGAGATATATTAAATTATCGAATCTTTAAGCTATACAATTACGTTCTTTATATGTGCATATAATTTAAATATAAAATCCCCTTGTCATAATTGTGACAAGGGGATTTTATATTAACCGATTGAACCTTCCATCTCAAACTTAATTATTTTTGGGAATCACACGAAAACATACGTTCCCTTGTTAGCGTGATTCCTGCGGTTTATATTTGGTTTATGTCATATAAAATAATAAGCCGTCATATGTTTGTGGGTGTTTTGTGGGTGCGCCCACATAAATATAAACTAATGAAGGAAGTGAAATACATGAACATAAATAAAATAAGATCGATCCTTTATAAAACATCAAAATACCTGGGTGACGTCAATGCCGTTCAAAAGGGAACTATCGGAAAACGAATCATGCGACGTGCTGCGGGGAAAACAACCGGCAAGCTAATGAAAAAGATATTCAAATAAAAAAAGCCCCCTTAAAAGGGCTTTTTAAATTGTAATTGCCTTTTCTGTTACATGATAAGTGTTAGAAGTAATGATTTTATCAAGTGACCAACCGGCAGCGAATAACACAGAAAAAATTGTTAAACTGATAAATAACTTTTTCATCATAACGCCTCCACCATTTTTAGTATTTGTTTTTGAGCTTTAATGGTCTTTTTTAGATATTCTCTATTCAATTCAAAATTCCCTTTTTGATAATGATAATCTGCAAGTTTTTCTGATAACTCCGCTAAATCTTGCCACAAACTTTTGCTTTCTAAATAACTGAGGCTTTCATTTACCTCTGATTCATTATATTCTTCAAAAAGCGCATAAATGATTTTTAATTTAGCTATATATTCTTGATCGTCTGCAAAGTTTGCCCTATTTAAGCCGATGGTAAAATATTGGTTTCCTCTATCTTTTTTATCTTGTTCGTAGAATACCCAGGACAACATATAAAGTGTTCTAATTCCTGCAATGGTATCAGCGTGGTCTTTTATTTGAATTGAATTTAGAAATTCATTTTCTGCGGTTTCAATTTCTCCGGCTCTTTTTTTCACTAAACCTAAATTATGATGTATTACACCTATAATCCGTTGGGCTGTTTCCTCATTAAGCTCTTGAGCCAAGCTCAAGGCTTCCCGATAATAAGATTCTGCCTCATCTAAACGGTATAAGTCATACATATTCGCTCCAAATTTGATATTACAACCGACTACTTTCGCTTTGTAAAACTCGCTTGTTGAATACATTTCTTTTGCTTTTTCCAAATGGTTTAATGATACGAAATGTTGATCAATGCGATAATAAGCATCAGCCAGTTTATAATGAAATTCGGCTCTTTCTATATCATCGGGAACATTCTTTAAATGTTCTTCAGCAGCCTTGTAAAAATTTATAGCAGCGACATAATTTTTTTGATGGAATTCGTGCATACCTCTAAAGAAGTTTGAATAGTAGTCAAGCGTTCCTTTGACATGGGGTTGTTTGTTCTCTATTTCTTTGAGTAAATTGGATAAAGTGGGGCGTTGTTGATTCATTTCGATAGGCTCAAGACTCTCAAGCATGAGTCGGTGTCTAAACTCCATTAATTGATAATATAGCAGTAAATCTTGATCTTCTTCCATGTTCTCTATTTCTCTTTCAACCTGTTCTTTTAAAATCTCTGCATCTGGCACGCTGAATGTCCTGATAAATCTATACCAATCATTTATCAATATACCAACTTGAGAAGAAAGAATTTTCTCCACTCCTACCATCCCCTTTCTTGCTATTCCCTACAATGACATATATTATCATTTTCTGAATAATTCCACACCGAAAAGAAACCGCAAATCTTTTAAATATACAAACATGCAATTAGTCACAAAACAATTTAATTAGAACAGTTTATGTAAGGATTTATAACTTTTTTTGAATTTTATGTAAAATATACTCTCTTTTATGATATTCTCGCTATTGAAAAATGAATTAGAGAGGGCGTATACCTATGAAAAATTTTCTCGTTAGAATTATGCTAGTCCTGTTAGCTTCTGTTGTATTCATCCCAACAACAGCTACATATGCGGCAGAATCCACCTCAAAGAAGGATGAGTTAGTTGTAACTTACAATCCTACAGAGCTACAAAAGGAACTTGCTATTAGAAATGTGCCGTTGAAGCAACAAAAGATTTTACTTCAAGCAATTGACACTATTAATCGAAATGACGAACCACTAGCTTCCACAAATGGTCCTAAAAGTGCTGGAATTAAAACAGCAATCAAAGTCCTTAGAGGGCTTGCAAACAATGATTTTGCTCAATGGATGCTTTCTAGTATGTTTGGTAAGAAGGCAGTGAAAGCTACAGTACAAAATGTAAACAAGATTATCAAACAAATAGAACATATTGTGGATACGCCTAAAAGAGCAGCTAAAAGAGCTAATGAACTTGTTTATGCGGAATTGAAAAAACATATAGACGCTGGGGTAGCACAAGGTGTAGGGCATGTTGTAGAATATATCATTATTGTTGGTGACGCTTTAATATTATAATTGTGAAAGGACGTATACTATGGCAGATAATAAATTCGTTGAATTTCAGAAGAAAAATAATTTAGATAGTGAAGATGAATTATTTCTGATTACGCTTAGTGGCGCTTTCTGTGATTTCGGAAATAAACAAGCCAGTGAAATTGGAAAGACTACCTTCATCAATCACTTCGGTGAGGAATTAAACCTTTCAGATATTGAAGGAAACACTAAAGAAGAATATGAAAATATCATCAAACAATATCTAGGCAAGAAAGATAAAAGTATAAATGTAGATGAACTTTTACAATCGTTTTATGAATCCGACATGATGAATGGTTTAAAGGTTCAATTTGATTCAAAATAAACAATAAAAAACCCCTATCCATTAAGGACAGGGGTTTGTTTTATGCACTTTCATTTTTTATAGACATAAGTCTACAGATTTTTATTTTAATAGCTTTTCTAACGCAGCTTTAGTCTTTGGACCATAAATGCCATCAGCCACAAGGCCATGCATCAATTGGAACCGTTTGACCGCATCCGCTGTTTTCGCACCATAGTAGCCGTCAATACCATTGTTTTTTGCACCTTTGTCAGGATAGAAATAGAGTGCCGCTAGAGCTTGTTGTACAGCTTTTACGCCTGCCCCCTTTGTAAGAGGCTTTGTAACTTTTAAAATGCCATTAGGCAAGTTATATGACTTTTTAGCAGGCTTGGAAGCTGCTGTTTTGGATGGTGTTGCTTTTGTTGGTTTTGCAGACGGCTTTTTATTTGTGTTTGCAACTGCGATCCCGGCTTTGAAGCTGTCCCAGCGATTAAGCAGCTTGCGGGGACATTCTTTCCCGCTCCAATGCTTATGCGGTACAACGTTTGACAATGGAATGTCTTGATCCGTCATCAATTGGCGAATCAACCATTGAGCATTTTCGACCGCCTTCTCAAAATTGCCGTCTGCATTTTCACAAATTTCAATTCCAATTGATTTCATATTGCCGGTTCCCCGGCCATCTCCTGCATGCCAGCCGTTTTCGTTCAAAGGCAAATGCTGATAGATACAATTTTCATCCACCGTGTAGTGCCAGCTTACACCTGTACTAGATCGTTTTACGAAAGCTGCGTGACTCGCTGCATCTGCTCCTTTTGCTGTGTTGGCTGTGTTATGAACCGTAATATATAAAGGTTTCATATAGTTGCCTGGTCTGTTGCGGTTACTCTTTGGAATAAAACTCTTAATGATTTTCACCATGTTCATCTACTCCTTAATTAAATTTCCCAACAAAAAAAGAGCCCCAAAATGGTAGCTCTTCTCTAAAAATCTCAAATGTTATTTTTACCAATCGTTAGTGTTTTGTCCTTTCCCTTCTAACCCTTCTTTTATATATTCATTGATTAAATTATTTCTTAATAAACCAAGATGTCCAATTCCTTGAACCTCTATATTTTTTGCACCTATTAATCTAGATAAACTGTTGAATACGATACGATCAGATTTACTATATATAGAAGTATATAATATTTTTTGGCTACGATCCGTTCCAGGTAGTGCTTTAGATGAAACTAGCCTATTTGCGCCACCTACTGTAATTACATTTGAAATTTTATTTCCACCATCTAATTTTTTAATATAATAAAGCGTGTTCGCACCGCCCATACTATGCGCTACGATGTCTATTTTTTTGGTTCTTGTTTTTGAAAGCACTGATTGAACAAACCTTGATAACTGTGGTCCGTTATTTGAATTTCTTCCAAGTTTATCAGAAAAGTCTATAGCAAATAGAGCATTTTCATCCCAACCTTGATTGATTAAGTAATTTTTTATTGAAAAAAAGCTGGCAGGTGATCCTCCAATCCCGTGTACCATGACTACCGGATTGTGTGCTTCTGCCTTAACTAAATTAGGTTGTGTAATTGAAGCTGCAAACAAAACCATAAATAATAGAACTTTTACTCTTTTCAAATTAATTCCCTCCTGTTTATATCATTCATCCTTAATTTTACAAATGAATAAGTTGTGGAAAAAGAGAATTAATCACCATATATTTACTTTATATTAACTATAGAGCTTACTGACTTTCTGACTCAATTACATGAAGCCTCTCTGTATTAAAAGTTGAAATTTGAACCATGAATAAACCGTAATTGTCGATATGAAAACCCGTATCTAATTTTAGTGGTTCACTTCACTAGTGCACCACTCTACTTCGTTAATCCTTTTTGTTTTAAAACTTCTTTTTGCAACTTGCCTTTGTCAGTCACATAGTTGTTTTTGAACCATGCGACAAGGGTTGTTACGGTTGTGAAGATCATTGAGCTAACAAGGTACAATGTCTCAGCCAACGAAGTGACTTGATCCTCGCTGATCGGCAAGATTGGCTTGCCAAACATGATAAGTCCTTGGTTGATTAATGCCATAAAAAGAAGCACCGTGCGGATCACTGTGCCTTTGTCGAAATTTGTCATATTCAATTCCCCATTTCAGTTATTTTTGGTTTCTTTCAATCCTGTCGAGTTTTTCAATGACGACGTCATACTTCTCGCTAAACTTTGCCAGTACGTCGTTTTGTGCGTCTATTTGCTCGTTGAGCTTGTTCTCACGCTCTTTTGTCGTGTTCAATACATAAAACAGCACCCAACAAAAAAGAACCGCAAACGGTCCCTGTGTCATTAAATACTGTGTCATATCCATTTCCAACAATCTCACCTACTTCCGCCATAAGCATAAAAAATAAGCCTATACCTCGTATGGCTCACCTGTGATTTCCTCATATTGTTCGGGTGTGATTCTCCCCGCTGCAACTGTGTTATATACCATTTCCTTTGTCCACAGCTCTTCGTCATAAAAATCCTTGATTCGTCTAAACCAGTCAATCATCATGTGTCACCTCCTACTGCGTTTAGATAATACAACTCGGCTATTTGTACCTTCGATTCTTGTGCCTCGGCTTCCATCATTACACGTTTCCACCCACTCCATACGCTATTGTTGAGATAGTTAGTATAAACATTGTTGTGGTAATCTGTAGCGTATACCCAACCGAATGTAGCTTTCCCGTCGAATGATACATCTGTCATATGGAAAAAACCTCTGAAAGAACGGTTGTTAGGTAAATCTTTTGATTTTGCTATTGCGTAAAAAGAGCCCATCCCTAGACCGTTATCAATCACGGCATCCAAAATACTGACGGACGTGTCTTTATTAAGAATCAACGGCGTTCCTGTATCAGCCGTGATTTTTTTCTGCTGGAAACCTGATACAAATTCCTTTGACTTTTGCACAGCTGCATCAGCTTTCTCTTGAGCCCCTGCGGGCGTCTCCGCATAATCCTCCGTATATTTTTTAGCAGCTGCAAGCGCTTCGGCTACTTTAGTTTTTGCGCCTTCTTTTGTTTCAAGTGCTTCGAGATCACCTAGTTTTTCTTTCAAGTGTTCAAGCTGCTCTTGAAGCTCTTTAGTGATCTTATCAATGTTTCCTTGCATATCGTCAGTTCGCTTTTTTATATCCGCTTCAAGCTCTGCCGCCAAGCGCTCAATTTGCTTTTTTAGCGATTGAAAATCATCAATATAAAATTCCGCTGCCGGGGCAATGTCCTGGTCAATTAAATTGCGTTGAATATCAAATGTAAATTCGTGAATGGACAAGGCTTGTCCGTTACGGTAATACAAATTTAATGTCGCTTGGACCTTGCCGTATAGCTTGATTTCGTTATTGTCTAAGACGTATTCGGCTATTCCCTCTACTTTATCTATAAGAGTGATATTCCGAACATTCTTGGATCCATTACTAAATAAAAGTACGAGTTTTCCGTCAACCGCTGAAAGAGGCAAAGGCACGCCATCTTTACGCAATTGAAAGACCAGTTTTGCTGTGCCTATGTCCTGGGTTGAGAAAACAATTTTTGAATCGTACACGCTTTGATCATAAGCGTCAACCACGAAAGGCAGCACGCCAGTTTTAAAAAGTTGATTCGTCATGATATCCCCCCTCAAATCAAGTAATATTTTCAACTGTCCGAATTGGATCAACGCTATTATCGTTTAATGCTGATACTTTTCCGGCGCCTTTTAGTCGGTTTCCATAGTGTTGAATGGATGAACATTTGCTTGTTAAATACAAACCGTGTCGACCTGTTTTCCCTGTTGCTGTGTTATTACGAACGGCGCTATTTTTCACACCATCCATAAATAAAATAAAGTCGTATTCATCCCCCCGCTTGCCAGCGTTCAAGATGAAGTTTTTATCCACCTGTACATATTCCGATTCCCCCGAGACAGATATACCCGAGAAACCGATCTCTTCTAGCGTGTTATCATCCACGGAAACAAAATCGCAACTTCCTTCCTCGATCCGGACGCCGTTTCCTTGAATTTCTCGTCCTGTGTTGTGGTGAACTTTTCCCCGGGTGCTGCGTGTGACTAAAATTCCATGATGCCCGACATTTTCTAGGTTGTTATCATCAATAACAAAATGTTTCACATCTGATACATGAATACCGTGCCTTGTTGTACCGTCAATTTGATTGGTCTTAATAACCACTTCGTCAATGGTTTGATACCCTTTGCGGCCATAAACCTGAATCGCATGATCGACCGACATGTTTTTAAATTTGTTGTTTGTGATTGTGTGACGCTTTGTCTTGTTTACTCTCCCAGTGGGATTGCCGTTTTTGTCTAGCGTATAGACAGTGCTGACGCTCGGCAATAACGTTCTAACGCCGCCGGAACAATTTTCGAATGTATTTCCATCAATGAACACGTCCTGCCATTTGTTTCCCGACACCGCCCATTCTGTACAGTCATAGACCTTATTGTTAATAAACCTTATGCCCGAGTATAGGACGCCGTCAGTGCTTGTATGTGAATCAATCGCTCTAGGATAGCCCCCAAGCTCTGCTGATTTTCTAACCGTGCAATTCTGCATAGTAAGATTACGTGTTGGAGTATGATCATAGGAACCAAAAGCGCCAAAATTGCTAGCTGAACGCATCAAATCAACTTGAACCGCTGCGGAAAACCATCTGTCTCCTACATAGTCCGCAAACCCTTCGAATGTTACATTGTCAATCAGCACGTTTTCATTTCCGGCACAGTCAAGGGCGTGTCCGCCACAAACATTTCTCAAGGTAATATCTCGCATGATAATGCCGGATGCGTGAGCAAAGCCGAAAATAGAACACTGCTCTTTGATTTCATGCCCCATGCTGTCGATAGCGCCTTGACCGTCAATGATCAAGTTTCCATGTCCGTTATATCCGGTGAAACTCTCATTTGAATCACCATTTACAAACATTGATCCTACAAAGCCACGCTTGATTGTTGCCCCTGCCTGTAAAGTGATATGAGTGTTTTTATAAATCCTCACCCGTTCCCGCAGGGTATAGCCTCCAGGGGGAATATAAAGCCAAATGGGACGATCCTTTGATAATTCTAGTGCTGCTTGTAATGCCTTTGTGAAGTTGCCGTATTTGTTTAAAAACGGCTGCAAAGACACAATAGAAAGCATGTCATTCACTTTCTGCTCCAACCTATCAAAGTCATATTCAAGTCGGTCGTTTAAGGTTGGATGAATGGTGGCATCTATTGCAACCCGACCATCCACGACCTCTTTCACGTCGTTACCGTCGTGATTCACAATTAAGTTAATCAATCTAGCCCATAAACTATTAAGCCAGTGACCAACGCTTTTCCCACGATGGGTAATATGCTCGGCTTTGTGGGCCGTCTCGCTTTGTTGGTGCCTCTCATCTGCTCTATTCAATTCATTCAAAGCATTTTCAGTGGTGCGGGCATTGTCATTCAGCTCTTGTATTAATTTTGAATGCGGGCTAGGCGTGTGCTGTTTCTTCAAATTAAACATGTGATCACCTTCTTATGAATAGCCGACAATACCAACCGATATTTTAGAAGTATCGGGGACTTGATCCGGCTTTATTTTTTTTCCACTCTGAAAAAAGGAAATGATAAATGTATCGGTTTCATTGTCTTCATAGTCTATTGAAGGCGTGATACCATTTTGTTTAAGCAGTGCCGAGCCGTCCACAGTTGAATAGACCATTTCATAATTTTCAGGTGTTTCAAAGATTAAATCGTTACCGTCTATATACACATCACCAGCAGAAGAACCCCACGATCCACCTTTAAAGGTCAAACTAAAACCCGCATTTTGCGGTCTACCTGTTTTTCCTTTTTCAATTAGATCGGACAATTCGCTTTTTGCTGCTTGAATTTGAGCCAATAAACTATTTTTTTGTTCCTTGATATAGCGCTCTTGGTTTCTGATTCTTCGCCTGTCTTCAAGCTGCAAATCAAACATATCCTTCTGAACATTGGTAAAAGTCACATCGGGTTTCTCGGTCGAGTCTAACGGGTTATAAGTCATGCTGACGGCTCTTACATCATCTTCAAACGTGATACCATGTTCAGGTGTATCAGCTATAACATGCAGCGTGTCACCCTTGTTGAGTTCATCCTCTAACCCTTTTAGCTCTTCAATTTCAAATTCCTCAAAATCAATTGCCACGGTCACTTCCGGGAATGGATTGATTTTTTCTTTCAAAAGAGTGTTCATATCTTCTGCCTTTGTAACGGCATCATCTTTAATTGGTTCGGCCCATGTAGGCTGTCCGTCAATTAAAAAATCCTTCTCGTTTGGATGAACGAAAAGGACCGGCTCAAATACATATTTTTCATTTTCATTTTTATATTCACGATAGGTTTCAATGACGTTGTCTCTCAATAAATACATGATCGGTGCCGCTGTCTTCTTCCCTTTTGTATTGGGGTTTTTGCTGTCTTTTCCTTTGAATGTAGCAATGACTTTATGTTTTTTATGCTCAAGACCTCTAATGACTTCTATCGTTTCTTTTTTAGGTGATTGATCTTTATAAACGCTGATCATTTTCGTCTTATCGTCATCAATCTTAAATTCCCATTTGCCACCTAATTTTGAAGTTAAGGTAACAAATCGGAATCCGGTCCCAGTGAAAGAAAAAGTAAAAGTGGCGCCAGGCTTATTCGTAAAATCAGCTTTCAAAGCATCGTCATAAGACCACGTACCTGTTTTGCTCTCATAACCCATAGCACTTTCACTTATCGTGTCTTTTTCTTCTTTTTGCTTGCCGAAGCCTCTGCCCCGTGTGGCCGTATTGTCTTCCGAAATAGTGACAGTAAGACCGTTTATATTCGCTCTAGTATCAAGCGTTTTATTGATTTTCTTTCCTATTTTCTTGTGTATATAAATCTCGTAATTATTGACATCAAGTTCAATTTTATAATTTGAAATAATCGTGTCTATCAGTTCAATAGAAAATGCATCGCCAAACCCTTCATTTTTGACAGGTTTGATATCTTTCGCATCATCCATAATTTTGAACGTGAATTTACTCCCTTTCAAGGCATGAGCAAACGCCTTTTCAAGTGTTAATTCACCTTGAATAACCTCATCTACTCTGTTTTTTGATAGCAAAAAAGCATAAATATGAGTAGCTGAAACACTTTTAGACAGTACATCACCATCTTGAGTTTTTGAAAAATTTCGGATAACGTATTTTTGCCGCTTGTGTACCCTTTCATCTACAATTAGAAGGTTTCTCCCGACCAATGCCTCAAAAGATATAGGATCAGTAAAGCCCGCTTCAATCTGTAATTCCATTGTCTTTTTACCATCAATTCCATCCGTTAGGCGGGGGCTGCTGCCGACTATTTCATATTCTTGTTTTGTTCCTTTATCCTGGACAAATAGTTGGTTCATGCTTACCCTCCTTTGTAGTAAAAATGAGTAATAAATTCAATGTCGATATACGTTGCACCCGTAATCACAAAGTCATTCTTACCTGGCATGAGTTCAGGAAAGCGACCTCTTCTTTCCACAGCTTGCGAACCTTTAAAAACATACTGCTTTATCACGTTCAACAAATTGTTTTTTGATTGAGTGCCTACTAATGTAATAAATTCGCCTGTTGTTTTGTTCTCAATTTTTATGTCTGTTCCAGCCAAAAACATATTGACTGTATACTCATGATCAATAGGTGACAGTCTCACATCACCATAGTTATAAACAGAAAAAGCCCTTTCTTTAAATCGAAAAGGCTGCTCTCTATAACGTTCAAAATTTCTTCCCATGAATCTCTCACTTTGCAATTCCTGTGGTGATCGGCTATCATGCACCGACTGTGAACACCCTTCAATGGCCGTAAGCGTGATTGTAAAAGTTCCACCCGTTTTCCCCTGCTCCTGACCAATGGTATATGCGTCATCACACACAACAAGCCATTTCCTTTCAGGTCGAAACGTGCATATGATTTCGTATGGATCGGGCCTGCCAAGATATTCATATACTTCTGATCTTACTAAATAAAAATGCTCTGCGTTTGCTGCGTCTATTGTAAGATCAACAAGTATTTTTCTTTCTTTCAAACGTGTAAAACGACTCTTTCTTTGTGTCTGAATACCGTGGCGGCTCGAATTTGTAAAGTTTTTTCTATCGAATGATGGTGCCTCGGGTTCAAATGACGTTAGAAAGACATTGGGGAAGACATCATTTAAACGCTCCCCGTCAATAATAAGATCAAATTCAATCATCACCATCCCCCCATCAATACCGCTTTATCTTGAAGCTGCTTCATACCGATTTTATTCATGACTTTCGCAAATGTTTTTTCGCCAACCTTGATGACACCGCCAGTGCTGACAATTTCACGTAAAAGCTCGTTTTGTTCTTGTAATAATGCGTTTGTTGTATCTTGTCTTGATGTCATCGGCTCCAAATTCATCCCGCTTGGTGCAGACTGTGGATTGACACCTAATTCAGCGCCAGCACGGGCCCAAATTGCTAGGCTTCTTTCACGATATGACGGGTCTGTTGTAATGATATGTTCGTCATATCCTCTTTCGTTCAGTGCAGCTAGTTTGGTGCCTCCTGCTCCTGGGGAAACGCCGCCCGCTGCGTAGCCAATATATTTCCCGCCTTTACTCATATTCACAAGACCAGGGTGTCTGTTGATCCCCCCGTATCGACTGTTGAGATAATTTATCGCAGCTAGTATTTGATGAACAGGATTTCTTATATCTGTGAACCCCTTTTTTGCGTGCGCTGCAAATGTAGAAGGGATAAACTGCATTAGCCCTTGTGACGGGTGCCCCGCTTTTGCGTTGCTATCCCAATTGTTAACGACGGTCGGGTTTCCTCCTGATTCCTTCATCGCAATTGTCTGTAAAGCTCCTGCGAAAGAAGGAGAAATACCCGCAATTGAAATGGCTTGAGCCACCCATCTTTTCACGTTTTCAGTAGCGTTACCGCCACCAAAGAAAGAACCAATGGAACCTATGAGAGAATCAACACCACTGAATGCAAGTTTTGCAATGGCTTCTACTGGGCTGCCGCTCACATTCGTGAACCACGAAGGAAGTAAACCATCATTCAAACCGAATTTTTCAGTAGCCTTATTCCAAAGGAATTTCGGTCCTTTCATGATCCAATCAAAATAGTCTCCTACACCATTTTCATATCCAGGCATCCCATGACGTTTTAAAACACGTTCGGTTTCTCTGTTTGGAAGAACGGATGACCCTTTTCTTAAATAGCGCAGCTCTGGGCCGGAATTTCCTGACACATAGGTTCCGACTCCTGGCTCATGAATTAATTCGCGACCCTTTTCACTCGTAACAGCAAGCCCGCCTGGATGCCCTGTTGCTGGCGTGCCTTTTGCATAAGCTCGGTTTTCTAAATACTTTCCCTTGCCGTCCGTGCCTAACTTTGGTGGGTTAGATTTTTTCTTTTTCTTATCTCCTCCACCGAAGAGACCTTGAATCCAGTTCCAAGCACTATTAACAATATCCATCATTTTTTCCCAACCGGTTTTTACTTCTCCGGTTTCGGTATTGATTTCATCAGCGTGGTCGCCTGCTTGTTTTTTCGCTTCTTTGACCACTTTTTTATGCATGTCCTTCGCTGTTGAAACAGAATCGTCACGCTGTCTTTTCGCCTCTTTAATAAGTTTGTTTGCCTGTTTCGTAGAAATCGAACCCGTTTCATCACGTTCACGGATAACGGCAGCAACCGTTTTATTATATTTATCATCAGCCTCTTTCACTGCGCCTTCTTTTGCTTTGATGCTGTTTTTAATGGTGTCCGCTGCTTGTCTCGCCGTGATACTTTTAGATTCGGTTTGTAATTTACTCATTATGGCCTTTTGTTCAACTTCACTTTTACTCATTGTTTTAACGGCCGTTGTCATCATACTCTTTTGAATATTATTGATCGTTGTTTTTTCTTTTTGAGTAAGGTTTCTTTTCTCTGAACTCGCTTGGGTTAAGATCGCTTTTATTTTCGCTTCGCCATCACTCACGGATTTTACTTGCTCATTCTGTTTCTTTTTAACATTGTTTAAAATGGCTTCCTGTTCTTTTTGAGAAAGGCTTTTGCTGCTGGCCATGAATTTTCTAAGTGATTCAAAACTTTGATTCCCTTTCGTTTCAATGCTTTGTTTTATCTGATCACCCATCGTATTGAAATTTTTTACGATGTTATCGGCTGTCTCTTTAGACACCTTTTGCCCTGACCAGTTCAGTTGGTTTAGTTGTGCGGTTGCTTGATCATTTAATTTTTTATAACCAAGGACCGATTTCGTGGTACTTTCAGATACCTTTTCCCCGAAGTCCTCAAGGGCGGGTATTTGCTCTTCTTTTAAATGCTTATATAGTTTATAACCGCCTTCAGCTAATAAAGACACACCCGTCACAGCTAAACCGACCGGGCCGCCGAATGCTGCCATACCTACCCTTGCAACTCGGGCAACATTCCCAAGACTTTTAACCACACCTAGCGCCTTTACGCCAAATCCGGCAAACCTTCCTGCTGTTTGAGCTGTGCCGGCACCTAGACTAGATGTAGCAGTCGTAGCGACTCGTGCGCCTCCTCTGAAATTAAATAAAGATTGTGCGCCTTTTGCGATCTCCGGTGCGAACATCGTTGCAACGCCTAACAATGAGCCCCATTTACCTCCAAAGGACATCATCGCTGTACCTGCAAGGCCTGAAGCTCCACGTAAACCACGAAGGCCCCTTGTGTTCCTTGTCACTGCTGCATTACTGATATTCATTTGTGCAGCTGCGGCAGTATTTGCGGCGGCAAGTTGTGACGTGGAAGTTCTTGCAAGTGCTGCCTCTGCCCGATAACGACCAAACGCAACCGCCCCCCTGCCTAATGCTCCCGTAACGGTCCCTATGCTGGAAACAACCAAACCCAGGGCAATGATAACAGGAGGAAAAGCAGCAGCCAATAAACCAGCAATTACAATAGTATTTTGCATTGAAGGTGTTAAGCCTAGAAACCATTTTGTGAAACGATCAACCGCATCGCCAGCCTTATCAAGTGCCGGCTCGATTTTTTCTAGCAAAATTTCACCAATCGGCAAAAGGTTTGACATCAATTTGCGGAAGGCCATAACAGCACGATCATTGAAATTATCCTTTATCGCTTTTCCTGCTTTTTCTGTTGCGCCTTCCACCTGCCCGAGCATGTCTTTTGTTGGGTCTAAGGATGTCACGACTTTCCCCCGTAAATCCTCCCACATGGTACCAAAAAGAGCGACACCAGCCGCATCCCTGTCAAGTGGGTCTTTTACGGCCGCAATCGCTGAAACAGTTGCCATGAATGCCTTTTGTCCTTTTTCTCCACCTTCTGCAATGGCCGTACCCATCTTTTCAGCATCAAGGCCAATATCTTTAAATGCGTTAACGGTACTTTTTGAACCGTCCTGCGCACGAATATTAAACTCTTTTACTGCGTCACCAACTTTATCCATGTTCCAAGCGCCATTTTTAGCACCTTGCAACATGATGTTAAACATGCCTTCAATGGATATACCCGCTGAACTAAATTGAGATGAATACTCGCTCACCGTATCAAGAAGCTCGTTGGAATAGTCCCCGCCTTTTTGTGCGGCTACCGTGATAAAATCAAATGATTTCGCCACGTCCACACCGTAATTATCCATGAGTGCTTTGGCCGCTCTCGTGCTTTCCGGGATCTCGTACTCAAACACATCTTTTAAAATATTAGCTCTTTTAGTTGCTAATTCAAGCTGATCCCCTTTGAGGTTTTGAAGGTTTTTACGTGTATCGATGACACCTTGATTTACTTCCTCCATCGACTCACCGAAGCCAGATAGCCACATTTCTCTTGTGACTTTGTTCACCTCGGCTGCTTCTTTCTTGGTTAAGTTGAGGGAAGCAGCAATCTTCCCTTGTGCCTTTTCAACATCGGCCGCAGATTTAACAGCCATCACGCCAAGTGCGCTAACAGGTGCCGTAATTGCGGCAAAACCCACTTTTCCGATTGTTGACATCTTGTTTCCAGTTGATTGAAGACGTTCACCATATTCTTGCAAGCTGTTTCCGGCTCTTGTCCAAGCTGAATTTTGTGTATTTATTTGTAAGGTAGTTGATCGAAGAGCACGCTCAAGCTGATTATGGTTGGTCACTTCTCTATTAATTACAGTCGCCAGCTGCAAGGCTTCTTTTGAATTTTCACCTTTTTCCCTGGCTAACACTTCATACTTTTTCTTTAACTGCTCGATCTTGCTTCCTTGTAATTCATAAAGCTGTGAAAGGTCTTCTTGTTTGCGTCTAAGTTTTTCCGACTCGTCCCCAAAGTGTCCAAATTGGGAAGCAGTAGCCTTCATGCTACTTCTAACAAGGGCCATTTTTTCTGCTATATTTTCAATGCCCGCAGATGTCCCGCCATCGTCAAAGCCTAAACGCATAATCATATTTGTCACTTCACTGGCTGCCATGCTCTCCCTCCTTAAAACACTTTATCTATAGGCACGACTTTCGGTTTGCTTTCTTCTTCCTTGATTTCACTTTCCATTTTTGGCAAGTGCTCAAGAAGCTCAATATAAAAAGGGTAATCCATCTCATCAATTTGAGGGACGGACCCACCCTTGACGCATTAGCTGCAAATATTGCGTTTTAATATTCTCGTACGCTTTTTCAAGCGTGATCAGTTTTGTTCCATTTGCTCTTTCATCAGCTTTTCCACTAGCTTTCCCAAATCATTTTCCGACTCTCTCGCCTCAATTTCTTCCCTGGATGGATAGCCTAAAAGGCCAACCCCGATAATATCATATAGGACATCACGGAAACCGATGGCGTTTAAACCTTCATCAAGCTGCTTTTTCGTGAACTGTTTTCCGAACACTTCCCAAATTAAATTGAGTTGGCGTGCTTCAATATCCCCTGGGTCAATATCTTCTTTTTTGGCATCCAGTTCAATTTCAAGAGCCTTTCGTTTATATTTTAAAGACACAAATTCTTGATAAAATGTTTGATCATTTTGATCAATACGCAGCGTGATTTCTAACGGCTTCGACATTAAGCAGCACCCCCACTAGATTTAGTTGTATCTACTTTAGAAGAAGTAGCACCGCTCGTTTCTTCCAGCTGCGTAATATCAAATACCTCATCAAAGAATTTTTCACGATATTTTTCATAACCTTTTACGCTGCTGTCTCCTGTGATTTTGAAGACTTTATCACTCCGCTGAACAAAGGTTCCTTCGATACTTTCTTTTTGCGCTTCCGGCTTGTCCTCTTTTGTTTTCCAATCAGTGGATGGGATCGAGAAACGGCCTTTTACTAACCACACATGACGAACATTGCCGTCTTCCTTCGTTCCCGTGAAGCCCAATGCAATATATGGCGGGATAGCGTCTTGTTTCCATGCAATTACACCATCTACAATCTTTTGGCCGGTAATGTGGGCCAATACATCCTGCGGGATTTCAGTTGTCTCAATTGTCACTTTTGTTTCACCTGTAGATGAAAGCACAATGATAGGACCATTATCAGCATAAACCGTTGATGAGTCTGTGCTAGTGTCTACTTTTGCTGCGCATAGTGGCGCAAAGGGTTTTACCTCTCCATATTCAAAAGACTTTCCGTTTTCAGTTAAATCGGCATAAACAAGGTTTTCTAAACCTACAATGACTGACATGCTTTTTCCTCCTTTAATGTTTCACAATTGTTCTATATAAAAAAGCTCTTCTAAAAGCACTTCTTTCTATTTCGTTGAAAGAAGAAACCGTGATTCTTTTGCATCCCAGGGCTTTCATTTTTTGATCTACGGCTTGCTGTATAGCAGCTATGCTATCTTCCGCATGAATCCATATATTAACTTGTATGTCTATCTCTGAATGTGTTGCCTTGTTGTCGGTGTATTCGACATCTACATTGTCCATTTCAGCAACCAAGATATGCGGGAATTCCGCTTTAAATTCAAGTGGGAAGTCTCCTGCGAAAACTCTCCCTTCGGTCATTGATTGAATGACCGGATCATCTAGCAAATGTTTCGTCACAATTGGCTCAAAATCAATCATGATTATGTTGCTCCTTTTTGCAGTTCCTTTAATACGGCTTGATTGATCGCATCTTTTTTAACTCTATAGGCCCGTGTTCCAAAGGGATTCCCCTTTACAAAACGCCCGTTCTTTGCGACATAGCCCTCATGGTGGAATCTTGCACGCCAGGCGGTTTCTTTCCCAGGTCCCACATCATATGAAACCGCATCAGCATAAACACGTTCTTTTTTCGGTGTTTGCCTTACCTTGATGTCGTCCCTAATATGAACATGGTCAATATCAGAAACGTTCACTTCTTTTTTCATTTGTTCTGCTAGAATTTTTGCGCCAGCTCTCAAGGCTTTCGGTTGTGCTTTTTTCAAATTCGCCCCAACCTCTTGAAGCCGTTGAATGGCCTCGTCAATTCCCTCCGCTTGTGCTGTGATCCTCATGATCCCACCCCACACATTCAATCACCATTAACTCCTTATATTGGAGATCAGGCATGATTGATTTAATTCTGTACGCTTTCCCCGCAAAAAGAACACGCATAGTTCCCGTTTTATCTGTTGTTTCTTTGTGTCTTATGCGGAAAAAGACCGTGTTTTGTTGTCCTTGTGCTGCTGCTTGGATGACCCAATTTCCTTTCGGCTGTAGAATTTCAGCCCAAGCCATCCGGTGCGTCACCCATTCTTGAACAGGTTTCATTGTTTCAGGATTCCGCCCAGGCACGCTGTGTTGAATATGAATTTTATGGCGGCGTTTTCCTGGATTATGTGCCATCTTCTACACCCCTTGTCATATCCGCTTGGATAATAAATGGTGTTAATGCATTTAATGCTTGATCAATGTTCTTTTCAACACGATACTCAAACAGAATGCCAGCAAGAAGAACAATCAAATAGTCATCTTCGCCGCCTGTGGCGTTCCTGACGTAATTTGTCGCAGCTGTTAAATAAAAAGACAGGGAAGTATCTTCTTCCCCGTCATCAAGCCGTAAATGCTCTTTTAATTGATCATTCAGTCGGTGTTGAGCCATCCGGGTTCAACTCCATGTGGAAAATGGCAGGCTCAAGAGGTGACTGAACCAATTGACCGTCATTCAGATTCCAAATTTTAAGACCGACATGGTTTGTATCTGAATATCTTTCATTCAACTTTGTCACTTCCATTG
This sequence comes from Bacillus aerius, assembly GCF_029894105.1. Taxonomy (NCBI): domain Bacteria; kingdom Bacillati; phylum Bacillota; class Bacilli; order Caryophanales; family Bacillaceae; genus Bacillus; species Bacillus aerius. Next base: position 2,989,897 of record NZ_JARYHO010000001.1, read on the forward strand.
ATCCGATAACATCTTGCACACGGAATTTTGAGAAGTCACCGAAGAAGAAACGTGGGATTTCAGGATTGTCACCATCGACATAATCAGAAACTTCCACAGGGAAATTAAGAACCGCTTCACCAAATTTACCTTCAATGCCTGTTTCACGCAGCAACGGGCGGCCTTCTTTGTCTTTTAATGTTTCGATTAGGGTTAAGCCCGCTCTGTTTGTCATCCATCTAGCCTGCTTTAAAATAGCTGTCGGCAATGTATTCTTTAATCTGACAAAACGATTATAAGGATCAGTTTCTGTAGTTGTGAATTTCACCGCTTTTTCAAACAATGAACCTGGGTTATCAGCACCATTGAAGAAGAAACTTGCCTCTTCCTCCACATAGGCTTTTTTGAGGTCGTCGATGATAACTTGTTCAATAGGAAGATCAGTGCGTGCTAGTAATTTTTTCGTGACAAGAACTAGCGCATCCGTTTCAGATGGATTAAGTGCATACTCTTCGAAAGAAATATCTGTTTCAGGGATAGGCTCATTCTTTCCTCGTTCGTCCTTATGTCGATTAACTTTCGACTTTTTAACTAGGATTGGGAAACCTTGTGTACCTGTTGTTCTATACACTGTACCGTGTTTTCTTAATGGGTTTTCTTCTTGTGCATACGTTAAGATTTCAGATGCCAAGACATCAGGTACAAAAATATCATTACCGTTTGTTTTCAGACCCATCGCTCTAGCTTCAGAAGTAGAAATTTGACCCGCTACAAATTGTGCAAACCCCTTTCTTACTTCTCCTTCTTTTGCTTGTTCACGTGATCTTGAAGAAAGAGAAGACAGAATAGAATCAGCAAGGGCATTACGTTTTTCCTGCTCTTTGTCTTTAAGTGTTGCGCTGCGGTCTTCTTCATTTGTTTGGGTGGTGTCGCCTGCCCCGCCATCTTTATTGTCATCTGACTTATCAAGCTCTTTTTTGATTTCAGCAAGCTCCTCAGCCAGTTCATCAACTTCTTTTTGTAATTCTTCAAGAGTAGTATCCGTAGCGCCTTCCCCTTCGATTGTTTCACGAATTTCCGTCATTCTGTTTTCAATTTGCTTTTTGCGATTTTCAAGGATTTTTTTGATGTTCATTATAGTAAAACCTCCTGTATTTTATTTATGATTGCTTGTTTCTTTTTTGAATGTTCACGCTCTTCTTTTGCTTTCTTTAGAATGTCTCCCGATCTTACTGCGGCTTCTGTATCTTCATAAGCAGGAAGAGACACAACACTAATTTCGTAAAGCTCGACTTCTTTGATTGTTCTCACTGCTGGCTCTACTTCGTAATTCCATTCGTCTTTTGTGACTATAAAACCAAAACTGCATTGATCAATGTCGCCACGCTTCATGCTTTTTTTAAGGTCTTCCACCCAGGTTGTTTCAGGTGGTGTCACTTCAAATCTAAGGCCCCGCTCATCTTCCTCAAGCATCAGGGTGCCGCTCTTCACTCGGCCTAGAACACAATCCCAATTATGATTAAATAAGGCCCGTACGTCTGAATTTGAATCAAGCGCCTTTTTAAATGCTCCTGGTGAAATAATTTCCGTGAAGCATCCTGCAATATCTGCCGGACTATCAAAAACAGCACCATATCCAACAATTTTGGACGGTGCTGCTTCTTCGCCGGACTCTCGAACCTCAAGCCCTTTTATTGAAAATGTGCGTTTTTCTTTACCCATCATCCTCACCACCTTTCAAAGCGTTTGCCGCTTCCTCATGAAGACGATCAATACCGACCAAATCTTTACTTACATAAAGTTTTGAGGACTCTTCTGTGTTGAGTGGGTCCCATCCAAGCATTTTGCGGGCGTCGTCAGGCGTGGCGATCATCGTTCGAACTAGGTTGTATGCGATCTCTGTTTTTGTTTTAATGCCTACAAAATCCAGTAAATCGTGACGGAATTTAATTTTCAAGCCGCTATCTTCTCCAAGTAGTAAAGCCGTCAAATGCTCTTCAATGTTTTTAAAAATTGGCTTCAAGCAGCTGGTGAATAATTTCATCATAGCTTGTTCCATATCTTTCTCTTCCAATTTATCTAGCAGCTCTTTATCAAGGCCAAAATATTTCCCCAAATCTTTTTTGTAGATACTAAGATATTTCAGGATTTTTTCATCATCCACAGGAGACTCAAGAGCTTCTATTTCATAACCTTTACCTAATGGAATGAGTTTTGTTTTTCCTGAATCCTTAATGTCTTCGAGTTGATCAAGAATCTTTTTGACTGTTTTATTTTGATTCCCATTCGTAGGTGATAAGTGCGCCTCAAGTTTGAGCAAAAACGTCATTAATCCACCTTTTTTATATTTGTCGGTCAGTGCCTTTTCAGCATTCATAACTCCTTCTAGCGTTTCTCGTGCTAAATCAAGCAAGCCGACACCTTTCAAATGGTTCACACCGATATTTTTTATATGTCTAATCATGTATCTTGGAATGCCTTGACCACCTAGCGAATATTTTTCATATCCGTAATTCGTCATTTCAGCATAAACATTGTCTAAGATGTGCAGCTGCGATCCTTCTTGAAAAAGAAACACTTCACCTCTAAGAAGATATACATTAACCAGCAGCTTTTTAAATTCATAAGAAGTTAAATAGTCATTCGGGTTGTTTAGCTGTTTCAAAACTTTTGCAGCCTGTCCCGTGTATATGTCTTTGCCTGTCTCATCTTCTACAATGAAATTTGCAAGTGCAACTTGATCGCTTATTAATTTCAAAAGATAATAAGTATCACTTGAACTTAGGATGTTGTCATCATTCACGTATGTCCCAAAATTAAAAAAAGAATTGTTGAATAGATCAACACTCCTTTTTGATGAAAAAAGCTGTTTAATTCGTTGAACAATTCCCACGCATTCACCCCCTAACGGTATAATTCATCTAGCATCGATTCATATTCATCGCTGCTGTAATCTTCCATCATCATCATTGTTTCTTTGTGCGCTGTAAGGAAAGCCGAAAAGCCGTCAATCTTATTCTTGCTCTGTTTCTTCGATGGCCTTTTTAAGCCCTGGTAATTCTTTTCGGCCACCACGTTCTCAATACAATAAATAAATAGTGGATTGTCTGTTTTAATTCTCTCTTCATACATCAATACTTCTGCATCATCCCGCGGGCTATTTAAAACGGCTCCATATTGTTTAACTTCTACACATGTAAAACCCTCTGCCTCTAACGACTCAATGATTTTTTCAGATAGCGCCGGATCATAGTTCACTTGAATGACATCATACATTTGCGCACATTCAATCATGTAACGAATGACCATGTCATAATCAATGGACCTTCCAGGACAAAACGTCAAAAAACCTTTTTCGGCCATTTGCCGATAAGGTATGTTTTCAGTCTTTTCACGCCCTTCAATGTTATGGTCAGGAATAAAATACATTTGTTTGACCACAAGTCTTGAACGGCCGGAATCATCGTGTGTTGGTATATTAATTGACACACAAGTCAAATCAGTTGTTTTTGACAAGTCGAGACCCAAGACAACCTCGGACCCGGAATAATCCCCTATGTCACGTATGATTTCCCCGTTATCATCGAGTATCATTTTTCCGACAATATCTTTATCAAAATAAGCGCCTGTGCTTCTCACAAAAATGTTTAAGTATTTAGCTAAAAATTCATCTTTACGCTCGGCACTTTGTTGAGCATTTTTAAATTCACTCTCCAAGAAAGAAGGCTGGACACTTACTCCCCAGTTCGGATTTACTTTCTTCCAAACCTTGCGATCATCCCATTTATCACCCTTGTCGGGTTCCGTTATGAAAGTGAAATAAGAAGTGTCATCTTCTTCATCTTTTCTTAAATTCAATAGACTTTTAGCATACTCATATATTTGCAAACCTACAGACGTTGTCCCTTTTCCAGCTGTAGAAATAATGAACATGAGTGGTTGCAAGCGTGATCCCATTCCTGATTTAAGAATGTCATACATGTCCGCATTGTCCTGGGCGTGTACTTCGTCTAAAAGAACAAAATGAGGGCCCTTTCCATCAAGACCTTTAGTATTTTTGGATAAGGGAACAAGGCAGTTCGCATATTCCACACCATCAATTGAAAAACGGTACCAAATCGCATTTATCTTTCCTTTTTGCCCTTTATAAATTTGAGTGACCTCATCTAGGTCTGGGCTATTTATGATTGTAGATGCTATTTGCTGCGCAGCGATATTGGCTTGATCTGAATCCGTTGCAGCTGTATAACATTCGGCACCAAGTTCACCATCACCATATAATGCATAAGTGCCCGACCCACTCGCTAAAACCGTTTTCCCGTTTTTCCTCGGCACTTGAACATATGCAGTTCTAACCGCTCTGACTTCACGGCCTTTTTCATCTTTCTTATAAAATCCATAGATGTTCGTATATATAAATTTTTGCCACAATTCCAATGTTAACGGCTTCCCAGCTAGTTCACCTTTTGAATGTTTACAGAAGGTTTCAATGAAATCCATTGCTCTATTAGCAGCGTCCACATCTAGCCAAATATCTTTTCGTTTTTTCCATCGCAAATAACGCTCAACGGCTTTGATGACCGCCTTACAATGTTCTTTTTTGTTGCTTAACACCTGTTTTGCATATATATCAGCGTAGTTTACGCCCGGTTCAATCACTATTTTTTAGCCCATTTCTGCGCAAATGCTTGTATTTTGTCAGTGCTTTTTGGTGTAGAACCGTTGACCATTTTTTGCAACTTCGGTGTCAATCCTAGCAACTCTAAGAGCTTACTTATCTTACTATTCCAGTCGGCAACCTGTTGAGCTAAAGGGTGCTTCATTTCGTTTTCGTGGCCAGCTTTATTTATATACATGATTGTGGCCTGAAACCCGTCATTACGCCATTCTTCATACATCACTGTATAAACAACATAAGCATCTAAATAAGTTTCGATTAGAGGCGTAAGGGATGTTGAATAAGTTCCAATTGCTTTTAAAAGACCGACGATTTTTTCATGTTCATCTTTACGAATTTTGTTCAATTTTCTTGTTTGCGCTGCCCGTGCTTTTTTATCATCCTTTTCCATTTTTTAGCCCTTACCCCCCCTCGAAAATTTTGTCTTTTTACACGCAAGCCTCCCCCTACCCTGTCCCCTAGCCAAAGTATTTTTCAAAGATTGAAGGGGGGGCTTTGCTCATTTTGTTCTCTTCCTCTGCGTGGCACTTGTTGCAAAGAAGAGTGAGGTTTGTTTCCTCAAGTTTCAATTCAGGACTTTTTGAAATTGGTTCAATATGGTGAACGTGAGCAGACTTTCCAAAGACAAATTTATGACACTTTGTACATTTGCCTTTATCTCTCTCATAAATGAACTGCCTCATAGACTGCCAGGCATCCGATCTATAAAAAGACTTGTTGACTGATTGAAAGGCATTACGTTTCTTTCCTTTCGGCTTCCTCTTCTTGCGGTGCTCGTCACAATAATATCTGCCAGGCTCTAAGAGATTACGGCATCCATCATGAATGCAGTATCTCACTCTTCATCAGCTGCGCTTAACAATTCAATGATCGTTGGTTTGTTCATTGCTGGCTTTACTTCAATGCCTCGATCTGCAGCAAGCTTCATTAGTTCCTCTTTCGTAAGCTCATCAAGCGCCGGATCATCTTCATGTCGCTGTACTGTTTCTTCAATCACAGGTGTTTCATCTTCTTGTGTTGATCCATTCATTTGATGTCTCGGGATAAACACTACTTTATGATTCTTTTTATCCCACATGATCTGACCTTCTGACGTTTCTTTAATAGGCTTCATTGCTCTTACCTCCTTTTATAAATGACATTGCCAATCTCTCCAATGGGCTTTAGTCCATAATGAGCCCGCACTTCATTTAGTGTTAATATCCCTAAACGAAGGTTTCTTTGAAAGTCTCGCTCTTCTTTATCTTTCACATCATCATCAGATGACTTTCCAAGACTCAAACTTGTTGGTTTTGTAAATGACATCGCCAATCTCTCCTTTATTATTTGATCTAAGCCGCCCCTGTTTGTTAGCCGCCATTTGATATTGAAAACAGACAGGGACGTTTTACAGCAAATAGTAAAAGCACCATCCTATTGAACAGTGCTGTCAGTCTTATTTTTTCTTCGGAAGAATATAAACGCCTCGTTCTTTATCCCAAACTAAATCATCTTTAGTTGGAAGCTCATTCATTGCTTTTCCTCGTTTATACTCCGTTCGATTTTCAACAGGATGCTTACATCCCACATCCGCATTTTGTAGATTGATATAAGCAGAACCAAATTCATCGGGTCCAGAAGTTTCCCAATTGAAACCTATATTGATTAGCCATTCCAATGATTCACCTTTATGGATTACCTCGGGAATAGAATCCATATCTTTCAATGTGATTTGTAATAATGGTGGTTCTTCAAATGTCTGAGGTTCAAGGCTCTCCTCTTCTTCTTTTGTCATTAAAATAGGCTTCCCTAATCCTTTAACCATTGGTGCATATTCGATACCGTGTTCAATAATTCTGCGTTCTTCGTATGGAACATATTTCTTACTTATCGTTGGCTTTTTGACACCTTTTGTCTCTATATCAGAAGGGAGCACCTTTTCAATCAAATACTTCAAATGAGTAATTGCTACTACCGCATCAGTTAATTTTTGTTCACGCTTGATGATCTTTTTAGACTGCCATTCAATTTCTTTAGATAAGTTCTCGATCTGTTGATTTTCACCAACTGTGACTTCGACAGTATGTTTTTTCTCTTTTCCCATTCTTGTTACCTCCCGTAATCTATTCCACAAAATCAATCAGTGAGTCCACTCACCAGCATGTCCTTTATGCGCTCTTGTGCTTCCTTGAAAGACATATCCTCGGCATCATAGAATGTATACTCTGATTTAATCACGTTGTCCTTGTGTTTGATTTCAGCATTCACAACGACATAAGGAACGCGTTTAATCGTTTTAATAAAATACGACTCTTCGAAAGGTTCTTGAATTTCTTGCACACGTTGCTCCATAGATGTCACGGTTAGTTCTACCACTGCTAACACCTCCATATAAAAAAGCGCCCCCCTGAAAGGAAGACGCTTCAAATCACTTTGCTATCCATGATAAGGCTGTGATGGACTCACCCTACATAGTAATTAGTAGCAAGGCCTTATCAGCAACGTGACCGTCCGGGCTAACCCCGAACCCTTAAAAAACGATAATCGCAGTGCGAAAACCGGATTCTCATTCTACACTTGGCAGATGAGCTAATGCGGCCCTTGACCATTTCACCCTCTTAACCGCTTGTTACATCCCTTTTCTATGCAACCACCACGAAAACCGCTCTCAGTTCATTCATCACTTACTTCCACAAGAAAAGATATAACACTGCCAATTGCTTGTATCCAACTTCCAAGAGTGCCAACATCCTTAAAAGAGGTGACGTTCGGGCGTAACGTCTCAATTCCTCCGATAGCTTGTAATGAGTTTCCGATCCCTTGAAGGATTCCTCCTATATTACTTTCTAAGACACTGATATTTTCATTTTCATTAAACTCAAGACCTACAAAACTCCCTAACGCTTGCAGCCAATTCCCCGAAATTACTACCCTTTCTGCAAGATCAGGATTATCTTTCTTATAAATTAACAAACCAACTAAAACAGTTGAGTTTCCTGTTGCCTGAATTTGATCCCCAACAGCTCCCATAAAATCAGATTCTTGCCCGTCCGCAGATAAACCACTCCCTACAGCCTGTAAAGTATTACCTATAATATCAAATTGATATCTTTGTTCCTCATCTAATGGAAAATCAGGCGTGCTACCTAGAGCAGATTGTATTGTACCTATCATAGAAAGAAATGACCCTAGTATTTTTTTAGATTTATTATCCATAAATGAACATTCCATTTTTTTATCAGTTTATGTTCACTTTTCAGTTATGTGCGTCATTTATATATGTCTCTCTATCAATTTATCGCATAATACAATATTACAACCTTTTTTTCTGTCATGCTCCGCCAACATTACGCCAAAAACACGCCAGTTTTCCGCCAATAAAACGCCAAAATAAAAACACCTCTAAACAGGTGCTTTAAATACAACTTCATTGAGCGCATACGCCAAGTCTAGGAACGTCTTTCCTTTCAAGCGTGTATATGATCTTTCACTCATGCCGATCTCGTTGTAAACCTGGTAATCGAAAACAGGTTCTTGCTGCATGTAACGTTTTATAATGATCTGTCTCTCATTATACGGAAGACGATTGACAGCCTTTTGCACTCTCTCAAGATATGCATTTCGTTTTTGCTCCCACTCAATACGTTTTATGGCCGTACTCTCTGTAGATGAATGAAAAGCGTTCGTCACAGCTGGAGGGACGATACTAAATCCGGCCGTTATTTTAGGCAGCATATCATCGGGAACCTGAAGAAGATACAAACGATAATTGTCGAGAATCCTTTCAACTCTTTTTCTCGTTTCTTTTTTATCAATTACAGGCGGTTCACCCAACATTAGCATATCTCCTTTCTCCCGATCTCAATTCCTCTACCTTTAGAGCGATCTTTTTTCTTGCCCTCTCTATATTCTTTTGAATCGTCCCTTTCGCTACTCCGTGAAGTGCAGCGCATTTACTAAAAGATACATTATGACCAACAACGGTTATGAATATCTCTTTCTCCTTCTGCGTCAGTGTTGACATGGCATACTCGATTAAATCTAGTTCATTTTCGCATACTGAATGCGGGTCAGATTCGGGAACGTGGTATTTTTTAGATAAAGCATCAAGAAACCCATTATCTGCAAGTATTGTACGTTGATAATAGGAACGGCGATACATGCCACGTCTTGAGCTGGGTTGCCTTTCTGTTTCCATCCACTCAATCGCATACTCTAAGTCGGAAATCATTGAGCGGTACGTTTTCATTTCTCCTTCGTCTGTAGATGCTACCAAACTTCTTTTAGTCTCTTCTAACGCTACTTTATATTCCTTGATTAAATCCTTCAAAATACCACCCCCTTTTATTTGCTTTTAAATGCCCCGCCACGCCCTCTTTTATATGTTGGGCGGTAAACACCCATGAGTGCTTTTATTTCTTCTTCTGAAAGCTCCTGCGCGCGATTTCGGGTACATTTGTTCTTAAGAACGTCAGTTCTTTTAGTTGGCATAGATTTATAACCCGCTTTGATAAAAGCAGCTCTCATCGTTTTCATTTTGTTTTCTCCTTTCTGAAAATAAAAAAAGGACACCAACCAAACAGCTCTTATGCTGTCATGATCAGTGTCCCCCGGCTTTCCGGTAGAACGGTTTATTTGAATAACTCGCCTTCGTTGAAGTTTACACGAGTTACTTTATTGTCATGTGTAACGATTTTTGTTTCACCATGAGATGGTAATCTCGCATATCTCGCTACGCCATCAGATAAAACTAAAACAATTGACTCTTTTCCTGAATGCAATGCCTTAATATCTATAATTTTACTTGGAATGTCTTGTAATCTCAAGTCTTTCATTGCCTCCTTAATTCATATTCATAACAGCCAAAACAGAAACCGATCCGAACACGATATAAAAGATGAGTAGTCGCTTTGTCATTGATGCACCTTCTTTTGATTCATATGCCCGATTCCTCCAATTGAATTTTTGTATGATAGTTCTTTAAATGCTCATTCATCTTTTCTTTAAATTTTGGTTGTAAGTAAAAGAATAGTTTTTCTTCTTGGTCCGTCCATTTTAATACTGCCTTTTCGTAAACAAGAAATTCGATCAGCAATATCAAGGCGTAATAATTGAATGTCATCGCCTCGTTATACCAATCTTTGACCGTCATGACGATTGCCTATATTCCAAATTGACGAATTGGTTATATTCTTTGACGAACGCTAGTGACACAGTTCCGACTGGACCGTTACGCTGTTTAGCAATAATGATTTCAATAATGTTCTTATTCTCTGTTTCTTTATCGTAATAATCATCACGATAAAGGAAGGCGATCACATCAGCGTCTTGCTCGATCTGCCCTGATTCTCGAATATCTGACATCATAGGGCGCTTATCCTGGCGTTGTTCAACTCCACGTGAAAGCTGACTCAATGCTATGACAGCAATGTCCAATTCCCTTGCCATCTGCTTGAGCATACGGCTAATTTCTCCGATTTCTGCTGTTCTATTTCCTCTGTGGACTGGATTTCCGACGATCAATTGCAGATAGTCAATAATGATCATCATGTCCTTGCCTTCAAATTCCCTTCTCATCTTGCGAGCCTTTGCCCAAATGTCATTAATCGTCATACCCGGTTGATCAAATATTCTAAGAGCGGCACTATCTAAAACCCCGTTCACTTTGCTTAATCTGCCCCACTCATCAGCGTTTAAATTACTCGTGCGAATGGATTGAGCATTAATGTTTCCTATGCTTGATTGCATCCGTTTTATTAATTGCTTACGTGACATTTCAAGCGAAAAGATGCCAACCGCTCCGCCTTTATTTAAGTTGAGCGGGTTTTCCATGAAGTTACTTGCGACATTCAAACAAAAGGCGGTTTTTCCTACGGATGGACGAGCGGCGACGATGATAAATTCTTGCTTCTGAAAACCCGACGTCATTCGATCCAATTCAGTAAAACCGCTAGGCATACCAGTTACATCACCTTTAGGTGTTTCTAACTCCTGATAGATTTCAACAAGATCGTTTTTGATAGACCCGTCGTCTGTGCCTGTTGCATCCTCTAAACTCATGAGAGAGCTAATACCTTCTTGAATGACTTGACTTGTGTCCTCACTTTTGGATGATTCTTTAAGGTCAGCGGCTATTTTTGCAATCTCTCGCTTTTGCCAGTATTCAATGATCACATTTTCAAAGTAGGACTGTTTTGCGGTGGTGGCTGCCGTGTTCATCAACCCGGATAAGTATTCTCTACCGCCTATACTTTTTATATTTTCTCGTCCCACATGTTCAATAATTGCGACTAGGTCAATAGGTTCGCCCTTTTTATCAAGCTCTTGAAAGGCTTTGAAAATGGATTGATTATGTTGGCGGTAGAAATGCAGCGGCTTGAGCTGCGAATATTTAATCAAATCCGGCTCTTGTAAGATTGCGCCAAGATATTGCTGCTCCGCTTCATCGTTGTAATAAAATACCGCTCCTGTCATGATGGATCACCTATTCCAAGTACCTTTCGTATCTCTGCTTTGTGCCGCTCGATCTGCTCTTGTTCTTCCTCGGTTGGTTCAGCCTTGTCCATTTCAGAAAGGTAACTATGAGTTTCCTCAACGTTCGGGATGGCTGCGGAGCGGGAATGTCTTTCTTTTTGGTTAAGGAGATCAGCAACTTTTGGCGGGAACTGATTGTATTTAACGTAAACTATCAAATTAGCTTCGATTTTCTCATAATCCTCGGGCTTTAAGACTCTCGCCCATGCGTCTATTCTCTCTTGATCTATTTCAAAATGTTCGAAGTATGTCTTGATTATCTTTAGCAATTCAAGTGTCTCTTTTTTAGTCATCCGTCAAATCAAACTCCTTTTCATTCACAGCCACTTTTCTCTTTGCCGCTTCATGGATCGATTTTATTTTCACGACCAAATGATCAAACTGTTTTCTAAGACGTGCAGGACTCAATATATTTGCTTTCCAAAACGTATCTTGTTGTGTCCAGTCAATCAGATATTTGACTTGTTCATCCGTGCGCTTGTCGATCTGTCTAATCAACCTAAAATCACTCGCCCATTTTTCAAGGTTTGGTTTCTTCGCTTGCGGATTATTTTCAAGTATTTTTTGATAAAGCAAATTGGCATTCTCCATGTCACAAGGTTCGTACTTGTGACGAGAATTATTTATCTTCTTTTCATTCTTATCATTCTTTACATTCTTGTTAGTTGTTAGTTGCTTGTTAGTAGCTTGTTGATTGCTTGTTAATTGCTTGTTAGGTTCATGCTCTGCTGGTTGGTAGACCTCCCAATTAACAATGGTTATGAGTCTGTTTCTGTTTGTTGATTCATTGGTCAAAAATCCGTAATTCTCAAAACGTTTTAAAGCGGTTCTGACGTTCTGAATCGTCACACCTTTTCCACAATTTGCTACTATAGATTCCAAGCTAGTGATCATTTGACCGGGCTTCACTGTGTACTTTTCGCCTTTGAATTCCCATTCGTTCTCACTATGGTTCACCATCATTAATAACGTTGTGAGGACAACCTTTTGCTCGGGCGTGGAAGTCATCCAAATTGGCTTATGAAGCAATTCCCTATATAATTTGATCCAACCAGTCATAATAATCACCCTTGCCTTACTTTAGAAAATTTACGTTCTTGCTGTATGCTGCTTCACCCATCAAATAACGGAAACCGACTACAAATCCAGTTGCGAAAGCATCTTCAATCTCAAAACTTGCCTTAGCTGCGTGGGCTGAATCCAGTTCTTCTAATAGCTTTAAAAGATCATTTGAATTAGAGAGAAACCCTTCCAATTTTTGTATAATTCGTTTACGGTATTCTGCGTTTCTTTAGACGATTCAGACCACTCAATTTCTGACGTTTCAATTGTTTCATAAAACTCTTTGACCGCAACAAACTTGAGAACGGCGACCATGCCCGCATCATACATGTAAGCCTCTTTCCTGTCTTGGTTGTCGATATGCTCTAACTTCGCTCTCGCTTTGGATATCTTTGAAGGTGTACACATTAGTTTCATAGTACATAACTCCTTTTCTATTTGAATATTATTGTTATTTATTCCTTTAAATGGTATTTTATTTTCAGGAAGTACTCCCACTTCCTTATTGTCTTCGGACACTCCTTCTAGTAGAAATTTAGGCTGATATGACTCTGTAAATATATTTCTAACCTATCTCTTACAGAGTCAGTATCTGCCGCCCTATCAAAATTAGAACAGTTTACATATTTGAAAATTATTGTTATTTGTGATAAATTAATTCTGTGAAAAGCGCTTGACTTTCTCGCTTTTCATTATTACAACCCTTTAATCACTACGAACACATTATTGGCTGATTCCATTATGGATCAGCGCTTTTTTTATTCAATTAGCTTCATCTAACTTATATTTGTCATATCTTTGAACTGCTGCCTCAACATTAGTGTGTGAAAGGATTGAGAAAAACACATCACTGTTTTCATCCTCTAACACCCAATCATGAACAAAGTGACAAAACGTATTAAAATCAACTTTTGCCGGAATGGAATCAATGTGACTTTTCACTTCTTCCGCTCTTTCTTTGCTACGGTCAATTGTTAACAATGACAAGAAATCGTTTTTGGTCATTGTGAAGAAACACATTTCGATAAGGTTAGCAATGTCCGAAGCACGGTAAGGACGCAAGAAAATGAGGTATGTCACTTGGTGCATCAACTCAAAGACTTTTCTCACCTTTTTCTTTTCGTTACTCTTTATATACACTTCCTCTAACTTTTCAAGTAAAGAATGAATTCTCCATAGACGATTTCGATAATACCTAATGACTTCATCCTGCTGATTCAGTCCTCTTTGAATACGTTTAGCCCAAACCAAAGCGTTGAATTTGCTGTATTTCTCCACTGGTAGAATATCGTCCCACTCAAACACATCTAGTAACTTTGGACCCAATAATTCAATGGCTTCTTCCTTTGGCACTCCTACCATAATCTCTTTCAAATTGGCCTGCATGATCGTTTTAACCCCACGTGAATACATACTTTCATACTGTTTGATAGCAGCGGTTAAGAGCGGTTCAATCTCCTTTACCTCGGTGTAAACCTTCTTTAGTCTCTTATTCCATGTTGTGATTGTTGTCATTTGTTTCGTCCTCCTAAAATGTATTTTTGTCAGGAACCCAATAAAAAGATGTGTACCTGCGAAATAGAATATATTTCAATGATCTTGTTGCTAATCTTTTACACTGTTATAATGTCCCTATAAGACAAGGGGGTGAAATATATGAATGAAATTTCTCCATACATGATAAAGCCAATGCGTATTCATTTAATTAATGGAATGTACGCCGCTGAAAAGAGTTACAAAACTCTCAAAACTCCAGGAAAAATCTCTGATGATCGCCGAATCACAATCGCACTAGCTCACCTTAACCAAGCGAATATTTTCATTACAACAGCTCAAACCATTTATCATTTAGGGATTACCAGAAAAAATCCAGAAATAGAACGCTTTTTCCACCTATTCAACGTATTTAATGATGAGTTTATAAATAGTATTTCACCAGGTCAGTCTGAGCAGTGGACAGACTTTGAATTCAGAAAACTAGTCAATCATTATAATAAGCTTCCTGAAATTTTTGATCTCAAACCATTTTATGTTGATTAATTGATTTCGCAAATGGTTGCTTACTATATCCAGTTGTTCTAATTTTTGCTGAATTTTTATCATTTTCTGGATTGCCAAAGGATTTCTTTAACTAAACAACTTTGTATCAACAGTAAATTCTTTTTTTCCGCTTTTTCAACATTTGCTAAGTTAGATTTTTGTACAGATTCAGGGAACTTTTATAATGTTTTTCAATTCCAACCTCTGTTATCGCAGGGGTTGTTTTATTTTGTTTGTCGCTCTTGTCGCGTTACCTCCTGTGATTCGATATTGTCCAATGAAATTGCAGGTTCTATCGGAACATACGCCCCTTCACCCTGTGCTTTCAATTTTGCCTTGACGTTTAGTATTTCTTCCACTGTCGCTTCTCTCAATCGGAGGACACAGGGAACGCCGTTCATATCAAAGCTATTGATAACAACGCCACGCTCATGATGAACCTGTTCAACAACTTCAAAGATAATGCCGTTGTAATAGCCTTCTTTCCTGTTGTACATAACAAGACCTTTGCGTTCGACAACAGATCGAGTATTTCGGATAAAGCTCTCACGATCTACTGGCTCGGGACAAATGTTTTCTATCAACAATTCCATTTGATTTACCTTCTTTCTGTTTGTTTTGACTCCACAACTTTGAGGAGTGAGATTTTCGTTTAAATCAACGGTCTCCACGTGCCAATCCATGAAATAGCTTCCTCAAAATCTAGCTTTCTTAAATCCTTGTATGTCGGTACTGCAAAAGCGTCCCTAAAATTGCGGTGGATGCTCGAGAACATACGGCGTTTACCTTCTGCATCTTCTCCATAGCGCTCTACAAGCTCGTACACACGTTTGTTGATTCGCTTTTGAATGACCGTTTGTTGATACGCATTGATAGATAAATTGTTTTCTAGTTTGCCAATCCGTTCATCTGCTTCGTTCTGTTTTTGCTCAAGACGTATCATCTGTTGAAGCTGCGGGCTAAGATTAGAAAAGCTTTGTAAGTTTTGTTCCATCTGATTAAATTGGGTCACGTAAGCAGCGGTGAACAATACACCTTTCTCGCCTGTCATTTTGTTGGCGACCATTTCACAACCTTTTTTAGTTAGAAGGTAATGAGGTCTTACTTCGCCTTTGTTATCCTCATAAGTTGAAGAAACGAAGAAATCTAACGAACGCAATTTTGCGTCGGTTAAAATCGTGTCAATATAACCTTTAATTGTTCTAATTAAATCCGAGTGACGCTTTCCAGTCATTTCAGCTACTTCCCGACTATCGACTAGATATTGTCCATTCTGCTCAATTACTTGTAAATTGTTATTCATGTTGTTCCTCCTATCGAAATAATGTCTTAATTCATTTGATTCAAAAATTACCCGTACATAAGAAAGAGTGACCATTCAACAAAACGAGTTGCAGCGAATTTTAAAATTCTTTAATTTGTGCCTTTCCCCGTTTTTGGAGAACACTCTATCCCCTGGATTGTTCTTTCAACCAAGTTATTAAAAACTGTTCACATTCTTTTGCAGGGAAAAGCCATTTTGTGCCGACTCGATATTTTGGAAATCTCGGATCATAAAAAAATGTTTCCTTTATGAAGTTGAGGCTCATATTTGTTTGCTTACACAATTCTTTTGTGTCCCAAAATGTAACTCTGTGTTCAATCGCTTCAAGTCTTTTTGAAAGTTCTTTTGAAACCTGTTCTTCTAAGAGATTTTGATCAATTTCAAAAGTGATCATTAATCCCATCCACCCCTCTCGGATATCCCTAATATTTTGCAAATGTGTTTAGCGTGTTCTTGTGCTTTTCTTCCCGTTTTTTTACCGTTGATGATGTCGCTGATATAAGGGGCAGACACACCCAACATTTCTGCTAACTGCTTTTGCGTCATACCTTGCACATACATTTCTGACTTAACTCTAGCGGCTGTGAGAAATTGCATTTAAAGTCTTGCCTCCTTCCAAAAAATACAAAAAGCTAATTAATTAGCTAATTCTTATTGACCCAAAATGACTTTTTTGCTATTATGAATCCATAGCGAAACAAGACTTAAAAAAGCCTATAATCATACATTTCATATGCTCCCCAGCGCCGAAATTGTATTTTATCGGGTTCATTTTTTGTTGTCTTTTTTGCTAATTAATTAGCTTATGAACACAGTGTAATGACTTTAAAGTCATATATCAACACATCATAATAACTTTTTAGTCGTTTTGTATTCGTTAAGCCTTGAGAAAGGTTGGTCAGAATGAGTTTGGTTAAAAGAATAAAAGGGCTTTGTGATGAAAAGAAAGTCACTTTTGCGGAAGTTGAAAGACAAATAGGTATTTCAAACGGACAAATTAGAAGGTGGGACAATGTTTCTCCTAAAAGTGAGACTTTACAAAAAGTAGCTGATTATTTCGATGTATCAACTGATTATCTTTTAGGGCGCACAGAAGTTAAAAGAAGTATTGAATTAACGGAAAAGGATGAGAAAGACATACAAAAGGAATTGCAAAACATTATAAACGGACTTGAAGGAAATAGTTATGCAGCGTTTGATGGTCAAATTCTTGATGATATGGAAGAAGAAGATAAGGAACTTTTAATCGCTAGTCTTGAAAACACTTTGAGAATAGCAAAGAAAATAGCAAAACAAAAATACACTCCTAATAAATATAGATAAGGGATGATATTTTAAATCATGGGCGATATTACTGAAATTGTTTCAAAATTACAAAGTAAATTTAAGTCATCTGATCCTTTTTTCATTGCAAACAAACTTAACATCATTACAATTCATGAAGATTTAGGGAATACCCTGGGATATTACAGCAAACATTTCCGTACTAAATTCATTCACATTAATGAAAAGGTGAGTGAAAAATCTAGTTTCTTTGTTTGCGCTCACGAGCTAGGACACGCTTTGCTTCATAGCGACTCTAATACTCCATTCTTGAAAAGAAACACCTTCTTTTCAACTGAAAAAATTGAACTGGAAGCAAACTTTTTTGCAATGCATTTATTGTTTTCTTCCGTTCAAAGGGGTATTACTTATTGTGAATTCAAGGAATATGGCATTCCGAAAGAACTTGTACAAAATTACCGCAGTATTTTTTTAAACAAAAACCGAACAAATGTTCTTGAATGAATCTGAAAATAAAAGCAGGGAGTGAACTATCTTGGCTAGTTTCAGACAACATGAAAACGGTACTTGGGAATATAGAATTAGATATAAAGATAAAAGAACGGAAAAGTATAAAGAGAAATCAAAAAGAGGCTTTAAAACAAAAAAAGAGGCTAGGATCGCTGCGGAAAAAACGGCGCATGACCTTGAATATGTTGGTTTTGATTCAACAAACGAAACAGTCGGGGGGTACTTTCCCGATTGGTTAGAAATATATAAAAAGCCATCTGTAAAAAAACAACCTACTCTTTACAAGAAAGAACTATTAGAATCAATATTTTACCTAGATGGGAACATTATCGTTTAAGAGATATTGAACGGAATGAATATCAAAAATGGTTAAATGAATTGATTGAAAAATATAGCGAAGGGACTATAAGAAGAATTCACAGTATAATGAATTCAGCTTTAAATGAAGCTGTACATGATTTTAGAATCCTTCGAGAAAACCCGTTGATAAACATAAAAATACCTAAAAAGAAGGAGGAGAAAAAAGCATTAAAATTCTTCACTCTTTCACAAACTGAAAGATTTTTAAATCAAGTAAAAACACCTGTTAAGAATGCAAAATATTCACATTCAATTCAGTATTACGTCCTTTTCACTTTAATTGCAAGAACAGGTTTACGGATCGGAGAAGCTCTTTCATTAACATGGGATGATATAAATTTAAAAAACGGAGAGTTAACAGTCGATAAAACTCTAGTATATCCCTTGAACACTCAACCTTACATTTCAACACCTAAAACACAATCTAGTTACAGAACAATAAAACTGGATGATCACACAGTAACATTGCTAAAAAAACACAAAGTAAACAGAAATGAAGTCGTTTTAATGTACACTAATTACGTTCAACCCGATGATAACACTATATTCTTTCAGCATGAGGGTAAATGGTTAAAAACAAATGTTGTGAGGGAGTATTTCAAAGAAGTCTGTAAAAGAGCTAATCTTCCCGTTCTGTCTCCACACGCCTTGAGACATAGCCACGCTGTACACCTTTTAGAAGCAGGCGTGAATATTAAATATGTATCGGAACGGTTAGGACATTCTAGCATAAAAACAACCGCAGATACGTATCTCCATGTCACCAAAAAAATTGAAGACCAGGCAATGGAAATGTATCTGCGGTATGTTCATTAATTAAATTTTGTGGGTGTTTTGTGGGTGCTTAATATAAATACAATACCTAAACACCTTTAATCCCCGGTATATCAACGGTTAACCTATACTACCTTCCATCTCAAACTTAATCAAACGGTTCATTTCAACGGCGTATTCCATTGGCAGTTCTTTTGTGAATGGTTCGATGAAGCCCATGACGATCATTTCTGTTGCTTCTTCTTCAGAAATTCCGCGGCTCATCAAGTAGAATAGCTGCTCTTCTGATACTTTTGATACCTTCGCTTCGTGCTCTAATGAAATGTTGTCGTTTAAGATTTCATTATAAGGAATCGTATCAGATGTTGATTTGTTATCCATGATGAGTGTGTCACACTCGATGTTTGAGCGTGCACCCTCTGCTTTGCGTCCGAAGTGAACGATTCCGCGGTATGTGACTTTACCGCCTTGTTTGGAAATCGATTTCGATACGATCGTTGAAGATGTGTTTGGTGCAAGGTGAATCATTTTTGCACCTGCATCTTGGTGCTGACCTTTACCTGCTAAGGCAATACTTAATGTCATACCACGAGCGCCTTCACCTTTTAGGATAACCGCTGGGTATTTCATTGTCAGCTTAGAACCGATGTTTCCATCAATCCATTCCATTGTTGCATTCTCTTCACATACTGTACGTTTTGTCACAAGGTTGAAGACGTTGTTTGCCCAGTTTTGAATCGTCGTATAACGGCAGTAGCCGCCTTTTTTCACGATAATTTCAACAACCGCACTATGAAGTGAGTTTGTTGTGTAAACTGGAGCTGTACAACCTTCTACGTAATGCACATGTGCGCCTTCATCAACGATGATCAGTGTACGTTCGAACTGACCCATGTTCTCAGAGTTGATTCGGAAGTATGCTTGAAGTGGTGTATCTACTTTTACGCCTTTTGGTACGTAGATGAATGAACCACCAGACCATACAGCCGAGTTAAGCGCAGCAAATTTGTTGTCAGTCGGAGGAATGACTTTTGCCCAGTGCTCACGGAAGATGTCTTCGTTCTCTTTTAATGCACTGTCTGTATCTTTAAACACAATGCCTAGATCTTCAAGATCTTGCTTCATGTTGTGATACACAACTTCAGATTCATACTGAGCAGATACACCTGCTAAGTACTTTTGCTCTGCTTCAGGGATTCCAAGCTTATCAAAGGTTTGTTTGATTTCTTCTGGTACTTCATCCCAAGAACGCTCAGAGCGTTCTGATGGTTTTACGTAGTACGTAATTTCATCAAAGTTTAATGCATTTAAATCTCCGCCCCATTGTGGCATCGGCATGTTGTAAAAGTGCTCAAGAGATTTCAAACGGAAGTCGAGCATCCACTGAGGCTCTTCTTTCATACGAGAAATTTCTTCAACGATCTCTTTTGTCAGTCCGCGCTCTGAACGGAAAATGGAAACGTCTTTATCAGAAAAGCCGTATTTATATTCACCAACATCTGGCATTTTTTTAGCCATCCATTTTCACTCCAATCTTATGATTTGCCGTTATCTTCGGCAGATGCGCCTTTTTCAAGCGCCTTCCAGGATAATGTTGCACATTTGATGCGCGCTGGGAATTTTGCCACTCCCTGCAGCGCCTCAATGTCACCAAGATCAATGGAATCGTCGTATTCTTTTCCTAGCATCATATCGGAGAAAATCTGAGACATTTTCAAAGCTGTTTCAATACCTTTCCCTTTAATCGCCTGCGTCATCATAGAGGCAGATGCCATCGAAATCGAGCATCCTTCTCCTTCAAATTTCGCATCGATGACTTTTTCGTCTTCGATTTTCATCGTGAGACGAATGCGGTCACCACACGTAGGGTTGTTCATATCGACGACAATGCTGTCGTTTAACACACCTTTGTTTCTCGGATTTTTATAATGATCCATAATCACTTGTCTGTACAGTGTGTCTAAGTTTACATTAAAAGACATTCGTAAAATACTCCTTTGTCTTACAGAGCGCTGCCATGAGCTCGTCAATCTCCTCTTCTGTATTGTACAGATAGAAGCTTGCTCTTGCAGTCGCTGATACACCAAGCCATTTCATGAGCGGCTGTGCACAGTGATGTCCAGCACGAATGGCGACACCTTCCGTATCTAGAACAGTTGAGGCATCATGAGGATGGACGTCGTCTAAGTTAAACGTCACAAGTCCAGCTCGGTGCTGCGGTCCGTAAACCGTGGCACCTTCAAGCTCCTTAAAGCGCTCAAGTGCATAAGTCGCAAGCTGATGCTCGTAACGGCTGACTTCCTCCATTCCGATGTCATTTAAGAAATCAATCGCTTTTCCGAGCCCAATTGCTCCTGCAATAATCGGTGTTCCCGCTTCAAATTTCCACGGCAGCTCTTTCCATGTAGAATCATATAGATCCACAAAGTCGATCATTTCACCGCCAAACTCAGCAGGCTCCATATTATTCAAAAGGTCCTTCTTCCCGTAAAGAACACCAATGCCAGTCGGTCCACACATTTTATGCCCAGAGAAGGCGAAAAAGTCGCAATCCAAGTCCTGAACATCAATTTGCATGTGAGGGGTGCTCTGGGCACCATCGACGACGATAATTGCACCGTGATCGTGAGCAATCTTTGCGATGTCTTTAATTGGGTTGATGGTTCCTAATACGTTTGAGACATGTGTGACAGCAACGATTTTCGTTTGATGTGTGATGGTTTGCTTCACATCTTCAAGCGACAGCGTGCCGTCTTCCTGTAACGGAATATATTTCAATGTGGCGCCAGTTGATTTTGCTGCCTGCTGCCAAGGGATGATATTCGCATGATGTTCCATATGCGTAATGACGATCTCATCGCCTTCTTTAAGGTTTGCTCTAGCATAGCTGATTGCAACTGTGTTCAGTGCTGTTGTTGTACCTCTAGTAAAAATAATCTCCTGGACAGAAGAAGCGCCAATGAATGCTCGAACTTTCTCTCTTGCACCCTCGTATGCGTCCGTTGCTTTTGTGCCAAGGGTATGAACACCCCGGTGGACGTTCGAGTTGTAAGACCGGTAATACTCATTCATTGCATCAATGACAACTCGTGGTTTTTGAGATGTCGCTGCACTGTCCAAATACACCAAATCATGTCCGTTCACTTGCTGATGAAGGATTGGAAACTGCTCACGAACGTCTTTGATATTCATTATTTTACTTTCCTTTCAATCACAGAAACGAGCTGCTTTTTAACTCCTTCAATCGGCAGTTCTTTGACGACTGGATTTAAGAAGCCATAAATGACAAGTCTTTCTGCATCTTCTTTGGAAATCCCACGGCTCATGAGGTAATAGAGTTGAATTGGATCAACACGCCCAACAGAAGCAGCGTGCCCTGCTGTTACATCATCTTCATCGATTAAAAGAATTGGGTTAGCGTCACCGCGTGCTTTCTCACTCAGCATGAGAACACGAGATTCTTGCTCTGCATTTGACTTCGTTGCACCATGCTCGATTTTACCAATTCCGTTAAAGATAGAGGATGCTTGATCCTTCATGACACCATGCTTCAAGATATACCCTTCAGAGTTTTTACCGAAGTGGATGATGCTTGTTGTGAAGTTTTCCGTTTGATTCCCGCGGCCAACAACAACTGATTTCGTATCTCCGAATGTACCGTCGCCCATAAGCTTCGTGATGTTTTCAGACACGACATCTCCATCATTCATCAGGCCAAGCGCCCATTCGATTTTACTGTCACGACCATTTGCCATACCACGTCTATTCACATAGACTGTCACACCTTCTGCAAGGTTATCCACTGCACCGTAAGTGACGCGGGCATTTGCACCCGTGAAGACTTCAGACACGATATTGAAGATCGCTTCTTCTGGTGTTGCCGTACTGATGTAGTTTTCTACATATGTCACAGCACTATGATCGTCTGCTACAACGATGACATGGTTAAACAACGTTGTTTCGTCATTTTCATGAAGATAAACGGCTTGAATTGGTGCTTCAAGCTCTACGTTTTTCGGTACATAGAGGAAAGCTCCGCCATTCACTAAAGCAGCATGTAAAGCTGTTAGTTTGTGCTCATCCACTTTCACTGCATCAGTCATGAAATATTTCTTCACTAGCTCTCCATGTTCGCGAATCGCTGTATGGATATCAGTGAAGATCACGCCTTTATCTTTTGCTTCAGTAGAAAGAGACAAGTATGCTGGCGTTTGATCACGCTGAATATAGACTGTCTTATCTGTGTCCTCTAAATCAATAAGAGATTTCACTTCTTCAGGAAGCTCTTCTAAAGATCCAAATGGCGCACTTTCAACTGTATGCTGTTTGAAATTGGTTAAATTCCATTTTGAAATATTCGTTTTGTCAGGCTTTGGCATTGGAAGGTCTTCTGCTTTTTCAAGAGCCTGTAAGCGAAGGGAACTCATCCATGCCGGTTCCTGATGCTTCTCGGAGAAGCTTTTGACATAATCTTGATCTACTGATAATTTCGTTTCTAATGTCATCAATAATCCTCCTAACGCTTACGCTTCTTGACCAACAGTTTCGTCTTCAATTCCTAACTCTTTTTTAATCCAGTCATAACCTTCTGCTTCTAGACGCTGCGCGAGTTCTGGT
This sequence comes from Bacillus aerius, assembly GCF_029894105.1. Classification (NCBI taxonomy): domain Bacteria; kingdom Bacillati; phylum Bacillota; class Bacilli; order Caryophanales; family Bacillaceae; genus Bacillus; species Bacillus aerius. The sequence continues at coordinate 3,013,038 of NZ_JARYHO010000001.1, forward strand.
CCGCCAGATTTCACAATACGTCCTTGCATCATAACATGAACGTTATCTGGTGTGATGTAGTTCAATAGGCGCTGATAGTGAGTGATCATTAAGCAGCCGAAGCTTTCGCCGCGCATTTTATTAATCCCTTTAGAAACAACTTTCAGTGCATCGATATCAAGACCAGAGTCGATTTCGTCAAGGATGGCGATTTTTGGTTCAATCATCATTAATTGAAGAATTTCGTTACGTTTTTTCTCCCCACCTGAGAAACCTTCGTTTAGGTAGCGCTGTGCCATATCTGGGTCCATTTCAAGGAATTCCATGTTTTCGTCCATTTTGCGGATGAATTTCATGAGAGAGATTTCATCGCCTTCTTCTCTGCGTGCGTTAATAGCCGAACGAAGGAAGTCTGCATTTGTTACACCACTAATTTCAGATGGATATTGCATTGCAAGGAAAAGACCCGCTTGAGCGCGCTCATCTACTTCCATTTCAAGAACATCTTCGCCATCAAGCAAAATGCTGCCTTTTGTCACTTCATACTTAGGGTGGCCCATGATAGCAGCAGATAAAGTAGATTTACCTGTTCCGTTTGGTCCCATTACTGCGTGGAATTCTCCACCTTTTATTTCTAGGTTTACACCTTTTAAGATTTCTTTCCCTTCAATCTCAACGTGCAAGTCCTTAATTGTTAATGTCGAAGCAGTCATATATCGATACCTCCAAAATAATCATTATTCTCAATTTATTCTCATTCTAATTTTATAACAAATTAAAAGTGAATACAACACATTCACGACAAGCGTGAGAGGATGCTCTCAAAATTCTAACAAAAAATACAGGTAGATAAAAGGATTTATGTCGAAAAGACAGTTTTCATAAAGAAAGGACGGGAAACTATTCTCCCCGTCCCTTAGCTATTTAATAGCCTTGTATATTCATTTTTGCGAGCTGCCTTTTCTCATCTCGATAGGACTGCTCTCGTTTATATTCCACTTTCATCCTTAAGTCATGGTCTCTTTCGTACTCTGCATAGCTCATGCCATGAGCCTTATGCATGGCCTTTTCCATCTCGGCGGTATAATCCAATCCCAGTGTACTATGGTCCGAACAAATAATAAACCATTCCCTTCTTTGAGTGTAGCTTTATTGTATCAAAGACATGCGGCTTCACTCAAAAGGGATATAACACGCTATGCTGGCATATTTTCTCACACAACCGGCTGAGAACGACTCAACTCCCTGATATGGAAAAATACCATCTTATCCTTCCCTTAATGCGTCTGTCCTCCAAATTCATCGATACATTGCTGAACAACTGTGATGCCTTGACTTAGCGCAGCACCGCCGCCAAACGCTGCCGCCACACTGACGACCTCTAGCAAATTCTCTTCTGTTGCGCCTTGATCGAGCGCTCCCTTTGTATGATAGATCATGCAATATTCATCCTGTGCATGAATGCTGATGCCGAGGGCAATCATTTGTTTTTCTTTTTGTGTTAATGAATCGCTCTGGAAGCACTGCTCCGTAAATTCATTGAATTTCTTGCCAAACACCGGCATTTTCTTCTGAAATTCACCCATTGCCGTTTTATAATCCGTCAGTGATTGCTGCATCGATCCGCTCATATGTTGTTCATTCATCTTCATTCCATCCCTTCAGGTCATTTGTTCGTTTTTATTATGAGCGAGATTTGAAAAAATACACAAAAAAACCTCGCTTTCATGAAAGCGAGGTTGCAGATGATTGACAAAGGGCTAAAATGATCTTTATTTTACCCCTTTGTCTTCTTTTTGTTATTCAGATACAGGCAATACTGCACCATCATACTTTTTGTCGATGAATTCTTTGATTTTATCAGAGTGAAGAACTTCCATTAATACCTTGATCTTCTCTGATTTTTCGTCACCTTTGCGAACAGCGACGATGTTTGCATACGGGTTGTTTTTCGTTTGCTCAAGTTCAATTGAATCTTTTTTCGGATTCAATTTATTTTGGATCGCATAGTTAACGTTAATAAATACTGCATCGCCTTCACTGTTTTCATAAGCTTTCGCTGTTAGTTCAGGAGCGATTTTTTTGAATTTTAGGTTCTTCGGGTTTTCTTTGATGTTTTTGACTGTTGCGTTGATTGTATCTACTTTTGGATCAAGCTTGATCACACCAGCATTTTGTAATAGGGCAAGCATACGTCCTTGCTCAGCTACGTTGTTTGTCATGATGATCGTGCCGCCGTTTGGAATATCTTTTACTGATTTGTATTTCTTAGAGTAGATACCGAAAGGCTCAAGGTGAACGGCACCAGCACTCACTAAGTTGTAATCTTTGTTTGATTTATTTTCTTCGTTTAAGTAAGGGATATGTTGGAAAAAGTTCGCATCCACTTCTTTTTCAGCTAATGCTTTGTTGTACATTTTATAATCGCTCAGTACTTTCACTTTTAGATCGTAGCCTTTTTCTTTTAGAATTGGTTTTGCTTCTTCAAGAATCTCGGCATGTGGTGTTTTAGAAGCGGCAACCGTGATAGTTTTGTTATCGCTTGCGTTATTTGATGAACCGCAAGCAGCTAAAATGCCTGCAAATGCTAGAAATAGTGCACTTAAAATCAATTTCTTCATGAATAATTCCTCCCTTAACGTTTATCAATTTTATTTGTAATCAAATCACCGATTATTTGAATGATAAAGACGATGATCAGAATAAACACTGTGGCTACAAGTGTGACATCTGTATTACCAGATTGGTATCCTTCCACATAAGCAAGGTCACCAAGTCCGCCTGCTCCAATTGCACCTGCAATCGCAGTAGAGCCAATCAGAGCAATCGCTGTCACAGTAATTCCTGAAATAAGCGCTGGCAGTGATTCTGGAAGCAATACTTTGAAAATAATGGTCGACGTTTTTGCTCCCATAGATCGTGCTGCTTCAATGACTCCTTTGTCTACTTCACGCAGTGCAATTTCAACAAGACGTGCGTAGAAAGGAGCTGAGCCAATGACAAGGGCTGGTAATGCTGCATTTGGGCCTAAAATTGTATGCATTAAAAATTTCGTAAACCCTAGTAAAAGAATAATTAAAATGATAAAAGGAATCGATCTGAAAATGTTGACGACTGCGCCGATGACAGCATTGATCGGTTTATTTTCCCAAAGACCGCCTTTTCCTGTAAGGAAGAGCAGTAGGCCAAGAATAATACCGATCACAAAGGCAAATGCCAATGAAATGAGTGTCATATACACTGTTTCACCCGTCGCGTCCCAAATGACATCTAGATCAACGTTCGGAAACCATTTCTCAAACATGTGTCATCACCTCGATTTCAACCTGTTTGCTTTGGATATAGGCGATGGCTTTTTCAACTTCGTTCTCGTCTCCATTAATATGGATAAAGAGTGTTCCAAACGCGCCTTCCTGCGTTTGAGAAATCTTTCCTTGCAGGATGTTCACATCGACCTTGAAGGATCGAATGATTTCCGTGATCAGTGGCTGTTCGGCAGAATCTCCGATAAAGGACAACCGGACGACCTGACCTTCTTTTACTCTCTCTAGGACGTGCTCGATCGTTTCTTTTGCTTCTTCTGGTTCAGCAAGCTGTTTCACGAATCGTTTCGTCATTTCTTCTTTCGGCTGTCTGAAGACACGTAATACTTCGCCTTCTTCGACAATACGGCCATTCTCCATCACCGCCACACGATGACAAATTTTACGAATGACGTGCATTTCGTGTGTGATCAATACAATGGTGAGTCCTAGTCGTTTATTAATATCGGCTAAAAGCTCAAGGATGGAATCTGTTGTTTGTGGATCAAGCGCAGATGTCGCTTCGTCACATAGCAGAACTTTTGGGTCATTCGCTAATGCTCTCGCAATCCCTACACGCTGCTTTTGTCCGCCGCTTAGCTGAGAAGGATATGCATTTTCTTTTCCTTCTAAACCGACCAATTTAATCAGTTCGTTTGCACGAGCTCTCCGTTTTGATGTTGGTACACCTGCGATCTCGAGCGGGAACATAATATTTTGTCTCACTGTTCTTGACCAGAGCAAGTTAAAGTGCTGGAAAATCATGCTGATTTCTTGTCTTGCTTTCCGAAGTTTCGCATTCGATACTTCATTGATTCGGTTGCCTGCCACTTCAACGATTCCTTCTGTTGGCAGCTCCAGACCGTTTAATAGGCGAATCAGGGAGCTTTTCCCTGCGCCGCTATACCCGATAATTCCGAATATTTCACCTTTATCGATATCCAAGTTGACGTCTTTCACGGCATCAACATTTCCGCTTTTTGAATGATACGTTTTTGATACATTCTGTAAATGGATCACAGTCTGTTCACCTGCTTTCTTGCTGAATCTATAGGTTGCCATCACATACGTTCAATTATTCTTCCGACTGTTATGACGCTAGCCTGACGCCAGGTCAGTAAAAAAGACCTAACTGCAACGCAAGCAGAAAGGCCTTTTATATCAAATACGCCTTTCTCTCATCTTTCAAAGCATTGCGGCTTTGAGTGAATTGGCACCAATTTCAGCTATGCTGACGGTTGCCGGGTTTCATAGGGCACGTCCCTCCACCTCTCTTAATAAGAGAAAATATGTTGTTTTATGTGATGTTCATGTTTTTACTAACGTAGAATATCATGCTATCTGAGATATGTCAACGCTGTAAATCGCTAATTTCCAAGTAAACGACTACGTTATCATTTTTCGAAAAAAACCGTTCGTCAGCCAAAGTACTGCTTCTAGTCGAAGAAGTGCTCGAAATGAGCCTTTCACTTTCACTTGTCCTCTGCTGATCAGCTGCTGTAAGGACATGTCTCCATCTAATAATTGCAAAATCTCTTTTCGCTCACCATAAAAGATGAGATCCGATAACTCAATTGCAGGTAGTTTCTTCACTTCACCACGTTCATCCACAATCAATGTACAAGAGTCCGTTTCCGCCTCAAATGTAATCTTCAAGGATGATGATGAGAGCAACGGCTTTAACAATAATCGCTGCCCTGCACTTCCATGGGCTTTCACATTTTCCACATGTATAACCTCCCTGTCATTTGGTTATACATAACATTTCTCTACAAACATCGGCTTGTCCTTTATAAATAGCTCGACAAATTTTCAAATGAATTGCTTGAAATATGACAAAAAACCGCTTTATTTAGCGGTTTCAATCATTTCATGAAGATATGGAACGGAGTGAAAGGCATAGCCTTTTTGCACGATTTCACCCTTTTTAAACAGGAGAAAGCAAGGGACACTTTCGATCTCAAATGCTTTCGCAAAACTTGGCGAGTAATTTAAGTTATTCTCATAAAAAGGAACTTCCGGCTGCATGGCATCAACCACTGCCAGCATCTTCTTTGCCAGCTGGCATGTTCCGCAAAATGGTGTATATAAGTACAAAAGAAATAAATCGTCCTCTATCTCCTTGAATTCATGCTCTTCAATCTCTTTCATATACGTCACCCTTATAAATATTTCGAATGAACATCAATGTTTGCAGCTAATAGAATAGATGCAATATGGGCTGACGGTGAAGCGGCCACTTCGCGGTACGTTCTGTCGACAAAAAGATGCAGTGCTTCAGGGAATTCTTTTCGAAATTGCTTCCGCAGTTTATCGCCAGCATCGTCACTGTCTGCTAATATGTAAACGTCTTTCCCGAATAAATCGTCCACAAGCTGATCCAGCTTCGATGTACTGATCGTGCCATTGGTGCAAATGATGGTAACAGGTTCACTTATGACTTCTTTTAGCTTCTGTTTATCTGATTTACCTTCTACAATGATGACCTTTTCTATCTCGACATTCATCACGATCACCCGGCCCTTTTGACGTTGATTCACTTCTTCCTTAGATTACAATCTTTCATTCAGGTTGTAAAGATTGGGCAATTGATCAACAAAAAGACTGCAGCACTTACTGCAGCCTTATCTGTGATCAGCACCAGCCATTTTCATCGTCACAGTCTACATATTTTTCAGTCCCATGGGTCAATGTATCTGACAGACGATAAAAACGGTTTTGATCATAGGAATAACCTGATTTTAATTCATATTGATTTTCACTAATCATCGTACCAATCTCTTCGTTTTGATGGTAAAGCACCATGCCACTCTCTTTGAATCGTCCAGTGACATGCTCTGTTATATCCACCTGTTCTTTTTGAAAAGACAAATTGGACACCCCCCATAAAGGTAGAGTGTCCAATTTCACATGAATTAGTCTTCTTTTGTCATTTCTTCATATTGCTCAGCAGTCATTAAGTTCTCGATTTCAGATGCATCCGCTGGCTCTACTACGATCATCCAAGCTTTTTCGTATGGAGAGTCGTTGACGAACTCTGGGCTGTCATCAAGCTCATCGTTTACTTCAACGATTGTGCCGTTAATCGGTGCGTATAGTTCAGAAACTGTTTTGACTGATTCTACACTTCCGAAAGGCTCGTCCGCTGTAATTTTGTCTCCTACTTCAGGAAGCTCAACGAACACGATATCGCCTAGCTCAGATTGAGCAAAATGTGTAATACCGATACGCACCTTATCTCCTTCTACTTTGACCCATTCGTGTTCTTCTGAATAACGTAAATCTTTTGGTGTGCTCATTTCATACCCCTCCAGTCTTTTCTTACAATCTATATTGAAGATACCACAATCTGAATGAAAGTTACATCATTTCCAGACGCTTTTAAATGTATCTTCATTAAATCCAACTGTCACTCGTTTGCCGTCTGTTGTAATTGGACGCTTGATTAGCATTCCGTTAGACGCAAGTAATTCAAGCTGCTCGTCCTCTGACATTGCAGGAAGTTTATCTTTCAGCTGCAGCTCTCTGTATTTCTGACCGCTCGTATTAAAAAATTTCTTCAGCTCTAAACCGCTTTTTTCGTAAAGGGCTTTTAATGTTTCTTTATCAGGCGTCTCTTCGACGATATGTATGCTGTTGATGTCTTTATTGTGTTCTTCCAGCCATTTTTTTGCTTTTCGGCATGTACCGCAAGATGGGTATTCGTAAAAATCTAAAGCCACCATTTTCACCTCCTGCAAATAGTGACAACATTTTATCACAAAACATATGAAAAACCTAAATGTATGCTTACAAAAAGGTGCGACATGATATCCGCACCTTTTAAGCCGTCTTATACGATATATTTCTCTGCTTCAAAGATTCGTTTCGCTACTTCGCGCTTTTTGGCGATGACATTCATTGGCGTGAATCTTGTCAGCTTGCGAAGGGCTGACAGACTCATACGGAGTGAATCTCCTTCTTCCATGGCAATCAATGATTCTTTCGCATGAGCTTCAATTTTTAAAAAGGCTTCCTGCGTGAAAATTTGTGTATACGCAAGCTTTTGTGCATTTTTTTCTGTGCCTGATGCGGCGATTGCTTTTTCCGTACGCAAGACCGCCGACTCAGCAGCAAAGAGTTCATTGACGATATCTGCTATATTCACAAGGATTTCTTGCTCTTTGTCTAATGCTTTCCCATATTTCATCGCCGCCATACCTGCCACCATCAAGGCGATCTTTTTCGCATGGGCAAGTAAGTATTTCTCTTGATCAAGCGGCTGATCACCCGGCTCTTCCGGCATCATCATCATCAGCTCTTCCTGTAGGGTTTGCGCTTTTTGAAGAAGCGGAAGCTCTCCTTTCATCGCTTTCTTCAAGAAGGTGCCTGGCACAAGCAATCGGTTAATTTCGTTCGTTCCTTCAAAAATACGGTTAATTCGTGAGTCGCGATAGGCTCTTTCGACTTCGTATTCTTGCATGAAACCATATCCGCCGTGAATCTGCACACCTTCATCCACAATATAATCGAGCGTTTCAGAGCCAAGCACTTTACAAAGAGAGCATTCAATCGCATATTCTGCAATGGATTGCGCAATTTGTTTCCCATCCTTTTGCTCCTCGTCACTTAACAGACCCATTCTTTGTTCAAATAACCCGACTGTGCGGTATACAGCACTTTCCATGGCATAAAGTTTTGCCGACATGTTGGCTGCTTTTTCGCCAATTAAGCTAAATTGAGAAATTGGTGTTTTAAACTGCTTACGCTGATTGGCATACTCTGCCGATAATTGAATGACTCGTTTTGATGCTCCGATTGTCCCTACAGCCAGCTTATAGCGTCCAATGTTCAAAATGTTAAAGGCAATGACATGACCTCTGCCTGCTTCACCAAGCAAATTCTCCTTTGGCACTTCGGCATCTTCAAGGATTAACGTTCTCGTCGATGACCCTTTAATGCCCATCTTTTTCTCTTCAGGTCCTGTTTTGACTCCAGGAAAATCCTTTTCTACGATGAAAGCAGAGAAGTGTTCACCATCAATCTTCGCATACACGACAAACACATCGGCAAATGCGGAGTTTGTGATCCATTGTTTTTCCCCATTGAGGACATAATGTGTTCCAGCTTCATTCAGGACTGCCGTTGTTTTCGCACCTAGCGCATCAGAACCTGACCCTGGCTCTGTTAGGGCATAGGCCGCAATTGTTTCTCCAGAGGCGAGTCCTGGCAGGTACTTTTCCTTTTGCGCTTGATTACCGAACAGCACGATCGGCAAAGAACCGATCCCGACATGGGCGCCGTATGAAAGAGAGAAGCTGCCTGCTCTTGCAAATTTTTCAGTAATGATGGCTGAGCTGATTTTATCTAGACCAAGCCCGCCAAATTCCTCAGGAACATCCGCACCAAGCAGGCCAAGCTCTCCAGCCTTTTTCAAGAGACGAACAGAATGCTCGAATTCATGATTTTCAATTTGATCGATGTGCGGAACGACATCTTGTAAAATGTAATCTTCCGTTGTTTTCCCGATCATTTGATGTTCATCAGAGAAATCCTCTGGTGTAAAGATATGCTCATAATTCGTCTCATCTATTAAGAAACTGCCACCCTTTTTTACATCTTCCATTGCTTTCATCCTGTTTTCCCCCTTTAGATCAATTCAAAAATGCCTGCCGCTCCCATGCCCCCGCCGATACACATCGTCACAATACCAAATTGTTCATTTCGCCGTTTCATTTCATGAATGAGGGACAGCGTGAGTTTCGTTCCTGTACAGCCTAGCGGATGTCCTAATGCAATGGCGCCGCCGTTGACATTTACCTTCTCTTCATCGATCCCTAAATGACGAATGACTTGAATCGCCTGAGAAGCAAATGCTTCATTTAATTCAAACAGCCCGATGTCCTTCAGCTCTAGACCAGCGATTTTCAGCGCACGCGGAATGGCTTCAACCGGCCCAATTCCCATGACTTCAGGTGGTACACCACCAACTGCAAACGCCCTGAACTTGGCGAGCGGCTGAAGAGAAAGAGAAGATGCTTTTTCGCGATCCATCATCATGACACATGCCGCTCCATCACTCGTCTGCGAAGAGTTTCCTGCAGTCACTGTGCCTTTTGTTGAGAAGGCAGGTCGTAACGTTGAGAGAACCTCCTCTGTTGTGCCGGCTCTTACACCTTCATCTTGTGAGAACGTAAATTGGCGTTCTTCTAGTTGATGCTGCTCTCCTACCCGTCTTTCTGTCACATCAACGGGAACAATTTCATCTGAAAATTTCCCTTCTTGAAGTGCCTTTGCTGCCTTTTGATGGCTCCTCACCGCAAAAGCATCTTGATCTTGCCTTGTGACCTGATACTTTTGCGCCACTTGCTCCGCTGTGTGGCCCATGCTCATATAGTATTCAGGCGCTTGCTCTGCCAAAAGAGCGTTTGGACGAATGGAGTGACCCATCATTGGGACTTGCGACATCGATTCGACGCCTCCGGCCAAAATGGTTTCTGCCTGCCCAAGCATAATTCGTTCACCTGCATAAGCAATTGACTGCAGACCTGAAGAGCAATAGCGGTTAATGGTGATAGCAGGTACTGTATATGGCAAACCTGCTAATGCCCCAATATTCCGGGCCACATTCAGCCCTTGCTCTGCTTCTGGTGTCGCACATCCGATGATTAAATCATCGATTGTTCCATCATAATCACCGGCACGCTTTAGCGTTTCTTTTACACACAATGCGCCCATATCATCAGGTCTGACATGTTTTAATGATCCTTTTTTGGCTTTCCCTACTGGTGTTCTTGCGCCAGCTACAATCACTGCTTCTCTCATTTTGACTCCCCCCTAGTTACGTAAAGGTTTTCCTTTAACGAGCATGTGCTGCATGCGTGCCTGAGATTTGACTTCCCCTACAAGACTTAAAAAGGCTTCTCTTTCAAGCTCTAATAAGTATTGTTCATCCACCTCTGTACCAAATGGCAATTTGCCGCCAGAAATGACATGCGCTAGTTTTTTCGCAATGGTCATGTCATGGTCTGAAATGTATCCAGACAATCTCATGTTTTCAGCAGCCAGCACCATTGCTGCGTAGCCTGTTTCCCCCATCACGGGCACCTTTCGCTTCAGCGGTGCACGATAACCCGCTTCATCAAGAGAAAGAACGAGTTGTTTCGCATCATGGATTAAATGATCACCATTCATGCTGATCCGGTCATTCACTCGGAGCATCTTCATATCACGCGCTTCCTCTGCTGATGTAGATACCTTTGCCATCGCAATGGCTTCAAAGGTTTGTAGCGTAGCATCTTGGATCACAGTTGCTGATGGCTTTTCCGCTCCTTGCAGATGGCGAATATAGAGTTCTTTGTTTCCGCCTCCGCCCGGTATGAGTCCGACCCCCGCTTCGACAAGCCCCATATACGTTTCACTGGACGCTTGGATAGCGGCTGCTGGTAGACAAAGCTCCGTCCCTCCGCCAAGTGTCATACCAAATGGTGCAGCCACAACTGGACGGTCACTATACTTCACCTTCATCATCGCCTGCTGGAACCTGCGAATGACAAAATCAATTTCAAAGAAGTTGTCGTCCTGTGCTTCCATTAAAATTAAGGCGAGATTCGCACCAACACAGAAGTTCTTTCCTTGGTTACCGATGACCAGCCCTTTATAATTCTTTTCCGTTTCATCTACAGCACGATTGATCATATCAATGACATCAAGCCCAATGGCATTACTTTTCGAATGAAATTCAAGCAAGGCAACATCATCCCCGATATCGATCAAGCTTGCACCCGTATTTTTAAAAATGACATCGTGTTTCTTTTTCAATCTAGCTAACGAAATATTCTTGTCGTTTCCCTTTTCCTGTTCATAAGCACCATTCTGATAAAATGCACGGTCTCCTTCGGCATTTTCTTGATAGAACGTGTCATGTCCTTGTGAAAGCATATCTCGCACCCAGGTCGGGATGCTGTGCCCTTCCGCTTCCATTCGACTGACGGCTTTTTTCACGCCAATCGCATCCCACAGCTCGAACGGGCCATGCTGCCAGCCAAATCCCCATTTCATGGCGTTATCGATGGACTGAATATCATCCGCAATGTCGCCTTTTAGATGAGCTGAATAAAGAAGAACAGGTGCGGTCATATTCCAAAGCAATTGCCCAGCACGGCCATCTTGATAAATAAGCGCTTTCAATTTCGCTTTTGTCCCCTTTTGCTGCTTGGCAATGTCAATGCCCGGATCCTTCAGCTTTGTCCGTTCTCCGTATGTGAGTGTGACAGGATCAAGCTCTAAAATGGTCTTTCCGTTTTTTTGATAAAATCCTTGCCCTGCTTTGCTGCCGATCCACCCTTTTTCGAGCATTCTTTCCATAAACTCAGGCAGCTGAAAAATATCTTTTTCCTTTCCTTCTACCTGTTCATACACATTGCGGGCTACATGAGAAAATGTGTCGAGCCCCACCACATCAAGTGTGCGGAAGGTCGCACTTTTCGGTCTGCCAATAAGAGGACCTGTGACAGAATCGACCTCTCCGATCGTGTATTTGTTCTCAAGCATTTCACGCACTGTGACAAGAAGCCCATAAGTGCCAATTCGGTTGGCAATAAAGTTCGGTGTATCTTTTGCTTCGACCACACCCTTGCCAAGTACATCTTCACCAAATGTTTTCATATATGAGAGTACTTCTGGATCTGTTTCTTGAATAGGAATTACTTCTAACAGCTTTAAATAACGAGCTGGGTTAAAAAAGTGAGTGCCTAAAAAGTGGCGTTTAAAATCAGCTGATCGGCCTTCTGCCATTTTTTCAACAGAAATACCGGATGTATTGCTGGATACGATGCTGCCTTCTTTGCGGTGTTCGTCGATGAGAGAGAATACGTGTTGTTTAATGCTGAGCTTTTCAGTGACGACTTCAATGATCCAGTCAGCATCGTGTAATAAGGAAAGGTGATCTGTGAGATTTCCGGGTGTGATGTATGATAGGTTTTTGGCTGAAGTAAGAGGTGCTGGCTTTTGCTTTAACAATTTTTTCATTGCGTCTTGGCTTAATCTATTCCGAACACTAGGGTGATCAAGCGTTAGCTTTTTTGCCGTTTCTTCCTTTGTCAGTTCATGTGGCACAATATCTAGCAATGTTACTGGTATCCCGATATTGGCTAGATGTGCAGCAATGCCTGAGCCCATGACACCTGAACCAATGACAGCCGCCTTGCGAATATGTTTGCCCATAAATATCCCCCTAAACATTTTGAATGAACAGTCATTCATTTTTTGTCCAAAAAAAAGCAATGCCTCTTTCTTTATCTTAAAAGATTTTCCGAAACAGTTCAATAGCAGATTTCAAAAATTTACACATTCTCATGCGTCTTTCTTTACAGCGTATGAATTAAAGACGAGGGGGAATTGTAAGAATGGAGGTGATGTCCACATGTCTCGTTTGCAAAAGAACCCATCAAAAGCAGGCGTAAGTGCTGCAAGTGTGAAAGGAAACGCAGGTCCATCACAAGAAGCAGACCTAGGTGGTAAAAAGACCAGTCAAAATCAGCAATATAAAAAGAAATCGTAAGGAGGAACACATCTTGAACAACCAGCAAATGAATATGCCCCCACAGGTGATTTCAGTAAAAGATTCCTTGTACCTAGAGGATATGCTGAACTGGAATTTGATCGCGATGAAAAAGGCCCACTTTATGGCCGAGCATTGTCAGGATCAAACATTGAAACAAGAACTCAATCAAGTTGGTCAAATGCACCATCAGCATTACACACAAATACTTCAACATTTAGGCAGCTCAGGGCAAGGCCAGTCTTCTGGCTTTATGCAATAGGAGGTAACAGACATGGAACAGCAAAACCAACAAAAAATCGGGAATCCACAAACGCCGGTTCCAACAACGACAAACATGAACGATCGCGACTTTGTCACAGACCTTTTGTCGACTGAAAAATATATGACAAGCGGATATAACACAGCGCTCAATGAATTCAGCCATGAATCTCTTTACCAAGATATTCAGCGAATTGCGCTAGAAACACAAAAAACGCAAAGACATTTATATGATGTCATGTTCAAATATGGTTGGTACTCTGTCGAAGCCGCTGACCAGCAAAAGCTCCAGCAGGCACATCAGAAGTTCCAGCAAACACTGACAGATCAATCACCGTACGGATCATAAAGAAAAACTGCCAGCTCGTACTGGCAGTTTTTTAACGGTCTTTATTGGCACGATGAGCTTCATTTAATTGCTTGATCCGCTGAATCGTTTCTTTGATGTCTTCTTTTGCCTCTGGATACGTGTCATTAAAATGCTTGGCTAAAGGCGGCATGCTTTTGGCAATATGAGAATAGATGATCCACTGCGAGACATCTCTTTTCAATTCCTCATTCGTTTCACCAAGCAGCAGCTCTGTATATTTATCAAGCAGGCCTTCGAGCTTTTCATCTAATTCATTTCCCATTTGTATTCCGCTCCTTTTTTCAGAAAAAAACCTGACTCTGCGTGTAACAGATGTCAGGCTTTTCACATACGATTATCTTGCAGCAAGAAATGTCTCAGCTTGTGCCTGTTGGACAATACAGCGTCCTCTGCCGTGCGGAATACATAACGGTGTTCCGAATAAAGGATCTGTTGTTACTTGGCAGTTCATATCAAAGACATTTTTCACAAGATCACAGTTAATGACAGTTTCCGGTCTTCCTTCTGCATAAATCGACTTGTCTTTAATGGCCACAAGGTGATGCGCATATCTGCAAGCGAGATTGAGGTCATGCAGAACCATGACAATCGTGCGCTGCTCTTTTTCATTTAAATCAAAAAGAAGATCAAGGATTTCAATTTGGTGCGTCATGTCTAAATACGTTGTTGGCTCATCTAATAGAATAATATCCGTCTCCTGTGCCAATGTCATCGCAATCCATGCACGCTGCCTTTGTCCACCTGATAATGAATCAACCGTTCGATCAGCAAGGTCTTCCATCTTCGTTGATTTCAGTGCGCGATTTACCGCTTCTTCATCTTGCTTTGACCATTGCTTCAGCCAATTTTGATAAGGATATCGCCCTTGCTTGACGAGTTGATGTACCGTTAATCCTTCTGGCGCTTCTGGCCCTTGCGGAAGAATGGCGAGCTGTTTCGCCACTTCCTTTGTTGGTAATTTGGCAATGGAATGACCTTCAAGCAGGACAGAACCACCCATTGGCTTCATGAGACGGGCCAAAGAGCGAAGTAGCGTGGATTTACCGCATCCATTACTGCCAATAAATACTGTGATTTCACCCTTAGGGATCGATACATTTAGTTCGTCTATGATCATTGTTTCTCCGTAGCCTAAGCTTAAACCTTCAGTAGAAATGGCACTCATTCCGCTCAAACGCTCCTTTTCTCATCCAAATTTTTTATATTGAATATCGTCTATGTAGACGTCAAAGATCACTTATCTCAATTTAGTGTATCAGATTTAAGTGATCTTGAAAATCATTTTCAATTAAAAAATGAGAAAGTCTCGTTTACTTTTTCTTTTCGAATGCACGTTTTGTCCCATCTTCGAGCTTGATATCGACTCGTATCCGCTGATAATCATCATCTAAATTAAAAGCAGATAATAATTCATTGACATATGTTTCATTCAGCTTTGCACTAGGAATCGACATATCATTGAGCTTCATCTTCATTTCACGTAAAGCTTCTTCTCCTTCATAGCGGACACCATTCATATGATCTCGAATCAGTGCTTCTTCTTTTCCACCAGCTTGACGATAGGTAGCTTCATATAATTCGCTTTTTTGTCCATATTGTACATGCAATTGCAAATGCTGAAATGGCAGTTCCTTCATTTGAACAGCTGACAGACTTTCAGCTTCTGCTTCATGTGGATGTTGTATTGGTTCGATTGAACGACAGCCAGACAGCATAAAGAACAGCACTCCTAGCAGTCCCGCCTTCTTCCAGCACATCATGTATTTCCTCCTATTTTATAGCATCGTTTTTTATTCTTCTCCAAGCCCCTTTTCGTTATTCAATAAAACAGCAGACTATGGTAGATTAAAACAAAAAGGAGAACCGGATGATGAATAAAACAGCCATTGTGACTGGTGCCAACAGCGGTTTCGGAAAGCTCATCACACTGCGTCTTGCTCAGCAAGGGTACACTGTGATTGCTGGCGTAAGACAGGAGACCAATGCGAAAAAGCTTGCCGAAGAAGTAAAGAACGCCGCTTTATCCGAATCGATACATATTGAAGCATTAGATGTGACAGATACACAGTCCATTCAAGCATTTCAGAAAAGGCTTAATGCCTATGCTCCCATTCACCTGCTTGTGAACAATGCGGGAACGGCCTATGCTGGTTTTGCTGAAGAAGTGCCTGTTGATCAGTACCGTGAGCAATTTGAAGTGAATGTCTTTGGTGTGATGGAAATGACACAAGCAGTCCTTCCGTTGATGACGAGCGGTGCAAAAATATTCAATATGAGCAGTATCAGCGGACTCATGGGAATGCCCGCACTCTCTCCATATGTATCGTCAAAGTTTGCGCTAGAGGGCTATACAGAGAGTTTGCGAATTGAGCTGGCTGCGTTTGGCATTCAGGCCGCTTTGATTGAGCCGGGTTCTTTCCAAACGAACATTTGGAACACCTCCATGAATGAGCAAATGACACCACCCGCAGCAGGTTCTAAGTACACAGCTATTTATGAAAACATGATGTCCTATATAGAGGCGCAAAAAAACAACTATGGAGATCCCGGCGAAGTTGCAGAGCTTGTGGTTTCGCTTGCAGAGAAGAAGCGGCTAAAGAAGCTAAGGTATCTTGTCGGGAAAGGTGTTCGGCTTTCATTCATAGCAAAGCAGCTCCTGCCTTGGAATGTATGGGAAAACATTATTTTACGGACACTATCTTCAAAAAAATAGACACAAAAAAACAGGTGGATCTTTTATCCACCTGTCAGCGTGTAGACAAACCCTCGCATTCGTTGTCAGTCCTGCGCGCTGGTGCTCACGAATGTCAAATTCGCTCCGCGCCAGTACTCGTCCTTCCTAGACTGCAAAGGCTTTCTATCACGCTGAAAAAAGAAGACAAAGGGCTAAAATAAAGTTCATTTTAGCCCTTTGTCAACAATCTAACAGGTGGATCGTTTATCCACCTGTTTTCTTTTATTCGTTATCAGACTGCCCAAGGGTAATATCAAGATTTTTATTCTTTCCATCACGGATGACAGTCATTGTCGTTTTATCGCCAATTTTTGTTTCTTTATAAAGGATTTCTTTCAGCTGTGAGCTGTTCGCTACATCTTTTCCTTTGAACTTGATGATGACATCTCCAGACTTCAAGCCTGCTTTTTGTGCAGGAGATCCTTTTGAAACATCTTTTACATAGATGCCTTTACCGATTTGTTTATCAAATAGGCCAAGTGTATTTTCCTGATACGTTTCAGGCACTTGCTCAAGGTCAATCATTTGTACGCCAAGGTAAGGACGTTCGACTTTTCCATTTTTCAACAGCTGATCTACGATCGGTTTTACATCGTTACTTGGGATCGCAAATCCGAGTGATTCTACTCCGCTTTCGCTAATTTTCAAACTGTTGATGCCGATGACTTGACCGTCTGTATTGATCAGCGGACCGCCACTGTTTCCAGGGTTAATGGCTGCATCTGTTTGAAGCACATTCATCTCAACAGTTCCAGATGATGTATTGGCTTCAACGGTACGATCGAGACCACTAATAATCCCTTCTGTTACTGTACCAGAGAACTGCGCACCAAGCGGGTTCCCGATTGCGATGACTTTGTCTCCAGCACGAAGCTTAGAAGAATCTCCAAAACTTGCAACTTTATCAATGCCGTCAGCATTTATTTCCACGACAGCTAAATCTGTCATTACGTCACTACCGACAAGCTTCGCATCTTTTGTTTTTCCCTCGTATAGTGTGACCTTTAATTTATTGGCACCCTCGACTACATGGTTATTTGTGATAATGTATGCTTTTTTGCCATCTTTTTTGAAGATGACACCAGAACCCGTTCCAGCTTCTGCTTCAGTTGAATCACCGCTAAGACCGAACGAGTTTTGTGTAGATTGATAGTTTGAAACCCCTACAATCGTCGGCTCTAAATCTTCTACCATATCAGCAACATTCGTCGCATTGGTGATTTGTTTTGTTGAGAAATTTTCAGATGAAGCCGGTTCGCTTGATGCTGTTTGGGTTTGAGTGTTTGCCGCTGTATCTTGTGACTGCGGTAAAAGCGGTGTAATGCCAAGCACAAGACCGCCACCAATAATCCCTCCAAGAATAGGACTCAGCCATGCAGCCTTCCGTTTTTTCTCCTTTTTAGACGAACGGTCATCAATCACTTGAGGAGATCCGTTTGTCACCCTCTCCTGAGAGGCAGATGCTTCGTTTTCATGGTGGTGAAAAACGAGTTCTTTCTCTTTTTCTGGTTCTTCTATTTGTTTCTCATTCTCTTGATGTGCGTGTTCTTGATCATTCATCTTTTTCTCTTCATCTTCTCTTCGGAAATCCATCGCTTGCACTCCTTTGCATCATTTTCATGAAATGCTTCATTCATATGTCTAGACAGGACTCATGTCCTCTTAATGGCAATATCATTGAAAAATTCTTTATGACAATATGTCAAATTATATAATACTTATTCATAGAAAAAAAGCAAGGTGTGCACATTGGTGAAAAGCACCTATTCATTAGCCTTTTGTCTATGCCCTTTTTTCCCTTGAGCTTATCATAAACAAACATTATGGGATAATGATGAGAAGAATATGTGAAATTGTGAAAAAAGCGTGTGATTGTTGACATGCCGCCTTTGTATCCCGTTATAATGACGTTGAGAGGATGTGGAAGACTTTGTCGTACACCATTTATTTAGTTGAAGATGAGCAGAATTTAAATGAACTGTTAACCAAATATTTAGAGAGTGAAAATTGGAATGTGTCCTCTTTTTTAACCGGAGAAGCGGCACGCGAAGCAATGAACAAGCCCCCGCATCTATGGATTTTAGATATTATGCTGCCTGATACAGACGGCTACACACTCATTAAAGAAATCAAAGCAGCCTCACCTGACGTACCAGTCATTTTTATTTCGGCACGTGATGCAGATATTGATCGTGTGCTTGGCTTAGAACTCGGGAGCAGTGATTATATTGCGAAACCCTTTCTTCCGCGCGAGCTGATCATCCGCGTGCAAAAGCTGCTGGAGCTTGTATATAAAAACAGTGACACACCGCAGCAAAGCGTCACACCCGTTTCTTCCTATATCATTCATGAGGACGTAAGAGAGGTGTATGAAGGAGATCAGCTAATTAACTTAACGTCTAAGGAATTTGATTTGCTGCTCTTATTTACCCATCATCAAGGACATGCCTTTTCCCGGGAAGATATCCTCGTCAAGATTTGGGGGCACGATTACTTCGGGACAGATCGTGTGGTCGATGATCTTGTCAGACGGCTGCGCAAAAAAATGCCTGACTTAAAAGTCGAGACCATTTATGGATTTGGCTATAGGATGCTAAAAGGATGAAGAACAAACCACTCGCTTTTCAAATTTGGGTTGTCATCTCTGGCATTTTACTCACCATCTCGATTGTCCTGATCATTTTATTTTCAAATACATTACGCAGCTTCTTTACGAATGAAATTTATAAAAACATCGAAAACGAGCAGCAAGTGTTAACAGAATACCCTCTGAATCGAGACGGCTCACCAAAGTCGACACCAGAAAACCGCTCGGTTCAGCACATTCTGATTCCGTCAGATGAATTAAATCAAATGGCTCAGTTTTTCCCGCATGCCTTTATTGAAAAAGTGCAGTCCTTTGTTAAAAAACAAAAAAGCGCAACAAAACGCTATTCTGAAGAAGTGAATGGTCAGCATATCTTTTTTGTGATCAAAAAAGTCTCAACAGGCAATACACAATATATTCTCTTGTCATATGCACCCGATTCTTATCGAGATGACTTGTCCTTTACACTGTTTAAACAGCTGATTTTCATCTTAGGAACGGTTATTTTACTAAGCTGGATTCCATCGATTTGGCTCGCCCGCTACTTATCACGTCCAATCGTCGCGTTTGAAAAGCACGTCAAGCGCATTGCACAAGAAGACTGGGACGATCCTGTGATTGTTGACCGGCAAGATGAAATTGGCAAACTGGGGCATACGATTGAAGAAATGAGACAAAAGCTCATTCAAAAAGATGAAACAGAACGAACGCTTTTGCAAAATATATCACACGACTTAAAGACACCTGTGATGGTCATCCGCGGTTATACGCAGTCTATTAAAGATGGAATTTTCCCTAAAGGAGATCTTGAACAAACGGTGGAAGTGATTGAAGGCGAAGCGGAAAAGCTTGAGAAGAAAATCAAAGATTTGCTGTATTTAACAAAGCTTGATTATTTATCAAAACAACATCCGGCGCATTCTCCCTTCCTTGTGAGTAATACAATGCTGGAAGTGGTTGACCGTTTACGCTGGTCCAAAAATGAATTGCAGTGGAACGTGGACTTAGATGATGAGGCTGCACTTGAAGGCGATCCAGAACAATGGAGCAAATTATTTGAAAATGTATTAGAAAATCAACTTCGCTACGCAAAAAATAAAATTGATATTCATATGAAGCAGGAAGAGGATCAAATTCGCATCGTCATTCGTAATGATGGCCCTCCAATTGAAGAACACATGCTATCCAGCCTATACGAACCTTTTAGTAAGGGAAAAAAGGGCGAATTCGGCATTGGATTAAGCATTGTCAAACGAATTCTTTCAATGCATCAAGCGTCCATATCAATTGAAAATGATGAACTGGGTGTACGCTATACGATCACTGTTCCAAAGAAGAGGCTGTAGGTTTTACACCGCAGTCTTTTTTAGATGAATGAATACCCATTGAAATCACGGTATGTGGCTTTGATTTTCTTGCCAGCTTGATACATCCATTTCTTTTCAATGGTTGTCTCTTTCGGCATTTTGACTTTTTCTACTTGAATTCCTTTTGTTTTCAAGCGTCTAATCATATCATCAATTTCTCTCATGGAACATCATCCTTTCACATTTTTTGACCGGTTGGTCACCTTACTTTATAATATAAAGAATTACACTGTAAAAAACAAGTTACAATCTGATTAATTTTTGAAAAGTTTTGTCGTTTATGACCGATAAGTCACATCTCTTTGCGCACGTTTCCTAAGACATTTGTCTCTCGGTAAGAAAGGATGACATTCATATTGAAAAAGAAAGAAAAAATGATTATTGAGGCTGGTATGAAGTTATTTGCCAGCAAAGGCTATAATACAACGGCTGTTCAGGAAATTGCAGATGAATGCCACATGTCAAAGGGTGCGTTTTACCTTTATTTCAAATCGAAGGAAGCACTGCTTATTTCGATCTTGCATTACTATTACGATAAGGTATTTACCCGGATTCACGAGGTTCAAACAGAGGGCGGCACACCAAAAGAGGCCTACCGGAAACAGCTCACTGTCTATTACGATAATATTTTGCAGCAAAAAGATTTTATTAAAATGCAGCTAAGCGACAGGGCGCTCCCATTGAACGAAGAAACGCAGCAGCTCGCAAAGCAAATTCGACTTGCGACGATTCAGTTGCACATTGATAACATTAAGCAAGTGTATGGAGATGCAGCCATTCCTTATATGGCTGATCTATGTTTAACGATTGAGGGCATGAGTCACGTTTACTTTGAGCTTGCCATTTTATATGATTTTCAGCTCGAAGCAGAGGAGCTTGCCGCAACAATGATTCACCGTATTGATGATCTAATGGGCGGTATGATGAAGCGCAATGACCATCCACTCATTTCTGTGGACCAAGCAAGCGACTGGTTCGGCCCGATTTATGAACGATCATTTGACCCGCTCACAGAATCTCTATTAAAAGAATTAAGAGAACTGGCAGAAGCACATTTTGAAGTAAAAGACGAGCCAGATTTATTTGAAGCGCTTGGCATTTTAGAAAACGAGTTAAACAAACAAAAACCAAGACAAGTCATCGTCAAAGGCATGCTTTACCAATTGAAATTATACACACCACTTCAGCCGGTCTCAGGCTCCTTATTACGCATTCTAAAAGAAGATCATTTATAAAACCCAGGGCTTGGTTGCCCTGGGTTTATGATTGTGACAAACAATCAAACTTCTTTTCTGTGATTTCAGGGAGTTTCCATAAAAAACCAGAGGCACAGAGGCCTCTGGTGTCTTATTTTGCTTTCGGTGTCACCATTTCTTCTGGTTTCACAAACTCTTCAAACTGCTCTTCTGTTAATAGTTCTAATTGAAGGGCAGCTTCTTTTAGTGTTAATCCTTCTTTGTGCGCAAGCTTCGCAATTTTCGCTGCATTTTCATATCCGATGTGCGGGTTGAGTGCCGTCACAAGCATCAATGAATTGTTTAGGTTTTTCTCGATCGTTTCTAGGTTTGGTTCAATTCCAATAGCACACTTGTCATGGAATGAGTTCATACCGTCAGCAAGCAATTCAACTGACTGCAGGAAGTTATAGATGATGACCGGCTTAAATACGTTCAGCTCGAAGTTTCCTTGGCTTGCGGCAAAACCGATTGTTGCATCATTCCCCATGATTTGTGCGGCAATCATTGTTAAAGCTTCACTTTGAGTTGGGTTGACTTTTCCTGGCATAATGGAGCTGCCTGGCTCATTTTCAGGAATGATCAATTCACCAATTCCGCAGCGAGGACCACTTGCAAGCCATCTCACATCATTGGCAATTTTCATTAAGTCAGCTGCAAGTGCTTTAAGCGCACCGTGTGCATATGTGATTTCATCATGACTTGTCAGCGCATGGAATTTGTTTGTTGAAGAATTGAACGTTTGACCTGTTAACTGGCTGATTTCTTCTGCCACGTATTTACCAAACTCAGGATGTGCGTTAATTCCCGTACCAACAGCTGTGCCGCCAATGGCAAGTTCTCTCATTTTTTCAGTAGATTCTAAAATCATTTCTTTTGAACGATCAAGCATGTACACCCAGCCGCTAATCTCTTGGCCCACTGTAAGAGGTGTTGCATCTTGCAAATGCGTACGGCCAATTTTCACGATCTCTTGGTATGCTTTTGCTTTCTCATCAAGAGTCGCTCTTAACTGGTCAATCGCAGGCAATAGCTTTTTGTACACAGCTAAAACAGCTGCCACGTGCATAGCCGTTGGGAATGTATCATTTGAGCTTTGGCTACGGTTAACATCGTCATTCGGGTGAATGCTGAATTCACTATTTTTATCTTTCAAGTAAGCAGTTGCTCTATTTGCAACGACTTCGTTCATGTTCATGTTACTTTGTGTTCCACTTCCTGTTTGCCATACAACAAGCGGGAAATGCTCGTCATATTTTCCACTGATGATGTCATCACATACAGCAGCAATCGCTTCTGCTTTTTCACTTTCTAAGTTGCCTAGACGTTCGTTCGCAATCGCTGTGCTACGTTTCAAAATTGCAAACGCATTCACAACTTCCTTTGGCATTTTCTCAGAACCGATTTTGAAATTTTCTTTGCTTCGTTGTGTTTGTGCACCCCAGAACTTGTCCTGTGGCACCTTGATTTCGCCCATTGTATCTTTTTCGATTCTAAATTCTGTCATTATGTATCCCTCCATAGCTTCATCACTCAACTCTATTCTATACAAAAAACGAAAATCCTTTAAGCGTTTTCAATTAAAATTTTATCTTTATTTTAATTTTAGTTCAATATAAACACGAACATCTTTGGAATATTTGTATTTTGGATTTGTTTTTCCGTAATCTTTTGACGTATAAGTCACCTCATAATGCTTGTCAAACGACTGTAGAATAAGGTCGATCTCCTCTTTTGTTCCTGCTAAACGAATTTGCGCCATCTTCTTTCCTCCAACACCGTGATTCTTTCATATACCACAAAATAATGTAACACAGAATATTGTTTTTTCAAGCAGGTAATGCTAAGAAAAAGAAATTGAGGTGGGTGATCCATTTGAATCAAACTCCATTGAAAGAGCACTTATACGATAATCTCTCTGTCATTCTCCCTCAGTTAAAGGACATGGATGATTTGATCCATGAGAAAAAAACATTGCCTCATGGACAGGTTGTCTACTATTTATACATTAAAGAAATGAACGAAGCGATGCAGATTCAAACCTTCTTAAAGCTGCTATTGCAAGATCATGCCTCGCTAACAAAAGAGAAGCTAGAATCCAATTTATCGATGATGACTACCCGTACGGTAAAAACCTCTGAAGAACTAGTAGATGCTATTTTTCAAGGACATTGTGTCGTACTGATTAATGGATTTCAGCACGCTTATATTTTAGAAACGCACGGAACGAAGAAACGCAGTTTAGGAGATGCTACGTCTGAAACCGTCGCAAGGGGGCCAAAAATTGGCTTCATTGAAGATTTAAACACGAACTTAGCTCTCGTCAGACAACGTTTGAAAAACCCTGATCTCAAAACAGTTGACATGAAGATCGGCGAAAAGAAATACACCCAAGTATCGATCATGTACATTGACGGTATCGTTGAGCCCTCTGTTTTAAAAGAGGTAAAAAAGCGTCTCAAACAAGTCACCATTGATGATATTCAAGACTCAGGCGTTCTTGAGGAGCTCATTGAAGACAATGTGTATTCTCCTTTTCCGCAAATTCAAAACACAGAACGGCCTGATAAAGTCGCATCTGCTTTAAACAATGGGCGCGTCGCCATCTTTGTCGATCATTCGCCTTTTATCTTAATTGTGCCTGCTTCCCTCGCGACGATTATGCAGTCACCTGATGATTATTATGAAAGATGGATCGCCGCCTCTCTTATTCGTTTGCTACGTTTTACGTCCATCTTTCTCACATTGTTTTTATCAGCCATTTATATTGCCCTTGTGTCCTTCCATCAAGGTCTTTTGCCCACAACTTTAGCTATTTCCATCTCAAGCACGCGAGAGAATGTCCCCTTTCCTCCTATTGTGGAAGCACTCATCATGGAAATGACCATTGAGCTGCTGCGAGAGGCTGGGTTAAGGCTTCCTAATCCACTTGGACAAACAATCGGACTTGTGGGCGGTGTTGTCATTGGGCAGGCAGCCGTACAAGCCCATATCGTCAGCTCCATTATGGTCATTATTGTCAGCGTCATTGCACTTGCATCCTTTACCTTTCCTCAATATGGAATGGGGATATCATTTCGTGTCCTTCGCTTTGTATCCATGTTTACTGCAGCTGCATTCGGTTTATATGGACTTGTCCTGTTTATGCTCGTCTTACTCACTCATTTGACAAGACAAAAAAGCTTTGGCACCCCATATTTTTCACCAGATTTTGTGTTCAGTTATAAAAATGAGGACAATTCCATCATCAGATTGCCTTTGAAAAATCAAAAGAAAGGGGAACGACATGGTCAATCATAAAGAGTCGATCACAAGCTATCAGGCAAGTGCCATTATCGCCAATACCACGCTAGGCGCAAGTATGATGATTCTGCCAAGATCAATGGCTCAAGCTGCGCCTACACCTGACGGCTGGATTGCACTCTTACTCATGAGTGTGATATACATTGTGTTCATTTTTGTCAATGTGCTCATGATGAAAAAGATCTCCTTTTCTTCCTACTATGACTATACAAAAGAAGGACTTGGGAAATGGATTGGCTCACTTGCCAACCTGTTGATTATTATTTACTTTCTCGGCGTTGCCAGCTATGAAGTACGAGCTATGTCTGAGATGGTGAAATTCTTTCTACTTCAAAACACACCGGTAGCCGTGACGATGATCAGCTTTATTTTGGTTGGATTTTACCTTGTGATTGGGGGGATTGGTGATTTTGCCCGGCTGTGCCCTTTTTTTCTGATTGTCACACTCATCATCTTATTTGTAGCCTACGGACTTAGTGTACAAGAGTTTAAGCTCGATAACCTACGGCCAGTTTTAGGAGAGGGCATTTCCCCTGTTTTCAATTCCTTGAATGCTTCGGCCATTTCGTTTGTCGGCATTGAAATGATGCTTTTCATGCCTGCCTATATGAATACGCAAAAACACACTTTTGCATATGGCTCCATCGGCTTTTTGATTCCTGCGATCATCTATATTTTCACCTATATTCTTGTGGTTGGTGCGCTCACGGTGAAAGAAACGGCGACTCTGACGTGGCCGACCATTGCCTTATTTCAATCATTTGATATTCAGGGGATTTTTATTGAACGGATTGAATCCTTTTTGCTGATTGTTTGGCTTGTCCAGCTTTATACGAGCTTTGTAGGATATACGTTTTTTGCTACGATAGGAGTCATCAAATTGACTAAATTCCCTAAAAAAATCGCGCTCGCCTTGATGGGCATTGTGATCTTCTTTGCCGCTCTTTTCCCAAAAGATGTTGATACGGTCCGAGACTATTTAACCTACGTAAACAACTTGTTCTTTCTTCTATTTGGTATACTCCCGTTTCTTTTATTTATCATCGTATTTTTCAAAAGGAGGCGGAAAACAGCATGAAAAAGAAAGCGGTTCTTGCGCTCTTCTCACTGATTCTATTATGCGGGTGCTGGGATAGTACCAATATTGAGGAGCTCAACATGGCAATTGGATTTGCTGTAGATAAAGGAGATGACGGACATAAATTGAAGCTGTCTATGCAGGTGCTCGTTCCGCAAAAAATTGAGCAAGAATCAAGCGTGAAAGATCCGACGAAGATTATTGAGACAAGCGGTGATTCCATACACCAAATTTTTCGTACGACGGCCCTAAAAACGCACCGCATTTTTGCTCAGCAGCTGAGGGTTTATTTGTTTTCTCAAGACCTTATCAATGAAAATAATTTCGATTTGGTCATCAATCAATTCATTCGGGACAATGAAACACGAAGAGGAAGTCTTGTCTTTATGGCTTCTGAGAAGCCTGGGGATATGCTGAAAATCAATGACGACGGGCAGCCTGCATCTTCCACCTTATACGATATTTCTTCGAATACAAAAACGACCATTCGTATGCTCAAGCCCGTTTCCTTAGGAGATATTTCTTCTGCTATGCAAAACAACGTATCCTTTGCCATTCCGAAAGTCAGTGTCAGTCAGGGCAAATTAATGCTGGATGGTGCCTCGATTATTCAGAACAAACGATTTCTCACCAACATCTCTCCTTTAGCGGTGCAGTTCTACAACCTGCTGACTGGAGACGCTAAAGGCGGAGTGATTGAATTCCAATATGAACATAGCATTTATTCTTTTGAGATCTTTAAAATCAAACACAACATTGACACCCATAAAGCAGCCAGTGGCAAATATGAATTTGATGTGTCAGTTGAACTCGATGGAAGATTGTCTGAGGATTGGAATGAACGAGAAAACGCATTTAATGAAAAATATCTCCAAGAAATTGAGAAAGTCGTGGCACATCGACTTGAGGAAAATGTAAAAGATTTTATCGGGGAATTACAGCATGAGATCAAAGCAGATATTTGTGGATTTTATCAAAAAGCGAGTATTGCCTATCCGAAGGAATTCCGAAAAGAAGCAAAACATTGGGATGACATTTTTAGTGAATCCGATATTCGTTACAAGGTAAATGTGAAAATCCGTGACTTCGGGACTAAGGGCGCAACACAATCCTTATAGAGTATGTTAAAATGGTAAGAAAAAAAGGGTGTCAATCATGAAACGAGCTTTACTTTCGGCCGGCATTCTATTTTTGATTCTAGGAATACTTCTGTTAGTCGTGGTATTCATGCAATCAAAAGAAGATTTCTTCATTGAAGCCGACAGCTTTTCAAGCACATTTTTGATCGTGATTTATTATGGACAAACCCCTGCGCTCCTTCTGATTGGAGGCGGTTTATTTGTTGGACTTTCACAGATCATTGATTTGCAAGAGAAAAAAGCGGCAGTGGCAAAGGAAAGCGTCAAACTGCTTTCCGAGATGAAGAAAACCCTAGAAGACAAATCGGCCGAGGAGCAGGAGGCTTTTCCAGTTCCTGAGCTCCATCAACTATCCGAACGTCCAATCACAGGACAGAAGGACTAATTTTGCGCATGTTCCAGCAGCTTTCATTTGAAAGCTGTTTTTTTATTGAATCAGCTTATGGCGATGTGCATACACGGCTGCTTGTGTGCGGTCTTCTACATCAAGCTTGGAAAGAATGTTGGTAATATGCGTCTTGACTGTTTTGATGGTAATAAACAATTCCTCAGCAATGACCTTATTCGATTTCCCATCGGCAATCAGCTTTAATATTTCCATTTCTCTTGCGGTTAACGAATCGTGCAGAATGGACCCATTTGATGAATGGCGGAGTTTGTTCATGACCTTTCCAGCTACTTTTGATTCAAGTCTTGGTTCGCCGATACTCGCAGACCTGATGGCATCAGCAATTTCTCCTGCTTTCGATGTTTTTAAAAGATAGCTTAAGGCACCAGCCTCAATAACTGGATACACTTTATCATCATCAATAAAGCTCGTCAGTACAATAATCCGGGCATCCTCTATTTCTTGACAAATTCTTTTCGTTGCTTCGATGCCATCCATGCCTTCCATAACAAGGTCCATTAAAATCACGTCTGGCTTTAATTCAACCGCTAGTTCTACACCTTTTTGTCCATCTGACGCTTCACCGATGACTTCAATATCCGCCTGTGCCTCTAAAAAAGCAGCAAGACCCATTCTCACCATTTCGTGATCGTCAATTAAAAGCACTCGAATCATCGAACGTTCTCTCCTTTTCCTTCATCAAAAATGGGAACCTTCACATCAATTTGTGTGCCTTTTCCCTCAAATGACATAATCTCTGCGACACCGCCTACTTCACTTGTTCTTTCTCGTATCGATTCAAGTCCGTAGGAAGCAGTCTTCACATGATCTGTTTGAAAACCAATCCCGTTGTCGATAATTTTCAACTGAACTTGACGGTTCCGAATAAGCAGACGTACTGTCACCTTTGTCGCCTTTGCATGCCTAAACACATTGGAAAGGGCTTCTTGCACAATTCGGAACAGATGGTCCTCCACCCCTTTAGACAGCGGAGCATCATCTTCTATTTCCCAATCAATATCAATTGGCTGCTTTGCCTGAAATTCATTGAGTAGCTCAATCAAGCCTTTTTTCAAGTCTTTTCCTTCAAGGGTGATCGGTCTTAAATGCAGAAGGAGTGCACGCATCTCATTTTGTGCATCGCCAGCCATTCGTTCCACAAGACGCATTTGCTTTAAAATCTTTTCATCCTTTTCCTTCATCCCCTCAAGAATCGCAGACGTCATCATCGAAATGGCGAATAGCTGCTGGCTGACTGCATCATGCAGCTCACGCGCTAGACGCTGACGCTCTTCAGAGACAACCGATTTTTTCATTTGAACCTGCCATTCAGCTCGCTCATTTGAGAGCTTTTGTAAGGAGGCTACTTGCCCTTCCACTCGTTTCGCCATTTCATTTAATTGATCTGCCGCCAAACCAATTTCATCATCACCTAGAGAAGGCAGTCTATAGGCAAAATTCCCATTTTCAAACTTCAAAATCGACTCTACAAGCTGATCCAGTCGCTTCTTATGCTGATAGCCAAACACATGCCCCGCTGATACACCAATGGCGAGACTAATAATGAGTAAAATACAAAAAAACGGGATGCCGAACCACCGCGTAGACAGCAAAATCATAGGATCAAGCTGGTAATAAAAAAACATCGGGAGTGTCGTCATGATGACAACACCAAGCGAGATACCGACTGCAAGACGAACAGATTGCCACTGGATGCCTAAATGCAGTTTCCTCATAAGTACCTCACATCCACATCCCCAATCAGGAGAGAAATGGAGATTTTCACTTTTCGCTTGCTCTCATCATAATCATTTGTCATGACATACACTTTACTGCCGAACCCGCTTCTTTTTTCATCAATGATTTTCATATCACCAATCGCAGCCGAAGCACTCACACATACTTCAATATCCTGAGGTACATAAATATCGACATCTCCGATGAGCCCACTAATGACGATCGTGCTCTCTTCCTCAGCAATAATCGCCTTTGATAAGTCGATTTTGACATCGCCAATAAAACCTGAAATGGTCAAATCGCTTAATTGAAATGGTTTTTTCATCAGCCTGACTTCACCGATGAAGAAATCATGTTCTTTGCGCGGCTTTGTCTGGCTTTTTGTTTTCTTCTGATCGCCCTCTTTTTCAAGATTGACTTTCAGTGAAGGCTTTCCATCGTCTGATGATTCCTTTTTATCGACATCAAAAACAGGTTTGTTTTTCAATAAACGATAGCCCGCATAGATCAAAAAGGCAGCAAATAAATACCCAGTCAAACTAAACGTGATATTTAGTAGAAACTTCAAGAAGAGAAAGCCTGCAAAAATATAGGAAACCGAACCGAGCCAACGTTTAGATCGAGAGTGCAGCCAATAACCAGCTAGAGCAAAAAACACTGGCCAAAATAAGTCTGCCCCAATCCCAATAATTTTGAGAAAAAGATTTATACCGAAAATCACCACAATGATGCCTAAAATTTGATTTCTAGAAAAACGCAGTTGACTCGCCTCCTTCCTTTTTACGTTTGTTTACCGCAATTTTAAGTTTCCGCTTGTCATCTCAATATCGACTAAGTGTGTCCCTTTCCCATGCGTGCCTGTAAAACCTCGGCCTTCACTATCCGCTTGGTCAAAATCATACGAATGATCAATACGTCCACTCGTTTTTTTCACTTGGACTTTGAAATCTCCCTCATCTGGCAAGTTAAATTTCGCACTGCCTGATGTCATGTGAAAGTCGACTGGTGAATCAATTGTATCAAAGCTTGCTGTCAGCCTGCCGCTTGTCATGCCTAATTGCAGCTTTCCTTTTACATCTTGAATATCAGCACGACCAGAAGTGGCACCAATATCACTTTCCTTCGCATCAATATGAGACACTGAAAGTCTGCCAGAAGTCGCTTTGATTTCCACACGATTTGCTGAGAAGTTCTCAGCTGTGAGGTTTCCGCTCGTTGATTTGAGCGTCACATCTTGAAGAGACAGCTTTCCTTCGCCATTTACTTCGCTCACACCGATTCCACCTGTTATTTTCACATCTTTATGATAATCTGTTGGAATTTTGACTAAGAGTTCTCCTTTTTCAAATGCAGAGAAAAACAAAAATCCTTTATTTTCAGCACGGACTTTGAATGTTCCGCCTGTTTGTTCCGCATACATTTTCCCTTTTCCATTCACAACCATTACAGAAATATCCGAACGATCTTCCGGCTTCACCTTGATGCGAAATCCAGAAAGAGAGATATCTAATTGTTCAACCTCATCCTTTTTCGCTGAAGCTGTTGTGACCGCTTTATCACGAGAAAAGCTCAAATGAAAGAGATCTCCATTTTTGAAAAGCATCCCAATCATCAAAAAAACACCAACAAGTATACAAATTAGACCAATGAACCGTTTCATTTATATCATCCCTTTATCCTTTGACCTTTTTATTATAAGGAAAAGCGAAACAGAAAGAAATCAAATAACGGAAGAAAAATCCTGTTTTTCTTCCGTTTTGACACATTTCCATTAGTTTGCCGGCTGTTTCTCAAGCTGCTTTGATCGCTTAAGCTTTTGCCATTCCTTTTCAACCTCATCAGCGTAATCAAGATGAGCATAAGCACCCTGATCGGCAAATTGTGCATAGCTACCCGCTTTTGTCTCCATTTCCTCTATACGGTTCTCCATGCGTAGAAATTCTTTATAAGCACTTTCACTATCAACCTTATTCATAGATTCATTCATATGCTGCTTTGCCTGTGCGGCATTGGCTCTTGCAATCAGCGCTTGCTTCTTGTCTTTAACATCACGCAGTTTTGTTTCTAGATGCTGCAACTGTTCTTTCAGCTCTTTCAGCTGTTTAACAGATTGCTGATAGGCATCTTGATATTCGTTGTGCTTTTCTTCAAAATACTTCATTTCAGTCAGTGCTTTCCGTGCAAGTTCTTCTTCTCCTGCCTGAAACGCCAGCTCCGCCTGTTTCTTTCGCTTATCAGCAAATGCTTCTGTCTCTTCTGCTTTTCTCAAGAAACCTTGCTGAATGGTTTGCTGTTTAATGATCGCATGCTTCGCTTTGGCAATATCGTCCTCCATATCACGAACATATTGATTCAGCATGACACGCGGATTCTCCAATTTATCTAAGCCTTCATTGACTGTTGCAACAAACATATCACGTACTCTTCTTAATACCATTTCATATTCCTCCCTTTATTTTTTCTTTAAAAAGTCTTCCCATTCTTGATCAAATGACGTGTGCATAGATTCTTTCATGTTCGGTGCCGTGTTTGGCTCCATATATATTGTTCTGCCGGATGATTCCTTTGCAGATTCACCATTGATCATCTTCCAGCCAAAGTAGAGAAGTACTCCAGCAAATGCGATTCCGAGTAAAAATGGCAGCGACTGTGCGACGAGCAATACACCGATAATAGAGAGTATGACCCCTGTTGTTTTACTGCCCTTATCATATTTTTTGACACCTACATAAATGAGCCACGCCCCAATCAAAGTCGGGATCAGCCCGCCCAATGAACCACCAAAGAAGATGGATAAACCGATAAACATCAGGATTGAACCGATGATGGTTTTACTTGTGATTTTCATCTTCATGCCTCCTTTCTTGCTCCTTGCTTTAACTATAGTCAAAAAAGGAAGCCGACAAAACGTGTCGTAGATTGATCTTTGATTGCGACCAGAGTCGTAACATGGCTCAGACTGAGCGGTTGAATCCATAGAAAAAGCACTCTTCGACTAGAAGAGTGCTCAGATTATTGACAAAGGGCTAAAATGAACTTGATTTTAGCCCTTTGTCTTCTTTTCAGCGTGATAGAAAACCTTTGCAGCCTAGGAAGGACGAGTACTGGCGCAGGGCGAATTTCACATTCGTGAGCACCAGCACGCAGAACTGACAAAGAATGCGAGGGTTTGTCTACACGCTGAACACTCTTCGACTAGAAGAGTGCTTTTCCTCATTTAGAACGAAACACATCTGCACTTCGTTCATATTCAACATCCGCTTCACCAAGCCGATGATTCACAATACGGGCGGCAGCAAATAAATAGTCGGATAGACGGTTCACATATGTGAGCGTAACTGCTGGAATCTCATCCTGCTTTGCGAGTGTCACAATATGCCGCTCGGCTCTCCTGACGACTGTTCGCGCTACATGTAAGAGGGCAGCACCTTCTTGGCCCCCAGGTAAAATAAATTTAGTCAGCGGCGCGGCTTCTTCTACATACACGTCCATTCGCTCTTCAAGGACTGTGACAGATTCTTCTTTTAACTTGCCTTCTTTAGGTGGTTTCACCGCTGCTAAATCACCGCCGCAGTCAAACAGTTCATGCTGAATGACCATCAGCTCAGACAGAATATCTTGAAACAATTCGCCATGCTGCCTTAAGTTTGCATGGGCTAGTCCAATCAAACTATTCGCCTCATCTAATGTACCGTACGCTTCTACCCTTGCGTCATCTTTATCAGCCCGCCCGCCAATCAAGCCTGTTTGACCTTGATCTCCGGTTTTTGTATAAAGTTTCATTGAGGTTCCCCCTTATCCATTGCTTGTTCCTTTTAGTATACCCTGAAGTGGAAAAGATGTATTTGTTTTACTAAAGTCACTGTGATTTAAATATAAAATCATGAATCCCTAAACAAAAAAGTGAACCAACCGGTTCACTTTTTCATGGCATTCAATGTATGAAGAAGATGCTTCACTTTCAGTCTGACTCTTTCATGTAAATGAGCAGTATGCTCCTTTTCTTCTGCATTGGCAGCAGCGATACAAAGATGATGTACCTGGATACTTGTCTCTTGTTTAATGAAGTGCATCAGCTCGCCCATTAGCTGGACAGACGCACCATCTGATATCGTTCCTTTCAGCACAAGCCAAACGGACAGCTCTCCTTCTTGATGCATCCCATAAAGAAGGACATCTTCATCATCATCTTCAGCGGCGTATTGCTTCGGCCCATCAGATTGACCAAGAAATAAGTACCCTTCCTCATCATCCAGCATGTCATGGAGTGCTTCAGTTCCCGTTCCAAGGGACCGTGTCCAAAAGAACCCCCCGCTTTTCTCATGTGATGAAAGGATGCGCAATGGCTGATGAGTAGAAAATGTCATTCCGTTTGCGCCATATGTTTTCCACCCATTCGCTAAGTTCAGCCTTGAATGTTCAGAGATGGACGCAGGTTCAATTACCAGCTGAGGGTTTGCCCGCAGTGGATGTTGGAGAGGTGTTACATCTGTTTCATACACCCGGTTCACACGTTCGGTGGTCAACACATGATGCGGTTCTCCCAGCATGTCCGTCTTTCCTTCATTCAGCAAAAGCAGGCGGTCACAATACAAACTGGCAATGTTCACATCATGAAACACACCGATCACCGTTAAGTTAGAGGAAACCGTCTCTTGTTTAATCAAATCGAGTAACTCTTTTTGATAAGCTAAATCAAGAAAACTGGTTGGTTCATCCAGCAATAAATAGTCAGGGCACTGAGCCAGCGCTTGAGCTAAGTAAACCCGCTGCTGTTCTCCACCGCTTAACTCATGGATGGATTGATCCTTAAATTGAGCAATATCTGTTTGGTCCATCACCATGCTGACAATCTCGATATCTTCTTTTGTAACAGATTGTAGCCACCCTTTCTGATAAGGATAACGCCCAAACTGGACCGTTTCTTCCACTGTAAATGAAAAGGCTTGATCGGTCTTCTGGGGAAGAACCGCCAATTTTTGCGCAAGTGCCTTTGGCCGGTAGGATTGAACTGGATGGCCACTTAGTGTTACTTGGCCGCTCTCAGGTGCTAAAATACCTGCGATCATTTTAAGTAGCGTCGTCTTACCGCTCCCATTCGGACCAAGGATGCCGAGGAATTCCCCTCGCTCCACTTCAAAACTCACGCCATGAATGACCTCTTTTTCACCATATCCTCCTCTAACTTCCTTCACTTGAATCATAGATGCGTCCCTCCTCTATATCTGCGGATGAGGATGATACCAAAGACAGGAGCACCAATTAACGCCGTAATGATGCCAATAGGCAATTCAGTCGGTTCAATGATCGTACGGGAGAGCACATCTGCTAAAACGAGAAAGGAAGCACCATTCAGCATCGACAAAGGCAGCAGATGACGATGATCCGTAATGGATAAAAGACGGATAAAATGCGGAATCACCAGTCCTACAAATCCGATCGTTCCTGACACAGCCACCGCACTTCCAGTCAGAATGGAACCAGCAAGCAGCACAACATATTTGCTCCGTTTCACATGCACCCCTAACAGTTTTGCCTTTTCTTCGCCATATGTCATCACATTTAAATCTCTTCCTATCAAGATCAGTGCAAATGTACCAATGAGGAAAAAAGGAAGGAAAAGAGCAATGTATCGCCAGCCTCTCATAGACACACTGCCTAGAAGCCAATGAATAATCTCTTTTAAATCATCACCTGTTAACGCAATCATTAATGAAATGAGGGCTCCTAAAAAAGAGCTAAAGATGACCCCCGTCAAAATTAAAGAAGAAATGCTCATTCCTCGGTGAACCAGACGGGCAAAAAAGAGGACGAGACATAGTGTGACAAGCGCTGTTGTCATACTCAAAAAAGGCAGTGTAAAACTGCCAAGCAAAGGAAACTGCAAACTGAAAAACAATGTGGCTACAGCCCCCACAGATGCCCCTTGAGATACCCCAAGTGTATAAGGGTCAGCGAGAGGATTTTTTAATAAACCTTGAAAGGCTGCACCAGATAACGCCAGAGCTGCTCCGACTAACGCCGCTAATATCACTCTCGGCAGCCGGATATTCATCATAATATTGCGGTCAATTGCATCAATGGTTCCGGCCTGAATTCCAAATACTTCATGAACAAAGATCCGAAGTATAGAAGGAATGGGAATCCCTAAACTGCCAAATGAGATTCCCATTCCAATGCTCACGACAAGAAGTAAAGCACTTGCTGTGTATGCGATGATGATTTTATTTGAACGTGTCAGGATAGATGCTTTTCGCAAGAGCCTCCACTCCTTCAACCAATCGCGGTCCCGGTCGTGATGCCAGATCCGTATTCAATTGAAAGACTTGTTTTTCTTTGACTGCTTTGATTGCCTTCCAGCCGTCTCTTTTTTTCAGATCATCCAAGCTTGCACCATCAATCGTAACGATGGCATCAGGATTTCGTTTAATAATTGATTCTTCCGTCATTTGCACCCAGCCTGTTTGGTCGCCAGCAGCATTTTTTGCATGAATGACAGACAACATTTCGTCCATAAACGTTTGTTTACCTGTTGTATAAATTTCAGGCGCACCTGATACTTCGACAAAAACTGTTTTTTGTTTGTCTTTGGAGATGGATTCTGCTTGTTTTTTGATGTCATTCAGTTTTGATTTCATCTCATCTACAAGCTTCGTTGATGCCTCTTTTACGCCAGCTGCTTCACCAATCATATGGATAGACTTATACACATCTTTGAAGGAGGCTGCATCATTAACAGTCAGCACTTGAATACCTGCATCTTCAAGCTGTTTAAATCCGTCTTTTGAACTCATTTGTGATGCATGTGCTAAGACAAGATCAGGTTTTAAGGAAATAACCTTCTCTACATTGAAATCAAGACCGCCAATCTTCTCGACCTTTTCTACTTCCTTTGGATAGTTGTCAAAGTCTGATCTACCAACGATTTTATTTCCAAGGCCAAGGGCATAGGCAACCTCTGTATTACTTGGAATTAACGAAACAATTCGTTTAGGCTGTTCTTTGATTTCAACGGTTTTACCAGCTGCATCTTTGATGGATACAGGAAATGCCGCAGCCTCTGTCTCTTTAGGCTTTGAACTGTTTGTTTTTTGGTCCGTTTCCGCACCTGCACACCCTGCTAAAACACCGATCACAAGTAACAATGATAGCCAAATACCAGTTAACTTCTTCATCAATAAACCCCCTGCTTTATGTACTGCTTGACGTCATCTCTTTCGTCAATTCTTTTCTAATTTCGGGAATATTATACTACAGTGCAGATAGGTTGTATATGTGATTCCGAATACGTCTTGTCTGTCCTTATAAAAGAAAAACAGCCTTTGACGTGGCTGTTTTCACTTCCGCTATTGGTTGATATGTTCACCATTAATGACAACTTTCTGAAATGAAGGAGATACTGCATGTTCCAATGAAAGAGGGTACGTGACATCGTCAATGACACAGTCTTTCATTTTAAAGTGTGTGACCGGGGAATGTGAGTATGCGGCGATCTTCACACCATATCGTCCTCCGCTGCTTTTTAACCCTTCTACTTCAATATGACGGACTACAGGCCTATGCGGACCGGCATCCCCTTCCTCATACATCATGTCGATACAGACCACCTCATGCTTTAAGCTTTTCACTAGATTGTTTTTAAAATAGATGTGTTCAATGGTACCGCCCCTGACAGAGTTGGTCTTAATGCGCAATGCCCTGTCGAGGTTCGGACTGTCCATGACATTATCCTCTGCATATACATACTTGACGCCTCCAGAGATTTCACTCCCGATCGTTACTCCGCCATGACCATCACGCATCGTATTTCTACGAATGACGATGTTTTCAGATGGAACACCGATTCTCCGGCCGTCCTCATTTCTGCCCGATTTAATGGCAATACAATCATCGCCATTATCAAAATAACAATCTTCAATGAGCACATGTCGGCACGACTCTGGATTCACACCATCTGTATTTGGGCCATGACCGATGATATTCACCCCACGGACGATGACGTTTTCACTTAACACCGGATGGACTTGCCACATCGGTGAATCCTTTACTGTTACTCCTTCAATGAGAATGTTTTGGCAATTGTATGGCTGGATAAAGCTTGATCTTAAATAATGTCCTTCGCCAAACACTCTTTCTTCCACTGGTATTCTTTTTTCAGCCATTTCAAAAAGAAGCTGACGATCCCGATCTTGAGAGGGTTGACCATTTGTTCCATACTTCCAAGGCCACCAGTGGTGTTCATCCCCCCTCCCGTCCAGCGTGCCTGCTCCTGTAATCGCGATGTTTTCTGCATGATGGGCATAAATAAGTGGTGAATAATTATAAAGCTCAATTCCTTCATATCTTGTTAGAACAAGCGGGAGATAATCACGTGTATCTTGGCTGAAGGTCACATAGGCGTTTTCATGAAGATGAAGCTCTACATTGCTTTTCAATTCTAGAGCGCCTGTCAAAAATGTCCCTTCAGGAATCAGCACACGCCCTCCTTTCAAACGATGTGCATCATCGATGGCAGACTGAATAGCATTTGTCGAAAGCTCTATCCCTTTGTTATCTGCACCATAATGAATGACATTGAATTCACGATCTGGGAACTTTGGTGCTTTTATCTGCTTTAACACCTGATCTATGCCATTTGTTTCTTTGTCTTTTTTCCCTTGCTTTGCTAAACGTGCGAGTCCAATTCCTGTTAGTACTGTTCCTGCTGTAACATACATCAAATTCCGTTTTTTAGACATTTCCTCATCCCCCAGACGTCTTAAAGTGTCACACCTGTTTTAAAAATGGCCAGCTCTCTAAAATTGTTTTTTTCATGATTTAACAGCTTTCCACTCGCCACATCAATCACCGTGGCAATGAATTTCTCTAGCACCACATCTTCTGGTACATCTTCAAGCAATTCCCCCGCATTAAAGTCGATCCAATGTTTTTTTGTTTCATATAAAGCGGTATTGGTCGATACCTTCATCGTTGGAACAAATGTGCCAAACGGTGTGCCTCTGCCTGTTGTAAAGAGGACGAGCTGACAGCCAGACGCTGCGAGAGCAGATGAAGCAACCAAATCATTCCCAGGCGCACTTAATAAATTCAATCCTTTTCGTTTTAGCAGCTCCCCGTATGTTAAAACATCCTTTATACCGGAAGTACCCGCTTTTTGTGTGCAGCCGAGAGATTTATCTTCTAATGTCGAAATTCCTCCTGCTTTATTTCCCGGGGAAGGATTTTCATATACTGGCTGTCGATGATCCATAAAGTATTGTTTAAAATCATTGATCATCTGCACAATATTGTCGAATGTCGCTTTTGATTCCGCTCTCTCCATTAAGATCGTTTCAGCCCCGAACATTTCCGGTACTTCTGTTAAGACGGTGGTCCCTCCTTGAGCCACAATGAAATCGGACAGTCTACCTAAAAGTGGATTTGCGGTAATGCCTGAAAACCCATCTGATCCTCCGCATTTCAAGCCAATTTTCAGCTCAGATAACGGAATGTCTTCACGCTGATCTTCTTTCGCTGCGTCATAAATTTCCTTGAGTAAAGCGACACCTGTCTCAATCTCATCCCCTACTTCTTGGCTTCTTAAAAATTTCACCCTCGTCTGGTCATACTCCCCTAATGTAGCTTTAAAATCCTCAATATCATTGTTTTCACAGCCAAGCCCTAGAACGAGAACCCCTCCAGCATTTGGGTGTTTTACGGCATTTTGAAGTATTGTTTTTGTGTTTTCATGATCATCTCCAAGTTGTGAGCATCCATAATTGTGTTTTAATACTAACGCCGTTTCAAAAGGATGGATGCTTCCCCCCATTTCAGCGGTAAATATTTGAATGATTTGATCGGCAATGCCATTGACACACCCAACTGTTGGGACAATCCAAAGCTCATTTCGTATACCACTTGCGCCATTTTTTCGTTTATACCCTTTGAATGTCAGATTCGTTTTTTCATAGGGGTTTTCTGTTAAAGAAGGTCGGTATTCGTAATCGAGCTTACCTGATAGATTCGTTTTGATATTGTGCGTATGCACCCATTCTCCAGTCGAAATCGCAGTGGATGCATGACCAATGGGGTAGCCATATTTGATGATATTCTCTTTTTCTTTGATCTCAGCCAATGCAAATTTATGACCTTTAGCAACGGTTTCTTTTAAAATGATTGTATGACCTTGGTGCTGAAGCTCTTCGCCTTGCTCAAGCACTTTTAAAGCGATGCCAACATTATCTGAAGGATGAATCACAACAAAGTCTCTCATGCCTTCTCCCCCTGACTTTCATATTGAAGTATTTGGTGAACAGCAGCTCTCATGCCATTTTCATGTATGCAGGTGAGCTGCTCGGCTACTGCATCCTTCAGCCCTGCGATCCTCGTCAAATCCATCCCCCATAAAACTTCGTTTGAAAGAAGTTGATCGACCATTAATTCATAGGAATGGTCCACTTCCTCCCATGCTCCCTTCATGAATGTCATCACAGACTCATCATCCTTTATTTGATCTGCATGGACTTGATAAAAATAAATCAAACTGCTCAGTGAGAACATAAGCTTCGTAGGCAACTGTTTTTTTAGCTCTATATAATCTAGAAGAGACGGGAGAATACGCGCCCGAAATTTAGATACACCATTTAAGGCAATATCGAGTAATTGATGTTTGACAAAAGGGTTGCAGAATCGATCCCAAACGGATTGTGTATAAAGAAGCAGCTCTTCTTCAGGAAGTGGCAAACTCGGCAACACTTCCTCCTCAAGCATGCGGCGAATGAACACACCAACATGCTCATCATCCACCGCTTTTTTGACAGTACCCAAGCCACATGCATATGCAATCGGCACCATCGCTGTATGTGCACCGTTTAAAATGCGAACCTTGCTCATACGATAGGGAGCGATATCTTCCACAAAAAGTACGTTTAACCCTGCTTCTTGAAAAGGAAGCTCTTTTTGAACAAACGCAGGTGCTTCAATGACAAACAGGTGATAATATTCTGCCGTGACAAGCAATTCATCGATATACCCCTCTTCTTTTCGAACAGTCTCCGCTGCTTTCTGAGAAAAGCCTGGGACAATCCGATCAACTAACGTATTACAGAACGTGTTGGCTTCCTTGACCCAAGCCACAAAATCAGGCGGAAGATTCCACTCAGTTGCCATTGTGATCACATATTCTTTTAATCGATCACCGTTTTGTTCAATCAATTCACAAGGTAAAATGATCAAGCCCTTTTTCTCATCCCCAGAAAAAGCTTTGAAGCGGTGATACAAGAAGGCTGTCAGCTTTCCTGGAAAACTTGCTTGCGGCCGATCTTCTAATCGGTCCTCTTTTCTTAACACAAGTCCTGCCTCTGTTGTATTAGAAAAGACAAAGCGCACATCAGGACTTTCCGCTACATGTAAAAAGGCTTCATAATCTGTATACGTGCTGATTCCCCTGCTGATGGATTGAATGACGATCCGTTCGTTCATTTCTTTTTGGTCATGAAACCCTTGAATACATAAAGTGTACAAACCATCTTGTTCATTTAGAGCGGTCACTGATCCTTTTCGAGGAGGAACAACCACTGCTCTTCCTTTAAAATCTGTACAGTCGTTTAGCTTCTGGATCTGCCAATTCATAAATCCCCGCATAAAGTTCCCTTCGCCAATTTGTAGAATGGTTTCAGGATATTCAGCCACTGGGTACACATCTTTGGATAATCGTCTCAAACGCTTTTCCTCCCCGCATTTTTTGCACACGTGAACATTTTCATTTAAAAGATGCTGATTACTGCACCTTTTTTACTGAATCTCTAATCATCAGCTCTGTGTGGACATACACTTTTTCCAGATGATCGTCTTCTTGCTTTTCACCGTTGATGACTGAAAGGATGGCTTCTGCTCCAAGCGCACACATTTTTTCAATTGGCTTTTTGACTGTTGTGAGGGCAGGCGTTGTATAAGATGAAAATGAAATATCATCAAAACCGATAATAGAGAGATCATCAGGACACCTTTTACCTTTTGCAAACAATGCATTCATCGCACCAATCGCCATGTCATCGTTTGAGCAAAAAAGGGCAGTTGGCGGATCATCAAGAGTGAGTAAGGCTTCCATTGATTCATAGCCGCTCTTCATATGATAGTCGCCTGTGATCATGTATTCCTTCTTCATGGGTACATGATGGTCAATGAGTGCTTGCAGAAAACCAGCTTTTCTTTCCTGTGTGGATTTAAACCCTTCTTTCCCTTCAATAATGGCAATTTGTTTATGCCCTTGCTGAATGAAATAGTGTGCAGCTTGGTATGCCCCTTCACCATCATCCGCTAATATATTCATCACTTGATTACTTTCTACACGGCGATTCAATACAATAATGGGAATGCCCTGCTTTTTCACATGATGGATAAACGCTTCATCATGCTCGCTTTGGCTCATGAGCAAAATACCATCATACCGCTGTTTATGAATGGTTGTGTAATCGTGAAAATCGTCAATTCCTCTTACAACCAAATGATAGTTTTCTGTTATCACACTGTTGACGCCTTTTAATGCATCAACAAAGAAACTTGAGGATGTGCCTTCTGTTAAACTCGTAAAAAACAGACCAATTGTAAATGATTTTTGCGAGACAAGGCCTCTGGCATGGACATTCGGTGAGTAATTCAGCTGTTTTGCAATCGACAA
The DNA here is from genome assembly GCF_029894105.1 of Bacillus aerius. Classification (NCBI taxonomy): domain Bacteria; kingdom Bacillati; phylum Bacillota; class Bacilli; order Caryophanales; family Bacillaceae; genus Bacillus; species Bacillus aerius. Next base: position 3,054,717 of record NZ_JARYHO010000001.1, read on the forward strand.
GATGTTTTGTTTTGTTTTCTCTTTAATAAAAGGACTATTATTCAAAGCCCTTGATACTGTGGTATGAGAAACGTTTGCCAATTTTGCTATATCTTTGATTGTGACTGTCATGCTATTCCGCCTTTTATGATTTTTTATCATCTTATCATAAAAACGCTTTCATATTCCTGCTTTTTGTTCATATCATCTTGCTTTTATGCGGAAGCTCATTTGCCCGTTCAAATTGAAAATACTGCTTTGCATTTTCATAGCTGATTCCTTTTACCATTCCCCCTAGCAAATTGAGATCATTAGGCGCTTCACCTTTTTCCACCCAATCTCCAATGATGTCACATAACAGTCTACGGAAATATTCATGTCTTGTGTACGACAGGAAGCTTCGTGAATCTGTCAGCATCCCAATAAATCGGCTGATCAGTCCGATACTGGAAAGTGCCATCATCTGCTCTGTCATTCCCTGCTTTGTATCATTAAACCACCAGGCTGTTCCATGCTGCATTTTCCCAGGAGTCTTTCCATCTTGAAAACTTCCAGCTATCGTTGAAATCACCACATTGTCCCTTGGATTCAAGGAATAGAGGATGGTTTTAGGCAATGCATGTGCTTGTTCTAACCGATCTAATACGCGGCAAAGGGGTTTTGCAATGTCTTCATCATTCATTGCATCATATCCGGTATCTGGTCCAAGCCGCTCAAACATTTTTGAATTGTTGTTTCTGAGCGCATTGATATGAAGCTGCATCGCCCATCCCCGCTGAGCATATGCCTGACCTAGTTCAATGAATGTGTGCGTTTTAAATTGAACCTTCTCCTTTTCCGTCAATGGATGTCCAGACATTCTTTTATGAAAAATGATCGCAGCTTCTTCTTCCGTCGTTTCTTCGTACGTCATTTCATTGATGGCATGATCTGAAATCAAACAGCCCTGTTCATGAAAGAAATCGATTCGCATATGAAGTGCTTTTATGAAGTCTTGATAGGATTCGATCTGGATAGATGAAACCTCCGCCAGCTGATGAACATACTCGATAAACAAGTCATTTGTGATAGCTAATGCCTTATCTGGCCGAAACCCTGGCAGTACTTGCACAGAAAAGCCTTCTTCCCGCAGTTGTTGGTGATAAATCAACGAATCAACCGGATCGTCTGTCGTCACAACCGTTTCAACATTTGATTTCACAATGAAATCTCTCGCACCAAATCCGTCTCCTTGCAACCTTTCATTTACTTTTTTCCAGATGATGTCTGCGCTTTCTTCATTCAACAGTTCTTCGACATCAAAATATCGTCTTAGCTCTAGATGGGTCCAGTGATAGAGAGGATTTCCAATCGTCATCGGAACGGTTTTCGCCCATGCTAAAAATTTCTCATAATCTGAGGCATCTCCTGTGATATGTGTTTCAGGTATCCCATTTGCTCTCATGGCGCGCCATTTGTAATGATCTCCGTAAAGCCATGCTTCGGTTATATTTTGGAACGTTTTATTTTCATAGATTTCTTTTGGACTTAAATGACAATGGTAATCAATAATCGGAAGGTTCTTTGCAAACTCATGGTATAGCTTTTCCGCCGTTTGACTGTTTAATAAAAACTGCTCATCTAAAAAGGCTTTCATCAAACTCCCCCATCTCTTATAATGATGAAAATCAATTTGTTCACGTTAACAATTTTATTGTAATCGTTTACAAAATCGATTTCAATCCTAAAACAAGAAAAAACGATCTCCTTTAGAAAAGAAAATCGTTTTTTGGCTATTTTACAGATGGTGTTTTCTTTAGGATAATCGCAATAGTTGTTCCTTGACCTAATTCACTTTCTACTTGAATATCGCCATCGTGCAGCAAGACAAGCTCTTTTGCAATCGCCAGTCCTAATCCTGTTCCATTTGTTGGATCATTCGTATTTGTCCCTCTATAGTAACGATTAAATAAATGATCCACCGTTTCTTGCGCCATTCCGCGTCCGTTATCTTTCATTTCGATCCGAACTTCATCATTTGTTTCAGATAGAACAGCTTGAATAAGAGTACCTTTCTGGTTATGCTTCACTGCATTTGCCAGCAGGTTCTCAATGACTCGTCTAAACCAGGCTTTATCAATCTCAAATATGACACCCTCTGTTTGATCTTCAAAGGATGACATATAATCTTCAGAAAGCGTGCTTCTTGAAAACTCGTCCATAATGGAGGCTAAAAATTCACCAAGCTCAACAGGTTTTCGATTAATAGGCAATGCACCATTTTTCAATCGATACGTGAGATTTAAATCCTCAATCAAGGTCGACATGTATTCTGATTTCTCACGAATGACTTGTCCCATTTCCATGACTTCTTCCTTGGACCATTGGTATTGATCTGATTCTAGCATTAATCCATAGCCGTAAATCGTGCTAAGAGGCGTTTTTAGATCATGAGACAGCCCTGCGATCCATTCTTCCCTTGTGGTTTGAATTTTTCTTCGGTTTGCTTCATTCTCTTTTAACGTATTGGTGAGCTGATCCATTGTTTTGAGGATATCCTCAAACAGCCGGTACTCCCGCTTAATACGGCCCTTTTTATTTTTACTTACTGGAATACCTTTTCTATTTGTTGGCTCCTGCAATTTATTTCTTGATAAGAAAATCAGCCAGCGGATAATGTGATAGATCGGTAGACCATAGCGATATGAGTACCATAATGTCATAACGATAATAATCGTGAGCGCAAGACCTGCAATCAAGAGCGTTGTATATTGGTTTAAAGCCTCTGTCTCTTTATCATAAAGCTCGTCTGGGCTGTATACTTTGTTTGGCACCGAAACAATCATATACAGATCTTTATTCACTCTGATATAAGACAAGTCACTTCTAAACTCCCAAGGCTTTGATTGATACTTGAGCAGTTCAACATCCGTTACGTTATTTTTCAAATTATTTTTGGCTCGGATACCTTTTAAGTATTTTCCTTCTTCATTAAACAGATGCACCGATCCATTCATTCTTTTCAAAAATTCTTTTGTTTCAACTGAATATTGAGACAATGCAGCCAGGTTTTTTTCATGCTGCTTGAGATAATTGGCTACCTTTGTGCTGTTCGTTTTAAATCCATATAAGACGATAAAGCTTTCTTGATCAATCTCAATTGGCCAGAAGTACATCTTGTAATCTTTAAATTGTCTTTTTTCAAAGATCTTGATCATTTCATCCTTTTGATAGGATGTTGGAATGTTTTTAGGGAGTTGATAGCTATAGACATTGCGTTTTTTGGAATCAATCACTTGCAGCCAGCCATCACGTTTTTCCACTGCTTGTTTGAGCTGATCATCGGCTTCCATTTTTCCATCCTCGTTAAAATAAAGCCAGCTCATGAGTGTATCTCCATCTGCCTTCGTTAAACCAGTTTCAGTCATATTCTCATAGCGCTTTTGAAAATAAAGATTTTCAGAGAATGTTTGCCCGATCGTTAGAATGACGATGACAATAAACATTTGTCCGACAAAGTGAAAGAAAAGTTTTGTTCGTAAATTCATAAACTATTGAAGAACCTTCACAGGTTGGGGAATGAACTTATAGCCCATACCACGGATCGTCACAATATATTCAGGCTGACTTGGATCTAACTCTATTTTTTCTCTCAGCTTTCGGATATGAACCATGACGGTGTTGTTGTCACCATATGACGGAACACCCCATACTTTCTCATAGATTTGATCTTTTGAAAGTACCACATTCGGATGGTCACAAAAATACTTCAGCAAGGACAAAAGCTGAGCTGAGCAAGCCGTCACCTTTCCCCTTACTTTTAACTCGGCTGCATGAGGATGGTACGAGAAATGAGCATATTCATATTGACTGTGCGCTTCTTCCTGCTCCTCCTGTAAGGAGATATAAGTTCGGTTTAAGTGCGCCTTAATTCTAGCTACTAGCTCTAACGGATTAAATGGCTTTGTGATGTAATCGTCTGCACCTTGTGCAAATCCAGTCAATTTGTCTACATCAGACGTTCTTGCTGTTAAATAGAAAATCGGTGCCTTCGTCATTTTCCTGATGTCAGGCAGAACATCAAAGCCAGACTTACCGGGCATCATCACATCTAGAAGTAAGAGGTGGATGTCCTCGTTTTTGACAATATCTAATGCTTCATCTGCATGATAGGCTTTATAAATATGTTGAAACCCTTCTTTTTTTAATACGCGTTCAACCATTTTTACAATTGCTTCTTCGTCATCTGCAATCAATATTTTTGCTGTTTCCACGCATCTCTTTCCTTTCTAGCTATGATCTCTAACCGTATATTACCATTGTCCAAAGTAAAAAAGTACCTCTTTTCTGCATAAAAGCGAAAAAAGATCAACTGGAGAAAATGGCATAACAAGGTAATATCAAAAAATGCAAAAAAACCCGGTCATACATACCGAGTTTTTTGTCCATCTATTATCCGTTCACAGCTTCAAGCTTTCTTTCATGATTCATTAAGTCATATGTTAAACAGATCGGCTTATTCGTTCTCGGATCAAGAACAATTTCTGCATCGATGTGGAACACCTGACTGAGCACCTCTTTTGTCATGACCTCATGAGGCGTACCATCTTTAATGACTTTCCCTTGATTGAGGGCAATCATGTAATGTGAAAAACGTGCAGCATGATTCAGATCATGAATCACCATCAGCACCGTTCTGCCCTGCTCTCTGTTTAAGCGTTCTAATAGCTGAAGGATCTCCAGCTGATGAGCAAGATCTAAATACGTCGTTGGTTCGTCTAATAAAAGCAGCTCTGTTTCCTGAGCGAGTGCCATCGCAATCCATACACGCTGACGCTGTCCACCGGAGAGTGCTTCAATTGGCCGGTCATGAAATGCAATCATTCCCGTCTCCTCAAGTGCCCACCTGATGATTCGTTTGTCCTCATTTGATAAACGGCCAAATCCATTTTGATGCGGGAAACGTCCATATGACACAAGCTCATAAACGGTCAGACCACTTGGTGCTTCAGGCGTCTGCGGTAAGATGGCCATTTGTTTTGAAATTTCTTTTGTTGGTGTTTGATGGATAGCCTGGCCATTTAAATAAACAGCACCTTGATGGGACTTCATAATACGAGACATTGTTTTTAAAATCGTTGACTTCCCGCACCCATTCGGCCCAATTAATGTCGTCACCTTGCCTTTTGGGATGCTGATATTTAAATCGTCTACAATCAAACGGTCATGATAGCCAATACAAAGCTTTTCTGTTTCAAGTGATTTCATCTGTTGTACTCTCCTTCCTCATTAGTTCGTTTTCATCAATAAGTAAATGAAGTAAGGTGCACCTAAGGCAGAAACGACAAGTCCAACGGGCACCTCTGATGGAGCAAGTATGACACGCCCAAGTGTATCTGCAAGTAATAACAGCAGTGCACCAATCATAGCGGACGCCGGTATCATTCCTTGATGTTTCGGTCCAACTAGCTTTCTTGCGAGGTGTGGTGCCGCTAACCCTAGGAACGATATACTCCCTGCAACAGCGACACTTGCACCGGCTAATGCAACTGCAATCAGCATGAGAAAACTTCTTTCTTTATGAACTGAAATCCCTAAGCCATAAGATATCTGATCACCCAAATTCATGATATTTAAGTAGCGTGCCCTCACCATCGCTAATACAAGAAAAATCAGCATCCACGGCACGACTGATAAGACATATGTCCAGCTTGAGCCCCAAATACTTCCTGACAGCCACACAATGGCTTGGTTAAAATCATTTGGGCTCATCTTTAATTGAATAACCACAATTGCTGCCGAAAATGCAGCATTGATCCCAATACCAGTTAAAATCAATCGAACAGGCGTAATGCCCTTTTTCCACGCTAGCACATAAATGAGAAATGCAGCAAAGGCTGCCCCTGCGAAAGCGAAAAGCGGCAGTACAAATATCGTAAAATCACCTAAGTTCGACATCGAGCCCTGAAAGGCAAAGATAAACAAAACAACCGCAAAACCTGCACCCGCATTTACACCTAATATGCCGGGATCAGCTAAACCATTTTGAGAAACACCTTGCCAAATGGCTCCTGATACAGCGATAGAAGCGCCAACAAGTAAAGCGATGACCATCCTCGGAAGTCTGAACTCGAATAATACAAGCTCATCCATTTCACTTCCGAGTCCAAAAAATGTTTTGAATGTATCCATCGGAGAAATCCTTATCTCTCCGGTATTTAAACTTATTAGGAACACAGCCACGATCGCTAAAAAGATCATGACCATCGTTCGTTTGTATTTCTTTTTCTTTGCCTGCTGCACCATTTCCATTTAAATTCCGCTCCTTTCACGTCTCGCTAAATATAAGAAGAAAGGAACGCCTATAATGGCTGTAATGGCACCAACTGGCGTTTCAAACGGCGCATTGACAAGCCTTGCCGCAATGTCTGCATAAATGAGCAAAATAGCCCCTAAAATAGCTGAGCAAGGGATAATCCAGCGATAGTCAACGCCGACCAAGAAACGCGTAACATGAGGAATCACAAGCCCGATAAAGCCAATAGAACCTGCAACTGACACGGCTGCACCTGTTAAAAGGATCACGACCAATATGCCAAGTACCTTGACTGTTCGTGTATATTGTCCAAGCCCTTTTGCTAATTCATCACCTAAGCTTAAAACCGTGATGGAGCGGGCAAGAATCATTGCGATGATCAGTCCTACAGCCGCAACTGGAATGATGATCTTAATATTGCTCCAATTCACACCAGCCACACCGCCTGCGTACCAAAAACTCATATCTTGCGCGACGTCAAATCGAATGGCAATCGCTGAGGAAATTGAGCTTAGAAGTGCGCCAACAGCCGTACCGGCTAATGCGAGCTTCACAGGAGTAAGTCCCCCTTTTGAAAGGGTTCCAACCCCAAATACAATAGAGGCGCCAAGTGCTGCACCCAAAAATGACCAAAGAATTAATGTAAAAGAAGATTGGCCTGGAAAAAAAGCAAACGCAATGGCAATCGCAAATGCAGAGCCATTTGTCACACCCATGATTTCAGGAGACGCAAGCGCATTTCTTGTCATGCCTTGCATGATGGCACCCGATACTGCTAAAAAGGCACCGACAAGTGCGGCACCAACTGTACGCGGCAGCCTTAGTTCCCTAATGATTTGATGTGAGGTTTGTTGTGAGTCAAAATGAAAGACGGCTTCCCATACCGTGTGTAAATGAATGTTTGCCGCTCCTAGCGATACTGATAAAAAAAGACCAAATGCTAAAGCAATGATTCCTATGATGACAACAGCTGCTGTACCAAAAGGCTTTGTCACAATATCTATCGCATCATCTTTAGCTGACAGCTGTTTATTTGATTGTGAGCCCAAAACCAGTCTCTTCCTTTCCGTTCATATCTATTCGTTATTAGTGATAATGATTATCAATCTCGGAGTCTAGTATATCACTTTCTTCACGTTTTGAAATCCTTGTTCTAATAAATTTCTTTATTTTCATCAAAAAACCGGGAGAATTTCACCATTTTCATTTTGGTCATAAAATAGCCGATGCATTTTTTCTTCTATCATGTTAAGATATAATCGCGAATGAGAATCATTATCATAAACAATTGAATAGGAGCGAACTTTTGTGAAAAAACGAACTGGACTTCTTTTGATTTCCTTCATGACCCTTATGATTTTTACTGCTGCTTGCGGCAGCACTTCCAATAAAGAATCGGGAGCCAAAAAAAATGACACGATCACCTATCAAGATGTAAAGGGTGAAGTGAAACTGCCTCAAAACCCAAAACGTATTGTGCTTCTGGCGGAAAGCTATTACGGGGATCTCGTCACACTCGGCAAAACCCCCATTGCTGCCACTGCGCCCATCTTTAAAAACCCTTTCTATAAAGGAAAAACAGATGGAGTGAAAAATATTGGAAAATCTCCCTCTGTTGAGAAAGTAGCCTCTTTGAAGCCGGATATGATCATTGCTTGGGGAGAAGATGAGAAATTTGATCAATACAAAAAAATTGCACCTACAGTTGCCATTCAATACAATCAATATTCGTTTAAAGACCAGCTAAAAGAATTCGGTAAAATGACAGGCACATCAAAAAAAGCAACGGATTGGATCACAAAATGGGATGCCAAAATTGCTGAAGTGAAACCAAAAGTAACAAAAGCTGTAGGAAACAAAACCGTTTCGATCGTATCACCATTCGATAAGGGCATTTACATTTTCGGTAACACTTTTGCACGCGGTGGTGAAATCATTTATGACGAGCTGAAATTAAAAGCTCCGAAGGCCGTCCAAAAAGAAGCCATCGACAGTGGTGTCGGTTATGCAAACATTTCTCTTGAAAAGCTTCCAGAATTTGCAGGTGATTATATTTTCACAAGCCCATGGAGCGGTTCAAAAAGTAATGGCGATCAAGTGTATAAAAGCAGCATCTGGGCATCACTTCCTGCTGTCCAAAACAAACGTGTATTTGAAACAGATACAGTCGGTTACTTCTTTAATGACCCTGTGTCACTAGAAGGTCAGCTCGAATTTATTGTGGATCGATTAACATCTGCCTCATAAAAAAATACGTTTCTCCAATGCTGGAGAAACGTATTTTTTAAACTGTACCTTTGGCAAATTTTTTGGACATGAATGGGTAGAGTAAAATGCCAACTAAGAACAATCCAATCCCAAGACCAAATGTTTTGAAATCAGCTGTGCCTGAAATAATGACCCAAGCGGAATACCCCATGGCCACAAGCGCAATGATCCCGTCTCTTGTCCGGTTTCCTTTTTGGAGCTCATATGTGTCACCTTGCATGATGACCTTAAAGCTGTAGATCGACGACACGATATACGGAATGAGATACGCAAGTGTCGCTGATGTTGTTAAGAAAGTAAAGGCTTCATTAATCGTACGTGACATGACTGAGAAAATAAACAGCTGTGACATGATATTTGTGACAGTCAAAGCAAAAACAGGACTACCTTTTTTGTTTGTTTTTGCAAACACTGCTGGGAAATCGCCAGCTTTTGCTGCTTGATAAGGGACTTCAGAACCAAGCAAAATCCAGCCAAGCATCGAACCAAATAAACAAATGATCGCAAGAAGTGCCATGACAATTCCGCCAGCCGGTCCGATAATGAGCTGAAGCACGTCTACGAATGGTTTATCAGAACCTTGCAATTGATCATGCGGCAGAACGCCCATTGTAATCAAGGTAATAATCATATAAATAGACAGTGCAATTAAAAGTCCTGTAATCGTCGCACGTTTGACATCACGCTGCGAGGAAGCTCTTCCTGATAAAATGACAGCAGATTCGATGCCGATAAATGCCCATAGTGTGGAAATGGCCGCATGATGAATTTGGCCTCCAAGTCCGAGCACTCCTTCACCACTTGCTGCTTCAACAGGAAAGTAATAATGTTCAAATAATGCGGTTTGGAATGCAAATAAGCCTGCGACAATAAAAAGGACGAATCCAAGCACCTTTGAAAAGGTCGTAATAAAGTTCAGCTTACTTGCTGCGCTTAAGCTTGTAATTAAAATCGTATGAGTCCCCCATAGAAGGATTGTACATACGATAAACGTTGTGAGCTGACCAAGTGTGATCGCTTCTTTTCCAAAAGTAAAGATCTCCGTTTTCACGGTTAAAATTGGGAAAAAGGTTGTTAAATAACCAGCTAGGCTTGTGATAATGGCGACATTACTAATCCAGCTTGCCACCCAATATCCCCAAACCATTGTAAAACCGGCTGCTTTTCCTTTTTTCGGATCTTTAAAAAGCGCTCTTGCATAGCTTTGTGGTCCAGCTGTCAGCTGCGGTTTATGAATGGACAAATGTCCAAACACAAAGGCAATCATCAGTACGCCGCCACCTGTGACAAGCCATGCCATCGTCACACCTAAAGGACTTGCATGCTGGGCAAGGGTACTAGGCAGCATAAAGATGCCTGAACCTACCATATTTCCGACGACAAAAGCCGTCAATAACCAAAAACCCCATTTTTTTGTCTGTTCCATTTTCGTACCTCCGTTATATTCACTTTGGACCAGACCCGGCAGTATCTTCATTGATATATTTGTGAAGCAATGACTTGCATTCTTTATGTTCATGTTGGGTCACTTTCTTACCAGCATACCCTTTTCTTAGGCAATCAGAACATAAAAAAAAGCCTGAACAAAAGTCCATGCTTTTCAAAACATACACCTTGATCTCCGGATAGCCCTCCACGCTTCAAAGACGTGGCAGTCCTGCATTTGTTCAATGCAGACCCAGCATAAAGAAAGTTGGAGCTCTCTCTACACTTCGGCGCTGATGCCTTTTTTCTCATGATCAACGATTCCATCTCTCCCATGAGTGACTCATCATCCGCGCAACCTCTACCTCACTGAGACATAGCGTGAGGATTTCTATTCATTTTTACTACACGAAGGTTATCAAACATTCTCATATCTGTCAAAGGGAAAAACATAGAAAAAAGGCAGAGAAATGATTCTCCGCCTTTTTGTCAGCTTATTGATGGTTGTTTTTCTTCTTTTGGACAGCTTCCTGAAGCGGATCGCCTGCTAGTTCTTTACTTGCTTCTTCTAACAGCTGATCTACCTGCTGATGGTCTTTCTCGCTTTTCGCCTTTTTATCCTTTTGGAAAAATGACATCGCTATTTCCCCCCTTTTCATAAAATGCCTTTGCCTGTTTAATTTGTGCTACAGCGCTCAGCATTATACAAAGAGGAGCGGTTCATTCATCGTGAAAGGTCTGTCTCATTTTTTGCAAATACGTTAGAAAGGTCTTTAAGTCTTCCTCTGTGAAGTCTGACATCATATGCTGAATCACCTTTCCAAAAAGACGTGTATGCTTTTCGTAAATAGCCAGCCCTTTTTCCGTGGCTTCTAGCCGGACAAGGGAATGATCGTCCTTGTCCCGTTCTCTCTGAATGTAGCCTTGCTCACATAATTTATTGAGGGCAATGGAAGCGGCACCTGGGTTGAGAGAGAGTCTTTGTTTGAGCTCTTCAGCATGTGATACTTTTCCTTGTATCAATATAGAAAGAGCATATATCTGTGGAGGCGTGATGTCTTTTTCTAACTCAAGTAACTTGCGGTTTAATTTACGGCTGACTTCATAATGTACAAGAACAATTTCTTTTAAAATGTCTGCATTACTCATCCGAATCGCATCCTTATCGTTAGTGTCAACATGACTTCCTTCTTATTATAGAATGTTTTTCCAAACAGCCAACTATTTTATCCCATTTTCTTTTGAAATAAGCCTTGCTGAATGGATTCACCCTTGATATAGTGAGTACTTGAACAAAAAACAGAACAGGAGTACGCATCATGACAGGAAAAACACATATTATGGGCGGAATTGCCGCCTCCACAGCCGTCGCCTATTATTACGGATTCGAACCAGTGACGATGGCTGCTGCTGGATCAGTAGGTGCCCTCATCCCAGATCTATGTCATACGAAAAGCAAAATCGGCAGGAAATTCCCGCTCCTTTCCACACTGATCAGTAGTGTGTTCGGTCACCGCACCTTTACACATAGTTTATTATTTCTGCTGATCATTTATTTTATTGCGACAACATACATTCCAAATGACAGCCTCAGTACCGGGTTACTAGTTGGGATGGCAAGCCACCTCATCCTTGATGCAGGCACAGTGAACGGTATTAAATTTTTGTTCCCTGCATCCATGAAAGTACGTCTCCCCTTTTATGTCAAAACAGGCAGCACAGGAGAACAAGTCGTACTAGCTGCTCTGACCATTGTCACCTGCTATTACATGGCTGTCATTTGCGGAATATCCATCCCATTGCCGTTTTAGAAAAAGAAAAAAGAGTTTTGCAAAAAAGCAGGATATGAATTGATCATTCCTCATTTTTTTAGTAGTTTTAAGATAAGTGTTTTTGCCTTGCAGCTGAATACAGAATGGTGAGGAGTTACATAAATGAAAGCGTTTTTCAAAAATCACTGGTTTTTAGTGTACTCCATCCTCTTTATGTGGATGAAAACATACATCATTTATCAATTCGGATTTCATATACGAACGGCCAATCTGTTTCACGAATGGCTGCTTTTGATCAATCCACTTAGCTTTTTGCTCCCTTTGTTTGGGATTGCTCTTTTCTTAAATGAAACGAAACAAAAGGTCTTTTTATTGACCACAAATTTTATTTTGACAGCCATTTTGATATCGAATACGATCTTTTACGGTTTTTATATTGATTTCATTACCATTCCTGTCTTATTTCAAGCAAAGAACATGGGGGATATGGGCAGCAGTATGACTGAATTGTTTCATCCGCTATTTATACTCATGCTGATTGATTTTGTTGTGCTGGCATGGCTCTTAAAACGGAAACCGTTATCACCAAAAGCGTCTTTTAAGACGATCAAAACATACTATGTGGTTTGCTGCAGCTTACTATTGTTCCATGTCAGCTCAGCTTTGATGGACCACCCTCGATTTTTGACAAGCTCATATGATCGAGAAGTCATTGTACGAAACCTTGGGCTGTTTCAATTCCATTTGTATGACGGTGCCGCTCAAACAGCACGAATTGGACAAAAAGCCTTTGCTGACGAAGATACACTTTCAACAGTGGCAAACTACACAAAAGCTGATTACAGTGCACCGAATGAAGACTACTTTGGACTTGCTAAAGGCAAAAATGTCGTGTTCATTTCACTTGAATCAACGCAGCAATTTGTCATGAATCAAAAGGTGAATGGACAATACATCACACCATTTTTAAATCAACTTGCCAAAAAAAGCTTCTATTTTGATGAATTTTATCAGCAGACAGAGCAAGGCAAAACGTCGGACTCAGAGTTTATCGTCGCAAACTCCCTCTATCCATCTAGCAGTGGCGCTGTCTTTTTCACAGCGAGTGACAACGAATATGACACACTGTACAAGCAATTGAAAAAAGAGAATTATCAATCCGTCCAATTTCATGCGAATAATAAAACGTTCTGGAATCGTGATGTGATGTATGAATCTCTTGGGATTGACCGCTTTTATGATGTCGATTCATTTGATGTCAATGAACAGAATTCGACTGGCTGGGGCTTAAAGGATATCGACTTTTTTGACCAATCCATCGATTATTTAAAAAAGCTGAAGACGCCTTATTACAGCACGTTTATTACCTTAACCAATCACTTCCCATTTGAAATTGATCCAAAGGATCAGTTCATTGATGAATACGATTCGACTAGCACCATTTTAAACCGCTATGTGACCACCGTCCGCTATCAAGATGAAGCCATCAAAAGGTTCTTTGAACGAATGAAAGAAGAAGGACTATATGAAAATACAATGTTTGTCCTGATGGGAGACCACTATGGCATTTCAGAAGCACATCATGAGGCAATGGCAGAGCTGCTGAAGCAGGATGAAATCACACCGTTTGATGCGGTTAAACTGCAGCGGGTCCCTTTTTTGATTTACATTCCTGGGGTGACAGACGAGGCCCCTCAAACCATTTCTGAAACAGCCGGTCAAATGGATGTCAAACCGACACTTCTTCATTTACTCGGCATTGAATCAAAAGATTCTATTCAATTTGGGAATGATCTTTTCTCCAATGAACGGACACCGTTCGCTGTGCTGAGAAATGGAAACTTTATTACGGATGATTATCTTTATACAAAGAACACGTGCTATGATCAAAAAACAAAACAACCTGTTGAAGAAGATGAAGTATGCCAGCCTTATATAGAAAAAGCCAATAAAGAGCTGTCTCTATCAGATAAAGTGATCAACGGGAACTTACTACGTTTTTATCAGCATTAAAAGCTGCCCTCTGGCGGCTTTTTCTTTTCTCTTTTCCTGAAAGCCTATGAATGGTCAAATAAGTTTGATTATAATAAAGGATACACATGATGTTGAATGATAAAGAGGTGTGATCATGAAATATTTATTCTTAACCTACGTCACCATCTGTTTGCTCCTGACTGGGTGTCAAACGGAGTCGACGTCATCAGATCAAAGCAAAAAAACAGAACTTGTGATTTCAGCGGCGGCAAGCCTGCAGGATGCTTTGAAAGAGATTGAATCTGCCTATGAAGATGATCATCCAAACGTGACACTCACGAATAATTTCGGATCATCCGGCGCATTGAAACAGCAAATCGCTCAAGGAGCAAAAGCGGATCTCTTCTTCTCAGCAGCTGAAGAGCCTTTTGATGACCTTGTTCAATCTGGCGACATTGATCAGGATCATACAAAGGATGTCATACAAAATGAGCTTGTCCTCATCGTGCCAAAAGAAAGTTCCTCTTCTATCAAAACCTTTCGCGATGTTGATCACATAAAAGGAAAGATAGCGCTTGGCACACCTGAATCTGTTCCTGCTGGTACATATGCAAAAGAGATTTTCACAAAACTGAATATATGGGACCAAGTGAAACAGAACGCTGTCTATGGCAAGGATGTTCGTCAAGTATTAAACTATGTCGAAACAGGAAATGTGGAAGCTGGTGTCGTGTATAAGACGGATGCGCTCGTTTCTCGCAAAGTAAAGATAGTAGATGAGGCAAATCAAGACATGCATTCCCCCATCATTTATCCTGTTGGCATTGTAAAACAGACCGATCACATGAAAGAGGCGAAAGCTTTTTTTCAATATCTCCAATCAGATCCAGCCGCAGCGATTTTTAAAAAGTACGGCTTTCAAGTGAAATAATGCCGATGCTGACCGAAGATTTTCTTTCACCTATCTGGCTGTCCGTACAAGTGGCTGCTTTCAGTGGATTATTGGCTGTTGTTTTAGGAACGTCCATTGGTTTTTGGATGGCGCGTACATCTTTCAAAGGGAAAATGATCGTGGAAACGCTCCTCATGATGCCGCTTGTCCTTCCGCCAACGGTCGTAGGATTTCTGCTGCTCGTTGCGTTCGGGAAGAACAGTGTGATTGGACAAGCGATTGAATGGATCTTCCATCAGCCTGTCATCTTCACTTATTGGGCAGCAGTCATTGCATCGACAGTTGTCGCATTCCCGCTCATGTATCAATCAGCGAAAGCTGGTTTTTCTACGATTGAGTCAGACATTGAAGGTGCTGCAAAAGTTGATGGTGCGCATTCTTTCCAGGTCTTTGCCTATATTACCGTCCCACTCGCACTGCCATCTCTTCTCTCTGGTGCGGTTCTAAGTTTTGCAAGGGCGTTAGGAGAATTTGGAGCGACTTTAATGTTCGCTGGCAACATTCCTGGGAAAACGCAAACCCTCCCAACAGCCATCTATGTGGCGATTGATTCTGGACGAATGGAACTTGCATGGGCTTGGACCATTTGTATTGTGATCCTGTCTTTCCTCATGCTGTTGGCTGTGCGCCGAAGCAGGAATTAAAAAATCCCCTTCTCAAAAAGAGAAAGGGATTCAGATTGTTGACAAAGGGCTAAAATGAACTTGATTTTAGCCCTTTGTCTTCTTTTCAGCGTGATAGAAAACCTTTGCTAGTCTAGGAAGGACGAGTACTGGTGCGTAGCGAATTTGACATTCGTGAGCACCAGCACGCCCTGACAAAATATGCGAGGGTTTGTCTACACGCTGAGGGGATTTTTTATTTATTCAAACCCAACCGTCATCGTTTCTGGATTAGACCCGACACGTTCGTTATTATTAAGTGCATTGATTTTTTCCATGTCTTCTTGTGAAAGCTCGAAGTCAAAAATGTCGGCATTTTGTTTAATGCGATCTTCATTGATTGATTTTGGAATGGTGACAACGCCGCTTTGCAGATCCCAACGCAAGATCACTTGAGCCACAGATTTGTTGTATTGTGCTGCAATTTCCTTTAATACGTCATGATCCAAAAGCTTTCCTTGCATCAGCGGAGACCATGCTTCAATTTGAATGCCTTTTTCTTTCGCATATTGTCGTAATTCTACAAGTGTCAGTTTTGGATGAAACTCCACTTGGTTCACCGCTGGAACAACCTCCGCATCTTTTAACAGCTCTTCTAAATGCTGCACGTAGAAGTTGCTGACACCAATCGCTCTTACTTTTCCATCTTTATAAAGCTTCTCAAGCGCACGCCATGTCTCTTTAAATGTATCTGCATTTGGTCCAGGCCAATGAATCAAATAGAGGTCTAAGTAATCAAGACCGAGCCGGTTTAAGCTTGCGTCGCATGCAGCGAGTGCTTTGTCATATCCTTGATCTGTGTTCCATACTTTTGACGTAATGAACAATTCTTCTCTTTTTACGCCAGATTCTTTAATGGCTTTCCCTACGCCTGTCTCGTTTTTATAAACGGCAGCCGTATCAATGCTGCGATAACCGTTTCGTATGGCTGCTTTGACGGCATCAACCACTTGGTTGCCGTCCTCCACTTTGAATACACCTAAACCAAACCATGGCATTTCTACTCCGTTATTTAGTGTTACGGTATCATTCAAGCTTTTGACCATGTTAACAACCACCTTTTCATAGATTCCATCTTTTTCATTATCTCATGTTGCGTTTGAAAACTCTATTATCAGGCGTTTCTCTTCGCTTCAATCGCTAGTAGCAAAGCACCTGTCATACCTGCCTTGTCCTCAAGTCCAGGAGAGACAATGTATGTATCAAGCGGCGGCATGTCGACATAATCATTGACATACGCAGCCAGCTTCTCTCGAATGAGCGGAAATAGCTGTTTTTGCTTCATGACGCCTCCACCCATGATGATGCGTTCTGGGCTTAATATCAGCGTGTATTGCATTAATGCCTGTGCTAAATAATCTGCTTCAAGAGACCAAACTTCATCTTCTTCGGTAAGCTCTTTAGCCGGCTTTCCCCACCTTGCCTCAATAGATGGTCCTGCCGCAAGTCCTTCTAAGCAAGTACCATGCGCCGGGCAGACACCTGCAAACTGATCTGATTCATGCTGCCTGACCAGGATGTGTCCCATTTCTGGATGTGAGTGACCGTGGAGAAGCTCATTTTTCACAACAGCCCCGGCACCAATCCCCGTACCGACCGTGATATACAGACAGCTGCTTAGCCCTTTGGCGGCCCCTTTTGTCAGTTCACCTAATGCTGCGGCATTGACATCTGTCGTAAAGGACACCGGTACGCCTAATTGTTTCTCCAGCTCAGGTATCAACGGATAATGCTTCCATTCAACTTTCGGCGTATTCATGATATAACCGTAAGAAGGATCGTCTTTCTGGACACAAATCGGTCCAAAGGAACCGACCCCTAATGCTGCAATTTCATGTTGCTGAAAAAATGGAATAAGTGATTGGATGGTTTTTTCCGGGTGCTCTGTTGGAATGGTTAATTCCTCTATGATATCCCCATGCTCATTGCCAATGGCACAGCAGAACTTTGTCCCCCCAGCTTCAATCGCTCCGTAATATGTCATCCTGCCTCTCCCCCTGCTCGTCTCTTTTTTTCATCATAAAACAAAGGGGAGAAGATGACAACATCATGTATTGGTCAGTAAGACTGCTTCCATGTCATTGATATATTCCCTTAAATGATGGGCAATATCACGATTGATTTCGCCATTTTCATATAAAGTTTGGATTTCATTACGAATCGTCTGTACGGCTTGGAAGTTAAGCTCTTTCTTCTTCCGGTCAAACGTACGATCCTTTTGCTGGAAGAAAGAAGGACCATGTTCACAGCGGAAAATCACTTGATTGTAAAACCCAATGACTTGATGACACGTTTGTTGATTGTCTTCGGTCATATGGTGCTTAATAGAATCCACCGCAGCTTCAGCCGTTTTCTTACGGATTTGTTTATACGATTCCTCGTTTTCTAATATGCCGCTCGAAATACGCTGATGGGGACGCCACAATTGAAGCCATTGTAGTAAGCGCAGAAATTTCACTTTTGAGAAACGAATTTTAAAGGAGTTGGAATAGAGCATTTCCAGCTCATGAAATCTCTCTTGCAGCTCATATGCTTCTTCTTTGTCGATTTTCTCTTCCTCAATCAACTGCTGAAGTTTCATCTGTTCTGCTTTAATACCATGCAGTCTGATTTTTCTCTCTTGTTTTCTCATACCAAACTGGTACGGTTCCCGCTGAATATTTCGTAGCTTCATTCGGAAATCATTGATGAGTGCAAGGGAGACTTCTCGATTGTCCTCATTCATTCCTTCTTTTAACGTTTTAATGGCACTTCTCAGCAGCTTCCGTTTTGCGTGCTGAATCTTTGTATCTAAGTCCACATCCACTTGCTTATCTTTTTTCTCCGATAAAATAGGCAGTAGCACACTCGCTAAAATGAGTGTACATAAAATGACGCCTGCTGCGAGGAAAATAATTAAATGACGCTCAGGGAATGGTGAGCCGTCTGCAAGCGTAAACGGGATGGAGAAAGCACCCGCTAATGTAACAGCACCACGAACACCAGAGAATGTCATCAGCATGGAAGCACGCAGCTTCGGTTTTTTCGTGTTCTTCTTTTTCGATACACTCCAGTTCCCTGCCCAGAACAGCCATACCCATAGGAATCTGAGAATCATTAGACAGAATGTAATGATTAAAATGTAACTGATGACCTGCATATTATTAAAGGCTTCATCTTGGAAAATGACGGTCGATACATCAGGAATTTGTAACCCAAGTAAAACGAAAACAAGGCCATTTAAAATAAATAAAATAATATTCCACGTGTTTGAAGAAGCAATTTGCAGTTTTGCTAAATTCGCTTCCATTCGGTCTTGCTCGATGGCATGTGTCACACCACCGGCAACAACGGCTAAAATGCCAGATACGCCAATTTCTTCCGCTGCTAAATAAATCACAAACGGCGTGAGGATTTGCAGGATGATGTGCATTGTGACATCGTCCATGCCTAAACGGCGGAGAAAATAGCGGAAACGAATGATAAAAAACGACAGAATAAATCCGGTCAATAATCCGCCAGCAGCAATCAGAACAAAGCTAAAGGATGCCTCTGCAATGGAAAATGCCCCTGTAACCGTTGCTGCAATAGCAAATTTAAAGGCAACAAGTCCTGACGCATCGTTCATCAGCCCTTCGCCTTCCAGCAGTCTCATGATCCCCTTCGGCATATTCACACGGCTGGAAAGGGCACTTACAGCCACTACATCTGTCGGTGATAAAATCGCTGCAAGCGCAAATGCAGCTGGAAGTGGTATGCTTGGAATCATCCAATGGATGGTATATCCTGCGACAATGACTGTCGCAAATACGAGCCCTAAAGCTAATAGAAGAATGGGCGCTCTTAATTTCCACAGCTCGTCCCTTGGGGTACGCTTCCCATCATTAAATAACAGCGGTGCAATGAATAAAACGAAGAATAGCTCAGGATTTAAAGAAATATGTAAACCTGAAGGAAAAGCTGCGACCAATATCCCTAAACCCACTTGGATTAATGGTACTGGAATAAAGGGCAGAAAACGATTGATAATATTAGATGATGCAATGAGTGCTAGTAGTACGAGCACTGCCAAAAAAATCTCCACTAGTACATGTCCCTCCCATTTCATTTTTTCCGTCATGTTTTGCTTACATGCAAAGATGTGTTCATTTCTTTCTGATCCATCCGTTCGGTCATGAGCGTTTCTTTAGTATCCCGCAAAAAGCGAAACCAACACATAACAATCCATCTAGGCAAAAAAAGACTGAATCTACATATTCAGTCAAATGACAACATTTTCATCTCATGTATTGTTCCAATGATGAATAAAGAACCTACTTTTATTTTACACGAAAACAGCTTGACCTGCTGACATCGAGCTCGAATAACACATAAAAAAAAAAGAGCGACATCGCCCTTTTCTTTACCCTTTATTTAAAAAATAAGACCTAGCGGGAAGCCGCCATTTGAATAAGTAGGAACAAACCCTGCATATGACGAGGATGACAAACAGCAGATATAAAGCAAGCTCTCCTTGCGCTAAGCCGAGTCCCACGAGTAAGCCGCCAAGGGCTGCCCATACTGCGTAAATCTCTGCTTTTAGCACAAGTGGCTTTCGTCCTGCTAATAAATCACGCACAATGCCGCCGCCGCTTCCAGTCAAAATGGCTGCCACAATGACCGCACTGAGCGGGAGCTCTCTTTGTACAGCAAATAATGCACCTTGAATCGCAAAGGCTGCTAAACCGATCGCATCCGAGAAATTCCCCCACGTGCTCCAGTGCTTGAGCAAAAGCTTTGGAAATAGGAACACGATCGTAATGGATACAAGGGCAATGGTAAACATTTTGCCCTGCGACCATAAAGCAGACACTGGAAGACCAATTAATAGATTCCGAATCGCTCCCCCGCCAAATGCTGTGACAATCCCTAAAATGTACACACCAAGAATATCGTACTCTTCTTCCATTGCGACAATCGCACCACTAATGGCGAATGCCACAATGCCAATAATACTTAACACTTCCCATGCCATTTTCCGCTTATCTCCTTACCATTGTCTGATCATCTAACACTCTCCCCTTAATGTATATCTGACACAAATGAAAAGCAATACAAATTTTCTTTAAATTTTATCTTTTTGCAAAAATAAAAAATAGCCTGCTTTTAAGCAGGCTCAGATTGTTGACAAAGGGATAAAATGATCTTGATTTTAGCCCTTTGTCTACTTTCAGCGTGATAGAAAACCTTTGCAGTCTAGGAAAGACGAGCACTGGAGCGGAGAGAATTTGACATTCGTGAGCACCAGCGCACAGGAATGACACCGAATGCGAGGGTTTGTCTACACGCTGATAGCCTGCTTTTAAGCAGGCTATCTCCT
Organism: Bacillus aerius; assembly: GCF_029894105.1. NCBI lineage: Bacteria > Bacillati > Bacillota > Bacilli > Caryophanales > Bacillaceae > Bacillus > Bacillus aerius. The sequence continues at coordinate 3,075,382 of NZ_JARYHO010000001.1, forward strand.
CAATCTTCTTTTGCATTTAAAAGCAGCATACTAATGATGATCAGAATAAATGCAATGAGAGCTAAGAGTGGAATGGTGATAAAACCAAACCAGTTCAGATAATCAACGGAACAAGGAATACCGCTTAGACAAGGACGAATCGATGCAAAGCCTGGAATCTTTTGTTCCATATAATGATAGATGGAAAAGCAAGCACCAATCCCGGCCAAAGGGAGAACGTAGTACTTCACTTTGACATCGCCACGGAATGTAGCAATTCCAAGTAAAAGCACAAGCGGATACATGAAAATGCGCTGAAACCAGCACATATCACATGGAATAAACTTCTTTACTTCACTTAAATACAGGCTGCTCATCGTCGCCACAATTGAGACGATCCAAGCACTGTATAAGTAAATCAGTTTATTTTTCATGATTTTTTCCCTTTCAGCTCTTGATCAATTAATTCTTTGATTTCATCATAGTCATAAAAGTTTTGGACTTGTTTATTGTTAATGAAAATAGTTGGTGTTGCATTTACTTTGTATTGATTCACCAGCTGATCATCTGTGTTTAGCTGTGGCTGATATGTTTTCTTTGATAGGTTATCTTTCAGCTTGTCCGTATCAATTTTCGTTGTCTTCTTCGCCAATTCGGTGAGCTTTGCTGGCGTTACCCATTCTGCTTCACTATCTGGTTGTGCGTTGTAGACCGCTTCATGAAATGCCCAGAAGTTTTTCGGATCTTCTTTCCACACTTCTTCAGAAGCCAGTGCTGCTAATACCGCACCGTCCCCATGAACAGGCAGTGGTAAGTTAATAAATGAGAAGGATACATCGCCATTATCTATGTAGTCTGCTTTCAATTTTGGGAAAATGTCTGTCTCAAATGATTTACATGATGGACATTTGTAGTCCCCAAACTCGACAACTTGCACTTTTGCCTTTTGATCTCCCATGACAGGCTGTCCTTTAATAGACGGCTTACTGTCGACTGTTTGTGCTTCTTGGCTGTTGTTGTTACCGATTACAACGAAAATACCGATGAGAAGAGCTGCAATGATGGTTAATATAACTGCAAACTTGATGGATGAAGATTGATTATTTTTTTTACTCACAAAAGCACCTACCTTATCTTTTTCATTCATTCCTTCACAAAGAAAAAGGATAACAGCTCAGGAAAATGCCATTATCCAACTTCTTCTATTTTAACAAGAGGGGGTCTATTATGAAAGACGCTATTCATGAATTTTTCCTTACAATTTTATTTCATGACCCTCATCGCATTTAAAACAGCCAGTACAGTGACACCAACATCCGAGAAGACGGCTTCCCACATCGTTGCAATACCGAATGCACCAAGAATGAGAAAGACGGCTTTCACCCCAAGAGCAAACGCAATATTCTGCCATACGATGGCTCTCGTTCTTTTAGCGACAGCAATAGCTTCCGCTACCTTCGATGGCTGATCTGTCATAATCACAATATCAGCCGCTTCAACTGCTGCATCTGAACCAAGTCCACCCATGGCAATACCTATATCCGCTCTTGCCAAAACCGGCGTATCGTTTATGCCATCACCAACAAACAATAATTTGTCTTGAGATGCTTTTTTCTCATACAGGTCTTCGATTTTGGCGACTTTATCCTGTGGCAATAATTCAGTGTGAACTTCGTCAATGCCGATCTGCTGTGCGACTGCATTTCCTACTTGCGAAGCATCCCCTGTAAGCATCACGGTTTGAATGCCCGCAGCTTTTAGAGAAGATATCGCTTCAACTGCATCGTCCTTTACTTCATCTGCAATCAAGATCGATCCCGCAAACTCACCGTCTATTGCTAAATACACAACCGTTCCGCTTCGTTTTTCTTTTTCAAAAGCAATGCCCTCTCGTTCCATAAGGCGATGATTACCTGCCAATACATGAGCTCCGCGAATTGTCGCTTTGATCCCATGACCGGCAATATCCTCGTAAGATTCGATCTGGCTCTCATCAAGAGACGCTCCGTAAGCCGCCTTAATCGATTCTGCAATCGGATGCGAAGAATGCGCTTCTGCCAGCGCTGCAAAAGAAAGCAATTCCTCTTCTGACCATTTCTCATTCGCTGCTTCGATATGAGTGACTGTAAAGTTCCCTTTTGTCAAAGTACCTGTTTTATCAAACACCGCATAGCGGACAGAGTTCAAGGCTTCTAAGTAGTTACTGCCTTTCACTAAAATGCCTCGTTTTGATGCGGCACCAATCCCGCCAAAGAAACCTAATGGAATGGATACAACGAGAGCACATGGACACGAAATGACAAGAAAGACAAGTGCCCGGTACACCCAATCAGACAATTGAGCTGATGGGATGAGAAGCGGTGGTACAAAGGCAAGCAATAAAGCTAGCACGACCACAGCAGGTGTATAATATTTAGCGAACTTTGTGATAAAGTTTTCTGTCTGCGCTTTACGGCTGCTTGCATTTTCGACTAAATCCAAAATCTTCGTAACCGCTGACTCACTGAGCTCTTTTTGCACTTCAATTTCAAGAATGCCGTTTTGGTTCACAAATCCAGCAAGCACTTCTTTTCCTGCTTCCACATCTCTTGGAACAGACTCCCCAGTTAGTGCAGAGGTATCCACAAGAGAATAACCGTCTATCACACGTCCATCCAAAGGAATTTTTTCACCTGGTTTAACGACAATACGGTCACCAGCTTTGACTTCTTCCGGCTTTACCTTTTTTGTTTCTTGACCCACTTTGAGGTTTGCGTATTCTGGACGGATATTCATTAATTCGCTAATTGATTTTCTAGAGCGGTTCACAGCTGCCCCTTGGAACAGTTCACCAATTTGGTAAAACAGCATGACTGCCAGTGCCTCAGGATACTGCTGAATCACAAAAGCACCAACTGTAGCTATGGTCATTAAGAAGTTCTCATCAAATACTTGACCACGCACAATATTTTTCAGTGCTTTCAAGACAACATCTCCGCCAACTAGTAAATACGCGGCGAAAAACATGATGAACTTCAGTAAGCCATTGTCAGGTATAAAATAAGCCGCCGTTCCAATGACTGCACCACCAATTAATTTCAGTACAATCGTTTTTAAATTCTTTGTTCCATGATCGTGATCGTGGTGATGTCCTTCTTCTTTTGGTGATACACTCACATGAGGTTCAATGGACTGAACGGTTTTTTCAATACGCTTTGACATCGTTTCTTGTGCATCAGCATGTGTCACAGTTAATGTACCCGTCGCAAAATTAATTGAGCAGGCTTCCACTCCTTCGAGTTTGCTGACACCTGTTTCAATTTTACGTGCACAGTTTCCACAATCGAGACCGCTTAATACGTATTCATCCTTCATCTTTTTCATGTTCTCACCTTTTTCTATATAAGTAGCCTTCCCTGATTCAATCAAACCTATCAGCTTCTGTAGATATTATATATGAGCACATATTCATATATTGAATTACCCTTATTATATGAGGAGTTCTTACAAACTGTCAATCATTTATAAGCAAATGTTTGAGATTTTTCGTATTCAAGGATGTCACGTGAATTTTTCAATAATCCATGCTCATGTCCCCTCTTCGTTGCATAACATAAAAACGATCGCTTGATGGGAATATTCAGCATTTCTCTTTACAAAAGAAGGACATACGATTAGAATAAGATAAAAGTTTCCTCAAGGAAACAAATTAGCGTTAGAGAATCATTTCATCCTTTAGTCAAAATTATTAAATGTATGCATATATTTTTAGGAAACGCAATTGATGATCGAAAGGGGCCTTAAGAGATGTCATATACTTTAACAATCGACCGCCTGTATGTCTCATACCACGGACAGGATGCACTAGAAAACGTCTCTCTTTCCATACAGGAAGGAACGATGACTGGAATCATTGGTCCAAATGGTGCTGGTAAATCGACTTTATTGAAAGCATGTTTGGATTTAATTGAAAAGGATCAAGGCGACATTCGTTTTTTTGAACAACCCTTTAAACAAGTGAGAAAACAGATCGCCTATGTACCGCAAAGAAATGATTTAGACTGGACGTTTCCTATCCATGTGCTGGATACCGTACTGCTTGGCACATACCCAAAGCTCGGACTAATCAAACGACCGAAAAAAGAAGACCGTGCCTATGCGTACCATTGCTTAGAAAAGGTCGGGATGCAGGACTTTGCCAAAAGACAGATTGGGGAATTATCCGGCGGTCAGCAGCAGCGTGTCTTCCTTGCGCGAGCACTCGCTCAAAACGCACAGCTCTTTTGTTTAGATGAACCATTTGTCGGAATTGATATGGCAAGTGAAGAAACGATGATCCGCATTTTGAAGGAATTACGAGATGAAGGAAAAACCATTCTGGTCGTCCACCATGATTTAAGTAAAGCCGATGATTACTTCAGCCATCTCGTTCTTCTAAATAAGAAGCTGGTCAAAGCAGGGCCTGTCCATGATATTCTTCGTCCTGAGGTCATGCTCCAAGCATACGAAACACAGCTGCCATTTTTAAAATCAGCAGGAGGAGACGCGTAATGGAATTCTTAACCGGACTTTTTGAATATGCGTTTTTACAAAAAGCGTTATTTACATCCGTGATGGTAGGGATCATCTGCGGCGTCATTGGCTGCTTTATCATATTACGGGGAATGGCTTTGATGGGAGATGCGATTTCACACGCTGTACTTCCAGGTGTCGCCATCTCTTATATGCTCGGCATTAACTTTTTCTTTGGTGCGGTTCTAACTGGTGTACTGACAGCCATCGGCATCGGATATGTCAGTCAAAACAGCCGCATTAAAAATGATTCTGCCATCGGGATCGTATTCACTGCTTTTTTTTCCATTGGGATCATTTTGATTACATTTTTAAAAAGTTCCAGCGATTTATATCATATCTTGTTTGGAAACGTACTAGCCGTTCGTTCATCTGATATGTGGATCACGCTTGGCATCGGCATTTTCATTTTACTGGCTGTCATTGTTTTCTACAAAGAACTGCTCATTAGTTCATTTGACCCAGTGATTTCTTCCGTTTACGGTTTACCAAATCGCATGATCCATTATTTCCTCATGACCTTATTGACCTTAGTGACCGTGGCATCCCTGCAAACTGTAGGTATTATTCTTGTTGTTGCAATGCTTATTACACCAGCTGCCACCGCTTATTTATTGACAGACCGGCTATGGATCATGATTTATTTATCTGCTTTTTTTGGAGCAGTTTCAGCCGTCGTAGGACTTGGACTCAGCTTTACGTATAACTTGTCGTCTGGTGCTTCCATTGTGCTGGTCGCGACCATATTATTCGGCAGTGCCTTTATCTTTTCACCGAAACAAGGGATATTGTGGAGATCCTTAAAATCGAAGCGAAAACGAACACAGTTAAAAAAGGAAGCGTCTATGTAAAAGGAGGACATATATGAAGAAGGTATTAGCAATCCGTTTGATTGCAGTATGTATTGCCCTTTTGGTCATCGCAGGCTGTTCTACTCAGCAAAAAAGTTCCGGAAAAGATGACGGTAAATTAAAAGTTGTCACGACCTACTCCATTCTTTATGACATTGTGAAGGAAGTAGGAGGACAGCATGTCTCTATTCACAGCATTGTTCCCATTGGTACAGACCCACATGAATTTGACCCACTGCCAAAGGATGTTCAGTATACGACGGATGCAGACCTTGTTCTATCTAATGGCTTGAACCTTGAAACAGGGAATGGCTGGTTTCAAAAACTGCTTGAATCGAGCGGCAAGGACGGGGATGATGCACCTGTAGCTGAGCTGAGTAAAGGCGTCAAAGTGAAGCATTTGTCTTCAAAAGGGCTTGAAAGCCAGCAGGACCCACACGCATGGCTGAATGTAGAGAATGGGATTCTTTATGCGCAAAATGCCAGAGATGCGCTCATTCAAGCAGATCCTGAGCATAAAGAGGATTACGAGAAAAATGCTGAAACCTATATCAAAAAGCTTCAAACGCTTCACGATGAAGCAAAAGACAAGTTTGATCAACTCCCAAAAGACAAAAAACTCCTTGTCACAAGCGAAGGGGCATTCAAATATTTTGCGGATGCGTATGGACTGAAAGCCGGCTACATTTGGGAGATCAACACAGAAAGTGAAGGAACACCTGGACAAATGAAGCGCATCATTCATTTTGTCAAAGACCATCAAGTTCCTGCCCTTTTTCTTGAAACAAGTGTAGATAAGCGCAGCCTTGAAAGCCTATCTGAGGAAACCGGAGTTCCGATTAAGGGGAAAGTATTTACGGATTCTATTGGCAAAGAAGGTGAAGATGGGGACAGCTACTATAAGATGATGAAATGGAATATTGACACCATTTATAAAGGACTGTCATCATAAGAAAAGACAGGTGGAGTAAATCCGCCTGTCTTTTTTGTCATCCTGCTATATTTTCCGGGTGTTTTTTCGGCCAAATGACGTAGCTGATGCTAATGATGAAATCAATGGTTAAGACCATCCCCCACACACTGACAAGCTGCATCAGAGATTCCGTTCGTTCTGGTGCTTGGATGAGATAGGTCAATCCATATAACAGCCCCGCTCCGATGACATAAGAGATGAAATGACGCGTCCAGCCCACCATTTCATACAAAGACCGCTCCTTCCCGTACTTTGGTTTCCCCTTTGGCTTAGGGCCTCCTGCAAAACGATAAGCAAACTTAGCATCCGCCCATTTCACCATTTGATGTCCAAAGGCCAGACTCACACCAATATAAACAGCCGCAAGCCCGTGAATGACGCTCGCCACAGCCCCTTGCTTTAAATCTATATAAGTAGCCGCAAGAAGGATGAGATCTAAAACCGGCGTACAGACAAGAAAGAAAGCACCCCATTTTTTCTGTTTAAACACATAACGCAGTGTTAAGCCCATAAGAATAAACAGCCAAAAACCAATTTCACATGCCACAATCAATAAACCGACCAATTTCCCCAAATCCTTTTTAACACGATTGTATTAAATAAAAAATAACACAACTGTGTTAAAAAAACAATAGCTGTGCTAAAATCAAGGTATGCCAAAAATCGTCGATCACCATAAACAAAAACAAAAGGTCGCTCAAGCTGCTATGAGAGTGATTAAACAAGAGGGATTGGAAAGCGCTTCTGTACGAAAAATAGCCGTAGAAGCTGGCATTTCAGCCGGCTCTATGCGTCATTATTTTTCCACACAGCAAGAATTATTTCTATTCTCCATGAATTTAATTCAGGAAAGAGTGAAGGAGCGAATTGCTAAGCTTCCATTAAACGGTTCAACAGAGGAAAATGTATTCACTTTATTGGAGCAGGTTCTTCCAATAGACGAAGAACGAATATTTGAAATGGAGGTGTGGCAAGCTTTTACAGTCAAGGCACTGACTGAACCAGATTTACAGCCGCTCAATGCAAAGATGTATGACGAGCTTTTTCAAACCGTTCAATTTTGCTTAATGAAATTGAAAGAGGATGAGCTACTGCTAGATCATATCGATCTTTTTTTAGAAACTGAGCGGCTTTATGCGGTCATCAATGGGCTTGCGTTGAATGGAATCGTACAGCCCCATCGTTTACCGCCTCAGCTTATGCGCTCCGTGCTGCAGATGCATCTTCAATCCATCACAAAAAAAGACATGCCCTCCTTATAGAGAGCATGTCTTTTTAATCTTCCATAAAAATACGTTTCGCCTCGTAATAAAGCACCTGTACAAATTTCTTCACATTGATACGTGTGTGCTCTTCTCTTCCACTTGTCTCTTTTGTGAGTTCACTCATTTTCTTACGCACAATGGTAAAATCGAAAAATTTTGATGCATAGTTTTCAAAGGTTGGGTGAGAAAAATCGGTTAACCCGAGCGAGGCGATGTGTTTCAATGATTGGTTGATCGCACGTCTTACCCGCTGTTCCGCTGCTTTTGCTTCTCTTGCGATGTCTGCTGATGTAAAAGGTTCGTTTAATTTATCCTCTGTGATGCCAGTAAAAATCACTTTTAATGAAGGAAAAGAGTCGTGCTGATCGGCATGTAACGCTAAATACTGATCTGTGAAAAGAATCATATCTAGTAAATCCTTAGACCCCTTTTCACCGACAATCCCAAGTTCCGCGAGCAAAAACTGACCTGCCTCTGCAAGACTTTTCCCGCGCTGCTTTGTTTTCGTCTGTCCGCGCTGCTGGAACTGCATGACCGATTTGAGCGAATGCTGAATATTTTCAATTGAGTGCTCTAAATGCAGTCGTTCAATCATGAGATGGAGCACACTTAAGACCTCTACCCGATTGATCGGCTTTGTCACATAATACTCGACACCGAGTGTATATGCCTGGCCGATGAGTTCCTTTGTTTCTACTTGTGACAGCATTAAATATTTCCCATGAAATTCATCCTTGATCGCTCGAATCGTCTCAAGACCGTCCCTTTCCGGCATCAGAAGATCAATACACAAGATATCAATATGCAAATCATTTAAGTAGCTCGCTGTTACTTCAGCACCATCCTCTGCTTCCCCTGCCACAATGCCAAGCTCTTCATCTTCAATGAGCTGTGCCAGTGAAGAACGAACAGCTTCATCATCATCAACAATAAAAAATCTCATCTCCCATTCCCCTCTTTTCTGCTGACTTGATCAATTGGTATCGTTAAAGTGAACATCGTTTGTTGATTTGGGACACTTTTCATTTCAACACTTCCGCCAAGCTTCTCGGCTGTGTCTTTCACATAGGAAAGACCGATGCCGCTTGATGGGTTCCCGGCTTGATCGTATTTTAAAGTGAAGCCCGGTTTAAAGATCACATGATGGTTACGCTCTTTAATGCCTGGCCCGTTGTCACTGATTTGAAAAATCACATCATTTTCTTTCCGCAAAATGGATAGTGATACCTCTCCATTCACCGGAATGGCTTCAACGGCATTGGATACAATGTTATTTAATAAAGATAGAATGGTATACACGTGATAAGCGGGATGCTGCCCATCTTCATCATAATGAAAAACGATTTGTTTTTTAAGAGATTCCGCGTAATTTTCATGGATGCGGATCACAAGTCCAGCGATATGAGCAGGACTTGCATACTCCTGAAAGTTTTCCTCATGAATCAGTTTTGATAAGGCAGAAAAAATCCGCTGATTATCCTTTTTGATTTCGTGTACCTCACCTGCAATTTGCAGGGCTGTTTTTCCGAGTTTCTTCAAATCTAATGATTCCGTATCCTTTGCATGATGCAGAGATTGATACAATTGATATGAAGTAGCTGTAATGTGCTCAGCATGTGCAAGAGTTTTATAAAAATATGTAGATTCCGTATAAAGATTTGACAGCAGCATCAACAGGTGTTCCTTTTCCTTCTTCATTTGGCGCTCTCTCGCCTGTTCTTCGTATAATCGAATCATCGTATAACAAGCCAATACGAAAAAGCTTCTGAAAATCGCCAATACAAATAGTTGAAACAGCGTTCTCACTGTTAAAATTTCATCAACGGCTCCCCTGAGTGCAATCATTTCGACTACACTTGCACATAGTTCCATGATGATCCCTGTTGCCCCAATGAGCCAAGGCTTATCACGGAAACGTCTGACCTGTAATACATAAAAAAGCGTACCATAGACGACGTAATACAGTAGGGAAGGAAATCTTAAAGAAACGGCCTCTTCCAGCGCTAAGTGGCCTGACACAGCAGTATCAAGAAGCACCCGGAATGCAAACACTGATCCCCCCGCAATGATGCCGCTTGCCCATGCCGGGAATTTTTTCATTTGAAGCAGGATAAAGAAAAAGACAACGGTTCCAAAGCTCACCCGAAAGCTATCCTCAAATGGATAAAATTTCAGCTCTCCCCCAATCGGAGTCAGAACAATGAGCATGATAATTAAATAAGGCTCTGTATTCAACCATTTTTTCAGTAGATTCAAACGCAGTCACATCCCTAATAATTGACGATAGTATACTATGTGAGCTTCAGAAAAACAAACAGTCCATGAAAAAACGCACACCGGACATTTGTCGGTGTGCGCTTCTCATGATGCCGCTTAATCTTCTAAACGATCCTTTTCTAAAAGTGATGCACCAGCAATACCTGGTTTCGTCATTTCAAAAGGATTTAAGATGACATCAAGCTCTTCCTCTGATAACACATCATTTTGCAGACAAAGCTCACGTACAGATACGCCTGTAAGAATCGCTTCTCTCGCAATTCGTGCAGCAGCTTCATAACCAATATGCGGATTGACCGCCGTCATGACACCAGCACTCTTTTCTACATATTCTTTTAATCTAGATTCATCTGCTTTTAGGTCACGCAAGCAGTTATCGACAAAGGATTCAAATACATTTTTCATCATGCTGAGAGACTGTAGTAAGTTGAATATTAAAACTGGCTCCATGACGTTCAGTTCAAGCTGACCAGCCTCTGATGCAAGGCAGATCGTGTGGTCATTTCCAATGACTTGGAATGCCACTTGGTTCATGACCTCAGGCATCACTGGGTTGACTTTCCCTGGCATGATAGATGAACCTGGCTGTCTCGGCGGCAAGTGCAGCTCACCAAAGCCTGCTCTAGGACCTGAAGCCATCAAACGAATATCGTTTGCCATTTTGGACATATTCATCATACATACTTTCAGTGCAGCTGATACTTCTGTATAAGCATCTGTATTTTGCGTAGCATCGACCAAATCTTCTGCTCCAACTAACGGCAATCCGCTAATGTCAGCTAGATAACCAACTACCTGGCGAATATATTTAGGATCAGCATTCAGTCCTGTTCCAACTGCTGTTGCGCCCATATTGACTTCATATAAATGCTGTCTAGACTGCTTGATTCGCTTAATATCACGAGCAAGAACCTTTGCATATGCACTAAACTCTTGACCAAGTCTGATTGGAACAGCGTCCTGAAGATGCGTACGTCCCATTTTGATGACATGATCGAATTCTTGCGCTTTTTCTGTCATGACTTGATGCATGTTTTCCATCGTATAAAGTAGTTTTTCAATCATATTCAATGTTGAAATATGAATCGCTGTTGGGAAAACGTCGTTTGTTGACTGCGACATGTTCACATGCGTGTTTGGACTTAGCTCAGTATAAGCGCCTTTTTCCTTTCCTAGTAGTTCAAGCGCTCTGTTTGCAATGACTTCATTGGCATTCATATTCATTGAAGTGCCAGCCCCGCCTTGAATTGGATCGACAATAAATTGATTGTTCCATTTTCCTTCAATAACCTCATCTGCGGCTTGAACAATTTTTTCTCCAAGACCAGCATATAGTCGCTTTGTATCCATATTTGCAAGTGCGGCTGCCTTTTTGACAATCCCTAATGCTTTGATGAGTTCCTCATGAACATGGTAGCCAGTAATTGGAAAGTTCTCTACTGCACGTAATGTTTGAATTCCATAATACGCTTGAGTGTCTACTTCCTTTTCACCTAGAAAGTCTCGTTCGATACGAACTTGCTTGTCCTGTAGCTTCGTCATTTGAAAAGATCTCCTTTTACGCTGCTTTTGTTTGTTGTTTTAATTCCTCAATATACTTCTTCGATTTCTCTTGATCAAACACTTTTTCCCACTTAGACATGACAATGGCTGCAAGTGAGTTACCAAATACGTTAACAGTTGTACGAACCATGTCAAGGATACGGTCGATCCCAACGATGAAGGCAAGTCCTTCAAGTGGAAGTCCCATTGCTCCAAGTGTTGTGATCACAACAACGATCGATGCACCTGGTACACCAGCCATTCCTTTTGATGTGAGCATTAAGATTAATAGTAACGTAATTTGCTCATAGATGGAAAGAGGCATGCCGTACATTTGTGCAACAAATATGGCGGCAATGGATTGATAGATAGCACTTCCATCTAAGTTAAAGGTATAGCCTGTTGGGATAACGAACGACGTGATCGCTTTCGGGCAGCCGAACTTCTCCATTTTATCCATTAGTCTAGGCAGTACAGCTTCTGAACTTGCTGTTGAGAAGGCAAGAATGATTTCTTCTTTTAACACTCTAAATAGTGTAAAGACGCTTGTTCCAGCTAATTTTGCGATAATGCCAAGTACGACAATAACGAAGAATGCCATTGTGCCGTAAACGACAAGTACCAGTTTACCTAGCGGGAGAAGCGCTCCGACCCCGAATTTGATCACCGTCACACTGATGAGCGCGAATACACCAAATGGTGCAAACTTCATCACTTTATTGGTCACCCAGAACATCGCTTCGAGGATGCCCTCAAAAAATCCTAACACTGGTTTTCCTTTGTCTCCAACTGCTGCAATTCCTAATCCGAATAACACTGTAAAGAAGATTGTTGGTAATAGATCACCTTCTGCAATGGATTGGAACACGTTTGTTGGCACAAGATGCACAATCGTTTCAGAGAAACTAGCTTTTTCGGCAGAAGACTTAGATGTCTCTTCATATTTAGAGATATCGCCTTTCTCCATGTTGCTCATATCAATTCCTGTACCAGGATGGAAAACGTTTGCCGCAAGCAGTCCAACTGCTAATGCAATCGTTGTCACAATTTCGAAGTAAAGAATCGTTTTCCCACCGAGTCTTCCGATGGTTTTCATATCGCCTACACCTGCAACGGCTACAATCAATGCAGCAATAACAATTGGAAGAACGATCATTTTAATTAAGTGGATGAATATATCGCCAATCGGCGTTAACACATTAATAACGGTTTCATTTTGATAAAATAGTGCTCCTACGACAACACCCAAAACAAGTGCGATGAGTATTTGAGAAGCTAACCCTAACTTTTTCATACGTGGACCCCCTTTTTTTGATAACGCTTTCTTTGTTGCCTAATCGCATCTTAACGATGAACCTACAAAAAACGACAAAAAGGAACAAAAAGAAGTGAATTTTTTATGAAAAATCTTTTAAAAGGTGGGTTTTTCCACAAAATTGTTAAAAAAAGACTTCGCTTTTGGCGAAGTCTCAGGTTGTTGAGAAGAGCTAAAATGAACTTTATGTTAGCTCTTTGTGATAGAAATCCATTGAAGTCTAGAAAGGACGAGTACCGAAGCGCAGGACTGACACCGAATGCGAGGACTTCGCTTCTGATGAAGTCTCATGTTGCATATGATCAGCTGGCGGCTCTTGAAGAGGAGAAAGTTCGACATAAACCGCATAGCCTATCAGTACAATGGCTACATAAATCACAGCACTCAACGTCCACACCCATTTGACATTCAGCTTCATTTTGCCACACCCTCTCTGACAGGTTTCAATCGCTGTAATCTTAGTGCGTTCAGCACAACCGATACAGAACTAAAGGCCATTGCCGCTCCTGCAAGCCATGGTGCCAGGAACCCAAATGCGGCGACTGGTATGCCAATACAATTGTAAGCAAGTGCCCAAAATAGATTCTGTTTAATGTTTCTCATCGTTTTTCTGCTAAATTCAAGTGCATCTGCAATGGCATGGAGATCTCCAGTCATGAGCGTAATATCTGCCGCTTCCATGGCAACATCTGTACCTGTTCCGACAGCCATCCCGATATTTGCTGTTGCAAGGGCAGGGGCATCATTAATACCGTCTCCAACCATCGCCACTTTTTTCCCTTGTTTCTGAAGCGCTGCAATATGAGCCGCTTTTTCCTCTGGGAGAACTTCAGCAATGACATGATCTATGCCTGCCTCACTCGCAATCGCTTCTGCTGTGCGTTTGTTATCTCCTGTCATCATCACGACGTGAATCCCTTGCTCTTTGAGACGAGCGACTGCTTGAGAAGAAGACGATTTGATTGTATCAGCAACGGCAACAATACCTGCTGGCTCGCCGTCAATGGCAATGAGTATCGCCGTTTTTCCTTGTTCTTCAAGCTCAGTCACAACTGCATCTAGTGCTTCGCAGCTGATATGATGTTTCTTTAGGAGTTTCCGTGTGCCAATCAAAAGCTCATGTCCTGCAGCTCTTGCTTCAATTCCATGACCAGGATCTGCTTGAAAGGCTTCTACCTCGACCGCTTGGAGACCCCGGTTCTTCATGCCTTCTGTAATCGCTCTGGCAAGTGGATGCTCTGACTGCTGTTCTGCCGATCCTGCTAACTGAAGCAGCGTATCTTCTGTCCAATTGGCAGACGCGATCACATCTGTAAGACTCGGCTCCCCTTTTGTCACAGTCCCTGTTTTATCTAGCACTACTGTATCTAGTGATTGCGTTATCTCTAAATGCTCTCCGCCTTTAAACAGAATCCCTGATTCAGCTGCCCGGCCGCTGCCTGCCATAATAGAGGTCGGTGTAGCAAGGCCAAGAGCACAAGGACATGCGATGACGATGACCGCTATAAAGGTTTCAAGTGCAGATGTCACATTTCCTGGATCAACAAAGATATACCAAATCAGAAAAGTGAGCACAGCCACTCCTACAACAATGGGGACAAATATCCCTGAAATTTGATCTGCCATTCTTTGAATTGGTGCTTTTGAGCCTTGCGCTTGTTCGACGACTCGAATAATTTGTGAAAGAGCCGTTTCTTTTCCTACTTTTGTTGCTTTCACTTTCACAAATCCATTTTTATTGATGGTTGCCCCGATGACTGTATCTCCTGTGGTTTTATCAACCGGCAGACTTTCTCCTGTAATCATCGATTCGTCGATCGCTGTTGTTCCTTCGATGATTTCTCCGTCTACCGGGACTTTTTCACCTGGCTTGACGAACACAAGATCATTCACTTTCACTTCAGAAATAGGAACGGTCATTTCTTTCCCATCTCGCTCTATCACAGCTTCTTTCGCTTGTAAGCCCATCAGTTTTTGAATCGCTTCTGATGATCTCCCTTTCGCTCTTGCTTCCATTAACTTTCCGAGCACAATCAACGTAATCAGCACAGCACTCGTTTCATAATAAAGGGCCGCTTCATGTGTGCCTTGAACCGCTGACTGAATACTTTCATATAAACTATAGAAAAAAGCAGCCGATGTCCCTAGTGCCACAAGGACATCCATATTGGCACTTTTATTTTTCAACGCTTTATAAGCACCTACATAAAAAGGCCAGCCGACAATGAACTGGACGGGCGCTGCTAATGCGAGCTGAACCCATGGATTCATAAACGCTTCTGGCAACCAAATAAACGATGTGAAAGAAAAATGACTGACCATTGCCCAAAGAAGAGGCAATGACAAAATCATCGAGAACAAAAAGCGTGCCGTTTGTTTCTCAATCGCTACTTGGCGATGGTCTTTTTTCCCTTCCCCTGCATGCTCTTCGGCTGGTTCGATTAATGAATACCCAATGGATTTCACAGCCTCTTTTATGTCACTTGGAGATATTTTCCCTGGATGATATGTCACCTGAAGTGACTCAAGCGCAAAGTTCACTGATCCTTGATCAATACCATCCATCCGGTTGACTTTTTTCTCAATTCGGTTTGCACAAGCCGCACATGTCATTCCCTCTATATCAAATTCGGCTTGCTCCATCACCACATCATAGCCAAGAGATTGAATTTTTTGTTTTAGATCCTCTGCTGTGAGTTGTTCTGTTTCATACACAATGTGGGATGTTTCAAGCGCAAAATTCACACTGGCGTCGTCCACACCTTCCAACCTGTTCAAGCCCTTTTCAATGCGGCCTGCACAGGCGGCGCAAGTCATTCCCGTAATTTGAAAATCAATTTCTTTTTTCATTTATCTCACCTCTCCACATACTCCATGGGGGTATTGTTATTTTTAAAAAAATACGTGCTGTCTTATGCAGCACGTATGATCATTTTATACGACATCATATCCCTGTTCTTCAATGACATCAGAGATCTGGTGTAACGTGATTTGATCTGGGTGAAAGGAAACCTCCACCTGACCCTTATCTAAATGGACTTTCACAGATTCAACACCTGCTAATTCTCCTACATTTCCTTCGACTGCTTTCACACAATGTCCGCAAGACATGCCTTGCACTTGTAGTGTTGCTTGTTCCACTTCTCATCGCCTCCATCAATCATTTTCTAATTTTACTATACCCTAGTAGGGTATCATTGTAAACATAAATGATCCGCTTTTTGCTACGATTTTGTCAGCTTCGTGAAGACATTCATTAACTCCTCAATGGCTTCATCCCCATTACCGCTCTTAATGGCATCCGCTACGCAGTGATGTGTATGCTTTTCCATTAATTGAAGACTCACTTTTTTTAAAGCTGCATTGACAGCAGAAATTTGATTCACGACATCTATGCAGTAACGATCGTTTTCAATCATTTGCTGAATCCCTCGCACTTGACCTTCCACTCGTTTTAAGCGATTGATTAATTGCTCTTTTTCCTTCTCAGCTCTAGGCGAAGCGATATGTCTTTCTTCTTGTTCTGTCATCTGATCACCTTTTTTCTATCATACTTGTGTTACATTCAATTAAAGCATATCTTCACCTGAAAAGGCAAAGATATGCTGTGATCACCGTTTGCTTATCCTAGTTTGTTAGTTGTTCAATATCTTGCAAAAGGCTGACCGATTGCTGAAGCTGCTTCATGAGGCCTTGCTGATCCTCTAAAATAGCTGCAGCATCGAAGTTGTCCATTTTCAATTGCTGTAAATAGGTTTGAATCTCCTCTGACAGCACTTTATTTTTCTCCATGATTTGTGCATGCAGGTCTTCTGCTATTGATGGGGCTGTGAGTTCATTAAATTCTTGAATGTCTGCTTTCAATGATTCCAGTTGCTGCGTCAAATCTGTTCTTTTGGCAGCATCTTGTACAGCTTCTTCCGCAAGCTGTGGAAAATCCTCTGTGAATTGCTGAATATCTGTCACATACTCATTTGCCTCTGTGACATATGTCGTTGTATCGTTCACTTGGTCTAGCAGCCCTGAACATCCACTTAACAAAAACGTACCAGTAAATAGAAACGCCATCACATATTGTTTCAAGATCCATCATCCTTTCATCTGTATGTTGAAAACCCTCATTTGTCCAGCTCCCAACCACACAGATGCAAAAAGACCTTAAAAAAAGCCAGACCTTTGCCTCATGTGTGATAGGCAAAGGTCTGGCTAACATGTTCATGCCGGAATGGCCGAGAAACAACGGATGTTTCTGTAATGACGACCAAACCGTAAAAGCTACTCCCCTTTAGGAAACCGTTCAAATGTTATGTTTATCATATCTAAATGAAGGACAACAGTCAATGAGAAGCAGGCGGAAGATCCTGCTTTTGGTATAGCACATAGTCCGAACCAGTTGATGCATAAATCCGATTACGTCCTTGGCGTTTTGACATATACAAGGCTTGATCTGCCTCAAATAGAAGCGTTTCTAATATAGAGGGATCATTCGCTGTATGGGCGACGCCAAAGCTTGCTGTCACTCTTACTTTTTTCTCATCTGTCTGAAAGAAACTCACTTCAAATGAATGTCTCATCTGTTCCGCAATATGACATGCCTCTTCAAATGAATGATGCGGCAGACAAATGGCGAACTCTTCTCCACCATATCGGCCAAATAAATCATCCATCTTCAAATGCTGCTGACAAATGGACACAACATGACGCAATGCCTCGTCTCCAATATGATGTCCATGCGTATCATTGATTTGTTTAAAGAAATCAATATCAAATAGCAATATCGCAGTATCCTGCGCATCCTCTTCCAATAACATCTGCGTTCGTTCAATAAAGGAAGACCGATTGAAGATATTCGTCAAACCATCAATATATGCTCGGCGCTCCAGCTCTTCCTGCAACAGTCGCTGCTCCGTAACATCGCTGATCACAATTTGCCTGCCCTCGACTTCGCCTCTTCTATTAAAAAGAGAAGAAGCAGTGAGATGATAATAGAAGGGCTGCTCTTTTTCCCACATTAAATCATACTGTGAATGATCCTGCGGAGAACGCAGCCACTGTATAAACGCTGGTTCTTTGATGATCCCTGAGAATATATCATCGATTTTATAGCCGATTCCCTTTTTAGCGAGCACAGGAATGATCAATGCAGCCGCAGGGTTATAATCAATCAGTGTTCGGTATCGATCCAATAGAAGAACACCTTCTGACATATGTTCAAACACACGCTCCATCGCAATGGGAGAGAGCTTAAAGAGATGAAAAGACATAATCGCCCATAAGTAGAGTGCGTTGGTTAAAAACATCACCACTGGTACTGGGTCAATGTGAAAAGGCGTGACACCTAATAAATAGATAAAAGAGGTCGTGATCGGTAATAATATTCCAACGAGCAAGATCAGCACCTGTTTCAAATATTCTTTCTTCACACGTAAAAACCAAAGCAGCATAAAAATAGCGAGCATAGAACAGCCAAATGTATAGACCCCATGAATGATATACCAATAACCAATGGTAAAATCAGCTAATAAAAACCCGTCTACTGTATTCATCGTGATGCTTCGGTAAAAGAGTGAATGAAAAGAGTTGGTGAACACCAGAATGGTGGTTAAAATTGGAATCAACAAGAAGAGAAGCACGCGGCGCTTTGTTACATATTGATGGAAACCAGTAAACTGCAGCACAATCATTAGGCTGAACGGTGCAATAAACGGAAGACCTATGTATTGAAAACTAACCCAGAATGTAATTTCTTGAGGGGTGCGCGCCAATAATTCAAATGTATGTCCAAAAATATAAATCGCAGTTGCTCCAGACATATACATAAACAATTGACAGCCAATATACCGATGGCGATTTGCATGAGCAATGATTGATAATATTACGGACAGAATGCCAGAAACACTCATGATCACAATAAAATGTAAAACAATCGAATCCATGTAAACGCCCCAATTTCAGTTATTTAGAACTAGTCTAATCTTACTATATATGAGGACGTCTCAAATGGGAAGATGTGATTTTGAATTGGTTGGCGGTTTTTTGGAAAGTTTCGAATGTTTTCTGTTTACGAGGCCTTATCCTTTTCACTATTTTTTATGCTTCACTTGGAGAAGCATATTGTGATAGGAGAAATATCAATGTCTAATCGTTTTCATAAGTTTCATCTATTAGGACAAATCGATTTACAGCGCTTTCTCAATAGATTCTAGATTAAAGGTATCTTCACTAAAAAAACACAGCAGCATAACCGCTGTGTTCTGCATCAATAGCTATTGGGTTGATTGCATTCATGCTAGTAACTCATTTTTATTGTTTTAGTTGTTTTTCATCTACAAGACGATCGACTTCGTTGTCTGCATTTTCAATTTCAGCATGTACTTCATCAATCGTGTTCACTACCTCTTGCATGAGTTTGAGTTCGGGATCATATTCAGACAGCATTTCATCTGTATTATCAACAATGAATTGATATTCCTTTCCGGCACGGAGTGTGTGCTTATGAGCCGTCTTAAATGTTGCTGGAACGGCTTCTTTTTTCTGTGCTTTATTGATTATTTTTTGCGCTCTTGCAATAGATTTATCAACTTTTGACATCCATACTTTATCCCCCGCCACGGAATTTCTTAAAAGGTCTTCATAAACGATGATTTCATCTTCAAGGGCATCCATATGTGCGTCATACCAATCAACATAGGCTTCTTGCTCGGCTTTTGTTTCTTTTGGTTTTGACGCAGCATTCGCTTCTTTACGACTTAATTCTGATGTTGTTTCTGTTTTACCACACGCTGCTGTTAGCGCTAATACGAATACTAAAAGGATTGTTGCAATGATCGACTTTTTGTTTGTTTTCAAGGTCTGTTTCCTCATTTCTTATCGTTTTTTGAATCGCTTGCTACTTTTTCAACTTCGTCGTCTGCTTTCTTCGTTTCTTCAAGGGCTTTATCAAGTCTGTGCTCAATCACATTGAGTCCATCTACCGTATTTTCATCGATTGTCTTAATCGTTTTAGGTGTTTCATCAATTAAGTATTGATACCCTTCGCTTGCTTTGACCAAATGCTCATGTGCTTTTTTGTAAGCAGCAGGTGCGTTCTTTTTCGCTTTTACGTCATCGACAACTTTTTGCAGATCATCTAGTGATTTTTTAACGTTTTTAGCCCATTGGTCGTCGGTAGGGTCAGCCTCCATCATACGCTTTGCGTATGTAAGCATAGCATCTTCAAGATCGCTTCGATTTGATTCGTACCAATCAGCGTATTCTTTTTCTGAGGCTTTTGTGTCACCGCATGCTGCACCAAATGCTAAAAGCATGACTGACATCATAATTACTGCCAATATCGATTTTTTATTTCCTGATTTCATAAGTACTTATCCTCCTAGTTTACTTTCATCATTTTTGTTGAGATTTTTCCAAATACCGAGTTTGTTCGCAATTTTCTGCTTTTACATTGAACAATTTGTTCTATCTTCTTCATTTAATTAAATAAATTTTCATAAGAATATAGTAATGGTTAAATATCCCTACATTTCATCATCGGCTAAATGAAGATGTTTGTTTAGAAATTAATTCAATTTTTATAACATAAAAATACTATATTGGAAGATATCCTATGTTTTTTAAACAAACAACTATTATTAAATAAAAACATAAAAAAAAGACGCTATTCATAGCGTCTCAGCGTGTAGACAAAGTCTACACGCTTTTTTGTATAATAAGGGCAATAACACATTTCTGTGGGGGATGAACATGTTATCGAAACGTGAAGAAGAAAGAAGAAATCAATTAGAAGTAGTGGCCTTAGATGAATTAGTGCCTGAAGATCATCTTGTACGAAAAATTGATCAAGCGATCGATTTTGATTTCATTTATGATCTTGTCAAAGATCATTATAGTTCTGATAACGGCAGACCAAGTGTGGATCCCGTTGTTCTTATTAAAATGGTTTTGATCCAATACCTATTTGGCATTCGCTCTATGCGTCAAACCATTAAAGAAATTGAAACTAATGTGGCTTATCGTTGGTTTATTGGATATGGATTTTCGGAGAAAATTCCGCACTTTTCTACCTTCGGTAAGAACTACGTGAGACGCTTTCATGATACAGATTTATTCGAACAAATTTTTTATCGAATCTTAAGAGAAGCGATGAAAAAAGGTCTCGTTGATCCATCTATCGCTTTCATTGACTCAACTCATGTAAAAGCAAACGCCAATAAGAAAAAACTTGAAAAGAAAATTGTTCGAGTAGAAACGAGAAGTTATCAAAATCAGCTTCATGAGGAGATCAATGTTGATCGTGAGGAACATGGAAAAAAGCCGTTACCCCTACAGAATAAGAAAGAGAAAAAAGAAATCAAGGTCAGTACAACTGACCCAGAGAGTGGCTACTATGTAAAGGATGAACGTGAAAAATTATTTGCTTATTCATTTCATACGGCTTGTGATTCAAAAGGATTTATTTTAGGATCACTGGTCACTGGTGGAAATGTTCATGATAGTCGTATGTTAGATTCACTCGTATCAAAGGTGACAAAGAAAGTCGGAAAACCCAATGTAGTCGCAGTTGATGCTGGATATAAAACACCATATATCGCCAAGTTTTTAATGGATCAAGAGATAAGACCTGTCATGCCTTACACCCGCCCGAGAACAAAAGCTGGTTACTTGAAAAAGAATGAATACGTATATGACGCACATTTTGATTGTTACATTTGCCCAAACGGGCAAATTCTTTCTTATCGTACAACGACTAGAGAGGGATATAAGCAATATGCGTCCGATTCAGAGGTATGTAAATCCTGCTCGTTTCTAGATAACTGTACACAAAGTCAAAATCACACCAAACAGATTCACCGACATATTTGGCAGGACTACCTAGACGAAGCAGACCATCTGAGACTCACTGAAATGAATAAGAACATCTATGCAAAACGGAAAGAAACGATTGAACGCGTTTTTGCGGATGCAAAAGAAAAGCATGGAATGCGATGGACGAAACTTCGAGGATTGAAAAAAGTTTCGATGCAGGCGATGCTTACTTTCGCTGCCATGAATCTTAAGAAATTAGCAAACTGGACATGGAAAGGACCTAGTCCAACGTAAGGTAACTGATCAATTTTATTAAATTAAGTGAAAACCTCCTCTACATCTGTAGGGGAGGTTTTTTTTATCATGATTAGGCGGCTCACATCAGGAGACATTTATGATTCAAGTGTGATCCATTCAGAGGACCACTTCGCAATTTCCTCAAAAACGGGTGCAAGTGAGCGCCCCATATCAGTTAATGAATACTCAATACGCACGGGTGTTTCAGCAAAAACCTCCCGTTTTACAATGCCTGCTGCTTCCAGCTCTTTTAATCTCTCAGATAAAACCCTTCCGCTTAAATTGGTCAGAGCTGCTTCGATTTCACTAAAACGCTGTGAACCTGAGAGAAGCTGAAAAACAATCAGTGCCACCCAGCGTTTACTTAATAACTCAACTGCTTTTTCAAACCGTGGGCACATATCAGATTGATTCATCTTTCTTCACTCCAATCTGAACCCATTATACCGTAATTCTGTCAAAAATCGGCGCAAAAAGCTTGTCAATGATCAAAACATTTTACGATGACGAACGGCTGTTTAGTAGAAATAACAAATAGCGATTTAAATCCTCTATTTCATGTTTAGAAAGGGTGGACCATATGTCCCCATTAAATATTTCAAGATCATCAAGTTCATATTGCTCTGCTGCTTCTTTTATTTGGGTAAAAGCCGTTTCTTCTTCCTTTATGACATAGGCAGAAGATGCTTCTTCAATATACCCTGCAGCCTGCATCATGTCCTCATAAGGTACCTTTAATGCACCTGCTAGTTTTTTAATTGTAGGAGGTTTCGGAATGCCGCGTTTCCCGTTTTCAATCCGAGAAATACCAGCAGCGCTGACCTCTGAATACATCGCTAATTGGTTCACCGATAGTTTCCTTTTCTCACGTAATGCTCTTAAATATGCACCGAAGTTCATCAACTCAAAACCTCACATGGTTAAAGATTAGTTATCTCTAGTGTACTCGATTTGTTGACTATTGGCAATAAGTGTACCATGAAAATATTGACATTAGTTAATGGTGGATGTATCTTATGTTTATGCCCCGCTATTTGTTCGCCTTTTTTTGGTTAATGAGCGTGAGAAAGTATTGATTCAGCTGGCTGATGTCTTGTGCGGTGAGTGTTTCCCATTGGTCTCCATCGAAAATAGGGAGATGTTCTACGTCCTTTTGAAGCGCCGTTTGATAGATTTTTAATATGGATTCATATTTCGGTTTCATTTCATGCACTTTTTCCTGTTCAATATAACCGGCAAGCAGCATTAAATCCTCATAAGGCACCTTCAAAGCGCGTGCTAATTTTTTTATGGTTAAAGGCTTTGGCACACCACGCTTTCCATTCTCAATCCGAGAAATACCGGCAGCGCTTACGCCTGAATACATGGCGAGTTGATTGACAGACATCTTTCTATTCTCTCTTAAAATGCGTAATTGTTCACCAAAGTGATTCATGTCATCGAACCTCACATTTCAGTATATGACTTATTTTAGTATGATCATTGACCAAAGGAAATAGAAAGGGCGTAAAAGTGTTGACATAAGTTAATGAATCCGGGAGATGTGAGAATCCTACATGTTGTACATATTGATCCTATAGGAGGTTGTAATGATGGTCGAAAAGATTCAGATCAGGCGGGCTTTTGTGATGCAGTATATGATCGAAAACGATATGTCTTTAAATCAGCTCGCAGATGAAATTGGCATCTCTCCTGCCACACTCAGCAGGGTATTGAATGGTCACCGGAAGCCAGGACAGCTTGTCATTGGTAAAATGATTCATTACTTTGATAAAAAATTTGAAGATTTATTTTACTATGAAGATGTTGACAAAAGTCAATGAATGAAATCATTGTATGATCATTAAGGAGGCGGCTTCATTGAAAAGAACTGGAATGGTAAGACACATCGATTCGCTTGGCAGAATTGTTCTGCCTTCAGAAATGCGGAAGGTACTCAATATAAAAGAAGAGCAGCTGTTAGAAATTTTCATCGAAGATCAAACCATTATGCTGAAAAAATATGATGCAGATAAGAGCTGCTTATTAACTGGCCAAATAACGAAATACAACAAAAGCTATGGAAATGGTAACGTCGTGCTGAGTCCTGAAGGAGCTGAACGGTTGTTAGTAGAATTAAAACAGCTCTTAAAAGAAGAAGCAACTCGCTAAAAACGCTTTTTAACCTCAAAAATTGCATATAAAAAAAGCTGCATACAATCCATTGGAGCGAAATTGAATCAAAATGACATATAAAGTCAACAATATATAGGAAATCTTTATTTTGATGTTTCGTGACATGCACCTTGTTTTCATGTAAAATAAAGTTATGTGTACCAGTTTGTCTGGAGGTGTTTTCATGCACGCATTTGTTATCACATTACTCGTAATTGTCAGTATCGCACTTATCATCGTTGTATTATTACAATCAAGTAAAAGTGCAGGACTGTCAGGCGCTATTTCAGGTGGAGCCGAGCAGCTTTTCGGTAAGCAAAAAGCGAGAGGTCTTGACTTGATTCTTCACCGATTAACTGTCATTTTGTCAGTGCTTTTCTTCATCTTAACACTTGCATTGGCATATTTAGGCGTGTAGGCGCGAGTAACAGAAGGTCTGATCTTTTTTCAGACCTTTTTTTATTATCAGCACTCTTTTGTGTTTGTTTCATACATACAAGTGGAAAATATAAACCATATCAGAAGGAAAGGAAGTCACATCATGAAAGTTGTTACACCAAAACCATTTACGTTTAAAGGTGGAGAAAAGGCGGTGCTTCTTCTTCACGGTTTTACTGGGAATACAGCCGATGTTCGTATGCTTGGACGCTATTTAAATGAAAGAGGCTATACATGCCATGCACCTCAATACAAAGGACACGGTGTGCCGCCAGAGGAGCTTGTTCATACAGGTCCTACAGATTGGTGGAAAGATGTAGAAGAAGGCTATCAATTTTTAAAAGACGAAGGTTATGAGGAAATTGCGGTCTGCGGACTATCCCTCGGAGGAGTTTTTTCATTGAAATTAGGTTACACTGTACCTGTAAAGGGAATTGTACCTATGTGTGCACCTATGTACATAAAAAGTGAAGAAGTCATGTACCAGGGTGTACTAGATTATGCCCGTAACTATAAAAAATTCGAGGGTAAGTCAGAGGATCAAATTGAGCAAGAGATGGAAGAGTTCAAGAAAACACCAATGGGTACACTCAAGGCTCTTCAAGAACTCATTGCAGATGTCAGAAACAATGTTGACATGATTTATTCACCTACTTTTGTTGTTCAGGCACGTCATGATCATATGATTAATACAGACAGTGCAAACATTATTTATAACGAAGTAGAGACAGATGAAAAACATTTAAAGTGGTATGAAGAATCGGGCCATGTTATCACGCTTGATAAAGAGCGGGAGAAGGTTCATCAGGATGTATATGCATTCTTAGAATCACTCGATTGGTCAATTTAAATATATAGGGGGTTAGAGTGTGCAAAAAGAAGAATTTATGGATGAATTACTTGCGTTTATGCAAGAAGAGGCGTACAAACCATTAACGGTACAGGAATTAGAAGTCATGATGGAAATTACCAATCCAGATGATTATAAAGAGCTCGTCAAAGCACTTGTGATATTAGAGGATCAGGGGCTTATCGTCCGTACCCGCAGCGACCGCTATGGTGTACCGGAAAAAATGAACTTGGTAAAAGGAAAGCTGTCTGCGCATGCAAAAGGATTTGCATTTGTGACACCAGAAGAGTTTGGACAGGATGATATTTTCATTCCGCCAAATGAGCTAGGCACAGCAATGAATGGTGACACCGTCATGGTTCGTGTCAGCCACAAATCAAATGGCACCAAAAAAGAAGGAACGGTCATCCGTATACTAGAGCGTAATACTCAGACGGTTGTCGGTACCTATACAGAAACGAAAAGCTTTGGTTTTGTCATTCCTGATGATAAAAAAATCACAAACGATATCTTCATTCCGAAATCCGCTAAAAACGGAGCGGTTGAAGGTCATAAAGTCGTTGTCACGCTGACAAGCTATCCAGAAGGTAGAATGAGCGCAGAAGGTGAAGTGACTGAAATCCTTGGTCACAAAAATGACCCTGGCATCGATATTTTGTCGATTATTCATAAACACGGGCTACCAGGTGAGTTTCCGGAAGAAGCGCTCCAGCAGGCAGTAGACACACCTGAAACGATCGATGAAAAAGACTTAGAGGGCAGGCGTGATCTGCGCAACGAAACGATTGTGACCATTGATGGTGCAGATGCAAAGGACTTGGACGATGCGGTTACTGTGCAAAAGCTGGATGATGGTAAATATAAACTAGGTGTGCATATTGCGGATGTCTCTCATTATGTAACGGAAAACTCTCCAATTGATCAGGAAGCCTATGAGCGCGGAACGAGTGTGTATCTTGTCGACCGCGTTATTCCAATGATTCCTCATCGCCTGTCAAATGGCATTTGCTCATTGAATCCGAAGGTTGATCGTCTCACACTCTCTTGTGAAATGATCATTGATCGAAGTGGGAAAGTCGTCAAACACGAAATTTTCCAAAGTGTGATCAAAACGACGGAAAGAATGACCTATTCCGATGTGAATAAGATTTTAGTTGGCCAAGATGAAGAGCTTTTAGACAAATACGAGCCGTTAGTACCAATGTTCCAAGAGATGGAGAAGCTTGCAGAAATTCTGCGTGACAAGCGAATGGAGCGCGGAGCAGTCGACTTTGATTTCAAGGAAGCAAAGGTGCTTGTAGATGATGAAGGCGCAGCGAAAGACGTAGTCATTCGTGAGCGTTCAGTTGCAGAGAAATTAATTGAAGAATTCATGCTGGTGGCAAACGAAACAGTTGCCGAGCATTTCCACTGGATGAATGTTCCGTTCATTTACCGAATTCACGAAGAACCAAATCCTGAGAAGCTTCAGCGCTTTTTAGAGTTCGTGACGACGTTTGGTTACATTGTGAAAGGGACGTCAACGAATATTCACCCGCGTGCTCTTCAAAGTGTACTTGATGCCGTCCGTGATCAGCCGGAAGAAGTCGTGATTCAAACTGTGATGCTTCGCTCAATGAAACAGGCGAAGTATGATCCAGAAAGCATTGGCCATTTTGGATTATCAACGGAATTCTATACACACTTCACATCGCCGATCCGCCGTTACCCGGATTTAATCGTGCATAGGCTGATCAGAACCTATTTAATAGAGAAAAAGACAGACGAAGCGACCCTTGAAAAATGGGGTCAATTGCTGCCAGAAATCGCAGATCATGCATCTACAATGGAGCGCCGCTCTGTTGATGCTGAGCGCGAAACAGATGACCTGAAAAAGGCAGAGTATATGCTTGATAAAATCGGTGAAGAGTTTGATGGTATGATTAGTTCCGTCACGAATTTCGGACTATTCGTTGAACTGCCGAATACGATAGAAGGCCTTGTCCATGTGAGCTACATGACTGACGACTACTATCGTTTTGATGAACAGCACTTTGCTATGATCGGTGAACGTACAGGGAATGTATATCGCATTGGTGACGAAATTACTGTCAAAGTGGTGAGTGTGAATAAAGATGAGCATTCCATTGATTTTGAAATCGTCGGGATGAAAGGCACTCGCCGTAAATCACCAAAAGACTTCAAGTTCAAAAAACGGACAGATCCACCAGCCAAAAAAGGACGCGGAGGTCAAAAGGCCTCTGGGGAAAAAGGCAAAGAGGATAAAGGCGGCGACTGGTTTACAGGTCGTAAAAAGAAGAAAAAGAAAAAACGCGTTTTTGATAACGCACCGAAACAAAAGCGCAAAAAGAAAAAGTAACGTGACAAAAAGCAAATAGGGCACCATGCTCTATTTGCTTTTTGACCACGTGGCATCAGCATTGTCGAAAGCTGGATTGTTTGATAAAATAATCCGTACGATTTGGACCGTGTCTGTGTCAAAAGGAGGGTGTACGCCAATGCCAAAGGGAGAGGGAAAGGTTGTTTCCCAAAACAAAAAAGCCAATCATGATTATTTTATAGAAGAAACATACGAAGCCGGCCTTGTATTACAAGGAACTGAAATCAAATCCATTCGTGCAGGAAAAGTGAATTTAAAAGATTCCTTTGCCAAAATCGAACGGGGAGAAGTGTTTCTTCACAATATGCACGTAAGCCCATACGAGCAGGGGAACCGTTATAACCATGATCCGCTCAGAACGAGAAAGTTGCTACTTCACCGCAAACAAATCAGTAAATTGATTGGTGCGACAAAGGAAGAGGGCTACTCACTTGTTCCCATTAAACTCTATTTGAAAAATGGCTTTGCCAAAGTGCTAATTGGAGTCGGTAAAGGGAAGAAGAAATATGATAAACGTGAAGATCTGAAGAAAAAAGATGCGAAACGTGAAATCGAGCGTGCTTTCCGTGACCGGCAAAAGCAATTCTAGACGCATGCAGATGGCTTGCTGAGAGCGGAAGCATTATGCTACAATATGTTATGCAGTAAACAATCATTGTCGTCTTTTTACAGAAACCACCAGTTGTTTCGAGCGATGAGATTGTTATAATAGTCATATACGGAAGCAGTTAAGCTAAAGAACGTTTCCATCCCGTATATCCCTTTTACAAGGGGACGTTACGGATTCGACAGGGATGGTTCGAGCTTAGGCTGCGAGCCGAGAGGCGATCTCGTTAACACGCACCTAAATGTAACTGGCAAAACTAAAAGTTTTAACCAAAACTTAGCACTAGCTGCCTAATAAGCGCAGCGAGCTCTTCCTGACATCGCCTATGTGTCTGTGAGGAGCCCAATGAAGTAGGCTACGCTTACGTTTTCGTCTGAGGACGTAAGAAGAGATCCATCAGACTAGCTCTCCAAGCGCCCGTCAGCAGGCATAAGGATGAGTGAACACGAAATATGTTGACTACGCTCGTAGACGCTTAAGTAATCGATGTCTCTGGACGTGGGTTCGACTCCCACCGTCTCCATCAAAACTTTTAGAATACAGTCGTATCAAGGGTTTGAAAGCCCTTGATGCGGGTCTGGTATCATGAAAATCTAATTACTCAAAAAAAGACGCTATGAATAGCGTCTCAGACCGTAGACAAACCCCACCTTTACTTCAAGTAAAAGTGGGGTTTTCACTTATTTTGATAAAATTGATCAGTTGCTTTACGCTGGACATGGCTCTTTCCATGTCCAGTTTGCTAATTTCTTAAGATTCATGGCAGCAAAAGTAAGCATCGCCTGCATCGAAACTTTTTTCAATCCTCGAAGTTTCGTCCATCGCATTCCATGCTTTTCTTTTGCATCCGCAAAAACGCGTTCAATCGTTTCTTTCCGTTTTGCATAGATGTTCTTATTCATTTCAGTGAGTCTCAGATGGTCTGCTTCGTCTAGGTAGTCCTGCCAAATATGTCGGTGAATCTGTTTGGTGTGATTTTGACTTTGTGTACAGTTATCTAAAAACGAGCAGGATTTACATACCTCTGAATCGGACGCATATTGCTTATATCCCTCTCTAGTCGTTGTACGATAAGAAAGAATTTGCCCGTTTGGGCAAATGTAACAATCAAAATGTGCGTCATATACGTATTCATTCTTTTTCAAGTAACCAGCTTTTGTTCTCGGGCGGGTGTAAGGCATGACAGGTCTTATCTCTTGATCCATTAAAAACTTGGCGATATATGGTGTTTTATATCCAGCATCAACTGCGACTACATTGGGTTTTCCGACTTTCTTTGTCACCTTTGATACGAGTGAATCTAACATACGACTATCATGAACATTTCCACCAGTGACCAGTGATCCTAAAATAAATCCTTTTGAATCACAAGCCGTATGAAATGAATAAGCAAATAATTTTTCACGTTCATCCTTTACATAGTAGCCACTCTCTGGGTCAGTTGTACTGACCTTGATTTCTTTTTTCTCTTTCTTATTCTGTAGGGGTAACGGCTTTTTTCCATGTTCCTCACGATCAACATTGATCTCCTCATGAAGCTGATTTTGATAACTTCTCGTTTCTACTCGAACAATTTTCTTTTCAAGTTTTTTCTTATTGGCGTTTGCTTTTACATGAGTTGAATCAATGAAAGCGATAGATGGATCAACTAGACCTTTTTTCATCGCTTCTCTTAAGATTCGATAAAAAATTTGTTCGAATAAATCTGTATCATGAAAGCGTCTCACGTAGTTCTTACCGAAGGTAGAAAAGTGCGGAATTTTCTCCGAAAATCCATATCCAATAAACCAACGATAAGCCACATTAGTTTCAATTTCTTTAATGGTTTGACGCATAGAGCGAATGCCAAATAGGTATTGGATCAAAACCATTTTAATAAGAACAACGGGATCCACACTTGGTCTGCCGTTATCAGAACTATAATGATCTTTGACAAGATCATACACGAAATCAAAATCGATCGCTTGATCAATTTTTCGTACAAGATGATCTTCAGGCACTAATTCATCTAAGGCCACTACTTCTAATTGATTTCTTCTTTCTTCTTCACGTTTCGATAACATGTTCATCCCCCACAGAAATGTGTTATTACCCTTATTATACAAAAAAGCTTGTAGACTTTGTCTACAAGCTGAAAACCTCCCCTACAGATGTAGAGGAGGTTTTGTCTTTTCAAGCAATTATGCGGACGTCATGTTTTTTTCAGCTAACGCCTTGCTTTCTTTTTTCTTGTTGGTTGGGCTTAAATAGCGTTCAAGCCAGCCCATGACAAGGTCAGCAATAATGGCCATGAGCGCAGTTGGAATAGCACCTGCTAAAATAATGGCTGTTCCGTTTGTCGCGTTTGATCCTCTGATGATAATATCACCAAGTCCTCCAGCACCAACAAATGTCCCAATCGCTGTAATACCGATTGCGATCACAAGTGCGGTTCTTAAACCAGCCATAATGACAGATAAAGCAAGCGGTAATTCAACCATTCTCAGCACTTGCCATTTCGTCATGCCCATCGCTTTCCCCGATTCTAAATAGGCATGCTCAATGCTGACAATACCTGTGTACGTGTTACGGATAATCGGCAGAAGCGAATATAAAAAGAGTGATAAGATGACTGTATTTGCACCAAGTCCTAATACAAGCATCAACACAGAAAGCATCGCTAACGCTGGAATGGTTTGAATGACATTGGTTATTGCGAACACCCAATTGCTCAATTTGCGGTAATGCGCCACAAAGATGCCGACTGGTATTCCGACAATTGCCGCAAACAATACCCCATACGCTGACATGAGGAAATGCCGGTAAAATTCTTCTAACACATATGAACCGTTCTGTTGATAATACGCCCATAATTGCTGTAGTGTGTCCATCAGCTCTGACACCTCCCAATCTTACTCAAAGTAATTGTGTTTCTTTAGAAAATCTCTCGCAACAGTCGCTGGTTCTTTTAGTTCTCCATCGACTTGATAATTGAGCTCTTGCATTTGTTCGGTATCGATTTTTCCAATCAACCTGTTGATCACCTTGTCCAGTCCTGGATTTTCTTTTAATACTTTCTCAGGGACAACTGGTGATGCATCGTATGGTGGGAAGAATCGTTTATCATCTTTTAAGATTTTGAGATTATACGCTTTGATCCGGCCATCTGTTGAATAGGCAAGCACAATATCCATTTTTTCATTTTTCAATGCGTCATAGACTAGCCCGATCTGCATCGGAAAAGTGCTTCCAAATTCAATTCCGTATGTTTTCACAAACCCTTCGTAACCGTCACCTTTCTTTTTCAGCCAAATATTATCCACACCGAAGCGATAATTTTTGGCATTCTTTTTTAAATCAGAGACTGTTTCTAGGTTGTTTTCCTTCGCCATCTTCTGCGTCACAGCAAAGGCATACGTATTATCAAACCCATAGGAATCAAACCATTTGTAATCATAGCGTTTTTTGAATTCTTTCTGGACGATTTCCATTGCACGCTTTGGATCTTTTTCTGCATCCATTCCTAGCGTACTTGTTAAATCCGTGCCTGTATATCGTGTTGCTGAAATGTCGACATCCCCGTTTTCCATTGCTTTTTGCTGCACCGTATTTGAGCCTAAATTCTTCACAATGGTTGTCTTTTTATCTGTGTAATGCTCAATGATGTCTCCCACCATATAGGCCATAATTTCTGATTCTGTAAAGTTTTGCGCACCGATTCGCAGCGTGCTCCCTGAAGAGCCGGCTAGTCCAGGAAGTGAACAGCCACTTATGAATAGCAAGCATCCGGCAAGCAGTGCACTGATCCATTTTGTTTTTCGATTCTTCACATGAGCCAACTCCTTATGAAACTTCCTTCAGTCCTTTTAAGCCTTCTGGTGTTACTTTTTTCTCAAGCTTCATCAATGTAAGGTCAATGATGACCGCTAAAATAGTGACAGGGATTGCACCCGCAATAATGTATTCCGGCTGGTAAAGCTGAAGCCCAATTAAAATGTAGTCACCAAGACCGCCTCCACCGATAAAAGCAGCAAGTGTTGTCCACCCAATTAAATAAATCGTTGAGGTTCTGACACCTGCCATAATGACCGGAACAGCAAGCGGCAGTTCCACAAGACGAATTTGTTCCCATGTCGTCATGCCAATTCCTTTTCCAGATTCAAGCAAGTTTTTGTTCACACCTTGAACACCGGCATACGTATTTCTTAAAATAGGCAAAACGGAATAGAAAAATAGCGCAACGATCGCAGGTATTTTTCCAACTCCCAAAATAGGAATAAAAAATGCAAGAATCGCTAAACTAGGGAGTGTTTGAAAGATATTCACGATGCCGATGACAAAACCGGCGCCTCTTTTCATTCGTGTAAGAATGACGCCTAAAGGAACGGCCACGATAATGCCTAACACAACGGCAATTAAAGAAATGTATAAATGCTCCCACATTTTTGTGAGGAGTTCCCCACCATTTTTCTCAAGAAAATCGATGATTTGATCCATGTGTACACCTCCCTTAGTTCATTTCAGTGACAGCCTCCGGGGTATCTTCTCCCCAAATAGAGTCATATACGACATCTACAAGACTTGCACGTGTGACGATGCCTTTTAAGTGCCCTTTTGCATCGACAACCGGTACATATTTAATGCCACGTATTAAGATCTTTCGGACAGTATCTCTAAGAAGCGCTCCTTCTTGTACTGTATAAAATTCTGTATTTAAAATATCGCCAACAAAGGCTGCTTTTCTGCGGTTTGCATCGATGGTTTCAATGTCGATATAGCCTTTCAGCACATGATTTTCATCAACGACAAGCAGGGAATCAACCCGCTTTTCTCTCATAATAAAGATGGCATCTGTCAATGTTTTTTCGACGGTAATTGTGACTGGGGACGTGTTCATCATTTGTTCCACACGTTCCATATTCGGATTTGACTGAAGCAGACGTTCTTTCCCGATGAATTCTTCTACGAATTCGTTCGCAGGATTACGTAAAATATCATCAGGCGTGCCCACTTGGACAATCTCTCCATCTTTTAAAATGACAATGCGGTCTGCAAGTTTAATCGCTTCATCCATGTCATGTGTGACGAATACGATTGTTTTATTTAACGTTTTTTGCAGTTTCTTAAATTCTTCCTGCAATGAATCTCTTGTAATTGGGTCAAGTGCTCCAAATGGTTCATCCATCAGGATTAAAGGGGGTTCTGCTGCGAGTGCGCGAAGAACGCCGATACGCTGCTGCTGTCCTCCACTGAGTTCATGAGGGTAACGCTCTAAGTATTCCGGCCCCATGTCGACGAGTTTGAGCAATTCACGCGCTCGTTCTTTTCGTTTTTCTTCCGGCCACTTCAGCAGCTTCGGCACAAGGGAAATGTTTTGTGCGATGGTCATATGAGGGAAAAGTCCAATTTGCTGAATCACATAACCAATTTCTCTTCTTAATTGGACTGGATCTTTTTTCATAATGTTTTCTCCCTCGATGAATATGTTTCCTGAGGAAGGTTCAATCAGTCGGTTAATCATCTTCATTGTTGTCGTTTTACCACAGCCACTCGGTCCAATAAAACAAAAAAATTCTCCTTTTGCTATTTCTAAATCAATATTTTTGACAGCTTTTTTTCCGCCTTTATACGTCTTAGATACATTCTCTAGTTTCAGCAAATGAGACACCTCCAATTAGTCGGATATATATTTTCAGAAAATTTACACCTTATTTATTATAGTGCAAACTTTATAAAATAAAAAGTTTACGATGTGTTTGTATTGCATAAGATTTATTTAAAATTTTCAGTTAACGGCCTGATATGTAGCGATCCCTCCTTTTTCCTCCAAATTACGAGCAAATACTCAATATTTATTGTTTTCATCAACAAACAGGTATATGATATATTGTGTTACAAATTGTCAGTCGTGAAGGGATGAAGCGGGGAATGGACAAGCAAGCGTTAGGCGCCATTCAAAAAGCACAGGATCATTATATTGAAAAAGCTGCCGAGAACATGAATGCCTTTGGTCTTTCTGCCACAGTGGGTAGAGTGCTTGGTATCATTCATATGAACCGTAAACCAATGACGCTCGGTGAGCTCTCAGAGGCGACCGGCATGAGCAAAACAAGAATGAGTCAAGTCGTTCGAGAAATGCTTGATTTGAATATTGCTGAAAAGGTTTATGAAAAAGGAATACGCAAAGATTTATATGACGTTGAGCAAGATCAATATCAAACCTTTATTTCATTGTTTGCAGCCAATTGGTCACGTGTTGTCAGCAAAAATCGCAAGGCACATAAGAAGACATGCAAGGAATTGCTGGAGCTGCTTGAACAAGATGACCTGCCAGAAGAAACAGTAGATAAAATCAATCTTCTTCTTTCAGAAATCAAGGAAAGTCTCGATTATTATGACTGGATTAGCCGTTTAATTGAGTTCTTTGAAAGTGAAGAAGTATTTCAACATGTGCCAAAACCTTAAAAAAAGCTGTTTTATTTTACAATTTTGTAGAAAAAAACAGCTTTTTTATATACACTTATGACATCAGCATTGGGAACATCCCTTTGATGCCTGCGCCTATCATCTCAACTGCCACAACAGCTAGAATCAATCCCATTAATCGTGTCACGACATTCATCTCTGTTTTCCCCATTTTTCGCATAATGAAACTTGAATAATGAAATGCATAATAGGTCATGGCAAGTACGACCACAATGCCAATAAGAATCGCAAGCAGATGAAGCGTTACTTGGTGGCTTCCTGGGGTTAAGCTCATGACGGTCGCAATTGTACCAGGTCCGGCAATGATCGGAATGGCGAGTGGGGTCACCGAAACATCAGCCTTCTCTTTGCTCTCTGCCTTTTCATCCGAATGAGGGTTTTGAACATGTGATTCTTTTGCATTTAGCAAATTGTAAGCGATACCAAAAATAAAAATACCTCCGGCGATACGGAGTGCATGGATATCAATGCCAAACAATTTGAAAATGAGCCTGCCTGCCAAAAGAAAGGCAATCAAAATCATAAAAGACACAACAATCGCTTTTTTGGCCGTCTGGGATCGTTCTTTTTCTGAGTAGCCTTCTGTTAAAGTGATGAAAAGAGGCACGTTTCCAATGGGGTTTGAGACAGCAAATAGTGACACAATGACATGAATCATAAAGGAAATCAACAGACACCCTCCTTTTTTCATAGTGTCTGCTAATCTGATGCGAATATTCCCTTGTTCTGTTAAAACCTGGTTTGTTTTAACCGATGATAATAGAGGTTTAACGAAAGGGGAATAGAACATGAAAAAAAACATCACGATCATTGTCTTGTCTGTGATCATCCTAGGTGCAACTGGCTGGATTGTGTGGCAGCAGCAGTCGCTCACCGCATCAGAGAATAAACACCAACAAGAAATGAGAAAGAATGATGAGCAGCTGACACAATTAAAGTCAGAAGGAACGGATATGAAAGATGAAATGGATGGTCAAAAAAAGGAATTGTCCACCGTCACAAACAAGCTGAAGAAAGAAAAGAAGGCGCATCAAAAAGAAATCAAACAGCGTAAAGCACTTGAATTGAAAATAGACCAGCTTCAAAAAGAACTGGCATCAGCGAAAGCAACGGCTCAAGCGAATAAGCAGGCAGCACAAACGACTAGGAAAGCAACTGTCAAAAAGGACCCAAGTGTCACCCATCATCCTCCTTCTCAATGGGTGCAGGATCAATATGATTGGGGTGTTAAACAAGGGTATATCAAAGAATAGAGAGGATGAAATGATTTGATACAGATTCGGCCATTGTCTCATGATCAATCTGTTCCTATGGATCTTTTACTATTAGCTGACCCTTCAACTGAAAAAGTCCTTGCCTATGTACAATCTGGTTCTTGTTATGTTGCTTTTCATAAACAGGACATGATTGGTGTGTATGTGCTGACGCCACTGTCTCAGCAGACAGTGGAAATCATGAATGTCGCCGTGAAGGAGTCATGGCAAGGTAGAGGAATTGGGAAGCAGCTGATCCGCCATGCTATTTCAGAAGCCAAGGCAGCTGGCTTTCATACAATTGAAATTGGCACAGGCAACTCTAGTATTCAGCAGCTCGCCCTTTATCAAAAATGCGGTTTTCGCATGGCGTCTATCGATCACGATTTCTTTCTGAAGCACTATGATGAACCGATTTATGAGAACGGTATTCAGTGTATGGATATGGTGCGGTTGTCACTCGTTCTTCAAGCAGACTGACTTCATTCAGCCTGCTTTTTTTATGTTCTGCTTTTTTTCACTGCATGAATCACATATTGAATCAAGAAGTAGAGAGCGGCACCCGCTAAAAAACAGACCACGCACCCAAAGAGCGTTGCCTCTGAGCTGAATTGATACTGTTCAATTTTCATGATATAAAATGGCATACCAAAGAGAGTTGGACTTGATTCAACATGATGAACCTCTAGCAGCATTAAAAATACTGGCGTCATAAACACAGCAAACACATAAAGCATCGCAAGCGTTAAGCCGCTAGAAAACGAATGAAATACTTTAACCATTTAGTTCTCTCCTTTCATCTCTTTTAAACTGGCGATGACATTTTTCCCGTCTGGGCAAGCTGGATGCAGCATCACTGTATTTAATAAAGAAAAAAGCAGCAATGGATGCGTCAATGGATGCCCCCACATGAAGAAAAGCACACCCGAGCAGATCACTGGAAACAGAGGACCTGCAAGTGCCACCATCACATTAAAACCCGGCCGTGAAAATTTCTCATGGACAATCGACACGTGCTTCCAATCGATCATCACCACATAATCAAAGATGGGTTTTTTTTCGATTTTGTTGCACACCATCACCATCAGGATATGACCGAGTTCATGAATGAGCACAACTGCTATTAAGCAAAATAAAAGCGTCATCATCGCACAATCGGCCTCTTTAGCATGGCAGCATATATGAAGATGAAGAATGCGGCTGAACAAGCCATATAGGCAGTTGAGAGCAGCTGGATATTTGCTGAAAGCCACTGGACTAAAAGCATATCCAACATACTGAACACAGCAATCATCATCACGATCACAAACAGTTTATTAAATTCACTAATCTTCACGACAAACCCGACACATGCCGCCATGACAGTGATCAATAAAATGGACAAACTCGCCAAACCGTGCCCTTCACTTTCGACCCCTATCATGAAATAAGCAAGCCCGATATAGACAAAATAAATCAATACATTCATTGTGTAATAAAATAAAATTCTTGATAATAAATAGGCACCCTTTGATGTATTTAACATAAAAATGGCTCGCTGATGGAGATGATATTCCCTGCCAATCATCATAGGAAGCATAATAAGGATCTCCTTTAAGGCAAACTGCACAATAAAAGCAAACAACCAGCCAGTCTCTGCCGGAGTAAAGATCAATGGGAGACCTATCGTGAAACAGACAAGAAACAGGAACAAAATACCTTGTTCTTTAAACACAGCTGATCGGCTAAAATAAACAAGCTCCTGCCGCAGATGTGTGAAAAATGAAGAATCCGATCTGATTTTTTGGTAAGAAAACGACTTCACCTCTACCTTTAGCTGCAAAAACATCCTATTGACATAACAAGCCGCCAAGCCCTTCAGCCAAAACCACCCTGCACATAGAAAGATCATCAGAAATACAAGATAGATAGACGGCCATACGTGAATCATCTCAACCGTTTTTTGAAAAAGGAGAAACACGAAAGCACCAAGCGTCACAAATCCGAGCGTTTGCAGCAGTAAATGCTCCTTTGTTTTTGATATAAAATGGCTCACACCAATGCGTATCAGCATCCAAGAAGCAAGCGTGTAGAGCGCCAATCCACAGCAAGTGATCCCTACCACAATGATCCAATACAAAGATAGTGTAACGCCGCTAATGATCAGCCCTAATAGGATGGGTAAAAAAAGCAGACCAAGCATGATGAAACAAAACAGCACCGGAAAGAAATACACACAAAGGACAAATGAGACACTTTGCATCGCACTATTCAAAAAGAAGAACTGATACTCTTGACGCTTCATTTTATGACGGGAAAAGACAATACCTGCTCCCAAAAGCAGCAGGGTCATTTTCACAAATTGAAGGTATAAAGCAACTGGTTCGTTCTCCCCTACTTGCATAAAAAAACGCAGGCTCATGACAACGTATATGGAGTAAATCAACAACATAAAAACGGCTGCGGCGAGAAGCTGCAAAGGATATTTTTTGCCGAGCTGCTTGATTTTCGTTGTGAGCATGCCCCATTCTATTTTATGAAGAACGTGTCGTGTCCAAGTCATTGAGCAACCTCTCCACCTGCATATAGTAATCTTGATTCACTTCTTTATAAATATCCTCAAGTGCTTGATGAGGGAATGTTTTGTTTGTTTCTTGACGTGACATATCCAGCTTGATATCACCGTTTCTTAAGATCATGAGGTGATCATACAATGTCTCACCAAAGCCCAAATGATGGGTAGAAATGAGAATGCCTGCACCTTGATCTCTCAGCTTCATGAGCACCTTTTTTAAGATGATCATCATATCTGGATCAAGTCCATTTGTAGGCTCGTCGAATACATAATAATCACAAGGCCTAAGGAGCTGTGAAATGATTTGGGTTTTCTTTTGATTGCCATGAGACAACTGGGCAATTGGCTGATCCATATAAGGTTTCAGCTCAAAAAGATCGACGAAAGCCTCTTCTCGAGGTCCATTTCGTTTGTCTGGAAGCTGGAGTAAATGAAAATATTCTCTCGGCGTTAAATAATCAAACAAAGCATGATCATCAGGAATATAGGAAACATGTTCTTTCAAAAAGGAGATATGTGCTGAGGATTGAAAATTCAGCTGTTTACCATGCAAAGAGACAAAACCCGTAAATGGTGTCAGGCCAAACATAGACTGAATCATCGTGGTCTTTCCTGCACCATTATGCCCCAAAAGCAGAAGCATACGTCCTTTCTCCACATTTAACTGAATATCGCGGAGAGAAAAGGTGCGGCTATACGTTTTTTCTGTTAAGTGTAATGTCAGCATCATGTCCCTCCATTTATTTCAGATAGAACAGATGACCCCGCATCTGTTCTCACCATTTGTTAGAAGCCGCATTTGATTTTAATATACAGGCCTAAAAACTTGAACTCTCCTAAAAATTTCGAGCCTTTTCCAAATGTTTTGCATGCCCAAATCAAAGCGGCAACTGTCACAATGCCTAAGATAGCGGCAAGGACATAAATCCAAAATGCATTTTTCTGTACGTTCTTAGAAGTTAGAATTCGTTGCTTCCTTTCATCATATGCCGCCAGTAGGTGAAGGACATACATGTACACGCCTACTGGAAAACGAAGGCTAAAAGGATTCAGCATCTCATCACCCCCTAATATATGTAAAATGATACCACCCCCATGCAAATAGCAGAAGTTCAATTCAGATCATATTTTTAGTAGAGTTTTCATGATTTATTGCTTATAAATCGTCAAGCTCATCGTTTCTCCTCTGACTGAAGGATGATTTTTTACAAAAATAGGATATGACAAAGGAAGCAGAGCTAATTCGCTTGAGCCAGCTTTGCATCTTTATTTCAACATAAAAAAAGCGCTGCGATACGCTCTTTTCAAAAGAGCGCACGCAGCGCGTTGCTTTACATTACTTATTCAAGTTGTAGAATGTAGCAATGCCGTGGTATTGAGCTGTTTCAGCCAATTGATCTTCGATGCGAAGTAATTGGTTGTATTTCGCCACACGGTCCGTACGAGACGGAGCACCTGTTTTGATTTGTCCAGCGTTTGTTGCAACTGCAATGTCTGCAATTGTGCTGTCTTCTGTTTCACCAGAACGGTGGGAGATAACAGCTGTATAGCCTGCACGTTTCGCCATTTCGATTGCATCAAATGTTTCAGTTAATGTACCGATTTGGTTTACTTTGATGAGGATTGAGTTACCAACGCCGTTTTTGATTCCTTCAGAAAGCTTCTTCGTATTTGTTACGAACAAGTCGTCTCCTACTAGCTGAACCTTGCTGCCAAGACGCTCAGTTAATAGTTTGTGACCTTCCCAGTCGTTTTCATCAAGGCCGTCTTCGATCGAGATGATTGGGTATTTCGATACCATATCTTCATACCAGTCAACCATTTCAGCAGATGTTTTCACAACACCTTCGCCTGATAAATGATATTTACCGTCTTCTTTGTTATAGAACTCAGAAGATGCAGCATCCATCGCAAGTTTGACTTCTTCACCTGGTTTGAAACCAGCTTTTTCAATCGCTTCTACGATTGTTTGAAGTGCTTCTTCGTTAGATCCAAGGTTTGGAGCAAATCCACCTTCGTCACCTACAGCTGTGTTTAAGCCTTTCGCGCTTAATACAGATTTCAGGCTATGGAAGATTTGAGCGCCCATGCGAAGTGCTTCACGGAAGTTCGGTGCACCTACAGGCATAATCATGAATTCTTGAATGTCTACGTTGTTATCCGCATGCTCTCCGCCGTTGACGATGTTCATCATTGGTACTGGAAGCGTTTTGGAGTTGAATCCACCAAGGTATTGGTAAAGTGGAATTTGTAAGAAATCAGCAGCCGCACGTGCTACAGCGATAGATACGCCAAGGATTGCGTTTGCGCCTAATTTCCCTTTGTTTTCAGTTCCGTCAAGTTCGATTAACATTTTGTCAATCGCTACTTGTTCAGTGACATCAAAGCCTAAAAGCTCTGGTGCAATGATTTCATTTACGTTGTTTACAGCTGTCAGAACACCTTTTCCAAGGTAACGGTCTTTGTCTCCGTCACGTAGTTCTACTGCTTCATATTCACCAGTAGACGCACCACTTGGTACTAGTGCACGGCCAAAGCCGCCAGATTCTGTGTAAACTTCTACTTCAACTGTTGGGTTACCGCGAGAGTCTAATACTTCGCGTGCATATACGTCAACAATGTATGGCATCGTTATTTCTCTCCTTTTGAATCAATTTGTTATTTTTGAATCAATGATGTTCCTGTCATCTCTTTTGGTTTTTCAAGACCAAGTAAGTCTAAAAGCGTTGGAGATAGATCGGCTAAAATGCCGCCTTCTCTAAGCGTCGCCCCTTTTTTCGTTACGATGACTGGAACAGGGTTTGTCGTATGTGCAGTATGCGGCTTTCCTTCTTCGGTAATGAGCACGTCTGCGTTACCGTGGTCTGCCGTGATGATGGCATGTCCGCCTTTTGCTAGGATTGCGTCGACTACAGCTCCTAAGCACTCATCTACTGCTTCAATGGCTTTGATTGTTGGCTCAAGCATACCTGAATGACCCACCATATCTGGGTTAGCAAAGTTCAGAATGATCGCATCATGCTTGTCCGCATTGATGTCTGCAACAAGTGCATCCTTTACCTCATAAGCGCTCATTTCTGGCTTGAGGTCATAGGTTGCGACATCTGGTGAATTGATTAAGATGCGGTCTTCTCCAGGAAATTCTTCTTCACGCCCACCGCTCATAAAGAACGTCACGTGAGGATATTTCTCTGTTTCAGCAATCCGCAGCTGCTTCAATCCATTTTGAGAAAGTACTTCTCCTACTGTGTTATCCAAATTCACTGGTTTGAAAGCCACATAGCCATCTACCGTTTCACTGAAGTGTGTGAAGCAGACGAAGTGTAAATCCTTCGGATGTGCTTCCCCGCGGTCAAACGAGCGGAAATCTTCATTTGTGAATGTGTTTGAAATTTGAATCGCACGGTCTGGACGGAAGTTATAGAAAATCACAGAGTCGCCGTCGTTTACTTTTGCTACCGGCTCACCATTTTCTCTCGTAATGACAGATGGAATAACGAACTCATCGTAGATTCCATTTTCATAGGAGTCATCAACGACATCATAGATATTTTGATAACTTGGGCCTTCACCATACGCCATCGCGCGATATGCTTTCTCCACACGATCCCAGCGTTTGTCACGGTCCATTGAGTAATAGCGTCCAGAAAGTGTTGCGACTTCTCCGACACCAATTTCTTTGATTTGTTCTTCAAGCTGTTTTAAGTACACTTTCGCTGTCTTCTGACCAACATCACGTCCGTCTAAGAAACCGTGAATGTATACTTTTGTTAAGCCTTCTTTTTTCGCTAGTTTCAGCAAGGCAAAAAGATGCTGGATGTGGCTATGCACACCGCCGTCTGACAAGAGACCGAATAGATGAAGGGCCTTGTCATTTTCTTTTGCATAAGTCATTGCATCTAGGAACGTTTCGTTTTTCTCAAATTCCCCATCACGAATGGCCACATTCACTCTTGTTAAGCTTTGGTACACGATGCGTCCTGCACCGATGTTCAAATGCCCAACTTCAGAGTTCCCCATTTGACCTTCTGGGAGACCTACTGCCTCACCTGAAGCCGTTAAGGTTTGATGCGGGAATTCGTTCCAGTAGCGGTCGAAGTTCGGTTTCTTTGCTTGGGCAACAGCGTTACCGACTGTTTCGCCTCTTAAACCGAATCCATCTAAGATGATTAATGCAGCTGGTTTCTTACTCATATTGACCTTCCTCCAATAATTGAACGAAAGACTGAGGTTCTAAGCTTGCGCCGCCTACCAAAGCACCGTCAATATCGGATTCTGCCATATATTCTTTAATATTCGCAGGTTTCACGCTTCCGCCATATTGAATGCGAAGGCTGTCTGCCGCTTCTTGACCAAATTCGCTTGCAACCGTTTGGCGAATGTGCGCACAAACATCGTTTGCATCTTTTGCTGTAGAAGATTTACCTGTACCGATCGCCCAGATTGGCTCATAGGCAATCACAGATTCAGCGACTTGCTGCTTCGTTAAACCAGCTAGTGCTTTCTTCACTTGATCAGCGACAAGTTCGTTTGTTTTGCCTGCTTCACGCTCTTCAAGCGTTTCACCTACACAGATGATTGGAACGATGCCATGCTTGAATGCAGCATGTGCTTTTTTGTTCACTGTTTCATCTGTTTCAGCGAAGAATTCGCGGCGCTCTGAATGACCGATCACTGAGTAGCCGATGCCAAGATCTTTAAGCGCAGCAGGGCTGATTTCACCAGTGAATGCACCGTTTTCTTCAAAGTGCATGTTTTGCGCACCAATTTTAAGGTCTGTTCCGTTAGAAAGGCTGTTCAGCTTTTCAAGGAAAAGGGCTGGTGCACAGACAATAGATTCCACTTTGTCAGGAGATGGAATAGATGACTTGACTTCTTCAACGAAGCTTACAGCTTCACCAAGTGTTTTGTTCATCTTCCAGTTCCCAGCTATAATTGGTTTTCTCATGATTGACACTTCCTTATAGCAGTTTTGGTCTTATTTATCGTTTAATGCAGTCACACCTGGAAGTTCTTTGCCTTCCATAAATTCAAGTGAAGCGCCGCCACCTGTAGAAATATGGCTCATCTGATCGGCAAGACCAAATTTCTCAACAGCTGCTGCTGAATCTCCACCGCCAATGACAGAATATGTATCTTTTGCTTCTGCCAGTGCTTCTGCGATTGCTTTTGTTCCTTTAGCGAATGCATCGATTTCAAATACACCCATTGGTCCGTTCCAAACAACAAGTTTGCTGTTTTTAATAACATCAGCATACTTCTCTCTTGTCTCTATTCCAATATCAAGTGCTTCTAGATCACTTGGAATTTCAGAGATTGGCACAATGCTTGTATTCGCATCATTTGAAAAGTCGTCGGCTACCAGAACATCTGTTGGAATCAGGAAGTTCACGCCTTTTTCTTTTGCACGGTCCATAAAGGATTTCGCTAAATCTACTTTGTCTTCTTCTAATAGAGATTTCCCTACTTCGTGGCCAAGTGCTTTGACAAATGTATAAGCAAGTCCGCCGCCGATGATCAGGTTGTCCACTTTATCAAGAAGACTTTCAATTACACCGATTTTATCCTTTACTTTTGCGCCACCGATAATCGCTGTAAATGGGCGATCAGGGTTTGAAATGGCTTTTCCTAGAACCTCAAGCTCTTTTTGCATGAGGAATCCTGAAACAGCCGGAAGATACGCTGCAATACCAGCTGTGGATGCATGTGCACGGTGTGCAGCACCAAACGCATCATTGACATACACATCGGCTAAATCAGCAAACGCTTTTGATAATTCAGGATCGTTCTTTTCTTCACCAGGATAGAAACGAACGTTTTCAAGCACTAGCACATCTCCTTCTTTTAAGTCAGAGATTTGCTTTTTCA
This sequence comes from Bacillus aerius, assembly GCF_029894105.1. Classification (NCBI taxonomy): domain Bacteria; kingdom Bacillati; phylum Bacillota; class Bacilli; order Caryophanales; family Bacillaceae; genus Bacillus; species Bacillus aerius. The sequence continues at coordinate 3,119,806 of NZ_JARYHO010000001.1, forward strand.
CGTTGTCGCCGTAAGCTTCATCTGCTTTTTTCACTTCTTGCCCAAGAAGCTCTTGCAGACGTTTTGCTACAGGTGTCAGACGCAGTTCTTCAGTAACTTGACCTTTAGGACGACCCAAATGACTAGCTAGTAGTACCTTTGCGCCTTGTCCTGTTAAATACTCAATCGTTGGTAATGCTGCGCGAATACGAGTATCATCCGTCACTTTTCCGTCCTTCATTGGAACGTTAAAATCTACGCGGCAGAACACAACTTTACCTTTTACGTCAATGTCTTTTACTGATTTCTTATTCATGCTCGTCAGGAGATCCTCCTTTATTCTGGTTTCCTTACGCATTGGACAAGTCTCTCTTTATCCTTTTCCCATTTTGCCCTCATCAAAACGAGAAATCGTGCAGAACGGATAAATACAGAGAAAAAGGGAAAGGGATGCTTCCCCTTCCCTTGTCCGTCTTCATTATATCGTGTCTCTAGGAAAGAACCAAGTGAGTTCCTTCAGTGTGAGAAATTAAAGACCTTGTTTTGCAATGTAAGCTGCAAGGTCAACAACGCGGTGAGAATATCCACTCTCGTTATCGTACCAAGAAATGACTTTCACCATGCTGCCTTCCATTACCATTGTAGAAAGAGCATCGATTGTTGAAGAGTTTGCATTACCATTGTAGTCACCAGATACTAATGGCTCTTCGCTGTAGCCAAGGATTCCTTTAAGTTCTCCTTCAGCCGCTTCTTTAAGTGCTGCATTTACGTCTTCAGCTGTCACATCTTGATTTAATTCAGCAACAAGATCAACTAAAGAAACGTTAGGTGTTGGAACACGCATAGCGCCACCGTTTAATTTACCTTTAAGTTCAGGCAATACAAGTGAAACAGCTTTCGCAGCACCTGTAGAAGTTGGGATGATGTTTTCCGCAGCTGCACGAGCACGACGGTAGTCTTTGTGCGGAAGATCAAGAATTTGTTGGTCATTTGTGTATGAGTGAACAGTTGTCATCATACCGCGTTTGATACCAAATTTATCGTTAAGTACTTTTGCAAATGGAGCTAAGCAGTTTGTTGTACAAGATGCATTAGAGATGACATCGTGGCTAGCTGCATCGTATTTGTCTTCGTTTACACCCATAACGATTGTGATATCTTCTTCGTTAGCAGGAGCAGAGATGATGACTTTTTTAGCGCCAGCTTCTAAGTGTTTAGCAGCGTCTGCACGTTTTGTGAAGAATCCAGTAGATTCAACAACGATTTCTACGCCTTGTTTACCCCAGCTTAATTTCGCAGGGTCACGCTCAGCTGATACTTCGATTGTTTTACCGTTCACTACTAAGTTCGTACCGTCTACAGAAACCTCTGCATCTAGTTTTCCGTGAACAGAGTCATATTGTAAAAGGTGTGCAAGCATGTTAGCGTCTGTTAGATCGTTAACCGCTACTACCTCAACTTCAGGATTGTTTAATGCTGCACGAAATACGTTACGTCCAATACGTCCAAATCCGTTAATACCGACTTTTACTGCCATGATGTTTCCTCCTTTTATAGGTCACAATGTTTTATATTGAGGGATCTATTGACTCCCTTAATAACTCTTTTGCGGCTCCTTCGTCTGTGACGAGAACCGTTCGGCGGGGTTTTTTGAAATAAGCTTCAATGGCCCCAGCCTTTGATGATCCACCAGCAACAGCAATGATGTGTGGAATGCTTTCTAAATCATCTAGCTGCATGCCGACGGAGTGCACTTTGTGGACGACCTCGCCATCACGATTAAAGTAATAGCCAAAAGCCTCTGTCACTGCGTCATGCTCATCAATCTTTTTTAAATCTTCAGCAGGTGTGTTTCGTCTCATCGCCATTGTTTTTGCTTCACCGATTCCATGAATAAGCATCGTGGATGATTTAATTGTTTGAAGCACTTCTTTGACGGACGGCTCTTCAATAATGGAAGAGTAAGCACCTTCTGACAGCTGTCCTGGAACAAACAGCAGTTTGTAAGTACCGGAAGCTTTTTCAGCCATGTGGGCACAAATGGTGTTTGCCTGATTTTTTACATTCTCCCCAAGACCGCCTCTCGCAGGGACAAACATCATGTCGCGATTTTTGGCATCAGGGGTCATCATTTCGGCAACAGCTTCCATCGTCGTTCCGCCAGTGACGGCGACGATATTATTTCCAGTAAACCTTTTTTTCATACATTGGACAGCAGCTCTTCCCATTTCTTGCTTCACCCACGGGGATTCATCGCTGTCACCAGAAACAATGATGACTTCTTCCAGGCCTAATTTCCTCTTTAATGTATTTTCCAAAAAGGTTAAACCTAAAACGTCCTTCATCATTCCTTCAAGCATTTCAAGCAAAGCATGACCTTCAGTCGTCAGCATCATACCGCTCGTTTTGACATCCAGCAGATTTTGTTCCTTTAAGAACTGAACTTCAGCTCTTAAGATACGTTCACTGAGACCAAGACTTGTCGCAAGACTTCTGCGACCAATTGGTTCAGCTAATCTGATGTACTGCAAAATGTCGTAGCGCTTTTGCATAACTGTGAGAAGATCTGGTAATAATTTTTTTTGAGCTTCCAATAAACGATTCATGGCTAACGACCCTTTCTTTTCACGTTGGACTAAAAACGTCCCACTGTGACAAAAAACGTCCCGCCACAGCCAAAAAAAATCAATCCCTGCTTTCTTTAATTATTTTAACAGGATAATCTTGCATTTTCAACTCTTACAAACACATTTAGACAAAAAATAGACACATTTTGACCGATAACCTGCTTGTCATCTAGCTTTCCGCTATTTTATTTTTTTCAAACTATTTATTTTCTTCTATATTGAATGCATTTGTCTTTGAAAAGGTGCAGGCGGTCAAAAGCCGCCTGCTTATGTTTTCGGTATCGTTTCTTTCTCTTCATTAAACCGTTTCGCATCTTCCTTCGGTTTAATCTTGAGGTAGTAAATGATGTAGCAGGCGGCCATAAATGGAACTCCGCAATAAAGACCAATCCGCTGATCCTCAATAAAGAATAAACTGATAAGAACAATGCCAAATGCGATAAAGCCTGCTAATGGCACAAATGGATAAAAAGGCGTTCGGAAGACAAGATCCTTTACATCTCCGCCCTCTTTTATGAATTGTCTCCTAAAGAAGTATTGGGATAAACAAATAGACATCCAAACCACGACAAGCACCATACCCGAAATGGATATGAGCCAGACATATACCGTTTTTGGTGCTACAACACTCGTGAGCAGTGATAGAGCGGATACACCCATTGTCACCAATAAGGCATTGATCGGGATTTTACGTTTGGATAATTTTTTCGTGAAAACAGGTCCTTTCCCGTCTTTTGAAAGCGCCCAAAGCATACGTGATGATGCATATAATCCAGAGTTCGCTACAGATAAGACGGCTGTAATGATAATAAAATTCATGATATCTGCAGCGTATGGTATGCCGACCTTGTCCAACACCACAACAAACGGACTATCCACCGCGCCGGCGGTCTGCCATGGCAGAAGCGCTGCAAGAACCGCAATCGATAAAACAAAAAAGACCATCGTCCGCCAAATAATATTGCGAATAGAGCGTGGGAGTGTTTTTTCTGGATTTTCACTCTCCCCTGCTGCAATCCCTACAAGCTCTGTTCCTTGAAAGGAGAAATTGACTGTGACCATGGTTAATAAAATCGCAAAAACACCATTAGGAAAAAGTCCGCCATGATCCGTCAAATGGCGAAATAGAGGGGCAGGTTCCCCACCTTTCAAATGAATCATTCCGAAAATTGCGCCAATTCCAATGATAATAAACAATAAGATCGCAGCAACCTTGATGGCTGAAAACCAAAACTCGGTTTCAGCAAAGCTGCGAGCTGAGATGGCATTGATGGCAAATAAGATGACGCTAAAGGCAAGACACCAAAGCCAAACTGGGATATCAGGAAACCACCTTTGGAGTAGAATCCCTGCTGATGTAAATTCAAGTCCGATCGTACATGCCCAGCTAAACCAATAGAGCCAGCCGATCATAAAGCCTGTGGACGGACCAATATATTTGGTTGCATACTCCTGAAAGGAACCAGCTGTCGGCATCGCCACTGCTAATTCACCAAGACAGAGCATCACCAAATACATGAGTAACCCGCCAATGATAAACGAAAGAATGGCTCCCCCTGGGCCTGCCTGATGAATAATGAGTCCTGATCCAAGGAAAAGGCCTGTTCCGATGACCCCACCTAAGGCAATCATAAAAAGATGTCTGCTTTTCATGGAACGCTCTAGTTCATTATGCTGTTCTGGCTTCAAATCCGCTTCCCCACTTTCACTCTTCTATTCATCAACCTTTGACAAAATTCGCCGTTCATTGAAAGAGAAAGGGAGAATTTGAAGGCTTCTCCCTTGATCATTTATGCTTGAAATAACGCTTGGATATGAGCAATTGCCCAATCCAAGTCTTCTTTTGAAATAGTAAGCGGCGGTGCAAATCGAATCACTGTCTCATGGGTTTCTTTGCATAACAGCCCTGCTTGCTTGAGCTTCTCACAATAAGGTCTAGCTGCCTCAGTCAGTTCCATCCCAATAAATAGTCCACGACCGCGTACTTCCTTAATCACAGGACTTTGAATGCGTGATAGTTTGTCTTTGAAATATTGCCCAAGCTCCAATGAGCGCTCGGCAAGCTTCTCGTCGATTAAAACATCTAGTGCAGCAAGTGATACTGCGCACGCAAGAGGATTCCCGCCGAAGGTAGACCCGTGAGACCCTGGATTAAATACACCTAAAATATCACGGTTTGCGACAACACATGAGATCGGGAATACCCCTCCGCCAAGTGCTTTACCAAGAATCAGCATATCCGGCTCAATGTCTTCCCAGTCGCATGCAAACATCTTGCCGGTCCGCGCTAATCCGACTTGAATTTCATCTGCGATCAATAACACATGTTCCTTCTCACAGATCGCTTTTGCCTCTTTTATAAAGCCCTCAGGCGGCATGACAATGCCCGCTTCTCCTTGAATCGGTTCAAAGAGAAAAGCCGCTGTTTGCGGAGTGATCGCTTCGCGTAACGCCTCAATATCTCCATAAGGGATGAGCTTTATGCCTGGAAGCATCGGACCGAAACCTCTTTGATATTCTGCTTCCGAAGAAAGTGACACAGCCGTCATTGTACGACCATGAAAATTCCCGGTACATGCAATGATTTCTGCGCGATTCTCTTTGATCCCCTTGACATCATAGCCCCATCGTCTCGCTGCCTTTACAGCCGTTTCCACAGCCTCAGCACCCGTATTCATTGGCAATGCCATCTCTTTATTCGTTAATTTGCAAATCTTCTCATACCATGGGCCAAGCTGATCATTATGGAAGGCCCTTGATGTGAGTGTCACGCGGTCAGCTTGTGTTTTAAGCGCTTCAATAATGCGGGGATGGCGATGTCCTTGGTTCACTGCAGAATATGCACTGAGCATATCCATGTAGCGGTTGCCCTCAGGATCAGTCACCCACACTCCCTCAGCCTCTGAAATCACAATTGGCAACGGATGATAGTTCGCCGCACCGTATTGTTCTGTTTGATGAATCAATGCTTTTGTCTGTGTCATCGTGTATTCCTCCTTCTATAAGCTTGCCTCTTTTGATTGGGTTCATCTCCACTCTTATATTATGCAAGGATCATGCCAACTTAGTGATTGCTCTGTGTCTAGGATTGTTCTCATCTTTAACGCAAAATAATTTTGCATATGCAAATTTTTTTAGAGGAAACCGCAAAATTTTTCATGTAAAATAGAGGTAATGTCTGGAGGTGGCGCAAGTGAAAAAAGATCAGCATACCGCAAAGCTCGAAAATGAGATTGATCTATATAAACAAATGCTCGATTTAATTGATGTTGGGGTTCACGCCATTGATGAAAATGGTAATACCATTGTTTATAACAAAAAAATGATGGAGATCGAATCTTTAAAACGTTCTGATGTCCTTTATAAAAATGTCTTAGACCTCTTTGTGTTTCAGGATGAGATGCACAGTACACTTGTCCAAGCGCTGCGAACCGGAAAACAGACGGTTCATGCAAAGCAGACGTATCACAACTACAATGGAAAAGAAATCACAACGATTAACCATACATACCCGCTCGTTCGAGACGGTTTGATTCAAGGAGCGGTTGAAATTTCGAATGATGTCACGAAACTGGAACGGCTCATTCATCACAATATGAAGAAAAAAGGAAACACACGCTTTACATTTGATTCAATCATTGGGGAGAGTCCTGCCTTTTTAGAAGTGATTGAACATGCGAAACGAGCCACACGTACCTCTTCTTATGTGCTGATTGTTGGTGAGACAGGGACGGGGAAAGAGCTATTTGCACAAAGCATTCATAATGGCAGCAGCCGTTCATCTGGACCATTTATTACGCAGAATTGTGCAGCACTGCCTGATAACCTGATTGAAAGTCTGCTTTTTGGAACACAAAAAGGGGCTTTTACAGGGGCAACAGATCAGCCCGGTCTATTCGAACAAGCACAAGGAGGTACACTGCTTTTAGATGAGATCAACTCATTACACCCAGCTCTTCAAGCAAAACTATTGCGCGTCTTGCAAGAGAAACGTGTAAGAAGGTTAGGCAGTACAAAGGAAATCGCCATTGATGTGAGAGTAATTGCTAATATGAATGAGGACCCTGTGGATGCGATCGCAGGTGGACGGATGCGAAAGGATTTATTTTACCGGCTTGGCATTGTCACCTTGTTTATCCCGCCACTCTCTGAGCGAAAAGAAGACATCCCCACATTTGTCATGCATTTTATTCAAAAATATAATGAACTGTTTCAAATGAATGTGAAGGCGGCTGATGAAGAGGTACTTGCCCTGTTCCAAACGTATCATTGGCCGGGCAATGTAAGAGAACTGGAGCATGTGATTGAAGCTGGGATGAATATGATGATGGACGAAACATACTTAAGCATGCATCACCTTCCTTACCATTTCCGTTTCAAGCAAAGAGAAGGACGTCCTAGTGAACACATGCAGAAGAGTCCGCTTAATCTAGCAGCTGCAGCTGATACGTTTGTCTACACGAGCTCAGATCATACAACTGATTTCCAAACCCAAATGGAACGATTTGAAAAACAATACATCGTCCATTACTTAAATAAAATGGACGACAATATTTCACAGACTGCAAAGATATTGGGCATGAGCAGGCAAAGTCTGCAATATCGAATGAAAAAATTGCATATTTCTCTTCAATAATAGAGCTGTGCCCTTATGTGGCACAGCTTATTGAATATCTGGCTTTCCTTCCTGTTCTTGCAGTACATCACCAAGAAGTTGTTCTACTTTTTCCAAATGTGTAAGCATCGCCCTCTCCGCTTCTTCTGGCTGCTTGTCCATGACAGCTTGATAAATACGTTCATGGTCTTTGTAAAGCTGACGTATGGACGCTTTTCTTGAAAATAACACGATTTTTCTCGTTTCCCGCATCGTTTCAATTAATAAGGATGAGACCTGATTCATTAACGCCGCCAGTAAATGATTCTTTGAGGCTTTAGCAATGGCAAGATGAAATGTAAGGTCTGCCTCTTCACCAATTTCTTTATGCGCTTCTGCACGCTTCATTTGTTCTAGTGCCTCATGCAGTCGATCGAGGTCCTCGTCTGTCCGCAGCAATGCTGCCTTTTTGACAGCACCTGATTCAATGATTGATCTCACTTCAAGAAGCTGCACGATATCCTGCTGCTTCATCAAAAAAGCAGGAGATAAACAAAATGTGAGCTGCTCAGGATCGAACTGCTTCACATATGTGCCTTCTCCTTGCTTCATCTCTATTAATCCGATCGCTTTCAAAGCGGACAGCGCCTCTCTCACAGCGGAACGGCTGACTTGAAAGTTTTCAGAAAGTGCTTGAACCGAGTCTAATTTTTCGCCCGGAAGAAGCTCCCCCGTTCGAATGGATTCGACTAATGCGTCCGCAATTTCTTCATATATTTTTTTCGTTTTGATTTGTTTATATTTCAATTGGTCTCACCTCATCACTGTTGTCTATCCTATCGGCTCATGCCCTATCTTATACTTTACCCCAAAATTCAGATCACACGTCTTCCCTTTTTTCAATTCTCAAGAAATCTTCTCTCACTCTTCCACTCATCAAAAAAGAAGCACGTGCCATTGTTTCTGGCATGTGCTTCTTTTTAATCATATCGCTTCCGCAGCGTGGAAGACGGAAGGTTCATTTGTTCACGATATTTGGCAATGGTTCTGCGAGAGACGCGGATACCAAAGGTTTGCTGAAGCTGCGTCATGATTTGCTGATCCGAATACGGTTTTTTCTTATTTTCTGATTGAATCAGCTCTGCAATGTGGGTCTTCACTGTGTAGCTGGATGCTTCTTCAAGCGAATGCCCTTCTAGTTTCGCTTGGAAAAACTGTTTCATTTCCATTAACCCATAAGGAGTCTGCACCATTTTCCCTTTGACTGTTCGACTCACTGTCGACTCATGCACTTGTAATATATCTGCAATCCGCTTCATCGTAAGCGGTTTCATTTTATGCTTCCCTGTCAGGAAAAAATCAGTCTGTTGTAAGATAATCTCACGAACGACATTTGTCATCGTTTGTTTTCTCTGCTTCAGCGCTTGAACAAGCCAATTGTACTGCTGATGCTTTTCCTTTAAATATGCATATGCTTCATGCCGCTGTTGATCTTGAATCATGGCGAAATACCCTTCATTCATTTCAATGTCCGGAAAAGCACGCTGGTTCAACTCGAATGTGATGTGACCTCCCGCAGCTGTAATCAACACATCTGGTTCTATATACACATCCTGGTCTTCATAAGAGAAATGAAGGCCTGGTCTTGGTTCGAGAAGCGACACCTCATCTTGTATGGCTTGCAGGGTTTTCAACGGCATACCTGTTTTAGCTGCGATTTCCTTCCAAGCCTTCCTTGCGAAAAGAAAGAAATGCCCTTCGATGATCAGCTCTGCTTCATACCAGCGATCTTTTTTTCGTCTAAGCTGGAGCAGGATGCATTCTTGCAATGATCTAGCGCCAATACCGGCAGGCTCTAATGATTGAAGCTGATGAAGAACGGCCTCTACTTCTTCTGCCGAAGCCTGTAACACAGCGGCCATTTGGTCAACCGGTTCATTTAAATAGCCATTGGAATCAATGGACTCAATCATGAATTGAAAAATCCTTTGATTCTTTTCACTTAAATTCAAATCAATGGCCTGTCTCTTTAAATACATTTGCAGGCTTTCTTTTTGATGCGTACGATACGGCTCTGTCATTCGATCTTGCGTTCTTTTATGATAAACTGGTTGATAGCTGTCCGTGTCTTTCCGCTCAATCAGAGGGTTCTCAAGCGCTAACTGATCAAGATACTCACCCAGCTCTGCACAATTCAATTGCAGCAGCGTAATCGCCTGCCTGAGTTCTTGCGTGAGTACCTGCTTTAATACTAGTTCTTGTTGCAGTTTAAGGCTCATTGTCTCCCCTCCCTCTCATCATTTTACATGAAGATTGACGGACCGTATATACGAAATAGGAGTGATTTCCATGTCTGAACTTTTTTCCGTTCCATACTTTATCGACAATTTAAAACAGCACATTGCCATGAATCAACATGAAGACAAGATTCATGCCATGAACGCTTATTATCGGTCGGTGGTTTCTACACTTGTGCAGGACCAATTGACGAAAAATGCTGTTGTCTTGAAGCGAATTCAACATCTCGATGAAGCGTACCAAAAGGTGAAAAAAGAAAGCGAATAAATGGACGAAAAACAACACCCTTTCTCATGATTGCAAAGGGTGTTTTTCATGCAGGAAAAGCTTTTGATCCAGCTTCGATTTGTACATCATCAAAAAGCCGGACCGCCCTACAGTAAGCCATAGGTCATGATGATTCCATAAAATAAGGGATTGATAAAAAGAGAGGCAGGCTGCTGATGAACGAGCAGCCTATGTGGAGGATAATGCTTTCTTTTGCAGGGCGCTGTGCAATGTATCAATGACAAGCTCCTGTTCCGCGTCTGTCATGCTTGTACCAGATGGCAGGCAAAGACCTGTCTCAAATAACAACTCAGATGCAGGGACTTCATCGGCTGTTGTATAAAAAGGACAACCATGAAAGAGCGGCTGCTGATGCAGTGGCTTCCATACACGCCTTGCTTCGATCTGCTTTTGTTCTAAAGCATCTATCATCTCTACTGGAGACATCTGTACATGATGATCAATGGTGAATGTGGTCAGCCAGCGGTTTGATGTGGTTTCTTGATATTCTGGCATAAATTGAAGGCCTTCAATATCGGCTAAAGCATCTTGATAACGCTCGAAAATGCGGCGTTTTTGCTGAACACGCTCCTCTAACACTTCCATTTGTGCAATTCCTACACCTGCGAGTAGGTTGCTCATCCGATAGTTATATCCCTCCTCTTGATGTTCATAGTGTAGGGCATGTTCTCTTGCCTGTGACGCGAGAAATCGGCAGCGGTCGATGGCTGCTTCATCATCACTGACAAGCATTCCGCCTCCTGATGTTGTAATGATTTTATTTCCGTTAAAAGAGTACACACCGAACCTGCCCATTGAACCGCTTTTTCTTCCTTTATATATACTGCCTAACGATTCAGCCGCATCTTCAATGATTGGCACATCATATGCCTCACACACCGCTATGATTTCATCCATTTTCGCACTTTGTCCGTATAAATGAACGACAATAACCGCACGGGGTCTTTTCCCAAGTCGTTTTGTTTCAGCGAAGGCTTTCTCTAACGCCAACGGACACATATTCCATGTCTCTTTTTCTGAATCAATAAAAACAGGCGTCGCTTGTTCATATAAAATAGGATTTGCACTGGCAACAAATGTGAGAGTGGAACAAAAGACCATATCTCCCTTTTGAACGCCAATGAGTTTTAAGGCAAGGTGAATGGCTGCTGTTCCTGAAGACAATGCCGCTCCACTCTTCACGCCTGCATAATCCGCGACCACTTGCTCAAATTCATTTACAAGCGGTCCTAATGGTGCAATCCAATTGCTTTTAAATGCCTCCTCTATTTTCTTCTGTTCTTTTCCACTCATATGAGGAGGAGATAAGTAGATTCGTTTCCTGTCTCTCATGATTTCCCACCTTCTCTTCGATCTTTGATCTCAATTGCAGGAACGCCTACGGCGACTTTCTGATCATGTATATCTCGGGTCACTGCCGCTCCTGCGCCGATCACTGCCCAGCTTCCAATGGTTCTGCCAGGTATGACAGCAGCCCCAGCTCCAATATGAGCACCCTCTCGCACAGAGACACAGCCGGTGAGCACGGCTCCCGGAGAAAGGTGCGTAAAGGATTCGAGAAAGCAGTCATGCTCCACGATAGAACCGGTGTTGATAATGGCATGCTCACCAATTACTGCATCTGCTTGCACAACAGCCCTTGCCATCACAACCGTTCCTCGGCCAACCTTCGTTGACGAGCTCACAACTGCCTCTGGATGAATCAGTGTGGCAAATGCCCTCTCTTCAAATGCGAGACGTTCTTTGATCCTCTGTCTGATTTCGTTTTGCCCAATGGCAATCAGCCATTGCATATCAGGTATTTCATCTCTTACCTTTTGACTCATAGAAACCGGACCATACAGAATGCCGGTTCGAGTGTCAGCCTCCTCAAATCGATCGTCTAATACAGCACACAATGAGTAATCAGGATGCAAAAAAATCAACTCCTGAATGACCTTGCTGTGTCCGCCAGCCCCGATTAAGCCAATGGGCTGCTCTTTACGTATCGGTTCCTTTGAATTTTTCAGCTGTTGCATGATTTGGCTGCTGCACCCCTTCTGTTTTGATGACTTTCAGCAAGGTCATCCATAAGATTTTCATATCGAGCCAAAACGATTGATGCTCTACATACCAGAGGTCATAGGTGAATTTCTCCTCCCAAGAGAGAGTATTTCTCCCATTCACCTGGGCCCATCCAGTGATACCAGGCTTCACAAGATGACGCTTCGCTTGCTCCTCTGTGTACATTTGTAAATACTCCATTAAAAGCGGTCTTGGTCCAACGAGACTGATTTCCCCTTTGAGTACATTGACAAGCTGCGGCAATTCATCAAGACTGAGCTTACGAATAAAGGCGCCGGTTTTTGTTAATCGAAGATGGTCTGGAAGCAGTACGCCATGTTCATCGCGTTCCTCGGTCATCGTCCGAAATTTATAAAGCATAAACGGCTGTCCGTACAGACCAGGCCGTTCTTGTCGAAACACCACAGGAGCTCCGATTTTCCACCGAATGAGTCCATAGATGAGAAGGAAAAGGGGGCTGCCTGCGATGAGCAGGGTCAAAGCCACGACCACATCTATTATTCTTTTCATCATTGCTTCTCCTTTCCACACTAGCGAGAGACAGAGCGTTCAATAGCAGCTTGTTTCACCTTACGCATGAGCTGTATCCGCTCTTGTTTTGTTCCTACAAATTGATACAAATAGCCTAAGTAGAGAACGAAACATATTCCGCCAATACAAAATAGCTCCCACCATCTCGTCACATCATACACAGTCTGAATACCGGCACAGATCCCCCATATGAATAGAGCCCCAAACAGCGGAACGACTGTATGTTTGTAAAAGATGGTACTTTTCTGTTTCGTGATCTTGGCTGTATACAATGGGAGAAAGACGATATTTTTCATCAATAAAACAACGGCCCCTGCTGATGCAATGCCATATAACCCAAGCTGAAGTAGGTGAGTCAGTCCATAGGCGAACAGGACATTGGAACCGCCTAATATGAGTGTCACAACCGCCGGCACTTTAAATCGGTTAAAGGCAGTCGGTACATAGGTCAGCGGTAAAAACATCAACGTGAAACACAAATAAGCCGCATGAATCATCAGCAGCCATTTTAGCTCCTCAAAGGCTGGTCCAAGCCATAACATCATGAGCGGACCGGCAAGACCTCCTAACAGAGCCGCGGGGAATGCCACAAATAAACCACTCCATTTCATGGCATTGGCGGCGTATTGAATGAGCCCCTGCTCGTCTTGATTTGAATATAATTTTGTGATCGTTGGCGCAAACACAACCGCAAGTGTCCCTGCAAGGGTGCGCAATAATAATGGAAATTGTAAAATGGCGGCATACTGTCCAGTCGCTTCTGCCCCAATCAGTAAGTTGGTCATCAATAAATCGATTTGTAAAAACAACAAAATGCCCATTTGCTCAAATGAATGCCACACCCCTGATCGAACTAGCGTGAGACTTGAAGATAAAGAAACGTACCGCCACTTAAACGAAAACCAAGGAATGAGTTTCTTAAAATAATAGAGACCCATTCCCAAAGCGGCGAAACTTCCCATAACGGCTGCAAGCGGAATATGCCAAATGGCTGGTGTCGTCACGGTAAATAACAGCACAATCACAAGCGCTCTGCCAAACATCTGAATGGCCTGTCCAACACTCGATACATATAATTTGTTCGCATAAAACGGTGCCGCCCCAATACCAGACATGACGAAATTGAGCATAAATAAAAGACCCCCTAACACAAAGGCGATCTGTGTATCTTTTGCAAGATGAGCAGGCACATGGAGCCAGTCAACCAGCTGCTGAGACATGAATAGACAAAGTAAAAAAAGACAGATGGATAAAAAAAGAGAACTGACAAAATAGGAAGCGAGATAGCGCTGCGCTTGTTCCATCTCTCCTTTATGAGCCGCAACAGAAAAAAAACGCACCACCACAGCACTTAATGAAGCCGTAATGACCGATAAATAATTGATCATATTTTGAGTCAGATGAATCAGACCAAACGCTTCCACTCCAAGTGTATGAACAATGTAAGGCGTTAAACAAACAGACATCAGCATCATCAAGAAAAACGTCATCACATTTGCACTGACATTGTAAAGAAACGCACGGTTCATGGTGATTTCACGCAGTGTTTAAGGGCCTTCATCCAACTTCCTCTCCCTTTTGTCTGCTTGTTTTCATATGCTGATGAATGGCCTTTTTCACCGCTTCCTCCGTTGGTTCCTTCAAAAGGGTCATAAACGGCAAGTGCGCTACCCATTCATATCCTTCCATGACTTTATGATCAAACGACCTGATGACAACACACGGTGTATGTGTGATCGCACAAAAGATCATGCCATGCAGTCGATCTGTCACGACGACTTGTGCCTGACTCAACTGCGTCCATAACGTGGATAATTCCTCTAAACGAGTCGTTCGATTCACTCGCTTACCAATGGTCGTTGTGATAAAACCAACTTGATCATACGTTTCTTTGATATGCTCCTGCAGTTGTTCTCGTTTCTCTTTCGTGAGATACGCCTCCTTATCCTCACGCAGACAAAGCAGCACTCCTTTACGGGTTTGACTCTTTGATGTTTCGTCTAATGTCAGGACCATATCAGGCTGTTTCCACACCTCTTTATTAGGAAAATGCTTCTTCATCCATTGATAGGTGGTTTGATCTCTTGCCATCAAGAGAAGCCTCGGGTGTTGCTGATATGCTTGAATAGCGCGGCGTTCTTCTCTTTTCCCTCTCTTTGTTTCTGTAAAATGAGCAGTAGCGGGCAGCTGAATAACAGGATAGGACTTAAAGGCGTTCATGATAAATTGTCTTGTCCATTCTTCATATCGATATAAATCGCCCATGTTGCCCCCGCCGATGATACAGACAATGTCCTCTGGGTGCCGCGCGTGCTTCAGCGGACGTGCTAGACGATACATCTCCTGCATGTCTACTTCTATGATTTGATAGTCTGGAAAGTGCTTTTGTAGAAAACAGCAGCTGGCATAGGCAATCGCGTGATCACCTAAGTTGTCATGTGCCGGCAGCAGCGTGAGAATGATTTTCTTCTGATGACGCAGCTCTGGCAGTCTTTGGCGGCTCAACCTATATTGAAGTGGATACTTGATCTTTAAGAGCAGCCACTCTGCGGCATGTGCTTTTAATTGCTGCAATGTCACACTCATCACCCCGATTTTCTCGTTTGATATTCAATCCATTTTTGATAGCTTGATGCTGCGGCAGAGAGCGGATACACCCACTGCATTCTAGCAAGGAATAAGATCATTCGCTTTCGCACAGTCAGCTTCGATGGTTCCACTTGTTTCACAGCCTTCTGAAAAGCTTCATGTGTCACCATTTCACGCATATGACCAAGCTTTTTTTGAAAGGAAAGGGAATTTTGGCTCTTCCATTCATTGAGCATACAATGCAGCGTATGATTCACGATAAAAAAATAAAAAGCCTTCTCATATGGTGTCAGCTCACCATGCTCTTTTAAAAACAAACGCTGCGCGTCATAAAACGCCAGTCCATGCTGAAAATACTGCTTTTGATATCGCTGGACAATGGATGACAAATGAACCCGGTAATAATAAAGCGGCTCATGAACAAAGGCAATGACACGTGATAAAGAAAAACAGCGCAGCGTGACATATTGATCTTCAATATTCTCAAGCTCACCTCTCAACGGAAAACGGATATGATGCTTTTCGATAAACGCCCGCCGATAGAGCTTATTCCATGAGAATCCCGTGATCTCACCATGTAATAACGATTCTATTAAACTTGTCTTATCGGCTTCCTGTTGAGCTAACAGCGTCGTCGGTATGATCCGTTTTGACTGTTCAAATTGAATCCAATATTCACTGACAACAAGATCAGCACCGGTGTTTTCGGCTTTTTGATATAAAGCCTCACAGTATTGAGGAGCGAGAACATCGTCTGAATCAACAAAGGCAAGATACGTTCCTGTTGCTTCTTCTATGCCCCTGTTCCTCACCGCTCCCAGCCCTTGATTGGTTTGGTGAATCACCCGAAATCGCTCATCACGCGCAGCAAACGCTTCAAGGATGTCTCCACTGTGATCGGTAGATCCATCGTTAATGAGGATGACCTCTATATCTGAAAAGCTTTGGTCTGCAATCGATTGAAGACACTGCTCCACATATTGACTAGTGTTATAGACTGCGACCAATAGACTGATAGCTGGCATGACAGCAAGCCCCACCTTTCTTCAAATCTACTTTGTAAAAATCGTTCGGTACGGTAAAACAGAAGAATCAAACGGCATCAGCATAATGCTGTACAAAATATAGCAAACCGCAATTCCGATATACATAAAGAAATTGGTTCGCTGATCAAAAATCCGTGTGAAATAAGGTAGTAAAATGAGCTGATACAGACCAAAGTAAATATGAAATCTTGCATAAATGACATCCTTCGTTGCAAGGATGCCAAACAAAAATCCAAGCAAGCAAAAATTCACAATATAATCACTCTCTGGGGTCAGCTCACGAAGTCGTTTTCGACAAAAGAACGCAAGCAATAACGGCAAAATCAAGACACCAATTTTCGTCACATTCATTCCATTCGTATTCGTTGTCAGCCACTCCTCGTAATGACCATAAGAACTCCCTTGCAGCATCACCACAAACACGGAGACAAAGCGGTCATACAGAGCAGTTAAGCCTAGAAAAATCATACATAACACAAGCATCATCCAAGACCATGCCTTTGTTCTGACGATGAAATAGACTGGAATCATAATGAGTGCCGAGGAATGAAATAGCGCGCATACAAGTACGAGCGGAAAATACCATTTCCACTGACCTTTGATGACAAACTGGATGGCATAAAAAAGAATCGCTGCCACCATATACTGCCGCATGCCATTAAACGAAGCGTAATAATGAAATGTACCGAGAAATAGCAGCATACTAAGCTCAAATGGCCGTCCATATCGCACAAGTGTTTTGATAATAAAAAAATAGGTGATGATCCCAACTGTGATATACATGATTTGCGGCTCATGTGATAGTTGATTGAGCATCCATAAGATCAATGTAAAGCCCGGATCAGTGGCGGCCTTGTCTACACCGAATCCGAAAATATGCCAAGGCTTGTCATAGTTGACGGAGAACTCATACATTTGTCCATAGGTTACAAAATCAGTTCCTACTTTGTAGCGTATGCCCGCCACAATACAAAGAAATAAAAATGGAAAAAACACCAGAAGCTTGTTCGGCCGCCAGCCGCTTTGTATGGTATCATCACGTCTGCCATAAAATGCAGCAAAGCTCGACCATAAATAGACCATGATCATGTTCACCAAATAAACCGCCATCTGCCAATCCTTCCTTACAATCCATACACATTCATCACACGGGTGATGTTCTGTTTCACATCAAATCCTCTAAGGCCAAGCTGAGAAATAATGGTCTCCTGAAGAGGAGGGTCTGCATGGTAGGCTTCTAGTATGGCTTTCATCCACTCATGAGCTGAATCTTGCAAGGATTTCCGTTTCACAAGCCCACAACCTAAATCGACTTCCTTTGTGATATGATCTGAAATCACACATGGGAGTCCAGATGCCTGCGCTTCCACTAATACGAGAGGAAGACCTTCAAACAAAGACGGCATCACAAACACATCAAATGCTTTCATATACTGCGGAACCTCTGAGACAACGCCCGTAAACACAATGTCTTCCATTAATCCTGCTTTCACTGCATACGATTCAACCACTGGCCGGAGCGGCCCATCTCCTATGAGAACTAGCTGAAAGGAGACCCCTTGTTTTTTCAGTGTCTGCGCTAATTCGATGAAAAAAACATGGTTTTTCTGCTCATGAAATCGGCCAATATGTCCAATGATCAGTTTTCTCTCGTGAAGATGGAGGTCTTTTTTCATCTTCACCTTCGCTTCTGGCTCCAACTGAAAAAAAAGGTCCAAATCAATCCCATTTGGCAAAATGTCCACTCGTCCATCGTGCATTCTTTTTTGTCCAAATAAAAAGGCACCGGCATCTTCACCGCATGCAACGAGCTGCGTAGAAAAGGCAAAGATCAATTGACGGAATCCTTTGAGCAACAAATGATCAACCCGGCTAGGAGACTGTTTCCAAGCCGTATTATGTGAATGGCAAATGCGTATCTTCACACCTGCCAGTTTCGCAGCAAGGGCAGAAAAGCCCGTTTGAAAATCTGTATGTGCATGCACCGCCTGATAAGGTCCCGTTTGCTTGATCGTCTTCGTCAACGTTTTGACAAACGTCCATGGAGAGGACGCTCCAATACTTGGGACATAAAAAATCCGCCCGCCAAGCTGACGAATTTCCTCATCGTAATTACAGACATCCTCCCGGTGGGTAATGAAATCAAATTGAAGAACATTCCGGTCGATTGCACGATAGATATTCATGATCATCGTTTCTGCTCCGCCTCTGTTCATTCCGCCCACAACATGAAGTACACGCTTTGGCTCACTCATCCCGAATCGTCCTCCTTTTCACCATAGATCCTCCAAGTTTCCGCTGATGATAAAACCTCATGATCTTTGGTGACATACAGGCACGGATGACCGGTTTAAGCGCAAAGAGATAATCAAACGGCGACAATTTTAATTGCTTGCATGCTTGTAACACAAGCCAGGCATTGTCCATTGAATATCGGAATTTCCGGCGCTGAAAGGCCGCTTCATCCTCCCTTACAAGGTATAAGGGCTCTTGCAGATTAAAGCCTTTTCTCCCCGCAGCAAAAAAACGAATCCAAAGATCGATATCTTCCATCCGTCTAGTTGTTTTTACAGAACGATAGCCATTTAAAGCCTTGTAGGCAGACGCTCTCATCATAATCGTCCCATGACAAAAAGGCGTTCCTCTTGCTAGCACCCTTCGATCAGGCTCTGAGACAAGGGCTCGAACGCCCTTCGCCCCTGACTCATCAAACACCGTCATCGCCGTACCAACCACATCATATTCTGGATGTGCTTCAAGGAAATGAACCTGTTTTTCTAATCGTGTAGACACTGATATATCGTCGCCATCCTGTCTTGCAATCAGTTCTCCATTCGCTTCAGTGAGACAACGATTTAAACTGGCGGCAAGTCTTTGATTGTGTTCGTTTTGAATGAGGCGAATTCTATCGGGATCACGCATGGTATAGTTCAGCACTTTTTCATAGGTGCCATCTGTTGATGCATCATCACATATGATGAGCTCCCAGTTTTCATAGGTTTGACGGAGAATCGATTCAATGCTTTCTTCTACTGTCTCTTGGCAATTGTAAACACCCATGATAATCGATACTTTCGGCTGACGCATGCTCACATCACCTTCTCTTTTTGGTCCATATACGTTGTGTAAATTTCCTCCATTGCACTTACCGTCTGCTCCTGTGCAAATGCGTGAGCCATAGAACGTCCCGCTTTCCCCATTAGGTGAAGCTGGTCCTTTTTATGGTAGAGCTGTTGTAAATAAACGGCTAAACCATTCACATCATGCGGTTTGACTAAAAAGCCGTTCACTCCATGTTTGACGAGCTCACAATGCCCTCTATTTTCTGTTGCAATCACCGGCTTTTCAGCAGACATTGCTTCAAGAAGATTCATCCCAAGTCCTTCTCTCAAGCTGGTTGATACACAGACATCGCTCAGATGCATCCAATCTTCGATGTGTTTGCAAAATCCCGCAAACTGTACATGTTCCTCAAGATTCAGCTGACAGACCAGCTTTTCATAGGACGACCGACTTGTCCCTTCTCCAGCAAATACAATTTTCACATGTGGTATATTCCGATACACCTGCGCGCAAGCTTTGATGAGCATTCCTTGATTTTTATTGTCATTTAATTCACCAGCACACAGCACGATAAAATCTTGCGTGGTAAAACCATATGCTTTACGAAGGCGGTCTTTTTCTTTGTCATCAACTGGTGCAAATCGCTTCATATCGACACCCATACCGGGAACATAATGCACAGCCGCCTTCTCTTTTGACAGACGATCGGCTCTTTCATAG
The DNA here is from genome assembly GCF_029894105.1 of Bacillus aerius. Taxonomy (NCBI): domain Bacteria; kingdom Bacillati; phylum Bacillota; class Bacilli; order Caryophanales; family Bacillaceae; genus Bacillus; species Bacillus aerius. The sequence continues at coordinate 3,139,605 of NZ_JARYHO010000001.1, forward strand.
TCTTCTCCATTAATGGTGATGAGTGCATCCGTATATTGAACGAGCCATCTCTCAACTGGATAATAAAGCAGCCAATTTTGAAGCGGTGCCCCCTTCCAAAAGTGAAACCCATGCGCTGTGTAAAGAACTTTCGTCCCTTTTTTGCGCGTCCCTTTGGCCGCTAGCCTGCCAATGACACTCCCCATCGGTGTGTGACAATGGATGAACTGATAATGCTCTTTTTCTAACAGCTTTTTCAGCTCCACATAAGCAAGCCGGTTGTGCAAATGAAAAGGGGAACGCTGAATCGGAATGGAATGCGCTTGATCCACATACGGTAGCTCCAGCTGGCCATTTGCCGCTGTATGCACTTCCCATCCTTGTTCCTGAAACCATCTGAAATACGGGAGATGGAACGCCTTAAAATGATAATCAACCGTTGCGCAAAACAAGACTTTTTTCTTCATTAGCAAGTGGCTCCTCCTCTCGTTGCATCGGTTCAGGCAATACATCATGCGACTCAATGGCGGCAAACAAGGCCTGTCTTAATTGATCGTCACTCATCATATTAAATTCGTGAATAAAGCGGTTCAGCACATACGGATCACCATCCAAGGCATGCCCGATATGGATTTTCGGGAAAATTTGCTCCTGTGCTTTTTCATGCTGGTTGAGTAACTCCTCGTACATTTTCTCTCCGGGACGAATCCCCGTAAATGTGATTGGAATCTGGTCTGTGGTGTAGCCTGAGAGGTGAATGAGGTTTTCTGCGAGGTCGACAATTTTGACTGGCTCCCCCATGTCTAAAACAAAAATCTGCCTTCCTTCTGCTAGTGCACCAGCTTGAATAACAAGCCTTGATGCTTCTGGTATCGTCATAAAATATCTTGTCATGGCTGGGTGCGTGACGGTCACTGGCCCGCCTTTTTCAATTTGTTTTTTAAAGATCGGAATGACGCTCCCCCTGCTTCCGAGTACATTCCCAAACCGGACGGCGACAAATTTCGTTTCACTGCTTGCCCCCATTTGCATAATCACCATTTCAGCAAACCGCTTTGTCGCTCCCATCACATTGGCAGGGTTGACCGCTTTGTCAGATGAGATGAGGACAAATGTTTCAACTCCGTGCTCATGTGCAGCTTCTGCCACATTTTTTGTCCCGATAATATTGTTTTTCACCGCTTCTTTCGGGCTGATTTCCATGAGCGGGACATGTTTATGCGCAGCGGCATGATAAATCATATCCGGCTGAAAATGACCAACGATTTCACTCATTTTTTGTTTATCTTGAATATCCGCAATTTGTGGATATAGGCTAATGCTGTCTCCATACAATTCTTTCAGCTCTAGTAAAATAGAATGAATGCTAAATTCTCCATGTCCCACAAGCACAATCGCCCGAGGGGAAAATACACAAATTTGACGACAGATTTCTGACCCGATAGACCCGCCAGCTCCTGTCACCATAATCGTTTTTCCTTTTAGGTGAACGGATAGACGGCTTGTATCTAATTGAATTGGCTCTCTTCCAAGCAAATCCTCTGGCTGTACATCCCGCAATTGATTCAGCGCGTGGGTTCCTTTTAAAATCTGTTCCATTTCCGGCATAATCTGTGTTTTGATTCCAGTCGCTACACATTCCTTATACAGTCCTTTTAATGTGTGACTGCTTTTGGATGGAATGGCGATAATGATTTTTTGAATATCCATCATCGCAACAGCCGTTTGAATATGTTCTTTTCCCCCAAGAACAGGCAGCCCCATAATTTCAAGCTTATGCTTTGTTTTGTCATCATCAATGAAAGCGACCGGCTCAATATGTACATCACTCGACTGCTGAAGCTGACGAACAATAATGGTCCCGGCTGATCCAGCGCCAATGATTAGTGCCCGCTCCTTTTCAACTTGAAACCGCTTGGCACCATCATGAAACAGCCTGGATGCCATTCGTGATGCACCGATGAATAACACATGGAAAAGCCAGACAATAAATAAAAAGCGAAATGGCCATGTCTGCACAAAAATGTACAGCATCGTCATAGAAAATAAAAATGAACACGCAAAGGTCTTCATTAAAGAAAATAGCTCTCTAACCCCTGTATAAGCCCATACTTGCTTGTACACGTGAAAAATATACGAAAACAAATGGTGCCCGATCAGTAGACTGAGCGAAGAAATGACGAGCATTTCAAATGTATATACGGTTAACGCTGCCTCTTGGACAAATTGAAAGCCAAAAAAGACGGCAACTAAGATGAGATATGAATCTAGTGCCACGATGATTGATAATCTTTGGGCGTAAGTCAACGCTCCTCCCCCTTTTTAAAACATCACTATTCTTACGTAAAATGGGCATCAAACCCGTCCTCACATCCCACTACCGATGACGAGCATCTAAGGCATATGTCATGCCCACAGCAGGATCGAGTGCCTCCGTTGTTAAAGATTAGGAGACATCACCTATCAATCTCTTTAATACATATAGTGCCTTCCCTTTTTCACTTTCTTGCCATTTAGCATCGCCCCAAGCAGTTTCCCTGTCGTACCCTCTAATACTTCTTTTGATTTCTTCACAGCGGCAATCTTCGTTTTACCGCTTAAAACCACAAGAATGCTTCCATCCGTCCGGTTCGCTAATATTTTGGCATCGGCTACAGGCAGAAGCGGTGTGGAATCAACAATCACCATGTCATACTGCTGCTCAATCTCGTAAAATAGCTGCTTCATCACAGAGGAGGAAAGCAGCTCAGCGGGATTTGGCGGAATGGTCCCACTCGGAAGCAGCTCTAAATGCTCAATCGGTGTAGGCAAAATGGCTTCTTCCAAACTGCAATTATTTAATAGCACATTGGTCAATCCGGTGTGCGGACTCAGATCAAAATATTCATGAATGGCTGGTTTACGTAAATCAGCATCCATGAGCAAAACCCGTTTTTTCTGCTGTGCAAAAACAGCTGCCAAGTTTGCAGCCGTAAATGATTTTCCTTCCTTCGGCAAGGAGGATGTGACCAATATCGACTTCAACCTCGTTTGAATCGACGTGAATTCGATGTTCGTTCGGATCGTTCGGAATTGTTCCGCAATGACAGAGTGAGGATTTAATACAGAAATACAGGATAAATCTCTTTTTTCTCGTTTTTTCCTCTTAAAAATCAATGTTCTGTCCTCCCGTTATGACGGACTGCTTGTCTTTTTTTGCCCTCCTGTCTGCCTGCATCTGATAGACACTGCCGAGCGACGGCAATCCGATCTCTTCTCTTATTTGATGTGTTCGTTTCACCGTATCATCGAGTAAATTCATTAAGAAAATGAGTGTCATTCCCCCTAATACAGAGGCGCCTAGTGCCAGAACGATGTGAACGAATTTACGTGAGTTCATCAGTATCGTGTTGGACAGCTTGGCTTCAGACAAAACATTAATGCGATCCATATTCATGGTTTTTTTGATTTCTTCTTGCAGCACCTCTGTGGCTGTATTCGCAATGGCTACTGCCTTCGCTCGGTCCTCATCTTGTACAGAAATATTTATGACCTCTGACTCATTTTCTGTACTTGTGGCAATTTTATGTTTTAATCCTTCCGCCGATTCTGTAAGATTGAGTGTTTCTTTTACTTTTTCAATAACGATTGGACTTTTTAATAGGACTTGAAAGGTACGTGTATATTGAAGGTTCATCTGAATATCGTTTAAATTCGCTTGTGCATCACTGCTTCGTTTATGAACAAGAATTTGAGTGGTTGCCTGATATACAGGAGTCGAGACATAGAACTGATAGTAGGCTGAAATGCCCGTTACGATCAGGACAATCAGGATCAGAAGGGCCATTTTCTCTTTTATGACAGAAAACAGCTGCTTAAAACCTATATTCTCATTCATAGATACCTCCCGATTTCATCACAAAAAGGTTATATATGGTTTCTTTTTGTTAATGATTGGATTATAAAAGATAATACCCGCAAAGAAAAATGTCATAATAGGTCTTATAGTTCTTTTTAAAGAACGAAATCGTTCGTTTTCTTTTGTTTACTTCCTGTTTCTTACGTTTTTAAATTTTATAAAGAACAATTCATTTCTTATAATGAACGAAAAGGTCGCAGAACGATTCGCCGGGGAGAAGGGAGATCATATATCGAATGATAGGAAAGGTGATACGCATTTACCGAAAGAGGAAAGGATACTCAATCCAGCAGCTGGCTGAAGATGCCCATGTCTCTAAATCGTATTTGAGTAAAATTGAGCGTGGTGTCCATCGTAATCCATCTGTCCAGTTTTTAAAAAAGGTATCCTCATCACTAGACATTGATTTACAAGAGCTGTTTGATGCAGAAACGATGATGTTTCATTACGCTGAGGGCGGTGAACAGGAGTGGCGGGATCATATCGTTCATGCCGTCCAATCTGGCATGCCTAAAGAAGAACTGTATCAGCTGCTCCAAACCTACAGAAAGGAGCAGGAAGGAAAGACGTTACATGTCCATCATAGAAAGCTGACCGACTCAAATATGTCAGAATGGAAGCGTCTCATGAGTGAAGCAAAGGCCATTGGCTTAACCATCGAGGAAGTGAAAGCGTTTCTTACCAATATGGGAGAACACCGGGCGTAAGCCACTGAGATCAAACCAATTTGCGGGGAGAGGCGCTTGTCGCTTCGATGAAATAGAGCCTTTTTATATGAAAAGGCTCTTTTCAGTTTATGGACAAAGGGCTAAAATGAACTTATTTTAGCCCTTTGTCTTCTTTTCAGCGTGATAGAAACCCTTTGCAGTCTAGGAAGGACGAGCCCCAGCGCGCAGGACTGACACCGAATGCGAGGGTTTTTCTACATGCTGAGAGCCTTTTTGCATGAAAAGGCTCTGTTTTCTATTATTCTTCTTTTTTGGTTCGAGCTTTTTTCGTAATATCATTGTTCTTCCAATAGGCCCATAGTGATGTGATGCCAAGAAAGGCTAACGTAATGAATTGCTGCACACCTTCTTCATCAATTGGAATTGGGCTTTTTCCTGCAGCAGTGAGAGCGCTGTTCACAAGTGCCAATAAAAGCAGCACAAGCCTCGCAATAGTGCCTGCACTAATTTTTTGAACCTTCAACTGTAACCCCTCCCCTTATCCTTTCATACGGGCGATACTGCTCGTTCCCTCTCATATGTATGCAAAAAGCGAATGAATAGAAGAACGAATCAAAAAAAGAGACATCATTCCTAGATGCGGAATGATGCCTTGATTTATGTGCTGTTTATTTAGAGAACATCTTTTTTGCTTCATCCATTGCCATTTTGTTGCCTAGAGCTGAATAATCTAACCATGGCTGATCGGCAATCGGATACACTTGGTTTTTCTTCACGGCTTTTAGGCCTTTCCAAATCGGCGTCTGCTCTAACTGTTTGAATGCCTGTTGCGCCTTATCATCACGGTTCACGACGACAAAAATAGCATCTGCATCAAAGTCAGGAAGCACTTCTTGAGAAATGACTTCAAATGGACGTTTGCTGTCCAGTTTTTTCACACCATCTACAGGTGTCAGTCCTAAATCATCGTATAAAATTGGCCCCATCGGACGTTTCATACTAAATACTCGAAGCTCTTTTGCTGTTACACGAATCGCCATCACTTTTCCATTTCCAATCTTTTTCTGGATGAGTGATTTGACTTCTTTTGCTTCTTGATTGTAGTCCTTAATATATTGATCGGCTTCTTTTTCTTTATTGACGAGCTTGCCGATTTTTTTCAAATGATCACGCCATGTGCCATCATTTAAATTAAACACTTCGGTTTTGGCGATTTTCTTGTATTTTGATAAGTCTTGTCCAGCCAGTTCTTCATCGACGTAAATGACATCTGGTTTTAAAGCAAGCAATGACTCCATATCAGGATCTGCTGCGATGCCCAGCTTTTTCGTTTGGCTAAGCTGCTTTTTCGCATGTGGAAGGAAATCTTTTAAGTCTCCCCCTACAACAGAGCCAGCAGGTTTTATCCCGAGTGCTAATAAGTCATTTGTTAAATGAATCGACAAGGACGCAATCTTAGGTGTTCCGTTTTCATCTTGATTTGTTGTCTTCTTTGTTTCCTGTTGACCACAAGCGGCCAGAATCAAGAAACAGAGCGTTAAACCAAACACAAGTACTTTTTTCATGATGAGTTCCTCTTTCTTATTTTGTTTTTGTTAGTAAATAGAGAAAATAAGGTGCTCCGATAAAAGCCACAACCACACCCGCTGGGATGGCATTTGGGGCAAATATGGAACGTCCCAGTGTATCAGCACTGACCAAAATCAACAATCCAAGCAAGGCACTCACTGGTAAAAAATATTGGTGCAGTGAGCCGACAAGACGCCTCGCCAAATGAGGTGCAACAAGGCCAATAAAACCAATTCCGCCTGTCATCGATACACTTGCACTTGCTAGACCAACAGCTAAGGTGAGAAGAAAAAGTCGTTTGCGCTCTACACGTACTCCGACACTTGAGGCGACGGCATCACCTAATGTTAACGCATTGAGTGTGCTGGACTGCATGAGCGTAAGCGGGACAAGACATACGATCCAAGGTAGGAGCGCAAGTACATGAATCCAGTCTCTTCCCCATACATTTCCCACAAGCCACCTTGAAGCGAAGGTGTATGTATCTTCATCCAGTTTCAATGACAAATATAACGTCAATGCACTAAACCCCGCAGCTACGGCAATTCCAACAAGGATCAGCCGGATAGGCACAAGCCCTTCATGCCTGTCGTAAGCAAGAAGAACGATGACTGCCGCCGCAAGTAGGCCTCCACCAAATGTAAAGAGCGGAATGAGTAAAGATGGATTTCCTTCTAGTACGTGAAAATACGTCACAAAGATGATTAAGCCGAATGCGGCTCCTGCATTCAGACCGATAATCCCAGGATCGGCCAGTGGATTGCGGGATAAACTCTGCAAAATGCCACCTGCGATGCCTAGACCTATTCCAGCTAGTATCGTCACGACGATTCGAGGCAGACGATAATCAAACAGCACCGTCTCACTTTGGAAATCTCCAAAGCCAAATAACGTTTTGACGACAACGAGAGGACTGAGTTTCAGCGTGCCGGTATTTAAACTATACAGCACGACAGCCGCACTCAGACAAAGCAAAACGGCTGTCACGACAAGAGCACGCCGTTTCTCTTTCATGACAGGTTCCTCCCTTCTTTTCTGGCAATATATAAGAAAAAAGGAACACCAACAAGTGCCACCATGACGCCAATGGCAAGCTCTCTTGGCGGATTTACTGTCCGGCTGGCAAGATCAGCGAAGACGAGAAGCATTGCGCCTAAAATCGCTGACATAGGAATGACGAAACGATAATTGACCCCAACCAGCTTTCGTGCAATATGCGGAATGACAAGCCCGACAAACCCAATAGACCCAACTGCCGATACAGAAACGCCTGCCAGCAGAACCGCAGCTGCCATACCTAGTATTCGCACTTGCCGGGTTTTCACCCCTAAATTCGCAGCTACATCTTCACCAAGTGATAATAACGAGAGGGATCGTCCTAATAACATCGCCCAAACGATGACAATGAGAATGACTGGAGCAAGGATCATCAGCTGCGGCCATTTGACACCTGCCACACCCCCTGCATACCAAAAAGCCAGATCCTGACTGAGATCAAAGTAAATGGCGATACCTGAACTTAGCGCATGCAGCAATGCGGCAACAACAGCTCCAGCTACCGTGAGCCGAAGTGGGGTCAGCACGCCGCCAGCCGCCCCAATGGCAAAGATCAGCAGTGTACTGAGAACGGCACCAAAAAAAGAAAATAACATCAATGCCGAATAAGGCATTCCTGGAAAAAAAGCAAAACAGAGAGCGACTACAAACATCGCACCGCCGTTAATGCCTAATATCCCCGCATCTGCCAGCGGATTTCTTGTAATGCCTTGCATGAGCGCACCTGCCACAGCAAACGCCGCTCCAACAAGCGCCGCTCCTAGCACACGAGGAAGCCTTAATTCATGAATGATCTGTTGCTCTGTCACATGCGACTGATAGTCAAACACAGCTGTCCAGACCGTTTGCAAAGACAATGACTTTGCACCGTAGGAAACAGCCAAAAACATAGCCGCCAATAAACCAATGACAGCGAGAAAAAACAATAAAAAGAACAAAATAGGTGATGATCGTTTTTGTTGAGATGTTCGCTTATCCGGCAAAATCGGTGTCATCCTTTTCTTCATTAAAAGTCAGTTTGAAAATGAGAATCATAATCATCAAAATTATAGCCGTCAGCCTCTGAAAAATCAATGTACGGCTCATTTTTTTAATTATTGAAGGTATGTGTAGACGGCAAATAAGAGAATTCTTTTCTTCTGCTTTTTCTCGTTCTGAAAGACCTATCAATTTTTACAGTATTTTAATAGGAAAATAGTTGACATTCCGCATGAAAATCCCCTAAAATTACAAAAGTAAGTCAATTGTTATAAAAATATTACAAACAGATGTCAAAAGAATAAAGAATGACCCGTCATGAGAGGAGAATTGAAAGTTGTGTCAGTAAAGGGAAAATGGAGTATCATCCTATTTGCGCTTGCCATCGTCATTGGAGCAGTTGCATTCTTTCAAAATCAGCAAGCAAGCGGTACAGAGAAGAAAAATGTGAAGCAGGATACGAATTATAAAAATGTTGAAATTGTCACTCTTGTAAATGACGGGAAGTTTATGAGATATGCGGTGAACTATCCACTTTTTCATCAAAAAAAGCTAGATGACAAGATTCAAAGCTATGCGAATTCAGCATTAGAGCATTTCAAAAAGACATTTAGTGAAGCAAAGGACATTGATGAAAACAAACGGTTTGAACTGAATATTGACTATGACATGGTGCACTATGCAAAACAATCTGCTGCCATTTATTTTACGACCTACACATATACAGGTCAGCAAAATGGGACCACTCATCACGTCACAATCAATTTCGATTTTCAGAAAAAAGACTTTCTTGACACAAAAGATTTATTTCAACCAAAAAAGGACTATTTGAAAAAATTATCCTATATTACATACACGGAGCTTAAAAAAGATAAAACCTTGTCTAAGGATCTATCACTCCTTCAAAAAGGAACAGCCCCTACTGATCAAAACTTCAGTCAATTCGCCTTAAAAGAGAAATATATAGAGTTCTATTTCCCAGCTTCTCAAGTAGCCGCAAAGGACTTAGGTCCGCAAACGCTGGCGATCAAAAAGACGTTGCTAAAAGATATCTTGAAGCCGGAATATATGAATAAGACCAAAAATCAGAATGAAATCAAAGAACCGAATCCAAAAAGAAAAGCGGTCAAGCTGCCGCAAAAGCCAAAGCTTGATCCGAATAAAAAAGCCATCGCACTCACATTTGATGATGGTCCAAACCCAGCCACAACTTCAACCATTTTAGCAGCGCTGAAGGAAAATAAAGGACACGCCACCTTTTTCGTATTAGGAAGCAGGGTTCAGTATTATCCTGGAATGCTTGCCGACATTTTAAAGGGCGGAAATGAGATCGGAAACCATTCATATAACCATCCTTTATTAACGAGACTCCCTCTAAAAGAAGCGGTCAAACAAGTAAAAGACACGCAGAAGCTGATTGAAAAGGCCAGCGGTTATACTCCTACGCACTTTAGACCGCCATATGGAGGAACAAATCCTGACATCAATCAAGCGGTTGGCATGAACGTTTCATTGTGGGATGTCGATCCTGAAGACTGGAAAATTCGCAACAGCCAGCAGATCATAAACCATGTTCTCTCACATGCAGCAGATGGCAAAACCGTACTCATGCACGATATTTATGACAGCTCTGCTCGAGCAGCAGTGAAGATCATACATGAACTCACCAAACAAGGCTACCAGCTTGTCACAGTCAGCGAACTTGAACAATTGAAAAAAGAACGAAACGAACAGACCCCTGTGCAGTAAACACAGGGGCTTTTTTTTATGACTCTAACAACTTCTTTCTTTTTAACAATGCTTGAAACGTCTCTTCAAGCTCACGAGAAGGCTCGATGCTTAAACGACTGAGCACTTCAGACAGCTGCATATCAATCAGCAAGAGCTCTTCTTCTTTCTTTGTAGCAGTTGGCTTTTCTTCCTTTTGTTTATATTCTTCATAGGTGCCATCAAAGCGTTCAATGGTACCCTCGTGCACATGAAGAATACGAGTAGCCACCTGCTCAATGAGCCGCCTGTCGTGGGAGACAAACACAACTGTGCCCGGGTAATCTTTTAAAAGTCCTTCAAGCGCTTCTACTGCCGCAAGGTCTAAAAAGTTCGTCGGTTCATCAAGCATCAGAACATTGGAATCACTGACGAGCAACTTTGCAAGCATCGTCTTCACTCGTTCCCCGCCGCTTAATACGTTCGTCAGCTTATACACATCGTCTCCCCGAAACCCAAGTCTCGCTAAAACGGTGCGAACGATCGTCTCATCTTGAATCGCCTGTTCCAGTGCATTTTGTAAGATCGATTCATCTAGATTCAGTCCTGAAAGATCTTGGCTGAAATAACCAATCTTCACGGCTTCTGAACAAAAAATCCCGGGATGTCCGTTTACAAGCATTCGGAGAAATGTCGTTTTACCGCTCCCATTCTTCCCAATGATCGCGACTTTGTCTCCGCCTCTCACTTCAACATTCGCCTTTTTCCAAAGGACTTTATCTCCTGCCATGCCATCTACATGTTCGACACGAAAAATGGAGCGGCTTGCCACTTCCTTCATGGTGTGCTGCGTCATTTGAAGAGGCTGGACTTCCTTTACCTTCTCCACCTTTTCTAATTTCTCCATTCTTGTTTCAATAGATTTGGCTGTTTTTTGAAGCTTTTTTTGCTTGTTTGCATAATAAGGCTTCGCAATTTTAGGCCCAGAGGATTTCAGCTTTGGAGATGGCTTTGTCGCTTTGTCGGCTTTTTTCATTTTCTTTTGCAGTGCATGTTCTAACTGTTTTTTCTTTTGGGTATACACCTCGTACGCCTCCACATGCTGGCGATGTTCGAGTTCTTTTTGTCGGACGAAATCGCTGTAGTTGCCTTTGTATAGTTTGAGCTTCCCATCTTCCAATTCCCAAATGTCTGTACATAACGCATCTAAAAAAGCACGGTCATGCGAGACGACAATCAGAGCACCTTGATGATGACGAAGCTGTTCTTCTAGCCACTCAATATGCTCCGTATCTAAATGAGTCGTGGGTTCATCGGCTAATAAAAGGGCAGAAGGCCGGCTTAAAGCTCTCTCAATATAAGCTTGAGTCATCTCTCCACCACTTTGTCTGCCATCTCCTGTCTTTAGTTGAGGAAGCAGCGTACAAGTTGTAGTGTGTGCAAATGTGCCGCTGTCTGGTTTTTCCCTACCCGCCAGTACATGGAGCAATGTCGTTTTCCCACTGCCATTTGTCCCTACAAGGCCGATTCGGTCCCCTTGATGAATGGCAAGCTCCTCTATATCAAATAACAAACGATCCTTTCGAAATACTTTTAATTGGTGGGCTCTCAGTAACATCCAACCCTCTCCTTTCGTATCAGGAGACATGAAAAAGCCTCCCATTCTCAGAATAGGAGGCAAAATGGTGTACAAAAATAAGCGGATCGATACAGAATGACATGCGGTTCAACAAATGAGCACACATATCCCCCGTATCCATCACTTCAATCTTTGATTCCCAAGCTGTACCATCCTATTCCGAAGCTAAAAAATGAAAACGCAGCAAACATAGCAACACATATCGTTTGCTCACTGCCTTCGTTCTTTCATTTTGCTTACAGGTCATAGGATTAGTACTTCATTGCATTGGGTCACCCTTCCGTCGTTTATTACGTATACGATAAAAGATTGGTTATTTTTTGTCAAGTGGGTTTCCTATTAAGACAGGCTGGCCAACTTGAGTAAACACCTTACCTATTGCATCTGTTTCGCTTGCATAAACTGATCAATGACACGTAATGCTTTTTCTGTTCCACCTGCTGTTTGGAAACTTTCTTCAATCTTTTCAATCCCAGCACGGTATGTGTCACTTCCGAGTACACTCTCTACAGTATCTCTCAACTGCCTTGCTGTCAGCTGGTCTTTATCGAGTGCACGAGCAGCAGAGAGATCCGTCAGTCTTTTTGCCACCATCGGCTGATCTTTGTCAACCGGGATGACAACCATTGGAACATGATAATGAATACCTTCATTGACACTGTTCATCCCGCCGTGGGTTACAAACACATCTGTCAGTTCAAGGACTTCAAGCTGCGGCACATAAGGCTCGATGAGAAAATGAGATGGCGCTTCTTTTAGGAGAGACATGTCGATTTTTTCACCAGTTGCGAGAATCACTTTTCCATCAAAGTCGGCAAAGGCATCAATACACATATTAAAGAATGCTTCAGTATCTCCAAGAACCGTTCCCATTGAAATAAAGACAACCTTCTCCCGCTCAAGCGCTTCTAATGGGAAATCGTGCTGGTCAGCACGTTTTAGAAAACTCGGTCCAATGAAAACAAACGAATCATCCAATGCATCAACAGACGGCTGAAAATATTCACTTGTATACACCATATTCAGTTCTCCGCGGTTTTTCATGAATTGCATCAAATGCTTTGGCTGAACGCCAAAACGTTCATGTATTTCTTCTAACAGATGAGCCGCCTTCTCATCTTTTCTGTATAGAGGTGTATCAAAATGCGCCTCCTGCAGCACAAAAGAAGGATTCGAACCGATACCTGGAATCTGTAAGTAATCCCGCACAAGCTCACCTGCTCCAAACATATCAAAATAGACCAAATCAAATGAATGCTGTTGAGAAAGAGTTTCCACCACTTCTAAAATGTCTAATGACGTTTGTAGCATGGCATGAAAAAATGGCTGCATGGACTCCAAATCGTCTTCTTCCACGCTTAATGTCCGAATATAATCTGGATGTATATGTATGTGAGCGCCTAAGCGTTTGATCCGTTTTTGATAATGTTCAGTTGTGACCACATGCACTTCATCACCTCGATCAACAAATGCTCTTATCATCCCTAACATTGGGTTCACATGTCCTTCAGCTGGGAACGTAATCATTAAAACCTTCGCCACAAGAATCCTCTCCTTATTGTCAATTCCCTTCCATGTTAATCTTATACAGTGATCAGGCTCAACAAATACGCCTGAAAAGGGGATAAATGAGTCTTATGGCTAGTATTTTAAGAGGATAGCAGAAAAAAGACAAAGCCTCCTTTTTAAGTGCTTTGTCTTTTTTCTATTAATTTTTGAGCAGCATTTGTTTAAACGCAGCAGACTGTTTTTCAATTGAGATTGGATCAGCATAGATAAATTCTTTGATTGAATAGGATAAAACATGTCCTTGTTTCACTGCTTTATTCTTCTTCCATACACCGCTACCTGTGATATCAGAATTCGGTGCTTTTCCATCCTTTGTTGGTACAAGTAAATAGTCACCTGTATACTCATTCATCTCTTCTAATGAAATACCGAGATACCCTTCTTTTGGTAGAGCTTTCTCTGCTTTTTCAGGCAAACTGAATCCATACCCTTGATAGATAACCTCTCCTCCACGACCAAAGTCTGTACCAAATAAGTACACCTGCTTAGGCTGCACATCCATAATGGAGAACGTCTTGTCTTCACCAATTTTTGCTTTGACCTCTTTGCCGTCTTTTTTCAGCTGCTCGTCCATTTCTTGTATTTGTTTTTTGGCTAACGATTCTTTTCCAAGAATCTTTCCGATTTCAATATGCATCTCTTTAAAGCTATGCTCACTTGTTGTGAAAGTGATTGTTTTTGCGATCTTTTTATATTTTTCAACTTGATCATTTTGTGAATACGCAATAATGAGATCAGGTTTCAGTTTGGCGATTGCCTCCACATTTTCTATCGGCACCCTCTTCACACCTGTTTCATCTAAAAAGGATGATTTAGGATAAACATCTGTCATGCCAACAGGTGTCACACCTAACTTTTTAAAATTTCCAAGCTGTGCTGTTAACACAACAATTCGTTTCGGTTTGTCTGGAATGGTGATCTTTTCACCCGTTTCAGTTGTATATGTACGAGTATTTGATTCTTGTTCTTTATTGTCTTTCTGCCCGCAAGCCACCAACAATACTGCCAGCAGACTCATAAGCCAAATCATTTTTTTCACTTACGAAAACCACCTTTAATTGAGAATGATTATTAATTATAACATAAGCAGTGTGGTTTAGATGTGAAATTTTAGCAGTGAACGCCACATACAAAAAACCCTCTTCTGATGGAGAGGGTTCGAGAAACCTTTTTCTATTGTGAACTAGGTTGAATGCACACGCTGAGAATCTATAAAACCCCGACACGATAGATGTTATTACAGGATATTATGAAAGCAAAACACCCTTTAGTCGAAAAACATCATTCAAACATTAAAATTTTGGGGTCTTGATTGTAACAGTGAACAAGCATAGCATGTAATTGTCCTCTATGATGATAAACATGTGCTAATATCTCTAACAACCATTCATACCTTGTATATGTCACACCCCAATAAGAAGTGGTACGAGACAGTAGTTCTGTGTCCGATAATTTCATATAATTATTTTTTAATGAATGGAAATTAGTCATTAAGCCTTTTTCTATCGACTTTACAGTTTTATATGATACATTAGCATAAAATGTTTCCATCTCTTCTTGGGTCGCCTCATTTGCAATACGCCAGTCAGCTTCACAAATGATCGCAATGTGTTCCAGCAACTCTCCGATAGACTGCTTATGAGGTGTTGGTCTTTTTTATAAATCAGCTTCTTCTAATTGACTTACTATTTTTATCAATGTTTTAACAGCTACTTCAATTTGATGTAAAACACTTTCACAATTCATTAGTGCCTCCTTATGAATGAATTTTGCCCTTTTCGTTGAACAAGCTTTTAGAATATTGATGAACTGACTTTATACTCCAATAATAGATTAAGTTTACTTGATTACCTATCATCAAGAAAATTTGTCTTTTTAACAATAATAATCTTTGTTTTTCGATACAAAATGAACTCTCTAATAAATAGTGAAGTTCCTCTCAATTCACTCACACAATACCACTCATAAAAAAACAAAAAAACCCTTTATTTCAAAGGGTTTGATATTATCCCCTCTAAGTAGACAGTGTAAAAAGCCCAAGAACATATCTTGGCTGTTACACTATACTTGGAGGGGATTTTTTATGGCTAGAAAGGGACAACAATTTCAACACTATTCTAAAGAATTTAAGATGAAAGCTGTCAAAATGTACGAAGAAGGAAACAGAAGTTATCAGTCATTGTCTGAAGAATTAGGTATCAAAAGCTCCACTCAGTTAAAAAGTTGGGTCAGAAAATTTCGTGAGGGGCAATCTTTTGAAGATCAAAGAGGAAAACATACAAAGTCAGAAAATCCTTTTAACGGACGTCCCAAGTTCATGTTTAAAAGTGTGGAAGAAGAAAGAGATTATTTAAAGGCACAGGTAGAATACTTAAAAAAGCGTTATCCAAATCTACACGGAGAGGATGGATTTTAAAGAATGTGAGGTTTGAAGTTATTCACGAATTAAAGAGTTTTTATCCGTTGACATGGCTCGTCTGCATCGCCAAAGTATCACGATCTGGGTACTATAAATGGCGTAAGAATCAAAAGATTCGAATGGAGCGACAACTGAAAGAACAAATCCTCAAAGAACACATCATGGCCATTCATCATTCAAGACCCTTCTATGGCTATCCTCGGGTGACAATCGCTTTAAAGAAAGAAGGATTTCGCATCAACCATAAGCGTGTCTACAGGTTGATGAAAGAGATGAACATCCAATCAATCATTCGAAAAAAACGGCGGTATTTCGGAAGACAAGCTTCAGTTGTCCATCCAAACAGATTAAACCGAAAATTTAAAGCCAATCAATACAATCAGCTATATGTGACTGATATTACCTATATCGCTTGCCAGCATCACTTTTATTATCTTTCAGCTATACAAGATCTATATAACAATGAAATCGTCGCATGGAAATTGTCAAAACGAAATGATCTTGAACTGGTCATGGAGACATTAGAGAACTTGACATCCCTGCGGGATGTCAAAGGAGCCCAACTTCATTCAGATCAAGGATTTCAATACACAACAAAAGCATATCAAAAGCGACTAGAAAACGTTGGTTTGAAGGGCAGTCATTCCCGAAGGGGAAACTGCCTGGATAATGCCTGTATCGAATCATTTTTCTCCCATCTCAAAACAGAGAACACTTACTTTTCTTCGTGTCAAACGGAAGAAGAGCTTCATAAAAGCATAGAAGATTACATTCAATTCTATAATCACGATCGATTCCAGAAAAAATTAAACCAGTGTGCTCCGGTAGAATACCGTCACACACTGGCAGCTTAGGCTTTTTATAATTGTCTACTTGACAGGGGTAAGACCAGTTTTCAAGTTCTTTCATAAATGATCCATCGGATACTCAAGACGCGCTCGGAGGGATTCGAACCCCCGGCAGACGTGGTACCGGAAACCACCGCTCTATCCAACTGAGCTACGAGCGCACGATATGTTTTTTGAACGTCAGCATATCAAATTATAAGGGAAATGCTGCAAGAAAGCAATGATTAATCGCTATCCCTGTCGATGCATTTTCTTCATTCCCATACATATACTCATATGGTGGTTTGAAGTGGAAGAGTTTTGGGGAAAATGGATAGGGGTATTTGATTTTAGGTCAGCATTTTGTTTGACCTTTATTGACCAAAAATGTATCATTGAATTACATACTTACCTAAAAGGTGAAGGAGGAACATTATGAATTTAATACCTACAGTCATTGAGCAAACAAATCGTGGGGAAAGAGCTTACGACATTTATTCTCGTCTTTTAAAAGACCGTATTATCATGCTTGGTTCTGCGATCGATGACAATGTTGCCAACTCCATCGTATCACAGCTTCTCTTCTTAGAAGCCGAGGATCCAGAAAAAGATATCTCTATCTACATTAACAGCCCTGGCGGTTCGATTACAGCTGGTATGGCCATTTACGATACGATGCAATTTATTAAACCAAAGGTATCAACTATTTGTATTGGTATGGCTGCATCTATGGGTGCGTTCCTGCTTGCTGCTGGTGAAAAAGGTAAGCGTTATGCCCTTCCAAATAGTGAAGTGATGATTCACCAACCACTAGGTGGTGCGCAAGGTCAAGCAACAGAAATTGAAATTGCGGCAAAACGAATCCTTTCTTTACGCGATAAACTGAACCAAGTACTTGCTGAACGTACTGGTCAGCCAATTGAAGTCATTGAGCGCGATACAGATCGTGACAACTTCAAAACAGCGGAAGAAGCACTTCAATACGGACTCATTGACAAAGTCTTGACCCGTAATTCAGAAGAACAAAAATAATCACAAAACAAACCGTCTGCTCTTTGAACAGGCGGTTTTTTGTTATGCATCTGTTTTAAGACAGCTCCGTCCATTTCTGCTGAAGAGACGGTGTTTGATAGGAAGCCATCTGTGAAATCAATTCTTCCGGTTCTCCAGAGGCATGCAACAATTGAAGGTGTGATTCATTCGAAAAACCTTCCTGTACACTGAACGTCACCATGTCGAGGAGCGGTTTGAAATACTGATTCACTTGATACAATCCGATTGGCTTTTGATGGATGCCAATTTGCGCCCAGCATAGCACCTCAAATAATTCTTCATATGTACCAAAACCACCTGGCATGGCAATAAACCCATCGGCCAGCTCGCTCATTTTTGCTTTTCGTTCATGCATTCCTTTGACTTCAATGAGTTCAGTGAGCTCTTGATGCACAACCTCTCCTCTAAAAAGCCCTTTTGGCATGACTCCGATCACTTGCCCGCCGTTTTTTAATACCTCATCCGCTATAGCGCCCATTAAGCCAATTCGTGAGCCACCGTATACAAGACGGATTCCTTGCTCTGCCATATAAGCCCCTAGCTCGACAGCTTTTTGTTTGTAGATGTCATTCACACCTGGATTCGAACCAGCAAACACACAAATCGTTTTCATCAAAACAGCTCCATCTCTCTCTATGATTTCTTCACCCACTCATTCTACTATAATTCATTATAAAGAAACAGCCGCTCCATCTATATATAGTGTAAAATTAGAAGGTGAACACCATATAAGGAGCTGTATAAAGAGAATGCAAACAACTGAAATGGAAAAATGGATCAAAGATTTCTACAAAATGAGAAGTTGGACAGAATACGGGCCGTTTATCAGGTTAGGTTTCCTGATGGAAGAAACAGGTGAACTCGCTCGTGCAGTCAGGGCGGTCGAAATTGGACGCGATCGACCTGATGAGAAAACACAGGAGGACGCCGCGTTAAGAAAGGACCTTATTGAAGAAATGGGGGATGTCTTAGGAAATCTACTTGTTCTAGCTGATCTCTATGATGTAACAGTAGAAGAGGTCTTCTCTTCCCATCAACAGAAACTCACACAACGGTTTTCTAGTGAAAAAGAGCAGGTAAAAAGCACGTGACCGACATGTCACGTGCTTTTTTTAGCCTTTTATAGCTGCTGTGGTGAAATATCATCCGTTCGTTCAAAGAAATGCTGCTTTCCAATGTGATGGAAAAGACCGGTACGATGCAAAAGCTCTTTTGGCTGTGATTGAAGCCCTACAATCATCAATTTTCCATTGTGATGCTTTAATCGATTGGAAATGTTCATCAGAACCGCTTCTGCTGAGGTGTCCATATAATTCACTTTGTTCATAAGCAAAATGAGTGTTTTCGGCTTTGTCTGAACATGATCCAAAATCGAATTTTCCAATGAATCGGTTGTACCGAAAAAGAGTGGCCCTTCAATCGAATACATACTAATCCCTTTCTGATCAGTCTCCCTTTCTAAGGCAGCCGCCGTTTCGATTTGAGGAACAGCAACATTTGTGTGGATATTCGTTGTCTGGCTCATTTTTTTGATAAAGGCGATAAACGCTAAAATGAGACCTGCAGTCACGCCAATAATCAAATCACCGATGACCGTTAGCAGGAAGGTCACGACAAGCACAAGGGAATCCGCATTTTTGACTTTGACAATATTGATAAACTCTTTTTTCTCACTCATATTCCACGCCACAAACATCAAAATCGGTGCCATGGCAGCAAGCGGAATCATCGATGCATATGGTGCAAATAACATTAAGATGAGCAAGACGACGACACCATGCACGACTCCTGAAATGGGGCTTGCTCCGCCATTTTTAATGTTTGTTGCCGTACGAGCAATCGCTCCAGTCGCTGGAATCCCTCCGAAAAGCGGTGCCGCCATATTGGCAATTCCTTGCCCGACGAGTTCTTTATTGCTGTCATGTTTAGAACCTTTCATATTATCAGCTACCATCGCGGACAAGATGGACTCCACGCCGCCCAAAAGCGCAATGACAATAGCCGGCGGTAGCAAATAAATCATTTTTTCAATTGTCAATTCAGGAAAAGCGAAAGTTGGCAGTTGACGAGGGATTTCGCCATATGCAGAGCCGATGGTTTCAACTTGTCCTTGAAAAAAGAGAACAGCTATAAATGTTGAAACGAGTAGACCTAATAGAGCACCAGGTATTTTGGGAATGTATTTTTGTGCCGCCAAAATCACGATGAGCCCAACAATCGCTGTGAGAATGGCGAGACTGTTTGCGGTACCGAGATGGACCACGATTTCTCTCATATTGAGGAAAAAGCTTTCATGCTTTTCAACACCCTTTAATCCGAGGAAGTTGGCAATCTGTCCTGAAAAAATAATGACAGCAATGCCAGCAGTAAAGCCGATGATAACCGGACGAGGAATAAATTTCATGAGCTTTCCTAGTTTGAATATTCCGAATAATACAAGCATGCAGCCTGCCATAAAACCAGCAATGAGTAAGTTTTCGATACCGTACTGGCTGACGATCCCGAATAAAATTGGAACAAATGCCCCGGTCGGTCCGCCGATCTGATACTTTGAACCACCAAACAATGAAATCAAAATGCCGGCAACGATGACTGTGTATAATCCATATTCTGGTCCGACACCAGATGCAATGGCAAAAGCCATGCCTAAAGGAATTGCCACAACGCCCACGACAAGCCCAGCGATTAAATCGCGTCTAAACTTTGATGAATCATAACCTTCAAATCTTCCATAAAAACGCATGGTATGTGTTGGCCTCCTTCAAGTATGTGTAGATGATTTAGGTATATTGCGGGTCGATCTGTTTATCTTTTATAACGACATCCAGCTTTCCTGTTGCCGGATGAATCACTAGTCCATGAACAGCTACATCACTTGGCATGAGCGGGTGCTCTTTGACTAATTTCACACTTTGAGATACGCTCTCTTCCACTGAATCAAAGCCTGTCAGCCAGCCCTTTAAATCGACACCTGCGCTTTTCACAATGCTCAAACACTTTTCCTCAATTCCCCGTGCTTTTGCCTTTTCAAGTAAAGGGTCTGCCGCAAGGCCTGCCATTCCGCATTCATGATGTCCGACAATGCATACTTCCTCTGCTTTCAGCTCATAAATGGCTAGTAAAATACTCCGCATGACACTGCCAAATGGATGTGTGACGATGGCTCCTGCATTTTTAATGATCTTCGCATCACCGTTACGAAGCCCCATGGATTGGGGTAATAATTCCAACAGGCGTGTGTCCATACAAGTTAATATAACCAATTTCTTCTCAGGAAATTTTCCCGCCTTGAAAGGCTCATACTGTCTCTCTTTCACAAAGTCTTCATTGTGCTGAAGAATCTGTTCTAATGTTGATCCCATCCTGTCATCTCCTATCTTTTTTAAGTGATTGTAACGCCTTACCTGGCCTCCTTTTCCCTTGTGTGTTCTCAAGCATAGAGAAGAAAAATGATAGAAAAAAAAGAAAAAAATGAGAAAACGATGAGAGAATATGTAATCATTTTCTCTATTTTGCTCTTTGTTCCGCTTCAGCACAGGGGAGAGGCGGCTTTTGCTTACAAACGATGGCTTTCATTTCACCAAAAGACGATGAAATGGTTTAGTAGAAAATGACCATCCCGTTTAATACACTGCAAATATAATAAATTTTCTATCAAAAAGTCTCGATCTTTTTTCCGGTTTGTCAGATTATCTCTCGAAACATCTAGCATTTTTCTATGACTCATCTACTAATCACTCGTTTTTCTACATCATAAAAAGACATCAGCATTTACTCTTTCACTATAAAAATCTCTCCTTTTCCGTTATTTCAGTATATTAAATATTGAGCAACTCATATTCAAACGTGTACTGCCAAAATGGTTGCTTTATAATAAAAAGAGAAAGATGACCATGTGAAAGGAGCGAGTTGATGATGAAACCACATATTTTTGTCGCCAAACCCTTACCTACCGCTTTTGAAGACATGTTAAAAGAACATTGTACATATGAGGTATGGCAGTCAAAGGACCCGATCCCAAGAGATCTGTTATTTGAGAAGCTGCAGAAGGCTGATGGCCTTTTAACATCTGGTACGAAAATTGATCAAGATTTATTAGATCATGCACCCCAACTCAAGGTGGTGAGCAATAATTCAGTCGGCTATGACAATTTTGATCTAGAAGCCATGAGACAAAGAGGCGTGATTGGTACGCACACGCCTTATACACTCGATCATACCGTTGCTGATCTTGCCTTTTCTCTCATTCTCTCTTCTGCGAGGAGAATTGCCGAGCTTGATCGTTTTATCCGCGAGGGAAAATGGACAAAATTTGTTCAAGAGGAAGATATATTCGGCATTGATGTCCATCATCAAACGCTTGGGATCATTGGGATGGGACGAATCGGTGAGCAAGTAGCCAAACGAGCCGCTCATGGTTTTGATATGAACGTCCTCTATCACAACCGGAGCCGGAACGAGAAAGCCGAATCGGCATATGGCGCTGTATATTGCGCACTGGATGACTTGCTGAAGCAAGCTGATATCATTGTGTTAATCACACCACTGACGGATGAGACGTACCATATGATAGGAGAGCGGGAATTGAAATTAATGAAGCCGACAGCTTTATTCGTGAACATCTCCCGCGGAAAAACCGTCGATGAGAAAAGTCTCATTCAAGCACTGCAGGAAGGGTGGATTAAAGGAGCTGGTCTGGATGTGTATGAGCAAGAACCGCTTCAGGAAGATCATCCTTTCAAGGAGATGGACAATGTCACGCTTGCCCCGCATATCGGTTCCGCTACTGAAACGACAAGAGACCTTATGCTGAAACGAGCCATTCATAATGTACTTCATGGAATTGATGGCAAAGCCCCTGTTGATATTGTGAAGGAGCTTGCCTCATCTTAATTGAAAAAAGGCGCAGGGAACTGCGTCTTTTTGTTTACGTCATCTAGAGACAGTAGGTCAAAAAGCCTCATTTTTTCCAATCTCCTGATTCTTTACATTCTCTTCATATGCCGGTGCTATAATATGAGGTAGACAAGCATCAAGAGGACGGCATCCCATTTCCTTTTGAGGAGGATCAAGATGAAAAAAATAAGTTCGATTTTTACTCTGTTCGCTCTGATTGCTGCCATTCTGTTTTCTGGATTTATCCCGCAGCAAGTCCATGCAGAAACACCACTTACACCCACAGCCACAAATGAGACTGCTTCCGTACAGCTTGCACCAGACCTTCGTACCCTTGCCGTCATTAATACCTTTGATGGTGTAGCAGATTACTTAATCCGCTATAAACGACTACCTGATAATTACATCACCAAATCACAAGCGAGCGCCCTCGGATGGGTGGCATCAAAAGGAAATTTAGCTGAAGTCGCGCCGGGCAAAAGCATCGGTGGAGACGTATTCTCTAATCGGGAGGGACGCCTTCCATCCGCTAGTGGCCGTACATGGCGTGAAGCCGACATCAACTACGTCTCCGGTTTCCGTAATGCTGACCGCCTAGTATACTCAAGTGACTGGCTCATTTATAAAACAACCGATCACTATGCTACATTTACAAGGATTCGTTAATCATTGTAAAAAGACAGCCCTAAGTGAAGTGCACCCCAAATATTAGACACAGTCTAACATTTGGAGGTGCTTTTCTTTTGGCTAAATTTACAATTGAAGATAAAATCAAAGCTGTAAAACGATACCTCATTGACCGCGAACCCCTGCTTGGAATTGCAAAACAGATTGGCGTGCACAAAAGCATACTTCAATATTGGGTCAGAAAGTATCAATATCATGGCGAAAAAGCTTTTTCAAAGTCATATACAAATTATCCAGTCCAATATAAACTAGACATACTTGATTATATGAATGAACATGGGACGTCTATCTTGGAAACAGCTGCACTCTTTAACCTGCCTTCTGATACCACGCTTTGGAACTGGAAGCGCATCTTGGAAACACAAGGAGTAGACGCCCTTCAATCTAAGAAAAAGGGGCGTCCGTCTATGAAAAGGAAAACTGGAAAACAAGAAATAACGAAAGGATCAATGGAAGCGTTACAGGCAGAAGTAGAACATTTGCGCATGGAAAATGAGTATTTAAAAAAGTTGAATGCCTTAGTTCAAAACAAGGAACAATCACCAAACAAGACAAAGCGCAAGTAGTCTATGATTTAAGGCATCAATATCCGGTGAAATCACTTCTTAAGCTCGCATGTATTCCACGCAGTACCTACTATTACTTGATCAAGCATTTAGATCGTCCTGATCAGGATGTCGAACTGAAAAAGATGATTCAAACTATTTATCAGGAACATCAAGGACGTTATGGATATCGCCGGATTCGTGATGAACTAATTAATCGGGGACAAAAGGTGAATCACAAAAAAGTCCAGCGCATCATGAAAGTTCTAGGGCTAAAATGCATGGTCCGAGTGAAGAAATATCGTTCATACAGAGGCACAGTGAACAAAATAGCGCCTAATATTTTGGCTCGTCATTTTCAAGCTGATAGGCCAAATGAGAAATGGGTCACAGATATAACGGAGTTCAAGTTATTTGGTCAGAAGCTCTATCTTTCGCCCATATTAGATCTATTTAATGGTGAAATCATTACCTATACAGTCGGTTCAAGACCTGTTTATTCACTCGTCTCAACGATGCTTCATCAGGCGTTCAACCGTTTAGATGAAGATGAGAAACCAATGATACATTCTGATCAAGGATGGCATTACCAAATGAAGCAATATAGACACGACTTAAAAAAGCGTGGGATTACACAGAGTATGTCCCGAAAAGGTAACTGTTACGATAACGCAGTTATCGAGAACTTTTTTGGTATCTTAAAGTCTGAATTTCTATACCTAAAAAAATTTGAGAACATCGAACACTTCAAGCAAGAACTTGAACAATATATTGATTACTACAATCACACACGTATAAAGACAAAACTAAAAGGCATGAGTCCGATACAATATCGAACTCATGCCTCGAAAGCTGTCTCATAAAAAAACGCGTCTAAATTTAGGGGGTCACTTCACAGTCAAAAGGGCTGTCTTTTTTCATACTGTTTACGGAAGCAGTTTTTGTACGTACTCTTCAAACGGTTGTGAGAGTGGTTTCTTCGATACTTCTTCCTGTTCATGTATCGTGACATGATCCTCTGTCACGATCACACGACCTGTTGGTGTCAGTTTGGATGCAAGCAGCCTTTTGTTAAAAGGAGAGGCTTCATTTTCATAAATCTCATGCCGCAATTGCACAAGTGTATCTTCACCGACTTCTTTTAATGTGAAAGCATAACCTGTTTCAGCACCTGCTCCCCTATCCAATTGGAGTAGATGGGTTCCTTTTTCTGTTTCCTCTGCGTTCACGCGAAAACGAAGGGACGGTGCTTCCACCCATTCACCTGTAAAAGGGACGGGCTGAAGGGGTAAATTCACACCAAATCCTGCATCAATGAGGTAGCGCTCATGGTGATGTTGAAGGACGATGGCTACATGCGTCCCATCCAGTGCCCACTTCTCTGCTTCTTTGTTATATACGGTCCCTTGAACGAGCTGTACAGCGAGACCTGCCTCTTTTAAGACATAATATAAGAGCGGATTGAGGTCATAGCAAAGCCCACCTCTGCTGCCTTCCAGAAGATGATGCTTCAAACCTTCTTGATCCAAAGCATAGGCGTGTTTACCCACCACAGATCTATTTTCAAAAGGAAAGGTATAAGCCATCTTCCTTAGTAAATCCGGCAATTGATCAAACGTAATGGACGCGGCTTCGTATCCAATTTTCTGTAAAAAAGCTGATTGAATCACAACTTTCCCTCCTAAAAAAACTGAGCCCTTGAAAGAGACTCAGTTTTCTTGATTGATAAAATCCGTTAACGCATCGATGGCTTCTTGTTCATCTGCTCCATCAGCTATTAGTTTGACGGTGACCCCAGAGCTGATCGCAAGACTCATTAGTCCCATAATACTCTTCGCATTGACCTTTTTCCCATCTTTCTCTAGAAAAATATCAGCACCAAAACGATTGGCTTCTTGAACGAACAAAGCAGCCGGACGTGCCTGCAAACCCGTTTTCAGCTGAATTGTGACCGTTTTTTCCACCATATGATCTGCCTCCCTTTTTTATTTCCCTATTTGAGTGTAACAGCTTGTCCGTTTCTTAATTGTTCTGCAATTTGATCTAGCTTTCTTAAACGGTGATTAATGCCTGATTTGCTGATCTTGCCGCTTTCCACCATTTCGCCAAGTTCCTTTAGTGTGACTTCTTGGTAGTCAATACGCAGTTGCGCAATTTCACGCAGCTTATCTGGCAGGGCGTCTAGTCCAATCTTTTCGTCAATGAATTGAATATTTTCAACCTGGCGCAGTGAGGCACCGATCGTTTTATTCAAGTTTGCTGTTTCACAATTGACGAGCCGGTTCACTGAATTCCTCATATCTCGGACGATACGCACGTCTTCAAAACGAAGCAATGAGTTATGAGCACCCACAACACTTAAGAATTCCGTAATTTTCTCCGCTTCCTTCATGTATGTGATAAAGCCTTTTTTGCGTTCAAGTGTTTTACTGTTAAGATGGAATTGATTCATGAGCTCACAAAGGGCATCATTATGTTCTTTGTATAGTGAAAAAATCTCAAGGTGATACGAAGAGGTTTCTGGATTATTCACAGAACCTCCTGCTAAAAAAGCACCTCTCATATAGGAACGCTTGCAGCATCTTTTCTTCACAAGTTCTTCTGAAATGTTGCGTTCAAATACAAATTGTTCACCTAATATCTTTAGGTCCTCTAAAATGGTTTTCGCTCGTTCTACCAGTCTGACAATATACACATTATTCTTTTTTAATCTCATTTTTTTACGAACGAGCAGCTCGACAGTCACATCGTATTTCTTTTTCAAAAGGGTATAAATACGTCTTGCAATGGCTGCGTTCTCTGTCTGTATATCTAAAATCAATTTTCGATTAGAAAAAGATAATGAACCGTTCATACGGATGAGGGCAGAAAGCTCTGCTTTTGTGCAGCAGTCCTTCACTTCCAGATTAGTCAGCTCTTTTTTTGTTTCGGATGCAAATGACATCCTTGCCACCCCCATTCCTATTTTTTCTGATGCAGCAGATCGACAAGCAGCGCGGCTACTTTCAGCGTATCATGACGAATCACATGCTGGTCATATGTAATGATTTCCCCAGGGATGACTTCTAGTCCCATGGCTTTGAGTACATCTGTGTCGAACTGTACAGGCTGCGCCTGTTCTTCTGCATATTTTGCTTTGATTTCTTCTGGAATTTCTTTATTGTTCACAAATATCGTATCGATAAATGGTCGGTCCATATGATCGTTTAATGCCTGCACATGATCAGCTGCACTGTAGGAAAGCGTTTCCCCCGGCTGTGTCATGACATTGCAAATATAGACTTTTTTCGCCTTAGAACGAATCACTTCTTCGCCAATATGCGGTACAAGCAAGTTTGGCAAGATACTTGTATACAAGCTGCCAGGTCCAAGGACGATCAAGTCGGCTTCACGAATGACTTGAATCGATTCTGGGAGCGGCTCAATCGTATCGGGTGTGAGGAACACTCGTTTAATTCGCTCACCATAGGTTGGGATTTTTGATTCTCCTGTTACCACTTGCCCATTTTCTAATTCAGCATGAAGAACAACACTTGAATTCGCTGCTGGCAATACTTTTCCTCTCACATTTAAGACCTTGCTCATTTCTGTGACGGCATGAAAAAAATCACCGGTTATATTCGTCATAGCCGCAAGAATGAGGTTGCCGAGAGAGTGGCCTGTTAAGTCATTCCCTTTATTAAAACGGTGCTGAAATAAATCTTCTACAAGCGGTTCGACATCAGAGAGTGCCGCAAGTACATTTCGAATATCGCCTGGAGGCGGAATATTCAAATCATGTCGCAGTCTGCCTGAGCTGCCTCCATCATCAGCTACCGTCACAATGGCGGTAATGTCCACTGGCTTTGTCTTTAATCCTCTAAGTAAAACAGATAAGCCAGTGCCTCCGCCAAGAATGACAACCTTTGGTAGTGTCGTCATCTATTTTCTGCTTCTCTTTTCAATGTCCCGGTGAGTGACATGAGTATAGTAGTCATTTTTAAAATACTCCGATAAGTAGTTCGCTAGCGTCACTGATCGGTGCTGTCCGCCTGTACAGCCAATGGCGATCACCAGCTGACTTTTCCCTTCTCGTTTATAGGACGGTAGCATAAAGCTGAGAAGGTCGATTAATTTCTCTGTGAACTTTTGCGTTTCACTCCACTTCATGACATAGGAGCGTACTTCTTCATCGTTTCCAGTCTGTGGACGCATGCTCTCAATATAGTAAGGATTCGGCAGAAATCTCACATCAAATACAAGATCAGCATCAATCGGCAGACCGTATTTAAAACCGAAGGACATCACATTCACTGTAAACACCTGCCCTTGGCTCGTGGCAAAGTGTGCAACAATTTTTTCTCGAAGCTGTTTGGGTTTTAAATCCGATGTATCAAAAATCATTTGAGCCCGGCCTTTTAACTCTTCTAACAGATCGCGTTCCATCTCAATTCCTTCGAGCGGCAAACCTGTTGTCGCAAGGGGATGAGAACGTCTCGTTTCTTTATATCTTGAGACTAGCACCTTATCGTTTGCATCTAAAAATAGAATCCTTGGTGTGATCCAGCCGATATCACTCATCTCATCTAAGGCAGCAATTAAGCTATCAAAGAATTCGCGTCCGCGCAAATCCATCACAAGGGCCACCTTGCTCATCTTTGAATTGGATTCCTTCATGAGCTCTAGAAACTTCGGTAAAAGTGATGGCGGTAAGTTATCCACACAAAAGTAACCTAAGTCTTCAAAGCTTTGGATGGCAACGGTTTTCCCCGCACCTGACATCCCTGTAATAATCACAAGCTGAATATCATCTTGTTTGTGCGTATTCATGCCTGCTCCCTCTCCTTCTTTATGAAAACGGTTCATTTATTAGTCTCCTTGAGGATCTAATCGATAAGCAATCAGCTCAAAATCTGGTGTATACGTAAAAGTGCCGTGGAGAAGTCCTTTCCCTTTCAACATGAAGTCAAGAATATGGGAATCTCCTGGAGCCATCGGCAAGCTAGGCACATCTTTTACATCATGCCATTTTAAAATGCCTTCCTCCGACTCTGATACGTTTTTTCCTGTAAAGGAATCTGCCATAAAGGTGAACATCATCCACTCTTGAACGATTTGATCGCCTTCTTTTATGATAAAGGTAAACACGCCTTTTAGCTGCGGATTTAAAATATAAATGCCTGTTTCTTCTCTAAATTCTCGAACGACTGAATCCTTGACCGATTCTCCGCTCTCCATTTTGCCGCCAGGTGCTACCCACCAGCCTCGTCTTGGCTTTTGCAGCAAGAGAACTTGATCATCGTGATGCAGCACACAATTGGTTACTCGTTGCATCAGCTGTCACCTACTCTTTTATGTCTTTTTCTTATTATACAGGTTCATCATGACTCCCACAATGAACATGCCCGTTCTTCACTGAAAACAGACAGGTTTTCGTATGAATATGGTGACGGGCACTTTCTCTATTCTTTATTTTACAACATCTAACGGTTCTCCATGCGTCATTTGTGAACATCTCGTGAATTTCTGATTTTAAGCAAAAAAAAGGACACGGATTCACATCCGTGCCAAACATGTATTCCTTATAAAAGGGGGTCAATTACTAGTTTCATCATAACGGATAATTGTTTCACCCGTGTTACATTCCAGTTAAAAGCCCGTGACGCAATATTAAGGATTTACGACAGCTGTTTATTTCATTGCTTTTAGCTTTTCAGCAAGCTCTTCTACATAATGCTGTGCACTCTGTGCTGCAATACTTCCATCACCTGTTGCTGTGACGATTTGACGAAGGGTTTTCTCACGAATGTCACCAGCGGCGAAGATTCCTTCAACTTTTGTTTCCATTCTTTCGTTCGTCTCAATGTAGCCCTCTGCATTTGTAATCCCTAGATTTTCAAATGGTTTAGACAGCGGCAGCATACCGATGTAGATAAAGACGCCATCTGTTTTGAAGTCTTCTTCCTCACCTGTCACGGTATCAATTAATGTCACACTGCCGACTTTCCCGTTCTCTTCATTGATTTCTTTGACGGTTTTGTTCCACATAAAGTCGATTTTTTCATTATCAAATGCACGTGCTTGTAAGATGCTTTGGGCACGCAGTTTGTCGCGTCTATGGACAATAGTGACTTTAGACGCAAAGCGAGTGAGGTAAACACCCTCTTCTACTGCTGAATCTCCTCCGCCAATCACGACAAGCTCTTTGTTTTTAAAGAAGGCACCGTCACATACCGCGCAGTATGATACGCCGCGGCCGCCAAGTTCTTTTTCGCCTGGTGCACCGATTTTTTTGTATTCAGCACCTGCCGCAATAATGACAGAGCGTCCTTTGTATTCTTTGGAACCAGCTTTGACGATTTTGTACTCTTCACCATCTACAATTTCTTTAATATCGCCATACGCATACTCGGCACCGAATTTCTTTGCATGCTCAAACATTTTATTTGAAAGTTCCGGTCCTAAGATGCTTTCAAAGCCCGGATAGTTCTCGACATCTTCCGTATTCGCCATTTGGCCGCCTGGAATTCCTCTTTCAATCATCAGTGTTGAAAGATTTCCCCGTGATGTATAAACAGCGGCTGTCATTCCGGCAGGACCCGCTCCAATGATGATCGTATCGTAGATTTTTTCTTCTGACACAACTGTCACTCCCTCTTCAATTGCTGCTAGCATTTCTTATTAGAATGCCCTTGGGTGATGCTTCCATTCATGACAGAGAGCATCATTTCCACTCTTAGCTTTTATTCCTTACCCATATCCTATTAAATCTGCGGATAATAAGCGAATCATTTGCTCATATCTTCAAAAAAAGAAAAAGCTTCCTTAAACTGCTGTTTAAGGAAGCCTGTTTACGGTTATATAGTGAGTAATGATTTATTCAACGACTCTTCTTACAACGCCTTTGAATGCTTTTTTCCAGTAAACGTTGCTCATAGAGTCAACTGAAACACCGCGAGAGCTGTTATCGTTCAAGAATGTACCGTTTCCTAAGTAAATACCAACGTGTCCATTTACTTTATACGTATCAAAGAACACAAGGTCTCCACGTTTCATGTCAGATGCACTTACAGCTCTTCCTTTACCTACAAGCGTATCTGTTGTTGTACCGCCAACTGGTCCAAGGTTGATGCCTGCTGATGCAAATGCCCAGCGAACGAATGAAGAACAGTCAAAACGACGTGCGTCAATATCGGCTTGTGATCTGCCGCCGCCCCATTTATATGGAGATTGTCCTACAATGGTAGAACCTGTGCTGATCGCACCTTCGATTCCGCCTACGTTATTGCTGACAGGTGATCCACCGCCAGAAGATGGCTTTTTGCTTGGTGAACTGCTGCTATTGTTATTTGAAGATCCACTGTTATTTGAAGAAGAACCGCTGTCGTTATTAGAGCTGTTGTCTTCTGCTTGAACACTAGCTTGACGCTGCTGTTGTTTTTGTGCTTTTTCTTCTTTTGCTTTTTGAGCAGCTTCTCTTGCTTCTTTTTCAGCTTGTTTTTGAGCAGCGATTGTTGCGTCTTTTTCAGATGCAATGCTGTTTGCCTCAGTGTTTAACTCGCTGATTTGAGAAGAAGCACTTCCTTTTTGCTTTTTCACTTGCTTGAATAGCTTGTCTTTCTCATCAAGCTGTTTATTTAAGTCTGTTTGAAGTGTTTCAAGCTTTGCAAGCGTCTTTTGAACATCTTCAAGCTTTGTATTTAATTCGTTTTCAGACTTTTGTAATTCTGCTTTGTCTCTTTCTTGTTCTTTAATGATTTCGCTGTCTGCGTTGATTAATGTAGATACAGCACCTGCACGGCTGATGAAATCGCTAAAGCTTTTTGCTCCTAGTAATACATCTATGTATTTCGTAGAACCACCGCTTTCTTGAAGCGCACGTACACGCTTTTTCAAGAATTCGTTTCTTTCTTCGATACGTTTTTCTGTATCAGCAATTTCTTTTTTCAGTGCTTTGATTTCTTTTTTTGTTTTTTCGTTTTCTTTTTGTTTTTCTTCGATTTGATCACTTGTTTTTAAAGCTTTTTCGTCAATTTCTTTTAGCTTTAGCGCAAGTGCCTCTTGTTTTGCCTCAAGCTTTGAAAGCTCTTCTTTTTTCTTTTGAAGATTCTTGTTTACCTCTGACTGCTTGCTGTCTAGTTCTTGTTTCTTTTGTTCAAAGTTCTGTGCATTTGCTTCATGAGTAAATGGAATAAATAAACCGCTCGCTCCAATCACCGAAGCTAAACCGAAAGTAATAAACTTTTTCACGTATAGTTCCTCCTTTGACAATTTCCCAAGCGACATGAGAAAGCAGCAAATTCTCTGCGACCAATCTGTGCTTCCTGTGTCTTTCTCTCTGATGATTCAGTCAGATGTTGACCAGATTGTTTCTATCACTAGGTGTTGCATTATGTATAGTAAAATATTTAAATATATGTCTTTGTTTTAATCCACGAGTTTCATTATACATGACACATCGACAAAATGAGCTAATATTTTTATTACATTTATGTTTCAAATAGATGTCGAGATTGTCATACTTCGCCAAATCCTAGCAAATCCCACCTTTTTATCCAAGAAAAAAGCATGACCTTTTCGGCCATGCTGCTGTTATCTGAATCTATTTACCTATTCAAACCATGAACGCACAAATAATATTCTCATATTTTGACAGCGTTTGAACGCTGATCTGAAAAGAAGCTGCGATCTCTTTTTTGCTGACAGCTGATTCTTCTTGTTCATTCATCCATAGATAATAAGAAGCTGCTGCCCATGCAATGGCATTTTTCTTCTCTACGCCTGAAGCGCGTGCTTGCTGAATAATATGGAATAACCAAAAATATGGCATGTGGCTATCAGGCTGCACCGCTTCTTCCAAAGCAGATGCCGCCTGTTTTGCGAAGACCGCATCTTCTGAAAACGATCGTTCTTCCATTTGATCTTCATATAAAAGTAACTCAATAAACTGCTGTTCAAAGGCCGTTTTCGCAGCGCGGGAATCAAGAACAGATTGCAAGACGTCACGTTCACCTTTTTGTTTGCTGACATAGTAGGCAGTGAGTCGTTCCTCAATTGAAACCATTGGCTCAGACTCCTCTGGTTTATCTTGCCACGGCTTGATTTCATCTGCATCAATATCTTCTTCCACCATCTTATCCCAGACGGTTTGCGCCAGCGTTTTGTGGCCCGTATAATAGGCTGCACTTGCCAGCCAGTATAAAAACGTACTATCACCTTGGAAACCTGTTTTATACAAAGAATAAAGCCATTTAAATGCCCATTCAAATTCTCCAACAAGGGCAAATGTCGCGCCAAGCTTATAACGCTGTTCACTTAATATTGGATACACGTGCGTTAATTGCTTCGCTAACAGATTGACCTTTTCTTCTTCTTTTTCATAATGATAGAAAACAAGCTGATTACAAAGGGCATGCAGATTACCGGGATTTTCATGAAGGACCCGGTTCAACATTTCTTTTGCCTGATCGATTTGGCCAGAATAAAAATAGGCCAAAGCGAGATTATTATACGCTGACCAAAACTCTGGATACTCAACAATCATCTGTTCCAGCATCTCGATTGCTTCATCCAGCCTGCCGCTTTCTAGCAAATGGTTGGCTTGATCCTGCTTTACAATCAGATCATCCTGATCATAAGGGAAATCTTCATCAACATCGTCACTCATATCAAGCAGATCGAGGAGATCGTCATTTTCATCTGCAAATTCCCCGTCTTCTTCCAGCGCAGCATAAGCAGTGGCGCATCTATATGCCTCTTGAAACAAACCGAGATTCGCATAATTATTGGCTTTAAAGTAGTGACACTCTGACATATTCTCATCCAAGTGTTCAAGGATAAAATCAAGCAGTTCATTTGATTGTTGGTAATGACCCATTTCAGTATAAATAATGGCAAGCTGCGACAGCATTTCTACATTTTCAGGCTCAAGTACGATGGCCCGCTGTATCAGCTTACTTGCCCTAGACAGATTTCTTTCTCTATATGCTTTTAGACCTTTATGAAAAAAGTAATGCCCATCTTGGAATAGCTGGACGACTTGTGTGTGATTATTTTGAGAAGTGTATTTACTCACCGATACCCTCCATTTCGAACAGTGTACCGTGTGTAGTATAACATACTTCATGAGTCGTCACATAGAACAAAAGGAAAGGAAGGATTTGTTTTTCATTTAAAAGCAAAAAGCCGGGGATACCCCCAGCTTTTCATTCCCCTTGATGGCGCTTTTTCAATACCTTTAATACATCATCAAGAGGCAGCTGCTGTTCACGTAATAACACAAGAAGGTGATACAGGAGATCTGCTGTTTCCCATTTCAATTCTTCTTGATCACGGTTCTTCGCCGCAATGATCACTTCAGAAGCTTCTTCCCCTACCTTTTTCAGGATTTTGTCGACTCCTTTTTCAAAAAGATAGGTCGTATAAGCTCCTTCTGGCATTTCCATCTGCCGTTTCGCAATGACCTGTTCCAGTTCATTTAAAATGGCAAAGCGGTCTTGTTCTCCCCTTTGCTGTTTCACGCAATCTTCTGAAAAACAGCTATAGCTGCCTGTATGGCAGGCTGGGCCGCTTGGTGTCACTAGAACAAGCAGGGCATCTTGATCACAGTCATAGTGAATAGATGTAACACGCTGGGTGTGTCCAGATGTGGCTCCTTTGTGCCAAAGCTCATTTCTCGACCGGCTAAAAAACCATGTTTCCCCTGTCTCTAATGTTTTTTCATAGGATTCTTGATTCATATACGCCAAAGTAAGAACTTCCTTGCTTTGAGCATCCTGTACAATGGCAGGAATGAGACCTGCATCATTAAAGGTTAATTCGTTTGCCTGTTTCATCTTACCTTCACCCCGTGTTCTCTCAAATATGTCTTCACTTCTTGAATGGAGGTTTCTTTATAATGGAAAATAGAGGCTGCGAGTGCGGCATCAGCTTCACCTTTTGTAAAAGCCTCCAGCATATGCTGCGCATTGCCAGCACCTCCTGAAGCAATAACTGGCACTGTGACTGCTTCTGATACAAGCCTCGTCAAACGATGCTCAAAGCCCGTTTTCTCACCATCGGCATCCATGCTAGTCAGCAAGATCTCGCCTGCTCCTCTTCGCACGGCTTCTTTCGCCCAGTCACTCACTTCTAAATCCGTTTGACGGCGTCCTCCGTGCGTATAGACCATGTATGCTTGTTTCTCTTCATCGTATTTCGCGTCAATCGCAACAACTATGCACTGTGAACCAAAAAAGTCGGCTCCTTCTGTTATTAGCTCCGGTCTTAAAACAGCCGCTGTGTTCACAGATACCTTGTCTGCCCCCGCTCTTAATATACGCTTCATATCATCAAGGTGGTTAATCCCGCCGCCCACCGTGAATGGGATAGCGAGAGTGGATGCCACTTGTTTGACCACATCCACCATTGTTTTTCGGCCTTCATGAGAGGCAGATATATCAAGAAAGACGAGTTCATCCGCACCTTCCTCGTCATAGATCTGCGCTAATTCGACCGGATCACCAGCATCCTTCAACCCTAGAAATTGGATCCCTTTGACCACACGCCCTTCCTTTACATCAAGACATGGAATGATTCGTTTTGTCATCATATGCTGTCAAGCCCTTCAAACGCTTCAGCTAAAGTAAATTGCTTTGTGTACAGCGCCTTGCCAATGATTGCACCAGACACACCTGTCTGCTTTTGTGCTGACAGCTTTTGCAGATCACTCACTGCACTGACACCACCTGAGGCAATGACTTGTTTGCCAGTTGCTTCTGCTAATCGAACCGTACTTTCCACATTTGGACCAGACAGCATGCCATCCATTTGAATATCAGTGAAAATAAAGACCTCTGCGCCTTCCTTTGCCAGTTCCTTACCGAGTTCCTCCGCCTTCACTTCCGACGTTTCAAGCCACCCTTCAGTCGATACAAAACCGTTTCGTGCATCAATGCCAATGGCAATTTTCTCTCCATATTGCGCCAGCATTTTTTTCACAAAAACCGGGTTTGACACCGCTGAACTGCCAAGAATGACTCTCGATACGCCATTGTTTAAATAAAATGCAACATCTTCATCTGTCCGAATGCCGCCGCCAATTTGGACATTCACATCTAATGAGGAAGCAATCGCCAGCACATGCTCGTGATTCACGCGTTTTCCTGCTTTTGCGCCATCTAAATCAACGAGATGTATCCATTTCGCTCCTTCATTTGCAAACCGTCTCGCCATGTCTAACGGTGAATCTCCATAAATGGTTTCTTGGTCATAGTCTCCTTGCACAAGTCGTACACATTTGCCATTTCTCATATCAATTGCTGGATATAATGTAAAATCACTCATTTGCTCACCCTCTGTTCGTTTGCTAATTGAATAAACTGTTTCAGCAGTGCCATTCCTGTTGTACTGCTTTTTTCAGGGTGAAACTGCGTGCCAAACACATTCCCCTTTCCAACAATGGCAGGTACTTGAACGCCATAGGGCGCACTTGCCAATAGATCTTCTGGATTCATGCCGCTCACATAATAAGAGTGAACAAAGTATGCAAATCCTTCCGGCACACCGTCAAATAATGGTGACGGCTGATGAAATGTGAGCTCATTCCAGCCCATATGAGGCACCTTCAGCCTTTGTCCATCCTGATCACGATCCTTCAAAAGAACGACACGTCCTTTTAAAAGGCCTAACCCTTTTGTTTTTCCTGCTTCTTCACTTTCTTCAAACAACAACTGCATGCCAAGGCAAATGCCAAATAACAGCTTTCCTTCCTGCACGACTTGGTGGATAAACGCCTCAAGTCCTGTCTGTCTTAACAGCTGCATCGCATCACGAAACGAACCGACGCCTGGCAAAATGTACGCATCTGCCTTTTTCAGCTCCTCTACTTCAGAAGACACGATATAAGAAGCCCCTGCTCGTTCCAGTGCTTTTGATACGCTAAACAAATTTCCCATTCCATAGTCAATGACGCCAATCATTAGAGCATCCCCTTTGTCGACGGAATCCCTTTCACACGCGGATCAATGGTTGTTGCTTCATCTAAGGCGCGTGCCATCGCTTTAAAAATGGCTTCAATCATATGGTGGGTATTGGTTCCATAGTGAACGATCACATGAAGATTGATTCGTGCTTCAAGGGCAAATTTCCAAAGAAACTCATGAACCAGCTCCGTATCAAAGGTGCCGACCTTCTGACTAGGGAAATCGGCTCTCATTTCCAAATGAGGACGATTGCTTAAATCCACGACGACTTGGGCGAGTGTTTCATCCATTGGAACAAAACTAGAGCCGTAGCGCTTAATTCCTTTCTTATCACCGAGCGCTTCTTTAAACATCTGCCCAAGCACGATGCCAATATCTTCTGTTGTGTGGTGATCATCGACATCTGTGTCTCCTTTTGCATCTACAGTTAAGTTAAAGTGCCCGTGCTTCGTGAATAAGTCGAGCATATGCGTCATAAAAGGGACATCTGTTTGAATATCTGCTTTTCCTTCACCATCAATCTCTAGCGCTAACGAAATGTTCGTTTCATTTGTCTGTCTCGCTGTTTCCGCCTGTCTCATTTTGATTCCTCCCGCTTTCTCGCTTCAATCGATCTTGCATGTGCTTCAAGCCCTTCTAATCTTGCAAAAGCTGCAATGCTTTCGCTATGTGTTTCAAAAGCTTCTTTGCTATATGAAATGATGCTCGTTTTCTTTTGGAAATCCGTGACGCCAAGCGGACTGGAGAATCTTGCTGTCCCGTTTGTTGGCAGCACATGGTTCGGTCCTGCGAAGTAATCCCCTACCGGCTCTGGGCTGTAACGCCCTAAGAAAATCGCTCCAGCATGCTTGATTTGACCAAGTAGTGATGCTGGATACGCCGTCAGCACTTCTAAATGCTCTGGGGCTAACTGGTTCACGATATCAACTGCACGATCCAAGGATTCTGTCACGTAAATATGGCCATGGTCTTGAATGGATTGTGCTGCAATTGATTTCCTTGGCAAAGTATCCAGCTGCGCTTGCACCTCTGCTTGCACTGCTTCAGCCAATCCTTTAGATGGTGTCACCAAAATACTAGATGCCAACGCATCATGCTCTGCCTGTGAAAGCAAATCAGCTGCCACCTCATGTGCAGTTGCCGTTTCATCTGCTAAGACAGCAATTTCACTTGGGCCCGCAATCATATCAATGTCTACTTGACCAAATACTTCCCGTTTGGCAAGTGCTACATAAATGTTTCCTGGACCGGTGATTTTATCAACAGGCTGGATACTGTCCGTTCCATATGCAAGAGCAGCTATCGCCTGAGCACCACCCATTTTGTACATTTCTGAAATGCCCAGCTCCTTCGCTGCTACTAGTACAGCGTCAGACAGACGACCGTCTTTTCCTGGCGGTGTCACAAGGACAATTCGCTCAACGCCGGCAACAAGTGCCGGGATCACATTCATTAAAACAGATGATGGATAGGCGGCCGTTCCGCCTGGGACATATACACCGACCGCATCGAGCGGTGTTACTTTCTGACCTAGCATTGAGCCGTCCTTTTGGTGATAAAACCAAGAGGAGGTTAGCTGACGCTCGTGGTATGTTCGAATATTCCGGATCGCCGTTTGGATGATTTGGATCATCTCCGGGTCCAAACGTTCGTAGGCTTTTGTCTTTTCATCCTCCGTCACAAGTGGTTGTTCAATAGAGACACCGTCAAATTGCTTCGTGAAAGACCGTACCGCTTCGTCACCATTTTTTCTCACTTCTTCGATTATTCGCTGAACAGCCAATCGCTGCTCTTCCGTTCCTGTATCTAGAGAACGCTTGAGTGAGAGAGTGTCTGTCTCACCTTCTTGTATGTAGGTGATGTTCATGATGTTTCCTCCCCTTCTCCTTCGATGATTCTTGCCAGACGCTGCGCCATTTCATCGATTACCGCATCCTTCATTCGATAGCTCACAGGATTGACAATAAAACGTGACGTAATGTCACAAATATGTTCCGTTTCGACAAGTCCATTTTCCTTAAGTGTTTGACCGGTGGAGACAATGTCAACAATTCGATCGGCAAGTCCGATGAGCGGTGCTAATTCAATGGAACCATTTAGCTTAATGATCTCCACCTGCTCACCTTGTTCTCTAAAATAAGAAGAAGCGACATTTGGGTACTTTGTAGCCACACGCGGTGCGACACCGCCCCAGCTGGCTCCCGGCAACCCCGCTACAGCTAAATGACATTTGCTAATGTTTAAATCGAGCACTTCGTACACATCCCGTGCTTCTTCAAGCATGACGTCTTTCCCTGCAATGCCCACATCTGCTACACCGTGCTCTACATATGTCGTCACATCCATTGGCTTCGCTAAAATAAAGCGGAGATTTTCTTCCGGTACATCAATGATTAATTTTCTTGAATCTTCGAATTCCTCCGGCAGTTGATATCCAGCCTGTCTTAATAGCCCTGCTGCTTCTTCAAATATCCGCCCCTTTGGCATTGCCATTGTCAACACTTTACCCATTTTGCTCTTCCTTTCTAGCGCCGATAAAATAAGTCACTTGCTCAAATGCCTTGGTCATGGCATCGATATTTTCAATACCTGCTAAGTCTTGGAGAACAATCCTTTTGCCCTTTGTCCGCTCTTTTTCTGCAAAATCAAATGCTTCAAGCCGCTGTTCTTTACTAAAAATCACAGCCTCTTGGGGCTCATTTATTTCTTTTGCGTCGAGCGCCTCAAGAAGACGGTCTAATCGAAGTCCGAAGCCTGTAGCGGGTGCGGGTGCATCAAAGTGAGCAAGCAATTGATCATACCTTCCTCCACTTCCGATCACAGACCCAACATGATCTGCAAATACTTCAAACAAAATCCCCGTATAGTAGCTCATATGACTGACCATGCTTAAATCCAAACGGATATATTCTGTACAGCCGTAATCTTCAAGTGTCTCCCACAGCGCCTTTAACTCCGCAAGCACTTCTTTGCCCTCTTGTGACACCACAATTTCTTCAGCCTGCTGGGTCACTTCTTGACCGCCGCGCAGCTCTAAAAGCTGGAGCAGCCTTGTTTTGTCGATGGATGAGAGCGGCAATTGTTTAACATGCTGCCTATATCCCACATAATTCTTTTCATATAAAAATCGGCGCAATACGTTCGCCCGCTCTGTATTCCCTAGTACATCTAAAAACAAGGTCTCTGCCAAAGCCACATGCCCGATCGCAATTTTGAAGGATTGAAGTCCAGCATTTTTTAATGCAAACACGACAAGCGCTATGACTTCAGCATCTGCACTAATCGAACCATCACCGATCAATTCAATACCGACCTGCTCAAATTCAGAAGGTCTTCCGCCTTCTCTTTCCTGTGCCCGAAACACGTTGGCTGCATAACCGACTCGAAGCGGATACGCCTGTTCGTGAAGCTTTGAAGCCGCCACTCTCGCAATTGGTCCCGTCATATCAGGTCTAAGCACAAGGGTTTGACCATTTTGATCAAGAAGCTTAAACAGCTGCGTATCTGTAATCGCCGATTGAACACCGACTGTATCGTAAAATTCAAGCGTTGGCGTTTCCATTAAACGATAACCCCAACCATTCATGACCTCTGTTAAAGAATGCCTAACTCTTTTCTTCGTCTCATACAATCCTGGTAATGAATCTCGCATACCATATGGTTTTTCAAACATGAACATGTTCTTCCGCACCTCCAACACATTAAAACAAAAAATTCCGAATCCTTTAGTTCGCTAATATGATAATATGCTAACAAAATAAAGTGATTAAATCAATCATTTTTATTTTCCCCTTTTTTTCCTTAATCATTTGTTCATATATTACATTAAAATGACACCTAATCCTTTTTGATCTCTTTACTTAAGGAACATGCTATAATACTTAAAAATATTGAATAACACAGGAGATTACAGTGAAATTCATCCAGACATTAATCTTAACTTTGTTGTGCGCATGTCTTGTTTATTTCGGCTTTATTTTCATTTCACAATTCGACCAAGTCAAAAAAACAACGTCACCGCAAGAAGCCAAAGAAAAAGAAAATGATACCGCACTAGCAGCAGAAGAAACACGTTCTACGAAAAAAACAGAAACAACACATTCTAGTTTAAAAGGAAATAAAAAAGCCATGGACGTCATCCTCTTTAATCAAATGGATGCACCAAAGCTTTATAACGGATGCGAAGTCACGAGCTTAGCCATGCTTCTTCATTACAGCGGCTATGAGCATATAACGAAAAACGCATTGGCAAACGAGATTAAGCGTGTCCCGCTCAATTATGAGAATGGCTTAAAAGGAGACCCTCATGACGGGTTTGTAGGCGATATGGAGAATGGGCCAGGTCTTGGTGTGTACCACGAACCCATTTATCAGCTTGCGAAAAAATATGTAGGTAATCAAGCCGTTGACTTAACCGGCAAGCCAGTCAAAAAGGCCATCTATCAATCACTTGAAAAAGGTTATCCTGTCTGGGTCATTACCACTTCGACCTTTGCCAAAACAGATAACATTGAAACATGGAATACACCAAATGGGAAAATAGATATCAGCTTTAATATGCACAGCGTGGTCATCACTGGCTACGACAAAGATCACGTCTACTTAAATAACCCCTACGGAGAGAAGAATCAAAAAGTCGATCGTGAACAGTTTGAGGATTCTTGGAAACAGATGGGCAGCCAGGCGATTATCATTAAAGCATAAACCACTTCTCCCATTGAAGAGAATTCACACATGCATCAAAAACATCCTCCATACGAATGGAGGATGTTTTTGAATGATTTATTTTGTTAGTATTTCCTTCAGACGGTCTTCAAGCTTTTCAGCCGTCATCGCACCTCCACCAAGGCTGATGTATTCATCCCCTTTTTTTAGTAAAAGTGTAGGATAGCCATTCACGTTCAATTGCTGAACCTTTGCAAAATCGGCATACGCATCATTGATCGTTTCTGTCTCCTTCATTCGTTCAACTAATACATCAGGGTCAAGTTGGTGTTTCATAGCGATATCTCTATAAGTTTCTTCATCATTTAGGCTTTTTCCGTCTTGATAAAAGGCCTTTTGCATAGATGAAGCCAAATACAATGCACGCTCTGGTGCGATGGATCTTAATGCAGAAAATCCAATTGCAGCAGCCTCAGAGTCTAAAATGAATGTTCCGTTTTCTAGCAACTCTTCGTAACGGTCTCCAAATTCGACACCTTTCAGCTGACTGATACGCTCATTTGCTTCTGAAATGTGTGGATAATTCTTTATCGGTAGACGACGCTCTCCTACAAATAAACCGCCCGATACAAGTGTCAGTGGTATCTCAGGGTGATTTTCGTGTAAAGCACGGATGCTGTTGGAAAATCCATAACACCAGCCACAATACGCATCCCATACATAGATGAAAGATTTTTCTTGATCATTCATAAGACAGACTCCTCACTCATCGTTTTTTAGCGACAATGAAACGCATGTTATTCTACTTATTCTGCTTCAGAAACCACAGTAAATCGTTCTCCAACATGAGCAGCTTTTTCTATCTCATCGACAAGTGCAACGGCGTAGTCAGCATAACTCACATAGCTGTCACCCTTTGAATTGACGATAAGATGGTCTTTGCCTTTCACATAAGCACCTGTCCGTTTGCCTGCTGGATTAAAGAAGGCTGCTGGACTTAAAAATGTCCATTTTAATCCTTCGGTCTTTTGAAGATCTATTAAATTTTCTCCTTGGTGTGAAGCAGTAGCAAAGTATTCCTTTGGAAACTCCGGTGTGTCCATCAGTCTAGTTGTTTTGGCCTCATCTACAAATAAACTTCCAGCACCTCCCACAACGATTAAACGCGTTTCTGGTGTCTCTTTCAAGAGATGAATGAGTTTTTTCCCTGCTTCTACATGAAGGTGCTCTTGTCCTGCTGGCGCACCAAATGCGTTTACGATCACATCAAAACCTTTGACGTCTCCTGCCTCTAAGTGAAAAACATCCTTTTCTAAAACAGCTGCTGATGAATTGGTCACTTTTTGTGCATCTCGAACGATTGCCGTTACTTCGTGCCCTCTCGATTGAGCTTCTTTTAAAATGTGTTGTCCTGCTTTACCTGTTGCGCCAATGATTCCAATGTTCATGTAAATTCCTCCTACAATATATTGTTATTTTGATCACTTAAGATGTAACCGCGACAGTTACAACAGAGGTAAAAAAAATTGAATAGATCATCCAATTTTTTTGATTAAA
The DNA here is from genome assembly GCF_029894105.1 of Bacillus aerius. Classification (NCBI taxonomy): domain Bacteria; kingdom Bacillati; phylum Bacillota; class Bacilli; order Caryophanales; family Bacillaceae; genus Bacillus; species Bacillus aerius. Next base: position 3,182,258 of record NZ_JARYHO010000001.1, read on the forward strand.
ACCTGCGTTAGTTCACTTAATTTGATCTCAGCAAGCACTTGCTCCATCGCACTTTGAGCACGGCACAAAATTAATTCTAGTACAGCTTGAATATTTGCACCGATCGGACAGTCAGGGTTTGGGCTTTCATGAATTTGAAACAACTCTCCCTCATCCACAACTTCAACCGCTTTATACACATCGAGCAGTGTCATGTCATCTTCACTGCGATTCAATTGAGAACCGCCTTTGCCAAGACTCGTTGAGATTAGGCCTGCTTTTTTGAGCTTACTCATGATACGGCGAATCACCACTGGATTTGTATTGACACTTCCTGCGATATCCTCCGATGTCTGTAAAGAACCTTTTTCAAGTGATAGCAAGGCCAGAATATGGACAGCGACAGTAAATCTGCTGCTGATTTTCATGTTTTCTCACCTCTGTTGTAATCATTATAGTTACACCATATTAGAATTTCAACAAAAAAGTCTGCCGAGCTACTCAGCAGACGTAGATTGACGTGCTTCCATTTCCTCTTTCGTATAAATCATCCGCATTGGATTTCCTCCAACAAAGGAGCCTGCCGGAACATCTTTGTTCACAAGAGTTCCTGCCGATACAATCGCACCATCACCAATTGTCACTCCAGGTAGAATCGTTGAATTTGCCCCAATTAACACTTCATCACCAATATAGACTTCCCCAAGCCTATACTCTTTAATCAAATACTCATGGGACAGAATGGTTGTGTTATAACCAATCACACTATTTCGGCCGACAGTGATTTTCTCAGGAAACATGAGATCGACCATCACCATTAAAGCAAACGCCGTATCCTCCCCGACTTTCATCCGAAGGAAGGTGCGATAAATCCAATTTTTCATTCCCATAAAAGGCGTATACCTTGCCATTTGAATAAAGATAAAGTTTTTCACAACCTTGAGAAAGGGGACCGTCCGATAGACTTGTCTAAGCGAATTGACCCCTTTGACAGGATAACGATCTGTTTTTCTCAACTTAATCAGCTCCAACAATCGCCAAGAGATCACTCATTTTCTGCAGCATATAATCTGGGCGATGCTTTAACAGGGCTTCTTCTCCCTTAATAGACCAAGCAACACCTGCTGTTTTCGTCCCTGCCGCTTGACCAGATAAAATGTCGTGATAATTATCACCAACCATGATCGCCTCATGCGGATCACTGCCGAGCTTGGATAATGCCAGTTGAACTGGTTCTGGATGCGGCTTTTCATTTTGTACATCATCAAGTGTGACAATGACCTCAAAAAATGGCTCCAATCCAGTCAGCTTTAATCCCATTAAGACCGTATCACGGATTTTTGTTGTAACAATACCAAGCTTAAACCCTCGATCCTGGAGGATTTTCAACGTGTCTAACACCGTCTCGTACTCCGTCACAAGCAGGTCATGCTGTTCATGATTAAACGTTCGATACATCTGGATCATGTCATCTGTCAGATTCGGATCCATTGCAGAGAATGTATCAAATAATGATGGACCAATGAAATGAAGGATATCCTCACGGCTGTATTGACCAGGGTAATAATGATCAAGCGTATGCTGAAATGAAGCAATAATTAATTCATTTGTATTGATTAATGTGCCATCTAAATCAAATAGCACTGTGTTAATAGTTGATTGGTTCATATAGCTTCCTTTCTAACAGCTGCATGTTCCCGCCTCCGCCAAATATAGCTGATGGCAGCTGTCAATAAAATAGCAGAAATAAGGCGAATAAGAAGAAGCGGCCAGACTGGAATACCTAAAGGAATGAAAATCAGTGTATCTTCGACCACCGCATGACACGCCACAAGGAAAATGAAAGCAAGCGTTAAATCCTTTTTGCTGACACCGTCCTCTTCCACTGCTTTCATCATGACGCCTGCCCCGTAGGCAAGACCAATGGTCAAACCAGCCACCATCGTCATAGACGTATTTTCTTTCATTCCAAGCATTCTCGTAAAAGGAGACAGCCACTTAGACAGCGTATGGAGCCACCCTAAGTCTCTCATGAATTGAATGATGATCATGAGAGGAATGACAATACAAGCCAGCTGCAGCACACCAAGAACAGCTTTCTGTAAAGCAAGAAGTACGATCATATACCAGCTAGAAGGCACATCAGCCGACTGAGCAGCTGTCAGCAAACCATATTGCGCCGGCTCCTCGCCTCCCTGCCAAACGAGGTGAATGACAATTGCTGACACGACGGCAAGACTGATTCTGACTAGCAAAATGACAGACACCCGCAGCCCAACCTTCGCCGCCACTGTTGATTCGATGATCAAGTTGTGACAAAAAGAGAGCATGACCGCTAAAATGAACACTTCCTTCACAGGCAGCTCTAATGTCAAGATGCCTGCAATACCCGCATACAAGTTCAGCATATTTCCTAAAACAAGCGGAATGGCCGCTTCCCCTGAAAGACCAAACAGACCCATAAATGGACGGATGAATTGTATAATCCAATCCATCACAGGTGTATGCTGCAAGATACTAACGAGAATGGTAACCGGAAAAATGACTTTTCCAAGTGTCCAAGTTGTCGATAACCCTGCTTTCAAGCCGTTTTTCCATGTCTCCCCCATCTCTTATCCCCCTTGCTTAATTTGATGAGTTGTTCTCTTTATACGGTATAGATGCATATCCCTTGATTCTTCTAAACACAATCAGCAAAACAGCCACTGCAAATATGGCAATTGAAATCATCTGTGCAATTCGAAGGTGCTCAGTCAGCATTAAGCTGTCTGTTCTCATTCCTTCAATGAAGAAACGACCGATTGAATACCAGATTAAATAAGACAAGAACATTTCGCCTCGACGCAATGATGTTCTACGTAATAAGATTAATATCAAAACGCCTGCGATATTCCATAATGATTCATATAAGAACGTAGGGTGATAGTAGGTCCCGTCAATGTACATCTGATTAATAATAAACTCAGGCAGGTGCAAATTTTCTAAAAAGGCTCTTGAAACAGCCTCACCATGCGCTTCCTGATTAATAAAGTTCCCCCAGCGCCCGATGGCTTGCCCTAGTAAAATACTAGGCGCTGCGACATCGGCGATTTTCCAAAAGGACACCTTTCTCACTTTAGTAAAGACAATCGCTGTCAGCACTGCTCCTATCAGTCCACCATGTATGGCAATTCCGCCATTCCAAATCTTGATGATTTCACTTGGGTGCTGCTGATAATAATCCCATTCAAAGGATACATAATAAATTCGTGCACAAATAATAGCGATAGGAATGGCAAATAAGATGAGATCAATAAACATATCTTTATTGATGCCTCTTTTTTCACACTCCCTTAATGCGAGCCAGAGTCCAAGCAGCGCTCCGACCCCAATAATCACACCATACCAATGAACCGAAATAGGTCCGAGCTGAAAAGCAATCGGATCAATTGGTTGAATTGCTTCATTCATATAGACAGCTCCTATTCATCCTGGCCATTGTCTTCAATGACATCGGCAAGTTTACTTGTAAATTGTTCCGCTGCATTATGTCCCATTCGTTTCAATCTGAAGTTCATTGCAGCTACCTCGATGATGACCGCTAAATTTCGTCCCGGACGTACAGGGATGGTCAGCTTTGGTACATCTGTATCGATGATCCGCATTTTTTCTTCCTCAAGTCCTAAACGGTCATACTGTTTGCCTTGTTCCCAAAGCTCAAGGTTCATAACAATCGTAATTCTCTTATAGCTTCTGACAGCGCCCGCTCCAAATAAGGTCATCACATTAATAATGCCTAATCCACGGATTTCTAGAAGGTGCTCAATCAGCTCTGGTGCGCTTCCAACTAACGTATCCTGATCCTCTTGCCTAATTTCCACGCAATCGTCTGCAACCAGCCTGTGTCCTCTCTTCACTAATTCTAAAGCCGTTTCACTTTTACCTACGCCACTTTTTCCAATTAACAGCACACCTACACCATATACATCTACGAGTACGCCATGAATCGCAGTCGTTGGTGCAAGCTTGCTTTCTAAGAAGTTCGTTAATCGACTCGAAAGTCTTGTCGTTTTTAAGCTTGAGCGTAAAACCGGCACTCCATTTTCGTTTGATGCTTCGATCAATTCCTTTGGTACTTCACGATCTCGTGACAAAATGATGGCAGGGGTAATATCTGTACAAAGAGACATCATTCTCTGCTTTCGTTCGCGTTCTGGGAGCTGTTCAAAAAAAGAAAGCTCTGTCTTCCCTAAAAGTTGAACTCTTTCTTTTGGGTAATATGTAAAATATCCAGCCATTTCAATACCTGGTCTGGAAAGATCACTGATTGTAATGGGACGATTAATCCCTTCTTCCCCACTTACCAGTTCAAGATGAAATTGTTCCATTATGTCCTTCGTACGAACTTTCGGCACGCTTCTTCCTCCTTTTATCGCAGGCGTTTCAGAAATACAGCTCTATTTTATCACTTTCAATGATGAACCCAAAATAGTATTTTATCCTGATCCTGTTTCATCACATTTACTGGTATAGACAACTATACTTAAAAAAGGTAAACTGAATCTAACGACGAGAATAAGGGGGCACAATCATGAGCAGTTCTTTATTGCTCTCCAATATTCATATTGTGACAAAGACAGAAATCATTGAAAACGGTTTTGTCGGTTTACGCGATGGCAAGATCGACTATATTTCAACATCACCGCCGACAGGAAATTATGAAAAAGTATATATTTCCCGGGAAAACTTTTATTTACTCCCCGGAATGATTGATATTCACATCCATGGGGGATATGGTGCAGATATGATGGATGCGACACCAGAAGCCATGAATACACTTGCTGATCACTTACCCGCAGAAGGAACGACAAGCTTTTTAGCAACAACCATTACACAAAATCATCAAGAGATTGAGCAAGCACTTAAAAATGTCGCACAGTGGAGACCCTATAATAAAAAGCAAGCTGGAAGTCAGGCACAATGTTTAGGCATTCATCTAGAAGGTCCTTTTATTTCTAAAGATAAAGCTGGAGCGCAGCCTGCTCAATGGATTACACAGGCTAACCTTCCTCTTTTTGAGAAATGGCTGAGTGCATCAGATCAGCTGATTCGAATTGTCACTTTTGCACCTGAGGAAGATACTGATTTTGCATTTCTTTCCCTGCTAAAAGAAAAAAATATCATTCCTTCTATTGGACATACAAATGCTCCTCATGACATGATTGAACTAGCAGCAAAGCACGGCGCGCGTCATGTCACGCATCTTTATAATGCGATGAGTTCATTTCAGCATCGTGAGCCAAATGTTGCAGGGGCTGCGCTTACAAACGAAAAGCTTTTGACTGAGCTGATTACAGATGGCATTCATTCACATCCTCTTTCCGTAAAGCTTGCGTATTTGGCAAAGGGTAGTGAACGTTTGATCATGATTACAGACTCAATGCGTGCAAAAGGACTTGGAGAGGGAACCTACGAATTTGGTGGGCAGACTGTGACAGTCAGCGGTGAAAAAGCATTGCTGGCAGATGGAACACTTGCAGGATCGATTTTACAAATGAAAGATGGGGTCAAACGTATGAGACAGATCACACAATGTGGATGGACAGAAATTGCTCAAATGACCTCAACAAATGCAGCCACTCAGCTCGGGATCGATCATCAGCTCGGTTCGATCGAAGTTGGAAAACTGGCAGACTTGGTCATTTGGAATGAAGCTGGCGAACTCATGATGACGATCTGCCATGGACAAATCGTTTATGAAAAAAAGGAGGCCACACACTGATGAACATCATCGAATTTGCAGATAAAGATCAATTAGGAAAAGCAGCTGCTGCTTTCATTGCACGTACCATTAAATCAAAAACAGATGCGGTTCTCGGTCTGGCAACTGGCGGTACACCAATTGACACTTATAAAGAGTTAATTCAGTTGCATCAAACAGAACAATTATCTTTCAAACAAGCAAGAACAGTGAATCTGGATGAGTACGTGGGAATTGATCAAAATCATGAAAATAGTTATATGACTTACATGAAGCGTCATTTATTTGACCATATTGATGTCCCATCAGATCAATATTTCCTCCCCAATGGTGCTGCTTCTCACTTGGAAGAAGAGTGCTTAAGATATGATCAGCTCATTGAAGATTTAGGGGGCATTGACCTTCAGCTACTTGGTATCGGACAAAATGGACATATCGGGTTTAATGAACCTGGTACTCCCTTTGACTCAAAGACGCATGTCGTCCAATTAGATGAACACACTCGCCAAGCCAATGCAAGATACTTTTCTTCTATTGATGAGGTGCCTACACATGCCATTACAATGGGAATTGCAAGCATTCTTTCAAGTAAAAAAATTCTCCTTCTCGCATCAGGAAAATCAAAAGCGGACGTGATACAATATTTAGAACGAACAGAGATTCACCCAGACTTCCCTGCATCTGCTCTGAAACTTCATGAAGATGTGACGATTTTTATTGATCGAGAAGCTGGTTCACTACGCTAAACACGAGAGGATTTTCACATGTTTATTGATAAGCAGTCACCTATCCCCATGTACCATCAGATTATGGAGAACTTGAAAAAGCAGATTGAGGATGGAACGTTAGCACCTGATACACTCATTCCTTCTGAAAGAGAATATGCCGAACGCTTTGGTATTAGCCGAATGACTGTCAGACAAGCCTTATCGAACCTTGTGAACGAAGGATATTTATACCGGCAAAAAGGAAAAGGAACATTTGTTAGCCGAAAGAAGTTTGAACAACCGCTTCAAGGCTTAACAAGCTTTACAGAAGATATGCGTCAACGTGGGCTCAAAGCTTCAAGTCAGTTGATTGATTTCAAAAAAGTCGCATGCCCAGAGCACTTGCTGCAATCATTACAGCTGTCGAACAGTGAAGATGTCTATGAATTAAAACGAATCCGCCTTGCAAACGATGAACCAATGGCTATTGAAACGAGTTATATTCCTGAAAAATTTGCTGGCGAGCTCACAAAGGACCATTTAACTGGATCTTTATATGAATATATAGAAGCGAACACAGGTCTAACCATTGCCCATGCCAAGCAGGAGCTTGAAGCCAATGTTGCTTCAAAGGAAGAAGCTAACGTGCTGTCTATTTCATTAGGGGACCCTGTTCTCTCCATTGCAAGAACAACTTATTTTCAAAATGACCTTCCATTCGAGTATGTCATGTCCGTTTATAGAGGGGATCGATACAAGCTCACTCACACAATGGAAAGATAAAACTGTGCTCCTGAAAGCACAGTTTTTTATTTCCTAAGAAATGTTGATTGATCATCATTTTTTGTATGAATTTTCCATATAGGCGAAATCGCTTTCCCTTCGAAACGGTCTTTTGCGACAGTGTACCAATAATATTCTTGATTTGGCTTTAACCCTTTCCATTCAAAGGTTGCTTTTTTACCACTTTTCACACCTTTGACTTCTCCAAGAAGAACGTTTGTGTAGACATTCAATTCAAAATAATTGGTTTTAACGGATTTCATTTTTGGTGTTAAATCGACATCAATTGAAAATTCATCTTGATCTCCATACGTTTTTGGATCATAAAAATGTTCTTGATTCAAGTAGGGTGAGTATGTGGTGAAATGAAGCTTATTTTTTTCTTGATCCGCAGTGATCAGCCGCATAAAACCTTGACCGCCTTCAGGACCTGACTGGTAATCTGCAAGGATTTGATATACTTTTCTGTCCACTTTTCCATCATGATCATCGTCAATCTCATCTACTTTTCGACTGGCTCCGTGGTAGTGGCCACTAAATACTGCGACAATATTCGGGTGACGCTTTACCACTTGATGGAAGATCAAACCTCCAATTGGGCTTCGATTGCCGCTCACTAACAAATACTCATGGAAATTTAAAATGACAATTCGATCTGGATGTTCAGAAATGACTCGATTTAACCAGTCAATCTCATTTTGCTTGATCCCCCAGCCCATATACACCATCATATAATCATTGCCACCAGCAGAGATAAGATCATAATGACCTCGATTGTTTTGATAGGATTCACCGTAATATGGCTTGTCTTCAAAGCGTTTCGCTCCAAAGTATCTCCCATATTCCCTATAATGGCCGTCTTTGTGTCTGACATCATGATTACCAGCTAATACACCGTAAGGAATCTGATGCTGATCTAACACACGCATAAATGTATCGGCACGATTCCATTGCTTATCCTTTGAATCATCCACAATATCACCTGTATGGAACACATATTGAATATTTAATGGGTCCCTTTGATCTCTGATCCACTCGACCATTTTTTTGAAGATATGAGGATAACTTCTGGCATAATATTGAGTATCAGACATCCACACCATCTTATAAGGTTTTAACGTCTGACTGATCTCATCTTGTACAAGCAAATCAAACGTTTGATTTTTCATATACTGTCTGACTGACAGCAGCCCTTTTAGGTAAAATTCCTTTTCATCCTTGGCAAAGTGATGAGTGATTTTATCCCACTTTTCTTGCTGATGATTCCAAGCGTACATCGTTACCTTTCTCCCTGATAATGAGCTTCCTTTCCATACAGCCTCGACAACATCCTTTTCACGTACATCGTGATGAACCTTGATTTGAAAGCGATGATAAGGAAAATGCTGTAGATCTTTCGTTTCCACTGATTTACCATCAGCAAATGCAATGCGATTTCTTTCTCGATCAGAAAAAATCATTTCCCCTGTTTCATTTAAATGTTTTGGCGGCTCTGTTTCCGCTGCATATTTGAAAATCTTCATGGACGGATGCAGCGATGTATATTGATAGGCACGGTAAAAGGAGTAATCTAACTGATCATTAGTAGGATCATTGGTTAGCACTGTTTGCTTAGATGATTCCTTTTTTGTCCTATCTGACACTCTCTCTGGCGTTTCAGGGTGTTCATGTACCGTCTTAAAAACCTTTTTCAAAGTTGATTTGTTTCCAGCGGCATCTTTTGCTTTTATCTTCAATGTGTGTTCTCCAGGTTCTAATTCGCTAGAGGACGTTTGATAAGGCAAAGAGATCGGTTTTCCATCTAAATATGCCTTCATCTCCGCTATGTCACTCCAACGATCCGTCACCTTTGCCTTTAACGTAAAGACGCCTTTATATTGGTCATTTGCCTGTATATTACTCTTGATTTTCGGACCCGTGTTATCGACTTTCACACGTACAGATTGAGATTCGTCTGCGGTTTTAGCCTGAACAACATGTACTCCTTCTTTCAGCCTTCTTGTATCCCACTGAATATAGCTTGAAGCATATGCTTGCTTCGGGATTAGAAACTGAAATGCTCTTACCTTCTTAGCGCTGCCACCATCGCCCATTTTCCATTCCTCATGCTGGCTCGCATTTAGAGGCAGAATTTGAGTTCCATTCGATAAAATCATCTGGACATTTTTCAATTCAAAATCATCGTGATTTTCTCCAGGAAATCGGTCAAACGGCGATGACTTCGTCCCAGCATGGAATGATATCGTTTGTGGACCTGCCTTTTCTAAATGTTTTTCTGGTATTGGTATCGTATAGGTGCGATACACTTTTGTCGAATCATCAAAAATGGAAAGTAAGTGCTTACCTATAGACACACCATTCTTAAAATATAAATTTGTCCCTTTGACATCAAATGCAAGATATGGATCTGCTTCAAGTGCAGGGAATACTTGTCGAATTGGTTTTCCATCTATCATTAATTTTATGCTTTTTTTCTGATCTGCTGTTGCTTTTAAGTGAAATACGCCAGAAACCGTATCTCCTTCTTCTACATTCAATCGAAGGCCGTGAGCTTTGCTTACTTGTTCCACATCAATTGTTTTTTTCATTGTCATTGCTTGATTTTCGCCGTCAGACGCTTCAATCTGATATTCCAATCGATCTTTACCGATGAGCTCAGGTGAATAAATAATATAGTGAAACAGCCGATCATTATGATCCTTTTGAAGCAGCACCTCTTTAAAATCTTCATGACGATTGGTTCGATATCGCAATTTGACCGTTTTGACGGACTGATCATCCTGCACATCTGCTTTCATTTCAATGCCTTCAGTTGGTTTTATCGGTTGATTGTCTGTCATATCTTCGATCACAGGTTTATGAACATCTTGTGATATTTCTTTTTTTTCAGTTGGAATTTGTGCTTTTAACACTTTTCCGGGTGTTGGCTCTTCCTCCACTTTCGAGATCAGCTTCATTTGTGTCGTACCATCCATTGGATACTTGAACAGTAACGATCTGTGCTCGCTAAACAATGAAGGCTTTAAACGATAGGATGCCGACGATACCTCTTCTCCTATATTTGTTGTGATAGAAACAAGGCGGGATTTAGAATTGGACAATCCTTTACTCTCAATGACCGATAGTTGCTCGCCCTCTTTTAAATGGCTTTTGTACATCGCATTAAAGTCCGCTACCGTTAAATGCTCCTGCCCTTTTTTTCTAAGCCAAAATACGTACGGCTTTCCAGGAGAAATGGTGATAGGACTTGTGTGAAATGAATATATATCATCCATCTCCACGCCTTGCGCTGGATTGCGATAGCGAAGCTGGTAATGTCGAAGTGAAATGGGTGCATGTGTTGTGTTATACACCTCGATGAATTCAAAAGCATCCTTGCCTTTGCGGTTTTTTGAATTCACGACGATTTCTGTCATCAATAGCTCAGGAATTTGTGAGAGATCCTCTTCAAATCCGTTTAAGTGAACTGCTTGTTCGGTTGTTTTGATGACAGACTTCTGCGTCAGGAATTCTGTATAGTAATGAACTGTTGGATTCCACAATTGATCTGTCGGGATTTTCGCTGTGAATTCTGGTTTCATCCCCGGCAATCGTTCCATTGGGATCAATCGATATCCTAGCTCATCACTCTGTTTATAGTACAAGTTTGCAGACAAAATTTGCTCTGACTGACTAATAGATGCCCTAAATTGAAGATCACGTTTTTTTCCTTGAACCGGACGGACATCTACTTGAAATTGATCAAAGATAAAAGGTGAAAAGGGCTTATTTCGTATGTTCACTTGTGTTTGTGTCAAAGATCCTGCTGAAGCAGGCTGACTGAAACAAAAAAGAATGCTCAAAAAAAACAAAAGAATGATTTGTCTGCTCACATTCACCATCGTGCACCGCCTCCCTTCGGATATTGTGTCTCCTGAAGACGGTTTTTATGACAGATGGAACGGGGAAACGATATAAATTCACACAAAAAAACCGTTAGCTTTTTTTCGCTAACGGTTCCACGATTCCTTTCTGTATGAGCAGATGGAAAATGGATAAAATGACAGCCATCCAAATGGCCGTTCCAAACCCATCAATGTTAAAACTATCTCCCATAAAGCTTGAGGTCATCATCAGTGTGATGGCATTAATGACAAAGAGGAACAATCCTAGTGAAAGTACTGTCACTGGCAGCGTTAAAATGATCAAAAACGGCTTCACTAAAATATTGAGCAAGGACAAAATAATACTTGCTACAATCGCTGCGCCAAAGCCTTCAATATACACACTACCAAGGCCTGGCAGAATGCCTGAATCAAAATATCCAGCAATGACGATTAAAAGTAATGCATTGACGAAAATACTAACGATCCATCTAAGCATTTAGTTAGTGCCTTCTTCCGGAACAACAAAATACCAGATGAAGTAGATCAAGAAGATCGGCATAAATGCTGTCATAAATCCGATGATCACCGTTAAAATACGAAGCAGGGATGCATCGACACTTAAGTATTCAGCAAGTCCACCGACAACACCCGCTATTTTTTTATCTGTCGCTGAACGATAAAGCTTCTTCATGTAGAATCACTCCTTGTCTGATTGGTGCTTTACTTGGATTGAGCCTGTTTTTGTTTCTGCAAAAATGGATATATTGTGCTCCGCCTGTTGATTGGCTTTGATCATTTTCTCTTTTTGCAGCGTTTCATTTTTCTCTTTAATCATATTTGCATCAAGCAGCTCATGAGAGATCGATCCGAGATTGCTTTTCAGCTCCGCAGTCACTGCACAAGCACGCGGAATCTGAACGTCCACACTGCCTGTTGTCGTTTTTGCATAGATCGAACGGCATTTCTCATCTGACAGCTGAACAGCAATGTTCCCATTGAAGCTCTGTGCATCAATTGATTCACTTTTCCCGCGCAGGTCAATGAGCCCATTAATGGTTTCTACTTCAATCATACCACACTCGTGATCAGCCAGTTTGATTTGTCCATTTGCTGTTTCAATTCCGACTTTTTCTGCTTGTAAAGAGGCAAAAGAGACGACGCCATTTGTTGTTTTTGCAGCCAGTTCTTTTGTCTTTAGCTTTTCCCCGCGAATCGGTCCATTAAACAGTTTGACTTTGATTTTATCGTATTGGATACGTGGTACATACAGGGTGACATTGACCTTCATGGTCTTCTTTTCAGTTCGGATAAAAAATTTGTCCCCTTCAAGCCCGCAATCCAAATGTTGAAGAAATTGCTGTCTTGCCTGCTCTCCATCCTCTGCACGGTAAATTTTCGCATGACACTCTGCCCGAACATCCCCATCATCCCAAGGCATCAAATTGAGACTGCCGTTTGCCAATTGAATATCTAAATGAGACAGTGCCGCGTCTTTGAATTGAAAAATGTGTTCAACGTCGACGGACTGTCCAAAGTTCAAATCAAGATCTACATCTTTGACCTTTTTCACCGCCGAATCTAACCATCCAAACAGCTTTGCACCGAGGTTTTCAGTACCAGTTCCTTTATTCTCTGTGCCAGCTTTTTCTTCATGAAAGGTATGATCAGCCGTTGATTTTTCTAGTGAAATGGACTGATTTTCTTCTAGTTTTTCAAGCAGCGTAATCGCTTCTTTTGCAGATAATGTCCCGTCTTCTACTAATTTTAAAATGCGTTCTTTTTCATTCATACAAAGCCCTCCTACGATTTGATGGATTGAAGCACTTTAATACCTTGAATGATATTCCAAATGACAGAGATCAAAAAGCCAATGGCGACTAAAAAGGACAAGATAAGTACGGTGAACACTGGAACGAGTGAGTCGCTTGCCTGTGTCGTCAATAAAAAGGGGATAGCTCCAAAAACCAGCAGCACACACGCTGCGACTGGCAAAACATGTGACCACAATGCACGCAGCGAATGCCGTTTCGTTTCCTTTTGATCCACTACAAAATATGCCACGATCGGTACAATAAACGGCATGAAAAATACACTAAAATAACAAATAGATGCAATGATCGACTGATCTCTGTTCATATATATTCGCTCCTTCATGATGAAAATTCCTTTCTAACTCATACGTTTATGGCGTATAAAAAGTTTCAAACTCATTCGATTTACATATGACCTTAGACACAAATTCTTTCTTTTTGCACCTAAGTGTAGATTCTTCATGGATTACCCTTTAAAATATGTTGAAAAGATGGTGATTATCATTATAGGGGGTAATTATTTTGACAGATCATCATAATGCTAACCACACGGCGCAAACGCTTTTAGACCTTATACAGAAACAGAAAAGCATGAACAGCGATATGATCAAGGAGCTAGAGGCCATTCATCCGTCTCATCCGAAGTATGGTGATATCCGTTATTTAAAAGTACTGCTCGATAGTAGCAGCACTCATATTTTAAAGGATTTAACGCACCTCAGTAACTTAATGCCAAAGGAAGATGTGCAATAAAAGGAAAACCCCTCTTTCGGAGGGGGTTCAGATTGTTGACAAAGGGCTAAAATGAACTTGATTTTAGCCCTTTGTCTTCTTTTCAGCGTGATAGAAAACCTTTGCAGCCCTAGGAAGGACGAGTACTGGCGCGGAGCGAATTTGACATTCGTGAGCACCGGCACGCAGGACTGACAAAGAATGCGAGGGTTTGTCTACACGCTGAAACCCCTCTTTCGGAGGGGTTTTCCTTTATGAGGATGTCACACTTTCTGTTTCTTTGACTAACTGTTTCATTCGCTCACGGTCACGCTCTAAAATCGGTTTTAAGTATCGACCGGTGTAAGAAGCTTCTTCTTTAGCAATGTGTTCAGGTGTTCCTGAAGCAATAATCGTTCCTCCACCAGCACCGCCTTCTGGTCCTAGATCAACAAGGTAATCGGCTGCCTTAATAATATCAAGGTTGTGCTCAATGACCAATACCGTATCCCCGTTTTCGACCAAGCGTTGGAGCACTTTTAACAACCTAGCAATATCATCCACATGAAGACCGGTTGTCGGTTCGTCTAAAATATACAAGGATCTTCCGTTTGAACGGCGGTGAAGCTCGGATGCCAATTTCACGCGCTGCGCCTCTCCACCAGACAATGTCGTGGCAGGCTGCCCAAGTGTAATGTATCCTAATCCAACATCAAAGATCGTTTGCAGCTTCCGCTTAATTTTCGGGATATTCTCGAAAAATTGAAGTGCGTCCTCTACCGTCATTTCAAGCACATCGGAAATATTTTTCCCTTTATACGTGACCTCTAACGTCTCGCGGTTATAACGTTTCCCGTGACACACTTCACAAGGCACATATACATCAGGTAAAAAGTGCATTTCAATTTTAATAATGCCATCTCCACGACATGCTTCGCAGCGTCCACCTTTCACGTTAAAGCTGAATCGCCCTTTTTTATAGCCTCGCACCTTCGCTTCATTGGTTTGCGCAAACACATCCCGCACGTCATCAAATACACCTGTATACGTAGCAGGATTGGATCTTGGTGTACGGCCAATTGGAGATTGATCAATATCAATGACTTTGTCTAAGTGATCCATTCCTTTGATTTCTTTGTGCTGTCCTGGCTTCGCTTTTGCTCTGTGCAGTTTTTGGGCAAGGGATTTCAATAAAATTTCATTCACAAGTGTACTTTTCCCTGATCCTGACACACCCGTCACAGCGGTAAAGACACCTAAAGGAAACTTCGCATTCACGTTTTTAAGGTTGTTTTCTTTTGCCCCTTTAATCTCAATGAAGCGGCCGTCAGGCTTTCGTCTCTCAATCGGAAGCGGGATGAATTTCTCACCAGATAAATATTGTCCAGTCAACGATTTTGCGTCCTTCATGACTTCTTCTGGCGTTCCAGCTGAAATCACTTCTCCTCCATGAACCCCTGCACCTGGTCCAATATCAATGAGATAATCAGCGGCAAGCATCGTATCTTCATCATGTTCTACGACAATCAGTGTGTTTCCGATATCACGCATGTTTTTCAATGTTCCAATCAATCGGTCATTATCCCGTTGATGCAGACCAATCGATGGTTCATCTAAAATATAAAGAACGCCTGTCAGTCTTGATCCGATTTGTGTCGCCAAACGAATCCGCTGCGCCTCCCCGCCTGATAATGTGCCAGCAGACCGGCTTAATGTCAGATAATCTAATCCGACATTATTTAAGAAGGATAAGCGCTCTTTGATTTCACGTAAAATGAGCTGGGCAATCTGCAAATCTTTCTCAGACAACTCAATTTTCTCATAGAAATCAAGGGCATCAGATACAGACAAATCGGTCATTTCTCCGATATGTTTGCCATTGATGAGAACCGCAAGTGTTTCTTTTTTCAGGCGATATCCTTTACAGGTCGGACATGGCTGATTGGCCATATATTTTTCCATCTGCTCCCGAATATAATCGGAGCTCGTTTCCTTGTAGCGCCGTTCAATGTTACGAAGCACACCTTCAAACTCGATTTCATTTTCACGGACCTGGCCAAAATCATTTTCATATTTAAAATAAATCAGCTCAGAGCCGCTACCATATAAAATTTTATCAAATAAATGCGCCGGAATATCTTTTACTGGAATATCCATGTCAATTCCATAGTGTGTACATACGGCCTCAAGAAGCTGCGGGTAATATTGTGAGCTTTGAGGCTCCCATGGGGCAATGGCATGCTGACGTAAAGTCAAATCCTTATTCGGAATCACAAGCTCTGGATCTACTTCTAGTTTAGAACCAAGCCCATCACAGCTTGAGCAGGCACCGAAAGGGCTATTAAACGAGAACATTCTTGGCTCAAGTTCCCCAATAGAGAATCCACAGTGCGGACAAGCATGATGCTCACTAAATAACAGCTCCTCTTGTCCAATCACATCAATCATCACACGACCTTCACCAAGTCGGAGTGCCGTTTCAAGAGAATCAGACAACCGTGCAGCCACACCTTCTTTCACGACAATTCGATCAATCACCACTTCAATGGAATGCTTTTTATTCTTTTCAAGCTCAATCTCTTCTGACAGGTCCTCCATCTCGCCATCAACTCTGACTCGAACGTAGCCCTGCTTCCGAATTTGATCAAGTACTTTCACGTGTGTTCCCTTACGTCCAGATACGATCGGCGCAAGCACTTGTAGTTTCGTTCGTTCTGGATACTCTAAAATACGGTCTGTCATTTGCTCAATCGTCTGTGATGTAATTTCGATCCCATGAATAGGACAAATCGGTTTTCCGACTCGAGCATATAATAGACGCAAGTAATCATAAATTTCTGTAACAGTCCCAACGGTTGATCGAGGGTTCCTGCTTGTCGTTTTCTGGTCAATACTAATCGCTGGAGAAAGCCCTTCAATCGCATCTACATCTGGTTTGTCCATTTGACCGAGAAATTGACGTGCATAGGCTGACAGTGATTCAACATACCTGCGCTGACCTTCTGCATAAATGGTATCGAAGGCAAGCGACGATTTTCCCGAACCAGATAAACCTGTAATGACCACTAGCTGATCGCGCGGGATATTGACATCAATATTTTTAAGGTTGTGGGCTCTTGCCCCTTTCACCTCTATTCGTTCCATAGCCATCTGGCATTCATCCTTCCGCTTTTAGCTCTAGCAATAGATCTCTTAATTCTGCTGCTTTTTCAAAATCAAGCGCTTTTGCTGCATCTTTCATTTCCATCTCGATGTTTTCGATCACTTTTTCTCGTTCTTTTTTGCTCATTTTTGACAACTTTGGTGCTGCTTTTGTTTCGTATTCTTCTGAATCCTCATGTACTTTTGTTGCCTTGATCACATCTCGAATCTTCTTATGGATCGTTTGCGGAGTGATACCAAATTTCTCATTATACGCTTCTTGCTGCTCACGTCTCCGCTTTGTTTCTTGTATGGCAATGTCCATTGATTTCGTCATATTGTCTGCATACATAATAACCCGGCCTTCTGCATTTCTTGCAGCACGGCCAATCGTCTGGATGAGGGATCTTTCTGAACGTAAAAAGCCTTCTTTATCCGCATCTAAAATCGCCACGAGCGACACCTCTGGAATATCCAAACCTTCTCGAAGAAGGTTGATCCCAACAAGCACATCATATTTTCCGAGACGTAAATCACGAATAATCTCAATCCGCTCTAGTGTCTTAATTTCTGAGTGCAGATAATTGACCTTGATTCCGATTTCTTTCAGATAATCTGTCAGATCCTCAGACATTTTCTTAGTTAAAGTCGTCACAAGCACACGCTCATTTTTCTCAACCCTTGCATGAATTTCCCCAATTAAGTCATCGATTTGTCCTTCAATTGGACGGACTTCAATGATTGGATCAAGCAAACCGGTTGGACGAATAATTTGTTCCACAACCTCTGGCGTTTTCTCAAGCTCGTATGGGCCAGGTGTTGCGGATACATGCACAATATGATTAATGTGTTTTTCAAACTCAGCAAATGTGAGTGGTCTATTATCAAGTGCTGACGGCAGACGGAATCCGTGATCAACAAGCACTTGTTTTCTTGCCTGGTCCCCATTGTACATGGCGCGAATTTGCGGGATGGTCACGTGTGACTCATCGACAACAATCATAAAATCATCCGGAAAATAATCAAGCAATGTGTAAGGTGTTGAACCAGGCGGACGTAAGGTGAGATGTCTTGAGTAGTTCTCAATCCCTGAACAAAAGCCCATCTCTCTCATCATCTCAAGGTCATACCTTGTCCGCTGCTCAAGACGCTGTGCTTCAAGCAGTTTTCCGTTTTCACGAAGCTTTTCCAACTGTTCCTCAAGCTCTTTTTCAATATTAATAATCGCTTTTTCCATCTTTTCTTCTCTTGTGACGAAGTGAGATGCTGGGAAAATAGCAACGTGGTCACGATCACCGAGAATTTCTCCAGTGAGAGCATCTACTTCACGAATACGTTCAATTTCATCACCGAAAAACTCCACTCTGATACAATGCTCATCTCGTGAAGCAGGAAAAATTTCAACGACGTCTCCTCGAACTCTGAAGGTTCCGCGCTGAAAATCTATATCATTACGAGAATACTGAATATCCACAAGCTTACGCAGCAGTTGATTTCGTTCAATTTCCATTTCAGTTCGTAAAGACAGCACAAGCTCTCTGTATTCTTCAGGAGAACCTAAGCCATAAATACAGGACACACTGGCAATGATGATGACATCTCTCCGCTCAAATAATGAGGATGTGGCGGAGTGCCTTAGCTTATCGATCTCATCATTAATGCTGGCATCCTTTTCAATAAATGTATCAGTTTGAGGCACATACGCCTCAGGCTGGTAATAATCATAATAACTCACAAAATATTCGACAGCATTATTCGGAAAGAATTCCTTAAACTCGCTGTATAATTGTCCGGCAAGTGTCTTGTTATGCGCAATGACAAGTGTTGGTTTGTTCACTTCTTTGATCAGGTTGGATACAGTAAAGGTCTTTCCCGTACCTGTAGCACCTAACAGCGTTTGATGCTGTTTCCCCTGATGGATGCCCTCCACAAGCTTTTCAATGGCTTTTGGCTGATCCCCTTGGGGCTGATAGTTAGAAACTAATTCAAAGCGGTCACTCACATCAAAGCCTCCGTTTCGTTACGAAATCTATCTAATGAATATATTATCATAAAAGAACACAAAAATACGAACTAAAGTTCGTGTCTGACTTGATTTTTATTTCCAATACAACCATACCCTCTCTGCCGTGGCTCATAACCCTCTAAAGAAACCTTCCTTTCAGTATGGAACATTTTGGAGCGAGATATTCGATCAGCAGAAAAACCATAAAAAAGAAAGCTGCACTCACTAGAATCGTAAGCACAGCTCCTGCAATCAAAAACATTTTCTATTCATCAAGAGGGATCACATCAATGATGTTTTTCAGCCTTCTCTCTTTTTTCGACTTCTTTCTTGGCCATAAACAATGCCCCGGCCACTAAAGAAATAATATCTAATCCTACGATAAAGTAGGTTTCTGTATAGCCTTTCATATACGAAGCAAATAAAAGCGCTGCTGTTAATGCAATGCCAACGTAATGATTATAAGTAACCTTTGAAAATAAAATAACGAGCAAGAAAGGAAAAACAAGTGCAAATATGGCTTTTGTAATCACAAAAACCCTCCCTCTACATGGTCTACTCCCTTGATTATAGTAAAGATTGGCATAATGAACAATTCACAGTTTTCAATTTCAGCTTTTTTCTTCTCGGTTGAAGACTTTTGATATAGATGAGGAGGAAAATTAGTGAAAACGTCCCCTTTCTAAAGATAGGTCTTTACGTCTTTGACAGTTACATCCAATAAATTCTATGATGAAAATGATAGTGCGCACTATCATTTTAAAAAACAAAAAGAGACAAATGAAACCATTGGCTATTTGGATAAGGGGGCATTCCCATGTATTCAGTATTATTTCATGCGGCTGAAGAATCCGCATCACTCGCAGGGGCAAAAGGCGTGAATTTAATTAAATTAAACAATCACGGACTGCCAGTTCCAGATGGATTTATTATTAAAACGAACAGCTTTGCAAGCTTTCTTTCATATCACAATCTCCATCCAACTGATCAAAATCTTGCCCGAAAAATCACAGAAGCTTCGTTTCCTTCACAAATGGAGACAGAATTACTTTCATCCTTTCAATCATTGTTGAAAACATATCCATCCGTTGCAGTGCGATCCTCTTCTGTTGCGGAAGATCTCGAAGGCGCCTCCTTTGCAGGTCAATACGAGACCTATTTAAATATCAAAACAAATGAAGAATTCTTGCAAGCCGTCAAAGAATGTTGGTCGTCTTACTTCGCAGCAAGAGTCGCAGAATATAAGGAAGAAATGATTGAGAATGAGGAAGAGATGCCGCTCATGGCTGTTGTTGTACAAGGATTGATCCATTCTGAAATCTCTGGTGTCATCTTTAGTGAGAATCCTGTATCAGGAAAAACAAACGAAGTCATGATGACTGCAAGCTATGGACTAGGAGAAGCCATCGTCTCCGGCCTTGTGACGCCAGATACATTTATTGTAAACAAAGAAACGTACTCAATTAAAAAATCACTAGGAACAAAAGAAGTGCAAATTGTCCCCTGTCAAGAGGGCGTCGTTGAACAACCCGTAGGTGAGGAGATGGCTGGCCAATTTTGTCTTCGAGATGATCAATTGATCCAAATCACGAAAATGACAAAACAAGTAGAAGAACTTTATGGACATGGAGTAGATATCGAATTCGGCATGTCAGATGGTACTTTTTATTTACTTCAAGCAAGACCGATTACTGCTTCTTTTTCCAATACAGCAAATGGCTCCTCAGGTGCAGCCTTTCAAATGAAACCTGAAGAGCTGCAAGACTTCTGGATCTCAATGGACGATCATATGCCTGGACCAACAAGTCCTCTTTTTTCAAGTTTGATCATACCTGCTTTAAAAAACGGGATGAAGAAAAACGGAGAGAAGTATCAAGTACCAGACCTTAATATTAAAGATATCAAGCTTTATAGAGGCCATTTGTATTCTTCACCGTCTATGCCAGAAGCGTCAGCGGAACCAGTTTTTGACGAGAGCCTATTCGAAATGTTTCCTCGTTTAAGCGAAAGAATGTATCGCATTTTAAAGCAAAACTTGTTCCCATTATACGAAAAACTTGATCAGCAAATCACTCAACCGCTAACAATTGAGGAAGCCATTAATGGCTTTCAAGAATTAAAGGAGATTTATCTAAGAGCGTATGACGACCATTTTGATATTGTCATACCTCAAGTCATTCTATCAGCGATCATTGAAGACATGCTTGTCACATATACTGGGGATCAAACACAAGTCGTTCTTCTGCATGAAATGATGATAGGTGTGATGAACAAGTCTCTTGAAACAGATCAAAAGCTATCTCACTTGGCAAAAGACGTTCTTCAAGATTCCGAGCTTCTTCAGGCATTTAAAGATCATTCAACGAATGCTGAACTATTATTTGCCCTCAATCACACAGATAAAGGAAAAAACTTCATTTCCGACGTAGAAGCTTTTCTCCAAGTCTATGGTTGGCGGTCTGTTAAAAGCCATGATTTCACAGAGGAAACATGGGTGGAAAATCCTGAATTTGTCTTGGACATCATTAGAAACAACATTCGGTATCAATCTGATTTTGATGAAGAATTTGCACAAGCCGTGATCAAAAGGCAAGAAACGTATGAACAGTTTATCAGTCAAGTGACAGATGAAGCGTTTAAAACAAAATTTGAGGAACTTTATCATTTTGCACTCCATGCAGCCAATATTCGAGATGATCATCACTTTTACATTGATGCCATGTTAGATGCAAAAGCGAGACTCTATCTCTTAAAAATTGGTGAACTTCTTGTTCAAAAAGGAGCGATCCCTCATCAAGAAGACCTTTGGTATCTTTACGATGATGAAGTACTCAATGCGCTCACAACTTCGACCACATACGATTCGATCATTCAGCAAAGAAAAATTGAAATGAAGGAAAATGAATCCATCCAACCACCAGCTTATACAGGAACGCCTTCTGAAGCTGAATTACAGCAAGTAGAAAGAATGCTCGGTTCGCTAAGGGAAAATGAAAACAACACAGACGATGCAATCTATGGAATTGGTGCATCTAGCGGCATTACTTCTGGAAGAGTCAGAGTCATTACATCTGCTGATGAATTTTCACAATTTGAAAAAGATGACATTTTAGTTTGTAAAACAACGACACCTTTATGGACCAGCTTATTTAGAGACGCAAAAGCAGTCATCACCGATTCTGGCGGCATTTTGTCCCATTCCGCTATTATCGCTAGAGAATATATGATACCTGCTGTCTTAGGTACACGGATCGCAACTGAAAAACTAAAATCTGGTGACCTCGTGACAGTAGATGGAGCCAATGGGCGTATCCAGTTATTAAATCAGCATTCACGGGCATAGTCGTCACTGTTTGGATCATATTGGCGGTCACAGATTTTATCGGTATACTTACTTTGTTGCAAACACATTCATAACCTGAGGTGAGTATGCTTGTTAAAATCAACAAATCAGCGGATCATTCGCGCAACAATGGAATTATTGTCTGAAAAGGGCTATCAAAAAACAACGACAAAAGAAATTGCGACAAAAGCGAATGTAAGTGAAGCGACAATTTTTCGTAACTTTAAAAACAAACGCGGCGTGATTGCTGCCATTATGAAAATGAAATCAACACCGACCAAAACCCTTGAAGCAGAATTTAAAGACGATTTATACACCGATTTAAAATTTCTCGGTAGCTATTTCCTTGAAGATTTGACTTCAAAAAAAGAATTTATCTATATCAGCATGAGAGAACCCGCTATGTTTAAAGATTTAACAGACCATGAAAAAATTTATCCTCAAGAATTGAGAGATATGCTGATTCATTATTTCAAAAAAATGAGTGCTCAGCATCGTGTATTAGAAGGAAAAGAAGACATCTATGCAGATATATTTATTAGCACGTATTTTGGCTTTTTCATTCAACAGCTAGAGCAAGACATTCAGCTTGTTTTAACACAAAAAGAAGACTTTATTGAGACATGCACAC
The DNA here is from genome assembly GCF_029894105.1 of Bacillus aerius. Taxonomy (NCBI): domain Bacteria; kingdom Bacillati; phylum Bacillota; class Bacilli; order Caryophanales; family Bacillaceae; genus Bacillus; species Bacillus aerius. Next base: position 3,204,975 of record NZ_JARYHO010000001.1, read on the forward strand.
ACATTTTCATGAGAGGAATTTCCCCCACTTAATTGGGTGAAATTCTTCTTTTTTACAAAGGTGGTAAACACATTGAATCTTAAAAAAGAGAACTTGATCATTTATTCTTTGCTGCTTGGAGCTATTTTAGTTCCAGTCAATTCAACCATGATCGCAGTCGCTCTATCATCCATATCAACTTATTACGAGCAATCCATATCAAACATTACTTGGGTGGTCACAATTTATCTAATTGTCATGGCAGTCACTCAACCTATTGCGGGTAAGCTCGGAGATATATACGGCCACCGCAGCATGTATTTAGCTGGTGTGATACTCTTTTTGGTTGGCTCCATTGGATGTGCTTTCGCACCTAATCTTGCTTTTCTTATTAGCTTCCGATCAATTCAAGCGGCAGGCGGAGCTATATTAACACCGAACAGCATTGCTTTAATTCGAGCAACAGTATCACATGAAAAGCTTTCTAAAACTATGGGTTTTTTCGGTTTTGGAGCGGGAATTGGTGCCGCACTTGGACCTTTTATCGGCTCTATTCTCATTCAGAGCTTTGACTGGCATTCCATTTTCCTAGTGAATATACCATTTTTGATTCTCACACTTGTGACAGGCGTTTTTATGATTCCGAAGATGAAACATACGCGTTTACAAGCCAATGTAGATATCATCGGTTCGTTATACTTAACAATCGGGATCGCCACACTCATTTTGTTTACTAAAAGCCAATTATTAAACGAATACATGATCTATGGCGTTCTAGCGGTCATTTCCATTCCTTTATTTTTCAAACACGTACGGAAAGTTACAAATCCCATCATTGATTTGACATTATTTAAAAACAGTACCTTTACGAACGCTAACCTTTCTATCATGCTTAGTAATTTTGTGATGTACGCGATTCTTCTCATTATGCCGCTGTTTATGGAGCAAAAACTCGCGCTTTCTCATACACAAAGCGGGATTTTCCTTTCGATCTTTTCACTCTGTATGTCTATTAGTGGATTACTCGGGGCAAAGCTCCATCCAATAAAAGGCGCCAAAAAAATGATTCGATTTTCATTTCTCTGTCTTACTTTATCAGGTGTTATGCTGATCACACTAAGTAGCTACCCAAATTTACCACTCCTTATCATCACATTAGTCGCTGGGGGGATCTCATCAGGTATTGGCATGACTAGCATGCAGATGGCTTCTTTAACATCTGTTGATCAGAGTTTATCCGGCTCTGCATCTGGGATTTTTTCTACCTTTAGATATTTCGGAAGTATCATTTCATCTACTTTAATTGGTATATTAAGTGGTTTTCAATCTTTATTTATCATATTAATGGGCGCAGGTATTCTTGGTTTCCTCCTCTCTCATCGTCTAAAAACGAAACCCACTTCTCATTCATCTGAACACTCTGCTTAATGACTCCCTTCGCTCTATTTAGGGCGGGGGAGCTACGATTATTTGTTACTGTAACCGATTATGGATACAATGATCAAACTGTGAAAATGATCTTTTACTCATGAAAAAATGTCATCTAAATAGACGAAAAAGAAATTTCAGCTTTCATTTACCTCTACTTCCCCACCTAAAAACTTCTTTTCATATCTTCCAGCATTCATAACTTCGATTTTTTTTCACAATTTTTGTGTTATGCTTTTTGAAAATAGAGCACCAAAGGAGCAGAAGGATGAAACGAGTGAAATATTTTTTAATATGCTTGTCAGCTCTACTATTTTTCCTAGCAGGCTGCGGAAAAGACCAGCAATTTACGCCCCCTGGCAGCTCTCAATCAATTGCTGTCATTTCTCAACTAAAAAAAGCCTCCTTTTCAATCGTTGATTTACAAAAAAATAAAATTGTCTCTTCCGTTGATTTAAAGCATCCTCTCACTGATCTTGTTCACATCAACAAAGACGTGATCATTGCATCAAGTAAGGAAGGACAATCTCTTATAGAAATCAATTTAAAAAAAGGAACAGCAGCGGACTATATGAATGTGAATAAAGGTCTGACTTCACTTGCGTATGATGCGGATACCAACACTTTACTTGTGACCGATTCAGAGAAAAATGTCGTTTATTTTATCGATACAGTGCACAAGAAAATAAAAGCAACTGTGAAGACCGGGACATTACCCTCTTCTATGGCGTTGTCTTCTTCTGGAACGTTGTTTGTTTTAAATGCAAAAAGTCATTCTGTTTCAGTCATTGATATTGAAAAGAAAAAAAAGATACGAACGATTTCCGTTCTAGAACGGCCATCTGGCATTCATTTTGATGGGCATTCCATTTGGGTTGGAGGACACGGTAAACCGGGCACATTAAATAAGAGCATTTTTGCTTACGACCCTAAAACAGGTAAGAAACAGCGAGAAATCAAACTAGGTGTTATGCCAGTCGCATTTTTTTCAGAAAAAAACTCTTCTACTTTATATGTATTATGTCATGGAGACCATACACTATATAAAGTAAATACCGAGAAAAACAAACTACTTTCCTCTGTTGAGACCGGTCAAAATCCGAATTATATCACTGCTGATTCCTCATCTATATATGTCAGTAACTTAGATGACAATTCAGTATCCGTCATCGACAAACATACATTTATGTTGAAGAACCGACTGAACATCCCAGCAGGACCTTATGCTATCATGTTGGAGGAAAAGAAATGAAAGAACAGATGAATATTTTAATAGTAGATGATGAATTAGATATGCTTGAGTTAATCGGATCCTTTTTGCAGAGACAAGGCTTTCACGTGATAACTGCAAATAATGGCACGGGCGCCTTACATCAGCTTGAAAAAGAGGCCATTGACCTTGTTGTATTGGATATTATGATGCCAGATATGGATGGGTTCGAAGTCTGCCAGCGCATCAGGCAAACCTCCCAAATCCCCATTTTATTTTTAACAGCTAGAAGTTATGAAGAGGATCGCATTAAGGGGCTGGAAATTGGAGCAGACGACTACATCATGAAGCCTTTTAGTCTACGTGAGCTTGCAGCTAGAATTGAAACGACATTAAGACGAATTAGAGGTCTTTCTTTAAAGCGCAGTCGAATCATGATTGGTGACTTGGAGATCGATCAAGATGGCAGACAAGTCTATCTCAAGCAAGAGCCCATCAATTTAACAAGAAGAGAATTTGATTTACTTATGTTTCTTCTGCTCAATCAAGGCCAAGTCTTTTCCCGTGAACAGCTCTATCAAAAATTGTGGGAATCACACTCACCTAGTGGCTCTTTAAGAACAGTCGATACACATATTAAAACACTAAGACTGAAATTAAAGGAAGCGGAACGGTATATTAAGACCGTTTGGGGTGTCGGCTATAAGTTTGAGGAGGACAAATGAAGCCATTATCTATTAAAAGGAAAGTGCTTTTCTTAATCCTTTCAGTTATAGGCATCGTTGCTGCCTCAGCTCTTGCCCTGACTTATTACTTATACCAGCACTTATATATAGATAAACAGATTGACTCTTTAAGTTTACAAGGAAAGAAACTGGCAGAAATCTATCACAAACACGGGAAAGACACATATTTTACTGACAGAATGAAGTGGGCAAATGACTCAAGTCAGGCAAGTGTTATTTTTACTGATGATCCTATGGAGCTTTCAAGCGGTATTCCTTTTGATACGAATACAAACGATAACCTCATTACGTTTAAAGAACGCCAAAAGCTTCTTCAGGGGAAAACAGTTGTGTTAATTAGAGAACACCCCCAGTTTCATCAAGATATTCTCGGGATTGCCATCCCTGTGTTCTCAAACAAAAATGATTTATCAGGAACCATTTTCCTCTCTATGCCTTTATCTGATGTGTATGAACCGTTTGTTCAAATTCGATTAACGCTTGGCATCTCTATTTTAATTATCCTGCTTTTGATTTTCTTTATTGGATATAAAAGTTCTAATAAAGTCGTAAGGACGATCAATCAAATGAAAGAAATTGCAATGGAAATGGAATCTGGTGATTTTTCAAAACGCATGGCTGTGACCAAAAAAGGGGATGAGTTAAATCAGCTGAGCCGTTCCTTTAATAAACTGTCCTCTACCTTAGAAAAAGTTGAACAACATCGCAGAGAGTTCCTTGCCAATGTCTCCCACGAACTGAGAACGCCTTTAAGTTATATGAGAGGCTATGCTGAAGGAATTGAAGAAGGCATTATTGATCAAAAGAAAGGCATGCAGATTATTCAAGACGAATCCACACGATTAAGCCGGCTCGTCCATGACCTTCTTGATCTCGCACAGTTAGAGGGGGAATCTTACCCACTAACGATGGAGCCGATCGTCTTTGCGCAGCTTATTCATGATGTTCTTGATCAAATGACATTCATTGCTAGTCAAAAGAGAATCTCGTTCAACCGCGAACTCGAAGAGGATTGTATTATTTATGGTGATAGCGATCGACTTGAGCAAGTCGTTCGTAATTTATTGGACAATGCCATCCATTACACGCCTTCAGGAAAATCGATTTCGATTGAATTATTCGTTCACCAACAAACTGCTGAATTGAGAATTACAGATGAAGGCAGCGGAATTCCAAAAGGAGATCTCCCTCATGTTTCTGAGCGTTTTTATCGAGTGAATAAAGCCCGCACAAGAAAAGATGGCGGCTCTGGTCTTGGACTAGCCATTGTTTATCAAATTATAAAAAAACATCGTGGCACGTTCGTTCTTCAATCTGAACAAGGCCTAGGTACGACCGCTATTATACAATTACCAAGTGCAGAGACCACTGAAACTCCGCCTGTCTCCTCATAAAATAAGATGACATCTTAAACAAAACAGCTTTTTTCTAGAGCTGTTTTTATTCAACAGAAAAATAAAGAATTGGCCTTTTTTTATTAACAATTTATTCATATTTGCTTGTTACACTTTTTTCAAGTTAAGAAAAAGGAGTGACAAGCTTTTGATTAGACGCTTTCAGAAATTTGATCTTTATTTATTTTTCATATTGATTTTATCTGCCATTTTAAACATTTATAACATTTGGAACGACGATACGGTGAACGCTTATTATACAGCGGCGGTCACAAGTATGATGCAAAGCTGGCATAATTTCTTCTTTGCTTCGTTCGATCCCTCAGGTTATGTCACGGTGGATAAACCACCGCTCGCCTTCTGGCTGCAAACGATCAGTGCCAAAATTTTCGGCCTGCATGGCTGGAGTGTGATCTTACCCCAAGCTTTAGCTGGCATTGGATCTGTTTATTTAATCTACCGCCTAGTCAAACCTACATTTGGCCAGGCTGCTGCAAGACTGTCAGCGCTCATTATGGCGTGTACACCAATCGCAGTTGCTGTATCTCGTACAAATAACATTGACAGCTTACTCGTCTTTATTCTTTTACTCGCAACAGCCATGATGTTCAAGGCTGTGAAACAGCAGAAAGTGCTTTGGGCGATTGCTTCTTTTGCAATGATCGGTGTCGGTTTTAATACAAAAATGCTACAAGCGTATATGATTGTACCGGCTCTCGTCCTGTTTTACATCATTGCCTATCGAACGACATGGAAGAAAAAGTTGTTATCGCTGATGATTTCAATGATTGTTCTTTTAGGTGTATCTGCTTCATGGTCTATAGCGGTTGATCTCACTTCCAAAGACAATCGTCCTTATATGGGATCAAGTCAATCGAACTCAGCACTAGAATTAGCCTTTGGTTACAATGGTCTGCAGCGGTTGACTGGTCAACAGTCTGGCGGAGGAGGCGGCACAAATCAGGGTGAGGGACAGCCACCTTCACAGCAGGGTGATCAGCAAAATGACAATAATTCATCCACCATGCCTCAGCCGCCATCAAATGGAACTCAAAACAACTCAGACAGTTCAAACCAATCATCCAGTCAGGAACAGCCTTCAATGCAAGGACCACCAAGCAGTGCAAACGGCACAACACCACCTGATATGCCTTCAGGCGGTAATGGTGATGGACCGCCAAATGGTGGGGGCGGAAAAATGGGAAGTGGTTCTGGCATGTTTGGAACAGGAACAAAAGGGCCATTACGTCTGTTCCAATCTGAACTGTCCGATCAAATCAGCTGGCTGCTTCCATTTGCGCTCTTTGGTGCGATTGGTCTCTTCTTCTCGACAGCCTTTGAAAGAAGACGTCTCAATACAAAACAAAAAGAAACACTATTTTGGTTAGCTTGGCTTATACCTGTTGCTGCATTTTTCAGTGTAGCAGGATTTTTCCATCACTATTATTTAATCATGCTGGCACCGCCAATTGCTGTATTAGCAGGAGCCGGATGGGTGTCTATGACTCAATTGTTTCAAACGGGAACTGGCTTTAAAAAATGGCTACTGCCAATTGCGATATTCGTCACAACCGCATTTGAAATCTTTATCCTATCCACATTTACAAGCACAATCGGTCTTGGATTAAGCATTGCAGTCGGTATCATTGGTATTGGAACGATCCTTTCTCTTCTTTTGATAAAAGGGAAAGAAAAACTAAAACAATTCATGTCTCTCATTGCCATCCTTGGGATGCTGATCGCACCCCTATACTGGGCAAGCACACCTCTTCTTTACGGAGGAAACAGTATGCTGCCAGAGGCTGGTCCTCAGCTTGCAACTTCAAGTGGCAGCATGAGTTCACAAGTCAATGAAAAGCTGATCAGCTATCTTGAGAAAAACAATACGGGAGAAGAATTCCTATTCGGGACAACAGATGCAACCACTGCTTCACCTTACATTATTAAAACAGGAAAAGCTGTTATGGCATTAGGTGGATTTAGTGGATCTGATAACATTCTCACGCTTAATGAATTCAAACAGCTCGTTAAAGACGGCAAAATCAAATACTTCTATCTTTCTGGTATGAGAGGCGGCAGCTCTGACATTCTCACTTGGATTCAAAAAAATGGCAAAGAAGTATCTGCTTCTAAATGGCAGAACAGCTCTACATCCAAAACGAATCAGCAAACAGACAGCCAACCATCAAAACAAAATGATCAGTCAAATGGACGAATGGGCGGAATGGAGAGCGGTACTCTTTATGAACTATCCGTTGATTAATTCATCTATTAAAAGGGAGGAACGATGACTGATGGAAAAGAACATACAATACTCTGTTGTAGTCCCAGTGTATAATGAAGAACTTGTGATCCATGAATCGTATCAGCGCCTCAAGACCGTCATGGATTCGACGGGAGAAGCATATGAGCTTCTCTTCGTCAATGACGGCAGTATGGATCGAACAGCTGAACTGATTAAAGGGTACTGCCAGACCGATCCGCATGTGAGACTTATTGATTTTTCTCGTAACTTTGGGCATCAAATTGCCATTACAGCGGGAATGGATTATGCAAAGGGAGAAGCTGTCGTAGTGATTGATGCGGATTTACAAGATCCACCTGAATTGATTTTAGACATGATTGAAAAATGGAAGGAAGGCTATGAGGTCGTATATGCGGTCCGCACGCAACGAAAAGGCGAAACAGCTTTCAAAAAGTACACCGCTTCCCTTTTCTACCGAGTGCTACGTCAAATCACCGAAGTAGATATTCCTATCGACACCGGCGACTTTAGATTGATGGATCGTAAAGTGTGTCATGAAATGAGAAAAATACGCGAGAAAAACCCATTTGTCCGCGGATTAGTGAGCTGGGTTGGCTTCAAACAGATTGCGGTAGAATATGTTCGGGATGAGCGGTTGGCAGGAGAAACAAAGTACCCTCTCAAAAAGATGCTCAAGCTCTCGATGGATGGGATCACATCTTTTTCTTACAAACCTTTAAAGCTAGCCAGCGTGGCAGGTATTACCCTTTCAGCTATTGGCTTCATTTCGATGTTTCTAGTTTTATATTTAAAGCTTTTTACAAACAGCACCATCACCGGCTGGAGTTCATTAATTGTCATTCAGCTATTCTTTAGCGGGATCATCCTCTTTATGTTAGGCATGATCGGAGAGTATATCGGCCGAATCTACGATGAAGCCAAGGACCGGCCGCTTTATATCGTCAGGGAGAGCTATGGCCTTCAGGCAAAGCCACATCCCGTTCAATCCCCTGTTCATTTTAAGCAATATAAACAGCATTAAAAAAAGCGTGCGAGACCCTTCAGAAGGTCCTGCACGCTTTTTAATAAATTAGACGGCTGTTTCAAACCGTTTTCTGTTAATAAAAAAAGAAAGTGTAATGATTAAATAAATGCCCATTGTGACCAGCGTTTGAACAATTGGTGTATTGAATACAACGCCGACAAAAATGGCCATGATCGCAATAACGGAAAACCACGTTGTGAAAGGATACAGCTTCACGCGATATCCGCCTGGCTGTGCGACGCTTCGAGATTTCAAATGACCGACGGCAATGATAAACCAGATGAATAGAACTGTGTAACTTAAAGAGCCCATCAAGTAATTAAACGTTTGACTTCCTACAAAAAGAGAAATCAATACAGCTGCATACAAGGTAGATGTACATACAAGGATGGCTCGAACAGGCACCTGCTGTTTTGACAGCTTGGAGAATCCTTTCCATACACGGCCATCCATTGCCTGTGTATAAAGCACCCGTGATGAAGCATACAAGCCAGAGTTCATAGAAGACAAAATCGCTAGTAAGATAATACCATTCATGATGTCACTAGCATACGGTACTCCGATTGTTGCAAACACTGTCACAAATGGACTTACTTGCTCATTGTTTACTTGATTCCAAGGGATTAAGCTGACAATGATAAAGAACGGTAGTACATAAAAACCGATGATGCGTACAAACGTACTTTGAATGGCCTTTGGGATGACTTTTTCAGGGTTTTTTGTTTCTGCTAAAGTGACCCCAATCATCTCCGTCCCACCATATGAATACACGACAACCAGCATTGCTGCAATTAATCCGCCAGTACCATTTGGGAAAAATCCACCGTGATCCGTTAAGTTAGACAATCCAGGTGCTGCATGCTGTCCGAATGAGACAAATAGCATGGTAAATCCAATGATAATAAATAAGATGATGACAGCAATTTTAATAGAAGCCAACCAATACTCTGTCTCAGCAAACATTTTGACTGAGCAAACATTAATGATTGTGACTACAAGTGAAATGATTAACACAAGCATCCAGATTGGCACTTGTGGGAACCAGTACTGAATAAAGATGGCCGACACAATCGCTTCTGCTGCAATGTTCAGCACCCACATCTTCCAATAGATCCAGTCTAAGAAATAGGCCGGATACTTTCCTAACACAGGTTCAATCAAGTCACGGAATGTTCTTGCTCCAGGTCGTGCAACGGTCATTTCGGCAAGTCCTTGCATAATAAATAATAAAATAAGACCACCAATCATGTATGCCAAAATGACAGCAGGACCCGCAATATCAATGGCAGAACTGCTTCCTTTAAACAGACCAGCACCGATGGCACCGCCAAGCGCAAGCATCATAATATGCCTTGATGTCATTGTTCGTTTTAACTGCACATGTTCCTTTTCCATTTTCTATAGCTCCTTTAAATTTGAATCTTCAGACAAATATGAGATAAAAGCATATAAAAAGGCCAGCCATCTCCTGGAAGAGACGACTGACCTTGCAACCGCGTTACCACTCTTATTGATTCAGCCATGGCTGAATCCAACTTAAAACCCGATAACGGAGGTCACACGTAAAGACTTACTATTCATTCAGTCTTACCGCTCTTTGAGCGAGTTCAATGATTCGTTTTACTGCGTTGCACCGACCCGCAGCTCTCTTAAAAAACGGATGTTCATTTACTATTCTCAAGTCAAAGCGTTTATAGTCAAATTTGTATACTCGTCAAAGATTTTATTTTTTAAATATACTGACTAACCACGCAATTGTCAACAGCCTTTTTCAGACAAACAGCGATTAACGAATCCAAACAGCTACTTCATCCATCGGGCGACGTGTTTTGCCGCGTTTTGGCTCAGTGACACGATAACCGAAGGCTGCCATGACAGAGATGTCGTATTGACCATCCTCCAGTAACCCTTCTTCTTCTAAGATACGATGGATGTGATCGTAGCTAAATCCTTCAACTGGGCATGAATCAATGCCGATCTGTGCCGCAGCTGTCATCATGTTACCTAAGGCAATATACGTTTGTTTTGAAGCCCAATCAAATAATGTACGGTCATTTTCTAGTAGATGAAGATCGTTCTCTTGGAATTCTCTGTAGCGCCCCTTGACCATTTCAAACGTTTCGTCTGTCATTCCTTTGATTTGCTTGTTGATGTATTCTGCATATGCTGAATCATAGCGGGCATCTGTTCTTGCCAAGATGATCACAAAATGGCTGGCAGTTGGAAGCTGCTTTTGCGCCCCCCATGTATACTCTTTTAATTTTTCTCTGAATGCTTCATTTTGAATAACGAGGAACTTCCAAGGCTCAAACCCTACAGAGCTTGGAGAAAGTCTTCCTGTTTCTAAAATAAATGCAAAATCATCCTCTGGAATCTTTTTCGCTGGGTCAAACTCTTTTGTCGCATGACGGAATTCATACGCCTCAATGATTTCTTTTTTTAATAGCTCTTTGTCTCGCATATTATTCATCCTTTCTAATGAACAGGTGTGTTCCCACAATCCAATTTCTTTCCATTCCCTAATAGAAATTGTTATGATAGGAAAACAAACAACCCGAATGTGTGATGTCTATCTCTATGGTAAAAGAAAAGCTTTCATTGATTCAAGTACGCACATTTTTGTTCGTTAGGTACAAACATGTTCGTTTATGACCATTTTCGTTTAAGAAAGGAATGTTGAGATGAGTGCACCATCCAATCCAGTCAGTATTGTGAATCATGGCTGTCCCGTGTCTATCACTACAAATGTCATCGGAGGGAAATGGAAAGGCGTCATCCTTTATCATTTGACTTGCGGTCCAAAGCGTTACAACGAAATACGCCGGCTTCTGCCAAGAATTTCGCAGCGTGTCCTGACGTTGCAATTACGAGAACTTGAACAAGACGGGATTGTTCACCGTGAAGTTTATGAGGAAGTTCCTCCTCGTGTCGAGTATTCACTGACTTCTCTTGGAAATACGTTAAAGCCCATTATCTTTGCCATGCGTGAATGGGGCGAATCCTATGGGAGAGAAATGCGCCCAAAAGAAAAAAGCTGCCATCTCTAGCAGCTTTTTTAAGATGAAATCGCCGTTGGCTCTTGCTGAGGATCGTCCTTCACAAACAGGATACCAAGCTGGTGATGCTCCCCTTCGTAAGAGGCGCGTTTCTCAAACCTTGTCTGACCATTGAGACCAATGATCTCAAGCTTTGTCAGAGCACGATTGGTTTGTAGTGCTTCATAAAATTCTGAAACGGTTTTGATCTCGATTCCATTGACCTTTGTAATAATTTCTCCGATCTCAAGCTTTAAATCAGCCGCAGGGGTATTCGGAATGATACCAAGCACCATAAGCCCTTGATTCCGCTTAGAGAAAAAGAATGGTGCAGCATTGTCATTCGCCCTCTGCTTCCATGATAAAAAGGCTCTTCCTGCAATCGCTAGAACAACAGCTCCCCACGCAATCGGCTCAAACCAAATACTGGCCGCACCTACTACAGCAACAACTAGACCGAGCATCATTATTCGGCGTGACGTAATTTGAATACTCACAATTGGCAGCGATCCTTGAATACGCTGGCCAAAGCCGATGATGTACGGGATCACAATAAATGAAAAGCTTTGATCGTGCACTTGAAGCACAGGCCACCATGGCAGAGAAGAAGTCCATTCACCTGCCGGCATCAGCAAAACAAGTGGTAGAAGCCACAGACGGTTTGCTCGCTGCTGGCCGATCAAAAGTCCTCTCGCACTCATCACCATTGCAGGCGATGTACGTAAATGCGCCGTTCGATAGGCTAAGATGCCTTCGGTCATTAACAGTAGCCCTAACAGGATCACAACGGCTGATGCATTCATCATTGAAAGCTGCGGCAGCCAAGAATGGCTCACTTGAACAGACATCAGTCCAAATGCCGCAATAAAACTGAAACCGAGTGTGTATGCAGACGAAAGCGCACTCGCCTTAAAGAATAAAGAGAAAACGATGGTCATCGCTGCAATCAGCACGATGAATCCAGGCGGAAGGGAAATCCCTAAGCCTACAGATATGATCGATAGACAAATTCCTGGAACCCATCCCTTTGAATATGTAAATTTCAGTTCATCGTAAACATCTTCTATTCTTGTTTGAAACGCTTTTCTCTCCCGCTTTACGCGGATGTAGCCATATAATAGGCTGATTAATATCATAAAATAAAAAAGAGGATGGATTAAAAACAGACCGACCGCTTTTAATCCGGCTCCCATCCACTCCGAGCTCATTATCGTTCACCGCCCAAGTCAAGCATTTTCTCTTATTCTATCAAATAAATCGATGCTTGACATCAGGTTTATTTCTCCTGATTCATCCAAAGTGTGACATTCGACAGTGAAAAATCTTTTAAATAGTGATTTACATCTACATCTAGTATGCCGCCGAGAAGCTGCATGGACCTCTTGATGTCGGTTAAGTTTATACCAAGTCTCTTATGATTATCCATTAAATAATTGAAGTATATCTCAGCACAGTCTTCATCGATCTCGTCGACTGATTCTACCGTTGTGTAATTGACCAAGTACCTGCTTAACAGCATGAGTAGACTTAATGCCTTTGTAGCCGAAAACGTCACATCTTTCGTACGACTCTTAAGCTCCTCTACCAACTCGTAATATTTTTTCTCTCTCACAATACTTGCCCTTTTCAATTGTGTACCCCCATTTACTAGTTCTTTTAAGAAAAGCGCAAACCTCGGTACAGCTTAATGCTTAAGCTGAATATCCGCAAAAAATAAAATATTTAAAATGAGTGCTACTTTTTATTGTAAGAATTATTTATGTAACATACAACTTTCAAAAGTTTCATTTTCATGACATGTTTAAATCAACAGAAAGTCTCTTATATAAATATGTTATCGGGTAAATTCGAAGGAATGTTATGTTTTTTGTAAAATAAATGAATATATTTCTCGATATAATATATTTTTAAGAATAAATTATTACATGTTCGTAACACTTATGAACCAAAAAAAAGAGGCATTTATTCGCCTCTTTATTTTTTGAGATATAGTGCTTTTAGTGCAGTTTGTAGCTGAAGATCATTCTTTTCATAAGATTTCACTTCATCTACCATCTTGTTCATCATTTTCGCTGTCTTTAAATCAATCACACCTGATTTTTCGAGATTGTATGTGCTTTGAAATGCGAGTACAGCCTTTTTCGTTTCTTCGTCAAAATATCCATCTACTCTGCCAGGGTCAAATGATAACCCTTTTAACAATGTCTGTGCTTGTCTGACTTCTTCGTTGTTCATATCAAGCTGAAGCGGTTCTTTCAGCTGGAGCGGGCCGACGGTGAAGTAATCTGGTTGATGAATCGCAATGGTCGGCACAACACCTTTTTTGTGAATCCAATTCCCTTTCGGTGTCAGCCACTTATACAACGTTAATTTAATGTTACTCCCATCTCCCATTGGTACCGCCTGCTGCACAGTCCCTTTACCAAAGGAAACGTCACCTACCACTTCATACTTCCCTGCTTCTTTCATGGCACCAGCCAGAATTTCAGAAGCGGATGCACTTCCTTTATCAATTAAGACATTGACCGGGTATGGTTTTTGTTCTTTTCGTTTTGAAAAATATCGTTTTCGATCGCCATTCCGTTCTGCAATTTGAATATATGGCTGATCCTTTGTGATAAAATGTTTCAAAATGTCTTCCACACTTTGTAGATAGCCGCCAGGATTTCCTCTCACGTCCAGCACAAGGCCTTCCATGCCCTTTTTCTCGAGCTTATTCAAGCTTGCCGTGAAATCCTTCGCCGTATCTTCAGAGAAGCTAGAGATCGCAATATAGCCTGTTTTATGACCATTGACCTCTTTCATTGAAGCCGTTACGGTTTCAAGCGGGATTTCTTCTCGTTTGATATGGAATGTTAGCTCTTTTTCAATTCCATTTCGTCTGATTTTCAAGGCGACAGACGTTCCTTTTTTTCCTCTTATTTTCAGTACAGCATCGTTTAGGCTTTTTTCTTTCATCGACTCACCGTCAATGCTGATGATTTCATCTTTCGGTTTCAGACCCGCCTTAGCCGCAGGGGATTTTTTAAAGGCAGAGACAATGATAATCTTTCCTTCATCCATTCCAACTTCTGTCCCAATTCCTTCAAATGAGGAATCAAGTGAATCCGAAAATTGCTTTGCGGTTTGCTTGTCCATGTATACTGAATACGGATCATTTAAGGTTGAAAGCATTCCTTGTATGGCACCTTCAAGCAGCTTTTGACGATCCACTTCCTCTACATATTCATTCGAAATGAGGTCATAGGCTTTCTCAATTTTCTCCATTCCGTTTTCCTTCGCTCGATCACTTGATTGAGCTTGTCCAGCCACTGCAGCAGCCGCTTTCGGTGACTCCGCTTGAGTCGCCTCTTTATGCGTCATAACCCCTGCACTGATGATGAGAATGACACTTGCCATGATGGATGCGATTTGTTTTTTCATATTTGGCCTCCTTCTTCAACTCTTCCTGATGACCTGAGTTATTATATGCCAGAAGAAGGGATTTCATGTAAAGACATTCTCCTAAGGAGGCTTGACTAATCATTTCAATAGGTGTAATTTTTATTTTGTTACGATCGAGAAGGAGTCTTCGCTATGTATATTATATTGACGATGCTTTTATTAGGAATTTTACTAGGGTTTGTAGGAGCTGGCGGGGCTGGTTTTGTCATCGCATTGCTGACGTTAATCTTTGATGTACCAATCCATACTGCACTTGGGACATCTTTAGCTGCTATGGCATTTACGACTTTATCTGGTGCATACAGCCACTACCGGGAAGGAAATATCCAGCTCAAATCAGGTTTGATTGTCGGTGCACTAGCTTGTATTGCTTCATTTGCCGGAGCAAAAGTGGCTCCTTTTATTCCAGAGGATAGCTTGCACTATTTAACAGCTGGTATGCTCTTTTTATCTGCTGCTTTTATGATGATCAAATTGTTTGTCCTAAAAGAAGATGCTGAGCAGCAGCCGCTTTCTTCACGCCAATTGCTGATCAGGGGCATTATATTAGGCCTTGTATCAGGGATGCTTTCAGGGATGTTCGGTATCGGATCAGCACCATTTATTCAAGTGGGGCTTTTGATTTTGCTGAAGCTGTCTATTAGACAAGCTGTTGGCACAACGATGCTAGTGATTATTCCAATCTCTATTGGCGGTGGAATTGGTTATATTTCAGAAGGCTATGTTGACTTTATCCTGCTCGTTCAGATCTTAATCGGTACCGTATTAGGAGCTTTTATTGGGGCAAAATTTACACGCCTTGCGCCGAAACCTCTCTTAAAATCCGCTGTGCTTTTAACACCTATTATTGCCGGATTACTGCTGTTATTTTAACTTCATCTACTTGAAAAAAGCCGATAACATGCTGTTATCGGCTTTTTGTCAGCGGATATATTGCGCTGGATTGACTGCATTTGATTTCGCGCCATTCCATAATCCTTTATGAATTTCAAAATGAAGATGCTGGCCATAAGACTGACCTGTGTTGCCCATATATCCAAGGAATTGACCTTGCTCGACTCTTTGACCTGTTGACACACTTCTTGTTGAAAGATGAGCGTATACCGTTTGATACGTTTGGCCATTGATGTTATGTGTAATGAACACCACGTTCCCATAACTCGACGAGTAGCTTGAGTTCGTGACTGTTCCAGATGCGGCTGCAACGACAGATACAGTGCCTTTTGCAGCGATATCTAATCCGTAATGCTGTCCGCCAGAACGTCCGCCAAAGCCTGATGAGAAACGGCCTGCAGCTGGTTTAATGAAACCTGAGCTACTTGCTGGTGTATCTGACACTTGATCAGATCCTCCACTTGGTGCAGGTGCACTTTTTTCAGCAGCTGCTTGTTCTGCTTTCTTCGCTTCTTCTTTTTGACGACGTGCCTCTTCAGACTTTACCGCCGCTTTTTGATTCGCTAAAATTTCTTGTTCATTTTCAAGCTTTCCTAGTTCATCATGTGCATGTTCTTTTTCTTCCGTTACATGACCAAGGACTTTTCCTTTTTCTTTTTGCTGTTTAGATAGGTCCTTTTTCAACGTTTCAAGCTCTTTCAAAGATGTTTCAAGTCCACTTAGCTGTTTATTTAGCTCTGCTTCTTTTTGCTCTACTAGCTCCAAATCATTTTCGTGTTCTGTAATCATGTCTTTATCTGCTTCGACGATGGTTGTAACAGCTCCCACACGACTGACAAAATCACTAAAGCTACGAGCACCTAGCAGCACATCTAAATAGTTGATTGTACCGCCACTTTTTTGCATAGAACGAATTCGATCTTTGAAAATCGCTTTTCTCTTTTCAATTCGCTCGTTGATGACTTCAATCTCTTTTTTTAGTTTTTTGATCTCTTGTTTCGTCTGTTTGACCTCTTTTTCTTTTTCTGCGACTTTTTCAGTTGCGGCACTTACTTTTTGGTCAATTTTTTCAATTTCTTGCTTTAGCTTTGATTCTTTCTTTTCAAGCTTTGCCAGTTCTGATTTCTTTTTCTTCAAGGTTGATTCAGTCTTCGATGTTTTCTCTTCAATTTGTTGACGTTTTTGATCTAGGTCTTCGTATGCGAATGCACGATTTTCGTTCCCTGGAATGTATAGCCACGTTGTTCCAATAAACGCTGCCATTCCAGCCATTATCAGCTTTCTTTTCAAAACGATATTCCCCTCCCATGACAACTGCCTGCATGAAGAGTCGACCGGATGAATTGGATCAACCGGTCACACCTTCTATAGAATCTTCGAGTGCTGCCATCAATATAAATAGATTTATACTTTCAAGAATTTACGGATGGACGTTAAACTTCCCCACACACCGATAATGGCACCGATCAATAGAAGGATCAGTGATACTTGATAGACAAACGGATTGTATGGAAGCATTGAAATAAATGAACCTTGTACCCTTGGCGCCACCCAGCCGACAGCATATTGATACGTGCCAAGCAATACAGCGATTGGTATAATCGAGCCAAATACACCAAGTAGTAATCCTTCGATGAAGAACGGCCAGCGGATAAACCAGTTCGTTGCACCTACTAGTTTCATAATCTCAATTTCTTTACGTCTAGCAAAAATCGTAATTTTGATCGTATTGGAAATCAAGAACATCGCTGTAAATAAAAGCCCAATAATAAGTGCGATGCCGACATTACGCGCCACTCCGACAACATTAAAGAGTCGGCTGACCTCTTCTTTTCCATAAGTGACTTTATACGTCCCTTTTAGGTTTTCTAATTTCTTCGCTACTTTTGGTGTATCGTGAGGATCTGTTGTTTTCACAATAAACGCATCATTTAATGGATTTTCTTGATCAACCAGTCCCATAGATTGTCCATTTTCACCAAAGCTTTTAATCAGTGCTTTTAGTTCATCATCCTTGGATGAGTATTTCACATCACTGATTTCAGGAATCTTCTCAATTTCTGCTTTTAATTCATCCTGCTGCTTTTGATTCGCAGTTAAATCGATGAGAACTTTTACTTCTACTTCTTTCTCAGCGTTCGATGCCATGTTATTCAAGTTGAGCATAATAACAAGAAAAACCCCAACTAAAATCAATGTGACAGTGACCGCACTAATTGATGCAAATGTCATCCACGTGTTTCTTCCAAGTGAACGGAAGCTCTCACGTAAATGCCGCGAGAGAGTTTTAATCATAAATTCCGTACTCCCCTCTTGCTTCGTCACGCACAATCATTCCATCTTCGATTGCGATGACGCGTTTCTTCATGCTGTTTACAATCTCTTTGTTGTGTGTCGCCATGACGACTGTTGTTCCGCGGTTATTAATCTCTTCGAGTGTCTTCATGATTTCCCATGAAGTATCTGGATCAAGGTTTCCTGTCGGTTCGTCTGCAATGACAACCTCAGGATGATTGACGATCGAACGAGCGATCGATACACGCTGCTGTTCACCGCCGGAAAGCTGATCTGGAAATTGACGAGCTTTGTGCTTTAATTGCACCAAATCAAGTACCTCAAGCACTTTTTTCTTAATAATACTTGGCTGTTCACCAATGACTTCAAGAGCAAATGCCACGTTCTCAAAGACCGTGAGACTTGGAAGCAGTTTGAAATCTTGGAATACTACGCCAATTTCTCTTCTCACATAAGGAATTTCTTTTTCCTTCATCGAGCCTAAATCTTTGTTATTAATTAAGATTTTCCCTTTTGTTGGCTTCTCTTCACGATACATCATTTTAATGAACGTGGATTTACCAGCGCCACTGGGACCAACAACATACACAAACTCTCCTGGATGGATAGAGACATTGATTCCATTGATCGCCTTTACACCATTAGGATAGATCTTATAGACTTCCTTCATTTCAATCATGTAATCACCTAATCTTTTCTTATTCGCTGTCAAACAGCTTATCATGATGTTCTGACACTTCTCGTCAAAAAACGTTATGTATGGTCACGCACATACCCTTCGATACGCACAAGCAATTTATGTCCTTTTCATCCAAAAAGATGAAAAAATTGAATCGTCTAAATTTCAACAACTCCAATTATACGTCATGAATCGACGCAATGGTATTACATTTATATTTCAAAACTTATAAATAAAAGGTAAATAGAGCAACCAAAACCGAAAAACATGTCTTTTTACCCTTATTTTTTAAATAAAATTTAATATAATACGTTTTCATACTATCCAAAAGTCTTTTTCTACAAATAGAAAATAAAAAAACCTTGTCGATTAGACAAAGGTTTTATTTTTTCTCTGCAAGCCATTTGGCGACTTCTTTTGCTTGTTTTTCATCTACCATTCCGCTTGGCATAGATCCTTTACCGTTCTGGGCAATATCTGCAATTTGGCTTTCATTATATTTTTTCCCGACTTCTTTCAGGCTTGGGCCGCCTCCGCCAGATAAGTCTTTTCCATGACAGCCAATACAGTTTTGCTGATAAATCTCTTCACCACTGCTCACACTTGAAGCACTTTTACTGCCTTCTTTGTCACTGCTACTTGAATTTCCTCCACAGGCCGCAAGTACAAAAAGCATAGCGACAAAAAGAAGCGTTAATCCGCTCTTTTTCATGTATTTCCCTCCCCTACAATCATTTGGTCAACGTTATTATATCCTTGTTTACGCCCTTTTAAAACCCTCACCAAGCACCTCTTTTGCATCCATGACGATGACAAACGCTGATGCATCGATCGCTTTTACCACTTGTTTCAACTTTGTGAATTGTGACTGCCCTACAACACACATTAAAATAGGCCGGTCATGGTCGGTGTACCCACCTACTGCTGAAATCTTCGTTACACCACGATCAATTTGATCAAACACCGCCTGTCTGACCTCATCCTCATGGTCCGTAATAATCATGGCCATCTTCGAGTGACTAAAGCCAGCCTGCACCACATCAATCGTCTTACTAGAAATGAACACTCCGATCACAGCGTACAGTCCTTCTTCAATCCCAAAAACAGTCATGGCCGCCAAAACAATCAAACCGTCCATCATCGCTAAACAAGTACCTAACGTCAGCCCTGTATATTTATTGATGATTTTGGCCGCAAGTGCCGTTCCTCCCGTTGAACCATTGCCGAGGAAAACGAGCCCAATTCCGAGCCCAATCACTACACCGCCAAATATTGCGGCGAGCAGTGCTTCATGGGTGACAGGAGCAATGTGTCTTGTTAAGAACACCATTAAAGGTAAAAAGACAGAACCAACGAGCGTTTTTACCCCAAATGTTCCACCTAATAAATAAAAGCCTGCGATAAAGAGCGGAATATTGAGACCCCATTGTACATATGCAGCTTCAAAACCGAATGACTGCATAATGGTACTGATTCCACTCACACCGCCAGCAGCAATCTGATTTGGTAATAATAACGTATTAAAGCCAACCGCCACGATGGCTGATCCTATTAAAATAAGTACATAATTTTTCACTTCAATCCAAAGTTGAGAATGTTCCTGCTTCATGTCTTTCTTCCTCCGTTACTTCTGAATGCACACCTATTTTAAGCCCTCTCATTCAGATTGTAAATAACAGTCAAATGCAGTGCTAATGGATTAATACTTTATCACACAGCCGGATCAGCGTACTTGCCGTTTGGCAGAAGAGTAAATGATGGTATATTTAATATGTACATGAGAAAGAAGGGACATACGATGAAGAAAATACTGAAGATCACCGGTATTACATTACTTGCACTCATCATCTTAGCTTTTGGTGCTTTCTATACATGGAGCCGCTTTACATATGGACCATCGGAAGCGTTAAAAAAGCAGATGAAGATTGAGCAGGTCGATCATAAAAATGGGGTATATTCATTTGAAGCATCAAAAAGCGATACTGGCATCATTCTCTATCCTGGGGCAAAAGTTGAACCTCTTGCTTATGCCTATCTAGGGAATGCGCTGATGAAGAAAGGCTATTCGGTCTTTATCCCAGCCATGCCATTTTCCTTCGCGATTTTTAATACGAAGAAGGCAGAGGATATCCTCAAAAGTCATAAAGCCATCAAGCATTGGTACATTGGCGGACATTCGCTAGGCGGGACAGCTGCCGCTATGTATGCAGAGAAAAATCAAAGCAAGCTGGACGGCCTCTTTTTCCTTGCCTCCTATCCTGCATCAGATGATTTGAAACAGGCTTCCTTGCAAGTATTATCTATTTCAGGAGAAAAAGATGGGCTAGCGACACAAGAAAAAATCAAAAAATCGAAAAAGCAGCTACCTTCTCAAACGGTGTACCATGAGATAAAAGGCGGTAATCATGCTCAATTTGGCATGTATGGCAAACAAAAAGGGGATCAGCCTGCAGACATTCTAGTCCTCACGCAACAAAAAGACATCGTTCAGACGATGCTGGAATGGTTAAAACCAGCAAAAAAGCTCCCGTAATGGGAGCTGCAAGATTGATGACAAAGGGCTAAAATGAACTTGATTTTAGCCCTTTGTCTTCTTTTCAGCGTGATAGAAAACCTTTGAAGTCTAGGAAGGACAGCTCTTTTACGGAGCGAATTTGACATTCGTGAGTACCAGCGCACAGGACTGACACAGAAT
This sequence comes from Bacillus aerius, assembly GCF_029894105.1. Classification (NCBI taxonomy): domain Bacteria; kingdom Bacillati; phylum Bacillota; class Bacilli; order Caryophanales; family Bacillaceae; genus Bacillus; species Bacillus aerius. The sequence goes on from NZ_JARYHO010000001.1 coordinate 3,226,064, forward strand.
GCGAGGGTTTGTCTACACGCTGAAGCTCCCGTAATGGGAGCTTTTCATTTTTTATGCCTTCGTCGCTTCTAAAAACTCTTCAGCATCTGCCACAGCCAGTGAAATGGCCTCTTCCCAAAATGCTTTTTGAGTCAGGTCGACACCTAGGTGCTTATATGCCAAATCTTCTACAGTCATTGACGCTGTATCTTTTAATAGCGCAATATATTTCTCTTCAAATGATGCCCCAGCCTGCAATGCTTTTGCATAAATACCTAGAGAGAACATGTATCCGAAGGTGTAAGGGAAGTTATAAAACGGGACACCTGTAATATGGAAATGCAGTTTAGACGCCCAGAAATGCGGATGGTATTCATCTAAAGAGTCGCCAAAGGCTTCCTTCTGTGCTTCTACCATCAACTCATTCAAGCGGTCAGCTGGCACTTCTCCTTGTTTGCGCTCTTCATAAAAGCGTTGTTCAAATAAGAAGCGTGATTGAATATTCATAAAGAATGCCACACTGCGCTGCAGCTTATCCTCTAACAAACTGAGACGCTCTTCTTCATTGGCCGCCTCTTTTAACGAAGCATCTGCCACAATCATTTCTGCGAATGTAGACGCAGTTTCAGCTACATTCATCGCATATTTACGATTCAACATCCGAACATCCTGCATGACTTCCTGATGGAACGAATGACCAAGCTCATGTGCTAGTGTCGCTACATTGGATGGAGTCCCTGAGAAGGTCATAAAAATACGTGATTCTCCGCTATCAGGGAAATTCGTACAGAAACCGCCCACTCGTTTGTTTGGGCGATTCTCAGCTTCTACCCAGCGTTCAGTAAAAGCTTTTTCAGTAAAAGCAGCAAGCTCTTTTCCAAACCCTGCGAAATGCTTGATAATAAAAGCGGCTGCATCTTGATAAGAATAGGTTTTTGTCTCACTTCCAATAGGCGCTCCCACATCAAACCAGCTTAGTTTATCAACCCCAAGCATGTCAGCTTTACGTTGTAAATAATCAATGAATGGCTGTTTATGTTCATCAATGACAGACCACATTGTATCGAGCGTCTCTTGTTTCATCCGGCAAATATCAAGGGGCTCTTTTAATATATGATCCCATCCCCTTGCTTCATATACTTGTAAACGAAAACCAGCGAGGTGATTGAGTGTGCTTGCAAACAAATGTTCATCCTGTGTCCATGCATGTTCTAAATTATGATACACGGCTTTTCTCACTTCACGGTCTGAATCATCCATCGCATTTTCTGCTTGGCCTACAGAGATCATTTGTGTTTCACCATTTTGCTCAAATGGAATGGTAATTTTGTTCACCAAGCTAGAATAAAGTTCATCCCACGCATGATACCCATCTACTGCTAGTTTTTGAATGAGTGTTTCCTGTTCAACAGGCAGCTGATCTTTCACATGTTCTCTTCGTTCATTTAATATGTAACGAACATCTGAAAAAGCGGCTGAATCCATTAATTCTTCCCACTGGCTAGTAGGAATCTCAGCAAGTGATTGATCAAACCCTGCTAGAATGGTTCCTAATTCAGCTTCCAGCTTGGCAATAGACCCTCGGAGACTGCCCGCCTTCATATCCTTTGTATTTTGAGATTGTAGACAGGATACAAATGAACCTGCTTGCGCTAGTTTTTTATATGTGATTTCATACGTTTCAAGGACAGCTGTTAACTTTTTTTCAATTTGTGTATCTTCTTTTGAAAAGGCATCTACCTTTTGTCGTAACTCATCTAATAGCTGCTGTATATGCTCTAAGTATGTGATAAATTCTGATGAAGAACTGCCTCCTTTAAAAAAGGCATCTAAATCCCACGTCTCTTGTAATGGTTTTAATCCCAAATTATTTCCCCCTTTAATTGCTAATTTCATCATACAAAGGATATAGAGTCAGTATGGCATATGTATTCCTTTATATTCATTATATTTTCTCACAATTAAAAAAACCCGGCAAGAGGGACTGACCCCCTAAGATGAGACAAATAAAAAACACCTTCAAGTTTGAAAACAGATCGTTGTGATCCGAAATAAAACATGGAGGTGTTTTTTCTATGGGGACAAGAGTGAGTTATCCGGTTGAAGTCAAACAGAAGGCTGTGGAAATGAGATTGGCAGGCGTACCTATGAAAGAGATCATGCAGGAATTGAATATCAAGAATAAGACGCAGGTTCAGACATGGGTGAGATGGCATAAAGCTGGGGATACACACCGGTTCGAACAACCTGTTGGAAAACAATATTCCTATGGAAAGGGCCCCGAGTACTCTTCCGAATTAGAGAGACTGCGGGCAGAAAATCGCTATTTGAGTCAACAGAATGAAGTTTTAAAAAAGTACAACGAATTGGAAAGGAAGTTGATAAGGAAACGTCAATCAAACTGGTAGAAGAATTGTGCAAAACGATGACGGTACAGGACATCTGTGTCCATTTAGGCATCTTACGTACTTCGTATTATAGATGGAAAAAGGATTTGACTCAGACTCATTCTAAAAGACAACTAGAGAAACAGGTCGGCACGTTGTGCCGAAAGCACAAATATCGATATGGTTATCGGAAAATCACAGCCATACTAAAAATGAGAATGCGTATTAACCATAAAACTGTTCAACGTATCATGCAGAAAAACCAGTGGCAATGCCGGGTTAAAATGAAAAAGCGTAAGAAGAGTGGGCAGCCTTATGCCGTAGCCGGTAATATACTGGATCGGAATTTTCAGTCTGATCGCCCTCTTGAAAAACTAGTCACGGACATCACGTATTTGCCTTATGGACAGAAACAATTGTACCTTTCCAGTATATTGGATTTATATAATGGAGAAGTGATTGCTTTTACGATTGGTGATAAGCAGGACACAGACTTTATCTTAAACACACTTAATCAGCTCCCAGCACTGCCTGAGAATTGCGTGTTACATAGCGATCAAGGTTCTGTGTATACATCTTACGAGTATCAGAAAGCTGTTCATATAAAAGGCATTACCATGAGCATGTCCCGTAAAGGGACACCCGCTGATAATGCCTCCATCGAATCGTTTCATTCCTCACTAAAGTCTGAAACGTTCTATCTTAACAGGATTGATCGCACTACGACCACCATCGTAGAACGCACTGTCAAAGAATACATTTATTATTATAACAACATTCGTATTCAAACGAAACTAAACAACCAATCACCGATAAACTATCGGCAATTGGCTGTATAAAGGTGTTTTGATCCCTGTCTCAAAAACGGGGGTCAGTCCCAGAAGCCGAGTTTTTATGATAATTTTGAACGTAAATACGCATCGATAAAGGAATCTAAATCTCCATCCATCACCGCTTGAACATTTCCCATCTCCGTGTTGGTACGATGGTCTTTCACAAGAGAATATGGGTGGAAAACATACGAGCGAATTTGGCTTCCCCAGCCAATTTCTTTCTGTTCTCCTCTAATTTCATCCAATTCCGCCTGCTGTTCTTCGATCCGTTTTTGATAAAGCTTAGATTTCAGCATTTTCATTGCACGTTCTCTGTTTTTGATTTGGGATCTTTCCGTTTGGCACGTCACGACGACATTTGTTGGGATGTGTGTGATACGAACCGCAGAGTCCGTCGTATTGACGTGCTGACCCCCTGCACCACTTGCACGATACGTATCCACCTTAATATCCTCTGTACGAATATCGATATCAATTTCTTCATTAAATTCTGGCATGACATCACAGGAAACGAAAGAGGTGTGTCTACGGCCAGATGAATCAAATGGAGAAATACGGACTAAACGATGGACACCTTTTTCTGCTTTTAAGTAACCGTAAGCGTTATGTCCTTTAATCAGCAATGTCACAGACTTAATTCCCGCTTCATCACCAGGAAGGTAATCAAGTGTTTCGACCTTAAAGCCTCTGCGCTCTGCCCAGCGGGTATACATTCTGAGGAGCATCGATCCCCAGTCCTGTGATTCCGTTCCACCTGCACCTGGGTGAAGCTCAAGAATGGCATTGTTTTTATCATAAGGTTCGCTTAAAAGAAGCTGTAGCTCAAATTCATTAAACTGCTTCGTTAAGTTCTTCAGCTCTTTTTCAAGCTCTGCATGAAGCTCCTCGTCATAATCTTCCTTTAATAAGTCATGTGTCATTTGTAGTTCTTCATGCGATTCACTGAGTTCATGATAGGAGTTCACAGAATCCTTTAGTGCATTGGCTTCATTGATTACCCCTTGAGCCTTTTGCTGATCGTTCCAAAAATCAGCCTCTGACATCGTCGCTTCAAGCTCTGCGATTTTGACTTCTTTTGTTTCTAGGTCAAAGAGACCCCCTAAAATCAGCTAGCCTGCTAGCCATATTTTCAAGCTCTTGTCTAATTTCTACTAATTCCATATCCTTCACCTCATAGATGTATGGGGGCTGACATGAATAGAAAGAGGTTTTCACCTCTTTCCATTACTTATTCTGTCTTCCCATGACAATTTTTATATTTCTTGCCGCTTCCGCAGTGACATGGCGAGTTTCTTCCGATATCCACCACTTTACGCACCGGCTTTTTCTTCACTGTTTTCTCCTCATCGCCTTCTTGAGGCTGATGAGCAGTTGTTTGTCCTTGAACGACTTCTTCACGTTCTAGGTTGTTTTGGATTTCTGATTTTAGCACATATTTAGCGACGTCATCTTCAATTGAAGCGACCATATGCTCAAACATCGCAAATCCTTCCATTTGATACTCACGAAGTGGATTGGTTTGTGCATATGCACGTAAATGGATTCCTTGACGCAGCTGATCCATTGCATCGATATGATCCATCCACTTCGAATCTACTGCACGAAGAACGATGACTTTTTCAAATTCACGCATTTGTTCATCGCCAAATGTCTCTTCTTTTGCATCGTATTTCTCTTTAATCCGCTCCATGATGAATTCCGTGATCTCATCTGCTTCTTTACCGAAGATATCTTTGACCGAAATAGCACCTTCATCTAAATAGTTCGTGTTGATTAATTCAACAAGACCATCTAGTTTCCATTCTTCTGGAAGCTCATCTTTCGGCGTATAAGAGCCAACAGCCCGCTCAATAGACGATTGAATCATATTGATCACAATCGATTTCAAGTTATCAGAATCGATGACTTCAAAACGCTGTTTGTAAATGACTTCACGCTGTTGACGAAGAACATCATCATATTGCAGAAGCTGCTTACGGGAATCAAAGTTATTCCCCTCAACACGTTTTTGAGAAGATTCAACAGCTTTTGAGACCATTTTACTTTGAATTGGAGTAGAGTCATCCATACCGAAGCGATCAAGCATCGCCATTGTCCGCTCTGCACCAAATCGGCGCATCAATTCATCTTCCATTGAGAGATAGAATTGAGTAATCCCTGGGTCTCCTTGACGACCAGAACGACCACGGAGCTGGTTATCGATACGGCGTGATTCATGACGCTCTGTCCCAATAACAGCAAGACCGCCTAGTTCTTTCACACCTTCGCCAAGCTTGATGTCTGTTCCACGTCCCGCCATGTTTGTCGCAATTGTGACGGCACCTTTTTGTCCAGCTTCCTCAATAATTTGTGCTTCACGCTCATGGTTTTTCGCGTTTAACACTTGATGAGGGATGCCTTTATTTTTAAGCAGTTTTGAAATCAATTCAGATGTCTCAACCGCAACAGTTCCGACAAGGACCGGCTGTCCTGTCATATAACGCTGTGCGACGTCTTCAGCTACTGCTTTAAATTTGCCATCCATTGTACGGTAGATTAAATCTGGTCTGTCATCACGCACAACCGGTTTATTGGTTGGGATTGTGACAACTTGCATATTGTAAATGTTACGGAATTCCTCTTCTTCCGTTTTCGCTGTACCTGTCATACCAGATAGCTTTTCATACATACGGAAATAGTTCTGGAACGTAATGGTTGCAAGTGTCATGCTTTCATTCTGCACTTCAAGACCTTCTTTTGCTTCAATGGCTTGGTGCAGACCTTCACTATAGCGACGTCCTTTCATTAAACGTCCTGTGAAGGAGTCAACGATGACGACTTGACCATCTTCCACAACATAATCAACGTCTTTTTGCATCGCAACATGCGCCTTAAGAGCCTGCGCGATATGGTGGTTAAGAGCGACATGTTTGACATCAAACAAGTTCTCGATACCAAATGCTTTTTCCGCCTTCGTCATTCCGCTTTCAGTCAGCTGTACACTTTTTGTTTTAATATCATAAGTGAAATCGTCTTCTATTTTTAACGTACGAACAAAGGCATTTGCTTGTACGTAAAGTTTCGTCGATTTTGCAGCTTGTCCAGAAATAATAAGAGGTGTTCTCGCTTCATCAATTAAGATGGAGTCAACTTCATCGATGACGGCATAATGAAGTGGTCTTTGAACCATTTGCTCTTTATACAGCACCATGTTATCTCGTAAATAATCAAAGCCAAGCTCATTGTTTGTTGAATACGTGATATCAGCAGCATACGCTTCTCTTTTTTCATCTTTGTCTAAACTGTTTAAGTTCAAGCCAACCGTTAATCCAAGAAATTCAAAAATCTTGCCCATTTCCTGTGCATCACGGCTTGCCAAATATTCGTTGACTGTTACAATGTGGACGCCTTTTCCAGAAAGAGCATTCAAATAAACAGGCATCGTTGATGTCAACGTTTTACCTTCACCTGTTTTCATCTCAGAGATATTCCCTTCATGTAGGGCAATCCCCCCCATGAGCTGCACCTTAAATGGGAACATTCCTGTCACGCGGCGTGATGCCTCGCGAACCGTTGCAAATGCTTCAACCAAAAGGTCGTCTACAGATTGTCCTTTTTCAAGTTTTTCTTTAAATTCGATCGTTTTATTTCGTAAAGCCTCGTCAGATAATTTCTCAAAATCTTGAGCGAGAGCTTCGATTTCATTTGCCTTTTTTTCATATCGGCTGATCGTACGTTTCGTAGGATCAAACACTTTGTTTAAGATTCCAAGCATATAATAACGCTCCTCTATTTCATGCAATTTTTCGGCATGTCCAAAAGTTTGACAGGTCCATATTTACCTGCATTTATCATACCATACCTTCCTTGATTTCCAAAGAATTTGCAATGATTTAGCACAAAAAACCCGCCCCTAATGAAGGGAGCGGGTTTACTTTTTTTAGGTCATTTTTGGATCAAAAGGAACGAATGATTAAGCGTTCGGCTCAATGAGTCCATATTTACCGTCATTTCGGCGGTATACCACATTGGTCAAATTTGTCTCAGCATTTGTGAAGACAAAGAAACTGTGACCTAACATGTTCATTTGGAGAATGGCCTCTTCGCTATCCATTGGTTTTAAATTGAAGCGTTTTTGTCTGACGATTTCTGTTTCATCAATCTCTTCGTCATCTTGAACTGCTACTTCGGACGCACCGTTTCCTCCAGCAAATAAATGCTTTTTCGCACCTTGCTCACGGAATTTACGGTTCACTTTCGTTTTATGTTTTCTAATTTGACGTTCTAATTTACTGGTTGCTAGGTCTACTGCATTGTACATATCCTCATTATGCACCTCTGCTCGAAGTGCAAGATCAGTCATTGGAATGGTAACCTCAACTTTAGATTCTTGATCGTTGTAAAATTTCAAGTTCACGTTGACTGAAGCATCAACATCTGACTCAAAATAACGCTCCAGCTTTCCAATTTTTTTCTCGACATGATCTCTTAGTGCAGGTGTTACTTCGATGTTTTCTCCTCGGACATTGTAATTCATGTAAAGAACGCCTCCTTTAAAATTAAGGATATGTAAACTTATTTCTACTTTCCCCTCCTTTTCTCCTGCTCAAACGTAAAAAAAATGTGAATTTTTATTGAAATTTGTCGAATCCTGCGGTGCTTCAGCTTTTACTTGATAGGTGATGAATATATATTCGCTTGATTCTTGAAAAAGACCATCGCACTGTTAAATCTTGAAAGATGAAATAGATGTTTTCAGTGATTGAGACAAAGATTTTAAATCTTCCGCAGCTGCTTTCATTTCCTCATTCGCCGCTAGTGATTCTTCAACAGCCGCCGACATGTACTCTGTCTCCTCAGAATTTCGCTTGGCTCCTTCTTCTATCACACCAACTGTTTGAGAAATTTCTTCTGTACTAGCTGAGATTTGCTCTGTCGTGGCAGAAAGCTCCTTTGCTTTCATCGAAATATCACGGATGGATTCCAGAATTTCTTGAAAGCTCTGTTCAGACAATTGCGATACTTTCACACCTTCTGCTACATCTCGTTCCACTTTCGTCATAGATTGAGACGACCTTTCAGTATCTTTGTTCACGTTGGCGAGTAGCTGACTAATTTGATCAGTCAGCTGACTTGATTCTTCTGCCAGCTTTCTGACTTCATCTGCAACAACCGCAAAACCTCGTCCATGTTCCCCAGCCCTTGCTGCTTCAATGGCTGCGTTTAAAGCAAGTAAATTTGTCTGATCTGCAATGGCATGAATATTCCCCAGCAGGTCTTGAATGCCGGTAAACTGTACTTGTACATTGGCCATTGTAGAATGATGTTCATTCACAGATTCCTTAATAGAACTCATTTGTTTCACAAATTGTTGAATGAGGGATGCGCCCTCTTCAGCCTTTTCAGTCACTGAAATTGAGTGACCCGAAACATCAGACGTATGTTCAGCGGCATTATGCATACCAGTCGAGACTTCTTGAATCGCCGAAGCTACTTTTCCTACTGCATCCGATTGTTCACGTGAAGCTTCACTGACCTGTTCAATCGAGCTAGACGTCTGTTCACTAGCCGAAATGGTTTGACTGATGGTTTCTTCAAATTGAGCAGCAGAATCAGCTAATTGCCTTGACCCGTTTTGCACCTGTAAGATGAGCTGACGCAAATGAGCTGTCATTTGGTTAAAAGCCGTACCGAGCTGGCCAATTTCATTTTTAGAGGTTACTTCAATCTCTTCAAGTGTGAGGTCACCATCTGCCATTCTTCTTGCTGCATGTGTGACAGAGACAATCGGTTTTGTCATACGATGAACAAACCTTGTGCCAATGACTAAAAAGCCGACTATAATCGCCGCGCTAACGAGAATAAGCGTCAGCAATAATTGGTTACTTTCTTCATTGAGCTGACTGATTTTTTGATCACGCTGTTTCAATTGTGTTTGAGCAAATTCTTTTGTAAAGGTATGTATTTCTTGTTCGATAGGTTGTAATTCTTGACTGAGGCGGGTGTTGAATTCTTTTTGATTTTGCATATTCAATGAATTAAATAATCGATTTGTTGAGGTGTAGTAAAGATAATTTTTTTCCGAAATTTGATCTAACAGATTTTTTGCTTGTTTAACGGTGCTCATTTTTGATGCTTCAGCTGTTTTCTTATTGATTTCTTCATATGTTTGCTCAATCTTCTGTAAATTTTCAGCATCTTGAACAACTACATACGTTTTAATTTGTGCTTCCTGCTTTTGTAGCAGTGCCTCTAATTCCAGTGAGGTTTGGTACAGCTTTACTTCTTTGGTGAGGAGTGCTTTATACGATTGATCTGTTTTGTAATAAATAAAACTAGAAAACCCCAAAATACTGACAAACAATACACATATGACAATAAGCCCAAATAAAAATTGATTTTTTAGTCTCATAAATTCCTCCGAATGGTCTGAATTGAACAAAAATTAATGAATGACATACGGCCTCATACAGGCATGTATTTCATCCATCCACTTTCTATATTCAGGTATAAAATATGATGTAAGGAATGACTGGAAGTGATTTGAAGGGAATGTATAGAAAGCTAGTATATCGAAACTTAAAAAAATTTGGTCAAACGATCGAATCGTCTTGGCAAAGTGCTCATTTTCAATAATTGAAAGCAGAAGCGGGTGTGTTGTCTCTAGATGAAAGAAGGCATGGATCAGATCATTAAAGATCCGATCCCCTTCTGTTTTAGCGAAATCCTTCTCAATTTCATCTAAATATTTTAGACTCTCTTCTATCGTATATAGAAGGTCATAATATGTGGTTAATAAAATATAGTCATCTGAACGATACGCCACAGGTCTCACCTATTTATTTCCGTTTATCGTAGTATACGCCGTCACTTGTCATGGGCTGATACGGATTTTGATAATTCAGCTGTTTTGTTTTCTTACGTTGAATGGCTTGAATATCTGCCTTGATCCCATTTTGAATCTCCGTTAATTGCTTGGCCATCAATTGATCTGTTTGAATGATTTCTTTGATTTTCTCTTTTTCTTGAACGGAAAGCTCATGTTGAATATCTCTCATTAGTTCGTCTCTCTCAACTAAAAAAGCATCAAAGTCTTCAACGAGTGTTTCGCTTTGCGGGTTGGCCTCTATTTCCGCTGCCATTTTTAACGTTTGGTCGTGCAGTTGGTCCACAATACTCATAGAGATCCCCCAATAGAGTGGTGACGCCCTTTTCGATCGGTTTGAATGACTTCCTTCCAAGCATCTCGGAAATCAGTCACATATTGCTCTACTTCATTCAAGATCTCTTCATCATTTTGCAGATTGGCTTCAATCAGTCTTCGATAGATGTAGTCATACATACTTGCCATGCTCTTTGATACATCATACGTACGATTTAAGGTGACATTTAATTCTTGGATGATGTTTTGAGCCTTTTTCAGGTTCAAGTTTCTCATTTCAGCATCTTCTTTTTGAATGCCATGCTTTGCTAGTCTAATAAACTTTAAGCATCCTTCATAAAGCATAAGCGTTAACTCGGCCGGTGTTGCGGTCTCAATAGAATTTTTCTGATAGGCGGCATAAGGGTTCTGAATTGCCATATGTTATAAACCTCCAATTATTGTCCAAGCAGTTGAGAAAGATAGCCAGATTGGTTGTTTAGCTTTTGAATCGCACTATCCATGGCGTTAAACTTTTTGTAGTAACGAGCTTCCACCATTTTTAAACGATCTTGGAATGTGCTCATTCGTTGAGTCAAAGAATCAAGGTCCTTACCAAGTCCGTATTCCTTTGATGCCATCGTTGTGCTACCAGCCTTTGTTTGAATGCTCTTTGAGAAGGCTGATAAGGAATTTTTGATACGATGAATAATTCCTTGTTCTTTATATTGCTGCTGCGCTTTATCTTTATCTTTTGAATCTACATTTAGCGAACCTGACATAAATATTTGACTAATCTTCTGTGGGTCTTCTTGAATGGCTTTTCTTAGTTTCGGTTCATCAATGACAAGCTTTCCGCCATCTTTATATTTATCTGAAGTGGCAATTCCGATTTGTGTCATGTGAATTTTATTCCCATCACTTGTCGTAATATCAACATAAAAATCACTTCTTATTTTAGATGCACCAGATCGTAAAATTGAATCACTTCTCAGCAAGCCTGACTTCGCAGTCGTTTCCCATAGCTCGACTTCTTTGTCAGACATGGCTTTTTTCTCTTCTGCTGTTAATGGATAATAGTCTCTATTTCTTTTTTCATTGACTTTACCATTGATCTCTTCAACAAGTTCATTGTATTTATCAACGAATTGTTTGATTTTATCAAAGATGGCATCGACATCTGTTGAAACGTTCAAACTGACAGGCTTATCTGTTGTTCCTTTAAGTTCATATGTGATACCAGCCTGCGTGAAGGTATTATTGTTATTTTCCATTTTGAGACCATTAATTTCGTATTGCGCTTTCTGCCCTTGAGTAGTCGCAACTAATTTATTATCTCCATCCACTTGGAATCCTAATTGCGTTAAAAATGAAGCAGAATTACCATCCGCTGCCTTAATACTGACACCTTCTCCAGTCGTACGGGAAGTCAGAGCGATTGTATCCACGTAGTTGGTCCCATCAAAGATTTGGCCTTTATAAGCCGTGACACCTAGTTGAGCGTTGTTCAATTTTGACACGATTGAATCAAGGGTATCTTTATCAGTCGTATTAATGGTCACTGTTTTGGGTGTCGTAGAATCTGGTGTCGTCACCTCAAATGTGAACGTACCGTTTGCAGCAGTAAATCCAGATGTACCAGAAGATTTGAATACGGAAGCTGTCGCTAGTTGGGTCACATTAATCGAGCCAGAGGTAGCATTTGTTGATCCAGTTGCTGTGACAGCAGATTCATTGGAGCTTGTAACCTTTTTTGCGCCATAAGTACTCGGATATGTTAAATTTAGTTTGGCAATGAGATCATCTAATTCTTTGACCTTTGAATTGACCTCGCGGTAGCTGTCTCTTTGCCATTCAAGTGTTTGTTTCTGACGTGTCATTTTATCAAGTGGTGCTTGCTCAGTTTTCATTAGCTTTGAGACGATTTCGTCAATATCAAATACATTTGAAAATCCAGTAATTCGATTAACCATTGTTTATGTTCTCCCTTCAATTACGTTCTTTTATCGACAAATAAACCGACAATCTCTGTCATTGCCGCATAGAAATCAAGCCATTCTTTGGAAGGAATCTCTCTAATGACTTCTTCGGTTTGGTTATCTACGACTTTGACATAATATTCATTGAGTTTTTCATGTAATTCAAATTGAAGATGAAATTGAGTAGGTTCAATCAGCTTATTTGCTCCTTGAAGCGTTTTCTCAATTTCTTCTTTTGAAACGACTTTTCCATTTGCTTGTAAATCAGTGTTTGCATTGTCATTTTGATGATTCGTAACACGGGTTTGAAATGCATCAATCAGTGGCTCTAGCGAAGTCAACTTACCAACAGACATAGTTATTCAGCTCCTGTGCTTTAATCTATCTTTTATATCGGCTTTGAATTTTTAAATTAAATATAGATGGACCGATTTGTTAAAGTTTCATATAGATGGTGTACTTCTACGGTTTCACACGGAGGAGGATAGACAAATAGGATAAAAAAATCCTCACTTTTTTTGTGAGGATAATTGAGAAAGTAGATCGAAGGACAAGCTAGCAGCACGGCTGTTTTCTTCTTGAATAGATAGGTATACTTCCTTCCTGTGAATATCAATATGCTTAGGAGCCTCAATTCCGACTTTTACTTGGTCGCCTTCAATCGCAATAATTTTAACTTCAATATCGTCGCCTATTTGAATCGATTGATTTAATTTACGAGATAGAACTAACATGAGGAAGCCACCTCTAACAAATGTTTTGTATGATAGACTGAATCATGCAAAATGACCTGCTTGGCTTTCATGTTTTTCCGATTCACAATAATAGGCGCTCTTAAATTGGCTGTCGTTTTTTCAATAGAAGATCCCATTGTTAAAATAACCATGACTTCCACATCATTGGCATCTTCTACCCCAAGAATGTCTACAACCGATTCTTCTAAGTCAAATTCATATTGATTGAAGAACAAAAATGGGCTGCTGACAATAAAGCCTAGTTCTGCATTTTTCAAAGATTGAAGAACTAAAAATGGGGATTCTTCTGATAAAGGTAAAATGACAAATTGTTTTTGATCCAGAAATCCTGGTATCCCATTAGAGAAGTGAATGATTTGCTCCTCTTTAATCGTCACTTTGCCATGGTATTTTGTTTGAATGATCATAATTCACGACCTTTTTCATTTTTCTTAACTATACCTTATCACCATTTTGACCTGTTTCGTCAACTTCTATTTTTAATTCTGGGTATTGTAACATATCAATATGAACTTTACCTGGCTGGTAGTTAACAATTGGTTTATGAGGTGTTGCCTCTATAATAGCTTTTTGCGGCTCCACATCAATTTTAAGTTCAGATGGCTGATAGTGAATTTTCACACTAAAAAATGAAGGAATCACACCGATGTTGAATTGTTTTGCTGGAGGACTGCCGTTGATTTTCGCAAACTCAGCAATCGCATTCCCACCATTCTCGATCTTGATGAGTTCACTTCCTTCTTCCGCTCTACGTCCCATTCCTTCTCCAATCGCACGTTTCCCCTCAGCCGCCCATTCCTCTGAACGTCTAAAAATCGACTTAATATCCATATCGGCAAATGCCTCGGTTTGATCTATGGTTAATTTCGACGGTGTCCTTGTGATATTCATGACAGCTCTTGGCTGCTGAATGTCAAGATCCGCTCTTGGCTGCTCTACTTCTTGCCTGGAAGGGGTAGTCGACATTTGCAGCTTTGCATAAGTTTGCTCCATTAACAATCTAGGGATTTGCATAGGTTCACCTCCATGATGCAAAAAAGCACCCAACGGATGCTTTTTCTTATCTTAAGAAATCGACAAGGGATGGCTGAATCACTTTAGCTGTCGTCGCTAAAGCAGCTCTATTTACAGTCTCTTGTTGAAGAAGATCAAGAATGGCTTTCTCACTTTCTACATCTTCGGCATCTGATTTAGCCTTTTTCAGCACTTCAAATTGCGAAGTCAAACGGCTCCCGACTAAGTCGATACGATTGGATCTAGCCCCAAGATCTGAACGCTCAGCACTCATCACTTCTTTAAACTGATCGATATTTCCTAATGCATCATCAGAATTTGTAAACGTTCCATTTTTTAATGAGTTTTCTAAATCAGTCAGCATTTCAATGACATTTTGACCACTGGCAGATTGTCCACCAAAAGCTGAAAGAGGATTTGAATTCACATTTAATGTGATTCCATCAGAAATGTTCGACTGAACCACGTTTGCATCTGTATAGTTTTCAAAGTTAAATGTAAACGTACCATCTGCATTCTCTACAACTGGTTTAACATTTGTATTTGTCCCATTAAAAACAAACTTACCTAACATCTGCGTGTTCATTGCATCAATGATTTGATTCTTCATCTGACCAATTTCCACTCCGATAGCAGCTAAATCTTCTGGCTGTTTTGTTCCATTGGCCGCATCGAGTACTTTATCTCGTATATTTGACATGATATCAATTATTTCAGTGACACTTGTTTCAGATGTATCAATCCAGTTTCGTGCCTCATTTAAATTAGTTTGGTATTGCTCATTTCGAAACATGGCTGTACTATATTGAAGACTTTTCACTGCTGCAACAGGATCATCAGACGTTTTTGTGAAACGTTTTCCAGACTGTGCCTGCTCATTAATTTTAGAGAGTTTTTCATAACTTTTACTAATATTTCGAAGTGAATTTTGAGAAATCATACTTTGCGTGACTCGCATCAGTTAGCCTACCTTCCTACGACTCCCATGCCGTTTATTATTTTATCTAATACTTCGTCTTGCATCGTCATAATTCTTGCTGCTGCATTATACGCATGCTGAAATTGGATCATGTTCGTCATTTCTTCATCTATAGATACAGCACTAGTTGACATCCTGCGTTCATTGGCTGAATTCACAAGAGCTGCTGAACTGCTTTCAAGGGTCATGTTCTTTTTAGCTTGTATCCCCATTTCGGCAATGACATTCTGATAGTAATCCTGAATTGTTGTGGTATTTCCGCCGATTGGTAGCTTTAAGTTTTGAATATTAGCTAATTTCGTAGCATTCGAACCATCACCTTGCGTTTGATTAAGAGATGCAGCAATGTTATCTGTCGATGCTAAAATCACGTCACTCACTTTGATACGGGCTGCCAAGCCTTTATTCAAATCATTGTTATTCTCAATATCGAAAAAGTCTTGTCCACTTGTGCCATTTAACGTGTACCCTTGCTTATGGACATCGTTAAAAGCATCCATAAATACTTTTGCTACTTCATCCAGCTCAGCAAGCATATCCGGGTACATGCCTTTTTCAGCTCCATTAGACATGTAGCCATACGCCTCAACAAGTGCTTTTACTTTACCATTCACTTGTAATTGATCAGCTGCGATGGTTGTCGTTCCAAATTCGAGTGAGTTAACAAGTCCTGTCGTATTATCATAGGAAAGTTGCAATTCAGATTTTTCATTGGTAATGCCATTTAAAATTGTTCCAGCAGATTGTCCATTAGCACCGATAATATCGATGTTAACGGTTCCTTCAGCAATTTCCAGAGCATTTCCTCCAGAAGGGTTGTAGCTCACTTTAATATCAACAAGTGAGGAAAGCTGATCTATAAGAGCGTCTCGCGTATCATAAAGATCATTGGGAAGATAACCATTTGGCTCAACTGTTGCAATCTGTTTATTCACTTCATCAATTTGAGTTAATAGGGTGTTCACATTTTTTGCCGTTGAATCGAGTTCAGTTTTTAAATTCTTTTGTATCGTTGTTAAAGAAGAATTTAGCAGACGGAATTGATCTACTAAAGCTTGAGCACTTGTCTTAACAACTGTACGAGCTGAAGCAGTATCAGCATTTTTCGATTCCGATAAGACTTGTAATGATTTCCAGAGATTATCAAAGGCTCTATTCAAGCCTTCATCTGTCAAATCATTCATCACTCCTTCCATTTGTGAAAGAGCATCAGACTTCGTCGCATAATAAGACAAGTTATTGTTATGATCTCTATACTGAAGATCTAAAAAGCTGTCTCGAATTCTTTCAACAGTTCCAACTTGGACACCTGTCCCCATTTGGCCGTATGTCTTGCCATCATAAACAGAAATCACTGGGTAAGGATTCTCTGCTTTAAAGGTAACTCTCTGTCTTGAGTAGCCATCAGTATTTGCATTGGATACGTTGTTTGATGTGACATAAAGCCCTGCACGCTGGGCTGTGATTCCTCTTTTTGCCGTTTCTAGTCCCATGAATGTAGAACCCATAGATATCCTCCTTTTTTACGCTTTTGAATCAAACAAAGCCCTATGCTGTTTAGGCTTTGAACTCTCAAGACCATTTTGTCCGTAATTCATATTTTCTTTGTTAGGATTCACAAGATCGAATGTCAGTGAAATAAATTGAAGTGACTGCTGAATAAGCTGTTTGTTCAGTTCGTTTACATCTTTCAGTTCCACCATGATGTCATTCAGCTTCTCATATAACGAAATAAGCTCTTCTTGATCCGTTCCTGTAGCTTTTTCGATGCATGCGGTGATTGTCGGCGATTGATCACTTTGTAAAAATTGAACTGCTGCTTCAATCCGCTTTTCTTCTAATTGCGAAATGGCCTGAATATATTTTTGCTCAAGGTTCAGAACCTCTGAAAGAGCATCGATCTCATTATTTTTCAGCATTTCTGTTTTATTCTTAGACAGCTTTAGAAGCTGTTCATGTAATCCGTAGAGACGGTGCAGTTCTTCAATCATTATTTTTACTGACATTCACGCTACTCCCTTTTGTTATTGTTGTTTATAAAAATTCAACATTTTATCTGCAATGCCTTTTGTATCTACTTGATATGTTCCGGCTTCAATGCTTTTTTTAATTTGGTCTATTTTATCTTGACGTTCTTTCATGATATTCGGCACCTTTTGCATTTCGATTGCCTTTTTAGAAATTTCGACTTTGTCAGTTGATTTTGCTTGATTCGATTGCAACGTTTGTTTCTCATATGTTTTCTTGTAAGGATTTACTGGTTGTGTTCCATATCGATTAATTTTCACGGGATTCCTCTCGCTTTCCGTTACAGTCTGTCTTGATTCTATCCATTTTATCGACCAAACTGCAACTTAGTTTAGGGAATCAGTCGTTTTTAGGATTAATGGCATAATAGGTGTCTTTTTTCCTAGATTCAATCTCCCTTTTACGCTCTTCTTCTTGGTCCATTTGGCTGATTTGCGTCTTTATATCCTTTTCACAATGGCTACACAGCTTGTTTTTTCTGATCGGTTGGCCGCATCTTTCACAAGGATAATTGATATTCGGAAATTGACTAATTTGAAGTCTTTTTAAACGGATAAATTTCAGGATTAATTCTTCATCAACTTCTGTTGCGTCTACTATTTCAGCAATGGTTGATTGTCTATTACTTTGCTTACGCAAGAATTTATAAACGATATCAAAAGAACGTTCTTCTTCTTCAAAGCATTTGTTACAAACCGTTTGGATGGTGGTTTTTAAAAATAACTGATTACATTGTGGACAGTTTGCCAATTGATTCATAACCAAAACCCCTTACGTTATTTTCTTTTCTTAATATCGGTTGATTGTCATGATTTTTAACTACGAATCAACGTAAAAGAGGAAACACTTTTGGCACCTGCGTCTTTTAAAATTTTTGCTGCATGATAGACTGTCGCCCCAGTTGTATAAATATCATCGATTAATATGATATCCTTTAGAACGATAGGGTTTGACTGCCTTAATTGGAACAAATTCTGTTGATGTAAACGTTCATTTTTTCTTTTCTTAGACTGCTTACTTTGATGTACTTTTATAAGTGGCTCCAATATAGGTCCGCCAATCATGGAAGCAAGCATCATTGACTGATTGAATCCTCTTTCCTTTAATCTCTCTTTACTCAAAGGAATTGGGACAAGGACCGGTTCTTTGATTGAAAAAGAACGTTTAAACGCTGACTGTACATCTTTTTTAAATAGATCAGCTAAAGCCGTATCACCTCGAAATTTAAATCGAGCTAGAATATCTTTCATAAAGTCGTTGTAAGCATAAACAGACCGATTCATTACAAGAATCTCAGCAAAATCCCGTCGTTTATCCCACCTTGAACAATCCTGACACAATTGATCATTTGATTGCGCTCTTCCGCATTTGGGACAAGTAGGACCTTGAATCTTCATCAGGTGGTTCTTACATGCTACACATAAACGATCTTCATTTAATAGTAGGAATGATTTCCATGTAAAAGCAGCCACAAAATGGCTCTCACAAATTGGACAAATCAACGCTTTTCTTTGTTCAACGGCAAATGATTTTCGCACCTTGGATATGTAGTGACCGTTGAAGCAGCTTCTGTCAGAATAACGAACATCGCCGTATTTTTCTGTTTATCCACCATCTCGGATTTACTATAGGATATTTTATCGATATCTGTTATATATTGCGGTTTCACTTGATTTAGAGAAATGGCTAATACATCTTCTATACATTTTTCACAATGACAAATCATGTTTAATTGGTTGAGATATTGATAGAGAATTTCTTTAAGTAGTATTTCTTTTGCGTTGAGTAGCATATTTTGTCTCTCCTGCCATTTGTGTTTTGTGAATATAATGTACCATGATTTAGTTGAACCCACACTATTTTTCAGAAAACTCTTTTTCAGCTGTATTATTCATTTTTACGATATGTTTCTTTGCTTGTTTCATACTTCTCGTTAAACCAAAATGAAAAAAGTACACGTCTCCGTTAAAAAAATCTGGATGTCTCCCTGCTCTACCAGAAATTTGGACAAGTGCACTTTCTGAAAAAATAGGAGATTCCGCACCTAATACGCCCACCTGAACATCTTGAATGGTAACACCTCTTTCTAGAATAGTTGTTGTAACCAATACATCGAATCTATGATCTCTGAAATGCTGGACTTTTTGCTTCCTTTCTTGATCATCCGCAGAAACACCCTGTACATTTACATCTTGACCTTGAAGAATATGAGTTACCTTCTTCATAGTAGAAATAGAAGGAACAAAGAGTAACACTCTTTTTTTCTTTGTGATATGTTCATGCAGCCAGTTCATTGTAGATGCTGGAAGCCGATTTCTTTTTAATTTCTTTTTCCAATCTCCAACCCATTGAAATGTTGGGACAGGCAACGGTTTTTGGTGGAAGCGCAGAGGAATTTTGATCGCTTCTAATTGTCTATGAGCAACATCCTTTTGCATTTTTTTAGATGGTGTGGCACTTAAGTAAATTCTAACTCCTGTTTTTTTCATTGATTTTAAAACAGCAAACTGAAGCCGTTCATCCATTGAATAAGGAAAAGCATCGACTTCGTCTACAATGAGGACATCAAAGGCGTTTTTATATCTCATTAGCTGATGGGTTGTAGCGATCATAAGCGGTGCCATTTGAAACCTTTGAGAACTCCCGCCATAAAGTGCAGCTATATTCAGTCCTTGAAATGCCTTTCTCATTCGAGGTTCGAGCTCAAGTACAACATCGGTTCTAGGCGTCGCAATACAAACACTCATTCCGTTATTTAGCGCATATTTTATACCATGAAAAAGCACCTCCGTTTTCCCCGCACCACAAACAGCCCAAACGAGCAGATCAAATTTGTTTTGGATTGCTTCTACTAGCCTATCGGACGCTCTCTTTTGCCCTTTAGAAAGCTCTCCCTGCCATGTTAATTCAACTCGTCTTGTTTCTTTCTTTTGTGGACCCGTCCATTCGTAGAGAAAGCCACATTCGCTTACTTTTCCCAGCATGATGCAGGATCTACAGTATACACAGTCTTTTTGACATGTTTCACACGGAGAGAGGGCAAAGTAGCGCTTGTTTGATACACCGCACCGGCAGCAGATCAAACCACTCGACACCCTATCGACAGCAGGTGTTCTATGGATGAATCCTTGATTCTCCAGCCACTCCAATTCGGACTGTGTACATTGACATTCAATAGAAAGAAGGTGCCTTGATTGTAGCTTGTGACTGAGTTCCATTGCTTTTTCCAGATTCAATTTCACGCACTACCTTTCCATTCATGTTGACCCATTATGTACAAAGAGAAGGCCTTTCGTCTAATTGTAAAAATAGAAAAACAAATCCCCTTTTCCATGAGAAAAGGGGATTTTGATATCTACCTGATGATCCAGCCAAGTGCTAAAGAGCCTTCTCCTAGATGAGTGCCAATCACGGCACCAAAGTAGCTTTTATAAAATTCAACATGAGGATACTTTTCTAATAAGTGCGCAACTAATTCATCTGCTTCTTCTTCTCTATTACCATGTATCAGAGTTGCTCTCATTGGAACACCACGTGATGCATCTTCATCAAATAATTCAAAAATACGTGAAATGGCTTTTTTGCGTGTACGAATCTTCTCAAAAGGGACAATTAGCTTGTTGTCAAAATGCAAGATAGGCTTTACCTTTAAGAGGCTTCCAATAAAAGCCTGAGCACCATTTAATCTGCCGCCACGTTGTAAATGAGTTAAATCGTCTACCATAAAATAAGCTCTTTGATTTTCTTTCAGATAATTGAGATGGGAAATCACTTCTTCTGGAGAAGCACCACCTTGGATTTTTTCAGCAGCTTCTAACACATAAAAACCTTGCGCCATACAGCTAGTCTCTGTATCAAACGGATAAATGTCGATTCCGTCAACTAGTTCATTCGCTGAGGCCGCACTATTGTATGTTCCACTAATTCCGCTTGACAGATGTATACTAATCACAGCATCATATGTTTCGCTAAGTTTTTCATATAATTCTATAAGTTCACCGAAAGCAGGCTGAGAGGTTGTTGGAAGATCTTTATGTTTCTTGACTTCTTCATAATATGTCTTCCAATCCATTTCTACTTCTTCACGGTATGATTCAGTACCAAAGATGACATTCAGAGGGATCATATGAATATGATGTTTATCACGTAGTTCTTGTGGTATATAAGCAGTACTGTCTGTTACAACGGCTATTTTCATTCTTAAATACCTTCCTTATCCGTTAAGTTGCTTTTTAAAAAAGAATGATCATTGTTTTTCACTAGATTTATAATACTAATCAAAAAAGCTTGCCTAATCAATAGGCAAGCCCGCTATATCCGAAAAAGACTCCTTACCTGCCTATCATTGCTCTCTAACTTGAATGTGAGAGAACTAAAAACAGGCGAAAAAGGAGTACTTGTCCGGAACATTATCTCATTTCTACCCAGCCGTTTTTAATTGCTACAACAACAGCTTGAGTACGGTCGTTTACATTCATTTTTTGCAAGATGTTACTCACGTGGTTTTTGACTGTTTTCTCACTAATAAAGAGCGACTCACCAATACCTCTGTTGCTCTTTCCGTCAGCTAACATTTGAAGAACTTCACATTCACGTCTTGTTAAGATATGAAGTGGTCTGCGAATTTCAGGATATACCTCGTGCTGTGGATGTGCTGAAACGCCGCTTGTTGCTAAGCGTCGGAATTCATTTACTAAGTTATGAGTGACTTTCGGATGTAAATAAGAGCCTCCGTCAGCTACTACTTTTACTGCTTCAATGAGGGTATCTGCATCCATTTCTTTTAACAAGTAGCCTCTTGCTCCTGTTTTTAATGCATGTGTCACATAGTTTTCATCGTCATGAATAGATAGGATAATGACTTTTGATTCGGGATAAAGCTCTACTAGCTGTTTTGTAGCCTCCACACCATTTACATTCGGCATATTAATGTCCATAATGACAACATCCGGATGATAGTGTTCTACGATACGTGCAGCTTCGTCACCGTCGTCTCCTTCTGCAACTACTTCAAAAGTAGGTTCAAAATCTAAAATCCGTTTGACACCTTCACGGAATAATTGGTGGTCATCGATAATTACAATATTTACTTTAGTCACAAGCTACGCCTCCCCATGTTTATTGTTCTACACCTGAACTTTATGGTCAATATGTCTTTTGTCTCTATTTTACAATTTTATTTTGTAATGTTAACGGTACTCTAATCATGATGAATGTCCCTAGACCTATTTTTGAGTCTATGGTCATTTTACCTTCTAGTAAGTCTACGCGCTCTTTCATACCAAGTAACCCAAAGGATTTGTTTTTATTTGTTTTCACATCTTTCATATCAAAGCCTTTTCCATCGTCTTTGATAATTAACGTGACAAAGTCTTTTGTCACTTCTACTTTTACAGAGATTTCTTCAGCTTCGGAATGCTTCAATGAATTTGTGACAGCTTCTTGGGCTAGTCTAAACAGTGCCACTTCGAACTGAGAAGCAATTCTTTCATTTTCTGTATCCCCTAGGCATTGGAACGTAATTTTGGTTTTTCCATCATATTCTTCAATTGTGTTTAAGTATTTTCGCAGTGTCGGAATGAGACCCAAATCATCTAAAGCCATCGGTCTTAAATCATAAATGATTCTTCTCACTTCGTACAGTGCATTTCGCACATTCTGTCTTAGACTTCTAATTTCTTTAAAACCTTCTTCTGTTCCACGGTCTCTAAAAATCCGTTCAATTAGTTCTGAACGCATCATCACGTTTGCCAGCATCTGAGCAGGTCCATCATGGATTTCTCGTGATACCCTTTTGCGCTCTTCTTCCTGGGCTTCAATAATTCTTAGTCCAAAATCTTGTTTTGCCTGAGCATCTTCAAGTAAAACACCGACCTGACGTAAATCTTGGTTCAAGTAGTTGAGGACGACCGTGATCTGGCTCACAAGCGTTTCTGAACGTTCAATGACATCTTGTAAGCTTAACAATCGTCTTTCGAGATCATCTCTTCTTTCCCTCAGCTGTTTTTCGCGCTGCTGGATCATGGTCAATTCTACTTGCAGGTTATGTGCTTTTTCATAGGCTTCTCGTATTTCTTCTTCGCTGAATTTGTTGAAGTTTCTGCTGACCTCAGATAATCGATTTCTAGCATGTCTCGTATGTACTTCTAGTTTATCCCCAAAATCAATTACTTCGTTGACTTGCTGTTTAATTTGCTTGAGCTCTTCTACTAGGCTTTCATATTGTTGACGGGACTGTTCGCCGATTCTAAATACTTCGTCCTTACTGCCATCAACTGTACTTAGCATTTTCATGATGATTGAATCCAATAACTTCGGATCCATTTTAGGTGTTGTCATGGCTTTTCCCTCCCGTAACAGTGATGTCATCTTTTTTTATTATAAATGTCATTGATCTGCATTTTATGTCGAATTATAATGAAAGAATGCGTATAAATCATGAAATTTTTATGACGACCCTTTTTCCGCTCCTATCATCATAACAAAATACGCTGTAAAATTCTAAAACCAATGCAAATTTTCTCTAGCCTTACAATTTGCTTGTCAGGAGGGTATGTCTTTTGCTGAACCGCTATCTCACAGTAAAAAGCCGTGGCGAGCATGAGATCGTCATTGAAAAATCACGTTTTATTTGTCATATACAACGTGCTGTCTCAGAAGAAGAAGCACAAGCCTTTATACAATCCATAAAAAAACAACATTGGAACGCCACTCATAATTGTTCCGCCTATTTGATCGGTGAACATGATCTGATTCAAAAAGCAAATGATGATGGTGAACCAAGCGGTACGGCAGGTGTACCCATGCTTGAAGTGCTAAAAAAACGCAAGCTGAAAGATACAGTAGTTGTCGTCACTCGTTATTTCGGCGGTATTAAGCTAGGTGCCGGTGGATTAATTCGTGCGTACGGAAAATCTGTGTCTGAAGCAATTAATCATGTTGGTATGGTAGAACGCTGTTTAATGCGTACGATGCACACAACAATAGATTATACATGGCTTGGAAAGGTAGAGAATGAGCTTAGAGCCTCATCTTTTCAGCTAAAAGACATCCATTATGCAGAAGATGTGATTTTTGAAACGTATGTAGAAGAAACACAAACAGAGCAGTTTATTGAATGGATGACTGAGTTGACTAATGGAAAGAGTGTTACTAAAGAAGGCGAATTGATTTATTTAGAAAAGGACGTTGGTCCGATAAAGGAGACAGATGAATGGCACAACGAGTAAAAGTGCGTGTACGAAAGAAAAAGAGTAGGAAGAAAAAGATTTTCAAACGGATTCTGGTCTTATTTTTGCTTCTCTTCATCTGCATGGGCGGATTTGCAGTTTATAAGATTGTGAATACACTCCAGGCTGCTGACAAAACTTATGATGAATTAGAGCGTGGGGAGAAATCGAAACTCCGTGATGCTGTTATTGATATAAAGAAAAAACCTTTCTCTGTCCTATTTGTTGGTATAGAGGATTACGCCACAAATGGTGATCACGGCCGTTCAGATTCACTCATCGTCGCAACGATTAATCCTCAGGATAAAACGATGAAAATGGTCAGTATCCCCCGTGACACACGAGTACAGCTTGCTAGTGACACAACGGGAAATAAAGTAAAGATCAATGCGGCATTTGCTAAAGGCGGTAAAGACGAAACGATTGAAACTGTCGAACAATTCTTGCATATCCCAATTGACAAATATGCAACAGTGGACTTTGACGGTTTTAAGGATGTCATTGATGAAGTTGGGGGAATCGATATAGACGTTCCATTTGACTTCAATGAAAAAAGTGATGTCAAAAAATCGAAAAAGATTTACTTTAAAAAAGGGAATATGCATTTAAACGGGGAAGAGGCACTTGCTTACGCGCGAATGAGAAAACAAGATCCACGTGGTGATTTCGGGCGTAACGATCGTCAGAAACAAATCTTACGTGCCATGATTGATCAAATGGCGAAACCTCATAACATTGCAAACGTGGATAATATCGCAAAAGAAGTAAGTGATCATATAACAACCAACTTCCGCATCACAGAAGGACTTGCTCTACAGCAAATTTACAGTGGTTTTAAAGGAGACGATACTGAAACACTATCTATTAAAGGATCAGACCTTTATTTAGGACCAAATCGAACATACTTCTTTGAGCCAGATCAAACCAACTTGGCTGAGGTGCAAAATGAGTTAAGGACACATTTAAAGCTTCCTGCTGAGTCATCGTCCTCAACTGAAACAAATACACAAACCGATTCATCTTCTGGTACAACAGGGTCAGCCGATACCGAGGCCCCTTCGACCAGCACATCAGGACAATAATAGGAAAACAGCCCGTTCCTTGGAAGCGGGCTGTTTTTTTATTGTCTTTTGACCATTCGTTTGTAGAATTTCGTAAATGGTTTAAACTCTTCGTTCACCAAACCAGTGACTTCAGCGATAACTTGCATAAACATGACCAGTAAAAAGATGATGATCAATGACAGCCAAATGGTGGCACTTGTCAGCAAAATCGCGCTTAAGCTGAAGACTAAGCCAATCATGTAAATCACAATCACTGCCATTCGATGTGATAAGCCAAAGGCCATCAGTCGATGATGGATGTGTGATTTGTCAGGTGATGAGATAGGCTGTTTATTCAATATTCGTCTGATGATCGCAAAGGTCGTATCAAAAATAGGCACACCTAAAATAATTACAGGGACAACAACACTAAACAAAGTAACACTTTTGTACAATCCTAAAAGTGACAGGACCGAGATTATATAGCCTAAAAATAACGAACCTGTATCACCCATAAATATTTTTGCTGGATGGAAGTTATAAAAAAGAAAACCGATGGTACTGCCAATGACGACAAGAGATAACGAAAGAATCAGGATCTTGTCCGCAGAAAATGCCATGACGGCAATCGTGGTTAAACCGATAACCGAAATTCCGGCAGCCAGTCCATCTAATCCATCAATTAAATTGATCGCATTTGTAATCCCAACAATCCATAGTACAGTCAGGGGATACGCCATCCATCCTAACTCCAGTCGATCTGTTAAGAAAGGAACAGAGAAAAAGTCCATTTTTAAGCCCGTGCTCACGATTAAGCAAGCAACGAGAACTTGCACAAGAAATTTAAATTTTGCACTTAAATTATATTTATCATCAAATATACCTAAAATGACGATGAGTACAGCGCCAACTGATATAGCTGTAATTTTATTATGTAGAAACAGCCCGCCTGCTAGTGCTCCAGCCGCTACCCCAATAAAAATCGCCAAACCGCCCATTCGAGGCATTACTCTATCATGAACTTTTCGTTTATTCGGCTGGTCCACTGCACCAATCTTAATTGCAAACTTTTTGACGATTGGTGTCACAATTAAAACTGTAGCCAGAGAGACAAAAAACGCTAATAAGGCGCGTTCGTAATCCATAGGTCAGTCTCCTTCTAAATTGAAATCTGTATTTTGTATATTGGCCGCTCTTTCCATTATACAATTGAATATAGGATGATCACAAGCTCCCCCTAAGAAGAAGAAACAAATAAAAACGCACAATCCTGAATGAATTATGCGTTTTCTTTAATATTCGTTAATTCCACCATGTTTGTGAACAGTGCGTGCCAATCTTTTTTCTTTGCCCGGCTTTGTCTTAGATGTCTGCATTTCATGTCATCTTTTTTACTGATCACTTTCTGGCAGGCTTCTACGAAGAGAGCTGGATCTTCGCCCTCTACATATTCATACACATCATTCTCTTTTAGCCTTTCCGTTGATGGAAGATTTAAACCAACAACAGGGATTCCGGCAGCTAAAAATTCATACAGCTTGAGCGGAAAAACCGCTTGATTGTAAGGAGACTGTTTGTATGGCATCATCCCTACATCAATTAATTTCATATAAGCAGGCACTTCTTCTGGTGCGACTGCTCCTGTCCATAGGACATTGGGCAGTTTGAGTGCATGCTGAAAAGATGGATCTCCATTCGTTCCATCCGGACCGACAAATAAAAATGTCCAATCTGGCTGCATGCGAGCAGCTTGAGCAATCATGTCAAAATCGAGTTTCGGCTTGATCCCACCTATAAAGCCAAGAACCGTTCCCTCTCTTCCCTCTAGCACATCTTCCCTGCTAGGGAGGTGGCTTTTTGCAAACACATCATACTCGACGCCATTTTCCACTGTAAAGACATCTTTCGGTTCACCCATGAGCCTTTTTTTGATTTGATCATGTAAGTATTGTGAAGAGCATGTAATGCTGTGTGCATATTTAATAATGCGGTTTTCTGCTTTTACAATGACTCGCTGTCTCATATAAGAGAGAATGTTGTTTTTTCCGCTGATGGGCTCTCCCCACAGGTCACTGCAATCATACACAATATGTTTCCATTCAAATAAAGAAGATAAGAGCGGAAATCCCGGAAACGTATACCATAAACAGACGGCTATGCCCTGCTTTTCTTCTTGACGCAAATGCTCAAGAAGAGGAGATAATTTATGAAAATAAAACATATCTTGATAACGGCCAAAGCGAAAAAACTTGCTCTTGAGCACATCAGGAATGGTCATTTGCTTCATTCGATCCGTTATAGGCTGAAAGGGAGCTGAATGACGAGTGGCAGATGGGCATACCCAGATGACCTCTTTCGTTTCTGGATCAGATGCAAGAAATTCCGCCAGTCGATGCCGTCTGTACCTTAGGCCATCGTGTCCCCATTCTCCCGTTGCGACAATCACATGTATGATCGACTCTGCTTTCACCTTTATCACCTTTTTTCCCTTCTATTTATAAGCGCTTTTTGACAGCATTTGTGGCATAGTGCATAAAACACCAAGATGCTTTCACAAAATGAAGCTGCTCAATTTCTCTGTAGACAAACCATGTTTTTTTCGCTGCTTTCCACTTGTTACTAGAAATCGAGTTTCCCACGATGCGATATTCACTGAGCGGCTCACTCATTCCATAGGCAGTAAATCCTTTTTTTAAAATAGAGAGCCATGTGGCTAAGTCCTGCCTTGTTCGAATGTTTGGCATTTCCACGTGTCCTACTTGTTGAAGATCGAGCATCACCGTCAAACAGCCGATAATCGTATTTTTTAAAGCTTCATTGTAGTTCAACTGAGCCGGCGCTGTGACGGTTTTTTGTAACGGCTCTCCATTTTCTGAAATGATGTCATATGCCGTGAAAGTAAAGGCATGATCATTTTCTAACATAAACTTGACCTGCTTTTCGAGCTTTGTCTGTTTCCACATATCATCGCTATCTAAAAAAGCGATAAAGCGGCCTTTCGCCTGTTTGATGGCGGTGTTTCTAGCAATAGCGGCTCCCCCGTTTTCCTCTAAATAAATGACGTTGATTCTGTCGTCCGTCTGACTTAATTCCCCTAACAACTTCCTTGTGCCATCTGTTGAGCAATCATCTGCAATGATCAGCTCCCAGTTGGAATAGGTTTGGGCAAGGACGGAATGAACTGTATCCGTTAAATAACGTTCCGCATTATACGCCGGTGTAATAATTGATACTAACGGTTGATTGTTCACCTAAGACTCATCTCCAGTTCATCATTAAGATTCTTTGAACACTTCAGGTAACACCACAAACATAAGCGAGATGCTAAGGCCAATGACAAGTCCAAGCAGTGCTCGTTTTTTCGCTGACATGCCTTTGCCTGCTTCATCAAGCACTTGGGCAGGATCGACAATCTTTGCCTGCTTCATCCCGAGCTTTGTCGATTCCAATTCATATAAAAATCGTTCTTTATCGACCTTGGAGTCATTGCTGACAGATTCATCTTCAAGAGCGGATAGTCTCCTTTCAATGACTTGCTGTCTTTTCGTAAATAAGGCTTTGTCCTGCTTTAAAAATGTATCTGACACTTGTTTCACTACCGCCAAAGCTCGAGCTTGATCAGCATCTGTAAACGACAACTGCAATTGTGTATCGGACTGGTTCGTGAGAATCAAACGATTTTTCACATCCTGCCTTTCTTCTTCCTTTACATCACGGAGTGCTTGATTCAGAAATGCATCACTTTTTAATAGAGATGTCACTTCTTCCATATTGTTATACACACCGTCGTCATATTTCCCAAGCGTCAAGGTCACAGCAGCTGTGTAACTAGACTGTTCTACTGTCCCCTTGGCAAAAAAGAAACCAAAAGCAGCCAATACAACGGGCAGCAGCACAAGCCAGACGATATATTTTTTCATTCGCTTCCCTATTCTTAACATAAAACCAGACATGCTCATTCTCCCAACATTGACGTATTTGCTTTTTCACTAGTGTAGCCATACAAACTCAGCATCACACGTTTGCCCACGGCTTGAAGCGCTGTTTATTTTTCATGATATTGACCGCTGCGATCACTAGACCTAGAAACACCCAGTGGAAATATAAATTCGAGACCGAACTCGGACTGATACTTGAGACGAGAAAGCTCAGCATGGCAGCAAATAGACCTTCAATGATCATCTTGGCTGATCTCGTGTCAGCCAATTGGTATTGTTTGTACAGTGAGAACATGAGATAGGCGTACACTGAGATATAACCTAGCATGACGGCAAACCCAAAATTCGTCATCACCTCTAGCAGCCAATTGTGAACTTCGACGACCTGATCTGTATCAAAGATAGAAAAGTGAGCTAAGTAATAAGACACATTGCCCGCTCCGACTCCGAAACCGTATGAATTCGTAAAGAAATACCAAGCGTTTTTGATTAAATTCGCCCTGGCAATGTTGGACGGAAGTGGTTCGCTGAAAGAATGAGCGACCTGAGAAGCGAGAAACAAGTCATAAAAGACAGAATAGATTTTGGCTGAAAAAATGGCGATACAGATGATAACAAGCCCGCCAGCTGCCATGATGGACCACTTTTTTAAAAAGAGAGGCATCAACAGCCATACATAGATTGCCGCTCCGGCTAATATGCCAAGCAAGCTGGCGCGCGATTCTGTTAACAAAATGAGATACAGCGCTAAGATGGCTCCTAATAATCCGAACGCTTTGATATAACCATTTTTCATTTGGCGCATGCACGCCACATATAAGAAAAAGCTAATAGATAAAAACGTCGCAAAGTCATTTTGATTAAAGAAGACAGCTGTAGGATAGTGCTGTTTGTACGCTGGTCCAAGATACAATGAAGTATTCGGTAAATGATTCAAGGTCAAGTGATTATAGAACCCGATTCCCATCACAAATACGGTCATGACTAGCCAAATACTATAAAAAGTCACGATCTGATCCATTCGCTGAATGTACATGACCACAAGAAAGACAAAACCCATTCCCATCGCAAGAAGAGACATATATTTCAGGCCGTCTGTGACCGAATGAGCCCAAAGCAGTGAGATGAGTCCGTAAAGAAACCATGCAGCGAAAAAACCAAGAATGCCTTTAACGCGAATTTGCTGCCACTGGGATATGTACGTTCCTTTGTCTCTCATCCGCCATATGAATAAAGCAAAGACAGCCAAGAGCATGATGCGGTAGAGAAAGAGACTAAAGAATCCGGCACTGATAGAGAAAAAAGCGTTATTGAGAAATGTTAATGCAATCAAAAGGTAAATGGCTGACATGAATATGTGCTCACCATTCATATAGAGCTTCATACATATAGCAGCCGCTATGAGCACCACAATCAAAACCGGAATGACCACCATCTTCTTTAACCCGATAGGCTGCGTGGATGCCATTTGTACAAGCCCGATACCTGCTGCTAATAAAATACATCCGATTATGATTTGCCATGCTGTTTGTTTCACACTCATACCCATGTTCCTCCTAAGCAACCCATCCGATTTGAGGGATTAAGCCTTTACTTCCTGTTCATAGTAGGAAATGGTGCGAGCCAAACCTTCTTGTAAAGTCACAACAGGCTCCCATGTTAAGACTTGTTTCGTTTCCTCATTTTCCAATGTACTATGCACAATATCTCCTGCACGCTGAGGCTTATAAATCGGTTCAAGATCTGATCTCGTGACTCGCTTCATCGTTTGAAACAGCTCATTCACCGTGATGGAATGACCACATGAAATATTTAAACAAACGTTTGATTGAGCTGTTAAAGCTGCAACATTCGCTGCGGCTAGATCGCCTACATAGATGAAATCTCTTGTTTGTTCCCCGTTTCCGAAGATGAAAGGTGCCTCCTGTTTTGCAAACTTATCAGAAAAAATTGAGACAACACCGCCTTCACCAAGTGCGTCTTGGCGCGGACCATATACATTGCTGTACCGCATAATACAATAGTCCACATCATAGAGTGATTTCGCCATCTCTAAGTATCGTTCAACTGTCAGTTTCGACAAGCCATAAGGTGAACCAGGCTGCAGTGGATGAGCTGTGTCGACCGGCAGATAGACTGGGTCTCCATAGACTGCTGCCGATGAGGCAAACACCACTTTCTCCACCCCGGCTTCAGCTGCTGCTTTGATCACATGCAGCGAACCTTTAATATTGACCTCTTCGTCGTAGACGAAATGTTGAACCGAAACGGCTACACTCACTTGCGCTGCAAGATGAATGATATAATCTGGTGCAATGTGTTTGATTAAATCGACCGTTTCTGATTTTGTGACATCTGCTTCAATGCATTGTACGGAAAGATGAGCGATATTTTCCTTCGATCCAGTTGAAAAGTTATCAAGAACGATGGGCTCATAACCTTTCTCTAATAAAGCCTCTACCGTATGAGATCCTATAAATCCACTTCCCCCAGTGACCAATACTTTCTTCATCCAAGTTCCCCCTATTATTGTGCCTTCGATACCAATTCTGTTTCCCATACGCCTGGGCGGCCGATGGACTGGTAAATAAATCCTCTCTCTTTCATTTCTGCTGGATCAAACAAATTCCTTCCATCAATTAAAATGGGAGAACGAAGTAGCTGCTTGATCTGATCCTTATCCATCTTCTGTACGTCATCCCATTCCGTTAAGATGAGACAAGCATCTGTATCTTTCACTGTTTCATAGAGATCATTGCTGAAGACCGCCTGCGGGCCAAGCTCTCTTTCTGCTTCTACATAAGCAATTGGATCATAGGCTTTGACAAAAGCTCCGAGCTCTCTCAGCATTGGGATAATATCTAGTGCTGGCGCTGAACGCATATCGTTTGTATTTGGTTTAAATGCGAGCCCTAAAACGGAAATCGTTTTTCCTTTAATATCACCGAACACACTCATCAGTTTGCTGACAAGATGGGCTCTTTGGTGGTTGTTTGTTTCAATGACAGATTCGATCAGCTTGAACCGGTAGCCAGCTGTTTCGGCAATTTTGAGAAGAGCCATCGTATCTTTTGGGAAACAAGAGCCACCAAATCCAATGCCTGCTTTTAAAAATTTATGCCCGATCCGGCTGTCTAACCCAACGCCTTCGCTGACTTTTTCCACATCAGCACCAACTCTCTCGCAAATGTTCGCAATGTCATTGATGAATGAGATTTTTGTGGCGAGCATGGCATTTGCCGCATACTTAATCATTTCTGCACTTTCTAGATTGGTCTCAACCACTTCTGTTTGAAACGGATCATGCAATTTTTTAATGATCGTGGATGCATGTGCGCTTGTTGAGCCAATGACCGCCCTCTCCATATTCATCGTATCTTGAATAGCTGAACCTTCCCGCAGAAACTCTGGATTGGAGACGACGTCAAATGGATATTTACTGCGTGAAGCCTTTTGAACAATGGCTTGAACAAGACGTCCTGTTCCAACTGGCACTGTGCTCTTATTCACGATGATTTTGTAGCCATTCAGGTGCTCCCCAACCGTTTGAGCCACAGCTTTCACGAATGTTAAATCCGCTTCCCCCTGAGGTGTCATTGGTGTTCCTACCGCAATATAAATAATCTCTGATTCTCGAATTGCAGCGGGAATATTGGTTGTAAAACACAATCTTCCCTCTTCTGTATTCTTCTCAATCAATTCCTTTAAGCCCGGTTCATAAATTGGAACGAGACCGCTTTTTAAGCTGTTGATTTTTGATTCGTCGATGTCACAACAAATGACGCGATTTCCGATATCAGCAAAACAAGTACCCGATACTAACCCGACATATCCTGTTCCAATCACAGCAATTTTCTTCAACATGTTTCATCCTCTCAGTAAAAGCATATTGGTCGTTCCAAACTGTTTATCTATCAGTCTTTGCACATTTCATCCTGTTTAAACGGTGGAAGTTGATTGATTCAGCACCTTTTCATATTGCTGCTGAATCAGAAGCGTAGCATTATGTGATGATGAATAATCTGTATGGACGATGTGGTGAAGATCGTTCTTCACTTGCTCGTTCCATCTGTTTTCATAAAGATAAGCGTGAATCGCTTCTTTTAGCTGACTCGTTGAACGAGGTTCAATGAGCAGATGTTGATAGGTAGAAAATAGTGATGGGAGACCACCAACCCGTGTTGCGATGACAGGCAGTTTTAAAGCGAGCGCCTCAAGGACGACAGTCGGCATTCCTTCACTGTAGGATGGAAGGACAAACAGGTCAGCTGCCATTAAATAATGTTTGACTTGTTCATTCGGCACCTGCCCCGGGAGTATAATGGTTTCTCCCGCCCGTTCGGCCAGCTCCTTTGCGAGGGGCCCTTTTCCGACAAAGACGGCTTTTACACCCTCCATCCCGCTGACAGCTTCCGCTAATTCAAGCAAACCTTTCTCTTTGACTAAACGGCCGACAAAAACGACGAGCTTGTCGTGAAGCGGTAAACCAATCTGCTTTCTGATGGCTGTTTGATCCCCCAGTGTTCTAGAAAATGACTTGAGCGGAATTCCAAGCGGGAGGCATTGCGCATCCACCTCTGTCATGTCATGTGTTTTCTTTGCCAGCTCTTCACTCACTGTGAGAACAGCAGACGCCTGTTTTACTGCTGCTTTAAAGGCGGCATGCGCCCCTTGGCTATAGGTTGGATAGACGTTCACATCACTGCCGTGTAAGGTCAGAAGATAAGGGATGTTTGCTTCCTTTTTGATCACAGCTGCTGCGCCGCCAGACGGCATGGCAAAGTGCGCATGGATGAAATCCGGTGACAGTTCATAACGCTCCATTGTGCGCAGGACAGAAGCTGCGATTCGTTTACTCGGCTGAGCCCATTTTAGCTGTCCAGGCAGCGCTGTATAGGGCGGTCTGTAAACCGGCACGCCGCACCTCACTTCCTGCTGGGGAAGATCCTTTCTCTGACGATAGGAAGCTTTAAGCATCCGTAAGATGGGCGGATTGACAGGAGTAGGACAAATCACGCTCACTTCTACGCCCTGTTTGACCAGCTCCTGCACTTGCGTTTCATGGAAGACGCCTTCACTTGGATGTTTTTCACTAGGATATACACTTGTCAGCCATAGCACCTTCATGACGAACGACCTCTTCTCCATAATTCCCCTGCCATCTGCGGATACATTTTGACAAGTAGCAAGCTATATAAAGCCGCACTTAAACCAATCGTCAGTAGTAATTGAAGCAGTATATCCGCTGATGTCAGCTTCATCCCTTGATGAACAGTCACTGCGCAGGCGGCCATTAACAGCGTCATGACAGCAGGCTTTACGAGTGATTTTACATACACCTTCATATCTAGCTGAATGACATAAGCCATCAGCCACCTGCCGACAATGAAGTTCAGCAGGCTGACCCCTGAGTAGACCCAAGCTACAGTCAATAGACTGCCAGTATGGACTCCTGCATATAAGGCGCATCCATATACGATGAGCATGCCTGTATCCCAATAAAATGCTAAGTCAGCTCTCCCTTTTGCAAGAAGGATGGAACCATTTGGATTCATCAGCACACGGAGTAGACCGACAATGCACAAAATATTCAAAACCGGGACCGCCACTAGCCATTTCTCTCCAAACACCACTTCTATAAAGCTATCTGATACGGCAGCAAGACCGATGAGTAGTGGAAAACTAATGAGTGCAAGCATATTCGTCATGCTGAGGAAGCCCTCACGCAGCCTAGAGTGATCACGCTGACTTTTTGCGAAAACTGGGAAAGCCACTCTCGTCACAATCGGGTTAATTTTCAGCACCGGGATTGTGACGATTTGATAAGCCAGGCTATAAATCCCTAATGCCTCTGCTCCAAGAAATCGTCCTATTAAAATCATGTCGATGTTTGAGCCTGCCCGATTGACGAGTCTTGACGCAAGCTGGAAAGCCCCGAAGGAGAAAAACTCTTTCACTTCCCCTAATGCGAAAACGGGTGCTGGGCGCCACTTCTTCCAATAAGCCGCTGCATACATGAGACCTTTTCCTGATTGAAGCAGCACTTGAGAGATCACATAGGCCACAATTGGATTGATAAAAAAGGCTAGGATAAGTAGAACAATCAGCGAAATGATCGTCGCTATCGTCTCAATCGTACTTAAGGTTTTAAAGGCTAAATCTTTCTGCATCATGTATTGGTATTGCTGACCAATTGGTGCAATGAGAAACATGATTGATAATAACTTGAGCAAGCCTTCCAGCTCAGGTCTGGCATAAAAGGTAGCAATCAAGGGACTTGCGAGGATCAATACACAAAACAAGAGAATTCCCGTCAGCAAGTTGATCCAATATAATGTAGATAATTGACGTTCCGTCGTTTGTTCCTTTTGAATGATCGCAGCACCGATGCCTAGATCAAGTAAAATCTGTGTAAATATTGTGACCGTTGTGATCATGCCAACGAGTCCAAATTCTTTCAGTGACATTACGTTTCCTAAAAAGGCGAACTGTGCAATTTGGATGATGGTAATGATCAATGCGGACAAGCTTGTCCATTTTGCTCCGCCCAGCAGGCGATTTTTCATACTTGCCATTTCTCTTCCCTACTTTACTTATCTGGCTCCGTCACCAGTCACGATGACTTTTAACGTTTTTACCATAATCTTCGTGTCGAGAGAAAATGTCAAGTTTTGAATATACTGTAAGTCATGTGATAATTTTTCACTTGGACTCATTTCATATCCCCCATTTACTTGAGCAAGACCTGTCAGCCCTGGCTTCACTGTCAGTCTTTTTGTAAAGCCTGGAATCGTCCGATTAAATTCGGCAGTAAACATTGGTCTTTCAGGACGTGGACCTACAATACTCATTTCTCCTTTTAACACGTTGATAAATTGCGGCAGTTCATCAATTCTTGTTTTTCTGATGAATGCCCCCACTTTGGTGATACGAGGGTCATTTTTTTGCGCCCATTTCGCTCCTCCGCTTTCTGCGTTGGTTCTCATCGATCTGAGCTTCCATAATTTAAAGTAGACACCGTCTTTTCCGACCCTTTCCTGCATATAAAAGGCTGGCCCTGGTGTTTCTAGCTTAATTAAAAGGGCAAACAGTAAAATGATTGGCGTACTCAACATCAATCCGATGAACGAGAACACGACATCTATGAAACGTTTTGCAAATAAATATCGAACCATATGTTCTGTTAAAGCAAAAGAGTGGTTTCGTCTCACTTCATATTCTCTGTAAAGGTTCAT
Source organism: Bacillus aerius (assembly GCF_029894105.1). Taxonomy (NCBI): domain Bacteria; kingdom Bacillati; phylum Bacillota; class Bacilli; order Caryophanales; family Bacillaceae; genus Bacillus; species Bacillus aerius. Next base: position 3,262,583 of record NZ_JARYHO010000001.1, read on the forward strand.
CGCTTTCTCTGCGCTCACTGACCTGCACCTCACCATTCAAAGTAGTTGTTGTGTAAAGAGATGTTCTATGAAAGTCAGTTTAGCAGAGCAACATTAAGCAAATGTAAATGGGCTGTTAAGTCTTGTAAAAGTGTGTTAAGAATGTGCCCTTATATCAAGTTATGCCCTTTTAAACGTAAAAAAGACCCGCATTTCTGCGGGTCTACGTGTCTTTTTTTATTTTGCCTTTACGGATTCGATCGTCTTCAGTCTAAGCGTTCCGTTTGCATCTTTTGTATAAGTTACTTTCACTTTTGACTCTTCTTTTAGGCTGTTCACTTGTTTAGAAAATGTATTTCCGAATTGAATGGCTACTTCTTTTCCATCAATGTTGACAGCAATTGTATGTCCATCAGCCAAACCGACATATGTGCCTTCTTTGGTGACTTCATTTTTCTTCGTTGTAGATTCTTTTTTTGTTTTAGATTCAGCTTTTGACTGATCGTTTGTCGTTTCTTCTTTTGTGATTTCCTTACTTGAGCTTTCTTTTGCATCTTCATCAGATTGACCTGCTTGGTCTTCTGTTTGAGCAGCTGTTTCTTTGCTTTCATCATCTGCTTTTTCACTTGCAGACTTGTCTTCCGTCTTTTCATCTGTTGCATTTTCTTTCTTTTGATCTGCTGCTTCAGTTGTTTCTTTTTTGCTGTTATCCGTATTGTTATCGTTAGACTGATTTGATGTGCCGCATGCTGTGAGCATTACTCCTAGAAGTAAAACTAAAAACGGCATTGTGATTAATTTTTTCAAGATCGTCACCTCTTCATGATTTGTCGATTTGCTGTCATTGGAAGGTAAATACGTGAAAAATCCACCCTCTATGTTTCGATTATAACAAAAATAACCTGAAATGAAATGTATTTTTAACTTGACATATCATTCATCCGATCTATTTTATTCAAAATATTGAGATACACCTGCTGCGATTCCTGAAGCCAGCCGCTCCTTGGCAGTCGATGATTTTAATATACTGGCATCAATCGGACTGGTTACGAACCCCGTTTCAAGCAAGATGCTGGGCATTTTTGAATACTTGATCACGTAGAACCCTGCTGTCTTCACACCGCGATCTCTTGTGCCAAGGGCTTTCACCATCTGGGGCTGTACCTTTTGTGCCAGCTTTAAACTATTGGCCGAAGCATACGTCGCATCATAATACGTTTCTGTTCCATTTGCACCGCTATTATCATTTGCATTGGCATGGATGCTGATGAACACATCCGCACTAGCCTGTGATCCTTTGCTTACACGTGTTTGCAAGGAATCAAATGTATCAGATGTTCTAGACATGACCGTCAGCGCACCCGCTTGTTTGAGCCTTGCTTGCAGTTTTAACGCGACATCCAGATTGATATTTTTTTCAAACAGCCCATTTCCTACCGCTCCAGCATCCTGCGCACCATGACCTGGGTCAATAAAGATGGTTTCACCTAACACATGATTTTTCAGCTGTGTGATCACACTGGTTCGTATGGTTGATGTTCCGCCCACCACTGTAAATGTTGAAATCTTTTTAGTCCCAATGACACGACGAATCGCATCTGGCACTGATTGAGCGTCTGTAAGAAGAAGGGTTTGCCCTTGCTTGGCTGCCGTACTTGCCGCAGCTGCCGCATCGGCATATGCATAGCCGTTACTCATATACGTTTGGGTTGTCTTCATCGGGTATGTTTTCGCAATTCGGGCTGCCACTTCATACCGATTGGCTCCGCTGATTCTCACGGGTGATGGCAGCTTTTGATAGGCTGCTTGATTGACACTTGTTTCCCCGCCAATCACAATCGTCCGTTTCACCGCTTTGCTTTTTAATAGATTGGCTGTTTCCTGCCGCAGTCCTTTTGCATCGGTTAATAAAATAGGAAAACCCTGTTTTGCAGCATACGGAGCAATCGCCACAGCATCTGCATAAGCAGAACCATTCACAATCACAGCTGTATCAACACTCTTCATTTGCTTAGCAACGTTTGCCGCCAATTCATATCGATTCTTTCCTTGTATTCGCGATACGGAGAGATTCATTGCTTTTAGCTGCGCTACGACTTTTTGAGAAATGCTTGCGGTTCCGCCAAGAATGATAACACGCTTCGTTTTCAACTGCTGAAGACCTGACTTAGTTGCACCTGAAAGACTGCTAGTATTCGTTAACAGCACTGGGGCTCCTTGCTGAAAGGCATACGGCACAGCACTTAGCGCATCTGCATAAGCTTCACCGCCTACTAAAACAACTGTAGGTGCTGTCGACCAGCCTCGTTTTGCAGCGTTAACTGCCACCTCATATCGATTACTTCCCTCAATCTTCGATACATTGTGCTGCGCAAATGCTGATGGTGCATATAAACATAGTGAAACCACAATTAAAACAAAACATTTGATATAAGAACGCATGAAGTCAACCTCCTTGGTTTTGAACCCTTCACCCCGGAAACACTTCATGTACTTTTGAAAAAAGGCTGCCGAGAGTCGTTTCTCGAGCAGCCTAAGAGGTGTATCTTAGGCACCCCTCATCTGTATGTTTTCTTATCTAAAATAGCCTGAAACACCGCTTGAAATACCTGACGCTAATCGATCTTTATAAGTAGCAGATTTCAAAATATTTGAATCAACTGGACTGGAAACAAAACCAGTTTCTAAGAGAACACTTGGCATCTTAGAATATTTAATCACATAGAAACCAGCTGTCTTCACACCACGGTCTCTTGTGCCTAATGCACTGACCATTTTAGGCTGAATATTTTGCGCAAGCTTCAAGCTGTTTGTTGCCGCATATGTTTTGTCATAATACGTTTCAGTTCCATTTGCACTGCTGTTATCATTTGAGTTCGCATGGACACTGATGAAGATATCTGCATTTGCTGACGCACCTTTGCTCACCCGTGTTTGAAGACTGTCGAATGTGTCTGATGTTCTTGACATCGTCACAAGTGCACCTGCGTTGTTTAACTTTGTATTTAGACGTTTGGCTACATCTAAGTTTAAGTTCTTCTCATATAATCCGTAGCCTACCGCTCCTGAATCATGAGCGCCATGACCTGGGTCAATGAATACTTTTTTGCCAACGACAGGATTTTTCAATTGATTCACGACAGTTGGTGTCACTGTATTTGTACTGCCAACGACAGTAAATTTGGTGATTTTTTTGCTGCTAATCGTCGCTCTTGTTACCTTTGGCAGCGTCTTTTCATTCGTTAGGAGCAATGCTTTGTTTTGCTTTGCTGCAATTCCTGCCGCGGAAGATGAAGTGGCATAGCCAAACCCTCTTCCTACATAGGTATTATTTGTGCTCATATTGTATTTTTTCACAATATTCGCAGCCACGTCATAACGAGTAGAGCCTTTGATTCGCGTTGGAGATTTTAATTGATTATAAGCTGCTTTTGTGACGTAATTCTCTCCGCCTACGACAATGGTTTGTTTCACATTGCTTGCTTTTGCAACAGAAGCGATTTCAGAACGAAGGCCCTTTTTATCTGTATATAGAATTGGGAACCCTTTTTGTGCCGCTACAGGTGCAATGGCAATTCCATGTGCATAGAATGACCCTTCAACCACAACGACGCCAGCTGGCGTTTTCATTTTTTTCGCGATATTTGCCGATAGCTCATATCGGTTTTTTCCTGAAATACGTTGTGTAGAGATGCCCATTTTCTTTACTTGATTGACCACGTTGTTTGACACACTTGATGTGCTGCCTAAAACAATAACTGTCTTCGTTTTTAAAGCCGTTAAGGCTTTTTTTGTATCTCCAGAAAGGCTTGTACTATTTGTGTAAAGAACTGGTCCATTTTTTTGATGTGCCAGTGGAATTCCTGCTGTTGCATCTGCATATGCAGTTTTCCCCACTAAAACAACTGTACTTGCTGTTCCCCATCCTTTTTTCGCTACGTTTGCTGCTACAGCATACCGGCTCCCACCATCAATTCGGGAGACCGAGTTATCTGCTGAAGCTGTTGGAACAATAACGAAAATGGCGATGAGGCTGAGGATGGCTGTTTTGATCATTGAGCGCATCTTCTAAGTCCTCCTTTTATTCTTAATAGTTTGTTAGTTTTGTACCTGGATAGTAGAACGAAAGTATGGAAGAATACGAGTTTCCAGATTCAGCTCTAGCTTTGGCGCCGTATTGACTCATACCAATGCCGTGACCATAGCCTTTTCCTGAAATCGTGAAATCATTTGTATTATTCTTTACTGACGCAAACGTACTTTTCACCTTTGTTGCGCCCATGACTGTTCTAAACTCTGTCATTTTCATACTTGCCGTTGTACTTTTGTTCACTGTATACGTACCTGTTTTGTTTTTCAGATGGTAATTCAGCTTGATTGAAACGGTCTTCGCACGCTGACCTTTTGTTTTTCCTGAGAATGTCAGGCTTGAAATAGATGCAATTCTCATGTCAGATGCAGCTGTTTCTTTATTTTTCAACAGCCATGATTTTAGACCAGCAAGGTCGGCAGCATTGGCTTCTTTTGCCTTAGACCACTCAGAAGCTGCTGTACTTGCAGTCAACGTAGTGCCTAATTGCTTTTTAGACAACTTCAGTGTCCACGCATTGACAGGATCTTTTGTGTCTTTTTTGGCGACTAAGTATGGCAGTGCATTCCCCCATACTTCTTCACTCGCCTCAGTGTATCCGCCATTACTAGAATAATAGGTGGCTGAAATAAGTTGATTGTTGTATTTCAGAACCTTGCCTTTTGTGGCATCTACAGCTTTTGTCGAATTTGTGTACCAGTTATATCCTCCATATACTTGGAAGGCTGTTGTATCAGGTACGACTTTTCCAATACTTTTCACTGAATACGTTCTAGCGGCAACAGCTTGTGCTTTTAATGCCTCAACATGCCAGCTCGCAGGCATTTCGTTTGGCACAACACCTTTTAGATAGTCTTCAAATGGAATATTTTCATTAGTCGGCCTGATATATCCTGATTCAATGGCAAAGTTGACGTTACCTAAGTAAGGCTTCCCTGCGATTTGAAGGACATTTTTGGTTGAATATTTCTCAGGAACAACTCTTAATGTGTTATACGTCTTAATGCCTTTTAATGAAATTTTTCCGTTAGAAATATTCAATTGGTAGTTTTGATTTTTTTTCAGATAGACTTGTTTGGCTAAAGAATTTTTTAAACTATCTGTAATCGCACTTGTGCTACCAGCAAGATGGTAAGCATATGTACCTTTTTCTTTCAGCAATGCTTTTAATGACGCTGTGACAGAATCCGGCTTCACATACACAACGGTACTGTTAGATTTTGCAGCCAATTGCGACAAAGGCATTGCATAAATATAGCTAGAGGCTTTTGCCAAGTACACTTTATCTGCATTAATGTTTAATTTTTTAATGATATTCACAGATAATTCATAGCGATTGGCACCGCTGATTCGTGTCACCTGTGAGGTTTTCTTGATTTGATTTTCTACTTTTTGTCCCGTACTTTTTGTACTGCCGATGATAATGACTTTACTTGGCATTTTATAAGACGGAATGGAATCTTTTTTTGTTAATAGGATTGGGTATCCTTTTCTCGATGCATAGGATGCAATTGCAATCCCATTCATGAATGAGTTCCCGCCGACAACAATTGCTTGCTTATAGTTACCCATTTCTTTGGCGATTTTTTGGGAAATTTCAAATTTGTCTTTCCCACTAATGCGTCTCACTTTTCCATACTTTTTGATTGATTTCTCAGCAGCTGTTGAAATACTTTTCGTATTCCCGACAATTAAGATGTTATCAGGATTCATCTTTTTCAACTGATTTTCGGTTGTCTTCGTTAGCTTTTCAATGTTCGTGTACAAAATTGGGGCGCCTAATTTGTATGCTAACGGCGATACAGAAATGGCATGATCAAAAGCATCTCGGCTCACAATCACAACGGTTGAAGGATTTTTCCATCCTGCAGAAGCAATACTATTGGCTACTTCGTAACGATTTTTGCCGTCGTATCTTTTCGTCACAGCGACATTTGATCCTGATAGTTTGTATTCCCCCGTTGTTGAGAAATCCATGCTGTTTTTGTTTCCGATATAGTTAGACAGTTTTACTGAAATTGTCGAGCTGGCCATGGCAGACTGAAAAGGTGCAATTAGTAGTGTCAGTGTCATGAGAACGATAAGTGTAATGCCTGTTTTCTTCAATTTTGTTCATCCCGCCCATCTTTTTTTACTTCTGTTTTTCAATCTTCTGAATTTCTTTTTGACCACTGTCATTGATAAAGTAAGAGATTTCTACTTTGTCACCTGGTTTAAATTCATTTAATACATCTTTAAAATTATCCGTAAATTCATAGCTTAAGGTCGTATTCACTTTTTTCACTTCGACTGTATGTGCATCAGCCATTCCAATAAATTCAGCTTTTTCTTCCAGCACCTGAGGAGTTGAACTGCTTGTCTTGTTTTCTCCTGAGGATTGCTCAGCCGTTCCACATGCTGTGAGCACGATACCTAGTAGTAGTATTAAGAACGGTAAAACGACGATTTTCTTCATTTTTTTCACCTCATGTCTTTGTATCGTCTTATAACTTAATATTTTAAGGTAAATTTAAGGTTTTTTGAAACCTTTTTTTTGTTACAACGTCTATATCTAGGTTCAGAGTAAAAAAATAACTTGTTTATCAAGATTCGTAAACCTATAATCATGGAAGAATGATAGAAAAGGTGAGGGACATTATGAGAGCTGAGAGAAAAAGAAAGAAAAAGAAGGTTCTTTGGATTGTTTTATCGATTATTGGCTTATTCGTATTAGCCACTGGCGGATACGCGTATCATCTTTGGAATACAGCCGCATCCACTGTCGCAGGCATTCAAGAGAACTTAAAGAAGTCAGATAAGCGTGACAAAGATGTCGATTTAAGTAAAAAAGACCCGATCTCCATTTTAGTCATGGGTGTCGATGAAAGAAAGAATGACCGAGGCCGTGCAGATACATTAATATACATGACAGTGAATCCGAAAACGAAAACAACTGAAATGGTGAGTATCCCCCGTGATACGTATACAAAAATTGTCGGAAAAGGCACAATGGATAAAATCAACCACTCTTATGCTTTCGGTGGTACACAAATGGTTGCAGATACAGTAGAGGAACTGCTTGATGTACCTGTGGATTACTTTGTGAAAGTGAATATGGAAAGTTTTAAAGACATTGTCGATACACTTGGCGGCATTACGGTGAACAGCACGTTTGCTTTCAGCTATGATGGCCATTCATTTGGTACAGGAGAAATTAACCTGAACGGCGATCAAGCCCTTGCCTATACAAGAATGAGAAAGCAAGATCCTAAAGGTGATTTCGGCCGTCAGCAAAGACAGCGTCAAGTCATTGAAGGCATCATTGCAAAAGGCGCTAACATTTCATCTATTACGAAATTCGGCGATATGTTTAAAGTCGTTGAAAACAACATGAAAACGAATATGTCCTTTGACGACATGTGGACGATGATGAATGATTATCGTGATGCAAGACAAAATGTGAAACAGCACGAGCTGAAAGGTACAGGCGCACGAATCAATAATATTTATTACTATCAGCTTGATGACAGCAGTTTAGCGAAAGTGAAGAAGGAATTGAAGGATAGTTTGGAGCAGTAAAAAAGGACTACAGGAATGTAGTCTTCTCCGATTGTTGACAAAGGGCTAAAATGAACTTGATTTTAGCCCTTTGTCTTCTTTTCAGCGTGATAGAAAGCCCTTGAAGTCTAGGAAGGACGAGAACTGGAGCGGAGCGAATTTGACATTCGTGAGCACCAGCACGCAGGACTGACAAAGAATGCGAGGGTTTGTCTACACGCTGAGAAGACTACAGGAATGTAGTCTTCTTTTTTTATGATTGAAATGGGGCTGGTTTTTCATCACTTAAACCAAAACGATGAAGGAGTTCTTGGACAATTCGTTTCGACGCTTGTCCATCACCATAAGGGTTAGAAGCCTTCGACATGTTATCATACTCTTGCTTGTCTTCTAACAGCTCTTTTGCCATCTGATAAATGGTTTCCTCATCGGTTCCTGCAAGCTTAAGCGTACCAGCTTTCACACCTTCAGGACGTTCTGTTGTATCACGCAGCACTAATACTGGCTTTCCTAAAGAGGGAGCTTCCTCTTGCACACCGCCTGAATCCGTTAAAATAAAGTGCGACGCAGCAGCGAAGTTATGGAAATCAACTACTTCAAGCGGCTCAATTAAGTGCACACGATCAAGATCACTGAATTCTGTCTGAGCCGCATCACGAACAGCAGGATTTAGATGGACAGGGTATACGACTTGAACATCTTCAAATTCTTCGACAACACGGCGAATCGCTCTAAACATGTTCTTCATCGGCTGACCGAGATTTTCTCTGCGATGAGCCGTTAATAAGATCATTTTATCTGAACCGATCTTCTCTAGAATTGGATGTTGATAGTGTTCTGTGACTGTTGTTTGCAGGGCGTCAATGGCCGTATTCCCTGTCACACAGATGGTCTCTTCTTTTTTATTTTCTACTAAAAGATTCTGCTTCGCCTCAGCCGTAGGGGCAAAATGAATGTCAGCAATAGTGCCTGTCATTTGGCGGTTCAATTCCTCAGGGAACGGTGAGTATTTATTGTGAGTTCTTAAGCCAGCTTCGACGTGGCCGACAGAAATTTGGTGATAGAACGCAGCCAAACTTCCTGCAAAGGTTGTCGTTGTGTCGCCATGAACAAGCACAATATCAGGTTTTTCTTCTTGGAATAATTGATCTAGTTTCAACAATGCATTTGATGTAATTTCAGATAATGTTTGGCGCTGCTTCATGATGTTTAGATCATGGTCTGGCGTAATAGAAAATGCCTCAAGAACTTGATCTAGCATTTCTCTATGCTGAGCTGTGACAGTGACAATTGAATTTATTTGTGGATGTTTGTTAAGTTCAAGGACAAGTGGAGCCATTTTGATTGCTTCAGGCCTAGTACCGAAAATAGTCATTACATTTAGTTTTTTCACTTGTTTATGCCTCTTTCCTAGTATAATACTTTCAATTATACACAATTTGGAGGATAAATTTAATGATATAAAAAAGAAATTTACATTGAATTAACGTTATCATTCACCCTCCTTTACATTTAACATATAAAATGTAAACTATCTAAAAATCATTTTTAGTGAAATCATTTGTCTTTCCTATGATTTGTAAGTTACACTTTATAAAGACGACCAAGAACTAACATTGATTATTAAATCGGTTATCTATGTAAGGAAGGTGCAAAGTTCATTGAAAAAAGTACGTAAAGCCATTATACCAGCTGCAGGTCTCGGGACACGTTTCCTCCCTGCCACAAAGGCTATGCCTAAAGAAATGCTACCAATCGTTGATAAACCAACCATTCAATATATTATTGAAGAAGCTGTTGAGTCAGGAATTGAAGACATTATTATTGTCACTGGAAAAGGGAAAAGAGCCATTGAGGATCATTTTGATTTTGCGCCAGAGCTTGAGCGCAACCTTGAAGAAAAAGGAAAAAGTGAACTTTTAGAAAAAGTGAGAAAATCCTCTAATATTGCTGATATTCATTACATCCGCCAAAAGGAACCTAAAGGACTCGGACATGCCGTTTGGTGCGCACGCAACTTTATCGGTGATGAACCCTTTGCTGTTTTATTAGGTGATGATATTGTCCAAGCCGAAACACCTGGACTTCGCCAGCTAATGGATGAATATGAAAAAACCCTTTCGTCCGTGATCGGCGTTCAGCAAGTCGCAGACAGCGATACGCATCGCTACGGGATCATTGATCCTCTTACCCAAGAAGGCCGCCGCTATCAAGTGAAAAACTTTGTTGAAAAGCCGCCGCAAGGAACCGCACCATCCAATTTAGCTATTTTAGGGCGCTACATTTTCACGCCAGAGATCTTTATGTACCTTGATCAACAAGAAATTGGTGCAGGCGGAGAAATTCAGCTGACAGATGCCATCCAAAAGCTCAATGACATCCAGCGTGTATTTGCCTATGATTTTGAAGGAAAACGATATGATGTCGGAGAGAAGCAAGGTTTCATTGAAACGACGCTAGAGTTTGCCCTTCAAGATGAAGAGCTAAAGAAAAAACTCATTCCATTTATGAAACAGCTACTTGAAAAAGAAGAAGTGAATTAAAAAAAGCTGCCGGCATCGGCAGCTTTTTATTTGCTCGCTGAAACAGTCAGCGTATGCTGTTCATTATCGATAACAAATAGATGATTTTCGCCTTTTACTGCGAATTTCGTTTGTTTTTCATTCATCCAGACATTTTGTTCTGTCAGCCCAATTGTTGAAGGAGAGATGGGCATGATCTCGTGGAACACCATCTTATTTGCCTGGCCATTTTCAATCACATAATCGGTTTTCTCAGTGGTCAGCCGCTCAATGGTATCGCCTTGTTCACTTTTGACCGAGCTAAGTGTCTGCATTCTTTGCTTCAGCACAGACTCTTCTTTTCCAAGAAAAGAAAGTAAGTACTCATACGAACCCGCAGATGCGGGTGATACGTAGGAATTGAACTGTGCTGGTCCGATGGATAACGGCTTTAATTCATCTGCGCTTTGTAGCGCATCAGGTTTCACATAATACGTCTCTGATGCTGTTTTGATTTGAACGGCTTTTTTATTTTTAGCCACAGCCTTTACTTCTTGTCCAAACGATAATGTGACGTCTGCCTTTTTTTTCATGGCTCTGTCTGTATAAACCGTCATTGGATCTGCCTTAACTATGGCCTGTTGATCAATCTTTTTCATATCATTAGGGGCACCTTTCGTCTCATGGTTCGTTGACTGGGGCGCCTCTGTTTTACCTGAAGGAATTGCACCAAATGTTGCCAGTGTACGCAGCGGACGATCCGAAAACATAGAAAGGGCAAGTAAGATGGTTAAAACAGCTATCATGGTCACTTGAAATGCCGGTCCAAAAAATGAACGTCGTTTCTCGTTCTCATGATAACGAGACACCTTCTCTGTCTTTTGTACGCCTTTTCGACCTTCTTTGTGCTTCAATTGGTATTCCTTTTTTTCTTTCTTGGAAAGCTTGTTAAACCAATCAACAAACTCCTTATACTCTTTCACAACCTTTTTCGTATCATCAAACATACGAAGTTCACCATAATGCATCCAAGCAACACGATCACAGATTTTTTGGATTTGACTAATGGAGTGACTGACAAAAAAGATCGTCTTTCCTTGTTCTTTGAATTCGGTGATACGATCCACACATTTTTGATAGAAGGTTTGGTCTCCTACAGACAGTGCCTCATCAATAATGAGGATATCTGGATCAATATGTGCTGATATGGCAAAGCCAAGACGGGATTTCATTCCGCTTGAATAGCTCTTTACAGGCTGATCAATAAAGTCTCCAATATCCGCAAACTCTACGATTTTTTCATAAAGATCATCAATTTCTTTATTTGTCAGGCCCATCATTAAGCATTTTAAACGAATGTTGTCTTTACCACTTAACTGATTGTTCAGCCCTGCCGCAATGGCAATTAACGATGGCTGGCCGTCCATATCAATCTCACCGCTTGTCGGTGGAATGATTTTCGCTAGAAGGTTCGACATCGTGGATTTCCCAGAACCGTTGATCCCTACAAAACCAATCGTCTCTCCTTCATAGACATCAAACGACACATCACGAACGGCAAAGAAACCTTTTTCATTTTTATTAGGAAAAAACAGCCCTTTGATCTTGTCAGACTGCTTTTTATATAAGACGTATTGCTTGGATACGTTTCGAAACGAAACCTTTAGTTTCATCGTATAATCTCCTTACTTTTTAAAGAAAATCGACAAATTTATCCCTAAATTTCATATGAAGCAATGAACCGACTGTTAAAAAAAGAAGCGTAATCAGCCAGAAATAAAGCGTATATTTCACATCATGGAAGAACCATTCTCCCTTTAACAAGCTATTTCTGAAACCATCAATAATGTAGAAAAGAGGATTTAATCTTAAAATATCTCCTATCCATGCTTTGTCTCCAGTGAGCTTCTCTGAGATATTCCAAAAAATCGGCAGCAAAAAGAAAAGTAAACGTGTCACTGATTGTAATAGAAATTGATAGTCTCTTACGAGTACACTAATTGTTGAGTTAAACAAACTAAACGAAAACATAAATGCGATCATACATATAAGGTAGTAAATATATTGTAGCCAATGCGCGTCAGGATATATGCCATAAGAAATAAGCACAATGAGATAGACACCCATCATGACAAAATAGCTGAATAAGTTGGACATAATGACCACAGACGGCAGCGCACTAATCGGAAAATTCATTTTTGATACCATATTAATGCGTTTAAACACACTGTTTGATCCATCAAGGATCGTCGGACTAATGAAGAACCACGGTATTAATCCAGCAAGCATCCAGATGATAAATGGAATCTCCATGCCTCCAATGACAATTGGCTGTCCTCCGCGAATGCCTAAACCAAAAACAAACCAGTAAGCCAGCATTTGAATCAATGGATTTAAAAACTGCCATAAAACACCTAAATAATTCATCTGATATTTTGATTTTGTTTCATAAACAGCAAGTCGCATAATCAGCGAAAATGAGCTGATTTGCTCCTTCAGTATCGTCAACATTGCGTTCATTCTAATCTTCCTTAGATATAAGTTTTTGGGATCACTTTTTTAAAAAGCACCGCTCATAATTGTAACAGATAACGATTCACATTTCATCTTATAACAAAAGTCGTATCATTTATTCTAGAAACTAAAAATCCCCCTGAATCCTTGCGATCGTAGATTCAGGGGGCCCCTCAGATGTTAGATGATTTGATGCTCTTTTAAGAAATCAGTAATTCTTTTTGTATTTTGATTATCGTTAAAGCTATTGATCTTCAAATATTTTTCTTTATACTCATCTTCTACCACATACTGATGATCGATTGCATGTTTGACAATACGAATCAGGTCTTGAGTGTTATATGCAATTGGACCTGGTGCATTCTCTTCGTTCACAGGCGGAATGGCCTTGTACTGTCTAATTAAGTAATCTTTCTCTTCCCAATAAAAGATCGGGTAGGCTCCTCTATATTGCGCATCATATATAGCAGAAGAATAATCTGTAATAAATACTTTCGACACTTTTAGCGCTTCTGAAGGGTTATCAGAAATAATATGTTTATACTGCGGTAAATTCTGATACACATATTGTGAAAATTTATTATGCGGTACAATTAAAAGACGATCAAGCAAGCCTGCTTCTTCAAAGCTTTTGATGATTTTAATTAGAACTCTATAATAAGAGGTTTCCTCAATTCTATTCGTATAAATAAGCCCCTCTTCCCAATATCGATAAGTTGGCATGAAGGCAATTTTATCTGCACCCTCTACTAACTTTGCATGGTCAAAGGTCGCGAGCCCGGTCAAAATTAAATCATCACGGTCATAGTTCATTTTATAAAATTCACCGGCTTCTAATTCAGAGCTGATGACTGATTTATAAATATTGTATTGGTTCTTGTCTTTATGGAATCCAAAAGCCATTGGATTATCAACTGGCTTAGCAAACATAATGCCATGCTGTAAAAATACGAGCGGAACACTCATGATTCTCTCTCTAAGATGATCAATATATAGTCTATCATTCAGAACATGGTTAGATAGCTCACTTGAAATAAAATAGCTGGCATTAAAAATACTTAAATAGTGTCTCAGACTATATTTCGGAATGATTCCTTTTCCATATTTCGCTTTCAATGCTGGATAGGCACTGGATTTCTTATTGAGAATAAAGTAATTCTTTGAGTCTGTTTGACAATTCTCTTGAACATAGTCATAAACCCTAATAGCTGATTCATCTGCTTTGTCACTTTTTTTCTCAAAAAACAAATTGACACCATATTTTTTGTCTTTATAAAACGATGATAAAATGCTTGCTACTTTTATTTTGACCTTACTAAATAAAGAATATTCCTCAGAATAAGGAATAATAGTTGACGTGACATTTCCAAAAAGATTTGTTCTTAGTACTTGTAGCTTGTCCCCATTCTTTTTCGTGATATATGTCTTAACCTTTTTATCTCTTTTTTTCAATCTTAAACTATGGATAATCCGGTGATCATTTCCTACGAACAAGTTATTGTGGATTCTGCTATCTAAATCAAGATCATTTAACGAAATTTTAAAGAAGCCATATCTTTTCAGAAGCTTGATCTTTCTAAATGGTCTTGTAAATTTCGCCAATTGGTGCTCAGAGTTTCTAATGTAAAGATATTCATACTTCTGGTCTGAATTATATGCGTAATGAGTCAGTCTTCCATAAACATAGAAGCTATTAAACAAACTAAAAATACGCAATCTAGAAGTGTGTTTTGTGACAAGATATGGATTTCCTCTTACTAAATAAACACCATTTGTTCTTACATATATGTAATATCTTTGTTTATTTATCACTAGAATATTAAGAATGTTATCTTCTTTGAATTGCTCTAATGTATCTTTACCGAAAATCTTAAGCGGCTGATATCTAGGAACGAGTCTAAAGTTGACGATTTTCTTTTGCTCAGTAACCTTATTTAGGATTTTGATTTGATTACGGTTATTTACAGTCACTTCAATTTCTTTATGTTCCTGCATCACATCAAACAAGATTTTTCTAACATTTAGTTCTTTATTTTGACAATCGTACGTAATGACAAAGTGGAAAAGACCATATATGATAAAGGAGATGTCCACAAATCTTTTTTTTTCTCCATCAATGGCTAAATCCATTTTGTAATTTTGATTGATCTCATCTACATTTAGCAGCCCTGAGAATAACAACAGTTCCTTTTCTCCACTGTACAAGCCATAGCGGTCTAATCCTAATTGTTTAACATAGATTTTTTCAAATTGATTGTTAATTTCAATTGAATGTATTTGTTTTGGCTGAATCATGTCAGAGCTTTCTTTCAAAATATACAAATTTTGATCCTTAGCATAGAGATAAATCATTTCATTAGAATGATCTATTGTGGATTCAAAAATCATTTGATCCTTTACATCAATTTTACAAATCCACTTTGAATCGTTTACATTTAACTCTTTAAATTCAAAAGTGGACAACTTCTCTATTTCGTCAATATATATTACTAGCTTATGTTCATCTAAATTTAGAATTTCTATAAAATTATGATAAAGTTTGTACATTGAAGCACCTCTATATTATTTTCAGCATATTTACAATACCGGATAATCTTATCTAAATTTAGCATGTTTACTGTTAAATTTCTATGTTTTTTTATTTTTACCATTACTTTTAAATATGTGTACAATGGAATAAAAAAACCAAAAAAGTACCGTTCTACATGAGAGGAACGGTACTTTTTTTACTATTTTTCAGAAAACACTACTTCCACCACACGCTTCGATGACTCTCCGGCCTCTAGGTAGCAGAATTTTTCATAAAACGGCGTAAATGAAGGTGGTAATGTAAATGTCGGCTGTTCTGTTTCTCTTACCCATTCAATCACGCGTGATGTTTCTTTTACAAGTGGCCCTGGTGCTTCTTGTTCAAAGTCAAAATAGAAGCCTCTCAGTTTGTCACGATATGTTTCGATGTCTGGTACATAGAACAGCATCGGACGTTTAAGGTTTGCATAATCAAAGAATACGGAAGAGTAATCTGTAATGAGTAGGTCAGAAATCATATAAAGGTCTCGAATGTCTTCGTAATGAGAGAAGTCATAGGCAAAGCCTTCATATGGTCCGAGATCAAAGTTTTCCGCTACTAAATAGTGCATACGAAGGATGATGATATATTCTTCTCCGATAGATGCTCGTAGCTCATGCAGATCAAGGTCTAAATCAAATTTGTACTGCCCTTTTTTATAAAATTGATCGTCTCTCCATGTCGGTGCATATAAAATCAATTTTTTATCAAGCGGCAGGTTCATTTTTTGTTTGAGCGCTCTCATTGTTTCTTCATTGTTTTGATTGTGAAGGAAATCATTTCTCGGATATCCTGACTCAATCATGGTCTTTTGGAATTGGAACGCACGGGTAAAGATTTCGGTCGAGTATGCATTAGGAGAAATGAGATAATCCCAATTCGATGCTTCTTTCGTGAAATTCCTTTTGTACTTCTTCGTGTTTGTTCCAGGCATATGCACTTCGTCCATGTCCATTGCCAGTCGTTTTAATGGCGTACCGTGCCACGTTTGCAAGTATGTGGTGTGTTCTGGTTTTGGAACCCATAGCGGCAAACGGCTGTTTACGATCCAATACTCAGCTCTTGCCATTGCAAAAATCCATTTCAATGATAGACGATTGATATAGTAGATGCCCTTTTCTTTAAATGGTGCTTCATGACCTTTTTTAACACTCCAGATCAGTTTATATTCAGGGTGATTTTCTTTCATATATTCATAAATAGCACGCGGGTTACAGCTGAATTGTTTCCCATTAAAGCTCTCAAAAATAACGGTTTTCTTTTTGACAGACAGTTTACTCGCCAGTGTAAAGGTCGTTTGGAAAGTACTTGTCACAAGGCGATTGCGAACTTTTTTAATCTTACCCACTTGCTTCTTGAATTTCTTCCACTTGCTTTTTACGTAGTACTTAGCACGTGTCTTCATGGTGTAATCATTAATTCGGATGCCTAAAGTTTGTCTTTTTTTCTTTCTGTACACTTCATATCGAATCGGTACATCGTTTCTTTTATGAATTTGAACAAGTCCCTTGAGTTTGTTTGAACGATCTCCAAGCACTAAAGAAGTTGTTGTTAACGTTTCTTCCACTCCGTTAACATCGCAAATAAACTCAAAATAGAAGCGATAGACAAACCGTTTGTTTAAGGAATAAGTTAACTCCTCTAAAGGAACTTCTGCTGAAAATTGATACAGTTGTGGTGTTTTATGGTCGTCACGATATTGAATGACTTCATCTTTTTTATGTGTCATCTTGACAGGAAAACGATGCTCAACTGGTTCCTCACCATTTTTCTTCAATAGAAGCTTTACTTCTTTGATCTGATAAGGATGCTCTGCACTTAGAACGCCTGCATACCCAGATAAGGATAGCGTGCATTCTTTGTTGAGCTCGATGTGATGGAATTTCACAACTTTGAGCTCCCGTTTGATTTTCAATGAAGCATTGCCTTTGTCTGTACGATATGGAATAACATACAACAGCGCTTCTTTATTTTCTAAAAATGTCAGTTCTGGCGTTTCAATTTCCATTTTCAAACGACGTTTATAATAGGGTGTTTTTTCTTCTATTTCGGAAGTTGCGCTGGTATCCGCTTCTTTTGCGTCTTCATCCTCTTCTTCCGAATCAGAATCATAAGCTGAGTCTTCAAGCTCATCTTCGTCCTCTTCTTTGTTTGCGCTCACATAGTCCGTGACATATAAGTTGTATGTCTGGCCTTGCTCTAACGCAAGCGGAAGCGATGCTTCACTCAGTACCAATTTGAATAGATTCTCTTCTTGATGAACAAGCGGGAGGAATAGTTCTTGTTTTGAGACCCTTTCCCTCATAAACAGATAAAACTCTCTATCTGCTAATGGCATGTCATCGTAAATGCGAACGAGCATTTCCAATTTTTCATGATGATTTTTTAAACCTTCAACGACACTCTTCTTATGGATTCCCTCTTCAATCATTAATCGTTAATCTCCTCTGTTCAAAAATCTTACCGTTATTTGTATCATTATTTTACTTTCCAAGAATAGTTCCCCTGTTTCGTTTGATACGACCAACCATCAATTGAAGATGGTTTATTGGTAAGGAGCTCTCCCTCTACTTCTAGACGTTGCAAAACTTCTTGAAGTTCTTCTGTTTTAAAGCGGATGTAAAAATCCACAAATTTTGTTTGGTTTGTTTCGATGTTTTTCTTTGTTTGAAAATGACCAATTGGGAAACTGACTTGATCATTCTCATCAATTGTTTGAGAAATGATTTCAGCTCCATTCACTCGATCATATCCTGCAAAATCAATTTCCACATGATCCGCTTGGCTCATTTCGTCTGTCATCTTAAGCTGAAGATGAAGAACATGGTGTTCAGAGCTAAGACCATGCAGCACCCATTTCGTGCGATCCACGATCTTTCTCAGCTCATCTTTACGTATACGGTTTTCCAGCATCTGATGAAGTACTGTTTTCCAAGCTGACATTTCATCAGAAGGCACATGGTAGAAATAAGTTTGTTCTCCTAAAACCTTCTCAACATCTTCTTTATGCTTAGTATCGCCAAAGAAGACGGCATCCACTTGCTGTTTTCTTATTTGTTTAAATAATTCTCCATATTGAGAATAGATATGGTGCGGATTTTCCTCATAATGGGCTTCATGCACAAAAGCAGCATAATAAGTTGATTCCGGTTGATCTATTTTAAACAAGTGGCGGTCCTGGTCCCGGTCCTCTGTGACCATCAGTTTTAACCGGTCATTTTGTAATTGAATGCTGGATAGCCATTGTTGTTTTATATCCGTCTTCTTTGTGAATGTTTGAATTCCTGTTTTTTTATACCAATTAATGTGACGGACTGGATTCTTTTTTGCATCACCAGCATAGATGATCTCCATAAAAATGCTGCCATCGTCCTTGATCAATTCTTCTAAATAGAGAGCACCTGTATGAGGAACAAAGCTTTGAACTCTGCGTAAAGCTCCCTGCCAATTGTATTCTTCTCTCTTCACTAATTGCTGCTCTTCATTATATCGATCAATCATACAGATTGGGGAAGAAGGCAGTTCATATCTCGTCACCTGAATGGTCGATGTATCTGCCGGGATAACTGCTTCATTGATTGATTGAGGTACTTCACCCGCAATAAACTCCGAATAATGCCTTTTACTTCCGCTCTCTGGCAGAATGTAATGTTCAAATACATTCAGGATGTCAATTTGAGGATGAAAGGTCTCCTCCAAGCGGCGAATACGTTCCTTCACATTTACATCGAAATTCAAAGTTAACATCGCAGTACGTTTATGTTTCCCAGCCAATGGCTCTATTCTTGCTTTTAAAGACTTCGTTAAGCCGTCTTCCTCATTTGGTACGTCACCTACAATAAAGTAGTAGTCCATATCAGGAATTTCAACTAAAGTCATCGTTTCATTTTGTTCAGGTTGATCCAATGTATCTTCAACTTTTTTCTTCATCCAATTTTGAAACAAAGGAAGCTCTCCTTAAAAATCATGATAACTTGCTCATTGTATTTTACATGAAAAAGCACTTCTCACCAAAAGATAAGAAGTACTTTTTTTCAATCTATTATAGTCCAGCAATTTCTTCCTTAATTTGTGTTGTCGAAATACCTTCTGTTCTTTTCAAGTAAACGACTTCGCAATGCTCTTTCAAGAAATCAAATTTACCTTCCCAGTCATCCCCCATAACAAACACATCAATGTCATGTTCTTGTACGTCTCGGACTTTTTGATCCCAGCTGTTCTCTGGAATGACTTCATCTACATAACGAATGGTTTCTAAAATCAGCTTGCGATGCTCGTAGCTATGATAAGCCTTTTTTGATTTTTGTAAATTAAACTCATCTGTAGAGATGGCCACTACTAAGTAATCTCCAAGCTGTTTTGCACGCTCTAGCAGCTTGATATGCCCCCAGTGTAATAAATCAAATGTACCGTAAGTAATAACTTTCTTCATTGCAAACATAAACTCCTTTCTTCATCCTTATTCGACTGCTTCAAGCAGTAATGTTTATCCGTAATCCTATTCTCATCGGTCATGTTTTTTCGCTCTTCGGAACCTCATTATATCATAATGCCTAAAAAACGTTAAGAAAATGTAAAGACAAACTATTTCCAATTTAATGGATGAAATAGTGGAACTGCACCAATACAGTATTTCAACGTTTTTAGAGACTAGTTGTTTATTAAAATGTCATGAAATTAAAAGGATTGTAAAGTTATTGTTAATATTTCATGGAGCAACTGTGATAAAATGATCTGTAGGTTAAGAATGAATTTACAATGATCGTACAATAGATAACAAAAAGAAAAAGGGGGTTTATACAGTGGAAACAGAAGTGGTCTCTAACCTTTCTTATGTAAATGGCGACTTAGACGAATTTATTAGTTATATGAACCAACACCACATTTCTCAGCGAAGAGGCGCAATGATTGCAACGGTGAATCCAGAAATAGGTTATGCAACTATGAAGGATCATGCATATCATAAAGTCATCTCTTCTGCAGACTATGTCTTACCTGATGGTGTAGGTGTTGTCTTGATGTCACGTCTTATAAACCATCCGTTGAAATCAAGAATTGCAGGCTTTGAGGTCTTCATGTCTATGCTTGATCTCGCAAACAAGCAATCTAAAAGTATCTTTTTATATGGTGCGAAAAAAGAAGTGCTTGAGGCTGTCAAACAGCGAATTGATACGGAATATCCGAATGTGGTGATTGCAGGCAGCTGTGATGGTTATCAAGCGGATAAACGGTTTGTGGCAAAACAAATTGCTCGTTCAAAAGCAGATATGGTGTTTGTTGCTTTAGGTTATCCAAACCAAGAGAACTTTATTTATGAATACCGTCATTTGTTCCCGCAAGCTGTTTGCATCGGTTTAGGCGGAAGCTTTGATGTATTTAGCGGAACGGTGAAGCGTGCACCACGCTGGATGATTAAAACAAATACGGAATGGCTGTACAGACTCATTGTCAATCCGTGGAGATGGAAACGAATGCTGAATATCCCAAAGTACGCTTTTGCCGTATTAAAAGAAAACAAAGGGAAAAAGCGCTACTATCCTGAGCAAGTAAAAGATCAGACGAAGCAGCTGTGAGAGACTGATACATGATGAATATACGCTCAATGATCATCTCATGCTATGCAGCTTTTGTTTCTTTTGCTGGATGGCTCATGAGCGGCGTGAAACCTCGTGACAATCAGGTGACGCTGCTTGTTTCATTCCAAGAGAATGCAGCTGCTCTCATTGATACTTATCAACAACAGGCGAATATGACAATGAGGCTCACTGTCCTCTATACGAAGCATGCTTCCGTGATAGAAAAGGACGTGCCTCATGTGTCATTTCGCTATTTTCATGAAAAAAATCCCATCCATCTCATTCAATGTATCTATACGATGCTGAAAAGCAAAGTCGTCGTCACAGATAATTATTTTCTGATGACAAGTGTGCTAAGAAATAGACCTTCTACCACTTGTATTCAAGTGTGGCACGCCAATGGTGCTTTGAAAAAGTTCGGTCTTGAAGATGCTTCAAATCATCACCGGAGTTCTCGTGATCTGCAGCGTTTCAAGCGGGTCTATGCGTCTTTCGATTATATCGTTACTGGCTCAGATCACATGCGCGAGATTTTCAAAACTTCATTTGGCGTCAACGACGATCGTTTTTTGCCAACAGGTGTCCCCTTCACAGATGCGTACTATGATGAGCGCCCTATTTCCTTTCAGACGGATATTTTTCCAAAAGGCAAAAAAGTGCTGCTGTATGCGCCGACCTACCGGGACTTTGCAATGGACGGTCTTGTCTTACCTTTTTCTAAAGAACAATTGCAGAGTGAGCTGAATGGCGACTATATTCTGCTCGTCAAGCTTCATCCTGCGGTGAAACATTTAGCCAAAGCAGAAACAGATGGTGAGTGGATCTTTGATGTGTCCGATCAGCCGCTCTTTCCATTGCTCTCTGTATGCGATGTCCTGATTACAGATTATTCGTCCATTGTGTTTGAATATGCGCTGCTCCGAAAGCCTGTTTTGTTCTTCACTTACGATCTAGAGACTTATCGCACAAAACGCGGCTTAGTCGAACGTTATGAAGACATCATTCCAGGAAAGGCTTGCGTCACTCAAGATATGCTCTTAACGGAGCTTAAGCAGCTAAACGAATCAGCCAATCAAGACTTATTGAAAACCTTTGCTGAGGAATGGAATCAATATTCAAAAGGGAAATCAAGTCAGCAGCTTCTTTCCTTTATTGAACATCAGCTCTTACACAAAAAACGTCCGGCTTCTCATTAAGAAGCACGGACGTTTTTTTATTTGTTATACACGGGGATATCATAATACAGCGTATAGTTATCAAGTAAGTTATACAAACTATACATACGAGTGACCTGTTTAGAAGCCCAGCCAATATCTGTTGCATATTGGTGAGTGGCTGTCGCAGACCAACGCATTTTGTAAATGGTATCTTGTTTGTATGTGGCATTATTGATGTAGCTGTTGCCAATGAATTTTGCCCCGCCAATAATGGCTGCCTCTGGTGTGAACCATTGCTGTTCATACGCATACTTTGCACCGAGGTAATTCGGGTTACTGTCATATGCACCAATGCCATACATGTTGTACACGATTCTATCATTAAACTTCGTACCGTTCGCTAAAATGGAACTGCCGTTGCCTGTTTCAAGCAATGCATGTGAAATGAGATAGATTTCGTTAATATGATACGTTTTCGCTGCTGTGATAAAGGCTTGTCCTTTTCCGGCAAGAATGCCTTTCCCTGCTAAAATCTTCGTATTCACTTCAGTCGGATTGAGATTTGCAGCTTCAGAGAGTTTGAGAAATTGAAAATAAGATTGAGTGCCCTCCGCGATATTCGCTGGGTCTACATATTTTAATACTTCTGCTGAACTCGCATTTCTCCAGCCGAGGCTGATCTTGATCCAGTTGCCTTCTTTTCCAAGCTGCTTCACTTTTGTCCCTTTGTTCAGCTGTGCGACGATGTTGCTAGCCGAACTTGAATCAGGTGTAGAACGTACATTTAGCCCGTCTGTATTCACTGTGGACGTCGCTGGGTCTACATATGTCGCATAGACGTAGGCTGCACCATCTGTCTGCGGCGACACCTTCATTTGTTTGTTTACCATCTCATTGACTGTGAGGTTATAATTCGTCTGCATCACCATTGGGCCATTTTTGATTTTTGTCGCTGTGGCTGTCCAGCCGTATTGGCTTTTCACAAAAGCAATGGCCTCATTCGCATTTGGTAACCCTGTAAACTGCTGTGTGATGTTGATTTTATATGTCGGTTTTGTCGTTGTTGTATAAGCAGCTGGTTCATTTCGTTTTTTGAAGAATGTCATGCCTTGGTCTCTTAAGGCAGCAGTCGAAATGACCCCTGTTTTGATCTGATATTGACCATAATCAGTTGCTCCCGTTTTTTGAGCGGCTGCTTTCATTTTTTGTTTGGTTAAATAACTTAAGGCTTGATTCAGCTTTGTCTGATTCACAGTTGCCTCTGTCGTAATACGGTATTGCTTAACAGCTTCTGTTAATGTTTTTGTACTGCTGGCAACTCCATTTTTTTTCATGATCTCTTGTGCCTGCTTCACTTTGCTTTGATCATATACAGGAGCTGTCATTAGGCTGTATGCTTTACTGACGGCTTGTCCCTTGCCTGTTGTGATGTTGCTTGTCACCTTTTGTGCTTTTAAGTATGCAGCACCTTTATTTACTTTTGTTTGATCTGTTGCTTGATTCACAACAAGTCGATACGTGCTGTCAGACGCTTTGCCTGTTTTTTTCGTTGTGGCGGATACTTTTTTCTTTTGGAAAAATGCCGTTGCTTTTTTCGCTTGATCATCGCCCAAAAGATTCCCAGTCACTACTTGATATGGCTGTGTAGAGGAGATCTTTTTAGATGTATAGCGCCATTTCTTTTTCTTGAAAAAGGCAACTGTTTTTGCGTAAGTTGTGTCATTTAATTGATTAAGCTTTACGATATAATTTTTCGTTTTTCCTACTCGCTGCACAGTCCCTGACACACCAGCTTGTTTTTTGATCTGAGCCGCCGCTGAGGCTGCTTGCTTATTGTCTTTGAAATAGCCTGATTCCATGCTATATACATTTTTAACAGCTCCAGCCTTCTGAATCTTTCCGCTGATTTTCGCTTCTTTTTGCAGCTGGGTCAGAAGGGTTTGCGCTTTAGACTGATTCGTTTGTGCAGCAGATGTGACGATGTAATACGGTTTGCCTGCTGCTACCGTTTGGAGTACTGCTTTTAAACCAGATTCCTTTTGAAAACCTTGCAGGATGGTATTTGCCTTACTCTGTCCGACAATATTGCCTGAGATCAGCTGATACACGGTGCCAGCTTTGTTTTCGGTTTGATATGTACTAGTGACTCCGGCCTGTTTTTGTAGTTCGGTTTGAATATTTTTGACTTTCGTTTCAGAATCAATGGCTCCTGAAATGACCTGGTAAGATGGGCTACTTTGATTGATAGCTTCATACGTGCTATTGAGTCCTGATGTTTTCGTCAGCTCGAGCGTCAGTTTTTTCGCCTGACTTTCATCGTTGATTGGATCAGATACGATTTTCTGTAAAGGAAGGCGGTCACCTACTGGAGACACCGTACCGCTCATGCCTAACTCTTTTTTTAATGCAGCGGCACTTGCACTCGCTGCTACTTGTGAGTCATATCCTGAGGCAGTCAGTTGATAAGTCGATGTATTTCCTGAGGTTTGATACGTGGCTGTCCACTTCTTATCCTTTTTCAACGTGTCAACCGCTTTTTTGACTTCTGCTTCTGTTGTAAATACTTTTGAGGTGCTAATCGTATAAATGGATTGATCGACATAGGAGGCTGCTTGCACTTCTTTGCCCGTGTGTAATGTCATACCAAAGGCAGCTGCGAGTAACATAATCTTGATGGTTTTTTTCACGGTCCCTGTCCCTCTCTTAACTTTGCATAATAGTCTACTAATCTCTTTATCGACAAAAACAAGTCTCTTTCAAGTCCTTTATGCAATAGAAAAATAGAGGACTCCCGAAGTCCTCTCAAAATTGACAAAGGGGTAAAATGACTTTATTTTACCCCTTTGTCTTCTTTTCAGCGTGATAGAAAACCTTTGCAGCCCTAGGAAGGACGAGTACTGGCGCGGAGCGAATTTGACATTCGTGAGCACCGGCACGCAGGACTGACAAAGAATGCGAGGGTTTGTCTACACGCTGAGAGGACTCCCTCGAAGTCCTCTTTACCTTTATATATGTGACACAATCAGTTCACAAGATCCTTCAATGGTGAAGTTCCCTGTTTCAGCAGGCAGGATAAAATGGGCTCCTTTTGGCAGCGGATATGTATGTCCATTATGCTCTAAGGACCCTTCCCCATTAATAACGCTGCACAGCAAAAACGGATAATCTTGCGATAGCTCTACTTTTTGATCAATTTCCCATTTATACACAGAGAAGTATTCTGCTTCTACAAATGTTCTAATGGTCACCCCTGGACGAGTTTCTACTGATTCATCTGCATAACCGTCTACATGAGGAACCGTGGTAACATCAATGGCCTGCGTGAAGTGAAGTTCACGTTCATGGCCATTTTGGTCTTTTCGTTCATAATCATACACCCGATAGGTCGTATCTGAACTTTGCTGCGTTTCAAGAACCAGTGTGCCTTCACATAGCGCATGAATGGTACCGCTTGGCACATAATAAAAATCGCCCGGCTTAATTTTCACTCGCCGCAAAAGGCCTTCCCAATCTCCGCTGTTCATCATGGTCACAAGCTCAGTTCTCGTCCGTGCATTATGACCGTAGATCATTTCTGCGCCTTCTTTGCAGTCAATGATATACCAGCACTCTGTTTTCCCAAGCTCGCCATTTTCATGTCTTTCCGCATAATCATCATCTGGATGAACTTGAACGGATAAGTCTTGGTTTGCATCTAAAATTTTGGTTAAGAGCGGGAATCGATCGCCTTCTATTCCCCCAAACAATTCTCTGTGATTGTTCCATAGTTCGATCAGCGTTTTCCCTTTATATGGACCGTCTTGCACGACACTTGGTCCGTTTGGATGAGCAGAAATTGCCCAGCATTCTCCCGTTTGATCAGAAGGAATATCATAGCCAAATTGATCCCTTAAGGCTGTACCTCCCCATATTCTCTCCTTCAATTCAGGCAGTAAAAAAATTGGTGACTGCTTCATTCAGGATGACTCCTCCCTTTGCTACCCTTTGATAATCCTTGCCTAGCATGATGAAAACTAGCAAGTCTCAACTTTTATTATGACGCTATCTAAAGAGAAGTCAATCCTTTCAGTACACCGAATGAAAACGATAACAAGAAAATCAATTTACCCTTTGACAGAGCCTGCAAGAAGCCCTTTCACAAAGTATTTTCCGAGTATAATATAGACCAAAAGTGTCGGCAGCGCAGCCAAGATGGCACCTGCCATTTGAACATTCCATTGCACAATTTGACTGCCTGATAAATTTTGCAACGCAACCATGACCGGCTGATTCTCTGCCGTGGTCATAGTAACCGCAAATAGAAACTCATTCCACACATTTGTGAACTGCCAAATGGCAACCACGACAAACCCTGTGATGGAAAGCGGCAGAATCATATGTCTGAAGATCCCGATAAACCCAGCTCCATCCATCTTCGCTGATTCAATCATTTCATCAGGAATGCTCACATAAAAATTGCGGAACATGAGTGTTGTGATTGGCAGGCCATATACGACATGGACAAGTACAAGTCCCGGAATGGAGTTATACAAGTCGATTTCACGCAAAAATTGAATGAGTGGAATGAGGATACTTTGATATGGAATAAACATACCGAACAACATGAAGGTAAACACCACTTCTGATCCTTTAAAGCGCCATTTAGACAGCACATAGCCATTCATCGCACCTAATACAGCTGACAATAAGGTAGCAGGAATGACTAGATAAAGAGAATTCATTAAATTGGGTGATAACTTTTCAAAAGCGATTTTGTAGCTTGAGAAATCAAGTGTTGATGGAAGCGCCCACATTCGCTCAAGGGTAACTTCACCTAATGGCTTTAAGCTTGTGACGAGCATGACATAAACAGGCATGAGAAAAAACAAACTGCACAGTATTAATAAAGCATAAAGAACTGGACGGACAAACCCTCTTGCGGTCATGATGAAGCCCCCTTCCGACTAGACAGGAGATACGGCACGATAAAGACCGCAACAGAAATCAACATGACGATCGCAATGGCGGCACCACCTGCATAATGGTTTCCTCTAAAGGTCATTTCAAACATATAAACACCTGGCACATCGGTGACAAAGTTTGCACCTGGTCCTGTCATCGAGTAAATCAAATCAAAGATCTTTAAAGAAATATGTGCCATGATAATGACGACGCTCGCTGTGATTGGTTTTAACAGCGGGAAAATGATTTTCCAGTAGATTTGCCACTCGGTTGCGCCATCCATTCTAGCAGCCTCTCTCACTTCCTCTGGAATTCCTCTAAGACCAGCCAAATACATCGCAAGTGAAAATCCTGTCATCTGCCACACAGCAGCGATGACAACTGCAATCATTGCTGCCGGTACACCAAACTCAATTTTTCCCCAGACAAATCCAGCTAAAATGTTCGTATCCGTGTACCACTTGGGCTGGATGCCGAGTGTTTTTAAAAACAGATTCACCCCAGTTGATGGATTTAGGATCCATTGCCACACAACACCTGTGACAACAAAGGAAAGGGCCATCGGAAAGAAAAAGAGATTCCGAAAAAGTGATTCCCCCTTGATCTTCTGGTCTAGTAAAATGGCCAGTACAAGCCCAGAAGCAATGACTGCTCCAATAAAGAATAATGTAAAAAAGACCGTGTTTCGAAGATCTGACTGAAAGCGAAAATCTTGAAACAGCATGACATAATTTTTCATACCTGCGAAAGAAAAATCAGGAACAAGCGATGTCCAGTTCG
Organism: Bacillus aerius; assembly: GCF_029894105.1. Lineage (NCBI taxonomy): Bacteria > Bacillati > Bacillota > Bacilli > Caryophanales > Bacillaceae > Bacillus > Bacillus aerius. Next base: position 3,290,227 of record NZ_JARYHO010000001.1, read on the forward strand.
ATAATGAAACATATCCTGTCCAGCCAATAAATCCGTAAACAAAAATGAATAATAAAACAGCTGACGGTGCTAAAAATAGCAGGGCAAGCAGCTGGTCTCCATTCCATTTTTTCCGAACACGTTTCACTTTTGCTGCTGGTGTTTTTGTGGTCGGCGATGTGTCCATGCGCATGAAGCTACACTCCTTTTTTTAAAAAAGAGGCGGTGCCTAACGGCCGCCTCTTTCATCTTTATTTCATTGAATCTTTTAAAGAAGAAACGAACTGACTGCTGTCTTTTTGTGTCACGAAAATATTGACGGCTTGGTTCGCCTTCGTGACAAAACCTTCTTCAGCAGCTGAGCCATGCGCAAGAGACGGTGCCAGCTTTGACTCTTTAAACGCCTTCATTGCTGATTTTCCGTATTCATCATATTTTGATACGTCTGCATCCACACGTGCCGGTATTGACCCTTTCAACGGATTAAACGCATCCTGTCCTTCCACAGATCCTAAGACAGATAAGAATTTTTTCACGTTTTCTGGCTGTTTGACACCCTTCGGCAGTCCGAATGTATCCGTGATGACCATAAAGCTGCCCTCCGTACCAGGAGTAGCCACGTATCCAAAGTCTTTATTCACCTTCAAATCTAGATCATTCACAAAGTATCCTTTTGCCCAATCGCCCATGACATTCATTGCAGCTTCCCCTTTTGCCACGAGCTGTGAGGCATCCTGCCAGTTACGCGAGCTATGATCGTCGTTGACGTATTCGAGCATACGTCCAAAGATGTCTGCCGCTTCCTTCACTTTTGCATCATCCATTTTTAAGTCGCCCGCCCAAAGTTTTTGATAGTCATCTGCACCTAGTACACCTAGAAGAACGCTCTCAAACAAATGAGTCGCCGCCCAAGGTTCTTTATCCCCAAGCGCAAGTGGAGTAATCCCTTTTTTCTTTAAGGCATCGGCTGTTTTGAAAAATTCATCAAACGTCGTTGGTGGTTCTAAGCCCTGATCTTCAAATACTTTTTTGTTATACCAAAGCACATTGCCTCTGTGAATATTCACTGGAACGGAATAGATTTTCCCGTCTTTGCTCACAAGGTCAATCAGTGATTCTGGAAATTTATCCTTCCAGCCTTCTTTCTCATAAAGGTCATCCAGCGGCTCCATTTTACCTGCGGCTACCCAGCTCTCATTCAGCTCTGCTCCCCCGTGTACTTGGAAAGTAGCTGGCGGATCATCTCCTTGCATCCGGCTTGTTAGAACAGCCTTTGCATTCGTACCAGCGCCACCAGCGACAGCTGCATTTTCAATGGGAATGTCTTTATTTTTCTCTTCAAACAATTGAATGAGTGCCTTCAGTCCGTCTTCCTCACCTGCACCAGTCCACCAAGAGAAAATTTCTAACTTCTCCGCTCCGCCCTCTTTTTTTGCATCTGAGTTCGTCGATGAACTGCAAGCAGAGACGACCAGCATACAGAGTGCCAATAAAGTAAAGCCTAATTTAAACTTCATCATGGATCCCCCATCCCTATTTTGTAAGCGTTATCAAAATAAGTATACTGGCAGATCCTTGCCTTTTTTCAGGCAAACTTCTTCACTTTTTTATGAAATTCTTCATTTTTTTACGACCTGTTTTCGATATTCCTTCGGTGAACAGCCAACCATTTTTTTAAACACACGACTGACGTAATTCGGATCAGTATATCCTGCTTGATAGGTGATTTCTTTTAAACTAAGCGAACTCTCTTTCAGTAGCTTCTTCATTTTATCCATCCTACAGGTCGTCACATATTCTTTAAACGTCAGACCTGTCTCATCCTTAAAGCGTTTGGTGAAATAAGTCGGGCTTAAATCAACATAGGCGGCCGTTTGCTCCAGCGTGATATGTTCGCAAAAATGTGTTTGAATGTATCGTTTCGCCCGTTCTATATCATTCACCGTCTGGGTTCTTGCTTCATACAGATCAAATAAATGTTCACAGCATTGGCGGCATTCTGTTTCTGTGGTGATAGCTAGAATCGGCACATCTGCATGAAGTCGTGATTTGAGTAAAATGAGCAGCTCTTTCACATGAGAAATGGTTGCCCCTTCTAATTGGAAGGCATCATAGTAAGCAAGAGCATCATCTCTTCTCCCTTCTTCTAGTGCCAGCATCATGTCATCGGCAAGCTCAGGCAAGTTGATCAATACGTAAGGTTGTCTATCTGTATAGTAAAAGCCATAACGAACCGCACCGTCATCTTTTTTTCGCTGATAATAGGAAAGCTTCGCTTCTGCCGCACTTTTCTGAAGATGAAGTGGATTTGAGACAGGATGACCCATGCCAACAATGACAGGGGAATGCTGCTCGCTTGTCATGCCAGCGCGAATCGCTTGCAGTACATTCGCCTTTAGATGACCAGGTGATTGACAGCTGTAAATCAAGCATGTAAACAGCTCACCGCTCACTTTGATAGGCACTGCTTGAAAAAGAGCAGACTCCTGCAAATGATTCAGGAGTTGATCCCCGCCTGTCCGCTGAACAGCGATCACTAGACCTGCTTGAAAATCCTGAAACAGCCGCTCAAACACTGTGGAGGAATAAGATTGACCGTTCAACACATGAGCTTCCAGCCATTTTGACTGCTGATTGACTTTCTCCGCCTGCCGCAGGGAGACCTCCTGCTGTATTTCTGCCGCAACAGAACGGATCGCTGTAATGGTTTCGTCTTTATCAGCTGGTTTGACAAGGTATTGTTTGACCCCTTCCTGCATGGCTTGCTTGGCATAATCAAATGTATCGTAGGCTGTCAGCATAATAAATTTAGTATGAGGACAGCTTGCTTTGATCTGTTTGATCGCTGTGAGTCCATCCATGCCTGGCATCTGAATATCCATGAGCACAAGGTCAATTGGCTTAGACCGCGCCAATTCCACCGCCTTTTTTCCATTCGCAGCTTCCCCTGCAATATGACAGTCTGGCAGCCATTCGGTCATGAATTTACGCATCGCCATTCGTTCAATTTTTTCATCATCCACAATCAGCACGTTCAGCATGCTCGTTCCTCCTTGATTGGTATTGTCAATTGAATGGTGGTCCCTTCGTTTGGCTTTGAATCAATTTGAAGGGCATCCTGCACTCCATAAAACAAACGCAGCCTCGACATCACATTTCGAAGACCAATTCCTGTCGAGTGACCTTTACTACGTGTGTCTGGATGATCTTCTTCCTCTTGCGATAGCAACCTCTTTTTCTCTTGATCACTGATGCCAAGTCCATTATCCCGAATCCGAATCATGACAAAGCCATCATCTCGATCAATAGAGAGCTCTACAAGCCCCCCCTCCTCTTTTGGTTCTACCCCATGAATAAAGGCATTTTCGACAAGCGGCTGCAATGTAAGGCTCGGAATGTGAACAGATAGACACGACTCATCTATGGTCGTTTTGCATGTAATACGATCGGAAAATCTTGTTTCTTGTATATGAAAATATTCTTTTACCACTTTCACTTCTTGTTCTAACGTAACAGATGCGCTGAGAGGAGATAGCGAATACCGCATCAGCGTAGAAACGGATTGTATCAATTTCGATGTCGCATCAGCTGATTCTAAGTACGCCATACGTGAAACGATGTTTAATGTATTAAATAAAAAATGTGGATTCATTTGGTTTTGTAGTGTTTTCAGCTTCATGTCTTTAATTTTCTGATCTAAAGCGGCCTTTTGTTTCATCTCTTCAATCATGACCTTCATCTCTCGCCGCATTCGCTCAAAGGCATGATTTAACACAGAGATTTCGTCCTTCGATGACACATGCAAATTCGGACCATCAAAATTTCCTTCTGATACTTCTTTGGCACTTCGAGACAGATGAACGATCGGTCTTGAAATTCCACCCGCTATGATATAGGCCATCCATAAAGCGATGCCTATCGATAATGTAAACAGACATAGAGTAAAAAGCGCATACGTTTGATGTCTTTTTTGAAGGGATTGGTAGAGTACTTGATACTCAGATAATTCATCATCCAAAAGAGTCATTGTCTGCTCTTGGATATAAGAGGACACGGTTCTTACTTCCTTCACACTTGCAGCATATTCTTTGATTTTCCCTTCTTTGACATGATTCATTGTCGCATCACTTTCGTTTATGAGCGTCCGCATCATATATTGATATTTTTCAATGGAGGGGGTGGCGGCATGAAGCCCTGCATCTTTGAGCAATGCTTGATCATATGATGTCATTTTCTGTTTTGATTCAGCATACCCCTTGGCAAACGCCTGATCCTTTTCGATGGCAAAGGCGTTGACCTTTTCATACATCGTTTTTGCCTCTGTCGAAATATCATTCAGCAGGAGAAAGGAACGAAAGCTCTTGCTATATTCTGATGTGATTTTTGAACTGCTCCAATACACAAAAAAAGCGGCCACATTACCAAGGAGCACAAGAATTAAAAATGCCAATAATAATTTACTTCGTATTTTTCTCATGGCTGAACCCCCTGTGGTCTTTTCGTTTGATGAAGGGGCAGGTCTCCTCGCCGAATCACACTCGTCCCTGTGTACTGAAGCGGTTCTTGTTTATCCCCTTGTTGCAAACGAACAAGAGATTCAACCGCTTGATAGCCCATTTCATAAGGGTGCTGTACAACCACTGCATCAATTTTCCCATCATCCAGCGCTTGAATCGTATCAGGCAGAGTATCAAATGCGAGCACATAAACATCTTTAGACGAATGATATTGCTCTGTTGCTTGAATAATGCCGACACCGTCTAATGCGCTTGTTCCATAAAATGCGGTGAGCTGCGTATGATCATTTAACAATTTATACGCAGCACCGGAAGCACCTGATTTCGTAATCGCCGACTCTTCTATTCCAGCAATATGAATGCGTTTCTCACCAGAAACGGCATCTCGAAACCCCTTCACGCGAAGCTTCTGGTGAATCGCATCAAGACGTCCCGTCACAATGCCCACATACTGTTCGCCTTTTGTATCGGCGATGAGTGCCTGTCCGGCGATAAAGCCGGAATAATAGTTATCTGTTCCGACATACACTTGACGCTTGCTCCCCTCTGCATCGGTATCGACTGTGACGACATCTATACCTTTCTCTCTTGCTTTTTGAAAGAGCGGTTTGTATCTCTTTGCATCAAGCCCTTGCGTCATAATGCCATCCACATGACCAGCAATCGCCATATCAATGGTTTTCAGGTGATCATCCAAATCAGCCTGCTTTGGACCTAGGTATTCAAGATACACCCGATGAACTTCCGCCGCATCAGCAGCTCCCTTTTGCACCAATTGCCAATATTCATTATCAAGTTCCTCTGGTACAAGAACAAAGTGATATTGATAAGTTGATACCGCCTCATCGGAAGCGCTTTCAATTTTAACTAAATCTTGACCTAATATAGATAAAAAAAGAACAGATACGACACAAAATGTGAGAAATGCGCCCATTCCGAACAACTTCGACCATTTCATTCACATTCCCCTCCTTCCATTGTTGCCTCATAAAAAAAGAGCTGCTTATAAAAGCATACTCTCTCGACCTCTATAATTCCTTTGTCATAAATAAACTGTTTGGATCTTCTTGGTATGAACCAAAAGGCGGACAATATTGAAATCCAAAGCTTTCATATAATTTTCTTGCCGGTTCAAAGAAAGCAATCGCACCTGTTTCAAGGCTGACTCTTTTATACCCCCGCCGCTTCGCCTCTTGGAGAAGGTGAGTCAACAGATGCTTCGCCACGCCTTTTCGCATATGGGCTGCTGCCGTCCTCATCGATTTGAGTTCACCATGTTCACTTGATAGCTCCTTGATGGCTCCGCAGCCAAGAAGCGCCTCTCCATCCCTTGCACTCCATACTGTGACGTCTTGTTTTTTCAGATCGTCTAACGGAAGGGCATGAATGCTTTCTGGCGGTGAATGTTTTTTCATCTCTTCTACATGAGCTTGAATCAATTGCTCAATTTGACCATCTTTTAGTTCATCTTGTTGAATGTACATATCGACCTCTCCTTTATGCTCATTTTACGTGAAAAGAAGCGCCTTCCCATCTTTTATGTCAGATAAACGAACAAACAACCGGCAGTCATCCGCCGGTTGTTTATGTGAACTACATGATTGTGGAAGAAAGAACGGCCTGTAATTCTTCTGCTGTACTGCTTTCAAGCTGGCTGCCGACACCTACTGCCACGGCTCCTGCTTCAAGCCACTTTGGCACATCGACTGGATGAATGCCTCCTGTTGGGATGAACTCAATCTCTGGAAACGGGCCTTGCAAATTTTTCATATAGGACAAACCGAAGGAGCCGCTCGGAAAAAGCTTTAACACGCTGTATCCATTTGCTTTTGCCTGCATAATTTCACTCGGGGTCAAAACACCTGGAACGTAAAGTGTATCGTGAAAAGATAGGTGCTCTCCGATAATAGGAAGATATCCCGGGCTGACGATAAATTGAGAGCCGGCTTCAATGGCTGATTGTGCCTGCTCAAGCGTTGTAATCGTTCCGGCTCCGACAATCAAGTCGTGGTCATGCTGGTAAAATGCAATGATCCGCTCTGCTTTGGGCGTAGTATATGTCACTTCGATGGCCCGCACCCCTTTTTTCTTTAAACGACCAATCATCTCTATCCCCTCTGCTTCACTACCTGCTCTGACCACCGCAATGAGTTTACAAGCTGCGAGCTTCTCTTTAACGCTCATACTTGCTGACTTTCCCATACCTCTCAGCTCCCTTCATATCGTGTCGCCTTTGATATCGTTTGGCTTCTTTTATAAATGCCTGAAGCTCTTCCCGAGTCGGCAGTCCCTCGTGATCTCCTGGGGACATGACTGCAAGTGCTCCAATGGCATTGCCTCTTGCTACCGATTTTTCATATGATAATCCGTCCAGCAGACCGCTCATCACTCCCACTGCAAATCCATCACCAGCTCCGACTGTATCCACGACATGAGACACATGAAAACCAGCCACTACACCTTGGCCGGATGCACTTTTGAAATAGGCTCCTTCTGCTCCCAGTTTAATGACCACAAGCTTGACACCTTTTTGTAAATAAACATCCGCAATCGCTTCCGGCTCATGACATCCTGTGAGTCTTTGACCTTCTGCAAGCCCTGGGAAAAACCAATCTACTTGAGCAGCCATCTGGTTCACCGTATGAATCATGTCTTCTTCCTCTTCCCATAGTTGAAGTCTAAGGTTCGGATCAAAGGAAATGGTTTTTCCTGCTTTCTTCATTTCTTTAAGGGCATGAAAAGAAAACGCTCTCATTTCACTAGACACAGCAGGCGGGATTCCGGTCATATGAAGATGTCCTGCCTGCTGAAAATAAGTGGACGGGAAATCGCTTGCGTTCAATGTGCTCGCAGCAGAGCCTTTTCGGTAGTACGTCACATCAGGGTCTCCATCGATGACTTTTGATTTAAGCAATATCCCTGTTTTGGCCCCATCATTTGAACGGAGCACTGCCTCAGTATCGACCCCTTCTTTTTGAAGCTCTTCTAAAATAAATGTACCAAGTGAGTCAGCCCCGACCTTGCTCATCCAGCCTACGCTAAAGCCTAATCTTGCCAAGCCGACCGCAACATTACTCTCTGCACCAGCAAGTGCTTTTTGAAACGTATGCACTTGGTGAAGCTCGCCAATTTCTTTTGCATAAAACATCGCCATTGATTCCCCAAATGTGATCACATCCAATGCTTTCACTCATTTCTCCCCTTTCTTGGTACCGGTTTCAAAACAGTTGAAAAAGAGAGAGCATGCACGTATGTATACTCTTCTCTGCCTGACGTTTATAAAGATTTTCTCACAATGATTTCTCCATCAAGTTGAATGGTCTGGGGTGCACTCTTATCCCCTTCAAGACGCGTCTTGATTTTTTGCATCGCCGCTCTCCCCATCTCATGAGATGGCTGCGCCACCGTAGTGATGCCTGGCCCGATGAGCTTATACCATTCTGTATCATCAAATCCGGCAATGCCTATCTCCTCAGGTATCTTCACCCCAAGATCGACGAGTTCACTGATGAGTTTCAGCATGAGTAATCCATTGCCTGCTAAAATCGCTTTTTTCTGATGGTTTGATTGTAAAAAACAACAAATCTCATCTCGCATTTGTTCCTTTTGCTTCAAATTGATTTCTGCAATCATAGGTTTCTTATGTTGACTCATGGCCGTCTGTTCATAGGCTTCTTTTCGTTCTTCACGAGGACTAATCCCATCGACAGGCTCAGTAAAGAAAGCGATATGTTCGTAGCCTTTTTCATACATTTGATGAAGTAGACGAGCCGTGATGTCACGGTTATTCGTTGTGACGGTATCGACCTTGAGTTCAGGTAACTTACGGTCAACAAGAACAATCGGTACACCGTTTTGCTTAAAGTCTTGCAAAATGTCATTGTTTTGACCGGTCGTATTGATGATCAGCCCTTCAATATAATGCGCATGCAGCTTCAGTAGCATTTCTCGTTCTTTTTCTGGACGATTATCTGTGTTGCACACCATGATGCTGTATCCATATTCATCACAAATCTCTTCCACACCACGAAGTGTCGCAACAGAGAATGGGTTCGTAATATCAGCCACAATAAAACCAATGACCTTGCTCTTTCTTACTTTCAATCCTTGGGCAAGCTGACTCGGACGATAATGGAGCTCCTCAATGGCTTTTTTAATCTTTTTTACCTTTTCAGGAGAAATTTCATTTGTTCTGCCATTGATGTATCTGGATACCGTTGATTTTGAGACACCTGCATATGCTGCAACTTCGTTAATGGTGACTTTCGTTTGCTTTTTCTCTTTCATACAAAAAACTCCCAAGATCGATCTTCTCATTTGTTTCGAAACCGATTTCAAATAAACTTAAAAAAAGCATACCACAAGTTAAGCTGTATCAGAAGATTTTTTTCATGAACATTAAGAAAAAAAGCTTTTATACAAATAAAGAAAGCGATTTCAAATTTACGGTTGACGCCGCTCTCTTTTTCCTCTAGAATTTTCCTTGAAACCGATACCAAATAAAACAATCATATGTTTCAGATGGAAAGGGAGGCTTATCTCAAATGGAAAATCGTTATGCTGTACATCCTGAACAGGTCAAGCGTTTTACAACAGAGGAACTTCGTCGTCATTTTCATATTCCGACACTTTTTGTCAGTGGTGAATTGAAGCTGTATTATTCGCATGAGGACCGTGTGGTGATTGGTGGCGTTATGCCGACATCAGAACCGATCAAGCTAGATGCCGGCGACTTTTTACGTACAGAATATTTCCTTGAAAGACGGGAAATTGGCATTGTGAATGTCGGCGGCCAAGGTACGGTCACAGTCGATGGTGAGTCATTTGCGCTGGAGCATAAAGATTTCTTATATATTGGACTTGGACACGAACATGTACAGTTTGCTAGTTCATCAGGTGAGCAGGCCAAATTTTATCTTGTGTCAGCCACAGCTCATAGAGCGTATCCGACACAAAAGGCTGCGATCGCTGAATTAACACCGAATCATTTAGGGGAAGCATCCGCCTCAAACGTACGGAATCTGTATCAAGTCATTCATGCAGATGGCATCCAAAGCTGCCAGCTTATGATGGGTATCACTCAGCTGGAAACCAATAACACATGGAACACGATGCCTGCTCATATACATGACCGGCGGATGGAAGTGTACTTATATCTTGATATAGAGGAAGACGCACGTGTCTTTCATTTTATGGGGGAGCCATCTGAAACGAGACATCTCGTTGTGGCAAATGAAGAAGCCGTCATCTCACCTGCCTGGTCCATTCATTCAGGCTCAGGTACAGCAAATTATTCATTTATTTGGGCAATGGCGGGAGAAAACTATACGTTTAAAGATATGGACTTTGTCCCGATGGACCAGCTGAGGTAATGAAATGACGACGACATCATATGTAGCGTCCCTCTTTTCTCTCGAAGGCAAAGCAGCTCTTGTCACAGGTCCTGGAACTGGTATTGGGCAAGGTATTGCCGTAGCGCTTGCCCGTTCAGGTGCAGATATCATCGGCACCTACCACCATACGCCGCTTGATGAAACAAAAGAACTTGTCGAACAGACCGGTAGATCATTTCATGCGATTCAAGTAGACTTTTCAGATCCTAAGTCCGCAAAGCGGGATGTTGATGCCCTTTTAAAGCAGCATACAATTGATATTTTGATCAATAATGCTGGGACCATTAAAAGAGAAGAGGCCGCTCAATATTCAGAGGAAAACTGGCATACTGTGATGGATGTGAATATTAACAGTCTCTTTTTCCTCACGCAAAAGGTCGGACAGCAGATGCTGAAAAAAGGGCAAGGGAAAATTGTCAATATCGCTTCCCTTCTATCATTTCAAGGCGGTGTCTTTGTTCCCGCTTATACAGCAAGTAAGCATGCTGTCGCAGGTTTGACGAAAGCATTTGCAAATGAATGGGCAAGTCAGCATATTCAGGTCAATGCGATCGCGCCTGGTTATATTGCAACCAATAACACGCAAGCCATTCGTGACGATGCGAACCGGAATGAAGAGATTCTGAAACGAATCCCCGCTGGACGCTGGGGACGGCCTGAAGATCTAGCAGGTGCCGCCGTCTTTCTCAGCTCCCCTGCCTCCGATTATATGAACGGTCATATTTTAGCCGTAGATGGCGGCTGGCTGGCGAGATAAACATGTGAAGAGAATTCCTATTTTAGGGGATTCTCTTTTTTCTATTTGCATAATTCTTCTCCTTCCGAGTCACTCTATAAAAAAAGACATGAGGGTGAGGTATTATGAAAAGTCGTATTGAACAAGATATAGAGTCCGTCATTCAGCGTGTCAAAAGCTTTGCAGGTAAAAGTGATGATATCGTGTTCCACTCTTTTTCATTTGGTCCTTCCGCTGTCTCTGCATGTCTCGTGTACGTTGAAGGACTCACAGAATTTGAGATGCTTTCCAAACAAATCATTTCACCTATGCAAAAGGAACTGACCATCACCGAGGTCGACCACACCACACTTTCTTCCCTTTCTAAAACGTTCTTTGGCATTCAAAATGATGTGCTGGAAGATATGAACCTTGCCATCGAGCAGTTATACAGCGGCAGGGCTATTTTATTTGTGGATCGAGCCACTCAAGCGCTTGCGCTCCATACGAATCTCTTTCAATTTAGAGAAGTTGAGGAGCCGCAATCAGAAGTCCTTGTAAGAGGACCCCGGATTGGATTCATTGAAAATCTTGAAAAAAACACGGCATTGCTTCGTGAAAGAGCAAACGATCCGAACCTAGTGATACAAAAAGTCAATGTGGGTACTCGGAATAAAAAGTCTGCCGCTCTCGTGTACGTTCGAGATATAGCAGATCCAGCACTTGTGGAAGATGTTGTTTCACGAATGAAAGAGATCAAGATGGATGATATTCCTGAAACCGGCTATATTGAACAGCTAATTGAGGACAGCCACCTCACTATTTTTCCACAGATACAAAATACAGAACGACCTGACCGGGTCATCGCTGCTGTGCTTGAAGGCAAAGTCTCCATTTTGCTAGACGGCACACCTTTTGCCCTCATCATGCCGATGACTCTCACTGCCTTGATGCAATCACCTGAGGATTATTATCAAAGGTGGACAAGCGCGACCCTTTTACGTCTGCTTCGTTATATCGCTGTGCTTTTGACTATTTTTTTACCTGGTCTCTACATCGCCCTTGTCTCCTATCACCCAGGTTTATTACCGACTCAGATGGCACTCACCATCGCAGGCAGTAGGCAGAATGTTCCGTTTCCTCCTGTAGTTGAAGCCATTCTCATGTCTTTTACGATTGAACTGCTGAGGGAAGCTGGGCTTCGTCTTCCTAGGGCGATTGGGCAGACGATTGGACTGATCGGCGGCGTCATTATTGGGCAGGCGGCTGTCCAAGCGAATATTGTCAGTGCCTTAATGGTCATTATTGTGTCTCTGACGGCACTAGCCGATTTCACTGCTCCATCATATGATTTCAGCTTTCCCTTACGCATCCTGCGGTTTATGGCCATCTTCAGTTCAGCCATGTTTGGATTATATGGCTTAATCATGTGTTATTTATTTGTACTTTGTCACTTGATGCAGCTAAAGACCTTTGGTTTTGACTATTTCACACCTGTTTTGTCTTCACCGTTTTCAGATTTAAAAGATACGTACGTTCGTTTACCAATAGGGCTATTTAAATCGAGACCGAAAACAGCCAAGACAAAAAATCTCAAAAGACAAGGAGAGTAAACGATGTACAGAGCTGAGAAGCTATCATTGTTACAAGTCACCATTCTGTGCAGTTCTACAATGATAGGCGCTGGAATTTTAACCATTCCTCGCAGTTCTGCCAATTCAGGGTTCCCTGATGGCTGGATCATTGTATTAATACAGGGAGTCATCTTTGCTTTCGTCGCTTTTTTGCTAGGTTGGATTGCTGAGAAGAATGCGCCGGATACCATTTTTGAGTCAAATAAAAAAGGCGCTGGTGCCTTCTTGGGCACGATCTTTAATTTAATCATGATTGCTTATTTACTAGCCATTGTTGGTTTTGAGGCGCGTGTACTCGGCGAGGTGGTTCAGTTTTTCCTTCTTCAATCGACCCCTATGACCGTGATTGTGATGATTTTTATACTTGTAGCGATCTATCATTTAAAAAGCGGTATCTTTCCAGTGGTGAAAATGGTGACGTATGTTTACCCAATTACGATGGTTATTTATATTGGGCTAATGCTGTTTAGCCTGAAAATATTTGATTTTGATTATTTGCGCCCTGTGATGGCGCATGGCTTTAAAGATTTTGGTAAGCTATTCTCTCAAACCTTCATTCAATTTACAGGCTTTGAAGTCATTTTGTTTGTCGTACCGCTCATTTATAAAGACAAATGGCCGAAAGCCAAATGGGCCGCATCCATCGGGGTCATAATTACATCACTTGTGTATTCTCTCACGCTTTTTATTGTGATTGGCTCCATGACGGTTGGAGAAACGATGTCACTTACATGGCCCACCGTCTCACTCATTCAAGCGCTAGAACTTGAAGGGGTGTTCATTGAACGCTTTGATATTTTCTTACTGACGATTTGGACATGCCAGCAGTTTATTTGCATGCTTGGCTTTTTCCAATTTGCCATTAAAGGGTGTCACACAGTCTTTAAAACGACCAATGTAACAAGGTTGCTATGGCTGTTGTTTTTCTTAACCTCTGCCCTATCTCTTTTCCCAAAAAATATTAATGAAGTCTTTTATTTTTCCACTTTACTCGGCTACGCTCTGTTCATTATTTTAGCCATTCCCTTCATCACATTTTTGCTGCTCACGATACGTAAAAAATGGGGAGGTGGTTCTGCATGAGACGAAGGCGTTTACTTTTATTCTGCTTGTCCAGTCTTCTTTTTCTTCTAACTGCAGGGTGCTGGGACATAAAAGACATTGAGACATTAACGTTTGTGCGTGGCGTTGGCATCGATGAAACAGATGATCAAGGCGTAAAGCTCACTTACCAAAACCTTATACCAAATATGGGTGGAACAAAAGAAGCTGCTTCAACAGGCTATGTCAATGTTGTATCGAAGGGGAAAAATGTGCTAGAGGCTGTCAGTCATGTCGCCTTAAAGGATCAGCCGATCTACAGTGATCATCTTAAAATCTTTTTGTTCGGCAAAAGTCAGGCAGAGCATCACGATATTCAAGGAACACTCAATCACTTTATACGAGATGATGAGGTTCGAAGAAGTAGCTATCTACTAGTGACTCGTGATAATGCATCAAAAGTGCTCAATCAAAAATTAAATTCGCAGCAAAAGGTTCCAGTTGAGCATATCTTTGAAACATCAAAAAACCGAGACTATAACGGAAAAATTTTACTGCCGGTACGTATTGGGAGAGCGTCCGATTACTTTCAGATGGGCGTAAGCTTTCTTGTTCAAAGTGTGGATGCCATTAATGACGGGCTCGTCTATGATGGAGCAGGTATCATTCATGGAAAAACACGAAAACTCATAGGGTTTATTTCAGCAAATGACGTTCAAGCTTTAAATTGGATGATGAATCGTATCTCAGGCGGAGTAGTTCCTGCAACGTACAAAGGCTTTCCTATTACGTATGAAATCAAGAAAGCCGCTTCCAAGGTCGAACCTTATCTAGAAGATGGAAAGATTTCCTTTAAAGTCAGTATAAAAACAAATGGTAAACTATCTGAAGATCAATATCCTTCTGAGAACTCATTCGATGAACAGTACATCAAGCGTTATGAGCGCATCTTTTCAAAAAAAATCAATGAGCAGATTCACAAAGCTGTCCGCCACATGCAAAAAGAAGTTGGCGTTGATCCGATCTTTTTAAATCATCAGGTGCGCATCAAATATCCTGACTTTTGGGAGAAGCATCGTGACGAATGGGACACCCTATTTCAAGAAGCTGAAATTCATTACGATGTGAAAGTCAACATCTTGAACTTTGGTGCAGAAGGGGCAACGAAAAGCTTTAAATGGTAGTGCAGAAGGCGAATGACCGCCTTAGATGGTTGACAAAGGGCTAAAATGAACTTTGTTTTAGCCCTTTGTCTTCTTTTCAGCGTGATAGAAAACCTTTGCAGTCTAGGAAGGACGAGTACCGGAGCAGAGCGAATGAAGGATTCGCGAGCACCGGCGCGCAGGACTGACAAAGAATGCGAGGGCTTGCAGGCGGATTACCCGGAGGGGGAACCGCCTTTTTTACGTGCAACGATCAAAAGCTGATAGAGCGTCACTTGATCAGATAATGCTTTTGTTTGAAAGCCAAGTGACTCTCCTACTCTCGCCACTTCGTCAAAAAACAATTGAACGTTTTGATCAATTGGCACATTGATCGGCTGTTCAATCATGCGATGAAATAAATGGTCTGGAAAGAGCGCCCGCATTGTATTTGGTGTGAAAAATCTCATATGTGTTCGATCTAAAATCCCCACATCTTGATACGTAAAATCACCTGCCATTAAAGGCAGCAGTACTTCCGCATGCATCATATTAGGTAAGCAGCAAATAATGACGCCACCTGGTTTTAAAGACGCATGCGCTAGAGCAATCATCTGCCATGGATCTGACACATGCTCTAACACATCAGAAAAGATCACAGCATCAAAAAAAGCTTCTTTCTCTGACCAAGGATACTCATCCGCTTTTGTCTCAATCACTTCTTTGTAATACGCCTTTGCCATCTCTGCTTTTAATGCATCCACCTCTACTCCGTACATGTCAACGGACTGCCGGTTGATCAGTTCAAGCCCTGTCGCCCCAGCACCGCAGCCAACATCCAGCACACATCTGGCATCCTCAGGGAGCAGTGCTGCAAAATATGGATGGGGGGAGATGAGGTTTAAATCAATACCCCATTTATCTAAAAATCGAAGCCTGTTCTCCGCAAACAATGTAGAGATATTCGTTTCTTCATTGGAATTGAATGTGGCATGACCGTGATGATGTACAAATGAATCATGGACGATTTGCAGCTGGTATCCCTTCAGCAACGAACGCAGACAAAGGTCATCATCCTCAAATGATCCATATACAAATCGCTCATCAAATAACCCTACATCCTCGATCAGCTCTCTTTTGACCAGCAGACAAAAACCAACAAGTCTATGCACATATGTTCTTTGACCTTTTTTCGAAGCCGTATATGCCTTCGCAAAGGCAGGAAGCTCCTTCACATCTGTGTAAGATGGCTGAACGAGCTGAGGACCACTCACATAATTGGAGACAGGGCCTACCATGCCAATACGATCTGATGCAAAAAGGGCTTCTCTTAAAGGCAAAAGCCAGTTTTCGGTCACAATCGTGTCGTTATTTAAAAAAAGAAGACTATCTCCTGTTGCTTTTTTCGCCCCTTGGTTACAGCCCTTGGCAAAGCCTTGATTCTTCTCGTTGTCAATCAACACGACATCTTCCAGTTGTCTCACATATTCCTTTGTTCCGTCTGATGAAGCATTATCCACGATAATGAGTTCATATTCATCACGCCGAGTATGCTTCTTGATACTGTCGATACATTTTTTCGTTAGGTGCAGTTCATTGTACGTCAGCATCACAATGCTCGTTTTTCCTTTCATCTCATTTCCACCTTTCGCCCGCCTGTTCCATATGTATGTCATAGGCTGCACGTTCAGAAGATGAGTGATTGTCCTTTCTTGATTAAACGTTTGTTTAACAAAGGGCTAAAATGAATTTTTTAGCCCTTTGTCTTCTTTTCAGCGTGATAGAAACATTTGCAGTCTAGGAAGGACGAGTATCGGTGGGGAATGAATTTGACATTCGTGAGCACCAGCACGCAGGACTGACAAAGAATGCGAGGGTTTGTCTACACGCTGAGACCAGCTGCCTCATGCAGCTGGTCTTTTTTCATACCGTTTCCCCTTCATCATTGACGACGGCACGGTTTCTCTTTTTTAAATCTTCTTCAATCTCTTCAAGACTTTTTCCTTTCGTTTCTGTGACTAAATATTTCACAAATAAGAAGGCACCTATGCCGATGGCTGCATAAATAAGGAAAAGGTTACTGATGCCGATTGCACTTAATAAGGTTGGGAATGTGAGCGAGATGATCAAATTCCCTGTATGCAGTAGGAAGGTCGATACCCCCGTACCGATTCCCCGGACATGTACTGGGAACAGCTCCGGCAGCATCACCCATACGACCGGACCCCAGCTGACAGCAAAAATGACGATGAAAAGTCCTAAACATATAATCGTCGTCCACCCTGCAGCTGTTGATCCCTCGAAAAAACGATTGACCACTGCTAGAACAATCAAACTAAGAACCATCCCTACATTTCCAAATAGGAGTAACGCTTTCCGCCCGACACGATCAATGATTTTAATCGCAACAAACGTCATGACAACATTGACTGCACCAATTCCTACAGTTCCTAAAATGGCTGCTGAATCGCCAAAGCCGACACTTGTGAATGTTTTTGGTGCATAATAAATGATCGTATTTGTCCCAATAAACTGCTGTAAAAAGGCTAAACCGACACCAGCAATTAAAGCGGGGCGCACCCATGGTTCGAGTAATTCCTTAAGACCGCCCTTTTCTTCACTTTCTGCTTTTTGAATATCCGCAATCTCGTCTTCAACTTCTTGCTTACTTTGTCTAAGTTTTGACAATATTTCTTTCGCCCGGTCCGCCTGTCCTTGGACAAACAGCCAGCGAGGACTTTCTGGCATAAACAAAATACCACATAACAAAAGAACAGAAGGAACAACGGCAATTCCAAGCATCAGACGCCATGCCTCTGCATCCGCTAAAACGTAGTTCACAATATAGGCAAGAAGAATACCAAATGTGATCATGAGTTGGTTTAATGAGGAAAGTGCCCCTCTTGATTCCTTTGGCGCAAGTTCAGATAAATATAATGGAACAATCGTCGTCGAGCATCCGACAGCAAGTCCTAGCACGATTCGGAATAAGACCATGACCTCTGTATTCGGTGCAAGGGCTGTTCCAAATCCGCCGATAATAAATAAAATGGCTGCGGCGATTATCGCTTTTTTCCGTCCGAATTGATCTGTCAGTTTTCCAGAAAGAGAAGACCCGAGCATCGCCCCGATTAAAATCGAGCTGACCACAAGTCCCTCTGTAAATGCATTTAAACCTAAATCCTCTTTCATAAATAAGATAGCGCCAGAAATGACACCTGTATCGTAACCATATAAGGCGCCGCCAAGTGCGCCGAAGAAATAAAGCCACCCATTCCGATTTTTCATGATCATAACCCCTCTTTTATCTATGTAATGACTGGATGTTTCTCTATGAAAAATCATTTTCCTCACTTCCTGTCATTTCAAACATTTCGATGTTTTATGACAAATATATTTCATTTGCGTATCATTGAAACTTTTTTAGATAAGGAAACGTCAATTAAGCGTTAGTGAAAAAAATGTCGCACTATATCCCGTTTTAAGGTATATTTGTTTTAGTTTGTAAGCAGGAAGAAGGACATCTTTACTATAAAATCATAGCGAGGGTTTAAATATATGGATCAAACAAGAAGTAAACGCAAAGGCAAAAAGCGTTTAAAACCATGGGTGAAAGTCACTCTTTTTATTTTTGGTATTCTTTTACTGACAACCGCTTCTGTCACCGGCTATGCCTACTATAAAGTGACATCGGCTGCGAAAAAAGCACAAGTCTCTCTAGACCGCGGTGCACAATCTGTCAAACGGATTGAAGCATTTGATCCTGGGAAAGACAGCTTTTCTGTCTTGCTGCTTGGCATTGACAGCAGACCCGGCGAAACAGTCAAACAAGCACGAAGCGATGCAATGGTTTTAGCGACAGTAAATCGTACGAATAAAACCGTGAAATTATTAAGTATTCCAAGGGACTCATATGTTAATATTCCAGGTCATGGTTATGACAAAATCACACATGCACACGCATTTGGTGATGCAGACCTCACGGTGAGTACAGTTGAAAATTTACTAGATATCCCTGTCGACTTTGTGATTGAAAGTAATTTCAAAGCATTTAAGGAAATTGTGAACGAATTAAACGGTGTTTCCGTTAACATTAAAGATGAATATGTTGTGAAACAGATTCTTAAAGATACAAAGGGCAAAGTTCAGCTGCAAACGGGTACTCACACACTAGATGGTGATCAAGCTCTCGCTTATGTGAGAACAAGAAAAGCAGACAGTGATCTCATGCGCGGACAGCGTCAAATGGAAGTTTTAAAAGCCATTTTCGATAAATCAAAATCAGTAACGTCTATTCCGTCTTATGACAATATCATAGATACTCTAGGTGATAACGTCTCAACTAACCTGTCAATGAAAGAACTAGTCGGTCTTTTCCCACTACTCACTTCACTGAAATCTGTTGATACGATTCAACTAAAAGGATCTGATTACCAGCCAAATGGCGTTTATTATTACCAATTGGATCAAAACCAACTGAACGAAGTTAAAACGGAATTGAAGAAACAGCTTGAATTATCATAAAAACAGAAAGCGTCCTTTTGGGCGCTTTCAGATTGTTGACAAAGGGCTAAAATGAACTTGATTTTAGCCCTTTGTCTTCTTTTCAGCGTGATAGAAAACCTTTGCAGCCCTAGGAAGAACGAGTACTGGCGCGGAGCGAATTTGTCATTCGTGAGCACCAGCACGCAGGACTGACAAAGAATGCGAGGGTTTGTCTACACGCTGAAAGCGTCCTTTTGGGCGCTTTTTCTTATATCCTTGATCAATTGACCATTTTTGTTTAGCCTTAAAGAGAGGAATCCACGATCCGACTCTTTCATGAGAATGAAGGAAATCGTACATACTTTGAAGAGGCTATTGCATGAATGAAGGAGGATATAACAGCAATGAAAAAAATGATTGCGATTGATTTAGACGGTACACTCTTAAATACGAAAAGTGAAATATCCGCTCAAAACGGGCAAGCATTGATTCGTGCGAAGGAAGCTGGATATATTGTGACCATTTGTACAGGGCGCGCAACTTTTGATGTAAAAGAGCTTCTTGGGGATTTGGACATTCCCATTATTGCGGCAAACGGAGGAACTGTCCATACAGAAGGGTACAAGCTCTTCAGTAGAATCACCCTTGATCAAGAAGCTGGAAGACGTGCTGCAAAGGAATTGGTGGAACGGAACATTTATTTCGAGGTCTATACAGACGATGCCCTCCTTTCCCCATTTGATGGAAAAGAAAAGCTCAAAGCTGAATTTGATATGATCAAAAGCGCCAATCCTAACGAGGATGTAGCTGATTTATGGGAAGGGGCGATGACTCAATTTAAACAGTTTGGCATCAAACCTGTCGATGACATCCGTCAAATTTTTGAGTCGAATGAACCAACCTATAAATTACTATGCTTCTCCTTTGATATGAATAAGCTGCAAGAAGCACGAGATCTTCTTTCTAAGATGCCTGAGCTCTCCTTGACCTCATCTGGAGAACATATCATTGAGGTACTGCCAAAAGAGTCAGGTAAAGGACATGCCCTCAAAAAACTTGCAGCCCATTATGGCGTAGACCGATCCGATATTTATGCGATCGGTGACAGCCCTAATGATCTATCCATGTTCGATGAAGCAGGACACAGGATAGCGATGGGGAATGCGGTGGATGTCATTAAAGAAAAAAGCACCTATATCACAAAAGGCAACCATGAAGATGGCGTCGCCTATTTTATTGATCTGCTTTTGCAGAATCAATTTCAAGAAAAAAAGACGCTTGTCTGATCAGCGCCTAGTGAGAAGTCGAGAAGTCCGATCCGAGCATTGATCGGGCTTTTTCTTTATTTTTTGATTCTAACAGCCGTCTCATATTTATCCTTCCAATACGTACTTGTTTTCATATTGGTAATGACAACGCCATTTGAAACCGTCACATGAATGACTTGATTTGAACCAGCATAAATGGCTGGCATCAACGAAGTCCCTTTAAAAAAGACAAGATCTCCCGGCTTTAGTTCCGATCGTTTCACAGGTGTACCTGCTTTAACTTGACCCGGCGCATAGCGAGGCATCTCAATTCCAAGCACTGCTTGATAGATATACTGCGTGAATCCTGCTGTATCAAAGCCTTGCTTTGGGCTCGCACCACCTTTTACATAAGGTACTTCTCCAATATACGTAGCGGCTTTTGATACGACTGGGTCTTCTTTCGCTAGTTTCAGCTCAGTTAATCGTTTCGCACCTGTCCATTTCTCACGCCAATACGATTCAGACAAATAAGAAATCGTCACACTTTCCGAACGGCTCGCATGAATAAAGCGGTCTCCTCCGATGTACATTCCTACATGTGAAATTCCTTTTTTATACGTGTTGCTAAAAAAAACAAAATCTCCAGGACGAATATCGTCTCGTGCCACTTTCTCTCCAACCATCCATTGCTGCTCAGCACTTCTTGGCAAATAAATCCCAAGTGATTTTTCAAATAAATATTGTAAAAAACCTGAACAATCGAATCCTACTTTTGGATCTGATGCCCCGAATACATAAGGGATTCCTAAATATTTCATCGCATCTTTCACCAGTTGATCATCCGACATCTCTTGGGAGACAGGCAGCCGTTTGACCGCATAGAACCGATCGGTCCAATATTTACTTTTGCTGACATCTGTTTTCACCACCCCTTGACTGAGTGTGATGTGGATCACCTGATCATTTCCAGCGTACAAAGCAACATGTGTTGGGATGTCTTTTGTTTCTTCAAGACTGCGAAAATAGACAAGGTCTCCGGGCTTCGCTTTTCCCCATGATACGCTTTCACCGATTTGGTATTGATCAATCACCTTTCGCGGCAAATCAAATGCACCTGTTGTTTTGTATACATATTGTATAAAGCCAGAAGCATCAAAGCCCGTTTTCGGATTGATTCCTCCTTTATGATAAGGCGTGCCTATCAGCGTTTCCGCTTGTTTTAAAGGAGCTGTTGTTTGAGCAGACACCTCTGTTTGGGACATAAACATGAGTCCTACAATGGCACATCCTCCAAGTAGTATTCCTTTCCATTTCATCCTCTCTACCTCCTTTCTTTTATAGTTTCGACATGACCCCTTTCATTTTACACCTTTTTCCGTCAAAAAAGAGCACGCCTCGCGTGCTCTTTTCATCATCATTTCTTTATTTACTTGCTTCTGCTTTTGACTGCTTTTGCTGTTCGATTTTCTGCATTTCAACCGAGATCTTTTGTTTCTCATGATCGGTGAGGCTGTCACTAAATTTAAAAGCAGACATAAAGACAAAGACTAAAATTAACGCAACAAACGGCCAGCTTGCTTTAAGGAATTTCATTTTTTATCCTTCTCCTCGTTTTCTTTTAATGTTTGGACTTTATCAGAATGATCGACTTCAAAGAAAATATGTCCGTCTTTTTCTTTCCAATCCGCATTCGTGCCATTTGTCAGCATACGGATAATCGATTTTGATTCAAGAGATCCTGCTTTGACTGGAGCAGGTGTCGCTTCTTTGATGTACATTGGAACCACTTCAAATGTCGCTTTTCCATCTTCATTCAGATGATACTGAACAATGGCAGAATCACGTGTTCTTGACCAGCCTTGGTCAAAAATAAAGTTCCCCAAGCTATAGAAGATCGCTGTTCCGTTATAGACTTCCATCGGCTCAAGAACGTGCGGGTGTGCACCGATAATGATATCAGCACCAGCCTTTGACATCGCTCTTGCCAGCTCTCTTTGTCTGTCGTTTACTTCATTGTTATATTCCTGTCCCCAGTGCGCATGAACAACAACGATATCTGCCTTTTCAGCAGCTTGTGAAATCATCGGAATAAAGATAGATGGATCAGCTGGCAGAATACCTGCCTTGCGATTTGTTGCTTTAAAATCTTTTCCATATACATCTGTAAAACCAAGGGTAGCGATTTTAACGCCATTCACTTCTTTGTATGAAATGTTCTGCTTCGCATCTTTGACGTTGCGCCCTGCCCCTGTATAATCCATGTCAGCTTTTTCAAAGGCATCAATCGTGTTATTTAAGCCTTTTTCACCGTAGTCTGCTGCATGGTTATTCGCAAAGTTTAGTACAGAGAAATTCAAATCCTTTAACGCTTGTACAGAATCTTCATCTGTTTTCAAATGAATATTCTTTTGTGCTGCCTGTTCCTTATCTGAAGCCACTGGATGCTCAAAATTCCCTGTTACATAATCTGAAACATCAAAATACGGCTTCGCATAGCGGAACAGGTGCTGCTTTCCATAGCGATCTGTTACTTTCTCTACATTTCTTCCAAACATAATATCTCCGACAAACGAAGCGGTCAGGATGTTTTCTGGATTCTTTTCTACAGTTGGCACTTGTGCTTTCCCGATAAATGTAAATAGAAATGTACAAGCAATGACAATCGGTAAAGCAATCAGTACGTGTTTATTCGTCTTTTTCTTTTGGTTCTTTGTGATTTTCAGCAGCTTTTCCTGAAAGCTCAATTTTTTATTCATCATTGGACACACCTTATCTTAAAATAGATAGTAAACATACATGATGGCAAATGTTGCACCACTTAGAAGTAATGTGCTTCCAAGGGTAATCGTAAGACCTTGCTTTTGAATCGTATTCGCAATCAATCCAGGCACGATGATTCCGATTCCACGGAATTCTGCTATTTCAAACGGAACTACTGGATAGAAGAAATCAAATATGAGCTTTAAGGCAATCCCTGTAATCAGCATCGCCGCAAACTTTCTACGTCCGTACAAAATCATAAATTTCGATAGTCCAAAACGAACGATCACATATGTCAGCAAGCTGACAGATAAAACAACTAAAATGAAGACTGGCTGGTTAAAGACGAGTGCCAGATAACCTGGAACAACCAACCCAGCTGGTACGATTCCTGTTTTTTCTGCAAAGATTAAACTGAGTAGAACACCTAAAATTAACGAGATATAAAGATCTGATCCGAACATTTTCTATATTTCCTCCTAGCTGACAAGCTGCTTAATTTTGTATTCTTGAATTTTTTCGATTAAAGGTTCAGCGGCGCCGTGAATATTGCCGACTCCATAAACCACTCGATTATGAAGCTTTTTCTCAAGCATGTTCATAATTTGTTCTGTAGATTGATATTCAAGGTTGTGTAAGTGGTCAGCCGGAATTTTTCCATCCTCAAATGCCTTCACAATTGGATCTGTCGTTTCACCAATTAAGACAAGATCACTTGCTTCAATATAAGGAAGTACATCCTCCGCAAACTGGATCGTTCTATCTACGCGATCCGCACGACAGTTCATGATAATAATCGGTTCATCTGTTGGATACCCAATTTCCTTCACACGCTTCCAAATGTTCAATGTAGATGCTGCGTCATTAGCCGCAAATCCATTTACAAAATGTCCAGGTGTTTTTGCATCCATTAATGGAAGAATTCTCATCGCTCCTGGATCAGGCGGCGCATTTAACATTCCTCTGAATGCCGTATCTTCATCAATTCCCAATGCTTGTGCAACACCAAGTGCAAGTGAAGCATTATCCGGGAACACCATATACTCAAATTTCCGTAAATACTCATCGGTAATCTTGGAATTATCTGCAACAATCACTTCAGTATTGCGTTTTTTCGCAATCTCTTTAAAGAAATCTGTATATTCACTATCCGTAATAACCAAGTGCCCATTGTAAGGAATTGTCGCTGTAAAGGCTTCAGCTATTTCATCAAGAGTTGGCCCCATCACATCCATATGATCTTCAAGAACGTTTACGATCACGCCAATATTCGCTTGAAGCAGCTCTTCCTGAAAGATAATTTGGTAATCTGGATTCACCGCCATACATTCACTGACGATGGCATTTGCTCCTCTTTCAACGGTTTCTCTCATAACTTCTTTCTGCTCTCCGATATTTGGTCCTTGCGGTTTCCTTTTAATCGGTTTCTCTTCTGGCGTATCCCAATAAATCATTCTTGCATCCGTTCCTGTTGTTTTGCCGACAGTTTTATAACCTGCCTCCATTAAGATACCGGTTGTCAATCTTGTAACGGTAGACTTTCCGCGTATACCATTAATATTGACGCGTACCGGCAGGGCATCGATATTTTTCTGATGACGCTTCTTTTCAATAAAGCCAATCCCTAACATGATGACACAGGCTATAACGATTAACCACATCGCTTATCTACATCTCCTTTTTTTATGAGTGTGATATGTAAATTCAATCAACAGTATATAGGTTCAGCATAAAATCACAATCGGTATTATGTAACATAATCTTTCACTTCCTCGTATGCCAAATTCCTCTAAACAGAAGGCGTAATTGCCTATCTCACTCTCAAATGAAAAGGCCAAAAGACGGACAAAATGACGCCTGATTTTCTGCTCAGAACAAGAGAAAGCGTTACCATCAAACAGTGAAAAATCTTTTGTCCTTTTCTCCCTAAATTTTTCGACAATTATTAAGATGTATTTTGAATCAATGTTTTAAAGCCCTCTCATCTCTACGAAATCAGTCATATCAGCGCTTTAAATGAATAGTGCGTGTTTTAGAATATTTTATATTTTTAAATGAACAGGTTAGAAAGTCATCCTCATTGGTCAGAACGCTATGTGTTGACCTATGACAAAGGTCACCTATCAAAAAATCAAGTCATCTGCTTATTTTTAGGTCACAAAAATTGGGATAAGATGTCAAAAATTAATCATTTTGTTATAGGCTCTCTTTACGATATTCGCTCCTTATGACCTAAACAATGAAACATTATTCATTTCTTTTTATCAAGATTCATCATTTCTTAACATTTTTAATGTGATTTTAGTTGAAAGTTGTCGGTGCGTGTCATGCTTTCCCCAAAGATGACGCATAAAATCATCTTCTCGGCTTACACTATGGTTAAAAAATCTGTGAGAGGAGGCTAAAGGTGCCAAATACGAATGAGCAAACACGCTTACACTTTTTATCAGGCGTTTTTGAGGAAAAGATTCGGATTATGAAAAAAGCATTTCAACAAAGCGCTGATTTTGAATACCGGGAATTGATGGTGAATGAAACGAAATCAGTGTTGTTTTTTATTAAAACAAGAGTGGATGAAAGTAAATTAAACAACTTCATTATTGGCAACTTGCTTGGCCCTCCTGGAAAGCAGGACTATGCAAAATCTCTTAGTTCACTCGAAACAGGTGACTTGACGCTGATTGTCGACAGCATTATTGCCGGAAGTATTGCCTTCCTTGATGAAAAATCTGCACAGATCAAAATATTTGCTGTTGGACAGCCGCCTCTGCGTTCCATTTCTGAACCTTCTTCTGAAAGTATTATTGCAGGCGCACATGATGGGTTTGTTGAGAGTTTAGATACCAATTTATATTTGCTACGTTCACACTTAAATGATCGAAAACTTGCAATCCAGTATCATAAGGTCGGTACAAAATCTGAAACAAAGGTTGCGACGGTTTATATTTCTGATATTGCCAATCAAGAAAAGATAGATGAGGTTAACAAACGAATTTCTTCTATTAAAGTAGACACGCTGCTTAGCCCCGGTTCTATTGTAGAGGCGATTGAGGATGATTCGTATTCCATCTTCCCGCAGCTTATTGACACAGAACGACCTGACAAAGTGAGATCCGCCATTCTTGAAGGAAGAATTGTCGTCTTAATGGACGGCAGCCCAATGGCTATCATTCTGCCTATTACGTTCTTTAGTTTCTTTCAATCACCAGATGACTATAATAGCCGCTGGATTCCGGCTACATTTATTCGTATTCTTCGCTATGTTGCCTGTATCATCGCAGTGATTTTGCCTTCTTTTTATATTGCGGTCATTGGTTTTCATTATGAGGTGGTCCCGGATGAATTAGCGATTACGATGAAAAATTCCATCATCGGCATTCCTTTTCCGCCGTTAATTGAAGCAATGCTGATGGAAATTACGATTGAGCTCATACGAGAAGCAGGGGTGCGACTGCCAAAGCCAATTGGTCAGACGATTGGGATTGTAGGCGGTTTGGTGATTGGAGACGCTGTGGTAAAAGCTGGACTCATTTCGAATGTCCTTGTCATTGTTGTTGCCGTGACAGCTGTTGCATCCTTTGTCCTCCCATCCTTTGAAATGACGTCCACCATTCGTATGCTTCGTTTCCCTCTCATGTTTATGGCATCGATGTTTGGGTTTATTGGCATTTCATTCGGCCTGTCGATCGTATTGATGAATTTATGCCGCCTCGAATCACTAGGTGTCCCGTACTTATCACCAGTGGCTCCATTTAACTGGCAGGACTTAAAAGATACTGTGATTCGATTACCGATGTGGATGTACAAAAAGCGCCCTGTTTACTTAAATCCAAAAAAGAAAGAGCAAATTGAAAATTTGAGAGGATGGAAAAATAAAGATGAAAAATAAAATATCTCCACCTCAAGCTGTCTTTTTTATCATTCAATCTCAAATTGGTGTCGGTATTTTAGCTCTCCCCCATTTGCTGATGAAAGACATGGGACACGATGGGTGGATGGCGATTATCTTAGCCTGTTTTTTCATTCAAATCATTAACACCATTTTTATTTACATCATTCAGAAGTATCCTGATACATCATTTTTCCAAGCCTTAATTGAAGTGTTCGGAAAATGGATCGGCCGGACATTGGTGGCACTTTATACGTTATACTTCGCCTCCGTCTGTATTGTTGTCTTATCCATTTTCACAAGAATTCTTGGCATTTGGGTGCTGCCGCTCACACCAAATTGGGTCATTAATCTATTACTGATGATCTCCATCATTTACATTGCAAAGGAGCAAATTACGGCGATTGTCAGGTTTAACTTCATTTTGACGCCCTTTTTGCTCATGCTGTCTCTCTTAATGCTCTATTCATTAAAAGGAACCAATATCGACTACCTCATGCCCTTTTTCCAAGTGGACGTTTCTCAAGTTTCACTCGGATTAAAGGACGTCGTTCTATCTATGAATGGGTTCGAGATGATCCTCATTATCTCTCCATTGATGAAAGGAACCATTAAGGAACGATATAAAGTCATGACCATTGCCAATATATGCACGACGCTTTACTACCTATTTATTACATTGATTTGTTTTATGTTCTTCAGTCCGATTGAGCTCAATATCATTCCCAACCCTGTTCTTTATCTGTTAAAAACCATTTCGTTCGGTGTGATTGAGCGAACAGACTTGATCTTTCTCAGTTTCTGGGTATTTATCATTCTTGCCACACTCAGCAATTACCTTTACTTTTGCGCGAATGGCGTGGCAAGTATTCTTAAGAAAAAAGAACACAAAAAATATGTCTTATATTTTGCCATTTTGATTTATGCGGCTAGCTGTTATCTTGCAACTGATAATTTTAGAATACAGCGCTTTAATGACTTTACCACCATCGCTCAATATTCATTTATTTACACACTCCCAATCTTTATGGCCATTATCATCTTTATCAAACATCGCAAAGGGAAGGTGAAATCACATGCGTCATAAGTACATACTGACGTTGCTCATGTGTGTTTCTCTCATATTCATGCCTGGCTGCTGGGATCAAAATTTATTAAAGAACATCTCTCTTGTGTTAACCTCCGCTGTTGATCAGGGAGAGGATGAAAATGCAAGATACTCGATTACTTATCGAAAGGTGCAGCAGTCTCAAAGTATGGAACAAGGAAATACAGGTAGCTTTTTAACCACTCTTCTCACAACTGAAGCCCCTACTTTAAGAAAAGCGAGAACCAACTTCAGCCGGATAGTGGATCAAAAAATAGACATGTCGAAAATGCGGGTGATGCTGATCGGTGATGAATTTGCCCAAAATCGTCTTCTGCCCTACTTAGATATGTTTTATCGTGATCCAAAAAGTCCCCTCCTCGCAAATCTTGCCGTTGTTCAAGGGGGGACCTGTGAAGAAGTGATTAACTCGCTGCTGAAGGAAAAACTCATCGTGAGTGACTATTTAAATAACTTGATCACAACCGCATCACGCTCCTCCCAAGTAGCACCTAAAAACATTCAAAGTATTCGATCTAAAATGCTTCAAACTGGAGAGGACTTCACACTACCGTTAATCTATTTTGATCAATCGAAGAAATTAATTAGTGTAAAAGGGGTTGCTCTATTTGATAATGAGAAGAAGAAAGGCGAGTTGTACGGTCAAGACGCGATCTTGCTCACCGTCATGGACGGAAAAATGGGCAAGTATGCCAACTTCACAAAAAAAGTGAGAAGCGACATGAATTCAAAAGAAAACAATTACATCACCATCCAAGTCACTGATGTGAAGAGAGACATCGAGATTCTGAATCCTGATCATCGAAACTTAACATACTCACTCAAATTTGAATTTAATACTTCTGTCCTTGAGTACCCAAAAGATAATCTAGATACAGACAAAAAAATTGAAATGCTCAATAAAAGACTTTCAACCATCTTGACAAAAGAAGCAGAAAAAATTGTTGCTACATTACAAGAAGCAAATTCTGACGTCTTAAGCCTCGGCAGAAAATACCGGGTCAGACATTATGATGAGTATATGAAAATGAATTGGGTCACCGATTATCCAAAAGTGAAAATCATTCCAAAAATCAAAGTAAACATTACACAAACAGGCATTATTAGTTAAGAAAAGGAAGAAGTCATCTTTCTTTTCTTTTTTTATTTTTTTAAGATTGTCTTTTCAATGCTTTCGTGATAATCTATCTGTGTAAACGGTTACACATCGACGAAGGGAGGCACTCCATTGGCTACAATTAAAGATGTTGCAAAAGCTGCTCAAGTATCTGTTGCGACTGTTTCACGCGTGCTCAACGATACTGGATACGTCCATATTGATACGAAAACCCGTGTGACACAAGCGATGCAAGAGCTGAACTACTTCCCCAATGAAGTGGCACGATCCCTTTTTAAAAGAGAATCAAGATTAGTTGGTCTCATCTTACCTGATATCACAAACCCCTTCTTCCCTCAGCTGGCTAGAGGCGTTGAGGATGAGATTCATGCACACGGCTTTCGGTTATTATTCGGAAACAGTGATGAAGATCGGGAGAAGGAAATGGCCTATTTACAAACCTTTAAGCAAAACCAGGTGGTCGGTGTCATCGCTGTCACAAACGAACCTGAATCGGATTTGTACAATGATGATGAACTGCCTGTTGTCTTCTTAGATCGCACCGTTCCAAATGCGCCTTCTGTGTTTGCAGATGCTACGGCAGGCGGGAAAATGGCTGCAATGGAATTAATCAAACGCGGCAGTCAGCAGATCACATTGCTAAAAGGGCCCGCTCATCTTCAAACGGCGCGGCAAAGATTCAAAGGCGCACTTGATGTTCTGACTGAAGAAGGTGTTAACTTTCATGTGATGTCTAACGCTTCTTTTTCTTTTCAGGAAGCCCGAAAAAGCGCCAAGGCTCTTTTCAAGCTGTACCCTGAAACAGATGGCATCATTGCCAGCAATGACATCGTCGCAGCAGCCGTCGTACACGAAGCGCTTCGAATTGGAAAAGCCATTCCAAAAGACGTCCAAATCATTGGATTTGATGATATTCCGCAAAGCGAACTGCTCTTCCCTTCTTTATCAACGATTCGGCAGCCTGCCTATGATATGGGGAAAGAAGCCGCAAAGCTGATCATTAAAGCCATTCAAAAACAGCCAATAGATCAAGCAGTTATTCAAATGCCCGTCTCTTTTATTGAACGAGAGACCACAAGAAAGGTGGATTCACAATGAGTCAAATAGTTGTCGTAGGAAGTTGTTCCATGGATCTAGTTGTCACATCGAATAAGCGTCCAAATGCAGGAGAAACCGTCCTAGGCGAATCATTTAAAACGGTTCCTGGAGGAAAAGGAGCCAATCAAGCAGTGGCCAGCGCAAGGCTCGGTGCGGATGTATATATGATTGGCCGGGTTGGGGATGACGCGTATGGTCAGGACATTATGCGCAATTTGCAAACACAAGGTGTTCGCACCACTTATATGAAACCGGTTACCGAAATGGAAAGCGGAACAGCTCATATCATTTTAGCTGAAGGAGATAACAGCATTGTTGTCGTCAAAGGAGCAAACAATGAGGTAACACCTCACTATGTAAAAGATGCTCTTTCTTCTATTGAAGATATCGGAATCGTCCTTATCCAGCAGGAAATTCCTGAAGAAACAGTCGAAGCCGTCTGCGCCATTTGCAGCGAAAAAGAGATTCCAGTCATCTTAAATCCCGCACCAGCTCGCAAAGTCTCTCAGCAAATATTAGATCAAGCTGCCTATATTACGCCAAACGAACACGAAGCAGCTCTTATGTTTGATGGACTCACCATAGCAGAGGCTTTGCGCCAATATCCAAACAAATTACTCATTACAGAAGGAAAAAATGGGGTTCGTTACTTTGATGGATCAAAAGAAGTGTTGGTACCGGGCTATCCTGTGAAAGCCGTCGACACTACAGGCGCTGGCGATACTTTTAACGGCGCTCTAGCTGTAGCACTAACAGAAGGAAAATCCCTATACGACGCACTTGCCTTTGCTAACTTAGCCGCATCTATCTCAGTCACAAAATTTGGTGCCCAAGGCGGCATGCCAGTAAGAGAAGAATTGGAGAATAAGAAATGAAGAAAAATGGTATTTTAAATAGTCATATCGCCAAGGTGCTTGCTGACCTCGGTCATACAGATACAATTGTCATCGCAGACTGCGGCCTGCCCATTCCAGAAGGACCGGTCAAGATCGACCTTGCATTATCCATCGGCACACCGTCCTTTCAGGAGGTTACTTCCCTCCTTCTTGAGGAAATGGCCGTTGAACACATCACGATCGCCAGTGAAATCAAAGAAGCCAATGAGAGAGATCATTTATTTCTAAAGAAAGCGTTCTCACATCCGTTAGATGAAGTCGATCACGAGACGTTCAAAGACATGACCAAACAGGCAAAAGCAGTGATTCGAACGGGTGAAGCCACCCCATACGCAAACTGCATTCTTCATGCCGGTGTCATCTTTTAAAAGGAGGAGCCACTTATGAACATTGAAATGCATAACATCCATAAGGCCTTTGGAAAAAACACCGTTCTCGCCGGGGTCTCCTTTGACCTCGTCACAGGTGAAGTCCATGCACTTATGGGTGAAAACGGGGCAGGAAAATCAACGTTAATGAATCTGCTGACAGGACTCTATTCCCTGGATCAAGGAACGATTCAAATCGACGGAAAAGAAACCGCTTTCAAGAATCCGAAAGAAGCCGAGCAGAACGGGATTGCCTTCATTCATCAGGAGCTGAATATATGGCCTGATATGACGGTACTCGAGAATTTATTTATCGGGAAAGAAATCTATACAACACTTGGTCTCCTAGACACCAAGAAAATGAAAGCCCTCGCCCAAGCGCAGCTCGACCGATTGTCTGTCAACCTCTCGCTCGATCAAGAGGCAGGAAGCTGTTCTGTCGGCCAAAAGCAGATGATTGAGATTGCGAAAGCGTTAATGACCGATGCAAAGGTCATTATTATGGATGAACCAACAGCTGCTCTCACAGACCGTGAGATTGAAAAGCTATTTCAGGTCATTGAATCACTCAAAAAAGAAGGCGTTTCCATCGTCTACATTTCTCACCGGATGGAAGAAATCTTCTCCATTTGTGACCGGATTACGATCATGCGTGACGGAAAAACGGTCGATACGAAAGCGATACCGGACACGAATTTCCATGAAGTCGTCAAAAAAATGGTCGGCCGCGAATTAACCGATCGTTACCCTGAACGCACACCTTCTACTGGTGATACCGTCCTAGAAGTGAAGCAAGCAACGAGGAAAGGCCGCTTTCAAGATGTCAGTTTTTCCGTCAAAGCTGGAGAAATTGTCGGTGTTGCAGGCTTAATGGGTGCTGGCCGGACGGAAATGATGCGGTCGCTCTTTGGACTCGATCCCCTGGATCAAGGAGAAATTTGGGTTCATGGGAAAAAGGCTGTCATTAAAAAACCAAGTGATGCAGTCAAACTTGGCATCGGTTTTATCACGGAGGATCGTAAAGATGAAGGACTGATGCTGGATGCATCCATTCGGGAAAACATCGGGTTACCTAACTTAGATAGCTTCTCTCCAAAGGGGCTGATCGATAAGAAAAACGAGCAGGACTTTGTTGACCTGCTCATCAAACGACTCACGATCAAAACCGCTTCATCTGAAATCTCTGCACGCAGCCTGTCCGGTGGAAATCAGCAAAAGGTCGTCATCGCCAAATGGATCGGCATTCAGCCGAAGGTGCTGATTTTAGATGAACCGACAAGAGGCGTCGACGTCGGGGCGAAACGAGAAATTTATCAGCTGATGAACGAGCTGACGGATCGAGGCGTTGCGATTTTGATGGTCTCCTCTGAGCTCCCAGAAGTTCTTGGGATGAGCGATCGAGTGCTTGTCATTCATGAAGGAACCATCAGCGGTGAATTAAGTAAAACAGAAGCTACACAAGAACGAATTATGACACTAGCTACAGGAGGGAAGTAACATGAAACCACTTACTTCAAATGGACGATTTGACAATATCATGCAAAAGCTTGGGCCATTCTTAGGACTCATCATCCTTGTTGCCATTGTTTCTATTTTAAATCCGGCCTTTTTAGAACCATTAAACATTTTAAACTTACTCAGACAAATCTCCATTAACGCCCTCATTGCCTTTGGCATGACGTTTGTTATTTTAACCGGAGGAATTGATTTGTCTGTCGGTGCCATTCTAGCGCTGTCTAGTGCTCTGACTGCCGGCTTTATTGTATCTGGTTTGGACCCGATTCTCGCCATCATCGTTGGATGTATCATCGGTGCCATCCTTGGAATGATCAACGGTCTTTTAATCACAAAAGGAAAAATGGCTCCTTTTATCGCAACACTTGCGACGATGACGATTTTCAGAGGATTGACGCTTGTTTATACAGACGGAAACCCAATTACAGGGCTTGGCTCTAACTATGCATTTCAGCTATTTGGCCGTGGATATTTCTTAGGGATTCCTGTTCCAGCGATCACCATGCTTCTCACCTTTATCGTTCTTTGGGTCTTGCTTCATAAAACACCTTTTGGCAGAAGAACGTATGCCATTGGCGGAAATGAAAAAGCAGCCCTCATCTCAGGTATTAAAGTACCACGCGTCAAAATCATGATTTATTCCTTAGCCGGCTTTATGTCTGCTTTAGCCGGTGCGATCTTAACATCTCGTCTCAACTCAGCCCAACCAACAGCTGGTACGTCGTATGAACTTGATGCAATTGCTGCCGTTGTACTTGGCGGGACAAGCCTATCCGGCGGAAGAGGGCGAATTGTCGGCACACTCATCGGGGTACTCATTATCGGGGTCTTGAACAATGGTATGAACTTACTTGGTGTTTCATCATTCTATCAGTCTGTTGTGAAAGGGATTGTCATCTTGATTGCAGTCCTACTCGACAGAAAGAAATCTGCTTAAGGAGGCAGCTGCTATGAAAAAATATGTAATCCTGATCATGACTCTCTCATTATTCATGCTTTCTGCCTGCTCGCTCGAACCGACAGAGTGGGCCAAATCAACAAAGGATGGCAAGAAAAAAGACATGAAAATCGGACTGTCGATCTCGACTTTAAATAACCCATTCTTCGTTTCTCTTAAAAACGGTGTGACAAAAGAAGCGAAAAAGCTTGGCATTGAAGTTGTCATTGCCGATGCACAAAATGATTCAGCCAAACAAACAAGTGATGTAGAAGATTTAATTCAACAAGGGGTTGATGCATTACTCATTAACCCAGCCGATTCCTCTGCCATATCAACGGCTGTCGAATCTGCGAATGCTTCAGACATACCGGTCATCACATTAGACCGTTCGGCAGAAAGCGGAAAGGTTGAAGCGCTCGTTGCTTCCGATAACATCAAAGGCGGCGAAATGGCAGCTAACTTTATTATCGACAAAGTTGGTAAAGGAGCAAAAGTGGCTGAACTAGAAGGTGTACCAGGTGCTTCTGCGACCCGTGAACGAGGAAAAGGTTTCCATCAAATTGCAGACAAAAAATTAGATGTCACAGCAAAACAAGCCGCTGACTTCGACCGGACAAAAGGGCTCAACGTGATGGAAAACCTTCTTCAAGGAAACCCTGACATCAAAGCCGTTTTTGCCCACAATGATGAAATGGCACTTGGCGCACTAGAGGCCATCCAAAGCTCTGGAAAAGACAT
Source organism: Bacillus aerius (assembly GCF_029894105.1). NCBI lineage: Bacteria > Bacillati > Bacillota > Bacilli > Caryophanales > Bacillaceae > Bacillus > Bacillus aerius. Next base: position 3,324,812 of record NZ_JARYHO010000001.1, read on the forward strand.
TCTTGTCGTCGGTTTCGACGGTAATGAAGATGCACTCAACTCGATCAAAGCAGGAAAACTATCTGCAACAGTCGCGCAGCAGCCAGAGCTGATCGGTCAACTGGCAGTCGGCGCTGCTGACGATGTATTAAAAGGCAAAAAGGTAGAAAAAAATATCGCCGCACCATTGAAACTAGAACAAAAAAAATAAACACTAAACCCCCGATAGCCTCGGGGGTTTTAGATGTTATTCCGGTCTCTTCAGTACAAAAGGCGTACCTAAATGGGCATAATCATTCCCTGCTAGGCGTGCGACTGGCTTTAATTCATTCGTAAAAATATATCCTTTTTCCGCATCATAGACAGACTCATCTAAATGCGCACACACCACCCGGCCAATGATATGATCGACTGTGACCTCCCCTTCATCATTTTGAAAGGTCAGATGTCTTTCCAGCTGACATTCAAAGCGAATGCGTGCTTCCTTGATTCCTGGCACTGACACCACGCTGCTCTTCACTTGATGAAGACCGGTACGAGTCAGCTCACTCTCTTCCTCTGGCAAAGTAGCAGCTGTTTCATTAATATCTTCAATCATCGCTTCATCACTCACATGGACAACAAATTCTTCCCTGTCGATGATATGTTTTGCTGTATCTTTCATCTCTCCTTGACGACGTCCAATAGAAACAGCGATCAGCGGAGGATGGCCACTGATGACATTAAAGAAACTAAATGGTGCAGCATTGACGACTTCTTCTTTAGAAAGGCTTGTAATAAATGCAATGGGTCTTGGAACGACGGAACCAGATAATACTTTATATGCTTCTTTTCGTGACAACTGATCCATTTGTAATGTAATCACTTCAGACATGCCTCCTCTTGTATGTAACGACATCATACCATACCCCGTTCTCTCTTCCCTTACTCCGGCTCACCGCGATGGAGAATATGATGGACAAGATGAAACAATGCCGGATTATGATTTTCTCGCCTATAAGAAATGGTCCATTCCGCGAGTAGCTGCTCACCTTCAATTGACCGATACACCACATCTAAATTAAATAAACGCCGGGCCGATGTTGGAATGATAGCAATTCCGATTCCCGCTGTGACAAGCCCAATGACCATTTGATATTCTGCTGCTTCCTGCACGATATTGGGTGAAAATCCGTACTTTTCACAAAGTAGGACAATATGCTGATAAAGGGACGGCCATGATTCCTTTGATAAAGAAATAATCGGCTCATCACGAATATCTTCAATCGTGACCGCTTCTTTTTCCGCCAGCGGATGGTTTTTCGGAATCGCAAAAATACATTCACTTTGCTTCATTAAACGACTGACCAATTCTTCTTGCGGTGATGTAGGATGCAAAAAACCAATATCAATCTCACCATTCAAAAGCGCCTCAAGCTGCTGCGGGACAGAGAGCTGTTGCAGCTCAATACTGACAGAGGGGTACCGCTCTCTGAATTCACGGACAACTGGCGGCAGAATATCATATGTCGCTGTACCAACGAATCCGATGATAATCTTCCCAAGCTCCCCTCTTGCCGTATGCCGGGCATGATCAACGGCTTTATCAAGCTGATGCAGCACCCCCCGGACCTCATGTAAAAAAACCTTTCCAGCAGCTGTTAACTCCACCACCCGTTTAGACCGGTGAAACAAAGGAAATCCCAATTCTTCCTCAAACTGCTTAATTTGCTGACTAAGTGGAGGCTGTGTCATGTTCAATCGTGCGGCCGCTCTGCCGAAATGCAGCTCCTCCGCGACTGTGACAAAATACTGCAAATGTCTCAGTTCCATCCTTTCACTCCTCAAACACTTATTCGTGAAACATATTAAAACTACGTTAAACATATATTGGAAAATTTATTTTGTGAAATGTATAGTAAATCATATCATGAAAATATATTTTCATAAAAAATTTTACTTGCCGAAAGGAGTGCGGGGTAAATGAATTCTCAAACACAACCCCTAACAAAACGAGGAGCAGAGTTGATTGTCGATACGCTCATTGCCCAAGGTGTGACCCATGTTTTTGCGATTCCAGGTGCAAAAATTGATGCAGTATTTGATGTATTAAAAGACAGAGGTCCAGAGCTTGTGCTATGCAGACACGAACAAAATGCGGCATTCATGGCAGCAGCTGTCGGTCGTTTAACTGGCAAACCAGGCGTTTGTCTCGTCACATCAGGTCCTGGCGCATCCAATTTAGCGACAGGTCTATTAACAGCCAATACAGAAGGTGACCCTGTTGTTGCAATCGCTGGAAACGTCATCCGTGCGGATCGACTCAAACGAACACATCAATCACTCGACAATGCGGCATTATTCAAACCAGTGACAAAATATAGCGTTGAAGTACAAGACGTAAACAATATACCAGAAGCCTTAACAAATGCTTTTCGCGCGGCACAAAGAGGTCAAGCTGGAGCAGCATTTATCAGCTTTCCACAAGATGTCGTGACCGAACACACCACACAAACACCAGTGTCTGCTCACCCTTCTCCAGAACTAGGTCCTGCACCGGATGCTCTCATCAGTTCGGCCATCGCCAAAATTCAAAATGCGCACTTACCTGTTGCAATTGTGGGAATGAAAGCTAGCCGTCCAGCTGCGGCAAATGCGACAAGAACATTATTAAAAACACTTGGTATCCCATTTGTCGAAACGTACCAAGGAGCCGGCGTTCTCTCAAGAGAGCTTGAGCCTCAATATGTGGGCAGAATCGGCTTATTCCGTAATCAGCCAGGCGACCTTCTCATTGAGAAAGCGGATGTGATTTTAACTATTGGCTTTGATCCAATCGAATACGATCCGAAGCATTGGAATTTGAAACCGCAGCAGCGTCAAATCATCCATGTGGATGACATGCAGGCAGATATTGACCATTTCTATGAACCGATGCTTGAGCTTGTGGGCAATATATCTGAAACAGTGCAACATCTAGCCCACGACAGCGTTCCACTTTCATTATGCAAAAAGAACGTAGATCTCGTCACAGAATTACAAGAGCTGTTAAGTGATATCGAAAAAACACCAGAAAGAGAAAGTCATTTATCACACCCGCTGGATGTCATTCATACGTTGAGACGTATCATCCCAGATGACACGAAAGTGACATGTGATATCGGATCGCACGCCATTTGGATGTCTCGCCACTTCCGTGTTTATGAACCGAACACGTTCCTAGTAAGTAACGGAATGCAAACACTTGGCGTGGCATTACCATGGGCGATTGCAGCCTCCATATTGAATCCAGATGAAAAGATCATTTCAGTCTCAGGTGATGGCGGTTTTCTCTTCTCCGCCATGGAATTAGAAACAGCCGTGCGCATGAAAACAAATCTCGTTCATCTCGTGTGGAACGACAGCACATACGATATGGTGGCATTCCAGCAGGAAATGAAGTATGACCGTACGTCTTGTGTTGAGTTCGGTCAGATCGACTTAGTGAAATATGCAGAAAGCTTTGGAGCAACTGGATTACGTGTCAACTCACCTGAAGAGCTTTCAACTGTCCTTCAAAAGGGTATAAACATAGAAGGACCCGTTATTATTGATATTCCGATAGACTATCAAGACAACCCAGACCTCGCCAGTCAAAAATGGCCAGAAGTCTTTCGTGAAAAACACACAACGAACGTCAGATAAGACTTCGATACATTACGTTAAAGGAGTGAGCGGACATGGGTATGATGCACCCAATGAATCAACAAAACAACACAATACCGCAGGACAAAAAGCAAGAGGTCTATCAAGTATCAACCATGACCTCCTTGCTGGAAGCCGTATACGATGGAGATTTCTCCCTATCACATATTCCCGAGCATGGTGATTTTGGCATTGGCACATTCAATCAATTAGATGGGGAACTAATCGGCTTTGATGGCGCTTTTTATCGACTGCGCTCTGATGGAACAGCCACACCAGTAACCGATCAAGATTATTCACCATTTTGCTCTCTAGCATTCTTTGAAACGGACATCGTTCATCGAATTGATGCACCGATGACGTCCAAAGAGCTAGAGGAAGAAATCGACCGAATCTTACCGAGCAAGAATGTCTTTTATGCGATCCGCATCGATGGGTCATTCAAAAAGGTTCAAACCCGTACGGTTGAAAAACAGGAAAAACCTTACGTTCCGATGGTAGAGGCAGTCAAGTCACAGCCTATTTTCGATTTTGAAAATATTCGCGGGACGATCGCAGGCTTCCGTACACCACAGTACGCACATGGCATTGCGGTAAGCGGATATCATCTCCACTTTATTGATGATGATCGAAGCGTAGGCGGGCATGTATTTGATTACACTGTGGATCAAGTGACCATCCGAATTTCCCAAAAACGTCACATGAATTTACACCTTCCAAATACGCAGGAGTTCTTCCAAGCAGACATTGATCGTGCTGACCTTGCACAGCAAATTGCCAGTGCGGAAAGCAGCCCAGAAAAATAAAATGAACACACCCCGGTGATGCTGGGGTGTTTTTTATGCAAAAAGATATATTATCTTCTTTTATTATTTCATTTCGTTACTCATTTAAAAATCAAACATTCTATTCGTAATAAAATATGATAGAATATCAACAGAAGAAAGGTGGTTATACGGTGGCACATGAATATCGCATTCCAAACTTAACATTAGATGAAAGAGATAAACAAATTCTTTCCTTATTACACGAGGACGGGCGTATGTCCTACACGGATCTAGGGAAACAAGTCGGCCTTTCCCGTGTTGCTGTACAAGCCCGTATTCAACAGCTCATTGAAGCAGGTGTCATTGAACGATTCACCGCTGTCATTAATCCAGCAAAGATCGGCATTCATGTCTCTGTCTTTTTTAACGTAGAGGTTGAGCCGAAATGTTTAGAAACAGTCGCCCTTCAGCTTGAGCAGGAAACAGCCGTCACAAGCCTTTATCATATGACAGGACCAAGCAAGCTGCATATGCATGGCATTTTTCAAAATGAACAGGAAATGGAGACGTTCCTGACAAAGAAGCTGTACCCGCTTGAAGGCGTCGTCAGTGTTGACTGTCAAATGCTCATTAAACGATACAAAAGCCGAATGGGCATGAAATTGTAGATAGGAGTTGAACCACTTGCAATCATATCTTGAACTCATGATCGCCATGGTGCGAACCGGTATTCTGGGATTTGGCGGAGGACCTTCTGTGATCCCGCTCATTCGCCATGAAGCGGTCGTCAAATACAAATGGATCAATGATGACGAATTTGGAGAAACACTCGCCATCGCCAACGCATTGCCCGGACCGATTGCTACGAAAATGTCGGCATACCTCGGCTATCGATTAAAAGGTGTATCTGGCGCCATTGTTGCAACAGCTGCACATATTTTACCGACATGTCTCGCTATGGTGGCACTTGTTACACTTGTCAGCGTCTTAAGCTCTTCAGTCATCATTCAAAATATGATCGGTGCTGTGACACCAGTAATTGCCGTTCTGTTAGGAATGATGGCATATGAATTTGGACAAAAAGCGTTGAAGGGCTTCGGCATGATCTTCGGAATCGTCCTATTCCTATTGGCATTTGTCGGTCTTCAAGTACTCTCGATTCATCCAGGAATCATTGTCATCATCTTTTTATGTTATGGTGCCTTTCATTTCAAACTGAAAGATCGCTGGACTCGAACAAATAAAGAGAAAGGAGTGTCTTCGTGATGCTGATTCTCTTTTTATTCTGGGCATTCTTCTTATCCAATCTGTTAGGGTATGGCGGAGGACCTGCCTCCATTCCGCTCAATTATGAAGAAATCGTCAATCATTTTCATTGGATGACGAACGAAGGGTTCTCCAATATGCTCGCATTAGCCAACGCACTTCCAGGTCCAATCGCTACGAAAATTGCGGCTTATGTAGGCTATGATGTCATGGGATGGCCAGGCTTTATCGTTGCACTGCTTGCGACGGTCCTGCCGTCTGCTATCGGATTGATCTTACTGCTAAAACTCATTGACCGTTTTCGCCAATCTTCTGTCGTCAAAGGCATGACCTTATCTGTACAGCCTGTCATTGCGATGATGATGCTTTTATTAACATGGGAAATTGGCGGAGATGCCGTGAAAGCCATTGGCTGGACGCAATCACTCGCCATTGCCGCCATTTCATTTTTCTTTATGACCAAATTCAAATTGCACCCTGCCTTTCTGATTGTGGCTGCATTTTTATATGGCGGATTCATTCTTCCGCATTAACGCAAAAACCGATAACACATGAAGTTATCGGTTTTTCTCATTACATATAAATAGGAGAGACAGGCCTGCGCCCAATAGAATGATACTCGACACCAGCTACTTCTGCCGCTTCAAGCGTATGACAATTCCGACCATCAAAAATGATCGGCTGCCTCATGAAATCTTTATAAGCTGAAAGTGGAAAGGACTGAATATCCGCCCACTCAGTTAATATACAGACAGCATCAGCATCCTTGATCGCCTCTTCAATCGTTTGAGCAAAAAGGACTTGATCAGGCAGTTCTTGAGCTGCATTGCGAGCGGCAGCAGGATCATAGGCTACGATCTCCGCTCCTAATTGATGGAGCTGATGAGCGATCGGGATTGACGGCGCCTCTCTCATATCATCTGTATTCGGCTTAAAGGAAAGGCCAAGAAGAGCCATTCTCTTCCCTTCCAAGTTTTCTCCCATCCGCTCCTTCACACTTCGAATAAAACTTGCTCGCTGCTCATTGTTGACTTTGATGACAGCCTTCAATAGCTCAAAATCATGGGACACATGCCCTGCAATTTGGACAAGGGCATTAGTATCCTTCGGAAAACAGGAACCTCCGTAACCAATGCCTGCCCTAAGAAACGAAGCACCAATCCGCTGATCGAGTCCCATCCCCTCTGCAACTCTCTCAACATCAGCTCCCGTTTTTCCACAAATCGAAGCAATTTCATTCATGAAGCTGATTTTTGTGGCAAGAAATGCATTTGATGCGTATTTGATCATCTCTGCGCTTTTCCGATCTGTTCTCACGAATGGAATGTGGAAGTCCGCATACATAGACTCTAGCTGATCTAATCCGTTCTTTGTTTCGGCTCCAATCACCAGCCGATCCGCTCGCAGCGTATCTGAGATGGCAGACCCTTCTCGTAAAAATTCTGGATTCGATGCGATAGATAATGGCTCCTTACGACCTAACACGTGATGAATCAAATGATCAATTTGATCGCCCGTTCCGACAGGCACTGTACTTTTCACGACAAGCACTGCGCCTGGCTTTGCTTGTAAGCCCATCTCCTTTGCCGCTTGAAAGACATACTGCAAATCAGCTTGACCGTCTGCCTGCTGCGGAGTACCGACAGCAATCATTAACACGTCAGCCTGCGAATAGGCTGACGCTCCATTGATGTGAAAACGAATGCGTCCTTGCTCCATATTCCGTTTGAGCAGTTCTTTTAATCCCGGCTCGTACATCGGAGGATTCCCTTGCTTCAGCTGCATGACCTTCCGCCGGTCAATATCCATACATGTCACATCATGTCCCGCCTCTGCTAAACACACCCCTGTGACAAGCCCTACATACCCACAGCCTGCAATCGCAATCTTCATGACACATCAGCTCCCCATACTCCTTATGCTTGTAATGTCATCGTATGCCGGGAATTTTCGTTCCATTCATAAAAGCATACAAAAACCCCCTGCTGAGAGAGCAGGGGGCTACTTTTATGAAACAAGGCCATTTCGAATATGAGCAATCAGATTTTCAAGCATTTCTTTTGTTGTGACATCATTGGAATTTTCACCAATATCATGAGCGTACATCAAAATCTTTAAAAACTCTTCTTGATTTAAACCCTTATTATCCATGTCTGTATCCTTTCGATTCCACTAATTTCATTATTATATGCTGTATGGTTGGTTTATGCAATACTCTAATACATCATTCGACAGCTTTTGAAATTTATGACCATTTTCATGAAAAACTTTTTTATAAATCATCATTGAGCTATAATAAAAGAATTGGAATCTTTTACTTGGTTAGGAGCGGGTCAAATGCTTCAGCACAACATCAACGAAGAAGAAATCAAACAAACAGCCGAACAGATCAAAGAACTTCTTCCTTCAACAGATGAAAACAAGCAACTCATTAAAAAAGCATTGATTACTTATAGACAGGACAGCGTATATCGGCTCAAGCAAGAGTCTGATACCGAATGGTCAGCTTATGTACATGATGTCGTGGCAGCAAGAGTCCACCTTCATGTGCTGTTTCCAGTGAGAAGCAGCTGCTCATGTCCAGCTGATGGACTATGTAAACACATCCTCGCTGTCTTCTTTTCGCTATACGCTCAAGTAGAGAGTGTGACCGGCTTTACAGAAAATTGGTCAGAGAAGGATGAATTACAGCGCAGCAAAGAACTCATTCGTCAGCACTTCCAAGTGAAGCGCCCAGATGAACAATCACTTCAGAGCTGGCTGAATTTTTTCCAGGAGGAATTTCACCTCTGGCTGAAACGGACACCGAAGCACCAGCAAACGCCACAGCATTTGTATTACGGCTATTTATCGATCCTGAAAAAACACGCACCCACTTCACCTGAATTCAAGAGTTTGTATGCGATTCATACGTCCATCGATGTGTGGTTAAGGCTCCATGAGCTAATCGATCTCGGCCGTCTTGATGCCGAAAAAGACTTTTATTCGATGAATCCATATGTAGAACAGCTCATGAACACCATTTTTGATTCAGTGGATCATTTGAGGACATACGCCCTTTCCTTTTCCCTCGATCCGTTTCTTGAAAACACACCAACTGCCGTTCGGACACTTCTTCAAATCAGCGGACCTTTCCAGCATGAACGAGTTGCGGTCTTTATGGAGATTTGGGGAACTATATTAAATAGAGGGAAATGGGTCAAAAAAGAAACAGAATTACTCAAGAGCGCCCAACAGCAGGAGCAAACGGTTGAGCGCACCATTGGGCTGATGCATATGGATTATTTGCTAAAAGAAGACGAAAGACTCTTCCAGCAATTAAAATTGCTCAATGCAAATATGCTGCCGAATGTGCTCAATTGGCTAAAGGATCTCACAAACCGCAAGGACTGGAAGCGTCTCAAACTTTGGTATCAAGAGATCACATATGTATTAGAAGAATATTGCCAGCTTGACCTATCTTATAGAGAACTGCGTGGAGCCGTCAGCGATTTCTTCTTTTATTTAGACGCGTACTTTAAACAGACGAAAGATCATTTCTTGTATGAACGCTATCTCCAAATCTGTATGCCTTATGCATTTACTGAATATAGTCAGCTCTTATATGCACAAGAACGCTATGCAGAATGGATTGAAATACACAGCCTCGTTGGTTTCTCCATCAGTGAATTGGAGAAAGAACTGATCAAACAGATTGCAAAGGAAGAGCCTGAAGCACTCATTCCTTCGTACCACCGGGAAATCTCACTGCTTCTCGATCAAAAGAATCGAAGTGCTTACCGGGAATCTGTGAAAATGCTCAAAAAACTGCGTACGCTTTATCATAAAACGAAAAAAAACGCGGTGTGGGAAAGATATGTACAGCAGCTGCAAGATTCAACAAAACGGCTGCGTGCGTTCCAAGAGGAAATGAAGAAAGGAAAATTAATTGATGACACGCCATAAACAAATTGTCATTCATGCAGAACAAACCGAAGATTTCTCTTTCACCATTTCAGCGCAAGCAGAGGACGGACAGCCTGTACCGCTAAATGAAATGAAGAGGCAGCTTTTCCAATGGCACGAATCATCTTTTTACGGAACATTCTTAGAAGATGTGAGCTTTATTGGCACACCTGCCTTCCTGTTAAGTCCTTGGATGACCGTTGAATTGCTAGGGAAAAATTCATTCAATACTTTCAGCCATGTGACGTTAACGGATGAAACAGAGCCGCTTATGAAAACAGCCTCAACCATTTACGAATTCATCGAGGATGAAGATTTTGTCCCAGATTTCGAGGCATGGACAAAAGGCATGCTTCGCTTTAAAGACAAAGAAGGCCTGTTAGATGGCTACACAGCTGATTGGTTCTCCTTTGCCGTACAGGATTACATTCAATATGATGATGCCTTGCAGCACAAATGGAACCGAATGACTGCACAATCGCCTGCTCTTTCCTCCTTCCAGGGACATTTTTTAGATGAACAGGATTTCTTGGAAACGATCGGCTGGATCGATGATGAGACGCCTTTCACTGTCGGCTTGCGTTTAAATGAGCCTGATTTCGACGGGGATGATTGGAAAATTGAATTGTTTTTGCGTGATAAGAAAAACAGTGATCTGCATTTCTTTGAAGGCATCCGTTCTTTAAAAAAATCATGGCGTCCGTTTCAAGAAAAAATCACCAGAGAGCTGGAGCGGTTCGGTCAGATTGTCCCTTGGCTCTCATTTACATCTGGTACCACCCTCATGTCAGAAGAAGAAGCGTGGCTCTTCCTATCTGAAGCGAGTGAAACACTTGTGAACATGGGGATTGAGATCCTGCTCCCATCATGGTGGCAGATCGTCAAAGAAAGCACCATGATGCTAAAAGCACGGATTTCCTCCACACCACGAGGCGAATCGCACGTTGGAATGGATGCCCTTATGGACTTTAATTGGCGCTTTGCCACAAACGGTATTGAGCTGACAGAAGATGAGTTCAACGAGCTTGTTCAAAGTAAACGTCGTCTTGTCAACATTCGTGGACAATGGATTAAAATCGATCCGACCTTTATCCAGCAAATGAAGAAATGGATGGAGCGCGCTGAGAACGAAGGACTTCATATGTCGGATATTTTATCACGTGAACTCGCAGACCAAGAGGCCTCCTCTGAGTCGATTCCTGAGCTGCTAGACAGTTCGGCCTTTGCCCATATTCAATTTGAACTTTCGTCTCAATTACGAGGGCTTGTTCATCAGTTAAATGATACACAAGAGCTGCCATCCTATGAGATGAGTGAGTCCTTTAAGGGCACACTGCGCCCGTATCAGCAGCACGGTGTCAACTGGCTTCTGTTCTTAAGGTCTCATGGATTCGGGGCTTGTTTAGCAGATGATATGGGACTTGGAAAAACGATTCAAATGATCGCTTATTTCACCTATTTGAAGGAGCATCAACAAGACGCCGCTCCATCTCTCATCATTGCACCGACTTCCGTATTAGGGAACTGGCAAAGAGAGCTTGAAACATTCGCACCACATTTGAATGTCGCTCTGCATTATGGACCGTCACGTCCACAAGGTGAGAACTTTACAAAAGCGTACGAATCAACAGATATCGTCCTCACTTCGTATGGTCTCTCACATTCTGACCGTGATGAATTAACAGCAGCCAAATGGAATACCATTTGCTTAGACGAAGCCCAGAACATTAAAAATGCCCATACGAAACAATCGAGAGCCATTAGGCAATTAAAAGGACAGCACCACATTGCCCTCAGCGGGACACCGATGGAGAACCGCTTGACAGAGCTTTGGTCTATTTTCGACTTCGTGAACAAAGGATATCTCGGCAGCCTGACCAGTTTTCATAAAAAGTTCGTCCTTCCGATTGAAAAAGACCGTGAAGAAAAAAGAATCCAACAGCTGCAGCAGCTGATCAAGCCATTCTTATTAAGACGAACAAAACAAGATGAAGAAGTCGCACTCAATCTGCCAGAGAAACTAGAAGAAAAAGAATTCATCCCGTTATCTGCAGAGCAGGCATCTTTATATGAACAGCTGGTCAAAGATACATTCGAACATATGGCCTCATTAACAGGGATGCAGCGGAAAGCCATCATTTTAAGTATGCTTGGCAGACTCAAACAAATTTGCGATCACCCTGCTCTTTATTTAAAAGAGAGCGGAACAGATGTGAAATTATTGAAGCGTTCATTAAAAATGGATAAATTAGCAGAGCTGTTAAAAGCCATACACGAACAAGGAGAAAGCTGTCTCATTTTTACGCAGTATATTGAAATGGGCAACATGATCAAACAGCTCGCCGAAAAGATGTTTGGAGAACCAGTTCAATTTTTAAATGGGAGCTTATCAAAACATGATCGGGACAAAATGGTGGAACGTTTCCAGAAAAAAGAGTTCAACATCTTAATTCTTTCTTTAAAAGCAGGAGGAACCGGACTAAACTTAACCGCCGCCAATCATGTCATTCACTACGATAGATGGTGGAATCCTGCTGTAGAAAACCAAGCAACAGACCGTGCTTACCGCATCGGGCAAAAGCGGTTTGTTCACGTCCATAAGATGATCACAACCGGCACGATAGAGGAAAAAATTGATCAAATGCTCGAAACAAAACAAACGTTAAATGATCAAATTATCCAAAGTGAAAGCTGGATTACAGAGCTGTCAACGAACGAACTAGAAGATTTATTCACGTTAAGTGCAGCCGCTCAATCATCGTAATGACAGCAAAAAGAGGACTTTTCTCAAACTTGATGAAAAGTCCTCTTTTTTTAATCTCATCTAAAGGAATGCTTAAATTTGCAGCTTTTTCAATGCAGATTTCACATTCATATACGTGTTCAACTCACGGAAGTCCTCTCTCATTTCTCCCATTTTCATCGCAAGATTTGGTTTAATACCTGTCACGATCAGTTCTGTGCCAGTCATTAAAATCAAATCGTTCAGCTTAAAGATCGCATCCGCCACAAATGAATCCACCTCTAATAAACCAGACAGATCCACAATGAAGTAATCGTCTTTGGATTGAGAGATATAAGTGGAGACTGTTGAGATGATTTTATCAAACCTTGGCGCTGTTAACGTACCTATGATCGGCAGGACAGAAATACCATCCTTCACCGGAACAATCGGGACAGAAATATTCAATACTTCATCAATGGATTGCTCAAGAAGCTCTTGCTGTTCCATCTCTTTCGTAACATCCTTTTGCAGACCAACGAAATAAAGGCGTTTCCCTTCATTTTCATCAATCCATAGAGGCGCCACACTTAACTCGTTCCAAAACATTTGACCAGATTTTTTATAGTTTTTCAACTGTACAGTGACAGCCTCTTTGTTTTCAATGGCTGCCCTAATTTGTTTGAGAGCAATCTGTTCAGTTTCATCTCCTTGAAGGAAACGACAGTTCTTTCCTATTACTTCGGTTTCTTGATAGCCTGTCATATCTAAAAAGCCCTTGTTCACATATATTAAAGGATTATCAGGTAAAGACGGGTCCGTCACCGTCAGGCCAACCTGAGTATAGTCTAAGGCTTCCTTGATTAAATGCAGATTGTCGGACTTATAAGATTCCAGCGCCATTCGTTTACTCTCCTTAACTTCCTTACAAGCGGGTTATATTCATAATTAAATTATATGATGTTCCATAGCGGGTGTAAATAGAAGTAGTTCTGAATTCCTCTTTTGTAGAATGCGCTTCATCCTATGTCATTTATACAAATACATACGATTCAATTATTTCAAAAGATGTTGAATCATATGTGCCACACCATGTTCATCATTTGTTAACGTGACGTGATCAGCTAATTCTTTTATATCCTTTCTCGCATTCCCCATTGCAATTCCAACCCCAGCTGCCCGAATCATTGATTCATCATTTAAACTGTCTCCTACAGCTGCTGTTCGGCTTAATGGAATACCGAGCTTTTCTGACAGCCTGGTTAACGCCTGCCCTTTCGACGCTTCCTTTGCTCCAATTTCAAAGTTATGATCAGCCGAACTAACCAATGTTAATTCAGAATCATGTCCAAACGCATCCCATCCGGCTTTCAATCTTTCTTGAAAAAATGAGAAACCTAAGATGTTATAAAACGAAAGATTCTGATCCTCACGAAACAATTCTTGATATGTATCAATATAAGCAAAACCTGACTGGCTGTATTGAACTTCAGCCGCTTGCTCAAGAACACGCTGATCCGTTTCTGGATTTGCACTCTTTAAGCGGTCCATTTCTATCGCCAGAAGCTCCCTGCCGCGGTTTGGTGTGTAAATGGCTTCATTCGTAAACACTTCATAGTAATAATCACGCTCCTCAAGCCATGATAAGATGTGTTTTGCTTTTTCTTCTTCTAGAACAGCCGAATGATATACCTGACCTTCTGGATCATGAATCACAGCTCCATTTGCACTGATGACCCACGTATTCATCCCAAGCTGATCAAAAATAGATTTCACATCAAAATACGCTCTTCCTGTTGAAACGACAACCTCAATCCCACTCGCCACTGCTTCCTTTAACGCCTGCTCGTTTTCCTGACTCACTTTGTGCTCGCTGTTCAATAAAGTTCCGTCTAAATCCGTTGCGATTAATTGAATGTTTGTCATCGGTCTCTCCTTTTTTGCCTGCATTTTCAGTTGACCTTCCGTTTATCAAATCCATCATCATTATGAAATGAGTATCCACTATTTGCAAGGGATGATCGGCTTATCAATGAATATAAGAGTACCCAGTCACGCTACATGACCGGATACGCATAAGGGGATTCACAGGGGACACATGACTGATACAAAGAAACCTTGGTTCTACTATTACGCAGTGAATATGTGTACAAGGCAAAGTCTATCAGCTATAGCTAGAGGAGGGCCGCGAGATGCTAGACCTTTGCCTTTTGCCTCCTTTCCTTTCAGCTAACCCTAGTCTACTGAGAAATAGCACAAGAGACAAAAAACGAAAATGATAAAATCGTTCTTCAAATTCTTTATTTCCTCAATCATTTTTACTTTTTACCGCTTGCGTATAAAACATCATCTTATTTTGTTTGACGAAATACTTATTTTTCATAAATTGATAAAAAACATCTGAATGAATCCAATTACTAGAAGGCATGTGAATATAGTCAGACCCGTCCCACGCAAACCAATAAAAACAAAGCCTTCCATCATGAATTGACAATTGAAATTCGAAACAGTCCATTTGATCGTCTGTCACGTATTGAAAAGTGAGGGACTCCCCTTCTTCCATATACACATCACAAAATGAGAGAATGTCTCCCCATGTATAGACCCTCACATTGCTTTCCTTTTCCTCACCAATATGTATGTTTCGAAGTTGATAGGACTCCATAAAACATCTCCTTTCACTTATATGCAGCTAGTTCTGAGTAGGCAGCGGTTTCATTTATACAGATGTTGTATGCTATAATGATACTTACGAATAATGAACGCTTGTGAGGTGATAAATATTGAAAACCTTTAGGCTGATTGATTTAAAAATTGAACTTGATCCAAAGCAAGATAAAATGTCCAGCATTCCCCTTCGTGACGGCTTAATCATTAATAAAGAAGATGGCGAAAACCACTGGATGATCGAGGCACTGATTCCAAAGAAGCATAGACAAGTGTTTGAGGTGCTCTTTCAGCAGCATACAGAAGTAAAGATTCTCGTGACGATTACAAAAGAAAACAACCGCCCTGTTCATCTATCGGTCCAAGTCAAAAACATCGTTGCCTTAGAAGAAAACATATCTGTATTACTCGACGGTAAAATGATCACAAATCGTTACAGAACAGAAACCGAAGAAGTATTAAAAGACCTCGTCAAAGAGGGGCTATCAGGAGAAAAACTGCTGGATGCTTTTAAACAGAACACATAAAAAAAGAGCGGGATGAGCCGCTCTTAGATGGTTGACAAAGGGCTAAAATGAACTTTATTTTAGCCCTTTGTCTTCCTTTTCAGCGTGATAGAAAACCTTTGAAGTCTAGGAAGGGCGAGCACCGGAGCAGAGCGAATTTAATATTCGTGAGCACCGGAGCACAGCCCTGACAAAGAATGCGAGGGTTTGTCTACACGCTGATAGCGGGATGAGCCGCTCTTTTTCTATTGCACATCTTTCGATTGGCTTTGATTTTTCAATAAATCTCTAATTTCGGTTAACAACACTTCCGTTTGATCTGGCGTTTCAACCACTTCCTCTTCCTCTACCTTTTTCCGTTTTAATTTATTTAAATAACGAATAAAGATAAAAATGGAAAAGGAGATAATCAAGAAGTCGACCACTGTTTGAATGAAACTTCCATACAAAATTTGAGCAGAACCGATTTTAATAGACAATCCACTAAAATCATGCCCCCCAACAATAATACCAACAAGCGGCATAATTAAATCATTCACAAGAGAAGTGACAATTTTGCCAAATGCTCCCCCGATGATGACACCGACAGCAAGGTCAATCACATTCCCCTTGACGGCAAACTCTCTAAATTCTTTCAGCATTCTTTATCACCTTCATCTTTTTTTGTCTAATATGACGTTTTTTTGTCAAAAAAGCAAGTCCTCATCCGCTCTGGCTGAATGTTTCCATATAAAAAACGGTTCATACAAGATGAACCGTCAGACACATTACGATACTTTCGGACCGATAGAAAATGTCAGTTCTGCTTCACATGCCACTTCGCCATCTACTGTTGCAACTGCTTTTCCTTTGGCAACTGGACCGCGAAGACGTGTGACTTCAACCTCTAAACGTAGCTGATCACCTGGCTTGACCTGTCTTTTGAATCGGCAGCTGTCAATCCCTGCAAACAAACCAATTTTCCCTTTGTTCTCTTCTTTACCTAACATGATGACCCCAAAAACTTGAGCAAGCGCTTCTACAATAAGCACACCCGGCATGACGGGGTATCCTGGGAAATGGCCATTAAAAAATTCTTCATTTACTGTGACATTTTTGATTCCAACCGCTCTTTTCTCACCATCAACTTCTAAAATACGGTCAACCAATAAAAATGGATAACGGTGTGGAATAATGTCTTGAATTTGCTGAGCATCAAGCATGTCTTGATCTCTCCTTCTTTTCTATATCGCTAATCTTCATTTGATTCCTATTGAAGTATATTATGAATGCAGTCATTTTTCAATGTTTAGCCCACATTTATGGTAAAAAATAGAATCTATCATTACCTATTGTCATGAAATATAATCCACTCTACACTCATCGTTTTTTCACAAATATGGTAATATATATTACATCATTGATTGAATAAGAGGGTAAAAATGAATTTTATAAGCGATAAATCCATTAAAAAACTTCTCCATTCGTGGTATACAATGCTAAAACATCGACATTTTTCGAAGGCTGAAGAGATCAAAACGTCCTTAACCAAATATAAACGTAGATTGTCAAAGAAACAGGAGCTTCATTTACATTATCAGCTTATGCTTTTTCGGCACCAGCTCTGGATGAACCAAACAGAAGACTTAGAAAAACTGAAGCATGAACTCATGCTCCACAAAGATCAAATGAATGATCAACTGCAATATTATTTTTACTTTTTTCTCGGTTTATACGAATCTTTAAAGAGCGATCAAAATGATGCCATTCATTATCTAGAAAAAGCAGAAGAAAAACTGCCCCTGCTAGACGATGAGCTAGAGGAAGCGGAGTTTCATTTCCGTACAAGTGGTGTTTATTATAACAACCGCTATTCACTGTTATCCATTCGACATGTTGAAAAAGCCATGGATATCTTTGCAAAGCACGGGGATATCCACAGCATTTATCGGTGCAAAATTGTGCTCGCACTTAACTTTAGTGATCAAAAAAAATATGAAGCAGCAGAAGCTATTTTTATTGAAATTATCGAATACGTGAAAATGATTGATGACCAAGAACTGCTTGGTATCGTGTATTATGACGCTGGTTTTATCAAGTCAAGACAAAACCGTCATAAGGAAGCACTAGAATACTTTAAAAAAGCGCTTCGGCTCCCAGCATACCGGAAATCTGCCCACTCCTATGTATCGTGTCTCTATGAAACTGTGCGTTCCTGCTTTAAAGAGGATTTAACTGATGAAGGAATGAAGTATATTCAAAAAGGGCTAAAAGAAGCCGTTGATGCCCAATTTGATCTATTAAGAATCAAGTTCCAAATTTTATTCCTTCTCTACAGCCAAACGCCCAAGGCAGATGAACAGATTGCTACACTCGTCACATGTCTTGAACGAAAAGAAGCCTGGATTGATCTTGAAGATCTGCTTGCAGATGTCTCAGATTTTTATAAAAAAAAGGGCGACTTTGAGCGAGCCGCCTTTTTTATCATGAGAGGCTGACATCCGCCTGCTCATTATCGAATGGTATTAATGAGTCCTAGCATTTGATCGCCCATCGTAATGGTTCTTGAGTTCATCTGATACGAACGCTGTGTTGTCATGAGGTCTGTTAATTCTTTAGACATGTCCACATTCGACGTTTCAAGTGCACCTTGCTGAAGTTGAATGGCCTGACGGTTTGCGCCATTCAGTGCCGTTAAAGCGCCTTGATAGTTGCCGTCGACTGAGAACAAATTTTCTCCTTCAGAGATGAGTGCTGAAGAATTATTCACTTGAACAACCCCAAGATTCACCTGCTGATTCGGTTGATTGCCTCGAGAAATAGCTGTAAGCCGGCCATTTTTATCGATAGAAATATCACGAAAATTCGCATTTAAGACAATCTCATTCCCGTTTTCGTCAAGAATCGGATGGCCTTCGCTTGTCACCAGCTGGACTTGATTCCGATTATTTCCTGGCTGTAAATAAAGAGAGCCATCTCTTGTATACGGATGTTACCGCCAGCATTGACCTGCAAATACTGAGATGGCGCACCAAATGCAACATCAAGGTCACGGCCTGTTTCTTTAATAGAACCTTGCAATGAGTTAATGGATGCATTGACCATCGTTCCAGTTCCAAGCCTTAAACCAGCAGGTGTCAGACGACTGTTTGCCACCTGCTCATTTTTTTCATCTACCTGATTAAACTGTTGTCTGACCAGCTCTGAAAAACGGGTGTTTTTTGCGCGATACCCTGTTGTTTCACTGTTTGCGATGTTATTACTAATGATATCAAGCTGCTTTTGCACCTCGTTCATTGACACAGCTGCATTGATCATCGTTCTAAGCATGAGAATCCTCCTCTCTCTTTCATTTCTTTATTAATACACTCTTCCGATTTCATTCACTGCTTTTTCTAAACTTTTATCATATGCCTGAACCACTTTTTGGTTTGTTTCAAATGCGCGGTAGGCTGTTGTCATTTCTGTATATGATTTCGTCACATCAACGTTCGAGAGCTCTGATACACCTTGGCTTAATGTATAGGACATTTGACCGTTATTGACCGCACTTGGAAGAGGCTGGTTATCAGCTGTACGGTATAAATCATTTCCTTCACGCGCAAGGTTTCTTGTATCCATTGCAACACGTACATCAATTTGTCCAAGGTTTTGTCCGTTTTCACTCACGGTTCCATCTGCGTTCACTTTGAAATTCTCACTTTGAACGGTAATCGGCTGACCCGTCACAGAAAGAAGGGCACGTCCATTGATCGTCAACTGATTTTGATCATTCAATGTAATGGAACTGCTTTTCGTATAACGAACGCCTTCTGGTGTATTCACAGCATAAAAAAGCGCTGACTTTTGATTTGTCTCCGGGTTGATGGGTACATTATTTTCTACTAATGCGATATCAGTTGTTTGATCCGTTGTTTTTAATGTTCCTTGTGTAAATTGAGGAATCAATTCCTGCATGTATGTTCCCGTATTAATTCCGCCAATCGCCGTTTGCTGCGGGATACTAAAGCCTTTGCCTGAAGATGTTTGGAAACGTCCTGATTCCATTCGGCTTAACAGCATTTCTGGAAATGCGCGCATGGCCCCTTCATCTGCTTTATAGCCTGGAGTATTCGCATTTGCGATATTATTTGAAAGCATTTCTGTCCGCCGCTCTTGAGCGATCATGGCAGATGTTGCGGTGTATAGTCCTTTTAACACGTGCTCACCTCATTCAAATTCTTTCACATGACCTAAAATCATCAGTACACAATCTTCTATGAAATATATCGGCATATTGGCAGGCTTCTTTAATAAAAATCCCCCATTCTTTCTAAAAAGAATGAGGGAAATCATTAGCTGAGTTTACGCTTTGGCAGCTTGTCCATATTATCAAGCATCACGCCAGTACCAACTGCTACACAATCCATTGGATTTTCTGCAACGAAAACTGGTACTTTCAGCTCTTCTGCAAGCAATTGATCAAGCCCGTTTAGAAGCGCTCCGCCACCAGTAATGATGACGCCGCGGTCAATGATATCAGCTGATAATTCAGGTGGTGTTCTTTCAAGAACTTGTTTCGCAGCCTGAACAATGGCAGATACAGATTCACGTAATGCTTCTTCTACTTCTTTGCTTGTGACGGTAATCGTTCTTGGTAATCCTGTCACCATGTCTCGTCCACGAATCGAGATCTCTTCGTGACGTGCGTCTGGGAATACCGTTGCAACTTGGATCTTAATGTCCTCTGCAGTTCGCTCACCGATCAACAGCTTGTACTCTTTTTTAATGTAGTTTAGAATTTCCAAGTCAAATTTGTCTCCAGCCATTTTAATAGAAGAGGCGGTTACAATGTCACCCATTGAGATGACAGCGATATCTGTCGTTCCGCCTCCAATATCTACGACCATGTTTCCACTTGGCTGAAAAATATCCATACCAGCACCAATAGCTGCTACTTTTGGCTCTTCTTCAAGAAATACATGCTTCCCGCCGCTTTTTTCAGCAGCTTCTTTGATCGCCTTCTGCTCAACAGATGTAATGTTTGTTGGGCAGCAGATGAGCATACGCGGCTTAGAGAATAGCCCTTTCACATTTAATGAGTTAATAAAATGCTTGAGCATCGCTTCAGTTACTTCAAAATCAGCAATTACGCCATCTTTTAATGGACGAATCGCAACAATATTCCCAGGCGTACGTCCAACCATACGTCTCGCTTCTTCTCCAACAGCTAATACTTTCCCGCTGTTTTTATCAAGAGCGACAACAGATGGTTCATTTAACACAATTCCTTTTCCTTTGACATGAATCAGTACATTTGCAGTACCAAGATCAATTCCAATATCCCTAGCAAACATCTATATATATCCTCCTTGAAAATCTGTTTCCATAGCAAATACCACATTCTGCCCTAATTATATATTCTATCATAATTTGCAGAAAAAAAGATATTTCTTTACAAAAGTCTTTACAAAATTTGTGGTTAGAAACTACCGATAAGAGGAAGATATATATATCATGTTTATGAACAAAGAACTAAAGCTTACTGTTTTACAGGCTCACCTTCTAAAATTTCTTCTTTTTTATACTTTAACTTTGTGGCTTCTCCCCCTCGCAGGTGGCGGATTGATTTATGATAATCCAGTATCTCCTTCACTTCGTTAGCCAGATCTGGATTAATTTCTGGCAGTCTTTCTGTTAGATCCTTGTGTACAGTACTTTTAGAGACTCCAAATTCTTTCGCAATTACACGAACGGTTTTCTTTGTCTCCACGATATACTTTCCTATCTTGATTGTTCGCTCTTTGATGTAATCGTGCACACCACTCGACCTCCCTAAAATGGATGTGAGAAGTGTGAAATGAGATCCGTATCAATATTATCCATTTTCAGCGGCGCTTGTTCGTCTTAATTTCTCATCCATTAGGTAGTAAATGCCAAACACGATCCCTCACCTCAAACACTCTCTTTGTCAGGTTTGTAACAGTGTATTAGCATTGCATAGGGAATATGCTAAAAATGAAGATGGGACAAGGGATTTATCAGAAAAGACAAAACAAAAAAGCATTTCGAGTGGCGAAAATTTTCACTTTACAAGCATCGGTGTAACACGTAAAATAGGAAAGGTGAATTTATTTACCTAGATAAATAATGAATAAAGGTGAGCCTATGGATACGTTAAACAGAGAGTGTTTACATCAAATACATCAAAGCGCGCGGCTGCTGTCTAAAAAAGCGAACGAAGCGCTTGCTGCTTATGACTTGTACATGTCCCAGTGGACTGTACTTTTTTGTTTGGATACATTCGGTCCTAAAACGCAAAAAGACATTTGGACCTATTTGAACGTCGAAGCACCGACGATTACCAGAACCGTGACGCGTCTAGAAGCAAACGGCTGGGTGAAACGAGTCCAAGGAAAAGACAAACGTGAGAATCTCATCGTCATGACAGACGATGCAAAAGCAAAGTTTAAAAAAATCAAACAGACGATGGAACAATTTGAAGAAGAATGTCTTTCAAATTTTACCTACGAAGAAAAACAACTCCTCCATACACTTTTACACAAATTATCAACTGAATAGGAAGTGACTTACACCATGAACGAACGCATTTGGACAAAAGACTTTATCATGATTGTCCTGGTGAATTTATTTACATTCACCTCTTTTTATGCCCTTTTGACACTACTCCCCATTTACACAATGGATGAATTAAATGGAACAGAATCACAGGGCGGCCTCCTTGTGACGGTCTTCTTATTATCAGCAATTGTGACAAGACCATTTTCAGGGGCCATTATTGAGAAATTCGGCAAGAAACGCATGGCGATTTTTTCTTCAACGGCTTTTGCCCTGCTCACTTATTTATACATTCCAATTGATCAATTCCAAACACTTCTCATGCTGCGTTTCGTGCAAGGAATCTTCTTCAGCATTTTGACAACCGTAGCAAGTGCCATTGCAGCGGATATGATTCCGAAACATAAACGAGGAGAGGGTCTTGGATACTTTGTGATGTCAATGAACCTCGCTGTGGTTATCGGTCCGTTTATCGCACTGAATCAAGTCGGAAAAGTAGGATTCCATTCTTTATTTCTTCTCTTTTCGATCATCGTCTCTATCGGTGCAGCTTTCACGATGCTGATTAGACAGCCAGAGCCTGAAAACGGCGGAAGTGTCATCTTTCGATTCACTTTTTCTCACCTGTTTGAAAAAGGTGCTTTAAAAACGGCAGCAGTTGGAATCATTATCTCCTTCTGTTACTCGCCGATCATTTCATTTATTTCAGTCTATGCCAATTCCCTGAACCTAATGGGTGCAAGCAGTTATTTCTTCATTGTTTTTGCAGCTGCAATGCTTGGATCACGTCCATTTACAGGCAGACTGTTTGACCGAGTCGGACCTCATATTGTGATCTATCCATCGATTGCTCTCTTTGCGATTGGTTTATGGATGCTGACCGCTACCCAAACAGCCACCATGCTTCTTTTATCCGGCGCTGTCATCGGTCTTGGCTACGGCTCTTTGGTGCCATGTCTACAAACACTTGCGATACAGCACTCACCAGCACACCGTACAGGCTACGCCACAGCAACTTTCTTCACCCTATATGATACGGGGATTGCCGCTGGATCATTTGTCTTCGGACTGCTTGTCAGCTTCACAGATTTTTCAAATGTATATCTCATTGCTGGCGTTGTCGTGTTACTCAGCATGGGCGTTTTTTATTGGAGCGAACGAAAACCGCAAGAAGCAAAAGCACAAAAGGTTTCCCTATCAGAATAGGATACTGTTTTAAACTTCACTGAAAACATGCTAAAATATAGGATATTTCAAATGAACAGATAGGTCTTTTGAAAAATAGTTGGCGTTAAGCGAAAGTATAGGTGATGTTTTGAATTACGAATTGTTTAAAGTCATACACGGGATGGCTCATCATTCTGAGTTTTTAGATCAGGCCATGATTTTCATTACGAAAAAGGCCATTCTCGTATATGCCCTCGTCTTATTGATTTGCTGGTTTTTAGGTAATCACAAATTTAAGAAGCATGTCTTCTTTTCTGGTGTAACAGGCATCGTGGCACTCATCGTCAATTTTGCCATTACGCTGTTTTATTATGAAGAGCGGCCGTTTGTGGCGCACAAAGTCGACACACTCATCCCGCACTCAGCAGACGCTTCCTTCCCAAGTGACCACACAACAGGTGCACTGGCTCTTTCACTAGCCATTCGATCCCGTAATAAAAAACTCGGCAATATTTTGCTTGTTTTTGGATTACTGACAGGGTTCTCCCGCATCTGGGTCGGTCATCATTATCCATTTGATGTATTAGGCAGCTTGATCGTATCGATTTTGGTTGTCTTTATCATGAATAAATTATGGAAGTTCTTTGACTCTCCAATTGACCGTATCGTGACATTTTACGAGAACATTGTGGGCAAAATTTTCAGAAGGAAGCAAAAGGACCAAGGATCAGACCTGTCCAACTCTTAAGCGGCTTGCGATAAAGTATGGAAGACCTCTCTTCTACTTTATCCCAGCCGCTTTTTTCATTGTTTGTTTTCCTCTGACCATACTCGAAAAATAAAGGCTGACGCTAATGCCGACAAGAGAAATCATGATCAATGTCCAGCCTAATTGTTCAAAATGAGAACCTGCAATTTCCTCACCAAACAGCATGCCAAGCACGGCAGATGACAGAATGGAACCAAGGTACCTGCATGTTTGAAAAAGCCCAGAGGTCGTGCCAATCATTTGTTGAGGGCTCGCTTTTAACATCGCAGCTTGAAGCGCAACATTTCCAATCCCGTAACTGAGTCCAAGCAAAGCAAGAACCAGTCCTTTCCCCCAGAATGGCGCAGGAATAAAAAAGAAAGTCATTGCGGAAGCGCCGGCCAGCATCAGCACAGCACTTGCCAAAACAGGGTGCCGTTCATCGCCGCGATCTACCCACTTGCCAGTCAGCGGCGATACCATTATGCTCACGCCAGACATGCAAAGCATAAAGAGACCTGTCATCTCCACACGCCAGCCCAATTCATCCTGAAAATAACTTGGCAAGCCAAAAAAGAGACAATAGAAAAAAATATTTAAAATGATAAATTGCACATACACAAGCGAAAGCCGTTTCTCCTGCCTGAACATCCGAATTTGGATAAATGGCTCATCCACCTGATATTCCCACCATATAAAAGCACCCGCACTCACAAGACAGAGAATGCCCTGTACATACTGAATACCATCAGATAGTGATAATAAAAAAGAAAGCAAAAGGACAATACAAACTGTAAATAGAAACATCCCTGGCAAATCAAGCTTTCGGACAGTGTCTCCGATACGCAATTTTTTCTTCTTCTCCTTAGGAAACAAGGAAAGGCCTAGAAAAAAACTGATCAATATGAATGGCAGATTCACTAAAAAGATCGCCGGCCAGCTGCCGATCGTCATCAAAAACCCGCCAAGTGTCGGTCCGAGTGCTGTCATCGCTGAAGCAAAGATGGACAATACCGCTAAAGCAGAAGCTTGTCGTTCCTTCACATGATCCCGAATCAGTCCAACACCTGAAGGATAGATCGCACTGCTTCCAATCGCCTGTAGAAGCCGGATCACAATCAGCACCGCAAAAGTCGGGGCAAACGGCGCACAAATGGCTGAGACTGCCACTAGAACTAGTCCAAATAAAAATAAGGTTCTCCGGCTCATCACATGATCTCCAATTCGTCCACTCACCGGCTGCGTGACCGCGCTGGCCAAATAAAAGGTTGAAATGAGCCAAGATACCGTCGTAAACGACAAACCGAACTCATGCTGAATTTGATGCAAGGCTAAAGAAATCATTGAGGAATTCAATGGATTTAACATCGTTCCAAAAGCAATCGCCGTTAAAAAGACTTTTCGGTTGTTTTTCCATTTGATCATACACCCGCCCCCTTCTTTTGACATACACGTTCTTTGTCTATCTCCTCGTTATTATGAGATTCATTTCCCTTTTTTACCCTGATCAATTCAAGTTCTCTCTCCGAAAAGCAAGACATACATTTTAAAAAGGGCAAGTGTTGGAAAAGCGCATATAAAATTGAGAATATGAGGAATAAATGGTAAGATGCTACACATATTGAAAAGCCTACTTTCTCCTTATACGGAGAACGGCTGAAAAGGAGGAGAAGCTTATTATTAAAAAAAGACGGTTTTGGGTCCCAGCCCTTTTCTCGGTTGCAGTATTACTTCTGTCTTCGTGCGGTTCAAATGAAACAAATGGGAACGGAGATAAACGTAATTCTACAGCGAAAGGGTCGCCGATTTTGGAAGATGGGAAATTTATTTTTGCAGCATCAGGTGAATTCCACCCATTCAGTTACATGGATGGAAACCAGATGTCCGGCTTTGATATTGATGTCGGCAATGCGATTAGTGACAAGATGGGTCTCGAGCCTGTACAGAAAAAATATAAATTCGCAGGCATCGTCGAAGGCGTCAAAGCAGGTAAATTTGATGCCGCCATTGCAAGTCATACCATCAACGAGGAACGAAAAAAACACGTCCTTTTTTCTCAACCGTATTACTACTCAGGTCCGCAAATCTTCACAAGACCCGGCGCAGACATTCACAGTGCAGATGACTTAAAAAACAAAGAAATCGCTGTCTCTAAAGGTTCGTCTTATGCGGATATTGCCAAAGAACATAGCGGGCAGGAACCGAAATATTACGACAGTGATGTTGTCGCTTTAGAAGCACTAGCCAATGGCAAACACGATGCGGTCGTCACTGATTTTGCCACAGGGGCAGAAGCCATGAAGAAAAAACTAAAAATTGAAGCACAAGAAAGACTCGGGCAAAGTGAGCAAGCAATTGCTGTCTCTAAAGACAATAAAGAGCTCATAAAAGAAATCAACGATGCGATTGATGCACTCAAAAAAGACGGAACATTAAGACAAATTAGCGAAAAGTATTTTGACGAAGATATTACCGTCAAACAGGATTAAAACCACGATTGTGCGCCTTTCTCTAGGCGCACTTTCTTCAAATGGAGATGATTGTTTTGCCTACCCTATCACATTTTTTTCAAACGCTGATTGATTCTAGAGGCGTTTTCTTAGAAGGAATGCTGCTCACCTTACAACTCACTGTCATCAGTATTTTCATCGGCATGTTCATCGGGCTTTTCTTTGCCTTACTAAAAATATCCCGCGTGGCCGTTTTCGGTTATATCGCAAATGCCTATATCTTCCTTGTACGCGGGACACCACTCATTGTGCAGATTTTCATCCTGTATTTTGGGCTGACAGAATTAAATATACCCGACTTTTGGGCAGCCTCTATTGCGCTTGCCTTCCATAACGGTGCCTATATAGCAGAAATATTCAGAGGGGCGATTCAATCAATCGATCAAGGTCAAAAAGAAGCAGGACGTTCTCTTGGCATGGGGCGATTTCTAACCATGAGACGTATCATTCTCCCGCAAGCGATGCGGCGCGCCCTCCCCCCTCTCGGCAATCAGTTTATTATCGGCTTAAAAGACTCTTCACTTGCCGCCTTCATCAGCGTCAATGAACTCTTTAACATAGCCACCACTCAAGGCTCCAACAGTTTTGACAACATGACGTACTTACTTGTCGTGGCTGTCTATTACTTAGTTCTTGTCCTGCTGTTAACATTCGCTGTGCAAACCGTTGAGAAGAAACTATCAGTCAGTGATCATTAGGAGGAGAAGCATGACAGAATCAAAAGAGATCATTCGTGTTGAAAAACTGAATAAACACTTTGGAGAACTGCATGTCTTAAAAGATATCGACCTCACTGTATATGAAAATGATGTTGTCGTCTTAATTGGTGCAAGCGGCTCTGGGAAAAGCACCTTGCTCCGTTGTATGAATTTTTTAGAAATAAAAAATGACGGTCAGATCATCATTGATGGCAGTCCCGTTCATCCAAAACGAGATCAATTAAACGAAATGAGGCAGAAAATAGGCATGGTGTTTCAGCATTTTAATCTCTTCCCGCACAAAACCGTACTTGAAAACATCATCGAAGCACCGGTTATGGTGAAAAAAACAAAGAAAGCACAAGCGATAACTGAAGCCAATGTCTTATTAGAGAAAGTCGGACTAGCGGATAAAGCAAAAGTGTACCCTTCAAAGCTATCAGGCGGTCAAAAACAGCGCGTTGCCATCGCACGAGCTCTCGCCATGAAGCCCGATGTCATGTTATTTGACGAGCCCACTTCTGCGCTGGACCCAGAGCTTGTAGGCGAAGTGCTGCAAACCATGAAAAGTCTTGCCAAAGAAGGCATGACAATGGTCATCGTCACTCATGAAATGGGCTTCGCAAAAGAAGTAGCTGACCGAGTTGTTTATATGCATGAAGGACGAATTGTCGAACAAGGTACCCCATTAGAATTATTTGATTCTCCTCAAGAGGAGCGAACCAAATTGTTTCTCAGTTCGATTTTATAGGTCAAACGCCCTTTATTTTTCGTCGTTCATGCACGTTTATTCTCATTTTTTACGAACTTTTCATCCATTTATATTGATAATGACCAAAAAACCATGTTAGATAAACTTACATGAATATGTTATATATGACTTTTCTCTCTATAATGAAGAATTAAGAAATCTATTAATTCTGAATGATTCGGGGGAATGCAGCATGCAAATGGGTGATACAGTATTTATGTTCTTCTGCGCACTACTCGTGTGGTTAATGACACCGGGTTTAGCCTTATTCTACGGAGGACTTGTGAGAAGTAAAAACGTGTTAAGTACGACAATGCACAGCTTAACCTCACTAGCCATTGTCTCTATCGTCTGGATCGTGTTTGGCTATTCACTGGCCTTTGCGCCAGGCAATGCATGGATCGGAGGCTTTGACTGGGTTGGACTAAAAGGCGTTGGCTTTGAACCTGGTTCATATAGTGATACGATTCCACATTCATTGTTCATGATGTTCCAAATGACCTTTGCTGTCCTCACAACAGCCATTATCTCTGGTGCCTTCGCTGAACGTATTCGTTACTCAGCGGTGGTCGTGTTTACACTCCTTTGGGTCACATTTGTATACGCTCCAGTCGCACACTGGGTATGGGGTGGCGGCTGGATTGGCGAAATGGGAGCACTTGACTTCGCCGGTGGAAACGTCGTCCACATTTCATCCGGTGTGGCTGGTCTAGTCGTAGCCATTGTTCTCGGGAAGCGAAAAGAAGCGGCAAGTTCTTCTCCGCATAACTTGATCTACACACTTCTAGGCGGAGCTGTGATTTGGTTTGGCTGGTTTGGGTTTAACGTAGGAAGTGCCCTCACATTAGACAGTGTCGCCATGTATGCCTTTATTAACACGAATACAGCAGCTGCTGCAGGAATCATCGGCTGGCTGTTAGTCGAATGGATGATCAACAAAAAACCAACGATGCTAGGTGCAATCTCTGGAGCCATTGCAGGCCTAGTAGCGATTACACCTGCCGCAGGTTTTGTCACACCATTTGCTTCGATTATCATCGGGATCATCGGCGGAATCGTTTGTTTCTGGGGCGTCTATTCACTTAAAGCCAAGTTCGGCTATGATGATGCACTGGATGCATTCGGTCTGCACGGAATCGGCGGTACGTGGGGAGGCATTGCTACAGGCCTTTTCGCCACTACATCTGTCAATGATGGCGGAGCCAACGGCTTATTTTACGGCGATCCAAGCTTACTTTGGAAACAAGTTGTCGCCATCGTGGCCACATACGTCTTTGTTGCAGTTGTCACATACGTGATCATCAAAGTCGTCAACATCTTCTTCAAGATTCGCGCAACTGAAGAAGAAGAATCAATCGGTCTTGATTTAACGATGCACGGCGAAAAAGCATATCAAGATTAAAGAAAAAGGGGTGTCTCTATGAGCAAAATGTATAAAGTGGAGATTGTCACACGTCCAGCTAATTTTGAAACATTAAAGGTGGAGCTTGGAAAGATTGGTGTCACCTCGATTACCTTTTCCAATGTGCACGGCTGCGGATTACAAAAAGGACATACGGAACTATACCGTGGCGTCAAAAAGGAAAGCAATGTGTACGAACGTTTAAAGATCGAAATCGTCTTAAGCAAAGTACCTGTTGAACAGGTCGTGGAAACGGCTCAAAAGGTACTTCGTACAGGCGAACCAGGGGATGGGAAGATTTTTATATATGAGATAGAAAATACAATCAACATTCGGACAGGTGAAGAAGGACCTGCCGCCTTATAGCATCCCTCCGCCATATGGTGGAGGTTTTTTTAAAGACAGAAAAAAACCTCTGTGCATTTATCTACACAGAGGATCTGACATGACATTAAGATTGTTTTGTTTCTTCTGACTGACTGCGGTCTTTAGAGGAATCAGAAGACTTTTCTTGATCAGAGGATTTCCCCTTCTCATCAGACTTTTCTTCAGATTTTTCTCCAGCAGGCTCTTTGACCTTATCTTCAGCAGCAGGTTCCTTCGTTTTTTCATCAACCTTTGGCTGAGCAGGTTCTTTTGCTTCTTCTGTCACTTCTTGCGCTGCTTTTTCAATGGAAGAAACAGGCTTATCAATGAAGCTAAGTGGATTAAGCGCTAAACCTTCCATACGAATTTCAAAGTGTACATGGTTGCCGCTTTCAGCACCATATAGATTCTTACCAGAAGCACCGATGACATCATTCTGCTTTACTTCATCGCCTTCTTTTACACTCACTTGAGATAACGATTGATACACAGTAGACAATCCATCTTCATGTTCAATTTCAACAACGTGACCGAGAACTGGATCTTTTTTCGCCTGAACGACTGTTCCACTAAGAGCAGCTGTGACATCAAACACTTTGCCATCTTTATCTGCAAGATCAATACCTTTGCTTAAGGTATAGGTGTTATTATAGTTTACAAGTGCTGCTTCTTTTTCTTTTTGATCAGCATCTGCTTCATAGAACTTTTTCACGACAGAAACATTCTCAGAATTCTGGACCGGCATAGCGACATTTTCAATTGGCTTTCCAACTTCAACGGCATCATCACGTTGTTCTTGTCCTGTTTGATTTCCATCAGATAGTTGGTCTTTCACATCTTTCGATACAGCTTGATACCAAAGAACGGCTGTTAACACGACCGCTGCGCTGACCAAGTAAATAGCAGGGAATACCCAGCGCTTACGGAAAAATTGCTGAACTTTTGTGATTTTGGAAGTACGTTTCTTTTCTTCCTCTCTCATTTTTCATCACCTCAGCAACATTCTGAACACTTTTCAAAAAATATATACACACGAAATCATTTTTCTTTTTATTTTGCGCAATCGCATCAATAATATGTATGATGAATGAAAAAAGATGGGGGTACATATGGTGAAAACTTTCAACCGCATGGCAACAGAAGATGACCTCAAAGAGATCGTCGATATCTACAATTCAACGATTGCTTCAAGAGAAGTAACGGCCGATACAGAACCTGTTACAGTAGAAGACCGCCGTCAGTGGTTTTTGAATCATTCAGAGAAACGTCCTCTCTATGTGAAAACAGATGAGGAAGGAAATATCTACGGCTGGCTCAGTTTTGAAACGTTTTACGGCAGACCTGCATACAACGGTACTGTTGAAATGAGTATTTATTTGAACCAAGACTATCGAGGAAGAGGTTTAGGGTCACTGTTCTTACAAGAGGCGCTCGAATTGGCACCCTCATTAGGCATCCGAACGTTACTTGCCTTTATTTTCGGCCACAACGAAGCCAGCATCAAATTATTTAAGAAGCACGGATTTGAGACTTGGGGACATTTGCCACGCATCGCAGAAATGGACGGCAATCGGTACGACTTAGATATTTTAGGAAAAGAATTATAAACTGAGCGTCTCTTGAAGAAAGAGACGCTTTAGATTGTTGACAAAGGGCTAAAATGAACTTGATTTTAGCCCTTTGTCTTCTTTTCAGCGTGATAGAAAACCTTTGAAGTCTAGGAAGGACGAGTACTGGCGCGGAGCGAATTTCACATTCGTGAGCACCAGCACGCAGGACTGACAAAGAATGCGAGGGTTTGTCTACACGCTGGAGCGTCTCTTGAAGAAAGAGACGCTTTTTTATGAAGCATGCACCAACTGCTCAAATTGCTTCGCATTTTGAAGTGATTTTCTTTTCAGAATGATACCATGTTCATCAATCAGAAGCGCTTGCGGAACAACTGTTACTCCATACAACTCCATAATTTGTGATGAGCGCATATAAACAGCTTGCTCCGGCAGCAATTGAAGAAGCGAGGCATCATCGGCTTGTTCATCTCCATTTATAACAATCACATGAGCATCATCATGTGAAGTTTGAGGCTGCACATCAGACAAAATACTTTTACAAGTCATACAAGTAGAATTCACAAATAACAGCATCACAGCTCGCCCTTTTTGCAAATACTCCTTCAAGATCACCTTTTCACCTACATGCGAATAACTGCGAAATAACGGAGCCGGGTCACCAATATCCGCTTCCTTCAATTCAATTCCATCAAGGGACTTTATTTTATTCATAAATCTCCCGATAAAACGGGCAAGCAAAAAAACGACAGCCAGCTGGGCAATGACAATTAATAACACAATGATTAATAAAATATCTGTCATTTCATTTTATCTCCTTCTATAATTGATCCATCTGCAATCTGGAATGAGTCGATCCACTTTCGCTTCAATAGCACAATTTCTTGGCTGACCGCTATGATCAAACAGACAGCCGCTGCAATGAGAAAACAAATCATTTTCAACCGCAATGAAATCATTTCAACACCAGGATGTACATAAAATAACCCAGCCACAAGAGTAAGCATCAGCAGATTGCGAATCACAATCCCCCAATGCAGGCGATCGTTTTCCAGTAACCCTCCACAACCGCACGAAATATCACGATGCCCCCTAATTAAATTGAACGTAACCGCTCCAGTATAAATACATAACAGGGCTGTAAGGCCAATTGCAGGCAGGACAGACATGTTCCATATAAACAAATGAACCGTACAAACCAATTCAATCAACAAAAATAAATAAAACATAGGTGCCGCAAAAGAAGGCGGCAGCAGCCGATAAGCATTGATCTGCTGGACATGTGCCTTCTGTTTCCTTGCTTTATCGAGCCATGCACCCGCAAAAATGATTCCTAGTAAATAGACGCCTATGAAATAAAAGACACTCACCTTACACCATCTCCTTTTGTTGAAATAGTTGAGATTGTGCCTCGTAAAGCCTTCTGTACTCTCCGTGCAACGCCATCAGTTCATCATGGTTGCCCTCTTCAATGAAAGCACCATCTTTCATGACGATGATACGGTCTGCTAAGCGGGCCGCTCCCATACGATGTGTAATAAACAAAACCCCTTGATCCTGCGTATGATCGAATAACTTTCGAATGAGCGAGATCTCCGACAGCGGATCGAGAGCAGA
Organism: Bacillus aerius; assembly: GCF_029894105.1. Lineage (NCBI taxonomy): Bacteria > Bacillati > Bacillota > Bacilli > Caryophanales > Bacillaceae > Bacillus > Bacillus aerius. The sequence goes on from NZ_JARYHO010000001.1 coordinate 3,357,691, forward strand.
GGTCGGTTCATCTAAAATAATAAAATCACTTTCTCTAAAGAAGGTTCTCGCCATCGCAAGCTTTTGCCATTGTCCGCCAGACAATTCATGTCCCTCTTCAAAAAAGCGACCTAGCTGCGCATCATATGTGTCTTCCATTTGATTAATTCTTTTCTCTATACCTGCTTGGCGGGCGGCTGAAATCAACCGCTCTTCCTCTTCTATATCATCAATACGGCCAAACCCTATGTTTTCTCTCACAGTGAATTCGTACTTCATAAAATCTTGAAAAAGAACAGCCATTCTCGCATGATAGGTCTTTTTATGGATGGTGGAAATATCCTCTCCATTGACTTTGTGCATATTCTGTTGATCTGGATCATATAAGCCGGTTAAACATTTGATTAAAGTGGTTTTACCGGACCCATTATCTCCTACTAATGCAATTCGTTCACCTTTATTCATATGAAAATGAATATGCTCAATCGCTGGTTTTTTCATATTCGGATAAGTAAAAGAGAGATTGTCTAATGTAATGGACTGGATATGCTCAATTCCCTGAAGCGACGCTGCCTCTTCCTTCTGTTCATGCATTTCCTCTTCTCTCTTTTGAAAAGCTCTCATTTCATCAATATATAGGCTTGTTTCATATAAACTAGAACATTCCCTCGTTAAATCTTGAAACCCACTTTGAATGTTTTGTACAGCTTGCAGCACTGCAACAAAGGTACCCGCTGCTAATTTTTTTTGAAAAATAAGAAAGACAATCAATAAACCACAGCACACATAGGCCAATGTCATAAGCAACCCGCCTGCCATCTCCCAGCGCACTTGGCGTTTCAGCAAATTATATTTTTCATCTGCACTTTTAACGTAGTGACCTCTCCACTTTTGAAGAAGATAATTCCCTATTCCATATAAACGAACTTCCTTTAAAGAATCTCGCTGCGCGACGAGATCAGATACATACATTTCTCTTCGATCATTAGCCGTTAACAAACGATTTAATCGATAACGTGCGCCTCCAAAGAAAAGTTCAATCCATAATACAGGCAAGGTAAACAAGAACAATATGACCGCTAAGCCCCAATGAATACCGATCATATAGATAAGAAGTGATACAACAGTAATCAACGCGCTCATCATTGTAAAAATACTTCTCACCATACTGAGAACATGCTGATGACTGTTCATCACACGTTGACTTTCATTGTAAAATGACGGGTGCTCAAACGTAATAAACGGCAGTCTTATCGCTTTTTGAAGCAATTCACCTTTCAAATGCAGACCAATCAGATTTGTTGCTTTCTGTTGACTAAGCTGAAGAATGAATTGAAGCCCATATCCTAAAATCACAATGACCATTTGCAGTCCAAATAACCACAAAACCTTTTGGATGTCACCTAAAGACGTCATAAATAAAATAATTTCATTAATCAAAGTTTGAATAATCCAGACACTAGCCAAAGGCATAAAACCAACGATCACTTGAATGAACAAAGTTAAAAGAAGATAAGAACGACTTTTTTTCCAAGTATAGGAGATTGCATATAAACAATGGTTCACTGTACTCATGAGATGCTCCACCTTACACCATTTAGTATAATTGACATATTTTTGATATTTGTAATATGATAGCTTTGCGTAACTTCACTTTGAGAGGACGATATACGATGAATTCAATTTTTCTTTTACAGCTCGCTCTTATGATTTGCAGTCTTCTATTAACGGCTGGAATTATCATCTATTTAAAACAACAGATGCAGCTTATCATCTTACCTATAGAACACGTGGGGCAGAAACTTGCGCATCCACTTCTCGAACAGCCATCACCCATTCACATGAATGATCTGCTGCAAACAAATCGTACACAACAATTACTGATCTTCACTGACACAGCATGTCCGCACTGCATTCCATCACTCGAACAATTCCTAGAAACAAAAAAGCAGCGTAAACTAAACGTTTCATTGAGTATTTTGTTGAAAAACGGGCAAAAAAAAGACCAAGAATTATATCGTGATAACGAAACAAACTTGCGAATTATTCCGGTAGACGAACAATTGATAAACGCATTCCAAATTCAGGAGTTTCCGTTCTACATCATGGTAGAAGAGAATGATACCATCTCATACGCAGCACCTTTTCCAGACGGTCTTTATTCAAGACTAGCTGCAAACTAAAGATAAATGAGGCATGTGAAGAGCATCAAACACATGCCTCATTTTTTATTATTGTGAATTTGGCTGAACATCCTTCCCTTTTTCCTCTGCAGCGATTTCATTAGCTTCGCTTGAAGCGGATGTTTGTTCCTCAGCTTGTTCAAACTCACTGCGAGCTTCATTTGAAATGTCAACTTGATCACCGTGCTGATTCACAGTAACAGAAGAAGACCCCTCTTTTTGAACCTCTTTCTCTAGTTCCTTTAATTTAGAAACATGAAGCTCTAAATCTTTTCCTTGCTGAACTAAAGTCAGTTGTTGAAATAACGCCTTTCTCTCTTCTGGAGAATGGTCGCCTTGAACAATTTGCGCTGCTTGGGTCAAAAAAGAATTTGATGTATGGCCTGCTTGACGCTTATTTGACGTCTGCATAGCATTTGTTACTAATGAAATTGGAGTTATGCTCATGCGTTCACACCCTAATAAATAAGATACTTAGATTTAGCAGCCACATTTAACGCGTTCTTGGCTAGTACAAATCTCACCTGTGTCACGATCCACATAGTAACGGAAAGTTCCAACGCCTTGAAGGAAACAAGTTGGTGCTGATTGGCAAGAAGTGACCAATCTTTGCAAAATACATCTAGCAGCTGCAGGTTGAACATTGGTCATTTTGTTTAAAATTCGATCTAACATATGAATTCCACCTTCCAAATTTTATGGTAATACAACACAATAATAACCAATTGATAGACAACTAACAACATATTTTGATAATTTTTCTAATTATTTTAAACTATTTTTCTTATTTATTACAATATTTGCATGTTTAAATTATAGTAATTGTTACTTTTTTCTTATTCAAAAATAATTTATTTATCCATAAAAAGTAAATGAAAGATAGAAAAAAGGTCAATTCACTCTTCCTAAAGTACTACTTGCTCAAGTATGATATAGAGTGAATACATAAAGGAGTGAACACAATTGCAACAAACTGAGAAAATCATTCAATCTCTTCATTCAATAACAAAGTGGGGAAAGGTTGGGAGCATCTTTCTCTATATTTCAGGTGGTCTATCCATCCTCAGTGGGTTTTGGCTTGTTCTTCCTGCTGCCATTGGCGTTTTTCTCATCATGATGGGAATACATGTCCAAAAATCCGTGAAAGCAGCTGAACAATTGATTCAAGCGCCTGATACTTCTTACGAAGAATTATTGGAACAATATGCTAAGATGATGAAAATGCAAACACTGTTTGCGATTTCAAGTATTGCCGCCGTTATTCTCTCATTCATCGCGATTGTTTTGATGTTTATACTAGGCGGGCTAGCCTTTCTCCAAGAGCTTCCTACTGATGTCCAACAGTACGAAGATTATTACGAAGAAGAACTTGGTGACTTTTATTAATAGAAAGGGGTATCAATGAAATACGATACCCCTTTTTTATTTGAGTTGGCATAGACTTGATACTAAACTTGACAATCAGCCTTTATCATTTTAAAATACAAATCGTAATCATTACGAAATAAAGGAGGATTATAGCAATTATGCGCGTGAAAATCACCTTAGCCTGTACTGAAACAGGTGACAGAAACTATATCACTACAAAAAATAAACGAACGAACCCAGACCGATTGGAGTTAAAAAAATATTCTCCACGATTAAAGAAATACACCCTTCATCGGGAAACAAAATAATTTTTAAGATTTAAATCGTAATCATTACTATATAAGTGAGGCGGCATACAAAATGAGCATGTTCAAAAGGACTAAAACAAATGGATAAAAGAATACCTGTCACAGTTCTAAGCGGCTTTTTAGGAGCTGGAAAAACCACGATATTAAATCATGTTCTTCAGAATCGTAAAGGCCTAAAAGTAGCTGTTATTGTCAATGACATGAGTGAAATAAACATTGATGCGGAATTAGTTAAGCAAGGCGGCGAACTCTCTCGATCAGATGAGAAACTGGTTGAACTATCTAATGGTTGTATTTGTTGCACATTGAGAGAAGATTTATTAATTGAAGTAGAACGCCTTTGTAAGGCTGGGAATATCGATTATATTGTCATTGAATCTACAGGTATTAGTGAACCAATTCCTGTCGCTCAAACTTTCTCTTACATTGATGAAGAAATGGGCATAGATTTGACACGTTTTTGCAGATTAGACACGATGGTAACGGTGGTAGATGCAAACCGTTTCTGGACAGATTTCCAGTCAGGAGAAAGTTTATTGGATCGTAAAGAAGCAGTTTCAGATGATGATGAACGAGAGATTTCCGATTTACTTATTGATCAAATTGAATTTTGTGATGTGCTCATTATCAACAAATGTGATCTTGTATCAGCATCAGAACTAGATCGGCTTGAGAATGTGCTAACCAAACTTCAACCAGAAGCAACCATTATTAGAACCTCTAAAGGTAATGTACAGCCTAGTGATATTTTGAATACTGGTTTATTCAATTTTGAAAAATCTAGTGCTTCTGCGGGCTGGATCAAAGAAATTAATGCTGGACACTCTCAGCATACGCCTGAAACAGAAGAATACCAAATCTCATCTTTTGTTTATGAAAGATGGCTTCCTTTTCATACTGGCAGACTGAATGCTTGGTTAGATCAAATGCCAGAGCAAATCGTTCGAGCGAAAGGATTTACATGGCTAGCGACACATCATGATTTAACCATTTTAATTTCACAAGCCGGAAAATCTGTGGCAATTGAACCAATCGCATACTGGATTGCTGCCTTGCCTGAGCAAGAACGATCACGGATCTTAAATCAGGAACCAGACATTCTAGATGAGTGGGATGCAGAGTTTGGTGATCGACATACAAAACTTGTCTTTATCGGTGTAGATTTACCTAAAGCAGAAATTATTCGTACACTAGATCAATGCTTACTCACACCTGAAGAATTTGATCAAGATTGGACAACGTTTGAAGACCCCTTTCAATGGAACATACACACTTAAACCAGGAGGGTTTTAAATGGCAAAGAAATCAAAAATAGCAAAAGAAAAAAAGCGGCAGCAGCTCGTTTTGAAATATGCACAATTAAGGAATGAGCTAAAAGAAAAAGGTGACTATGAAGCTTTGCAGAAACTACCTAGAGACTCTTCACCCACTCGCTTAAAAAACCGCTGTGAATTAACTGGCCGTCCTAGAGGTTACTTGAGAAAATTTAAAATGTCTCGAATTGCTTTTCGTGAGCTTGCCTATAAAGGACAGATTCCAGGAGTGAAAAAATCGAGTTGGTAAAGATTGATTTGATCTTAGCATAGTTCCTGTCAATGTAAAGCAGGACAAAATGAATAAAAATCTCTTTTTCATCCTTAGTCCGTCAATTTTGAGGTACAAAATAGCATTTTAAAAAACAGCAGAATCTCTGCTGTTTTTTTATGGGGCCGAGCCTTATAGGAAAGATTGTCCTGATGTTAAAAGAAGATTTTCAACAGTGATTATAGCATTTTCTCTTCTTTTCAAAAATCGATGATCATGATACTTTGTTGTCATTACCCACCGATGTAGGACATCTCAACTTTTTTCTGATCTTTCTTTTGCTCTCTCTCAGCTGAATATTGATCCTGTCTGTTTGACCAAAGTTCCTTCAATATGTTCACTAGGTATTCATCATTTTCTGAATTACGGATGAATCGTCTCAGATCAAAACCCGATGATGCAAAAAGACAGGTGAATAATTCGCCACGTGCAGATAGTCTAGCTCTATTACACGATCCACAAAAAGCATCTGAAACGGAAGAAATAATGCCAATCTCTCCTGACCCATCCTCATAAAAATAACGCTTGGCTACTTCCCCTTGATATCGAGGAGGTTCTGGTTTGATAGGGTATTTTGAATGAATTAGCTCCATAATCTCTTTTTTCGTCAATACATGCTTGAGATTCCATTTGTTCGTATTGCCAACATCCATGAATTCAATAAATCGTAGAATGTGTCCTTCTTTTTTAAAATAGGCTGCCATTGGTAAGATATCTTGATCATTCACACCTTTTTGGACAACCATATTGATCTTAATAGCAAGTCCAGCTTTTTTTGCAGCCTCTATCCCATCAAATACTTTTTGGATAGAAATGTGTCTTCCATTCATCTGCTTAAAACGATCTGGATTTAAAGAATCTAAACTAATGGTGACTCTATTCAGACCTGCTTTCTTTAGCTTATCTGCGTACAAAGGTAACAGCGTTCCATTGGTTGTCATCGCGATGTCTTCAATACCTGGAATTTTTGCGAGTTTTTCTATCAAAACGGGCAAATCTTTACGCATTAAAGGTTCACCGCCTGTAATACGTAATTTCACCACACCTAATTCCTTTGCAAAAAGCGCAGCAAGTCGTTCAATTTCCTCGAAGCTAAGCAGCTCTTCTTTATCTAAAAAAGGATAATCTGGTCCAAAGATTTCAGCAGGCATACAGTACGTACATCTAAAATTACAGCGATCTGTTACGGATATTCTTAAATCGCGCAATGGTCGATGTCTTTTATCCAAAATACTGACCATACTTAGCCTCCTATTCTGTAATACGCTGATGATGAGTATAGATATTAAAAGATTCTCCTCTTACGAATCCAACTGTTGTTATATTTAATTCTTCTGCCATTTTAAGTGCTAACTCAGTAGGAGCTGATTTTGATATGACGATTGATACTCCTAATTTTGCTGCCTTCAAGAGAACTTCAGATGATATCCGGCCGCTAAATACAAGGATTTTATCTCTCAGTGGGATTTTATGAAGTAAACAATATCCATAGATTTTATCCAACGCATTATGCCGTCCTATATCCGTCCTAGTGATGAATAGCTTTTCAGTATCACACAGTCCAGCATTATGGACACCACCAGTATGTTGAAATAACTGACTTTCCTCCTGTAAACATTTCATTAAATGAATACAAGTTTCAGCAGAAATACTGATTCGGTCAATGGCTGTTTTTGCCGTCTTCACATCTTGGAGAAAATAAAAATGTCTTCCTTTCCCACAGCAAGATCCGATCACTCGTTTTGTAAAATCTGAGGATTGGAACTGAGTTGTGTGATGTAAGTCAACATATGCAAAACCCATACTTTCATCTATTGTAAACCTTTTAATCTCTTTTTCAAATCGAATGACTCCTTCTGAAGCTAAAAAACCGATTACCAATTCTTTCAAATGATCGGGTGAACAAACGAGTGTGACAAACTCTTCACCATTCACCAGCACGGTTAAAGGGAATTCTTCTACAACTTCATCTGTTTTACATGTCATTTGACCTTTGCGATATTGGTGTATGCGTCGTTTCGTTTTAACAGAAGGATTCATGATCTGATCTTCCTTTCAACACAAATTTAGTTATATGAACCAGACGAATTGTGATATTATTTTAAAAAGTCATAAAAATGTAACATATTTCCATCTTATCAAACTTTTTGTTTGCTTTATATGGAGGGAACACAATGAATAAAACAAAAAATCGTTGGCTGATCGCTACAAGTGCTGTGGGGATTCATTTATCTATCGGATCTGTTTATGCATGGAGTGTTTTTACGAATCCTTTACATCAAACCTTTCAATGGTCATTAACAGAAATAAGCCTGACATTTAGCATCGCTATTTTATTTTTAGGTTTATCAGCTGCCTTCATGGGGCATTTCGTTGAAAAGTATGGGCCGAGGGCATCAGGGCTCTTCTCAGCTATTTTCTTCGGCATTGGGATGACTGGATCAGGGTTTGCTGTCCACATGTCTTCATTACCTCTCCTCTATTTATTTTATGGTGTACTCGCTGGAATCGGATTAGGTGTAGGCTATATTGCTCCAGTATCAACATTAGTCAAATGGTTTCCAGATCGAAGAGGACTCGCAACGGGTTTAGCCATTATGGGTTTTGGATTTGCTTCTCTAATTTGCAGTCCCATTATTCAATTTCTCATTGAAAAAGTTGATATTGCAAATACCTTCTATATTCTCGGAATCTCTTATTTTATCATCATGGTCGTTTCATCTCTTTATTTATCACCACCAACACCTGATGATGTCAAACAATTTAACGTGCTAAAAACAAGCCAAAGGAAAATTCCTCAAGATTTATCACAGCTCACCGCAAATGAAGCCATTAAAACACGGCGTTTTTATTATTTGTGGGTCATGCTCTTTATTAATATCACATGCGGAATTGCTATTATTTCTGTAGCATCACCGCTTGCTCAAGAAAGTGTTGGTTTCACGGCGGGTGCAGCAGCTACTCTTGTTGGAATTTTAGGTGCTTTTAATGGGCTAGGACGGATCGGATGGGCATCCTTCTCTGATTATATCGGAAGGCCAAATACGTATACGATTTTCTTTACTATACAGCTCATTGCTTTTCCCTTACTTCCCTACTTAAAAGAACCGCTCATCTTTTCAATCGTGATGGCGATCATTTATACGTGCTACGGAGGAGGGTTTGCTTCAATTCCAGCCTATATCGGAGATTTATTTGGTACGAAGCAGCTAGGTGCCATACACGGTTATATTCTCACCGCTTGGGCCGCTGCTGGTTTAGCAGGACCTTTATTTTCCTCCTTTATTCGTGACATTACAGGCAATTACACACAAAGTCTCATGGTCTTCTCTGGCCTATTTTTCATTGCGTTTATCATATCTCTTCTCATTCGGAAGGATATTAAACAACTTCGTGAATCAAATCTTACTGCTCCTTCTTCTGTCACGGTCCGCTCTTAATATGAATTTGACAGAATGACAATCTACAGGTAATTTTTAGATATGAAAACGCTTTACAAAATGATAGGAGGGTGACGATATCATGGGAAAAACAAAACACAAGGGGCCTATTAAACTCAACAAAAAACCCTCACCAAAGCTATGGGCCTCTTTTGCTCCTATGGGGCTCGGAAAAGTAAAACCGAAACACATTCGAGACACGATGAAAGTGGCATGGGAGAACAAAGATAATCTCCCTTATGCGTACCGTATATTGACTCAGGGCGTTTGTGACGGCTGTGCTCTTGGTGTATCAGGTTTATACGATCAAACACTAGCAGGACCCCATATATGCACTACAAGACTGAATGTGCTACGGCTTAACACAATGCCAGCTATTGATCCAAAATGGTTCGAAGATATTGAGCGGCTCAAACAAATGGATAGCACGTCTCTTCGAAAACTTGGGCGTATTCCTTATCCCCTGATTCGAAAAAAAGGTGAGAATGCCTTTACACGCATTTCTTGGGATAATGCATTAGATCAAATCGCCGCTAAAATCAAATCAATTGATAAACGTCAGCTTGCTTTCTATTTAACGGCTAGAGGGATTACAAATGAAGTGTACTATACTGCGGCGAAAGCTGCGCGATTTATTGGAACAAATCATATCGATAATGCTTCTCGTATTTGCCATTCACCAAGCAAAACCGCTCTTAAACGCTCCCTTGGTATAGGTGCATCCAGCTGTAATTACATTGATTGGATTGGAACAGATGTATTGATATTTTGGGGCTCTGTTGCAGCAAACAACCAGCCGGTTTCGACTAAATATATGTACGCCGCTAAAAAGAAAGGAACCAAGATCATTGTCATCAATCCATATAAAGAGCCTGCAATGGAAAAATATTGGGTCCCTTCTATTCCAGAAAGTGCTTTATTCGGCACAAAAATAGCGGATGATTTTTATCAAGTCAATATAGGCGGCGATATTGCGTTTATGAATGGTGTCATCAAACATTGGTTTGAAATGGAAGAGCAAGCGCCTCATTCCGCTCTTGACCATGAATTTATCCAAGCACATACAACCGGCATAAAAGATGTAAAGCAGCATGTCACTCAGTTAAAATGGTCGGATCTCGAAGCATCGTCAGGCTTATCTAAAGAAAGAATGAAGGAATTCGCTGTACTGCTTGCCAATGCCAATTCAGGGGTGTTTATTTGGAGTATGGGTCTCACTCAGCATCGCTTTGCAACTGATAATATATCTCAAGTCGCAAACCTTGCCATGTTACGCGGATTTATTGGCAGAAAACATTGTGGCGTTATGCCTATTCGTGGCCATAGCGGTGTCCAAGGCTCAGGCGAAATGGGTGCCGATCCATTCGTATTGCCCGGCAGTGATTTTGATGAAGAGAATATTAAAAGAATCGAGAAGATATGGGGATTTGATATTCCAAAATGGCATGGTGACACGATTGGGCAATCATTTGAAAAAATGGCTCTTCCAAAAGAACACCCGCAAAAGCTGAAGGTGCTGTTTACTAGCGGTGGAAACTTTTTAGAAACGATGCCAAATCCTGAAGCGATTGAAAAAGCACTATCCGAACTTGAACTCCGTGTCCATCAAGATATTATTTTGAACACCTCTACACTGGTAGAAGCAGAAGAGACTGTGATTGTTCTGCCTGCAATGACAAGATATGAACAGCCAGGCGGCGGTACATCAACCAGTACGGAACGCATGGTGTATTTCAGTCCGGAAATTGAAGGACCTCGCATTGAAGAAGCTAGAGCTGAATGGGACATTTATATTGACCTAGCAAAAAGAGTTCGCCCAGAAGACGCGAAGCTGATTCATTTTGACCATGCTGAAGACATTCGCCGTGAGATTGCCATCGCAAATCGGAACTATGATGGGATCCAGCATTTGCGTCATAAAGGGGATGTCTTTCAATGGGGTGGCGCATGGCTTTGCGAAGATGGGGTGTGTCCAACACCGGATGGAAAAGGACACCTGCTCCCAGCACAGCTGCCTCAATATCGAAAAACTGAGGGGCATTTCAATATCACGACAAGACGAGGCAAGCAATTCAACTCTATGATTTACAGTGAAAAGGATGCCTTTAATGGTGGAAAGCGGCATTCTATCTTGATGAATGAAGAAGATGCGAAAGAGCTTTACGTCCAAGAAGGCGATCCCGTTGTCCTTTTTAATCAATATGGATCCTACCAAGGAGTTGCTCAATTCGGAGAGCTGAAACGTGGAAATATCGCAGTTTATTGGCCTGAAGGAAACGTGTTAATACCAAAAGGAGTTTACGAAAGCTATTCCCAGATTCCAGAATACAATACCACCGCAATATTAGAAAAAGCCGAAACCTTTCATGCAAGAAAAGATCAGCACTACGTGGAGAAACGGATTGATGAATTGGAAACGACTTTAAATTGATCCTTAATAAAAAAACAGCTGGGGGTTTCTCCCCAGCTGTCTATTCACATCCTATTGACCAAAAGAGTTCGCTTCTTTTTGAAGAATATGATTTAATTCTTCTGCATTTGCTGCTGGTTGATATTGTCCACCACCAGCTTTGGCAACAGATTTTAGACTTTTTGCTTCTTTTTCATTTACATCGAAGCCAATGATATTGACGATTGTGTCAATACCTTCTTCATGTAACTGCTTCGCTGCTTGTGATGGGCTTCCGCCACATGTTTCCTCACCATCGCTGACAACATATACAATATTTTTTCCTTCAGCTTGGTGATCTTCAAAATCTTGTTTCGTATCAGTTAATGCTTTGGCAAGTGGTGTCCAGCCTGTTGGACCATACACATTTAGCGCTTGTTGAAAGGTTGCTTGCTCATATGTTCCAAATCCATAAACTGCTTCGGAACTTGCACAAGAAACGGCTTTTCCTGCATTTTTATTCGTTCCTTCATGACCAAAAACACGAAGCAAGACTTGTGTATCTTCTGATAAAATACTGGCGAAACTTTGGATCGAGCGTTTTGCGATATCGATTTTCTTTTCGCCTTCAACCGATTGTGCCATGCTTCCGCTTAAATCAAGTAAAATCACCACATGAGCAGGCTCCTTTTTCGTTACAGCATGAGCTGGTGAAGAAAGAAGCAGAACAAGACTCGCTAAAATGGTTAATATAATATTTCTTTTCATTAAAAAATCTCCCTTTTTTTTCATTTGTACAGAAAAAGAGAAACGAAAGCATCAATCAATCGTTTCCCTTTTCTTCAGCAAGTTATTCGTGTAGTTTTAATGATTCTGCTGTAAGGATAGAACCCATTTCTTTCCCAGTGCTTGCTTGGTAGTAATGACCTTTACCAGCTTTAGCTACTTGCTTCAATTGACCTTCATAGCCATCGTTAAAGTCTAATCCAATCACATTGACTACAGTAGATCCCTTTGAGTTATGAAGCTCTTTCGCTACTTTCACTGGATCTCCACCACAAGTTTCTTCACCATCAGTAATTAAGTACACAATGTGTTTTGTTCCCTTATGAAGCTGCTTATCCGCTTGCTTTGCACTTTCAAGAGCACGTGCAATCGGTGTCCAGCCATTTGGTCCAAGACCGTTTAGAGAGTTTTCGAAACTATCCTTTTCATAAGGCTGAACGCCATAAACGCCTCTAATGACTTCACATGATTGGGCTTTACCTGAGTTTTTGTTGTTTCCTTCAGACCCAAACAAGCTCATACGGATTTTAGCATCTTTCGGAAGAGACTGAGCAAATTTAAATACCTCTTGTTTTGCTAAATCGAATTTGCGCTCTCCATCCACTTTTCTTGCCATACTTCCACTTGCATCAAGTAAGATCGTCACTCTTACATCTTTCTTATGTTTTTTGGCTGATGCTGCTTCTGCAAATACTGGTGAAGAGATTGACATTGATAATGTCAATACAGCTAAGGTTACGAGTGTAAATACTTTTTTCAACATGCTTTTCCTTCCTCCTTATGTATTTGATTGAAACATCTTAATCGTAAAATATTCTGTCTTGGAATGGTATAGGACTCGATCCCTTTTTCTCTTTCATCAAAATCACTAAAATTCTGTCAGATGTCTAGATATATTCACCTAACGACTCTTTTGTCACCCACGTTTTCTCATTCTTTCGAGGGGCTTTGTATCGGCCATCGGTTCTTGTCGGGATGTAAATGTTTAAGATTTCCTGAGGTGCGTCTTAAGTCGCAATTTGTCACATTATGTTCAAACCTCTTCACACATAAAAAAAAGATGCCCCCATTTTGAGGCACCTTTGCTTTTATTTCTTAGCCATATATGTGTTCAGAAAGCGATCAGCTGATTCAATTTTTATCCCTTGATAATAATGTTTCACGATCGCCTCTACTTTTTTGCCTGACTGTGCCATATAATGTGCACCATACTGACTCATGCCCACACCATGGCCATACCCTTTTGTCGTAATCACGATTTGCTGACCCTTTCGTTCCCATATAAAGTCTGCAGAGTGCAATCCTAATGATTCGCGAATGTCTCTGCCCGTCAATGTTTTTCCGTTAATGACGGCTTTTGCTACTTGATTGCCTGGTGTTCGTTCTACAATTTCTCCCACCTGCTGATGGCCAAGGGTCACACCCAGTTTTTGCTGAAATTCACTCACTGTGATGGTTTTCTTGTTTTGGAATTTGGGTGATTTTTCGTCCCATTTGCTTGAGACGCTTTTCAAATAAGGGATTTCATTTTTCCAATAAGCTTCTGCATTTTCGGTTTTCCCATTACTTGTTGAAAAGAAGGAAGCATCAATTGGTTTTTCGTCATACGTCAGTACTTTCCCTTGTGTACTCGCGACAGCTTCTGTGACCTTTTTTAATTTCCAATTGTACGCTTTTCCCCAAATTTTCTTCAGTTCCTGTTTATTTTTGTACACTTGGAACATTTGAGTGTCATCTACAAGAGAACCCTGTGGAGATTTGACGGTTTTATCAATGATCATTTGTCTGACGATATACGTTCTAGCGGCGAGTGCCTGTGCCTTGAGCGCCTCTATTTCAAAATCGGCTGGCATTTCAGAAGCGACGACACCGATCACATACTCTTCTAAGGGGATGTTTTCTACCTGCTGATGCGCTGAACGGTAGACGGGAATGGAGACGGGTGATTGTTTCAATTTGACTGAACCTTTCACTTCTTTTTTAACTGATGGTTCTGCTGCTACGTGTTGGCTGGCTGCTGGTTTTCCTTGGAACGTCGGCAACACGAGTAAGGTTGGAATCATTAAAATGATGATGCAAATTCCTGCGATTGTCCATATCATTGGTTTCATATTGGCTGCCCCCATTTGTCATTGAATCTCTTTTATCCTATGGGCAAGGACAAGCTAATATGACAGCTTCTTTCATTCATTGGACAAGTCTTTTGCTGATATGTTTGTGCTCTTCATCATTTGATTTACTGTTCGTCTTTATGAATAAAATTTAAAATGATTGGATACACTAATGATAAGCTTTTGAAAATGCAACCAGTCTATGATTCTAAAAAAAAATCAGCATGCCCAAATGGACACACTGATTTCTTTTATGATTATGCGTTTAGATCTGATACAACTTGTTCTTGTGTCACATCTGCTGATTCATCATTTACTCTTTCAATGTCTGCACCGATTGCTGCTAGTTTTTGGTGGAAGTTCACATATCCACGGTCAATATGCTTCAATTCAGTGACACGTGTATGACCTTCTGCCACTAATCCAGCAAGTACAAGTGCTGCTCCTGCTCTTAAATCAGTCGCTGCCACTTCAGCACCTTGAAGTTGAACAGGTCCATTGATTATCACAGAGCGACCCTCAATTTTAATATCGCCATTCATGCGGCGGAATTCTTCAGCATGCATAAAACGATTTTCAAACACAGTTTCTGTGATCATGCTTGTTCCGTTCGCACGAAGCAATAGCGCCATCATCTGAGATTGCATATCCGTCGGGAAACCAGGATGCGGCATTGTTTTTAGATCGATTGGCTTGAGCTCAGATGGTCCAATGACTCTTAAACCTTCTTCTTCTTCAATGATCTGAATACCCATTTCTTCCATTTTCGCCACAAGTGAAGTCATGTGCTCAGGCACAGCGCCTTTTACAAGAACATTTCCTTCAGTAATGGCTGCTGCCACCATAAACGTACCAGCTTCAATTCGGTCAGGGATGATGTTGTGTTTTGCACCGTGAAGTGTTTCTACACCTTCGATTTTGATTGTACCAGTTCCAGCACCGCGAACCTTACCGCCCATGGCATTGATGTAGTTTGCCAAATCAACAATTTCAGGTTCTTTTGCTACGTTTTCTAAAATCGTCGTTCCTTCAGCCAATGCTGCTGCCATGATGATGTTTTCAGTTGCCCCTACACTTGGGAAATCCAAATAGATTTTTGCACCTTTTAAACGGCCATTTACTTCAGCCTCGATGAAACCATTACCTACTTGAATTTTAGCTCCCATTGCTTCAAAGCCTTTTAAATGCTGATCAATTGGTCTTGAACCAATCGCACAACCACCAGGTAATGCAACTCTTGCATGACCTGTTCTAGCTAAAAGTGGTCCCATGACGAGCACAGATGCTCTCATTTTACGGACGTACTCAAACGGAGCCTCAGTTTCTAGTGCATGAGATGCATCTACTGATACTTCGTTATTTTCAAAATGTACTTCTGCTCCTAAATGACGTAACACTTCATTGATTGTATATACATCGGAGAGCGTAGGTACATCACAAATTACGCTTTTTTCTGTACTTGCTAACAAAGATGCAGCGATAACTGGTAAAACGGCATTTTTTGCGCCTTCTACTTTAACTGTGCCGTTTAACTTTTGACCGCCGCGGACGATGATTTTTTCCAAGGTCTTCCCCTCCGCGTCCCAAATTCTCTATATTAATATTCAGTCGTTACGATTGGTGTGCCAACCGTAATCGTATGATTTTCGTTCATTTCCGAACTTCTGATGGCAATTTGAACATTCATTTTATCATTTGAAGTCATAATGAACTGTTCCCACTTCTCTGTGTAAGCGGAAAGCGACACAAAATTAGACTCAACGAGATACTCAACAGGTTTTGCTTGAAATTCATTTGCTATCATTTCAGCTTTTTTTTGCAAAACAACATCCATCATACCATTTACATGACCATCGAGACAAGTAAAAATCACAAATTTTTCTTGTAATATGCTTTTTGCATGACGTACGAACTGATCATATGTATGCTCCCAAGTATTCAGTGGGTGAGCACCTTTTTGCTCATATAATAAATACGACTTTTGGTTTGATTTTGTGTCGGTCTTCACGAGTAAAATTTTCGATAATGTATCATTTTTTTCATCTTTGTAAATTCCTGTGACTTTGGTGATATGTTTCTCTTTTTTTTCGGTCCACTCATACTGTCGTAGTTCGTCTTTCAAACGTTTCACTTTTTTTGAAAATTGTTCGGATGAAATGTCTATATTTGTTTTGGCATGAAGCGTCCATCCACTTACTTCGATTTGCTGGTTTTTCATACCTTCTGCTATTTGGGCGAGCGTGGACGTTTCTTCCGCCCGAACACCTTGAATCATCAGAACAAAAAAAAGAATAAATGCAAATAATGGCCAACCTTTTAAATACTTTCTCACTTGTCATTCCCCCTTGCTACAAGTGTTGCCGCAAGGAGATCAATGCATACGTGGAAAAGTCATCAAAGGCCATATTTTTGACACTTCTTTTTACGTTCCCGCAGAAGGCAGTGACCAAACCTTTTATGTTAAAACATATAAGGGATTTGTCTGGAGAAATTTAAATAATCAAGGAAGAAATTGCTGACTGCCGATGCAATAGCAATCGTGATCAGCATCATGAGCAATCTAGCTTGAATAATTTTTCCTTTTTTAATCAGTGGATCGATATTCACCGCAAGCAATGCCCACCACGTAATGGCGATAAAAAATAGGTGGATCACAATACTAACAATTGCTTGTTGTCCTACGTCTTCCATACACTTGAATCCTCCTTTTATTGATTTCTGTAAAGGAAAACTCCCTTTCATTATATCCTCCAAAATCGGAAAGATGAATCATTTGGAAAAAAGAGCTACATTTAGAGTGAATCCCCTCTTATTCTGATGCGAAGGAGATGATATACTGCGGTGGAAGGAGCTGATCATATTTGAAAGATTCTTTTCCTGACTTTGTTGATTTGTACGGAGAACTGGTTCCCTCATTTGAACATGAATGGGAAGCCATTGCTTTCTACTTTGATTATAGACAGACACAGCTAGAAGAATTAGCACAATTGTGTCATTTTCATAACATTTCTTTGGATTACTCAGAGGAAAGCCTTTATCAGTTAGAGTCATTATACTTCGATGCCTTCCGTCAGCAGCTTTTTGCTGAGTGGAAAATGCCAATAGATGCATTAGAAGCGATGATGAGTGTGTATTTAGGAGAGGTTATCATCCGTCATCATTCAGATGCTGATTGGGTCGTGCGGCCTTATATGGACTCTTCGCACCAATATACGCTTGGCTTACGCAGAAACAATAAAACATGGCATTGCAGTACGCAATTTTGCGAGCAGTTATATCTAGAAAAGCAAGCATCTCATCCTTATGTGTCGATGTATCAATCTCTCATGTCATCCTAAAAAAAATCCTTCTTATCACAGTGATAAGAAGGATTTTCTGTTTTATTTCCCTGCTACATTTAAACGGTTTAATGCCCGTTTTAATGCGAGTTCCGCCCTGCGTACATCACTTTCATTCGGGTGGTTCAAATGCTCTTCAGCACGCTGTTTCGCTGATTTTGCACGATCTACATCAACTTTGTCTGATGTTTCAGCAGCCTGAGCAAGAATGGTTACTTTTTCGGGGCGAACTTCAACAAATCCACCGCTTACTGCAACCAATTCAGTTGATCCACTATGTTTTAAGCGAACTGCACCGATTTTTAGCGGAGCAACCATTGGAACGTGGCCAGCTAAAATCCCAAGCTCACCGCTTTCTGCTCTTACACTGACCATTTCCACATCCGCTTCATACACTGGGCCGTCGGGAGTAACGATATTGACTTGAACGGTCTTCATGCTTTTACCCTCCTAAGGACCAGATTAGGCCTCTACACCCATCTCTTTGGCTTTTTCAACCACTTCTTCAATGCGGCCGACTAAGCGGAATGCATCTTCTGGAAGGTGATCGTATTTACCAGATAAGATTTCCTTGAAGCCTTTAACAGTTTCTTGTAATGGCACATAAGAACCTTTTTGGCCAGTGAACTGTTCTGCTACGTGGAAGTTTTGAGATAGGAAGAATTGAACACGACGAGCTCTGTGTACCACAAGCTTATCGTCCTCAGATAATTCATCCATACCTAAAATGGCAATGATATCTTGCAATTCTTTATAACGCTGCAATGTTTGCTGAACTTCACGCGCGATCGCATAATGCTCTTCGCCAACAATCTCAGGTGCAAGGGCACGAGATGTTGAAGCAAGTGGATCTACCGCTGGGTAAATCCCCATCTCTGTCAACTTACGCTCAAGGTTTGTCGTTGCATCAAGGTGAGCGAACGTTGTAGCTGGAGCTGGA
Source organism: Bacillus aerius (assembly GCF_029894105.1). Lineage (NCBI taxonomy): Bacteria > Bacillati > Bacillota > Bacilli > Caryophanales > Bacillaceae > Bacillus > Bacillus aerius. Next base: position 3,376,117 of record NZ_JARYHO010000001.1, read on the forward strand.
TCTGTATAGTCATCCGCAGGTACATAGATCGCTTGAATCGATGTAACCGATCCTACGTTTGTAGACGTGATACGCTCTTGAAGCTGACCCATTTCTGTTGCAAGAGTTGGCTGATAACCTACCGCTGAAGGCATACGTCCAAGAAGGGCTGATACTTCAGAACCTGCTTGTGTAAAACGATAGATGTTATCGATGAAGAACAATACGTCTTGACCTTGTTCATCACGGAAATGCTCTGCCATTGTCAAACCAGTTAGAGCTACACGCATACGTGCACCTGGTGGCTCGTTCATTTGGCCGAAGACCATCGCTGTTTTTTCGATAACGCCAGAATCTTTCATTTCGTAGTAAAGGTCATTTCCTTCACGTGTACGCTCTCCAACACCAGCGAATACAGAAATACCGCCGTGTTCTTGTGCGATGTTGTTGATCAATTCTTGAATCAGAACGGTTTTACCAACACCGGCTCCACCGAATAGACCGATCTTTCCACCTTTGATGTAAGGAGCAAGAAGGTCAACAACTTTGATACCTGTTTCAAGAATTTCAACTTCTGTAGAAAGTTGATCAAAAGAAGGCGCTTGTCTGTGGATTGGGTCTCTTTGCGCTTCCACACCAAGTGGCTCATCTAAGTCAATGTTATCTCCCAGTACGTTGAATACACGTCCAAGTGTTACGTTACCAACTGGTACTGAAATTGGTTTTCCAAGGTCTACAGCTTCCATACCGCGCTTCACACCGTCTGTTGATGCCATTGCGATGGTTCTCACTGTATCATCACCTAAATGTAGTGCTACTTCTAAAGTTAAGTCGATATCAACTTCACTTTCGCTTTCCGCTTTATGCGAAACTTTGATCGCATTATAAATCTCAGGCAAGTGACCGTCTTCAAAACGAACGTCTACGACTGGTCCCATGATCTGACTGATGCGTCCTGTTTTCATTGCATTCCCTCCTGACAATTATTTCTATTCTAAGGCAGCTGCTCCGCCGACAATTTCTGTAATCTCTTGTGTAATCGCTGCTTGACGAGCACGGTTGTAAGAGAGTGTCAGGCTGTCGATCAATTCTTTTGCGTTGTCTGTTGCACTCTTCATTGCTGTCATCCTTGCAGCATGTTCACTTGCTTTGCTGTCAAGAAGCGCACCGAAAATCAAACTCTCTGCATATTGAGGAAGGAGAACTTCAAGAATTTCTTCTTCAGAAGGCTCAAACTCATAAGATGCGGAACGTTTATTTGGTGTCGCTGCGGCCGAAAGGTCCGTTAGCGGCAATAATTTTTTCTCTGTTACTTCTTGTGAAATGGCACTGACGAAATGGTTATAGAACATGTAAAGCTCATCAAACGCTTCATCAGAGAACATTTGTACTGTACTGCTTGCTAATTCTTTAATATCAGCAAACGCTACTTCGTCTCCAAGCCCTGTGACTTCAGAAATAACTGGAATACCACGCTTTTTGAAGAAGTCGCGTCCGATTTTACCAATCACAATCACCGCATATTCATCAGCAGATTGATGTCGAGATTGAATGGCTTGGTAAGCGGCACGTAAAATCGAGCTGTTAAAAGGTCCTGCAAGTCCTCGATCAGATGTAATGACGAGATACCCTGTTTTCTTAACAGGTCTTGAAAGAAGCATTGGGTGCTTAGCACTTGTTCCAGTTGCGATTGCCGCAACGACTTCTTGGATTTTCTCCATATAAGGAACAAAGGACTTCGCATTATTTTCAGCACGATTCAGTTTCGCAGCTGATACCATTTGCATCGCTTTTGTGATCTGACTCGATTTTTTTGTTGACGTGATCCTTGACTTAATATCGCGTAATGAGGCCAAAGATTTCACCACCTTTTTTCAGGAATCCGTGTTCATTTACGTGAAAAGAGAGAAAAAGAGAATCTTTTTCTCTCGGAAAGATTACTAATTAGTTGCTTGGTGCAAACGTACGTTTAAAGCCTTCGATCGCTGCTTTCCACTCTTCATCAGCAGGCATGTTTCCTGTTTGAGAGATTGTGTCAAACAAGTCTTTATGGTTTTCTTCAATGTACATGAATAACTCAGCTTCAAAGCGTTTGACATCAGCAATCGCTACATCATCTAAGTATCCTCTTGTCAGTGCATAAAGAATCGCTACTTGTTTTTCAACTTTCAGCGGCTTGTTCAAGTCTTGTTTTAAGACTTCAACTGTTCTAGCACCACGGTTTAATTTGGCTTGAGTCGCTTGGTCTAGATCAGATCCAAACTGAGCGAATGCTTCAAGCTCACGATAAGAAGCAAGATCCAGACGAAGTGTACCTGCTACCTTTTTCATCGCTTTGATTTGTGCAGAACCACCTACACGAGATACAGACAATCCTGCGTTTACCGCTGGACGTACGCCTGAGAAGAAGAGGTCAGATTGTAAGAAGATCTGTCCATCTGTGATTGAGATAACGTTTGTTGGGATATATGCAGAGATATCACCAGCTTGCGTTTCTACGAAAGGCAATGCTGTGATAGAACCGCCACCCTTTTCATCACTAAGCTTCGCTGCACGCTCTAATAAACGAGAGTGAAGATAGAAAACATCACCAGGGAATGCTTCACGACCTGGAGGACGACGAAGCAATAATGAAAGCTCACGGTAAGCTGCCGCTTGTTTAGAAAGGTCATCATACACAACAAGCACATGCTTGCCGTTATACATGAATTCCTCACCCATCGTTACACCTGCATAAGGAGCAAGGTAAAGAAGTGGGGCTGGCTGTGATGCAGAAGCTGTGACAACGATTGTGTAGTCAAGCGCACCATGCTTACGAAGTGTTTCAACAACACCACGAACAGTTGATTCTTTTTGTCCGATCGCTACATAGATACAGATCATGTCTTGATCTTTTTGGTTCAGGATCGTATCGATTGCAACAGATGTTTTACCTGTTTGACGGTCCCCAATGATCAATTCACGCTGTCCGCGTCCGATTGGAATCAAGGCATCAATTGCTTTAATTCCCGTTTGAAGCGGCTCATGTACCGATTTACGATCCATAACGCCTGGTGCTTCACTTTCGATTGGACGTGTTTTGCTTGTTAAAATTGGACCTAGTCCATCAACAGGCTGACCAAGTGGGTTCACAATACGTCCGATTAACTCTTCTCCTACTGGAACCTCCATGATACGACCTGTACGTTTTACGTCGTCACCTTCACGGATATCTTTGTAAGGTCCTAAGATTACGATACCTACGTTAGACTCCTCAAGGTTTTGAGCCATACCCATTACACCGTTAGAGAACTCAACAAGCTCTCCTGCCATAATGTTGTCAAGGCCATGTACACGCGCGATACCGTCCCCTACTTGAATGACTGTACCGACATCTTTTACTTCAATTTCAGATTGATAGTTTTGGATTTGCTGCTTTATCAGCGCGCTAATCTCTTCAGCTTTGATACTCACTAAGGTTTCACCCCTTCTAACGATTTTCGCCTGCAAGCTGACGTTCAATGCGGGAAAGCTTTCCGCTGACACTGCCGTCATAAATGCGGTTTCCGATACGGATTTTCACTCCGCCTATTAGATCCTTGTCAATCACGTTTTCTACACGCAGTGATGTGACTCCGGCTTTTTTGGCAAATACTTCAGATAAAGATTGAATTTCAGCTCCGCTGAGCGGTTTCACTGAATACACGATCGCATCGTCTATTTGTTTCGTACGGTTTGCAAGTTTCACAAACTCAGACGCCATTTCAGGAAAAATATTCGTGCGTCCGCGGTCAATCAGTAAATACATTGTGTGCAAAACATATGTCGAAACACCTTTGAAAGCTTCTGCAATCAGATGTTTCTTTTTGTCTGCCGTAATCTTCGGATGAACAAGAAAGTCATTTAATTCTTGGTCAGCCTTGAGAACTTTTTTGATCTCATTCAGCTCTTTTTCAGTTTCGTCTACTGCCGAAGAAGCAAGAACGATGTCAAAAAGAGCAGAAGCGTAACGCTTAGAGACAATAGTCACGCTCATCGGCTTTCGCCTGCCTCTTTAAGATACTCTTGGATCAATTTCTCTTGTGCTTGCTCATCAAGTTCTTTTTCAATCACTTTAGAAGCAATTAATACAGAAAGTGATGCAACTTGCTCGCGCAGTGCAGCCACAGCTTGTTCTTTTTCTTTCACGATTTCAGTTCTAGCAGACTCTTTCAAGCGTTCTGATTCTTGACGTGCTGCTTGAATGATGTCTTCTTTTTGTTTCTCACCAATCTTTTTCGCATTTTCGATGAGTGTATGTGATTCTTCGCGTGCTTCTTTCAATAAGACACGTTGTTCTTCAAGAAGCTTTTCAGCTTGAACGTGCTTTTCTTCAGCACTTGAAATTTCATTTCCTATATAATCTTCACGCTGTTTCATAATCCCTAATAAAGGCTTAAGCGCAAATTTCTTTAAAAGTGCAAGCAGGATGAGCATAGCGATTAGCTGGAACAACATATCCCCAGCGTTAAAACTTAAGCCCCCTGCTCCTAAAACCACTGGTAACTGAGACATTTAGTACGGCAACTCCCTTCTTTAAATAATATGTTAAGAAACAAAACATAAAGGAATGGCGAAGTTTCGAACTAATCTGATCTTCGCCATTAAAATTCATATTAGAACGCTTCTCACATATTAACCAAAGAATGCCAAGAATGCGATAACGACAGCGATAATTGGAAGTGCCTCAACTAAAGCTACCCCGATGAACATAAGTGTTCTTAGTTCTCTACCAGCTTCTGGCTGACGAGCGATTCCTTCAACTGTTTTAGATACGATTAGACCGTTACCAATACCTGCTCCTAGTGCTCCTAAACCGATTGCAATTGCTGCTGCTATTAAATTCATTAAAAAGCTCCTCCTTTAAAATAACGTCCATTTTGGACTCTCAATTTTTTAGTGTTCGTCGCTGACTTTATGGGAGATATACACCATTGTCAGCATGGTGAAGATAAATGCCTGGATGGTTCCGACAAACAAACTGAATGCCTGCCATACAATCATTGGCACGATGGCACCTAATGTACCAACAATACCTAGTGCAATGTTTTGCGTGTAGAAATTAGTTGCAAGTCCTGCAAGTAAACCAAGAAGAATCTCTCCAGCGAAAATATTTCCATAAAGACGCAAACCAAGTGTTAACGTGTTTGCAAATTCTTCAATGATTTTCAGCGGTACTAAAAGTGGGATTGGTCTAAAGTAGTCTTTTGTATATTCCTTGACTCCTTTTGCTTTAACACCATAGTAGTGTGTCAATCCCATGACCATAACCGCTAGTGTCATTGTGATTGCAGGATCAGCAGTTGGTGATTTCCACCATAAATTGTGATCGACCGTAATCGAGAATGGCAGTCCAAGCATGTTTGAAACAAATATGTACATGAGTAATGTAACGCCAAGCGCTAGAAATGGGGCTCCTGTTTTCATGTCCATCGAACTACCTATGATATTTCGAACAAAATCAACAATCCATTCCATGAAGTTCTGCGCCTTTGTCGGACGAATAGCCAGAACACGAGTAGTCAGCACCGCTATGAGAAGAACGATGATACTAGCAATCGTAATCATGAGAACATTGGATAAGTTGAACGTTAACCCTAAAAATTCTGTAGTTTTTGAACTGTGACCCAAAGAGTATTCACCTCTCTTCCATAGTAGAACGTTTAAGTTGAATGAAGGAATCTATCATAATGACAGGATATATTGTCATTAATCCTATAACAACACCTGCCAGATGAACTTCGTTAGGGTAACGCCAAGCAATCGCTACTGCGAGAATTGCGTTGGCCCACCTGGCTGTACTTCCCATTGAACGAATAGATTTTCCTTTTTTAACTGCTCGATCAAAAGCATGCATTCTCCGAATAAGCAGGAATAAATTAAAGAAAGCAAAAATTGTGCCGATAATGAAACCAAGAAACAGTGGTTTAAAACCAGGCATGGCATAGCCAAACACAAAAATTGCCAATAAATAGAACATATATTTACTCTGTCTGCGGAAAATGACGTTTGGATCGTTCATTCATCTGACTCCCGATGAAAAATATTGTAAAAAAGGTGATAAATGGTGATGAAAACTGCGTAGAAGACGCTTATGATAAGCCGTCCTGTTTGAAAAAAATCAATCACCCATCGGTCTAATTGTGCAATCAGACTTGAAATCTTTAGATCTATGGGATTCTGCTTCATTCGCTGATACAAACCCTGATTATTAAAGGGTTCACAATGAGGATTAGTAGAGTGCTATAGGCTATGAAAACCTTACCATAATACCCTCGTTTAGCATACAATAGCGTCTATGATGTGTCAATCCGTTGAAAGTTAAAAAACTTTTCTATAATGAGAGAGCACACAAAATGTTCACAATTTCATCAAACTTTAGGAGAGTTGTGACATTCATTCAAAAAAACTGCTAATGTTCAGTATACATTGATTTTTCTAAGAACGATATCAACCGTTTGTCATATTTTTCAAAAAAGCCCACATGCACGTTTGCATGTGGGCTTTTCATGAATCATTCTTATTTTGTTCCATACATACGGTCACCAGCATCACCAAGACCTGGGATGATGTAACCTTTTTCGTTTAACTTCTCATCTAATGCTGCAATGTAGATATCAACATCTGGATGATGTTTTTGCATTTCTTCTACACCTTCTGGCGCAGCAATCAGACACATGAAGCGGATGTTTTTCGCACCGCGTTTTTTCAAGCTGTTTAATGCTTCTACTGCTGATCCGCCCGTTGCAAGCATTGGGTCTACTACGATAAATTCACGCTCTTCCACATCAGATGGAAGCTTCACATAATATTCAACAGGCTTTAATGTCTTCGGATCACGGTATAAACCGACATGTCCCACTTTGGCAGCTGGAATGAGTTTCAAAATCCCGTCTACCATTCCAAGACCTGCTCTTAAAATCGGCACAACTCCGAGTTTTTTACCTGAGATCACGTTTGATTTAGCGACTTGTACAGGTGTTTCTACATCTACCTCTTCAAGCGGTAAGTCTCTTGTGATTTCAAATGCCATTAATGTTGCGACTTCATCCACTAGCTCTCTAAATTCTTTTGTTCCTGTATGAACGTCACGAATATATGTAAGTTTGTGCTGAATAAGCGGGTGATCAAATACATAAACCTTTGCCATTGCTTGCTACAACTCCTTTTCTGTCATCTTCCGGTGAACTTTGCACACTTCCTACAATTCTACATAAAAAGACATCATCTTTCAATATGATTCGCAAATCCTACAAAAAAAAACCCACATGCCAAAAATAGGCAAATGGGTCTGCATCTTAATAATCTAATTCTTGATATAGAGGGAAACGAGCTGTCAGATCAGATACACGCTTTTTCGCCTCTTCTAATTTCGCTTCATCTTCATGATGTTTCAGAGCAAGCGCAATAATGGAACCGACTTCTTTCATCGCTTCTTGATCGAAGCCACGGCTTGTCACTGCTGCTGTACCTACACGTACACCACTAGTAACAAATGGTTTCTCTGGATCATATGGAATTGCATTTTTGTTCACCGTGATACCAATTTCATCAAGAACATTTTCTGCAATTTTCCCCGTAATGCCAAGAGAGCGCAAGTCGATGAGAACAAGATGGTTATCTGTTCCACCAGATACAAGCTGAATATCCTCAGATAAAAGTGTTTCAGCTAGTTGTTTTGCGTTATCAATCACGTTTTGTGCATATGTTTTGAAATCTCCGTTCAATACTTCACCGAAAGAAACAGCTTTTGCAGAGATCACATGCATGAGTGGTCCACCTTGAATACCAGGGAAGATCGATTTGTCGATCTTTTTACCAAACTCTTCACGGCATAGAATCATTCCGCCGCGAGGTCCGCGCAATGTTTTGTGAGTTGTCGTTGTCACAAAATCAGCGTAAGGAACTGGATTTGGATGAAGACCTGCTGCAACAAGACCCGCGATGTGAGCCATGTCCACCATAAAGTAAGCACCGACTTCATCGGCAATTTCACGGAACTTTTTGAAATCAATTTGACGTGGGTAAGCACTTGCCCCCGCTACGATTAGTTTCGGCTTATGCTCACGTGCTTTTTCAAGCACATCTTGGTAGTCGATATGTTGTGTTTCTTTATCTACACCGTATTCTACAAAGTTGTACTGTACGCCGCTAAAGTTTACAGGGCTTCCATGTGTTAAATGCCCGCCATGTGATAAGTTCATGCCTAGCACTGTATCGCCATGCTCAAGGATTGTAAAGTATACGGCCATATTCGCTTGAGCTCCTGAGTGAGGCTGTACGTTCACATACTCAGCGCCAAAAATTTCTTTTGCGCGGTCACGTGCGATATCTTCTACAACGTCTACATGTTCACAGCCGCCATAGTAGCGTTTACCAGGGTAACCTTCTGCATATTTGTTTGTTAAGACAGAGCCCTGCGCTTCCATGACTGCTTCGCTTACGAAGTTTTCTGATGCAATTAATTCGATTTTGTCCTGCTGGCGTTTCCGCTCTAGTTGAATTGCTTTGAATACTTGTGCGTCTTGCTCAGGTAAATGTTTCATCAGCGAAATCCTCTCCAATCTATTTCCATTCGATGTTTTCACCATCTCATTGTACACGGTTTTTGAGTAAAATGTAAAAGTTTTTTTTGGGAAATCGACTTCTTTTTTATGAAAACCCGAATATTCAAGGGGTGGAGCGTCTTCATCATTCAACATTATATTAGAAATATATCCGAACTATGATCTTGTATAAACGGCTCGTTCTCCGCCAATCAGCTTTGGACGAGTTTTTGCAAACGTCACATGTGCTTGTCCTAATTGATGACGGCTGAGACGGACCGGTACGGCTACCCGCTTTAAGTGCATGCCGATTAATGTATCACCGATATCAATCCCTGCATGTGCTGAAATGGATTCAACCAGCACAGGGTGTTCCATTTGCTGATACGCATGAGCCGCCATAGAACCACCCGCCTTACGGACAGGTACTGCCGCTACAATTTCTAAGTTAAGCCGGTACGCCACCTCTTCTTCCACAACGAGGGCACGATTCAAATGCTCGCAGCATTGGAAGGCCAATTCGATTCCTGTTTCGCGTCTCAGTTGATCGAGCTCTTGATAAATAGCTTCAGCAATTTGCTCACTTCCCGCTGTCCCAATGTGCTCGCCAGCCACTTCTGACGTACTGCAGCCAATCACTAAAATGTGGCCGGCTCGCAGTTCAACTGTTTGATGAAACTCTTTTAACATTTCAAGCCAATCTTGACCAATGTTCATGTTAAGCGCTCCTTACAGGTGCTTTTCTTCGTAATCAGCGATTTTACCAATCCGCACAGCATGACGTCCTGCAGTAAATTCTGTTGTCAGCCAAATGTGAGCAATCTCTCTTGCCAATCCTGGTCCAATGACTCGTTCTCCCATCGCAAGAACATTTGTATCGTTATGTTCTCTCGTCGCCTTTGCACTGAATGTATCATGCGCCAGTGCACAGCGGATGCCTTTCACTTTGTTTGCTGAAATGCTCATTCCGATACCTGTCCCGCAAATCAAAATGCCTCGATCGACTTCCCCGTTTGCCACCATATTGGCTACAGGAAAAGCATAGTCAGGGTAGTCTACAGAACCTGATCCACATTCACAACCCATATCAATGTATTCAATCTTTAATTCATCCATTAGTTGTTTGATTTCTTCACGAATATTCGTTCCGCCGTGATCGGATGCAATGGCTACTTTCATCGGGCAATTCCTCCTAAGGGTGAGTTAATCTGTCATGTCTTACATTCATTCTTTATTTACAGTTATATTTTAACCTCTGCCTAGTCATTTGCAAACAAAAGCAGAAAAACCGTTTACGCAACGGTTTTACAGGTTGTCCATTTATGAGGATTTGTGATCCTGTTTAAGCTTTTTAGCAAGTTGATACAATAGCGTTTCTAGTTCATCTCGTGTCTCCTGATAAATGGAGAGACTCCCTCCAAATGGATCCGACACGTCACCTTCTGATCCTGTCGCAAATTCTTTTAGAGTGAAGACCTTGTCTTTCACATGAGCATATTGCTCCACAATCAACTGCTTATGCTGAATCGTCATGGTGAAGACATAATCTGCTTCATGAAGAAGTTCTTCTGTTAGTTTAGACGATGAGTGATTCAGTGGAATGCTTTTCTCAAATAATGCTTCGACTGCTTGAGGAGAAGCCTTCCCTGCATCAGAGGCGAAGATGCCCGCTGATTTTACAGTGACCTGTAAGCCTTTTTCATCTGCAATGGAGGAAAAAAGGGCTTGAGCCATCGGACTTCTGCAAGTATTTCCCGTACAAACAAATAAGATATTCATCTTTCGACCTCCTTTTCTTCTATTATATAGCATTTCATTCTACATGTTATGTAAGGAGACTGGCTAGAGCGGAAATAATAATTTGATTCCAAAGGCTAGTAAAATCAATCCGCCAAGCGCCCCGCTGTATGAACCTACCCATGACCGAACCTGTTTACCGAGTAATAATCCAAGCCATGTGAGCATCATACTAAAAAAGCCAAACAATAAAATGGTCATCAACACCCGAGAACCGTAAATCCCCAGGCTTAAGCCAACGGAAAAACTATCTAAACTCACACTTGTTGCAAAAAGAACGAGACCGGCCCCAACAGGTGCGATAAATGGCTTATCTTCTTTTCGGATAGAAGCGATGATCATTTGCAGACCCAGCACCAAAAGCAGCGCCCCGCCTATATAGGTTGCTAGGAGCCCAAGCCAGCCAGATAAAAGCTGACCTGTTAGCATGCCAAAAAGAGGCATAAACATATGAAATATCCCAATGACAAGTCCAATATAAAGGATCTGGCGGAATCTCAGCTGAATCATCCCCATGCCGAGTCCAACCGAAAAGGCATCCATTCCAAGTGCAAAAGCCATGATACTGAGTGTCAGCAATTCGCCAGCTAGTTCATTCATGTAAATCCCCCTTGGACACGCATTCTCCTTTAACCTATGTTTGTCCAAGAGAGGTTAGAACTATTTGAATGAAGAGAGAGTGCGCCCTCCTGCCGCTTTTTGCAGACGGTTCATGATCGCAGAACCAACTCCTTGCTCTGAGAAGGCTTCTGAAATGATCAAGTCTACATCCGTTTCATCAAATTGTCTCAGCACACGATATAAGTTTGCCGCAACCGTTTCAGGCTTTTCTCTCCATCCACAGCTAAAGATAACATCTGCCGCAAACCATTCCTTCTTTTCTTCTGTCGTCAGCACACCTACTTTTAGCCCTTCAGCTCGGTACTTCTGAATATGCAGCTGCATGTCTTCATCACTTCCATGAAATATATACATTTGTGCTTCAGGTGCATAATGTGTGTATTTCATTCCCGGCGATACTGGCGCCTCATCCTTTTTCGTCAGCCCTAGATCCATGTTGACTCTTCCTACGACCTCTTCTAACGCTTCTTTTGTAATACCCCCCGGCCTTAAGATCACTGGAATCTCGTCTATACAGGATACAACCGTTGACTCCACGCCAATACCTGTTGAACCACCATCGACAATGCCAGCAATTTTCCCATCAAGATCACTCGCGACATGATCCGCAAGTGTCGGCGACGGTTTTCCCGAACGGTTGGCACTAGGCGCGGCAATTGGCAGACCAGCTGCTCGAATGAGTTCAAGCGCAACAGGATGATCAGGCATTCTTACGCCTACTGTCGTTAAACCTGCCGTCACCTGCTTTGATAATGTGCCCGGCTTACAAGGTAGAACAATGGTGAGAGCGCCTGGCCAAAAGGCATCCATCAGCGCTGTTACTTTTTCATTTTCTATTTTCGCAAATTCGTGAAGCTGTTGAACGTCCGCAATATGAACAATCAACGGATTATCACTTGGGCGTCCTTTCGCTTCATAAATTTTCTTCACAGCCTCTGTCTCTTTTGCATTTGCCCCTAGTCCATACACCGTTTCTGTCGGAAAAGCGACCACTTCATTCTGCCGCAACAACAGAGCTGCTTGTTCAATTTGTGGATAGTATGTGGATAAATCCTTTTTTAAATCCACAGACCACCTTTTTGTATTTAACATCATACAAACTCCTTTTAAAAAAGATAAAACTGTTGATATATCTCAATTATCCTTTTGAAAGTATAAAAGATGATGCTAAATAAAACAAGCGTTGTCCACAATTTGTGGATAACGCTTGTTTTACAGTGGATAAGTATGTGAATAAGTCCGGTGTTTTGTGATTAACTCGCTGTTTTTTGCAGCACAACCGCCTGCTCTTTTCCCAACGACTCTTTTGCATGCGCAGATACCCACACACTTTCTGGGATTTCCTCTATAGGCGTAAAGCCCATCAGCGCTAAAAAATCATGCGAAGAGGAGTGATTGGCTACAACATAAAAGGTGTCCACACCTTGCTTTTCCCCTAGCGTTTGAACACTTTGGAACAGAGAAACGATATGCCCCTGACCAAGTTTATCTGATATCACAAGTGATCTTAGCAATCCTTCTTGTTCATTTAGTCGTTCAAGACCTAAACAGCCTGCAAGCTCACCGTCTGCATCTTCCATGACCACAAATGACGTACGCTCTGCAATCGTCACCCCGCCTTTCGCTTGGCCTTTTTCAAGAAAAGCATTAATGGCCGGGGCATCTTCTTCTGTCGCTATTCTTAATTGATAATACATGCTTTCACCTCTTTTTGTTCTCTTACTTCAACTCTATGAGGCAAAAACAGATTTAGACCTTTTTTAAGAGAAAAGACTAGAGACCCATTCGAACAGAAAGAATTTCACTTCACCCGTCTCTTCTTCTTTTACCACTTCATTGACAGATTCATTTGATGGCTCTGCGGCTACCTGCTCTTTATCATCTCCTTCTGGTGAGGCGATCGCTTCTCCGTTTGAAAAATCGATAAAGCAGAGAGGTGGGAATAACACACACCACCAATTGGCTCCGTCTCCTTCCCCTAACGTAATCAAAATGGCTTCATATTTCCCAGCAGGATAAACAAAGTTGCCATATAGCTTTGTTGGAAATGAGGCTTTTTGAAAGCTGACCGATACGGATTGATCAATGTGTTGTTCCTTTAATTTTGCTTTGGCAATACGATTGATGTCTGGAAGCTTTGAACGAATCACACGTCTAGCTTCTTCAATGGATGTGAGGTCTTTCACCCACTCCGTTATATTGGCATTGACCTCATCTCGAATACTTCGTTTCACATCTTGATCTGCCGACTGGTCACTGTTGGCTAAAATGCGTAAACGAATGGCTTCATCTGGAATCACAACAGGCTGATTGGCAGAAGCAGCCGCCGTCTCCTCTTTTCCAAGGTTTGCAAAAGCACCACATAATAATAGAAACATATAAAGACAAATCATCATTTTACTTTTGAACATAATGTGTTCCCCCCACTTTTTTCTCTTCGCTACAAACATTGTGTCCAGGAAACGCATCTCGTAAACAGCAAAAATGATTTTTTTAATAGATTATGAGTAAAAAACAACTACATGAGGTGAGCGAATCAATGTTTTTTCTGCATGCAAAAAAGCCATTCGACAACTTATGAACGGCTTTTTAGTGAGGATTGGTAATCGGACGGGTACAGTCTTCCATCCCAATCTCGGCTGATTTTTAATCCAGAATCTGTTTTGATAACTGTCATTGCACCTTTTTTCTCAATTTCCTTTTTGACCTTTCCTTTATGGTCAATAAATTGAATGATCATTTCATAGTCAAATTCAATCCTGTCATCGCTTTCATCTGAAGGTGTAAACGTAATTTTTTTCAGTTTAATTTGACAATCTTGATCTTTTGCTGCTTCTAATACACTTGGAAACATACTGTCTTCTGTATATTCTTGATATTCATGCTCGGTTAAATAATCCTTCAACTTCTCCTTCATGTCAGATAGGTCATCCGTCCGATTCACTGTGTATTGTGCTTTTTTATAGTTTTCCCCAAATGCTGCTGCTTCTTTTTTAAAGCTTGGTTTACCGCAAGCACTCACAATCAATAGTACACTGACGATGACCAACACCATCGCATACCTTCTGTTCACACCATTCGCTCCTTCAAAACAAATTTATGTAAAAAATCATGATCAGAATGTTCATTCTTCTATATATACGTTTCCCTTTTACCATAAGTTTCATCTTTACATAATAAAATAGTCCGACTTTATTCAGCCGGACTTCCGTTTTGAATGTGTGCGCAAACCGCTCGATCCTTTCCGTTGATATCCTTGATGATATGAACATCAGCTGAAGGGAACGCCTGCAAAAGAAGCGCTTTTACATCTTGTGCTTGTGTATGTCCTATTTCAAGGACAACCACTGCTTGCTGATGAAGTACTTTGTGGAGATCACAGGCGATACGCTCATAAAACCACAGGCCATCACGCCCATCTGTCAGCGCATTGACAGGTTCATGCTTTGTGACAACCTCTGATAAACCATCCATTTCTTCTGCCGCAATATAAGGCGGATTGGAAATAAACACATCAACTTTGATGCCTTGAGCTATAATCGGTTCAAGTAAATCCCCTTGGACAAAATGAACGTCTGCACCAAGCGCTTCTTGATTTCGCTTTGCTACTTCAAGTGCTTCATGTGAAATATCCGTCGCTATCACAGTGAGAGATTCTTTTTCAAGAGCTAACGTAATCGCAATTGCACCGCTACCTGTTCCAACATCAACAGCTTTGAGCGGCTGATCATCAGGAAACACACGATTCATCATGTTTAATGCCGCCAGCACCACTTCCTCCGTTTCAGGACGAGGAATCAGAACGTGTTTGTTTACCTCAAAAGGACGCCCATAAAAAAATTCAACACCCGTTAAATGCTGCACAGGCACTCCACGTTTGTGCTGTGCGACGAACTTGCTGAATTGAGAATCTTGCTCCTCTGGCAGTGGATCATGAAAACGGGCAAGAAGTTCACTTCTGCTCCATCCAAGCACATGCATCAACATTAACTCTGCTGCGTTTTGGTCTCTGCCCGCTTCCGTTAACAAAGAAGAAGCCCATTTAAGGGCTTCAAAGATCGTTCGCTCTTTATTTTGCATTTTGAAGTTTTCTTGCTTGGTCTTCCATAATTAATGCATCAATGACCTCGTCAAGTTTTCCTTCTAAAATTTGATCAAGCTTTTGAATCGTCAATCCGATACGGTGGTCCGTCACGCGGTTTTGCGGGAAATTGTACGTACGGATACGCTCTGAACGATCCCCTGTTCCAACAGCAGATTTACGGGTTTGGTCATATTCAGCTTGTGCTTCACGCTGGAATTTATCATAAATTCTCGCACGCAAAACTTTCATCGCTTTTTCTTTGTTTTTGATTTGTGATTTCTCATCCTGACAGGAAACCACTACACCTGTTGGCAGGTGAGTTAAACGAACAGCAGACATTGTGGTATTAACACTTTGTCCCCCTGGTCCGCTTGATGCGAATGTATCCACACGAATATCTTTTTCGTGAATATCAATTTCAACTTCCTCAGCCTCTGGTAATACAGCAACTGTCGCTGTTGATGTATGAATACGGCCGCCTGACTCAGTTTCAGGAACACGCTGCACGCGGTGTGCACCGTTTTCAAACTTTAGTTTAGAATATGCACCTTTACCGCTAATCATAAAGATGATCTCCTTATAACCGCCAGTTCCAGTGACACTCGCTTCCATGACTTCCGTTTTCCAGCCTTGCATTTCAGCATAACGGCTGTACATACGGTACAGGTTTCCTGCAAACAGCGCAGCCTCTTCTCCGCCCGCTGCACCACGAACCTCCACAATAACGTTCTTATCGTCATTCGGATCTTTCGGGATGAGCAAGATTTTCAGCTCGTCTTCTAAACGTTCTGTTTCCTCTGTGAGCTCTGAAATTTCTTCTTTGACCATGTCGCGCATATCGGCATCGAGCTTATCTTCCAGCATGGCTTTCGCATCACTTAGCTGATCATATGCCGCACGATATTGTCTATATACCTCAACAGTTTCTTGAATATCAGATTGTTCTTTCGAATATTCACGAAGCTTCTTAGGGTCGTTCACCACTTCAGGGTCACTTAAATATTCATTTAGCTTTTCATAGCGTTCTTCAATTGATTTTAAACGGTCTAACATGGTCTTCACCTCTGTTTTGTGCGTAACAGTCTAATTATAGTATAGCGGGGTATGACAGTCAAAAAAATTTCCAAAACAATTGATTTTCTGCAATTTTTCACTAGAAAACACGATCTTTGGCGATTGGTTACTTGTTTTGTCTAACGTGAAGGAACGGATGCTCACGAAAGAGAATGGTACTTGTAATTGAAAAAAGGGAGGGCATTTGGTTTGAATACAAATGAGGTTGCAAAGGAAATTGGTGTATCTTCAAAAACCATTCAGCGCTGGGTCAAACAGCTCAACATCCCTGTCGCCCGGAATGAACTTGGACATTACGAATTTCATGATGACATTGTCCAGCTGCTCAAAGAGGTCCAACACCAAATGAACGAAGGTGTGATTCTCCATGACATTAGACTGCCGATCCATGAAGAAACCGCCCAGCAATTATCACCTGCTGTAGAAACTTCTGACTCATCAAAACGGATAGAAGCCTTAGAAGAACAAGTGAAACAGCTCCTTCAAGAGCAATCACATGTCAGTCATATTGAAGCCCGTTTCCAAGAAATAGAACGGAAACTCGCTAAGAAAGCAGATGAAGGCGTTTCCTACCAGCTCCTCCAGCACAGAAGAGAAATTGAAGAATTAACTGCAAAATTAGAACGCCTCACAGCCACATTGACAAAACCAAAACCATCAAAAGAAGAAGAAAAGGAAAAGGCACACCCCGAAATGAAAAAAAAGCGTGTGCTCTTCCCTCTGTTTCATTCATTTCGCTAAGAAAGGCTACCTAACGAGGCAGCCTTAGCGTGAAGACAAACCCTCGCATTCGTTGTCAGTCCTGCGCGCTGGTGCTCACGAATATCAAATTCGCTCCGCTCCAGTGCTCGTCCTTCCTAGACTGCAAAGGTTTTCTTTCACGCTGAAAAGAAGACAAAGGGCTAAAATAAAGTACATTTTAGCCCTTTGTCTACAGTCTGAGGCTGCCTATAAGGCAGCCTTTCTACTATATTATACGGTAAGTGCAATAATGATCGGTAATGTAATGAGTGACATGATCGCACTGATCACAAATGCCGATGCTGTTTCTGCTTCCTGTTTCTCAAATCGAGTGGCGATCATGGCCGCAACAGCTGAACCTGGGAAGGCAACAAGCAATACAGCTTTTGTAATTTCATCCGCCGAAAGACCCATAAGAATGGCGATAAAATACATAAGTAACGGTTGTACAGCTACTTTGAGCAATGCGATACTGAAAGCTGGTAAGCTCAGTTTAATTTTGCGGATACCGACTGTGACACCGACTGCAAAGAGCGCAACCCCTGATGTCACACTTCCAATTTCCTCTAGCATTTCATGTCCGATTTCAGGAAGTTTAAATCCTAAAAGAACAAGAATGATACTTGCTAACGGTGCAAGCGCAAGCGGCTCTGATAAACCGTGCAAAATCGCTTTCGTCGTCATTTTTAGGAAACTTTCGCCGTCTTTGGCTTTTCCTTTTGTTTTTTCACCGACAGTTGACACAATAATAGCAATTGGATCAAGCAATGCATTTACAACTATTCCGGTAATAGCAATCGGAATTGCAACTTCTTGAGCCCCAAATAAACTGCCCAAGACCGGAATCCCCATAAATGCAAAGGTCGGTTGTGCTGAGTTTAATGAGAAAACAGATGAATCTGTTAAATCATATTTAAAAGCAAATTTCGTAACTAAAAGGATAATGATATAAAAGCCTACGATTCCGAGAATCAATGCAACGAAAAATGGAATTTGACTATAGAATTTATCTTTTGGTGTTGACAGAATGCTGGCGATAAAGTGCGCTGGCAAAGCATACTTTGTAACAAGTGTACTTACACCTTTTGCAGATTTAGCGTCATAGCTGCCGAAGTTCCCTGCGAACCAACCCAGCGCGATAACGAAAAAAATCGGTGCTAGGAGGATCAAAATATTTAAAAAGTCCATCTTACTATTCCTCCTTGAATCCTTTACATGTTTCTTATTTTATAGCGGCATTGCTTACATTACCCGAAACAATGCCGCGTTACACATTTTATTATGCTCTTACAATTTTTTTATATTCAGGAATCCACATAGCATCTTTCACAGCTTGTTCGATGTTGTCAGGTGTTCTTCTTGCGACACCATCTTTAATTGCTGCTTTTGCTACTTCAACAGCTACCTTGATTGATACTTCTTGCAATTTATCAATGCTTGGAAGCAGTCCAGCGCCTGGTTTTTCATGATCAACCATTTCAGCGATCGCATTTGCAGAAGCAACGAACATGCCTTTTGTGATAATTTTTGATTCCGTTACGATTGAACCAAGACCAAGTCCAGGGAAAACGAACGCATTGTTTGATTGTCCGATTTCATGTTCAATTCCGTTATACTCGACATTTTCGAATGGGCTTCCAGTTGCAACAAGCGCACGACCGTCTGTCCATTTGAATAGATCTTCCGGTACTGCTTCAGCAAGTGGAGTTGGGTTAGACATCGGCATGATCACTGGACGCTCTGTATGAGCTGCGATTTCTTTAATAATTTCTTCAGTGAATGCGCCACCTTGACCTGATGTACCAATAAGAATGGTTGGCTTCACCTTGCGAACAGCTTCAGCAAATGAGATTTGTCCTTTTTCATCACGAGCCCAGCCTTCTACTTCATCAGAAGAACGAAGGTATGGTTTTTGGAAATCAAGCACTTCATCTTCAAACTGATCTGTTAGCAATCCTCTGTAGTCTAACGTCCAGAATGCATTGTTTGCTTCTTCTTCACTTAGACCTTCAAGAACCATTGTGTCACGCATTTGATCGGCGATTCCGATTCCAGCTGATCCAGCTCCGAAAATCATCACACGGTGATCTTTCAATTGAGTACCAGTTTTCTTGACAGCTGCAAGAACACCCGCTAAAGTAATGGCACCAGTACCTTGGATATCATCATTAAATGTTAAGATGTTGTCGTTGTATTTTTTCATGATGTTACGCGCATTTTTGTTTCCAAGGTCTTCCCAGTGAAGCAATGCTTTCGGGAAGAATTTAAGTGCTGCTTTGACATACGCATCAATGAACTCCTCGTATTTTTCACCTTGTACACGTTTGTGGTGGTTCCCGATGTACAATGGATCATTTAATAGTTTTTCATTGTTAGTTCCAACATCTAATACAACTGGAATCACGCGGCTTGGATCAATCCCTGCTGCAGCCGTGTAAACAGCTAATTTACCAATTGCGATGTTGATACCACCAACACCCCAGTCACCAATTCCAAGAATACTCTCAGAGTCAGTTGCTACGATGAGGTCGATGTCGCCTGCTGTTGCATGTAAGTTTTCAAATGCTTTCTCAATGCCGTCAATGTTGTCGATTGAAAGGTAGACACCATGAGGTCTTCTGTATTCATGGCTGTATTCTTGAATCGCTTCACCAACAGTTGGTGTGTAAACAACAGGAAGCATTTCACGAAGCTTGTCCGTTAGAAGCTTATAGAATAATACTTCGTTACGGTTTTGCAAATCACTTAAGTATACGTTTTGACGAAGACGATCTGGCTGAGCTAGAAATTGCTTGTATGCTCTCTCTGCTTGCTGTTCTAAAGTCAGAACAGTTGGAGGAAGTAATCCTTCTAGTCCAAGCTCTTGTCTTTCTTCTTCAGAGAAAGCAACGCCTTTGTTCAACGTTGGAATCGATAATACATCTTTACCTGTCAAAGTGGTTTCGAGGTACCCTTCTTTTGTTTTCTTCACGTTGTTCATCAAAAACTACCCTCTTTCTAAAATATAAATAAAGTGAACTATTAATACAAAGAACGATCAAGGAGAAAAATCCTTAATCAAAAAAATTATGACAAGAAATCGAACTTTTCGTTTAAATGCTTTACACTACAGTTAGTCATTTTATGCCTGCTTATACCAAAACGCAAGCGTTGAAAATTAGATAATTTTTTCGTAGCGTTATTTAATTTATTTAAGTACAAATGATGGGTGTTCAGCCAAAAACTCGAAAAACGAAACACAGCGGCATTTGCTATTTTTTTAATTGTCAAGTGTTGTACCAACATCTAGTTTTGGTACTTCATGGTGATGTCTGCATCGTGCTTCGTATGATTCCTGCGCACCTACTAAAATAATGGGATCATCATAGGATGCGGGTTTACCGTCGATCAAGCGTTGTGTTCTACTCGCTGGGGAGCCGCATACCGAACAAACTGCCTGAAGTTTTGTTACAAGCTCTGCACATGCCATTAAATGCGGAACAACACCAAATGGCTCTCCTCTGAAGTCTTGATCAAGGCCTGCAACAATGACTCGGTAGCCTTTATCAGCCAACTGAGTGACAATATCAATGATTGTCTCATCAAAAAATTGCACCTCATCAATGCCAATGACATCGGTTCGTTCTGATATGTGCGTTATTATGTCTTTTGGTGAGGTTACTGCAATCCCATCGACGGATGAACCGTTATGTGACACAACTGAGCTTGTGCTATACCGGTTATCAATCGCTGGTTTGAATATTTTTACTTCTTGTTTGGCAAAGGTGGCTCTTTTGGCTCTCCGAATCAATTCTTCCGACTTTCCAGAAAACATACTTCCGCAGATGACTTCAAGCCAACCGCTTTGTTTCATCACATACATAAGGTCTTCTCCCCCGTTTTAAAGTTCCATCAATCCACGTAAAAAAACAGGCAAGAACGGATTCCTGCCTGTTTATTGTATCTATTATTACTTAAGACCGTATTTTTTGTTAAAGCGGTCAACACGTCCATCAGCAGAAGCGAATTTTTGACGGCCTGTATAGAAAGGATGGCACTCAGAGCAAATCTCGATGCGTACCTCTTCTTTTACTGATCCAGTTTCAAACTCATTTCCACAAGCGCATTTGACTGTAGCTTTTTTGTAGTTAGGATGAATTCCTGTTTTCATCTACTGTCATCTCCTTCCGCCCTGAATCCAATTCGGAAACAGAGTTAATATCTCAGAATAAATTCTGAAACGCACATGATAAAATTATAACAGTGTGAGTCTATGATTGCAAATGTATTTTTTCAGGAAGCTATCTTCTTGATGCAGACATATTTGCTTGTTTCCACTCTTGCGTTAAAATATCGAAAAATTCTTGGTTTGTCTTTGTTTTTCTCATTTTGCGCATGAATTTCTCAGCGAAATCAGGTGTATCTGACATTGATTTTCTCATCGCCCATAGACGATCAAGATGTTCTTTAGGCACAAGCAGTTCTTCTTTTCTTGTACCGGAACGACGAATGTCGATGGCTGGGAAAATTCTTCTTTCTGCAAGAGAACGATCTAAATGGAGCTCCATGTTTCCTGTTCCTTTAAACTCTTCATAAATCACATCGTCCATACGTGATCCCGTATCAACAAGTGCAGTAGCTAAAATGGTCAAGCTCCCACCTTCTTCGATGTTACGCGCAGCACCAAAGAAGCGTTTTGGACGGTGGAAAGCCGCTGGATCAATACCGCCGGAAAGCGTTCGGCCGCTTGGCGGGATGACAAGGTTGTATGCACGAGCAAGCCTTGTGATGCTGTCCATTAAGATGATGACATCTTTTTTATGTTCAACTAGACGCATCGCACGCTCTAATACAAGCTCTGCTACTTTAATGTGGTTTTCCGGTACTTCGTCAAAGGTTGAACTAACGACATCCCCTGCAACAGAACGTTCGATATCTGTTACTTCCTCTGGACGTTCGTCAATAAGAAGAACAATCAGTTCTGCCTCTGGATGATTTTCAGAGATGCTGTTGGCAATTTCTTTGAGCAAAATGGTTTTCCCAGCCTTAGGCGGTGCAACAATTAAACCACGTTGCCCAAACCCAACTGGCGCCATCATATCCATAATTCTAGTAGACAGGTGATTAGGCTGTGTTTCAAGAATCATTTGACGATCAGGGAATAGCGGCGTGAGTGCAGGAAAGTGAACACGTTCCTTAGCTGATTCTGGGTCGTCCCCATTTACCGCTTCGACATGAAGGAGGCCATAGTAGCGTTCATTCTCTTTTGGAGGTCGTACCTTTCCAGACACCTTATCACCATTTCTTAAATCAAAGCGTCTGATTTGTGAAGCTGAAATATAAATGTCTTCAGAACTTGGGGAGTAGTTAATTGGTCTTAAGAAACCAAATCCCTCTGACTGAATAATTTCTAGAACCCCTTCCATAAATAAGAGATCCTCTTGCTCAGCATTCGCCTTTAAGATGGCAAAAATTAATTCTTTTTTTGTTAGTTTGCTGTAATAAGAGATTTTGTACTTTTTTGCTAACTCATACAGCTCTTTTAATTTCATATTTTCCAAAGATGAAATCGAAACATCTTTCAATATGGACACCACACTTTTCTAGTCAATGTATTTCATTACAAATGCATGACCATTGTATTTGATTAGCTTTTAATTCCGTTTTTGTTGGAATGACCTCGCTCTCATGGTAACGCTCCCACTCGTTTTATCGTAAAGATAGGAACAATGTGAAATTGAGCTTTGTCAACATAGAGAAGGATAATGAGTATATCGTCATGATGCGGCAGTATTTAAACTTGTTGAAGCTTAAAAGAAGTAAATTCGCAGAAAATTTCGCAGCACTCTTTAGTTTTACCTCATTTGCAGGGAATATTCAACTTTAAAAAGAAAATGATATATATTTGACACCTATATGAAAAGCGGGTAAAGAATACCCGCTTTCAGATTACGGACGAATGACAAGATTCGGTTTTTTCTTTAAACTGTGTCTGCCATCGACGAATCGAACAGTACCTGATTTCGCACGCATGACAACACTATGTGTTGTTCCAACAGAGCCTTTAAATTGAACACCTTTTAATAACTCGCCATCTGTTACACCTGTCGCTGCAAAAATGGCGTCATCGCCTTTCACGAGGTCTTCCATTCTGAGGACTTTTCCAACATCCAGTCCCATTTTCTCACAGCGTCTCAGCTCTTCTTCACTTTGTGGAAGAAGCTTACCGTGGATTTCTCCACCAAGTGCTTTTAACGCAACAGCAGAAAGGACACCTTCAGGCGCTCCACCTGAACCAAATAGAATATCAACACCTGTGTGATCAAATGCTGTATTAATGGCTCCTGCAACGTCACCATCATCGATCAGCTTGATTCTTGCTCCAGCTTCTCTCAGCTCAGCAATGATCTTTTCATGTCGCTCTCTGTTTAAAATTGTCGCAACAACATCTTCAATATCTTTGTTTTTCGCTTTTGCAACAGCACGAAGATTGTCAATGACAGGCGCTTCAATGTCGATGCAGCCTACCGCTTCTGGACCTACTGCGATCTTATCCATGTACATATCAGGTGCATTCAGCAAGTTGCCATGATCTGCAACAGCGATAACAGCTAAAGCATTCCAGCCGCCGCTTGCCACAATATTTGTTCCTTCCAATGGATCAACAGCGACATCCACGCGAGGTCCATATCCGTTTCCAAGCTTTTCCCCAATATAAAGCATTGGCGCTTCGTCCATTTCTCCCTCGCCGATGACCACAGTTCCCTTCATCGGAATCGTATCAAATACATCACGCATGGCACTTGTTGCAGCATCATCCGCTTCGTCTTTTAAACCTCTACCCATCCAACGAGCAGATTTTAATGCAGCTGCTTCTGTCACCCGTACTAGTTCCATCGATAAACTTCTTTCCATTTTTGTCCAAATCTCCTCTCACAGTCAAAGCCTTATGAATTTTGAAGTTCTTCTATTTCTTGGTCACTCAGCTTTTCACGCCAGATGGTTGCACCCAAGCCTTCAAGCTTCTCCTCAAGCATACTATATCCTCTGTCTATATGTTCAAGCCCTGTGATTTCAGTCACACCGTCTGCCATTAACCCTGCAACAACGAGACAAGCACCTGCTCGCAGATCACTTGCTTTGACCTTTGCACCTTGAAGCTGCGTTTGACCTGTAATAATGGCAGATCTTCCTTCCACCTTCATATTAGCACCCATTCGACGCAATTCGTCAATGTGTTTAAAGCGGGCAGAGTAAATGGTATCTGTCACGACACTCGTGCCTTTCGCCTTTGTTAACAAAGCCGTCATCGGCTGTTGAAGATCGGTCGGAAAGCCCGGATACACAAGGGTTTTGATATCGACAGGCTTGAGTCCTTCATTCCTGCCAACGATCAGCATTTGATCGTTGCTTGTTTCAATTGTGAATCCCATCTCTCTAAGTTTCGCCGTAATTGATTCTAAATGAGTTGGGATCACATTATCAAGCACAACTTCATCACCCATCGCTGCACCTGCAATTAAAAATGTACCTGCTTCTATGCGGTCAGGGATGATGGAATGCCTGCAGCCATGAAGAGATTCCACACCTTCGATCCGAATCACATCCGTCCCCGCACCTTTGATTTTAGCTCCCATGCTTGCAAGCAGTGTCGCTACATCAATAATTTCGGGTTCTTTTGCGGCATTTTCAATCACTGTTTTCCCTTCAGCCAGTACGGCTGCCAGCATGATGTTGATGGTCGCACCTACACTGACAACATCAAGATAAATACGGGCTCCGACTAATTTTTCAGCGCGCAAATAAATCGCACCCTGTTCGTTTGTCACCTCGGCTCCAAGTGCTTCAAAGCCTTTGATATGCTGATCGATCGGTCTAGGTCCTAAGTGACATCCCCCTGGCAATCCAATGACAGCCTGCTTAAATCTACCGAGCATAGCACCCATTAAATAATAGGATGCTCGTAGTTTCTTCACTTTCCCATTAGGAAGCGGCATACTGATCATGGAGGCAGGATTGACAACCATCTCACCTTTTTCAAACGTGACCTTTCCGCCAATCTCTTCTAACAGATCTCGTAATGTGTCAATATCTGAAATATGCGGAAGGCCTTCAATGGTTACTGGAGAATCAGCGAGAATCGTGGCAGGAATCAGTGCCACAGCACTATTTTTCGCACCACTAATATGTACGGTCCCGCGCAAGGGGTCACCGCCGGCAATGTTTAACTTTTCCATATTTGTCTCCCTTCTTAAAGAAGATCACTGTTGGAGTTATACTGTTTGTGGATGTCGCGCTTTAAAAGGTCTTGTCCAAAATTTAGCCAATATCAAGAGAAAGAATACAGGTTAAACGAAATTTGTCGGAAGAAAAATAATCGAAGCTTTGCGAGGCTGTGATGTTCTCTTCTTTGCACAAAACATTTCTTAGCGTATTTAAGGAAAACTGCGGCAAACGGATGCGTATCCGTCTGCCACAATCACTTATTTATTCCAGTCTGCTAAAAATTGCTCAATGCCTGCATCCGTTAATGGGTGTTTTGTCAGCTGCTTGATGACTTTCAGCGGCATTGTGCCGATATGAGCACCTCTAAGCGCAGCTTCTGTCACATGCTGCGGGTGACGAATGGATGCAGCAATGATTTGTGTATCTAATCCATGAACATCAAAAATGGTTTTCACTTCACTAATGAGATCAAGACCATTTTGGCCAATGTCATCTAAGCGGCCGAGGAATGGAGAGACATACGTCGCACCAGCTCTAGCTGCAAGAAGTGCCTGGTTTGCACTAAAAATCAACGTGACGTTTGTTTTAATTCCAAGGTCTGTTAACGCTTTGACTGCTTTAAGACCGTCTGTTGTCATTGGGATTTTCACTGTGATATTTGGTGCAATAGCAGCCAGCTCTTTTCCTTCTTCGATCATTTCTTCTGCTTTGAGGGAAATGACTTCCGCACTAACTGAACCTGATACCACGTCAGTGATTTCACGAAGGCGGTCGTGGAACGATACGTCCTTTTCTTTCGCTACTAAACTAGGGTTTGTTGTCACGCCTGCTAAAATGCCAAGCTCGTGTGCCTCTTTGATATCTGCGATATTCGCTGTGTCTACGAAAAATAACATAACTGTGCCACTCTCCTATCAATAAATTGTCTGAAATGTAAATTTGATTGCGCTTTCTCAAGATATGGAGAAAACCGCCTGTGACTCAGGCGGCTTTCGGTTCTCATCAAATTATGCTTGGTTAGAAGAACCAAATTCACGCATTTTGCCGATAACAGTCGCTTTAATTGCTTCACGAGCTGGTCCAAGATATTTACGTGGATCATACTCTTCTGTTTTTGCAGCAAGTGTTTCGCGAACTGCTTTCGCAGAAGCAATTTGGTTTTCAGTGTTTACATTGATTTTTGCTGTACCAAGTGAAATCGCACGCTTGATGTCAGCAGTTGGGATACCTGTTCCGCCGTGAAGAACAAGTGGAAGTCCAGTTGTTTTACCAATTTCTTCCATTTCAGCGAAACCAAGGTTTGGTTCACCTTTGTATGGACCATGAACTGAACCTAGTGCAGGCGCAAGGCAGTCAATACCAGTACGTTCTACAAGCTCTTGGCACTCTTTTGGATCAGCATAAATAACGCCCTCAGCGATGACGTCGTCTTCTTGTCCACCAACCGTTCCAAGCTCAGCTTCTACAGATACACCGTGGAAATGTGCAAGCTCAACTACTTTTGCAGTTGTCGCTACGTTCTCATCAAATGGATGGTGAGAAGCATCAATCATCACAGAAGTAAATCCTGCATGAATGGCTTTTGCACAAGATTCAAAGCTTGAACCGTGATCTAAATGAATCGCAACAGGAACTGTTACATTATATTCTTCGATTAACGCTTTTACCATTGCGACAACTGTTTTGAAGCCGCCCATGTAGCGTCCTGCTCCTTCAGATACTCCTAAGATAACTGGAGATTTCTCTTCTTCAGCAGCTTGTAAAATCGCTTGCGTGAATTCTAAGTTATTTAAGTTAAACTGTCCAACAGCGTAACCTTTTTCCTTTGCGTCTTTCAACATTTCTGTCATTGAAACTAAAGGCATGATGAAAAATCCTCCCTATGTAGCTAATTTGCTTACTAAAAAAAGCTCTCCACCCTAGCATGACCAGAATTTCTCGCCATATGTAAACTTTCAAAGTCAGATCGCTTTCTTCTTCTTATCTAGAATACCAATTATTCGACAAATCGGCAACAGAATGACTTGATTCAATCATTTCCATCTAGCCATTTGTTTCGAGCGGCAAGTATTCTTTGACTGCATCACGGATTTCATCAATATCAAATGGTTTAGCAAAATGCGTTAATGCACCTAGCTCTTTAGACTCTTGAATCATATCTAGTTCGCCATAAGCTGTCATAATGATCACGCGGATGTCTTCATCAATTAATTTCATGCGTTTTAAAATCTCAATGCCATCCATTCCGGGAATCTTCATATCAAGCAGGACGAGGTTTGGTCTATGGTTTTTCACAATATCTAATGCCTGTAGTCCGTTAGCGGCTTGAAAGGTTTGATAGCCTTCTTTATGAAACACTTCATTCAGCAATATTCTAATACCGTACTGATCATCGACAATTAAAATTTTCTCATTCATCTGTTACACCCCATTGCTTTCATTTTTCGCCATAAAAAGAGCTGTTGTTAAATAATTCTGTTTGATTTTCACATTTCCTTTAATTATAATAGTTTACTTTACGACATTTTCTGAGCATTTTTCCTAATATTCTCTTTATATTCTATTATAAAATGATCTGACAGAAGGAGGAAATGAGTCTTGTTAAAAATTTTCACTACCCAATTATCAGGTATTTTTTCACGTATTGGAGATAAGCAGGCCGAAGCGATCGAAGACGGTGCACGCCTTCTTGCTCAGGCCGTTGTCAGTGGACATGCCGTGTATTTTCATGGCAAGAATGAACTGGCGGCTGTAGCCTTAGAGGCATCTGAGAGCAAGGAGCCGTTTCCGGGTGCGAAGGTTCTGCCGCTGGATCAAAAGGAGCGCAGCTTACTTCATCCAAGTGACAGGGTGCTTTTATTTTATTCAGATCCAGAAGATCAAGAGATTCAATCCCTTGTCAAAGAGCTTCACGAACAAGGTACACCTATTGTTGGGGTCGGTCCTGCACAAAAGGAGACGTCATTCATTGAAGAGCATTGTGATGTCCACATTGATTTTCAGCTCAAAAAACCACTTGTGCCTGCTGAAGATGGAACAAGGTTCGGCTATCCTGCACTGATGACCTGCTTATATGTCTACCATGCTCTATCGTTTACTGTGAAAGAAATCGTTGAGGAATATGAATAAAAAAACTGCCGAGAAGATGATATTCTCGGCAGTCAGATTGTAGAGAAACTCATGTTTTTCTACAATCTTTTTTATTTTCATCGTAATGATGATGGATGAGATTGAATGAAAAAGGCCTCCCACACACCTAACCTAGCTTCGCTAGATGTGTGGCAATCTTCTTCATGTTCTGACAGGCAGCTGTGAGAAGAACTTGCTCACTCACATTTTGTTTTCCCCTCAACCGGCAGTAGCGAAGCCCGTGCAGTTGTTTTGAATCTGCAAAGCTTCGCTCTATTTTTTCTTTTCTTTTTTTATATAGCTCTTTTCCAGAGACAGATAGACGATTTTGTCTGATCTTTTCTTTATGTTCTTCCCATATGTGTCTTGAGATGACTTTTTGATGATTTTTCGACCTTGTGCATCTTTCAAGGAAAGAACACGATGCACATTTTTTAGGATCTGATTTGTAGAATCGATAACCCTTTCGATCAGTTGTTGTATATAATAGCTTCTCACCATTTGGGCATATGTAATGATCATGTTCAGAGTCATACTTGAATTTCCACTTCTCAAATAAACCTCTTGTTGGATGAAAGCGTCTATGTGCGATGACACCAAAAATACGGCGATCTGATAAACCTTTACAGATTGGGGTCGTCAAATAACCAGAATCAAGGGCAACAGCTTCTACTTGAAAACCAAATCGTGCGATTTGGTGATCCAACCGATCAAGATACGGAACAGAATCATGGACATTACCGGGCGTGATGTGGGCATCCGTGATGATATTGTACTTCATATCCGTTGTACGGTGGTCTAGGTAGAAAAAGCCTTCCGGTTTGTTTTCACGATAAAGATAGCCACTTTCAGGATCAGTCGTACTTTGACGAATGTCTTTTTCCGTTTTCACCTCCTCTTTTACCTTTAAGGGCTTTTTTCCGTGTGCCACCCGATCTTCTTGGATCGCTTCTTCTAAATCATTTATATAGTTCTGGGTATCTTGTTCAATCGTTTTTCTCATATATTTATGTTTATTGGCATTGGCTTTAAGATGAGTTGAATCAGTAAAAAGAACGCGGCCTCCTACCATATCATGATTGATAGCTTGAAGCACAATCTCGTCGAAAATGTCTTGAAAAATCGTTGTATCTTTGAATCGAGTACGACGATTCCAGCTAATGGTCGAGTGATGAGGAACGGGGTCATTGATGTTCAAACCTAAAAACCATCTATACGCCATGTTATAGTAAATTTCTTTTTCAAGTTGTCTTTCAGAACGGATACCGTACAGGTATCCGATAAACATCATTTTGAACAAAATAAGTGGATCAAGAGAAGGACGACCTTTATTCTCGCTATAATACGGTCTTACTTTATCTACGATAAATGAAAAATCAATGTACTGATCAATTTTACGAAGCAGGTGATCCTCTTCGACCAGTTGATCTAGTAATACAAATTCGGCTTCGTGCTGAGAAGAATTTCTAGTGTGGAACATGAGAAAAACACCTTCCTTTAGTGGGCTTTTCTCTATTATAAAATGAGGAGATGTAAATTTTAAGGAAAAAAATAAAGCTGTCGAGATTTTCTCGACAGCCTGACTGCCGAGAAGATGATATTCTCGGCAGTTTTTTGTTTTATTTTGATTCAGATGCCTGTAGTGAAGCACCAACGAAATCTCTAAATAACGGCTGTGGTCTTGTCGGTCTTGAAATGAATTCTGGGTGGAACTGAGAAGCAAGGAACCATGGGTGATCCTTCAGTTCAATGATTTCAACAAGGCGTCCGTCTGGGCTTGTACCAGAGAAGACAAAACCTGCTGCTTCCATTTGCTGTCTGAATTCGTTATTAAACTCATAGCGATGACGGTGGCGTTCGTACACGACTTCGTCATTGTATGCAGCAAATGCTTTTGAGTCTTCGTTTAATTTACAAGGGTATAGGCCGAGGCGAAGTGTTCCACCTAAGTCATCTACATCCTTCTGTTCTGGAAGAAGGTCGATGATTGGGAATGCTGTTTCTGGATCAATTTCAGCGGAATGCGCTCCCTCTAAACCTAGTACGTTTCTCGCATATTCGATAGATGCGACTTGCATACCTAAGCAAATTCCGAAGAATGGCACTTTGTTTTCGCGCGCATATTGTGTTGCAATGATTTTCCCTTCTACTCCGCGGTCTCCGAAGCCTCCAGGAACAATAATGCCGTCTACATCTTGAGCGAAATCAGCCATATTTTCTGCTGTGACTTCTTCTGCGTTGATCCATTTGATTTGAACATCCGCATCAAATGCATAGCCCGCATGACGAAGTGATTCAACGACAGAAATGTATGCATCTTGCAGCTCAACATATTTCCCTACAAGACCAATTGTGACTTGTTTTGAAAGGTTTTGCACTTTATCAACAAGCGCCGTCCACTCCGTCATGTCCGCATCTTGACAGTCAAGCTTCATGTGCTCACATACAAGCTTGTCTAATCCTTGCTTTTGTAAATCAAGCGGAATCGAATAAAGGGTATCTGCATCCTGACATTCGATGACTGCTTTCGTATCAATATCACAGAATAGCGCAATTTTGTCCTTCATGTCTTGTGCCAATGGCATTTCAGTTCTGACCACAATGACATTTGGCTGAATACCTAGACTACGAAGTTCTTTTACACTATGCTGTGTTGGTTTTGTTTTCAGTTCGCCTGCAGCACGGATGTAAGGAACAAGGGTACAATGAATGTACATCACGTTTTCACGGCCGATGTCACTCTTCATTTGACGAATCGCTTCTAGGAATGGAAGGGATTCGATATCTCCAACTGTTCCACCGATTTCTGTAATGACAACATCTGCACCCGTTTCTTTCCCTGCACGGTACACACGGTCTTTGATTTCATTTGTAATATGGGGAATGACCTGTACGGTTCCACCTAAATAGTCGCCGCGGCGCTCTTTTTTCAGGACTGTAGAATAGATTTTACCAGTTGTGACGTTGCTGTATTTATTCAAGTTAATATCAATGAAGCGCTCGTAGTGACCTAAGTCAAGATCTGTTTCAGCACCGTCGTCTGTGACAAATACCTCACCGTGCTGATATGGACTCATTGTCCCTGGGTCTACGTTGATATATGGATCAAACTTTTGAATGGTGACATCCATCCCTCTATTTTTCAGAAGGCGGCCTAACGATGCAGCCGTGATCCCTTTTCCAAGTGAGGAAACAACTCCTCCTGTTACAAAAATATACTTTGTCATTTCGTATGCTCCTCTCTTTTTTACCCTTGCATGACTAGACATGCATAGCTTCATCCTTTTAGAGTGTATCCCTAAATCTCTTGAAAAATAAGAAAGCTCCCTTTCAAATAAATGAAAGGGAGCGTAAATGAACGTATCTTTACGTACTCTTTTTTAGAGAGCCCAAAATACATACTACATAGTTCGCTCTGGAAAGTCAAGACGGTTTTGTCCTGTTTTCAGGACCGGTTTGTGAGGGTTATTTGTCTTCCTCATCATCGTCTAAATCGTCTTCATCAATTTCCGTTAAGCCGTCATCATCTTCATCATCATCTTCGTCGAACTCTTCTATCTCTTCATCGATTTCTTCATCATCTAGGTCAAGGTCCTCGTCGTCTTCAACAAGATCAAGATCTTCTTCAAGCTCGTCGATTTCTTCTTCCTCTTCAATATCATCGAAATCTTCTTCAACGACAGCAGCTTTTGTTTTTTTCTTTTTCGCTTTTGTTTTCACAGCTGGCTGAACTTCTTCTTCGATTTGATCAACTGGATACCAGCTGCGAAGTCCCCATCTCTGATCACCTAACGAAATAAAGCGGCCATCTATATTTAAGTCTGTATAAAATTGAGCAAGTCGATCATCAAGATCAGATTTTTGTATCCCTTGCAAACGGACCATTTCATCTATTAACTCGGAAAACGT
Organism: Bacillus aerius; assembly: GCF_029894105.1. Taxonomy (NCBI): domain Bacteria; kingdom Bacillati; phylum Bacillota; class Bacilli; order Caryophanales; family Bacillaceae; genus Bacillus; species Bacillus aerius. The sequence continues at coordinate 3,408,220 of NZ_JARYHO010000001.1, forward strand.
AATCGGCGTTTTGCTGTCTCTGAAAATTTCATAAGCAAGTTCAACTAAAGACATTTGTTTGAGCTGTTCCTGTGAGTATTCTTTCAAACTCAAGGTCAGACACTCCCTTTCTATTACATGTATGTATCCATTTATCAGTGAAATAATAAGTATTTATACCTTATTCTTACGACAAACCATACCTCTCATTATAAACAAATTAGGGGAGTTTATGCCACCTTTATTGATGTTAATTTTTGATTTTTTCACAAGAGGAGCCTCTAGCGGTCAATCATTTGTGCCGAATTGGCGCAATTCATGTGTGGAGCACACATTTTGCATGCTTTTTTGTCTTCTCTTTTGATGAATACAAAGCCATTTACTCTTCTTAAAAAAGGGGAATTATTCCTTCACAAAATGTTCACTTACGACGAATTGAAACAGAAATCTATAATAAATAGACTAATTTTGAAAGGTTGATCGAATTGCCAATGACAAAAAAAGAAGATATACAATTTGGTGTCTTGATGTGTTTTTGTATGTTTTCAGTGATGTTCTTTTATAACCTATTTCTAAATGGACGGCTTGGACATATGACATGGTTAGAAGGTGTACTCACCTATGTGATCGGTTTTGCCATCACGTTGTTGATTGAGATGTTTATTGTTGGGCCTTCAGCAAAAAAAGCAGCCAGCCGTTTTGCCCCAAAAGGCAAGAAAATCTATTTTATTCTCACTCTTTCTATCTTTATCGTGTTTGGGATGGTGTGTCTCATGTCTTTATGCGGATATGTCGTTCAAAGCATCAGCACAGGATTTCAAACACAATCGATTCTATCTGATTACTTAACGATTTTCGGTCATAATGTCATGTTGGCGTTCCCTTTGCAAATGTTGATTATGGGACCGCTTGTCCGTTTTGTTTTTTTCAAATGGGTGAAATTAAAACAGACAGCAGCGGTTTAGTCGAATGGATATGTTACACCTGGATATTCTGAATGAGTGAAAAAACCAAAGGTACGGTGAATAAAGTGCCCGCAGACACGAGTACAATGAGTTTTCTGCGGCTGTTTTCTTTTTCTTCCTTCCTTTTTGGAGACTTTGAAAGCTCTGTGGAGACCATAATCCATATGATCATCGTGACGATTCCTAAAATGCCAATAAATGTTGTGTTCATCATGATAACCTCCATTTTGGTTCTTTTCCCAATTTTACCATAGTGATCAGGTGATATGAGATCATATGGGAGAGATTTCACATTTGATACAAAAACAGACCACCTCATATCAGGTGGTCTTTACTTGGTTTCTACATATCTAGCAGTTTCCGTGAGATGACCAGCCGCTGGATTTCTTGTGTACCTTCATAGATTTGAGTGATTTTCGCATCACGCATGTATCGTTCGACTGGGTAATCCTTTGTATAGCCGTATCCGCCGAAGATTTGTACGGCTACTGTCGTCACCTTCATGGCTGTATCACCGGCAAAGAGCTTGGACATAGCTGATTCTTTCCCATACGGAAGCCCTTTCGTTTCAAGCCATGCTGCCTGATAGGTGAGCAGTCTTGAGGCCTCAATTGCCGTTGCCATATCCGCTAACTTAAAAGCAATGCCTTGCTGCTGAATGATTGGTTTACCAAATTGTTTGCGCTCCTTTGCGTAATTGACTGCTGCATCCAGAGCACCTTGAGCAATACCAACAGCTTGTGCGGCAATACCGTTTCTGCCGCCGTCAAGTGTCATCATCGCTATCTTAAAACCTTCGCCTTCTTGACCAAGCCGGTTCCTTTCGGGTATACGACAGTCTTCAAAGATGATTTCTGTCGTTGGCGATGAGCGGATGCCCAGTTTGCTTTCTTTTTTGCCGATTGAGAAGCCTTGCGTCTCTTTTTCTACTATAAAAGCGGTTGTATTACGGGATGAAGGATCTTGGTCGGTAACGGCAAACACAATATAATAATCCGCAATGCCTCCATTGGTAATAAAAATCTTTGCCCCGTTCAAGACGTATTCATTCCCTGCTTTTACTGCTGTTGTTTTCATTCCGCCGGCATCTGAGCCCGATCCGCTCTCGGTCAGTGCGTATGCGCCGATCTTCTGTCCCTCTGCAAGCGGCTTTAAATACGTCTCCTTTTGCTCATCTGTTCCGAATGTATAGATTGGCCATGAGGCGAGTGATGTGTGAGCAGATAGGGTGACGCCTGTTGAGGCGCACACTCGTGAGAGCTCTTCAACCGCTATGACATAGGCCAAATAATCACTACCAATCCCCCCATTTTCTTCTGGCCAAGGGATTCCCGTTAAACCAAGCTCCGCCATTTGACGAAAAATAGCGGGATCATACGATTCTGTTTCATCTCGCTCTGCTGCTGTTGGCTCCACTTCATTTTTCGCAAAGTCTCTCACCATTTTTTGTATCATTTCGTGTTCGTCACTTAATTGGAACTGCATCATGAGCCACCTCACTTCATATTAGCTGTTTACAAATAACCAGCCTTTGTATTTCACTTGTTCCTTCATAAATCTCACAAATTTTCGCATCACGAAAGTACTGCTCTGCTCGGTATTGCTTCGTGTAACCAGCTAGACCAAGCAAATGGATGACTTCTGTACTAATATCAACCGCTGTTTTAGATGCAAATAACTTCGCCATCGACGCTTCCTTCGTGACAGGGCGATTGGCCTCTTTATAAGAAGCCGCTTGATAGACAAGAAGTTTTGCCGCTTCCAGCTTGGTGCCCAGATCGCCCAACCGAATGGTCGTTTCAAGGCCAGCTGGATGCTGCTTTAAATACGTGACCGCCTCAGCTAATGCGGCTTCTGCAATACCAAGGCTTTGAGCCGCAATGCCAATTCTCCCCGCATTTAAGCTAGACATGGCAATCCGAAAGCCTTCTCCTTCTGCGCCGAGCAGCTGTTTTTTTGGAATTCGAACACCGTCAAAATGAAGTGTGACTGTTTTTGATCCATGCAGGCCCATTTTCTTCTCATCTTTTCCGATCGTAAATCCTGGTGTCCCCTTCTCCACAATGAACGCTGATATATTTTTCTTAGCAGAAGCAGGGTCCGTCACGGCAAATACAAGATAGACTTCCGCTTCACCGCCGCTTGTGATAAAAATTTTCGTTCCATTTAACACATAGTGATCGTCTGCCCGCTCTGCTTTCAACTGAATACTAGAGGCATCTGATCCTGCCTTCGGTTCAGTTAGACAAAAGGCGCCCAGCTTCTGCCCGGACGCAAGCTTGGGAACGTAGGATTCTTTTTGTTCAGTCGTTCCAAACGCCAAAATCGGCATCGTCACAACGGATGTATGAACGGATACAATGACACCGATGGTTGCACTTACTTTGGAAAATTCATGAATCGCCATGATATAGGTTGTGAAATCTGCCCCTAATCCGTGATACTTATCTGGGATCGGAATGCCTAAAAAGCCTTGCCGACCCATTTCAGCTAAAAGCGTTTTCGGGAACACGCCCTGTTCCATCGCTTCTATTTCAGGGAATACATGCTGGCGTGCAAATTCTGCTACTCGTTTTCTCCAAAGACGTTGTTTTTCTGTCAGCAACACATCCATCTTGACTCCCCCTATGAGTGGTCGTGGTAAGTGTAAAAACCTCTCTTTGTCTTTTTGCCCAGCCAGCCTGCGTTCACGTATTTTTTCAAAAGAGGACAAGGTCGATATTTGCTATCTCCAAGACCCTCGTGAAGGGTATTCATAATAAATAAACAAGTATCGAGCCCGATGAGGTCGGCGAGACGAAGCGGGCCCATTGGATGGTTCATTCCAAGCGTCATGATGCCGTCAATACTTTCTACATCTGCGACGCCTTCATAAAGGGTATAAATGGCTTCATTGATCATCGGCATCAAAATACGGTTTGACACAAACCCAGGGAAGTCTTCCACTTCTATTGGGGTTTTGTCTAATGTCTTTGCGGTGTCAAAAACAAATTGGTACGTGGCATCATCCGTTTGTAGCGCACGGATTACTTCCACAAGTTTCATCACGGGAACTGGATTCATAAAATGCATGCCGATCACTTTCTCAGGCCGTTTCGTCACGGCTGCTAATTCTGTGATCGACAAGGAAGACGTATTTGTCGCAAATATCGTGTCATCAGGTGCAAATTGATCGAGGGTTTCAAAGATTTGTTTTTTGATCTTCATTTGTTCAGATGCGGCTTCAATCACTAAATGCGTCTGCTGTACATCCTTTAAATCTGTTGAAACAGCCAGTCGCTGTGTAATATCACGGACTGCCTGATGTGCCAGCTTTCCTTTTTCTGCTCGTTTCGTCAGTTGTTTGGTCATAGAGGAAATGGCTCGATGAATCTGCTCCTCTTCCGTATCATGGAGCAGGACGGTATAACCTGACTGTGCAAATACTTGGGCAATACCCGAGCCCATTTGACCAGCCCCAACGACCATGACGGTTTCTTCTATACTCATGACAATGAACGCCTCCCTTTTAATCCACCTTGATCATGATCGCATCACCTTGACCCCCGCCGCTGCAAATCGCCGCAATGCCGATCCCGCCGCCTCTTTGTCTGAGTGCATGGATCAAGGTCAATATAATACGTGTTCCGCTTGCTCCAATCGGGTGACCAATCGCGACTGCCCCTCCGTTCACATTCATTTTCCGCCGATCCAGTCCAAGAATTTTTTCGCATGCCAATGCAACCGCTGAAAAAGCCTCATTGATTTCAAACAAATCAATATCCTCTACTCGCTTCCCTGTTTTCTTTAACACTTTTTCGATGGCATAGGCTGGTGTTTTCGGAAAATCCTTTGCCTCTACTGCTACTTGCGCATGTCCAAGCACAACTGCCAGAGGTTTTTCACCTTGCTGCATGGCATATGTGTCTTTCATTAATAGAAGCGCACTTGCACCATCATTGACACCAGGTGCATTGCCAGCAGTGATCGTACCTGCCTGATCGAAAACGGGCATCAGTTTTGACAAACGTTCATATGACGTATCACGCCGCGGGGCTTCATCTTCTGAAATCAGCTGATCTCCTTTTTTATTCTTGACGGTAACGGGGATGATCTCATTTTTAAAAAAGCCGCTTTTTTGCGCCTCAATGGCTCGTTCATGACTTCTTAACGCCCAAAGGTCTTGTTCTTCTCGTGTAATGCCAAGCTCTTTCGCCGCCATGCTTCCATACTCACCCATATGAACACCTGTAAACGAACAGGTTAATCCATCTAAAATCATGGCATCTTGTACTGCACCATCTCCCATTTTGTAACCCCATCGTGCTTTTTTCAGAAGATAAGGAGCATGAGACATGGATTCCATGCCGCCTGCCACGATCACATTGGCATCTCCCGCTCGAATGATTTGATCGGCTGTCGTGACACTGCGCATTCCTGAAGCACAGACTTTGTTGATGGTTTGCGTCGGAACCGACCAAGGGAGATCTGCATGTCTAGCTGCCTGCCTTGAAGGAATTTGACCTTGTCCTCCTTGAAGGACACTGCCCATGATGACTTCATCCACTTCATGAACATTTGAGGCTCTTTCCAGCGCAGCTTTTATCGTCATCCCGCCTAATTCTGCAGCAGTCAAACGACTTAAAGTTCCACCTAGTTTTCCAAATGGTGTTCTCGCCCCAGATACAATGACCGTCGTGCTCATTTCTTTCCCCTCCTATTTGTTACCGCTTACATAAATGCTAGACAGTTCATAAAATATCGGTGTCCACTGGCCGATGAACAGTCGATCCATCGGCCTGACACCTTTATGAAGCCTGCGTTCTCGTTTCGCCAAACACTGATTTTTCAAGAAGTTCTGCGACATCAAATGTGCCGACCTGCTCTTCTACTTCCTTCGCTTTCGTCCCATCCCCAAGCATGGTTAAACAATATGGGCACCCTGAGCTGATGATGGACGGCTGTACCTGTAAGGCCTGCTCCGTCCTCGCTGTGTTAATTCGAGTACCTGTCTCTTCTTCCATCCACATTAAGCCACCGCCGGCACCACAGCACATCCCCGATTCACGATTCCGTTCCATTTCTTTCAGTGTCACACCAGGAATGGCTTTTAAAATATCTCTTGGCGGATCATAGACCTCGTTATATCTGCCTAGATAGCAAGAATCGTGGAAAGTAATGACTTCGTTCACTTCATGAATTGGCGTTAATTTCCCCTCTTTTACTAGCTCTGCCAGCAATTCTGTATGATGATACACCTCTGCCTCAAGTCCAAAGTCTGGGTATTCATTTTTAAATAAATTGTAAGCATGCGGATCGATCGTGACGATTTTGGTTACGTCATTTTTTTGAAATTCTTCGATGTTTTTTGCAGCAAGTTCTTGGAACAAAAATTCATTCCCAAGTCTTCTCGGTGTATCACCTGAGTTTTTCTCTTTATTGCCTAGGATGGCAAAAGAAACCCCTGCTTCATTGAGCAGTTTTGCAAAGGCAAGAGCAATCTTTTGGCTTCTATTGTCATATGCACCCATCGATCCAACCCAGAATAAATAGTCGAAGGTCTGATCTGCTTTTTTCAGTTCTTTCACTGTCGGTACGTGCACATCTTCTCTTAGATCACGCCAGTTTTCTCTTTCTTTTCGATTCAATCCCCATGGGTTCCCTTGTCGCTCGATGCTTGTCATCGCACGCTGTGCATCTGCATCCATTTTTCCTTCTGTCAGCACTAAGTATCTGCGCATATCAATGATTTTGTCGACGTGTTCGTTCATGACAGGACACTGATCTTCACAGTTTCGGCATGTCGTGCATGCCCAGATTTCTTCTTCTGTAATGACCTCACCAATGAGAGAAGGATGATACATTGCGCTCGCCGCAGATTCTTCCGCTCCAGCTCCCCTTGCCTGTAATGCCAGTTGATTTCCTGTCGTCTGTTTGAAAGCAAGCTGCGGAACCCACGGTGTCTTTGAAGTAATGGCAGCCCCTTTATTTGTTAAATGATCTCTTAATCGTAAAATCAAATCCATTGGAGACAGCATTTTCCCCGTCCCTGTCGCCGGACACATATTCGTACAGCGCCCGCACTCCACACAAGCGTAAAGATCGATCAGCTGAGATTGACGGAAATCTTCAATTTTCCCAACGCCGAACGTTTCTTGTGTCTCATCTTCAAAATCAATTTTTTGCAGTTTGCCTGGCGGGTCCAATCTGCTGACAAATACGTTGACCGGGCCAGCGATAAGATGGGCGTGCTTAGACTGCGGGACGTACACTAAGAACGTCAGTAAAATAAGAAGATGCACCCACCATGCGACATAGAACACAATTGTTGCCGCAAGTGGTGACAGCCAACCCAGCAAGAAAGCAATGCCGGAAGCAATGGGCTCAGTTGCTGATAGTGAGTGCCCATGCCAAATGATGTTCATTCCGTTTCCCAGTAATACGGTCAGCATCAATCCGCCAATAAACAAAAGGACAAGCCCTGACTTAAAGCCCCTTTTTAAACGGACTAACTTCTCGACATATCTTCTATGGAACGCCCAAACCACCGCCACTAAAATGAGAAGTGTGACTACCTCTTGGAAGAACGTAAAGACACCGTAAAGCGGACCTAATGGTAGCCCGCTGTCTGGAACAAGTCCCTTCATAATAAAATCAAGGGCTCCGAACTGCACTAAAATAAATCCATAGAAAAACAGCACATGAATGATGCCGCTCTTCTTGTCCTTCAGCAGTTTCTTTTGACCAAACACATTCACCCAAACACGTTCTAAGCGTTTTTTCATGTCTTTCTGAAATTCTTCTTTTTTGCCAAGACGAATATACGCGGCTCGTGTTCGAATGAGATAAATAAACAAATACACAGCGTAAGCGGTCACTGCCGCAAATGCAATCAAGTTAACAATTAAAAGGCTATTCATCTTGCTCCCCCTTTCATTCCCCAAGACCCACTTTGTTCCGTTTCCATGTTGTACCTCTATCATAAATAATGAATGAGTATTCAGTCAATATTTTTTGCCCATTTGGGTACACTATCGTCATATGTAAAAAAGGAGGAACCTTCATGATCGCATGGATCATTCTACTCGTCGTCTTCGTCATTGTTCTACTCGTCAGGCTAGATCTTTATATAGGGAGAAAATATTTTTCTACCCATGCTTTTGAACGGTCTTTTGACCAAACAAGCGGCAATGCAGTTTTTTATCATGATGGCGAACCACTGTTTGATCAGCTGCTTACGGATATACAGCAAGCCTCTTCTTCTATTCATATGATGTTCTTTATTGTAAAGAACGACAAGATTGGGCAAAGGATTCTGCAAGCACTTAAAGCGAAAGCAGAGCAAGGTGTTTCGGTTTTTTTGCTCACTGATCGGTTAGGCTCCTATCCATTTGATCAAACATCCATTCAGATGCTCGAAAAAAGCGGCATTCAATTTTACTTTTTAAACAAACCACGTTTTCCTTTTTTCATTTATCGCTTGAACATGAGAAATCACCGGAAGATCACGGTGATCGATGGGAAGATCGGCTACATTGGCGGGTTTAATATCGGCGATGAATATGTAGGGAAAAACGGCAGGTTTGGCATTTGGAAAGACTATCACCTGCGCATGACAGGACAGGTTGTCGCAGACCTCCAGCATGTGTTTCTGAATGATTTGTACCGGTCATCTGGTATTCACCAGCTGCAATACGAGGTTTTTCCTACACTGGAACCGGGGACATTACAGTGCACTACACGTGCGACGGCAGGTTTTTCTTTAGAAGCCTTATTTCTTCACGATATTCAACAGGCGAAAAAGCAAATCACCATCTGCACACCCTATTTTATTCCATCCGCTCCTCTTCTAAGCGCCCTTCTTGACGCACGGAAGCGAGGCGTGACTGTCGACATTATCATCCCAATGAAGGCAGATCACCCGCTTGTGAAAGAAGCTGGATTTCATTATTTGAAGGATCTGATTGCTGCTGGATGTCTTGTGTATCGTTTTTATAAAGGGTTTTATCATGCGAAAGCCATTCTCATCGATCATAGCCGTTGTATGATCAGTACGGCGAACTTTGATAAACGAAGTTTGTTTTTCAACGAAGAAGTGGATGTGGCCATTGATGATCCCGCCTTCACCGCACATGTAGAGGAAAAGATTCGTGAACACATGGAAGTGTCAGAACTGATGACTGAAGAAAAATACAAACAACGCCCACTTCTCACGCGACCAATTGAGTGGATAGGCGCCCTGTTCTCGTATTTTTTATAAAGGAGTTGACCTATGCGTTATCGATTTGGTTATGTATCCAACGCCGTCACTTTATGGGAAGCTTCACCTGCCAAGTCGCTGACCTTTGCAAGATACAGTAAGCTCTCAAAGGTAGAGAGGACAGAGGCTCTATTGCGAACGACGAAAGCCAACCTCGTCAATACATTAAGAACGCTTTATTTTGCGATTGCCCATGATATTCCGCTTTACCGTTTTTCAAGCTCGATTGTCCCGCTCGCCACCCATCCTGAGGTGCGGTGGGACTTTGTGACACCCTTTCACAAAGAATTTCTAGAGATTGGTCAACTCGTAAAGCGGCACGGATTACGAGTGAGCTTTCACCCCAATCAATTTACTTTGTTCACAAGTCCAAAACCTTCCATTACAGAAAACGCCGTCATTGATATGACCTATCATTATGAAATGCTTGAGGCCATGGAGCTTGAAAAGGAAGGCTATATGAACATTCATGTCGGAGGTGCATATGGCGACAAGGCATCTGCTTTACAGCGTTTTGATGAAAATATAAAGCAGCTTCCTGCACATATCAAGGCGAGAATGACGCTTGAAAATGATGACAAAACCTATACGTCATTAGAAACGCTTGATGTTTGTGAAAAGCATGGCATCCCGTTTGTATTTGATTACCACCATCACATTGCAAACAAAGATGATGATGCGGCACTTGATGACATTCTGCCAAGAGTGTTTGACACGTGGGCAAACACTGGCATACCGCCTAAAATCCACTTATCCTCACCAAAATCAGAAAAGGCGATACGAAGCCATGCGGATGGAGTGGAGATGTCCTTTGTATTGCCACTTTTTCAAGCTTTAAAGCCGTATGGTCGTGATGTGGATTTTATGATTGAGGCAAAGAAAAAGGATCAGGCTTTGCTCCGTCTTGTTGAGGAGCTGTCAGCGATCAGAGGCAATCGGCGGACGGGCGGAGGCACCATTGAGTGGAAATCGTAGAGAAAGGTTTACCTCTATCACAACGGGGGTAACAAAGCTATTGTGAGAAAGTATTTAACAGGAGGATATGAAGATGTCACAAATCTATTCAATCCGAATTGCTGCGAAAGCATTGAATTTACATAAGCTTATTTCTCTATACGAAAAGTGCCAACACGCTCAGCATCGTTTATATGTATATTCTAAAAAAACAATGTGCAACATTAAGAACATCGTAGAGCTAGAAACCTTTAGGCTCACTCATTTAGACTCAGACTATTTAATCGTGGTAGAAGGAAAAGAGGCACAAGACCTTCTTCAGCCGTTTGAAAAAGAACATGCTTCGTAAAGGCAGTCTTAAGGCTGCTCTAGATTGTTGATAAAGGGCTAAAATAAAATTTATTTTAGCCCTTTATCTTCTTTTCAGTGTGATAGAAAACCTTTGACGTCTAGGAAGGACGAGGAGCGGAGCGAATTGCGCATTCGTGAGCACCTCTTTTTCTTATATCCATGCTTCTGTCAGCCAAACCTCACCTGACGATGCATTCATTTTTACCTGTGTACCGATTGGCATCGTGAGCATCGGGTGCGTATGAGCACAGTCAAATTCGGCGATGAGCGACCTCTTTGTATCTCCCAGTACTTCAAGTAAAAGATCGTGCGGCCTTTTGCCCGTTCCTTCATCATCAAACAGCTCATGTTTCCCTAAGAGGATACCAGATACCCGTTCAAACACACCATTTATCTTTAACAGAGAGAAGTTCTTTTCGACGGTGGAGGCGGTTTTCATACAATCTTCAATGAGAAGGATATCGCCTTTTTGGATTTGAGGCATGAATTCACTTCCCCATATGCCATACATGGCATTTAGGTTCCCGCCGATCAGTCTGCCTTCTGCCTGCCCTTCAATGACGCACATCCAATCGTTTGGACGTTTTTCTTTTTCTCGTATTTTCTCTTCCCAGTTGATCCGTTCGTCCGTCCAGAAGGGCGGCTTTTTCACCTGATATGGGATGGGCTGCGGATGAATGAGAATGTCCTCGAAAGATTGATATGTATCATTGACAAATGGTTCAAACTCTCCAAAAGACGGCACAAGTGCAGGTCCGTAAAAAACAGGAAGACCCGTTTTTTCATAAGCCGCTAAAAGAATCGCCGTCGCATCTGAATAACCAATCATGATTTTCGGATGCTTCTTCAGCAGCTCAAAATCAAGATAAGGCAGCAAACTATTCGAGTTCGTCCCTCCAATCATCGACATGATACAGGTCAAATCTTCTCTCGCCATCAGCTCATTTAGCTCAGCTGCTCGTTCTTGAATCGTTCCCGAACGATAGTGATCCTCTTTCCCTGTTAATGATCCTGGTACCACAATGAATCCTTTTTGTTCAAGCCATTCCTTCGCCCGCTCATACCTAAGAGGCGAGGTGGCAGATGCCGGACTTGAGGGAGAATAAATACCAATTTTATCGCCCTTCTGTAAATGCCGAAGCCCCTTCATTCCATCAGATCCTTCCTACACGAGTTTTTACTATCCTAGCAAAAAAAGCCCTTTTTCAAAAGGGCTCAGATTTAATATAAGAGCTTAAACAGCCCAAACAATATGACAGCAAAACTGATGGCCAGCATCGCAAATATCTTTTTTCTGCTCAGAGAACTACCTATGACGTTCACTCCAGTATTGATGCCAAACAAAATCATTCCCACATAAAAAAAGACTGGATTGAGTCCAGCGGGAATGATTAAGATAAATAAGCCAACGAGCGTCACGTAGTGAATACTTTTGATCATGACTGTTTTTGCCGTTTCACTCAAGCCATCCTCTCCTTTTGAATCCAATTGCCTTATACTATATCAACATTCCATTTAAATAGAAAAGAAGATTTTATCCTATCAAAAAGAGCCCAGCTTAATAGCTGGACTCACTCAATCACTTCTCTTCAATGACCAAACTGCGCTTCATGCAGTCTGCTGTATACACCGCCCATTTGAATTAAATCTTGGTGACGGCCTTGTTCTTCAATGCCTTCCTCTGTCACGACGATAATTCGGTCTGCATGTTTAATTGTCGCAAGGCGGTGAGCAATGACGAGTGTCGTCCGGCCGACTGCCAGTTCGCTTAGTGCGTCTTGGATTGCTTTTTCTGTTTCTGTATCAAGTGCTGACGTCGCTTCATCCAAAATAAGAATAGACGGGTTTTTCAAAAACATCCGTGCAATTGACAGGCGTTGCTTTTGACCGCCGGATAGCTTAACGCCGCGTTCTCCAATGACCGTATTCAACCCTTCTGGGAAACGCTGAACGAGCTCCTCTAAATGGGCACGTCGCACCGCCTCCCAAATGTCTGCATCACTCGCTTCTAGGTTGCCGTACGCAATATTCTCACGAATGGTGCCTGAGAATAAAAAGACATCCTGCTGCACAATGCCAATCTGCTGTCTTAAAGAGGACAAGGTCATCGATTTTGTGCTCACACCATCAATGGTGATGTCTCCTTCGTCCACATCATAAAAACGAGGCAGCAGACTGCAAATGGTCGATTTCCCCGCTCCTGATGGCCCGACAAACGCAACAGTTTCCCCTTGTTTGATCTTTAAGTTGATATCCTTCAATACATGACTGTGCTCATCGTAGCCAAATGTCACGTTTCGATACTCAATTTCACCTTTCAAGCCGTAAAGATCACGTGCTCCTTCTGTATCCTTCACATCTGGCTCTGTTTCAAGCAAATCGACATAGCTTTTAAAACCGGCAATGCCTTTTGGATACATTTCAATCACCGTGTTGATCTTATCAATTGGTCTGAATAACACATTTGTGATCAAAACAAAGGCGATAAATCCGCCTGCCGTTAATTGACCTTGAAGGACAAACCATGTACCTGCCAGAAGGACAAACAGCGTCACAAGTCTTGTGAGAATATAGCTGATTGATCCGTTAACTGACATAATTTTATAGGAAAGAAGTTTCGCTTTTCGAAAGCGGTTGTTATTTTCAGCAAAACGCTTTTTCTCAAAATGTTCATTTGCAAAGGCTTGAACAAGACGAATACCACCAATATTATTTTCAACCCTTGCATGAAAATCTCCAATGTCATTGTTGAGTTGTGTAATCGCCTGTGTCATTTTTTTATTAAAATGAAGGGCTAACCAGATGATGACTGGCATAATCAAGAAGGTTAAAATGGCAAGCTGCCAGTTAATCATGAGCATGACGGCAAAGGCGCCAAGAATGGTCATAATCGCAATAAACAAATCCTCAGGTCCGTGATGCGCCACCTCACCAATGTACATGAGGTCATTTGTCATCCGTGACATGAGTTTGCCTGTTTTGTTGTTATCGAAAAATTTGAAGGACAGACGCTGAAAATGATCAAATAGCTTTTTTCTCATATCGGTCTCAATGTTAATGCCAAGCATGTGTCCCCAATACGACACGATAAATTGCATCACTGAGCTGAGTGCGTAAATGACAAACAGCGCAAGTGCGGTCCAGGCAATGACCGTCCAGTTCCCTGTTGGTAATAATGTATCAATGAAGTAGTTCACGATGAGCGGGAAACCTAGTTCCATGAGCCCAACGGCAACAGCGCAAAAGAAATCTAAAAAGAACAGACCGCGATAGGGCCTGTAATAGGCAAAAAAGCGTTTTAGCATATGTAAAAGAACCTCACTTCCCCTATAATTGATAATCATTTTCAATTATAGAGGAATCATTATCGAAATACTAGATCAGGAAATGATTTATTTCCCTCGAAACCCTCACAATACACCTGAAAACAATCGCGCAAACGATTCCTTTAAACGTTCCTTTAAGCCCCTTTTATAAAAATGAACTGGCCCCATTTGCTCACATTCTTTCATATCTTCCTCATAATGAGCCATCAATTGCTCGATCGGTTTCTTTGCCGCTGTAAAGACATTGACCTCAAAATTGAGTTGGAAGCTTCTCATATCAACATTGGCCGTTCCGACAGAGGCAAGTTCTCCATCTGCAATCATGACCTTTTGATGCATGAACCCTTTTTGATAGTGATACACCTTGATGCCCTCTTTCAAAAGCTCAGAAAAATAAGATCGTGTGGCGTATTGCGTGAGAAATCCATCATTAATCTCAGGCACCATCACACGCACATCCACCCCTCTTGTCGCCGCAATTTTTAACGCTGTGCGAATGGATTCATTTGGGACAAAATAAGGCGTCGCAATCCAGACAAATTGCTGTGCATTCGAAATGAGTGCGTCATATAAATCACTCATACTTTCCTTCATATCAGGTCCAGTCGGCACGACCTGAATGACATCTTCTCCTGTCACAGGATGCGGGGTGTGATACTTCGGATCATCAATTAACACTTCATCTGATACATACTCCCAGTCCAGCATAAATATGGAGTGAAGTGTCTGAACGGCTTCACCCTTTAACATCGTATGCGTGTCACGCCAAAAGCCGATGTTTTCATCGCGTCCTACATATTCCTTCCCGACATTGAGCCCGCCAACAAATCCTGTTTCTCCATCAATAATCACGATTTTCCGGTGATTTCGGAAATTGAATTTTTGATTAAAGAATCCGTATTTTAATGGTAGAAAAGGAGCGACCTTTATCCCTGCCTGCTTCAATCGTTTAATATCTTTTCGTGAGAAGCGAATGCTGCCAGCCGCATCATAGATGAATCGAACCTCTACTCCTTCTTTCACTTTTTCAATCAGGATCTCCATCATCCGGTGACCGAGGAAATCAGATTTGAACATGTAATATTCTATATGGATGAACGTTTTTGCCTTTTTTAATTCTTCAAAAATACGAGGAAAGGTTTCCTCTCCATTCTTTAAAATCTCCATATCACTATTTGTATTTACATGCATCCCTGTTGCTTTTTCTGTGTAATGAAAAAAAGCACGCTGATTATCGGTTAAACGCGTCTCATCCGGTTTACTCTCAAGCTCTGATATTCTGCGTAATTTTTCTCGGTTATACATTCTCTTTGATTTAAACAAATGTCCTTTGACATAAAGCTGTCCTGAGAACAAATAAAACATATAGCCGATGATCGGGAAAAAGATCAGTACATACATCCATAACAGCGTGTGCTGTGATGTCCGGTTCTCTAGCATGAGCGAAATAATACTAAATAAAATGATGGCGATGTAACTAGCTGCGTATAGCTGAAAACCCCACGCCGGCACTGGCCACCAAAACACCACATATGCCCCAAATATCATGAAATATAAAAATAGAAATTCCAGTCTCCTCTTTTTCACATTCTCCGCCCTCATTCTGTCTTTTTCTTTTCCATACCCTTTGCACAGCTCGTCTGAAACGCACGGTCTGCTGCTTTCTTTTAGCTTTTACAGACTGGAGCGTTTTGATCCGATATAATGGAAAATATGTGAAGGAAAGGATGAATGACTTATGCGTACACCATCTGCTTTAAAAAAGGGAAGCCACATTCGGGTAATTGCTCCAAGTCGAAGTGCCAGCATTTTATCAAAAGAAGGAATGGCTCAGGCGAAAAAACGTTTAGAGGCATTAGGGTTCACTGTTTCTTTTGGACAACACGTGTTTGAATGTGATCTGCATTCCTCTTCTTCTATTGAACACCGTTTATCTGATCTACATGAGGCATTCTCAAATGATGAAGTCGACGGCATTTTGACAGCAATCGGCGGCTTTAACTGCAATGAGCTTTTGCCTTATATAGATTATAATTTGATTCGTCAGCACCCAAAGGTTCTTTGCGGCTACAGTGATATTACCGCACTTGCAAACGCCATTACCGCCAAATGTGACATGGTGACGTACTCAGGTCCTCATTTCTCCAGTTTCCAAATGGAACAAGGACAAGAGGAGCAGACAGCCATGTTTCAAGCGTGCGTGATGAGCAGCGAGCCATTTGATGTCACCCCTTCTACAAAGTGGAGTGATGATGCGTGGTATCTTGATCAAGTAAATAGGCAGTTTCATCCGACAACATGGGGGATTTATCAGGAAGGAACAGCTGAAGGCACCTTGTATGGCGGAAATCTTTGTACACTGAACTTACTGCAAGGGACACCCTTTATGCCTCGCATCAAGGATGCCATCTTATTTGTAGAAGATGATGACTTGGTCTTTCCTGAAATGTTCGCCAGAGACCTTGCCTCGCTCTTGCAGCATGCCGAATCCATTAAAGGGTTAATCATCGGACGTTTTCAAAAGAAATCCAAGATGACAGAGGAACATTTAGGTTCATCCTAGATAAGCACCCAATGCTTCAACACATTCCAGTGATTTACGATGTCGATATCGGACATACACAGCCGGTCTTCACCTTGCCGATTGGCGGGAGTGCCGAACTATCCTGCTACGGCGGACAAATCCAATGGCGTGTTCATGCATAAATAAAACCTAAAAAGCACCCACATATGAGGGTGCTTTTTCTATGCCTTTATTTCTTTTTAAAATTTTTTTAGAAAAAGTGATCCAACCCTTCATCCCCTTCGTTAAGTAGATGTAAAAAGAAAAGAGAGGAGGCAAAAACATGTTCTCTGATGTACTTAGCCAATTATTCGATTCTATCTCTAACATTATTAATAGACTTGGATAATCCCATTAACGCACACATACTACATGCTTTCTGAAGGGAGGATGCGCTCATGTTCTCTGATGTACTTAGCCAATTATTTGATTCTATTTCTAACATTATTAACACACTTGGGTAATTCCTATGACACGCACATACTACATGCTTTCTGAAAGGAGGATACGCTCATGTTCTCTGATGTACTTAGTCAATTATTCGATTCTATTTCTAACATTATTAATACGCTTGGTTAATTTTCAAAACCCGTTATCTCTCGAGAATAGCGGGTTTTTTATATAAAGAAGCCCCGCTCATAAAATAGAGCGGGGCTTTCCTTCATTCCACTACATCTTCTCTGGCGCAGATACGCCGATAAGTTTTAATGCATTCGCAAGCGTGATTTGTGTTGCTTTCATCAGCGATAGACGTGCTGTTGTTTTTGTTTCATTTTCAACATCAATGACCTTCTCGGCGTTGTAGAAGCTGTGAAGGGCTGATGCTAGATCATAGATATAGTTTGTGACGCGGTGCGGAATACGTTTTTCTGCTGCTTCTGCTACAACCTCTGGGAAGCTGCCGATGATTTTCAGAAGATCGTATTCTTTATCCGACTGAATGTGAGAGAAATCTGCTTTTTCAAGGTTTGGCTCGTAGCCTTTTTCTTCCCCTTGACGGAGCATGCTGCAAATTCTCGCATGTGCATATTGTGCATAGTACACAGGGTTTTCGTTAGACGTAGAAATCGCTAAGTCTAGGTCAAAATCCATATGTGTCGCCGCACTTCTCATCGCAAAGAAATAACGAGTGGCGTCTAAGCCTACTTCTTCAATCAAGTCACGCATTGTGACGGCTTTACCTGTACGTTTACTCATCTTCATCTTTTCACCGTTTTTGTAAAGGTGAACGAGCTGAATGATTTCGACTTCCAGTTTGTCCGCTGGATATCCGAGTGCTTGGATTGCCGCTTTCATTCGAGGAATGTAGCCGTGATGGTCCGCTCCCCAAATGTTGATGAGCTGGTCAAAACCTCTGTCTAATTTGTCTTTATGATATGCGATATCTGGAAGCAAGTACGTGAAGCTGCCATCTTTTTTAATCAGGACACGGTCCTTGTCATCACCAAAATCAGTTGAACGTAACCATGTTGCGCCGTCTTCTTCAAAGACATAGCCTTTAGCGCGAAGTGTTTCTAGCGCTGGTTCGATTTTTCCGTTTTCATATAAAGACGTTTCAGAATACCACACATCAAATGGGACACGGAAATTCTCTAGGTCGACACGTAGTTTTTCTAGTTCATATTTTAAACCGTACTCACGGAAAAATTTCATACGCTCTTCTTCTGATTCATGCACGAAACGGTCACCAAATTCATCCGCAAGTTTCTGCCCGATGCCTTTGATGTCTTCTCCTCTGTAACCGTCCTCTGGCATTTCTTTTTCAAGACCGAGCGCCTCAAAGTAGCGTACTTCTACAGATAGAGCAAGGTTATTGATCTGATTGCCTGCATCGTTGATATAGTATTCACGGCTCACGTCGAAGCCTGCTTTATCAAGGATGTTGCAAAGAGAATCTCCTACAGCTGCGCCGCGGGCATGTCCAAGGTGAAGGTCACCTGTTGGATTGGCTGAGACGAATTCGACTTGCACTTTTTGACCGCCGCCTGTATTTGTTTCTCCATATGCCTCTTTTGCTTCAAGGACTGCCGGAATCAGTTTTGTTAAGTATTGATTGTTCATATAAAAGTTGATGAATCCTGGACCTGCGATGTCCAGTTTTTCAATTGACGCTTTGCCTTTGTCAAATGCATTCACAATGTCCTCGGCGATTTGACGAGGTGCTTTTTTCGCAATGCGTGCAAGCTGCATCGCCATATTGGTGGAATAATCACCGTGAGTTTTGTCTTTTGGCACTTCCAAAAGAACATCCGGCACCTGGCTTTCATCAGCAAGTCCTGCTTTGACGACTGCCGCAATGATTTCTTCTTTTAACGCATCTTTGACCTGTTCTGCGATATTCATGAACGTAAATCCTCCTTATATGAAATCGATAATGTATGTAAATGCTTTTGATCTTCACCTGTCAGCATATCGTACGTAATGTGTAGAAGCCCATTGTCTACATCAAGATCAATACCATGTGTGTGCACATCGAGTTGAAGTGTGCCAAATGGCATCGTGTAATGTGTCACGGTCGTTTCTCCAGTGAGAAAGCGCTGCTTCATTTGAATCGCACCTGATCTCATGACAAAAATTTCTTTTTTACTTATTTTGACAACAGTTTTTACTTGACCCATTTCATGTTCTTCATGGTAAGTGAGATACGTTTTGTCATTCTTCTCTTGATACGTTCCAGTTGTTCGGAATTCGATCGTTTCAGCCGGTTCCGTCTCTGGTTTCATCACTGACTTTACATGAATTGAAATTCGGTTTTGTGTCATTTTGCACTTCCTTTGCTAAGACCCGTTTAACTAAAATAGTATACCATAATCCCGATTGCCTATCATCCCATCATTTCTCATCTTCGTGTGGATGATACCCCCTTTTTGATCTTCACATGTCTCTTTAGAAAAAAAGAAAAATGAAGCTCACGCCTATCACGAGTCCAGTCTTGAGCCCTGCGCTTTTTCGATTAATGAGATAAAACAGTGCTTGGATACCTAAACTTGCCAAAAATGCCTGAAAGAAATCAAATGGGAGAAGATGCCCTTGCTTATAAACAAACTGCATCAACAGCGCTATGCCAGTAAGATAGAAAAAGCCTCGATCCTGAAACAGATGAACCATCTCATCCTTTGTCTCTTTTTTCGAGGTGAACGTGGGCGGACTCGCTGCAAGCTCTCTTTTCAGCGTAAGAAAGCCTGCCGCTAACACACATAAAGCGAGTAATACCATCAATACAGAAGAAAACACGACCTGCCTCCTTTATCATGTCACCAATGTAAAAAAAGAGCTTGTCCATATGAGATGACAAGCTCCTCTATCAATGTTATTTCACAAAACCAAGCAGCATTTCACGCAAAAGTTTGCTTGCTGTATTCGCCGTTTGATCGGAATGATCATATACAGGCGCTACCTCTACAAGGTCTGCACCGACGACATGCACATCAGAACCAGCAATGGCATGAATGGATGCCAGCAGTTCTTTTGACGTAATACCGCCAGCATCTACCGTCCCTGTACCAGGTGCATGAGCTGGGTCGAGTACATCGATGTCAATTGTCACATAAACTGGGCGGCCTTTCAGCTTTGGCAATACTTGCTTCAATGGCTCCAGCACTTCAAATTTAGAAATGTGCATGCCTGCTTCTTTTGCCCATTCAAATTCTTCTTTCATCCCTGAACGGATGCCGAAAGAGTATACATTTTCAGGTCCAATAAGTCCTGCAACTTTACGAATCGGTGTCGAATGTGAAAGCGGCTCACCCTCATATTCCTCACGAAGATCGGTATGTGCGTCCATATGGATGATTGCCAAATCAGGGTATTTCTTATACATCGCACGGAAAACCGGCCAAGACACAAGATGCTCGCCGCCCATTCCTAATGGAAACTTCCCTTTTTCTAAAATGCTGTCGACATACTCTTCAATTAAATCTAAGCTTTTCTGTGCATTGCCAAATGGAAGCGGGATGTCGCCAGCATCAAAGAATGGCACCTCGTGCAGTTCACGATCTAAATAAGGGCTGTATTCCTCTAATCCAATGGATACTTCACGAATACGGTTCGGGCCAAAACGAGAACCTGGACGGTAACTGACGGTCCAATCCATCGGCATCCCGTATAAAATGACTTTCGCATCTTCCCATGTCGGATGACTTCCAATAAACACTTTTCCTGAGTAAGCCTCGTCGAATCTCATACAAGATTCCTCCTTTTACGCTTCAAAAAATGCGCAAACGGTCATTTGCGCATTTCCACTTCGCTTGATTTATTTGATTAAGTCGCTCACAAATTTCGGCAGAACGAATGCCGCTTTGTGCAATTCTTTTGTGTAATATTTCGTATCGATATCAAAGAAGCGGCTGTCTTCTACAGCAAGTGGATCATACTTCTTAGAACCGATAGTAAATGTCCAAAGACCGCTTGGATATGTTGGGATATTCGCTGTATATAACTTGGTAATCGGGAAAATTTCTTTTACATCACGCTGTACATTTGTAATTAACTCAGGTGTGAACCAAGGGTTGTCCGTTTGTGCAACGAAAATACCGTCTTCTTTGAGTGCTTTTGAGATTCCTGCATAGAAACCTTTAGAGAACAGGTTTACAGCTGGTCCAACTGGCTCAGTTGAGTCAACCATGATCACGTCATATTCGTTGTCGGCTTCCGCAATGTGCATAAAGCCGTCTCCGACTTTCACCTCTACACGAGGATCGTCTAGTTTCCCAGCAATTGAAGGAAGGAACTTCTTCGAGTATTCAATGACCTTGCCATCAATATCAACAAGTGTCGCTTTTTTCACACTTGGATGCTTCAGGATTTCACGAATAACACCACCGTCTCCTCCGCCTACAACAAGAACATTTTCCGGGTTTGGATGAGTGAAAAGAGGAACATGTGCCACCATTTCGTGGTATACAAACTCATCTTTCTCTGATGTCATCACCATACCGTCTAAAAACAGCATATTACCAAACTCTTCTGTTTCCACCATTTCTAAATGCTGAAAATCTGTTTGTTCTGTGTGAAGGGTTTTGTTCACCTTCAATGTAATGCCAAAATTCTTCGTTTGCTTCTCTGTATACCAAAGTTCGCTCATCGTTCATCTTCCTCTCATCCAATAATAAACAAACATCTATTGTTAGCGCCTTTTATCGGCTATGACTATATCGATTGTCCAAGAAAAAAGTATAGTGGATTCATATCAAATTGTAAAGAACCGCATGAGATAACTTCATTTTTAAAGCACACCCTTGCAGCCGCCTGTTTAAAACGGTTTTCTTTGTCCCATACTGATAAAAAACCGTCAAAATGGGGGCTTTGCATGGACACAATCATGAGTAATAAAAAAATCCGCATGACCGTGAAAACGATTCGGGCCTGTTTTTTTATCGGCTTGCTCGCTTTTCTATTTGCAGGCACAGTCTTTTTGTCGATTCTTTTACTAGCTAAGTGGCAAGGCGCACCCTCTGTTCAAGTTCCCCAATCCACGACCATTTATGCAGCCGATGGGTCTAAACTTGGCGAATCGAGCTTTGGAGAAAAGAGATACTGGGTTCCGTTAAAGGACATGTCCCCTCATATACAGCAGGCAGTGGTCGCGGTTGAGGATAAAACCTTTTATCAGCATCACGGCTTTGATGTGAAACGAATGGCAGGTGCTGCGGTGGCAGATATTCGTGCAATGGCAAAAGTACAAGGCGCCAGCACGATCACCCAGCAATACGCACGAAATTTATATTTAGATCATGATAAAACATGGAAGCGGAAGTGGAATGAAGCCTTTTACACCATCCGCTTAGAACAAAACTATACAAAAGATGAGATATTGGAAGGATACTTGAACACCATTTATTATGGCCACGGCGCATACGGTGTGGAAGCGGCATCCCGCCTTTACTTTGGGAAAAAAGCGAAGAACTTAACTTTAGCTGAGTCTGCCTTGCTTGCCGGTATTCCAAAGGGTCCTTCTCTCTATTCCCCTTATGTGAATGAGGAGAAAGCCAGCGCAAGAAAGAATATGATTCTGAGGCAAATGCAAGAGGATGGCATGATTACGAAAAAAGCAGCTGCTGATGCCAGCAAGGAAAAGCTGTCCTATCGCCCGCTCAAACAAAAGCAGCTGCAAGCAAAGCAGGCCCCGTATTTTTATGATGATGTGATTCGCGAACTGAAACAAACGCTGGGCTTAACCGAGGAACAAATTGAAACGTATGGTCTTCATATCGAAACGACCTTACAACCTGAATTACAAAAAATCGCTGAAAAGACTTTAACCAACATCATGGATTCTGAATCAGGTATCCAAATTGGCTTAACCGCCATTCATCCCCAGACAGGTCATGTACTCGCCCTCATAGGCGGAAGAGATTACGAGAAAAGCCCATTCAATCGGGTCACACAAGCAAAAAGACAGCCGGGTTCAACAATGAAACCACTTCTCTATTACATGGCTTTGCAAAATGGGTTTACACCAGCAACCGTGATGCGCAGTGAAGAAACTGTTTTTGAACTCGATGAGCAAGGAAGCGGCGCCGCTTATTCACCAAGCAATTATCACGGCTATTACGCCAATGACGGCATTACGATGCTTCAGGCTTTGGCTCTATCTGATAACATTTATGCGGTCAAAACCCATCTATTTTTAGGAATGGAACAGCTTGTACGTGCAGGCAAGACGTTCGGGATTCACGAAAAACTAGATCAAGTGCCTTCACTTGCGCTAGGTACTTCACCTGTCAAACCAATCGAAATGACCAATGCTTACGCGATGCTTGTCAATGGAGGAAAACGCGTCAAGCCAACCTTTATTACGAAAGTAACGGACGCAAAGGGCAACGTGCTCTTTGAGGAGAAACAAAAACGAGAGCAAGTACTAGATGAAAAAGCAGCATTTGTCACCACTGACATGATGTCAGGGATGTTCAATCATCAATTAAATGGCTATACAAGTGTCACAGGTCGTACCATTTCAAAAGATCTTACCAGAACGTATGGAGGGAAATCGGGGACGACAGGCGCTGACAGCTGGATGATCGGCTTCTCTCCCCAGCTCGTCACAGGTGTGTGGACTGGCTATGATAAAGGACGCACCATTGACTCGGTCAAAGAAACCGCCTATGCGAAAAAGATATGGGCTTCCTTTATGGAATCAGCCCTCTCAAACCAGCCAGCCTCCTCCTTCATGCCGCCAGACGGTGTAAAAGGCGTATATATCAATCCAAAAACCGGTGATCTCGCAGGCCCAGGATGCGAATCAAAGGTATTCACGTATTTTATAGAAGGAACGGAGCCGACCAGTGTCTGCTATGGTGCCGAGAACAAAGCATCTGAACAAGACACGACTCAGGATCAACAGCCTAAGAAATGGTGGGAAAAGTGGCTGAAACGTTAAAAATGGACATGAAAAACCCCGAGATCTGCATCTCGGGATTCTCCATGTCCTAGCTTTAACACCAGTTTACTGAAAAAACGCTTGGAATTGGTATCCATTCATCATTCTTCACAAAAATTTCACAATTACTCAGGAACAGCCAATCCTTCTTTTAATTCATCTGTAGATGCTTCCCATAACGCTTCATTGTGACTCTTCAAGAAATCAGCGAGCACCTTTTTCGAACCATCATCCATATGACTGACAACGATTTTACGCTTCATGGATTTATCCATTAAATTCACATGCTCAGGAAGCGACTTATATCCTCTGCGGATCGAGCGGTCAACTGTCATTTCACAAGCTGTGACTCCTGCATAATATGGCCCTTCTTCTCTGCGGTCAATCGTCACCCATACGAGCCAATACGGTTTTCCGTTAGGCACCTCTTCTTTGGTTTTTAAAAATTTAATTCCTTTTTCGACGGCACTTCTTGCATGCATCGCACCAATATCAATGACGGCTTCCTTTTCCTCCACATCAATGATCACCGGCGAGATATTATCAAGGCTGAGGGCACCTGCACCAAAACCTCCATGTCCATCCGTTGCATCTGTTTTTTTAATGATATTAAAACCAATTGGTTTCTTCTTTTTACCTTCCATTCATTAGACCTCCTAAAGCAGCGGCTTCAAAATAAGATTAAACCAGTATATGATTTGATCCCGCATTCCGATCAATGGAACAAAAACAAACTGACCTAGCGGTGTGATGACGAAGATGAGGAAAATGATGATCCCATACTGTTCAAATTGCGTCATCTTTGCACGGATGCCGGGACTGACAACATCCTCAATAATACGATATCCGTCCAGCGGCGGAATCGGTAATAAGTTAAATAGGAACAAAATCACGTTCAAGTTAATAAAGATTTGGAAGAAATAATCGACCCCCGGCTCAAAGCGTATGAGCGACTCCCCGCCAAATTTCTGAAGAAGGACGTACACAAAAAAGCCTAGAAACGCCAACACCAAGTTACTTAATGGGCCTGCAATCGAGACGCAGATTCCTGCTAAGCGCGGGTTTTTGAAATGGTACCGATTCACAGGTACAGGCCTCGCCCAGCCAAACCCAGCCACAAAGATCAAGATCGTCCCGAAAATATCAAGGTGCTTCAATGGATTGAGCGTCAGTCTCCCTTGATTTTTAGCTGTCGGATCTCCAAAACGATACGCAACATATGCATGCGCCAGCTCGTGTATCGTAAAAGCCACAACAAGCGTAATGGCGACATATGGAATCAGTTCTAATGGATAAACAAGAAATTGGTCCAAAGGCATGAATCCCTCTTTCTTTCTATACAATGATTTACTTCATTCAGTATACTATAAGAAGTCCCTTAAACTAAAGGGAAGCGTAGCATGAAAGGAAAAGGAGGTTTTCGCCATGCCAATTGTCACCGTTCAAATGCTTGAAGGAAGAACAGATGAGCAGAAAAGAGCTCTTGTGGAGAAAGTCACAGATGCCGTTGTTGAAACAACAGGCGCAGGTGCAGAGAAAGTCTCTGTCATTATTGAAGAGATGAAAAAAGAACATTATGCTGTAGCAGGAAAGCGAATGAGCGACCTGTAAGCATATAAAAAGGACAAACACTTTTTCGGTGTTTGTCCTTTTTTCTCTTACCTTATCTGTACCAAGCTTTATTACGGTTCACTTGATTTTTATGAGCCGCATCGAAGTAATCGACAGTGTAAGAATAATCATAATTCATTAAGCAGACAATTCCGCTGCCTTGAGGGTCATGCGGCAAACCAAAGTTATGGCCGTATTCATGTGTAGCCGCTTTTGCTGTATTCGCTGTTCCTTGGTCAAGGTTAACGGCGAATGCACTTCCGCTCGGTGCACTATTATATACGTAAGCGATTCCGCCAGCATCAAAGTTTGGATTTGCTGTAAATCCTGTGACAAAATCGTATCCTCTGCCATCAAAGCTGCGCTGAAGGTTAGACAAAATTTGTGATGCATTTGATCCTGAAGACGTCCAAGACCCTACGGCTTGTACGACAAAGTCCACATCATGATCACGGTTAAATGTCACATCCGCTTGCTCAATGATGCTGACAATGCGCGTCTGCCAATCACTATATTTCGCACGATACTGCGCATCAGCTACTGCATAGACGGTCACTTTCTGACTGCCTGTACTAGCTTTTGTTGAAATCGAATCTCCTGTATTTGCTTTAAAGGTTCTAGACCCTACCTGTTTACCAGACTCATCTAAAATCTTTGTTGTCACATCTCTTTCAATAGGAGGTGCCTTCGTCAAATCTTTAAAATCGTTTGCCTTTGGCAACCCTTCACTAATATGTGTTTCAAACGGCGCATGACCATGATCATGCCCATGACCTGCACTTGCAACTGGTGCTGAAGCTGAACTTACCCCCGGTAACAAACTACCTACCAATAAAAATGACAAAAAGACTGAACGCTTTTTCATTCCTATCCCTCCTTTGTTTTTCACAAGGTTATATATTCACTGAAAATTCACCATTTTCCTTCTATTCAGTCAAAAACAGGGAATTGGATATACAGGAAGAAAGTCGAAACATGTCATTTTCACTAATTTTTCGGATATTTTGACACACATTTTATTCAAAAATAGCGCTTTCGGTCCGGGTCTTACAAAACAAAAAAAGCCCAAAAATTGGGCTTTTGCAAAGTTAGTTCAATTCCTTCAACTGATCAATATACGCAAGAGCCGCCTCAAATTCTTCGTCCGTATAGCGCTGCTTGCTTTTAATGGTGAAGACCTTTTCCTTTACCTCATCTTTTGGCAGATCGTCAAAGTATAAAATCGTTGAGACAAGCTCTAGAAAACGAGACGATTGCTCATTCATCTGCTGCGTCAGCACTTTGAGGTCAGGCATGTCCACTTCACACTGATCGAGAAACTCTTTCCCATTGTCCGTCAGCGAATAGCGATATTGAAAGTATCCGCCCTTTTTTTCCTTCATTTCGTCCAAGAATCCAAGGTTGCACAGCTCTTCAATTCTGAGCGTCAACTCCTCTGAATAAGGGCCATAAAAATGAAAATCGTATTTCTCGTAAAAAGGCAAATCTAGCTTTTTTGCTATGTAAATCATTTTTTGCAGCTTCTTCCGTCCAACGATTTCCCCAGATTCAGAGAACACCTTCATCAACTTTGCATGCTCTTTCAACAAATTCCCGACATCTCCTTTTTCAGTACTTCCTTATCCCAATCCAAGCAGCTTCATGATCGCCTTCTTTTCTTCAGCTTTTTCCGACATATCTACAATTAAGTCCATCGGGAAATAAAGTTTATGATCGGTTCTTCGTTTACCGGAAATGGCGTCAACAATATCTGACTGTCTCGACAGTTCTTTAATATGACCACTTTGCGTCAAGAGATGGATCGGCAGCCGTTCTTCTTCTTCGCCCGGTCTATAGAAGTCATAAGGCAAATCAGAGGAAGAGTCGACCACTAAATAATAGTCAGGATCAATTCCTGCTTCTTTGAACAAAGCCGTCAGCTTGAAATATTTCGTCATTTCTTCATTTGGATTAAACTCTGTATATTGGAATAAACGGCGGTTCATAAAACGGCGGCACAAATCAGCCAGCACGTGATCTTCTTCATCTTCCCACGCCTGAAAATAAAATAAGACAATGGATTCATCCAGCTTAATATAGTCCTCTGTGGTGACATTTCCTTCAAAAATCGAATAAAAATGCACAGGGGCATGTGTGAAAATATATCCCGTTTCATGCAGCTCTTTTGCACGATGGAGAATTTTCGTTAAAATGACTTCCGCACTGCGTGTCACTGGATGGAAATAGACTTGCCAGTACATTTGATAGCGGCTCATAATATAATCCTCTACAGCATGCATCCCGCTCTGTTTCATCACAATCTGATCTTCTCTTGGACGCATTACGCGTAAAATACGTTCCATATCAAAGTGACCATAGCTGACGCCTGTATAGTAAGCATCCCGCTGCAAGTAATCCATTCGGTCGGCATCAATTTGACTTGAAATCAAACTGACCACCTGTTTGTTTTGATACGTTTTGGCAATGACTTCTGCTACATGCTTTGGAAAATCGTCACTAACCCGGCGCAGCACTTCATTTACTTCCGTCTGCCCTAAAATGATATCTCTTGTAAACGATTCATGATCTAAATGAAAGACCTTTTCAAAGGAATGAGAAAACGGACCATGTCCAAGGTCATGAAGCAGGGCGGCACTCAGTACAAGCTCACGCTCCCCTTCATCCCATTCGGGTCTTCCTTTAAACACATCATCCACAATTCGTCTGACAATCTCGTATACACCGAGTGAATGATTAAATCGGCTGTGTTCTGCCCCATGAAACGTTAAATAAGTGGTGCCTAGCTGTTTAATTCGTCTAAGGCGCTGGAACTCTCTCGTTCCGATTAAATCCCATATCAATGCATCCCGTACGTGAACATAGCGGTGCACAGGATCTTTAAATACCTTTTCTTCGGATAATTTCCCTTTTGGATACGCCATCGTTTCGTCCCTCTTTTTTTAAGACGTGTTTCTATTATATCGGGTAACTTTTCCCGAAAACATCCTTGAATTTGCTGGCGAATGTGTTCTCATAGATTGAACGGACGTAAAAAGCCCGACCTGACAGGGACGGACCTCTTTTTAGGTCGACTGAACACATTCAGTGACATTTATTTGACTTTTTTTTGAACCTTTTCGAGTAACTCATCTTCTGTTGGTGCGGATAATGGGCGATTGTTCACAAACGCAAAAGCCTTTTTTCGTCCTGGACCGCAATACGATTGACAGCCAATCTCAATTTTTGCATCAGGGTCAACCGATTTAAGTCGAGGCAATAACGTTTTTAGGTTCGTCGCATCACAATCGTCACATACGCGAAACTCATTAGCCATGTTCTTACGCTTCCTTTCAATGATGAAACTTCATTCTATATGAAACAGTTGGACAACTAAGAGTGAATAATATACCACCCAACATTGTACATCGAAGCGACTGGAGTTGCAAGAAGCTTTGTCAGCACAGAGACGTATTCACATAAAAGCTAGTATTTTCCACTATCCTTTTAGCAAACTTGTATAAACCTTCTTCAACTTGGCTAATCTAATACCATCAAATCTTATGGGGGTTTAAACACATGTCAAAACAAAGACAAGATGCTTGGTCAGAGGAAAATGATCTCCTTCTGGCAGAAACCGTCTTACGTCACGTCAGAGAGGGCAGTACACAGCTGAACGCATTTGAAGAAGTGGGAGACAAGCTAAACCGTACCTCAGCGGCATGCGGATTTAGATGGAATGCTGTCGTGAGGCATCAATATGAAAAAGCATTGGCACTTGCCAAAAAACAGCGTAAACAACGCATGCGTGCACTCGGCAATGGGCAGCCTGCGAAAAAACGTTTGCTCTATCAGCCGCAAGTTGAAGAAACGATCACACAGGAAGAGTTCTCTCAAGAACTGGAACCTGCGCAAGAAGAAACGTTTGCACCTGTAGCCGAAACAGCCGAACAGCTTCAATTTGTGGATCAAAGCTACAATGAAGAGTTAGCTAGTTTATCACATTTATTGTCACAGGCTTCTCAAGTGACAGAGAAAAAGCCAGAAACCAATCCATTTGGGCAGCGCCAAGAGCTAACCATTGAAGATATCATTGATTTCTTACGCCGCTATGAAGGCGATGGA
Organism: Bacillus aerius; assembly: GCF_029894105.1. Classification (NCBI taxonomy): domain Bacteria; kingdom Bacillati; phylum Bacillota; class Bacilli; order Caryophanales; family Bacillaceae; genus Bacillus; species Bacillus aerius. Next base: position 3,437,687 of record NZ_JARYHO010000001.1, read on the forward strand.
CAGCAATCTTCTGCCTTACGGATGGAAAACAGCCGGTTAAAACAAGAAAACAATGAACTTTCACATAAAGTGTCGCAGCTAGAAGCTGAAGTGAAAAAACTTGAAAAGGATCAGCTCACGATTCAAGAAGATTATGAAACACTCGTCAAAATCATGAACCGTGCAAGAAAACTAGTTTTGTTTGAAGAGGACGACAGTGCCGCACCAACCTTTAAAATGGATCGTAACGGCAACCTTGAAAAAATGGCTGAATAACCAAAAAGTGCTCCCCACCTGCGGGAAGCACTTTTTTAAATATCCAAAAATAGCATCACACTAAAAAGGACATTGATCAAGAAGACGAACATAAAAATATACCTGACTTGCCTCACCTGAAAATCACCAAAGATAAAAATATAAAGCCCTGCGATACCAAGCATCAGTACAGGCTGAAGAAACGGCACGAAAAGCGAAATGCCGTAGCCGGCTCCTATGATGACAGGAAGCCATAGTAAATAGAGGTAACCGCCGTTTTTAGATTTCACCGTAATCCTCCTTTTCTATTTGGCTGACCAAACAAACCAAATCATTTCCACAATCTATCTAACTGATTTGAATAAAAATCAATGGCCTTTCGATAACTCAAAATAGCAGGATCATTTGTCGTCTCAGTTAAACAGTTCAGTAATATTTCCATGGCTTTGCTATGTTCATTTAAATTATACAAAGTCATGGCATAAAACGTTTGAATGGCTTTATTATGCGGATAAGCTTCCATCGCATGGAGGAATATTTGTTTTGACTTTTCATATTCCCCTAAGGTTCTGTATGTACTTCCTAATCCTAAGAAAGCATCTTCTCTTTCTTCTGAAGACAAACCTAGTTCAAGGGCCCTCTCATAAAAAAAGACAGCTTGTTTTTCCTTCCCTAACACATCATAACTCCAAGCACATTGATAGTGAATGGAGGCATGATCTGGATACTCTTCTACAAGACGGATGAGCATGTCATTGGATTCTTGAAGATGTCCACTTTCTCGAAGTTCAATAGCTTTCAGAAGTTTCGTTTCCATTACATCACCCCTATTTTTAAGATGGGACGATATGTTTACGAGAACACTTTCTCATTTCGCTCAATCATCCGTGTCATGTTCTTCTCAAACTCCAGTTGTTCCTCGGTCGTCAACCCTGAAGCAGTCAGTTGCTCGCTCAGCTTTTGAAGTTCTTCTAGTAAAAGACGCATGAGAAGCGCACAATCAATGGGTTCTCCAGTTAATTCTGATAGGGATGCCATCGTATCAGGCTGTATATCAGGGAATACCGCTTTCACCTCATGCCTTCTATCCTTTAAGGCCGCCTCATAAAAACGGCGAATCAAATCAGCACGTTCCCGACCGCTTCCATCTGCACACAAATAGATTTGCACAGCGACCCCTCCGCGTAATCTACGCTGAGAAATGCCGGCAAATTTCTTTCCATTAATGCTCAAATCGTAGCTACCTGGACAGTAAGAGCCGACAATTTCATAGGCTTCAATGTCCACCTCATACATCGACAGCATCCGGCGGATCAATTCCACCATCGCATCATATCCACGGTCAATATCAATGCCCTTCTTTTGTTCCGCAAAGATTAAAGACACATTTAGTACGCCTTCATCCAGCACAACAGCAAGACCGCCTGAATTGCGCACAATGACGCGATATCCCTCTTCCTCAAGAAGCTTTACACCCTCTTGGAGAAATGGAAGTCTTGTATCCTGAATCCCAAGAACGATCGTATTGTGGTGCACCCAAGAACGCGCTGTCGCTGATGAGAGTCCTTTCCCGACCGACGCACAAAGCGTATCATCCATCGCAAAAGATTGCTTTGGATCCACATAGAGACCCAGGCTCGATTGATCTATGATTCGCCATGTCGGCTGTGTCAATAACTCAATAGGTTCATTTTTCATGTCCTGCATATCCTCTCGTTCATAAACTGTGTTTATTATAACATGGAGGGAGAATGAGAGAGAAAAAAGCTCTATGACAAGGAACGTCACAGAGCTTTTCAACTGGATGCTTTGGTTTTCTTGTTCTTCCTTTTCGAGATGAAATAAACAGCTGCAATCAAAACGACAGGAACCCCAACCACGAGGCCCGCAGCGATCAATGTGTTCCACGGCAAATCGATCATCTCCTTAATAGACTAAACTTCTATGAAACAGCCGTGACTTACCCAGCTTAACAAGTCTTCAGCCACCAATTCCGCATGCTGAGGGTCCATCACACCAGCATCGACAATCCACACTTTTTTCTCCTCTTCTGCCTGCCGCATAAGAAATACTCGCCCGCCGCCATCGTCACCAATGGCTACATAGCCGCTGGCATAATGATGGACTTCCCATGTTGCATTGCGTTCCACTATGTCCTCAGTTCCATATAGTAGAACGTCGCCTTCGACGGAACATCCATTTGTCTGTTTCAGCAAGGTCTTATAAGCATGGGGCAGCAGCATGTTTAGCTGGGATTCTACCTCTTTGATGTTTATATCAGTTTCTGGTTTGTTGATGATTAAACCTGGAATTTGGGTTACATCGATCATGTGAATCCTCCTCGATGAGTGCTATGTTTATAAATTTTTGATTTATCTTTAAATTTTACTTAACAGGTCACTCAACCCATACTTATATTCCAAATTATGAATTTCGACTTTTGCAATTCTCATCTATTAGTTAATCAATGCAAAGTAACTTTTGAAAGGCTTTTATTAGTCTGCTAGTAAATCTAGATAATATTTATCATCCTCTTGTATTTTGGTTAAAAATTCTTCCAAAGAATTAGCGATTTTTATATCATAATAATATATTGCGCTTTTATCCTTTTCATTCAATTCAATTGACATTAATGCTGTCTCATTTGCTTCAAAAAAGATTAATTTGTTATTCTCAAATTCATCATAGATTTCAATGTCAGGATAAAATTCAAAATCATTAGCCCTTAATCGAAAGTCTCTTACAGAATAAGGGTCCATGATGCGATTAGTGTTAAACTCAGACCCATTAATAAAACCGTAACCTACCTCTATATAAAAACGAATTAACTCCTTAGGAAACTTTAAATCAAGTTCCTTTTCAACATCTAAGATTTCTTTTTCAGTTACTAAAAAAAAACTATTTTCTTCGTTTTTCTTAATAATTTCATATCCCATTATTTTTTAACTCCTTTAAATAATGTATTTGCGGGTGAACCTGCTCCATGTATACCTGCTTGATGCTCATTTGGAAATTTTGCAGGATGCATATTCCACCACTCATGCTCTCCTCCAAAAGTATTTTCAATTATATGGTGAGCATCATACTTATCTCCTTTTTTTCTAATTACTTTACCAGTTTTTCCTGAAATAATATTCTCATTATACACTGGCCACTTTTGTCCAGTATTTCTTTCCCACTCTTTGATTACTTTATTTTTCACACTATCAAATTTCGCCCGATGCTTAGCTGTTTCTATAGGTGACATTTTGCTATACTCTTTATTTCTTAATGCTGCTTTCAAATTATCTATTTGGTTTTTAGGTAACTCTCTTCCTGTTCGTCCTTCTATATCTCTAACATATTTTTTTATTGTATCAGAATCTATCTTACTCCCTGTACTAGTAGTAATCCTCTTTACCGCACTCTTCCCTTTATCTATCTTAAAAACATATTTCCCTACCTTCACTATTTTTGCGATTGGGATAATTGAAGCTGCGGACAGAACTTGTTCTGTGCTACTAATATTTTTGCTGGTTTCAGGGTCTTTGCCGGTGACGGCTCGATAACCGTCATAGATTCCGCTGTATTCTAGGATGATGTTTTCGGTTGTTGAGACAACTTCACCGTCTAATATGCGTTTCGCATTGCCTCGGCTCCGGCTTTCTGGGATTTTATCTACTTCTTCTATTCTAACTTCACCGTTTGCGATATACGTTCGAATGATTTGTTTATTGGCGTAAACGGTGTATCTCCCGCCTATAAAATCAATGTTCGACGGATCTGTGACGACTTCATCAGCGATGTCGAATTCTTTTAGCTTTTTGATGCCTTTTACGTTATATAGTTTACCATTTACGACCCTGATGTCTCTATGAATCTTACTTTTCCCGCTCACAGCTTCCCTTTGCAATGTCGTAAGTGATGGATCGTTTGCTGTGACTTGTTGATTAATGTTTTTATGAGATTCGTCCCGAACCACCGTCTCCACATTCGCCTGTTGTTTCTCTCTCAGCTTCTTCAGCATGATCATCATCGGGTTTTCTTTCATGTTGTCTATTTTGTCATTCAATCCACTGATGGTGTTGCTTATTTTTTCTTCTTTTCCATTTTTGAAAATAGACCCTTTTTGATAACTCGTGATGTCGATTTTTGGGCCGGTGAACATGGTGCTTAGCGTGTTGATGAATTGTTTCATTGTTTGAAGGGAGCTTTTTGTTTCTTGCAAAGCACTTGTCTGCTCCCTGTCAAATGCATGAAGCAGACCAATGGTTCTTGAGGTCTCAAGCCATGCCTTTTGATAGTTTTGCTGAAAAGCTGATTCGTCTACACTTGGCAAGTGAACAATATGACCAACTCTGCCAATGGCGTGGTTCACCTCTGATACGATTTCAGAAATCGCTCGCTCCGCTTTTTTTAAGCCTTGATCAAGTTCGTGTTCAATAAATGCTTGTGATATAAAGCCGTGCTGATTTGATTCAAGGGTATGAAGCGCCTGCTTTGTTTGTTTGAGCGCAGAGCTGTATTCCTCAATGACAACCTGAAAAAATTGCAGGAAGGGAATATGGCATTCTGTATAAAAGGAGCGGATGGCTTGTCCCGCCTCTCCCTTTAGTGCGCCATCAAGTGAGATGATCTGTTGGATTTGTTTTTCTATGGAGCTAATCTGTTGTGATTGCTGCTTTAATGTATTCAGCGTTTGGTCAATTCCGTTTATTAGCGCAAAAGCATCAAGGGTTTTCATTGCGTTCTCCTTTATTTTCTTTTACTGCTGGAAGCAAGCGCCTTGTCCGTTTCGATCATGGTGTTCACCGCTCATATTAGATGTTTACTTAACGATACATTCAGGTGAAAATTTCACAAAAACAGAGTTTGTACCATCATCCATCATTCTTTTCAATTCCTTACCTAATGAATAATTAGAATTTGGTTCTGTTTGCAATACACAAACAATATTTCCACCCTCACCTTGAGTTAGACAGGTTAATTGTAAATATTCATTGTTATCATAAATAAAAGAAACGATGTAATCATAGAAATTACCTTCTAGGTTATCCTTATTTAATTCCTCCTTAAAAACTCTAACTACGGTTCCAGCCCAAATTTGAGTATCATCTTCAACTTCCTGAACAGATATCCAATCATTATCCATCATTCTATTACATCCCTACTTTAATCCTACTTTCACTTCACCATCATGAAATATTTCAATAACATAACCAGAAGATGGTGAAAAAATCCATGTATCAAAACTGACTGCAGTAACATCATCTATAGCTTCAAAAACTTTATCTAAAGTAGATTGAATAATTGGTAACGTCCCTTCATCCCAAATGATATAAACAACATCATTATACTCATCCATTTTTTGATTTAAAAAAGATTGTATCTCATCAAACGTATTCACTTCAGCATAAGAAGATAAATTCTTCCATTCAATTTGCCCCCAATCAGAAAATGGAAATGAACTTTCAAAATGGCTTAATATTTTCTCCCTACTATTATCATATAAAACGTGTACATTCTCACCAAGTGCCTCAATACATTCATCAAATAAACTCATATAAAATCTCCTTATCTATTCAAGTGTTTTAATAAAGATTTAAAAGTACCTTCGTTACCTTCAAATGGTATAGCGATTTTCTTTGCATTAGCTCCTTTACCATTACGAAAATCTTCAATATTTATATGTGGTCCCTTATTAGGATCATAATCTAATCTCCATCTTACTTTTCCGTCAGCAGACTGCCTACCAACAACTTTACCATACCCAGCACTCGACTTAAGCGTACCTGTATATGGTTGTGCATTGGGTCGGGTTATTACAGGAAGAGATCCAATAACAGATGATAAAGTCGCAGGTATGGATCGTTTCTCCTTTATTTTCTTTTACTGCTGGAAGCAAGCGCCTTGTCCGTTTCGATCATGGTGTTCACCGCTTGTTCTGTTTGTACAAGTTGTTTCTGAAGAATGTCTATATAGGATGTACTTAATTCGTTCAGCTGCTGATTGATTTTTTCTAATGTGTCTGCCGTCAGGAGCTGATTTCTTCCTTTGATGGTTGTTGGAAGTGTTGCATTCATTTGAGCGCCTGATTGTTTTGCATGCTGTAATACTCGTTTGACCTGACTGGCATCTATTTTAATTTCTCTGCTCATGTGACTACCCTCTTTTTTCTTCCAGTTGTTTCTGCTTTTCTTTCTCTATTTTTCTTTCAACCGAATGAATTTCATGTTCTAATGAATGGATCTCTGATTTTAAGTCGCTGATTTTCTCATCAATTCGATTCAATAGATTGGTCAGCTGTACACTTTTTATCTCTTGACTGGCGGATGCCATCTCGTCTCGAATGTCATCAAACGTATCTGCGAGATGGCCAAACCATGTATGTGATGTCAGATCTGGATGAGTCATTTTCTTGTTAGCATCTGCCAGAGCAGACTTTGCTTCTTTGATTTCTTTTCGACACATGTTCAGTTCTATGATTTGTTCTTTTTTTATGGATATGTCTGCCTTTAACGAATACAAGGCTGTTGTATAACCGATGATAGCTCCAGACATCGTCAAACACCTCTATTCCTCAAATAGTCCTCTGTTATGTTACCATTTACTAGCACAAGAGGCATATGATTGAAAACGAATTCACTTAAAAATGAATCGTATGTATTGGGTTTTTATACCTAATTCACATAAAAAAAGCTAGCTTCGTTTTGACACGAAGCTAGCTTCTTGGATGATTATATTATAGTGCTTGAGCTGCTGTGATAAGCGCAAGATTGTAAACGTCTTCGGCATTACAGCCTCTTGAAAGATCGTTTACTGGCTGATTTAGACCTTGTAGGATTGGACCTACAGCTTCAAAGTTACCTAAGCGCTGGGCAATTTTGTAGCCAATGTTTCCAGCTTCAAGGCTAGGGAAAACAAATACGCTAGCATCGCCTTTGATGACGGAATCTGGTGCTTTTTTCGCTGCCACTGAAGGAACGAAAGCTGCATCGAATTGGAACTCTCCATCAAGAACAAGCTCAGGTGCTTTTTCTTTTGCAATGCGAACCGCTTCAGATACTTTGTCTGTTTCGTCTGATTTTGCTGAACCTTTTGTAGAGAAGCTAAGCATTGCTACACGTGGTTCGATGTCAAACATTTTTGCTGTGTTTGCACTTTCGATCGCAATTTCAGCAAGATCTTGGCTGTCTGGTGCAATGTTGATCGCACAATCAGCAAACACATATTGCTCTTCGCCGCGAGCCATAATGAAGACGCCAGAAGTTTTCTTTACGCCTTCTTTTGTTTTAATGATTTGAAGTGCTGGGCGTACTGTGTCAGCAGTTGAGTGTGCTGCTCCGCTTACAAGGCCGTCTGCAAGACCTTTATACACAAGCATTGTACCGAAGTAGTTTTCATCCAGTAATGCTTTTCTCGCTTGCTCTTCTGTCGCTTTGCCTTTACGTCTTTCGACGAAAGCTTGTACAAGATCTTCAAAACCTTCATATGTATGAGGATCATACACGTCAACACCATCAAGTGTAAGACCTAATTCTTTTGCTTTTGCTTCTACTTCTTCCTTCTTACCTACAACAATTGGCTGCAATACTTTGCCATCTGCTAGTTTTTGAACGGCTGTTAGAATGCGTTCGTCCATTCCCTCAGGAAAAACGATCTTAACTCCTTTACCTGCAACCTTTTCCTGAACTGTTGAAAAAATATCTGCCACTTCAATACCCTCCTTGATTTTACAAAAAAAGCGTTCTCTTTTAAGCATACTCTTCTTCTACATAAATTCAAACTACCAACTTACATTATAGCGCTTACAATTTAAATTCTTATTTTTCAAACTAATTAAATCAATTTCTAGAAAAGCGTTTTCGTCGTTCAAGTTTTGATCACATCTTCATTTGGACAAACTATGTTATAGTTGGAACAGATGGAAAACTGTAAATAGGAGTGAAAGAAATGAGCGAACAACATACAACAAATGAAGCAGCTCAAACACTAGATGGCTGGTATGCACTGCATGATTTTAGAACGATCGACTGGACAGCTTGGAAGTTGCTAACAAGCGATGAGCGTCAAGCTATCATTCATGAGTTCACAGGTCTATTAGAAAAATGGAAAACAGCTGAGCACAATCAGGCTGGAAGCCAAACAATCTATAGTATTGTCGGCCAAAAAGCAGATATTATGCTCATGATTTTACGTCCGACCATGGAAGAACTGGGTGAAATTGAACTTGAATTTAACAAGACACGACTAGCAGAGTTTACGATTCCAGCTTATTCTTACGTGTCAGTTGTTGAACTCAGCAACTACTTGGCAGGAGGCGGAGATGGCGGAGACCCTTACGAGAACCCGCATGTACGTGCACGCCTCTATCCAGAGCTTCCTTCTTCTCAATATGTCTGTTTCTATCCAATGGATAAAAGACGTTCTGGCAATGACAACTGGTACATGCTTTCAATGGATGAGCGCAAATCCCTTATGAGAAGCCATGGTTTAATTGGCAGAAGCTATGCTGGGAAAGTAAAACAGATCATTACAGGTTCTGTTGGCTTTGATGATTATGAGTGGGGCGTCACTCTTTTCTCTGATGATGTGCTTCAATTTAAAAAATTGGTCTACGAAATGCGATTTGATGAAGTGAGTGCACGTTACGGCGAATTTGGTTCCTTCTTTGTTGGAAACCGATTAGCAAACGAGCAACTAGCGTCTTATTTCCATGTATGATAAACTCTTAAGGCTTCGGATCTCTCCGAAGCCTTTTTATGTATTTGTTTAGAAAGGTGATCTCATCATGAAAAACTTCCCCATCGCTATTTTTGCGTTAACGCTCGGTGCGTTTTCGATTGGCATGACTGAATTTGTGATCATGGGACTTTTGCCAAATGTCGCAAATGATCTTCATGTATCTATTTCTGCTTCAGGTCAGCTGATTACCGGATATGCACTCGGTGTCGCAGTTGGCGGCCCTATTTTAACGTTATCAACTGGAAAAATGTCGAGAAAACGTCTCCTCATTCTATTAATGATTCTTTTCGTAGCAGGAAATGCTGTCGCAGCTGTATCGTCTTCTTATGGTCTCTTGATGGCTGCACGTATTTTAACGTCATTTGCCCATGGTACCTTCTTTGGTGTCGGCGCCATTATGGCTGCACGGCTTGTTCCTAAGGAGCGAAGCGCAAGTGCGATCAGCTTCATGTTTACAGGACTGACAGTAGCCAATGTACTGGGTGTGCCATTTGGCACCTTTATCGGAAATCAATTCGGCTGGCGCATGTCATTTCTCGTTATTGCTGTCATTGGTCTCATTTCCTTAATCGGTATTATCAGTTTAGTACCCAATCAATCGAAAGAAGAAGTATTAGATATTCGAAATGAAATATCGGTGTTGAAAAAGCCGCAGGTCCTCGTCTCCTTTGCGATGACGATATTCGGTTTTGCGGGTGTGTTTACCGCCTTTACGTATATCAGCCCGATCCTGCTGCAAGTGACTGGCCTTCAGGAAAACGGGGTCACCCTCATTCTTGTCCTCTTTGGGCTTGGGGTCACCATTGGGAATTTAGTCGGTGGAAAACTTGCGGACTGGAAGCTGATGCCGAGTATTATCGTCACATTGATCTTGCTGATGGTTGTCCTGTTGTTATTCACATATACATCTGCCTTTAAAGTGCCTGCCGTGCTGACGATTTTTGTTTGGGGAATCATTTCATTTATTCTCGTTCCTACCTTGCAATACCGCACGATGAACATGGCACATGAAGCCCCGACACTCGCATCAACGCTCAGTCATTCTGCCTTTAATATTGGAAATGCCGGCGGTGCAGCGCTTGGCGGTCTTGCTATCGAAATCACACATTTACAGCTTGTCCCGCTCTTTGCGGCAAGTGTAACATTCATTGGATTGATCATTACGATCATGAGCTATCAGTCAGATAAACGAATCAAAAGGACCTGAGGGCAGGTCCTTTTTCTATTTCACCACGGTCATTTCTGGCTCTTCTATTTGTTTCACACGTTCATGAATGGGATGGGTAAAGGAATGCTCTGATAAGACAATATGAGAGACCGTTTTTGTAAAGCCAGACACATCTTGAATAAACGCTTCAATTTCTTCAAGAGAAGAAACAGACAGCTTAATGAAAAAACAGGACTGTCCTGCCACTCGATAAGCAAAGAACGCACGTGGATGCTGGTTCATAAATGTCACAAAACGCTGATACTCCCCATTTAATACGGTGACTTCCAGTAAACAGTCTATCATCAGACCCAACTTTTTATAATTGACTTGAACAGAATACCCTTCGATAATCCCTGCATCCTCCAGTTTTCGCACTCTTTCTGCTACCGCAGGCGCCGATAAATTCACTCGTTTGGACAATTCCCTCATTGATAAGCGGGCATCTTCTCTCAATTCGTTTAAAATATGCACATCCACATCGGTGATTTTCATTCGTTACGCTCCTATCCCAAAATCGTTCCATTTGAAAAGTATTTTATGATGATACTTATGATACGAAATGTAAAATAAAACTAAATAATGGTAGAATTTATTTTAACGGAATTGAATGAAAAAGCAAGTATGGAGGGATCACTTGATGAAAGAATCTTTAGACAGCCAGGCTTCTAAAACATTTCCCATCACACTTGCCATTGCACTCACACTTGGCGTTTTTGCGGCGGGATCGGAGGAACTGGTGATTTCACCACTGCTGCCTGATTTATCAAACTCCTTTCAGCACTCTCTTGATGTTCTCGCTCTTTCCATCAGCATTTATGGGTTAGCTGTGTTGGTTGGAGCTCCGCTGCTCGTTCCTTTAGGGGACCGATATTCAAGAGAGCTGTGTTTGATGATTGGGCTGTCTTTCTTTTTGATTGGAACAGTGATGTGTGCTGCTGCCCCAAATTTGGCCGTGTTTTTTGCAGGTCGTGCTATTTCTGGGCTGGCAACTGGTGTATTTGTGCCAACAGCCTATGCTCTTGTGGGCGACCGGGTTCCATACGAATATCGCGGCAAAGTGATGGGACTCATTGTATCGAGCTGGTCTCTTTCTCTTGTCCTTGGTGTGCCCATTGGCGCCTTTATCGGCCAGAGTTTAAACTGGCGCTGGACGTTTTGGATCTTCGCTATGATGAGTCTCATTGTCCTGCTGCTCGTCATCCTTGAATCAAGAAAACAAGTCAGAGCAGCTGATCCGAAGGCACCTCAAGCTAGAGAGAAAACAGGCTCTTTATGGGGAGCTTTGAAAATCGATCGTGTGCCTGCCTATTTGACTGTGACGTTTTGCAATATGCTTGGATTTTACGGCATGTACTCGTTTTTAGGTGCTTATTTGCAAAGTCTGTTTGATGGCGGACAATCAACAGCTGGACTTCTTATTATGGCTTATGGCGTCGGCTTTTCTATGAGTATGTTTACTGGAAAATTAGCAGACTGGTTCGGTAAAACCCGTTCCCTTGTCCTCGTGCTGGGTGGAATTGCGCTTGTTCTAGCCTTGCTTCCTTATGCGCCATTCTCGTGGATGTTGCTGATTTTCGCCCTATTTATTTGGGGTGCTATGCAAAGCTTATCTGTCACGCTTCTAAGCACCGTTCTAAGCGACTGCTCTCAAACCCATCGCGGGAAAGTGATGGCTTTTTACAGCCTGGCCTCCAACCTTGCTGTTATGCTCGGTTCCGGACTGATGGGACCCGTTTATGTCCATTTCGGATATCATACGGTAGGTCTTGTCTGTGCATTGATCACACTTGTTGGTTTCATCATCAGCTTCGGCAGCTATAAACGAGAACGTGCCTTACAGAAAAAACAGCCAACTACTCTTGAAACGTAAGCACATTTCACTGCACATCTCGATATGTGCAGTTTTTTAGATCAATTTTTAATATCATCATATATTACATTTTTTATAAAATTTGTTGACAATTACCAATTTTAAATTTTATAATCTAGTAAAAATTTGAAAAAGATTGGATGGTAAACATGATCCTAAAGAATGATGATGTGTTTCATTTCAAAGAAGAGCCAAGCCCTTCACCTAAGATGTTTACAGTCAACACACTAGGCCCTAAGGGGACAAGCAGTGAATACGCAGCAAAACATTTCATCTCTCAATCCACCACTACACTCGGTACTCATACGAAACTATCCCTTTATGACACATTCGAAACTTGCATTGAACATACTCTCTCTCAACCACTTCAATTTACTCTCGTCCCACACGCATATGAAGGCATCAAACACTTCTACATGAGACCAGATCTACAGCTTTTACAAATTTTCAGATGTGACACGCCCATGTATGGTTTGGCTGTCAGACCTGATTTCCCATTCAATGAACAAATGCTCCACCATTTAAAAATTGTCTCACATCCTGCACCTGTCAATTTAATTCAATATTTCATTCACCAAAATGCTGAATTTGAACTTGTTAATTCTACAAGTACTGCCGCGCAGAAAGTAAGGGACGGCGAATTTGATTTTGCTTTAACGAATGAGGTGGCAAGAGCCACATATGGCCTCATCTTCATTCGAACGTTTAAAAGTATACCCATGAGCTGGTCCATATTCGGAAAAGGAGAGATGTAAGATGCAAACTGAACAAAAGACGCAAGAACGATATTTTCCTCAAGCGAAAAAATTAGAATGGGATAATGGCGTTATCCAATATTCCACTGTAAGAGGCGGTACGGAAGTGTTAATTTCATACGTCCCTCCCCGCACGATCATTGAACCTCACGAACATCCCGAAGCACAAATCGGCATTGTGTTAAAGGGCGAGCTTCAAATGACTGTCGGCCAATCGACTCAACTGCTCACCCCATTAGAATCAGCCTATATCGCACCACCGTTTGTCCCTCACGGCGCTTCAAATCTGACAGATGAAGAAGTGATCGCCATTGATATTAAGAGATTAAAGGATGACGAAGAATATACAGCTCCCCCCACTTATTTCTTAGACATTTTCAAAACACGGGATTTACTCCCTGGCATGGAAGTGACTTTTTTTGTGGAGGATTGGATGGAGCTGATGATTGCCAATATCCCTGGAAACGGTGGAGAAATGCCTTTTCATAAACATAGAAATGAACAAATCGGCATTTGCATCAGCGGAGGGTATGATATGACAATCGAAGGCTTTACAGAAAAGATGGAATTTGGCACCACCTATTTCTGTGATCCAAGGGAAGATCATGGGGCCATCAATCCAAAGCCAGAAGCATCAAAGTCTATTAATCTCTTCTTCCCTCCTCGCTATAATCGCTTAAAACCAAAGGCATCTAAGGTGAAGAAATGAAGCTGGATGGAAAAATTGTCCTCATTACAGGGGGTGCGTCGGGGATTGGGCTTGCTGCTGTCAAGCTCTTCCTCGAGCATGGAGCAAAAGTAGCTGTCGCTGACATCAATGAAAGCAGCGGCAACCAACTAATTGAATCATTGCCGCATGAGCACCTTGCATTTTTTAAAACAGATATTACGAAGGAGTCTGACTGTCACCAAACCGTTCAGAGCGTGCTGAGCCGATTCGGTGCCATTGATGTCCTCATTAACAATGCAGGCATCGAAATTGTCTCACTTATTCATGAGATGGCACTGGAGGATTGGCATCGTATTCTTCAGGTCAACCTGACCGGCGTCTTTCTCATGAGTAAGCATACTTTGCCGCATATGCTTGAAAAGAAAAGTGGAAGTATTATCAATACCGGATCTGTCGGAGGTCTTGTGGGCTGGCCTGACATTCCTGCATACAACGCAACAAAAGGCGGTGTCATTCAGCTCACCAAATCAATGGCCATTGACTATGCCGCTCATCAAATCAGGGTGAATTGTATTGCCCCTGGCATCATTGATACACCATTAAACGAGAAGTCCTTTTTAGACAACCACACAGAAAGTCTCGAGATCGTCAAAAAGGAAAAAGCAAAGGTGAATCCTATGCTGCGGCTTGGAAAACCTGAAGAAATTGCTGGCGTGATGCTCTTTCTCGCCTCTGATCTATCCAGCTATATGACTGGAAGTGTCGTCACAGCAGACGGAGGTTACACCGCTAGATAAAAAGGAGTGCTTTCATTGAGTAAAAAAACTGTACTTGTCATTGCTGATCTAGGTGGATGCCCGCCCCATATGTTTTATGAAAGCGTGGCGGCATCGTATCATATCGTTTCTTATATCCCGAGACCCTTTGCGATTACAAAGGGACATGCCGAGCTAATCGAAAAATACTCCATTGCGGTCATCAAAGACCGTGATTATTTTGATACACACCCTTCTTTTGAACACCCTGATTCTATTTACTGGGCACATGATGATTATCCAAAATCAGAAGAAGAAGTTGTGGAAGACTTCATTCGAGTGGCTTCCTTTTTCAAAGCAGATGCAATCACCACCAATAATGAATTATTCATTGCACCGATGGCAAAGGCCGCTGAACGTCTTGGGCTGCGAGGTGCCGGTGTCAAGGCAGCCGAAATGGCGCGTGATAAAAGCCAAATGAGGGCTGCATTCAACGCCTCTGGCGTCAAAGCGGTGAAAACTCAGCCTGTCACGACTTTATCTGATTTCCAAAAAGCCATTGAGTCTATCGGAACACCGCTCATTTTAAAGCCTACATATTTAGCCAGTTCTATTGGCGTCACCTTGTTTCATGACAAGGCTGGAAGTGATGATCTGTTTTTACAAGTACAATCGTATTTGGAAACCATACCAGTCCCAGACGCTGTCACGTATGAAGCACCGTTTGTCGCTGAAACGTATTTAGAGGGTGCTTACGAAGATTGGTATGAAGATGAAGGATATGCTGATTATGTCAGTGTAGAAGGGCTGGTCGTAGAGGGCGAATATCTCCCTTTTGTCATACATGATAAAACCCCTCAAATCGGTTTTACAGAAACGGCTCATATCACTCCGACGATCTTAGACAATGAAGCAAAGCAAATCATCATTGAAGCAGCAAGAAAGGCAAATGAAGGACTAGGTCTTGAACATTGTGCAACCCATACAGAAATCAAACTCATGAAAAATCGAGAAACTGGACTGATCGAATCAGCGGCTCGATTCGCTGGCTGGAATATGATCCCGAATATTAAAAAGGTCTTTGGCGTCGATATGGCCAAGCTATTGATTGATGTATTAGTTGATGGTAAAAAGGCTGTACTGCCAAAACAGCTGCTTTCTGGACATACATTTTATGTAGCGGACTGCCACCTGTACCCTCAGCATTTTAAAGAGAGTGGGCTTATCCCACCTGAAGCCACACATATCACCATTGATCATGTGTCTATTCCAGAGGAGGCATTCGTTGGAGATACTGCAATTGTCAATCAATCATTCCCTACCAAAGGGACTATGGTGGATCTTGCCTTATTTGAAGCTTTTAATGGAATCGTATCTCTTGAATTAAAAGGATCATCCTCACAAGACGTTGCCGCGTCCATCCGCAACATTCAGAAACAGGCAACGATTCAGTTAATGGATGAATTAGTGAAGGGATAGAAAGAGAGGCTGCTGTGGTGAAAATGTTAGCATCTAAAATGATTGAACGGCTGCCTGAACAAAAATTCGGCACCGTCTTTGAAAAAATTGCTCAAAAGACAAAAAACGGAGCAAACATCATGAATCTAGGTCAGGGAAACCCTGATCTACCAACTCCTCCCCATATCGTGAGTGCCCTAAAGGAGTCAGCGGGTGTTTTGCCATTTCAACAATATGCCCCTTTTAGAGGCTTTGACTTTTTCAAACAAGCCATTGCAGATTTTTACAGATCGGAATTCGGTGCTGAGATTGATCCGCAGAAGGAAATTGCTCTTTTCACTGGCGGAAAAACGGGACTGTATGTCATGAGTCAGTGTCTGCTTGATCCAGGAGATATCGCACTCGTTCCCGATCCAGGATACCCTGAATATCATTCAGGCATTTTGATGGCGGACGCCCAGCCATACAGTATCAAACTTGAAGAGAAAAATGGCTATTTACCAGATCTCTCCTCAATTGATCGTGATGTAGTCAAAAAAGCAAAAGTACTGTTCTTGAATTATCCGAATAACCCCACGGGTGCTGTCGCAAATGAGGCATTTTTTGAAGAGGCTGCTACCTTTGCCGCCGCTCACGAGCTGTATGTTATTCATGATTTCGCCTATGGGTCATTTCATTATGAACAAACACCCGTGAGCTTCATGAATACTCCTCTCGGGAAAAGTGTAGGAGTCGAATTATATTCTCTATCAAAGACTTTTAATATGGCAGGATGGAGAGTCGCTTTTGCTGTTGGAAATGAGGAGATCATTCATGCCATCAATACCTTCCAAGACCACGTGTTTGTCAGTATGTATGGCGGATTTCAACATGCAGCGACTGCTGCCTTGCAAAGTGATGACTGTCATATTCAATCATTAAGAGCGATATACCTTGAACGAATCAATTTCTTCATCCGGCAAGCGGCGAGAAAGCTTGGCTGGACAATCAAACGTCCACCCGGCGCCTTTTATTTATGGGCTCCGATTCCTGATGACTTTGAACATTCTCATGCCTTTGCTGACTATTTACTCGAACATGCCGATGTTGTCGTCACGCCTGGAGGAGTATTTGGAGCCAATGGGAGCCGTCATGTACGCATTTCAATGGTTGCCCCGATTGAAGAGCTTGCTCTCTTTATCGACCGTCTGTCCATCCTCCCCATTCGATTTCATCAAAAAACCCGCCTATAGCGGGTTTTTTTCAGTTTATATACTTTTCATCGTTCCACCGTCTACGGAGATTTGTTGGCCTGTGATATAAGAAGCTTCCTCTGATGCCATAAAAGCTGCCAATGACGCCATCTCACTCGCTGAGCCTACTCTTTGCATTGGGATACCTGATGCGACAGCTTGTACAGCCTGCTCTCGTGACACTCCCTGCTTCGTCATCATATTGCCGATAAATTGTTCATACCGATCGGTTGCAATAAAACCAGGATTTAAACAATTCACCGTAATACTAGACGACGCAAGCTGTGTGGCTGCATTTTTACTTGCATTAATAATCGCTGCATTCATCATACTATTCGTAAACATTTGTTCACCAGGTTCCTTCCACAGGTTCCCGACAATTTGAATGATCCGTCCATATTCATGTCTTTTCATCAATGCTACTGCACGCTTCATTGTATCTACGTAGGCGATGGCTTTTTGGGAGAAAGCAGCCAGCATCTGGTCAGTTTCACATGAATCAAATGTATCTGGTTTTCCTCCTGGAATGTTATTGATCAGCACATCGAGTCTGCCAAACTCCTTTTCTATTTCTTCAAAGGCTTCCGACCTCACCGCTTCAAGCGACATATCTCCACAGAATAGAGACAGCGGTTCCTTTGTTTCTGTCATATCTTGAATGTGCTGTTTCGTCTGTTCAAGTGAGGCCATATTTCTAGAGTTGATGATCACCTTCATATCACTCTGGGCGGCAAGTTTTATTGCGATTGCCTTTCCAATGCCTGTACTTGCCCCTGTGACAAATGCAATTCTTTTAGACAAACTCATCCACATCCCTTTTCATCAATATACATAAAATGACACATACAGAATGTATTTCAACAAAAAAAGACCTTTCTCCTGCGAAAGGCCTCTCTTCTCTATTTAAATGTCGTTTCCCAATTAAATCCGATCGCCTCATCATTCCACGCAATTCTCTTCTCATCTGGGTTTTTTGGGTCGTACGATTCTGTTGTAAAATACACAATCTGCAGCGGCGTCTCCCCTAATACGCGGTAGCCATGGGCAACTCCCTTTGGGATGAGGAGCAGCATCGGATTGTCTTCTCCCATATAATACACATCGGTTTGACCCTTTGTCGGGGAATCTTCTCTCAAATCGTATAAAACGACCTGTGCATGACCTGCTGGGAAAAACCAAACATCGTCTTGTTTTTCATGATAATGAAAGGCTTTGATCACTCCTGGGAAACTTTTCGACCACGACGCCTGCCCAAATCGCTTCAGCATCGGTTCGTCATCTCGAATAAGCTCTGCGAAAAAGCCGCGATCATCACAATGTTTCATGAGTTTTTTCGTTTGTACACCATCAATCATGCTGCTCGAATCTCCCTTCTTTCTGCAAGTATTCGTGAAGTGCATCCTTCCAATGTCTTGGCTTCCAACCTGTCGCTTCAATCGCTTGCAGGTCTAAAACAGAGTAGGCGGGCCGAGGTGTTTGGAAACCATACTCTTCAGTGGAAATGGGCTCAATTATCGTAGACAGACCGCTTGCTGCCACAATTTCTGCCGCAAAGTCAAACCATGAACAGCTTGCTCGGTTACTGACATGATAAATACCTGCTTTCTGGTCAAACAAGTGAATCAAAGCTTCTGCGGCATCCTTTGTATAAGTAGGAGACCCTAACTGATCATTGACGATGCGCAAATGATCCTTCGTTTCAGCCAGCCGAAGAATGGTATTCACAAAGTTATGTCCCTCATGTCCATAAAGCCACGATGTCCGAATGATCTTCACTTCATCTGATACAAGATGAATCAATTCTTCTCCAAGTTTTTTACTCTTTCCATAAATGGTTTGCGGATCTGCTTGTGCATCGACTTGATAAGGGGTATCCGCTTGCCCGTCAAATACATAATCTGTGCTGACATGTAATACATCCGCCCCTACGTTTTTAGCTTCAAGCGCTGTATAGTAGGCGCCAATCCCATTTACAAGATAGGCTTTTTCCGTTTCTGTTTCGCATTGATCCACAGACGTATAAGCAGCCGCACTGACAACAATATCCGGACGGAAATGTCTCATTGCATGTCTGACTGCCTGTTGATCTGTGATATTCAGCATACTCCTTGTTAAAGCAATGACTGTGATGTCTTTTTCTTTCAGCTGTTTCGTCAATTCTTTCCCTAATTGGCCGCCTGCACCGGTGATTAAAACTTTCATCGGTCACCCTTCTTCACTTTGATCATATTTGGCACGATACCAATCGATCGTTTTTTCGATACCTTTTTCGAATGAAGTTGCCTGCACCCAGCCAAGCTCTTCTTTTAGCTTACTAGCATCAATGGCATACCGCCTGTCATGCCCTTTCCGGTCTTGAATAAACGCGATTTGGTCATGAGAGATGCCTAGATGTGTGAGAATGGTTTTGGTTAAATCAAGATTTGTTTTCTCGTTGCCGCCGCCAATATTGTACACCTGACCGGCTGTTCCGTTTTCTACTACTTGTTTTACGGCTCTCGCATGATCCTCTACATACAGCCAATCGCGGATCTGCTTGCCGTCTCCGTATATCGGAATCTTTTCACCATTGACCGCTTTTCTAATAATGGTTGGGATTAATTTTTCTTCATGCTGATAAGGTCCGTAGTTGTTGCTGCATCTTGTGATCATGGCGGGTAGTTGGTGGGTGTGGATATAAGATTTCACAAGCAGGTCTGAACTTGCCTTGCTTGCTGAATAAGGATTATTCGGTGAGAGTGGTGTTTGTTCTGTGAAAGCAGGATCATTCGGCTCCAAATCTCCATATACTTCATCTGTGGAAATATGAATGAGTTTTTTCGCCTTTCCCTTTAAAACAGCTTCAAGCATACGATAGGTACCAAGGACATTTGTTTGGATAAAGGGTTCTGCTGACTCAATACTTCGATCGACATGTGATTCTGCTGCGAAATGAATGATGGCATCATAAGCTTCATCAAATACTTGATCCAGTTCGTCTTGCAGCGTGATATCTCCTTGGACAAAACGGAAATGAGGCAGATTTGATAAATATTCCATTTCCTCTGGATGACTGGCATATGTTAATTTATCAAATACGGTAAGCCGGACATCGGACTCTTGAAGCAGCAGCTTCACAAAATTCAGTCCAATAAACCCTGCTCCACCTGTAATTAAATAAGACTTCGTCATTCGTATCCCTCTTTTTCCTTCATCGTTTCAAACATTTTTATAGATGCTTCGTGGAGAGATTCATGTGTTCCTGCATCAATCCACCACCCTTTTAACATATCATAGGTCAGCTGGCTATTTGAGATGTAGAGATTATTCACATCAGTAATCTCTAGTTCACCTCGATCTGACGGCGAGATTTCCTCGATATATTGAAAGACGTCTTGATCATAAAAATAGATGCCCGTGACGCAGTAAGATGACCTCGGGTGCTCTGGCTTTTCTTCTATTGATAAAATTCGGTGATGAGCAGGATCAATTTCTGCAATGCCAAACCGTTTTGGATCTGCCACCTCTTTCAATAAAACCTTGGCTCCGCTTTCTTGTTGCCTAAAGGCGTCGACAAAAGGGCGTAATGAATCTTCAAATACATTATCACCAAGCATCAGCACAAATTTTTCCCCTTTAACAAAGGGCTTTGCATAGGATAAACCATCGGAAATACCAGACGCTTCTGGCTGTACTTGATACACAATGTTCATCCCAAGTTCACGATCATCTTCCAGTAACTTTTGAAACAACGGAATTTGTTCTTCCTGTGAAATCAGCATCACATCTACAATTCCTGCTTCTTTCAGTTTGAATAATGACCAATAAATCATCGGGTATGGACCAACCGGCAGCAAGTGTTTGTTGAAAACCTTCGTTAATGGTGCCAGCCGTGATCCTTTTCCTCCTGCTAAAATAACTCCCTTCACATCTACACATCCTTATGTTCTTTTTGGTGTGATTTCATGAGGTGTATAAGAATGTTTTTCACTCGTTCGATTCCTTTTCCATCAATGAGTGAACGTCCATTAAGATGAATGCTTCTGCGGAGAAAATAGCTGTCAGACAGTTTTTGAACAGCTTGCAACAGGTCTTTTTCTTCCACAAGGTCTCCTAATCCAAGGTGAAAACAAGCGCCCTTTTGCGCAAACATGCTCGCTGTCACTGCTTGGTGGTCTACTTGCGATAGGACAATGCTGGGCACCCCGATACAAATTACCTCATATAACGTCATACCGCCTGCTACGATAGCCACATCAGCTTCTGATAAAAGAACCGGTAGTTGATCTGTATGTTGAATGAATTGGATATGTTCCGCCTCTACTTGCTCTTTGATGTGAGAGGCTTTTCCTGCGACCGCTAAAATGTCTAGGTGATTTGTTTGAAGAAGCGCCGATACAGCCTTTGATAACAGGCCGCACGGATCACTGCCGCCAAGGCTGATGACCACCTTTTTACATTCTTTCCGAACCTCATATGTGTCTTTGAATCGTTTAAACTCGTGATCTAACAATAAATAGGGCGTTCCATGATAATAAGCCGTGCCATTAACCTGCTCGTGCTTCCCGTCCAGACCGCCATAAATGCCGTTTATGACCATGTCTGCAAGCTGACAGGCTTCCTCTCTTTTTTCCTCAAATAAGACCAACCTCGCACTGCCACAGGAGTCTTTGATCGTTTGAAGAAACTGAAGATCACAATCAAGGACATCTATGACTAAAAGGTCAGGCTTTAGCTTTTTGATGTCTTGTTGGATTTGTAGAAGCGCATTCGACTCATGCACCATCTGAACGTGCCACTCTGGGTGCGAAAGCATTTCTACACAAATCTGATCATTTGTATAGAAATATAAGTCGTTCCCTTCCTGAAGCAGTTCTTTTGCCAAACGTTTCATTCTGACGACATGACCCATTCCTCTTAAAAAACCCCCATAAACAACAATCATGATTTTTTTGTTCATTCAGCATCCTTCTGTCTCACAGATTGATTCAAACGAACAATGTCTGGATGTTGTTCACAGATGGAAATGAGCTCAGCTGTCGGCACAGCAATAGAACCACCAGCTTTCTCTAATAAACGGGTAGCAAACACATAATCTTCTTCTGTATCAATCGTGAATCGATAAGCAGGATATGCAAGTTCTTTGGGCGGTGTGAATAATTGAAGGTGAAATTGCTCGGGATGCTTTCTGATATACAGCGTGACATGCTCACGTTCTGAATAAGTGAGGGGAAATTTGTCGATTTCACATAAAATAGATGCCTCAATCATTTCCCCGGAAATACCGAGTGGTGTTCTGTTCGTATATGTGTAATCAGCCTTTTCCTGTCTATGTTTTTCAAGCATTTTCGACAAAAGCGAAGGATCTATAAATGGATTGTCTCCCGTTAAACGTACAACCGTTTTAGGTTCAAATTGGCGAACAATCTGCGCAAACCGCTCAAGCACATCTGCCTCACTGCCTCGAAACACCTTATAACCCTTTGACATACAGTATTGAGCCAAATAGTCATCCTCTGGCTCGACCGTTGTGGCAATCATAAGGTTTTGCATTTTGTGATGGTAATCATCTGATTGCTTCACCCGCTCCACAATCAAATCAATCAGCGCCATGCCGCCGATCGGTTTCATCACTTTTTTAGGCAGTCTTGTTGACCCCATCCTAGCCTGAATGACAAAAAGTACATCATGCATCATCTCGAGACTCCTGCATGAGTACGTCTTTCCACGAAACGCCTGTATGGGCTGGGATGTCTCTCACAGCCTTTGTGCCAAGTAAAATCGGCATATATCGCGGATGCAACCCCTGATTTTTTTGTCCAGGGCGCAGCACAGCTACATTTTCTGACGTGAGGGTCTCTCCCTTTGCAATGCCTTTGGTCGTAAAAATTCCTCGATACGCAAATTCTCGAATCTGCCCTTCAATGGCTGTTGTCGTTTTATAAGAACTGCCAAGAAGCTCCTCTGGTATTGAATGAACGTCTATTTCCCGCTGCTTTTCTGCTGCTCGAATGTGCTGAACCATTTCCTTTAATTCTTCAGGATTAAGAGCAAATGAATGATCCGCTCCGGGTAATGTTTTATCTATTGTAAAATGTTTTTCAATCATTGCTGCACCGAGCTTCACAGCGGCTACTGGCGCTTCCGTCGGGTGTTCACTATGATCTGAAAAGCCAATGACTGCTTCAGGGAAAGCGGATCTTAAGGTTTGAATCACCCGCAGGTTCGTATATGCTCTAGGCGCTGGATACTTTGCCACACAATGCATGATGGCGACTTGCTTATTTTGCTGGCTCGTAATCGTTTCGTATGCTTCATGAACATCTGCAATGGTGGCCCCAGCTGTTGAAAAAATGATCGGCTTGTGAAAAGAAGCCGTATGACGAAAAAGAGGCAAATGGTTGATTTCATAGGATGCCAGTTTAAAAGCAGGTGGATTCGTTTGATTCAATAAATCAGCCGATTCTTCATCACACACGGTGCTTAAAAACATCAATCCTTTTTCCTTACAACGCCTCAATAAGACAGGCAGCCATTCCGGCGGCAGCTCCATTTGTTCCACTAAAGAAAAAATAGACACTTCTTCTCCTTTGGCCGTTTCGTATAACCCCGGTTCCTTTTGATACATCCGATCCGCTTGAAACATTTGAAACTTCACCGCATCAGCCCCTGCTTCTTTTGCCACATCAATTAAAGCAAGTGCCTGATCCAGCTTTCCATCATGGTTAATGCCTGCCTCTGCAATGATAAAGACAGGCGCATCATCTCCCACTTTGCGATCTCCGATATAGAAATGCGCCATCTTACCTCTCTCCTTTTTTCGGCCACACATGGTAATACAAAAAGGCATTTGTTGTCCTAAACCCCATCTTTTCGTACAGCTGGATGGCTGTCGTATTATGAAGCTGTGTCCCCGCAGAAATGAAGTGATGCCCTCTGTGATGAGACACTTTCATCATCTCAATAAACAGCTTTTTTCCGATCCCTTTTCCTTGAACATCAGGTCTAATCGCAAAAAGCTCAAGCCCCATCTCATGCCCCTTTGTCATACCTTGAATCAAGCCAACCACTTCATCATTTACCTTGGCAACGAGGTTGATATCTGCGCGTCCGAGTAGGTTGTTTCTCATCCACTCCTGATAAAAATGCTGAACAACACGCTGGTCTAAATATGGATCAAGGGCATAACGGCTTTTCACAAAAGCCCGATCACCTAGTAAGACCGCCTCATCGTAATCCTTTTCATCTGGCACACCCATCACCACATCTTGATCTGATGATGGCATCTCCATGAGGGCAGGCGGTGCCTCAAGCCTAGTGAGACCACCGACATAATACACATGGGATAGTTTTTGAACAATGCGGTTTTTTTCAAGATCAGCCGCCTCAAGACGTAAAAAGAAAAAATCACATTTTTCTGTTCTCATCCAATTGATGAATCTCTCCATCAATTCTTTAAAGAGCAACGCTGATTCAGCTTCCACAAACTTCACATGAAAAATATGCTTGTCAAAAATGCCGCTCTCCCATTTGGACCATTCGTATAGCAGCACTGCTTTGAGCTTAGCGCCGCTGACAAGAGCAAACTGCTTGAATCCTGCCATGCGTTCCGCTTCATGACCATATGTTTTCAGCCAAGCTGCCAGCACCTGATCGTCTATTGCATGAACGACTTTCATGAAGAGGCCTTCTTGTCTTTTAAAATTGACACGACTGCGGTGATGACATCCTGCACATCTTCATCTGTCATACTTGGATAGAGCGGGAGCGAAAGCGTTCGTTTGTAATAAGTGAGTGCCTCAGGGAAATCCTCTGGTGAATGGTTGTAGGTCTCTTGATAATATGGATGCAAGTGAACGGGAATAAAATGAACACTCGTGCCGATTTTATATTCCTTTTGCAGCTGATCAATCATGTCATCGCGTGTGATCAGTGCTTCTTTTGGATCAACTTGCAGCACATATAAATGCCACGCATGTCTTCCCTCATCATGTACAGGCGGCAAGATGAGACCAGCTTCATGTTGAAATGCCTGATTGTATGTCTTCGCAATCTGTTCTCTACGTGTCTGCATCTCCTTCAACCGGCTTAGCTGAACGAGCCCTAACGATGCTTGCACGTCAAACATGTTCATTTTATAGCCCGGTTCCTCGACCTCGTAATACCATGTTCCCTTTTCTCCATAACGATTCCACGCTCCCTTGCTCATCCCGTGAAGCGCCAGCCTTCTGATTCTAGCCGCAAGTGCATCATCATTTGTCGTCAGCATGCCGCCTTCACCAGTCGCTATGTTTTTCGTTGCATAGAAGCTAAAAGCGGTCGCATCACCAATTGATCCAATCGGTTGATCATGATAGGTCGTATAGAGGGCATGAGCGGCATCCTCCAACACGAACAAATCATATTTTTTGGCAATCGCTAAAATTTGGTCCATATCACACGATTGACCAGCAAAATGTACAGGGACAACCGCTTTCGTATGTGGTGTAATGGCCGCTTCTAATTTTTTCGCATCTAGATTGAGTGTCGCCGGATCAATATCCACGAAAATAGGGGCTGCCCCCGTATGGATGATCGTATTGGCTGTTGCGCAGAACGTCAGAGGCGTTGTGATGACCTCATCACCAGCTCCAATGCCTCTCGCCTTTAACGCTAAAAATAGAGCAGCTGTGCATGAATTGACTGCTATTGCGTGCTTCGCTCCAGTCAGCTGCCTAAACTCTTCTTCAAACTGTCTAACTTTTGGTCCGGTGGACAACCAGCCGGACTTTAATGTTCCAATGACTTCATCAATTTCTTCCTGTTCAATAAAAGGCAGTGCATAAGGAAGAAATTGTGCTCTCTTTTGTCCCATATCGCTTGCACACCCCTATCTTCATCTCTGAAAATCCACGCCTGTTTTTGTTTTGAGCAGAGAAAGCAGAACATCGGTCGATTGTGCATGCGGATAATGCTCTTGAATGAAACGAGCACCTTGCTGTTTCGCCAGCTTCATTTCTTGTTCATCCGATAAAATACGGATCGCTTTCTCGGCCAACTCAATAGGGTTTTCCATGTGGCAGCTGCCAAGCGACTCGTAATAAGGGTATCTTCTGCCTTCTGTCATTTTTCCAATCAGTACACTCTTTTTAAAGAGCATTGCTTCCAGACCAACTGTTGATGTGAGCGTTATGACCATATCCATATACGGCAGGAGGTCATACAAGTCGATCTCTTTTTTAATTAATCTCACATGGTTCCCCGCACGTTCAATCGCTGTGTAGTCATTTAAACGATTTCGAGCGATTTCCCACGGATGCGGCTTCATAATCAGCTGAATGTCTTTCCGTTTTGCAATTGTTTTAAGAACATCACCGTAAAAGGCTTCTGAAAACGGCTGTGTTGCCACGAGCACAGTCTTTTTGGCAGGATTGAAGTTCAATTTACGAAAGACCATTTCCTGTTGAAGCGGTGTTCGCTCCTGCACCAAATCAAATCTCGGGTGACCTGTGATCTCCACCTGCTCAGGCTGACAGCCTTTGTCTACATACCAGTCCTTTTCATATTTTCCAAACACTCCGTGGCAGGTGGTGAAAATCGGTAAAAAGGCTTCGTCTCCCATGAGCGCACCGTGCTGAAGACAAATACTTGTGAGATGGCGCTTCACGGTTTGCAAGGCGAGCACACGGCTATATGCATCCTCCGTCGTACCAACTACGACAGCTGTGATTGGCTGCATCTCAAATAGCGTTTCTATTTGGTCAATCACATCAATAAATTGCACAATGTCCTTCCGAAGCTTTTCTCTAAAAAAGACATTGCCAAAGACAGGATGCTGGGCGTAAGGTTTCAATAGAGCATTTGCTTTTTCAATATATTCAACATGGGCTTCTTTATTAACCTCTCCGGCTAATTCCGGCTTGCTGATCACCGGTAATCCGAAATAATCAGCCTTCTTCCAGCGTGCGAGCACCACTGTTTGGTTCGGATGGAACCGCATGTAATTTTGTTCAGTAAAACGCAGGTGTTCAAAGTGAAGCAGCACCTTTCCATGACTCGGACGATAAGGGGTACGCTTGATCTGCTGTTTATGCTGATCAAAAAAGGGCTGAATGTCTTGTGGCTTTGGACAAGTCGTTGTCAGCTCTTCACCAAACGCCTCATCTTCCATACGTTCTCTTACTTCAGGGCTGATGTATTTATAAAAATTACTGATTAATCCAAGGGGTATGTGGCGATAGGATAAGTCTTTCATCAGATTCACATACTCAAAGTACACCTGCCAATAATGATGAATATAATGCGACACTTAAGGTCACCTCCCATGTCTTTGTTTTAATATATGGCGGAGCTCCCTGCAGGTAGACTGCGGAGGAAGTGCTTGAATAAAATCGCTTTTCTCATCTTCTGCCAACTGATAATGAATAGACTGTTCTGTGATGTAGTTTGTATCCAATACCTCATCAAAAGGGTAGAACGGATAAAAGTGATTTAATCTAAAAAAGAACCGCGCATCCCCTATTCGATAAAAATGCGGACTCTCGTCCCAGTAGGATCCAAACTCAGCTTGAATCTTTGTTAAAATGGATGCACGATGTACAACTGAACAGTGATCAATAGCACAAGGTGCATTCCACTGCACTGTTTGCGCAGGTCGAATCGTTTCCTTTACTGGCTCTTTTTCGCTATTTAAATAGATAACTTTTGAACTAGAATAGACAATATGTTCATTTGGACGAGCATCTAAATAATTCGTGAGCTTCTCTAAACGGTCTGGTGCATAGACATTGTCATCTGTGGCATAGGATATATACTCGCCCTTTGCCTGTTCTAATGCTTGATTAATGAGGACGGCATAGCGTGTTTTCGCCGTTCTTTCCTCCAGCGTTTTCACCCCGCTTTGGATAAAATGGATGCGTGGATCTTTACGGAAAGGCTCAATAGCAGCAAGGGTTTGTTCGTTTGATCCATCATCCATGATAAAAAGTTCAAAGTCTGACAAGGTCTGCTGCAGCACCGCTTCAATTGATCTGCCAACGTAGGCCGCTTTGTTGTAGCTCGTCATAATGACCGTTACTTTCGTCAATGTTTTCACCTCGGTCTCTTTTAAACTATGGTTATCATATGTGTCTCCTCTTAAAGAGACTGTAGAGTGACCTATTTTTTATATAATTGGATTTTTTTCATGATCTATCTTTGAAAAACGTAAAAATTTTGGTAATATAAGTAATCATTTATGTGTATTAAAGGAGTAAAAAACATTGGAGTATATGAAGAGTGATCTCTCCCAAGAAGAGGAAGCAAAAGGTTTTTTTCGATTCTTTAAAATTTTTGTCGCGACAAAAACGATTATTCGCTCATATGAACATACCTCTATTCCCATGTGGCTGATGATACTCCTTGCAAGTATCGCTGGTACTAGCTGGATGTACGAAGGGTATTTTAGTGAGTATATGGGCAATCATATTCCATATCCTTTTATTCTGTTACACGGAGCAGGTTTTGGTATTTTAGTAGGCAATTTTCTTCTATTTTTCGGTTCATTCATTTTACAGTGGTTAGGGCGACTGTTTTTTGGCAGTAAAGCGCCGTATCGAGATGTGCTCAAAGCTTGCACACTGACGGTCATTTTTCCTTCCACCTTATTTGCTCTTACTTGGATTTTTACTGTGGGGTTGCTTGGTCCGTATACATTTGTGAAAATCTCACCCTATTTAGACCAGTACTATGAAGTTTGGTATTATCTCAGTGTTTTACCACTGGTTGATGCGTATACCAAAGCATGGATATTTGGGATGGCTGTTTTAGGCCTTGTTGCTGTGATGAAGCTGAGAATATGGCAGGCCTTTATCATTGCCATCACACCGATCGCCTTATTTTTTCTCATCATGACCCTTCTCTATGACGTCCAGCGGGCTATGAATTGGTTGATGTAAACAGGCATTCCTTAGATTGTTGGAAACCTTTGCAGTCTAGGCAGTACGAATACGGGGCTTGTCTGAATACTGAGGAACTGCACAAAGCAGTTCCTTTTTTTCGTTCAATGTACATATTCTCTCTTCCTGTCTCATAGTGTGAAAGAGAAAAAGAATGCTATGGAAACAACAGGCGCTTTTCTGCCTTCTGTTTAGAACACCATGAGGAAAGAGGAGGAACGTTATGAAATTGAAAAATCAATTTGGGCAAGGTTCGGGTTTCGAAGGTCAAGATTTTCGCCAGCAACAATATGGAGCAAATCCGTATCCTGCGCAGCAGATGGGTTATTCAGTCCCTCCCCAAACGCAGGGTCAAATGCAAGGTCAAATGCAGCAGGGGTATTCGCCAATACCGTCTACTGGTACTTCACAAGGAGGCCAAGGTGGGCAAAGTGGCGGGCAGCCCTATCAAATTCCTTCTGGACCGATTTATCAGCAGAACGTCACCGGTCAGCTGCCGCTTGAGCAGTCCTATATTGAAAATATTTTACGATTAAACCGCGGCAAAGTAGCCACGATCTATATGACGTTTGAGGCAAGTAAAGAATGGAACTCTAAGATTTTTAGAGGGGTCATTGAGGCCGCAGGACGTGATCACATTATCATTAGTGATAACAAAACTGGGACACGATACTTATTGTTAACAATCTACCTTGATTACATTACGTTTGATGGGGAAATTCAATATGACTATCCATACTCGATGTCTACGTATTCTCCGAGATAACCTCAAGGTCCTATCAGCAGCAAGGTGCAGACGCCCTTGCTTTTTTCTTTTGTCTAGTTTTTTGACACACCTTCGGGGGAAGGCTCATAAGATGCCTAGTAGTTTTTATTAAACGCCTAGAGGTGACATCAATGACTGTTGAGCTGGATTATACATCGCCGAATGTCAAATATTCATTTGACCTGAACCAAAGCCCCCTTGTGAAATATGACCAACACAACCTGATTAATGTTTTAGGAAAAAAACAATTAAATTCGCTCGATCAAGTATCTCTGCTGGATATATATTTGAGTAAAAGCAAAGTAGTAGAGCCTCATTATCATCAAAATGCTGCCGAGCTTGTTTATTGTATCGCCGGCTCTGCTGCTGTATCCATGCTGAACCCTTTTACAAAAAAGCTGTCCACCTACACCATTACCCCCGGGCAGGTAGCCAATGTGCCACAAGGCTGGTGGCATTACGAAGTCGCCTTGCAGGACAAAACCCATTTGTTAGCCATTTTCAACGCATCGACGCCAGAAGTCATCTTAGGTTCAGACCTTCTAACCCTCACGCCTTCACACATCATGGCACATACTTATTGCATGAACGAAACGCAGTGGAAGCAGGCGACGCAGCCTGTGAAACCTGGTGTGTTTATCGGACCTTTCTGCCACCGGGAGGAAGAGACACAAACGCACCCTGTCCCCCCTTCCCACTATGTACCTTATTATCAAGCACCTCCGAACTATTCTCCTTATTGGAGTTAAGAAAAAAAACCGATGCCCCTATGAGAGCATCGGTTTTTTCTCTTATAAATTTTTTGCTGCTGCAATCACTAGCATGATCCAAGAAGCGATAAATGCCACTCCGCCAATTGGTGTAATGGCACCTAGAATCTTCACCTGAGTCAAGGCAAGCACATAAAGGCTTCCTGAGAAGAAAAGAATGCCTGCCAGCATCACCCAGCCAGCGGTCGGCACTAGGGAAACACCTGACAGCTTATCTGCCAGAAAAGCGACAATAAATAGGCCAATGGCATGGAACATCTGATATTGAACCCCTTTATTCCATATCTCAATATACTTTTCAGGAATTTTCCCTTCCAGTCCATGTGCACCGAAGGCTCCAAGACCAACCGCAAGCATGGCGTTAATGGCACCTAATATGAAAAATAGTTTCATTCGTCATTCTCCTTATCTCATCAATTATGTTTATCATAGCTCGGGTCTTATCCAACATTCAACTTTCCTATGATGCTGACACAAGATTGTCGGATTTCTTCTTCTTTCGCAGTAGCACTTGATCGACCACAATCGCAATCAGTGTGCCAAGCACAAGACCATTGCTCAATAAAGAAATCAGCACAGGATGCATGCCTTTCAATGCCCCCTGCGGCACAAACATTGCGCCCACACCTGCTAAAACAGCGATGCCAAGCACAAATCGAATGCGCGGGATGTCTTCTTTTTCATACTGATCGAATTCAGACATAGCAATCCCAATCATAGAAGAGAACACCACAAAGTTCACAGCCAGCCCCACAGGAGAAGGCAATGCAGAGAAAAAGCTCATCAATAATGGAAATAAACTAATGAGGACAATGAGCAGACTGCCAATAAAAAATGGCTTTCTCGATGGAATTTTGGTTGTTTGTATAAAACCCGCTGCCCCTGAAATAGGGACAGGCGCAATCGCACCAATCAGTCCGCTTAGCAAATGACCAAATGCGGCGACAAAACCAGCCGGTCTGGCTCGTTTCCGCTCACGCAGTTCACCAAATGCCTTCACGGAACTTTCCACAATTCGAATACTTGCCAGCATATTCACAATGAGTAAGATCGTAATAAAAAAGGACGTGACAAGCAGTCCACTGTCAAAGACTGGCATGCCAAACGGAAACAGTTTTGGAAACTCAATGATCTGCTCAGGAATGCGAACAGGCTTCGCTAGTCCGAGTAAAGCAAATAACAGCCAGCCGCCTGCAAGTGCGAATAACACAGAAAACTGTCTTAAATAATGCCATTTTGAGCGGCTGATCATGAAGGTGATGACAATAATCAAGATTGATAGACAAAAGACAAGCCCATCTACCTGATTTCCCCGATAGCCGATCCCCATCAGCCCTTTCATGATTGGCTGACTTAACTGCACAACAAGTAGCAGCAAATAAATACCTGTGACAACCGGCGTAAATAAAGACGCGAGCCAATTAATGATTTTAAAGAGACTAAAAATAAAAAAGAACGCAGCACTAAAAATTAAAGCCCCTTGTAATGCTTGCAAGGTTTCAGGATATGTAGCAAAAATCGTCCCTGTCATGCCTGCATAAAGGGTATATACCCCCCACCACAGCCCTGCTGGACTTTCATTGATCGGCAGCATATGACCACATAAACACTGCACCATCGCCACAAGTCCAAGTGAAAAGAATGTACTCTGAATCAGTTCCGCCGACTGCACTTGATTTAATTCAAATGCTTGTGCAATCGCAATCGGCACAGCAATAGAAGCTGCGATAAAAAATGCCATCCACTGAATGGCGCCCAAAAATAGTTTCAACCCGATCACCTTCCCTTTGTCGTGACAAGACCATTAAAAATCAAAAATAGAGTCACCGTTGCCATCTTTCTCTTGTTGACCCTCTTCTTTATGCTGAAATTTCTTTGCACCGCTAGTGCCCATCAATTTCTCTAGCATGGCTTGATCCGTAGACACAGCCGGTGCAGATGGTGTCTGTATAGATGGAGGTGGTGAAATGACCGAAGACTGCGGCATTTGCACCTGTGATGATGTGTCGAGAATGACATCACATAGTGAAGAGATGACCGCCGCTTGACGTTTCACCTCTTCATCATTTCCACTTTGTTTTGCTTTTTGAATGGCTTCCTCCATTTTTTGAAGCAGACTTGATATATGAATATTCAAGGGTAGACCCTCCAATCTAAAAAATTCGTTTTCCAACATTATTTTACCAAATGAACAAACCGAATGGGTTCATTTTTTCAAAGCTGTGTGCTTCTGATCCTCTTATTTGACCCTTACCCAAGATTCACACATAATAAAAAAGAAACAATATCGTCTTTGAAAGGACTGAAAGATGAGCAAACTCACTGAACTCATTCACAAACAAAAAAACGTGCAAACACCAGCTGTTCAAGATCGAATCCGTCTTCTTAACGATTTGAAAAAAGCCATTAAACATCATGAAAAGGACATATTACAAGCCTTAGCCCATGATTTACATAAATCCGAACAGGAAGCCTATACAACAGAAATTGGCATGGTATATGAAGAGATCAATCATACCGTCAAACATCTTCACAAATGGGCCAAACCATCTCGCGCGAAAACACCCCTGACCCATATCGGATCGAAAAGTATGATCATGAAGGAACCGTACGGAAGTGTTCTGATTATTGCCCCTTGGAACTATCCTTTCCAA
This sequence comes from Bacillus aerius, assembly GCF_029894105.1. Lineage (NCBI taxonomy): Bacteria > Bacillati > Bacillota > Bacilli > Caryophanales > Bacillaceae > Bacillus > Bacillus aerius. The sequence continues at coordinate 3,470,679 of NZ_JARYHO010000001.1, forward strand.
TTGGCCCTTTCGCCATTAGTTGGAGCCATTTCTGCCGGTAATGCCGTTACTTTAAAACCGTCAGAATTAACGCCGCACGTCTCAAACGTGATTGGTACGATTGTGGAAAGCGTGTTTCAAAAAGATCTTGCAGCGGTCGTTGAAGGCGGTGTGGATGTCAGCACAGAGCTTCTGAAACTGCCTTTTGATTATATTTTCTTTACTGGAAGTGTAGCCGTCGGCAAAGTCGTCATGGAAGCGGCCGCAAAACATCTCACACCTGTCACACTTGAGCTCGGCGGAAAAAGTCCATGCATTGTCATGCCTGATGCAGACATCAAGCTCGCTGCGAAACGAATTACTTTTGGTAAATTCACGAATGCTGGTCAAACATGCATTGCACCAGACTATTTACTTGTTCATGAATCGATCAAAGAGAACCTATTGCGTGAAATGACGACCTGTATCCGTGATTTTTACGGGGACCAGCCTGAAACAAATCCGCATTTCGGAAAAAATGTCAGCCAGCGTCATTTTGATCGGCTTTCACAATTTCTCTCAAATGGTACGATTGTGACAGGTGGACAGCGTAATGAACAAGAGCTCAAAATCGCACCGACCATTCTAGATCACATTACATGGGAAGATCCTGTGATGCAGGAGGAAATTTTCGGACCTATTTTACCTGTCATCACATTTGACTCTCTTCAAGAGGCAGCTGACATGATTAAGGCAAGACCGAAGCCGCTCGCTCTTTACTTATTTACAACAAATAAAGAAACAGAGGACTATATTCTAGACAACCTCTCATTTGGCGGAGGCTGCATCAATGATACGCTGATGCATGTCGCCACTCCATACTTACCATTTGGAGGCGTTGGTGAAAGTGGTATCGGACGATATCATGGAAAAGAAAGCTTTTTCACCTTTACACATGAAAAAAGTGTCCTGCGCCAGACCAATCGCTTTGATTTTTCTTTCCGCTATCCAAATGCGAAAAACGGACTCGACATTGTCCGCAAATTTTTAAAATAAACAGGACGAAGGGATTTTCCCTCGTCCTATTTTGATTCGATGTCCTTGATACACCAGTTGATTTCATCGATCCCCATTTGCTTTAAATAGGCGTTTACTTTTGAGAACGGACGGCTGCCAAAAAAGCCGTTTCTTGCAGAAAAAGGACTTGGATGAGGTGACTCAATGATGTAATGCTTGCTTTGATCAATTCGTTCTTTTTTATTTTGCGCATGTCTGCCCCAAAGCACAAAAACGACTGGCTGTTCTCGGTCATTCAGGACGTCGATGACGCGGTCTGTCACACGTTCCCAGCCTTTGCCTTTATGCGAGTTCGCTTCCCCTTTTCTTACAGTGAGCACGGTGTTTAACAGCAAGACACCCTGCTCTGCCCAACTGACAAGCGAGCCATGGTTAGGGACCGGACAACCGAGGTCATCCTTTAGCTCCTGAAAAATATTTCTCAAAGATGGCGGATGTTTGACACCAGGCTGAACAGAAAAGCTTAATCCGTGTGCCTGTCCTAGGCCATGATAAGGGTCTTGTCCCAAAATCACGACTTTCACATCTTCATACGACGTCAAATGGAGGGCACGATAAATGTCATCTGGCTTTGGAAACACGATCTGCGTACGATATTCTTCCTTTACCCACTCACGTAATTCCTGATAATATGGCTGTTCAAATTCACTTTTCATCACAGCCCACCAGCTATCATTTAAAAATGGCTTCATTGCGGTTGTCCTCCTTCTGTCTGCTGTGCCAATCTTGAGATCATCGGTTTTCCATCCCATACAATCTCACTCTCTGATTCTCGTTTTTTCATCGCTGGTTCTTCTAATAGGACAGCAAAGTTCGCTGTCGGCAAATCACCCAACCCATGCTTTTCACTCAGGTCATCTAAGTAGGTCTTCCTTGTTTCACCAAGATCACTCGACTGATTGCCCCCACCATCAAAGAACGCATAGATCACACTGGCAGCTGGCACTCGTTTGGCTCGTGCATGCTGCGTAACACGCAGGAAAAAGTCCCAGTCCCAATAGTGATGCATCGCTGGATCAAAATAGCCAATCTCATCGTGAATGCGGCGTTTGTACATACTGCCAGAAGGAACATATGTAGAAAAAACACGCATGTCCTCAATGTCCGCTGTATAAGCAAACAAACGTCTTGATACTGGAAAACGAGTCGCACCTCGTTCTTCAAACGAAACAATTTCCGCATCCGAAAAGACAAAATCAGCGTCTTCCAGCGCCTTGCTCATACGTTCAATATGACAAGGTGTAAAATAATCATCGTCATCACTCAGCATAATGACGTCACCTGTCAGCTCCCGCACCCCAACATTTCTTGCGTTCACATGCTGGACATTCTCATCTAAATGAATCAAGCGGATTGGCAGCTCTGGATAGAGTTCCTGAATCACGTCCACTCGCTCTCCTGCATCATTTACGACCACAATTTCAAAAGGCTGTACGCTTTGTCTCGAGATGGATTCAAGCAGTTCACACAATGCGCTCAGCCGGTTATGTGTCACAATTAATAAAGAAATCTTCATATCGGCCTAACTCCTTTAATAGATTCGTCTTTTTCATTAAAACATAAATCGGCTTTCTTCTCATGATATAAAAGACGGTTTGATTGATCGAGAAAATGGGAATTTTTGATGAAAAGGAGTGATGATGATGGAATTTTTCACAGTTGAGAATAGTAAAGAAGCCAAACAGACGATCGAACAGATACAGTCAGCAAAGGACGATGTGTTTGTTTTTGCGTATGACCCCGAACGCTCTGATACCGTTACTGAGTATACGGAAGCAAAGAGCATGACAGCTGTCGATCAAGGGATTTTAGATCAGATCGCCAATGTCATTCGCACCAGGGATGATGAACTGATGGCCAAAATGATGTCGACCGGCGCCGATCAAGAATTAGCCTTAACGCTTTTAGAGGAGCTGAAAAAAGGAAAATTGGTGATTTGTAAAAGATAAAGAATGAGGCGTTCCATGAAGAGTGGAACGCTTTTTTATGCCGTTTCATTGTGATAAATGGAAAAGCTGATTATAATAAGGGGTAGAACAGTAACTGTTACACATCACATTGGAGGTTCAGCAACTATGTCTATGAATAAAGCACTCACCATCGCAGGTTCGGATTCAAGCGGCGGTGCAGGTATCCAAGCAGATTTAAAAACGTTTCAAGAAAAAAACGTCTATGGGATGACAGCTTTAACCGTTGTCGTTGCAATGGATCCTCATAACAACTGGGATCATCAAGTGTTTCCAATCGATACATCAACAATCCGCGCGCAGCTCTCGACGATCGTGGAAGGCATCGGTGTAGATGCGTTAAAAACAGGTATGCTGCCAACAGTTGACGTCATTGAACTCGCAGCTGAAACGATCAAAACATATGAGCTGAAAAATGTCGTCATTGATCCTGTTATGGTATGTAAAGGTGCGAACGAAGTCCTTTATCCAGAGCACGCTGAAGCATTGCGCAAAAAGCTCACACCACTGGCAACAGTGATCACACCTAACCTTTTCGAAGCAGGTCAATTAAGCGGCATTGGCGAGATCAAAACGATGGAACAAATGGAAGAAGCCGCAAAACGCATCCATGAACTTGGTGCAAAGTATGTGGTCATCACTGGCGGCGGTAAGCTAAGCCCAGATAAAGCGATTGACTTGCTTTTTGATGGACAAACCTTCGAACGCCTTGAAACAGATAAGATCGACACAGAATACACACACGGCGCAGGCTGCACATTCTCAGCCGCAGTCACAGCTGAACTAGCCAACGGCTCAGACGTGAAAGAAGCCATTTATGCAGCAAAAGAATTCATCACAGCTGCCATTAAAGGCTCGTTCCAACTAAACGAATACATCGGACCAACGAAACATTCCGCACATCGTTTGGACAAATAAAACAATAAAAACCGATCCGCCGCTTGGGTGAATCGGTTTTTTTGTTTATCGTAAGCTGAGTCTCTGTGCAAATAACCAATCTGTTAAGCCTGGCGTCTCATAAGCAGGCGTCCATGATGCATGATCATACCCATACTTGCTTGCATACTCGGTATAAATCGGTCTTCCACCAGCTGTTTGAATAGCTTGAATTGTATTTCTCGCATAACTGATAGGAATAATGGAATCATCCTCTGCATGAAATGCCCATATTGGCTTGTTCGCTAAAATTCCTGCCTTACTTGGATCTGCACCCCCCGCAATAGGAATCATCGCTGCAAACAAACGAGGATATGTGATGTTCAACTGATACGAGCCAAATCCGCCTTGAGATAAACCAGTCGCATAAATCCTTTTCTGATCAATCTTATAAGAAGTTAACACATGCTGAAGCACATCATACGCTTTGTGTAAATCTGGTGAAAATTGAAACACATTTGTCAGGTCGATTTCATTTTGCGCATTTCTTGTTAAAGCAAAACCCCCATCCACAGCATTTCGAGCCTGAGGTGCTAGTACGTATGCAGGATGTTTCTTTTGAACTTCAGGAGAAGCCCATAAAACTGCACCATCATTTGCAAGTAACTGCTTTTGATTATCAGTCCCCCGCTCCCCTCCTCCATGTAAGAACAGAACAGGACGAGAGGATAAGCTTTACCCCTCTTATGATTTTTCGGAATGTATAACCGATAAGGCATTCCTTGATATTCAAAAGATAAAAAAGATGAGGCAATGTCCTCTCGTGTGACAAAACGATAATTATACGTAGACGTAGCAAGGCGATGCCTATTTTTGTAAACGCTTACTTTTAAAGTCGTATCGGTATCAATTTGAATAGGCTTTGTATATCGCTGACTTTGAGTTGTCGGCTGGCTGCCATCTGTTGTGTAATAAAGAGAAGCTTTTGGCACCTGAGAATGGAGTGCCACCTCTTGTGAGCGATAATATTGACCAGATGGTACGGAGGCAGTAGGTGTAAAAAATGATGTGTGTTGCGTTCGGGCAGATGAAACGGAGGGATGAAGAAAACTCATAGAAAATAGCACAATGATAAAGGTGAGCAGACATTTCTTGGTTGCATGGTTCATATCGTTCCTCCTGTATATGCTCAGATGAATTTTTATTTATTTTGTATCATGACAAAAGAAATGTCAACGCTTTCATTTAATTTTTCTGAATGATCTGACTAAAATAAAAAAAGCATACCCGCTCCCAGGTACACTCTTTCACCATACTTTTTTTACCTACTTTTGCTGATCAGATTCTTTCGCCATTTTTCGAATAAAGGCTTCAATGGATTCAACAAATAAGGCATATTCTTTCATTTGTTTATACGTATCTGACAGCTTCTCTTTTAATTCTTCCTGCTCTAGAGAAGGTTCACCGAGAATAGATTGGACTTGAATCAGCAATTCTTTATATTCTTCACGTTTATCTTCAACATGATCTGCCATTGTCTCCAAGCGTTTTCTAGTTGTCGGCTGCTGTTTTGAATTCAAGTAAACAACCCCTTTTTGTCCTACCGCATTTGGATAAACGTCAGCCTCAGCTGTATATATTTTAAAATGATACCATAATCGAACCTGTTATCATATATGTAAAACGTCATCAAACCGCTTCAGGCCAACCTTGTATATACATGATATAGGCTTTAAGATACAGGCTGATCTCACTAGAAAAAGCAGATCAATGATCTGCTTCTTTTTGCAAATGCCACGTCTTCAATTTAAGCTTCGTTTCATTTCTACCACTGATGGAGATTGATTTATTTCCCGGGGAAGGAAAGTAACGTGCAGTAAATACTTCCCGGCCTCCATTGACAAAAATCTCAATCGATGATGCATCAATAAAGATATGCAGATCCTGTAATTCCTCAATTTCTACTTCACGAACTTCCTTTGTTCGATCTTCAAATCGATCTCGCTCTAACGTTAGTTTGCCTTCATCTTTATCATAAATGATACGAGCAGCAGCACGTATACAGCATTCAAATCCTTTTTGTGTTTCAATTTGATCAATGAATACCTCTGCGCTCGTCAAATCTTCAACAGGAATGGAGTGAACAGATCGTTTAACGTGAAAAACATGCTCCTGCTCATTTGTCCGCATAGATCGAAGTTCACTTACCGGCTGTTGAATAAGACGCCCTTCATCATCTAAACGAAGCTCTCTCGGAATCGTCAAACAATGGATCCATTGATAAGAGACAGTTGGGTGATGCTCTTCCCCTTGATCTGGTACACCCATCCATCCCATTAAAATGCGTCTGCCCGATTCATCTTGGAAAGTCTGCTGTGCATAAAAGTCAAAGCCACGATCCAGCTCTTCAAACGCTCCATGCGTATATTGGTAGGTACGATCATCCAATGTACCAACAAAATAACCAGATTGATGTGTATTGTTGTATTTGAATCCATCAGGCTTCAGCCCCTGTGGTGACACGATCAATACATCCTGACCGTCTAACTCAAACAGATCTGGACATTCCCACATGTATCCGAAATGATCTAATCCATTCTTTCCACTGCCTGCAATAATGCCTTGAAACGTCCAATTGTCTAATGTATCAGATGTGAATAAGACAAGATGTCCTTTGAGATCTTCACTTTGTGCTCCAAGGACCATGTACCACTTTCCATTCCGCTTCCACACCTTCGGGTCACGAAAATGTGCAGTGAATCCCGCTGGCAAAGTCGCCACGACACCTTTTTTCTCAAAATGAACCCCATCCTCTGACACAGCTAAACATTGATATGTCTCACGGTTCCCTTGCTCATCACGGACATTTCCGGTATACATCACGTACATACGACCATCGTCAATGACTGCACTGCCAGAATAACAGCCATTTTGATCAAACCAATCACTTGGCGTGAGGGCAGCCTCTTCATGCTGCCAATTCACTAGATCGGTTGATGTGTAGTGACCCCAAAATTTTGCCCCATGTCCTGTTTTAAATGGCTGCCACTGATAAAACACATGGTAGACTCCCTTCCACTGAATCAATCCATTCGGGTCATTTAAAAGACCGACTGGCGGCATTAAATGGAAGTTCTGACGGTACACATCTTTTTTCACCAAATGCTCATAGTTTCGAATACGATCTGTTACCTTTTGACGAAGTGCTGCGTCCGTTGTTGTCATCACTGTGACCACTCCTTGATTATTTTTCGACTTCTTTGATTTTAAAGATGATGGTAAGAATAAATGAAACAGCAACAGCTATTAACATACCAATAACATAATTTACCACATTTTGTAAACCAAATGGAGCTGCAATTGCAATCATCGGAATCCCTGTTAAACCATAAGCGTTGGCGGCTACCTTCATGAAGACGACAAACGCCCCGCCTAATGCACCTCCGATCATTGCAGCAATAAATGGCTTACGATAACGAAGATTCACACCGAATATGACCGGCTCAGTAATACCTAAGAAAGCAGAAAATGCTGCTGGTAAAGCAATTTCTTTCGTTTTTGCACGCTTTGCTAAGAAAAAGACCGCTAGCCCTGCTCCGCCTTGAGCGACGTTAGACATGGCCCAGATCGGCAGCAAATAATTCCGTCCAATATCATTTAGAAGTCCTGCCTCAATCGCATGGAAGCTGTGATGAACACCTGTCAGTACAATTAAAGAATAAGCGCCTCCAAAAATAAGTCCAGCTAAGAATCCTGCATGGTCATAAACATAAGTGAGTGCATTTGAGATTCCTGTACCAAGCATTCTCCCTAGAGGTCCTACAGCAATAAACGTCACAAATCCAGTCACAATCACCGTCACAAACGGCGTCACAAGTAAATCAATACTGTTCGGCACCACTTTTCTTAAATTCTTTTCAATCACGCACATGATATACACAGTCAATAACACGGGAATGACCGTTCCTTGGTAACCAAGAAGAGCAATATCAAAGTTGAATAGATGCATATATTCTGGTTTTGCGTCTGTCAGTCCCCATGGATTCAGCAAGCTCGGGTGAATCATAATGCCCCCAATGACAGCTCCTAAATATGGATTTCCACCAAACTCTTTGGCTGCACTAACCCCAATTAAAATCGGTAAAATGATAAAGGCAGCACTTGAGAACATATCTAGCATTTGGAAGATGGCAGAGCTTGGATCAGCCCATTTGAAGGCTTTCATCATACCTAATAGGCCCATTAATAAACCGCTTGCTACAATCGCTGGAATGATTGGTACAAAAATATTCGATAGCGTCTTAGCAAAACGTGCAAGTGGATTCATTTTTTGCTTCACGGCTTCATCATGGCTGGCAGGTTTTTGATTCTCGTCGTCTGCCTCAAGACCCGTCTCACGAGCAAAAGGCTCATATACTTTGTTGACAGAACCTGTTCCAAATATGATCTGGAATTGACCCGAGCTTGAGAAGGCACCCTTCACCCCCTCAAGTTCTTCAATGGCACCTTTGTCAATCAACGCCTCATCTTTCATCACCAATCGGAGTCGTGTGGCACAATGCGTTGCGCTGATGACATTTTCTTTGCCGCCTAATAATGTTGTTAATTCTTTGGCTGTTTTTTGATAATCCATGTTGTCTCCCCCTTTTTTTAAAACAAAAAAGACCTAAAATTCACTAACGATTAAAGGACATACACGTCCCCTCGTTACGCAAATTTTAGGTCTTGCCTGCCTGACAGTCACAATCCCACGATATTGGTTTTTGATTACGCTTTCATCATAGTATAAGAGCGCGACCTGCGTCAACCTATTTTTTCGAATCAAATGACCCATATACACTAATTAGAGTAGTGTGCATAAAAAAAAGCCTGCGGACAGGCACAACCTTTACACCAATTCGGCATCCTGCAGACGCTGGACATGCAGCGTGATGTAGCCGATCTCCGATTCAGGGAGATGAAGTCCATATTCTTTTTTCAGCAAATCAGCCAGTCCAAGTGCACACCGGTAAGCCGAATCATACTTTGTTTGGATAAAAGTCAGCATGTCATCGTCCATGATTTGAAATGCTTCATTCGATTCCAACCTGCCTAATGCATACCTCAAATGTGTCACAAGCCGCTGATATGAAATACTATCCTCATCAATCGAGCGCTCAAAAACGCTTTCGATATGCTCGATCATTTCTTTGATCATCGTTGTGTATTTGACCGTCTTCTTCATGGACTCCGTATTCATTTTGGCCGTATGAATATGAAGTGCCACATACCCTGCCTCATCGTCCGGCAGGTCAACCCCAAGCCGCTCCTTTACATAACGAATGGCATACTTTCCAATATCATATTCCTGCTTATATAAGACTTTGATCTCACCAAGCAATTTATTATATAGCACAATGCCTTTTTGAACGCGTTCAATGGCAAAGGATAAATGATCTGTCAGTGAAATGTGGATATGATCACTGAGCGGCATCATGAGTTCACCCTCTGCATAACTAATAATATGCTCTGCCACCTCAATATGCGCTTCTGGCAATGTCGCAAGAATTTGTTTAAACTTCTCATTTTCTTCACGCACAACAAAAATCTTCTCTATTTTTTGAACGGGAACGACGTCATTTTTCCCCTTCTGAAAAGCAATTCCGGGCCCCATCACAATTTTCTCCTGATCACCCTCCTTTACAACCACTGCATTGTTATTCAATATTTTATATATCTTCAAGGGGCATCCTCTCCCACAGATAACGTGTCTTATGTGGGATTTTACCCTGTTTCAACTTTTCTGTAAAGATAAGAACGGACCGGCACGCGCCTCTCTCGTTGTCTTTTCATAAAGCATCATCAGACTTTCTTGAAACGGCTTTTCTGTCCTGCGCTTCTTCTTCTTTTCATCTGCCAGTTTCTCTAGCTTTCTCTCATTCACCGCAAGAAAGAATCCTCCATCCACTGCTGCCACTTTCACCTCTTGCTTCTTCAGCAGCTCACCAGGATTCACAAGCACATTCATCACAAAACCAAACCATACACTCAACCAGTTCTTCCATTTCTTCACTGAACATCCCTCCGATTTCCTTAGAATCTAGCAGTTCTAGCAAATTAACTGTTCCTATCATATCCCGAGAAAAAAGAGAGGTTTGTCACAATCTGGGTGAAAAAACGAACTAGTTTTCAGAAGTTTTGTTGAAAAGTGCAGAAGATGATCATGTTCCACAATGTTTCTATGAAAATTTTATACACACACTATCCCAAAGATAAGCACATCTTATCAACAGGATTTATCCACATATCAACACCCTCTTACTAGATTTTGTGTATGGGATTTTTTTATTTTCCATATATATATCTGAATAATTGAGTTATCAACAGATTATTGTGCATAAGTGTGACTTTATAAACAAAATAGTTCTTTATGACTATGTAAAATAAGACCATTTTAGTAAAGGAATTGGTTTCATCGTATGGAATACTTAATAACGGGCAGTGAATCTTTCCTATTTATCCACAAAAAGAAAGGCTATCTCCCTAAATACACAGCTAGAAAGGGGAAAATTAATTGAAAAAAGTAATCTCTCGTTCTTCTGTTCTATTGTTCTCCACTATTTTTACCTTATCCACATTCTTTTCAGGTCAGGCTGCAGCCGCTCCATCGAACAAACAGGTGGAACTGGAAAAAGCAGAAATCTTCGGCGAAATCAATGTTAAGTCTAGAAAACACACCACTGTCATTGTTGAATTAAAGGAAAAATCCTTAGTTGAAGCCAAACAAGAAGGCGAAGCACAAACAAAGGCCTCCCTCAAAAAATCTCGAACTAAAGTAAAGAATGCAGCACTCAAAAAGTTAGATAAAGCGAGTGTTCGTCAAGAATATGAAAAAGTCTTCTCTGGTTTCTCTATGAAACTTCCTGCAAACGAAATCCCGAAACTGCTCGCAGTTGACGGAGTAAAAGCCGTTTATCCGGATGTTACATATCAAACAGATGAAGTGAAAAAGAAAAGCGTCCAGCTTCCTCATGAGGATGTCTCTCCACTCATGGATAAAAGTGCTCCATTTATCGGTGCCCCAAAAGCTTGGGATGCCGGCTACTCTGGAAAAGGAGTAAAAGTCGCTGTCATTGATACTGGCGTAGACTATACCCACCCTGATTTAAAAGGAAACTTCGGATTATACAAAGGCTATGACTTTGTTGATAATGACTATTCTCCACAAGAAACACCAAAAGGAGATCCTAGAGGCGAATCGACAGATCATGGTACACACGTCGCAGGAACAATTGCGGCAAATGGACAAATTAAAGGTGTCGCAAAAGATGCTACCCTTCTCGCCTATCGTGTCCTTGGACCAGGTGGATCAGGAACAACTGAAAATGTCCTTGCAGGCATCGATCGGGCTGTCACTGACGGAGCCGATGTCATGAACCTCTCTCTTGGAAACAGTGTGAATAACCCTGATTATGCAACAAGCATCGCACTGGATTGGGCCATGTCTGAAGGGGTTGTCGCTGTGACATCAAATGGAAACAGCGGGCCAAACAGCTGGACCGTTGGATCTCCTGGGACATCAAGAGATGCTATTTCTGTCGGAGCCACTCAGCTTCCGTACAGTCTATACAACGTGAAATTCCCGAACTATTCAACAGCAAAAGCGATGGGCTACTATCAAGAAAATGATTTAAAAGCACTTGACCAAAAACAAGTCACACTCGTCCAAGCAGGCATCGGTGACGAAAAAGCTTTTGAAAACATCGATGTCAAAGGAAAGGTGGCAGTGATTGAACGTGGAGCCATTGCCTTTGTTGATAAAGTGGACAATGCGAAAGCTGCTGGTGCGATCGGCGTTGTCATGTACAACAATACCGATGGAGAAATCCCTGTGGATGTACCAGGTCTAGCCCTTCCGACGATTAAGCTGTCAAAAGCGGAAGGAACAGCACTTGTTAAAGCCATTGAGGCTGGTAACAATACAACGACTTTCTCGATTCAATTTGTGAAAGAGTTAAGTGAACAAGTCGCTGACTTCTCATCTCGTGGACCTGTTGTCGATACGTGGATGATCAAACCAGATCTTTCAGCACCTGGCGTGAGTATTGTCAGCACCATTCCGACACACGATCCTTCTCAGCCATACGGCTATGGATCGAAGCAAGGAACAAGCATGGCATCTCCTCATGTAGCCGGAGTAGCAGCGATTATTAAACAAGCAAAACCATCCTATTCTACAGAACAAATTAAAGCGTTAATGATGAATACAGCAGAAACATTGTATGACCCAAATGGTAACCCGTTCCCTCACAATACGCAGGGCACAGGCAGCGTTCGAATCATCGAATCACTTCAAGCGTCTTCTATTGTGTCTGATGCAAGCTATTCGTACGGCACTTTCTTAAAAGAAAAGGGCGTTCAAATCAAAACGAAGAAGTTCAAGGTAGAAAACCTGTCAAAAGCACCGAAAACCTATACCATTGATTACAAGTTCGATGGCAACGGCATTAGCACAAACGGCACGAAAAAAATCACAGTGAAAGGGAATTCCACAGGGTCCTTTACTTCCGCAGTACAAGTGAATTATGGGAAAACGAAAAAAGGAACGTACCAAGGCAGTATCACCATTCGCGAAAATGGCAGAAAGGTCACTGAAATCCCTACTTTATTGATTGTAAAAGAGCCTGATTACCCGCGCGTCACTTCGGTTTCTGTAGAGCCGGATAACCGTGCTGGAAGCTATGTTATTAGCAGCTATCTCCCAGGCGGTGCTGAGAACCTTGCATTCCTCGTCTACTCGACAGATGGAGAGTATTTAGGTGAAGCAGGAGTTTATCAACATGTTGATAAAGGAGAGCATCGTGTGAAATGGAATGGCACGATCAATAAAGGACAGAAGTTAGAAGCAGGTGAGTATACAATGCTTGCGTATGCGAGCCTGAAAGGTAAATCAGATACGGTTCAAACGAAAGAACCATTCGATATTTATCCTGAATAAACAAGAATCACATAAAAAGCCTTGTATGAGCCCATCAGCTCAACAAGGCTTTTCTATCATGTATGGAGGAAAGAGAAATTCATGTTGATATGGCTATGGATCGTTTCTTTTATGACGGCTTTTTTTCTCACGATCACCTTGGTTTATTTTTTTACCTTTTTACATGCAAAACAGCCTCGTCCTTTTCATCAAGCATGTGAACTGACTGTCTATACCACCTGCATTTATCCGCTTAGCTTGGCGGTGACAGCTGCCTTTATTCTCACCATGATGCTCCTCTATCCCTTTTATTGGCTGCGCAAATGGTAAAATGACATACGTTATGCATCAAAAGCTTCTTTTAATAAACGATACGATGTGAGACGGTCTTGTATGTGATGTGTGATGGTCACAGCAATCACTTCATCTGTACGATACGCCTTTGCGAGTGCTGTCAGCTGCTGCTTCACAGAGGACGGCGTGCCAACAACCATTCTCTGTCGATTGGCTGCTATTCGTTTTTGTTCATATGGACTGTAGGAATAGGCCTTTGCCTGTTCAAATGAAGGAAAGCCGCCAAGGTCCTGTCCTTGTTCGTTAGCTAATAATGATAAATCTAAGCTAACAGCCAATTTTTCTGCCTGTTCCTCTGTTTCTGCACATAAAACGAAGACCGCAAGACTGACACGCGGCTCATCACCAAATTCTGAAGGTTCAAATCGGCTGATATACTGCGACACAGAGTCTTCTCCGCCTTCTCCATTAATGAAAAGAGCAAACGTATAGCCTGCTCCAGCTTTTGCGGCAAGCCGTGCACTTCCTCCAGAAGAACCTAACATCCATACCTCTGGGGCAGTATCTACTTTCGGAGAAGCAGTCAGGTGAGGCAGCGGATAAAATTCATCGGCTAAATCATGTAAATACACCCTTAATTCTTCTACCTGCTCAGGGTATTGATCACCAAGTCGCATCCGTTCTCCATGATGAAGGGCAATGGAGGAGATCGGCATACCTCCAGGAGCACGTCCAATGCCAAGATCAATTCTGCCCGGAGCCAAGGCTTCGAGCACTCTGAAGTTCTCTGCTACTTTATAGGCACTGTAGTGGGGCAGCATGACGCCGCCTGAACCAATACGGATATGTGACGTCACAGCTGATAAATGACCGAGAAGCACCTCTGGACTCGATCCTGCGAGCCGGTTTGAAAAGTGATGCTCTGACACCCAAAAACGATGATAGCCCCATTTCTCTGCCTGCTTCGCCAGCTCGACTGTTTGCTTCAGTGCCTCAGCAGGCGTCGCATCTCCAATCAAAGGAGATTGATCCAGTATACTTAATTTCATGATGTCGCACCTCTTACACAAATCCCCCTCTCTCACTCGAAAGGGGGATTTCCTGATTTATTTTCGATTAAAGCCCTTCTCTTTCACAAAATCTCCGAGGAAAGCACGTTTTGGCTGGCTAAAGCCTCGAAGCATTTGCTCAGACCATGTATCTTTTCTCTCACCGTTTGTTCGTTCTTCATAATATGATGAAATACGATCATCGTATTCTTTTAAATAACGATCCACATGAGCTTCGTCTTGCTGATATGTGTTTTCATGGTAGATTAGCTCAACGGGCAGCCGTTCCTTGTGAGATGATGGATTGGCAGGATGTCCTACAGCCAATCCGAATAGCGGCAGCACATAGGAAGGTGTTTCAAGTAGTTCGGATACTTCCTTCAGCTGATTACGCAGTCCGCCGATATAGCAGATGCCAAGTCCCATAGATTCTGCGGCGACACTGACATTTTGCGCAGCGAGCGCCGCATCAATCACACTAATAAGAAAGGCTTCAGTATTCTCAAGCGCTTCTTGATGGTTCTTTCCTGCTTTTTTTGCGATATAGTCGTGGCGTTTCAAGTCTGCACAGAAAACAAAAAAATGACCATTCTTCTCAACGTATGGCTGATTTCCAGCCAGTTCAGCAAGCTTCGCCTTCTTCTCCTGATCTGTTACACCAATGATACTATACGCCTGTACATAGCTTGATGTCGAAGCAGCCTGTGCACTTTTGATAAGTGTCAGCACTTCTTCCTCTGTCAGACGCTCATCTGTAAACGAACGGATGGACCGATGATTTAAAATGGTTTCTATCGTTTTATTCAATTCGAAGACCTCCTTCACTCCTACTATCATAAGTCAATTGAATATTACTTTTCAAAAGTTAGAACTCACGCCAAAAAGGCAGCCTACGCTTAGACTGCCCTTTACCCGTTTTATTTAAATAAATAACTTTGATATTTCGTTAATTGAACACTTGCATTATAGGCGATACCAAATCCAATAAGAACAGATAAAACAGAGCTTCCCCCGAAGCTGATGAATAAGAGCGGTATCCCCGTTACAGGCATGACGCCTATGTTCATACCAATGTTCTGGAATGTATGGATGACAATCAATGCTGTATATCCTACACAGAAAAATGACGCAAACCGGCTATAAGGATGGATACGGTCAATCAGCACAACAAGCCGATAAATCAGGAAGAAGAACATGATGACCACAAATGCGCAGCCTACAAAACCAAAAGCTTCCCCTATGATAGAGAAAATCATATCTGTCTGAGCTTCTGGAACATATACTTTTAAGTTCTTAACACCGTTCCCGAAAATTTGTCCTGCCCCAATTGCCATAATGGCTTGCTCGACTTGATATTTATCCGATCCAGATGCATCCTGTGTCTGGGCTTGGTTGGCTGTCGAAGAACTATCAGGCAGCCAAGCGGTAATCCGGTTGATCTGATACTGCTGAATCCCGATCTTTTGTGCGAAATCAGGGAATAGAATAATCACGGCTAACACAGCGGCAACTAAAAGCACAACCACTGAACCGATGAGAGAGATCAATTTCCAGTTGACCCCTGATAAAAAGACCATGACAACGACAATAAACATACATACCGCAGCCGTACCTGCATCTTGCAAAAAGATGAGTCCGACTGGTACAGCAGCCACGCCAGCAATTTTTAATAGTAGGAAAATATCATCTTCTAATGTTCGTTTTCCTCTTGGGGTTGCCTTCCCAATGACAGAGGCGAGCATCATAATCAAACCAATTTTCATGAACTCTGAAGGCTGAAATGTTCCAATTCCCGGTAACACAAACCAACTTTTTGCACCATTTTTAATTGGTGCAAAATCATGACCTGCTATTTGTGCAGGAGCAATTTTTAAAAGAATTAAGAGCATAATGCCGCCTATAAAAATATATAAGCTTAACTTTTCTAATTGTTCCAGATCGAAGTAATTAATAGCCACAATACAGATGACCCCGACCATGTAGTAAATGATCTGTCTGGTCCATGCATTAGATCCATATTGCCCAAACTGTCCCGCAGCATAAATAGCGATGACACTGATGGCAAAGAAGGCTAAAAATATAAAAATCAAATCTCCTTGATAGTAAGGAGATGTATTCTGCTTGTTCATGAACTAACCACCCTTATTACAAAACATAAAAGCCCTTATTTATATTAGATTGAAATTTTCACAAAAGCAACTCACCTTAAATATGACGGAAGTGACACCTGAAAGGTTCCATTCTAATTTCAAAAAATGAAATACTTTTCATCCTAATAATAGGAAAAAATCCCTTTCTACTCTATCATGACAACCGATCATAAGTCCTTTAAAAAGATTATTTTACAGATTTTAAGGGGAAAATTCAATGACTTATGTGGCGATATGAAAGGTTAACATCTTGCCAGCATAAGCTTAACTGAGGTATAAGAAAAAAACAATTTCTGCGGAATAAGGCCCATTTTCCAATTATTGAGTTTACTTCAAAGTCAATTGTGGTATAATATTTGTAACAAAATGTTCACAATATCTCCTAAAAATAGACACAATTGCATCCTGACCTCTCATTTGAATTGAACATCAACTTACAAAGGAGTTGGATACGATGGATATGTTCTTTGCGTACCTATGTATTGCAACAGCTACACCCCTGTTTTTATGGTTGGAAAACAGAAAGATTGCATTAGCATCTATTCCACCCATCATGATTATGTGGATTTTCTTCGGTCTTTACATGACAAGCAGTTTATCTCCAGCAGGACATACCTTCATGATCGCATTCTTTGCCATTAACGTGATTCTGGCTCACATTGCAGCATTCCTCATCTATGGACTTCCATTCATTCGCAAAAGATTCAGCAGCAGGTAGATATTGCATCATCAATTGGAAGCGTTATCACAATCAGCATAAAAACCACTCACCTATGAAAGATGAGTGGTTTTTTATTATTTCTCTGAATGCTCAGACTGCTTTGGCGCAGATGGTGAATAACCGTCTTTGCTGTTCTCTCCGTGGCTGTAGTGAGCCGCGAAGATCCATACAGACCCGATGACGAAAATGATCGCACAGAACAGACCAAACAAAGTATTTCCGACTTGAACAGTCCCGTTCTCACTCTCTGTCATATGCATGAACATGAACAGCTGCAAGAATGCTTGAATGAAGGCAAAACCAAAGATAATCCATAGTTTTGCGGAACTGCCAATTTCAGCTCCGATAGCAATCCAGAATGCTAAGATGGTCAGCACAATGGATAGGATGAAGCCAACTACGTGTTTCCAAGGGAAGTGTTCGTGCTCTGCTGAGGAATGTGTTTTTCCAGCCATATCACAAAAGCCCCCCTAATCCGATCAAGTACACAGCTGTGAAGATGAAAATCCATACAACATCAAGGAAATGCCAGTATAGACTTGAGATAAAGATCTTCGCTGCTGTTTGTGGTGTTAATCCACGTTTTTTAATTTGGAACAAGACACCTGTAATCCAGAAGATACCGATGGATACGTGTAATCCGTGAGTTCCTAAAAGAACAAAGAATGCAGACCAGTATGCACTTGTATGGATGCTCGCACCCTCATGTACATAATGGAAGAATTCGAAAATCTCAAAACCAACGAAACCTGCACCTAGAAGCAGTGTCAGAATCGTCCAAATGACAACCCCTTTTGTACTTCCACGGCGCATTTCATGAACGGCAATCCCACATGTAAATGAACTCACCAATAGCAGGAATGTCATGATCAATACAAGCTTCATATCAAATAGCTCAGCTGGCAAAACGCCGCCAGCTGTTCTGCCATGAAGAACAAAGTAGGTCGCAAAAAGTGTTGAGAATAACACGATTTCCGCGCCAAGGAATATCCAGAAACCAAGGATGTTTAAACGTCCTGTTTCAGACTGATATTCAAGCGGTGCATTTGCATAGCTGCTATCATTATGTCCCATTACTTCTGCGCCTCCTTATTCTTTTTCTCTGTTTCAATCACTTCTTCAACAGGAATATAGTAGCCATCGTCATATTCAAATGAACGTAAAATCATTGTTGCGAATACACCGATTAAGCCGATAATGCCAATCCAGTACCATTCAAATACAAGACCGAATGCACCAAGTCCGAAGAATGCAGACATGATCAGCGGTCTGCCTGAATTGTGCGGCATGTGAATTTTCTTGAATTCTTTTTCAGGATGAACGTCTACATTGTTTTGCTTCCAATGATGGAATGCATCTGGTGTCGTCACTTCTGGAAGTGCTGCAAAGTTATAATGCGGCGGAATTGCAGAAGATGTCGCCCAGTCAAGTGTACGTCCTTCTCCCCAGCTGTCTCCAGACACTTCACGTTTCGCGTGTCTCCAGCTGTAGTAAATGTTATAGCAAAGGATGATGAATCCGATACCCATCATGAATGCACCAATTGTTGAAATAAAGTTTAGTGCAGTCCAGCCATCTTCTGGTCCATACGTATAAATACGTCTTGGCATTCCTTGCAGTCCTAAGAAGTACTGCGGGAAGAAACAGATGTTAAATCCGATCATGAATACCCAGAAGAACCATTTGCCGATTCTTTCGTTTAACTTGTAACCAAACATTTTTGGATACCAGAAAACAAGACCAGCAAAACATGCAAAGACAGTACCTGCGATTAATACATAGTGGAAGTGGGATACAAGGAAGTACGTATTATGGTACTGGTAATCCGCAGCTGCCATCGCAAGCATAACCCCAGTCACACCACCGATTACGAAGTTCGGGATGAAACCAAGTGCCCAAAGCATTGGGGATGTAAAACTGATACGGCCTCGATACATTGTAAAGAGCCAGTTAAAGATTTTCACACCTGTTGGTACAGAAATCGCCATTGTTGTGATCGAGAAGAATGAGTTAACCGCTGCACTGTTCCCCATTGTAAAGAAGTGGTGAACCCACACAAGGAAACTAAGAACAGAGATTGCCACAATCGATACAACCATCGCTTTGTAACCAAACAACTGCTTTCTTGAGAACGTCGCAAAGATTTCTGAGAAAATACCGAAAGCTGGCAGGATAACGATATATACCTCAGGATGTCCCCAAATCCAGAAAAGGTTCGCCCAAAGCATTGGCATACCGCCCGCTTCGAGTGTAAAGAATGCTGAACCGAATAAACGATCGAATGTCATAAGTGCTAAAGCAACTGTTAAAACAGGGAATGCGAAAACGATAATGACAGACGTGATCAATGTTGTCCATGTAAACATCGGCATACGCATAAGCGTCATACCTTTTGTACGCATTTTTAAGATGGTCACCATGAAGTTAATACCTGTCATTAGTGTACCAATACCTGCAATTTGGAGCCCGAGCAAGTAGTAGTTCTGTCCAGGTCCTGGTGAGAAATCATTTCCGGCGAGCGGCATGTAACTCGTCCAGCCTGCACTTGGTGATCCTCCAATAACGAAGGAAATGTTGAACAGCATTGCGCCGACCATAAATGTCCAGAAGCTCAAGTTGTTCAAATACGGGAATGCAACGTCACGTGCACCAATTTGAAGAGGAACCACGACGTTGATTAAACCAATTAAGAATGGCATCGCCATGAATAAAATCATGATCGTACCATGCGTTGTGAAAATTTCATTATAGTGGTTTGAATCTAAAAACGTATTATTAGGAAGCGCCAGCTGCGCGCGCATCATCAGTCCGTCTACCCCACCGCGGAAGAACATAATCACAGCAGCAAGGATATACATGATTCCAAGCTTTTTATGATCAACTGATGTCAGCCATTCTTTCCAGAGCCATTTCCACTTTTTGAAGTAGGTTAAAACAAACACAATAGCAATGGAAGTAAGAGCGATAGAAATTTGCGCACCAAGAATTAATGGGTCTCCAGTTACAAAAAACTCATCCCATTTTAAATGCATAACGGCCTCCTCCTTTCCTTAGTCAGTTTATTCGTTTTCTAGTTTTCTTTTATAGTTCTTCACATTCTCGAAAGGATCTGTCTTGGAATGCGGAGAAACTGATTGGTAACCTAAACGTTTGCGTGCTTGGAGTGCATATTCAGAATCCTCTCCGTGCTTCGCAAAAGATAAATGTGTTGATGAGAATGTCTGCACATCTGCAGCATCAGGAAGCATCAAGTAGTCATACGTTTTCTTCGTTAACTTCGGTGCTTCTTTTTTCGTTTTATTTACCCATTTATCATAGTCAGACTGCGTCATCGCATTGACTTTGAATTTTTGCTGAGCAAAGCCTTCGCCTGTGAAGTTGGCGTTTCTTCCTTCATATGTGCCTACTTCATCAGCTTGAAGATATTGTTCCATTTCCATTCCAGCCATCGCATACTTCTCCCCGCCTAGCTGAGGAATCCATAGTGATGCCATTGTATCAGCGGAAGTGATTTTGAATAAAACCGGCTGATCTTTTGGAATGTTTAAGTAGTTCACTGTTTCAATATTTTCCTCTGGATAGCTGAAGATCCATTTCCAATCAACTGCTGTAGCATAAACGACAAGTGGATCTTTATGACTTGTTGCTTGAGGCGCCTCTTCCAAAGAGTAAATGGTTTTTACAGTTGGAACTGAAAGGGCAGCAACGATTAATATTGGGATCACTGTCCAGACAACTTCTAGAAGCGTATTCCCGTGTAGTTCTGGGTTATAAGAGGCGTTTCCAACGTCCTTACGCTCACGGTATTTAACCAAAATGATGGTAAACAGTACAAATACCGCACCAACGATAAAGAGCATGAATCCAATAGATAATAGGATTAAGTCTTTTTGTTGTGCTGCGACTGGTCCTTTAGGATCTAAAACAGCGATATTGCTGCAACCTCCTAATACAAAAACACTCACGAGCATCGCTAATAAAAGCATAGGTTTAATGGCTCTGAACAAGAAGATCACCATCCTTCCTTAAATAATGTATAAATTGCTGAATAATTGTGAAAAGCCATCTGCCTTCGAAAACTTTTCTTCCCTTTGTAATGCTATCAAAATCTGTTGGAGTTAGCTCCCCTTTTTTCAAAAGTTCATTTATTTTTCAACAGATTTCTATTGAAATGTCATAAATTCGCCATAAATTTATATTATTGCACACACAATAAATTTCTAGGATTTTGAAAAGTTGAGAGTTGAAGGCAAAGGACATACAATCAAGAACTTTGTCAAATTTAGGTTTACCACAATAAAAAAGTTTGGTCAAATTTCAATTTAACTTTATGAAATTTTATCTAGGTAAACAATTCTGAAATAGGTATCCCCATATTTAACAAAAACCTTACTCATTTTAACGCAAGTCGACAAGAAAAGAAAGTATCGATCCTCCACCTATGCGCTGTAATGATTGGTAATGGTGATAAATGAGTGGAAACTCACTAAAGACTTCCAGCAAAAAACCGGCTCATCGCCGGCTTCTCATTATTCGTCTCTCACCAAAATGTCTGGTCGTCTATAGATGCTTCCTTCATGTTCTATGTCTATATACGTCCACTTGCCTGTATAGGTTAAAAAGCGATTTCCTTCTTTCTCGACGACCATCGTATCTTCTGATTTCAATCCTGGTAAGGAAGGATTCCAAGTGAATACTTGATGAAGCTGGATCTCTTCCACCGATGTAGGAACTGCAATGATCTCTCTAGACACAAATCCAGTCTTGCCTCCTTGGTGAAGCTTTTTCCAGCTATCAGGAAATCCTTCTTTTTCATATTGAGCAATGCCGGCCTTCAATACATCTCCAATGGTGTTCCCTGGACGAGTAGCCGCATTCATGACCGTGTCAATTCGCGCAAGCCTTTCCTTGTTTTCTTCAAGCTCCTTTGGTAGCTGTCCAAAGTAAACGGATCTTGTGACATTTGCCACGAGTCCATGCCGTTCAGCACAAAGGACAACCAGTGCATGCTTTTGAAGTGCTTTTTCTGTTGGGATCGGGTGGCGATATTGATGAATCCGGTCATCTGTCGCCACAAGCAGCACTTCTATCGTCATTCCCTGCCCGATCGCTCTTTGAGCAACAAGCGAAGCAATTTCATGCTCCGTCTGTCCTGGAACGATTTCTTGACAGACACTTTCTACAATAACCGCTGTGTCATGACAAAGGGTTTCGTATTGGCTGAGCTGTGGCGCTGAAAGGATCGATCGAACACGAGACAAATCGGGTTCGATCCATTCCACTCCTTCCATTTGAATGTCCGCACCAATTCGTTTGTCTTTTATGAGTGTTTGAATGTAAGGAGTCTCATCCTCAAACCAATCCATTGTGACGACCTGAAAGGGATGGTCAAAATACGCCATTTCTTCTTCAATGATTCGTTTTTCTTCCATTTGATTCACAACTAGGACAATATCGTCTTTCAACACAAGTAGCTGACAAACGCCCTCTGGCGTATTTAACACAATGTGGTTTCTTCTTCCTCCTGTAAGCCAAGAAAAGTTATTCCGCTTTTGAATCAGAACACCGTCAAGTTGCTTTTCTTCCATTAAAGTTCTTACCTGTTCAATCATCAACTCATCACCTGCCTGTATGGAGTGTTTGAATGAAACGTTTAAATGCTGTTTTCCCTTGCTCTGTTCTTTTAAACACACCCGCCTGCGCGAGTATACGAGAAAAAATGAGGCCGATTTCTTTTTGTAAAATGGCTTCTACGTTGTCCTTCGTAAAGGTATTCTCTTCGATCAGACGCTCTGCCCATGACTCGTGCTTCATGATAGACGGGCAGGCTTTGATTTCTTCAAGAGGGTGTTTGGATAGCAACGCCGCTTTTAGCAGGCTTAATTCCTCTGCTAATCTTCCAGGAAGGACGGCGAGACCCATAACCTCAATTAATCCGATATTCTCTTTTTTAATATGATGAACTTCTTTGTGCGGGTGGAAGATTCCGCCTGGGTGCTGCTTGTCTGTACGGTTATTTCGTAGCACGAGATCTAATTCGTACTCATCCCCTTGACGGCGTGCAATTGGTGTAATGGTATTGTGCGGGGTCTCTCCTGTATGAGAGAACAGCCCCGCTTCTGGATCTGAATACATTTTCCACTCATGTAATATAAAATCCGCTGCCTCCGCAAGCGTCTGCTGGTCGCTACTTTGAAGCCTGATCACTGACATCGGCCATTTCACAATGCCCGCCTTTACCCTCGGAAACTTTTCGAGAGAAAACACTTCTTCCATCTTTGCTTTCGCCATCGGAAATTCATGAGCACCACCTTGAAAGTGGTCATGAATTAATATGCTGCCTCCAACAATGGGAAGATCAGCATTTGATCCTATGAAATAGTGCGGATATATAGATATGAAGGAAAGCAGACGCTCGAAGGTCTTTTTAGATATCTGCATTGGTTCATGCTCGCCCTTGAACACAATACAATGTTCGTTGTAATACACATACGGCGAGAATTGCATAAACCACGACTCATTTGTAAGTGTCACCGGAATAATCCGGTGATTCTGTCTTGCTGGATGATTGATGCGTCCCCCAAACCCAACGTTTTCTTTACAAAGGAGACAAAGAGGATATTGCTTTTGACTAAGCTTTTTGGCTTCAGCGATCGCTTTTGGGTCCTTTTCCGGTTTCGATAGATTAATCGTGATCTCAAGCTCACCATCTTCTGTCGGTGTAAACCACTGCACATTTTTGGCGATTCTGCCTGTATGAATATAGTGGGCATGCTGCTGCATTTCATAAAACCAGCTTGTCGCTGCCTTTGGTCCGCAATGCTTGCGTTTCTCTTCAAACTTTGCATAGATGACACTCGGAGGCGCCACCAAGCAGCCCATGATTTTGGCATCTAATAAATCACGATACGTATCTGTCCCGTCAGGAATAAGACCTGTTTCAACTGCCCAATCGAGCATTGGCATTAAGATGTCTTCAAGGTCGCTGTCTCCTGAGACTGTTCTTGGCTCAGCATCATCGAGACCAAGCACCTCTAGCAGCCGGTTCCTTGTATAATCCATATCTAGTGGTGAGATCAGCTCTTTATTAACCCCATATTGAATCAGCTGTTCTAGCTTTTCAAAAATATCAATCGCCATTCCCTTTGTCTCCTCCCTTGCCTGCTACACGTTACTCACTTTGATAGCCATCTGGATGTTTCTGAAACCAATCCCATGCACTTTGAATGATGGTGTGGAGATCTGCATATTGCGGCTTCCATCCTAGTTCTTTCAGCGCTTTTTCTGATGAAGCAATCAGCTTAGCTGGATCACCCGCACGTCTTTCTGCCACCTGTGCTGGAATGGCATGGCCCGTCACTTCTCTTGCGGCTTCTACGACCTGCTTCACAGAGAAGCCTGTGCCGTTCCCTAAGTTGTACGTCGCGCTTCCTTTTCCTTCACGCAGACGCTCAACCGCTAGAATGTGCGCCTCTACTAAATCCATGACATGAATGTAGTCTCTAATGCATGTGCCATCCTCTGTTTCATAATCCTCACCGTAAATCATGATTTGATCACGTTTTCCTAAGGCCACTTGCAGAATAATCGGGATTAAATGCGTTTCCGGCTGATGATCTTCACCGACAATCCCTTCTGTATGAGCACCGGCTACATTAAAATAGCGAAGCACAACGTATTCGATACCATATGCCTGCTCAGACCACTTCAGCATTTTTTCAATCGCGAGCTTTGTTTCCCCATAAGGATTCGTTGGGTTCGTCTCATCCGTTTCAACGATCGGTACACGCTTTGGTTCACCATATGTCGCAGCAGTTGAAGAGAATACAATGCGTTTCACATCAAATTCATTCATCACCTGAAGTAAAGCCGTTGCCCCTCCGACGTTGTTGTCATAGTACTTCAGCGGGTCTGTTACACTTTCTCCAACAAGTGAATCTGCCGCAAAGTGCATGACCGCTTCAATGTCATGTGTTTGAAAAACACGTCTTAAAAAAGCGTGATCCCTTAAATCTCCCTCTTCTAATACGGCACCCTTTACGACTGCCTCTTTATGACCTGTCTGCAAATTATCTACAATCACCACTTGTTCTCCTTTAGCCAAAAGAGCCGCTACCGCATGACTGCCAATAAAACCTGCTCCTCCACATACTAAAATTGCCATCAAATGTCCTCCTTCGTTAATTCTCTAGCGCCGCCTCCAATTCCAGCTGTGTAAAAAGAGGCTTGAATGCCTGTTTTTTCTTGATAAATCGCACCTGTTTCTTCTATAAATGAGTCCAGCAGCTCTTCTTTCACAATGCTGACGGTACAGCCCCCAAAGCCAGCACCTGTCATACGAGAACCAATCGCCCCTGGATGTTGCCATGCGGCTTCGGCCAGTGCATCTAGCTCAAGCCCAGTGACTTCATAATCATTCTTTAAAGAAAGGTGAGATGCCTTCATGAGTGCACCTAGTTCTTCCATTTTATCATCTTTCAGAAAATTTACTGCTTTCATGGTCCTTTCGTTTTCCGTAATGGCATGTCTTGCACGTCTTCTACACGTTTCATCTTGTATCAAATGTTCATGCTTAGCGAATTCATCGACCGTGAGCTCACATAAATGCGCAATATCTCGTTCTTTTCTAAGATCGTTTAAAGCAGATTGACATTCTGAACGGCGTTCATTGTATTTGGAATCTGCAAGTGTTCGTTTTTTATTTGTATTGGCAATGACAAGTGCCAGACCCTCTTGCCGAAATGGGCTGTATTCAAAGGAAAGCGTGTCACAATTGAGCAAAATAGCGTGACCTTCTTTTCCAAGACTAATTGAAAATTGATCCATAATGCCGCAGTTCACGCCAATAAACTCATTTTCAGCACGCTGCGCAAGAAGGGCTAGGTCGATTTGCGTTACATCGAATGACGACCATTCATTGATCAAGACAGCCGTGACGAGCTCAATAGAGGCAGAGGATGACAGGCCTGCGCCATTTGGGATATTGCCGGCATACACAATATCAAAGCCTTCTTTCACATCCATGCCTGCTTCGATAAACTGTTGGAATACTCCCTTCGGATAGTTCGCCCAGCCGTCCGATTCTGAGAAAGCGATTTCAAAAAGGTCGAACTCTTTAACACCTTCTTCTTCAAAATTCAAGGAATACATTCTGACGCGTCCATCTGATCGTCTTGCTCCCGCAGCATATGTACCAAGGGTGAGTGCACATGGAAAGACATGGCCCCCATTATAATCTGTGTGTTCACCAATCAGATTGACTCTGCCTGGGGCGAAAAAATAGCGGAGTTCTTCCTGATCTCCAAATTGCTGGTGAAATGCTGCTCGTAATGTGTCGATCATATCCATTCCCCTTTTCTCTTCTGATAATCTTATTTTAGTTGCCCCGTCAGCTGAAGTTCAATGGTAAAAAAATCGTTAAAAAATACCCTTTTTTTGCTGTGAATGGTACGATGTGATATGAGGTGTACCATGATTCAAAATAGAAAAAGGTTGTTTTTTGCTGTGAAGGAGGGTTTCCAATTTGAAGAAAGAAGCATTTGCATTTCGTTTTCACCATTCTGATGTGACATTACCGGCCCAAATCTGGTCTGTTGGCTGGGAAGTTCAATCATCTTCGTTATACAGCTGGAATGGCGTAGAGCGGAAGGATCAGGGCAAGTGCATCTTTCAGCTCACACTGTCTGGACACGGCATGATTGAAATCGGACAGAAACGATTCAAAGTATTGCCTGGACAGGCCTTTCTGGTGAAAAGCCCCAGTGCTTATCAATACTATTTTCCAGAAGACAGTGAACATTGGGAATTTCTCTATTTAACACTTTATGGGGAAGCCTGTGACCTTTGCTTTGATCAATTTATCGATCAAGGAAAGCAGGTCATGCGTTTTCATCCGAATTCCAAACCGATCCGCCTGCTAAAGAAGATTTATGATGAAGCCAGTGAAAGACGGATTACCAATCCATTTGAGGGGTCTAGCCTTGCTTATCAATTTGTCATGGAACTGTATTCATATTTGCCAAAGCTTGAGGGACAAATGGAGAAATGGCCTGAGCCCATCGTCCAAGCGGCCTTATTTGCAAGCCACCATTTTCACGAGGAGATTGGGCCTGACGATATGGCAGCTGCGGCACGTTTATCCAAAAGTCATTTTACGAGGGAATTCAAAAAGGCAACTGGCTTCACACCGATTCATTATTTAACCAATATTCGTTTAGAAAAGGCGGAAACGTTACTGAAAACAACGAAATACTCGATTGAAGAAATCGCCACACAGTGCGGCTACCGAAATGCGAATTACTTGAATAAAGTCTTTCGAAAGAAAATCGGCATGTCTCCAAAGCAACTCCGGGAAACAAGCGATGCATAATAAAAAGCAGCCGCTTTTCAATTGGCTGCTTCTTTTACGCTTTCGTTAGGTCAACACGAATTCTCCCTTGTCTTAAAACAATGGTCATTTGCGTATCAGGGGTCATTAAATTTTCTAAAATGTCCGTTGCTGTTTGAAGCGCAATGTCCATCCGGTTGATCTTTTCCTTTTCTTGTTCAGAAAATGCTTCTGGATGTGCGGTCATTTCCTTGACTAGCCTCAACACTTGTTCATGCTGCTTTTCTGTTTGTTGATATATGGCATCATATAATTCGTCTGGCCTGCTGCTCATTTCACATCACCTATCTTTTTCATGTGTTAAATCGCATCTTCTTTTGTTTTCTTGAAGACGAACCATTTACTGGCGACATAATTGACCACGACAATCACAAAGTTAACAAGAATTTTTGCGACGGTTTCGTTGAGCGCCATTTGGCTCACAAATAAAATCATCAGCCCCAGATCTACACCTAGAGACATGAGACGGACACTAAAAAATGAAGAAAGCTCACGCATCAGGCTTTTTGTGTCACGAGCCTTTTGCTTGAAGACATACTTCTTATTGGTGATATAAGCAAAGAGCACAGCAAATACCCATGAAACAACCGTTGCTGTTTTGTAATCCATAGAAAACATCTCAACGAATAAATAGAAGCTGACTATGTTGACAATGGTTGTACACACACCCATGATCAGATACATGACAACTTCTTGATACTTTTGAAAAAGGCTATACATGTCTTTCTTCATTCCTTCTTGGTGAATTCTGTTTCTTTTAGAATACCATCTTAAGAAGAACTTCCCAAACGAACAATATGTGCGTCCTGTAAAGATGAAATTTGTTCACGCTGATGGCATATGTGAACCTTATTGGTTTATATGAGTCAAATGATTTAGGTCTTTATCATTATTTTAATTTATAATCTTTTAACTGACTTTACAATTGTTTATTATGAGAAGTAAGAATTCAATATTTATGGGTTTTTTAGTCATTTTTTTAGGGACGTGGTAGGTGATAGATTTTACAAAATAGGTTGAATGTCATCATTTTTCGACAAAAATCTATTTTTGTACTCCATTCACATACACGTACAGTTACTAGACGGTTTGTTCAAGTCATTGGTTGCAGATGAATATGTCTTATTGAACTGGAGGATATTATGGATACGCAAGTGAAAAGAAGAGTTGACGAAGAGTGGGTTTATTTGATTCAAGAAGCGAAAAAAATTGGACTAGGCATCGAGGAAATACAAGCTTTTTTAACATCCAACGGTGATCAGAAGATGATAAACAAACCGTAATCAACGCCGTTATCCTTTGTCTTTCAGATTGCTTTGGCTAAAGTTCTAACCTGTCAATTGACCTTTTAAACATCCTTTCATGACGATACGCTACAATAATTGAACACCTCATCATACCAATCCCTTCCACTCAATGGGGTTCTGTCTTTCTATTTTTAGGAGGACAGTCCGTTCCCTGTTCTTTATATGACCCCTTTTTAGCTGTCATTCATGAAAATTGCCCATTTTCGTTATAAAACCAAGCTCCCCACCCATATATTAAGCATAAGACACAAGAAAGAAGAAAGGTGGGTGGCGCGTGAGTTCAGATTCCCTATCTTATTATCATCAAAAGAAGGATCAATATTATCACGGTGTGAACCCTGTGATTGTCCATCGTATTCGCAAGGAATGGACGTCTATCTTGGATATCGGATGCGGCACAGGCCAGCTTGGCAAAGTCCTAAAACAACAAGACCGTACCATATATGGAATTGAATCTTTTGAAGATGCGGCAAAGCAGGCTGAGAAAGCGCTGGATCATGTTTTATGCGGCAATATTGAACAGATGGCGCTGCCTTATCAGCATGAACAATTTGACTGCATCATTTTCGGAGACGTCCTTGAACATTTATTGGACCCTTGGGCCGTTTTAAGAAAGGTCAAACCTTTTCTAAAAAGGGAAGGGGCCATCTTGTCTTCCATTCCGAATATTGGTCATATTTCAACGGTTTTAGAATTACTAGCCGGGAGATTTACTTATACAGATGCAGGGTTAATGGATCAAACACATTTACGCTTCTTTACCCTTCACGAAATTCATGCCCTCTTTCAGTCAGCCGGGTTTCATGTCCGTGAGCTTGAAACCATTCGTGTACAACACCCTTCCTATACGGGCGTCATGAATGATCTACATGAATTACTCGTAAAACATGGCATCCGTTTTGATTTTAACGAGGCAGCGACAGCCTATCAATACGTGGTTGAGGCGGTTCAACTCAATGAGTAGCCCCACCATCTTATTTGTTTTATGTGTAAATGATGAGTCGATGTTTCAAGCTTGCTTCCGGCAGCTCGCTTCACTTCCTGCTCCGCACGGGTATCATGTAGAGGTTTTGCCCATTAGACATGCATCAAGTATGGCCTCTGCATACAATGAAGCTCTCACTCATCCTGCACAGTTTAAAATTTATCTTCATCAAGATACACTCATCGTCAAACAGCATATGCTTCTCGAGCTGATTCCACTTTTCTTGCAGAATCCGTCACTTGGCATGCTTGGGGTAATAGGTGCAGAAAGTGTGCCAGACAATGGAATCTGGTGGGAGAGCCATGATTGCAGAGGGAAAGTCATTGAATATCGGCATGACACGTATCAGCTGCTGACGTTTGAAACTGGTCATCCACAGACAGAGCCCCAAGGTTATATCAAAGCTTCTGCTATTGACGGTCTTTTTATGGCAACACAATATGATATCAAGTGGCGTGAGGATCTTTTAGACGGCTTTCATTTTTATGATGTGTCACAATCTTTTGAGTTTACACAGCAGGGATATGAGGTTGGGATTGCAAGGCAAGTGGAGCCCTGGTGTATTCACAAATGCGGAGATCATTTTGATGCAGAAGCATATGAAAAAGCAAGACAAACATTTCTTGCGCATTATCGGTAGAAAGCACCCTTTTCGGGTGCCCAGAATGTAGAGAAACTCATGTTTTGCTACATTCTTTTTTATTTTCCACGTCATGATGTTAGGTGAGAATGAATGAAAAGGCCTCCCTCACATGTTTTGAAATGGCCTTTTGGTGCTTTTGAGATCTTGTGCAGCTTTCAAGAAAAGGAAACGGAGCTCATGCTTTCGGATCTGATTTGTAGAACCAATAACCTTTCCGATCCGTTATTGTATATGCTTTTCTCTATTATAAAATGGGGAGATGTAAGTTTTAATGGGGACAATAAAGCTGTCGAGATTTTCTCGACAGCCTGACAGCCCTAAAGGTCTGTTTGATTCATCAAGTAGATAATCTAGAATCACGGGTTCCAAAACGAACATCAGGATTTTCACTAGAACGAGTTCCATTCCTCACAGTAAAATCGTTATCTTGTTGAGATAAAGTTATAAGAGGAAAATCCTCAGTAGTAACGCTACTGCCTGTAGCATTTCTTACAGTCAGATCAGTGGATTCTGGAGAAGTAGCATTTCTTGAATTCACATCAAAATCGACAGATGATAATGAGATCACACCTAGCAATGTTGAAGCACTCAAAAAACCAGTAAGAACCGTTTTAAAATTCATATGAACAGTCGCCCCTTTGGATTTGTTTTCGGGCGTACATCACTTTTTCATACATTTTTACAGATTCATCCATACGCCCATTCTCATTATAGTACCGAGCCGCTTCGAGCGCTAGGTCTTCCATGTATGGATAACCCCTCTCATTCTCTAATTTTTCCAATGAGCTCATGACTTCACTTAAGTTTGCTGTTTTTAAAAATAAAATTTCCAATACCATCAGTAACGATAAAAATAGATCATTTTTTCTATTCTTCGCTTCTTCCCAGCCTCTTTTGAAAAATCTTTCACCCTCAATAAATTCCTTTTGACTCAAATGAAATAACGATAATTCATAATAAACCAAAAGCAACTCTGTAGCATTAATAGGCTCTCCTTCTAGAATAACCTGATTAAAATAAGCTAGTGCCCTATTAAAATCACCTACTCCTTTAAAACAACACCCAATATTAAATAATGACTTCACAATCATTGGCTTATTAGACATTGCCTTAGATTTTTCTAAAGCTGACAATAAATGAGGAAGCGCCTTTTCTCTGCATTCAAAATCAATGAAATTACCTGCCATAACTGTTAGACAATTAATTTCTCGAATCATATAAAGGGAATTGCTCTTATGTGCCTTATAAGTATCATAAGAAAGACCAACGTAATACATAGATACGTGTGTCTGTTTCATGTGATAAAACACTTCTGATAATTTGTAATAAAATTCAGCTCTTTCTAACTCATCCCCTACTTGCTCCAGGCGCTTTTCCGCGCGCTTATAGAACACAATAGCTCTAATAAACTCACCTTTTTTAAATTCATACATTCCTTGAAAAAAATTAAAATAGTATTCAAGAATGGCTGACATCTTCTTGCCTTGTCCTTCTACAGCTTTCAAGTAATCCGATTTTTCAAGTGGTTCTTTAGAAGGCTGCACATAGTCTGTCATCAATTGATGACGGAACTCCATCAACTGAAAATAAAGAACCGCCTGTTCATCTTCTTCCATGACATCGATTTTTTTCTAACCTCTTCTCTTAGCTTCTGAGCCTCTTTAACATTGAATCTTTTTATTTGCTTATACCATTCATTTATCTTGATCGCTACAACTGGAGACGGTATAGACGCCATCTACAATCCCCCCTAGAAAACCAATTTTTAATAAATGTTAGCACAATAACTCCTAATAAAACCCTATTTACCCATTTATATGAAAAATTTTCGGCATAGCGCAAGCACTTTTTAAGCAAGTAGGGCACAAGACATATCGGTTTTTATACGCAATCGCATTGGTGTTTTTGAAATAGGCGCCATGTATTTTAAATAACAAAAAAACAGGCTCTTCAGCCTGTTCTTTATTATCCAGTGATGACCATATTGATGAATGGGACACTTAGTAAAAAGAAAACAACAGCAAAAATAACTTTATACCCCATCTCTTTTTCTTTATTATTCTTACGTTTTTTCATATAAACAGCAAAATAACAAGCACCATTTAACATCATCAATACTGATATTACCGTCATCATAAATTCGCCTCCCAAATAAAAGAACCTAAATTGCGGTCACCGCAACACAAAAAGAAATTTTCCAACGAATTCCCAAATGCGAATCAATCAATGATAGGATGAAAACATGTCAAAAAAGGAGGGAGCACTATGAATTATTATGCTGTTGTATTTTTTTACGCCGCCACTTAATAAAAGCCACTGAAAACACAAGAAGTAAAATCGCAATAAGCTTGAAAATAAAGCGAGTGAAGAAAGTAGCATCTTCGAACTCCGTTGCAAAGATACAAGCCCCTATGATTATCCCGATCATGCCTACTACCCAATTCCAAAACACATCAATCACTCCTCAATTAAATTTTTTTAAAAGAAAAGCATTTTTTATCCATATGTTTATTATTGCACAAAAAACAAGGGGAAAATATCCAAAATGAAAAAGTTCATAATCGGACTTTTAGGCCTGACGCTATTTTTAACAGTTCCATTACAAACCGTAGCCGCAGTAACCCTAGAACCTCAAGAAATTAAAGAATCTTATCAAACTGAAATTGAAGGCAAACTACATACTTTCAATTCTGTAGTGAAAGGCAGCACTCAAACAATAACGATTGATAATGGTGAACAAATAGATAGCGTCTCTTATGACCGGGCAAAAGAAGAACTCCGTATTAACAATGAACTAGTAGACATTAAAGAATTTAAAGAAGCTGGATCAGAATTATTAAGTGAAGACGGCGAATTTAACACAAAATCAAACAAAGATTATCAGTGGAGACTTGTAAAAACCTATAAAAACAAATTCAACGTTACTCTTGCTATTGTCGTTCTTGTGACAACAACAATTTTGGCATTACCGACAGGGACCGGTGCTGTTGCTGGCGCAGTCTTGACACTAAAAGCAATAGCCATACTCGCTACAACAGTAACTACAGCTTCAGGATCAACAGGTCAAAAAGTCTTTCATTACACATTCAAAACATACTACAGCCCGAAAAATGGTTACTGGAACAACAAATTTGTCCTATCTGTCTACAAAGATTCAAAGCGTAAAAAGCATGTTAAAACAGTTACACATACGACACGTCTCGGGAAAAAATATTAAAAAAGAAGCAGGTTCCATCAGCCTGCTTCTCTACATGTTTATGTAATGTAATTCTTGATGTTAATATGCCAACGCATTATGACCTCAAATGTTTCATTTGCTAAATCGAATCTACAGACTATGTGACAATGGATATCACAGAGTTTTTTTCTTTGATCTTATATTTGATTTCGTTTATTTTCATTTTCCCAATATTTATATCCACAATTGATCAGGCTAATCACCCTTTTCGGGTGCCTTTTTTATGATATACTGTCATAAACAACCAGATCGGCTCATATGCATTGGAGTACCTTGTCCCTAATTCGTACAAAGGAGGAAACAATGGCAGACAAAAACGTTCATTATAAGAAGGTTGCCGCTTCAAAGGATTTTCGAAAACTTCTTGAGGAAAAACGCAGATTTATCGTACCGATGACGATTTTCTTTTTTCTCTTTTACTTTTCACTTCCGGTTGCTACATCCTACTTCACCTTTTTGAACACGCCAGCAATTGGAGCGATCACGTGGGCTTGGTTATTTGCCCTCACGCAATTTGTGATGACATGGGTTTTATGTGGACTTTATGCAAAAAAAGCAGCTCAGTTCGACAAATATGTAAGCGCTTTAAAAGTTGAATCAAGAGGTGATGACGAATGAGCATGACCGCTTTTATTTTATTCATAGCGATCGTAGGGCTCACATTGGTCATCACGTATTTTGCTGCGAAAAAAACAAGCAATGCGAGTGATTTTTACACCGCAGGCGGCGGTCTGACTGGGTTTCAGAACGGCCTTGCCATTGCCGGGGACTATATGTCTGCTGCTTCATTTTTAGGGATCGCCGGCATGATCGCCTTAAATGGATTTGACGGCTTTTTCTATAGTATTGGTTTTCTTGTAGCGTATCTTGTCGTCCTTTATGTCGTGGCTGAACCGCTTCGAAATCTAGGAAAATATACGATGGCTGATATGATTGCTGCACGATTCAAACGCCCTGCTATTCGAGGCGTGGCTGCTTTTAACACCATCACGGTTTCCACTTTTTATATGATTGCGCAGCTTGTTGGGGCAGGTGCATTAATCAAACTGCTTCTTGGCATTGATTACTGGATTGCGGTGCTGATCGTAGGTGTCTTGATGACCATTTATGTCGTGTTTGGCGGCATGATCGCAACAAGCTGGGTACAGATCACGAAAGCTGTGCTTCTCATGCTGGGCACGCTGATTATTTCGCTGCTTGTGTTTGCCAAGTTTGATTTTAGTCTGCTGAAGATGTTTGAGCAGATGAAAACAGCGACCCCGCTTGGTGAAGCTTTTCTTCACCCGGGAAATAAATATGATGTGCCTTTAGAGACCCTGTCTCTGAACCT
This sequence comes from Bacillus aerius, assembly GCF_029894105.1. NCBI lineage: Bacteria > Bacillati > Bacillota > Bacilli > Caryophanales > Bacillaceae > Bacillus > Bacillus aerius. Next base: position 3,505,617 of record NZ_JARYHO010000001.1, read on the forward strand.
TGCACTTGTACTTGGAACAGCAGGTTTGCCGCATATTTTGATCCGTTTTTATACGGTAAAGGATGCCATTTCTGCGCGTAAATCTGTTCTATCCGCTACGTGGATCATCGGGATTTTTTATTTAATGACGGTTTTCCTCGGCTTCGGTGCCGCTGCTTTTGTCGGAACAGATGCAATTACGGCAGCCGATGCAGCAGGAAACATGGCAGCACCACTGCTTGCACAGGCCCTAGGGGGAGATTTATTATTTGCCTTTGTTTCCGCTATTGCCTTTGCGACCATTTTGGCAGTGGTGACCGGTCTTGTTTTATCGGCCGCGTCTGCCTTTGCTCATGACTTTTATAGCCAGATTATCCGCAAAGGGAAAGCGAGTGAACGGGAACAGGTGAAGGCGGCACGCTTTGCTTCTATCGGCGTGGCCATCCTTTCCATCATTCTTGCATTATTTGCCCAATCCCTAAACGTTGCTTTTCTTGTATCTCTTGCCTTCGCAGTGGCAGCAAGTGCGAATTTACCGTTGATTATCTTCACTGTCTTTTGGAAACGATTTAACTCAACAGGGGCTATCGCAGGAAGCTTAACAGGTCTTCTGAGCGCACTCCTGATCGTGTCACTCAGCCCAAGCGTCTGGGACCCATCAGGGGCAGCCATTTTCACAGGAGAGCCGTTTATCCCACTATCGAACCCTGGGATTATCTCGATCCCGCTTGGATTCCTTGCGGCTTACTTAGGCACCATTTTCTCCTCTGAAAAAGCAGATGAAGACACCTTTACAGAAATTCAAGTAAAAGCACACACAGGTATGCATATGGATACAGATTGATGAGAAAAAGCCGGCTGCTCTGCCGGCTTTTTCAGTGTTCTTGCTATTTCAAAACTGCACTCAATATGGGATAAATTGGCCTTTTAATCTCTCTTTATATCTTTCTAACTTGTCACATTTCCTCAACGTGATCAACGAACAGCATGTGATGATGATCAGCAGAATTTCATGAACCTCTCCCCTGTTATCAATGATTCTTTTCAACCCTATTACCCCCATAGACTTCAATTCTCTTGTTATTCCTATGTTATCATTTTAAACACATACTGGGAAAGTCACCCCACAAGGAAGAAGTGAAACATATGCATAAATTGTACTCAGCAAAATTATTATTTGAATCTAGCTCCTCACCAAAGGTGAGACCGGATAAAATCTTTGAGGAACGAATCATTTTAGTGAGAGCAAAAAACAATCGAAAAGTGAAACAAATCGTCAAAGACCATTTTCCAGATGAGACATTTGAAAATGGAGATCATGGACAAACAACCACAAAACTAGTAGCCGTACTAGATATCTTTGAGCTAGTTGAAAACTTAGACGAAGGTCCCCTGCATTTAAGCGAAGTGTACAGCCGATATCTTCTTTTTGATCAAGAAACATCTGCTAAAGAAGCGATTGACGCTTATTCGTTAGGCAAATAAAAAAAGCCGGCTGCTCTGCCGGCTTTTTAATATCGCTGGAATAACTCTGGGTTTTTCGGGACGTTTTCTAAATAAACGATCTTTCCTTGATCATCCAGCTCCGCAATATCAATGCCTTCTGCTGTATATACACGACCGTCTGTTAACTTTCCGCAAACAGCCCAGTTTGTTTCATACTTTCCATCTTCACGTTTCACCCAGCCATCCCACATATGCTTAATGTCTTCATGCACGTGGAAAAATGTGTTCAAAAACTGTGTGAATGCTTGGATGCCAGGCTTTTCAGCACCATTTAAGACAATCATGACATCATCGGAAAACAATTCCAGCAATTCGTTCATTTGCTCTTGCCCTTTTCCCGCTTCATCATATCGACGAAAATACGTATCGAGCACTTCCATCATTCATTCTCCTTTATTTACCTGTCATTTCGAAAACAATCGAACAATTAGATTGTACACAATTGTATCTCTACTGTCTATTTTTCACGCAGATAAGAAAAAAGACATAGATGAGTTAATCCATGTCTTTTACAGATAAAAGAGCTGCTTTCTCTGACTCGACAAGAGATGTTAGTTCTTCCGCAGCTTTTTTCGGATCAGCGCTTTGGCTAATGGCGCTGATGATGCTAATGCCATCGGCTCCCGCTTGGATGACTGGTGCCGCATTTTCATACGTGATACCGCCGATGCCCACAATAGGAATGTGAAGACCGTGTTGACGTACTTCGTTGATTAAAGAAACACCTTGGACACTGCGTGTATCCTTTTTTGTTTCTGTAGGATAGACTGGACCCATCCCAACGTAGTCTGCCCCGTCCTTCATCGCTTGAATCACTTCATCTAGATTGTGCGTGGACACGCCTAATATTTTATTCCCGATTCTTTGCCGTACATCTTGTGCAAGTGTATCTTCCTGCCCAACATGGACACCATCTGCATCAAGATCTATTGCAAGCTGTACATCATCATTTACGATAAAGGGGATATTCGCTTCTTGGCAAAGTGCTTGAATCTGCTGAGCGATTTTTTTCTTTTCTTCACCTTGCAGAGCACCTTCACCCTTTTCACGAAACTGAAACATCGTGATCCCGCCTTGAATGGCCTCTTTCACCACATCAAGCGGATGCCGGCTTGTATTCGCTGTTCCCATAATAAAATAAACCGATAATTGCTGTTTGATTAGCTGCTGATCAACCTTCGTCATGCAAAACTCCCCCTATTTTCCCTAACGTGATCACATCTTGACCATTTGTATTGGATAGCGCGTTTAACAATTCCATTTGAAAGGTGCCTGGCCCTTTCTCTTCTGTCTGCTGAGCTGCCTTTTCTGCAGCGACACCATAAAACAGCAGAGCTGATGCCGACGCATGAATTGGCCGTTCCCCTGTTGCACAAAATGCCCCTATGACAGAGGTGAGTAAACAGCCAGTCCCTGTCACCTTGGTTAACCATTCGTGTCCATTATGAATAGATAGAACCTCTTCTCCATCTGACACGACATCCACTTTTCCCGTAATCGCCACAACGGTTTGAAGGGCTTTTGCCGCCTGCTTTGCTAAAGACGATACATCTCCATTTGCCCCTTTTGCATCAACCCCTTTTGACTGCCAGCCATTCACTCCAATTAAATGAGCTATTTCAGCAGCATTCCCTCTGACAACAGTGATGTCCACTTGCTGTAACAGCTGTTTCGCCGCACTCGTCCGAAACGTTGTCGCACCAACACCAACAGGATCCAATAGAACCGGTAGACCTTTTTCATTGGCCGCTTGTCCAGCAATGACCATTGCCTCCACTGTATCCTTTGTTAGTGTGCCGATATTCAGCACAAGTGCATCCGCTAATTGCGCCATTTCTGCCACTTCTTCTTTGGCATTTGCCATGACTGGAGAAGCACCTAAAGCAAGCAGTCCATTCGCTGTAAAGTTCGTCACAACTTGGTTGGTGATATTATGGACAAGCGGATTTTCCGCTCGAATCTTTTCCAAAAGATGAGACACGCAGCTTAATTTCATCTGTATCGTCCTCCCTTTTACTCTGCATCCCACACATAGGATTTTGTATGCTTTAACCATTCTCTTGCAGCAAAGGACAAGTAGCGGTCCTTTCGCCAAATGACACCCAAATGCCACGGAATAGACGGATTTAAGGAAATGATCCTCACTTTATCAGGATCTAGATCACGGCAAATCCGTTCAGGCAGAAGCCCGATTCCAAGGTTCTCAGCAACCATTTCACTGATGAAATCCCATTGTGACGTTTCATAAATAACGTTCGGTCTGAATCCCGCATTCATACATTCATTTAAGATTCGGCTGTGCAGAACGAAATCTTCTCGAAAGAAAATAAAAGACTCTTCCTTTAAATCAGCCAAATGAACCTCATCACGTCCTGCCATCGGATGTGATGGATGGGTGACAAGCTTCATATTCTCTTTAATAATGGTGTATGTATGAAAAATTTTATCATTTGCAGGCAGAACAATGACACCAATATCTAATGACCCATCCTCTACCCCTTCCTCTACTTTAATGGAGCCGTGCTCCACCAATTGAAAGGTGACATCTGGATACTGCTGGCGAAATTCCCCCATCACATTTGGGAAAAAGCTTGATCCAATCATGGGCGGCAGTCCTATTCGGATATGTCCTTTTTTCACATTCATTAAATCATTTAATTCACTCGTTAAATTCTGAAAGGATTGTGTGATTTCACTCGCCTGTGTATACATGGTTTGTCCAGCATCTGTCATTTCAACCTGTCTGCCATTACGGTAAAACAACTGCACACCTAGCTCATCCTCTAGGTTTTTGACCATCTTGGAAATGGTCGGCTGCGACACATAGAGCGATTGCGATGCTTTCGTAAAACTCTTTAACCGTGCCACTTCTAAGAAATATGTTAAATGTCTGATGTCCACATGGTTCACCCTTTCTATAGACAAAAGGAATACTAACTATTCGATATATGTATTTTACCTATAATAGAACGTGCTGTACACTTTAAAGTAAGCTCACCGATTAGAACGTTGTGTTGTTTTTGTGAAACAGTGAACAATTTATATAGAAAAAGGAGTGAACAGAAAGTGCAATTGCTCAAAACGTCGCTGATTGCTACCCTTCAGATTATGGCTTTATTTGCTTTTGCGAAATTGATGAATGTGCTGGCGGCCTTTTTGCATTTAAGAATTCCGGGCACGATCTTAGGCATTCTTGTCATTTTCTTATTACTTCATTTTAACATCATTAAATTAAAATGGATTGAACTTGGCGCCGTATGGCTGCTCGGAGAACTGCTGCTCTTCTTTATCCCTTCAGCAGTAGGTGTGATTGATTACGGCACATTACTTTCTCAATCTGGCACAAGTATTGTCCTTGTGGTTTTACTTAGTACCTTTGTGGTCATGCTCTCGACTGGCATGATGACGCAGATGATTGCGAAAAGAAAGGAGCGAAAAAAGCTATGTTAGTTGGCGGACTATTCTTGATCCTAACCATTCTGATCTATCTCGGATCAAAAGCGGTTTATAAACGTCATCCGAAAGTCTATGTCTCCCCTTTACTTGTGACACCGGTTGTTCTTGTGGTCTTGCTGTTAATCGTGAACATTCCTTACGATGCTTACAATCAAGGCGGAAAATGGCTGACAAATATGCTTCAACCTGCGACTGTGGCATTTGCCATTCCTTTATATAAGTATTTTCACATTCTGAAGAAGCATGCAGTAGAAATTATTTTGAATGTGGCTTGCGGTTCTATCGTTGCGATTTTATCAACAGCGTTTATCGCCAAATTGTTTCATTTGGATACGAGCCTGATCGAGAGCCTCGTCCCAAGATCCGTCACAACACCTGTTGCGATGAGTGTGTCTGAAATGATTGGCGGGATGCCGTCCGTTACGGCTGTATTCGTCATTTTAACAGCATTATTTGGCTCAATCATTGGGCCATTGGTTATCCGTTATTTCCGTATTGATAATGACATTGCAATGGGCGTTCTGCTTGGTACAGGAGCACATGGTGCAGGCACATCGAAGGCCTTTGAACTGAGCTCGGTCTCAGGCACGATCTCAAGTGTGTCCATGATCATTTCGGCCATTATTACATTATGTGCAGCGCCTATCCTGATGTCGTTTGCCTTATAGAAAAAGCCATTTCCCCTTATCGGAAAATGGCTTTTTCTTATGCTTGGATGAAGACAACCTTTAAATAGTTCCCCTCAGGATAATTTTTCGTTGTACGGAAGTCCTCAGGAAGTGTATATTCCTCAAGAATACGATACGTTTTCCCAGATTCTTTAAAGGCCTGTGCAATAAATCCCTTAAACTTTTTCATCCCAAATGCACTGCTATTGGTTGACGCCACAATGACGCCGTTCTCAGCTGTGATCTGGATGGCTTCTTTTAATAGTTTCTTATAATCCTTCGCTGCACTGAATGTGTGTTTCTTCGTTCGTGCAAAGGAAGGTGGGTCCAAGATCACGACATCATAGCTCCAGCCTTTTTTCGCCGCAAACGGGAAATATTTAAAGACATCCATGACTTTGATATCCTGCCCGTCTACATCAATGCCATTCACTTCAAACTGCTCAGATGTTTTTTTCAAACTGCGGTTTGCAACATCTACACTTGTCGTACGGCTTGCCCCGCCAAGCGCTGCTGCTACAGAGAAAGCGCCGGTATAAGAGAACGTATTAAGGACGGTCTTTCCTTTTGCATAGCGATCTCGAATTGCTTTTCGCACATGACGCTGATCAAGGAAAATACCTGTCATCGCACCATCATTTAGATAAACCGCCACGTTCATCCCATTTTCTTTGACGATAAGAGGAAATTCACCTTTCTCCCCTTTTACAAAATCGTCATCTTCGATATATTGTCCAGACGTATCAAATCGCTTCTTTTCATAAATGCCTTTATAGTCAGGGTACACCTGCTCAATCGCAGCCAATACATCTTCTTTTAATGTATAAACACCTTCGCTATACCATTGGATGAGATAGAATCCATCATAATAATCAATCGTGATTCCACCAATTCCATCCCCTTCTCCATTGAACACACGGAAAGCCGTCGTCTGTGCATCACGAAATAGATGCGTTCTGCTTTTGGATGCCTGTTCAAGTTTAGAAACAAAAAAGGCCTGATCTATTTTTTCGTTAGCGTCAAAGGAAAGCACCCAACCGATGCCTTTATTTTGCACACCATAATATCCTTTCCCTAAAAAAGAGCCTCTTTCATCTACCCATTCAATAAGCTCGCCTTCCTGTACACCGTTCACACGCGACACAGCATCTTTTGAAATAAGCGGATATCCCTTTTTCACTTGTTCTGCAAATGTTTGTTTTAATGAGATTTTTTTCATTTGTGTCATCCTTATCCTAAATTGACTCTCTCTATCCTACCATATGAATGTATACGTTACTTCTATTATGATAAGATGAGGAGAAAAATATCAACTCGACATAGAGGAGGCTCTTTTTTGACAACATTACGCTTAGATCATACAGGGATTATGGTGACAAATATTGATCAGTCCATTGATTTTTATGAAAAAGTGGTGGGCATGAAATTAAAGGATCGCATCACTCATACAAACGGAGTCATTGAACTTGCCTTTCTCGGCTTTAAAGACGAAGCGGAAACGGAAATTGAACTCATTCAAGGGTATAGCAGTGACCTTCCATCTGAAGGAAAGGTCCACCATCTCGCCTTTACAACAGATAATATCCACGCGGAATTCAACCGTATTCAAAAGCTGCAAATTGAGCTAATAGATGAAGAAATCACAACATTGCCCAATGGCTATTGCTACTTCTTTTTCCGAGGGCCAGACCAAGAGTGGATTGAGTTCTTCCAACGATAATATTTCCTAGGAAATGCATGGAGGCTCGTTAAAAACATTTGATAGGCAAAAACATTTTTGGTTTTTGCCCTATCTATTTTTAAGTACACGCACCTATAACAGCTGAAATATTGAAAAAATCTAAGAGTGCCGGCCTTAGGTTTTTATCCACCTGGTTGGAAACTTTTTGGCTCGCTTTTTTTAAAGCCACTTTTCTTGAGTTACCTTGTTTTCTATATTGATCATAAAAATATTTAATGGATTCTACCAGTTTTATCGTCCCACCAAACATCCCAATCGCTTTCTTTAGTTTTAAAATCTTTGAAATCGGTATACCATTAGAAATAATGGCGACTCCTATTGCACCGACACATGCAGGAATATTTATGTTTTTAATACTAATCTCTTTCTTCTCATTAAGATCGAATAAAAGCCTCTCACCTTGGATGGTCGTTTTTAATCCCGAATTCTCTTCTATCCATCTAGCAGTTTTTACTGAACCCTCATCTATTATATACTCAGGTATTTCTTCAATTGCTTGCAAGATTGCTTTTACCGAATGAAACCCTTCCACATCAGAGCTTAGCTCTACTGAAGCTTTCACTTCACTATTAAACATACAGCTGCACAAAGAAAAAATTAAGGTTAAAATAACAAACTTCCTCATTTTTTTTGAAAACACTCCTTTTGCCTTATTCAATATGATAATAAAATGTATGTATCATATAATATAACATAATTGGAGGTTTTTAACATTTATGAAAATGCACATTAGACGGATACTCCCTATTATCGGTGTCATATTCCTTGCCATCATTGCACTTCTTAATTTATTGCTCGAACAACGCGTCATTGTAGGCAGTGTAAGCATCGGTCTGTTCATTCTCATCACATGTCTTTATTTCGTCACAAAAGAAAAAGAGTAAGAGCATACCTGCTCTTACTCTTTTTTTATAGCACCTTACTAAGAAACAATTTGGTACGTTCATGCTGTGGGTTTCCAAAGAGTGCTTCTGGTTTGTCTTCTTCGACGATATATCCACCATCCATAAAGATCACGCGGTCTCCCACTTCTCTTGCAAAGCCCATTTCATGTGTGACGACAATCATCGTCATTCCTTCGACTGCTAATTGTTTCATAACAGCTAAAACATCCCCAACGACCTCAGGGTCAAGAGCAGATGTCGGCTCATCGAATAAGAGCACTTTCGGGTCCATCGCCAAGGCTCTTGCAATGGCAACACGCTGTTTTTGTCCACCAGATAATTGGTTAGGGTAACTTTTGGCCTTGTCTTTCAAGCCGACCTTTTCAAGCAAGTCTAATGCTTTATCGACTGCCGCTTTCTTCTCCATCCCTTTTACTTTCACCGGTGCGATCGTGATATTTTCTAACACGGTTTTATGAGGAAATAAATTAAAGTGCTGAAACACCATGCCAACTTCTTGTCGTACTTTATTGATATTCACTTTTGGGTCTGTAATCGTATGTCCGTGGACAACAACTTCCCCAGCCGTAATATCCTCTAATTTATTGAGACATCTTAGAAATGTGCTTTTCCCTGATCCTGAAGGACCAATGACACATACAACCTCTTTTTCCTCGATGACTGCATTAATATCCTTTAAAACTTCGTTGTCACCAAAGGATTTCTTTAAGTTTTTCACCGTAATCATACTCATTTCACATCAAATCTCCTTTCTGCGTAGCTAGCCAGTAGAGAAAGTAAATAAATGATCACGAAATAAATGACACCGACAATGAGCCAGACATTCAAAGGATCAAAGGTAGCCGATGCTTGAACTTGTCCCCGCTGCATGATATCAGCAATACCGATAATCGATAAAAGAGAGGTGTCCTTCAAACTGATGATGGCTTGGTTAGTAATGGCTGGAAGCATACGGCGAAATACCTGTGGAAGGACGATAAAGCGCATGTTTTGTCCACCTGTGAATCCTAAAGAGCGTGCGGCTTCAGTTTGTCCTTTATCAATGGACTGAATCCCTGCACGAATAATTTCTGAGAAATAAGCTCCTGCGTTAATCGCTACTGTAATAATCCCTGCCGGCACTCGGTCAAGTGAAATGAATTCAAGTGTATTTAGCCCAAAATAAATGAAGAATAGCTGTACGATAAATGGCGTACCTCGAATGGCATTGACAAAAACGAGTGAAATAAAGTTCAAGATTTTAAATGGTGACAGGCGGAATAGCGCCACAATCAACCCGATGATAAAACCTAAAATGATAGCAACAACAAAGATATATAAAGTGGTTTGCAAACCCTCCATTAAATACGGAAATGCATTAACAATCGTATCCATGTTTCTCCCTCCCTAATTCACATACGGTTGACACATAAAGAAAGCGCGCTCTGAGCGCGCCTCGCTTGTGTTATGACTTCAAATATTTCTCAATAATTTTGTCATATTCACCGTTTTTCTTTAGGTTTTCCAGCCCTTTATTGATTTTCTTCAATAAGTCCTGGTTTTTCCCCTTCATCACTGAGATCCCGTATTGGTCTCCATTCAAGCGATCTCCAACTGTTTTCAATTTCAAGTCTTGCTGTGCGATCGCATACGTGATGACAGGATAATCCTCAATTAAAGCATCTGCATTTCCATTAGATACTTCTTGGAACATAGATGGACTGTCATTGAATTGAACTACTTCATACCCATATTTGTCTGCGTTATCTGTTGCAAATTTTGCACCTGTTGTCCCATTTTTAACAGCTAGCTTTTTCCCCTTTAAATCATCAATCGATTTGATGCTGCTGTCCTTTTTCACAACAACTGTCAGACCAGCGTCGAAGTATGGATCTGAGAAATCCACTTTCTTTTTACGCTCATCTGTAATACTCATACCACCCATTCCAACATCAAGCTGACCTGCTTGCATCGCTGGAATAATCCCTGAGAAATCCATTGCTTCAAGCTTCACTTTGAAGTCTTGGTCTTTCGCAATGGCGTTAATTAAATCAACGTCTATTCCCACAGTTTTACCGCCCTTTTCAAATTCAAATGGCGGATATGTTACATCTATCCCGATTTTATATGTGCCTTTGCCTTCTCCCGAACCGCTGTCTGATTTTGAACCACAGGCTGCCATGACGAGCACAACAATTAGTCCCATGATCAGTAACATCGATTTCTTCATAAAACACGACCCCCAATTGTCAGTTTTGTCTAAATATTCGCAACAACAATCTTACTATACCACGCTAAAGCTATACTGTGTGATATTTTTTATCAATACCAAAGATCCATACAATTCTAGATCGATAGTCTCTTTAAATTTTACTTTTTTGCGAATAACTCATTTTATTCTGAAAGAAGCATGTTTCACAATATTCATGTGATATAATCTCACAAAAAATCGCGAACACTCCTTTATAAATAACACTTCTTTCTCACCTATGAAAAAACCCTCTTTCACTGTCTCTCTTCCTCTATTGATATCCTGATATATTTTTTTCAATATCCTCTTTTTACCTAAAAAAATGTAAGCGTATACAATTCGATCGTTACTCCCTATTTTTTTCACTACTGGTTGAATTTACATCAAAAAACATGTTTTACAAATTGAGATAGACCGCTTAAAATATAAGAAGATACTTAATATGGAAAGATGATTCAGACAAATAAGAATCAGCAGAAATGAATAGGTGAAGAAAGGAGGATACCAATTGGCAGAAACAGGTGTTTTGTCATCAGTTGATGTAGCAAATATGCTAAATGACTGGTATGTCTTGATGAAAAAAAGAGACATACAAGAAGCAATACAGCTAAAAGAAGAGATTCTTCAAGCATTTGATCGAATGGAAGAGAATCAAGACGTCTTACTCTACTATCAACTTTTAGAATACCGTTTCAAAGATTTAGTCGAAGATACAGCTTCGTTAGATCACAGTCTTTTTGTGGATGAAAATGCGATTCGTACAGATGATATGCTCAGCTACTATTTCTATTTCTTTAAAGGCATGTATGAAATGCGCAGAGGGAATCAAGATACAGCATTTCACCATTTGAAATTGGCCGAGGATAAATTAGATCTCGTACATGATGACATTGAAAAGGCAGAATTCCATTATAAAACAGGATGTCTATACTATAATATAAGATCCACACTTCTCTCCATCCACCACTTAAAAAAGGCTTCGTCTATTTACGACGCAGATCCATGTTATGTGAAAAAATCAATCAGCTGTCAAATGATGCTTGCTCTGAATTATGCGGATCAATCGAAATATGATGAGGCAGAAACTTTGTTTGAACAGGTGATTCACTCACTCGAACAGATGGAGGATCCAGATTTACTTGGTCACGCGTATTGCAATGCAGCCTTTATTAAAAGTCTAAGAAATGAATACAGTGAAGCTGTACCGCTCCTAGAAAAGGCTTTATTGATTGAGGCATTCGAAACTTCTTCTCCAGGCGGCTATTTACTGGCCTTGTATGCCTACACGAAAGCGCTGTTTAAGCTGAAAAAGCCTGGTTTGTTCCACTATTATGTACAGCTTTCACTTCAAAAAGCAGAAAATTTAAAACAACGAAACATTTCACTTAAATTATCCATTTTAGAAACATTGATGCTCCAGCCAGACAACATGATTGAGCAGATCATTTCTTATTGTGATCAATTAGAATCTATGAATTTCCTTGTTGATCTTGAGGCTATCTGTCAGGATGTAGCCGCCTACTTAACTGAAAATGGTCTTCCGAAAGAAGCGATGTATTTTCAGAACAAGGCATTGTCATTCAAAACTTGTTAAGAAGATGGATGATGAAAAATGGCTGATCTCAAGTGCGATTTTTGCGCTCTTGTTCACAGGTGTTTGGATTGGCACTTCTACACAAAAAGGCAGCCCGTCTGCACAATCGCAAGGTGACGGTACGATCATTCAAAAGAGAGATCGAGGCACCAACCCTTAATAAGACTGAAAAGAGTAGCTGCCCTTCAAAACAGCTACTCTTTTTATTGGTTAATCAATTTCTCGTTTGATATTTTGCATTTTTTCATCTAAGTAGTGAGCGATATCTGCCGCTTCCTTTAGTTCATCGGTGAGCTGATGAGGAACATCGTTTTGCAGTTTATAATAGATTTTATGTTCGAGACTCGCCCAGAAATCCATCGCAATGGTCCGCACCTGAATTTCAACCTTCACATGCTCCACACGATTCGTTAAGTAAACAGGAATCTCAACAATTAAATGAAGACTTCGATAGCCATTTGGTTTCGGATGCTGAATGTAATCCTTCACTTCAAGAATCTTTAAATCCTCTCTTTGCCTCAGAACATCAATAATGTTATAGATATCTTGAATAAACGAACAGATGATGCGGACACCAGCGATATCATGTATGTACTCCTTGGCACATTGTGTGGTGATGTCACATCCTTTTCTCGCTAGTTTATTCACGATACTTTCAAAGGATTTGATCCGTGATTTTGTATGCTCTATTGGGTTGTGCCCATGGATTAAATTATATTCCTGACTAATAATCGAAAACTTTGTATCCATTTCATCTAATGCAAATTTATATACTAATAATTCATTTTTCCAGTCTTCCATGACACTTTTCAAATCTTCTACATGAGTTGCTGACATATTCATTTCTTTTTGTCATCTCCTTTTGGCAAACAGCTGTTACACTGCTTTCCGTTTACTAGACGAAGAGAGGACACAAATGGTTTTAAAAAAGTACATCTTAGCCACGCTGTTTGTAATAAGTCAGCGCGAGTGCCAGTGCAAGCACTGATCCTTTCACGATATCCATTGCATAATACGGGACAGACATCATCACAAGTCCATTTTGCAAAATACCGATGAGCACCGCACCAATAAATGTACCGAATGCGTTTGGTTTACCTGCTCCCATGACTGAAAACCCAATAAAAGCAGCAGCTACCCCATCCATTAAATATGGCGTTCCTGCGTTAATTTCTGCTGTCATCACCCTTGATGCCAGCACGATACCACCGATCGCCGCAAATAAAGCAGACAACAAATATGCTGCGATTTTGTATTTGTTCACATGAATACCAGATAATCGAGCGGCTTCTTTATTTCCACCAATGATATACATCAATCGCCCATGCTTTGTGTAAGTCATAAAAACATGTGCAAAAAGCACAATGGCCGCCATAATCAAAATGATATAGGGGACCTGCCCAATCTTGCTGAAAAAGGCAGGGATGGTGCCAGTTGAAAAAGTGCCATCAGGCAACACCATATTTTCAGAAATGGTCGCACCTTTCGTATAGGTTTGTGCCAGCCCTTGAATGATAAACATCATGGCAAGTGTCATGAGCATATCTGGAATCTTCATTTTGACAATCATCCAAGCATTCAGCAAACCGACAATAAGAGAAGCCGCCAGCGCAGAAAGGATCGCAATGAGTGGGTTTTGCGAGAACCATACAAACATGGAGATCACAATTGCATTTGATAACGTAGCAACTGAGCCTACAGATAAATCAAAGCCGTTCACTGCTAGGGAGATCGTCAGCCCTACCGCAATGATGGTTACAATCGAGATCGATCGTAAAATATTGATGATATTTCCTGACTGTAAAAATGCCGGATTGGCTGCCGCAAAGACAACAATCAATACGACAATCGTTAAGATGGTGCCATATTGATAAAAGAAATCAAACAGATGAAAGGATGGCCGCTGTTTCTTGATTTGTTGAACTGGGGCTGAAACTTGTCGTTCACTCATGATTGTCCTCCTGTTGAATGATATAAAAGCTCTTCTTCAGTCATTGGTGCCGTCATTTCCCGGGCAATGCTGCCATCATATAAGACGTATACTCGGTCGGCAATTCCTGCAATTTCTGAAAGCTCACTTGAAGCATAAATAACCGCTTTTCCTCTTGCAGCTAGTTCTGCAATGAGGGAGAAAATGTCCTTTTTGGCTCCAACGTCTACACCTTTGGTTGGTTCATCAAAGAGATAGACATCCGCCTCAGCCAACAGCCATTTTCCAATCGCAATCTTTTGCTGATTTCCACCAGATAGATGCTTCACCTTCGCTTCAAGAGAAGGTGTCTTGACGCCAAGCCGCTTGACGATTCCATCTGCTGCCTTCCGTTCCTTAGAACGATGTAAGAAGCTGAACGGCCGTGTAAACGAACGTAGACTTGCAGCTGTTACGTTCCATCCAACAGTTTCTTCTGTTAGAATCCCTTCTTTTCTCCGTTCCTCAGGCACAAGGGCAATACCCGCTCTCACAGCGTGATGAGGCGACTTGATATGAATGGTTTGACCATGCAGCTGCACAGTGCCTGACTTTTTTTCTGAGGCGCCGAATAGGGCTTTGCACAATTCTGTTTTACCAGCACCGACTAGTCCTGCAATCCCGAGAATTTCTCCTTTTTTCACATGAAGATGAATGTTGTTTAATTTATGTTGGTCATGCAACTCTTTCACATCAAGCACAATCGGTGCATCCTCAAGCGTTGTACGAGATGGGAATTGATCCTCTAATGGCGCGCCAAGCATTTCTTCAATGACCTGCTTTGGATCGGTTTCTTTAATGAGGTGCGCCGCCACATCAGTTCCATTCTTCATCACAGTCAGTTCATCACAGATGTTGAAAATCTCCGGCATGCGATGCGAGATAAAAATGATGCCTGTGCCGTTCTTTTTCAATTGATGAATCATTGAGAATAACTTGCTTGTTTCTGCATGACTAAGTGGAGCGGTTGGTTCATCTAAAATTAAAATGCTGCATTTGATCGACACAGCCTTGGCAATGAGCACCATTTGTTTTTCTGCCAGTGTCAAATCACTCACAAGACGCTTCGTTGAGATGTCAATGTCCATCTCTTGTAACAGCTGTGCTGCCTTGCGGTGAATCTCTTTCCAACGGACGAATGGTTTTTTCTCCATTTCATGGATCATCATATTTTCGCCAACACTTAAATATGGCACTAGAGCTGTATCCACTTCTTGATGGACGGTCTGCACACCGTATGAGGCCGCATCCTTCGGTGTATGAATGGTCGCCGCCTCGCCATTGATGTGGATGGTTCCTTCAAAATGTGAATGAGCACCAGAGAGAACTTTCATTAACGTTGACTTCCCAGCGCCGTTCGCCCCAATCAGGGCATGGACTGTGCCTTTTTTTAATGTGAAATTTGCTTGATCTAACGCTTTGACTCCTGGGAATTCAATCGAAATGTTTTTCATATGAACAAGCGGCGTTGTCATAGGTGTCCTCCTTCTCTCCTGATCGTCAATTGAAAAACGAAACACCCTCTATGAAAAGAGAGTGCACGTAGTTTATTTTGCATAATGCTTCCTCAAGGTCTTCATCCAGTCTTCTTCAAAAGCAGTCGATGATCCGAATCCTTTTACTTCATCTGCAAGATTGACCATATTGATGGCCTTTCCTGCATCCTGAAGCTGCTTTTGTGAAATGAGAGAGGCCTCAAGGTCATAGGAAGATGGCGTTTTCTCGCCAGCTAGTTTCTTCGCAAGAATCCTTACGTCGATTGCGCCAATGAGCTTCGGATCGACAGCGGCAGTGTACTTCCAAGGACTGTCTTTCGCAGTCATTTCTTGCAGATCGGCATTAGACACATCAATACCGTATATTTTCACTTCGGTTCTTCCTGCTTCTTTTAAAGCTCTTGCGGCACCAATCGCAAATGCATCCCACGTGGCAAAAATCGCATCCAGTTTACCCTTTGGATATTTATTTAGCATAGCCGCAACCGCATTTTGTGTTTGAACTGATGTATCAGAGGCCGCAACGCCAAATCGGTCAAGTTCCTTGATTCCTGTATGCTGTTTGAGCGTTTCTTGGTACACCTTGTTTCGTCTCACCATTGGAGGGAATCCGTCTACCCAAAGATACGCAATATTTGCTTTCCCTTTAAAATCAGCCACGAGTGCATCTAATGATTTTTCTGCTAATTGCTCGTCATCTTGAGACGTCACTGTGACCCCTTTGATGTCCTTCAGCTTCGGATTTGAATCAAACGCCACAACTGGAATGCCCTTCGCTGTGATCTTCTTCACATCAGCGACTGTCGCCTCATCATCCCCATGAGAGATGATAAAGCCATCATAGTTTTCTTCTAGTGCTTGAGAAATGGCATCATGAAACTTCGCCGTATCACCATTTGCCGTGTAGACATCTACTGTAAAGCCTAGCGCTTCACCTTCTGCCTTCGTTCCTGCTAAAAACTGAGCAGTATGATCGTCCCCGCCAATTTTACGGATGACTTTAATTTTTGCTCCCTGTCCTTTTGCAAATCGCTTCGGGACATTGTCAAAGGAGACCTTTTCGTTTGCATTAGCCTTTGAGCCTGCGCTTGATCCCGTACCGCAACCAGATAATAGCACGGTCAGGACCGTCAATAATACAAGAGATGATGTCCAATATTTACGTTTCATTGCTGTTCCTCCTCAAGTTGTTTTATTTTTCACATCGGAAAACTAGGTAAAGAAGTGGAAATATGCCTGTGAACCCAGTCTTTTGATTCTAAAAAAAGAGATCAAAAAAAGCCTCTCTTGATAAAGAGAGGCTTGATCACCGTTGCATGAAACATGTATCGGGAAGTCTTCCTCTCTTATCTGTCAAAGCTGTAACAGCTTTGCAGGAATTAGCACCAATTTCTTAAATAGAAACGGTTGCTGGGCGTCATAGGGCCAGTCCCTCTGCCTCTCTTGATAAGAGATCCGTTATGAAATTTGTTTTAGTTGAAATGTCTTCTTTACTTTAATGTGATGTCTCATCAATGTCAATGACTTTTTTGAAAATTTCTAAAATGATCACTTGCACCGAATACCTTGTTTAACTGCCGATGATTTTCTTAGCAGGTGATGATGCCTTAAGACGGAAATCATATTTTTTCTCATTCACAAATTGGGGATTAAGGTGTGCTGATCCTTTATCTTGACCGCTTTTCGAGCGATACGTTTTGTAGCCTTCCAGCCATTTCCCGCGCCATACCCATTGTGAGGCTTTTGCACCTTTGCGGTCATCGTAGACATTCTTTTGGAATGTATTCTTCTTGTTCACTTCGTAGAGATTCACGACTAAGTAATGCGAAGCACTGGCTGTCATGATATTATTCGTGATTCGATTGTTCACCGATTGATATTGCATGAGCAATTGACCGCCTTCTAAGCCGGCTGTGTCATTTTTGTACAAAATGTTATGGGAGATGGTCGTGTTTGTGGTTCCGCCCCGCTTCTTGTCATAGCCGCCAATGGAGATGCCTGTATAACGATTTAAATATACTTGATTGTGCTCAATGCGAATGCGTTCGGCCATCTTCCCTTTATGTTCACTTGTGACCTCAATCCCAAGGTCATTATGATGGCTGATGTTATGATCAATCACGATGTCTTTCCCGCCATCCACATAGATTCCTCCTGCGGAGATGTCCTTGCCGTACGCTGGATTCCCAACACTCGTAATCTCATAAACTTTGTTTCTAGATACGACACCATTTCGCACTTGATCATACTTTTTAGAAGGTGCGACATTCTCAAAACCAATTAAATCAATCCCGATATTGTCCGTATGCCGGACTGTATTATGTGTCACGCGGAAATTTTTCACGTTTCCGTTTAGCACAAGGGCTTCACTAAAACCCAACTTTAACTTTTCCACAGTGTTTCCTTTGATTTCGATGTCTTCAATGGCTGCAGGTGCTTTCGTTCCATAGACCGCAATGCCATGAGCATTCCCATTTTGATGTGTCGTCTGAATGTCGTACACACGGTTGTTAAGCAGTTTGACGCCTTTGCCGCTTCCTGTGATGAATATACCAATGGGTGTCACATCTTCTTGATTCGTTTTAATATGACCGACTGTCAAACCTTTCAGGGTGATATAGCTTTTTTGATCAATCTTCACAAGACCACCGTCTGCTTGATTTCCTTTAAGAGATGCTCCGCTAATGACAGGCTTCTCTTTTCCATACGCTTGAAAAACAACTGGTGCTTTCTTTGTTCCAGAATGGCGGACAATCAATCTCTCTTTGTATGTACCGCCTCTCATATAAACTGTTGTCCCAGCTTTCGCGATACTTGCCGCTTTTTTCAGCGTACGGAAAGGCTTTTGCTTTGTCCCTGGATGTTTGTCGTTCCCATTTGCTGCGACGTAATAGGCAGTACCTTGCTTCGCACCAGCCTCCTCCGTCATCGCTTGACAGCCAAAACTAATGGCGGTCATCAATAAAATCAATAAGGCGCCTGATATCATTCGTTTCATCTCGTTGTTTGCTCCCTTCCACTCTCTTCTACCTTTATCGGTTAAAAAAAAGAGGATTAAAATATGGCAATGCCCCTTGCAATGTACTAGTCAAAAGGTGTATGGTTGAAAGAATATCTTACAGGAAAACAAATCGCTTTTAAATTGTCAGATTAATCAGTTAATAATGAAATTGGATTTTATTTCTAAGGGGAAACTTCAGTAAAACCACGACAGAGAGGAGGAAAGCGCTTTAACAGATTTTTCTTGTCTGAATTCCAGAAAACCTATTGCTAATATTTTGTGAAGGTATAGAATAGAATCATAATTATTTCATATTATTAGAATTTTCAAATAATCAAACAGCAAGGAGATTTACGATGCCAAAACAACCCATCCGCGTTGAACTTAGTTCAACAAAAAAACCAAAACCTCAATCTGATCAACTTGAATTCGGAAAAATCTTCACAGACCACATGTTTGTGATGGATTATTCAATTGATAAAGGCTGGTATGATCCGAGAATTATCCCTTATCAGGCGATTCCAATGGACCCAGCTTCTATGGTTTATCATTATGGCCAATCTGTTTTTGAAGGCTTGAAGGCGTATGTGTCTGAGGATCAAAAGATTCTCTTATTCCGTCCCGAAAAAAATATGGAACGCTTAAACAGATCAAATGATCGCCTATGTATCCCGCAAATTGATACAGAAACGGTTTTAGAAGGCTTAAATGAACTCATTCGCATTGATAAGGATTGGGTACCTGATGCAGAGGGCACTTCTTTGTATATTCGTCCATTCATTATTTCTACTGAGCCCTATTTAGGTGTTGCACCGTCAAGCACCTATAAGCTGATCATCATTTTATCTCCAGTAGGTTCTTATTATAAAGAAGGCATCCATCCGGTCAAAATTGCGGTGGAAAACGAATTTGTCCGCGCTGTTAAAGGCGGAACAGGAAATGCCAAAACAGCTGGAAACTATGCATCAAGCCTGAAAGCACAGCAAGTTGCTGAAACGAAAGGATTTTCACAAGTCCTGTGGCTTG
This sequence comes from Bacillus aerius, assembly GCF_029894105.1. NCBI lineage: Bacteria > Bacillati > Bacillota > Bacilli > Caryophanales > Bacillaceae > Bacillus > Bacillus aerius. The sequence continues at coordinate 3,525,188 of NZ_JARYHO010000001.1, forward strand.
ATGGCATCGAGAAAAAGTACATTGAAGAAGTCGGCAGTATGAATATCTTCTTTAAAATCAATGGAGAAATCGTGACGCCTGAACTGAATGGCAGCATTTTAGAAGGGATCACACGGAATTCTGTGCTTGAGCTGTTAAAGCATTGGGAAATCCCTGTGACAGAACGTAAAATTTCAATTGATGAGTTAATCGAAGCACATCAGTCAGGTGAACTTGAAGAAATCTTCGGGACAGGAACGGCAGCCGTCATTTCTCCTGTCGGTGAATTAATTTATCACGATCAGCCATACGTCATTCAAAATGGTCAAACAGGCGAAGTATCGAAGAAATTGTACGAAGCGATTACTGGAATCCAAAAAGGAACTCAGCCAGATATCTTCGGCTGGACAGTAGAAGTCGATTCGGTCGTCAAGCAGGCATAAGCAAACGAAAGAACCTTTCATTTGATGAAGGGTTCTTTTTTTGTTTCTTTATCTCCTTCGCTACCTCATAATGGAAAATATGGATCTATTCCACGCTTAAGGAGTGATGATATGTTTTTTACTTATTTACTAGCGTTCTTTGGGATTTGCATCGGATCGATCATCATCGCTACAGGTTTCGATGATTCATCGTTCTTCACCCGTTTTCTATTTAAGTTTCTCGGAATTTCTATCCTTGTTCTTTCCATTACTTTTGTAAAAGTGAGGCGAATGAGGTTACGCAATAAAAAGGCGAAAAAGACTTAGATGTCAGTCAGCCTTCAATCAAATCGTGCACCAAAACAAGACCGAGATCCCCACAATGGCCCCTGCATATATCCACTGTTTCCCTTTGATACTCCGCTTTCTCTCGATCAGTAAAAAGATCTCTGGTAAAAAGACGATGATGATTTCTAGGATAAAAACAAGATGATAAACTGGCGGCATCGGCTGGAAATCAAAGTCTCTTTCATCTCCACCGATGGTTGCGAAATACATTAACAGATTGGTTACTGGAATAGTAAAACAAACGAGCAGGCGGAGAACATACATCCACACATCCTGTCTATGCCGAATCAGGCCAATAAATGAAGCGATGATTCCATACAAAAACAAAACCACTGTGCCGTAACTCAGTAGAGGTTGAACGATAAAGCCGTAAAGCATTAAACCAATTGCCACCATATTCTAACCGTCCTTTCTTTGAAGCAGTACATGTTGTTTTTTCTATCATACACTGCTTTCTCCGGTTTCCATATGAAAAAATCATAAAAAACGACCCCATAAAGGGGCCATTTTATTTTAAGCATTCACTGATTTGAAGAACTGCGGTAAATATTCACGGTGCGCTTCAAGCATTTCATCTAAGATTTGCTTTGCAATTTCGTCAGAAGGAACGAGTGGATTGATGGTCATGGCGACAAGAGCCGTCTCGTAATCTCCTGTCACAGCTGCTTCAGCTGCCACACGCTCGAAGGACTTGATTTGTTGAACGAGTCCTCTCACAGCCACAGGCAGATCACCTGTCGCGATTGGTTTTGGTCCGTCCTTTGTAATGATACAGTTCACTTCAACCGCTGATTCGGCCGGAATGCTGGCAATCGCTCCTCTGTTCACTGTATTTACCGGTTGAATGTCATGTTTATCATTATAGATGGAGCTGATCAAATTACATGCTGCATCGCTGTAATAAGCCCCGCCTCTTTTTTCGAGCTGCGGCGGTTTAATCGATAAATCTGGGTCTTTATATAACTCAAATAGTTCATGCTCGACTTGCTGCACAACCTCTGCTCTTGTTCCTTTTTCTTGAGCCGCTTTTTGTTCTTCCTCCAGCATATCTTTCGTTTTATAGTAATAACGATGATACGGACATGGAATGACCCCTAAGCCTTTGACGAAAGAAGGCTCCCAGTTTTTCGCTTCAATATTCCTCATGGACCACTGGCTATTTGGATTTCCTAATTCATCGAGCACTTGATCCATAATGCTGACCCCGTCTAAATACACATCTAAGCCATAGACCATGTGATTGAGGCCTGCAAATTGTACTTCAATGCGTTCGACATCGACATCCAGCGCTTTTGCAATGCCCATTTTGATTCCAATCGGCACATTGCATAGACCGACCACTTTTTTCAGATTCGTGTAGCGTAACACCGCCTCTGTGACCATGCCCGCTGGATTTGTAAAGTTCACCAGCCAGGCATCTGGGCAAAGCTCTTCCATATCCTTCACGATGTCTAGAATGACTGGAATGGTGCGTAGACCTTTAAATAACCCGCCTGGACCATTCGTTTCCTGTCCAATGACGCCATATTTAAGCGGGATTCTTTCATCCTTGGCTCTGGCTTCGAGCAGTCCTACACGAAATTGTGTCGTGACAAAGTCCGCATCTTTCAGAGCTGCCCGGCGGTCAAGAGTGAGGTGCACTTCAATCGGCAAACCTGCTTTTTCGACCATACGTTTTGCAAGGGCACCTACGATGTTCAACTTTTCCTGACCCGCTTCAATATCCACAAGCCATAATTCCTTTACAGGCAATTCTTGATATCGTTTAATAAACCCTTCGACGAGCTCAGGCGTATAGCTTGATCCACCGCCTATTGTGACAATTTTGATTCCGTCTTTCATGAATTGACACCTCCGAATTGCTTCATTTTTTCATGGAGCTCAATGATTTCAGCTGCAAGCTCCTTGACGGTCATTGCGTTCATCAGATGATCCTGTGCATGAATCATCAAGAGACTGACGTCGGTTTTCTCTCCTCTGATTTCTCCTTGGATCAGCTCTGTCTGTGCGTGATGCGCCTCATTTAACGCGTCTTGTGCTTCCTGCAATTTTTGCTTCGCCTCATCAAAATTGCCTTGCTTTGCACATGTAATGGCCTCCATGGCCGAGCTTCTGCCATTACCACCGTGCAAGATGAGTTGAAACACAATTTGTTCCATTTCCATCGGCCGCATCCCCCTTGTTCCCTCTATTACATGCTGACGACATTTTCATCTGTTGATGCTTTTGCTTCAAGCTCATTTTCTTCTTTCAATTTCTGCTTATCCCACATTCTAAAGAATGGATAGTATAGCGCAAATGACAAGGCAAGGTTAATCAGCTGCATGACCGCGCCAGAGATTTTCCCACCTGTTGCGAGATAGCCTGAAATGATTGGCGGCATTGTCCACGGGACAGCGATCCCTGCCGGTTTTGCTACAAGTCCTGTGCTCATTCCGATATATGTGGTGATGATCATCATAATTGGGGTAAGGATAAACGGAATGAGAAGCATTGGGTTCATCACAATCGGCATTCCAAAAATGATCGGTTCGTTGATGTTAAAGATGGCTGGCCCAATCGCAAGACGGCCAAGCTGTTTCATTTGTTTACTTCTCGCACGCAAGATCATGGTCAGTACCAAAGCAAGCGTCGCGCCGCTTCCGCCGACATTGATAAAGATTTCAAAGAACTGCGCTGTGAAAATATTCGGCAGCACTTCTCCTGCTTGGAAGGCAAGACGGTTTTCATCCATCGCACCGAGCCAAATCGGACCCATGACTCCGCCGACAATGGTGGCTCCGTGAATACCACATGCCCAGAGGAGCATTTGTACACCGATGGCAACGATACTTCCGCCTAAGCTTCCACCAAGAATGGATAGTGGTGTGCCTATTAAGACCGTGATGATATTATGAATACTCTCAAAAGGTGTCATCTCAATCAGAAGCCTAGCGACCCAGATCAGCGTGATGACCACAAAACCTGGAATAAGTGCGATAAACGATTTACTAACTGCTGGCGGTACACCATCAGGCATTTTGATGACGATATTCCGCTGTACAATAAAGCGATAAATTTCGGTGGAAAGCATGGCAATAATCATGGCAACGAATAGCCCTTTACTGCCCATCAGTGTGACGGGAATACCGCCATTCACTAGGATAGCTTCTGTTGATCCTTCAGGTGTGAACGGTACTTGATAAGGTGTGGCTAGGAGGAAAGCTGCGACAGCAATTGCACCAGATGACAGTGCATCGACTGCATACTTTTCAGCTAACCTGTACGCGATCCCAAAGGTCGCAACAAGTGCCATAATGTCAAAGGTGGCATTCACAGGATAGGATAGTTTCGTGGCCCATTCGGCTCCGAAGACACTTGCCATAAAATCGCTGTATCCTGGAATCGGAAGGTTGACTAAAATAAGAAACAGTGAACCGACGATAATGAGAGGCATGGTTAAAACGATTCCGTCACGCAATGCTTGTAAATGTCTTTGAGCGGCAATCTTTCCTGCAAACGGCATAACCTTCTCTTCTAGAAATCGGTTGAATCCATTCATCCCTTCCGCCCCCTTTATCCGTTCACTAACTGTTCAGCAGATTTTAAAACCTCAGCACCATTACATACGCCATAATGCACGGTATTAATCACGTCTACTGGAATTCCTTTATCTTCTCCGAGTTTTTTCATTTGCGGTAATAAATAACGAACTTGAGGTCCTAATAAAAGCACATCGGCTTGATCAATATGATTTTTTGCAGCATCTCCAGATACTGCCCAAATACGATAGTCTTTTCCTTGTTCTTGTGCACTTTTCTCCATTTTTGTGACAAGTAAGCTTGTTGACATACCTGCTGCACAAACTAATAAAATGTTCATTGTAAACGCCCCCTTTTTGAAGTATGAAGCTTTTCTTTACACATTCATCATATTATGAAACCGCTTTCATAAACACCCATACTTTTTCCTTTAGGAAGCGGAAAAAGTTAATATCAATATCACACCATTAGTTCTTGTACGAAGGCGCTTTTTTATCCATGACATCCAGCATGTCTTCAAAGGTGTCACAGGTGATGAGGTGCTGAATAAATTTCACATGATGGACAAGCTCTCCAAGCAGACGGTACATGCCTTTTAAGTCTTTGGCATTCTCTTTTTCGACACAAAGCAAGCACACAAATTGAACTTTTTTCTCTCCCCAAATAATCGGTTTTTCTAATGTACAGATCGCCCAAAACGTCTCTTCTGTCAGCGGGGTCATCGGATGCGGAATCGCTGTATAATGCCCAAATGAAATCGGTGCAGACGCTTCTCTTTCCATCACAGATTGTGTAAGTTCTGCTGGCGCTAAGCCCATGTCAATGACCTTTTGCGTGAGAAAGTGTATGACCTCTTCCTTTGTTTGAAAGCCACGTTTTGTAAAGACCAATTCCTTTTTCATATATTGCGTAGCTAATGTCACTCTTGTTTCACTTGTCAAAGCTTCTCTATTTTTAAAAAATCACTGCCTCCTAAAATCGTGTTCACTTGAATGACCGGAATCGGTAAATCCATATGAATAGGAATGGTCGTAATAATTAAATCCAATGCATGTAAAGAAACATGCGGAAGGGAATAAAGCTCTGCTGTGCCTAAAATGGTCAGCTTCGACCCAAATTGTGACCGCAAACGATCTTGAAGTAGCCTTGCACTCCCAGCACCAGACGCACAGACAATCAGGCATCGCTTCGGTGGTATCTCCATTTTCCTGCGCTCTAAGGCCGCACCAAAATGAAGTGCCATATAGCCGATCTCATTTTCATGAATGGACAATCCTGTCTCTTGTTCAATGACCCTGCTCGCCACAATCCCTGCTTCAAAGGCAATTGGATAGCCCGCTTTGATCTCATCAAGCATTGGATTTCTTAAATTCATTCCATACTTACACCGATTGATCGCTGGCTTTAAGTGCAAACTGAGGCCAATCAGCAATTCCGCATCTCCCGCTAAATCCAGCTGCAATTTTTGATCAATGGCTTTCAGCATCAGCTGAACAAGACGGCTCGTGTCATCATCCACAATTTGTTTTTGACCGCCCGTTGAAAAAGACTGTACCATTTTGGCTGTTCCTAGCAAATGAATGGCGATATAAACGATTTCCTCTTGTGGAAATGAGACATCCAGCAGCCCTTCAAGACGCTCAACCATTTTTTTGGCTACCTTGTATTCTTTTGCTCTTGGGATTTCGTTGATTTCTTCAGGCAGCACAGATACATAGTTTCCGTGTCTAATCCGTTTACAGGCAATAGCAATATGAACAATTAAATTATTCATGCAAATGTCTGATAGATTCATTTTTTCCTCGTTGATATAATCAATCATGGTTCTCTGAATCAATTCCAGCTCATGTTTTGGCAAAATCGTAACCGCCGTGTTCAGCATTGTTTGATAGGAACGCCGTTCATTGAATAAATATTCTGACATGCAATAACGGATTTTCATCTCAGATCCTTTGATCCGGCAGCCTTTATTCGGCTTTGCTTCCAGCTTCAGATCAAAGGGTTCGAGCTTACGTTTGACCCATTTCATGTCATTACTCATCGTCGATTTACTAATAAACAGCTGCTCCTGTAAGTCTTCCAGCTTCACATATGATTCCGCTAGAAGCAGCTTTTTCAAAATAAATCGAACTCGTTCTTCTGGAAGAATAGCAAGCGGTTCTTCCTGTTCGACTTCTTCCTTCATAAAACGGCGAAAGGCATTCTCATCGTTGATCAACAGCTCATAGCCAGCGCCTCTAACAGCTGATACAGCTGCTTGATAAGGGGCTAGACGCTCATTCAGTTCCTTGATGTCTGTTCGGATGGTGCGGCTTGTCACTTGTAAACTGACAGAAAGCGCAGCGCTCGTGAGAGGAGTCTCAGCTGCCATCAGCTGACTTAAAATGTGCGCCAGTCTTTTACTCAGCATTAGGTCGGCCTCCTTCATTTAGGGTGGAGAATCTGCCTTGTTTGGACAGGTTGTATACGCTTACAGTTCTCTTCATTACTCATATTCTACTGAAAAGAAATAAAAATTGCCAACTCATTTATATGACAAACGCCCCTATTTATACAACCAACCATATCTAATGACCTATGAATCTTCTTCTAAGATGCTGTTGTGGAAATCATAAAAAAAAGGCGTTACACCTCCGTGTATCCGCCTTTTTCTTATGAGGAAATCAGTTGTGTAAAGACAACCAATCTTTTTTCATGTGTACCGGCTGCATGATCAAAAGTTCCCGTACATGTGATGAAATTGAGATTCCGTGTAAAGGCGTACCCGAAAAAAGCATTTGGTTTCTCTTCGCGCGGATAGCTTTTCACCTTGAGAACCTCAAAGGTTCGCTTTTCCCCTGACGAGGATGTCACGATGACTTTGTCTCCTTTTTTCAGCTCCTTTAGTCGATAAAAAACAGAAGGACCCCATTTATTATCAACATGACCATTTATGACAGCATTCCCTTTATCACCAGGCTTCGGACCATCTTCAAACCAAGCTGTGTGATCTGTATTTTGTGGAACACCCATACTGCCATCCTTTGATAAAGTCGTTTTCTCCACTTTTGCTTGGACATCAATCGCTGGAATGGAGATGTCAGCTGGCACAATACCCGATGGCTCATCTTTTAACGTGTCGTGTGAATGAGATTGATTCTTGGCTTGTTTTGCTGTCATTGGCTCAGAAGATGATGCAGTTTCAGAGGATGACTTTTCATCTATTGATTGGGATGCGCAGCCCGTGATGATGAAAAGCGTCAGAATACCAAACAGCCATCTTTTCACGCAAGTCGACCTCCTTTTGAAGAAAGGAACGGCACGATTGTGCACGTTCCCTCTTGTCTTGATGCCTGCTTAATTTGATGGTTTACGGCGAATGAGGAAGAACGCCCCCACTGCACCTCCGGCTAAGATGAGACTTGCCATCATCCCAGCAAATGCTTCATATGACATACCTAATGGACCGGCTGTGCCTCCCATACCTGTTTTCGGCATCTCATTTGGCATGTTGGATTTGAACATGTCAGGATGCTGATCGACAATAGCTGATGCGACATCTTGACCAACCATAAACATATGGCCGTATGCTTCTCTGACAGTCGGGTACAGCTGATCATATTCACCATGATGATAAGACGTGTACGTTTTGATGAGCTCATCAATATGGGTTTTCAACCCAGCTCCATCTGTCGCTTGATCTAAAAATTTTGCTTGCTTCATACGGTAAGCATCTAAATCTTTGACAGCCTTTTCTTTTGCCTGCTCGTCTCCTGATGCATCCGCTTTAACATAATCAACTAAATATCCGATATGACTTGACCAGATCGTTTTAAATTGTTTTCCTGCATCTTTTCCATAAACAGAAGCGATCGCATCTGATAAATCATTTGTATTTTCATTTAAGGCTGCGGCCGCTTGGTCAAAGTCCTTGCTGCCATCATTCCCTTTTTGCATTGCCACTACCGCGAGTGCCAAATGCTCTGAGAACAAGTAGTTTAAATCCTCACGAAGATCTGCCGCTGGAGTATCGACTGATTTTTGATCAAATTTCCCAGGAAATTGATCTGTAATCGCCCATGATACACCTTTACCTACTTCAAACATATGATGAATGGATTTTCTGACCGTTTCATAGGTTGTATCAAAATCCTTTTCTGTGTAACTGTCAAAAGCTTTTAGCAGTTCATTGACGTGCATCTTTAACCCTTCTTCAAGTTCACTTGCTTTCAATCTTCCACCTGTTGCTTTATCAAGCATATCAGCTTGTTTCATGCGGTATTGATCAAGCTCTTTGACCGCTTTCTTTTTACCTGCTTCATCTTTTTTCGCTGTCGCTTGTACATAATCAACGAAGTAGCCGATATGGCTTGACCAAATCTCTTTGAATTGTTTCCCTGCTTTTTTTCCATACACAGAGGCGATCGCATCTGATAGATCATTCGTGTTTTCATTTAACGCTGCTGCTGCTTGATCAAAATCTTTACTGCCGTCAATTCCCTTTTGCATCGTGATCACTGCTAAATAAGCATGCTCTGAGAAGAGCTGATCAAGCGCTGCGCGAAGATCCGTTGCTTTATTTGACACCTCTTGTGATGATGACGACTTTTTTGCATCCCTATGCATATGTCCTTCGTGTGCACTTGCCATTTGAGCAGTTGGTAATAATAATGCTGCACTAAGCGGGATCGTTAAAAATGCTTTTTTCATTTTCATCTGTTTTGCCTCCTCTTTCCGTTTGTTATGTACTTAACGAAGAGAGAAGTGATATGGATCATTCACACAACATATTTTTTTGTTTCATTCATTTCATAAAAAAAAGCCGGATTACCCGGCTGATACGTTACGACTTTTGGATGCTTTTCGTTCTTTGTATATTTTCCTCGCCACTGGATAAATCACTGGTGCCCATTTGACAATTTGTTTCAGCCACTTTTTCATTTTCTCCCGCGCCTCCTTATTGTCATTCTTACAAGACGATTCCCGATCTTGTCATGAAATAAACAGGTGCGGGAGAGCAGGAGTTAAATGACGCCTTGTGCGATCATGGCATCTGCCACTTTGCGAAATCCTGCAATATTTGCGCCTACCATTAAGTTTCCAGCGTATCCGTATTCTTCAGCTGTCTCAGTACACTGACGATAAATCGACTGCATCATTTGTTTCAACTGACCATCTACTTCTTCAAAAGTCCAAGACATTCTCGCACTGTTTTGCGCCATTTCTAACGCCGAAACACCCACTCCCCCAGCATTTGCTGCTTTTGCTGGTGCAAACAAAATATCATGTTGTTCAAATACTTTGACGGCCTCAAGTGTGGACGGCATATTGGCCCCTTCTCCTACAGCGATGACACCGTTTGCCACTAGCTGCTGTGCTTGCGACTCTGAAATTTCATTTTGGGTCGCACATGGCAGCGCAATGTCACAAGGGAGAGACCAAATTTGTTCGCAATCTTCAATCAATTCAGCATGCGGGTGAATGTCTATGTAAGCACTAATTCGCTGGTTATCGACTTCCTTCAGCTGCTTCACTGTCTCAAGTGAAATGCCTTGAGGGTCGTAAATGGCTCCGCTTGAATCACTACAAGCCACTACCTTTCCGCCTAATTCCAATACTTTTTCCATTGCATAAATCGATACATTTCCTGACCCAGACACAACAACAGATCGTCCTTCAAATTGCATTCCGTGGGCTTTTAACATTTCTTCCATAAAGTACACCAGTCCATAGCCGGTCGCTTCTTTTCTTGCTAAACTGCCTCCGAAGCCAGGGCTCTTTCCTGTCAGGACACCTGCTTCATACGCACCACGCATTTTTTTGTACTGGCCGAACATATAGCCGATTTCGCGTGCGCCTACCCCAATATCTCCTGCCGGCACATCTTGATCAGGTCCAATATAACGACTGAGTTCACTCATAAAGCTTTGAACAAAGCGCATGATTTCTCCATCAGATTTCCCTTTAGGGTCAAAATCTGATCCACCTTTTCCTCCGCCGATCGGCAAACCTGTCAGTGCATTTTTAAAGATTTGTTCAAATCCTAAAAACTTGATGATGCTGGCATTGACCGATGGGTGGAAACGAATGCCCCCCTTATAAGGACCGATGGCACTATTAAATTGAACCCTGAATCCTCTGTTCACCTGTACTTTGCCTTCATCGTCTACCCACGGTACACGAAACATCACAAGCCGCTCAGGCTCAATTAAGCGTTCTAAGATCCCCTGTTTTTCATACTCTGGGTGTTTTGCAAAAACCGGGACGAGGGATTCCAGAATTTCTTTCACGGCTTGCTGGAATTCCGCCTCGCCTGGATTCCGTTTTTCTACATCCTCTAGCACACGGTGGATGTAGCTTTGTGCTGTTTGTGCTGCTCGATCTAAGGTCAACATGTCTCATCTGCCTCCTTGTCAATATCTCACTCTTTGGTTGTTAGATTTTCTAACGCATATTGAGATTAATTTAACACCATTTGTAAAAACTGATCAATATTGATAACAGATGAAAACGATGCCGAAATGAGATAGATCAAGCAGAATCACCTTCCGTCATGAAAATGACCCGCTCAAAGAATGACTATCGTGCTAGAAATGACGAACTGGACGTTCAACATCCCGCTTTCTTTGACACATTCATGAAACTTTCATTTTTTCTAGATGATGATCATTCAAAAAAAAGGTCAAAAGTTGTACAACGTCTTTCAATCTTTCCTGAGCTTTTCTCCTCTTTTACGATCAGGTAAGACAACACACAGCCAATATAAAATAGAAGAAGATGGGAAGTTGATTAATCCAATGATGCCCCAGAACCATTTATAACGCCCTCTTTTCTTGGCATCCATAAATAAAAGAAATCCTTGTGCAAACAGTAACGGCAATACGCACAATAAGATGATCATATCTGTCTGACTCATAAGGAGGACCCTCCTTTAATATGTTGATATTCCTTGATGCCGACAACCACACAGAGTGGCACGCTCACCACTTGGAGAAGAATGAAGATGATGGGCAAATGAGTAATGGCAGCTGCAAAAAGTGTCATGATGGTCAGACTGACGATGATGTACGCCAGCACTTCTTGTTTAAAACGTTTTTTCTCTTTTTCCTTTGCCTGCTTTAGCATCAACATCAAAGCTCGTTCACTCGGCTTTTCTACTTCGATTTGTTCATCGAGCTCTTGCAACTCCTCTTTTAAACGATCGGCGAAACGATCTTCTTTCATCAGTTCCACTCCTTTCGAATTTTCTTGATCCCATGATGAACCCTCGATTTCACCGTACCTTCTCTCACCCCGAGCATCGAAGCGATTTCAGGGTAAGTAAAGCCATAATAGTAATGGAGAAGGATCGGTGCTCTCTCCTGAGCCTTTAACTCATTTAGAGCATCCCACATGTCATGCCAAGTATGGCCTTTTTGCTGAACATCCCATTTGAACCGGCGGATGGCTTCTTGATTCGCCTTTCCTTCTCTCGTTTGTTCACGTTTTCTTTTCTTTTGATGATCTAAAAATTGTCTAGATGCAATGGACATGAGCCATGTTGAAAATAATGAATCTCCTCTAAAAGAAGAAAGTTTCATGTACGCTTTGAGCATCGTTTCTTGCATGATCTCCTCTGTCAACTCTTGTTGAAGGGTCAGTTTCATCAAATAACGGTAAAGAAACGAATAATGATGCCGATAAAGGGCGGTAAATGCGGCATCATCCCCCTGTTTTGCCCGCTTGATCCATAAAGTCTCCTCGGTCTGCTCCAAACACGTCCCTCCTTCCTTTCTATCTCTTATTAATTAGACGACACCGGTGATCGTATCGTTTAAAATAGACCTTCTTTTTTTAAATTGGAGTCTTTTCTACCTACTGTTTAGCGCATGGATCTATTTGATATCCAATTTTTTCTTATGTAATGATTATGACATGTCTTTGTCTCTAACAAAATGACGCTTTCGTAATCATCTTGATTTTCCTTGAAAAGAAGAACGTCCTTTTCATAATCACTAGGTTACCCCAATACCTATCGTCAATGATCCTTGTCTCATGTAGATAAATTGAAATAATCATTGCCTTAGTTTCCTTGAAAATCGTGGAATACTTCGTTCCAATTCTTAGCCGATGATACCTTTTTGCGTGCTATGCTCTTCCTACATTCCGAAAGAGGCGATGCTGGCGAAGGAAGGAGGAGCGGTTGAATCGCAGCTTATTTTGGAAACGTTTACATTAAAACAAAATATAGAATGGAGATGTTCATGTTGAAGAAAAAAGTTCCAATGTTAGCTGGTGTGTTAGCGGTTGGTCTCGTGACTTCATTATTTGCGCCAAATGGGGAGGCAAAAGCAGCAACGAAATATCCAGAAAGCCCTTCGATTATGGCCAATTTTAATCAGCAAGGATTCTCCACATTAAATGGCGGTACAACAGGCGGTGAAGGCGGTAAAACGGTGACGGTGAAAACGGGAAATGAACTATTAGCTGCCCTCAAAAACAAAGGAACAAATGAAAAATTGAAAATCGTGGTAGACGGAACGATTACTCCTTCTAATACATCAGCCAATAAAATTGATGTGAAAGATACAAACAATGTCTCCATCGTCGGTAAAGGGACAAACGGCGAATTTAATGAGATTGGTATTAAAGTGTGGCGTGCCAATAACGTCATCATCCGCAACCTCAAAATCCATCACAGCAAAATCGGTGATAAAGATGCCATCGGAATCGAAGGTGGTTCTAAAAACGTATGGGTCGACCATAATGAACTCTACAACACTTTGAACTCTGGGAAAGATGACTATGATGGGTTATTCGATGTGAAAAATGACTCCGATTACATTACGTTCTCATGGAACTATGTCCATGACAGCTGGAAAACAATGCTGATGGGCAGCTCCGATAACGATAACTACAACAGAAAAATCACATTCCACAACAACCGCTTTGAAAACTTGAACTCTCGTGTACCGTCTATGCGCTACGGAGAAGGTCATGTGTATAACAACTACTACAAAGGCATCCATACAACTGCGATTAACTCTCGTATGGGCGCAAAAATGAGAATTGAGCACAACGTATTTGAAAATACAAACAATGCCATTGGCAGCTGGGACAGCCGTCAAGTCGGTACATGGCATGTCATCAACAACTCATATATTAACAGCACAGGTAGCCTGCCAACGTCTTCAACAGGTACGTACAACCCTCCTTATAACTACTCTTTGCTTAACGTGAACAATGTGAAATCAGAAGTTGTATCAAATGCGGGTGTAGGAAAAGTAAACCCTTAAGCCCCAAAAAACGTTCGGGCAGAAATCTTCTGTCCGAACGTTCTTGTCATACATTTTTTACACGTTCGAAAATGGACGATCCATTTCATACAGCTTTTGATAACGCACATTTTCTTTCAGCAAATCATGATGGTGCCCCTCCATCTCAATGCGTCCACCTTCAATAAACATCATACGGTCACATGCCTCACAGCCAGTGAGATGATGGGTGATCCAAATGACTGTTTTTCCTTTTAACACATTGAAGATTGTTTCAAGCAATTCACGCTCTGTGCGTGGATCAAGCCCGACGGTTGGTTCATCTAATACAACAATCGGTGTGTTTTGCAGCAAAATCCGTGCTAGAGCCATACGCTGCCTTTCTCCACCAGAGAAACGAACCCCTGTCTCTTGTACACCTGTGTGATAACCTTCTGGCAAAGACTCAATGTAATCGTGCAGCTGAACTTGCCGCGCGGCTTCTTTTACTTGCTCTTCTGTCGCTTCTGGAGAACCTAAGCGAATGTTGTTTAAAACAGACGTATCGAATAAATAGGGCTGTTGATTGAGCACAGACACATAAGAGGATATCTCCTCTTGAATGCTTTGTACCGGTTTCCCCTGAATGCTGACAACCCCTTGATTTGGCACGACTGCCCCTTCTAACAATTTTAAAATGGTCGATTTGCCTGCACCGCTTTTTCCTATAAGAGCGAGCGATTCACCTTGCTTCATGGAAAACGAAAAATGCTTTAGTACATGTTGATCTACTTCATATCCGAAGGTGACTTGATCAAAACAGACCGCTTCAACGCCATTAGAGACGGGTGTCTCGTTTGCTGCCTCCCTCTCCACTAATCCTTCATACGACTGCTCTTCATAATGATTTAATCTGCTGACGGCATGCTGATAAACAGGAATATCGCCTGCTGCATCTGACAGCGGAAGAAAGGCTTCTGTTAATGGAAACAGCACAAGCACAAAGGCTGCGATGAGCGTGTGTGGCATAGAACCAGCCTGAACGACTGAGCCGCTCCAATACACAACAAGGACGACTGCTCCTCCAATGACTAGCTGTGCTAAAAATTGGCGCAGACGGATAAACCGGTGCTTTGCCGATTCGAGTGCTAATAGCTTTGCTTCTTTTCGTTCATAGCCCTCAACAAAATCGTTCTGTCTGCCGCTAAACAACCAGTCACTCACCCCCATGACAGCATCTGTTAAATGGCTGTACAGTTCATTTCTGCCTTTCTTCATTTGAATTTGTCGCGCCCGGTTCACAAGTACTGTGATGTATGGGAATACAAATACGAGCAGCGCCATATAAAGCAGCATCAACCCGGCAAAAGGCCATGAGAAAAGCCCAAGTGCTCCAATCGAAGCGGCATATAAAAGCAGCGCACCGATGGATGGAAAGATTGTTTTTAAATACGCATCCTGTAATCTCTCCACATCTTCTGATAACAGCCCAAGCATTTCACCTGTTCCAAGCTTAGTCTGTTTGGCACTTCGTTCAGCCATATCATAAAGACGTACCCGCATTTTTTCAATCATCGTCAAAATGAGCTGATGACTCGCCAGTCTCTCTGCATAACGAGCAGCTGATCGTGAAATACCAAAGGTACGTACTGCCACGATTGGGACATAGACCATCAAGATATTCTCAGGTCTTGTGGCAGCTTTTGAAATGAGGAACCCTGACGTATACATGAGCATAGAAGCAGAAAACACCGCAATCGCCCCTAAAAAAAGCACCAAGGCAAACAGCTTTTGATTCTCCTTGATATAAGGTATAAACCAGCCTTTACTGACCATGTGTGACCGCCCCCATTTGTTCCTGTACCAATTGATAGTACACACCTTTTCTTTCCATTAATGATTCATGAGTCCCCATCTCTGCAATCGTCCCATGATCCATCACAATGATTTCATCCATATCCGTCATCCAATGAAGTCTGTGTGTGGCTAAAAACACAAGTTTATTTTCAAACAATGGAAGCATTGTTTTCTTCAATTCATACTCTGTCTCAATATCCAGATGAGCCGTTGGTTCGTCTAACAGCATAATGGATCGCTGGCCGAGCACTGTGCGAGCGAGGGCAATCCGCTGCGCTTGCCCACCGCTCAGTCCTCTGCCCTGTTCGCCAATGACCTCATCCAGTCCATTGGGGAGATCAGCTACGAGCTGAGACAAACCTGCCTCTTGCACCGCTCTTTCAACGTCTTCATCTGTTGCATTCGGTTCATAAAAACGAATGTTTTCTCTCAGTGTCATGTGAAATAAATAAGGATGCTGCGGCATATAAACAACTTCTTTTTGCCATGCCGCCAGCTGTAAATGAGCAAGCGGCTTTCCGTTTAGGATCATTTCACCTGCAGACGGTTCAACAAAACCGCCGAGAACATCCGTTAACGTCGATTTCCCCGAACCACTGGCACCGATGATCCCAATCTTTTTCTTTCCTTTCACAGTGAGATCGACATCCTGAATCGAATAAGGAGCATGTTCATCATGCAACACACTGACATCTTGCAGTGTGAGCTCAGATTGCTCATTCCACTCGTTCAGCTGCACGGATTGTGTCTCCTGCTCTCGGAAGCCCTTTTCCTCTAAAATCACTTGAATCGCCTCATTCGCTTCTTTACCGTTTAACGTCGCATGATAATCATTTCCCACTTCACGGACTGGCAAGAAATATTCTGGCGCAAGCATCAGTGCGGTCAAAGCGGGCAATAACAAAAGATCTCCTTCAATTAAGCGCAAGCCGAGAAATACAGCGACAGTCGCAATGGACAGCATAGAAAAGAAATCAAGAGCAAAAGATGAAAGAAAGGCGACTTTCAGTGTGCTCATCGTCGCCTTTCGATAACGCTTTGAGACCTCTCCAATATTGCGAGAATGCTTTTTGCTAATCCCTAAGTAGCGAAGCGTTTCAAGGCCACGGAGAGAATCAGTAAAATGATTGGATAATTTCTCATACGATCTCCATTGTTTGGCCGCTTTACGCTGAGCGACAAGTCCTAGCAAAATCATAAAAACAATTAAAATCGGCAGCGTGACAATCAGAATGACAGCAGATGTTTCATCTAATGTCCAAACATAGACAAGCACCATCACCGGAATAACTGCCATGTTCACCATTTTCGGCAAAAACAGCTGTAAATACTGACGATATTGGGCAATGCCCTCCATCGCCAATGTCACAAGCTTTCCTGTTCCTTTTTTCTTCGTGAAAGCTGGCCCTAAACGGAACAGCTGGTCCAACAGCTGCTTTCTCACGTCTGCTCCAATTCGGGAAGAATAGGTGAACATGACCTTCTCCCGCATCAAGGTGAGACCGTGCCGCACCAGAAAGGCAGCAAGAAATAGCAAGACATAAGGTGTTGCCTGCATGAGGCTCTTCCCGTCAAACAGCGTTGTTATGGCATGTGCCAGCCACTGTGCTTGAAAAATAATACTTGCTCCTTGGATGATTGACACAATACCTAAGAGGGCAAGAAGCCCCCTCATTCCTTTTAGTTGAAGCAAACGTTTATCCATTAGTAGGTCATTGGCTCCTTACCGCTTACACGTTTACGGAAGACATAGTAGCTCCAGATTTGATACCCAAGCACAAAAGGTAGCAAAGAAATGGCAACAATCGTCATGACCGTCAGTGAATAAGATCCTGATGCAGCGTTTTGAATGGTGAGGTCGAATGCATGGTTGATCGAACTAATCATGACACGCGGGAATAATGCTGTGAAAAGCATGGTCACCGTCACCATAATACCTGCACCTGTGAATAAAAATGTCCATCCATCACGCTCTTTTCTCATAAAGAATAGAGCCGCTACATAACAAACCACAATGAGTACAGTTAAAGGGATTGTGATGATCGGACGCACGGTATAAATGTCTGTTTCAAGAATAGACACACCAACAAATAGAACAAGAACTGGTAGTGCAATCAATAAAACACGCTGACCGAGCTTTCTTGCACGATTTCTTAAATCACCCTCAGTGCGGAGTGTGACGAAAATCAATCCATGCAGGAGGCAAAGCACCGTCACGGCTACCCCGCCGATCACTGAATAAAGATTGACGAAGTCTGTAAATCCAGCGTACATATTCATATCTTGATCAATTGGCATTCCTCGTAACATACTTGTGAATAGCACTCCGAGTAAAAATGGCGGAAGCAGACTGCCAAAGAAGATGATCCAGTCCCACGTTTTGATCCATGAAGCCTTCTCGACCTTCCCTCTAAATTCAAAGGCGACCCCCCGCCCAATGAGCGCTAATAGGAGAATCGTAAATGGAATATAGTATCCGCTGAACATCGTAGCGTACCAGTGAGGAAAAGCGGCGAAAATAGCCCCGCCAGCTGTAATCAGCCAGACCTCATTCGCATCCCAGAAAGGGCCAATCGTATTGATTAAAATGCGGCGCTCGTGTGCATCTTTTCCAAGCAGCTGCATGGACATCCCGACACCAAAATCAAATCCTTCTAAGAAGAAAAATCCAACAAACAATACTGCGACAAGAATAAACCAAATCTCGTTAAGATATGCCATGATATGCGCCTCCATCAAATGGATCTGTAGACAGGTCCGTTTCATCCTTTTGATCTGTATTCTCTTCAGAATGTGCACCTTTTTTAATTTCTCGAATGAATAAGTAGGCAAGCACGATGGCAAGAATCAGATAAATGGTCGTAAAGCTAATGACTGAGAATAGCAACATGCCGTACGATACGTTTGGTGAAATGGATTGTGCGGTTGTCATCATACCAAAGACTGTCCACGGCTGACGCCCAATTTCCGTCATGATCCAGCCCGCTGAGTTTGCAATAAACGGGAACGCAATCATCCATACCATGAAGTGTAAATACCATTTGTTTGATTCTAGTTTTTTTCTAAAGCTCAAATACAAACCAATCATACTAGCAAAAATCATCAACATGCCGGCACCCACCATGATTCTAAAGCTCCAGAAGGTTGTTTTGACTGGAGGAATGTAATCTCCAGGACCAAACTTTGCTTCATATTCTTTTTGAAGGGTCAGCATGCCTGGCACATCTCCACTAAACTTCGAATAAGCCAAGTAACTTAAAGCAAACGGAATATTGATCTCCGCAGAGTTTTCTTTTTTATCTGTGTCAATGTTGGCAAATAGTGTCCAAGCCGCTGGATCTCCACTATCCTTCCAAAGGGCTTCACTTGCTGCCATCTTCATCGGCTGTGATTCCATTAAGTGCTTCGCTTGATCATGTCCAGAGAACGCCACACCTAAGCCAGAAATGAAAGCAAGCACCATGGCAATCTGGAAAGATTTTTTGAAAAAGGTCACTTCTTGTTTTTTGATCATTTTATAGGCACTGACACCCGCGATAAAGAAAGCACCGGTTGCCAATGCACCAAACAGAACGTGCGGGAACTCTACCCAAAGTTGCGGATTTGTCACGAGCGCCCCAAAGTCATTCATTTCTGCACGGCCATTTTTAATCACAAATCCAACTGGCTCCTGCATAAATGAGTTGGCGAGTAAAATCCAAAATGCCGAAAAGATCGTACCAAGAGAAACGAGCCAAATACATAACAAATGAATTTTTTTCGGTAGACGGTCCCAGCCGAATATCCAAAGACCAATAAAGGTCGATTCAAGGAAAAAGGCCAATAGCGCTTCAATGGCAAGCGGTGCACCAAAGACATCACCGACAAACCTTGAATAATCTGACCAGTTCATCCCAAACTGGAATTCTTGCAGAATCCCTGTCACCACACCTACTGCAAAGTTAATTAAGAAAAGGTGACCCCAAAATTTTGCCATCTTTTTATAGATGTCTTTTTTCTTCACCACATAAAGGGTTTGCATCAATGCAACGATAAATACCAAACCTATAGACATAGGAACAAAAATAAAATGAAATAATGTCGTTGAGGCAAATTGAAATCTTGCTAAAAACAGCTCACTCACAGCCTTACATCCTCCCTTACTTTCGCATGCCGAATGATTCGAGATATTTATGCTCACTATTTCACAAAAAGTTCACTATTTGTTCAATGATTCACAAGTGAAAGTCCATTTGATATAGTTCACTCGGTGAAATTTTACTCTTGATTTTCATTCGGTTAGTTATTTATACCTGTACTTTACACCCATGTGCTTCAAAAATAAAGTAAATTTTACCTAAAATTTGGATAGGATTGTGTCAGTTGTTTGAATACTTTGTCAAAAATATGTGACGGAAAGAGACAATCACAAAAAAAATAGCGCTGCTTCTTCGCTGCAGCGCTTTTGAATATTTAGGCTTTTTTCTGTAAAGCGGGTCTTGTGACTTGCACTTCATAGTACGTAATTTTGTTTTTTAACAGGCCTTCAGGTTTCGCCTTTCCATGAGCGTGCGCATCACCAAATGCCTGAGATTTTGTCCAATTCACAAAGTCTTCTTTTCGATTCCAGCGGGTGTGAATGGTCACTTCATCGTAATCAGTTGTCTGCTGAGTGACCCATACTTCCATTCCTAAAAAGCCTTCCATAAATTCTACTTGTCCCTGCTTGTTAAACCGTTTAACAAGGTGGTCGGCACTGCCTTTTTCTACTCTTACTTGGTTGTTTACAATAATCATGTTTGGTTCATCTCCCTTTTGTTGTTGAATGGAGGCGATTGGGATAATGAGCGGATGCTCACCGTCTAAGTGAACCTCTGCCTGAATCCCAAAAACCTCCTTGAAAAAGTCTTCTGTTAACACTTCTTTTGGTGAGCCAATTTGATGCACTTGACCTCGCTTCATAGCAATGAGACGGTCACAATATTTTGCGGCCTGCTGCAAGTCATGGAGAACCATTAAAATGGTGATGCCATGTGTTTGATTCAGCTGTTTGAGTAGCTCCAGTAATTCAAGCTGATGCGCAATGTCTAAATAAGTGGTTGGCTCATCGAGAATGATGGTCTCTGTCTTCTGAGCCAGTGCCATTGCAATATATGCCTTTTGTCTTTCTCCGCCTGACAATGTATGAAGCATTCTGTTTTCATTGATGCGGCTATTCGTCACCTCAAGCGCCCACTCAATCGCTTCATGATCTGACGTGCCGCTTTTTTTCCAGATGGAACGGTGCGGGCTGCGTCCAAGTGCGACCAGCTCACGTACTGTCATCGATGGAATGGCGGTTCTTGTTTGCATGAGAACCGCCACCTCCTTGGCGATCTCCTGTGCCGTCATCTCTTTTTGCGGGATGTCGTGAATGTAAATCATGCCGCTTTCGATTGAG
Organism: Bacillus aerius; assembly: GCF_029894105.1. Taxonomy (NCBI): domain Bacteria; kingdom Bacillati; phylum Bacillota; class Bacilli; order Caryophanales; family Bacillaceae; genus Bacillus; species Bacillus aerius. The sequence continues at coordinate 3,545,946 of NZ_JARYHO010000001.1, forward strand.
GTCAGTCGTGCGGCAGCTTTGATAAAAGTCGACTTACCTGACCCATTCGGGCCAATGATTCCGGTTACACTCCCTTTAGGAACAGCTGCTGAAATGGAAGACAGCCGAAAGCCGCCTTGACTGAGACTCACGTCATCCATTGCAATGACATCCATCTTAACCCCTCCCTTTCTTTTTTAATAAATAGAGGAAGAAAGGTGCACCGATGCAGGCAAGCAAGATCCCTACAGGCAATTCAACCGGTGTAAACCAGACCCGTGCTGCTGTATCGGCAAAGACCACAAGCACGCCCCCTCCAAGCATTGAAATCGGCAGCAAATACCGGTAATCATCTCCGATTAAAAGACGGATAAAATGAGGTACAACAAGCCCGACAAATCCGATTAAACCACTGACACTGACAGCCGCTCCAGCTAAAAGAGCGGCCAGCGCAATGAGAAAAAATCGAGTTCGCTCTACTCGAAGGCCCAATAGCTGAGCCGATTCATCGCCAAGTAAAAGGAGATTGGACGGTTTAATGGCGAAAAAACAAAGACATAATCCAGCCAGCGCATATGGCGACACAAAGCTAAGATGATGCCAGCTCCGCCCGTTTAATCCCCCTGATAGAAAAGGTAAAACAGCCTGCACACGCTCACTATATAGCACCATAAACCCATTCATCACCGCACCAAGCAGGGCATTGACGGCAACACCTGCCAAGATCAATTTAAGCGGTGAAACCCCTTGATCAAATGACAGCATATACACGACAAGAGCTGCTAATAAGGCGCCCAGAAAAGCGGCTGCCGGAAGCAAATACGTGAACTGCGGGAGAACAATCATGCTGAGTACAGCAGCTAACCCGCCGCCCGCAGTCACACCAATGATCCCAGGGTCAGCAAGTGGATTTCGGACAACTCCTTGTAAAATCGCACCTGATGCCGCGAGACAGGCCCCAACGAGAAAACCAATGAGCACACGCGGCAGCCGTAAATCCATGACAATTTTTTCATGAACAGGCAGACCTGTTCCCGTGAAGACAGCCATTAAATCCGTCAGCGACAATTGGACAGAACCTACCGCAAGTCCTAGACAGACGCCCACACATAAAGAGAAAAACAATCCTGGTAACAGCCATTTTCGTCTTGACTGCCTTTTTTGAAAATCTAGTTCTGCATTCATCTTCATGATGACAATCGCTTCAATTTCTTCTCTAATTCATCGATCGCTCTGATGACTTCTGCGCCTGGATTTGTCCCAAATAGGTCACTTGGCAGAATCTCAACGTGTCCATTTTTGACAGCTGATACATCGTGCCACGCCGCATTTTGCTTCATTTCACTCATAAAGCCTGCTTTGACATCTTCAGGATTGCTGTGTGTCATCAGCAAAATGAGATCCGGATCGGCCTCGATTACCTTTTCTGCATTGATTTGTGCATATTGCGGAAACTTTTCGAGTGCTGGTTCATTTTCAGCAATATTCGCACCACCAGCGATCCGCAGCAGATCACCGCTTAAAGATTGTGGAAGTGCCGCCATATATGTGCCGGGCGCACCATATACAACGAGTGTCTTTACTTTTTTCTCAGGCTGCTTCACTTGCTTGATCCGCTGATCGATTTGAGCATTGAGCGCTTTGGCCTTTTGCTGTTTTCCAAGTAAATCACCAAATAAAGTAACTTGACGCTGGATGTCCTTCACTGAGTTGGCACTTGTCAAAAGAAGCTGTGAACCAATTCCTTCTATAGTAGAGATATCCTTGCTGTTTAATGATTCATTCCCAAGCACCACATCGGGCTTTAAACTCGTGATCAGCTCGACATCAAATTGATGGGTTGTGCCAATTGATTGTACGGACTTTGCCTTTTGTAGATTGTCTGGCAATTCGGCAGTTGGCCGGCCGACCACCTGACCACCTAGAGCATAAATGATGCTCATGTCGCCAGTTGACAACGAGACGATCCGTTCAGGTGATTCATGAAACGATAATGTTCTGCCGGCAAAATCCTGAATGTTGAGCGCACCTTGCCCGCTCCCATTCTCGACAGGCGCCGCCTGACTGCATCCGCCGAGGAGAAGCACGACGACGAGTCCTGCCCAAATCACATGTAAACATTTCAACCGTCTGTCTCTCCTTTTCTAGTAAACTTTCTTTAGCTTCGCCTGTACCACGAGACGCTTGTTTTTAGGTGCCAGCACGTGATCACAGGTCGATAATGTGAGAATCAAGTCATCTGTGGATACGTCTGTTTTCGTTTGATAGATGGACTTCTTACGCACAGCTTGCAAGTAGTGCGCATATTCACCAAGATCCTGAAAATCAGTCTGAATATAATCGAAATCGACTGTCGTCTCATACACAGCAAAAATCTCTGCTTCATAGCTTTGGTACAGCGTATCGTACTGAAATGTGCGATGATCTTGGAAGAAATCTTTTTTCAAATAGTTTGTGAGACCAGCAAACATAGACCCATCCCTCATCCGATGACCGTATAACACTGTATTGGGACTTTCATGCAAGACGTCATTACGGTAATCCATAAAGATACTGCCTGCCCGTGTGTCATCCTTTACATAATTACGAGTTAAATAGAATGCATTATCGTTTGACTGAACAATTGGATACTGAATCATCGTGTCCTTCATATCAATCCAACCGACAATGTCTTGATTCACCTTTCGCAAATCATCAAATGACTGACGGATTTCTCCAGGTTTTCGCTGTTTCATTCCATCCTCGTGTGTGTAAAGTGTCTGAGCCTTTGCAAGCACCTGACGATTTTGATAATAGCCAAAGAGCTCCAAGCCAATGGCAGTACCGCTATATAGAAAAACACCTAAACAGACGATCGTCAGCATTCGCTGCCCGATTCTTTTCCCTCGTTTCACACTGTCTCACCTGCTTTTTGCACAACTTATATGCCTACAGGCACGATATACATCCCTGTTTCTGCATCTTGCTTAATTGTGACGGACACATGATAAATGTGCCGCACCATCTCTTCTGTTAACACATCATTCGGCCGTCCTTCGCGGATAATTTGTCCATCTTTCATGGCGATGATGACATCACTATAGCGAATCGCCTGATTCATATCGTGCAGGACCATGACGATGGTTAATCCATGCTCGACATTGAGCTCTCGAATGAGCTCCAGAATGTCAAATTGATAATACATATCCAAATAAGTCGTCGGTTCATCTAAGAAAAGGATCGGTGTTTTTTGCGCTAAAGCCATCGCAATCCATACACGCTGCCGTTCTCCGCCTGACAATGAGGCGAGTGGCACCTTTCGCTTATCCGTCAGCTTTGTACAGGACAGCGCCCACTCGATTGCTTTCTCATCTTCTTCCTTGTCACTGCCGCGCATCGTCTGGTAGGGCGTTCTCCCAAATGCCACGACTCGTTCGATCGTTAAATCGAGCGGCGCTTCATTTTGCTGATGTACGACTGCCAGCTTTCTCGCGAGTTCCCTGGGCTTGAACGCATTCAGCTCTTGCCCATCTAAATGTATCTGTCCTTTATGTGGACAATGGTTATGTGCCATCAAGGAAAGCAGTGTGGATTTGCCCGAACCATTTGGACCGATAATGGTGGTGATTTTCCCCTTTTCAATCTTTGTAGTGACCGATTGAACAATATCCCTCTGCCGATCATAGGAAAACGACACCTCACGAATGTCCATGCAGACGATCCCCCCTTCTTAATAAAAAGATCAGAAACGGCCCGCCAATAACAGCCATGATTGTAGAAGCAGGGATTTCATTTGGTGCCACAAGCGTTCTGCCGAGCGTATCAGCCGTCAAAATGAGCAAGGCCCCGCTTAACGCAGAAAATGGAATCAGTACCCGATGGTCCGAGCCGACGAGCCTTCTAGAGATATGGGGAATGAGCAAGCCGACAAAGGCAATCACGCCCGCTACCGCAGCAGTCACCGCTGCTAATAACACCGCCGTGATTGAAATCAAAAGGCGCATTCTGGTCACACGCAATCCTAAGTTTTTCGCCGTCTTATCTTGAAGGGCAAGCAAGTTACACCATCTGCTAAAGAAAAGCGCAACCACAAGCCCAATGACGCCATAGACACCGATTAAACGGACATCTCCCCACGTTTTCATCGTCAGATTCGACTGTCCCGACTGATTAATAGTGATATTGAAATAGCTGCAAATGGTCACAAACGCTTCTGCCATCCCTGTAAACATGGCATTGATGGCGATCCCCACCAAAATCATTCGAATCGGGCTTAAGCCGCCTTTCCAAGACAACACGTATACGAGGAAGCAGGCAATTGCCCCGCCTAAAACTGAAAATAAAGGAGAGTAGAAATAAAATTGAGGAAGCGCTGTAATTGCCATTAAAGAAAAGAAGCTAGCTCCCGATGAAATACCAATAACACCGGCATCTGCTAATGGATTCCTCATCACAGACTGCAAGAGGACACCGGAGACAGATAAAGCCGCCCCTGTAAACATCGCAATGAGCATGCGGGGGATTCTTAAATCTTTAATGATTTCTACCTGTGCATGTTGACCGGTCATAAGCCCTTCCAATAATTCAATCGGTGTAACATGAATGCTCCCCGTAATGGCGGAATAAATAAATACGCCGGCTAGTAAGAGACTGACTATCAGAAATAAAATCCCTGTTTTTTTCATCTTGAACGTCCTTTTATCATTAAGATTCGCGCTTATGACGGATACAACATACGAGTCAATTCATCTAATGCCTCTGCTGCCTTTAAGTTGCCTGTTGTCCCGAATAAGCTTTCTTCGAGGTCGTACACCCGGTCTTGTTTGACCGCATGGAAATGTTTCCAGATGTCATTTGTTTTAAATTCTTGATCAAACATTTTGACGACTTCATCGGGCATCCCATGTGCGGCTCGAAGAATGATATCTGGATTGGCTTTTTGTAAATACTCCGTATTGGATGCCAAATACTCCATTTTCTCACCTTTTACGATGTTCTTTCCTCCTGCAATACGCACAAGATCACCGATATACGAATTCTCTGTTGCCACTAAATAACTGCCTGGTACACCAAGCAAAATGAGAACGGATGGCTTCGTCTTTCCCTTCGTTCTCTCTTGTATGTCTTTCTTTTTTTGTTCAAAATCATCCACAATGCGTTTCGCTTGTGTCTTTCTATCATATTTTTCTCCAAGCTTTGTGATGGCGTTCTCCATCTTGTCCAGGCTCTCAAGGTTGAGGTATGTCGCAGGGACAGAAGCTTGTTGAAAAGGCGTTTCTAAATCATATTGAAGGGTCGTGACAGACAGGACATCTGTCGGTTGAAGTGATTGGATGATTTCCATGTCTGGGCTCATTGGGTTACCGACTGCTGGGAGTCCTTTGTATCGAGCCGGCAAGGATTTTTGACTTGTTGGCACCCCGACAAGATCTACCTCTAGCGCATCCATGATCTCAGCAGCAGCTACAGTCGTTGCCACAATGCGGGCACTTGACGCTGCGCTTTTTTTGCCTTTCGCTGAGCTTTCAGCTGATTGTGAGCAGCCTGCTAAGAAGACGCACACACATAGAGCCGTGATCAGGGTACATAACATTCGATGCTTCAAAAAACAGAAGCCTCCTTTCGAAAAAAAGGAAGTGGATGCGCCGAGATGAATGGCGCACCTCACTTAACATAGATTCTTTATCTTGTACGAGTTTGATACTTTCTGACGAGCACGAATAGTGATCCGCCGAATAAAAGAATGTACACCCAAAGAAGTGAAGTATCTCCTGTTTTTGGGTTCAGCTGACCTGTCTCAGACTTGGTTTGGTCATCTGATGGCGTAAAGGTCATCTGCTCTGCACCCGTTTCCTCAGGGGCGAGATTCGCAAGCTGGCTTGGTTGAGAATCGTGATCATTCGGATTTTTCACAAAGCCGATGCTCTCATCTTCTCCGATCACCGTCGCAATTCCGCTTCCTTCACCAAGTGAAATGCCTTTCGTATCATAGACAAGTTTGACATCGTACTGCTCATGATAATTGGCAGCTGGAATGTCAATTTTCACGCGTGCTGCCTGATCATTGCTTACACTTTTTGCTTCATATTGAATCACTCGTGTATCTGCTTTTTGATCAGTCTTTGCAACTAGCGTCTCTTCAAATTTACCGCCGGTTCCTACTTGGAACGATGTGATGGCTGAGCTGTTCTTCACAGTGTATGAAACGAAATGGCGGCCATTTTTCACCACCAATGTCGCAGGGCTCACGACGTAATCGTTCATGCGAGAAAGCTCATCCTTGTCTGCTTTCTTCATTGAGAAAGGAAGCTTGTACACCCCGTCTTTTAGCTGAACTGTCTCTTGATTCGTTCCGCCGTTCGTTGTGTCTGGTGCTGGTTTATTTGGTTTTGGTGTTTCTGGTGTAACCGGTGTTTCTTCCTCTATTTGACCGTCCTTCAGTGGAACGATACTTTTTGAATCAAATTGAAAACGAATATCGTACGTTTGATCATAGTGAGCGGCTGCTACCACAATGTGTACTTTTCCGTTAACTGCTTTTTTCAGATCAGACACTTCAAATGAAACCACTCTTGTGTTCTTTGCTTGATCTGTGCTCACGTTTTTCACTTCTTGATAAGAACCGTTTTTCTCTATTTTCAAAGAATCAACTGACGTATGATCCTTCACCGTAAAGGAAACGGTTTGCGTTCCATTTTTAACGGTTAACGATGCTGGATGTGAGAAGTATTGGCTCATCCGAGATGCCTCATCCTCATCGCCCTTCAGCACACTGTAGTTGATACGATACACACCATCTTTTAATTGGTTCTGCGGTGAATCAACTGGTGTTGTGTCATTGTTATTATCAGGAGTGGTCGGCTGATCGTCTGGTGTTGTACCGCTTTGATCATCCGGCTTTGTTTCACTGTCGCCCGGCTTCGTGCCATTTTGGTCATCTGGTGTTGTTTCACTGTCGCCTGGCGTCGTACCGTTTTGATCATCTGGTGTTGTTTCACTATCGTCTGGCTTCGCAGGCGTGACAAGTGTGAGACTGCTCTCGTCGAAAGCGATCTGTACGTCATACGCCTCATCATAAATAAAGCCGCCTAAGTCCCAGTAAATTTTGACCCAGCCATTTAATTTGGCTGATACATCTGCTACATCAAATTTGATCACACGCGTATTCGCTGTCTCATCTTCACTGACCGTTTCAGTGGTGACGAGAGAGCCGTTTTGTTCGACCTTGAAATCTGTGATTTCTTTGCTTTGCTTCAGCGTAAGATAGGCAGTCGTCTTGCCATTTTCGATGACGAGCTTAGCTGGCTTTTCTGTATACGTATCCATCATGGATGCTTCAGTGCTGCCATTTTTTAAAATGGTGAATCCGGCCGTATATTCACCATCAACCAATGATGCCGCCTGAGCCGTTCCTTGAGGCAGCTGAAACGCAGTCAACAAACTGAATAAAACGAGCAGAATAGCTGTCTGTAGATGAAAAAGACGTTTCAAAAGATGACACTTCCTTCCGTTAATGCTTGATGATCCACTTTCTCGCTAAAAACCCGCCTGAACATAAGACAAGCACAAGGAGCCATCCCATCTGGCTTGTATCACCAGTTTGAGGATTTTCTTCTTGTTTTGTTTTGGTGGATGAATCAGTTGTTTTGGTTGTTTCTTTTGATGATTCTTGATGTTTTGCTGCACCTGCTGTTTCTTTTGAACTGTCAGAAGAAAGTGACTTGATGCTGCTTTCATCGAATTTCAGCTGGATGGTATAGTCGTGATCATAATCAGCCGATTTGACTGTGACATGGATTTTTGACTTGATTGGTTTAGACAAACTCTGTGCTTGGAATTGAACAAGCCTTGTATTGGCTTTCTTATTCCTTGATAGAACCGTCGTATCGACATAGCCGCCATTTCCCGGCACTTTAAATTCCGTTACCCAGCTGCTGTTTTTAATAGTCATTTGCACAGTCAGCTTGCCATTTTTCACGATCACTTTTGCCGGCTTCAGCCAGTAATCATTTGCCATCGAAACGGCAGTTCCTTCGGCCTTCATCACAGTATAATTGACGGAGTATGTACCATCATTTAATGAGGCAGCCTGTGCATTTGAAAAAGGCAGTATAAGTGCCAGAAGCAATGCAGCCATGAAGGCTGGCATCCTGATCCATTTTTTTATCAAATGAATTTCCTCCCTTTTTATTGAACAGTTGCTGCATCAAACTTGACGCGAATATCGTAATTGCCTGTATATCCAATGACCGGTACAGTCACACTCACTTTTGCTGGTACAACATCTGTCAGGCTGTTGACATTGAACTCTACCGTTCTCTTATTGGCAGCTGCGTTTGTACTGATCACCTTCGCATCTTTGTAGACACCTTGATCCAATGTTTTAAAGCTTGTAATCCAAGAGCTGTTCGTTAACGTGACTTGCGCTTTGATTTTTCCGTCCTTCACAACAAGCTTAGCTGGTTTTTCAAAATACGTATTTGCTGTTGACGTTGAATCACTGTCTGCTTTCCATACCACATATTGTGCTGAATATTGACCATCTGCTAAGCCTGCTGCTGAGGCAGAGCTAACCGGGGCTAGAGCAAACAATAGAACAAAGCTAAAGAATAATAAGACGTGTGATGCTGAACGAAGTGATTTCATATATATCCTCCTAATTGATATTGATAATTATTCTCAATAGACAATAAAAAAAATAACCTTTATCAGCGTATGAATCACACTCATAAATGATTATGATAATCATTATCAATAGAGACCAAAAAATAAATCTTTGCTTTTGACAAGTCAAAGATGTCTGTTGCTACATGATGTAGTGATACACGGTTTAGGTAATCTGTCCCATTCATGATACCATGGCATAACCTCCCCATTCCATTACAGGGAAAAGAACCCTCTTCTCCTTGATATTATATGATGAATGAAATTATTGTCAACATCATTTTTCATACTATTGACTTAGATTTCTGGAAAATCACAAAAAAAATCGATCAGGGACACTGATCGAAATCGATTAAGAAGGGACATGTTCACCCTTTTCACTATTTTTTCGCTCTAAAGACCAAGCATACATTTCCCGTATGACTGGTTCAATTTTCTTTCCTTGTTCTGTTAGTTCATATTCAATCCGCACGGGAATGTCGGGATATACTTTTTTCTCAACAAGGCCTTCAGCTTCTAAATCTTTCAGCCTTTCTGATAATAACCGTCCGCTGATGTTCATTTCATTTTCTAGCTGACAAAAACGTTTTGGCCCTGTCAAAAGCTGATTGATGATCAGAATCACCCACTTCTTCCCTAAAATCTCCATGGCATCTGTAATTGGGCAGCCATCTACTTGAGCCATACTTTACTCCCTTCTGCTTTTCTCTACTTTTTTTCATTATAACATAATTAATTACTTGAAATAAGTCACTAACTATTATATAGTTTAGTTACTAAAAGTAACAAGGTAATCATTTTATCAATTTTCAATAAACCATTGAACATGCAGATGCATATAACATGAAGGAGATGACCGAGCTTTGAATACAATAGAGCAGGTAAGATTAGGTGTAACAGAATTACATGTGTCCAGCTTTGAGCGTTCTTTGCCTTTTTATACAGACATTTTAGGTTTTACTTTATTAGAACAGACGGATTCTACTGTCACGCTTGGCAGCAACGCAAAGGAACCAATCCTTGTGCTGAAAGAAGATGTGCAACTGAAAGAGAAGCCGGATCATGAACCAGGACTTTATCATTTTGCGGTTTTATTACCTACCAGAAAAAACCTGGGCACATGGCTGGCGCATGTGCTCAAAAAAGGCTATCCTTTAATTGGAGCAAGCGATCACTTTTTCAGTGAAGCCATTTATTTAAGTGATCCAGATGGCATCGGCGTCGAAATTTATGCTGATCGTCCTCAGGACATATGGGTAGGTGAGCATGGAGAAGTGAAAGGTGGCGGAAATGCTCCGCTTGATGGAGATGGTCTCCTGCAAGAAGCCGCTGATTCCACCTGGGAAGGACTCCCGGCTGGTACAGTCATGGGACACTTGCATTTCCATCTCAACCCAGAAGAAGCCGATTCCTTTTATGTGAACACGCTCGGTTTTCATATCCGAATGGCTCCCCCAGCCAGCTTATTCGTTGCTGGTGGCGTCTATCATCACCACCTTGCCTTTAATGCATGGGGACGCGGGAGAAAAGGAGCCATTGATCCACGTTTTTCAGGAATTAGAAGCTATACACTGGTTTTCCCAAAAGAAGACGATAGAACATCCGTCGTCGAACGTCTGACAAAAGCAGGCGTTCACATGAACACGACAGGAAAAAGTAACGAATTTATTGATCCATTTGGCGTTCTCGTTCGTTTACAGATTGAAGAAACAGACAAAAAAGAAGGTGCAGAATATGGACAAACACACAGAGGTTAAAACAGCCATTTTAAAAGATAAAATCAAACGAGTACAGCAAGAAGACGGATTTATATATATCACTGGACCTATTAAACTGCCAGTGAATTTAGACGGTAGAACGGTCATGTTTAACTGGTATTCATGGTTAAAAGATGACGGGAAAGAACCATTATCAGATGAAGCTTTAATCGAAAGCCTTTCCTCCCGTGAGCTTGCAGATCACCAGCAATCAAGTGTCCTTGTTTACGGAGATTTCGAACATGCTGATGAAGCGCTGATCCGCATGCATTCCATCTGCCACACCGGCGATATTTTCGGAAGCAAACGCTGCGATTGCGGGTTCCAATTGAAACAGTCTATGCGGATGATTGAGGACAATGGAGCAGGCGCACTGTTTTATTTAGCCAACCATGAAGGACGCGGGATCGGTCTTTTCAGTAAAGCCATGGCCTACATCTTGCAAGAAAACGGCTACGATACAGTAGAAGCAAACGAAGCACTAGGCTTTGAAGATGATACACGTCAATATGAAGAAGCGATTGCTGTTCTTCAAACATTGCGTACAAAGCCAGTCAGACTTATTACCAATAATCCGAAAAAGACCGATGCTATCAGTCATGCAGGTCTTTCTCTTTCTGGACGGATTCCTCTTTGGGGTGATGTCTCTGAGTTCAATGAAAAATACTTGCAGACAAAAATTAACCGCTCAGGCCATATGAAGGCGGATCAAGAGGTGCGTACGATTGCCACATCATGAGCGATATATGAAACTAGCCCTTGAAAATGCCGAAGCAATGAAAGGTCAGACATCTCCCAATCCGCTCGTCGGGGCTGTGATTGTGCGAGAAAATGAAATTGTTGGGGTCGGGGCGCATATGAAGGCCGGCGAACCACATGCAGAAATCCATGCGCTCAAAATGGCTGGAGATAAGGCAAAAGGTGCCACGATCTATGTGACACTAGAGCCTTGTTCCCACCATGGCCGCACAGGCCCATGCGCTGAAGCACTTGTGAAAGCTGGCGTCGAAACTGTTGTCGTGGCGGCACTTGATCCGAATCCGCTGGTCGCTGGCCGCGGGATTGCCATTTTACAAGACGCTGGCATACAAGTTATCACGGGCGTACTTGAACAGGAATCCATTCTGATGAATGAAGTATTTAATCACTTTATTACGAAAAAAACACCTTTCGTGACGCTCAAAGCGGGCATTACGTTAGACGGAAAAATTGCATCTGCTACGTCTGACAGCAAGTGGATTACATCAGAGACGTCCCGTTATGATGCACATCACATTCGCAGTATCAACGATGCCATCTTGGTCGGTGCGCAAACCGTCATTCACGACGATCCTTCATTAACAGCACGGATTCCAAACGGTCATCATCCAATTCGAATTGTCTTAGACTCTAAGCTGTCTATCCCGCTGACAGCAAAGGTGGTCACAGATCAAATGGCGCCAACATGGATCTTTACAACAAAACAAGCCGATGAAGAAAAACGAGCTGCTTTAGAAGCAGCTGGCGTCAGCGTCATCATGACGGATAGCGATACCCGGGTGCCCTTACAAGAAGTACTTCAAGTGCTTGGAGAAAGAAATATCTCCTCCCTGATGATTGAAGGCGGCGGGCAAGTCAATGCCTCATTTTTAGAACAGCAGCTTGTCGATAAACTCGTCATCTACATGGCGCCCAAGCTCATTGGCGGACGACTCTCTCCTTCTTTTTTCGGAGGCGAAGGCATACGCCTCATGAGTGATGCAATTGAACTCGATCAACTCTCTCTTGAACCACTCGGAAAAGATATAAAGATAACGGGTTATCCTGTTTATCAATAAACAACAAAGCTTGTAGATTGAGTCTGCAAGCTTTTTTCTCATCATTGAATTTGAGGTGATTAAATTGAACATCAAAGGAATAAACCATTTATTATTTTCTGTTTCTGATTTAGAGACATCTATTGATTTTTACACAAAGGTCTTTAATGCCAAATTGTTAACAAAGGGCAGAACGACAGCTTACTTCGATTTGAACGGCCTGTGGCTTGCCCTCAATGTAGAAAAAGACATTCCTCGTCAAGACATCCATCACTCTTACACACACATCGCTTTTTCTATTGATGAGGAGGATGTAGATCCAATGTATAACAAACTAAAAGATTTGAACGTCAACATCTTACCAAGCCGGCCAAGAGACGAAAGAGATCAGAAATCGATTTATTTCACAGACCCTGATGGACATAAATTTGAATTTCATACAGGAACCTTGAAAGATCGATTGGATTATTACAAACTAGAGAAAACGCATATAGAGTTTTATGAATGAAACGCAAAGAAAAACAGAGAAGAAACAACAAGGTGCTATTCGTCATTAAATAGGAAAGATGGTAAAATATACATAGAAACGTGTTGCAAACGATAGTCCTCCCCCCTTCCATACTAAAGGTGTTTTTATGCCTAGAAAGGAGGGGTCAGTTTGAGAACAAAACTTGTGCGTTCACGCGTTGAAAGACGCAAAAACAAAAAGAAAAAAGCTTGTACCTGTATGTACAAGCTTTGGTTCCTTATCTTAAATTCAATCCGAACTCTAGTCCAGTTCATCATATGGATTTTAGATAAGAGAACGTTCTGAATGAACCCTTAAGATGATAATGAAAAATAAAGCGGCACCTTCATTACCCCTAGTCAAGGTAATGCTGGTTCTATCTCGTTTCTGTTTTTTGGAGGGCTGCTTTATTTTTTCATATTATTTCAGTGTATTCCTCACATTTTAAATTTATACATAGAAAAAGCACACGGTAGTCAGCCGAGTGCCCAAATTAAATTTCTTTTCAGTTGTATGGTGAACGTTCAAGAAATTCACCTTGAAGCTCTCGTGCTTCAGTTTGAAAACTAGTTCAACTTAGTCCGAGTTGAACAAAAAACTTGTGCAACAATATGTTACCATAAGTAACAATTTGTTACCATAGTTAAGCTTATTTTTTAATCTCACTTATTCATTTCAAATGCAGAATTTTCATTATTTCAAATAAATTATACAGCTTTTTGTTATGCAATGAATCAAATAAACTGAACAACACTCAAAATAACTTTCAAGTATAATAACCTGTACTTTTCTTCTAAGCCCTCCTACTTTCTATTGGCGACTGTAAGACCTTATTTAGTTAAATAAAAAAGAATCAGTATATAAAAAACTGATTCCTTCTGCATACATTTATCTCAAACAAATCGTATTTAATCCACGAAACGTGTCGTAAAATGTTTCATGTGAAACATCTGTGATCTAATATTGATCAATTTCCCTCTATCAGCCTGCCGAAGCTTTCGGGTGAAAGTCCTGGTGAAATGCGAAGGCGGTGTAAGGACATCATGCCTTGTTCCTTTTTCGCATGTCCTGGTTCAGTGGTCACAGCCATTTCATATCCTGCTTCCTTCGCCAGCTTCAGTGTGTCTTCGTTATAGCGACCGACCGGATAGCTGACCATGATCGTTTGTTGAGAAAAACGCTGGTCAAAGAATACCTTCGATCCTTTTAATTCTTCTTCCTGCTGCTTCTGTGTTAAACGATTGAGTTCTAAATGATGAATGGTGTGACTCTCTATTGAAATACCATGCGCCATCATATCATCCATTTGAGCATCGGTTAAATGATGCGGACGGCCGATGGACTGCTCGATCATAAAAATCGTGGCTTTCATTCCATATTCCTTTAAAATCGGAAATGCCTTTGTGTAGTTATCCGTATATCCATCGTCAAATGTGATAAGAACATACTTTTCACTTGGTGTCGAATTGGTCGCGAGAACTTGATATGCCTCTTTCGGCGACAGCGTGACATAGCCGTTGTCTTTCAGCCATTTCATATGAGCCGCAAATTCGCTTTTTGGCACACGTAACGAATTACCGCTGGAAATACTGTGATACATCAAGATTGGAAGCGCAACGGGTTCCTTTTGCTGAATCCAGTTTTGTTTGTCTATCTCTGCCGCTTCAATTTGCTGCGTTTCTGTTGTTTCTTTCGTTTGTACTTGACCCTTTACCTCTTTGATGGCTTGCTGGTTTCCTTCTGTTTGCTGTTTCATACCCATACAGCCCGAAATGAGCAGCATGACTAAACCAACTGCAAGCCACATACATGTTTTTTTCATTCACCAATCCTGCTTTCTCTTTATCTACCGAATGATTATAACAGAAATTGGTTAATAACTGATATCTATTTTGACAGGGTATTCATTTTTTTACACATTTCTATCATTTCAATGGCAAGCAGATGGATGGTCTCTGTTGTGAGCATTTGGTCTTCTGCATGTATGAGCAGTAAAGAAAAGGGAAGCTGTTCCCCTGCCGCCTCTTTTTGTATCAGCGACAAGTGCAGGTCATGGATGCTTCGAAACGCTTCCTCCCCTTTTTCAATCAACTGCTGTGCTGCTTCAAAGTCATCCGCTCTTGCTAGACGAATGGCTTCTACATAATGGCTTCGTGCCTCACCTGCATGGGCAATGATTTGAAAGGCTGCTCCCTGCATTTCCTCTAATACCGTCATCTGCTTCTCCTCCGATTGCTCAAGATTCATTTGCTAGTTTCAGTGCATGTTCTAGAATTTTTTCTCCATTCGCTGTTCCATATAATCTTACATTTACCACATCGACAGGTATATGATAAGGTGCCGCTGTTTTTTCTGCTGCCTTTCTCATAAAGCTAACTTGCGGTCCTAGCAAAATGACCTTTACATCGTCCCCATGCTCTTCTAATTCGTCCGCAATGGCCCCTTCAGGTATCGCATAAATTTCATAATCCAGCCCTTTTCCTTCTGCGGCTGCCTTCATTTTAGATACCACAATCGACGTCGACATTCCTGCTGCACAAGCGAGAATGATTCGCTTCATATCCCATCACTCCTATTGATAAATGACATCTGGTTCATCCCTTAATTTCCTCGTTTGGATTAATGTTTTGAACCAGTACCCTGACGCTTTCATCTGACGATTCCGTTCATTCTCCAGTTGGATCTCTACTAATCCGTAGCGATTCTTGAATGCATTCATCGGCGAGACATTATCCGTAAAAGCCCAGAGCATATATCCCTTGCAGTTTGAACCTTCTTTTTTCGCTTGGAGGGCTTTTTTCAAATGCTGGCTGATAAATGAAATTCGGTACTGATCATCAATGATGCCGTCTTCGTTTTTAAACCGCTCTTCCTGCTCGACCCCCATACCGTTTTCAGCCACAAACCACTCGATATTGCCGTATTCTTCTTTTATTCTCATGCCCATATCATAGACGATATTCGGATAGATTTCCCAGCCTCTGAATGGATTCATTTTTCTCCCTGGGAGCTCAAATAGATCGTAATAATAAGATGGATGAAACGGTGTGTTTTCGTTCCAAGCCTTGCTAGGTGCCTTAACGCGATGCGGATAGTATAAATTAAGACCGACCACATCGACTGTATGATCTTTAATGAGCTGAAGCTCTTCTTCCGTTGCATCGAAAAGAATGTCATGCTTTTTCAACACATCAAGCAGTTCTTCTGGATACTCACCTTTAATGGAGGGATCTAAGAACACGCGATTAAAAAACAAATCATACATGCGGGCCGCTTCTTGATCATGCGGAGCAGTCGATCTCGCATACGTCACTTCTGGATTGAGAATGACCCCAATTTTTGCACCGGCTGATTCCTTCAAGCCCATTTCCTGAAAAAGCTTCACCACTTTTGATGTCGCCAAGGCTTTATGATAGTTCCACTGCATCCATTTCTTCGTATTTTGCTCGAAAGGATAACGAATAGCATCTAGATACACACGAGTCTGAACAACAATTGGTTCATTAAAGGTAAACCAATGTTTGACCCGGTCTCCATAGCGTTCAAACACCTTTTCTGCATACAGAACAAACAGCTCGACAACATGTTTAGATGACCAACCACCGTACTTTTCAAGCAAAACAGCAGGAAGCTCATAATGCTCTAAGCAAAACATCGGCTCTACACCTGCTTCAAGTAAATCATTGATGAAATCATCAATATAACGAGCATAGGTCTCATCTACAATTCCATTCTCGTAATCTATGAGAAACCTCGACCAATTGATCGATGTCCGGTAATGAGATAACCCAATTTCCTTCATAAGGGCTACATCTTCAGGATAGCGCTCGTAAAAATTCGTTGCTCCTGCTGGTCCGTACCCTTCGTGCCATACGTGATACCCCTCCTTATACCAAAGGTCTATATACGAATCCTGATGCGGTTTCTTCCCTTTCCAACCCTCCGTCTGCCAAGCAGAAGCCGCAGCACCTAGAATAAAGTCATTGGGTATGTCGATTTTGTTCATGTTGCCACCTGACCTTTCTTCGTGTGAATTTGAAGTCCTTCCCACATCCCTTGTAAATACATAGCTCCAAGTGCTCGGTCGTATAATCCATAGCCAGGTCTGCCCGTCTCACCAAAGATCATTCGTCCATGATCTGGCCGGACATAGCCAGCAAATCCTTCCTTAAACAATGCGTTCACAATCGCTCCCATATCGAGGCTGCCTGCTGACGACAGGTGTGCCGACTCTTCAAAATCACCGTTTTCATACAAATTGACATTGCGTAAATGAGCAAAGTGTATACGCCCTTTTTTGGCATACTTTCTCGCAAGTGAAGGAACATCATTTTTCGCATTACAGCCTAGGGAACCGGAACAAAAGGTCAGTCCATGCTGTGAGCGTTCATCGAGCTGAAGGATACGATCTATTTGTTCTTCACAGCTGACAATGCGGGGCAGACCAAATATGTTCCAAGGAGGGTCATCTGGATGCAGTGCCATGTTCATGTTCTCTTCCGCTGCAACTGGAAGGATATTTCCCAAGAAATAGTCTAGGTTTTCAAACAACCCTTCCGCACCCAATGCCCTGTATGCAGCCATCAACTTTCTCATTTCTTCCTGCGTATAAGACATATCCCACCCGGGTAAGGAAAGTCGATCTTTTTCTATATCCATCTGTTCAAGCTGATGCTGAAAATAAACAAGGGTCGTCGATTGATCAGCTAGTGGGAAATCGAGCTGTGTTCGTGTCCAATCAAGGACTGGCATGAAGTTATAACAAATGACCTTCACACCATGCCTTGCTAATCTGCGGATATTTTCTTGATAATGCTCGATATAAACATCCCGGCTAGGCTTTCCCAGCTTAATATCTTCATGGATCGGGAGACTTTCTACGACTTCAAAAGCAAGATCGTGACGTTCGATTTCCGCTTTTAAATGAGCAATACTTTCCTCCGGCCACAGATCACCAGCCGGCACATCATAGACGGCACTGACAATCCCTTTCATGCCGGGAATTTGCCGAATATATGAAAGGGAGACAGGATCTTCTTTGCCATACCATCTAAATTGCATGTTCATTCATGAGCCCTCCTTCTATTCTGAATCAGGTGCTGCTTCTGGCTTCCGGTTGGATAAGAGAACAAAAGGTAAATAGATGAAAACAGCGACAACAATACAGATGAGCTGTGTGATGACAGCCCCCATACTGCCAGCGGTAGACAGCCAAGCATTCACAATCGGAGGTGTCGTCCACGGCACCATCACCACCGCTTTCCCGGCAAAACCTGTAGCAGTTGCGATATAACCAATCGTACCTGTCACGAGTGGTGTAACGATAAACGGAATTGCCATCACAGGGTTCAACATGACAGGTAATCCGAAAATAACTGGTTCATTGATGTTAAACAGTCCAGGTCCTGATGAAAGCTTGGCAATGCTACGCATCTCTTCCCTTCTACCCGCTATAAAAATGGCGATCAACAGACCAATCGTCACACCCGAACCACCAATGCTCATATACACATCCCAAAATGGCATCGTGATAATATTTGGAATCTCTTTGCCCTCTTGAAATGCTGTCATATTCACTGCAATTGATCCTAATAACAGCGGCTCGCGAATCGGTTTAATCATTTGGTTGCCATGTATACCGATCACCCAGAAAAATTGCGCCACAAACATTAACGTTAAAATACCAGGCAATCCCTGCACAACACTTTCAAGCGGACGCTGCACGACGTTATACACCGCTTCATGCAAATAAATGCCTGTCACACGGTGAAACGCAAACCCGAATGAACTAATGATTGTAATCGTAATAATTGATGGGAAAAGTGAAGAAAAAGACGTCGCCACATTTGATGGAACAGAATCTGGCATTTTAATTTGCAGCCACTTCACCTCGGTAAGTTTACAAAAGATCTCTACAGAGACGATGGCAATGATCATACCCAAAAATAAGCTTTTTGGATCGGAGAATTGCCTCGCCAGCACATCGACAACCTCACGCATCGATCCATCGACTTCAAGAAGAAGTGTCGTCGGAATAACGGATATAAATGAAATCAATGCCATTAACCCTGGGAATAATGATTTATGTCCATTGATTTTCCCGAGCTCAATCCCGATGAGGAACACAGCCCCGATCGTTAAAAAGTTCAGCGTGGCATAATTGATTGCCTTCATAATTGGCTGAAGCTCTGCTAAAAACCTGAATATCTCAAAATGGGCAAGCCCCGTTTCCGGGCTCATGATCATATTTGCGATCAGTACAGCAAAAGCCCCCGTAATGATGATTGGCATTAATGTGACAAATGCTTGCTTAATCGCCATAATATATTTCTGATTTGTAATACGATAAGCGACATGTCCCATGACGTCGGCCGCTCTCTCTTTAAAGCTCATGATCCGTCTCCTCCTTTACAAAAACTCGTGATCATCCTCCTTTTTGATGTTATTTTAAAAGCGCTTTCATTAACATCTAATCTTTTTCCTCACAGATGCGGAAATGGGTGTCCTTTTTTTTCATCTGGCTGTTCCAACACGTGCAGCGCCGCCGTCAGTTCTTCAAATGAAGCAGCTTTGATGATTTGCTCCACCACTTCCTTCTGCTCTGTCAAACGCACAAGAAATTGATAAAGTGACTGCAATTCTTTCTGATACGTCTTCTGTATACTTAACAAACAGACGACTTGTACCCGCTCTTCGCCCCACAGCACTGGTTTTCTCAACGTACAGATCGCACAAAACGTATCATCTGTTGCCGGTTTGATTGGGTGAGGGATCGCGACCAAATGACCGAACGACGTAGGTGACACTTCCTCTCTTTCCAGCAATAGCTGTTCAAAATCATCCGGGATTCGATTTTGTTCCTGCAATACATTCACGAAAAATTGAAGAACCTCTTCCCTTGTTTGTAGATCTTGCTGAAAAAAAGTCATCTTCGGACTGATATATCGCAAGACCCCCATTTCTTGTGACCCCTGCACAAATCGTTTTAGCCTCAACATATCGTCTTCACTGAGGATCGTATGTACATCAATCACTGGCACAGGTAGTGTGTTCTGAAGAGGGATGGTACTAATGATCAAATCGATACTTCTCAAGTCATACGACAAAAGGTCACTGACACTTGCAGTTCCAGCAATCTCTAGCCTTTCGCTAAAGGCGGCCTTCAGCTTATGGAGAAGAAGCTGACTGCTCGCGACACCCGTTGCGCACACAATCAAGCATTTTTTTCTCACAGTCTGAGTTTTTGTCCGCTCTATGGCAGCACCAATATGCAGCGCCAAATATCCGATTTCATCTTCATGAATCTCTACATTCTCTTTTTCCTTCAGCCATCTTCCCATATAGACACCTGCTTCAAAGGCAATCGGATAATGCCTTTTTATGTCTGATAAATAGGGGTTACGGATGTTCATATCATATCGGAACCGATGAATCGCTGATCTCAGGTGAAGACTTAGTCCCACAATCAATTCCTTGTCTGTCTGAATATCAAGTGACATGTGCTCTTCGACATAACCAAGTAATTGGTGAGTTAAACGGAAATGCTCTTCATCAAGCATGTGAAATAGCGTGTGGCCCGTTTCTCCATACGCCATCATTTTTGCCCCCATTAAATGAATTGCTATATAAGCCATTTCTGATATTGGAAAGTCTATACCGAGCACGTGACGCATATCTTCTGCCATTTGTCTTGCCACTTGAAAAGCAGGCTGTGTTTGAATGTCTTTGAGTTCTCCTTCAGGCATCATGACCAATTTTTTCTCTTCAATTCGTTTGCACGCAATGGCGATATGTGTCACTAAGTTGCTTAAACCAATCTCTGAGACATGAAGGCCGCTTGCCTTTGTACGTGAACGCACCATATCTTGAATCAATTGATATGTTTCTTCAGGTAAAAGGGCAGGGTTCGGATGCTCCTGCTGAAACACATGCTCAGCTAGACAATACCTTAATTTCATTTCATCTCCAGTCAGCCTCAGTCCATATTTAGGTCGATGTGCAACAGAGAGACCATGTAAAGAGAAAATATGCTTGACTGCTTTCAGGTCATTTTTCACAGTAGATTCACTCACAAATAATTCCTCGGCCAATTCATCTAATTTCATATAGTCTTCGGACAATAAAAGCCTTCTCAATAAATAAGAGATACGATCCTCCGGCTGATTTGGAATAACTTGATTCTTTTTTTCATTTCTTTCTCTCATTGAGTTTTTCAAAAAAGTACGAAATGCTCCATAATCTTCGACAGTCAATGTATACCCTGCTCCACGTTTCATATGAAGTGTTGCCCCATGTGCTTCTAATATTGATTTAAGCGCTTTCATATCTGTTCGAACTGTTCGTGATGTGACGCCTATCAGGCGTGCAATTTCTTCACCTGTCAGCTCCTGCTCTGCCTGCATTAACCGCCTCAACAGCTCCTCCTGACGTAGAGATAACATAGACTCCCCTCCCTTGGTCAATTACTTTTGCCTATCATCATAAACGAAAATAGAACTCTTTGCCCAGTTTTTCTTTCCGACCGGGAACTTTGTTATGGCTCAAACGTATGAATATGAAACAAGAGGAGGGATACATCATGTTTGTTATCATCATCATACTAGCTTCTTTAGGCGCCATTACCGCCCACATGTTTACACCAAAAGATAAGCGTTCATCTTCTAAGCATTCTGCACATCACAGTTCAACAACCAGTAACTATACTGATTCGTATACACATCACGCTTCTGATGCCTCCTGCGGTGGTGATTCTGGTGGTAGCGGTGGATGTGACTAAACCAAAAAAAACAGCCGCTTGTTCAGCCGGCTGTTTCGTTTATTTTATTAAAGAGCTTTCCAGCCCCGTTCAATTAAATGTTTGACATCCTTTGCAAAATCCTCGCCCTTTTCCATCACATCTTGGGCTCTTCCTGCAAAATTACTGGCGACAGCGAGTTCCATTTTTTTCAACTCAAAATGCATAATTTTTTGGTCTATCTCCGTCATATAGGTTTCATACTCATTGTTCACAATGTCGTGTAGCACGTGATAGGCTTCTTTCCGAAGACGGTGAAAGTCCGTTCCTCTCTCACCTTTCCATGACGAATCTAGAGCAGGCTTCTTGATTTCCTTTATGTCAGACTGCGCAAGATCTTGTTCTGTTCGAATATTACTTTTGGCTGTCTTTAACCGAGAGATCATTTCGTCAAATTCTGCACGTTTGTTTTCAATCCCCATATGCAGATGGTGCAGCATCTCGGATAAACTCATGTCATCCACCTCTATTAGACCTCATAAGAAAGCACGGCGTCAGCGTTTTTGAAACCGAGCAGATCATCTGCTTTTTCCAGTCCTGACATTTCTATCGTTCGCTTTCATTAAGTATAGTATAAGGTGAAAAGCCTTAGTCTTAAATAGGGAAAAGGTGTCCTTTTAACATGGTGTTTGGAAGAAAAACGGAATAATCTAAGGTCATAAATCCTGAATTATATATGAGTCTTTACGACTATATTTTACATCGTATTCAGCTACGCTATCAATAAAACGATTAGGGCTTATGATTTTGCCGCAATCGCCTCATCCTGTTCTTTTAGCGTCTTCACATTTGAGCGTGTATCCTGAACGTTTTTGATCAAGGCTTCTTTAAAGCTTGAGACCATTTCGCCCACCTCTGCTTCACGTGCCGTCCATTTGGTTACAAATTCAAGGCTGTTTTCACCAGCTTTATCTGCTGCTTTTTTCATTGTTAAAGCTTCAACTGCTTGGGAGACTTCATCTAGTTTATCCATCACTGTTTGGTAGTTTAACTTAATTTGTCCCATTATGATATCCTCCAGGTTTGTTCAGCATGAAGCTCGCTTACAAGCTGCTCCATGCTTTTGAGATCAAGCGTTTTGCGTCTTCTACTGCGTCTTCTCCTTTTTCAGCCAAACGTGCGGCATCTCCAGCTAAAGAGCTGGCAAAGGATAAGGCAGCCTGCTCTGCTTCTAGTGTACTGATTTTGAATTCGATTCGGCTCACGTAGCGTGGGTATTTATCGCTTACGATCGTTTGCAGCGCATCATGCGCTTCATTTCGCTCTGATTTGAAATCTTGGCTCCGCTCACCTTTCCAAGAGGCCCCAAGCTTTGGCTGCTTGATTTGTTTTAGATCTGTTTCTGCCGCATCTTGTTCACGTTCAATCTTACTTTTTGCCTTTTTGAGTCGAGCAATTTTCTCTTCGATCTCTGCCTTTTTATTTGAAATGCCACCGTTAAGGGCAGACAGCATATCCGATAAGCTCATATGGGTTCCTCCTCCTGTCAAAAATAAAAACGCTGCTTAGAGTCCCTCTAAACGAGCGTAATGGTGAATCGCACTTTTTCCAATATTGTTATTATAAGGTTCAAAGACTCATGTTTGAATAGGGATTTGTGCCCTTTTTATGGTATAAATATGCTTTCAATCTGCTTCATACCACACCTTAAGCCCTCTTTTATAGGGGGTCAAAATACACAACCACCCTTCTGGAAACACACATAGTCTTACGGTCCTAGGACAAACAAAAGCCGCCCGGGGGAGGGGCGGCTTTTGCAGCGGCTTATGATGCCGATTCTTCTGAGTCTTGTTGATTTTTCACGTACCAAATGAATTTCCCTGTATATCCGTAGATAATGGCAAGACCAATGGCAACAAAGCTCAACCACATAAATGGTAAATAAGAGAATGTCGAGACGCCTAGAATCCCTGCCATGTAAATTCCGTTATCTGACCACGGAACCATACCAGACGTCATTGTTCCACCGACTTCAGCGTTTCTAGATAGAACGCGTCTGTCTATTTTCAATTTATCATAGCTTTTTTCCATAATTTTCGGTGTAAGAATTAATGAAACGTACATGGCACAGCCGAAGATATTTGCGAAGAATGCAACAACAAGTGTAGATAGGGTTACATTTCCTGCATTATATAATTTCTTCTCGAAAGTAGCGACAATTACTTTTAAGACGCCGAGATATTCAAGTACGCCACCAAAACCAAGTCCGAGAATAATGACCACTAGCGATCCAAGCATATTCACAATACCGCCACGATTTAACAGCGTATTTAAGAAATCTACATCTGAATTAATAGAAAAGCCATTATAAGCTGTTCCAAGCGCATCTGCCGGGTTCATTCCTTGGAATGCCATTGCCCAGACTGCACCAAGAAGGGCACCAATAGCGATAACAGGCATTGAAGGTTTCTTAAATACGAGCAGTAATACAACCACTACTGCTGGGATGATCATCCAAATGTTGATTGTGAATGTATCTTGAAGGGCATTTTTCAAAAATTCTACTTTACCTTGATCAATGTTGCGTCCGCCATACATAAAACCTGTAACCGTAAACATAATCGCTGTAATCACAAAGGCTGGTATGGATAAGACCATCATGGCTCTTACATGCGCCAGCACGTCCACTTTTGAAAGAGAGGAAGCGAGCACAGTACTATCAGATAAAGGAGATAATTTATCACCAAAATAAGCACCAGATAAAACAGCCCCAGCTACGATCGGTAATGGGATACCCAATCCTTCACCAATTGCGATCATCGCAATACCTGCTGTTCCAACTGTACCCCAAGAGGTTCCTGTTGCAACGGACATAATCGCACAGATGACAAGTGTAGCTAATAAGAAGATATTAGGATGAATAAATTCCAGTCCGTAATAAATTAACGTGGGTACAACACCGCCGGCAATCCATGTACCAACAAGTGCACCTACTGCAATTAAGATTAAAACAGCCTCTAAACCATTCGATATCCCTTTTGTAATCGCATTTTGAAGATCTTTGTATGAATGCCCTAAACGAATCCCTAAAGCAATAACCATAAACCATGAGATGAACAATGCTAGCTGAATATCTAGTTTGAAGTAAAGAGTGAATGATAAAACAATTGCTAAAAATAAGCCAAGTACAGACACGACTTCTAAAATAGACGGTAGACGTGGTGTTTTCATTTTGTTTCCTCCCTTTGTGCGTGCGTTAAGCGTTTTCAAAATATTGTGAAAAAAGTGTGTCAATTCGAAAGAAAGTGAATTGCCTGTTTTTTCTCTATTTCACAGGCAATTCCACATATTAATAAAATAAAATTTTTGATATTATTATCGCTCTAGGAGCTCTGCACCCGCAATACCAGGCTTTGTCATCTCGTAAGGATTCAAAATAATATCAAGTTCTTCTTCTGTTAACACATCATTTTGCAGGCAAAGATCTCTGATCGATTGTCCTGTTAAAATGGCTTCCCTTGCGATTCTAGCCGCGGCTTCATAGCCTAAGTGAGGGTTTACCGCAGTAATGACACCTGCACTTTTTTCGACATATTCTTTCAAACGTTTTTCATTTGCTTCGATGTCCGCTAAACAGTGGTCTGTGAATGAGCGGAATCCGTTATTCATTATACTAATAGATTGAAGCAAGTTAAAGACCAGAACAGGCTCCATCACATTTAACTCAAGCTGGCCTGCTTCAGAAGCAAGACAGATGGTGTGGTCGTTCCCAATGACCTGGAATGCGATTTGGTTAATGAGCTCTGCCATGACTGGATTGACTTTCCCAGGCATAATGGATGATCCCGGCTGACGAGCTGGCAATGCAATCTCAGCAAGACCTGCACGTGGGCCAGATGCCATTAAGCGAAGGTCATTCGCAATTTTAGACATGTTCATCATACATACTTTTAAGGCAGCAGATACTTCTGTGTATGCATCTGTATTTTGCGTCGCATCTACGAGGTGCTCTGCGCCTACTAATGGCAGTCCAGAAATATCAGCAAGCTTCTTCACGACGATTTCAATGTAGCGAGGATCTGCATTGAGGCCTGTCCCAACAGCGGTCGCACCCATATTTACTTCATATAAATGCTGTTTTGATTGGTTGATTCGTT
Organism: Bacillus aerius; assembly: GCF_029894105.1. Classification (NCBI taxonomy): domain Bacteria; kingdom Bacillati; phylum Bacillota; class Bacilli; order Caryophanales; family Bacillaceae; genus Bacillus; species Bacillus aerius. Next base: position 3,571,520 of record NZ_JARYHO010000001.1, read on the forward strand.
TAATATCACGGCTGAGCACACGGCTGTATGCTTCAAACTCTTGTCCTAAACGGATCGGAACAGCGTCTTGTAAATGAGTACGCCCCATTTTGATGACATGATCGAATTCTTTTGCTTTCTTTTGAAATACGTCATGCATGGCCTGCATCGTCTCAAGTAAAATGTCTAACTGCTTGAGCACTGCAATATGGATCGCCGTTGGGAACGAATCATTTGTCGATTGTGACATGTTCACATGTGTGTTTGGACTTAAATGAATGTATTCGCCCTTTTGATGTCCCATGATCTCGAGGGCTCTGTTTCCAATGACCTCATTGGCATTCATATTCATAGACGTTCCTGCGCCGCCTTGAATCGGGTCTACGATGAAATATTCATGGAATTTGCCTTCAATGACTTCATCTGAAGCTTGAACGATCGCATTTCCAATTCCTTCATATAAACGTCCGACTTCCATGTTGGCTTGAGCTGCTGCTTTTTTGACAATGGCAAATGCTCGAATGAGTTCTTCATGCATGCGATATCCTGTAATCGGGAAATTCTCTTTTGCACGAAGCGTTTGAACACCATAATACACGTCTGCGGGAATTTCTTTTTCACCTAGAAAATCCTTCTCGTAACGATAAGTTGCTTGAACCATCTCGTATGACCTGCTTTCTATAGAATAGTTAAATCACTAAATCTTCTGCGATTGGCGTTTCCATAATCTTTTTCACTTCTCGTGGATCTGTTGTTTTACCTAATGCCCACATGAGCTTTGGCACGATAGCTTCTGTGTTCATGTTTCTTGAACGAGCAACCAGTTCTTGATTGATTTTACGTCCTACTTCATACACACTCATGTCTTCTCCTTCTTCGAGACACTGAGTGGTGATCACAACAGAAATGCCTTCTTCCAGCAATTCGTTGATTTTTTCTAAAAGGTTTCTTCCTTCGAAAGGAATTCCGCCGCTGCCGTAGCTTTCAATGACGACTCCTTTGTACAACCCTTTGATTGAATCTAAAAACTCAGGCTTCAGTCCAGGATGCAGTTTTAGTAAACAAACATCTGTGTTCAAGGATGCATCTAATTTAAGCGGTTTCATTGATGATCTTTTTACTTTGCTATTGTATTCAATTTGATGATTTTCAATCGATGCAATATATGGGTAGTTAATACTTTCAAATGCATCGTAGCTTTTCGTTCTTAGTTTGATTGCGCGAGTTCCTTGAATGACTCTGCCATCAAACACGACGTATACGCCGCCAACACCGTCACATGCAAAACGAATCGCATCTGTAATGTTTTTCTTCGCATCTGTTTTCTTAAACGTAATTGGGATTTGTGATCCTGTAATGACAATTGGCTTATCAGGATTTTGCAACATATACGATAGTGCTGCTGATGTATAGGCCATTGTGTCCGTACCATGCGTGACGACAAATCCGTCATATTGATCATAATTTTCATAAATGGCTGTTGCGATATCAACCCAGTATTCAGGCTGCATATTGGTACTATCTATACTCATTAGGGACTTTGTGTCCATTGTGTAGTCTGCATTAATTTCGTTTAAATAGCTTAAAAGGTCCTCAGCTTTAACACCTGGAGCTAAACCATTTTCACTTTCTACAGATGCAATCGTCCCACCAGTGGTTAAAAGCAATAATTTCTTCAACAGGTCCACCTCTTTCAGTAAAATTACTTCGTTTGTCACACATATTATAAGCCAGCTTGTGCTATTCTATAATATACGCTTTACGCGTACCTTCATTGCCATTATAGTCACATAACGCGAATTAATCAAGAAATTATTACGCATAACGCGTACACTCTTTGTCAAAATATGATATACTGTTGTTGTATATAAAGGAGCGTTCATGTATGATACTCGATCGTTTAACCACCCTTAGAAAAAAGAAAAAATGGTCTCTCCAGCATACGGCAGATCGCCTAGGTATCGCCAAAAGCACCTATGCCGGTTACGAATCTGGGTACCGACGACCTTCGCTTGAAGCAGTGAAACTGCTGGCTGATTTGTATGATACGTCCATTGATTTTTTACTTGGTAGAACGGACGAGCCAGAGATACAACGCAAAATCTCTGATATCAAAATTGAGCTGACGGAAGCAAAAGAAGGAACCATCCATGTAGACGGCGTTCCACTAACAGATGAAGAAATTAAACAGCTTGTTGCCTTTATTCGGGCGAAAAACACTCTGAAAGTATAAACAACACAAAAAAGAGAGGTCCCTGTCATAGAGGGACCTCTCTTTTTCTGCTTACGACAGCTCACTTAATTCCTCTAACCGCTGCTTCGCTTCTTCTTTATTAAAGGAACTATAATAGCGATAATTCTCATCATCTAAGATGCGGTAATGCTGGCTTAGTACATTCTGCTGAAGACGAAACGTACCTTTTTTCACAGACGTCCGCCACCAAACCTTTCCGCCAATCGTACGTTCAACAGATAAATGCAATTCATCGTGGGCGACGACTTCCAAAATCTCAAGCGGATCATCCCCAAGTGTCCCTTTTAAAATGTCACTATCCCTGAATAATGCACATACGGCCGCAGATTGCGTCCAGTTGAGGCGAAGACGATTCTTTTCTACCTGCTGCAAATGCCGTTTGGATAGCCCAAGCACCTCAGCCATGCGGTCCTGTGTATAGTCTTTTTCTTTTCGAATTCGTGCCATTTGTTCTGTGACGAGGTCAATTACCATTTCTTTGTCCATCTCTCATCACCTCTTGATTGTTCAGTCTTTACTGACATCTTACACGATTTCTTAAAAAAAGTGGCGTCTCACCTCATGGAATGATGGCGAAAACATCTATTGATTCTGCTTTTCACCATGACCATGCTGCTGTTTCCAATTCTCTTGGGCGGTCTCATGTAAATATGGATAAATGTTTTGTTTCACCGTTTGCTCAAATACTTCTTCATCTAAAATACTGTACGCCGGAATCTTGATCAATTTCCCATCAATTTTCCGAATAAGCACATCCATGAACAGAAATCCCCTGATACTGTAACGATGCCTGCGCATATCAATAGATTGTATGTCTTGAAAAGGGATTGTTTGTTGCCGGTATAAAACAGCGCCATTCTCTCCTCGCTGAATGCGAAAAATCACATTTCCCCTCTTCGTAAAAGCCGGAAGAATCATCAAAAAAGAGATCCACCCATAGACAATGCCTAATAATCCGCCTAAAAATAAAAACAACGTATAATTCGATTCAAATGTAAGAGCTTCTGAAAATAACCAAATACCGATGATGCCAAATCCGCCCGTTGCTAAGAATGCCCATACTCTTAGAAAGGGTCTGCTCCTCACTTCTATTACTTCACTTGGATTCAAGCGCCATTCTCCTTTTCTCCATTAGAATATAGAACGTAATCCGTCCCTATGAGCCGTCTCTATCCGAAATTCATTTTCCTTCATGCCCGACACTAGCCAAGAATGCTTCTGCCCCGGAATAACAAATATCATAGACTCTACATCCGGCGTATTATTTTTATCATAAGTGACCTTCATCAAAGAATCCATTTTTCCTTTTCTGACCCTTACATCAGAAACAAATGCCCGCACAAGCTCTTGGTTCTCTGCTTTATTTAGAAAAGAAGGCCAATCATCATTCCCTTGACTGGCTTGTTCTAACAGCAGTTCAAATTCTTCCGCCTGCAAATTGATAACTGGTGTGAGGTGTTCACTCATGTGTATGTTCAAAAAGGTTGTCACTTGCTCCACAGTCTGCTGATCGTCTTTTAGTTTGTGAATCTGATGCACTTGTTGATCATAAAGCGTATGGTGTGAATACACACCTGCCTGAGTCGTATGAAAGGACGTACTGACCTCTTCATCTAATGCACCAAACCTTGAAGCTTTCACAGTATGTGATGCATCGTTCATGGCTTGAATGAAATGCCGGTATTTTTCTTTATAACGGTATTGTCTATTTCGAAATTCCAGCACGTCTTTTGCCAGCAAAGAGCGACATGCAATTTCAAATAAAAATCCAAGACGTTCATCCTCTACATCTGGATAATAGGCTTCCTTTAAAGACATCCCTTGCTCAAAATAGCCTTCACTGTAAAAACTAAAGATGAGTTCCTCGATACTTAGACTTAGCTGATCCAACTTGATCTCTCCTTATCCAAAAGAAAATGCGCCCTTCAAGAAATCACCTGCACCTTTCAACAGCGAATCTGCGGTTTCTTTTGTTTTTTCTATTCCTTTATGTATCACCTGATTTGCTTGATCAATGGTGTCATTGACTGCTTTAACACCTTGACCTGCCAGTTCAAATGCTTTTTTTCCTTTATCGACAACCGCATGAATTGGGTCTTTTAATTTCACTGCGACCTGTTCTGCAAAACCAGAAGTAAGCTTGGCGACTTTTTCACCAATAAAGCCACCTACTGCTGATCCTATCGCACCGCCAACCACTGTTCCAATCGGTCCTGCAAAGCTTCCAAGAGCGCCGCCCACAACGGCACCTGCAACAGATCCGCCTGCAATAAAGACCGTATTATTCACTGCATTTCCAACAGCCTTTGCATTTTCACGCTTGAGAACTTCTGGCTGATCCCCAAATTCCGCATAGTTCTCCGCAATTTTCAGACCGCAGCCAACCGTTTCTGTTGCACCCGTGACGACCGTTGCAATGATGGCATTTCCTTTCGCAAACCTTGCGCCATTTTTCAGAACAGACTTGATGCCAGCTGTGTCCTTCCAATTGATACTTCCTTTTGTGAAATCACGTACACTGTTCGTGAACGCAACTGTATCGCTAGGATAAAATTTCGTAAATTTCTTATGGACCAGGTCAGCCATCGACCAATTGGATCGTTTTAATAATTCTTTTTTACTCAGCCAAATCCTTGCCAACCGGTCAAATCTCGTTCCTTCTACCCGTCCGGTCACATCAAGAAGGAGCTTTGAATGCTGCGCAGCATAGCGGCCATTTTCTTTAATAAAGGTCGTCATGCCAAGCCCATAGTATTTTGCCTGCATCATCACAATACCAGCTAGGCTCGTGAGTGTACCATATTGATCATACAGACTGTACATTTTCCTTAAAATATCATCAGCTTCGACCATTTTATCCGTTGCATGACGAATGGCAATGTCGTCACTGCTCAATTTGCTCATTAAGGCTTGTCCAGAACCCCATGCATCTCCTACTCCAGAAAAACAGCTTCGATAACGGGGATCACAGCCTAGGATGAGGCCATCCAGTTCACTATGTAAATCGTGGTGCTTTGTTTCGATGGCCGAAAGCTCTCCTACAAAATCATTCGCCAGCCCTGTCAGCTGATCTGGATCTACTTCAATGTCACGCGCCATCACATCATCTCCCTTCTCGGTTTCTTTCTCTCCGTTCTTCTCGCCTTTTTCGCTCAAGCTCTTCCATTCTGGCGATTTCAGCTTTACATTCCTCGATTTTGACAGCAGCATCCCGCAGTTCCTGACTTGTTTCAAGTAAGTCCTTTTCAAATTGATCATAGCGTGTCACTGTTTCCTCAAAGCTTTGATCAAATTTATCTCTTGCTTCCCCTTGCCAGCCTGATCCAACTGCCTTCAGCCGATTCTCAAGCAGCTGCTTCGACTGCCGAATGCCATCAGCAGCTTCCTGGAACTTTTGAGCGAGTGCAAGTGTTTGACTAGAATCCAACTTTCGCACCCCTTCCTCCCAAATTAACGTACAAATGGATGATTTTATATGTCCTCATTATAAATAAAAAGACACCCAAAAAAATCACCCTAAAGAACCATTCAGCACATCGCAAAATAAAAGTAGGTCTTTTTCCTCTCTAATTGTCAGAGAAAGCCTTTCTTGTTATGAAGCGCATTCAAGACATGATAAAATGAACATATTCTACAAAAGGAGTGACGTATTGATGAAAGAGGAAATGATCCAGCGATTCACAAGTTATGTAAAAGTGGATACACAGTCTGATGCAGACATAGAGAGCTGCCCATCCACTGAAGGACAGCTGAACCTAGCAAGGCAGCTTGTTGAAGAGATGAAATCCATCGGCATTCAAGAAGTGACAATGGATGAAAACGGTTATGTCATGGGCACGATCCCATCTAACACAGACAAAGAAGTGACAACCATTGGCTTCCTAGCTCATATCGACACAGCCACTGACTTCACTGGCAAGAACGTGAAACCGCAGATTCATGAGAACTATCAAGGCGGGGACATCACGTTAAACGAAGATCTACATATCGTATTATCTCCAGCACAGTTTCCAAATTTACAAAAATACCAAGGACATACGCTCATCACGACTGATGGCACGACCCTGCTTGGTGCAGATAACAAAGCAGGTATCGCAGAAATTATGACCGCCATGCATTACCTGATTGAGCATCCAGAAATCAAGCATGGAAAAATTCGTGTCGCCTTCACACCAGATGAAGAGATCGGCAGAGGACCTCACAAATTCGATGTTGATGCCTTTGGCGCTTCTTATGCTTATACGATTGACGGCGGCCCGCTAGGAGAGCTTCAATATGAGAGCTTCAACGCCGCAGGTGCAAAAGTATCAATTAAAGGAAACAACGTCCATCCAGGGACAGCAAAAGACAAAATGGTCAGTGCTGCAAAGATCGGCATGCTCTTTCACAACAAACTTCCTTCAGATGAATCTCCAGAATACACAGAAGGATACGAAGGCTTTTTCCACCTCACAAGGTTTGTAGGAGAAGTAGAAGAAGCAGAGCTGCAATATATTATTCGTGATTTTGATAAAGAGAAATTCAACAAGCGCAAAGCACTGTTTGAAAAAATCGCAAACGACTTAAAAGCGGTCTACGGCGAAAACAGCATCACCCTTAGCATTCAGGATCAATATTACAATATGAGAGAAAAAATTGAGCCAGTCAAACATATCGTAGACATCGCTCATGAAGCCATGGAAAACCGCTCAGTGACACCTGTCATTGAACCAATCCGCGGCGGTACAGATGGCTCACAGCTTTCATATAAAGGACTTCCAACGCCAAACATCTTTACTGGCGGGGAAAACTTCCACGGTAAATATGAATTCATCTCTGTAGAGAACATGCTGAAAGCGTCAGAAGTGATCGTGGAAATTGCACGTTTATTTGAAGAAAAAGCATAAACATGTTTACAACCGTTCCTGTTCGGGAACGGTTTTTTAATAAAAGTTTACAATTTTCTGAAACTTTCATGACACTTAATCGTACTAATAGAGACAACCCCAGAAAAATTCTTCTTGACGAGTGAAATAACTGGAAATATAATAGTTAAAAACAACCAGTATTTTAGACCTAAAAAAGAAGCGAGAATAAACCTTTAGAACTAAACGCTATTTGCTAACTATTTTCAGTTATAAACATCACTCACCCTGTCTACACTTAAAGAATAGGATGAATTGGAGGAATGTCATATGATGATTTTATTGATTATCGCTTCACTTTGCTGCTACTTACTATTCTCTTTCAAAAAAGATAACCGCACCCAAAAACGAAAAAGCGCAGAGCTTTCGGAGTTTGAAATCTTTCGTATGCGCCGCCACTACAACGGCAAACGCTGTCACCCACTAAACGATGCACCCAAACAAGTATAAATGTAAAAAGAAGAGCCTCGTCACCATGAAGTGACCCCCTAAATTTAGACGCGTTTTTTTATGAGACAGCTTTCGAGGCATGAGTTCGATATTGTATCGGACTCATGCCTTTTAGTTTTGTCTTTATACGTGTGTGATTGTAGTAATCAATATATTGTTCAAGTTCTTGCTTGAAGTGTTCGATGTTCTCAAATTTTTTTAGGTATAGAAATTCAGACTTTAAGATACCAAAAAAGTTCTCGATAACTGCGTTATCGTAACAGTTACCTTTTCGGGACATACTCTGTGTAATCCCACGCTTTTTTAAGTCGTGTCTATATTGCTTCATTTGGTAATGCCATCCTTGATCAGAATGTATCATTGGTTTCTCATCTTCATCTAAACGGTTGAACGCCTGATGAAGCATCGTTGAGACGAGTGAATAAACAGGTCTTGAACCGACTGTATAGGTAATGATTTCACCATTAAATAGATCTAATATGGGCGAAAGATAGAGCTTCTGACCAAATAACTTGAACTCCGTTATATCTGTGACCCATTTCTCATTTGGCCTATCAGCTTGAAAATGACGAGCCAAAATATTAGGCGCTATTTTGTTCACTGTGCCTCTGTATGAACGATATTTCTTCACTCGGACCATGCATTTTAGCCCTAGAACTTTCATGATGCGCTGGACTTTTTTGTGATTCACCTTTTGTCCCCGATTAATTAGTTCATCACGAATCCGGCGATATCCATAACGTCCTTGATGTTCCTGATAAATAGTTTGAATCATCTTTTTCAGTTCGACATCCTGATCAGGACGATCTAAATGCTTGATCAAGTAATAGTAGGTACTGCGTGGAATACATGCGAGCTTAAGAAGTGATTTCACCGGATATTGATGCCTTAAATCATAGACTACTTGCGCTTTGTCTTGTTTGGTGATTGTTCCTTGTTTTGAACTAAGGCATTCAACTTTTTTAAATACTCATTTTCCATGCGCAAATGTTCTACTTCTGCCTGTAACGCTTCCATTGATCCTTTCGTTATTTCTTGTTTTCCAGTTTTCCTTTTCATAGACGGACGCCCCTTTTTCTTAGATTGAAGGGCGTCTACTCCTTGTGTTTCCAAGATGCGCTTCCAGTTCCAAAGCGTGGTATCAGAAGGCAGGTTAAAGAGTGCAGCTGTTTCCAAGATAGACGTCCCATGTTCATTCATATAATCAAGTACGTCTAGTTTATATTGGACTGGATAATTTGTATATGACTTTGAAAAAGCTTTTTCGCCATGATATTGATACTTTCTGACCCAATATTGAAGTATGCTTTTGTGCACGCCAATCTGTTTTGCAATTCCAAGCAGGGGTTCGCGGTCAATGAGGTATCGTTTTACAGCTTTGATTTTATCTTCAATTGTAAATTTAGCCAAAAGAAAAGCACCTCCAAATGTTAGACTGTGTCTAATATTTGGGGTGCACTTCACCAGGGGCTCTTTTTATGTATAAAAAAACGACCAAATTCATGGCCGTTTCTCTTGTTTATTTATACACCTTCGCAGGTACTTGAATCATAGGAATTCCTACATAGTACGGTGAAATTTCATATGGCTGGAAGACAACAGCGATTCCCTTTTTCGTGAAGTAGTACTGCGTGTCGTAGCCGATTTGAATATCGCTTTTTTTCAGATTCGCATAGAATTTACTTTTATGCTTCTTTGTGTAGTTATAGATATAATCTCTTACTTTTGTACGCTTTTTCTTTGTTTTTACCACATCTGTAAAGTACAGTTGCTTTGTTTTTTTCTTTGTTAACACATAGTTCATGCTCGTAACCATCGTATCCCCGTGCATGCTACCGTCATTCATGTAATCATAGTTTAGGATACTTAGTTTCTTCCCATTGTTAAATTTCGTTTTAAACGATCTCTCGTATGTGATCTTCCCAATGCCTTCTTTTTTCGCTTCGTCCTTTAAGAACAAGTACGTAGAATAAGAGAATGCAATATCTTCTTTTAAATCACGATTGATGGTTTTCATATGCGCTTTACTAAGGTTTTTCACCTGTGCATATTTAAACGTTTTTTTCTTTTTATAATAGTGTGTACTTACTTTTGCTTTTTTCACTTGTTTGGCATCCGCAGATCCAACTGGCGCAAACAACGAAACAATCAGCGAAAAAATGAGCAGGCTGATCGTTAGGCCTTTTTTCATTGTCATAGTAAAAACCCCCATTTTTGTCTATTACCAATTGAGTATACCATGACAAAAGAACCAAAAGAAGTGTTTTCTTCCATATTATTCTTTATTTTTCATGTGAGGTTTGTTTACCGTTTTCATAAGTTCCTGTATGCTTAAGATAGAATGTTAGATGAAGTGTGGTGTTTATCATAGAAGAGAATATTTTTAGTCATATCCGGACAACATTTCATAGTTTGTCCCCTACCCAGAAAAAGATTGCCAATTACATTTTACAAAACCCTCAGAAAGTTGTGCTTCATTCGATTAGTGCACTCGCTGCTGAATGCAACACAAGTGAAACGACGATCTTTCGTTTTCTGCGAAAAATCGGCTATGAGTCCTATCAAGTGTTTCGTGTCCATGTCGCGCAGGATATTGCGACCAATACACCTCAATCCATATACGGTGAGATCGAAGCATCTGATAGTGTCGCAGATATTAAACATAAGGTCATAGAGTTAACAACCAACTCTATTCAGGATATGAAACATATTTTAGAAGACCAAGCTGTGACACAATTTATTGAGCAAATGAAACAGGCTCATAAAACCGTCTTCTTTGGAGCAGGTGCCTCCAGTTTTATTGCCGGAGATGCCTATCATAAGTTTCTCCAGCTTGGCTTTGAAGTGAGTCTATGCAGTGATCCTCATATGATGAATATGATTGCAACACATGCAACGGAACATGATTTTATCGTCGCGATCTCACATTCAGGGGAAAGTAGAGAAATCCTTGATGCCGTGCAATTTGCAAAGGAAAAAGGTGCAACGGTCGCCTCGATTACGAGCTATCCGAAATCAGAGCTCGCCAAGAAATCCGACTTTCATCTGCTCAGTTCATCGAGAGAAACAACCTATCGTTCTGACTCAATGATTTCTCGTATTAATCAGCTTGTGATTATTGATGTTTTGTACGTCACAGCTGTTTTAGAATTAGGATCAAATGCAATCGACAACGTCAAACGTTCTCGATTAGCTGTAGCTAAAAATAAAACATAATCGACCATAGACCGGAGCTGTTTCCGGTCTTTTTTTTGTGACTTTTCTCATATTTTCCGTTGACACATTCCTATTTCGTCATGTACATTAAATGAACAATAGTTTATTTCCTACTATTAATTTAAATCGATAGTATATATACTAACAAAAAGAAAAGAAAGCGCTTTTTGTAAGGGGTTTCTAAATAGGAGGCGGACAAAATGGCAAAGCAAATTGGATTCATTGGATTAGGCATTATGGGGAAACCTATGGCACTCAATCTATTAAAAGCCGGTCATACTGTGACTGTTTTCGATATTCATACAGAAGCTGTTCTAGCATTAAAAGAATTGGGCGCAAATGCCGCTGCATCAGCTGCTGAGGCAGCATCTGAAAGCGATATCATAATCACGATGCTTCCAAAAGGTGAGCATGTAGAAGCAGTCGTAGCAGGTGAACAAGGCATATTGGCTACAGCAAAACCTGGCACGATTATTATAGATATGAGCTCTATTTCACCTGTTACTTCTAGAGCATTAGCGGCACTGGCAAAACAGCATCAGGTCGAATTTATCGATGCTCCTGTCAGTGGCGGAGAGCCAAAGGCGATAGACGGGACACTTGCGATTATGGCGGGCGGAGAAGAAAAGATCTTTGAACAAGTAAAGGATGTCCTCTATGCCATGGGCACAGATGTCGTATTAGTTGGTTCAAATGGAAGCGGGACAACCGCTAAGCTTGCGAATCAAATCATCGTCAACTTAAATATCGCTGCCATGTCCGAAGCACTCGTCCTTGCCGCTAAGTCTGGCATTGCGATTGATAAAATGTATGAAGCCATCCGAGGTGGACTGGCAGGAAGTGCTGTACTCGATGCGAAGGTTCCTCTCATTTTAGAACGAAACTTTGAGCCTGGCGGACGTATTGACATCAACTTAAAGGATTTAACCAATGTCATGGAAACTGCCCACGATATCGGCGTTCCTCTCCCGCTTTCTAGTCAGCTGCTAGAAATCTTCCACGCCCTCAAAGCGGACGGAAAGTCTGGACTTGATCACGGCGGAATCGTTCAATATTACGAAAAAATGGCTCATGTTGAAGTAAAGAAAGGATGAGGTTCTATGAAACAAAGCATTGAGTTACTAAATGCCATTCCGAAAGCGGATTCAGACCGCATTCAATCAGCATACGAACAAGCACTAAACCATTTCCACCATAAAGTGATTGTATTAGACGATGACCCAACAGGCATTCAAACCGTACACGGCGTCTCTGTTTTCACCGATTGGTCAGAGAAAAGCATTGAAGCTGGTTTTCTTGAAGACAGCCGTATGTTCTTTATCTTAACCAACTCTCGCAGTATGACAGAGAAAGAAACGACGGTTCTTCATGAAACGATCGCATCAACGATTGTAAAAACGGCTGAACGGCTTGATCAAGATTTCATCATTGTCAGCCGTGGGGACTCCACCCTGCGTGGACACTTCCCGCTAGAGACTGACATTCTCAGAACGACCATTGAACAGCAAAGCTCCCGCCAATTTGACGGCGAAATCCTTCTTCCCTTTTTTAAAGAAGGCGGCCGCTTTACGATTGGCAATATTCACTACGTACAGGAAGGTCACGAATTAATTCCCGCTGGTGACACAGAATTTGCATTGGATCGTACATTCGGATTTCAATCTTCTCACCTCGGAGAATGGATCGAAGAGAAATCAAACGGATCGTTCACTAAGGAAAACACTACTTATATTTCTTTAGAAGATATCCGGGCTTTACGTATTGAACAAATCAAGGATCAGCTGATGACCGTGAAGGATTTTCAAAAAGTGGTTGTAAATGCAGTGGACTATGACGATGTCAAAGTCTTTGTCATTGGCCTCATAGATGCCATCAAAGCAGGTCAGCACTTTCTATTTAGAAGTGCGGCAGCTCTCACAAAAGTGCTTGGCGGTGTTGAGGATCAAGCACTATTAACTAGACAAGACTTAATACAGGAAGAAAGCACGCACGGTGGCCTCATCATGGTCGGCTCCCATGTCAAAAAAACAACCGAACAATTGCGAGCGCTGCAGCAAAATAAAGACATTGCATTTATTGAATTTGATACACACCTCGTGTTAGAACCTGAAGCATTTCAAGAGGAAATTGACCGCGTGATTCAACAAACTGAACGGCTTTTAACAACCGGGCAATCGGTTGCTGTTTATACAAGGAGAGAACGGCTTGATCTTGGGGACGATCGTCAAGAGGAAGAATTGAAACTGTCTGTTCAGATTAGTGATGCTGTGACAAGCATTGTTCAGCGCCTCTCCATTCGCCCTAAGTACCTCATTGCCAAAGGTGGAATCACCTCAAGCGATATTGGAACAAGAGGACTCAGCGTCAAACGTGCGACCGTCGCAGGTCAAATCAGACCAGGTATTCCCGTTTGGCAAACAGGCGAAGAAAGCAAATTCCCATTTATGTCTTATGTGATTTTCCCGGGAAATGTTGGCTCAAAGGATACGTTAAAAGAAGCAGTAGACATACTTGAAGGATAAAGCAGAGGGGGCGTTCACGCTCCCTTATGCAGCACAAAGGAGGAAAGATCATGTCGTTAGTTTTTATCGGACTTGGCGTTTTGTTATTACTTTTACTCATGGTTGTCTTTAAGTTAAACGCTTTCATTTCGTTGATTATTGTCTCTTTAATCGTTGCCGTTTTAGAAGGCATGTCACCACTTGAAGCGATTGCTTCAGTCGAAAAAGGGCTTGGAAGTACACTCGGCCATCTGGCGTTGGTTCTTGGCTTTGGAGCAATGCTTGGTAAATTGATGGCTGATTCTGGCGGTGCTCAGCGTATTGCCATGACACTCATCGACCGCTTTGGTATCGGGAAAATCCAATGGGCGACGATGCTGACTGGATTTGTTATCGGAATTGCTCTTTTTTATGAAACCGGATTCATTATTCTTATTCCATTAGTCTTTACCATTGCTCAAGCCGCAAGACTTCCTGTGTTGTATGTGGGAATGCCGCTCGTCGCTGCACTCATTACAACACATGGCTTCCTCCCTCCTCACCCAGGGCCGACAGCCATTGCCAATGTATTTCAAGCCAACATGGGACAAACCTTATTGGTTGGAATTATTTTAGCCATTCCTGCTGTTTTAGTAGGCGGACTTTTGTTTACGAAACTATTTAAGAAAGATCAACTGCATGCACACATTCCAAAGGACTTGTTTAATCCAAAGGAATTTACAGAAGAGGAAATGCCAAGCTTCGGCATTAGTATTTTCACCGCTATTTTACCTGTATTGCTCATGACATTCAGAGCATGTTTAGAAATTTTCTTCCCGTCCTCCCCGCTGCTACCGGCGGCTGAGTTTTTAGGTGAGCCGGCGATTGCCCTATTAATCTCTGTGCTGCTTGCCATCTACACATTTGGTCTTGGCAGAGGAAAGAGCATGCAGGACGTCATGAAGTCGATTACGGATTCAATTGGCTCCATTGCGATGATTCTATTGATCATTGCAGGCGGCGGCGCCTTTAAACAGGTGCTCATTGACAGCGGCGTTGATCAATACATTGCAGGGATTATGCAAGGAAGCACACTGTCTCCTCTGCTCCTCACTTGGCTGATTGCAGCTGTCCTTCGTGTCTCTTTAGGGTCAGCGACTGTCGCGGGTCTCACAGCAGCTGGCATTTCTGCACCGCTAATTGGTTTGACGGGAGTCAGCCCAGAATTAATGGTAATTGCAACAGGTGCCGGCAGTATTACATTCTCTCACGTGAATGATGCGGGTTTCTGGATTTACAAAGAATACTTTAATCTGTCGATGGCCCAAACTTTTAAAACTTGGACATTGATGGTGACTGTTCTATCACTTGTTGGATTAGCTGGTGTTCTCGTCGCTGATTTGTTTATGTAGGAAAATAAATAGGAAAAACCATTGACTTTTTCTCAAAAAGATTGAATAATTGTGTTTATTAAGAAAATTGAATCAAAGGTAACCTTATTAAGAGTGGTGGAGGGACTGGCCCTGTGAAACCCGGCAACCGCTGTTCCTAGGAACAGAATGGTGCTAATTCCTTAAGCAAGCTGATGCTTGTTTGAAGATAAGGCAGAGATCTCACAGTATATGATGCTCTTCCTTATCCAAGGAAGAGCTTTTTTATTTGATTTATAACTTGAAGAAAGAAGGGATTCAGCATGACACAAGTACAAACCATTGGTAAGAAAACAACAAAGCCGCCATTTCGCGCAGATCAAGTAGGGAGTTTACTTCGTTCTGAACGCATCAAAGAAGCCCGCAAGCAAAAAGCAGACGGTACACTGACAGCAGAACAGCTCAGACAAATTGAAAACGAAGAAATCACTCGTATTGTAGAGAAGCAAAAGAAAATTGGATTAGAGGTTGTCACAGATGGAGAGTTCAGACGTGCTTGGTGGCATTTTGACTTTCTAGAAGGGCTAGATGGGGTCGAAGGATTTGAAGCGGATCAAGGTATTCAATTCCACAATACGACAACAAAAGCCAGAGGCATCAAAGTAACAGGTAAGATTGATTTTACTGATCATCCAATGCTGGAGGATTATCGCTTCCTTCACAGCATCGCGGGTGACCATACGGCTAAAATGACGATTCCAAGTCCGAATATGCTCTTTTTCCGTGGAAAGCTTGAAGAAGGTGTGTACGACAGCTTAGAAGATTTTCACCATGACGTGGCACAAGCTTATAAAAAAGCCATTCGTGCTTTTTATGATGCAGGCTGCCGTTACTTACAGCTAGATGATACAGCTTGGGCTGTGTTCTTTTCTGAAAAAGGACATGAACAAATCAAAGCCTTTGGCCGCGAGGAAGATGAACTGCGTGAATCGTTTGCGAAGACAATCAATGAAGCGGTTGCCGATCGACCAGAGGATTTGGTGATCACTATGCACATTTGCCGTGGTAACTTTAAATCGACGTGGGCAGCTGAAGGCGGATATGAAGCAGCAGCAGAAACGATTTTTGCGGGTCTCGATTTGGATGGTCTCTTCTTAGAATTCGACGATGACCGTTCTGGCGGATTCGAACCCCTTCGTTATGTGAAAAATCCAAACCTTCAAATCGTACTAGGTCTTGTCACTTCAAAGTATGGGGAACTTGAACCCGTTGATCAGATCAAAAGAAGAATCGAGGAAGCGGCACAATATGTGGACATCAACCAAATCTGTTTGAGCCCACAATGTGGATTCGCCTCAACAGAGGAAGGCAATTTGTTAACAGAAGAACAGCAATGGGAAAAGCTGCGTCATGTGATTGAGATTGCGGATCAAGTGTGGAAATAGGCGAAGATCTGCAGAAAAAGCTTACCGTCATAATAAGAACCGCTTTTTTGGCGGTTCTTTATTTTTTGTCATCTCTATCAACATTATATTAAGTTTAATCGTCATACTTCTATAGTAGAGTTAAGAAGAAAATGAATATAAGTTATCTTCTTAAAAACCATCTTTTATACTCATAAGTTGTCTTACAACAAGTTGTGTAGATTGATATACATCTAAGTCATCTTTCTTTCTTGCCAGTATATCCCCTACTGAAATTCCCTTGAAATCGTTTGGCAAATTATTTATCATTGATTTTAATTTTTCTTCTACCTTTTTTCGTTCATTTTCATCCAAAAGATCAATATTAACGAGTTCTCTCCATTCGTCTTTTTGAATCAATCGATTCCTTAATTCTATTAAAATTAGATCTAGCCAAGCTGGCTGACCGAAGGTAAAGTTTAATGCAATGGTTTCTTCAGAAGAACTAGTTGAATGCCAACAACCTCTTGGAAGAAATAAAAATGATCCCGTATCCAAAATCAATTCCCTTCCATTAGATAAATTTTCATCAGGAAAATCACCATTCCAATACGACTTTAATGGATCTGGCAAATGAGGAGCCTCAATTAATTCATAATGTTGAAGTGGATTCACTGTATTAAAATTTTCAGCCAACTTCCATTTCTTTTTCCCTTTAAGTTGAAAAATGAAATTGCAATACGCATCAAAATGTGCTGAAAATCCAGCTGATTCTTTAGCAGCGTACAATACTGCTTTTGCCATTGTTCCCTCAGGCAAGCCTAAAAGTGACCTTAGTTTACTAATAGATTCACGAAGCTCTGGTATAAATATATCTGTGAAATCAAATTCTAAGGCAGCTCCTCTTTCATACCAACTCATTGCCTCTTCAGGTGGAACTAAAAATTTGTTAAGGATCCCCCCTGTCTCCTCAATTATTGCATCTCCAACAACCATTACTGGATTTTTATATATCTTTAGAATATTCTCCAAACTGGATATATTTTCGATTCCAGGAACTGAAAAAAACCGTTCTAAATTTCCTTTGTTATGTAAAAAATGATTTGGCCAATATTCATTTAAAAACTCATCAGAACTCATCTCGTTTAAAACGTCATCTAATATGTTGCCACTTGTTGTTCTCATTATTTACCTCCTATGCTCATATTTTCAAATATAATTATACAAAAAGAAAATTCAATTTCAACTAGTAATCATAACATTCAGATAAAAACAAATAGATGTTCAAGAGATATCAATAAAAATAATATATATACAAGGAACGACAGAATTACATTTAAAAGACCTATGCACAAATGGATATTAAAGGTGTTATTCCTATACGATTGTTAGTACACATAATCATCACAAACCTAAAAGATTATCCTATTCCATTTAGAATTCAAATTTAGTGGATATACAACCCTCTAAAACCATGAACGCCTCTCAAGATTAAAATAACCCATGATTCTAGCCATCTTTCTTATTTCTCCAATTTCTTTTCCACAAACTCTCACTCTATTTGCAACATCGATCTACTCATCACTATTACTTTATAAACATAAAAATTTGTCAAAAAAATCATTGTTTGAATATTGAAAAAAATATAAATAATATGCTATTATCACTTTTGTTAGGGTATGAATTAGAAATTTAAGTCATATATAGGAGGAATGTTACATGAAAAAAGTTTATAAAACTCCACGTCTTATTGAAATTCGTAATGTAGTTGTTGCTGGTGGACATTAATCCAATAAAACCCTTTAAAAGGACAGTAAAAGAGGTGAATCACATGAAAAAAGTTTATAAAACTCCACGTCTTATTGAGATTCGTAATGTAGTTGTTGCTGGTGGACATTAATAACTGGTTTTTCATACCCTAACACTTTATGAAAGGAGTGTACAATCTTTGCTGACTCATGATGAATGTTATTTATATAATGATTTTGTCAAAGAAAATCAACTATACATATATCCTTTGATAGGTAATAAAATCTTAAATCATACCCTTTCAGGTACTGAAGAGACCATTGTTGATATGGGAACTGGCCCCGGTTATTTAACACATTATTTATGTGACAATTCAAATGCGACTATCTATGCTACTGACATTAATAAAACAATGTTAGAACTAGCACAAAATCAAATAAATACATGTCTTAATAAAAAAACGTGATCTTTGAATTACAAGATGTTCATGCATTAACGTATGCAAATGAGTCGATTGATGCACTAGTTTCTTACTCATGTCTACATCATTGGGTAGAGCCAGTAAAGGGATTAAAAGAGTGCTATAGAGTGCTAAAACCAGGGGGTAAAATCATCATTATTGATACTCACCCTATATCATTACTCTCTTTGAATAGCCTGAAAAAACAAATAGACCCAAAGTATATAAGTATTTTAGAGGAAGCCTTCCTAGAAAGCTACACTGAAAAACATGTAGGTGAAATGCTTACACGCGCAGGTATTTCAAATTATTCAATCCAACCTTTAGAGTTCTCTATTGAAGAGTTTATGGAAGTTATTGATGAAATTGGAGATATTCCAACAAGTACTGATACAAACGAGCCAAAGCCACAATCTTGGTACCTTGTTATAGAAAAAAAGAATGGAGGGAATCACAATGGAAAATAATACAATTCTCGTAAAAAATCCTGATAATGTTACAAGAAAGTACTTAAAAGGTATCATTATCGAACCGGGCATGTCCCTAAATCAAGTCGCAGCTGATTTTTATGAACGAATTGACGGGCAAAGAGAGTTTATTTCAATAGTAACGGAAATTGCTGAAGAATATGATACAGATGTTCAAACATGTATCGAAGACCTGCAAGCATTGAGTAAACAATTAATTGAAAAGGAAGTTGTATATGTAAAATGAATAAACTGAATGATGATATTCTAGAAAACATCTATAAAAACATTTCAACTAAGAGAAGCAAAACAATCGTTAATTACATTGCAATGCTAATTGCACTAGCAAGAGATCATGAACTAAACGAGGATGATTTAATTAATTGGATTCACAGTAAATTAAGTGCAATAGGATATTTTCAAGAAAAAAACCGTTTATTTACTCAAAACAAATTAGATGAATTTGTCGTAGAGTTTATTGAAGGAAGAGCACTATTATATGATGATATCAACATAACTGAAACAAAACAAAACGAATATGTCATCAGTAGCAAATTGTGGTACAAAAAGAATCCACCTGAAAGTTTTTTTTATTTTGGTATTGACCCTGAAGATTTTTCGAACTACGCACAAAAACTTGCTCAAATAAACGCCGAAAAACTAGGTATCTCAATCAATTTTTCTAAGGATCAAGCGACTGACAACGAAATAGCTCATATCCAGCTTTCAAAAAAATGTTCTCTTTCAGAAGAATTGACAGTAACTCAGCCAAGTTCAAAAGACTTTTCGTGGTTAACATGTTTTTTCAATGAACATTGGGGTGGAACGACTATGGTGTCTAAAGGGACAACTTATAATGTTTTAAATGAAAACATTATGTTGGCTAAACGTGGAGATACTATAGTAGGAATATTAGTTTACAAAATATTCAAAGAAGAGGCGGAAATCCTGACTTTAGAGGCTCTAGAAAAGTACCATGGGGTTGGCAGTAAATTGCTTTTTGAGTTAGAACAACATCTAAAAACACAAAATATACAATCTATTAATTTAATCACTAGTAATGATAACTTAAATGCCATTAGGTTTTATCAAAGGAAGGGATATTCTTTCAAAAATATCTATATCGGTGCAATTGATAAAGCAAGAATGCTTAAGCCGACAATTCCCTCTATAGGAAATTACGGAATAAATGTCAAAGATGAATTAGAATTTGAAAAAAGGTTGATACGATGACTATAAAAAGCAGATTGATTGTTATTGCGATTTCACTAGGAGTATTTGCTAGTTCGATGAGTATTACCATGTTATTTATAGCCTATCCTGAGTTAGTTCAATTTTATAATATTGATTATGAAGTCGTACAGTGGAGAAACATCGTTTTTTGGTCTTTCTTCGGAGTTTTCATGCCCTTTTTTGGCATAATGGCTAAAATGACTAATGTAAAAAAAATGTTTTTAATAGGATTAAGTTTATTCACTATTTCTTGTTTGCTTAGTGCTTTTTCATCTAGCTGGGGAATGTTCTTGGTAGGGCAATCTTTTCAAGGGTTAGCTGATGCTATGATTGTTCCAGTACAAGCTGTGCTTATTAGAAGCATATTTAGTGAAGATAAAATTGGTTGGGCATTCGGATTACAAGGTTCAGTGATGGCCGCATCAGCGCTGTTAGGTCCATCGTTAGGCGGTTTGATTATACAGAGTATGAAATGGCAAATGATATTTTTGTTACTAGGGCTCATTGGATTGATAGCACTTGCTCTAGGGTTAATGCTAGTTCCTAATATTGAAAAGTCAACTAAATTTATTTTTGGAAATTTACCTATAGTAGGAACTTTAAGCTTACTTTTAACCTTTATATCCATTCAAGCAATATTTATTAGTGAAAGTGACATTTGGATTTTATTTGGTTTTACAGGTCTTGCTTCATTTTTGTATGTTGAATTTTTCAATAAAGTCCAAACTAAAATCATCCCCCAAGATTTATGGAGTAATAGGCCATTTTTGATCAATGCGCTCAGAGGTTTTTTTATTTTCTTATCCATAAATGCTATTGCTACGTTTACCCCAATTTATTTTAGGATGTCTCAAGGCTATGAAGCCAGTGTAGTAGGCATGGTATTACTTGCAAGCCCTATTGTGATGATTTCACTAGGTGCTTGGGGTGGGAGACGCGTGGATAAGTCACTAAATAAAACAATGATATTTGGTCTAACTTTATTATCAATATATAGTATTGGATGCATTCTCCCCGGTGAAAACTCTTTTCATTATGTATATTTTATCTTGGTGTTCATTATAGGTGGTATCGGTGCTGTAATGGTTCTGCCAGCTCAAAATAAAGTAGCCTTAACTTCTTCGCCAAAAACTGAAACAGGAACCTATATGGGGTTATTTCAGATGGTTCAATTTACCACCGCAAGCGTAGCGGGTGTCTTGTTTGCTCCAATCATACAATCAACAACGAATACAGAAATATCAGTATCTGGATATCAGATGATTGGTGTCACCTCTACTGTTTTCTTTCTCTGCTCAATGCTTATTGTAATTATAGAAGCGAAAATAAATAGACGAAAAATAGTAGATAATAATGGAGAAATTCAACTTAATAATAAGGAATGATCATTTATGTGCGGAATAGTTGGATTGGTTAAATTTCATTATGATGTTATTTCACATGAAGTCCTTTCTATGAAAAACATGTTGGAAGAAATCAATTACAGAGGCCCAGATGGAGATTTTTATCATATAAATGGAAGAGAAGCATTCGGATTTTGTAGACTTGCCATAAATGATATTACTCATGGTGATCAGCCCTTTGCTAATCATGACGAATCTATTATTGTCATGGTTAATGGTGAGATATACAATCATCATGATCTAAAAAGCAAACTAAAAAGAAAACGAGCTTTCCGTAGCAGGTCAGACTGTGAAATAGCATTATACTTATATGAAGATTATGGAATAAATTTCTTGAATTTTTTAAATGGAATGTTTGCAATCACTATTCTAGATAAAGTTCAACAGAAGCTTTATCTTATAAAAGATAGGTTTGGTATTAAACCTTTGTTTTATAACTTTACGGGAGAACGTATTATCTTTGCATCAGAAATTAAAGCTTTATTGCAATATCCTGATTGTCCACGCACATTTAATTGGATGGAAGCTTTAAGTGATTCTTGGTTAGCTGGGCATGTTTCAAATAATATAACGCCCGTGGGGAGCTTTTTTTCGGGGATTGAAAATATACCAGGTGGACATTACATCGAAGTGAACCTCAGAAATAAAACAGTGAATACAAAAGAATACTGGAACATCACCAAAATTCCTATACATCACCTATCCAAAAATAAAATCATAGAGAAATATATAAATCTTTTAGACTCTTCTTCAAGAAAATGTTTAATGAGTGATGTAGATATAGGTCTATTTTTAAGTGGTGGTATTGATTCTGTGTCAATAGGGCATTTTGCAGCAAAACATATAGAGATCAACAGCTTTTCTGTTGTAAGTAGAAGTACCATTGTTAACGGGGATGCAGAGTATGCTTTAAAAGCCGCACAGCATTATCAATTTAATGAACATTTTGCTGATTTTAATGAGGATACTATGGACTATAGTATCGATGATTGGAAATCTCTTTTATGGTTATGTGAGAGCCCTTATTGTAGTGCCGAGCAACTCTATAAATATCATCTCCATAAATTCGCAAAACACTCCAATCCAAATATAAAAGTTATATTAACTGGTCAAGGTAGTGATGAATTCAATGGAGGATATAGCCAACTTTTTTCTGAAAGAGATCCAGCCTGGCCCACTTTCATGCAATCGTTAAAGATTTTGGATAAAAACAAAGAAATGAATTTACTGAACGACCCAATTAATACATGGGATAATTTATTTCAAGGAAATTTATTAAAAAATAACTTTTTTAACACCAAAAATAATCCTTACTTAAACTATGTTTATTCCAAATATAGAGATATTCAGATGTATAACTGCTGGTTGGAAGACAGAATTGCTGCTGGTAACCATATAGAGAATAGGGTTCCTTTCTTAGACCACAATCTCATTGAACTAACACTTGGTGTTGAAGAAAACAAGTATGCTGATCTTTTTTTTGATAAAAACATACTTAGAGAAGGTCTTCTAAAATATACAGACATTCCCGAAACATTAGTAAAGAGACCTAAAGTTCCATTTTTTTATGGAAAAGGGGTTAAGTCTACTAGAAATTTAATTTTAAATATCTTAAAGAAGAATAATTATGAAATAATTGATTACGCTTTTAATAAAAATAATTTTGTTAATATAGATTCCATCTATCAATTTGCAAAAACCATTGAAAATCATCACGACTTAGAAAATATTGAGTTCTTAACACGGTTAATCAATATGGGAATGTTAGAACAAATGTCTAGTGATTTATCTGTAAAAGTTAAGGACACAAATAAAATTAGTATTCCACCAAGAATAAATATACACAAGTTAAATTTAAGCCAAGACAAAGCTCTCACGATTAATACATTACACGTTCCAATACTAAAAGAAAACATAGATATTTTAATGCCTTTACAAGAGGATAACTTATTATATATCACTATTAATAATAGCATTGAATACCTTGTTGATTCACGCGATGATTATGAATGGTTTACTTTTTTAAGTAAAATCAATGGTATCAAATCCATAAAAGATATTTTATCTCAAAATAATCAAGACTTTAGAGATATAAAAGAAAGACTTGAAGAATCAGTATTACTTGATATTATCGAATTGAAACCACTTTTTGAAGATCAAAGCTCTTCTCCAAAAGCATAAATAAATATATTCGAAAGATCATATGATTTATTTGAACCACGCAAAAATTTAAAGTGTGGTTTATTTTTTGTACAATTTTGTCTTTTTCATAAAACAAAAAGCATTATCATTCCAAAGTGACACCTAAAGAATGATAATGCCTCGATTCAAATTGTTTTCATCGTTTTATGAAACCGTGTGTTCTCAAAGAAACCAAACAATATTTTCTCTATTTAGTCGTCTAAATGCTTTCCATTTGTCGCGATCACTTGTTTATACCAATCAAAGCTTTTCTTTTTCTTTCGATCTAATGTACCGTTTCCTTCATTATCACGGTCGACATAAATGAAGCCGTAGCGTTTTTTCATTTCAGCTGTTGATGCACAAACAAGATCAATTGGGCCCCAGCTTGTATAGCCGATCAGATCAACACCGTCTGCGATCGCTTCTCTTGCCTCAAGCAAATGACTTCTTAGGTAATCAATTCGGTAATCGTCTTGAATGGAGCCGTCTTCTTCTACTTGATCCACAGCACCCAATCCATTTTCTACGATAAACAATGGTTTTTGGTAGCGGTCATATAGTTGGTTTAGTGTTGTACGAAGTCCTTTTGGATCAATTTGCCAGCCCCAATCACTTGCTTCTAGATAAGGGTTTTTCACGCCTTCAAATAGGTTACCACCAGTCACTTGTCCAAGAACCTCTGGATCTGTACTTGTCACAAAACTCATATAATAGCTGAAGCCGATATAGTCGACTGTATGGTTTCTTAGAATGTCTTCGTCACCGTCTTGGAATTCAATGTTGATGTTATTTTCCAGGAAATAACGTTTCATGTATCCAGGGTAATAGCCTCTTGCCTGTACATCTGAGAAGAACAATGTTTTACGATCTTGATCAATCGCAGCAAACATATCTTCTGGTCTTGAGCTGTACGGATAAGTTGTCATCGCTGCAATCATACAACCGATTTTCGCATCTGGAATGATTTCGTGTCCTGCTTTAACAGCTAGAGCACTTGCAACAAATTGGTGATGCGCTGCTTGATATTGTATGCTTTTCTCGTCTTCGCCTTCTTCAAATACAAGGCCGCCCCCTGTGAATGGAGCATGTAAGACGACGTTAATTTCATTGAAGGTCATCCAATATTTCACTTTATCTTTAAAGCGAGTGAACAATGTTTTAGCGTATGTTTCATAAAGACCCACAAGCTTACGGTTTCTCCATCCGCCGTAGTTTTTCACAAGTGCAAGTGGCATTTCATAGTGAGAGATCGTGACAACTGGCTCAATTCCATGCTTATGCAGTTCATCAAATACTTTTTCATAGAAAGCGAGGCCCGCTTCATTCGGTTCCGCATCGTCGCCATTTGGGAAAATACGTGGCCAAGAAATGGATAGTCTGAAGCACTTGAATCCCATTTCTGCAAACAGGGCAATATCTTCTTTGTAACGATGATAGAAGTCGATCGCATCATGATATAAGTTAAGGTCTTTCATTGATTCATCGAATGGGTGCATAATACCGTGTGGTGATACATCCGCTGTCGATAAGCCTTTTCCATCTTTGTTATAAGCGCCTTCAATTTGGTTGGCGGCTACTGCGCCGCCCCATAAGAAACCTTTAGGAAATGTTTTTTCTAAATTGGTCATGTTGAATGCCCTCCTCATTTTCTTCTACACTGACTGTAAGCAATGTCTCTTTTACTGTAATCGCCCCATCTGTTTTCGCATCAACTTGTGCAAAATCATTTGTGTTGGTGACGATAATTGGCGTTGTTACATCATAGCCATCTTGCTGAATGCCCTTGATATCAAATTCAACTAGCAGATCTCCTGCTTGAACGAGATCACCTGACTGCACATGACTTGTGAAATGTTTACCGCCAAGTTTTACTGTATCAATCCCCACATGGATGAGAAGCTCTGTGCCTTGATCACTCTTTAAACCAATGGCATGTTTCGTTTGGAAAATGGTTTCAACCTTGCCGTTGAACGGGGCTACTACACGTCCAACTGTTGGGACAATGGCTGTTCCTTTACCCATGATTTCATTAGAGAATGTTGCATCATTTACTTGACTGAGCGGCTTTAGTTGACCTTCAAGCGGGCTTTGTACCACTTCATTTTGAAGCGCTACTGTGTCTTTCTTTTCTTCTGGTTTGTCTGCTTTTGTATCATCTTTCACTGGTACATCTTTGAACCCTAGAACAAGTGTCATGATGGTTGCTACAACAAAGCCGATCACTAATCCAATGATGGAGTAAACAAATGTCGGTCCAATGAACGTTGGGAGACCTGGAAGACCTGCTGATCCTGATATCACATATGACTTTACTTTGAAGATAGACATGAACACGCCGCCTGCTGCTGCACCAATGAGGGCTGCAAGGAACGGTTTTTTCAATCGCATGTTCACACCATACATAGCAGGTTCAGTAATACCCATTAACACAGTGATACTTGTAGACATCGCCAATGATTTGAATGTTTTGTTTTTTGATCTTAAGAAGACACCGAATGCTGCGCCTGCTTGTGCCATATTCGCTACAAACATCATTGGAAGAATGAAGTCAAAACCGTTTAATGTAATGTTGTTGATCATGATTGGAAGTAGTGCATAGTGCATGCCCGTAATGATCAATGGTGACATAAAGCCACCGATTAAGAGTCCGGCCAAAATACCTGCATGTTTGAACAATAAATCAATTCCACCTGAAAGGCCATTTCCGATAATCCCACCAAGCGGTCCAACCGCGATGAGCATAACTGGTACCACGACAAGAAGTGTAACTGTTGGAACAAGAATGATTTTTAGTGATTTCGGACTATATTTTTCCGCGAATCTTTCAACATATGAGCCGAGCCAGATCGTGAGTAGAATTGGAATCACCGATGAAGAGTACACAACGGCAACCACTGGCAAGCCTAGAAATTCTGTATTTCCTGCACCTAGTAAAGCCGTTAACTGCGGGTGCAGTGCGGCTGCTGCAATGGCAGCGGCGATATACTGATTTGTGCCAATTTTTTTGGCTACGCTTACAGCGAGCAGAATCGGTAAGAAGTAAAAGGCTCCGTCTCCGATAGCTGTTAAAATCGCATATGTGCTGCTTTTATCTGAGATCCATTGGAACGTCAGCATTAATGCCAAGATCCCTTTGATCATACCAGCTCCAGCGATGGCTGGAAGAATCGGTGTGAAGACACCAGAGATAAAATCGAAAAGTTTAGAAATCACATTTTGTTTTGAAGCTTCTTCTGAACCGCCTGATTTCACATCGGCTGATAGCCCAGAATCAGCAATCATTGCTTGATAGACGTTTGATACGTCGTTGCCAATAATGACATGGTATTGACCGCCGCTTTGATTCACGCCCATGACGCCGTCTGTTGATTGCAGCTTCTCTTTATCCGCTTTGCTTTCATCGTATAGGTTGAAGCGGAGCCTTGTCATACAGTGCGTGACTTGCTTTACATTCTTTTCACCGCCGACAAGCTCTAGAACTTCTTTTGCTGTTTGTTTGTGGTTCATTGTGTTACCCTCCAATCGTTGATTTCATCTTGATATAGAAAAAACCTAAACATCCATTAATGCCCGAAAAATAGCGATTCAGACATTAATCGATATTTAGGTTTTGCCTGCTTAACCAGTAACAATCCTTCATAGCGATTGATCGTTATTCAATTTTATAAGCCTTTAGATACAAAAAACCTAAATCATGCCTTATCAAAGATAGGGACAATGATTTAGGTTTTGCCTGTTTGACCAGTAACAATCCTAAAAGATTGTGGGTTATTAAGTTTATAGTTATAAATTAGCATGTTAATTTCGATATGTCAACGCTTTCTTTTTGATTTATTTTCTTTTTATGACTCGATCGATGTGCAAAGTTAAGTATAACATCTCATCTTATATGAGACTTCGGTTGTATTCTTTTTGAACATAGTCATTAATTTTCTCCGCACATTGAAAAGCGGCTGTATTTTTTTCCTTTACCACTTCATACAGAAACTCATTTTGATTTTCCATTTGTGTTTCGTTAAACAGACGCTGTCCAAAAAACTTCAAATGCGTGACAAAACGGAAATAATTTAATGATTCTTCGTCCAAATCAATTTGGAAATGATACTTTACGATGTTCAAAATATCTTGAATCAGTTTTGTAATTTGAATGACATTCGGCATTTCCTCATTCAGTTCTGCATTGACAATATGCATCGCAATAAAGCCTGCTTCATCCTCGGGAAGATGGATGTTGAGCTTGTCCTGTATGATCCGAATCGCTTCTACACCACACATGAATTCCTCTTTGTACAGCCGTTTGATTTCCCAAAGCAAGGCATTTTTAATGTCCATTCCTTTTTGATGACGTTCAATAGCAAAGGTAATATGATCCGTTAATGTGACATAGATGCTGTCATTTAAATTTTTGTTAAGGGTCGTTCTTGCGTGATCGATAATTGCCTCACACACTTGCATATACTCGATCGGAATATCATAAAGCAGGGTTTTGAATTTTTCTGATATATCTTTATTTTGAATGGAAAATACTTTTTCGATACGTTCTTCTTCAATCGGGTCTCCGCTTTTCTTTTGAAACGCAATCCCTCTGCCCATAATGACCAGCTCATGTTGCTCGTCATCATACGCACTGACCACATTATTGTTGATTACTTTCGAAATGATCAATTGATCCCCCCCAGTACATTCCGCTTTTTCGAGCATTTCATTGTTGATTGATATGTCATTTTATTATTATTTTCAAAAAAGAGGACTTTAAGATGATTTTACATTTTTTTTGATACGGTCAACTAGAAAGAATGACATATTACCTCTCAGAAATGACGATTTAGGGGCAAAAAGGCTAAAAATAGACAAAAAACACTCTTCAAAAAGAGTGTTTTTTACAAAATTAGGAGCAATCCCAGTTATAGACGACATCTTCGAAATGTTTTCGTTTGAGGTCTTCTGGTTTGATAAAAAAGTTAGCAATGCCGCAATCTCCCCACAACATGTCCACTTCATCATCTGAGTCAATTTGCAATAATAGCACAGTATGTTCTTGGTCTACATAGGTACGCGGGTCTTCTTGTGTAAAACCTGGGTATCCGCCAACTTTATGGCCAAAACCACTTGCTGTCTCATAAAATTCATCTAGCAATTGATCTGCTTCATCACCATCAATACCAACAGCATCTTCGAATAGATCCCAGCTTTGCTTTCCTGTGACTTTTTCAAAGCGGAAATCTCCTACACTGATCGTTTCGCTTGATAATTCACCTGTAATCGCACCTTCCTTCGTAACTGGAAAATAAAAATCGTCAGGAATTTTCACGAATGAAAAATCAGTCAATAAGTCTTCTTCAGCTAAGAAAGGTTCCTCAATAAATTTGATCCGAAAATCTTTTTGCTCTGTTTTTTGGTCAATATTCATCCCATAAAGATCATCATGTACAGAAATAAACACTTGCAAAAGTCCTGTTTCTGGGTAACCTTTCAGCTTTGGCAGCTGGCCGAAATTGATTTGTGCCAGCAGCTTCATAGGATGGCCTTCTCCATCAACGGGATATTCGTCGTTTTTTG
The DNA here is from genome assembly GCF_029894105.1 of Bacillus aerius. Lineage (NCBI taxonomy): Bacteria > Bacillati > Bacillota > Bacilli > Caryophanales > Bacillaceae > Bacillus > Bacillus aerius. Next base: position 3,600,631 of record NZ_JARYHO010000001.1, read on the forward strand.
GGAAATAAGGATCACCTGCTATTTTGCTGTCATATGGTCCTGTTTTTCCTTGTTTTATCTGTAATTGAATCAGTGGTTTTTCGGTTTGATCTAGCAATGGACGGTAAGGCGCAAGTACTTCTTGCAGCTTTGCTGATTGTGTCAAGATGGTCTTCCTCCTTATGAATAGGTCTAATGATCAAAACAGGTCTCTCTTTTTCTATCATACAGAAGTGTAACTTCCCTGTCAGTGAAAAACCCGTCAATATCATGACAAAACACTCACTTTAACACGTTAAAAAACCTCCGATACGGCTGGAGGTTTGGTGATTCGTTTATTTATTTCACTTGATAATTCACTAAGTCTGTTGCCAATGATTTCATCGTTTCGTTCGTTTCGTGCAGCCCCTCAATAATTTTTGTGAAAGTGCCAACGAGTTCTGCTTGATGTTCAGAAGAAGCCACGATTTGTGCTATTTCTTCTTCCATTCCTTTGATAGAGCCTTGCACATCTTTTAGCGCTGTTTCAATATCAGTCGTTGCTTGCTTCGCGTGAGTAGACAGCTTTCTCACTTCTGTAGCAACCACCCCAAAGCCTGCTCCTGCTTCACCTACTCTTGCAGCCTCAATGGATGCATTGAGTCCAAGTAAGTTCGTTTGATCAGAGATACCTTTGATGAGATTAGACACTTGGTTGATTTTAGAGGAATTTTCGACAGTGGTTTTTGTATTTTGTAGAATTTGTTCACTTGTCGCTTGTAGTTCCTCTGAATGTGCAGCCACTTGCTGTACCATCGCGACTAGTTTTTCGGAAGCATCGTTACTTTCCGTCATAATGTGTTCTAATCGTTGTTGATTCGTTTGGTCATATGCTACACAGAAGGCAGCGATTACTTGACCATTGTCATCTTTAATCGGGACGGCGACGATGTCCATAGGAATACCGTACACCTCTTTAGGAATCTGGATAAATGATGGCTCTCTCCCATTTTTCAACATCGAAAAGTTTTGGAACCCGGGAGCTACAACATCCCCTGCTTGAAACCCTAAGTCAATGTTCCCGTGCTGCTGATAATAAAGAACCTTCTCTTTCCCTAATACAGAAAAGGTTAGCTGCTCTCTCATAGCTAGTCCAACGATTGGTAAAGCGTCTATTATGTTATCAATTCTCTGTGACATTCGCTCACGTTCATCCTCTCTTTTTCTCAGTACACTCTCTTTATCGGTTCTTTATATGATCTATTACAGCCTGCAATGTGTACTAATATCAACCAAATGACCTAAGACATATAAAACAGCCACATTCTATCAAGAGAATGTGGCTGTTTTTAAAAAAAGAACATGCATATCAACACACTGATGACGATGAAAAAAAGATACATGCAGTCGATCCATGAAGTGCTGATGACATGATAATATGTTCTCTCCCTCGTCCCTGTGAAGCCTCTTGCTTCCATCGCAATGGCTAGTCGTTCAGATTTCCGTACGCCTTGCGTGAAAAGGGGGAGTGCATAACGTATAAAGGCTTTCCAGCTGTTTTTTTGCTTGTAACCTCTAATTTTATGTGCAGCCTTCATTTGCTTCAATTCACTTTGAAACAACGGGATAAACCGGAAGCCTGCCAGCATCCCATATGCCCATTTGGGTGACATTCGGCATTGATGGATTAAGCTCATCATAAAGGCCGTCAAATCAGTTGTTGATGTAAAAAGGAGACCAAATGTCACAAACCCAAGCATTCTAAAAGAAATGGTCAGCCCATTTCTTAAACTCTCCTCCGTGATATGAAACCATGCCCACTTCCAAACTGTATGATCTCCCTTGCCAAAGGCCGCGATCATCCAAAACACGAGAATGAAAAAGAGCAGATAAGGTACAAGTCTGGTGATGAGGTATTTCAAATTCCAGCCGCCTAGGACAAGTCCAATTCCAAGTGCAAACAGCCAGATGATGAACGTCGTTTTAGGATCAGAAATCGCCATCAGACAGCACATCGCAAGGAGATGGGCGAGTAATTTCATGACTGGGTTTAGAGTGGATAGAAAGGAGTGATTACTTTGCAATCGTCATCACTTCCTTTCTTTCAGCCATATAGCGATAATGTAACGGCACTCTCAGCTCACAGGAAGTGACAAGTTCCTGATGAGAAAATAAATCAAAAGGCGTACCATCATAAACATGCTCCCCTTGATGAAAAACAAGCACCTGATCAGCGCACTCATCAACGAGTTCCATATCATGTGTGACCATGATAATAGTGGTGCCTTGTCGTTGACGTTCTTTTAAACGCCGGATTAACTCCCTCGCCGTTTTCTCATCCTGCCCGAAGGTCGGCTCATCTAAAATGAGTACATCCTGATCAAAAAGAAGCATCGTGGCAACACTTAATCTTCTTTTTTGTCCTAAGCTTAAGGTGAAAGGATGCGCATCTCTATGCTTCTCTAGGCCGAACTCTACCAATAGCTGATTCGTTTTTTCTTGCACCACAGACTCTGACCAATTTCGCTGTCTCCCACCAAATGCGATTTCATCAAACACTGTATCCTGTATAAATTGAAGTTCTGGATTTTGAAATACAAAGCCTGCTTTTTCATATAATGTTCGGTCAGACCACTTTTTCAGGTGTTTTCCTTTTAAGAAAATGTGACCTTTCTTTATTGGTTCTAAACGGATGACATGTTTAAGAAACGTACTTTTTCCGCTGCCATTTTCACCGATGATCGCAACCCAATCTCCTGCTTTTATATTAAGGTGCAGGTCATCTATAATGCTTTTTTTCCCGTAGCTTAATTGTAGATGATCTGTGCGAATAATGACCTCTCGATCTGTTGATGACAATTTCTCATGACGTTCTTTTCTCGCCTCAAAGGTTTGCAAGAGTGTTTGACTCAGTGAATGAAACGGATCTTGTAAGACATTGGACCATTTCTCGGGAAATATTTTCGGACGCCAGATGCCGGCCTCTTTCATTTCTCCCTCAAATGTATTCATCACGTCTTTTGGCGTTCCATCTGCTATGATACGGCCTTGATGATCTAATAAGATCACCCGATCCATCCACTCGATGACACCGTCTAACACATGCTCCACAAAAATCATCGTCTGATTCTGTTCAGCCGAAAGCTGCTGAAGTAATTGAAATATCTCCATTCTTCCTGCTGGGTCAAGCTGTGCTGTCGGTTCATCAAAGAACAGGACATCTGGCTCTAATGCTAGTAAACAAGCAAGCGCCAACCGCTGCTTCATTCCGCCAGATAAGGTATGAATATCTGTATTTGGGTCGACATCCAGCTGTACCTTTTTCATGAGATGCTGAATCATGTCATCCATTTGTTCACGAGGGACAGATCGATTCTCTAAGCTAAACGCAATTTCTTCATTGACTCGGTGCATACAAAACTGCGAATCTGGGTCTTGAAACATGAGACCAGTATGCCTTTGCCGCATCACTTCTCCCTGTACTTCAGCTTCCATATGCTCTGGAATAATGCCAGCAAGCACAGAAATCAGCGTAGATTTCCCGCTTCCACTTGGTCCTAATATCAGCACCTTTTCCCCCTTTTGAATAGAAAGAGATACTTGATGAAGAACGGGATTCGGCTGTTCATAAAAACGGACAGTGAGATTACTGCACGCGAGAAATGAATCCATGCTGGTCACCCTTACTTCGTTTTTCTTTCATGATGGCATATTGATTCAGCACACCCGTTTTAGATAAAGCATCCACCACAACCTTTGCCAAGCAACCACCGAGTAACATACCGCTGATGACTTGAGTGACAAGTGTCATGAGTAACACTTGAGGCGTGTAATAGCCGAATCCATTGGCAATGAGGCTATATGCCATTGCCCCTACTGCTGCAAAGGCACCAGACAACATGAGTGTCCACATGCGATATCGCTTATAGCCAAATAGAGCGAAGGCGATTTCTGCTCCAAGTCCTTGGCATACACCAATCAAAAGCGCAGAAAGACCGAAGTGGCTGCCTGTCAGTAATTCCACGGCAGCGGCAGCTGTTTCTGCGATGAGGGCAGCGCCTGGCTTTTGGATAATGTAAGCAACGATTGGACTGGCAATGACCCAAATTCCGAACATGATGTTGCCTCCTGCTGGACCGACAAGGGCTGTAATCGGTAAATAAAGAGTCGACCACCCTAAATAGATAACTCCGCATGCCACTGATAAAATGACAGCAAGAACGACTTCTTTCATCTTCCATGTCATGAAGAATGCACCTCCATTTGGACAGGCCACTCTTCGACAGTAAAGGCCATGTCCCAAAATTTATACTCAAGCTGACAGCTTAAGATGAAGTGCTGTTTCATTTTCTCCTTTTCCTTCTCACTTGCTCCTTCCGCCCACTGATCAAGCCGTTTGCAAAGCTCCACTGTAACAGAGTCCGTTAACCCGCCATAAAACGTGATCCACTCATAGAATGGATGGGCAGGGTCGGGCTCAACATCTTTAAGCATTCGTTTGCCTATTTCCCAATAGGTCCAAGGGCAAGGGAGCAAAACCGCAATGATTTCTCCTAGCGTCCCTTCCTCGGCGACTTGCAGCATGTGATGAATATAGTGATGAGCACTTGGCGCCAAAGACGCACCTTGCAGTTCATCATAAGCGACACCTGCCACTCGGCAAAGGTTTTGATGAGGATGTGTCTCACTATCAAGGACAAAAGCCATTTGTTGATGGAAAAAGGTAATGTCCTCTCTGTCTGTACATCTGCTGATGGCTGCCGCATAAATTTTAATAAAGGCATTTAAATATTCTGCATCCTGTTTGACATAATGAATGATCTGTTCCTTTTCAAGTTCTCCTGCTGCGAGTCCTCTCACAAACGGATGCTGATAAATCGCTTCAAATAATGGTTCTGCTTCTTGCCTTAATTGGGTTGAAAATGTCATAAAAAAAGCCTCCTCTTTTTCAGTTGAATAAATGAAAAAGCCACCCCGAATGGAGCGGCCTTCTTATCGATTCAATCATGAATAAGACAAGGTCCAGCTCCACTTCCCTCCGCTAGTACAAACTAGATCAGGTTCAAAGGGTCCAAGATTTCCTCTTGTCTCAGTCATACATGACTCCCCTAGTGGACTTTTGTCATTTAATTATCTTTACTCTACACATGTGGCGATTTGATGTCAACCGCCGATCTTAATTCAATGTATTGATCGTTGGCAGCTTCTCGATCCCTGCTGCATAGTAGAAATTAAGGACACTGAAGAAATCAATTGGCTTTCCTGTCTTTAAATCAACAGCCAAAATATGATCGCCGTAATTTGTCAGGTCATCAATGTCTAAACGCCTTGGCGTTGTCTTTCCGAGAGTATCAACAAAGCTGCTATGGTAGTACTGCCCACTAGCAAACGATGATTCATGATACATAAATAATGTCTCCACATCTAAGTAGACAAGAATGGCCTCAGAGGAACTCGCATATGGAGCAGAGTACGATACTGGTGCCGAAATACTTTTCACTTTTACACTGTCAACAGAATGCGTTCTCTGTTGATATTTTCCATCATATGAGAAATAAAATACACGCTCCCATTTATAATCAGCGGTCTTAGATTGTTTGTTATACACTTTTGTACCATTTGCGAAAACATCCCCATTGGCATACGAAGCAACAAAGTATTGCAATGTTGATGACAGGGATTCAGCACCTGTGAAATTTGGTGGGTTTTTTGCATTCACCTGTAATGTATATGAGTCTCCAAAGTCTCCACCGCTAGTAATACCAAACGCATAATCCCCCGCTGGTAAATTGCTTAACGCAAGCAGACTGCCTGCCGGTTGAATCAGATCCGTTGGATAAGCTTGTCCTTCTTCATAATCAATAACAAATAACTGAACGAAATAATCAGCATTTGGAGAGGTAATCCGGCTGATGAGCGCCTGAGGGGACGATGTACTTAAGAACCATAAATCAACTGGATCTTCCTCGTTTAAAACTGCCGATTGATTAATGGCTAGTCCATCAATAGAGCGAACGGCAGACGTGCGCATCTTTCCATCTGCAGCCGCTTTTCGTTTAATACTTATTCCCTTTTTCTTATCTACTTTAAATGATTTTTTTACTTCCTTCTGTTGAACCGCAGTCCCTTTATCCTGCTTTTCAAACGACTCTTGCACTTGCTGAATGGCTTTTTCAGTCAGTGGCGATACTTTTTCACTTGATTTTGGTGCATCTTCTGCTTTGATTGCTGGTGAAAATAAACCTGTTGTGACCAATAAAATAGACAGTAAGGCGGCGGTGATTTTGACATAAAATGCTCTCACAGGAACATCCCCTTTTCCCTAATTTGGGTTTTTTACCCTGTGATTATTTTACCATTTTTCTAATACTTGTTTTGGACTTTTCAGGAAATTTTTATAACAAAAAACCAGCCGTATGCGTCACGACTGGTTTTTTTGATGATTTATGCAATGGTTTTGACAAATAAGCGTGCTGTTTCTGCACTTGATCCTGGATTTTGTCCAGTAATAATTTGTCCGTCTACAACAGCGAATGGCGCAAATGCATCGCCTTTTTCAAATGCTGCCCCTTGCTCTCGAAGTTTTGTTTCCAATAAAAATGGAACTTTAGATGTCAGCTGAACAGCATCCTCTTCCTCATTTGTGAATCCTGTTATTTTCTTGCCGTCGATAAATGATTTTCCATCACGATCCTTCACATCAACAAAGGCAGAAACGCCATGGCAAACTGCCCCAACGGCTCCATTTTTGTCTGAAATCGCTAAGATCGCATCGGCAACCAATTGATTGGACGCAAAGTCGATCATTGGGCCATGTCCTCCAGCAAAGAAAATGCCATCATACTCAGCTGGGTTTACATCGGTCAGTGCCTTTGTGTCTTGAAGTAATTCATACACATCTTGATATTGTGCTGGAACTCCTTCAGGAATTGAATTTTTATCGATCGGTACTGTTCCACCTTTTATTGAAACAATTTGCACGTTGAGTCCATTTTCTTTAAAAATATGAAATGGCTCGGCTAATTCTTCAAGCCATAAGCCTGTTGGGTGTCCGTTCATTTCTGAGCTGCTTGTTGATACTAATAAAACGTTCTTGCTCAACTTTATCATCCTTTCTATTTATCATGTGACTATTTTATATTTTGCACAATTAAATATCAAGCAATCAGACTTGGATACAACTCTTTATGTTATACCCGATTTTTTAAAAAATATAGCCTCACTTCAAATCTAATCATTCTGTCACATTCTATTGACAGGGAATTTCATGTAAAATTGTGATGAAATGATATAATATGAGAAACAATTGACAGACCTCTTGCGCTAGAGGGAATTTAAAAGGAGTGGAAAAAGAGATGAAAACCTATTCGATTGTGATGATTATCATCACGCTCTGTATCATATTGGCTGTCTTTTTAATGAATCTTACGGGCGTCATGTATGGAAAAATCATATTGGCTGTCGCTGTTGCCCTTTGTCTTACGTCCATTATTCGTTTGATGGGAATGCGTAAAAGATAAAAGCCGCCCTCTAGGGCGGCTTTACCGTGTAGACAAACCCTCGCATTCGGTGTCAGTCCTGTGCTTCAGTGCTTACCAATGTCAAATTCGCTCCGATGCTCGTCCTTCCTAAACTGCAAAGGTTTTCTATCACTCTGATAGGATTATATAGCCAGGATAAGTGCAATTAATGCAAGAAAAGCTGGTAACCCTTGTTTGATGATAATCGATTTATTAGACGTCACACCGCCAAATACTGCTGCGATGAACACACAAAGAACGAAAAATAGCTGAATCATATATCCTACGGTATTCGAACCAAGAATGAGCCCCCAAATGAGTCCAGCAGCTAGAAAGCCATTGTATAGCCCTTGATTAGCAAACATCACTTTCACATTTGGATCCTTTTGTAAGTGTTCAGGCAGATTGAAAGATCTTTTCGCCATTTTTGATTCCATAAAAAACATTTCTAGTAACATGATGACAATGTGCTCTAAAGCGACAATTCCTACTAAAATCATTGCTAAAATATTCAATTTAGTGAATTCCTTTCTGATAGACGGTCTCGTATTTGTATTTTGTCCGTGTATAAATCAAAGTCTTGGATTAGCTCTAACGCCTCATGAAAACGACTTTGTGGAATTTCTTTCATTTTTCTTACACCAAATTCCTTTTTAATAAAAGCCATGATGGTATTAATATGAAGCTTACCGTGGCCATCATACTCTAAATGGCTGCAAAAAGTCTGCATCGTCCCTCGAATCACCTTTAATTGCTTGGCAGTGACACAACTCATTGGTAACGCTCATCCTTTCTTGGTTTTTTAACAACTAAAAAGAACATTGAATGAAAGAAAAACCTTCCAATCTCTATTATATAATGGTTTCATTCGGATATCAAAATAAAAAAGAACAAACATTCGATCAAAGACGAGCCATACGCTAAAAACCCATATCTTAACGTATCAAAAAGCCGGATTCATGGATAGAATCCGGCTTTTTGTTTAGTTGCTTTTAGAAATTAATACCTTTCCAACAGAACGGTCCTTACTTTGTCCGACGACTTTAAAGGATAGGCCGTATGTTGGCACATCACGTCCTGCATCCGGGTTATTTGGATTCACATAGTTCTTTTTATCACTAAATGTACGCGTTGGGCGGATATAGCGATCCTCTAAGGTTAAGCCTGTTGTCGCTGTATAATCAATATTCAGCTTCGTGCTTGGATTCAAAGAGAATGCTGCATCATGTACTTGGAAACCTGTCGCTGCAATAGAGCCGTCACTCCATTTCAACACTTGTTGATCTGCATCTACGACTCCAAGGAAGCCGTTCCCTGGATGTTTTCCAACCCAGTTATCACTGTACGATTGATCGACGTACCACACGACCAAACCGTTATTATAGCTCATCAGACTTGCTCCTCGTTTGATATGCTTTAAGCCTTTATCGACATCAGCATAAGAGCGCCATTCTAGTAAATAATACTGAGCGGCATATTGTTTTCCATTAGATTGAGAGAATCCATTAAAAGTGAACGTGGACGTTCCCTCGGCATCATCTGACCACACTTTTGCTCCATCTGCTGTAATCTTTAGATCATCTACAAATAAACCTGGCAGTGAATATCCTGCATCGGTTGTATAGCGGAATTGCAGATCGATCTTCTTCCCTGCATAAGCAGAAAGGTCAAAGGATGCATCTACCCAGCCATCTGATTTTCCATCGATGCCATTGCCTTCATTCGCTCCTGCCTCATTTCGATCATTCGTAATATTACCAGCAATGGTTGTCCATTTGTCTGTCCCAGTTTCACGAACTTCTACATACGCATAGTCATAATCTTCTTCGATATCGTACCATGCTTTAAACGTAAGCTCGGCTTTGCTTCCCTTCGACAAATCAATCCCTGATGTCGTCATGGTAGCATTCAAATTGTCACCTGTTCCGCTGAAGTATGAATATTGCCCTTGTGCGGGCTGAGTGACCACAATCTCTTTATCTGGCAAATCGACTCGAACCGCATCATGGTTGGTTCCTTTTGTTGCTGCTTCATCGATTAAAACTGTTTTGCTTTTTGTTAATGTCTTACCATCAATGGTTTTTCCAGAAAGCCAATTGCCGCCATGCAAGTTTTGAAGCATTTCTTTTGCATATGGACTAAAACCTGTTGGTTCCGTACCAGGTACTTTACCTGCCCAGCTTCCGCTTGACATGATAGACCAATAAGAAACGGGCTCTCCTCTGCCTGTGTATTGTGTATCGTATTCATCAGGCAGACCAAGATCATGTCCAAATTCATGTGTGAACACGCCTGCTGCGCCATCTTCAGGCTCAATCGTATAATCTAGAGCGCCTAACTTTCCGCCTTGACCCACTTCTGATTCAGTGTTTGGAATCTCAAATACATCACCAAGTGACCAGCGATGCGACCAAATCGCGTCAGAGCCAAGCTGTCCGCCGCCAGCTTCTTCACCTACGCCAGCGTGTACAACCATGAGGTGGTCAATGATACCGTCAGGCTCATTATAAACACCGTCCCCATCCATATCATAGCGGTCCCATTGATCATATTCACCAAGGTCAATGTTTGGATCCTTTGCCGCTGCTTCGAGGGCTTCTTTCACCAATTCGCGCGGTCTGCCGTCACTGCCTGATTCGTCTGGTACGTTCCCGCCATAATATGCTGCTTCATGCTTGGCTGTATACCATCCAGCTACTGTTCCACTAATTGTGTAGCTTCCACCGGACTGCTTTTCATAATACTGCTTCATAGATACTTTTCTTTTACCATCTGGACCGATGTAGCCATTTTTTCCGAAAAGCATGTCTTGGTAGTGCTGCTGATCGTACTTGTCATAGTACATATCAGTCTCTTCTTTTTTAATACTATTATGCTTATAATCTTTAAAATCTACTAATAAGACCAAAACTTTATCATTACGGACGTCGCCTTTATATTTTTCCTTTTTCACCGGCTTTACTTGATTGCCTTCTTTTCCTTTATGCTTCTTTAACTTTTTCTTTTTGGCTAGTTTATTATGTACATTTTGTTTGTATTCTTTTAGGAATTCAGGTTCTTCTGTTAAGGTACTTGCGCTTTGTTTCATCGCTGCTTCTTCTTTTTTCTTTAAGTAGTTCTTTAATGCTTTTTGGGTTTCTGCCTCATTGGCATTCTTTTTGATCTTTCCTTGTTTTTTCAAGGCTTTGATGAGGCGGTCTTCATTGACAACACTTGCGTCGAATGGAATACCTGAATAATGACCACCATCTGAGGATGTTGACTTTTCTGAGGTGTGGGCAGATAGAGGGGTGCTGAAAGCTGTCAATGTGCCTAAACTGAGGACAGCTGTTAGTGCGATGCTCGTCCATTTCCCTTTTTTCATATTGGTTCCTCCCTAATTTGGTAATAAATAATATCTAATTCTAGCATATTCCAATATACTTAAGTCGAAAAACATTTTATTTTCAGAAACTTTGTGGAAAATGCACAATACGAGATTGAAATAGGTGGAACGAATTGTCGAAAATAAAAGAACCCTAGGCTATAAACGCCTAGGGTGTTTGTTGTTTTTCTATGAAAGCTGCTCTCCTTGATATGCAACAACATCAAGTGGAGCGGCTAAAAATTCTTTTGCCTTTGCGACGAAAGCTTGGAAATGTGCACTTGCATTATGGCTTTGAACCGCTGCTTCATCTTTCCACACTTCTACCATTAAAAAGGTGTTTTCTTTCTCTGTATCCTTGAAAAGCTTGTAGGACACATTGCCTGCTTCTTCCTGTGAAGCTTTCATTAAACCGTTGATTTCTTCTAGAAATACGTTTTCTTTCTCTGGATGAATGGTCATCCCTGCATGAATAATAATCATATGATCGTCTCCCTTTTTTTAAAAATTATTTCCACTCTGTGATGCGATCGATCGGTAAACGGTAAGAAGCATAACCTTCGTCAGCTGCTTTCCCAATGGATAGAAGCATAACTGGTACATAGCGCTCTTTATCCCAGCCGAATGTTTCAGCGATGACTTCTTTGTCATATCCGCCAATTGGGTTTGTATCATAACCATGCGCACGAGCAGCAAGCATCAGCTGCATTGACACAAGTCCACCGTCAATTAAGATCGTTTCACGATTCACTTGCTCTGGAAGAGCTTCAAAATGTGCAGTTAATGCAGCAATTTGTCTTTCTTTTACTTCCTGCGGCATGTAGCCATTTTCTACTGCTTTTGAATAAATTTCTTCTAAGTATTCATTGTTTTTCATATCTGCAAACACTGCGATGACAGCTGATGATGTAGCTACTTGTGTTTGGTTGAATTTTGCGAGTGGTGCAAGCTTTTCTTTTCCTTCTGGGCTGTCAATGACCATGAAGCGCCAAGGCTGTGCATTCACTGATGATGGTGCTGTTGTTGCCTCTTCTAAAATCTCCGTCATTTCTTCTTTGCTAATTTTCACTGCTGGATCATAGTTACGAATGGAGCGGCGCCCTTTCATAATATCCATAAAATCGTTTGTTTTTAATGTTGTAGCCATGTGTAACACTCCTTTAGATTGTTTGAATCTTCTCGATGTTTTGTTGTATACGGATGAGCACATCAGTGAGAAGCTTTCGTTCTTCATCACTTACGTTTTCAAGCATTTCTGAGATAAATCGTTCTTTTTCTTTTTTAGAAGCTTCGATTCTTGTTCTGCCTTCATCTGTCAGACGAACAAGCGTGACTCGATTATCTTCCGGCTTTCTTCTGCGCGTGACCATTCCTTTTGTTTCTAACTGTTTTAAGTGACGCGTCACAGCCGCACTATCAATATTTACTTTTTTCTGCAAATCGGATTGGCTGATTTCGTCGGCTTGGAATAACAGTGATAGCAACTCTAGTCTTGATTGGCTGATGCCCGTGCATGCTTCGAACTTCACACCCATCATACGGTTCACACACTGCAAACGATATAATACCTCTGCTTCTTCAGAGCAAAATGCAGTCAATGCCATCCCCTCTTTTCTATTCAGATCAATTAGTTGATATATCAATCATTGACTCGTCAAATAATATACACCCATTGTTTCATGATTGCAAGAGGTTTGTTTCATAAAGTGAAATTTTTTATTCCAATTAAAAAAGACAAGCTTTTGCTCGTCTCAGACCGTAGACAAAGGGCTAAAGTGTAGTTTATTTTAGCCCTTTGTCTTCTTTTCAGCGTGAAAGAAAACCTTTGCAGTCTAGGATGGACGAGCAATGGAGCGGAGCGAATTTGACATTCGTGAGCACCAGCGCGCAGGACTGACACCGAATGCGAGGGTTTGTCTTCACGCTGGGACGAGCTTTTGCTCGCCTTAAGAACTTGGTGTCGATGTTGGTCCCACATAGTAGCTGATAAATCCAATGATCATCAAGACAACAAAAATAAAGAGAATGAGTTTGAGCATTCTCATGGTTTATCCCCTCCCACTCATCTAACTTATCATATCTAGAAGAAGCGCTACCTAAAATTTACATAAAAAAAGACAAAAGCGATTCATCACTTTTGTCTTTTTCTCTTTATTCTGTAATCACTGTATGAATCAAAGTCGGAGCATCAGCATGGTCAGCGATGCGGATGTTGTCATAAATTTTCTCCATGACATTCGCAACATCTTCACGATTTGCATGCAGCGTCACGAGAGATTCACCTTTTTCTACACGATCGCCTACTTTTTTGTTGAGCATGATGCCAACAGATAGGTCGATATCATCTTCTTTTGTTGCACGTCCTGCTCCAAGAATCATCGCTGCAACACCGATTTCGTCTGCGACGATTTCAGCGATCACACCTGATTCTTTTGCCGGCACTTCGATTTGATAAGGTGCTTGTGGCAATTTTTCCGGTTGATCTACAATCGAGCCGTCTCCACCTTGATTTTCTAAAAATTCCTTGAATTTCTCAAGTGCTTTGCCGTTTTTCATGACTTCAATTAGCTTTTCTCTTGCTTCATCAAGTGTCTCTGCTTTTTTCGCAAGAACGACCATTTGACTTCCTAATGTGAGCACAAGCTCGTTTAAGTCTTCAGGGCCTTCGCCTTTAAGCGTGTCAATCGCCTCTTTCACTTCAAGGGAATTTCCAATCGCTAATCCTAGCGGCTGAGACATGTCTGAGATGACAGCCATCGTTTGTCTGCCAACATTATTTCCGATACGAACCATTGCTTTTGCAAGCTTCTCAGAGTCTTTAGGTGTTTTCATGAAAGCACCTGCACCTGTTTTCACATCTAATACGATTGCATCTGCGCCAGCAGCGATTTTCTTACTCATAATCGAGCTTGCAATGAGCGGGATGGAGTTAACAGTTCCTGTTACATCACGAAGGGCATACAGTTTTTTATCAGCAGGTGTCAGGTTGCCTGATTGTCCAATGACCGCTACTTTATGACGGTTCACCAGCTCGATGAACTCGTCTTTTGTAATTTCAACGTGGAAGCCTTTGACTGCCTCTAGCTTGTCGACTGTTCCACCCGTATGTCCAAGACCACGCCCAGACATTTTTGCAACAGGTACATCAAGTGCTGCAACAAGAGGAGCGAGTACAAGCGTTGTTGTATCGCCTACACCGCCTGTTGAATGCTTGTCTACTTTAATACCGTCGATAGCAGACAGGTCAATTGTGTCCCCTGAGTTTGCCATAGCAAGTGTTAAATCTGCACGTTCTTGATCCGTCATATCTTGGAAGAAAATCGCCATCGCCAAGGCACTTGCTTGGTAGTCAGGAATTGTTCCGTCCGTATAACCTTTGACAAAGAAAGAAATTTCCTCTGAAGATAATTCTTTTCCGTCACGTTTTTTCGCAATGATATCTACCATTCTCATTGTTTTCACCATTCCTTCTTTAGTTTAGTAAATCAAACCGACAACGCCTGCTGTTAAGAAGCTGACAAGTGTTGCACCGAATAACAGCTTTAATCCAAAGCGTGCGACAACGTTTCCTTGTTTTTCATTCAAGCCCTTAACGGCTCCAGCAATGATACCGATAGACGAGAAGTTCGCAAATGACACAAGGAATACAGAAATGATCGCTTCTGTACGAGCAGTGAAATGGAAGGCATCGCCAGAAAGAATTTGCATCGCCACAAATTCGTTAGACACCATCTTGGTCGCCATAATACTTCCTGCTTGTACTGCTTCGCTCCATGGTACACCAACAATAAACGCAAATGGTGCAAACACATATCCAAGTACATCTTGGAAAGAAACACCGATGGCAGCTGTGAAAATGCCATTAATCATCGCAATTAATGCAACGAATCCAATCAACATCGCAGCCACAACAATGGCTACTTTGAAACCATCCATAATGTATTCGCCGAGCATTTCGAAGAAAGATTGTCTTTCTTCTTCTACGACTTCAAGCATGTCTTCGTCTTTAGACACTTCATATGGATTGATGATAGACGCAATAATAAATCCACCAAATAGGTTCAGCACAAGTGCTGTAACAACGTACTCCGGTTTAATCATTTGCATATACGCACCGACAATGGACATTGATACAGTCGACATCGCAGATGCACACAATGTATAAAGACGCTGTTGAGGTAATAATCCAAGCTGTTTCTTAATGGAAATGAACACTTCGGATTGACCTAAAATCGCTGACGCTACGGCGTTGTAAGATTCTAGTTTCCCCATTCCATTGACTTTACTAAGCAAATACCCAATTCCGCGTACGATCAGCGGAAGGATACGCCAATGCTGCAGGATACCAATCAAGGCAGAAATGAAGACGATCGGCAGCAAGACATTGATAAAGAAAGTTGACGCATTATCATTCATTAAACCGCCAAATACGAAGTTGATCCCTTCACCAGCATAGCCTAGAAGCATTTGGAATCCTTTTGCAAAGCCCCCGACTAGGAAGTTCCCAACACCTGTATTGAGCAGAATATAACCTAAAATAAATTGCAGTACAATCATGACAATGACTGGACGGAATTTCACTCGCTTTTTCCCGTTACTTGCCAGCCATGCAATGGCGAGAATCACCAGCAAACCGATAATACCAATGACGTATTTCATGTTTTTCCTCCTTGAATGAATTCGTTTACATTAATGTGCTTGTATGGAACAAACCCTATTTCGCAAACAAATTGCGGAAGAAAATCCCAGAAACGAGATCCTTCCGCATATGACTTTTTCATCATCTAATGAGTCATGATTGTTATCCTACCATAGGATCGTATGAATTAATAGTCTTTAGAAGGAGCTGATTGATCCCCTTTAATAATGGAAACGCCCGCACTGGCACCAATACGGGTTGCGCCTGCAGCTGTCATCGCTTCTACGTCTTCTTTTGTTCTCACGCCGCCTGATGCTTTGACACCGATGTCAGGTCCAACTGTTTTACGCATTAATGCGATGTCCTCAGCTGTTGCACCGCCTGTACTAAATCCAGTTGATGTTTTGACGAAATCAGCGCCAGCTTTTACAGAAAGTTCACAAGCTCGTACTTTCTCTTCATCTGTGAGTAAACAAGTTTCAATGATGACTTTCACTAAGGCTTTGCCTTTTGCTGCGTCTACAACGGCACGAATATCTTGTTCAACTGCATCATATTCGCCATCTTTCAATGCCGCAATATTGATGACCATGTCCACTTCAGTTGCACCGTTTTCAATGGCATCCTTTGTTTCAAATGCTTTCACTGCTGTGGTGTTTGCACCTAACGGGAAACCGATGACTGTACATACATCAACGCCTGTTCCTTCTAGTTCTTTCGCCGCAAGAGATACCCAAGTTGGGTTCACACAAACGGAAGCAAATTGGTATGTCTTTGCTTCTTCTAATAACTGCATGATCGCAGCTTTAGATGTATCTGGTTTTAGTGCTGTATGATCAATGAGCTTTGCTATTGTCATGATTCACACTTCCTTTTAAATATGATACTTTCATCTTAAATGACTATTGAACAATTGTAAATATAGTTATGAAATTTTGTTCATCTATTTTGTGACATTTAAAAGAGCTCTTGCTGTGTGCTGATCGATCACCAATACGTTCGCATATTTTCCTCTCAGCGCCCCATGGATAGAGGCAATCTTTCGATGTCCACCAGCCACAAGAATGGAGCGCTCTTTTGTTCTCAAATCATCCAGCTCCACACCGATTGTGCGATTGTTAATCGCTTCACTGCAAATGCGTCCTTCTTGATCATAAAAACGCGAACAGATATCTCCGACACTGGATGTCTTGAGCAGCGCCTTTTCTTCTTCACGGAAATAACCAAGCCTAAACAAAAGCGCCTCATCTCTTACCGTCCCAACAGTAAACACAGCGATATTTGCCTGTTTGCCCATTTCAATAATGCGCTGGATATGTCTGTCCTGTTCAACCATCTCTTTAACGGCGGCACTATCGAACACAACAGGCAGTGGCAAATAGCGTGGTGCCGTTTGAAAAGCTGATGCAAACAGCTGAATCGTTTCCGCAGAATATGTATTCACATGTGAATGGCTGATTCCACCTTTCAGCTGAACCACTTCTACCCCTTTTACCTGTTTAGGTTGCATCTTTTGAGCAATTTGATACATCGTGGTGCCCCAGCTCACTCCAACGATATCACCGTCTTTCACCGTATTCTGAAGATAATCTGCACCAAACCGGCTCAAGTAATCCGTAATCGTTGGATAATCGTCCTTTGGCGAAAATACCACATGAGCCTCGAGCAGATCATATTTTTCTTTCAGCAATAAGGACAGCTCATTTAAATCCTCAAATGGGTCCATCACTGTAATTTGGACGTACCCTTTTTCCTTCGCATACTGAAGCAGACGAGACACCGTTGGCCTCGACAGGTCAAGCTGCTTGGCGATTTCTTGCTGACTGTAATCAGATAAGTAATAGAGCCTTGCTGCTTCAATACTTAATTGCTGTTTCTCCCGATCCATTCGTACGCCTCCTTTTTTTCTCTATCATAACAAATTGTTCACTTCACCATGCACAAATGTTCATTTAAAGAAAATGGTGTAGGCTGCGTGAAAGGTCTCTTGCTTCTCTAAGGTTTGAATGCCGAATTTCTCCTTATACTGCCCGTTTGTCCCTTCCATATCAGCGATCCCATACCAAGGCTCAATACAAACAAAAGGAGCCATTGTTCCCTTTTCTTGATCATATGGAGACCAAATACCAACGAACGGAAAACCACTGAGATCGACCTCAACGCCGTGACCTGCTTGAGAAGTCAATGATACTTGATCAATATGACTAAAGATCATTGCATCGTTCTGAAAAAGTTCTGGGCGAAGTTGAATCGGCTCAAACTCAACACCTTTCTCCTTCTCTCTCACAAGTGAATCATGAAGTTCATATTGAACTGGATCATGTTCGGTGGAAGGTGTCAATTTGAGTGAATAATCAGCTGTCTGCTCGCCTTCAACAAGCGGGACATGAAATGCCGGATGTCCACCAATCGAGAAATACATCGTGCCATCTCCTTCATGAACAATTTCCCAGGAAATCGTTAGTCCATTTTCCGACAGTGCATAACTGATGCGCGCTGTAAATTCATACGGATATTGTGACGTGTGACGGCCATTTGATTGATATTGAAAAACCACCTGATCTTTTGCTTCTTCAAATAGTTCAAAATCAACATCACGCAAAAATCCATGCTGCGAGAGTTGATACGTTTGATCGTCTATCTTGTATTGATCATCCTTCAACCGTCCGACAATCGGAAATAAGACGGGCGACACCCTGCCCCAATAAGCAGGGGCACCAGACCACATATATTGACGTCCACTTTCTTTATGAAGCACCTCTCTCACCTCGGCACCTCTCTCATTGATTTGAACCAATAACAGATCATTTTCAATCGTTCTCATTCAACACATCCCCTTTCCTTCTTCTTTTATTATGACAGGGAATTTCGGTTTGAGTATAAAAATAAGAATCCCTCAAGCCTTAGAATGTTTCTTCATATAAAAAAATTTTAAAAAAGACAGAAATTCGCCAACAAAATGTAATGCTGATTCGTCTAATCTTATATAAAATAAAAGAATCGTTGTTCTTTTGGAGTGACAACAAAAAAGACGCGTTTGACATTGATGGGGGATTCTTTTTCATGAACAGCAAGGAAAACCGTTTACGTTACATATTAGGATTAGATGGGCTGAGAGCTGTTGCCGTATTGGCGGTCATTGCATATCACTTACATATTGAACCCGCAAGCGGCGGGTTTCTTGGCGTTGATTTGTTTTTTGTGATTTCTGGTTACTTGATTACAACCATCTTGCTACATAAGCAGGATTTGGGCTATCAAGAGCTTCTGCCTTTTTGGATGGGCCGCATCAGAAGGCTGCTTCCAGCTGCCTACGTCATGATTTTTTTAATCGTCAGCTGGTGCGCCATTGCTGGTTCAAATGCATTAATGTCCATTCGTGGCGATGCCTTATCGTCCTTTTTTTATGTGAGTAACTGGTGGTATATTTTTCATCAGCTCTCTTACTTTGACAGCTTCAATGCTGTATCTCCACTAAAAAATTTATGGTCTTTGGCGATTGAAGAGCAATTTTATCTCATTTGGCCGGTACTGTTGATTGCTGGACTGAAATGGGTGAAAAATAGATCCCATCTTCCTATGATCACCTTTGGTCTGGCACTTGTATCTGCTTTATGGATGGCCATTCTCTATTCACCGGATACTGACCCGAGCAGGATCTATTATGGAACAGACACACGTGCGTTTGCACTCCTCATCGGGTGCAGTCTTGCATTTGTCTGGCCCATGCACAGACTTTCCAGCAGAAAATTACTTCCTATCGGCAGACGTATGTTACAAATAGCCGGATTCGGTTCGATGGTCATTTTCCTCTTATGTGTTTATGCAGTCGACGAATTTGACGGCTTTCTCTACCAAGGCGGTATGCTTTTATTCTGTTTGAATGCAGCGATCTTAATTGCGTGTGTCTGCCATCCTGCCAGTCTTATTGGGAAATGGCTGTCATTTCAACCACTCGTTTGGCTCGGAAAGCGATCTTATGGCATCTACTTATGGCATTATCCAATTATCGTGCTGACCACACCGGTCATTGAGATTGGACAGCCTTCCATGGGACGTGTCACATTGCAGCTCATCGCAATTCTACTCATATCAGAGGCTTCCTATCGTTTGATCGAACAGCCGATTCGCAAACTCGGGTTTAGACACTATTTTGCCTCTTGGTCGATTTGGAAAACAGGAATCAAGCAATGGTCTATGTCCAATAAAGTGTTTCTTGGGATTGCCGCAGTCCTTTTGATTTTATTTACCATTGGCATGTCTAGCTCGTCTCATACATCCCCGCATGCGCAAGAAGTCACACAAATTAAGACAGCGCCCCAAAAGGCAGGCGGTCAGACAGAATCAAAAGTGAAGAAAAAGAAAGACAAACATAAGAAAAAGGCAGCGGATCCTAAACAATTTCACCAAGTTCTTGCCATTGGTGATTCCGTCATGTTAGACATTGCTTCAAATTTAGAAAAGGCCTATGAACCCATCACCATTGACGCAAGGGTCGGAAGGCAAATGAACGAAGCCATCCGCATCGCCCCTCAATATGCTTCTTTTAACAAGGCTGATGCCGCTGTTATTATTGAGCTTGGCACAAATGGTTATTTTACAGAGGGGACTTTGACCTCATTCATTCAACATTTCTCGAAGGCACATATTTTTCTTGTGAACACTCGCGTTCCAAGATCTTGGGAAAATGATGTGAATGCAGTCATTGAGCGTGTGGCCAATCAACACCACAATGTGAGCTTAGTCGATTGGCATTCAGCCGCTACCGGACAGCCATCCTATTTTCAGCCAGATGGTGTTCATCTTTCCACAAAAGGCTCTGACACATTGACTGAGCTCATTAAAGCCAGTATCAAGAAAAAAGGAGATGTGTCCTCGGCATCATAAGAAGACTAGCATCCTGTGAAGAGAGATTCAAAAAAGACATGCTTTCCTATGATTGGAGGCATGTCTTTTTTTGTGATGGATGAGCACGGAGCTGCATTATGTTTTACTTTTAAAAGACCAAACGATGACAGGGATGAGAATTAACGATAAAATTCCTCCGCTTAAAGATAATGTAGTATAACTCGTATTCGCCATGACCATTCCTGAAAGGGCACCGCCAGAAGCACCTGCTAACGCAACAAAAACATCGAGTGTTCCTTGGGTTTTTGCCCGGTTTGATGGTTCTGTAGAATCCACTATTTGAGCAGTACCACTAATTAAACCAAAGTTCCATCCCAATCCAAGTAAAGACAAAGCAATGATTAATAGAATCATTGAATCACTTGGTGCGAATGCTGCTAATAAACCAGCAAGTAACAATGTGATGCCCGACGCTATGCTCATATCAGCAGCATCTCGTTTATTTCCATGCCCATGTTCTGCTTTGTAAGTTGCTATTCTTCGGGCAATGTCTAATGGATCAGGACGGAGCAGAATAAAAAGGACAAGACCAGCTACAATAAATGCTACTGCTGATAAAATAAAAGGACCGGCAAGTGCTGGAACACCAATGGACACTGCAAATTTACCCATCACTTCAACTAAATTCGGACCTGCTACTGCTCCAAATGTTGTCATGACCATTGTTGTACTAATTGCAGTTGCACGCTGTTTAGAATTTGCTAAGTCCGTCCCAGCATAACGCGCTTGTAAGTTCGTGGATGTTCCTGCTCCGTAAATGAAGAGCGATGCAAATAATAAAATGACACTATTCATCATAGCTGCCAGCACAACGCCAATTGCTCCGAGCCCTCCAACAACAAAACCTGTCGATAAACCGATGCGTCGTCCATAACGTTGTGAAAGCTTTCCTACAATGAAAGCTGACCCAGCTGACCCCAAAGTAAATAAAGCGATTGGGACTCCTGCATAGGCTTCAGTTCCAAGCATTTGTTGTGCTAAAATGGCACCTACCGTAATTCCTGCAGCTATTCCAGCCCCTCCAAATATTTGCGATAGACTGACAACAAACAATACTCGTTTATATAAATTTTTCAATTTTTGGGGTGAATCTATATAATTCTTCACTACATCTTTTTCTGTATCTAACACTTGTAAACACCCACTTGAGATTTATTTGCCCAATGTAACCATTATATCAGTTCCGACTACAATCCTTGATTTAAATCTCTTCCACCTCTCGGCCATTTCATGGAGAGCAAGCGGTTGTTTTCGGATCATAGACACCTTGTTTTGAAATGGATCATGAATAAAGCGCCCACATGACTGACCTGTACTTTTGAGCTGATGCGTATCTTTTGTCGTTTTCTTTTATGCCGTTAAAAGGCTGGCTCTCAATGCTAGTGCGTGCTTTTCCTTCGTTTTTTGATCCACCAACGCAAAATCACCATTCTCATACGCTAATGAAAATAATTCTTCGATATGAAAAACACCTGCCTGAAACTGCTTGCTCAATACATGCAGTGCCACAGCACTGGCGACTTGAGCCGTTGCTTGAGACTCATCGCGACCTTTTATTCCAAGCGCTGCTCGATGAATTTCGTTACCCTTCATTCCTACCGCTTCCACTTTCACTGCATATTGATCTGTACCCATTTGAGCAGATTGAATCAGTGAAATGGCACGTTCCTTGATTTTCGGCATCGTGAGAAGGGACGTCATTCCGAGTTTCCTTGTGAGAGCAAATGCACGTGTCGCTACGCCAGAATCAAAACAGAGCCTTGTTGTCACAGAAGGCACATGGAGCGTCGAAGGCAATGTTTGCTGGTCAGAGAAAGGGAATTGATAGGCTTGCCGCTTTCCAAGCGTTTTGCCAAAATCAATGCGTTTCCCTCCAGTAAAACTTTTGACTTTCTTTCGCTGATGATTCTTCGTCAGCTCATAATCCGTATGCACATGATCAAGCGTCCATTCAATAGCTGCTTTTCCATGCTGGTCACCTAGCCCAAGCATGATACTAATATCAATTTGCTCCACAGAGGTCAGAATAGATGCCGCCTTCGCTGCAAGCAAATTGGTGAGACCAGGTGCAAGACCTACGCTCAGCACAGCCGTTGCGTTCAATTGCTGTTGATGGACCTTTGCTAGCTTCTCAATATAGGCTCCTTTTGCCGAAATATCGAGATAATCAATACCTGACCGTAAGCATGTTTCAGCAAATGACGTGTCATCTTGATCCAGACACATGATCACCAGTCTCGTTTCATCCATCCAGTCCGTATCCATTGGTTGTCTTACGTCTATCTGAAATGGACGTACACGCCCATTCGTTTGGCGTGCAAATTGTTCAGCCTTCTCATAACTTCGGCCAGCCGCAAAGACTTGCCCAGGATACACGTCACTTAATTGAAGACATATTTGCTGCCCCACATGTCCATAACCGCCTATCACCATCACTTTTGACCTCATTTTCCAACCGCCTTTCTATCGCCTCTTTTACAAACAATCCCTTTGATCATGCCCGCTTGAAAATAAGGTCTGATGTCTTGAAATCCTGCTTCGGTTAATTGTGCTGTCATCTTTTCTTCAGACACGGGATATGTTGTGACACCCAGCCTTTCTCGGAAGGACGTAAACACTTCCTTTCCCAAGCCTTGACGATTCATGAATAGAGAAAGCATATGAAGCTCCTGCTGAAATGTCGGCGTTTTCGGGTCTCCTTGAATAAACGCCAACATGAGAGGCGCCCCTGGTTGAAGCCGGCGGGCGATCTCCTGTAAAAAGGTCAGCTGATCTTTTACAAAATGAATGACAAGCAAACTTACTGCTGCATCGTACAACTTTTCAACCGGCACTTTGTCTAAGGCCATCTCATACCATGTGACGCGATCTTGCATATGAAGCTGTGCCACTCTGCGCTTGGCCATATCAAGCATGGTTGGAGATGGATCAACCCCTGTGATATGCCAGTCTTTATTTCTTTGAAGCATGTTGATGATCTCTTCGCCCCCACCTGCTCCGACTGTTAACATGCGAGAAGCCGCTCCCATTAATTCGATTTCTACTCTATCCACTGTCAGCTCATGCAAAAGATGATAGCCCGGTACTTTATGTGCAATTGTCGCTGCATAGGATTCAGCAACAGGATCATGCCAATGTTGATTTACACTCATATGTCTTCTCCTCCAGTTTCCGCTTTGCTTCGTTTCCTTTACACTAACGGTATGTTATCTTCATTGTAAGAAGATAGATGAGAAAAAACGATCCCTAAAAGTAGGGATATTGAGGAGGAGATCAAATGAACAATCCAGCCGCTCATTTTCAGCAGCTGAGAAAAAGCATTCGAGATGAACTTGCTGCTATCTGTGATTTTGATGCTGCCTGTATCACAACCATTGATCCAGCTACTCTCCTCTCGACGGGTTCTTTTACAGATGAACCGATTGAAGCCATACATAACGAGCTGTTTCAAAATGAATATTTAAAAAAAGATGTGCACCAGCATGAAGACCTAGCGAAAGGTCCTGTCCACGCTGCCAGTCTCGTCCAAAGCGGAGAATACATCAATAGTGGTCGATACCAGCACATTTTGTTACCTAACGGATGGGCAGATGAATTGCGGGCAGCCCTTGTAATTCAAGGTGAATGCTGGGGAATCGCCAGCCTTTATCGGAAAAAGGAGAAGGAACCTTTTCATGAACAAGATATACAAGCGGTTAGTCGCCAAACACCAGCACTCGCAGCCAAGCTGAGAGATGAACTTTTTAAAAGAAGAGAAACGGAAGAAGATGAAACGGCGGAACACCAAGGCTTCCTCATTCTTTCACACGATTACCATCTTCTTTATGGAAATGAAACTGGACTTCATTGGCTTCACACCTTCCAGACCTTTGAGCAAATTCATGACGGTGCCATCATGCCCCGTCCGGTTAGAGCATTAGGTGCTAAGCTTTTATACGGCGGCGGTGACCAAACAGCGGTCAGCATCACCAGAATGCCGACAGGGCGTTTTCTCTCTCTTCAAGCATTTCGTTTAGCACAGGCAGCCGGGGAGGAAGAGGCTGTCATGATTCATATTAAGCGAGCTCAAACAAGTGAAATCCTTCCTTATATAGCGAAAACATATCGGCTGACAGAAAGAGAAATGAACGTCCTTGACTGTTTAATAAAAGGACAATCCACAAAAGAAATTGCCAGTACGTTATTTATCTCGCCTCATACGGTGCATGATCATGTAAAGGCGATGCTCGAAAAAACAAATTTGAACAGCAGACGTATGCTTGTTTACTTTTTCTCACACATATAAAAAAGCGGCTACCTCATTGGTAGACCGCTCTTTCTTTATTTTCCGATGACTCGCTCATGCAGGACATGTGCGACTCCTGCTTCGTTATTGGATTTTGTCACAACATCCGCAACTGCTTTGACATCTTCAATGGCATTTCCCATCGCAACGCCACAGCCCGCAAATTCTAGCATCGACACGTCGTTCCCATTGTCACCAATCGCCATCACTTCTTCACGAGAAATCCCAAGTTCATGCGCTAGAAGCTTCACGGCATTCCCTTTGCTCACATCAGGATGGAGAATTTCTAGGAAGAAATCTGTGCTTTTTACCATCATGTACTGATCCTTCACTTCAGATGGAATGGCTTGTATCGTCTTTTCCAAACGTTCCGGCTGATCAATATACATCATCTTCGGAAGTCTCATGGATGGGTCTGCCTCTTCGACAGGTAAATACTTAAGCGGCAATTTCGTTAAATACGATTCAAGTACCGTGTATTCACTAATATCCCGATTTGGTGTGTATAGATGAGCCGAATCGAAATAATGCATAGGTGTATCCAGCTGACGGCTCAGTTCATATAAAGAAGTCAAATCATCATAGGATAAAGTTAATTCTGATACGACTTCATTTGTATGGCTGTTTTGTACAAGCGCTCCATTATAGGCGATGACATAATCCCCCTCTTGATCAAGCTGCAGCTCTTTTAAATAGCGGTGCACCCCGCCAATCGGCCGGCCTGTACATAAAACAATTTTAACGCCTTCTGCCTTCGCCTGTTGAATGGCTTCAAACACCTCATCCGGCACCATATGCTGATCATTTAATAACGTACCATCCATATCAATTGCGACTAATTTATACATTCACTGCTCCCCTTTTCTCAGCAAAACGTGCTGTCACTATTTTGAGTGATCATCTACATAATCACATGCTATTCATCATACTATATACCTATTTTAGCCTATCGTTTTTTTCTCACGCTGTCTACTTGTTCCTATCTGTAACAAAAAATCACTTCATCCTCATCTATTATAACCTATTCTATAGAATCCGCTGTGAATAGAAGAGACCTGTCATTTTAACAGTATGAAAAGGAACAAATGTTCATCGGAGAATATTTTGAAACTAGCAAATCTAATTGTATGATGGATAGCAAAGAAAGGAGGTGCAGGGAATGATTACATTTACGAGAGGAAAATTGTCAAAAATGTCTGGTGTACATATTGAAACCATTCGTTTTTATGAAAATGAGGGTGTGCTCCCCGAGCCTAAGAGAGCACATAACGGCTATCGTTTATATGATAAAAAATATGTACTCATGCTATCCTTTATCACTGAAGCAAGAAAGCTAGATTTCTCACTCAAAGAAATACGAGAAATTATCACGTCACTATTCGAGAAACAGTCGAAAACAGAAGCGGAACAGCTGCTCGAACAAAAAGTAGAAGATATTCAAAAATCCATTCAAGAGTTAAAAAAGAGGAAGGCGGCCATTCAACTGTTAACGAAACAAACATTAGCTAACATTAGTTAATTGTAGAGACTGCCAAAGATGTGCCGGTATTTTTTACTGGCACCCCTCTGCGCCTAGCTGTTAAGTACACGTTGTATGAAAACATCAGGTATACTAGAGACAGCTTGACGTGACATCAATCGTATGAAAGGGGTTATGAATAGAATGAGAATAGCAACCATTGGAACAGGTGTGATTGTGGAAGGTTTCCTCCAGGCAATTGAACAGCTTGAAGGTGCTTCTTGCCACGCTGTCTATTCAAGAAAGGAAGCGACGGCAAAGAAACTCGCAGATCAATTCGGGGTGCAAACGACTTATACGGATTTAACCACTATGTTAGAAGATCCCCATATAGAAGCGGTATATATCGCATCACCCAATCGTTTACATAGCGAGCATGCCACGGCTGCATTGAAACACGGAAAACATGTGATTTGCGAAAAGCCTTTTACCTCTAATGTGAAAGAACTAGAAGCCTTAATCGCTCTCGCAAAGGAAAAGCAGCTCTTCCTATTTGAAGCCATTACGACCGTTCATATGCCCAACTATCATTTAATCAAAAAACACCTTCATCAATTAGGCAGAATCAAACTCGTTCAATGCAACTACAGTCAATATTCAAGTAAATATGATCAGCTGCTCGCCGGGGAAACGCCGAATGTCTTTAACCCAGAGTTTTCTGGCGGTGCCCTCATGGATATTAACATTTACAATGTTCATTTCATTATGAATCTATTTGGTTCACCGAAAGACGTTCGTTACCAGGCCAACCGCCATCCAAACGGCATCGACACATCTGGTGTTTTAACTTTTACTTACAATGATTTCATCGCCACAAGTGTTGGCAGCAAAGATACAAGCAGTATGAATTTCGCTTTGATTCAAGGGGAAAAAGGGTTCCTGCATGTGAAAAATGGTGCGAATGGCTGTGAGGAAGTGTTGTTGCATATAGGAGACCAAGTCACTTCACTCAATACACAAACCAATTCAAACCGCCTGTTTTATGAAGCAGAAGCATTTCAGCATATCATTGAAACAGGAAATGTCGAAAAGTGTTATGAATGGCTTGATGACAGTCTTTCTGTCATGAAGGTTCTTGAAGCCGCTAGGAAAGACGCCGGTATTGTTTTCCCAGCGGATCATGCTTAAATAAAAAAACCGCCTTCTGTGAAGTGACCCCCTAAATTTAGACGCGTTTTTTTATGAGACAGCTTTCGAGGCATGAGTTCGATATTGTATCGGACTCATGCCTTTTAGTTTTGTCTTTATACGTGTGTGATTGTAGTAATCAATATATTGTTCAAGTTCTTGCTTGAAGTGTTCGATGTTCTCAAATTTTTTTAGGTATAGAAATTCAGACTTTAAGATACCAAAAAAGTTCTCGATAACTGCGTTATCGTAACAGTTACCTTTTCGGGACATACTCTGTGTAATCCCACGCTTTTTTAAGTCGTGTCTATATTGCTTCATTTGGTAATGCCATCCTTGATCAGAATGTATCATTGGTTTCTCATCTTCATCTAAACGGTTGAACGCCTGATGAAGCATCGTTGAGACGAGTGAATAAACAGGTCTTGAACCGACTGTATAGGTAATGATTTCACCATTAAATAGATCTAATATGGGCGAAAGATAGAGCTTCTGACCAAATAACTTGAACTCCGTTATATCTGTGACCCATTTCTCATTTGGCCTATCAGCTTGAAAATGACGAGCCAAAATATTAGGCGCTATTTTGTTCACTGTGCCTCTGTATGAACGATATTTCTTCACTCGGACCATGCATTTTAGCCCTAGAACTTTCATGATGCGCTGGACTTTTTTGTGATTCACCTTTTGTCCCCGATTAATTAGTTCATCACGAATCCGGCGATATCCATAACGTCCTTGATGTTCCTGATAAATAGTTTGAATCATCTTTTTCAGTTCGACATCCTGATCAGGACGATCTAAATGCTTGATCAAGTAATAGTAGGTACTGCGTGGAATACATGCGAGCTTAAGAAGTGATTTCACCGGATATTGATGCCTTAAATCATAGACTACTTGCGCTTTGTCTTGTTTGGTGATTGTTCCTTGTTTTGAACTAAGGCATTCAACTTTTTTAAATACTCATTTTCCATGCGCAAATGTTCTACTTCTGCCTGTAACGCTTCCATTGATCCTTTCGTTATTTCTTGTTTTCCAGTTTTCCTTTTCATAGACGGACGCCCCTTTTTCTTAGATTGAAGGGCGTCTACTCCTTGTGTTTCCAAGATGCGCTTCCAGTTCCAAAGCGTGGTATCAGAAGGCAGGTTAAAGAGTGCAGCTGTTTCCAAGATAGACGTCCCATGTTCATTCATATAATCAAGTACGTCTAGTTTATATTGGACTGGATAATTTGTATATGACTTTGAAAAAGCTTTTTTGCCATGATATTGATACTTTCTGACCCAATATTGAAGTATACTTTTGTGCACGCCAATCTGTTTTGCAATTCCAAGCAGGGGTTCGCGGTCAATGAGGTATCGTTTTACCGCTTTGATTTTATCTTCAATTGTAAATTTAGCCAAAAGAAAAGCACCTCCAAATGTTAGACTGTGTCTAATATTTGGGGTGCACTTCACTGATGAAAAGGCGGTTTTTTGACATTAGATACTCTTTGAATATGCCACCAGACGCTGAGACATATGATTCACTTCATCAACTGAAGCGTTCACTTGCTCTGTTAAAGCAGCCTGTGTTTGCGTAAGAGCTGTCATATTGGAGATATTTTCAAGAATTTGATCGATTTGTGTTTTCATTTCAGTTAAACTAGATTCGATATTTTCTGTCGCATTGGCACTATGAAGCGCTAGCTTACGTACTTCATCGGCAACGACTGAGAAACCGCGGCCCTGCTCGCCTGCTCTTGCTGCTTCAATTGCGGCATTCAAACCAAGCAGATTCGTTTGGTTTGCCACTTCTTTGATCAAGTCTGAAATGTTCTTCGTCTCATCTGCACTGTTTTTCGCCAGATTAGCAGCAGACGTTGACTGCTCTTGGGCGACAGCAAGCTCCTGTGCTTGGTTTGTCACAGAACTGATGCCAGATACCATCTCACTAATAGAACTTGAAAGCTGCTCTACTTGGGAAGCCATTTCATGGGCTGTTTTTTCTTTATTTTTTTCTAACGTAATATCACGAATCGTTCCTGCGACACGTAAAGGGACACCCTTCTCATCACGAATGGTTTCACCGCCCGCATGATACCAGCGGTACTCGCCATTTTTACTCTGCAATCTATAATCAATGTCAAATGGTGTACGGCCAGAATGATTATTTAAGTGATCCGCAAAGGCTTGGAGGGCCGATTCTTTATCTTCAGGATGCAAACGATCACTCCAGCTGCTCAACACGTTCGGGAAATCCTTTTCATCTATAAAACCAAGCGTTTTTCTAAACTGCGGAGACCACCAGAATTCATTGTTTGGATTGACAGGATCGCCAGCCTCTACAATCATATCCCAAGGAGCTTCCACAAGCGCACGGTTGATCAAGTCATATCTTGTCACGAATGCTTGCAGCTCTTCTTCTTTCAATTTCTGATCATGAATATCAAAAAGAGCCCCTGCCACACGAAGAGGTACCCCATTTCGATCTCGAATCGTCGTTCCAGTTGCTTTGAACCAGCGATACTCGCCATTTTTCAACTTCAGACGATACTCGATATCATACGGTGTACGGCCAGAATGATCCAATAAATGCGCAGAGAATGCATTCAAGGTGTATTCCTGCTCATCTGGATGAATTCGAGATGCCCAGCTGTCTAAGACATTCGGAAAATCGTTTTCATTTTGAAAACCTAGCATTTTGCGGAAATCGTCTGTCCATGTGAATTCGTTTTTTGGATTCACAGGATCTCCTGCTACAACCGTCATATCCCATAGACCCACTTGAATCGCTTTTGTCACTAAATTCATACGCATATGAATATCTTCTTGCACTTCTTGCATCTTTTGCAACGCTTCATTTATTTGAGCCACTGCTTCTATTGTTTGACTAGAAGAGAATGCAGCAGTATCAATTCTGGCTGAAAAATCTCCCTTCTCAATTCGTTCAACTAATTGACTGCTTTCACTAAGAAGGGCTTCCGACGATGAATCACTTGCTTTTCTCATAAACATCTTCAATAACTCCTTTCATTCTTTCGTACTTTTTTGAAATATTTTACAATTATAAACAATTCTTTATTAGGACTTTAGTAATACAAAAGATATATCGACAAAAACTGAAAATTGTTTATGTCAGAATGAAGGCAAATGTTCATTTTTTCACGAAGTTTTAGATTTTGGGGATGGGTCATGGAAAAGATTTATGGAAGAAAACGGCTCAATTGATAGAATCAACCGCCTATTTTGTCTGAAAAATCTCTTTTTTTATATTGACACTGACCGCTCGAAAAAAGAAAATGGAACATAAGCATTTTAAAAAAGGAGAACGTCATGAGCGCGAATCAGGAACAACACGAATTAAAAAAGCTTTTATCGCCGCGTCATATTCGCATGATTGCGATGGGCGGGGTCATTGGTACAGGAATCTTTAAAGGAAGTGCCGATACAATCGGCTTAGCAGGTCCTGGAGTTATCTTTTCCTATGTATTTGCTGGATTGCTTCTTCTCATTGTCATGGCGGCTTTAGCTGAAATGGCCATCGTCTACCCGGGGAATAACCTTCGCGACCTCATACAGATTGCGCTTGGTCAACGTTTTTCATTTGTTGTCGGATGGGTTTACTGTTTTATGTGGCTCACTGTATGTGTCATTGAAATTATTGCAGCGGGGAGTTTACTTCAATATTGGTTGCCGAACGTACCATTATGGTCTTTATGTTTACTTTGCTCGCTCTTAGTCATCGGAATTAATTTAAATAATGTAAAATACTTTGGTGAAATTGAGTTTTGGTTCGCTGGAATGAAGATTTTCGTTATTATTGTGTTTATTCTTCTCGGTGCTGCATTATTATTTGGAATCATTCCGAGCGAACAAAGCACGCCTGTTCTCACCAATTACCAAAACTTTGTCCCGAACGGATGGGGTGCTGTCTTTGCCTCATTATTAGTGGTGATCTTCTCGTATGGAGGCTCTGAATTGATCGGGCTGACCATTACAGAAACAAAGGATGCAGAAAAGGTATTACCTGGTGTTGTCAAAAGTATGATGTGGCGCATCATCTTGTTTTACACACTGCCGATTTTGATTATTTGTGGACTCATTCCTTGGAATCAAATTGATCCGAATAACAGTCCTTTTGTCCAAGTCTTTTCAGCAGCTGGCATGCAAGGTGCCTCTCACTTCATTAATTTCGTCTTAATTACAGCCGTTCTATCTGCCGCCAACTCTGGTATTTACGGCACGACGAGAATGATTCATTCTCTATCTAAATCAGACGGCGGTCCAAAAAAGCTGGCACAGGTCAACAAAAGAGGTGTACCTATTTTAAGTTTATGGGTGACCGTTCTGTTTCTTTTAATCGGAACATTCTTTGCTTACTTGTACCCAGATCAAATTTTCAGCTATATGCTGGCTATCCCTGGTTTTGCGGTTTCTCTTATTTGGATTAGCATCTGTCTGGCACATTTGAAACTGCGTCCAAGATATCCGCAGGAGCCGTATTTCAAAGTTTGGTTATTTCCGTATTTCACTTTATTTGCTGGTCTTGTACTCAGTGTCAGTTTTGTTCTGTTCCTATTCAGACCAGAGAACTTACCTAGCTCGATTATCAGTATCGGTTTCTTAGCAGCCGCCATCATTGCTTCATTCTTAATGAAAAAGAAAGCTTAGAAACGCAAGCAAAAACCCGCCTCAATGGCGGGTTTTTTCATGAGCAGCTGCTGTGACTTCGAAATCGACAGACGCTTTTGGGATGCCGTTGATGATGATGGTTAATGTATGAATGCCCTCATAGTGCTTTCTCGTTGTCATATTTTGAAACGACTGTGACCGGACAAATTCTCTATGCAGCGCCGATTCTGTTTCAAATTCTGTGATTTTAAATACCTTTTGATTGCGTGTACCACGAGCTTTCACGTAATCAATGGCATACTCTACGCGCAGCTTTAATGGCTTATCAGTTTGAAGAATAAAATGAAAGGTCAGCTTCTCTCCAATACGAACGGGGTCTTGCGTCACCTTCAAATCCGTTACTTGGATAGACGGATCATCTCCATAGCCAAATAAAGCCATGATATCTGGATCGCCTTTTTTCAATAACGTACGGGATGCATGTTTGACAATCCAGTTTGTATGTTCATTGGTTCCATACCAGCTTTTGACCATTTGCTTCATGAGGTCTGGCTGAATTGCAGAAATATCATTTAAATGATTCGCTACACTTTTTTGCACATACTTGGCCGAATCTGACTTCAAATTTTCTAAAATGGGCAGCGTGACAGAAGGGTCCTTTTTCAGCGCAGGGACGGATGATCCCCACGGCAAACGAGGCCTGCACCCTTCACTAGCGAGACGGCGAATATGTTCATTTTGATCCTGTGACCACACAAGCATCTGCGCCAGCATTTTCTCTTGATCTTGAATGAGAAAAGGTCGAACGGCAAATTCAGCAGTGGAAAACGGTGTAAAGAATTCAAGTGCTTTGATCGAGATATCCCAATGGTCAACACCATATATCTCGACGTAGTCTGGAAATACGAGCGCACTGAGCCCTGTAAAATGCGGTGCTGTCTGACGCAGTACATCGATTGCCTTCTCATAATCCTCAGGCAGACAGGCGTGCATCGATTCAGTCACTCTTCTCATTCGTCCTTTTAACTCCAGCTGCTCCCAATCCTCTTGAAACACGAGCTGCTGAAAGTGATCAGCATCAAATACAGTTGACGCTTGCACAAGTTTTTCTGCTAAATGTTGAATAAATGGTTCATTATATACATGTTTTAAAGGTTCGATCGTGTCCGCCTCCCATAGCTCAATATCATTATTTTATCCTAAATTGTCAAAAGCGGCATAACAACAAGCCAAAAACAGCCCAATCCCGAAGAATTGAGCTGTTGTCCCGTTATATAAACATATTTATGATCATAATAAATACAATGGCGCTAACGGAAATGATGGTCTCCATAGCCGTCCAAGTCAAGAACGTCTCTTTAATGGTCATACCAAAATACTCTTTGATCAGCCAAAAACCAGAGTCATTGACATGAGACAAAATCAATGAACCCGCTCCTGTTGCTAAAACAAGCAGCTCTCTGCTCACATCCGGCATGGATGCAGCAATTGGGGCTACAATTCCGGCCGCTGTCATCATGGATACTGTAGCAGATCCTGTTGCCACACGAATAACCGCAGCAATCAGCCAGCTAAGTAAAATCGGTGAGATTGGGGAGTGTTTGGCTAAATCAGCAATATAATCCCCAACGCCTGAATCGATCAGTACATTATTGAACGCTCCGCCCGCACCAATCACAAGCAGAATGGAAGCGATCGGTCCCAAACAATCGTTACTAAATGACAGCACTCGGTCACGGCTCATCCCTTGTATAAAGCCAAGACTAAAGAAAGAATACACTGTCGCAATCAATAAAGCTGTTATGGGATCTCCAATGTACTTGAACATCTGATACCACATACTATCCTCTGGCAAAATAATATCCGCCAACGTGGCAAGCAGCATAAGAATGACCGGCACCAAAATGGTAAACATCGTATTTGCAAAACCAGGAAGCTTCCGATCAGCATGTCGTTCCGTGAATTGCTTTCTGAGCATCTCTGGAACTGGTTTATGTATCCGTTTTCCAATCCACTTACCATAAAGCGGTCCAGCGATAATAGCTGTTGGCAAACCGACGATGATTGAAAAGAAAATCGTTTTTCCCACGTTGGCATGATAGATGCCTACTGCTGCCATTGCAGCTGGGTGAGGCGGAACTAGCCCATGCACAACAGACAA
Source organism: Bacillus aerius (assembly GCF_029894105.1). Taxonomy (NCBI): domain Bacteria; kingdom Bacillati; phylum Bacillota; class Bacilli; order Caryophanales; family Bacillaceae; genus Bacillus; species Bacillus aerius. The sequence goes on from NZ_JARYHO010000001.1 coordinate 3,634,726, forward strand.
TCCTGCGATTAATGAAATCCCAATCGTCACGAGCGAAATGCCCGTTTCAATCGCAATGGTAAAGAGTAAGGGAATGAGAAGAACGAATCCGACCTGGAAAAAGACAGGTATCCCCACGATAAAGGCTACAAACATCATCGCCCAATGCACATTCTTCGTCCCAAAACGACTGATGAGTGTTTGAGCTATCCGCTCAGCGCCCCCTGACTCAGCCATCATTTTCCCAAGCATGGTCCCAAGCGCTAGTACAATCGCCAGTAACGATAACGTGTTCCCTAATCCCGTTTTAATCGATTGAATGATTTCCTGTAAATCCATTCCTGTAGCAAAGCCTACTAGCATAGAGGTAATGATCAAACTCACAAACGGATTCAACTTAGCGACTGTAATGAGAATGAGTAAAAGGACAATCGCCGCAATCACAATGAATAAAAGCATGTTCTCCCACCTTTTCCCCGATGTTTAACGATTTTGTTTTAACTGCAACGCACTAATGACATCAAATTCATCCTTCAGTTTGTCATAGAGACGCTCATATAAATAAAACAGCTCTATGTATGTTTCGTTGTTCTTCATATTTGGTTCATGGCGGGCAGAAATACGAATCCATTCCTGCACCTCTTCTATCTCTTCCATATGACCTAAACTATGAAGTGCAAGGACAGCCGCCCCAAGTGCGGAAGCCTCGTAGCTCTCTGGAACAAGCACTTCTCTGCCCATTGTATCCGCCAAAATCTGCCGCCATAGCGGGGATCTCGCAAATCCACCAGAAGCCCTGACATCCTTCGCTGGACCTGTTAAATCTCTTAGTGCCACACCGATCGAGAAAACACTCATAATGACGCCTTCTAACACGGCTCTAATAAAGTGCTCGCGCTTATGCTGAAGACCGATCCCGAAGAACGTGCCTCTTGCGTTTGGATTCCAATAAGGTGCACGTTCACCTGTTAAAAATGGAAGAAACAGCAGTCCTTCTGAGCCAGCTGGAACCTTCTCTGCAATATCAATCATCAGATCGTAAGGGTCTACACCTAGACGCTTTGCTACCTCCACCTCGGAAGACCCAAATTCATCCTTGAGCCATCTCAGCATAATTCCGCCGTTATTGGTCGGTCCTCCGACGACCCAATGCTTGTCCGTCAATGCATAGCAAAATGTTCTTGATTGCTCATCTGTAATTGGCTGATCTACGACTGTACGTACTGCACCACTTGTCCCAATCGTGACTGCTACCTCACCTTTGCCAATCGCACCAACACCAAGATTCGCTAGTACACCGTCATTTGCACCCACAACAAATGGTGTATCTTCTTCAATGCCCATTCGCAGCGCAATTTCTGGCTGAAGACCACGTAGCTGATGCGTCGTTGGAACAAGTTCAGACAGCTGATTCATCTGAATTCCTGCAATACGTAGTGCCTCCTCGTCCCATTGAAGCGTTTCCAATCGGAACAGTCCTGTTGCTGATGCGATTGAATAATCGACCACATACTGACCGAAGAAATGATAAAGGACATACTCTTTGATGGAAATGAATTTTGCTGCCTGATTGAAGACGTCAGGTGTCATTTCCTTGATCCATCGTATTTTTGAAAGCGGTGACATTGGATGGATCGGTGTTCCGGTTCTTTTATAAATTTGAAAGCCATCTAAGTCCGTTATGATTCGTTTCGCTTGTTCTGCACTTCTGTTATCAGCCCAAATGATACTGTTTGTTAATGCTTTTCCATTCTCATCCATGACGATTAAGGAATGCATCGCCGTACTAATTCCCACACCTATGAGGTTTTTTGCATCAAATGCTGCTTTCGTCAATGCGCCTCTTACACTCGCAATCACAGCATCTAAAATATGTTCAGGGTTCTGCTCAACCCATGCTGGCTGGGGGTGAATGAGGTCATAAGGAACAGAATGCTTTGATATGACTTTCCCCTGTGGTCCAAATAGAACCGCCTTTGTACTTGTTGTTCCAATATCCAAACCAATTACCGCCTGGTTTCCCTTCATCTGTATCACGCCCAATCATTGATTTGAAATAAAGTGTCGTGGTGCCGGTGTACCTGATAAATCCCATTATAGGAATATTTTTTTCGACATTCAACTACCAAAAAGAAAATAATTTTCATTTAAAACCTTAGAATCGTTACCACAACAGCATTTTTCACTAATAGAAAAATTTATTTTTGAAACCATTACACTCTTTTTTGAGAAATGGTTTCTCTCATTTGCTTTAAGTTTGTTAATGTTTCCTGCTGCCTTAAATGTGCAAGCGCAAAATATAGCACATCAATCACAGTAAGCTGGGCAAGCCTAGCAGACATCGCTTCCGTTCGGAAAGCCGTTTCTTGCGTTGATGTATACAGCGTGACATCTGCAAGCTGACTCAATGGAGAACGCTGATAGCTTGTAATGCCAATGGTTTTCGCTCCTTTTTCCTTAGCTGTTTTCATCGCATCCAGTAAATCCTTATTTCGACCAGAATGAGATATACCAAGCACTGTGCTCTTTTGATCAAGCAGACCTGCCGACATCGCTTGAAAGTGAGAATCTGTATGAACAATACAGTTGATGCCTGTTCTCATAAATTTGTGAAAAGCATCTGTGGCGATGAGTCCAGACCCACCACTGCCATAAAACTCTAAGCGCTCTGCTTCATGGATTAATTGTACGGCTTTTTCTACATCTTCTGGATTCAACAATTGAAAACTATCCTTTAATGCAGTGATGTTTGCCTGAAATACCTTTTGCATAAAAACGGCAGTATCATCGTCAAGACTCATCTCTTCATCTACATAATCAGGCTTCGTTTGGTCTATTTCCTGGGCAATAGCAATCTTCAAATCTTGATACCCCTCAAATCCAAGCCTTTTACAAAGACGAAAAATCGTTGCCTCTGAGCTCGCTGTCTTTTTGGCAAGCTCGACAATCGACAAATGGATGATGTCGCGGGGCTCACTCGTAATGTGCTCAGCAATTGCTTTCAGTTTTGGCGGCAATCCTCTGCTTGCTGCCCTTATCTTATCCATACTACTTAAACTGACAGAAGCCAATCGACTTCACTCCTTCCTCATTCATGTGAGCGCATACATTTCCTCATGTTCCCATCTTATAAAAAAGAAGCCTGTTTGCACAGACTTCTTTTTTAAGAATTCAAGACTTTGATCATTAAATCAAAAAAGCCTTCAGCATCTACATCCATACACACTTGAAGATTGCGATCTTTTCCCCATTGATGCTGAAAATCACATATCATTTGACCATCGCAGAACTCACTCTTCGTCTCCACTTCTACATGAAAAGCCTGTGTATTCACAAGTTGTTTATCAATTGCAAGACTTACAGCAAGCGGATCATGCATGGCACATGCCCACACCCCATTCCGCTCAAAATAGCGCTGGCGGTAAATGCTTGTGCTCTCTCTGATATAACTGGCTAACGTTTCATTTTGAATGGCATTAATTCTCTCATCCGTTAACAAGACCTGTCTCGTGACATCCAGCCCTACTTGAGTCAATGAAGGGAAACCAGCCTCCAGCACCAATTTCGCCGCTTCTGGATCTGCATATGTATTAAATTCCGCAACCGGTGTGACATTCCCCTGTCCCTGCACGACACCCCCCATAAAAATGACTTCTTTCACGTGATGAATCAGCTCAGGGCATTTTTTTACCGCAAGGGCTAAATTCGTTAACGGTCCTGTCAACACAAGCGTAACCTGCTTCGAATACTTCAGTACTTGGTCAATGATAAAATCAGGCGCAAAACCTTCATCTGCGGTCTTCTTAGGCTCGACATCTTTTAAAGCGCCGCCAATTCCATCCTCCCCATGCACCCGATGTTCATAATGAGGGGCTCTCAAAAGAGGCGTTACTGCACCTTTGATGACAGGGATTTCCTCTGCCTCAACCAACTCAAGCACTTTACACGTATTCAACGTCGCCACTTCAACAGACACATTCCCGCACACCGTTGTGATCCCCAACATATCAAACCGCTTACTTTTCACTGCAAGCAAAATACCAATCGCATCATCAATTCCAGTGTCTACATCCAAGATCAATTTCTTTTTATTTGCCATGTTTGAAAGCTCTCCCTTGTTTGTAAGTGTTGTTAGGGGAATGATAGCATATTTTGGAATTGATTTAGGGAATCAATCGGCTTTGTCGACTTGTTATTTCACTTTTTCTCCAATGTCTTTCAAATATTGTTCGCGTTCTTTTTTAGATAAACTATTTAGATAGTCTTCTTTCACTTGAGGATCAAAATCTTCCCAGTTCTCAAAACGATCTCCTAGTTCTGCTGAATAACTCATTGAACCGATTTCTTTTGTTCTATACTTTAATGAAGCGGAGAACTCGTACTTTTCTGGCTCATCATTTATATATCCTCTAATTACGATGTAGCCCATAGGATTAATAGTTACCCTCTCCTTAAACGTTATGGTCTTAATAAAGTGATGGATGTCTTCTTTGCGTAAACATTCTTCTATTTTAGGCTTCATTTTTTCTGCGAGCTCTTCTGCTTTTTCTTGATCGCTCTTTTCTTTTACCACATCATTTGTTTTACTTTGCTTATTGTGCTGAGTGATTAACGAAGTCACTGAGACAATGATGATAACGACCAAAACAGATACAAGTTTTATTGTGTTTTTCATGTCTACCGTTGCCACCTTCTTAATAATGAAAAATAAAAAACAGGTAGGTGATTACCTGTTTTATTATTTTTCTCCAATATCTTTAAGATACTGTTCACGTTCTTTTTCGGAGAGTCTTTTAAGATAGTTTTCCTTTAGTTCAGGTTCATCTTTGAATTTATCCCAGTCTTTAAATCGATAAGATAATTCAGGAGAAAAGGTCATGGTACCTACTTCCTTAGATCGATATTCTAATGATGCAGAGAAGTCATACTTTTCTGGGTTACCATTAATATACCCTCTAATTATTATATAACCCATTGGATTAACATTTACTCTCTTATCAAACGTAATGGTTTTAATAAAGTTGTGAATATCTATTTTATGTAAACGTTCTTCTACTTTCGGTTTCATTTCTTCTGCTTGTTCTAAATCGTTCTTCTCTTTCACTACTTCATCAGAAAAACTCTGATGAATGAACTCTACAACGAACACAGTTATTGAGATGAAGGTAACCACAATGATGATACAAAATTTCAATGTATTTCTCATGAAAAGCAAAAACTCCTTAATATACTTTTAATCAATCTACCAATGAAATTGACAAAATAAAAACAGAGAGACAAGTCCCTGTTTTACTCTTTTTCGCCAATATCTTTGAGATATTGCTCTCGTTCTTTTTCAGAGAGTCGTTTAAGATAGTTTTCCTTTAATTCTGGTTCATCTTTAAATTTATCCCAATCTTTAAAACGATATGACAACTCAGGATCATAACTCATTGAACCGATTTTTTTAGCTCTATATTGTAAAGAAGCTGAAAATCCGTACTTCTCCGGTTCATTATTTATATAGCCATCGATTATAATATCCCCCATAGGATTGATGGTCACATTTTTTTCAAACGTTATGGTTTTAATAAATTTATGAATATCTCTTTTGTGCAAGTGCTCTTCAACCTTAGGTTTCATCTTCTCTGCAAAATCTTCTGCTATTTCTTGATCACTCTTTTCTCTTTCTTCCACGATATTTTTTCCTCCTGCATCGTTTGTTTCTTTTTTCTTATCAAAGTTTAGAATAATTAACATCACCGAGATAACTACGACGAGAACTAGAACACATATAATTTTAATTGTGTTTTTCATTTATACAATATCCACCTTTTATTGATATAATACTTGCTCTTTTTTGTATAATAAGCCATGTATTTATAATAGATATTTATACCAACCTATAATATAATTAACATAGATAAATATAACAGGAGTGTTATTATTGCCCATTAAATCAAATCAATTTAAGCTTACTGACGAAGATTATAAAGAAATATCATCAAAATCTTATGCAATTAAAAACTATAAGCACTCTCAAGAGATAGAAATTAGTAATGGTCAAATAATGTATGTTGTTGACTATCAAGAGACAAAAAAAGGTCTTAATGCACTAACCCTTGTATCCGAGATTGATTTCGAGCGCTCCGATGGCGGAAAAGACCTCACCAAAATCAAAAACGCCGTCATCGCCTACCGCGGCTCAGAACCGATTGGCGCAGGCCAATATAAAGATACCATTAAAAAACATGGAAAAAAAGAGTCAGATGATCTTCTTTCTACCATTTTGACAAAGCTGCCTCCTTTTAGCCAGTCACAGACGTCAAAGGAAGTCACGACGAAGGTGACGACAGGGACAACGACCTATACAAATGAGATTGTGCAAGATTGGTTGATTTCAGATACGAAGTATTTGATTAAAAATATCCCCTTTGAACACGGCGCAGAGAATCAAATGGTGCAGGCGGACCGATATGCAAAAGAGATCCATAAGAAAATGCCGAATGCGAAGATGTATGTGACAGGGCATTCACTTGGCGGGTCAAATGCTTCTTATGTTCTTGTCAAAAATGATTTTATTAAAGGCGGGGTCACCTTTGAGAATCCGAATATTTACCCAAATCTATCGGATGGTCTGCAAGCCAAAGCTTTAAAAGGTGATTACCGTAGTAGATTAACAGAATATATCAATCTCAATGACGGGCTTTCTCTCTTAAATCGTCATACGACAGAAATCGGTCGTGTGAAAGTGATGTATGATGCCGCTTTACCTGAAGGCGTCGATTACACTGAGGACTCCTCAAAGGCCGTCCAATTTATGAAAAATCTCCTCAATCGGGCAATGAGTGTGAATCCATCACTTGATGCGAATTTATTTCTTGAAGCCCTCGCCGGCAGCCATGGCTTAGACCGGTATTCCTTTTCGTCAGATGGCTCCGTTCAAACCATTGATGATATGTTGAGAAAAAACCCTTCTCTCACTGCCGCCATGTTACATCAATTGAGCCAATCAAATGTCCACCCGCAAAGTGTGGTAGCGATTTTAATCAAGTCGCATGTTCTTATGAACACAGGTCGTAAATTCTCCACATATGCCGAGCACCATATGCAGCAAATCATTCGTAAAATTGAGAAACTCGATGACAAAGTGGATCAATCGGTGGAACGCGTCCGTTCAAGATACAAACAAATTGTCGGTTTTGGTTCGTATGACCAGCTGACGGCTTCAGATGTGGATGCTGTGATTCGCCACTTAAAAACAGAGGGTCTTGAAAATGAGTTCTATTCGGTCAAAAAATATGATGCAGCGATTGATCATGCGATGGATATGAAAAGGTGGATGGACTCAATATCAGATGATATGAGCCAGCTAGGAAAACAATACCACGATGCAGATACAACCCTTGCCAAGAATATGGGTATTTCTTAAGGAGTACGACAAATGGAATTTTCAAAGAAACAACCAACAGACGCAGATCGTTTTTTGCAGAGAGTGACAGATACGCATACATCTAGCTCCATCTTCTCTCAAGCAAACTTTAACACGGAAGATATGACACCAGCAGAGCTGGCTGCTTTGAAGGCAAAGATCAAAGAAGAACAGAAAACAGCGCTGATCAGAGCCATCCGGCATCAACTTCAAAATGAATTTGCAGAGGATCGCCAAGAAGCCAAAAAAATAGTAGATCTGATTGATGACCTTCTGATTAACGTGTACAAACATCAAAGGAACATCCAAACCCATATGTCAGGTGAAGCCATTGACGCGTTAATAGAGAAAATCGAAAAAAGACTCACATTTTTTGAGCTGAAAGAAGATGTTCAATCAGCCATTGATTCGATCGGCATTTAAATGAACCTGCCATCCGGTGAATCTTTTCCCCGTCTCACTCGTATATACTAAAAGAGTGATTGATTTGAAAGGAGATCTGTTTGTGGGATATATGTTGTTATTTTCGGTTGTGATCGGTCTTGTCCTGACCCTTTTGCTCACACCACTCAGGTTAATCGTTAGAAAGAAAGGGACTGAACAACAGGTGCCGCTTATGTGGATTGCGGGACTGGCACTGCTGTTTATCATCGGGATTTTCGGCTTCTACTACATCACCAATTTAGACCGCAACCCATCATCACTGTGGCTCATTGGACTTGTTGTGACAGCAGCAGGTGCCTTTTTATCAGTGGGATTGGAGCGGAAGATCAAGGGCGTTTTATTTCTCATATTATTGCTGCTCGGTGTTTATATGGCAACCGCTTTTCTATTTAATGCAAATGAGAAATTCGACGTGTCTAAAATGGAGCAAAAAGTCGAAATCAAAGCGTTCGATGAGACAGAAACACCTGCGAGTGTACCACCGCAATTTGCTCGCAATAAGATGAAGAAATCGTTCGGACAGGTGCCAAACACGAGTTACTACGAGCTTGGCAGCTTGCAAATTCAGAAGGTCAATGGTGAGTATGTGTATATCGCCCCCGTCGAGTTCTCCGATTTCTTTAAATGGATTCGTTCTGGCAGCACACCGGGTTACTTTACACTAAGTGCGACCGACTCATCTGCCAATCCAAAGTTTGTGAAAACCGAGATGGTCTATACGCCTTCTTCCTATTTCAATAAGGAAATTGAGCGGCATATCCGTCTTCAGTACCCAGATTTGATTTTCTATGGAGACACGCAGCTAGAGATCAATGATGATGGCAAGCCTTATTACATCCAAACATTTGGAGATTTCATCTCTGCACGAAACGGGTTTAAAGCTTCAGGTGTGGTTGTTGTGGATGCCAAAACGGGTGAAACGAAGAAATATTCCTTAGACAAAGTACCAGCCTTTATTGATGGCGCTGTGTCACCAGAGGCCGTCAGTCTGCAAAATAGTTACTTCGGCAACTATGTACATGGTTTCTGGAACAGTATGTTTGGAAAATCAGATGTGAAGCTGCCTTCAGACGAGGGAACGGAAGCCAATGTAAGTCCAGTGTTTGATTCAAAAGGGGATATGTATTACTTCACAGATTTCACCAGTCCAAAAGAGGGCGTTGATTCCATGCTCGGGTATGCACTAACAAATGCCCGAACAGGAAAAGCCACGTATTATACGGGTAATCTTGAAGAATCCTACATGGATTCACAGGGAGCTTTGCAAATTATTGAGAAACGATTTATCGAGAAGAAATGGAAGGGCCGCATGCCGATTCTTTATAATTTCTACGGGGAAGCCAGCTGGCTTACACCTGTTCTCGATTCAAACGGATTCCTGCAAAACTACTTTATTGTTTCGGCAGCCAATCCTGAAATCGCCGCATACGCTTCTACACCAAATGAAGCACTAAGAGCCTATAAAACTGCTCTTCAAAAAGGCGGCGGTACCGTCAATAGTTCATCAAAGCAAGAAAAGAAAGAGTCAACAGGCAAAGTGAAGAGGGTGTATAAGGAAAAGACCGGTGATTATACAACCGTCACCTTCTTACTAGACGATGGGAAAAACTACACCATGTCATCTGAAAAAGAGCCTCTTATTATTTATTTAAAAGAAGGGGATCAAGTCACCATGAAGTATACAGATACAGGTGAGATTTTCCTCCCAGTCGATGAAATCAACATCAAAGGGTTATAAAAGAAGACGTTTCTCCCTACTGCGGAGAAGCGTCTTTTTTCTCTTTTCTCAACAACTCAACAAGCAATTCCTTATTTTTATTCCCACCTGTCATCGGGGATTCGACATAGGAAAATGTCCGTTTAAAGTCCATTCCCCTCACAGAAATGACAGCCAATTCCCCGCCAATGCTGCCCCGCTGGAGGACATATTTAGATAAAACAGACAGCCCCATTCCATGAATGACAGCTTCTTTAATCGCTTGATTGCTGCTAAATGTCACAAAGGTCCGCGCTTTCAGGCCATTTGATTTCAGGACGTGCTGTAAGTATTCTCCTGTCCCAGATCCTTCTTCTCTTGTGATCCATGTTTCATTTTGCAATTGATCAATGGTGACATCCTTTTTCTTTGCAAACGGATGGTCTAATGGTGCAACGATATACAGTTCATCCTCTAGAAACGTTTCTACAGAGAGTTCTTTGTCATTGGTTTGTCCTTCAATCAGTCCGATGTCGACATGGAACAACCGAACATGTCTAGCGATCGCCTCTGTATTATCAATGACTACCTCAATATCAACATGCGGATAGAGCTGATGAAATTGTGCCAAAATTTGCGGCAGCACATACTCCCCAATGGTAAAACTAGCTCCAATCGTGAGCTTCCCTCGTGCCAGATGATGATGCTCATAAATATCCTGCTTCGCCTGTTCATATAAACGAATGATTTGTTTTGATCGATGGTACAGCATATCCCCAGTTGGCGTCACCGTTAATTGCTTTGGCGAACGATTGAGCAGAACCGTCTGAAATTCCTGCTCCAAGTTCTTAATGTGAAGACTGACACTCGGTTGAGAAATCCGTAGCTTCTGAGCTGCTTTTGTAAAGTTTTTCTCTTCTACCACTGTCACAAATGTCTTCAGTGCATCATAATACATCTGTCCCTCTCCTATCAGAAATCTTAATCCTACATCTTCAATACATATATCTTACTAATTCCTTTCCAACTCGTAAAGAACAGCCTAAACCAATCAATTTAATAAAAATATTTACTAATTTTTTTAAAGACTCTATACTGAAAGGAGATATTTTCTATAGGAGGTGCTGACTTGGCAGCTAAAATAAAGGACATTGCGGAAAAAGCCGGATTATCCATCGCCACCGTGTCTCGCGTACTGAACCAAGATCCCAACCTATCGGTTACGGATCAAACACGTGAGAGAGTATACGCGGCAGCAGAAGCTTTGTCCTATCAAAAAAAGACATTCAAACATTCACTAAAAAAAATTGCCTTTCTCTATTGGATGACCGAAAAAGAAGAGCTTGAAGATATTTATTTTAAATCCATTCGTCTAGGCATTGAGGAACTCACCAATACCAGAAGCTTAAATGTTACCGCTTACAACCCATCTGATGGTCTTCAATCGATTGATCCTTCTACAGAAGGCATCATCGCCATCGGTCGATTTAAAAAAACTGAGCTTGATCAATTATATGCGATCACAAAACATATCGTCTTTATTGATACATCACCAGATGAAGACCGCTTTGATTCTGTGAAACCAAACCTGAAACGAATTGTAGAAAAGATTATCGATTCTTTTATCGAAAAACAGCACACATCCATCGGATTTATTGGCGGGACAGATCTTGATCTCAATACAAATAGGCGGATTCCAGATATTCGTGAAACGACCTTCCGCCAGTACATGACAGCACACAACAAACTGGATGAACAATTGGTCTATATCGGTCACCACTTCTCTGTAGATGAAGGCTATTCATTGATGATGAAGGCGATCGACGAGCTCGGCGATCACCTGCCAACCGCTTTTTGTGTCGCAAGTGATCCTCTTGCGATAGGCTGTTTACAAGCATTAAATGAACGCGGTTTTTCTTTACCAAATCGAGTGAGTGTCTTTAGTATCAACGATATTCACGTCTCTCAATATGTGTCACCACCTCTCACAACTTATCACATCCATACCTCTTTACTTTGCGAGACAGCTGTCGATTTACTTTTAGAAAGACTTGTTGATGGCAGAACATTACCAAAAACCGTGCTGATTGCCTCAGATCCTGTCTTTCGGAAAAGCACGATATAAACAGCTGGAAGCCCTGCCGTATGTGGCGGGCTTCTTTTCTCTTTATTTCGGTAAAAAATTTTACTTAATAAATTTAATAAAATGTGTTTACTTTTTTTACTCAAGTTGATATTCTCACATTAAGAAAGCGTTTTCTTATCATCTATGAAAAAAGAACGAGAGGGGATTATGAATGAAAAAGGGAAAATGGGCGACATTATCGGCAGTCGTTGGTACTGCTGTGCTGCTACTGTCAGCATGCGGACCAGGAGATGACAATTCAAGCGGTACACAGCCGGCATCTACAGGTACAAAGACCTTGCTAGTGTGGGAGGATGTCAAAAAGTCTGATGGGATTCAAGACGCCGTCAAAGAATTTGAAAAACAAAACGACGTGAAAGTCAAAGTAGTCGAAAAAGCATATGCCGACCAAATTGAAGCGCTTCGTCTCGATGGCGCAGCCGGCACTGGTCCAGATGTCATCACCATGCCTCACGACCAAATTGGATCAGCTGTCACAGAGGGATTGTTACAAGAAATCAAACCAGATGAAAAAGTGATCAATTCCTTCACAGACGAATCGATTCAATCACAAACGATAGATGGTAAGCTGTATGGCCTGCCAAAATCCGTTGAAACCACTGTGCTTTTCTATAACAAAGACCTTGTCAAAAAGGCACCAACGACACTCGATGGCTGGTATGACCTTTCGAAAAAGCTGACAAAGGACGGGAAATACGGTTTTGTTGCGAAGTGGGATGAAATTTACTACGCAGAAAGTGTATTAGGCGGTTCAGGTGGCTATATTTTCAAACAGAAAAACGATGGTTCTTATGACGTCAATGATATTGGTCTTAATAACGATGGTGCCATCGAAGGCGGAAAATACATTCAGACATTCTTTAGCGAAGGACTTTTCCCGAAAGGCATCATTGGTGAGCAAGGAATCAATGTCCTCAATTCCTTATTCACTGAGAAAAAGGCAGCGGCTGTGATTTCTGGTCCATGGTCATTTGGTCCTTATAAAGAAGCGGGTATCGACTATGGCGTGACGGAACTGCCAACACTCCCTAACGGAAAACATATGAGCTCGTTCTTAGGTGTAAAGAGCTACAACGTCTCCTCTTATTCTAAAAATAAAGAACTTGCCGAGAAATTTGTTGAGTTTATCACGAACGAAAAAAATTCGAAAAAGCGCTTTGAAGTAACAGAGGAAATTCCACCAGTGAAAAAGCTGATGAAAGACCCAGTCATTACTGAAAACGCTAATGCGGATGCTGTTTCAAAGCAAACGAAATATGCCACGCTGACACCGAACAATCCAGAAATGGCAGAGGTGTGGAAGCCGATTGACAGCGCATTAGGGCTGATTGCGACTGGCCGTACCGATGTGAAAAAGGCATTTAATGATGCGGTCAAACAAATCGACTCGCAAATTAAAGCGAATCACTCCAAATAAACACCAAGCGCAGGTAGCTGTTCATCTGTCATGCTGCCTGCACTTGATCTAATTTCATATGAAGTAGGTGTTAGACGTGACGGGTAACCTTGAACTAGACCGCACACACATAGTGGAATCAAAGACACACCGGAGACGGGCGCTAATGTTCTCTCTTATACCCGGGATGGGGCAAATATACAACAAACAGTATGGCAAAGGGGCACTCTTTTTCCTGTTTGGCGTTTCTTTTCTACTTGTGTTTTATGATTTATTCAATATTGGCTTCTGGGGGCTGTTCACACTTGGTACGATGCTGCCTCGTGACAACTCTGTTTTCCTTTTAGCAAAAGGAATTATTGCACTTTTAACAGCTGGATTTGGCATCGGTTTTTATGTACTCATGATACGTGATGCATTTATGAACGGAAAGAAACGTGATCAAGGGGTTCCGCTTCATTCCATCCGTGCTCAATACCATCAGCTCATCGACCAAGGCTTTCCTTACTTAATGAGCACTCCTGCTTTCTTTTTACTTCTATTCTCTGTTGTCTTTCCTATTATGTTCAGCTTTGCGCTGGCCTTTACAAACTATGATTTATACCACTCGCCTCCTGCCAATCTCATTGATTGGGTAGGCATCAAAAACTTTCAAAATATCTTTTCAATCGATATTTGGAGAGACACATTCATTGATGTACTAGGCTGGACGGTTGTATGGACGTTGGCTGCATCGACCCTTCAATGTGCTGTCGGCATTTTCCTAGCGGTTCTTCTCAATCAAAAAGATTTAAAAGGAAAACGGTTTTTCAGAACGATTTTGATTCTGCCGTGGGCTGTTCCAGGATTTGTGACCATTTTGGTGTTTGCTGGATTGTTTAACGACACGTTTGGTGCGATCAACAATACCCTTTTTGCATCGATTGGAATTGATCCAAAACCATGGCTGACAGATCCATTTTGGAGCAAAATCGCTCTTATTGCGATGCAGACCTGGCTTGGTTTTCCTTTTGTGTTCATTATGACAACTGGCGTTTTGCAGGCCATTCCTGAAGATTTATACGAGGCTGCAACCATTGATGGGGCAAATTTCTTTCAGAAATTCCGTTCCATTACATTACCGCTTGTCCTCTATTCAATTGCACCTATATTAATCACGCAATATACGTTTAACTTTAACAACTTTAATATCATCTATTTATTTAATGGCGGGGGGCCACCTGTTGCTGGATCTACAGCGGGGGGCACAGACATCTTGGTGTCTTGGATTTACAAACTGACGATGCAGTCTTCTCAATATGCACTCGCTGCCGCTGTTACAATCTTACTGTCAATCTTCGTCATTGCCATTGCACTTTGGCAGTTTAAGAGAACGAATTCATTTAAAGAGGAGGACATGATGTGATATGGGATCAAAACAAAATAAGCTCATTCGCCTGAGTATTACTTATTTCATCCTTTTCATTGCCTCCGTTTGTATTCTATATCCACTCCTTTGGACGATCGGCGCTTCCTTTAATCCTGGGAACAGCCTGATGAGCACAAGCATGTTTCCGAAGAATCCAACGTTCAGCCACTTTACAGAACTCTTCTTCGGTCAGGGGGCACTTTATGCAAAATGGTATTGGAACTCAATGAAAATCAGTATTGCGACTATGCTCTTAACGTTGATCCTTGTCAGCTTTACAGGTTATGCCTTTTCTAGGTTCCGATTCAAAGGACGCAAAAATGGGCTAATGCTCTTTTTGCTGTTGCAAATGATTCCTCAATTTTCAGCGCTGATTGCCATATTTGTATTGGCTCAAATGCTTGGACTCATTAACAGCCACCTCGCATTGATTTTGATTTATGCAGGCGGACAAATTCCGATGAATACGTATTTAATGAAAGGCTATCTTGATGCGATTCCAAAGGATCTCGATGAATCAGCCAGAATGGATGGCGCAGGGCATTTCCGGATTTTCATCCAAATTATTATGCCGCTTGCCAAGCCGATTTTAGCCGTTGTTGCCATCAACTCATTTACAGGACCACTGGGTGATTTCATCATCTCCAGTGTCATTGTCCGCTCACCCGAAATGTATACGCTCCCAATCGGTCTATACAATCTTGTATCAGACAAAATGGGTGCCAGCTACACGACCTTTGCAGCAGGGGCTTTACTCATTGCGATTCCAGTTGCTTTATTGTTTCTTGTTTTACAAAAACAATTTGTATCCGGCCTCACACAAGGCGGGACAAAAGGATAAGGGGAGATTTGATGAAGAAATGGTTGCTTGTCACTGTTGTCGTTTTCTTTCTGGTGGGGTTAGGTATTCTGCCTGAAGCAAAGGCTGATACGATTTCGGTGAAACCGATCAATGGATTGCAAGGTGATTTCATCAAAGGAGCCGATATCTCCATGCTCGCAGAAGTGGAGCGAAGCGGCGGCAAATACTACAACCAAAACTGGCAGCAGGTTGATCCGCTCAAGCTATTAAAAGAGAAAGGTGTCAACTATGTGCGCATCAGACTCTGGAACCATCCATACGACAACCAAGGCCGTGCCTATAACGGGGGGACAAACGATTTAAATACCGCCATTGCTCTCTCGAAACGTGCAAAAGCACAAAACATGAAAGTGCTGCTTGATTTTCACTACAGTGATTTCTGGACCGATCCCGGTAAACAGTTCAAACCGAAAGCTTGGATCAATCTCTCCCAAAGCGATTTAGAAAAAGCTGTTGGCACTTACACAAGCGATGTACTTAAAGCGATGAAAGCACAAAATGCCCTACCAAATATGGTACAGGTCGGGAATGAATTAAATTCAGGTATGCTTTGGCCGAACGGAAAGAGCTGGGGTGAAGGCGGCGGTGAATTTGACCGACTCGCTGCTTTGCTAAAAGCGGGGACAAATGCTGTCCGCTCTGTCGATTCAAACATCAAAGTCATGCTTCATCTTGCACATGGAGGGGACAATGGTGCATCTCGCTGGTGGTTTGATGAAATCACGAAACGAGGCGTTTCGTTCGATACGATCGGTTTATCTTACTACCCGTATTGGGACGGGGGATTTAGCGGTCTTACTAACAACATGAATGATATTAGCGCCCGCTATAACAAAGATGTCATCGTGGTAGAAACCGCCTACGGCTTTACAACAGCAAATGGTGACAACCTCGATAACTCATTTAACCAAGATTCAGTCAATACGGCCGGTTATCCAGCATCACCACAAGGGCAGGCATCTTTTATACGAGATCTATCAGAAAAAATTTCACAAGTAAAAAACAATCGCGGGAAAGGGTTCTTTTATTGGGAGCCGCTTTGGATTCCAGCAAAAGGTGCTCCGTGGTCTAGTCAATACGGGCTCGCTTATATTCAAACAACCGGCACAGTCGGGAATGCTTGGGAAAATCAGGCCATGTTTGATTTCAACGGAAAAGCCCTGCCTTCTCTTGATGTATTTAAACAAATGACACCGTAATTAAACAGATAGGACGTGACAAAATGGGAAAGCGTTACCCACTCGTTCACCCAAATGTGAAAGGCTTTTTGCATGGTGGCGACTATAATCCTGATCAATGGCTTCATATGCCGGAGATCATTGACGAAGATTTTCGATTAATGAAGCTTGCACACTGTCAAACATTCTCTATCAACATTTTCGCTTGGAGCAAGCTCGAGCCAAAAGAAGGGGAATATGATTTTGCCTGGCTGGATGATATCATGGATCGCTTGGCAGCGCAGGGAGCTCACGCCATTCTCGCCACGCCAAGCGGAGCAAGACCTGCTTGGCTCTCGCAAACATATCCAGAAGTCTTACGCGTTGAAGCAAACCGCCAGCGCAACTTACACGGACTTCGCCATAATCATTGCTTCACCTCACCGGTTTATCGAGAAAAAACGAATACACTCAATCGTTTGCTTGCTGAACGCTACAAGGACCATCCAGCGCTGATCATGTGGCACATTTCAAATGAATACGGCGGCGAATGTCATTGTGATCTTTGCCAAGAAGCATTTAGAGACTATTTGA
Organism: Bacillus aerius; assembly: GCF_029894105.1. NCBI lineage: Bacteria > Bacillati > Bacillota > Bacilli > Caryophanales > Bacillaceae > Bacillus > Bacillus aerius. Next base: position 3,651,819 of record NZ_JARYHO010000001.1, read on the forward strand.
AAGACAAATACAACCATGACCTTGAAGCTTTGAATCAAGCATGGTGGACGGGATTTTGGAGCCACACCTTTACCGATTGGTCACAAATCGAGTCACCAGCACCTCACGGGGAGCACATGATTCACGGCATGAACCTAGACTGGAAGCGTTTTGTCACAGCGCAAACGATCAATTTTTATCAAAATGAAATTGAACCGCTACGAGAATTAACACCTCATGTGCCAGTAACCACCAATTTTATGGGCGACTATCCACATATGCGTCCATTCCTTGGACTGGACTATCATCAATTTGCAAAAGAAGTCGACGTGATCTCATGGGATAGCTATCCAGCATGGCATAGCGGCAGAGAATCCACTGCAGAATTAGCGTCAAACGTCGCCTTCGTTCACGATTTGTATCGTTCATTAAAGGGCGGTCAGCCGTTTCTTGTGATGGAAAGCACACCAAGCCTCGTGAACTGGCATGAAGTGAATAAGGTGAAGCATAAAGGAATGGCACACCTCTCTGCCATGCAGGCAATTGCCCACGGGTCCGACTCCGTCCTTTATTTCCAGTGGAGACAAGGTCGAGGCGCCTCTGAAAAATTCCACGGCGCTGTTGTGGATCATTCAGGACATGAACACACGCGTGTGTTTCAAGAAGTCGCTGATTTAGGAAAACAGCTGGAGCAGCTTCAACCGATTGCGGGTACATCCGTTCAACCAGAGGTCGCCATCATATATGATTGGGAAAACCATTGGGCAATTGATGATGCGCAAGGCTTAAATAATACCAACAAACGCTATGTAGAGGCTTGCCAAACTCACTATCGCAGTTTCTGGAAAAAGGGCATCCCTGTTGATATTGTCGGGATGGAAAAGGATTTCTCATCCTATCGAGTGCTTGCGGGACCAATGCTCTACATGATCAAACCAGGCGTGGCAGAAAAGATCGAAGCATTTGTCAAAGAGGGCGGCATTTTTGTGGCAACATACTGGAGCGGCATGGTCGATGAAAACGACCTCTGTTTCCTCGGTGGTTTCCCTGGCCCTCTCCGCCATGTACTTGGTGTTTGGGCAGAGGAAATCAACACATTGATGCCAGGTGAACACGTTTTAATGACCACAGGAAATGGACGCACCTACCATGTCGGGCAATATTGCGAATCCATTCACCCAGAATCAGCCTCTGTGTTAGGGCATTTTGAGAATGGCTGCTATGAAGGGCAGCCCGCCCTTACTGTCCGTCCATTTGGCAAAGGGAAAGCATACTATATGGCTTCTGAAAATGAGCAAGCGTTTTATGATGATTTTTACGAAGATCTCATCACAGGAATAGGGATAAAGCCGATCCTCTCCTCTTCAATTCCAGAGGGAGTCAATGTCCAGAAACGAACAGATGGATCGCAGGACTTTGTGTTTATGATGAATTTTACAGAACAGCAACAGAACATTTCACTAGATTCAGCGGAAAGCTATGAAAATATGCTGACTGGACAGCATACATCTCAACAGTTACAACTGAATCCTTACGAATACGTTATTTTGAAAAAATAGTGTGAAAGAAGCGTCCATCCAAAGGGCGCTTTTTACTTTTTGTTGAATCTAAATACCCATAAAATTTCTCCCGATAGTAGATTATCAATAGAAGTATTATTTTTCATCTAAATTTTTTGACATATTGAACACCGCACCATGATTGGCCCCGCCATCCTTTTTTACCATTGTATAGGTATGAAAGCGGTTGCCTAATACTCATATTTTTGATACTCTTTTTTTCAATGCAAATGTGGGATTGCATTGGTAAAAAAAAAACAAATGTAAACGGTTTATTGTAGGGGGAGGGGCTTATGTTAACGTTTGTTGGATTGTTGATTATTTTAACGATTGTTGTTTTGCTGATTTGGGGGAAAGCAAGTCCAATTGTCGCCATGGTCATGGTGCCTTTAATAGGGGCGCTCATCGCGGGATTTGGTATCAATGACATTCAAACTTTCTTTGAACAAGGGATTATCAAAGTTTTGCCAGTGGCGACCATGTTTATCTTCGCCATTTTATTTTTTGGCATTTTACAAGATACGGGGTTCTTTGAACCTGTAATTAAAGCGTTAATCAAGCTGACAAAAGGGAATGTTGTCACAGTTGCGATGGGAACTGCCTTGATTGGAGTCATCGCACACTTAGACGGAGCAGGCGCTACAACCTTTTTATTAACTGTACCTGCACTGCTTCCGCTTTATAAAAAATTACATATGAGTCCTTATTTATTGCTATTGTTAATCGGGACAAGTGCTGGATTAACCAATATGATTCCATGGGCTGGCCCCACAGGACGGGCAGCTAGTGTCCTAAATATGGACCCATCTGAACTGTGGGTACCGCTTATTCCCATTCAGCTGATCGGGGTCGTGCTCGTATTAGGAATGGCATTCATTTTAGGAAAAAGAGAAGAAAAACGAATTCGGGTGAAAATCGCGGCAAATGAAATAGCTGCTGTCCAATTAGAAGGCGCCGATTGGGATCGTGCTATTCAATCGATCAGCGAAACAGGCGATGCGTCTTTAAAGCGTTATCACTTAATGTGGGTCAATCTCATTCTATTTTTAGCTGTTGTTGTCCTTCTCGTGCTGAACGTGATTCCTGCTAGTTATATGTTTATGATTGGTCTTTCACTAGCACTTTTGGTGAACTATCCGAATGTGAATGTACAAATGGAGAGAATTAAGGCGCATGCTCCAAGTGCATTAATGATGGCAGCTGTAATTTTCTCCGCAGGTTCTTTTTTAGGAATTCTTGAAGGAACGGGCATGCTGAAGGCGATTGCAGTGGACAGTATTCACATTTTGCCAGCTTTCTTACTGCCATTTTTACATATCATTGTGGGGATATTTGGGGTTCCGCTTGATATGCTGACAAGTACGGATGCCTATTATTATGCACTCTTGCCGATTGTCGAATCGATTACATCAGAGGTTGGTGTGTCAGGGACATCTGCGGCATACGCCATGATGATTGGAAATATCATCGGCACCTTTGTCAGCCCCCTTGCACCTGCTGTATGGCTTGCCATCGGTCTTGCAGGGGTCGATATGGGGAAACATATCCGCTACTCCTTCTTTTGGATGTGGGGGTTCAGTATCGTTTTACTCATCATCGCCAAACTGATTGGCATCATATAAAAAGAAAGACATGCGCAAACCAGCGCATGTCTTTTTCTTTTGAATTATGAAGGATATTCACTCGTGTGAATGTCTGTTTTCGGTTTTCTAATGAGTGACATCAATCCAACGATCAGCAACAAGATCATCGGAACGAAAGCAAGACCAACAGTTCCAATTAAAAGAGTCACAGCCGAAACCAAGAAAAGAATACCAGAAAGCACGGCACGGCGGTCTGTTTTCAAAACAATCACACCAACAAGGGCTAAGACAGCCGCAATTGCGGAAACAACCATAAACTGAACGCCAAAGGCATGAACCGATGCCTCGAGTGTTTCAACTGGCAAGGCGCTGCCTTCCTCTTGTAAAATTTCATTCATTTCTTCATAAAATGCTGGGTCCACAGAGAGCATCAATGCCCCAAAACCAACACCAATTACGTTGAGGACAATACTGATAATCCCCATAATTTTTTCACCTTTACGCTTAATCATTGATAGAAACCTCCTAAAAAGTTAAATTAACCTGTTTTTACTTCTCGCTTTTGGAAGACGATTAAAGCAACCGCCAAGAAGATGGCCCAATAAATGACTAGGACCGTTAGTGAGAATCCTAGGGACATGCCTTCGATATAAGTAGGTGTTTCTGCGAAATACTGTACAGGATCGTTGGCAAACAATAAGTATTTCGCCCAATCAAAGAAGAACATCAAAATGCTTGTGATGGATGCTCCCACAATATAGGCTAATACACTAATCGCTATGGAAATGGCCTCACTTCTAAACACCGTTGAGATGGCAAAAGAAAGTGTCCCTAATACAACAAACATAGCACAATGCGCCAAATAATAAGAGACCATATTTGCAAACTGAGACCGTTCAATGACTTCACCATTTTGATAAGCCAAATACACATAATCATTGTTTAGTCCAAAGAATATCGCACCTAAGATAAAGGATAAGATAAATAGGACAGCGATCAGGAAAAGTGAATATAGTTGAACGGTAAAGTATTTAGACAAAAGAACCTTCAACCTGGATGGCGGACGAATCAGTAATAATTTAATTGTACCATGCTTATATTCAGCCGAGACAATTGTGGCTGCAATAATAATCACAAATACACCGACCAGCTGAAGCAAATTAGCATTTGTTTTCACATAAGTCCATGCATTTTTACCGAATTGATCGGCTGGAGGTAAATCATGTTTGATTCGATACTCATTGATCGCTATATCGGTTTCAAGGGATCTCTTATAAAAACTTATATTATCCTCTTTCAATTCTTGCTTATTTGCTTTATTGATTTCTTGTAACTCAGTTTTCCAATCACCGGATGCTTGATTTCCGTCATTTGTCTTAACAGCAAAAATCAACGTCGCAATCATACCTAAAACAAGAAGCCCAACCATAATCCAAGTACCCACACGATAACTGATTTTCATCCACTCGTTTTGAATGAGGCGAATCATACGTCTGCCTCCTTTTTACCTGTTAAGCTTAAGAACTTATCTTCTAAGGTTTGCTTTTCTATTTTGATTTCGTACAAATGAATAGAAGCTTCACTCAAATGACGAATCAATTGTGGCATTTTCTCTTCTAGGATGGAGAAGAATAAGTACTGCTCCTCTTCTCTAACTGTGATGCCTTCCTCAAATGCTTCAATGAGCTTTTGAGCTTCTTCAAGCTCACTTGATGCTACTTTCATTCGATAATTGACCAAATCATCCTGCTTCGTCTCTGCACGCTGATCCTCAATCGCAATCAGCTTTCCTTTTTGGATAATGGCGAAACGATCACACATCAATTCCATTTCTGACATGAGATGACTTGAAACAATGACAGCAAGCCCTTCTTCCTTTGCCAGCCTTCTCAAGTAATCTCGTATCATACGAATTCCCTCTGGATCTAGTCCATTGGTCGGCTCATCTAAGATTAGCAGTTTCGGTTTATGTATCAATGCCTGAGCAATCCCCAAACGCTGCTTCATTCCTAATGAAAACGTACGGACACGCTTATGTTTCACATGCTGCAAACTAACTAGTTCTAGCAGTTCATCAATTCGACCTTCATCCACTTTTCCATTCATTCTGGCAAAATGAACAAGGTTTTGTCTTGCCGTTAAATGATTATACATTTCTGGATTTTCAATAATTGCACCGACATCTTGGATGGCATGCTGATATGAGGTTTGAATACTATGACCATTAATCAGAATGTCACCGGATGTAATGGGAGAAAGACCGACCATCATGCGAATGGTTGTCGTTTTTCCTGCGCCATTCGGCCCTAAGAAGCCAAAGACTTCGCCCGCTTGGACAGAGAAACTCAAGTCTTGAACAATCTTTTTCCCGCGAATATGCCTAGATACATTTTGCAGTTCTAAAACGTTCGTCACGTTACCTCTCCTTCTTTGTCTAAGTATCATCTATCATCTATTTCCTGATAAACACCATGATCCGTCAAAAATAGAAGAACACTTCCATATGGTACAGCAATGCCCAAAAGTTGTGAAGGGGATTAGGCAAAATTTAGAGAATCATCTGCCTTTTTTAAGGTAGAGTTAAGGAAATCATGTCATGAAAAGAACTATTTATTAATAGAATCTTTGTTCTTTCCAAAGAAATAGATAGATAGTAATAAAAAAACGATTATATATAAAATTACAATTATTAAGGAATTAGTCGAATCATTTAAAGTATCCGAATGAGTTAAAATATTTGTATTTGAAAATAAGGATAACTTAGATATCCAATTTGGTAATGAATTTATCAAATTTTGTCCAAAAAGCATACTTAATATAGTAATACTGAAAGGTATGCCAGCTGTCTTAAAAACGTTTGTTAGCATGAAAGCTAAACTTGTATAAGAGATAGTACTCAGATAAAACATAGTATATGTAAACATTAAAATCGATAAACCGTTCTTCTCTATTATCTTTTCATTTTCAAAACTTAAATATATCAGATTATTAAAATCAATACCATGTATGATTAAACCAACCAATATTGAACAGATAAATAGCATCAAGAAAAGAAACAATGAATAAATCAGAATAAAAAGAAATTTACCGATGAGTATTTTCTTTTTATTATATGGCCTAATAAAGAGATATTCAAAAGTTTCTAATTGAAATTCTTTAGAAAATGAAATACTTGAAAAATATATAGAATATACCCCTATCAAAAGACACATATTAATATTTTTTATTATAAAACCTAAAAAGTTATGATCTTTAAACGGAGGAATATTGTTTTTTAAAGCATATTTATTTAATTTTATTTTTTTATCAATCTCTAAATAATAATTAGAATCTTTATTCTCTAAAGTGCTTAGGAGATTCTCATCTAATTCTATATTTTCCTTTAGATCTTGTTTCCAATCCGTTGAAGACTGATTAAACACCTCTATACCGCTAACAGCTACACAAAGAATGATGAAAATAAGAAAAAGAAAGTTGTATTTAATTTTATAATGTTTATAAAACTCTGCCTTTAAAATTGATATCATATCTAACTTCCCACTATACTATTGAAATAAATTTCTTCCAAAGGTGTTCTTAACTTCCTTACTTCATAAACTGGAATATCTTTTCTCAATAACGTATAAATTAACTCAGGTATTCTAACTTTAGAGCAGCTAAACTCTAAAGTTGATTTGCTCTTATTTATTATGGCTTTATTAATAAAGTCTTTTAATAATTCATAGGCCTCATTTAAATCCAGTTTTCCAACTTGAATAGAAAAAACACCAGATTGAGAAAAATCCCCATCTATAATGATACTTTTTTTTACATATCCTTTATCAATTATAAGGACTTTATCACATATAGATTCAATTTCAGAAATTAGATGACTCGATATAATAACCGATCCCTTATTTCCAACAAAATTTTTTATATATTTTTTTAAGAACTTTATTCCTGATGGATCGAGTGCATTCATCGGTTCATCCAAAATTAAAACTTGTGGCTTATGCATAATTGCCTGGGCTATTCCAAGCCTTTGCTTCATACCTAAAGAGTATTTTTTCACTTTAAGGCACTTATAATCTCCTAACCCAATAGAGTTCATTATTTCGTGTACGTTAGCTTTTCTATTATTTAATATATTGTAATAAAATAAGTTTTCATATCCAGATAAATCAGGATAAAATTTAGGAGTCTCAATTAAAGCTCCTACTTCTCTTAAAAAAAAAGTGTTATTCTTCATAATACTATTACCTTTAAATTTTATGTCTCCTTTACTTATTGATGTAAGGCCCAAAATAGCCCTCATTAAAGTGGTTTTCCCAGCTCCATTTGGACCTAGCAAACCTAATATCTCTCCACATCTTAAACTAAAAGATATGTCTTTTAGTGTTTCAGTTGATTTAATGTTTTTTGTTACTTTTTCTACCTCAATCATGATTGATAACTCCTTCAGGCATTACCATACCCAAACAATCTTTAACAACTAGAGCTGTTTTATTATTCGGAAAAATTGCCTCATATGACTTTTCATTTAAAAATATTAACCCTTCTAATAATTCCTTGTTAATAAGAAACGATCTATGAGTTCTTTTAAAATTACTTGGTAAAATAATTTCTAATTCTTTTAAAGACATGTTTAATGAAATTTCATTCTTATTTTCTAGGTGCACATATGTCTTATGATTAAACTTCTCGAAATATAACACTTCTTCAAGAGGGATAAAATGTATATTTCTTTTCTTTTTTATAATAAGTTTTTTATCAACAATCTTAATCATTACTTAACCCTACTCTCTTAACATAAAAATATAATAGAGGCATGCAATAAGATGTACAGATAAGTCACTCTGTTTTTTTTCAATACTAACTGTTGCAGGAGGCAGAATTTTATCATAAGTAATTTCAGCTATAGTTTGATTTGAGTCTTCTAATCTAACACGTTTATCTGCGAAATCTTTCTTTAAGTAATAAATATCGTTATTTATTATTAATTTCATCGTTGGATTTGTTTTAATTTTAGTTCTATCTTCGAACACTAAACTTCCTTTATCCTTACAATCAATGCTCCAACTTGAACGATACATTGATTTTATGGATATATTTTCAGTAGCTTTTACAATAGTATTTGAATTTGCATCCATTACCTCAACATTCACAAAGAATTCATCCAATATCTGATCAAAAATTCTCTCAGCTTTATTTTTATAAAACCTTTGTATTAATCCTATTTTGACATCTTCGTTATTAAAAATAGGTATACACTTAGTCGTTTTTTTCATAACCGGCTTTTTAAAATATCCAAATTCCATTCTTATCCCCCTATTGATAATATAAACTTAATTAATTTATTAGAAATATAGACTTCAAACAATGCTCCCATAAAAATAACAAGGCATACAAACGGGATTGTATATTTTACTGTTCTGATTAGAAAATACTTAATAGTTTCTACCATCACATATCCCTTTGTATAGTCAATAATTATTTTCGAAAACTGTACTGAAAAACAAAAAAGTAAACACCCCACTAAAAGTTCTAGTAAACCATGAGATATTGAAGAGAAATAATATATTACAGGGTTAATACCAGCTATTGAAGGTCCATAACCAATTAAAAATATAATTTTAAAAATGAAAATAAATGATAATCCGAATAGAGACAGAATATACGCAAAGATTGTGAAAAAAATATTATTCATAGCTATATAAAATACATCCAAAAAACTCAACTCTGGTATATCACTAATTCCCTTATTATGATCTATAAAAATATTAATAATAAAGATAATACTTATACTTAAAATAAAATATAGTGATATATATCTTTTAATATCCATTTTTTGCACGCTCCATATGTTAACTTTTATAATTGATAAACCTCACCATCCTAACTGAATTGATAATGGCATAAATCCAATTCGCAAGAAAAAAGAGTAATCCTAATAAAGTTGACATAGTCGTGATAAATACAATATTTAGTATAATTAAAACCACCCCCTTTAAAACTTTTCCTAGATAAAGGTGACCGATACCTGGCATCAAAAGAGATAAAAGTCCTGCAATCCATACATTTTTCATTTCATAACTCCTTCATTTGAATATATTTTACATTTTTTATGATATATGTATATTCAATACATAATCAATATTTTCTGGATTTTTTAAGGATAATTTAAACTGTAAAAGCTTAAATTTACTTTACATCAGTAAATAAGGACATTTCAGGAGTTTTAAAAGGACTTTCGGGAATATTATCCTTTTTCTTCTTTTATTGTGTATATAATAGATTTGAAATAAATATTAAGGAGGGGTTTAAGATGTTTTATAATTTTTTTGTGTCTGGTACAGGTGCCGCCGGATTAGCAAACAGCATCGTTGCAGTACTGAAGAGGAAGTTTAATATTGTTGGGGATGTAAGTAGATTATTAGATAGTTTAACCACTAAACTTAAAATCATCTATAGGTCATTTGATGGCAAATTCTCATGGGCTGACTTAGGTGGGGCTATTCTCGATGTTGGTAATTTAATTCTCACTTTTGTCCCTGGTGCAAAATTTACTAAAGTTATAGAAGCATTATGGGAAGTTTCTACTTTATTATAATATTTTAAATGTCAATAGAATCTTTACATTGTACAAAAGAAAAGCAAAAACACCTAAATTGTTTGACAACTTAGGTGTTTTTCGTTCGTTAACAGCAAAGGTATCTTGTTTTTTAAATAATTGAGTCACAAATAAAACAGACTTTCTGTTCTTCTACGTTTTTCAGGAAATATCATTAATAAAATGCAGATAAACTTACTGTTTTGTCACTATATCTTTTTCACAAACTCCGATTTTAACTTCATCGCGCCAAAGCTAGGAATTTTACAATCAATGTTATGATCGCCTTCGACTAAACGAATCCCTTTGACCTTCGTCCCTATTTTTAAAACCGAAGAAGAACCTTTGACTTTTAAATCTTTAATCACAGTGACCGTGTCACCATCACTTAATAGATTTCCATTCGCATCTTTAACAACAAGCTGTTCCTCTGCCACTTGTTCTTGTTCTAGCGACCATTCATGCGCACATTCAGGACAAATAAGCATGCTGCCATCCTCGTATGTATAGGTTGAACTGCACGATGGACAATTCGGTAGATTAGACATTTGTGTTTCCTCCAACTTTTTTTCATTTAGAACCATTTTACCACATTTCTATAGAAAGGAATGTGATAGAAAAGGAAACATTTTTCATCATTTACTTATCTCTTCCAAATGTCATGACAGCCGCAATATTCCTTGCTGTTCTCTCTACATGCACACTAGCATCATGCATGGCTTCAGCCAGAGTCGTGACGCCAGGGACAATACTAAAAAGTGCATCAATGCCATGATCATGTACGACTGCACTGTCTTTTGAGAGGGACCCAGCGATACCAATCACAGGGAGTCCATATTGTTTCGCAGCTTTAGCTACACCGATTGGCGTTTTGCCGTAAATGGTCTGCTGATCAATCCGCCCTTCCCCTGTAATGACTAAGTCAGCGTCCTTGAGTACGTCAGCAAAATGTACGGCTTTCAGTACAATATCAATTCCCTTTTGCAGATCAGCCTGTAAAAAGCCTAATAAACTCGCACCAAGTCCTCCTGCCGCTCCTGCACCTGCCGCATCACCAAAGGAGACATGAAGATGCTGCTTAGCCACTTGTGCTAAATGAGATAAATTCTTGTCCAACAGTTGAACCATTTCTGTATCTGCCCCCTTTTGAGGACCGAACACAGCAGACGCTCCTCTTTCACCCGTTAAAGGATTATCCACATCACACGCCACTTCCAGACGGACAGATTGCAATCTTGGATCCAGTCGAGATAGATCAATAGTAGCTAATTGATTCAGTGATCCACCGCCCGGCGTGAGGTCTTGGCCTGCTTTATCGAGAAAAGAAGCACCTAAACCTTGCATCATGCCAACGCCACCATCATTTGTTGCGCTTCCGCCAAGCCCAATGATTAAATGCTTCGCTCCTTTATCCAGCGCTGCAAGCATTAATTCTCCTGTCCCTCTAGACGTCGTGAATAAGGGGTTCCGTTTTTCTGGCGGGACAAGATGTAATCCTGATGCTGCTGCCATCTCTATGACAGCTGTCTGCCCATCTCCCAACATACCAAAAAAGGCATCCACAGGTTTGCCAAGCGGGCCCGTGACCACTTGCTTGACAATGGTTCCGCCTGTCGCATCCACTAACGATTGAACTGTGCCTTCTCCTCCATCTGCCATTGGGATTTTCATATATTTTGCATCTGTCAAAATAGAGCGAAATCCTCGTTCAATGGCACATGCTGTCTCATAAGCAGATAAACTTTCTTTAAATGAATCTGGTGCGATCACAATTTTCATCCAAAAACCCCTCGTTTCTCATTAAGTCCTCAGCCGAACAGCTGGAAAATACCAAAGATAATGGTCGATACAACGGTTAATGTCAAACCAATTAACGATTCAAAGGGCATTAATTTCAACCGTTCTTTTATATCCATTTGAACACTTCCTGCCGTTGCATGGAAAAAGCTTCCGTGTGGCATATGGTCGAGAACAGTTGCACCAGCGTGAATCATAGCTGCGCCTGAAAGGGCAGATACACCAAGACCAATAAGAGTTCCGCTAAATACACCACTTGCAACTGCCGTCCCTGCAGTTGTCGAAGCTGTGGCTGCCGACATAAAAATTCCAGACGTTGGTGCAAGCAAGTAAGGAGGTAATCCCGAAGCGTCAAGCGCCTGAATAAATACCTCTTTCATGGAAGAATTCGATACAATTCCAGCTAATGTACCTGTCCCTAGTAACATGATCGCTACACCTGACATTTTATGCAGCCCTGACATCGCATAATCATTGAGAAACTTCCCTTTTTTCATGAAAAGAGCGCCTACAATTCCTCCTATTGGTAAGGCAATCATTGGATCAATATTTATTTGAAACAACGGCCTCAAAGCTAACAAGAGAATGGTCACAAGCGGGCCTACAAGCGCTTGTAGAAAACCAGGTACTTGAACCTCGCCTTGGTCAGCTCCCTCTTCCAAAACAGGTGTACCTTTATTCGCAAGCTTTTTGGCTAATACATACGTGACGGCTATCCCGAAAATAGCCGGTATGACACCTGCCGCCATCAGGGAAGTAAGCGGGACACCAAAAGCATCAGAGGCTGCAATGGCATTCGGATTCGGTGACATGATATTCCCTGCCTTCCCTCCTCCAATCATCGCAAGTAAAATACCTGTTTTAGAAAGTTTTGCACGCTTGGCAATGGCAAGTGCGATTGGTGCTACTGTAATGACTGCTACATCTACAAAAACACCCACCGTTGTTAAAATCATTGTTGCAAGTGCGAGTGCTAAAAGTGCCCTTGCCTCTCCAAGCTTTTTCACGATGGCCTCCGCAATAGATAACGCAGCACCCGATTCAATTAAAACCCCTGCCAGTACACCTGCCGCCATGATTCGGAGAACAGCCGGAATCATGTCCTTTGCGCCTTCCATCATGACGTTCACGGTCTGCACAACATCTACACCGCCAACCAAACCGCCAATAAATGCGCCTGCCAGCATGCCATAAGCAGGTGATACTTTTTTTAAAATAAGAACAATAGCGATCACAAGCGCAGTCAATGCGCCCAATGTACTTACTGTCACAGCTCCACCCATACTCCATCCCTCCTGATTGTCTTTTCTTAATTGTAAGCGTTTACCCATTGGGATCGAGTTGTGAATCTAGATGAACTTCTTTTATTTATTTCTTCTTCCAGTTGTGCAAATGCACAATTAAGACAGTTGATTGTCCAATTGTGCTATGTACAGCTCCATCAACTGTTTCACATGACGAGGATCTTTTCCGGTCAATGCCTGGATTTTATCTAAACGATATCGCAGTGTATTACGGTGAATAAATAGACGATCAACGATTCTTTGTAAATCCCCACCCTCTTCAATGTAAACCTTTAACGTTTGAATGAGCTCCGTTTCTTGTATCAGCGGATGATAAAAATCACTCCAGCGTTTGCCCTCTTTGGCGGCTCTCGCTTTTATAAACAAGCTTTCAAGCTGATAAGATTCAAAAACATATATGCTTTCCTCTGGATGGAGCACCTTTCCTAACCGCAGGGCTTCTCTCGCATGCTGAAAGGACAACGGTAATTGACTCATGTCCTCAGCGACAGTTCCTACACCCACTAGCACTTGTCCATCAACTGCACCTGCCATTGTTTGCTGTAGCTGTTCGATCACATGCTTGAGTTGATGGTCACATATCGGCTGTCTTAACAGGATCAATTCATGACGGAAGGTCATGCCTAGTAAATCATCCGCATTCTTATCGTATTGAATGGCATGCATCATTTTGTGTACAGTGTCCTCAGACGATGGAATCGGCTGAAAAACAATAGCCATTCGCCGCTTGTCTAAATCCATTCCAAGCCAGTCAGCACGGTGCTTCAGCTGATGATCACCCATGTCAGACTCGGAGATGAGCTGATTCACAATTTCACTCTCTATTCGCTGCCGCCACTGGAAGCGTTCAAGGAGAAAAGATTGCTCTAAAACGAGCTCAGCTGCCATTTTCACCAGCTCGGCATGATGACGAATGCCCTCTGGTTCACCCGTAATCCCAATGACACCAACAACTTGTTCCCGAAAGCAAATAGGCAGATTGATTCCAGGTCTCACGCCTTTTAAGCGGCGGGATGTCTCCTGATCAATCTCCACACTATCTCCGCTTGACAGCACTAGACGTGCTCCATCATGTTTTTGTCCAATCCTTTTTCGTTCACCAGACCCAATAATGACACCATCTGCATTCATGACATTGATGTTTTGATGTAAAATATGCATCGTACGTTCAACCATCTCTTGCGCCAATTCACTGGTTAAAAATTGCATTCAGCATCTCTCCTGAAGGGGTTTTCATTCAATGTATCATAGTGTCATTGCACAATAAATGCAAAGCTAAAAAAAACAGCCATTGACAAAGATACGCCAAAAAGTGTTTAATCGAATCAAGGGACCGACCGACAGTCTAGTCAAAAGAAAGGATGGCTTTATGAGAACCGTTAAACATCCTGAGGAACGCAAAAATGACATCTTAAATGCAGCAGAGAAGCTTTTTTCAACCAAAGGCTATCAGCAAACCACAATTATTGACATCCTCAAAGCCGTTGGCATTGCAAAAGGCACATTCTATTATTACTTTACTTCCAAAGAAGAAGTGATGGATGCAATCATTGACCGGATCATAAAAGCAGATATCATCGAGGCAAAGCGTATTGCCGCTGATCCAGATATCTCAGTGGTTGATAAATTATTTCGCATCATCATGGCACAATCTCCTAAACAGGGCAGCCATAAAGAAGGCATGATCGAACAATTTCATCAGCCTGCTAATGCAGAGATGCATCAAAAAAGCTTGATCAAAGCCATTACAGAGCTATCACCCGTTTTAGCAGAAGTCATTCAGCAAGGGGTAGAAGAAGGGATATTTCAAACGGATTACCCGCAAGAAACTGTCGAATTTCTCCTCGCTTCTGCACAGGTTATCTTTGATGAGGGACTTTTCCAATGGACCACAGCGGAAAGCATACAACGAGCTCTAGCATTTATCGCAATCCTTGAAGCCTCATTACATGCAGAAAAGGGAAGTTTCTCCTTCCTTCTCCAACGTTTAACTGGAGAACCGGAAGACAATAATCAGTGATTGGTCACTTCAATACCAATCCTGCATACATTATAGACTGACGGTCGGTCTAAAAGGAGAGTGATTTTCATGTCGTTATCAGCCAAAAATGGTTCCACCCACTTTATCTACCTCGTGCTCGGGCAAATTATTTCCGTTTTCGGGTCTTCCTTGATTCGTTTTGTTCTATCTTTACACGTCTTGGATATGACACATCGTGTTGATTTATATGCTCTGCTTTTCGCTTTATCCAATATCCCGCTCCTCCTTTCGCCATTAGCTGGAGCAATTGCTGACCGGTTTAACAGAAGAAATTTGATGATTTTATTTGATGTTCTTACTGGCATTATGATTCTGTCTTTTTATTTCTGGTTATTTTCAGGTCATGATTCACTTTATATGATTGGAGCCGTCATGATTCTCCTTGGTGTCATGAGTACGTTTTATGCTCCTGCTGTGATGTCCAGTATTCCTCAGCTAGTGAAAGAAGAAAAATTAGAACAAGCGAATGGCATCGTGAATGGCGTACAGGCCCTTTCAGGTGTTGTCGCTCCTATCATTGGCGGCGTTTTATACGGACTCATTGGGAGCCAGGTCATCATAGGCGTTAGCAGCATTGTATTTTTTCTATCAGCATGCATACTTTTACGGTTAAATATCTCTTTCTCACCTAGCCCACTCGCAGAACCGATGACCAAAGTACTCTTGAAAGATATGAAACAAGGCTTTTCCTATATCGGAAGCCAGTCATTTTTAAAAAGAGCCATGCTGCTTGCAGCGCTACTAAATTTCATCCTCACACCATTTTTTATCGTTGGAGGTCCCATTATTTTAAGGGTCACAATGAAAAGCAGTGACATCATGTATGGAATAGGAATGGGCATCATTGAGTTTGCCGTCATCGCAGGCGCCCTGCTAGTTGGTCTTGTAGCGAAACATTGGCGGATTCCTACTTTGTATCGCTGGCTGCTCGTCATCGCAGTCATTTTGCTGCCTGTTGCTTTTTCAACATCCAAGATGGCTCTTCAATTTGGTACATTTCCAGCCTATTTTCTCTTTTTAGCAGGGTGTCTCCCAATTGCCATGCTGCTCACCATGATTTCGATCGTTGTCATCTCACATGTGCAAAAGAAAACACCCAATGCTCAATTAGGAAAAGTCATGGCCAATCTAACAATGGTCTCTCAATGTGCTGCACCGCTCGGTCAAATGATGTATGGGTTCTTGTTCAACACTTTTTCCGCTAGCATGTATGTGACCGTGTTAATCGTGAGTGCCTTGATGTTTGCACTTGCCTTCCTTACAAAAAATATGCTTCGACATGAAGGAGAATCAGCCTCATGAGATTGACGTTTATCAAGAAAGACCTAACCCGCCACCGTCTCATTTCAATCGGCTTAACCCTTTGCATCATGATGACATCATTTTTAGCAACAAGCGCTGCGCAAATGACGGTCCAGCTGAATGGTTCCATTTCTGATCTACTCCAATCAGCCAAAGCACCAGACTTTGTCCAAATGCACGATGGCAGCTTAGATGAAAAAGCGGTCGATATATTTTCAAGTAAACAGTCGATGGTGAAGGCACATCAAATTGTTCCAATGATTCCGATCGAACACGTCAGCATCAAGTTCGGGCAGGAGCCTGCTCAAGCGGGTGTGATGGATCATTTATTTGTAAAGCAAAATCGCTATTTTGATTTTCTTTTAAACGAACGAAATGAAAAGCTCACTGTCAATAAAGGAGAAGTAGCAGTCCCTATTTATTTTCAACAAAAATACCATTTAAAGATTGGCGAAAGGTTACTCATTTCAAAAGGCTCTCATCAATTCTCTTTTCAAATCAAAACGTTCTTACGAGATGCCCAAATGAATCCAAGTCTTGTCAGTTCAAAGAGATTTCTTCTGCATGATGCGGACTGGGTGGCACTGAATCAAGTGTTTCAAAAAAAGGAGTACTTAATTGAATTTTTATTGCATGATGCTAGTCAAGCAGATGCTTTTCAATCACTCTATCAATCATCTGAGCTGCCACAACAGGGGCCTGCTGTCACATTACCCCTGCTTCGCATGCTGAATGCTCTAACAGATGGTATGGTGATCGCCATTCTCCTTCTTGTCTGCTTTCTGCTCATTAGCATTTCCCTCCTCTCTCTTCGTCTCGCTATGACGGCCGCTATAGAAGAGGATGAACGTGAAATTGGAATCTTAAAAGTACTAGGAATCCCTTTATCAAAAATCAAACAATTATACGTTGGGAAGTATGCTGTGCTTGCCTGTATAGGGTGTATAGCAGGATATTTGATGACACTCAAGTTTGGTGATTTGTTTACAGCCAATATTCAGCAATATATGGGGAATCGCCTCTCTTTTATTCATCAGGTGATCCCGCTTTTGGTGTCAATTTTGACGGCAATGATCGTCATCTCATTCAGCTATACTGTCCTAAGGAGATTTGGTCAAATATCAGCAGCTCAAGCTATTCAAGGCGGCATAAGCTCACCAAGCCATAAAAAACAAATTCCTATGCACCTCCAGAAAAACAGATTCCTCCCAGTCAATTTTTGGTTTGGTTTGAAAGATCTGTTCTCGCGAATAAAGATGTATTCAACAATTACCTGTATTATTGCGCTTTGTACATTTTTAATGTTAATGCCGATTCAGTTATGGTACACATTACAATCACCAGATTTCATCACATATCTTGGCTCTGGAAAAAGTGACCTTCGAATTGATATTCGGCAGGGAAATGATTTAGAGAAAAGTACAAATAAAATAGAGTCTATGATTAGCGAAGACCAAGACATTCAAACATCTGCCGTCTATGAAACAACTTCTCTACAAGCCAAAACAATGGAGAATACATTAGAAACGCTCTATTTAGAAACAGGTGATCTATCAGCATTCCCTCTCACCTATTTACAAGGACGGGAACCGTTGAAGGAGGAAGAGATTGCTTTATCGGTGTTGAGTGCTGACTCACTTCAGAAAAAGATTGGCGAAAAAGTCACTCTCGCCACAAATGGACAGCAAGTTCAAAAAATGGTTACCGGCATTTATCAAGACGTCACCAACGGAGGGAAAACAGCTAAAGCATTATCTCAGCCTTTTCCTCATTCATCCCTTTGGAAAACCATTCAAATACAATTAAAACAAGGAATAGATATGGCAGAGAAAAAAGCAGCACTTGAAACAAATATGTCTCCTGCAAAAGTGACAGATATGAAAGAATATGTGCATCAAACAATAGGAAGCACCGCATCTCTAGTAAAAGTGATTGCATTATTTTCAACCATCGCAGCTTTTGGGACAGCCAGCCTAATGTTAATGATGTTTCTGCACATGTTAAGGGCGAAAGATTTAAATCGTACTCACTTGTTAAGAACGATTGGTTTTTCTCAAAAAGATTTAACCTATCAATACTTAACAAGTTTTATCGTCGTTCTCTCTATTGGCGCCTTCATTGGAGCAATCGCTGTTCATACTATTGGTCCGGCATTGATGAGTGCAGGCGGAGCATCATTAGGAGCATCCAGCCTTCAGTGGTTAGCCCCGAAATGGGTTTGGATCGTGTATCCTCTCCTGCTGTTTATGGTGAATTTAACTGTCATCTCGTGGTTATTGAAGTCCTTTTTTTCTAGTAAAATCAGTCGTCATACTCTTTCATAAGGAGATGTTTCACATGGAACAATTAATTGAAGCGAAGCAATTGTCTTTACAAATTGATTCATTAAAAGGACAAAAACAGACCATTCTTAGAAATATTCACTTAACCATTAAACGTGGAGAATTTGTCACCATTATGGGACCTTCAGGGTGTGGAAAAACCTCTTTGCTTTATCAACTTAGCGGTATAGAGACATCCTCCAGAGGGGAAATCAAATATAACGGTCAACTGCTATCAGAAATGACAGACAAACAGTTAACAGCTTTGCGCTTATCAGAGATGGGATTCGTCTTTCAACACAGCCACTTACTAAAAAACCTCAATCTATTTGATAACATCATTGCTGCAGCTTACTTAGCGAAGAAAATGCCGAGAAAAGAAATCAATGAACGAGCGAAATATTTAATGGAGAAACTTGATATTGATCATTTAGCTGATAGATATTTATCAGAAGTATCAGGAGGACAGCTCCAAAGAGCCTCTATCTGTCGAGCTCTTATGAATGAACCAAACATTCTTTTTGCCGATGAGCCCACAGGTGCTCTTAATTCAAGCACCACAAAGGAAGTCATGGATATTTTTTCACAAATCAATTCTGAAGGAACAACTCTGCTTCTCGTCACCCATGATCCAAAAGTGGCCCTTTGCTCTGAAAGAATTTTGTTTATGAATGACGGTGAAATTTCAGCCCATTTAAATTTAGGAAAATACGATCACTTTACCGCTGAGAAACGAGAGGCCTTGTTAAACAAGTGGTTACAAAACTTAGGGTTTTAATTGGTGTCAAACAGGCAGAAAGCTGCCTGTTTTATTTTTTCTTACACTCAAAGGAGTAATCCATAGTCAAACTATTTGTTTCTAGTATGATTTTGCCGTCTTCTTGTTGACAAGATTCTGTCAGCAACTCAATTTCTTTGCTATAAAAGTATCTCTTTGAGATATAAAGAGTGACTAAAACAAGTAAAAGCGTCGTCATCACAATTGTCATTTGCCAGTTTAACATTTGAAATCTTTTTTTCATTTCAACATCCTTTCTGAAAGGTCAACACTTGTCTCGGATATTCGCCTTTCTCAGTAACTACCAGTTTCTTTTCCAAAATCATCTAGCAACATCATAACTGATTTTCCCTTCTAGATCGACCTTTCATTGTTCTTCTCTCATAGCTAAAAAAGCTTTATTTCATATATTCGGATGGTATTTTCGACCATAAACTTAAAACTAATAGTATCTATCACGTTTTTAGACTTTCAAAAAAAGATTTTACTCATTTGAATAAACAATCAATCATCAATACAATAACGTACATCTCATGACATAAGGTCCTTTTTATTACCTCCTGTCAATCACCTCCCAGAAACGATTATATTTTACCAAAAATTGTGATATCGTTTTTTATTGAAACAGGCGAAAGGATGTTAAAGAGGTGAAATTTCCATGAAAATCATTTCAGCTGAACAGGTGGGGAACCGTTTAAATGATTGGCGAATTGCCATTCGTAAGCATGATGTGCACAATGCAAAGACAATCTACACAGAATTAAAGGAATTACTTCAAGAGATGGAAGAGAATCAGGAGGTCTTGACCTACTATTCATTGCTAGAAGGCAAGTTTAAGCTCATGTTATATGAACGAAGAGGTAAAAAACTGAATGAACCGACAGTGCTAGAATACCCTTCTAAAACAAACGACTTAATTGAATATTATTTTTACCTATATAAAGCCCTTTACGCTTCATATAACAGAGACTATGCATCAGCCATCGGACTGTTTAAAATTGCTGAGAAAAAACTACAAAACATTCCTGATGAAATAGAAGTAGCAGAATTCCATACGAAGGTCGCAAACCTATATATGATGCTTCGCCAAAGCCTGATTTCACTTCATTATATTCAGAATGCTATCGATATTTTCAAAGGTCATGATGGCTATGAAAGAAGACTGGCAGCAGCTTTTGTGATCGCAGCCACCAACTTCTTGGATATTGGCGATTTCAAAAGAGCTGAGAATTACTACACAAAAGCATTACACATCTCAAATCAATTAAACGATCATTTTTTAGCATCACAGATTTATCACAATATCAGTATTCTATATGCCGAAGTTGGAGAATCAAAAAAATGTATTGATGCCCTAGAAAAGGCTCTTAGTGATGATGACTACCTTTCATCTTGTTATTTCGAACACTCCATGTTTATGTTACTAAAAGAGCTACTCTCCATTGATGAAAAGTCGCAAGCTCTCTATTATTTTGAATTAGTCAAACAAAAACAAGAAATAGACAGAAACCCCATCTATACAGCAAAAATGAATTTTCTCTATCACCTATATTTCACTGAAGACATATCCAAAAAAGCTCAAACCTGTTTCGATGACATCAGTATTCTGAAAGAATTAAAGGATGTTGAAGGTGCCCGTGAATTAAGTGCACTAGCTGCCAAACACTTTGAAGAGCTAGGTTCAATTCACCAAGCATACCTCTTTTTGAAGGATGCCTATCAATTAGAACACACTACACTTAATTGGAGGAATTATGATGAAAAAAGTGAGTTTACTCATTTTCGCTTTAGCCATCGTTGTTTTCGGACAAACGGTGTCTTACAATTCGTTAGATGATACAAATTTTGGCCCAACAGAACGACCTATCGGAACATAAACCGATACAATACAAATAACCACTTGCCTCGTTACAAGGCAAGTGGTCCACATTTATTTTAGTTCTTGATAAGAAATGAGGCGGTGAATATGTACCGCCAGATACGTAAGTTCGTCATTAGGAATAACAATACTATGCACCTGTTTAATATAATCTTTGATTTTGAAAGCTACATCCATCGCTTGAGGATACAAGTGTGCAATTTGTTCAAACAACTCATTTTCTTGATCTGATAATAATTTATTTGCGTAAAATCTTTCAACAAAGAATTTCACATGTGTAATAAATCGGCTGTAATGAATATTCTCTTGATCCATTTTCATATTCAACGTATAGCGGACGAGATTCACAATACTTCCAATCATCTTGGCATACTTCATGCCATCTTTAGAATCGGACTCTTCACCTAACGCATTAATTAAATGGAAGGCGATATTGGCCGCTTCTTCCTTTGGTAATTGTATGCCCAATGTATTGTTGACTAACTCAAGCGCATAATTACCTACTTCAAATTCTTCAGTATAGTAGTTTTTGATTTCCCAGTATACTCGATTTGTAATATTAATATTCTTCTTGTGCCGTTCTACTGCAAAATTCAAGTGGTCCATCAAGGTAAAATAGACACCAGAATTCAGACTTGAGTTTAAGCGTTTTTCAGCATATTGAACAATATGCTGAGTTAAATCGATAAACTCTTGTGGCATTGAATCTAATAGTTGGAGAAATTCCTTCGCTCTCATGTTATCGACAGACATAAACACTTGATCTGCCTTCTTTTCTTCAATCATTTGACCTGGTTTTTGTCCATAACCAATCCCCCGGCCGAATAGAACCATCTCCTGTTGGTTCTGATCTTCAGCCAGAACCACACTCGAGTTTAAAACTTTTTTGATTTTAAACATCGTCATCACCTGTTTTCATGATTGTGGTTTTTCAATCAAGCGATTCACCATTTGTTTCAATGACCTTTTTGTACCAATAAAATGAGTCTTTACGAGAACGTTTTAATGTACCGTTTCCATCGTCATCTTGATCTACATGAATGAACCCGTATCGTTTTGACATCTGTGATGTACCTGCACTAATAATATCAATTGAGCCCCAGCTCGTATATCCGAAGAGGTCAACGCCTTCTTCCACCGCTTCTCTCATTTGGCGGAAATGCTCTTTGAAATAGTTAATACGATAATCATCGTGAATTGATCCATCACTTTCAACAACATCTTTTGCACCCATGCCGTTTTCTACAATGATCAGTGGTTTTTGATAACGATCATATAATTCTATTAAAGAAATTTTCAGACCAACCGGATCAATTTGCCATCCCCAATCAGTAGATGGAAGGTAAGGATTTTTGACCCCACGGATGGTATTTCCATCCGTTTTTTCTAATCCTTCATCAGCTGATTCAGTTAAAGACATATAGTAGCTGAACGAGATAAAATCTACTGTATTTTCTTTTAAAATAGAAAGATCATCTGATTCCATTTGGATATGAATGTTTTTTCTCTCAAGCATGCGCTTGATAAGCGGTGGGTATTCACCAAATACCTGAACATCTGCATAGAAATAGTTTTCTAAGTTTTGTTTCAATGCCCGCTCCACATCATTCGGATGACAAGTGTGCGGATACGTTGTTAATTTTGTCAGCATACACCCTACTTGACTGCCTGGTATGATGCGATGACAATCTGCTGTTACGAGTGCAGAGGCAATAAATTGATGATGGAGTGCTTGATAAACCGTTTCTTCCTCTTTCCCTTCTGGGCAGCGATCAGGAATAATTCCTGCTGTAATAAAAGAGTGGCGGTGAATACTATCTATTTCATTAAAGGTAAGCCAATATTTCACATCATGTTTATAGCGTTCAAAACATACATTGGCGAACTTAACAAAGAGATCAACGACTTTTCTTTCAACCCAGCCATTATATTTCACGCTCAGCGCTAACGGCATTTCATAATGTGACAGCGTCACAATCGGTTCTATGTTGTGTTTTTTCATTTCTGCAAATAAACGATCGTAAAATTGGAGTCCTTTTTCATTTGGTTCTTTCTCTTCTCCAGTTGGGAAGATACGGCTCCATGCAATAGAAATGCGAAGAGTTTTAAAACCCATTTCAGCAAATAGAGCCAAATCCTCTTTATAGTGGTGATAGAAATCAACACCTCTGCGTTTTGGGTACTTTTTATCATCTGGGTCTTTCATCGCTCGATCTATATTTTCAGAAGTAACAGCTAGATGCCCTTCATAATCTTCTACACTCAAATTAGACCGGTACATCGCAATATCAGCAACAGATGGGCCCTTTCCATCTACATTCCAAGCGCCTTCTGCTTGGTTGGCGGCAATGGCGCCGCCCCATAAAAATCCTTTTGGAAAACCTTTTATTGTCGTCATATGTTTAGCCTCCTAATTGGGTGATAACCATCAATGTATCTTGGCGATTGACCTCTTGTAATGGCTGTACCTTAATATCATATTGATCTGTATTCGTGATGACAGCAAGCGTAACTGGATCGTATCCTGCTTCCATGATTTTTTCTACATCAAATTCAATGAGTAAATCCCCTGCTTGTACACGATCTCCTGCCTGCACTTTTGGATAAAAATACTGTCCTTCCAACTGTACAGTATCAATGCCAATGTGGAATAATACTTCCACCCCTTTGTCCGTTTTCATACCAAGTGCATGGTTTGTTTCGAACAGCAAGGTGACCTCACCATCTACTGGTGCATATAACGCTCCTTCTGAAGGAACAATGGCAATTCCGTCTCCCATGACCTTTGAAGAGAAAATATCATCTTTTACTTCAGATAGAGAGATCATTTGACCAATCACAGGGCTTTTGAAAGTTTCCCCTGCTCCAATTTGTTCAGCAAATGCATCTTGATCATTTGTCTTTTCTTCTACTTTTTTACCCTTACCTAATACAAAAGCAGCGATAAAAGCAACAACAAAGGAAATGACAGCTCCAATGACAGCAAACATTAGATTTCGTGGAAGCTCATCTGATATAAACATCGACATACTTGCTAATCCAGGACCAACAAGTACAAAAGCTTGTATACCAACTAATCCAATGAAGATCCCGCCAACAAACGAACCAATCATGACACTTCCAAGTACGCGTTTATTTTGAAGTGTCACACCATACAAAGCAGGCTCTGTGATGCCAAAAAATGCTGAAATTCCTGCCGAAATGGCTGTTGATCTGAGTACCTTGTCTTTCGTGCGTAGTGCCACTGCGAAACATGCTCCACTTTCCGCAATATTATGCGCAAGTGATGCTGGTAAATAAAGTGCTTCTTTCCCGAGGTTCCCCATCGTTGTCACTGCATAAGGGACCATTGCTTTGTGCATGCCTGATGCAACCATAAACGGGAGTACCGCTGCTAATATTGCGACAGCTACCCAGCCTACTGTATTAAACATCGCAAGAATAACGGATGAAAATCCTTGTCCTGCTGTAAAACCAAGTGGTCCTAATAACAGTAACGTAACTGGTACAGTAATGACTAATGACATCATTGGGACAAAGAAAATCCGAATTGGTTTTGGTGAAAATCGTGTGAAGAATTTTTCCATTTGAGCGTAAAGCAATACAGAAAGGATTGCTGGAAACACTTGATACGCATAAGCTATATTTTTTACGTCGAATGACATTAATTGCGCACCTTCAGTAAGCATGGCTGTCATGTTCGGAAGAAGGAGTGCACCGACTGCTGATAATGCGACCAGTGGGTTTACCTTTAGTTTATTTGCCGTTGTGACAGCGACTAGTAATGGCAGGAAGTATAGTGGTGCGTCACCCACCATATTCAGTATTTGATAGGTTTCGCCTTTTGCATCCACCCAGCCTAATAAAGAGAAAAGGAGAAGAAATGATTTTAAAATTCCTCCACCTGCGATAGCCGGAACAAGCGGCTGGAAGACACCCACAATGAAATCTAATAGAACTGTGCCTGCTTTTCTTTTTTCTTTTGGCTGATTGGATGGCACGCCTTGCCCGGATGAGCTGCCGCCCATTAAATTTGTTACCTGTTGATACACTTCAATCACGTCATTCCCAATGACCACTTGGCATTGTCCTGACATTCTGACGGCTATGACACCTGGTGTTTTTTCTAATGCTGGTACATCTGCTTTTTTCTGATCAATTAGTGTGAAGCGAAGTCTTGTTGAGCAGTGTTCAAGGTGCGCAATGTTTTCTTTACCACCTACATGCTGTAAAACATCTTTGGCGACTTGTGTGTAATCCATTTTTTCTCCTCCTTTTCTCATACATGAGACCTATATTTTGGCAATAAAAAAAGGACCTAAAACGACAAATTAAAGAAATTCATCGTTTTTAGATCCTGCCTGCATGACCAGTCACATGTCTAATTTATTTATATCGGATTTGTTTTTAGTATATATTGATTATATGAAAGCGTCAACATTTATTTTTCTGAAATTTATTAAGGTCTATATACCCAAAATACTTTTCTTTATTTACTTAAAGCAACTCTTTTGTTCCTTCTATCATCAATCAACAAAATGTTTCTCCATAAAAAACCAGATAAGTTGATTCACTCATCTGGTTTAAGATGCCTATTTTCTCTTTTCTTCTGCTTTCTTTTTAAATGCTTTCGCTTGTTTTTCATATTCCTTTTTCGTGACAGCTTTTAACTCTACCGAATCGCCTGTCATGATATATGGTTTAGGGAGTTTTTTATATTCCTGACGCGTGAAAGCTCTTAACTCTATTGTACCGTTGGTCTTTTTAATTGGCAGTTTGATTGATTTTGCATCTCGATCAGTCGAACCTATCAGTACACCTTGTTCAATTATAGGATCATAGCTCATGTCTAAAAATCCTCCACCATCCGTAAAGCCTCCGACTTCTAATTTCATTTCTTTATAGGGCTTACAACCATCTTCAGAAACAGTTGTTATTAGAAAAGAGCCGAGCCATCCATTCTCAATATGCATGCTTTCCACTTGTAAAAATAGTTGTTTGTCCTCTGCCGTATATAGAAAACCATATACCTTCGCTACTTTATCCCTGAAGTGTCTCATATTGTCATAAAATCTAGTTTCTGATGTATCAACTAGATGTTGATGTCGATCTTGAATTTTTTTGTGATACGAATCTAGCTTTTTTCGATTGATTGCTTTATATATCCTGCTTTTCTTATCACCTTGTTTTTTTACAGATAGGTCTTTCCCAGACATTTGAACTTCGTATATGATTGTTTCTTTGCCTTGTTTGACTCGAAATTCATAACCGTTTTCCTTTGAACTCCCGGACACTACATATTGTTTTTTATATATTTTGGGATCCCACCATATTTCTTCTATATACTTTTCATTCAAATGCCCCGTTACTTTGCCTTTATTCTCAGATATCTCAAACCAGCTCATTCTATCCTTCGTTTTATACGCAAATGCATAGGCATGATTCAATGAATTCTTTTGTGCGATTGCTTGATATGCTGTCCAGCCGCCTCCACCTAAGATGAGTACTGCCAGGATAGACACGACCCACATTTTCAGTTTACTCATACGTACCTCCACTCAAATATGTTTTGAAAAACCTTCATGATCCCTATTTATTCTGATCGCCCTGAAATGCCATTCACAACATTCATCTGTTCCAACACGATCTACTTTTGCCATTCTTTCGCCTTCTTTTTGAATGCTTCTGTTTGTTCTTGATATTCCTCTTTCGTGACCGCTTTAAATTCTATTGTCCCGCCTGCCATTTTAAAAGGAAATTCAATGTATGTTGCGTTCCGGTCAGTTTCACCTAAAATAAAACCCTTTTCAATTGCAGGATAAGTACTCAAATCAAACATCATCCCATCTGAAACTCCACCAGCTGTATGTTTCGTTTCTTTATAAGGTTCACCACCATCTCCTGGGGCCTTTCTCATTAGAAAAGAACCTGCCCATTCAGACTGCATATACATTCGTTTTACTTTTAGAAATAATTGGTACGAACCATCCTCTGCCGTATACAGATAACCATAAGCGCCTGTTACTTTCTTAATGAAGTTTCGTACATAATCATGAAATCTATTTTCCGTGTCATCCATCAGTTTCTCATATCGAGTATGAATGTCCTGTTGAACAGCACGTAGGTTTTTTTGATCAACTGCTTTGTATGTGATGCTGTGCTTTTCACCTTGTTTTTTCACAGAAAGATCCTTTTCGGCAAGGTGAACTTCATATGTGACCGTTTCTTTCCCTTGCTTCACATAAAATTCGTAACCGTTTTCAATTGATTTCCCAGTTAATTGATATTTGTTGATAAATAGATTGGGATCATAATGCCTTTTCGGATTTTCCTCTAAAATGGTTTCATTCAGATGACCTGTTACTTTTCCGTTTCTTTCCGTTACCTTGAACCAGTTCACACGATCATGAGTCTTATATGCAAAGGCGTAGGGATGATTCAAACCACTCTTTTTTGCGATTGCTTGATAGGCTATCCAGCCGCCTCCACCAATCAGTAGTACCGCCAGAATAGTCATGATCCAGATTTTCGATTTACTCATATGTCCCCTCCAAACTATGATCGTTCACTCTATATGAAGGATTCATCTCATTGATTAACAAATCAGTGATCTCTTCACCTCCTTTCTAGCATTTATTTTTTTCTCATACCTCTTGTATCTGCAGTTATACATCGTTTATTATATATCTAAATGATATATCTTTTAGATAGGTGTGTTGATCAATGAAAAAATACAATGATACGACGTATGCGATTTTGGGGATTTTGACGACAGATTGTAAGTCTGGGTATGAAGTGAAGCAATTAATTGATAGGAGCTTGCATCACTTTTGGAAAATTAGTTATGGACAAATTTATCCAGCTTTAAAGTTAATAGTCGAGGAAGGGCTTGCGAAGGTTTCACCCGCTTCTACAACTGGGCGCTCAGACAAGCGTGAGTATCATCTGACTGAAAAAGGGCTGGACACGTTGAGGCAATGGCTGGCGCAGCCGCTCGATCAAGTACCATCAGAACGAAATGAAGTGTTATTAAAGTTATTCTTTGGTCAATATCTTTCGTTTGAGAAAAAATTGGTGCTTTTACAGGATTATGAGAGGCAGCTCCGTATCCGTTATGAGACGTATGTTGCGATTGAACAAAACATTCAAGAGCTGTATCCAGATGAAGCTGATGCGAAGTATTGGCTGTATACGTTAGATTACGGAAAGAAAGTGGCGCAGGCTGGAATTGATTGGTGCGTGGAGACCTGTGAATCGATGAAGAAAGAAGGGTGAACAAATGAAAAAAAATATACGTGCTGGCAGGTATACAACAGACAATTCTGAGCCGATTGTTGTGTTCATTATCGGAATGAGAATCAATAAACGCTGGGCTGTCCATCAATGGCTGCCAGTATTTAAGGCGATGCCGGGGATGATCAAAGAACTTTATACACATCAAGAAGAACTTGGTTTTCTCGGGACAGAAAATTACTTCGGTTTACGCACCACCACCATGATCCAATATTGGAAATCAACAGAGGATCTCCTTGCCTACGCCAAGATGGAGAAGCATTTGGCTGCTTGGAAAGGATTTAACCAAAGAGCACGAAATAATGACGCGGTCGGAATTTATCATGAAACGTATCAAATTCAAGCCGGCTCATATGAATCTATCTACGTGAACATGCCTTCATATGGATTGAGCCAAGCTAAAGCGCCCATCCTAATTGGAAAAGGGAAAGGAAAAGAAACCGCAAAAGAACGCCTTTCTACAACAAATTCCTAGAGCTGATTCTCTAGGAATTTCTTTTTGCAACCATCACAAAATGTTTTAATATACGGGCAGTTAATCCCCAAATGGTGTAACGATCGTAATCATAAAACCACTCCTCAATCGAACGACTCCCCCAGCTGTATTTTTCACCATTCATGATTTTTTCATAAGGAAAGTCCTCTCCTGGTGTTGGCTGCACCGATACATGGTGTAAGTATGGTTCGTATTGGCTGAGCCATGATAGAGGCACAGTAAAGGTCTCCTCTACTTCTTCTTGATTAAAGGAATGTTTGACCTGCTGTTCATCAATGATTCCGACAAATGGATATACCACAAAGGATGGAGAGGCAATATAAGGACTGAGCTGTCCTAACACCTTGACGGATTCGGGCGGAATCCCTAGTTCTTCATATGTTTCCCGCAGTGCAGCTTCTTGTGCGGTTTCGCCGCCGTCGAGTTTGCCTCCTGGGAAGCTAATATCGCCAGGCTGTTTTCTCATCGTCAGTGATCGCACTTCAAATAAAACATGCCATTCCCCGTTGACTTGCACCAAAGGGACAAGGACTGCCGCTTTGAACGCTGTCTCTTCTCCGATAAATAGCGGCTGTGATTGATGTAAGTCACTTTTTAATTGATCAATGAACATGGGCATCACCTATTTTCTGTTTCTCTTTTCTTTAGCGTATCATTGATTCCCTTTTGAATAAAGGCGATCTTTCTGACAATTATTTTTATCATTTTGACAATTATACTTGTCAAAATGAATATAATACTTTACAATCAAGATAACATTTTGATCAGAGTTGAGGTGACAGAATGAAAAATCGGCTAAAAGAGCTGCGAGCACGTGATGGTTTAAACCAAACGGAGCTTGCGAAACGGGCAAAGGTTTCCCGCCAGACGATCAGCTTAATGGAACGAGATGAATTAATGCCGTCTCTCTTACTTGCTATGAGGCTTTCACGTATTTTTCAAGAACCCATTGAACAAATTTTTCTATTCGAGGAGGATGAACTCACATGAAAACTGTATACAAAATGCTCTTAGGTGCTCTCCTTGGTTTTCTCGGTGCTTACTGTTTACTGGCATCCGAATTTGAGATGACACTTCTGCAGACAGCATTTGAAGCGACTCTTGTCATCACTGGCTTGACAGTTCTATTCATCATTTATTGTTTTTCAGGCATTTCACGCATGAAGAAAAGAGTCTCTCTTTCGGTATCTGGTGATGAGGAGGATGAACTCGAGGTAAAACAGTATCGAACCTTTACTGATGTAACGTTAGCTAATACGGTGAGTACCATTTTATCGATCATTGCAATTGGTATTTCCATCGTGACTGAGCAGCCACTCTGGCTGATTCTCGCAAATGCTGCCTTATTTTTGATCACCGTCATTCTTTCTTATGTGTCGACCTCTGTCCTAAAGCTCGTCTATCCTAATCGTCACCTACCTAGTCCAACCGATAAAGATTATGGCAAAAAACTGCTCGCCATTTCTGATGAAGGCGAAAAGCATGTGATGCTCGATGGGCTTTTTCACACTTTTCAAATGATGAATATTTTATTGACCGGTGCCATGTTTATTTTGATTGTCTATTCTCTTGGCGCCAATCACTCTCAGCTCTTCTCCATCATCGTCGTTGGACTTGTTCTGATCATTCTTAATGCATACTATATGTTGAAGATTCGAAATCGTTAAATAAGCAAAAGCACAGCCATTTAAAAAGGCTGTGCTTTTTTCGTTCATTATGCTGAACGACGTTTCTGTCGTGCATAAATCAAAAATAAGAACCCAAACCATACTGGTGTCAATAACAGGGCTGGACGTGTCGCATCAGCGAAAAGCATGATGACAAGAATGGCAGCAAAGAGCACAAGAACCGCTATATTCACAAAAGGTGTAAATGGCGCTTTAAAGGTAGACGCCTTATGCAGTTCAGGACGTGTCTTCTTATATTTCAAATGACATATTAAAATAATACTCCATACCCAAATGAAACAAATGGCACTAATCGTTGTCACAATACCGAAGGCTTGTTCAGGAATTAGCTTGCTTAAAAGAGCCCCTACTGACACCACAATTGTCGACACAAACAGGGCATTACTTGGAACAGCGTGCTTATTCAGTCGGCCAAAAGATGCCGGTCCTTGTTTTTGATGACTGAGATTATACAAAATTCGGCTCGTTGAGAACATACCGCTATTACAAGCAGACGCCGCAGATGTCAGGACGACAAAGTTGATGAGTCCCGCCGCTACTGGTATCCCAATGAGCCCAAAGGTTTTCACAAAAGGACTTTCTGATGCACTGAGTTCTGTCCATGGGTTGATGCATAGTAATACAAAAATCGCACCTACATAGAAAAATAGAATTCTTAATGGAATTTTATTAATCGCGGACGGGATATTTTTTTGCGGATTCGCTGTTTCTGCTGCTGACACACCGACAAGTTCCACGCCCACATACGCAAAAATCACCATCTGGAATGACAATAAGAAGCCTGTCACACCATTTGGAAATAATCCTCCGTGTGACCACAGATTCGTTACCGTCACGGGCCCTGCATCTGTTTGGAAACCAATGATTAACAGGACAATTCCAACGCCAATCAACAGTAATATCGTAATCACTTTAATCAGTGCAAACCAAAATTCCATTTCTCCAAAAAGCTTCACCGTTAATAAATTAAATCCTAGCAAAATCAATAAACAAATAATAGCAGGAATCCACTGCGGAATATCAAACCAGTACTGCACATACACCCCGACCGCAATAACATCCGCCATCGCTGTCATAATCCAGCAAAACCAATACGTCCATCCTGTCACAAAGGAAGCCCATGGTCCAAGATAATCCTCTGCTATATCCGTTAAAGACTGATAGCCCGCCTTAGATAAGAGCAATTCTCCAAGTGCCCTCATGACAAAAAAGATGGCCATTCCGACAATTAAGTACGCAAAAATGATCGATGGTCCAGCCAATTGAATGGCCTTTCCAGACCCTAAAAACAGCCCAGTTCCAATCGTTCCGCCAATGGCAATTAATTGAACATGACGGTTTGATAAATCTCGCTTTAACTCTTGTTGTGCCAATTCCAACACCCTCCTACGACACGATCCTATACTGAAATAATGAACTCTCAAAAGTCCATAAAAAAAGAGATTGGATGCGCTCCAATCTCACGGTCATAAAAGAATAGCAAAATAGAGAAAAGCAATACACAGTATGATCCATGCATCACAAATACAATATTTCGTACTCTTCTGTCCTTTTGCCTGAGATTGTGAACCCTTCGGCGCCGCACATACATGCGGTCTCTCCAGAAGCTGCTCCTGCCATAGTGTGACCCACAGCAATCATAGCCTTCGATATTCACTTTAAATGTTGCTATTTCTGAATAATTTTATATTTTACGCCTCTAAAAGAAAGCTGTCAATGGTAATCTTTTAAGATGTTGTTTCCTCCTTATCTGAAGCTGATATGACATCACTTCATCAACACCCCTTGATTAAGGTATAATGAAACAAAGAATGTTCGGCTCGTTTGGTGGAGACATCCATCTTGATGATGAACCATAGTTAGGCAATCCAATGAAGTTGGTGAAGACAAATGAAAAAAATGAACAAACAGCGTGTGACATTACAAGAAGTCGCTCGGCATGCCGGTGTATCGACTTCAACGGCCTCACTCGTTGTTCGCAACAACCCTAGGATCTCTGAAGCCACCCGGAAAAGAGTGCTGCAATCCATGGAGGATTTGGGATACGTGTACGATCGCGTCGCTGCCAACATGCGGTCGAAAAGTTCAAATATTGTAGGTGTGATCGTCACGGATATTTCAAACACCTTTATTTCTGAATTTTTAATCGGTGTGCAAACCACCCTTGAGTCACTTGGCTATACCGTTTTACTTGGGACAACCTTTGATAGTGTGGATAAGCAGGAGCGGCTCATCTCCACAATGGTAGAGCACCGAGTGGGTGGAATCATCTTAAATCCAGCATCGAAAAGTTCGACACGAACGGTGAAACAATTAAACAACATTCGCACACCAAAAGTATTGGCAAACCGTGAATTAGCAGATGTCCATTGTGATTATGTCGGCGTTGATTATGAACAAGGCACTTGGATGGCGGTCCGTCATCTTCTTCAAAAAGGGCATCGCCGCATCGCCTTCTTAGGTGGAATCAAATCCTCCTCGACTTGGATTGAACGGATGAAAGGGTTCAAAAGAGCCCATGATGATGAAGACCTAACGATGGATGAATCTCTTATTATCGATATGGTGCCTACCCGTGAAGGCGGGAAAGAAGCCCTTGCCCAAGTGATTGACCTTCCCGAACCACCTACTGCTATTTTTTGCTTCAGTGATTTAGTGGCGTTTGGGGTGATTCAAGAATTGGCAGCGCGTGACATCAAGCCTGGTGAAGACATTGATGTAGTTGGGTTCGATAACATCCCTGAAGCGGAGATGTATCACCCGCCGCTCACCACAGTCTCATCATTTCCACGATCCATTGGAGTCAAAGCAGCCAACCTTTTGTATCATAAAATGAACGAGCAGGATGAAGAACTGCAGCGATTGATATTAAAGCCTCAACTTCATATTCGAGAAACCTCGACATGATCATGAAAAGGAGAATTGCAAAGCGATTCTCCTTTCAGATTGTTGACAAAGGGCTAAAATGAACTTTATTTTAGCCCTTTGTCTTCTTATCAGCGTGATAGAAAACCTTTGCAGTCTAGGAAGGACGAGCACTGGCACGGAGCGAATTTGACATTCGTGAGTACCAGCGCACAGGACTGACAAAGAATGCGAGGGTTTGTCTACACGCTGAAAGGAGAATTGCAAAGCGATTCTCCTTTTTTTATTGATCAAGTCAACTATTTCTTTATTACATTTTTCTTTTTTTAAATCGCAAAGTCATAAACTTGACACATTTTATACACAGGAGTATATTTATCTCGTTGCTTCTTTTAGTATATCGTTATACCTTTTGTGAACATATCGTTATTTATCATAT
The DNA here is from genome assembly GCF_029894105.1 of Bacillus aerius. NCBI lineage: Bacteria > Bacillati > Bacillota > Bacilli > Caryophanales > Bacillaceae > Bacillus > Bacillus aerius. Next base: position 3,685,732 of record NZ_JARYHO010000001.1, read on the forward strand.
CAACTACAGTTAAAGATGGATCTTTTGATTCTGATCAAATCGATGAAGTCCATCAACTTATGATAACTGTTATTATTTTTAATTATTTAGTAGAACGATGTACTTATTTGAAGAACAGATGAATATTCATTATTTTTTCATCAATCACACAAGGGGTGTTGTGATGGACTTAATATTATTTACGTTTAAGGAAATAACAAAGGGTAACAAGAATTTGGCCCGAACAGGGTTTCAAATATAGGAGTAGGAACATGAAAAATCCATACATTAAATCATCACTTGGCATGTACTTAAACTATTTCATGCTAGGCATGATCAATATTATTGTGGCATCAAACATGGAAAGCTTATCTGAACGCTACCATGTAGATATTCCAAAAATCAGCTTGCTTGTATCAGCAATCGGTATCGGTAAATTAATTGCTCTCTTTTTCTCTGGCCGGCTGGCAGACAGCTGGGGGCGAAAACCTGTCATTATTACAGGTAACTTTCTCTACTTATTATTCTTAATTGGGATTCCAACAACGACCAATTATACATTGGCTTTCATTTTCGCCATTTCCGCAGGGATTGCGAACTCATTACTTGATTCAGGAACATATCCTGCTTTGACAGAGTCATTTCCTAAAAAAGCAAGTTCAGCTTCTGTATTAGTGAAGGCGTCTGTATCAATTGGTGCGACTGTTCTTCCATTTATCTTGGCATTCCTTATTGCACATGACATCTTCTGGGGCTGGGCATTCTTTGGTCTAGGACTTCTCTATTTACTTGTAGGCATTTACTTGATCTTTATGCCGTTCCCAAATCATAAGCAAACGGCTTCTCAAAACGATCTTCCCGTTCAAGAGCAAATGAAGGAAGAACCGAAAATGTTTGGTGAAGGTTTAGCTGTTGTACTTATGGGATTCACGTCTACTGCATTATTTGTCGTATGGCAAACTTGGCTTCCACAGCTCGGGTTGAAATTGATTGGGCTTGGCTCAGGACAAGCGACACAGCTTCTTTCATATTTTAGTATTGGTGCACTCGTATCTGTTCTATTGCTTTCAATCGTATTAGATAAATTCATTTCACCGATTATGGTCGCCATTATTTACCCAATCGGGGCATTCCTTGCCATGCTTTCACTATTTCAAATCGAAACGTACGGCATTGTCATTGTTAGTACCTTTTTCTTAGGATTATTTACAGCCGGCATTTTCCAGTTGGCGATGAGTATTATGATGAAATTATTCCCTACAAACAAAGCAACGGCTTCATCATATGTCAACATTGCGGCAAGCTCAGCGTTTATCCTTGTTCCGCTGATTACAAGCGGACTCGTCAGCACGTACGATATTAAAATGACTTTATTCTTCGATATGATCATTGCGGTCATCAGCGTATTGTTAGCAGTCTTTGTTTTACGACGCATGAAAAAATTGTTTAGATAATTAAAGGAGATGTCAATCATGACAAACATACATGAACGTAATATTGATGGAAAAACAAAATTAGTCGGTCTTCTTGCAACACCAATCGGACACAGCCTGTCACCACGGATGCACAACCTTGGCTATACACTAACAGGAATCAACTATGCTTACCTTGCTTTTGAGGTAGGAAATGATGAACTAGAAGCAGCAGTAAACGGGATGAAAGCAATGGGTGCAGCTGGATTTAACGTATCCATGCCGAACAAAATGAAAGTACTTGATTACTTAGATGAACTAGATGATTCTGCAAAATATACTCGCGCAAGCAACACAGTTGTGAACAAAGATGGCAAGCTGGTTGGTTACAACACAGATGGTCTTGGTTACGTAAGAAACTTAATTGAACACGGCGTTGAATTAGCTGGACAAAAGGTTACACTCGTTGGATCTGGCGGCGCTGCAACACCGATCGCCATTCAGCTTGCACAATCAGGTATTCGTGAAATTAGTATTTTTGCTCGTAATGATCAATACTTTGTTCAAGCAGAGGAAAATGTAAATTACATCAACAACGAAATGAAATCATTCGGTGTCAAAGCGAATATTTTCCCACTTGAAGACAAAGACGCTTTCCGTCGTGAAGTAGCTGAAAGTGCGATCTTAGCAAACGGGACAAGCCTTGGCATGAAACCATTAGATGAGCTTAGCATTATTGACGATACCCTTGATGTATTACGCAAAGACTTAATCGTGACAGATGTCGTCTACAACCCGCAAAAAACAAAACTTCTTGCTCAAGCACAAGAAGCTGGTGCCAAAACGATTAACGGTCTTGGCATGATGCTATGGCAAGGTGCCCTTGCGTACAAACTCTTTACTGGCGAGGATATGCCAGTTGAACAAGTAAAACAAATTCTGTTTGAAAATGACCGTTTCTAAACGAAACACATAAAAAAGACGACCTCCGCTTTGGAAGTCGTCTTTTTTTATTCGTGTATCATCACACGGCGATATCGATAAAGGATATACACCGCGCCGATGATCGCCACAACAGCCACACCCGCATCAAATATAAAGATTTGCAAAATGGTCGAGTGGGTTTCGATCAAACCAGTGACGACTGGAATCACAATGGCGGACACTCCGCCTGCTGTTGAGATAATTCCTGTCATCGTCCCTTTGTTTTTCCAGAAGAACTCAGCCATTACGGTTAACGTCAGCTGAAAGACACCAGCTGTTGAAAAGCCCAATACAAATGCATTGACGGTCCCGATGACTGGAGACTTCACGACCAATAGCACACAGATAGAAGCTAATGTAATAATCGGATAGAGTAGCAGCACGGTGACCGGACGAACAATGCGGCGCAAAAGAAATGCGAGCAATAAGACAGACAGCAAACCGCCCATGCTATAGTAACTAAGCAGCTTCACAGCACTGCCAGAAGCCATTCCCAATATTTCCTCACCGTACGTAGGCAGCCAAATTTGCGGCAAGGCGTACAGACCATTTGATGTAAAACTGATCACAATCAGTGCGACCCCTTCTCTCCAAAACGTAGGCTCTGATGAGAAGCGCGGAAGTCCATCATGCTCCGTCACCTGAACTTGCTCCACCTTGCGATGATTCGGAAATGGCAATGTCCACAGCATCATCACATTCACTAAATAGATAAAAGCAGGTACAAAAAACGCAAATCCATAAAACAGATCATGCTCTGCTAAAAAGAAAATAGCGAGCGGCAGAATGGTCGCCCCAATCGAAATAAACGCCTTCACCATCACATTTGCAGATCCCGAGTTTTGAGGAAAAGCTTCCATTAAAGCCGGATACGTCCCTGCATCCATCGCCGAATTCGCCACCCCTGCCAAAATCGCAAACGCAAACGCGATTTGATAATTCGGAGACAACGGGATTCCAATGAGGAACACCGCCATCAGCACCCCGGAAACCAAAATGACCGGCTTTCGTCCAAAACGATCTGACAGTATGCCCGATAAACCATACGTGAGCACCCTGCCAATACCGAGTGCAGATATCATATAACTTATCCCCGCACTATTTGTATCTAATTGTTTGATCAAAAATGGCATATTAGAAGCCAAAATAATATTGACCATACCTAATAAAAAATAATTGATATAAAGACTAGAAGCCGTTCTCAAATACGGATTCCTCATGCTGACACACCCCTCAACACATTGCAATGAAGTGACAAATAATGGTTACGCTTACAAGATTCATGCGTGAGGAGAAACAGCTTTGCAACCTTCACGTACTTGAAACATCTCATCATTTCATGCAGCTCACAGCTTATATGCCCTTCATTTATCAAGCATCTCTTCAAATTTTCACTAGCTCTTATTTTATATGAATGTGAAAGGTAATGATAGTGAATTGCTTAAATTTGAGGGAATTGGTGATAGAAAAAAATCCCTCTAAACTCACATTCCCCAAAGACTAAACTCATAAAAATATTCTTGACGCTCTATGCATCATCCAAAATGAAAATCCTCTGCTATTAAAATGAAATCACCGTATCCACTTGAGAATTTGATGTGCTCAAGAAGTCTCGTTAAATGATGAAACACTTCATCTACATTCATCAAGAGCGATTCAATTTCATGATCTCAGAAAAACAGCACTCTCCCTTGTTTAGGAGGCGCTATCACCCTTAAGGCTATTTCGGTTAACGTTGTGTAGGCTTTTCTATATGCTCTAGTTAGTTGTCTCCATGTATTTGACTTTTATGTTCTCTTGATTGCAGGAAAGTAAATACCTTCTGACAAAACAAATGATTTTTTTTGATCTCTAAAAAAGGGGGAAATGAAACAACCAGTCACCGAAAGAGTTTCGACAACTGGCTGTTTCATACGGTGTTTTGCTCCCAGTCTCACAAAGCGGGAGGGCAGTCCCAAATGTGGGGATTGATTAAAATATTACGACTTATTCTCTTTTAGAGATACTATGAATGGCTTTGTATTCGCTCCTGTATTTTCTGGGTATGATCTTGATTTAAAATCATTGCCAATTCGGCCTCATTTAGAACAGATCCCCATCTAAAGATAATTTCACCATTCAAACCATACTTCAAAAAAAGCGCTTGATAATCTACATCATGACTATTCTGATCCAATCCTGTGTAAAACAAATCTTTTATAGATTCCTCTGAGAGCATAGAATCTCTTCTACTGGCAATCATGAAACTAGATTGATACTGATCCATTATTCGCAATGCCTTATCTAAATCAGATTGAGGTACTTTGGCCATACTGACATAAAATTGATTTTCTTGTTCTTTTAAAAGTAATTCTGGCCCCTTTTCAAAACCTGAAGTATTTATTTCCGAATCAATTGATTTCCATACTTTTCGGAATCTCTCTATTCGCAAATGTACATCATTTACTTTCTTACTTAGAAAGATATAAAAATGGTAATTAGTTAATTGCCCGCTAAAAATTTCGATTAATTCATTTTGACAATAACTTTGAAAAGCCTCTATTCCACCATCATTTAAAAAGTGATATCCGTTTATACTATATACACTTAACTGTTTAAATTCATTTATTTTCTGATCTAACCACTTATAGTAGTTTGTCACACCTTGTTCGAATTCAAGTTTTATTTTCATTAGTCACCTTTTAATCAGTAATTAAAATTGCTCGAATTGGACAACTGCTTTTTCTTTTTGTAAAAACTCATCAAAAAGAGATACTAATCTATTTATATTCTCTTCTTTTGAATACAGTAACGGATTATAACCATCTGAAGGAGGCATATAATGAATAAATGGTTCCATATCCTCAGGGTAACCAAAATCAGCGTATACTTCACACAATTCATCCAATAACTCTTCAGGTGACTTCTTATTTTTTTCTTTTAAGTGAGACGTTATACCATATCTCCATTTCCTTTTTTCAATGTCCCATTGGCTAGATTCTTCTTCTACCAAATCATTGTATAATTCTACTAATATCATTTGGAGTTTTCTATAATCCTCATCTGGATCGCCAGCACCCCAAGCTAATTCTAGGATTAAAGAATTTTCACATTCAGTATGATTAGATAAGTATTCCACTGCATACTTGCTTATTTCTTTGTATGAGATCAAATCTAGCCTAATTCCTACATATATAGTTTTCCAATCATAGTGAATATTATATGTTTTTAAGACCTCTATAGAAAATTTCATTTCTCTTCATTCCTATCTCTTAGGATTTTGATTAGGCAATCCTGTAATTTCACCTTCTGGAATAAACCTTCTATGAGTAACTCCCTTATTTGGATCGACAATCCACTCAAAAATACCATTTTGATCTTTAACCGAAAACACTCTTTCAATTATTCGCAAATCTTTATTATAAACATCCTTATAGCTATAGTATTTCATACCACCCTCTATTTGATACAGCTTAACCTTTGTTTTATCACCACCGACCAAATCAAACTCTTTAGCCAATGGTGTGTAATTGTCAATTATATCATTGAAACCATGTTGACCATCTGGCTTTTTCAATGCACTCCCGACCCTTTTACTATCTATTACCGGATGTTCAATTTTATCTCCTTTAATCCCCATCTTCCCATGAAACCCTTTCGCCCCAAACGGCAAAAGCATCCCCAGTGCCGCATTCATACTCGCTTCCTGTTGTTCTTTCGAGACTTTATTTCCAAACATATCTCGACCCGTAATCGCTTCGCTGAAGCCGTTTGTTGCGGTGAGGCCATATAAGCCTTTTTGTGATGTTTTCAACGCATCAAAAGACTTTTGTGATGTCTTGTAAATGTCCACTGCTCTGACTGCGGCTGATGTGGCTTGAGTCGTTTTATAAACGGCTTTACCGCCTTTAAAAATGCGTCCTGCCCAGCCGACAATCGGGATGTAGCCTGCTGCTGCCATGCCGCCTGCGGCGACTCGCTGGCCTGCGGTGAGTTCTTCTCCTGTGATCGGATCGACACCTGTTGCGGCACGTTTTGCATCGTTCACGCCTGTCAGCTCATTGACGATATTCCCACCGTAATCAAGGGCTTTTTCATACCACGGACGGTTGGCTAGTGCTTCTTGTTCCTTTGCGATCTTGCGGGCTTCTTCTTGATCTTTTTTGATTTTTAGATATTCAGAAGTTTGCTTCTCAATATCGCTTTTTGCCTTGTAGATTTCGCTATTTTGATACACTTTCTTGTCAAAATTCATAGGCGAAATGGATTTTCCGTCATTTGTGGCATTCATCATTTCTGCGTACAATGCCATTGTAGCCTTCTCCTCAGTCTCTGACAAAGCATATTCATCTTTTAGATTTTGATCAAGTTCTATTAAATCTTTAACCGTTTTCTTCCGTTCATCTTCCGCATCTGCAATCTTTTCGTCAAAGGTTTTACTATCAAATACCTCCAGAGAAATGAGGTCATCAATATCTTGAAAAATCGTTTTGAGTGCCTTTTTTTGATCCTTCACGATGCTTTTGGCATTCTTGATTCCCATATGTACAGCGTTGTCTAAAAAGTGTTCTTCTACAAAGGTGTCGCCGCCAAAATTTGTATCATCGAGTGTCCCAGAAACACCTTCATGAAAGGCCTTTTGTTTATCAATGAAGCTAATAAACATGTCCACATTTCCGGCGAGTTCTTTGTAGAAGCTTTTAATGTTATCGGCACCTTTTCCAGTGAAGTCGTCACCGAGATTGGCAACACCTTGAAGTGCCTTTTTTAAATCTATCATTTGTTCGCGGAGTTCCTGATAGTGTTTTGCCCTTGTATCCATGGCACTGGTTAGTGCTTTTGCATCAAGTATCTTGCCCAGATTAAACCACTCCCTCCATTATTGATCATAAAGTCTATTTTACCGTGACCTCCAAAACGGAAAAATAGGCTAAATGACATAAAAAATGGAATGAACTCTCTATTTACAAAAATAATTACAAATCAGTTCAATTTATGTATATAAATAGCTAGAATTTACACTTAAGCTCTGTATAGCTAGACTTTCATGATTATTTATAATCTTTGATTTTCGGGTTCACATGAAGACCTTACGTTTAACTTTGGCCATCGCTCCAAATGGTTTACAGTAAAGCTCTAGTGGACTTCAAAATTTAACAAAGTGCGATAGATCCTATCTATCACTTAATAGAAAAAAGGAAATAAAAATCACTCAGGTACATACACTTTTTTTAGAGGTAACAGGGCTCTTGCATCAGCTGGCATATATTCATACCAATGTACAATAAGATTTACGAGCTCTTCTAAGTCCACTAGATGAACCTCATTATGTTTAGCAACAGCTTTGGCATTAGAGGTGAATCCACCAGTTGAAACGAATAAACTGTTAGCATTCATTGGATTCGCCCCTAATAATTGTTGTACCTCTGGAGAAGTGGCTGAGGATTCCCGGTGTTTTACTTGCACTTTGATCATGGGCTTTTCAAATCCAAATGCATCTTTATACGCTAATACATCCACACCACCGTCAGGACCTTTTGGACTCACACGGACATTGTATGACATTGCTTGTAGTAGCCCCCCTACTAAATCTTGCATCTGCCAAGGATCCAATTTATCTACTTTATCTACAATCATAACAGTTGCTTTGCTAACTAAATCCTCAATAATTTCATCTTCTTCTGTTTCATCTACTTGTGCTGGAATCGAAGTAGGGTTTTTGAGTAAATGTTCAATCTCTTTTCCCCATTCGTCTACACGAAAAACCGTTGATATAGAACCGAGACTGTTTTTCGCTGATTGGCTAAGAGAATCTCGTTTCACTGCTATCGGTTCCCAATTCACTTGAATATGATTTGGATACATCTTATCCCCGGCTGCTTCATCAAAAAAATGAGGAGCAATTACTGTCCCTACTCGATACTCACGACTTTCTTTTATGTAAGTAATGATTCGATCACCCTTTTTAATTTCATTACTAAATCTCCATACCTGACTGACCCAGCTCTTTCTCGTAAAAGGTTTGTTCTCAGGAAATACTAAATCAGCCCGCTCAATCATCTCTTGTTTAGTTCGATATTGCTTTGGATTACCTAATTTAGGCCACCCTATCGATGCAATTCCATTCTTTTCCCAGATAGGAATTAACTCATTTTGGTCACCTGCACGAATCATCCACCATTTTGTCATTTACGATCTCCCCTATTCCATCTATTCACTATATTTTTCATTATCAAATATCACTCTCAATAAATTATAAGTCTTCTCGTTTGTTAACAAAAGGATATATGCACCATTTTAGTGAAACAACTCAAAAACCCGAACAAGCGAATCCCACGCTCATCCGGGCCAGTCATTTCTTTATTACACTTCTTCACCATTCGTTGCGATGACGTTTTGATACCAAGTAAACGAATCTTTTTTAAGACGATTCATTGAACCATTACCTTCGTTATCGCGGTCAACATAAATCATGCCGTAGCGTTTTTTCATTTCACCGGTTGTGAATGACACGATATCAATGATGCCCCAAGGTGTGTAGCCGATGAGGTCCACACCGTCATATTCAACCGCTTTTTTCAGTGCTTGAATATGAGAAGCGAGATATTGAATTCGCTCTGGGTCATGAATAGAGCCGTCTTCTTCCACTTGATCAATGGCACCAAAGCCATTTTCCACAATGAATAGCGGGATTTGATAGCGATCGTAAAAACGATTCAATGTATATCTTAAGCCTGTCGGATCAATGGACCAGCCCCAGTCGCTTGATTTGATATACGGATTTTCTACACCATGTGGCAGTGCTCCATTGACAATGTCTCCGTTGTGATCAGATACTGCATCGCTTTTGACCGTTGTTGACATGTAGTAGCTAAAGCCAAGGTAATCTACTTTTCCTTTTCTTAAACTTTCTTCATCGCCTTCTTCAAATGGAATGTGGTGATAGCCTTCGCGCTCAAATTCTTTTAACGCGTAGCTTGGATAGTAGCCACGCACTTGGACATCTGGGAAGAAATAGCGCTGTCTCATATATTCTTCTGCCAGCATGACATCCTCTGGGTTTGAGGAATATGGATAAATTGGCACGTGGGACACCATCGCTCCAATTTGAAAGGACGGATTGATCTCTTTTCCTTTTGCCACTGCCCATGCACTTGCAAGCAATTCATGATGGCCCGCTTGATACATGACTTCTTTGGCATTTTCGCCTTCTTTGACAGATACCCCTGAATTTGTCCAAAGGAACAACGGGTTGTTGACGTCCATTTTGTTATTGATCTCATTAAATGTCATCCAGTACGTGACCTTGTCTTTGTAACGATTGAAGCATACTTCCGCAAATTTCGCGAAATATTCAGCGACTTTTCTGCTTCGGAATCCGCCGTATTCTCTTGCCAAATGAAGGGGCATTTCAAAGTGAGACAACGTAATGACAGGCTCGATTCCATGTTTAATCAGCTCATCAAACACATCATCATAAAACTGTAAGCCTGCTTCATTCGGCTCTTCTTCATCCCCTTTAGGGAAAATTCGGCTCCAGCCGATCGATGTTCTCAAGCATTTTAATCCCATTTCAGCAAACATGGCGATATCTTCTTTGTAACGATGGTAGAAATCAATGGCTTCATGGTTTGGATAAAAAGTTCCTTCTTCTATCGTTTCCGTGATCTGTCTTGGTACACCATGAGCACCTGCTGTCATCACATCTACAACACTCGGCCCTTTGCCAGCTGTATTCCATCCACCTTCGAATTGATGAGCGGCTAATGCCCCGCCCCATAAGAAATCTTTTGGTAAAGTCATTATCTATTCCTCCTATTTCACAATTGTCATCATGACGTCAGTTGGCTGACATGTCGAACGTTTCTCTACAATCACATCTTCGTATGCTTGGGTATTGGTAATGATAACAGGTGTGATTGTTTGTAATCCTTTGCTTTCAATTGCTTCCTGATCAAATGTCATCAACAAGTCACCCTTTTTCACCTTGTCGCCTTCTTTGATATTGAGTGTAAATGCCGATCCATCTAGAGAGACCGTATCAATTCCTACATGAACAAGTAACTCTACACCAAATTCAGAACGCAGACCAATCGCATGTTTTGTTGGTGCAAGCATGACGACACTGCCGTCAAACGGTGCAAACAGTTTGTTATCGGTCGGATGAATGGCAAAGCCTTTCCCCATCGCCCCAGAGCTAAATACGGCATCTGGCACTTCAGATAACGGAAGCACTTTTCCTGTAAGTGGAGCCGTGATCATTTCTTCATTGTTCATAGAAGTATTTGGCGTTTCTCCGTCTTGATCTTTAACAGGTGTTTCACTAGCTGACTGTTCTACTGTATCTTCTCCATATCCGAACATTTGAATAAGCACAACTGGTAAAATGAGCGCAATGGCCACACCAATCAAAATACCAATGATAGACGTTGGATATTCTGCACTGATTCCGTTCACAATGGTCAGCGGGCCAGGCAGCCCTGCATATGCAAAGTAATAAGGCGTAAAGAAGCTGGCTACAACGGCACCGACCGCTCCAGAAATACACCCGAAAATAAACGGCTTTTTAAAACGTAAGGTGACACCGTAAATCGCAGGCTCCGTAATACCGAAGAGTCCTGTGATTCCAGCTGAAACCCCAACTTTCCGTGTTTCCCGATTTCTTGCTTTTAAAATAACTCCCAGCACCGCACCGACTTGAGCAATAACAGCGATGGTTTGATATGCCTGAAAGGAGTCACGTCCATATTGTTCAAAGTTCGCAAGTACCATTGGCGTGATGCCCCAGTGAACACCGAAAATCACGAGTACTTGCCAGAAACCGCCGATAATGGCCCCTGCCAGAGCTGGTACATTTTCAGCTAAAACATTGTATCCGTTTGCAATCCCATTTGCACCTGCTGTCGAAAGAGGACCGATTAATAGAATGGTTAACGGAACCATGACGACCATACATAGAAATGGGACAAATAGCGGTTTGACAACCTCATGAATTCGTTTGTTTAAGAATTTTTCTACATAAGAAAGAATCCATACTAAGAAAAGCGGTGGCAAGACGGATGATGTATAAACCGTTTCAGATAACGCAATCCCTAAAAAGGTCACACCTTCCCCTGATGCTACACGTCCGGCAATCTCTGTCCAAGAAGGACTGACAAGCGCTGCTGTACAAGCAACCGCGATATACATATTCGTTTTGAAATGCTTGGCTGCAGTTATCGCAATAAAAATGGGCAAGAACGTAAACGGTGCCCAAGAAATAAAGCTAAACACTTCATAAGTGCCTGTTTTCGAGAAGCTTGGAAATATCAAATTTATTAAGATAAGTGCACCTTGCAAAATACCAGCTGCGGCTAAAATATACACAAATGGCGCAAACACAGCGGACATGGTCGCAATGACCCGATTCAGTATCGTTCCTTTATTTTCATTCGACTGGTCATCATCCGACGTTTGGAGCTGAACAAGGTTGGAAAAATGCTCATATACCTCACCCACATGCTGACCGATCACAACCTGAAACTGACCACCGTTTTCCACCACTGTAATGACGCCAGGCATGGCGTTGACTGCTTCTTTTGCCTTTGGATTAGAACGCTTCAGCACCAAACGCAGCCTCGTGGCGCATCTTGCGGCACTCACCACATTTTCTTCTCCGCCAACTGCTTCTAAGATGTCTTCTGCAAGCTTTTGATAATCCCTCACTTTTGACATATAAACCCCCCCTTTATCACTACTATTATATGTACATTATAATTATACCGGTACAATTTATCAATACATATATAATTTGAGTTTGCATATCAAAGAGAAATCGGGATGTGCTATAATACAAAGACAATAAATCGTGAAAACAAAGAGGAATGGCTATGTTAAAGTATCAACAAATTGCGAGCGATATTGAAAAATATATTGTCACACATGAGCTGCAGCAAGGAGACAAACTCCCTGTGCTTGAGACGCTCATGAATCAATTTGCTGTGAGCAAAAGTACAATTATCAAATCATTAGATTTACTCGAAAGAAAAGGGATTGTCTATCAGGTGAGGGGCAGCGGCATCTTTGTGAGAAGGCATAGGCGCAAAGGCTATATTAGCCTATTATCCAACCAAGGGTTTAAAAAAGATTTAGAGGAATTTCAACTGACATCAGAAGTTCTCACGTTAGATACCGTCAAACCGCCAGAAGAAGCTGCGCTGAATTTAAACATTGAACTAGATGAGGATGTTTTCTACCTTAAACGCATTCGTTACATCAATGGACAAACTTTATGTTTAGAAGAGTCCTATTACCGGAAAACCATTATTCCTTACCTCAACACAGAAATTGCAGCCGATTCTGTATTTAAATTCATTAGTGAAGGCCTTGGTCTTAAAGTGGGCTTTTCTGACATGTACCTGCAAGTTGGCAAACTAAACGAAACTGAAGCGAAGCATCTCGGACTTAAACAAGACGATCCTGCCCTCCGCGTTGAGACCGTTTTCCATCTCACAAACGGACAGCCCTTCGACTTCTCGAAAATCACGTATAACTACATGCAATCCCAATTTTTTATTCAGGCGAATAATTATTATGGGTGATGAAAGGAAAAAGCCCCTGATACATTCAGGAGGCTTTTCTACTGTTCTCTTTTAACCTTTAAATATTTCTTCCCTCTCTCTTGAGTAGTTAGCCCGTCAATGAGAGTATCACCATAAAAAATGACTAAATAATCCCCTTTACCTATAAGAACAACTGGAAAAGCATGATGTTCTTGCATACTCTTTTCAACATCATCTGGATGAAGCTCGACTTCCATTTCATGACCAATGAATGCATACTCAAACGGAAGAGTATGATAAAGTTCTACAAGACACTGTACGATCTCCTGTTGAATACGAACGACATCATGTGAAAAAACCTCTGTCCAATTTAAACACAGCACGAACCCAACAAAACCAGCTTCTTTTTGTATGTTCATGGTTGTATGTTTTAGACATGTCCCCTCCAATTCAAATTCTGTATAAAAACCTTCCAAGTAATTGTTTTTGATTTTATTCTCTTTTACATCATGTTCGATCCATGCATCGCCATTAGCGTCTTGACTAAACTTTACTTTCGTTATTGACATTCCTTTTTTTGTTAAATAGTCAGTCAGTTTGTGAAAAGTGGTTATTAAATGAATGTCATCATAGAATACCAATCCAATATTGATATATCCTCCTAAAGCTATGCTGAATCCCTCGCCTTCTTTTTGTTTTGTTCAAGCATACTACAAAAAAGCAGGTTCCTTCGTACCTCCCTTTTGATCCATCATTATTTTTTCCCTTAAATGTCTTTACCGTCTTACCACTCTCTGACAATCTTTTTCCTGTAATGGTATGTAGACTTTCCCGCCCTTAGCGCCTAGTTGTTTGATATTACATGAACAATTCCAATACATCACATCAAAAAGATTCATTTTACGAATGCACCATACAAACTTATGATGAACATAACAACATGTTTAGGAGGATTCGTCAGATGAAAGATATTAGGGTGTATCATGTCGATGCGTTTACAACTGAGAAATTTGGAGGTAATGCCGCTGGAGTGGTGTTGGATGGGGAATGGTTAACGGAGGATGAGATGCAGAATATCGCCAAGGAGTTGAACTTACCCGAGTCCGTTTTCTTGCTGCCGGCACATGATGAGAAAGCCGATTATCGAGTGAAATATTTCACTCCAACGGAAGAGGTCAATTTCTGCGGGCATGCGACGGTTGGGTTGACTTGGCTTTTAGCGACGGAGCTAGGGATGGCTAAAGAAAAATCAGGGGTGGTGTTAGAAACAAAGATCGGCCATGTTCCCGTTGTATGGCACGAAGAGAATGGCAAAGTTGTGAATGTGGAGATGACACAGGTCACGCCAAAGACGCGAGATTTTATCATCGATGTAGAAGAGCTTAGTGACATGCTCGGTATAAGCAGTGACAGGATTGATCCATCCTATCCTATAAAATTAGCAAACACCGGAAACTGGCATCTTCTGGTTCCGCTGAAACACCAGCATGACATTGATCAAGCAGCACCAAACTTAGCAGCTTTAGGAAAAATGAATAAAGAGCAGGATATCACAACGACTCATCTTTATACGTTTCAATCCACAAAGGACTATGATCTTTATACAAGGGATTTTGCACCTGGCATTGGTATACCCGAAGATCCTGTAACGGGAGCAGCAAACGGGGCATTGGCCGGATATCTGTATTTGGAAGGGATCATTTCTCAGCAAGAAACCACTCATCTGCACATTGCTCAAGGTGATGCAATCGGCAGACCAGGATTGCTTCGTATCACGGTCATTCCGAATGAAGCAAAGCCGGTCATTAAAGTAGCAGGTGCAGCGGTTATTACCATTCGTGGGGTGATCACGCTATAAATTGATCAGCTTGAATAGAGACTCTCGTTCAAGCTGAATCTATTTAAAATGATCTTTGACTGCTTCAATCCATCTTTTAGTAGAGGGAGAGGCTGCGTTAAAAGATTTAAACGCCATATTGATTTCGCGATAAACACGGGTCTCAAGTGGAATTGCGTTCGCATGAGGCACCTGAGGCGGCAACATCAACTTCGGAATGATCGTGAGCCCAAGGCCTTCCTGAACCATAGAGATGAGCGTATTGTTGTCCCCAATCTCAAATAAAACATGGGGTTTTACGCCTCTTTCTTTCAATATTTTCTTAATGAGTTGATCACAGCCCGCTTTTGGCATAATAAATGGTTCATCTTGGAACGAAGCCACTTCCATCACCTTCTTTGTATGAAAACGATGACCCTTTTGCATGAGCACCACCAATTCATCTTGAAACAGTGGAACAGTTTCCAAATCTCTAGATGGCTGTGTTAAAAACCCAAGATCAACTGTGCCAGACGCGATCCACTCTTCAATCTCTTCATAGCCGCCTTCGTATAATTCCAATTGGATATTGGGATAACTTTTCGTAAAACGATGAATGAGCTGCGGAAGCATTTTTGAAGAAAAACTAGAGAACGTGCCGATCTTGATACCCCCCACTTCCATCCCTTGAATCAACGCCGCCTCCTGCTCAAGCAATGACGCATGATGAATGATTTGGCGAATATGGGGCATCAATCGCTCACCTGCATCTGTCAGCGACAGCCCGTTTCGATTCCGATGAAGCAGCACAATCCCAAGCTCTGACTCAAGCTTCGCCATATTATGACTCACCCCAGACTGCGTCAGCCCAAGCTTCTCACCGGCTTTTGTAAAACTGCCGCATTCGACGACTGTTTGAAATACTTTGTATGGGAATGTCATTCGTTTGCTCACCTCACTTTAGATCTTGGCAAAACCTACTGTTAGATATGTCTTTGATTTTTCGATTTAATTGTTGTTCGACCAATTGAAAACATGCCTGCTGAATCCATAAACGTTTAAATGTATAAAGTTGTTCTTTTTCATCGCCATGCATCTCTTCATCTTTTTCTAACTGAAAATCTGTCAATTCGATTTTGTCATGAACATGCATATGAATAAAAACATGCGCATTGTGAAAATCATGCATATGCTCTACTAAAGCTGAGATATTGGTGATAAAGTCATCAAATATATCTTCTTCTAGCGTTTTCTTGAGATCTAGATGGCTGTGCACATCCATTGATATGTAATTATCTCTTTCATCCAGTTCTTCTTGAGTAGCCAGAGGGTTATCATGAATCGTTGCTTTTCTATTTAAATCTGTAATCGAGAAATAGACGATGATGTCTTTATTATCGAGAAATTCATACGCCCATATCTCTGCATCTCTTAATCTTAAAATGCGGGTGAGATTGTCCAACTTTAAACCCTCCAATTAATTATTCATCGTCGTCGACGAAGACCTAGACGCCGCTTCATCCGCTTTCACACAATCAATCGCAACAACCAATGCAATCATCACAGGCTCCATCTCTTCTTTCAAAATATCCACCTTGTAGCTATCCCCCCAAGTAAACCATTCCTTCTTTACCTGACCGATCACTTCGCCGCTTTGCAGCACTTGGAAATTCATATCCCACCAGTTCCCTTGTACTTCGATACCAGCAGCATCAATTGAATATTTTGCTTTGAAGAATGTAAACTCTTTTTTGATCGTCAATACCTCTTGTCCACCGACTTCTACTAAAAACTTTGGTAAAAAGCTAAACATTTTCTTCGTGATTACAGCGATGACTTCTCGTTCTGTATTCAAAATGGTAAACGTCTTTGGCACCTTCATAAAGCTGCCTTCGACCACATATACATCATTCTCCTGTTGGTCCTTTACCGTAAACCTGCCGCTCAGACTAAATACCTTTTGCTTCATATACAGCTGCTTCATAAGTACCTCCGATTCCGTTCAAAAATTTATCCGTTCTTCCCTTACCCCTGATTATACCAAAAGATAGAATGTGCAAAAAAACACCTGATAGCAGGTGGTTTTCGATTACTGATCCATTTTCAGAGATTCTTTTTCATATGTTTGAAAAGCATCTTCCATTCCCATGATGACCTCTTTAATTTTGACATAACCACTTGTGTAAGGAATAGAATCTCTAATCTCTTCCCACATAAAATGATAGAACTTCAGGTCATCTGTTTCACACATCACAAAATCTGTGTAATCCTTACCTGGAAGAGCCTCAGCATCAAAAAAGCGCACCGTCACATGTTCCTCATATTTCTGCATCAACTCTTGCAGCGAAGCCGCATGGGTTCTGCGCTCCTCTCGTGGTAAAGCAAGCCAAGATGGATAGAACTCTAATAAAACAACCATCATATATTTCATCATCATGCCCCTCGTTTCTTCTATGATGTGATGATTGTACGCCAGATCTAGAGAATGTGCATTAACATAGGTTAATGTTCAGCAGGATGCAGCAGCCTGCTCAGCGAAACCGGAGAAATACCCATATATGAGGCAATATGATATTGAGCGATACGCTGATGTAACCCGGGATATTTCAATAAAAACGCCTGATATCGCTCAATGGCTGGCAAATATAGCAGTTCCCTCTCACGCTCTTCCTTTCTCGTATACAGCCTTTCTACACTCACCCGAACAAACCGCTCCCACATATGACTTCTGTCCATCAACATTTGAAGCAGATCATACGGAATTTCAATCACGATAGAATCCTCCATCGCTTCAATCGAATAAGGAGAAGGCTGCCCGTTGATCATACTTGCATAAGAAGTAGCAAAATCACCTTCCAACGTAAAAGCCACGTTGTACTCCCTTCCATCCGGTAACAAATAGAAGAGACGGAAGAGACCTATTATGCAGAAATAGGCATGCTTCACTGGATCGCCAGCCTTGATTATGCATGTACCCGCTTTTAATTGTTTAATCGTTGTTCCATCTTTGAAGGCTTGCCAATGATTTTGTTCAATTGGATATTTCGATATTTTGGTTTTGAACGTGTCGTATGGGTTAGTTATTTTGTCCATCTGTAAGTTACCTCTCTAGTAATGGAAGACTTGATAAAAAATTGTATCAGGAAACACGCAAGTTATAATGGAAATATAAGCGATGATGAGAGGAGAAACAATGAAAAAAATCACTTTTTTTGACTGGACCATCCATTTACAAGCGGACTTAACAGCGATTACCGATCATCATGAAAAGAAAATGGTCATTTTAGAGCCATCTATTGAACTAAATAGCATCATCTGGATGGATGACAACAACGAGCTACAAATCAAACCTACTTGGGATTGTGTCATTTCAATTGATCCAACCAATAAATCACTGACAATCCGGCAAACAAAAGAAGTATTCGGAGATGTGTACGAATGAAAATAGGAGGAACTATGAAGAAAACCGCTTTTTTTGATTGGACGATTCACTATCCTGACCATTTAACAGCAGTCAAAGATGATACAGAAAAGAAAATGGTTTTTCTAGAAAAAACGGTTGAATTTAAAGGAATGATCCGTATTGATGAGAATGACGAACTGCAAATAAAGCCCACATGGGATTGTGTCATTATTGTAAATGCAAAACAAATGTCTGTCACAGTTCGTGATGCAGAAGACTGTGTAGGTTTACCATAAACATTAAAAAGAAAAGTCTCATTTGACACACGCAAACGAGACTTTTCTCAAATACTATTTCTTTGGAAAAACCGTCGTAAAGGTCGTTCCTTCTTTTTCATTGCTTTCTACTTCAATAGAAGCATTGTGATACGACAGGACTTCTTGCACAATGGATAATCCAAGACCCATTCCCTCTTTATTTCGTGCCTGATCTACCCGGTAAAAGCGTTCAAATATTTTTTCTAATGTGTGTTGTTCTATGCCAATCCCCGTATCTCTAATTGTCACGACCGCTTCCGATTCATTTTCATTACAATGAATACTGATTTCCCCAAACTCTTTGTTGTACTTAATGGCATTGCCAATTAAATTCTCCCAAACATCGATCAACAAGGTCCGATCCGCATATACCGAAACAGGCTGTAGATCCAACTTAATTTCTAGACCTTTCTCTTCTATTCGCCATAGCATCGAATGGACCACTTGATGAAGCTGCTCATCTACTCTGACGATTTGTTTATTCGTTGGATATGTCCCTTGATCAATAGAGGTTAAAATGAGAAGTTGTTTCGTTAAGTTAGATAATCGCTTTGCTTCTGTTTGAATAATGTGGTTGTATTTTTTCCCTTCGCTTGATGAAATCTCCTCATTTAGTAATTCAGAATACCCTCGTATATTTAATAGTGGTGACTGAAAATCGTGCGAGACGTTATTCACAAATTTCTTCCTTGCTTGATCGGTATTCTCTAACTTCTGCTGCATCATCCGAAAACGATCAGCAAGCTGACCAATTTCATCTTTTCGATTGATCATTAATGGATACTGAAAATTATGGTTTGCCATCTCTTGCGTCGCACTCGTCAATTCTGAAAGAGATTGGGTGACCTTTCGAGACATGAATAAAATGCCAATGATACTGCTCACAAAAACGGCGAAGATAAATCCAAAAATAATCAAATGGAACTCTGTAAAGAAACTGATATTATTCGGGCGTAAAAATAAGCCCCATTCTTCCCCGTCAATTTCTATTTTCGTTCCCACTGTATTTTGTATATCATTTGCGAAATGACTCATGATTAAGTATGGATTTTTAAAGGATTTGATCCCGTTGTACGCTTTACCGCCTTCAAATAAGGCGTGCATTTGGTCATTCCATTTTTTCGTTTTAAATGGTTCGCCAAACATCTTCATCTCCCCATCTTCTTTAACCAAAGCGATTTGGTACCCTAGATCGCTCATGGTTTGCAAAAAATCAGAAGATGCCCGCAAGGTAATTTCATGTTCTTTGATTTGTTTAGATAACTGCTCGGCAATGGCTAAATATCGATCATTCATTTGCTCTTTGACAACATGATTGTAAATCAAGTTAGAACAAATAAATCCAATGAAGATGCTAATCAAAACAATCAAACACGTATATAGCATAAAACGTTGTTGTAGTTTCATTCTTTTACCTCAAGTTGATAGCCGAAACCACGTATTGTGACAATTTCAATCGTCGCTTCCGCCCTTTTTAAACGTTCTCGTATGCGGTTAATATGCGTGTTTAATTTGAATTCGGGTTGATCTAACGTATCCCCCCAAATGTCATCAATTAAATCCCAGCGGCTTACATTGCGGTTTGCCCGCTGCAGCAGATAATACAGAATTTCTAATTCCCGCATGGGCCAGATATATTGCTGATTCGCAATCGTTAATTCCCAACGGTTCGTATCAATTTGAACATTTCCCGCAGTCGTTATAGCTTCTATAGATTTACGATATCGTCGTAAAATCGCATTTACACGAAATAGCAGTTCTTTCGTTTCAAATGGTTTGACGATATAATCATCAATCCCTTGTTCAAATCCTTGTTGCTTATCTTCAATCTGCCCTTTCGCTGTCAGCATAATGACAGGCAGTTCATATTGTTTCGTCACAATGTTCGCCAGCTGAAAGCCATCCATCCCAGGCATCATCACATCAATAATCATGAGATCAAATGACTGTTGTTGCAAAAAAGCAAGCGCTGCCTCAGCATTGCTTGCTTTTGTCACTTGGTATCCCGCCTGCTCTAAATGGATGGACACTAATTGCAAAATGGCTTCATCATCATCCACAACCAATACATGCAATTATCCTTCCTCCTTTATTTCCTTAGCTTTGTCTTTTTCAAAGAATAATATGAGTGACGGCAGCAACATTCCTCGCACGAAGAATGTATCGATGATAATCCCAATAGCGACAATAAATCCAAAGATAAATAAATCCGTAATCGGCATGGTCATTAATGCGGCAAACGTTGCAGCAAGAATGATCCCCGCTGAAGAAATCACCCCGCCTGTGTTTCGTATCGCTACTTCTAATGCAGCTTTGACGTGTAACGTTTGGCGTTCTTCTAAGAAACGGCTCACAAGGATGATGTTATAATCAATTCCTAATGCCACGAGAAAGATAAAGGCATACACAGGGGCACGAGTTGAAACCGCATCATATCCAAATAACACATCGACTAAGAAAATACCTAAACCTAATGCAGATACAAATGAGATTAAAATCGTCGCCATCATATAAATCGACATTTTCATGGAGCGTGTCAAAACGAGTAATAAGATCAGAATGAGTAATGTTTCCAGTAATACGATCTTTTTAATATCGGATTGATTCACTTGTTGCTCATCCACTAATTTAGCTGTTGTGCCAGCAAAAGATAACTGTACCTTTTGACCATCTGATAATCGATAGATGGCTTGATCTGTACGGAAATCTCCTAAAAATTCAATGGCCTCTATACTGTATGGATTCACTTTTAATGATATCGTTATTTTGCCGTGCTCTCCATCTTTGGTTACCCCCGAAGGACGAGCCGATCCTATTTCTTCATTTTCTGAGAATTGGGCGGAGATTTCTTGTAAATGTTCCTGAGTTAGCTTTTGACCAGTCACAAGTACTGTTGTTTGGGCTAGATCACCTTTATTAAATTTTTCCTCGACGATTTCAAATGCAACACGAGAAGGTAAATCCTTCGGGAAATTTTTCACCGAGTTAAATTCATAATGTAAATTGAAAATATTCGCACCTGTCACAAGTAAAAATAGCAAGACCGCACCACCAATTAATCCTGGTTTTCGAACCACGAATTTGGCAAGAGGCCCCCAAATGCCATGTTTTGCTTCTTTTGCTTCACCATATGCGGGTACTTTCGGCCAAAATGCTTTGCGGCCAAATAATGCAAACAAGGCTGGAATCAGTGTGACAGAAGCCATCATAATGACCACCATCGCAGCACCAAAGATTGGCGCAAAGTTTTGATAATCACGGAAATCCGCCACAAATAAAATGATCATCGCCGCAAATACTGTACCGCCTGCAAATAAGACCGGTTTGGCTGTTGAACGCATCGCCACTTTCATCGCTTCAAATTGATTTTCATGATGTTGTAACTCCTCACGATAACGCGAGAAAACAAACAATGAATAATCAATCACAGCAGCAAATAACAAAATGCTCATAATCGAGGTGGTTGAGTTATTGATTTCAAGTCCACCCACGCCAAGTAAAGCCACAACTTGATTCACCACTTGATAGACAATGACCGTTGCGAACAATGGAATGATCGCTAATAACGGAGAACGGTAAATGACGATCAATAAAACCAAAATGATTGCAACAGTAGCTAATAGCAGTTTCAAGTCGGCAGATTCAAACAGCTTAACCGTATCCCCCGCTATACCTGCTGGACCCGTAATATAAAAATCAGCATCTAGCCCTTTCGCTATGTTTGTACCGACATCCGTTGTCTCATCATTAATCTTTGCATAATCAGCATTGCCTAATCCTGCTTTCAAATTCATTGGCACAATCATCGTCGTTTCATCTTCTGATAAAAAAGCGGATAACGCTTGAGGAGGCAATGCGGACACATCGACAATATCTTCAATCCCCTCAATCTTTGCCTCTTTGATTCCTTGAATGATCGTTTTTACATCTTGAATAGCCAGCTTTCCATTAGGGTTATGGAACACATATAATCCCGGAGTCCCTTTATCATTTGGGAAATACTGATCTAACTTCTTTTGTGTCACGATGGACTGAGCATCACTAGGTAAAGATTGAAAATTGCTCACTTTATGATCGCCCAATTTAGGCCCAGCACTCAACCCGATCATGAAAACAAGCCAAATGATAACAGTCAGCCAAGCTCCTTTTTTTGTAGACATTTTATCAATAAATGATCTGAATCCTTTCATTGATGGTTCTCCTCCTTTTCTCACCGGTTCGAGTATATCGCCTGTATATAAACTTGATATAAACTCAGGGAAAAGGACGAGCCATGAAAATAAAAAAAGCAGAGGTTTATCCCTCTGCTAATCCTTCATAACCATTTACAAAATATGCGATCGTCTCTAACTCATCTTCTTTTAGTTCTCTGTTCACATGTGTTTGATATTCACTCTTGATTCTCTCCTGATCTCCACCATAAAGATCAGTGTATTTCGCCATCATTCGAAGCTTGTCTGTTTCCTGACAAAACTCCTCTTTTGTCCACGGTCTTTGGTGCGATGGAATATATGTCTCCGCATCAAAAGCATCTAACTCATCTAAAAGACGCAAGATTTCTTTTACCGTATAATGTACTTTTTCAGCATACATTTTCGGATAAATGCAATCACCAAGAAACAGGATTTTTTCCTCTTTCACATACACGATCACTGAATCTGCAGCATGATCGCCCCCAACATGCTGCACAACACAAGTGACCCCGCCAAGATCAATCTCCATCCGACGATCAAACGTCACATCCGGTAAAACCACCTGAATGTCTCGATGATTCTTATATTCTTCTTTTATCGCCTTCGCGCAAAATTCAATCTCCGTTCCTTCCCTCACCCGCTGATCAATCGCCTCATCTGACCAAGAAAACGGAACAAGCTTCTCCATTTCCTTTCTGGTTTTTGCAGAAGCAATTGAAACCGCATGAGGCAGCGCCGGTAGACCAAAAATATGATCCCAATGCCAATGCGTAAGGACAACCATATCCGGCGTGGCGTTCTCTTGTTTTAAGGTCTTTTGGATGAAATAGTTCGCATGATCTTCCGAGTTACCAGCATCGATCATTAATGTTTTGTTATTGCCTACGACCATGCCTAGGATAGGGCGGTCGGTGAGTGATACTGGTGTGATGTACCAAAAACTCTGACCTATTTTTTTAATTGAATGCATAGGTGTTTCCTACTTTCTGTCATCATATTTTAAATTGAATCACGTTTTTTCCCAACGTTCTGCTGTTTATGATTAAGTATATCGAATTTCATTACTCGAAGTAGCACGTGAAGCCAATATTGTTACAATGATTGCGATTGCAACGCCTAAAGCCCCTACCCAAGTAACGGAAGATAGAGAAACTTTCTCTACAAAGATACCTCCAATAGCTGCACCTGCAGCCATCGCCAATTGCATCATTGACTGATTGAGACCTAATAGTATACCTGATGACTCTGGCTCCATTTTAGCTAAGTGATATTGTTGAGTCGGGCCAGAAGACCATGCAGCAAATGACCATAGTATTAAAATGAGCAATACTCCAACATAAGAATGCGTAACTAGTGAGAGCAATATGAGCATGATGACATGTAATGTCATTCCACTAATCAGAGTAAAATTCACACCCCATCGATCGGTACTAAATCCACCAAACTTTGACCCAACTAGACTAGCAATCCCGAATATGAGAAGAACTCCACTCAGCAATTTGCTGCTTACACCTGATATGTTTAAAAGGTAAGGGGATAGGTAGGTATAGGCAATTGAATAACCACCGAGCCAGAAAAAGGTGATGGCTAATCCTAACACTACTTTTGGTTTTTTAAAAAGAGCAAGTTGTTGAATTAAAGGTACAGGTTTATCCCCTTGGATTTTTGGAATCGTAAGAGAAATTATCACCATAGCTAATAATCCGAGTAAGGCTATTCCTCCAAATACAGCTTTCCAACCGAAGAATTCACTAGTCATTCTGCCCAGTGGGACTCCAATGATCAATGATGCTGTAAATCCCATTACTACTGTAGCAATAGCGGTACCTTGCTTACCTTTTGGTGCAATTTTTTCAGCAATTGTTAATGCAGTAACTACGACCATCCCCGCCCCAAGAGCCATAATAATTCTTGACACAATAAATAATTGATACCCAGGGAGGACGAATGCAAGAATATTACCTAGAATAAAAACGCTAAGTGAAAATAACATTAACTTGCGTTTATTCATTCCCGATGTTAAAGCCATTAATACTGGGGTGAAGATGGCATACACAAGAGAAAAAATCGTAATTAACTGGCCAGCTGCAGCTATCGTAATCCCTAATGATTCAGAAATATTATCCAAAATACCAGAGATAATATACTCTGATGTACCAACTAAAAAACTTACAATAGCTAAAATGTAAATCTTTACAGTGTTTGACAATGTAGATCACTCCCTATATATAATACATTTACATATCTAGAATTGTTAATATGTATGGACAAAAAAACATATTACGATAAGTCGATTTGTATTTAATAAATGAAACTGAATTCTGATGTATGAATTCAGTTCATTTATTAAATATTTTTTTCTAGAATCTTAGCAATTTTTTTTATGGCATTTTCATCTCTTTTATAATACGTGTATTTACCTATACGCTCTGTCGTAATTAATCCAGCTCGTAGTAAAATTGAAAGGTATTGAGATGCTGTTGATTGCGTCATTTTCAATTTATCTGTTATTTGACTAACACATACCCCTGTAGTATTCATATCAATCCCTTCATGGGGTGTAAAATGACGATCAGGTTCCTTTAGCCATTGTAAAATTTGCAATCTTGATTCATTGGATAAGGCTTTGAAAACTTCTATTGGCTCCATACAAACCATTATATCGATAAATAACGATATGTCAACATGTGTTGTTGGAGATTCCTTACAACTTTCTGTTTTCCTTCTTCCTATGGTACGGCACCGTGATGCCTTTAAATGAGGTTATTAAAAAACCTTGGTGGAGACCAACCTCTACCAAGGTTCTTAAAATACGTTCCTTCCCTCACCGCTCATCAATCGCCTCATCTGACCAAGAAAACGGAAGAAGCTTCTCCATTTCCTTTCTGGTTTTTGCAGAAGCAATTGAAACCGTATAGCCCAAAAATATGATCCCAATGCCAATGCGTGAGGACAACCATATCGGGCTTGGCGTTCTCGTGTTTTAAAGTTTTTTGGATAAAATAGTTCGCATGATCTTCCGAGTTGCCGGCATCGATCATTAATGTTTTGTTATTGCCTGCGACCATACCTAGGATGGGGCGGTCGGTGTGTGATACTGATGTGATGTAGGAGAAGGTTTGGCCTATTTTTTTATTGTGTGCATGGTGTGCCTGCTTTCTAATATTTTTAAGTTTTATCCCCGTTGAATTGTTATGCTCTACTTAATCAAATATTATTTCTTTAACAAATGTTTGGCTAACTTTCGATCTTCTTTATCATCAGTCTTAATGGATATATGTTCAATCAATTCCCTTGTGGCCGCTTTCTGCGCATACGAAGGAGGCCATTCCTTTAATACACTTAAAGCATGATACTGTAAATTTCCATCATTTGATCTAAGTGCAGCTTGAATCAATGGTAATCCTACACCGTCGTGTTCATATAAATCTTGCACAATATATTGTAGACAGGCCACTTCATCATCTGAGAGGTTTGATAACGATAAATGTGTTTCTGCAAATGTACAAAGCTCTCTAATATGCTGGTGATGATTTGTGTCCATCACAGCAAAGTATATTTCACTATTTGTCGGATCTTTCTCAAGCAAAGCAAATAGATGCTCAATCACATCTAAACGATAAAAGAGAGCGATTTCAAGTGCTTGGGAGCTAAAAACCTGGTGTAACGAATCGGTTGCAAGCTTTGGCCATCTACTGTCATTGATAAACGGTTGAACAGCTTCCTGGATAGCCTTATAATCGTCCTGTTTCCATGAAGCATTCAATCGGTCTTCCCAAATCTCTTGTTCATCATTTAAAAACTCATTTATTTTCAATATTGGATAAAAGTCCTCAATTGTTTGGCAGTGCTTATGAGCATGGTGAATAAATCGGCAGAGAACTGAGCTTGCATTTGAATACTCATCGATTCCGTAGATAGAAACCTCATCTTCTAATAATGCTTGAATGATGAGACTCGCTCCATCGTATAATTCTTTGGAAATTTCATCTTCTGATAAAGCTGTTTCCAGATCACCATTAAGAGCACAAGTATAAGCTAAGTATTCATTCATGATTGTATTTTCGCAGCCCTTTGTTAGTAGCCATCGTTTTATTTCTGGCGTCGATGCTTCCAATTGCTCAACAGCCGAAATTTTTCCCCATCCATCGACGGACTTTGCAAGATGCCAAACATGTTCGTTTCCTTTAATTGTGCCATTCTTCAATGCAAACACGACATAAGAAGTAAATTCTTCGTGCATACCTATTGTGAATAAGAGCTCTTTGTATTTTTCGCAGTTCGTACATCCCAGTATCATGACTGCAAATTTGACGACCTCCCGATGCGCTGCATGTTCAAGAAGCCATAACGCTTCTTGCTGTACAAGAGACTCATCCCATTGCGTTTGCTGAAATCGTTCAATTAACTCACTGCTGCGGCTCGCCATATTGTTAGAAATGATTTTTTCATATGTTTTCTTTCTTATTTCATTTGCAGGATGATTTAGTTGTTTTTCAAAAAGCTTCAATAGCTTCTTCACATAAAAAGGGGCAGGTCGTTCATCTACATAATAATCAGATAAACCGGGAGCCAATCGTGGTTCATTTTCGTCAAATAAATAATCTTCATCGGGTAAACGGTCGTCTACTATTTTATGATGTGATTGAATTTGTTGTTGAATAAAGGGAACGATTTTCTCTTTATGATCCCATGGGAGAAAGTCTATCTTCATTGATTCATCTAAAACCGTTTCATGATCTACCTTCACCATACAACGAAATCGTACATACCCACCAAGTTTAACGGACACTTTGTGTTTTGTACCATCTTGAAGCTCCAATATCCCTGACAATTTTGAATAAGGGACCATATGAGTCAATAAACTTTTTCGTTGTTTTTTATCAACTGTCACACCATCAATGATTAGTTGCTCTTCTTTTATTTGGTTTGTAATTTCTATAGAATGCCCTTTATATTCAATTTTCCATGTTTTATTTATTTCTTTTTCTACATCTTTTATTATGTTACGTATTTCACGTTTAAAGTTTTCTTTAAAACTCATGGAAGTCTCCTTTAATTCTATTGATCTCCCTTAATCTCCGTTATAAGAGATTCTTTTAAACAATAAATAATTCTTCTTATCTTCCAATATATACTTTACTATAAAAATTTGGCAGACACTAACCATACCAATTACCACTTCACTTTACTAGGTGATTTACCAAACTACTTAAAAAACCTTTACTCATTTCAAATTATAGAATATAAAGTGGGAAAACTTGAAATCAGGACCAATAGTAAAGACATCTACTTTATGATCACTGATATGGGCTCTTAAAGAAATAATATTATCTCTAGATAAAATATTCCTTTAACTAAGTATGAATGCTATGTTTTTTATAATTTCTTCAATTACCGAAATTTAAAAAAGTATCGTCTAAGGACACTACCTCAAACGATACTTTTTAATGAGATTACTTAAACAATTTTGTTTGCACTACATCTTCTAATACTTTTTCTTCAATGGATTTTGACTTTTTTCTGCTCTTTTTAGTTTGACCAGTAAGTAACATCTCACTTAGTTCATATTCCCATTTTGAAGTTTCGTATTCGTATTCAATACCTGCAAAAGATTTGAGTATTGCTTCAACTATAACTTTTGCTCCGTCTGGAGGAACTGCCATGCCTATTTGCTTTCTGACGCTTTCTTTCCCACCCAAAAACTCAAAGTCATCTGGAAAAGTTTGCAATCTCGCTCGCTCTCTATTAGTCAAAGCTCTTGGCTCATCGTAATGGTACATGTGAGTACCACCCCCACCTGAACCAGTGACCGTATAAGCAGGGGTATCAGGATTAAGCCTTTTATAGATGTTAGATAATCTTGCACCTTTTACATTTAATCGCAAATGCTCTGGAATACCTTCAAACCATGCATTTTCACCAGGTGGTATTGACTCTAACATCTCTATTACCTTGCCTTTATGTTTTGTATACTCATGGTTAAAAGCATCTGCTGGTATAGGTGGATTTTCCAGTGCTTCTCTTGTTGTTTTCCACTGTGTAGGACTCTTAAAAGGAGCTTTAGGCACTTTAAACTTCCAACCAAAATCTTTCCTAATTCCGACTATTATAATTCTATGTCGAGCTTGCGGTACGCCATACTCTTGAAACTTGTATAAATGAGGAGTAATGTTGTACCCTGACTCTTCCATTTCCTGCATTATTTTTATAAATGCTTTTCCTTCATTGGAGCTTTCCAACCCACCTACATTCTCTGCTATAAACCATTTGGGTTTATGATGCTTTAATACCTTTATACCATAAGTGTATAAAGGACCGTATTCACCTTCCAAGCCCTTTGATTCGCCTACTATGCTGTAGTCATTACAAGGGAAGCCAAATGCAAAGCAATCTATTGCTGGTAACTTTGTGACATCTAACTGTCTAACATCTTCCCAAATAACTGATTCAGGATTTCCTGGACATATGTTATGTCTAAACGTATTACATGTCGCTTCATCGTAATCATTAGCCCATTGGTGCTCTACTTTGAATACTTCACCATTTTTTTCAATCTGAGCTTCTCTTGCCCCAAGCGTCAATCCTCCTGGCCCACAAAAGAGCTCGCCTTTTTTAAATATCATTACTTCACAACTCCAAGTGTTCGTACTTTTGTTCGCTTTTATTTATTATACACCATAGTTAAACGGTTGAAAATAATTGTATTACGAACACTCTCTATTACAATGAATTAATATCAGAAATCGAGACTACCTCGTTGCTTGTGAACAAGTTTCTAAGAGAAGTGTGATCAATTGTAGCGACTTGATTCCTTTGTAGAAGCCTCATTATATTAGATGCAGTAATCACCGTTCCATTGATATTTGTTTCTTCAGCAATACTTTGTATCTGTGAAGAAATATTAGAACCAAATCCATCTGCTACGTACATAAAGAATGTGAAGTCATCATCTCTATAGGTTGGTATGTAGTTCCTGACCATTCGATTTCTATGGTCATTTGTAATCGAGTACCTTCTGTAAGCCTTAGTATCAATGATTCCCGAATAGTTCAACGGTGATTCTACATAGATATCAGGATGTAGTGGTTTAGCCCCCACATGCTGGGCATTAAACCCTAACTCTTCAAAAACATTTTGGGTAGCCAACTCAAACTCGGTAGCAAGTTCTCTTCCGCTGACAGCCATGTTCATATAGGTAGCTTCAAACAGCGAAAAAGTATCCGGTCGAAATCCATCTAGAGCTCTTGCTACCTCATTTGTCGTATAACCGGTCGCAGACGAAATCCTGTTTAATATGTCATCGGTTATGGTGGATATTGGAGTCGTACCCGCTATGTGCAGAAGTTCACTCCGAATTCGCCTCTCTCTGTATATATTATCTGTAATGTTTTGCCCACCAAAATTACGATTATCACGATTTTGACCTGGAGCTAATCCAAAGTTTCTTTGAAAGTTTTCTATGCCAAATTGATGATTAGCGTCTAACCTTCTCAATGTGGTCCCGTCAGTCATAATCGATTGCACATCTACAATTCTCTCAGGCAAAATAAATATACTTCCATTATCATTCCTGCTTATGAACTGAGTATATTCCAAGTAATTGATTAGGGTATTAGCAATATCCTCTAATCCACTGATAGTCTTCTCTCGACTTCTAACACCAGTGGTACTACTTGGATATAGCTCCTCAAAGTTCTCGGGTAAAACAGCATCCCCCAGTAACCTGTAATCTAAAATACGTTGTACCACGTTTTCAAAGCACCCTTGTGATTCGTTTTCTCCTTCTGTAATTACAAATCTCCCAATCTCTTCTTTAGACAAAGTATGTACACGATTATCTAATAGGAGTTTTAATAGAAAGCGAAATGGTCGAATTTGAAAGCGCTTATTGATATTTACTCTTCTTCTTAAAGAGTAAGGAGAAGGATACTGCAACTTCATTAATTGATTTGTGACAATAGGAACTGGTGGCTGACCAGAAAGCAATGCATCTCCTGCTAATGTAGTACGAGTGATGTTCGTCTCTGTTTCTAGATAGACAAGACCTAAATTGTATAACCATGATTCGTATGTTCTCGCCCCACCAGCTCTCCTATCCCTACGTTGTCCCACTCTTTTCAATCCATATCTTTCTAATTCCGTTTCAAAATCTAATTGACGTGATAAACTTCCTCTCCAATTCTCACCTAAATTTTGTAATGTGAATAATGATAATATATCTACAACAGGATAAAGTCTTCGTTTATTTCGAGGTACTTGCCAATTATTAATCATACTCATCACTCCGTTTCATATAAACTATAGTCTTATTGTATCAAATTTCACCAAATTTAATTTATCTATCTCTTGTAGAACTCGTATATTATGGGTCACTTTCACTTTATAATGTTTATTTTTTAAAAAATATCCTTATTTATCCGAAATTTATTAGATCGAAACCATAAACATTCAAACTCTGTTGAGTACTTTCGAAAAGCAGATGGAGAATATCCGAACAACACATTAACAATATTACATTAGAAGTTGAGGCTCGTTCTTTCAATTCTTTTGAAGCTACTTATGATAAGGCTCTCCGTGATGTATCTAAACGAGATCACCCTTAGCTAATTTTTCAAACAATTTATTTGATGTTTCTATTAATAATTCTGGTCTTGTACTTGAACCTTTAAAATTATTCTCTAAGTAAGAATCTTTCATAACATCTGATATTACTTTGAGAATAACTCCAGTGTTCACTGTTTTAGTCAAATCTACATCCCGTTCAATTAATTTCCGCAAGAAATCTGCAATAATCATTAGAATAGGTATTTGCACTTTGTAATTTCTACTTTCAACTCCATAAATTTCTTTTGAAAAAGGGTATTTAATACCGTACTCCCAATATATTTTTTCATAGAAATTATTTACTTTATCTAATAAAATTGATAGTTTCTCAATTCGGCTTTCTTGATTTATTGTTATGGTGTTTTTTTTCATAAACTCTTCTGCATACTCTGGAGACGTTTCATATTTACTTTCTAGTCCAATTTCTAATATGTAAAGCATAGTTTGAATATTTTCGTGTGCGGTTTTATCCGAAAACCTTTTCTTAGTCATATTATATATATATTTATATGTTGAAACTGAATTATAATAGGTTTCTATCTGTTGATTTAACCAATCATTCACTGCACTTCTATAAACTGCATGTCGTATTTCTTGTCTACTTAAAGGATGTGAACCGGTATTATATCTTTTGAAAATTTCCATTTCTAATTCTGGATTGTTCTGCACATGAATATTTTCAAATGATAAACTACATTGATGTAAAATTGAAGCTCTAATATCAGTAGGTAAATCTACAAATTTCTTGAAATTCAATTCACTTAATTTTTCTAAATCTTTTAAAGCAAATTCATTATTAACAAATCTATAAATAGCTCTTAATCTATGTTGACCATCTATAACATTAGATATATAAGGGATTTTAGTTGTATCTGAAGATAAATATATTATAGGTATAGGAATTCCTAACAATAATGACTCAATTAAGAGACTTTCATCTGAAACGGTGAATTTATATTCCCTCTGATACTCGGGGTCTAACTTTATTCCTCCAGTTCCATCTATTCCTTTATTTATTTCATTAATGACATCATAAATTGTTTTGGTACTTGGAGTGGAATCAACCTTCCATTTACTTTCCATATTATCCTCCTATTGTTTATATTCAAAAACAATATCATCTGCAATACTTGACAATTCTGGGTAAATACTTGACTTACTAATTCCTAAACTAAACAATTCTTTCTTAATCTCGTGTATATAATCATAATGAATATTAATTTTGTAAAGAAATTCACTAGCGCCATCATAATCCTCTAACGGTAATGCATTCGATGGAAATAAAGTGAAAATGCCTTTTTGTGCCTCAATACGTGAATTGTTTACTGGTCCACTGATAGCCAAAGGATAAATTGCCTCATCAAGCCTTATTCCAACTCTATAATTAGTATTTAAACAATTATTCAGAGTTGAATCGTTTTCCATAAGATTTGGTACATCAACTCTATTCCCTAAATAACCAACTTTACTATTTAAATCAATAGGATTTAAAGACCACACAACTGGATAGTTCTCAACTGTATATTCGTCTAGTGATTTTTCAACTGCGAAATATAAAGAAACTAACGGATTGGATGTCCAGTCTAATAGCCTAGTAGGTAGTCCGTAATGTTGGGCTATAAATAACCATTCAAAGTCGTCAGTAGGAACATTATTTAAAAAGGGAATCGCTTTTGATTTAAATTTTGTTTGAAAATTTTTGTCACAATTTGTTCCATACACATCAACTAAACTATTATTCTTCCTTAAAAGAGAAGGAAGCAATTGATGTTTATTTGAACCTTGTCCTCTGAAAAATGAAAAGCCTCTAGAGGATATATTTTTTATTTCTTCTATGTAATTAGAAACATTATTCACAAAAACTTCTTTCACTACCGAAGACCTCCAATATACTAATATATCTATTATAAAAAAAATAGCCCGACTAAGGATTAGTCAAACTATTTACTTTGAAAATTAAAAGCCCCATCTACTTATGATAAGGCTCCCCCCGCACAATCCGAAACGCCCGATAAATCTGCTCCACCAACACCAACCTCATCAACTGATGCGGGAACGTCATCCTCGAAAACGACAGTTTCTCATTCGCCCGCTGCATCACAGCATCGCTTAGCCCAAGGGATCCGCCTATGACAAAACACACCTTACTTTTTCCGTATGTTGCCAGCTTATCTATTGTATCGGCTAATTCTTCGGAACTTTTCATTTTTCCTTCGATGGCGAGGGCGATGACGTGGGCGTCTGGGTTGATTTTGCTTAGGATGCGTTCGCCTTCTTTGTCTTTGATGATTTTCATGTCTTGCTCGCTGAGATTCTCGGGTGCTTTTTCGTCTACGAGCTCAATGATCTCGATTTTTGCGTATGCCTGTAATCGTTTTGTGTATTCGGCTATGCCTTGCTTTAAATATTTCTCTTTTAGTTTTCCTACTGTGATAATTGATATATTCACAGGTCATCCCCACCTTAAGAACAAGTTATTCATATAAGTTATCAACAATTGTGGATAAAATTTGTGTATTTTGTGTCCGATCATTCGTTCCCCACTATATATATTGCAGGTTCATCGCACAATTCACAGGTTGTGGATAAGCTGTGTGTATGTTCGATTTTTCTGAATTCTGGCGGTGTTTCGTGATCATCTATGTACATGTCTAGTACGGTTTCTATATGTTCTGCACAAGCATAAAGTGATTTGTTCATAAGTTTCTAATTCCTCCAATATGTTGTTTGGTTATTCACATGTGTTTCGCTCATTGTTCAATATAACCGATTTATTCACATGTTAATAGTCTTTTACCATTTTCCACACCTTTTATCCACAAACCAAATAAAAAAGCCTCCACTCCTGTGAAGGCTCCTTCCTATAAAAATGGATTATAAAATCTCGTTCCTCTAACAAATGTAATCACTAGCGACACAATCAGTACCGCTCCAACAAAGATTAACGCCGCATAATCTGCTTTTTGAAAGTCTTTCGCCGTAAACCATGTGCGCTTTTTATGCTTTCCAAACCCGCGCAGTTCCATCGCATTGCTGATCGTTTCAATCCGCTCTAGGCTGGAGAAAATCAGCGGCATCACAATCGACAGCGCATTTTTAATCCGTTTTCCCAGTTTTTCATTCTTCGATAAATCAATACCTCTTGCTTGCTGAGAAATCGCAATCGTTCGAAAATCACGCTGAATATCTGGAATATAGCGCAGAGCAATCGCTACCGCATAAGAAATCCGGTAGCTGACCCCGATTCGGCTGAGCGATGAGGCGAATTCACTTGGATTTGTTGTCACGATAAATAAAAGCGCTGCTGGCATGACGGTCACGTATTTCAGTGTAATGTTCAATTGATAGAAAAGCTGTTCAAGTGTGACATTATACCAGCCTGCAATATGAAACAGCTCGTGCTTCGCTCCATAGATGGCGACACCTTGCTGAGGCGCAAAGACGTAAATGGCGATGTTATTGATGACAAGAAAAATCGCCAAGACAATCACTACGAAAGAGATATCACGAAATCGTACGTTTGATAGCTGAAAGAACACGATACTGGCAACTAGCATAAACACTAATACGCCTGTATCATATGTGAGCATCGCTGCGGATGACCAGAGGATAAAGCAAATGAGTTTGGTTGCCCCTGTCAGCCGGTGAATTGGCGACGGGCGATCGATATAGGACAGCATGTCTACAGCCATGTCATTCGTTCCTTTCTGTCAACCTCAATGAAGCGATCCACGAGTTCATTTGGATTTGGCCAGTCTGCTTTTAGCGCCAGTTCATAGAGCGACGTTTCTTTTAAGCTCGCCTTTTGGACTAGCAGCTGATCTGTCAGCACTTTGGCTGGTGTATCATCTGCGATTTTTTCTCCATCTGAAATGACGATGGTTCTTGTTGTGTATTCGAGCATCAAATGCATATCATGGGTGATCATCAAAATCGTGACGCCCTGCTGATTTAATTGCTCTAAAAACGTCATCATCTCTGTGTAATGTCTAAAATCTTGACCGGCCGTTGGCTCATCTAAAATGATGATTTCTGGCTCTAACACAAGAATGGATGCAATGGTGACGCGTTTTTTCTGTCCAAAACTAAGTGCTGAGATCGGCCAATTTCGAAATGGATACAGCCCGCATACTTTTAAGACTCGCTCCACTCGTTCCTTGATGTCGTCTTCCTTCACACCTCTTAAAACGAGACCGAGTGCGACTTCATCAAAAATCATTTGTTTCGAAATCATTTGATTTGGGTTTTGCATGACGACACCGATTCGTTCGGAGCGCTGTTTGATGGTGTCTCCTGTGATGTCATCGCCATTTAAAATGATTGTCCCTTTTGTTGGCTTTTCAAATGCGCAGAGCACCTTGGATAGTGTCGTCTTGCCTGAGCCATTGGCACCGGCGATGCTGATCATTTCTCCTTTTTTGACGGTAAAAGAGATGTTGCTCAGCGTGTTTGGTCTTGTCGGATAATCAAAGCTCAGCTCACGCACTTCTAGTAAATCCGGCGCTTCATTCTGCTCGACTGATGGCTCAGATGCTTCCATCCATTGCTCGATTTTCTCTTTTGCCTCGTCATTTAAGGTGAGATGCTGTAAATCAGCGATTTTATCTCCTGCTTCAATCGGAATGTCTGCATATTTCATCGCTCTCACATATAAAGGCTCACGTAAATACGCCGCTTCTAATACATTTGAGGCGAGCAATTCATCTGGTGTCATATCCGCTGCAATCGTGCCGTCATTGACAACGATGATGCGGTCGACATGGCGGAAGAGGACGTCTTCCAATCGATGTTCCACCATCACGACCGTTTTTTTCGTTTCTTTTTGCAGACGGTCAATGAGATCGATCACTTCTTTACCTGTTGCGGGATCAAGGCTTGCCAGTGGTTCATCAAACAGCAAAATGTCGACATCGTTGACAAGTACACCTGCGATGGCGACACGTTGTTTTTGACCGCCTGACAGCTCATGCACGGATGATGCCAGTTTGCCGTCTACCTCTGTTAATTTTGCCGCTTTCTCGACACGTGTTTTCATTTCTTCGCGTGTGACTTGATCATTTTCTAGTGTGAACGCGATATCTTCTCCAACGGTCAGCCCGATAAATTGTCCATCAGGATCTTGCAGTACCGTTCCGACGAGCTGTGAAAGAGAGAAAATGTTCTCTTTCTCTGCATTTTTCCCGCCGATGTGAAGACTTCCTTCCATAGAACCTTTATAAGACGCAGGAACTAGCCCATTGATACAATGGGCTAGTGTGCTTTTTCCCGATCCAGACGGGCCTGCGATGAGGACTTTTTCTCCTTCATAGATGGTCAGGTTGATATCTTTCAATGTTGGTTCTGCCTGACTGCGATACTTGAATCCGAAATGTTCGAATTGAATCATCGGTTTCTTCATTTATGTGTTCCACCTTGCTTCATGATCTTTCTT
This sequence comes from Bacillus aerius, assembly GCF_029894105.1. Classification (NCBI taxonomy): domain Bacteria; kingdom Bacillati; phylum Bacillota; class Bacilli; order Caryophanales; family Bacillaceae; genus Bacillus; species Bacillus aerius. The sequence goes on from NZ_JARYHO010000001.1 coordinate 3,722,394, forward strand.
TCGATAGACTGCCGCTTTTGCTTCTTGTTTTCGCATAAGCCGCAATGATGATGGTGCCTAGTACACCGACTGTGATGATGTTTGAGATTCCTGCTACGATTCCTTGAACAAACACTTTATTTGCAGGTTCTGCATAGATCACAATGTCGAGTACCGGCGCAATGACAAACCAGCCTAATGCTTGTGCGCCGGCTTGGACGGCGTTGAAGAGCGTGATTTTTTTCCAGCCAAAGTCGCCCTCTTCTACTTTTAAACGGTTCGAAATGAGGCCGATCAATAAACCAACAACACCCGAAACGATAATCCAGCTCCACCAAGGTCCAAATGTGGTGGCATCTTTAATGAGATGACCAATAAATCCAATCAATGCGCCTGCAACAGGACCAAATAGCACGGCCATTAACGCAAGGAACGCGTACGATGTTTCAATTTGTGTATTCGGAATCCCAGTTGGAATGGAGACGAAGCGTCCTAAAATGACAAAGACGGCTGCGCCAATTCCGATGGCAACGACAGTTTTCGTTGAAAGTTGTTTACCTGCCATGATGTTTCCTCCTCTTATTCATATATAATGCGCGGAGCTTTGCGAATCGAAAGGCGCCAGCCTGTGCCTGTACCGATGTTATAAGCCTTTGCAAATGACCCTTGATTGATCGCCACGCCTAAATGATCGAGTGAATTGACATATACGAGTGGTTCGCCTACCTTTAAATCGGCAAAAGATCGTCCATAGGTCATGATATTTTTATACACATTTTTTGGCCCGTTGGCAATGGTAACTTCTATTGCATCCCCATAATTGATTGAAAGCTGTTCAAATAACGTATGATGAATGTTTGTCCATAGGTTTCCGAACCGCACATCTAAAATATCAATCGTCCCTGTGATCACTTCTTCTTCCGCATAAGCTTGTACGACTGGAAGGTGAATAATGTCCTCTATATTCGCCTTTGGCCCGACCTCTTCAAAAGAAATCACACCTGAAGCAATTCTCGCGCCTGTATAGGCGTAAATGTCTCTACCATGGAATGTATGTGATTTTCCTGACTTCGGCAGACGATTGATGGTTTCATCTAAATACCGAGCCTCCACGATGCCAATATCCTGTGCGACATGCGTAAGTGTCCCATTATCAGGTGTGATGATGTAGTGTGAGCTTGTTGTTTTGACGACAAGGCTCTTTCGCTCTGATCCAACGCCTGGATCAACAACGGAGACAAATACCGTTTCTTCCGGCCAATATGTGACCGTCTGAAGCAAGCGATAAGACGCTTCCCAAATGTCGTATTGGGGAATGTTGTGAGTTAAATCAAAAATGCGGATGCCGCTGCTCACTGTATTGGCTACGCCGTACATTGCGCTGACCGCTCCATCATCAATACCGAAATCTGATTGTAAAACCAATGCATGTTCACTCATGTTAATCTCCCTTTCATTTGAAAAAATGGTTGTGGTGTTTCACGTGGAACATTTGAACATTTGTATGAAAAAAAGTGGACAATAAAAAATACCCCATCCTTATCTATGAATCATAAGGACGAGGTATTTGTCTCGTGGTACCACCTTTATTTACTGTTTGCTCGCGCTAAACAGCCTCTACAAGTACAAAGCTCCAATTTGGCTCATATACTGTGGTTTTGATAACGAGTACCAACTCTCGTCGTCACCTACTAATATCATGGATATGTTCAGCACGAGGCTCAGAGACCATTTTTCGAATCATTATTTTTGCTTCTTTTCAGCTGCCGAAGCTCTCTGTGGAAAAATTGATGATTGTACTTTCTCTCGTCATTGCCTGTTTAACTATCTTGAATTAAAGCTATCATACATGATGTTTTTTGATAAATCAAGATATTTTTCTGAACATTTTTAAAAATGAGTTAACTGTTTTGGAAGAGTCTTCTTTTTTATAAAATTTAAGCAAATGTTAAAGAGCGAGATATGGTGTCTTTCTTTTCTAGCGGTATAATAAAGATGAAGGGAGGTACAGTGTGTGTGGACCATCTGTATGAATGAATTTAAGCAGCTCTTCAAAAGCACAAAATCCATCTTAACTATTGTTATTATTTTCATTTTATCTACTTTTGTATCAAGTCTTCCATTTATAGCTGCTTATCAAGGGAAGTGGGAACAGGCAAAAGACCCCTATTCCATTGGGAATGAACTAGTAATGTCGTTATTTGGTTTCTTCCTTATTTTTTTATTATCTCATGATATTTTGAGCCGCGAAATTCATTTGAAAACCATTCGTTTTCTCGTCAGCAAAACGACCCGTTTAAACATTGTCATCGGGAAATATCTTGGGCTGATGCTGTTTTGGCTCAGTTGCATTATGACCACATATATATTAAATATGGTGATTTCACATCGTTTTCTGTTCTCTGATGCCTTAAAAATATTAACGTTTATCAGTGTCGGCATCTCCTGTGCTTTGTTTTTGTCCATGCTCTTTCCAACACCACAGAAATCGATGTTTGTTGGCATGTTGTTTTCCTTTCTATTTCCGATCATGAGCATGATGTCTGTTCTTTCTTCAGAACGGTTGATTCACTGGTTCCAATACGTGACGCCTTATTATTATGCGCGCTGGAGTGAACCGCTGACCTATGTGCTGATGAATGCCGCATTGACTGTTGTCTTACTCGTTGGAACTGCACTACTGTTTCAGAGGAGGGATGTCTAAGTGCTTCACACAAAAGGGCTGACAAAAAAATATCGGACAAAAGTCGCAATAGATCATATTGATCTTGATATCCATCAAGGGGATATCTTCGGCCTCATTGGACCGAAGGGTGCTGGTAAGACAACCTTCTTTAATATCATTACAGGGATCTCCCGCCCCACCTCTGGCACGTTTATCATGATGAACATGACGTCGTTAAAAAAAGTACGTCATCATATCGGTGTTCTGCCTGAATATACAGATTTATATGAAGGGCTGACTGCTATTGAGCATATTGCCTATTTATCGAAAATTACGGGTACTCGCCAGAAAACGAGCTATTATGAAGAATTACTCGAATTTGTTGGCTTACATCGTTATCATCAAGAGAAAGTCGGTGCCTTTACACCTGGGATGAAGAAGCGGCTCGGAATGGCTCAGGCCATCGCTCATCGGCCTGACTTTATTTTACTTGATGAGCCTTTTGCGGATATTGATGCAGATTCTATCTTACATATCCAGCGGGTGATTGAATCGTTAAAATTTGAAGGAAAAACTGTCTTTTTAACAGCAGACGAGCCAAGGTTCACCCAACCTATTTGTACCAAAACAGCTTTCATATCTGAAGGAAAAATCGTGTCCTCAAGTACTCATCCTCAAGAGAAAACCATCACGTCCTCAACCATTCGTGCCACCTTCAAGCATGCATGGATTGATGATGAGGTGAAGCCTGTTCTCACGCAGTATTTACAAAGTGTGGGAACAGACCTTGTGATCAGAGATGACGAGACCTCATTGTTGATTCGTTCAGAAGCTCAAGTCCCAGCCATCATCCGTGCGTTTGTGAAATGCAAAGTCGACCTATACCGAGTCACGGCGCAAGATGCCATGATGTCCACATAAAAAAGTACCGTATGCTCTCGGGACTGACCCCCTAAGATGAGACAAATAAAAAACACCTTCAAGTTTGAAAACGGATCGTTGTGATCCGAAATAAAACATGGAGGTGTTTTTTCTATGGGGACAAGAGTGAGTTATCCGGTTGAAATCAAACAGAAGGCTGTGGAAATGAGATTGGCAGGCGTACCTATGAAAGAGATCATGCAGGAATTGAATATCAAGAATAAGACGCAGGTTCAGACATGGGTGAGATGGCATAAAACTGGGGATACACACAGGTTCGAACAACCTGTTGGAAAACAATATACCTATGGAAAGGGTCCCGAGTACTCTTCTGAATTAGAGAGACTGCGGGCAGAAAATCGCTATTTGAGTCAACAGAATGAAGTTTTAAAAAAGTACAACGAATTGGAAAGGAAGTTGATAAGGAAACGTCAATCAAACTGGTAGAAGAATTGTGCAAAACGATGACGGTACAGGACATCTGTGTCCATTTAGGCATCTTACGTACTTCGTATTATAGATGGAAAAAGGATTTGACTCAGACTCATTCTAAAAGACAACTAGAGAAACAGGTCGGCACGTTGTGCCGAAAGCACAAATATCGATATGGTTATCGGAAAATCACAGCCATACTAAAAATGAGAATGCGTATTAACCATAAAACTGTTCAACGTATCATGCAGAAAAACCAGTGGCAATGCCGGGTTAAAATGAAAAAGCGTAAGAAGAATGGGCAGCCTTATGCCGTAGCCGGTAATATACTGGATCGGAATTTTCAGTCTGATCGCCCTCTTGAAAAACTAGTCACGGACATCACGTATTTGCCTTATGGACAGAAACAATTGTACCTTTCCAGTATATTGGATTTATATAATGGAGAAGTGATTGCTTTTACGATTGGTGATAAGCAGGACACAGACTTTATCTTAAACACACTTAATCAGCTTCCAGCACTTCCTGAGAATTGCGTGTTACATAGCGATCAAGGTTCTGTGTATACATCTTACGAGTATCAGAAAGCTGTTCATATAAAAGGCATTACCATGAGCATGTCCCGTAAAGGGACGCCCGCTGATAATGCCTCCATCGAATCGTTTCATTCCTCACTAAAGTCTGAAACGTTCTATCTTAACAGGATTGATCGCACTACGACCACCATCGTAGAACGCACTGTCAAAGAATACATTTATTATTATAACAACATTCGTATTCAAACGAAACTAAACAACCAATCACCGATAAACTATCGGCAATTGGCTGTATAAAGGTGTTTTGATTCCTGTCTCAAAAACGGGGGTCAGTCCCCTCTGCACGGTACTTCTCTTTTTTTATAAAGGCTTGCTCATGTAAATCCCAGTCTCAGCAAATCCCGTTTTCTCATAAAGTGAGCGGGCAATTTGATTATGGGCAAAGACATGTAGCGATAGTTTCTTCACACCTAATGACTTTGCCTGCTCTTCTAATGCCGTCATGGCCTGTTTTGCCAATCCTTTTCCTCGATACGCTTCAAACAAAATAAAATTATAAATAAATCCTTCATGCTGGGGATGATCTGGATCATAGCAAAGCCATACCCATCCAATGGCTTCTTCTCCATGTAAGATGTTCCACAACTCATGATCTTCTGTCTGAAGTCCTTCAGGAAGCAGCCGGTCAAATTGTTCCTCTGCGTTCTTTTGCGCTTCTTCCTGATTCCATGTCCCTGCGTGTACCTTTTCTTCTGCGTACCGCTTAATGGCCTTCTCTATCAAGACGTCATAATCTGTTTGCGACATTGGTAGTAATGTGACCAATCGTATCTCCCCCTTTTCTTTATCATATGCCGGGCATGTAAAAAAAGCCAGTCCCTTATAGGAACTGGCTAGCCACCGAACTGATCGGTTTGGGAGAGTTTGATCTCGACTGATTTTTTCTTTCCGCTTCGGTAAAATTGCACCTTTACCTTGTCGCCTACTTTCTTTTGATAAAGATATTTACGCAGATCGACGATATTTTGTACTTCCTTGCCGTCAAACGACGTCACGACATCCAGCTCTTTTAACCCTGCTTTCCCTGCTGGAGACAAAGGCTCGACACTCATCACGACGACTCCGGTTGTGACCTTTGATGGCAGTTTTAACGTTTCCTGCCAATGATAGCTCGCAATATCTGCTAGTGATTTCATCCCAACACCAAGGTACGGACGCTTCACCTCTCCATAGCGCTCTAAATCCTCTATGACAGGGATCACCAGATTCGCAGGAATAGACAGCCCAATCCCTTCCACCTCTGACTCAGCAATCTTCATTGAATTGATGCCGATCACTTTGCCGTCCATATTGATCAAGGCTCCGCCGCTGTTCCCAGGATTAATGGCGGCATCCGTTTGCAAAACTTCCGCATTCCAATCCGTCTGTCCATCACCATTAGAATCAACAGGGATCGCACGCTCCGTTCCAGAAATCACACCTTGTGTGACGGAGCCAGCAAATTCAAGGCCTAATGGATTTCCAATGGCGATGACAGGCTCACCTGGTTTGACATGGTCTGAATTGCCGAAGGCGGCGGTTTTCTTGATCTTATCACTTTTGACCGTGAGTACCGCTAAATCCATAAGCTGATCACTGCCGACAAGATTTGCCCCGATCCTTGTCCCGTCCTGAAGGCTCACTTCAAGCTGGTTTGCGCCTTTGATGACATGATGGTTGGTCACAATATAAAAGGTGTCACCCTTTTTTTTATAAATCACACCTGACCCGCTGCCTGCTTCACCGCCTTCTTCCCAAAAGCTCGACTTTTGAATGTTAATGACGCCGACAACCGTATCCGACATACTCGATACCACTTTTGTGACCGCATCATTCACGTTCACATTGACGGTCTTTAAAGGGCCATCTGATGCCTGCTGATCTCCAGCTGACTGCCAGCCAAAGGGGCTGCCGCTTTGTCCAGACACATAGGGGAAAAAGAATCCCATTAAAAAAGCTCCTACCAATACACCGATCAGACCAGATAGGAAATATCCTTTTCTGCTTCGTCTCGGCTTCCACTCTACATCGCGATAATCCACTATGTTTCCTTCCTTTCAGTGAATAGATGATGTATATAGTGTTGGTAAGAAGCTCTTATCTTAATCATACGATTGTAAAAATCATACGGCGCAAAGCGGGGTTGCTTTTTTCGGGTCCGTATCATATAAATCAAAGCCGTCCCCTACAACAAAGCCCTTCATTTCAAGCGTCTGCTGGACCGCCATACGGGCTAAGTCCTTCATGTTGTTGTCTTGACTCAAGTGGGCCAAATAAATGCGTGAGGTGGCGTCTCCAATCACGTCTGTCATAGCAAGAGCTGCATCTTCATTGGATACGTGTCCGACATCGCTCAAAATTCTGCGTTTAATACTCCATGGGTAGCGCCCCATTTGCAGCATGCCGACATCATGGTTGCTCTCAAATACGAACGTATTGGCTGATTTAATAATCCCTTTCATCCGGTCACTCACATAGCCTGTATCCGTCATAAGGGCAAGTTTACGCCCGCCATAATGGAATACGTAAAACATGGGCTCTGCCGCATCATGTGATACGCCAAATGATTCAACATCGAGTCCGCCAAATGATTGAACCGTCTCCATATCAAAGTGGAATTTCTGCTCCGTATCCACTTTCCCAATATGTGACTCCATCGCCTTCCATGTTTTCGCATTTGCATAGACAGGAAGCTTGTACTTTCTTGCCATCACACCGAGTCCTTTAATATGATCTGAGTGCTCGTGTGTGACAAAAATACCGTCCAAGTCTTCCGGCTTGCGATCGATTTGACCAAGCAGCTCTACCATCTGTTTGCCGCTTAAGCCTGCATCTACTAAAAAAGCATGCTCATCTGTTTCTAAATAAAAAGCGTTCCCCGTACTTCCGCTCGCTAGTACACTGAACTGCAAGCTCATGTTCTCTCACTCCAATGAAGATTTGTCTTCTTTCTCTATATGATCAAGTGTTGAGCCATCAATGGCATTGATCAAATATTCTTCTTCTGTCTTTTTCTTTGAACCAGCTGCCACGCCTTCAATCTCTACTCGCCATACAGGAACCATCACTTGAGTGCTTGCACCTGGGTATTGCGTGTAGTAGCCAAGCTCCACTTTTTTCACTGTTGTGTTTTGGCTCAGCATATTTTGTGTATATAAGTCCTTCACCGTTTCAAGCGCCGGGACAAGGGTTTCTTTTCTCACTTCATTAATCGATGTCACCATCGACTGCCGATACGATACGACCTCGTTTTGATCGTTCACATCCAATGTGATCTTCCCGATGGTTTCGGTGTCATCAAGACCTTCTTGGAAGATGTATTTTCCTTTATACGTTTGGAAAAAGACGATTTCACCTGTTTCTTCATCGATGCTCCAGAGCTTATAATTCTTGCCATCCAGTAAACGCTGGCTCACAAGATTGGTCGCTGCTGTTTTCATATCTTTTTTCGGCAATGCAACTGGTTTATTGAAGGTCATTTCAAGCAGGGTGACAGGATCATCTTTCTCGGTTTTCGGGAATGTGCTTTTCGTCTTTTGATCAGCTAATCCATCGACATCCTTTTTCGTATATTGCTTTTTCTCAGCTGTAATGCGGTATCCAATCTTCGCTTCATCTGATAGATTCCCATATTTGATTCCGTCTGCCTTCATTTCTTCCAGCGTATCTGTTTTTTCGATAATCGCAAAATGATCGGTCGATCGCTTTTCAAAGTATTGAAAACCTAGAAAGATATCGAGAACGAGAAAGGCTAGGATAAAGATCGTTTTGGTCTTATTCCACTCCATGATTCTCGCTCCCCTCTGTCAGCAAATCATTCGATAAAATGACGGTTTTTCCGTTATATTTCATACACCATACCGGCTCTAGCCAGACAAACATCGCTTGATCCTGATCTGATGCCGTGGATGTCGCTTGATAAGCAGGGAAAATCTGTTCAATTTTCTCTAAATCATCATACTTCGTCTGCTTGATGATCAAGTTTTTCAGCTCTGTCCCATTCATCAGTTTGACCTGTTCACTCTGACTCGCTTTGTTGCCGAGAATGTAGTTTGGACGCTTATAACTCAAGATGTCATCATTCGCCCATTGTACTTCAAGTGATGTCATACCAAATGGATGTTTTGTGCTGTTGACGATCGGCAGTCCATCCATAAACATATTAAAGGACAGCTGCTGGTTGCTGTTGATACCGAAGTATTGATAGTTATCGGTAAAACTTCCGGTATCATTGAAATATTTCACGCTTCGCTTGATCAAATCCCCCGTTTGGAATACGGTACTAGAATTGATATTACGATGCTGATATTGGATGCGGTGGTCTTTTTGATTTGCTTCAAGACGACTCGTTCCATCTGTATACACCGTCCGGTTTAAATTAGACTCCTCCCCAACTAGACTTGGGTCTGTAAACAAAGCGTCCTTGAATTTGCTTGTCTTAATCGTTTCGATAAAGAACATTTTCGCTTCAAGCTGCTTTTGCTTCTGCGGCAGAAGGAAATCTCGTTTTGAATTCGTAGAGAAAGTATAAAGATCATAGCGCGGCATCTCGTTTTGAGCGGCTGCAATACTATCCATCAGATTACGATAGTTGGCAGATTCAATCGTTAGCTCAAGCACCGATTCCTTGCTGTATGAAACCAAATAAACTTTCTTATTGGCCTTATCCGGCTGAGCGAACGGCACAATCATCCGGTCAAACGAGTTGTATTCAATGGATTTATTCGGCCATTTAAACAGCGCTTGGAAAATATCAATCGGAATCGGATCATTGAACACAAGATCCAATGTTTTGCCTTGCCCCTCGCGTCCATAGAAGAAATTCTTAAATTTCTGCTCGGAATATTGGTCCGACACATCAGCAATCTCTTTGACATCCCACAGGCTCACATCATTCCAAAAGTTTTGGAAGAGTTCCTTTTGATCCACTTTGAAATGCTCTCCATTGGAATGGATGAACATCTCACGCGGCTTCACGACATCAATGAGACTCCGAGGCTCGTCGCTTGAAATCTTCTTCGTTTCCACGACCTGTGTGCCGGCATCCGCCTGATCCTGCATGACGGGCTGGAACATCCAAATATTCCACGTAAACACAAGACTGATCGCAATTAGGATTGTCAATATAATGGTTTTAAAGGTCTCACGCTTCATCCCAATCATCCTCTTGTTCTTCATTGTACGGAAGGGTAAAGGTTACCGTTGTTCCTTTTCCTTCAATGCTGTCAGCCCAAATATCTCCGCCATGAGCCTGAACCATTTCTTTTGCAATCGCAAGGCCTAGGCCGGTTCCGCCAAGCTTTCTTGTTCTTGCCTTATCCACTCGATAAAAACGTTCAAAGATTTTATCCATATCCTTCTTCGGAATACCAATTCCTTCATCTTTGACACTGAATAACACAAGACCTTGCTCCTCATCCAAATCGACAGTGAACGTAATGTGTCCACCCTCTGGCGAGTATTTCATAGCATTGGAAATGATATTATCGAGCACCTGAGTGATTTTATCTTGATCAATTTCCACATATATTTCACGCTGCGGCAGGTTGCGGATGAAATCGACATGCTGCTCCTTCGTCATTTCAAAACGATCAATGACGAGCGAGATAAACCTGATAAAATTCGTCCACTCACGATTGAATTGATAATCCTTGCTGTCGAACTTAGACAGCTGGAGCAGGTCATTCACAAGTCTAATCATGCGCTCTGTTTCGTTTTGCGTGACACTGAGGAACCTTGGCGCAAGCTCTTTATCACCAATCGCACCTTCAGCGAGTGCCTCAAGATAGCTTCGCATTGTCGTAAGCGGTGTGCGCAGCTCATGCGATACGTTCGCCACGAATTCACGACGTTCCGCATCAATTTTTTCCTGCTCGGTTACGTCATAAATGACTGCAATTAAACCATCAATTTTCCCATGCTCTTTCTGAATCACTGAGAAATTGACACGCAAAACAGACAGCTGATCTTCACGTTCAATTTCTAGCAGCATGGAGTCTTGATTTTCGACTAAATCTTCAAATGTATGAGTTTCTTCTAAGCCAAGCAAGGATGTGATCGGCATCTCTAGAGCTGTTTCACGTGAAACATTCAAAAGCTCTAGTGCCGGGCTGTTTAATAGAATAATGGCCCCATTTTGATTTGTGGCAATGACGCCATCGGTCATATAGGCGATAACAGAAGAAAGCTTTTTCCTCTCACCCTCTGTCATCAGCTGCGCTTCCTCCAGCTCTCTCGTCAAATGGTTAAATGTCGTCGCTAGCTGACCAATCTCATCATGTCCATACTTTCGGACCTTTCTGGAAAAGTTCCCTTTGGCGAGCTCGATCGCTTGCTTTCTCATATCCGAAATTGGGTGTGTAATGGTTCTGAATATGAATATACCAAGTAGAGCGGTTATCACAAGGGCAAGCAGCGTTCCCGTTGCCAAAATCGTATTAATGGTTCTCATTTGGTTAAAAACACTTTCCATGGATGAGACCACATAAATGACACCAACGGTTTCTTGGTTCTCATTTTTCACGGCTGTCGCTGATATGCGGACTCGTTTATTCGATTCTGGGTCATAGAATTTTTTCTCGTAGTCTTTGCCAACCGCGAAAATACGGCTAATGATTTGATCTGTGATTTTCTTCCCGGCAATCTCTTGACTGCCGTTATTCACAGAGGCAATGACCTCTCTGCTTTCGTCAATATAGCTGACTTCAGAAATTTCATTAGACTCATCTTTGTTGTTAAAATCGTTTAGTATCTTTTGAGCATCCTCTTTTAATTCTGCCTTGCTTTTCGATGAATCTTGTTCTAGGTAATACGATAACGAGTAGATTCGCTGATTCAAGGAATTATCATAGGAATTAATTAAGGACTGCTCTAGCTGCTTCACAAAGTACACGCCAATAATCTGCATGGCGACAATGATCAGCAGCACATAAATCAAGGTCAATTTAAAGTGAATCGAGCGAAAAAAACCTACTTTACTCATAAGAATCTTAGTCCTGCTCTGGGTTTCTTAAATAGTAGCCGACGCCTCGTCTTGTTACGATCCAGCTCGGGTGGCTAGGGTTGTCTTCAATTTTTTCACGAAGACGGCGGACTGTCACGTCTACTGTACGGACATCTCCGAAGTAATCGTAGCCCCAAACCGTTTGCAGTAAGTGCTCACGTGTCATGACTTGTCCAATATGTTTCGCTAAGTAATGAAGCAATTCGAACTCACGATGCGTTAACTCAATCGTCTCGTCACGCTTGGACACGACATACGCATCTGGGTAGATCACAAGTGAACCAATCTCGATATCATTTGATTCAGATTCTTCCTCTGATTGCGGAGCAGCCGTCTGTCTTCTTAAATTTGCTTTTACACGTGCAAGCAGCTCGCGTGTACTGAATGGCTTTGTGACATAATCGTCCGCGCCAAGCTCAAGACCAATGACTTTATCGATTTCAGAGTCTTTTGCTGTCAGCATGATAATCGGCATATCATATTTCTTTCTCACTTCACGGCATACTTCAACGCCATCTTTGTTCGGCAGCATAATGTCGAGCAAAATAATGTCTGGCTTAATTTCTTCTACCATTTCAAGGGCTTCATTTCCGTCATACGCACAATGAACCTCGTAGCCCTCTTTTCTTAAGTTAAATTCCAATATATCCGCAATCGGCTTTTCATCATCTACGACAAGAATTTTTTTTTCCATTGTGATTTCCTCCTGCATTTTTAGCATCTATGTCATTCCATTTTGCATGTCTCATTACGCCTTCTTCATTTACGAAAAAAAGGCTCACTGTCTATTATAACGTTTTACGAGGCAAAGATAAAAATAATAACGGCTTTCTTTGCTAGTAAACGTTGGATAGAAGAACTTCACCAAAAGATTTGATGACTTTTTCCTTTTTTATTGAAACTTTTCCAATCACCAAACGTCTATATACATGTAACGTCTTCTTCTTATGGAGCCGGGCCCTACCTAGGTCCGGCTTCTCCCTTTTTATGCCTTCTTTTCATAATAAAAACGCACCTGCGATTGCAGATGCGTTTGGAAGTGGCTCGGGACGGAATCGAACCGCCGACACACGGATTTTCAGTCCGTTGCTCTACCAACTGAGCTACCGAGCCATCATCAAAAGATGAATATGTATAAATGGCGGTCCGGACGGGACTCGAACCCGCGACCTCCTGCGTGACAGGCAGGCATTCTAACCAACTGAACTACCGGACCTCAGTAACTTGCCCGAAAAAGCAATCGTGGTGCTCCTTCAAGCAAGTGAGGAAAAATTAGCTTAACGCTAAAGTAAATCAATGACCCGTACGGGATTCGAACCCGTGTTACCGCCGTGAAAGGGCGGTGTCTTAACCGCTTGACCAACGGGCCAAAACATGGTGAGCCATGAAGGACTCGAACCTTCGACCCTCTGATTAAAAGTCAGATGCTCTACCAACTGAGCTAATGGCTCTCGGTTTGTGAAAAGTGAATCTGAAGAAGCTGTATTGCGTCAAACCAATCGCTTTAAAAGCTGGAACATCGCATCTTAACAAGTTTCAGAGACCTTTGCAACAACGAGATTTATAATATCATAGAGTAATTACATATGGCAATACGTTTTTCGACATTTTTTTTAAAAAAGTGTCGGATTTGATATCTTCTGTTACATCGCCTAAATCCGAAAGCGCCTTCATTCAATTAATGGCTACTGCCCAATCCAGCACACAGAAACGTTTGATTCCGACCAATATTGGTTATACAAGAAACAAACAGCATGGTGATTGAAAAAGGAGGAAACATAGGATGAGTTCATTTAAATTAGGAGATAAAATGCCCGATTTTTCACTACCAACAGTGCAGGGCGATCACATTGAGTTTTACAAACATTTAGAGGAGCATCAAAGCTGGCACCTTATCGTTTTCTTTAGAGGATCATGGTGCCCAGTATGTGTCGAGGAATTAAAAGAGCTGGAAAAACAGCAATCCTATTTTCAAGAAAAGGATATTCACTTAATGACAATCTCAACGGATAATCCTGAAGACTTAAAAGAATTTGCAGACAAAGAGGGACTTTCTTTCCCCATCATGTCTGACCAAGACCTCACATCATTGAAAGCCTATGAAGTCTTCTATCACGGGGAAGATGCCCCATACGAAGATCATGGGGTGCACGGAGAACCTGCCTATTTCTTATTAAATGAAAAAGGCCAAGTCCTCTATCAGCAAAGACAAACAAGTCCATTTGGCAGACCGCATGCCAACGAACTACGCAAAATCATTCAATACATTCGTAAAAATTTAAAAGGCCAATATAAAAGCCTAAAATAAAAAAGAAGCTCTCATCAGAGGGCTTCTTTTTTATGAATGTTTTTTGTTGTATAGCCAATCTGCGGTGAAAAACACAAGAAGACCTGTCATTAAAATCACAAAAGTCACAGGTGTACTCTCACCTTGAAAAAAAGCGTAAGACGCATGTCCTCCTAATGCTAGAAGATAAAAAACAAACGCCGATCCTGCTGCTTTTTGTGCATTGGCTTGTTCTCTTTTCGTCGTTTTTTTGAAAAACATTGTATCTATTCCCCTTTAAGATGCTTTCTTCATTGTCACACGGCGAAGTGCCCGTGATCGGATATACTCCATTGGCCCAATTCGCCAGACGTGTAAGCAAAGGGCTGAAATAGCGATTTGCAAAAGTGAAATGAACAACCATGACAAGACGATAAGGGGGGCGTTGATTTGACCGCCAAGACCCAATCCCCAGCTGTAAAAAAGAAGCGAGCAGATGACATTTTGCAGGATATAGCAGCTAAGCGCCATTTTCCCTACATATTCAAACCAAGTCCACATGAACCATGACTCCGTGCGTGCTAGAAGCTTCGCCACGACAGCAATATAGAAAATAGAGAGGAATGGCGAAAACACATAGCGCACCACAAATTCTACTATGTCATTTGGTACGAAGACGAGCGCATTCAGCGGCAGTCCAATCCACAAACCCATTCGGAACAATGTTTTCCGCAGAGATTGCCCACGCTCATTTGCATAAAATACACCGGCTCTCATCATCCGCACACCTAATAAAAACAAAAAGGTATTCATTGGGATAATAAAGATTGCTTCTTCTCGATACATCAAAAAGTGCTGTAATCGGTCTTGAACTTGAGATATCCATGTCTCCGGCAGTTGTTCTTCGTACGCTGGTTCACTGCTCTCGTCATAGGATTCATTTTCCAATTCAGAGATAGAAAATACAACGAGAAAAGCCGTCACCAACAAATGAATGACACCCGAGACAATCATGCCTTTTTTGATGCGCCGACTTCCTCCACGGACAATAAACGCCACAAGCAAACCCGTGACGGCGTAACTCATGAGCACATCATATTCCATCACTAGCGCAAAATGGACAAAGCCTTCAATCAATAAGAATAAAAGAATCCATAAATATGTACCCGGCCAAGTCATATTTTTTCTTTTCGCCTGCTGGTATTTCAGCTCTAGCCCTACACCAAACATGATCGTAAGCAACGATAGCATTTTGCCATAAACGAACATAGAGACAAGACTTTCAAGAAAACTACCATTTTCATATTCATCCGCAATCTGATCTGTCGCAAAGGTATCCCCTGCGTATGCAAAAAACCAGACGTTTGTACCCAATGTACCTAATATCGCAAAACCTCGTAAAATATCTAATAATCGTATTCTTTCTTTCACTAGAACGCTCCTTCCCTTTTATACAGTTATCATATTTTGGTAATGACAGGAAGAGCGTTCCGTAGAAATTAAGGAATATTTAATCAAAAAAAGACACCAGTAAAATGTGTGATTTTACTGGTGTCTGATCAGTCTATAATGATGGACGGTACACGCTGCGGACAACGTTCGTTTGGGAACGGTCTGGTCCGACTGAGAAAATAGAAAGTGGAATACCTGTTAATTGTGAAATGCGCTCTAAGTAATGACGGGCATTTGCAGGCAGTTCACTTAAATTCTTCACGCCTGTAATATCCTCTGTCCAACCTGGCATTTCTTCGTAGACAGGTTCACATTTCGCTAATTCATTAAGGCTTGCTGGGAATTCTTCAGTGATTTCTCCGTTCAATTTATAAGCAACACAGATTTTCAATTTCTCAATCCCTGTCAGTACATCGATGGAGTTAAGAGATAAATCTGTAATTCCGCTCACACGGCGCGCATGACGGACAACAACACTGTCAAACCAGCCAACACGACGCGGGCGGCCAGTTGTCGTACCGTATTCACGGCCAACTTCACGGATTTGATCGCCAATTTCATCATGGAGTTCTGTCGGGAATGGGCCATCACCTACACGAGTTGTGTAAGCTTTTGATACGCCGACCACATGTTGAATTTTCGTAGGACCTACACCAGAACCAATCGTCACGCCTCCAGCCACTGGGTTAGATGACGTCACGAACGGATATGTCCCTTGATCGATATCAAGCATAACGCCTTGTGCCCCTTCAAAAAGAACACGGCGGCCTTCATCTAGAGCATCGTTCAATACAACAGATGTGTCCACGACATATTTTTTCACTTGCTGACCATATTCATAATACTCATCTAAAATATCTTCAATTTTGAAGCCTTCTGTGTCGTACATTTTCTCTAAAAGACGATTTTTCTCTTCTAGATTACGGGCAAGCTTCTCTTCAAATACTTCACGATCTAATAAATCTGCGATACGGATTCCGACGCGGGCAGCTTTGTCCATATAAGCTGGTCCGATTCCTTTTTTCGTCGTACCGATCTTGTTAGCCCCTTTCCGCTCTTCTTCTACCTCGTCCAATTTTAAGTGATAAGGCAGAATGACATGGGCTCTATTGCTGATTCTGAGGTTATCTGTACTCACATTCCGTTCGTGAAGATACGCAAGCTCAGTGACCAACGCTTTAGGATCAACCACCATTCCATTACCGATGACACAAGTTTTCTCTTTGTAAAAAATACCGGACGGAATGAGGTGTAGCTTGTAAGTCACTCCATCAAATTTGATTGTGTGACCTGCATTGTTTCCCCCTTGATAACGGGCAATCACCTCTGCATTTTCTGAAAGGAAATCGGTAATTTTCCCTTTCCCTTCGTCACCCCACTGCGTACCTACTACGACTACTGAAGACATATCGTGCACCTCCGTTAACCTTTCAAAACGTTATCTCTTTCAAACACATTTATTTTATCAATGCACAATGAAAAAGTCAACGTGAAATCCGAACATTAATATCTCGAAATCAAATTTTGTTCGTTTTACATGTGAGGAAAAGCGCTTTAATTGCTCATTCTACGCTTAAACAAGAAGATTTCGATCAAAATTACTGTTTTTCTCATTTCCGTTTGTTCAGTGATTTTCAATCAATTGAATCATCGAACTTGCCATAAAGTCGGGTGAATATGGTCTGCCTTTTCTCAGCCACCACTCAGCTGTTCCAACATAAGCAGAAATGACAAATTGCTTCTGCATCTCGAGAGGAACGTGTTGTGGATCAGGTGGTGAACCTGTGACTTCTTCTAGCCCTAAAGTAAAGCTTTCTTCAAAAAAAGCACTGGCCGTCTGATGAATATTAAGCTCTCTTCCCCTTTTCAAGAGAATCTGATACTCCTCTTCATGTTCCTGCAAATGCTGATAAAAGCGATAAATATACACATATGCTGCATGATCGCTCTTCCACTCACTTTCATGTACAGGAGCAAAAATAGCGGTTTTCATGACATCAAACATCTCATCCATGACCTGCTGAGCTAAGTCAAACTTATCCTCATAATGCTGATAGAAGGTGGTGCGATGGATTCCTGCCTTGTTCGTCAAATCTTGTACAGAAATCTTCCCCCATTCCTTCTCCTTTAATAACTGAAATAACGCTTTTCTTAATTGTTGCTTTGATTCAGTTGCGCGCTTATCCCCTCTGTAGCAGTCCGCCACAAGCCGCTCTCCCCTTCCCATTTTCTTCAACAGATTTCGCTTTTCTGTTGGTTGAATCCTTTCTCCTGATGAATTACCTTTAAATCTAACACAGTGAAAAAAAGGAATCATCTGACAACCCATAAGGAGTGATGATCATGGAAACAACAACACCTAGTGCCGTTCAAAAAGCGTTATTAAGAGGGAAAAACAAGCAGGACCCGTATCACCCATTTGATTGGTACGCCAAAATGCGTCAAGAATCCCCTGTTCATTTTGATGAACACAGCCAAACATGGAGTGTCTTCACCTATGAAGAAGCAAAGCGCGTCACCATCGATAAAGATACCTTTTCTAGTCAACCTCCTCAAGACCACCGGAAACATTCACTGATGAAAACAATGGTCATGATGGACCCGCCAAAACATACACGAATCCGCTCCATTGTGAGCAAAGCCTTTACACCCCGGGTGATGAAATTGTGGGAACCACGCATTCAAGAGTTAATGGATGATCTCATTGCACAAATAGAAGGTAAGGAAGAGATTGATCTTGTTCAAGACATCTCCTATCCGCTTCCTGTGATTGTCATTGCAGAGCTTTTAGGTGTGCCAACAGAACATAAACAATCCTTTAAAGAATGGTCCGATATTCTCGTCAGCATGCCTAAAAGTGAAGAAGAAAGAGATGTCGTTGAATGGCAAAAAACACGGGATCAAGGCGAAGCGGACATGATGGCGTTTTTTGCTGACATCATTGAAGAGAAGCGGCAGAACCTTAGTGATGATTTGATTTCGCTTTTAATTCAAGCGGAGGAAGATGGAGACAAGCTGTCCGCAGACGAATTAATTCCTTTCTGCAATCTTCTCCTGTTAGCAGGCAACGAAACGACCACCAACCTGATCTCCAATATGATCTTTAGTTTGTTAGAAAATCCGGGGTCGTATGAAGCGCTCGCTCAATCACCTGACCTCATTCCTCGTGCTGTGGAGGAGGCTGTCCGTTTTCGTGCCCCTGCGCCTACCATCGTCCGGTATGTCACAGAAGACACCGAACTTGGAGGGAAAGTCTTGAAAAAGGGAGACAGTGTGATTGTCTTTCTTGCTTCTGCGAACCGGGATGAGCGTCAATTTCCAAACGCACATGAGTACGATATACATCGGCACCCTAACCCTCATATTGGCTTCGGCCACGGCATTCATTTCTGCCTAGGCGCACCACTTGCTCGCCTGGAAGCTTGCACTGCCATCAAAGCCATACAGTCACAATATGAATCACTAGAGCTTCTCTCTTACGTCCCAATGACAAGCAGCGGTATGTATGGACTAAAATCACTGAAGCTCCGTGTCACGCCTCGTTGCTGACAATCTGAGACTCTCACAAGATGGGAGTCTCAGATTGTTGACAAAGGGCTAAAATGAACTTGATTTTAGCCCTTTGTCTTCTTTTTCAGCGTGATAGAAAACCTTTGCAGCCCTAGGAAGGACGAGTACTGGCGCGGAGCAAATTTATCATTCGTGAGCACCAGCACGCAGGACTGACACCGAATGCGAGGGTTTGTCTACACGCTGGGACTCCCACGAGATGGGAGTCTTTCTTAATCAGGTGTAATTCCTTCTGTATTCATGAGCACCACTCGATATCCATCTGGATCTTCAATCGTCACGCCTCCTCGATCCCAGTACGGGTTTGTAGAGGTGACATGCCGTCCGCCAGATGCGATCAGTCTCTTTTTCATCTGCTGAAATTCTTCTTCATCCGGAATATAGAATACAAGCAGTTGCTCTGGGTGGGGAACAGGCAAGCTTTCGTCTTCTTCATGTTTGGTGATTTCCAGATGAACATGCTGGTGAGGAAGCCCAAGCATGACCCCATCATACCCTTCATGCTGATCAAATGAGCCTATTCGTTTCAGCCCTAAACCTTCTTCATAAAAAGAAACAACCTCTTTCATGTTGACGGTCGGACGTGCGATGCGTAATTGAGCGGCTTCGAATTGTTGAAACTTCATCAGTCATCACTCCTTTTCTCTCCCTTTAGTATACGCTCTCTTTTTCTCCCACTCCTCCTCATTTCGACTGTTTTTCAGTCATTCTTTCGATGTAGATGGATCAAAAAAAGCCCAGCTTCTTGAGCTGGGCTTTAAGCACCGGGCGGAACACCCGCATCGTCAAATCTTCTTTCTAAGTTGACGAATTTGTTATATTCTTTTACGAACGCCAGTGATACCGTTCCAACTGGACCGTTACGCTGTTTCGCAATAATAATTTCAATAATGTTCTTATTCTCTGATTCTTTGTCATAGTAATCATCACGATAAAGGAACGCCACAATATCGGCATCCTGCTCAATACTTCCTGATTCACGAATATCAGACATCATCGGACGTTTGTCCTGACGCTGCTCTACCCCACGAGAAAGCTGTGATAAGGCAATGACCGGCACTTCAAGTTCTCTTGCTAGTGACTTTAAAGCCCTAGAAATTTCAGATACCTCTTGCTGACGGTTATCGCTTGATCGTCCACTCCCTTGGATGAGCTGTAAGTAGTCAATCAGGATCATGCCAAGCCCGTTTTCTTGCTTCAAACGGCGGCATTTCGAGCGAATTTCACTGACTCTAATGCCAGGTGTATCATCAATGAAAATCCCACTGTTTGATAGCGAACCCATCGCCATTGTCAGCTTACCCCAGTCCTCTTCTGTGAGGTTACCGGTTCTTAGGTTTTGTGCATTGATATTTCCCTCGGCACAAAGCATACGCATGACCAGCTGCTCAGCGCCCATCTCTAAACTAAAGATGGCGACACTTTCATCTGTCTTGGTCGCAACGTTTTGTGCAATATTTAACGCGAAGGCTGTTTTCCCTACGGACGGACGAGCCGCTACAATAATCAGGTCATTTCGCTGGAAGCCAGCTGTCATCCGGTCAAGCTCTGAGAAACCCGTTGGAATCCCAGTGATATCACCTTTTCGATTATGAAGCTGTTCAATATTATCATATGTCTGAACAAGAACGTCTTTAATGTTTTGGAAAGCTCCTGAGTTTTTACGCTGAGCCACTTCCATAATGGTTTTTTCAGCATCACTCAATAGATCTTCTACTTCATCCTCACGCGTATATCCATCCTGTGCAATGGTTGTCGCTGTACGGATCAGACGTCTTAAAATAGATTTTTCTTCCACAATTTTTGCATAATATTCAATGTTTGCGGCAGTTGGGACAGAGTTCGCAATATCTGTTAAATACGAAATCCCGCCTACCTCTTCTAATAAGTCTGTATTGGCAAGTTCTGATGTCACCGTGACAAGGTCAACCGGTTCCCCTCTATCACCAAGTACAAGCATCGCATTGTAAATCTTTTGATGCGACATTCTATAGAAATCCTCTGGAATTAATACTTCAGAAGCGAGCGTTAGCGCAGATGGTTCTAAAAAAACAGCACCTAATACGGCCTGCTCGGCTTCTATATTTTGCGGCGGCAGCCGGTCATCGAGAAGTTCCGTCATGCCAAGCACCGTCCTTTCATAAAAAAATACGCTACTCATCATTTTAACATTTTCATCAATAAAAAAGTGAAAAACATCAACTATAGTCAAAATTACCATGTCGATGTTTTGTTGAATAGTGAAACAACACCCTTCAAATAGAAAAGACTCTGTAACATAAATTGTTATAGAGTCCTTTGTATCGCTAATGGAATTTGTAGCTGTTGTTCACACATATGATCGATACTCCAACATGGCATGAACACGCACATGATCAAATATTGAAAATATCAGGTGCGTTTTTTAATCTATCGTTTTCTTAACTCCGTAATTCACCTTTTGTCCAATGTCATATAAAGACCCGTTTTCATATCCAATAGATAGCACCAAATCAGGAATAGAATCATACCCGTTCTTCGCTAGATCAAAGAGTTGTGCACCATAATGTGATGCAGCAATACGGGCATTTTCTGCTGTGTATGGGTTTTTCAGAAGTTCTTCTTTGTAGATATCAAAAATATTCGCTCCGGTATCCGTTATAAATTGACCGTTTACAATGCTTAAATCTTTTAAATCGTAGCCTGTCACCGTTTTGATTTGATTGACAAGGTGGAACTTTGCAAGTGAATCCGGCGTGAATTGAGTCGAATCATCATTTCTACTTTTCATAATATGAAAAAATAGTTCTCTTGTATTGTTGCTTGTATTCAATATGTCTTCTATTTGTTTGACTAGGGTTTCGTCTGTTGATCCACTCACCACTAATTTAAAATGATTGGGGTCAATGGTAAAAGTTAAATTAGCATTTTTAGGAATGTTCAAACCATTGGTAGAAAACAAGGCTTGCAGTTGTTCGTTCACCTTTTGACGATTTAATAGTTTCTTTTCTACACTTTCTTGGGTAGGGTCGTACCGTTTTTCATTACGGAAAATAGCATCATTGAAGTCATATTGTCCACCTGTTCCAGAATTAGCCCATCCAATTTCCATCGTATAAGCAGCTTCTCTCTCCACTTTAGTTAGATCACTTCTGAAATAAGGAGAGTGTTGATTTCGATACTTATCAAATATGTGACCATGAGGATCTTTGAATCGTTTATTTTGTTCATTTATTTTTTCGTATTTTTCATCTAATATTTTCATTCGTCTATCAGATTCGGTCATCACTTCGTTTGTACTTTTAATAGCTGATTGACCTTTAGAGTCTATTTGGTTCAAAGTGTTCGAAGCACGGGCTGTGTATGACGTATTAATATTCATTTTGATTCTCCTTTTTTAAGAAAATAGTGATTATTAAATATATCGGCATTTCAGTTAAAATTTGTTAGTTTAATGTCGATATAGTAATTATTACAAGGGAGGTTAATATATGACAAATACTATCTTTAAACATTTATTATTACCAGCATTATTATTGGCGCTTGTTACTAGTTTTTTTGTACCTACGTCAGCGGAAGCAGCTATTACAGGGAATAACAGTCCTAACACTGCAAGTTCAATGGGATATTGGAAAAATAATCGTTCAGACACGACAATCTTACCTGAAGGTGAAAATGAAGCGTATTATCAGTTCACGATTAATAAAGGTGAAAGGGTTTATGTACGAAGTTCTTATAATAAGCAATATACGGGTATGAAAATCGAGGTGTATAATTCGAAGGGTTCTAAGCCAGGTTCCAGGGTGATTAATCCTAATTCAGTCACACCCTTTATTTTTGCAAATACTGGTGACGTGACTTCAACTTCAGAAACTTATTTTGTGAAAGTGACCCGTGGTACATATACAGGGAATATGTATTTTACTGTTTCCATTGAAGATCGTATTAAAACTGGAAATGGGACATTCAATTTTTCGGGGACGGCTACCAACTTGGGGAATTCATCTTTAAATTTTTTAGGGGTTGATTCTTCTATCATTACAATGGATTTAACGAACAATTCTTCAATTCCTAAAAATGCAATCGTTAAATCAATTACGACAACTAGCACTCAAACGCCCAACCAAGGGAATGTCACACACAAACTGATGGCTAGTGATAGTAACATTTGGTATCAATCACTTTTCTCCTCTGCAACAAGTGGTTCTTATCGTATATCTCTGGATGATCAATTAAGAGTCGCTCAAAAATGGAGCTTTAAGTACAACGCAAAAGCTACAGCGAGATCTACTATGAGCAATGTCAAAGCCGATATCCGTTACGAATATGATGTCACAGATGGATTTTAAGTGAATGATGTTAACAGATATGTACACCAATTGATCAAAAAGTAAGGGCACATCCCTTACTTTTTTTATTGCCTCATTTTTGATGTTATATGATATTTTGCCACTTTTAAAACAGCCCCTCCTCTTTCAACACGCTCTCCAGCAGGACCCCGACTGACCATTTCATTTTGTTATGAATGAAAATGTTAAAAAGAAGAGTAGTGTATTTTTGTATGAAAGGACGGTGCTTGGTATGACGGAACTTCTCGATGACCGGCTGCCGCCGCAAAATATAGAAGCCGAGCAGGCCGTATCAATCAATTGGGCAAAATTAACATTTATACAACTTTATGAACATTTGACTTTATAATTAATAACTATTATTATTTGGTTTGCTCACATGATAATTGAGAATCATTTTCATTTGAAGTTTTCAAGTAATACTCTCATCCAACCAATATTCACAAGTCTGCTTTTATCACCATATGAGGATCATTTTGAGGAAGGGAATTTTTATATATGTTGAAACGCCCTGAAGGAATGGGTACTGAGAATTCACTTTTCGGAGAAAGCCGTCCCTTTTTTATACCTGGGACGGAGCAACTGGATATCACAGCACACCCATACAGACTTTTTATATTTAAACCGAATGCTACTCCTCCAGCGGCTGGTTTTCCAGTCATGTACGTACTTGATGGAAATTCGCTTTTTGGTACAATGGTCGAAGCCATTCGTTTACAGTCAAGAAGACCTGAAAAAACAGGAATCATACCTGCCATCATTGTTGGAATTGGCTATCAAACAGAAGAACCCTATCATCCGCTTAGGCATTATGATCTCACTCTTACCGCCCCTGATGCTTCCATTGGGAGGAAAAGAAAGGACTTTTCCAACCATACATATGGCGGCGCTTCTACTTTCTTTTCTTTTTTAGAAAAGACGGTAAAGCCCTATATCGAACAACGCTTTCCGATCAACCAAAGTCGTCAAACACTGTTTGGGCATTCTCTTGGCGGTCTTTTTGTATTACACACACTATTTGAGCACCCTGATGCTTATCAGACATATATTGCAGGGAGCCCTTCTATCCACTGGAACAAAAAATTATTTCTAGAAAAAGAACACCAATTCACCAACTATATACGTCAGGTGCCTATGGATGTCAGGCTGCTTGTAGGTGTAGGTGAGTTAGAAAAACATCATCCATGTCAAATGAATGATCATGCCAATTCACTAGCAAATCGTATGTTGCCTTTATCGCCATACGGCTTGCATACGGCCTATCACGAGTTCCCTGAAGAAGGACATACGTCCGTTTTGCCAGTGCTGATGAATTATGCTTTTCGTTTTGCACTCTATCATGATGATCCTTTAACAACCACAGACATGAAAAAAAGCTAGTGAACACACGAAACATAGTGATCTATCTCAAAAGATTGCCCTTAACACAGGCGCAGGACGGACAACGAATACAAGTGTTTCTCTACACCCTACGCACCCTGATCTCCATCAGGGTGCTTTTTTGACAGAATAAACACACCATTTTCCAGCTCTTTCTGATACAATTCAATTGAGAATGTTTATCAATTAATAAGAGATCAGGTGGTTTTATGGGAAACAATCATCAATTATGTACAAAGGTAAATGCTGAACAATACATTTATCGATTAACATATACTGAAAAAATAAATAATGCAGATCTTCCACATACGGAGCAGCAGTTGTCAGATACATTCTGCCTCCTCTTTAGCATAAGCGGCAGTGGTTTACTTACATTGAATGATCAAAGATGGCGATTGAAAAATCTGACACTCTATACGATGATGCCTGGGGAAACATTTATGTTGAAAACAGAGCCTTATCAAAAACACGAGCTCTATCTGTTTCGATTTCAGATGTACACGCTACAAGGTCAAAGCATAGAAGAAGTATCAACTGAACATGCCCGTTCTTTACTGAATGTATGGCAATTTATCGATATTAGCTCGATTGAACAAATTCATTCTTTACTGTCCGACATGACAACAGAATGGCAAAAACCTGAATCCATTAGCTTTTTTAGAAGCCAAACCCTTTTTCAACAGCTCATCCTGCAGCTTTTCACACTGCATAAAGAAGACATTTGTGACACAACACACGCCCTTTTCAAAACAAAACAATATATCGATCAACATTCCGAAGAACCTCTCAGCCTTACAAGTCTATCTCATATGGCTGGTATCAGCGCCAATCATTACAGCGAGCTATTTAAAAAGCATTTTGATGTGAGTGTCACTGATTATATCACCAAGAAAAGACTGGCTAGAGCCAAACAGTTAATGGCGAAAGGTCATGCAAAGCTCAAAGACATTGCACAGGACATCGGCTATCAAGACCCCTATTACTTTAGCCGCATCTTTAAGAAAAAAACGGGTATCACTCCTTCTGCTTATATGAAAAGCCGTCAACGGAAAATGGCTGCCTATGGCCATTCCATACTCGGGCAGCTCACACCTATTCATATCATCCCATATGCTGCCCCTCTTCACCCTAAATGGACAGCACATGATTTTGAGCATTATGCAGAAGAAATTCCGATCCATCTGAGTGCACATCGTATCAACGAGCACGCTGAAGCCAATATACAGCAATTGATGGAAGCACAACCTGAGCTGATCATTGCCAATGATCATGTGACAGAGGCAGAAAAACAAGCGTTGAAAACCATCTGTCCTGTGCACTTTGTTCCATTCACACAATTGGATTGGCGCACTCAATTCAGACAAACAGCTCTGTTCTTAAACGAAACGAGGGAAGCAGAAGAATGGCTGCTTCATTACGAAGAACTCGTTAATCAAGCGAAAAAGGAATGCGTTATTGATCATCCACCAAGAACCGTCCTGCCTCTTCGTATCTTTCAAGATCAGCTCTACTTATCTGTCAATCGCACCTTGTCAGAAGTAATTTTTCATGACATTGGCCTTCTGCCGGCTTTTCAGAATGATGGCCAGCTCATCGAAAAAAAAATCAGCATTCACTCTATACAGCAGTTAGACCCAGATGCCATCTTCCTTTTGTTGCATAAAGAACCAAAAACCCTTGCTTTTTATCAAAAGTTAAAGCAACAGGAGGCTTGGCAAAATCTCAAGGCTGTGACGCAACAAGCCGTCTATCCACTCGCTTCTGACCCTTGGCGTGAATACACAGCAGCCAGTCATCAACGAGTCATTCAGGACCTTTTATCTTTTTTTCCGTAAAAAGTCCATCACTAGACAGATCATTGTCTATGGATAAAAGGACGAATGACTACTACAATCTTTAATTGAGAACAATTATCAGTTAAAGGAGAAAACAAATGAAAAAATGGTTCGCATTGCTTATCCTTTGTATCATGACGATCATCGCAGCAGCCTGTGGTGCTGCAGAAAATAAACCGGCTTCAAACACAACCAAAAGCAAGTCAGCTGAAGCAGCAGAAACAAATATCAAATACTTAGATCAAACGTACAAACTGAAAACACCAGTGAAACGAATCGTCATTGCTGGAAGCCTAGAATCGATGGAAGATGCAAAACTACTTGGTATCGACCCTATTGGTGCTTCTACTGTCGGCGGCACTTTCCCTGAATTATTTAAAGACATTACAGCAAAAACAGAAGGCATTGGGGAAAAAACTGAACCAAACCTAGAAAAAATTTTAAAACTAAAACCAGACGTGATACTCGGATCAACCAAGTTCCCTCCTGCAACAATTAAAAAACTAGATAAAGTCCAAACGACGATCCCAGTATCACATGTCTCTTCCGACTGGGAAAGCAACCTTTTATTACTAGGTGAACTGACTGGCAAAAGTGAAGAAGCGAAAAGCATCATTTCTGATTATCAGAAAGATCTCAAACAAGCGAAAGAAACCCTGAAAGACAAAAGCAACAACAAAACAGCTGTCATTTTACGCATTAGACAGGGCGACCTGTACGTGTACCCTGAAGACGTATACTTCAACTCTACTTTATATGGGGACTTAGGGTTTACAGCACCAAGTGATATCAAAAAAGCCAAAGCACAAGCAATGATTTCATTGGAACGCCTAGGCGAACTCAATCCTGACTATATCTTTGTTCAGTTCTCCCAAGAGGAAAACTCATCGAATCCAAATGCATTGAAGGACTTAGAGGGAAATAAAATTTGGAACAGC
The DNA here is from genome assembly GCF_029894105.1 of Bacillus aerius. Lineage (NCBI taxonomy): Bacteria > Bacillati > Bacillota > Bacilli > Caryophanales > Bacillaceae > Bacillus > Bacillus aerius. The sequence continues at coordinate 3,749,738 of NZ_JARYHO010000001.1, forward strand.
CTAAAAGCTGTGAAAAATGGTCACATCAATGAAAATGTCGTTGATCCTATGCTTCAGGGAGGAACAGCACTAAGCAAAACCACCTTCCTTGATCAGGCTGTCAAATGGCTAGATCAAACCAACTAAAAAGATGCGCATCTTGACAAAGGGCTAAACATTTTAGCCCTTTGTTCTTCTTTTCAGCAGAGCTTGAAAACTTGAAGGAGAGAATACACATGAACGGAACGTTTCTATATGACGAATTGAACGGGCGGCAGCTTGATATTTACCTTCCACCGGACACCTCTATTGATGTTCCAGCTGTCTTTGTACAAGATGGCTCTTCTTTGTTTAGAACCCACCTGCTAGAGATCGAAAGCATGATTGAAGCCAAAACCATCTCTCCAATCATCATCGTCGGTATACACCCCTTCAATCGACTTGACGAATATACACCATGGAAAGCATCATCACTGCGTTCTGGATTCCCTGACTTTAAAGGTGAGGCACAGACATATGTGTCATTTTTAGCAAATGACTTGCTTCCATATATCAAAAGAGAATACCCAGTCAAACAGACCGGTCATGAACATAGTCACATAGGTGCTTCATTAGGTGGGCTATTTGCAATTTATACTTTATTGATGTACCCTGCTCTTTTTAAAAACATCGCATCTATCTCTGGATCATTTTGGTATCAAGATTTTCTGCCGTTTGCTAAACAACAAAGCATTCAGTCTGTGGACCACCTTGTCTATTTGTCTGTAGGCAGTGAAGAAGGGAAAGGCAAAACATCTGCCCAACAGCACATGCCTTTATTCAACAAACAACTCCATGATCTTTTATTACAGAAAGGGATGCAGGAACGAAAGCTTCACTTTCACATTGAACAAGGAGAGGGCCACCATCTGAAACAATTTCAAAAAAATTTCTTATCGGCCATCAAGTGGTTTTATAAAAGAAAACCTTAATTTTTTATCAGCAAGTCACAAAGTCGATATGGTATATTGGAACGTATAGATTGAAAGAGGAGGGATTTGCGCATGAGACCTTTACAAATCTCAGCCGATACCGCACAAAAGCTTGCTGCATCACTCTATGTACCGTTAGAGCAAATCATGCATATGCCGCAGCACATCTTATTAGCTAAATTAGCGGAGCTTGAACAGAAGAAAGATCGTTCTTAAAGAAATAAAGGAGTTTACATTCATGGAACAACAACTAGAAAAATCAACATTTCATCCTCGCAGTACAGGGCAAACCATTTTGCTGATTGCTGGGATTTTACTCATTGCCTTTAATCTGAGGCCAGCCATTACGTCTGTTGGTCCTGTGATCGGTGCCATTCGTTCTGATTTACAGCTTTCAAATGGACTGGCTGGTTTCCTCACGACATTACCACTGCTCTCATTCGCATTGCTATCTCCCATTGCACCTAAAATCGGAAAACGTCTTGGGAATGAACGAACACTTTGGCTTGGGCTTGCTGTCCTGCTCTTTGGGATTGTCATTCGTTCATTGGGCAGCATCACCTTTTTAATGATGGGAACAGCGCTAGTCGGCGTCGGGATTGCGATTTGTAATGTGCTTTTACCTGGACTTGTGAAACATAAATTCCCTGCACATGCTGGATTAATGACAAGCGTGTATACGACATCGATGTCCGTTTTTGCTGCACTTGCATCTGGTGTCAGCGTTCCGCTCAGTCATGCAATGCCTGGCGGCTGGAATACATCATTCCTTGTCTGGGCCGGACTTGCCCTTCTTGCGATGATGGTGTGGGCGCCGCAGCTTCTTCATCAGAACACAGCGGCTGTCAAAAGCATTTCACTCAAAGAACAGCCAATATGGCGTTCACGTGTCGCATGGCAGGTGACCTTTTTTATGGGCTTGCAATCATTCCTTTTCTACAGCAGCATCGCATGGTTTCCTGATATTTTGACATCACATGGAATGAACCTAGCGACAGCGGGATGGATGCTCTCTATTATGCAGTTCACTGGTCTGCCATCCACCTTCTTAACGCCCGTTTTTGCAGAAAAATTAAAAACACAAAGACCGCTTGTCGTTGGCCTTGTCCTTGTGTATTTACTCGGCATGATTGGTCTCCTTCTTGGAGGGTCGACGCCTATTCTTGTCATCTCTGTGCTATTCATCGGCGTCGGACAAGGGGCCAGTATCAGTCTTGCCCTCACATTTATCGGATTAAGAACAACCAATATGGAACAAGCAGCTGCCCTTTCTGGAATGGCGCAGTCACTCGGTTATTTATTAGCCGCTGTTGGTCCATTCATGATCGGTATCCTTTTTGATGTGACACATACATGGACGCCATCTATTATCATCTTTATCATCGTTCTATTTTTCATGTTTTTATCCGGTATGCGTGCTGGACGAAGCATCTATATTTCAGATCCATCATAAAAAAAGAACCCGCCTCACGAGGAGACGGGTTCTTTTCTATTTTATGCTTGTTCTGTGACGTGCACTTTTAATGTTGCTTGTACTTCTGGGTGAAGCTTCACCGGTACATTTGTGTATCCTAACGCACGGATGGCATCATTCAACTCGATTTTACGCTTATCGAGTTTGATTTGATGTTCTTTTTGCAATTTATCAGCGATCTGTTTGCTTGTAATCGAACCAAATAGACGACCGCCTTCACCTGATTTAGCAGTGAGTTCCACTGTCAGCGCCTCAAGTGTTTCTTTTAATTGTTTCGCTTGCTCAAGCTCTTGGATGGCATTCTTTTTCTCTTTGTTTTTCTGTCCTTCCAATGCACTTAGGTTCGTTGGAGTTGCTTCAACAGCTAACCCTTGTTTGATGAGAAAGTTGTGAGCATATCCGTCAGCTACATTTTTGACTTCGCCTTTTTTCCCTTTGCCTTTTACGTCTTTTAGAAAGATGACTTTCATCTTTGAACCCCTCCTTCGAAATATTCGTCTATGGCAGCTTTTAACTTCTCTACCGCTTCTTCAATGGTTATACCATAAATCTGGGTCGCAGCGTTAGTCAAATGACCGCCGCCATCTAATGCTTCCATAATAATTTGAACGTTGATATCCCCTAACGATCTTGCACTAATACAGACCGTATCGTCATCTCGCCTTGCGACAGCAAATGATGCTTCAACCTCACTCATCGACAAGAGAGAATCAGCCGTCTGTGCGATCGTAATTTGATCATAATACTCAGATCTGTCAGACGGCAAGGAAGCAATCGCTACCTGATTTTGATACAGCTCTGTATGCTGAATGAGCTTTGCCCGTTTAATGTAATGATCGACTGTCTCTTTCAAAAACTTTTGCACAAGGACAGGATCTGCCCCTTTTGCACGAAGGTAGGATGCTGCATCGAACGTTCTTGACCCCGTTCTGAGGGAGAAACTCTTCGTATCCACGATAATCCCAGCAAGAAGTGCTGTGGCCTCAATCATGTTAATCCGCAATTTCTTCGGCTGATACTCTAACAGCTCTGTCACAAGTTCTGCTGTAGATGAAGCATACGGCTCCATATAGACAAGTAAAGGATCTCGGATAAATTCCTCACCACGTCTATGGTGGTCAATGACAACGACGTTTTCGATCTTATTTAGCAGTCGTTCTTCCATCACAAGGGACGGTTTATGTGTATCTACGACCACAAGCAATGTGTCATCCTTTGCAAGCTCCATCGCTTCCTCAGGCGTGATAAAACGGGACCAAAGTTCTTCATAATTCTTAATTTCACTAATTAAGCGTTGAACGCTATCCCCAATCTGGTTGGCATCAATGACGATGTAACCTTCTTTTCCATTCGCTTGAGCAACCTTTAAAATCCCGATCGAGGCACCGATAGAGTCCATGTCGGGGAACTTATGCCCCATGATCATGACATTACCGCTTTCAGATACAATTTCTTTTAAAGCATGTGAAATGACCCGTGCGCGTACTCGTGTCCGTTTTTCCATTGGATTGGTTTTTCCACCGTAGAATTTCACTTTCCCATTCGGCTGTTTAATCGCTACCTGATCCCCGCCTCGTCCGAGGGCAAGGTCAAGACTCGACTGCGCAAGTGCGCCAAGTTCTTTTAAAGAAGGAACAGACGCACCGATTCCAATACTAAGGGTAAGTGTGGCGCTATGTGCCCCTGTTTTCTCACGAACCTCGTCTAAAATGGAAAACTTCGATGCTTCAAGCTCTGCTAAGATGCTCTCGTTTAATACCGCCATAAATCGTTCAGATGAAATTCTTTTTAGGAAAATGCCGTATTCTTGTGCCCAATTGTTTAACAGCGATGTGACTTCACTATTAATCGCGCTGCGCACCTGATCATCAAGACCCTGCGTGACATCATCATAATTGTCTAAAAAGATATAAGATAACACCGTTCGTTCATTTTCATACTGTCTTTCAATCTGCACTTGTTCCGTGACATCAAAGAAATATAAAAGGCGCTCTGACCGTTTAATAATGACTTTGAATTTCCGGTCATTCAGCGTCACATTTTCTGTCTCAACCTCTTGTTTAATAAGAGGCACAATGGATTCAAATGTATCATACAAGGATCTGCCGACAAGTGTGCTTTCATGGAAGCACGAAGCGAGAAATGGATTGGTCCATTCGATATAATACTGGTCATTAAACAGCATAATACCAATTGGCATCTCCATTAATGCTTCTTCTCCAACCTTTTTGACTCGATAGGATAATGTTGAAATATATGAATCAATCTCTTTTTGCACCTGCGTATCTGCCCACTTTAAAAAGTAGAGCACACCCGCAAGAACTAAAAGACCAACCGCTCCTATGATCCAATTAAAATAAAGGTTGAGGAGGACTGTGATCACCGCAAGGACAATTAACGCGAAGATCGGATACTTGATGACAGGTTTTCGATAGAAGCTTGGCACTGATATCAACTCCTCAACATTCAGAGTGAATTATTTGTTTTTACTTTTTCTCTTAAATCAAAGCCTATGTCAGCAATCCCTATAATACGCACAATCACACCGATTGGCGGAAAGAGAATCGTCAATACGACGGCAAAAATGGGTACCACTTTTGAGATGTTTTTTTCGTGGCAATAATAGAAGATAAAAGAAAAGCCCTGAATAAGCACCAGTATAAATAAAATTTGAAAAGCACTCGTTTGCACGAGCGATAAAAAGCTGCCTTTCTCCGGCTGAATCAGCATCAAAAGCAGTGTGAGTAAATAATACCATACCATGCTTTTTGGCAGCCGCATATCCTTAAATTTCTTAAGAGCTGGCATGTCTGGAACAAACCGTTTGATCAACGGCCGCACAAACCAATGATTGACGAAAGACATCAGCGTGACAAAAATCAAAAGCGTTACAGGTAAAGAATTTAATGCCGTATCCTTCATCTCTCTAAACTGCTTGAGTTGTTTTGCTATGTCCTGGTCAGAAGTGCCAGATTGTTTTAAGGTACTCTCTACCATCGGCATGATTTGGTCAATTGATTCCTTTGCGACACCCAGTATATCTACTTGAAACAGCTGGACACTGACAACAAAGTAAATAAGAAAACTGAATAAGTAGATCAGCGCACCCGTAATAATAGCCTGACCTGGCTGCCTCCTGCTGTAGAAAACACCCATACCTACTCCAACAGCAATCAGCATTGGCGCACTTAACAGCCCATTAATAGACCCAATTAAAAAGCTGATCACTATGCCAATAGCGCCAGCCGCAATTCCTTTTTTCAAGCCATGCCTGATTGTATAGAGAATGATCGGAATCGGAGCAGCCATGAAGAAAATAATGGCTAAAAGTGGCACATACAAATAAAACAGCGTCATGACCGCAAAAATACTGATCATGATAGCGCCTTCTACTAACGCTTTTGTTTGTTTCACACCTTCACCTCAATCCAATCATTTTTCTATATCTTGCTCAATGTGTACTTCTATGTATACGTACGATGTACGCTCCGTCATATCTTGACCCAACCTTTATTTTACCATAGCCGTAAATCGCAAGTAAAATGCAGGCTATTCCAAGAACGTTTCACGTGGAACAACTTAGATCGTCTTGTACATGCAACTTTTCAGACAGCATGTTACAATTTTTTAGATTATTCTTAGCTATAAACCCTGAATTCAAGGTCAAAAGCTGTTAGAATAGAAACATCATCAATAAAAGTAAGAAGGAGAATTCACATGGGAAAAACACTCGTATTCGGACACAAAAACCCTGACACAGACACGATTTGCTCTGCTATCGCTTACGCTGATCTGAAAAACAAAATTGGCGTTCAAGCAGAAGCTGTCAGACTTGGAGAAATCAATGGAGAAACACAATACGCATTAGATTTCTTTAAACAAGAAGCACCTCGTTTCATTGAAACGGCTGCAAACGAAACAAAACAAGTCATTCTTGTCGATCATAACGAATTCCAACAAAGTGTAAGCGATATTGATCAAGTACAAGTGACAGAGGTCATTGACCATCACCGTATTGCCAACTTTGAAACAAGTGAACCTCTTTACTATCGTGCTGAGCCAGTTGGCTGCACAGCAACGATCTTAAACAAAATGTACAAAGAGCACCAAGTCACAATTGAAAAAGAAATCGCTGGTTTGCTTTTGTCTGCGATCATTTCTGATTCCTTGCTATTCAAATCCCCAACATGCACACAGCAGGATGTTGATGCTGCGCATGAGCTGGCAAAAATCGCAGGAGTAGATCCTGAAGTATATGGTTTAGATATGCTGAAAGCAGGAGCTGACCTAAGCCAAAAAACAGTTCAAGAATTAATCACACTGGATGCAAAAGAATTTGCACTAGGTAACAGCAAAGTCGAAATTGCACAAGTTAATACAGTTGATATCGCTGAAGTAACAGCAAGACAAGCTGACATCGAAGCAAAAATCAATGAAGTCATCGCAGCGAAAGGTCTTGATCTATTTGTTTTAGTGATCACAGACATTCTAGAAAATGACTCTCTTGCGCTTGCACTTGGTGCTGAAGCAGCAAAAGTAGAAAAAGCATTCAATGTCACACTTGAAAACAACACTGCTTTACTAAAAGGTGTTGTATCAAGAAAGAAACAAGTCGTGCCTGCACTAACAGACGCACTTTCTTCATAAACATAAAAAGACTGCTGACATCTTCAGCAGTCTTTTTTCTTCTTTTAATGAATGTACATATCGCTGACGAGAATATCCTTTAGCACGCTTGTTGGAATCGTGAATTCAACTACACCCATGTAACCAGGCGCCACATCATATTCGTTGAAGGAAATCACCAGTTTGCCTTTTGAATTGATATAGAAGCTTTGATCTGGCTGAATCTTCTTAAACGGATCAACCGTATCTTGCTTCGTCATCCAGTAAATCTTATTTGAATCCTCTTTCATCTGTTTCTTCATTTGTTCTTTAATATTTTCACTAATCACATCAATATAACGGTCATCTTTAAATAGACTTGGTAATGTAATGAGTACATGGTTTTTCTTATCCACCGTATCATATGTCATTTCCTCTGCCGCAGAAGCCTGAGTCGTCACCTTGTATCGACCTAGTGAAAGAATTTGATCATTGTTTGTTCTTACTTCATATCCGCTCTCTACACTCAAATGACCATTTTTATAACCCTTTGTTTCCTTTTCAAAATCTTGATACAGCTTTTTGTTTTCAGCTAAATATTTTTGATTCAGGCTGTCTTGTAATTTTCCGTCCCCAAGCCCTGAAACATGTGGTGTTTTGAGATCAATATTTGTTCCCTGATCGCTCTTTTTAAATTCTGTGAACGTCACGACTTTCACAAGCTCTCCAATGACGGGTACTTCTGAAATCGCTCTTGCTGCCTGCGGACTGACATTTACAGTGGTGACAAATAAAGCAGCCGCAGCAACAAGTCCGATCGTCCATTTCTGAAAATGAGGTTTCTTGTTTTTTCGTTTTAATGTCCGTTCAACCATAGCATCGTATTCCGGGGGAATAGGGATTTCTAGATATTCCTCTTTTAACTGTTCCAAATGCTTATCCATTTATATTTCCTCCTGCGATAATTCTACTTTTAAAAGCCGCAACGCCTTATATAATCTTGTTTTAATGGTGTTTTCATTTTCTCCAAGAATATGAGCAATGTCCTCTAGCTTTAAATCCTCAAAGAATCTTAATATAATGATGACCCGATACATCTCCGGCAAATCTTCTATCGCCCGTCTGACATCTTGATCCTCATAGACATCCGATTCACCCTGTGATAAAAATTCCAGCGTGTCATCGTCTGTCACTTGCACACGCTTCTTCTTTCGTAAAAAGTCGAGGGCAGCGTTTACGACGATTTTATAAAACCAGCTATGCATCTTGGTCGCATCCTCTAATCGGTGAACAGATTTGAGTGCTTTATGAATCGCCTCTTGAACGACATCCATCGCATCTTCTGGGTTTTTGACATAGCTATAGGACAATCGATAAAAACTGTGTTTATGCTCCATTACGTAATCCGCAAATTGATCATCAATCTTTCGTTTCTTCATTTTACAAAGAGCTCCTTTATCTTAAATGCGCATCTGTTATTTCTTACATTGGATAGACGCGCACCTGTTAAAAATAGTTTGCGCTCCATTATTTTTTTAACATGTCATCCCATTTACGTTTCTATACAAAAAGAGCGAACCTGACGGGTTCACTCTTTTAAAGCCGTTATTTTTTGATAAACAAATGGTTTAAGTGGTGAAAGCGGATGAATGATGGACACTCCTGTTTCCTGCTCCACCTGCTTTGCAGCGTGAACCATCGAGAGCTGCATTACACAAATATCTCCATGCTGCTTCACAGATTGCCTTAACTGTTCCATGATTTGCTCATGGTAGGCTTGTATATCACCGTTCAAGCAAAGATGAAAGACATCCTCTAGCACAACCACTTCTGCCTTCAACTGCTTTCCCCGCTCTTTTACATATGAAGACAGTCGCTTCATCGTTCCTTCTACTGTATCTGGGTTTGAAAACACCAGCTGAAGCGGACCCTCTCGCTCACAAATCTGCTCAAATAACGGCTCATCTATCGGAACAATTGGTTGTTTGAACAGGTGCTGCTGCTCCCCCAAAGCCGCAATGTATTGTGTACACGTTAATAAAACAAGATCAGCCTCTCCTTCTTGCATGAGTCTGTTGATGGCATAGGTTTGCTGCTGCTCAAGATCAAATGCGGGATCTTGTTTGGCTCGTTCCATAAATGATGAATCGACGATGTGATGCAGATCAAATCCTGTGTCATAGAAAGCGTCGTCAATGTAAGAAATATTAGATGGATGTGCGTGAAGGCAGTGTAATCGAATCATTAGGTCCGCTCCTCATAAAAGTTTTCACTCATTATATCAATCCTTGTATGAAATAGGGAGCAACAGGACCATATTGTTAGGGAGATATTGAAGGAGGGATTCTACCTTGAAAGAAGATCAACAGTCTACATCATCTTCAGAGTCAGAAGAAACCTTGACGAATCGACAAGGTCACCCGGTAACAGATAATCAAAACATGAGAACCGTTGGGAATAGAGGACCGACTACGCTTGAAAACTACGATTTCCTAGAGAAAATCAGTCATTTTGATCGTGAACGCATCCCTGAACGTGTCGTTCACGCACGAGGTGCTGGCGCACACGGATACTTTGAAGCCTACGGTACATTCGGTGACGAACCCATTTCCACTTATACAAGAGCCAAATTATTTCAGGAGAAAGGAAAAAAGACCCCTGTCTTCGTTCGATTCTCTTCTGTTATTCACGGCGGACATTCACCAGAAACTTTACGCGATCCGCGGGGATTTGCGATCAAATTTTATACAGAAGACGGCAACTGGGATCTCGTTGGGAACAACCTCAAAATTTTCTTTATTCGAGATGCTTTGAAATTCCCTGATTTGGTTCATGCCTTTAAGCCTGACCCTGTCACCAATCGTCAGGATGGTGAGCGCATTTTTGATTTCGTTTCACAATCACCTGAAGCAACACATATGGTGACATTTCTCTTCTCGCCATGGGGCATTCCTGCCACATACCGGCACATGCAAGGCTCTGGCGTCCATGCCTATAAATGGGTGAATCATGAAGGAAAAGCAGTGTTGGTCAAATATCACTTTGAACCAAAGCAAGGAATTCGCAACCTGACACAAGAACAAGCCCAAGCCATTCAAGGGGAAAACTTTAATCATGCCACACAGGATTTATATGAAGCCATTGATCAAGGAGAGCATCCTGAATGGGAAGTATACGCGCAAATCATGGAAGATGACACCCACCCCCATCTAGACTTTGATCCACTCGATCCGACAAAGCTCTGGTACAAGGATGACTATCCATGGAAACCGATCGGACGAATGGTGCTAAACAAAAATCCAGAAAATTATTTTGCAGAAGTGGAACAGGTTGCCTTTGGGACGGGGGTTCTTGTAGACGGATTAGATTTCTCAGATGATAAATTGCTGCAAGGACGTACCTTCTCATACTCTGATACGCAGCGATATCGTGTCGGGCCAAATTATTTACAGCTGCCGATCAATGCACCGAAAAAGCATGTTGCCACCAATCAGCAAGATGGGCAAATGGAATATCATGTGGATCAAGGAAAAGGACAAAACCCCCATGTGAATTATGAACCGTCCATTCTCGGGGGATTAAAAGAAGCGCAGCAAGATGGAAAGGATCATACGCCTTTTGTAGAGGGTGAAGTCAAACGGGAAGCCATTGACCGCCCGAACAATTTCGGACAAGCCGGAGAAACCTATCGCCGCTTCAATGATTGGGAACGTGAGGAACTGATTAAAAACTTAGTCAACACCTTAGCTACCTGTCAAAAAGACATCCAAGACCAAATGATCGAAAACTTCACAAAAGCTGATCCTGACTACGGAAAACGTGTGGCCGATGGCTTAAAAGCCTTCAAACAAGAGGAGCCAAGCGGACCCATTGGATCAACAGGCGCGGCACAGGCTGTCAACGATGCGATCAACAACAGCACACCTTCAGATCCTTATTAATGAAAAAAGAATGCAGCGGAGTGGCTGCATTCTTTTTGTATACATCTATTAAGCGTTTTGACCTTTTTTGATCCATTCTGCTACATTTACTGTACGTTTCGCCTGATGTTTTGCGGCTGCTTCTGCATCCTCTTGGATCTTTCCATTTTGGTCAACAGTCACACTCACACCGTAAGGGTTACCCCCTGCGCCGTATAAGGAATCATCCGTGTATCCAGGAGCGGCAATAATGGCTCCCCAGTGGAACATCGTTGTATAAAGGCTCAGAACTGTCTGCTCCTGTCCGCCATTTGGGTTTTGTGCAGATGTCATCGCACTCACTGCTTTGTTTGCTAGTTTCCCTTGGAACCATAAACCGCCTGTTGTGTCTAAGAATTGCTTCATTTGAGCCGGTAAGTTACCGAAACGTGTCGGCATGCTGAAAATAATGGCATCTGCCCACTCTAAGTCACTTAACTGAACCTCAGGGACATCTTTTGTTTCATCTAAATGTGCTTTCCATGCTGGATTTGATGCAACAACTGCTTCTGGTGCCAATTCAGGAACCTTTAAAATTTTGACTTCAGCACCAGCTTCTTTCGCTCCAGCCTCAGCCCATTTTGCCATCTGATAGTTTGTACCTGTTGAACTATAATAAATAATCGCTAGTTTTACGTTTTCCACTTGTTCCATCTCCTTTTGTTTGGTTTGCCCAAATAGCTTCTGTAAAAATCCCACCTGTATTCCCCACCTTATTTAAATTGACGACGATACCACAATGCCGCAGCATCGACTTCTTCTCTCGTTAGTTGATGTCCACGATTTTCCCAATGAAGCGTTACGGATGCTCCCGCCTCCTGAAGCAGTTGCTCCAGTTCCTGAGATTCCTCAGGACGACACATTGGGTCATTTTCACCAGCTGCTATAAAGACTTGTTTCCCCGCTAATGAAGGTAATGAAACCCCTCGTCTTGGGACCATTGGATGATGCAGGATCGCTCCTTTCAACGCATCTCCGTAATGGAATAACAGACTTCCAGCAATGTTCGCCCCGTTTGAATAGCCGATGGCTACCACATTGTGACGATCAAATCCATACTTATCTGCTGCTTCCCCGATAAATGTATATAATTCCTCTGTACGCTCAATTAAATCTTGCTCATCAAAAACACCCTCTGCCAAACGCCTGAAAAAACGCGGCATGCCGTTTTCTGATACATTTCCTCTCACACTAAGAACAGATGCTTCAGGGTCTACCACTTCTGCAAGCGGCAATAAATCATGCTCTGTCCCGCCAGTTCCATGCAGCATGAGAAGGACAGGTTTTTGTTCATTCTTTCCTTTTTGAAAAAGATGCTTCATCATGAATCTCCTTTCCCTTTGATTTCTCTTACCTCAATCGGCAGCACGATTTGTTCAATTTGACTACGCTGCGCCTCATATTGCGGTGGCAGTTTCAACGCTTCACCCATCGTTTCCACAGATTCATCGTGTGCAAACCCTGGAGGATCGGTCGCAATCTCAAATAATATGCCGCCAAGCTCTCTAAAATAAATCGCATTGAAATAATTTCGATCTTGCACAGGCGTCACTTGATATCCGCTTTGCGCAACATGTCTTTGCCAATCTAATTGATCCTGATCATCTGTTGCTCTCCACGCAATATGATGTACAACTCCCACGCCCATACGTCCTCGTGCAACAGGTGTCTTGTTCACATCAATGACATTGCCGATTTCTCCAAACGAACGGAATCTCACATAATCTCCTTCTGTGCCGACTTTTTCAAGTCCCATCGTTTGCTCTAGTAGCTGCATCGTTTGCTCAGGCTGTGAAGTTAATAAAACAGCTCCGCCAAACCCTTTAATCGCTACTTCTGGTGTCACCCCATTAAATGTCCAGTCATTCTGTTTTCCTTCTTCACGCTCTACAAGTTCTATCAATAAACCGTGCGGATCTTCAAATGAGAGAAAGGCCTCACCAAAGCGTTCAATCATTTCATAAGAAACGTCAAACTGCTCAAGGCGTTCCTTCCAAAAAGAGAAGGCACCGGTCGGTACGACATATGTTGTCACACCTACTTGACCTGCTCCAATTTGTCCCTTTTGTGCACCTGGCCAAGGGAAAAACGTAATAATGGTACCTGGAGAACCTCCTTCATTTCCAAAATATAAATGGTATGTGCCTGGATCATCAAAATTGACGGTCTTTTTCACGAGACGCAGACCTAAAACACCTGCATAAAAATCAACGTTCTCCTGAGGATGACCAACAATTGCTGTGATATGGTGAATTCCTTCTGTTTTCTTCACTTCTAATGACCTCCTCTTCATGACGTAACATGTCTCTACTCATTATGTCTTGACTGAAGCTTTTATATTATCTCGAATTCGAGATATATGACCAAAAAATATATTTATCTCGAATTAAGGATATTCTTTTTTGAAATAGATGTCAATGATTTTTGTTTTTTTCTTTTCAAAAGCAGGCCGCTTTTTATATAGCAGACCTGCTTCCCCTTGATTATTGAAGCAATGTTTTCTTTTTTAAATAGGCTTCGGCTACTTGAAATGCATCTTTCCCCTTCACATTGACTTCGTAATTCATTTCTCTCATCTCATCATCTGTGATTTGACCAGCGAGCTTGTTGAGAGAGGCCTCAATCTCAGGATACTCTTTTAATGTCTCTTGTCTTAGCAAGGGCGCTCCTTGATAGGGCGGGAAAACATGCTTGTCATCATCAAGCACCTTCAACTTGTATTGTCTCAATTCACTGTCTGTTGAATACGCATCGACCAACTGGATATTCCCTTTTTGAAGGGCTCGATATCGAAGTTTCGGTTCCATCGTGACCACATCGTCAAAAGAAAACTGATAAGCTTTTTGAATGCCTAAATATCCATCCTGACGATCAGAAAACTCTAAAGTAAAGCCAGCACGTATACGATTCTTGATTTGACCCAGATCTGAAATCTTTGATAAATCATATTGTTCCGCTAGTGATTGAGGCACGGCTAAAGCATATGTATTGTTATAAGCCATCGGCTGAAGAAGCTGAAGCTGAAAGGATGACGCCAAACCTTGGCGCGCTTGCTCATACACTTTTTCCTTATCCGTGCTTTTCGCTGTTTCTTTCAGAAATTCAGAAATCGCTGTCCCTGTAAATTCAGGATAGATGTCAATATCACCAGACCGCAGTGCTTGAAAAACAAAGGACGTCTTACCAAGACCAGGCTTAAGATTGACTTGGATATCTGTATCCTGCTCAATTAAAAGCTTATACATAGAGATCAAAATTTCAGGCTCTGACCCCAGCTTCCCTCCAATGGTGATCTCTTTCTTTTCTTGTTGAAACAGCAATGGGGTAGCGACAACTGCTCCTGCTATTACAGCAAAGACCGTCACAGAGATCACGGTTTTTTTAAAGGAGATTTTCTCAAGTGTCCGCAAGACCACATCAAATAAGAGCGCAAGTAATGCAGCTGGAATAGCACCAATGATGATCAAAGACATATCATTTCGATCAATTCCAAGCAGAATCAGACTCCCTAATCCACCTGCCCCAATAAGAGCTGCAAGAGTGGCTGTCCCTACAATGAGGACCATCCCCGTTCGGATACCTGCCATGATCACCGGCATAGCAAGAGGGAGTTCTACTTTTAATAAGCGTTTGCGGTGATTCATTCCCATAGCGAGCGCCGCTTCTCGCAGCGATGGATCGACCTCACGAATGCCTGTATATGTGTTCCTTAAAATAGGAAGAAGAGCATAGACGACAAGAGCGATAATTGCGGGCACTTGACCAATCCCAACGAGAGGAATCAGCAGTCCAAGCAGCGCCAAAGACGGAATTGTTTGCAAGACAGCCGTCACCCCAATGATCCACTCTGCTATCTTAGGGACTCTCGTTAAATAAATCCCTAAAGGAATGGCAATCAAAATCGCTAGAAATAACGCAATGAAGGAAATTTGAATATGCTCAAGTAAGGCGTGTCCGAGCTGATCTTTTCGAGCCCATAGCACACTGGTCCATTCATTCATGTGTCTCGCCCCTCTCAGCAGAAGTACCGGCTAAATACTGAATCACCGCTTGACGAGTGATGAGCCCGATCCGTTCCCCATCCTTCTCAACAACAAGCTCTTCATGCTCTGCCAGTCGAGATAAAACCTCTTCCAGCGTCGCATGGATGGAGACCGCCTCATCGCCTAACAGATCATCTTGAGGCATGGGGTGAGAAATAGTTGTCAACTCAAATGCTTGATGGTCTACATGGCGGGCAGCTCCTGAAACAAACTCCCGCACAAATGGATTCACTGGATGCTGAATCAATTCCTCTGGGCGTCCAACCTGCACCACTTTCCCTTCATTCATCACACATATCCGATCTCCAAGCTTCATGGCTTCCTGCATATCATGTGTCACAAAAACGATGGTCTTTTGAATACGCCGCTGTAACTCAAGCAGATCATCTTGTAATTTCTCTCTCGTCAGTGGATCTAACGCACTAAAAGGTTCATCCATTAGGACAATCTCAGGATCAGCAGCAAGCGCCCGCGCTACGCCGACTCGCTGCTGCTGTCCTCCTGAAAGCTCTGCTGGCTTTCGATGTCGATAGGTAGCAGGCTCAAGCCCCACCATGAACATCAACTCATCAACACGCTGATTCGTCTCAGTCCGCTTCCATTGTTTCAGCTCTGGCACTACAGCAATATTCTCTTCTATGGTCATATGAGGGAACAACGCTATTTGCTGAAGCACATAACCAATATCCCAGCGTAGCTCATAAATATCATAATCGCTGATGGTTCGACCCTTTATGTAAATCTCACCTTCTGTAGAAGAGATGAGACGATTGATCATTTTCAAAGTCGTCGTTTTCCCGCTTCCACTAGGTCCAATCAATACAAAAAATTCACCTTTCTGAATCTCCAAATCAACAGATTGAACGGCATAGCGGTCATCAGAAAATTGCATCGATACATTCTTAAATTCAATCATCTTCCCACGCCCTGACTGCAAGTATATTTTAAAATACCAATATGACAGATTAACCTAGTATTTGTATAGAACAAACTGTCACGTTGACTCTCTTTTTACATACTTCCCCTAGTTAGACTGCCAGAAACGACTTTCTCATAAAAGTGAGACAAATAAAAAAAGCGAAGAGCTCAAGGCCCTTCGCTTTTAAGTCAACGACTTACTCACCAGTAACGTATGGAAGTAATGCCATTTGACGTGATTTTTTAATCGCTAATGTCAATTTACGTTGATACTTAGCGCTAGTTCCTGTTACACGACGAGGTAAAATTTTACCACGCTCAGAAACAAACTTTCTAAGAAGATCAACATCTTTGTAATCGATGTGCGTGATTCCGTTAGAAGTAAAGAAACATACTTTACGACGTTTCGCACGACCGCCTCTGCGTCCACCTGCCATTTGTTTTCACACCTTTCCTTTGGTCATTTTTTTCAGATCAATTAGAATGGCAAATCATCATCGGAGATGTCAATCGGTTTACCATCATTCGCAAATGGGTCATCATTGAAGCTATTTCCCTGATTACGATTTTGGTTGTTTTGATTGCCATATGGATTTTGACTTGGTTCATTTCCAAATGGATTCTGATCATTTTGGCTGCCGCCATAATACTGGCCTCCGCTATTGCCACCGCCGCTGTATCCACCTGAACCAGCACCGCCGCTTTTAGGCTCAAGAAATTGAACACTTTCAGCTTGAACTTCTGTCACGAAGACACGCTGTCCTTGCTGGTTTTCATAGTTTCTTGTCTGCAAGCGACCGTCTACACCGGCAAGACTTCCTTTTTTCAAGAAATTAGCCACGTTCTCGGCTTGTCTTCTCCAAGTAACACAGTTAATGAAATCGGCTTCACGCTCTCCAGATTGATTCGTAAACGTACGATTCACAGCTAGAGTAAACGTGGCTACAGCCGCACCATTAGGCGTGTAGCGAAGCTCAGGGTCTTTTGTTAGTCTTCCGACCAATACAACACGGTTTAGCATATTGAAAGACCACCTTTAAATATATATTTCAATGATTTATTCTTCTTCTTTAACAACAATGTGGCGAATGATATCGTCACTGATCTTAGCTAAGCGGTCAAATTCTTGAACTGCTGCAGCGTCAGATTGAACGTTTACGATTTGGTAGAAGCCTTCACGGAAATCGTTGATTTCGTATGCAAGACGACGTTTACCCCAATCCTTTGTTCCAGTGATCTCCGCACCGTTAGAAGTTAACACGTTATTAAAACGGTCGATAACTGCTTTTTTAGCCTCATCGTCAACTGTTGGGCGGATGATGTACATAACTTCGTACTTTCTCATCTGATTGCACCTCCTTTTGGTCTAAGCGGCCCTATACGGGCAAGGAGCAATAAATTATATTACTCACAATTGTATATTATAACAAATTACTTGGCCTATGACAAGAACCTATACGTTAAAACGGAAATGAATGACGTCTCCATCTTTCACTATATATTCTTTACCTTCTAAACGAACTTTTCCTGCTTCTTTTGCAGCAGACATACTTCCGCCAGCTAGTAAATCTTCATAAGCAACCGTTTCAGCACGAATAAATCCACGCTCGAAGTCCGTATGAATGATTCCAGCACATTCCGGCGCCTTCATTCCTTTTTTAAATGTCCAAGCGCGCACTTCTTGCTCACCTGCTGTGAAATACGTAGCTAAACCTAGAAGTGAATAAGACGCTTTAATCAGCTGATCTAGACCTGATTCTTTAATGCCAAGCTCTTCAAGGAACATTTGCTTCTCTTCTCCTTCAAGCTCTGCAATTTCAGACTCAATCTTCGCACAAACGACGATGACTTCAGCGTTTTCGCCAGATGCAAACTCACGAATTTGCTGTACATATTCGTTTCCGTCCTGATCTGCTACTTCGTCCTCACTCACATTTGCTACATACAGAATAGGTTTTGACGTGAGTAAATGAAGTTGCTTCACAAGCTTCTGCTGCTCATCTGTAAATTCAACCGATCTTGCAGATTTTCCAGCTTCAAATGCGTCCTTCAGCTTTTCCAAAATATCAAATTCAGCTACCGCTTCCTTATCTTTTTGTTTCGCAAGCTTACTCACACGAGTTAAACGCTTTTCAACCGTTTCTAGATCAGCCAAAATCAATTCTAAATTAATCGTTTCAATATCTGACACTGGGTCAACCTTACCTGACACATGTGTAATGTTATCATCAGCAAAAGCTCTCACCACGTGACAGATTGCATCTACTTGACGAATGTGAGAAAGGAATTTATTCCCTAAACCTTCTCCTTTAGATGCCCCTTTCACAATACCAGCAATATCAGTGAATTCGAAAGCAGTCGGAACTGTCTTTTTTGGCTGCACTAATTCTGTCAGTTTTTGCAAACGCTCGTCTGGAACTTCTACAATTCCGACGTTTGGATCAATGGTACAGAACGGATAGTTAGCAGACTCCGCTCCAGCCTGTGTAATTGCATTAAATAGCGTTGACTTCCCGACGTTAGGTAAGCCAACAATACCAGCTGTTAAAGCCATTCTTTCATCTCCTCTATATGAAACGTGCTCGTTATACTGCGTAATATGAACCTAGAGCAATTATAAGTAGGTTTACATGAAAAGACAAGCTAACCATCATGCATTTTCAATAGAAGAAACATTACCAAAAAGACTAAATCGGAGCTTTAAAATGAGAAATTACAGCTGTTTCTCTGAACAAAAGACAAATTTCATCAAAAAAGCATGAGGCCTACTTAAGCAGTTGGCTCCTCATGCTTGACGAGAATTTTCTTCATTTTTCGTTCAAAATCTCTTCTTGGGATCATCACGCTGTGCCCACACCCTTCGCATTTAATACGAATATCCATGCCCAAACGAATGACTTTCCACCGATTGGCGCCACATGGATGGGGTTTTTTCATTTCAACGACGTCATGTAACCCAAATGCTTTGTCTGCCATCAGCATTCACCTCTCTTGCTTACTTCATTAAATCTATTGTACAAAAAAACGACGATAGAGAGCAATGCACAAAATAAAGAGCCGCTGTCATGTATCAATCCCGTTCTTTTTTATAGAAAAAACCCTTCTTTTAGATCATTTTATTTGTGACCAATAGTTACTTAAACTCCGCTTTTTTTCAATATTGTCACAAACACTGTAGGTCAAAAGGTTTTTATTGGTAGAACGCTGTGGTTTTTCCATATTTTTTGATTTATGATATCTGCATAAATGTTATGTGAGGGAGCAGGTACGATGGTCAATCGAAAGGATAGATTAACCGACAAAGATTATAAAATCATATCCGATCACGCTGGAAACGCAGAGAATTACCAGCAGAACCATACGATAGAAGTAGGTCAGCATACGCTCACTGTCAACGATTTTCTAAAAATAGATCATCAATTATATGGTTTAACGATGCAACAGGAACAGTCAGATGAGTTCATTGTCGCGTTTCACTGTCCTCTGCCAAAACAAATGACGGTGACATCGGCACAAGATGTTCAAACGGCTACCCAATCATTGTTAAAAACGGATTATGCCTACCCCATTGAAAGAAAATCCTTAGCCGGAAAGCAAGATCATGTCTTTTTTAAAGGGAAGGAATACATCGAGGACGTCTGTCAGAAGCACCCGAATGCAACCATCTATCTCACTGGACAAGCGCTTGCCGGTGCTGTTTGTGCTTACATTGCGACAGAACAGCCAGCTGTCAAAAAAGCCATCACATTCGATAGCCCAAATATATGGAGCAGCCTGGCACCTTCCATTCAGCAAAAAGCAGTAGAAGGAAAATACACCCATGTTCTCACAGAATATATTCAACCCAATCATTATGTAGGTTTACTCAATCGCCATGATCATGGAGTTGGACAAGTCAAGTACACCGTACCGCCCCGGGAGCAGGGATCGGTCCAAGAATCCATAAAATATAAACCAAGAGAAATTGACACCTTTTTAAGATCAGCTTTTGCATCAATGAATATAGAGTGGAACGAATCATTTGATACAAATGCATTTTTAGCTCTCGTTTCAGGAGAATTTAAAGTAAATGGGTATTCATTCCATTCAAATGGAACCGCTCGTATTTTAGATGAACAGCTTGATCACAATACAAGTTTTACAGCGATGCTTTTACAAGAAATCCATTCAGGCCGTGCATATGCACAAAGCGGGCTTGAAATTATCATAAAATCCCATTTACTAAAAAATTCATCTTATGATCTACAAAGTATTATTGAACATGAAGTACACACTGTATTTGAGAAAATAGATGGAATTGATGATAGTGTAAAAGATGCCGTCCATCATGTAAAACAAGAACTGAAAGGACTTGTCGGCTTTGGTCACTATGATTTATTAACCCATAGCGATGTAGAAGCACTGTTAGAGGAAGTAAGGATGGAGCAGCCGCAATCATCCTTTTATTCTCATGAAAAACAACTGAATGCCTTGTACACCTTGAGAGACTACGAACAAGAACTTTCCACCCTTTCAAGACATATGTACACAATGGGTGATGACTATGCCAAGGCAGATAGACGCCTTGCGATGCAAATGGGTATTCGTTAAGAAAGGAGTCGCCATATGATCAATCAAAATAAACCTCCTAGTGACGCCCAGCGTTTCTTGCAAAATGTGAGTGCCCGCCGCTCCATGTCTGTATTCGAAAGTCAATCTGCACCACAAACACAATCGCAATCACCTGAAGAAATTGCCGCTATTCAGGCCATGCGCAGAGAAGGACAACGAAAAGATTTAAAGCGATTGCTGAAAATGCGGCTTCACGATGAATTGGCAAACACACGCATGCACTTGGAGTACCAATTGTCCAAAACAGAAGACATGATGAACCAGACAACCATTGTCAAACAGCATGTATCCCAGCATTTAAAGGGACAAGCCATCTCAGAAATAGAGGAACGCATGCAGCGTCTCCAGCACATGCCTGTATATGACGATATCAAGGAAGCGATTGATTCCATTCGGATAAAATAAACACTTCTCTTTGAAAGAGAGGTGTTTATTTTATTTTATCAGTATAATTTTTAGAACGGAAAAATATCTTTTTACTTAAAATCGGATACAGCATTAAACAGACAAGCAAATAAAGATTGAGCAAGCTGTAAATCGGATACAAGAAAGCAATCAAATCAGCAAATCCAAGAGAGGTTAAAGGTGCCATCAAAAGAAGCATGATGAATACAATGAACCAGCGGGGCATTCGTACAAAAGAGAGCATGCGGCTGGATAAACCAAATAATCCCGCAGCGGTTGTTGTATAAATCGCTAAACAAAGAACAATGGTCATAAACACAAACAATGATGTTGGTGCCCCCTCTAATACTGTAAACAAAGGAATCCCCTCTGCTGAAAGACTCCCAGAAATATCAACTAGTATTTCGTTATACACATAAGAAATGACACCAAAAATCAAACCGCTTAATATACTCGCAACCTTGGCCTCTCCAAGCCCCTTCATTTCTTTCCCCACTGAAGACAGCACCGCCACAACAGATAATATATTCAAAGAAGCAAAGACGATACTGGCAGGCCAATTGTATTGCTGGCCAAAATCAATTCTCCACATATGATCATGATTCATATAATAAAAAACAAACGCATAGATGAGCCCCGCCACCAAAATTGGTATAATGAAAGCATTCACAGATAAGAGCCCTTTCACATCCCAGAAAAAAATCATAAATGAGAATAAACAAAATGCACCGATTCCAACCCAAAATGGCACATGATACATCTCAAGTGTCACCCCGCCACCGGCAATCATGACTGTTGTTGTCGTGAATAGATAAAGAACAATTAAAATATCATACACCTTGGCCAGCCAAGGACCTACAAGACGCTCTAACACCGGCACAAAATGATCGGCACGCACCTCATAACTGATTTTTAACACCACATAGGTAGACAGCATAAACATGAGCGTAAACAGTAGAATGGCTAGTCCGCTATCAAGGCCAAAAAACTGCCAAATTTCTTGACCGGAGGCATATCCCGCTCCTATCAAGCTTCCTAAAATTAAAAGCGTCCACCTTGAACCAGCCTTCCACACAATCATCACCTCATAGGTATAGAATTAAGCTTGTTTCCGTATACTGATACTAACTACTATGACAAGGAAGTGAGACCTATGAATAGCAAGAACGGTCTTTTTTTAAGAAATAGGGTGAAAGAATACGTGTCCCATACGGATACAAATGCCATTCAGCAGCTTAAAAGTATTTTATTCTCGCATCTCCAGAAAGCAGGAAAAAGACCCGTTGCCATCGTCTGCATAGGAACAGACCGATCAACCGGTGACTCTCTAGGTCCACTTGTAGGAACAAAGCTTTCAAGTCTTGATTTAAAAAAGCTGCATGTATACGGCACTCTCTCTGATCCAGTGCATGCGGTCAATTTAAAGGAAAAGCTCGCTGAAATTGAACAAGCTCATAAACACCCATTTATCGTAGCCGTTGATGCCTGTTTAGGGAGAGTGAAAAGTGTAGGATCGTTTCAAATTGGAGAAGGACCGTTAAAGCCCGGTGCAGGTGTGCAAAAAGAGCTGCCAGAAGTAGGTAATATTCACATTAATGGAATCGTCAACGTGAGCGGTTTTATGGAATACTTCGTTCTCCAAAACACACGTCTTCATCTTGTAATGTCTATGGCCAATACACTTTCTGAAAGTCTATCCCACATTGATCAAATGGATTGGACGAGAGAAAAAAGCCGTTCTCTCTTCACCCCTATTCAAAATATCACGGGAAGAATATAAAAAAGACCATCTCATATCAAGATGGTCATTCCGATGATTCTCTCGTAGAAAGCAATTCAAGGATTCTTTCTAAATCTTCATTTGAGAGAAATTCAATCTCAATTTTCCCTTTTTTCTTCTGTTTCTTGATCGTCACTGAAGTACCAAAGTAATTTTGTAAGAAAGATTCTCTTTCTTTCAACATGCGATCCTTTGGTGCTTCTTTTTTCTTTGTTTCACGTGGAACATTTTCATTTAATTGCTGAACAAGTTTCTCAACCTGACGGACATTCAATCCTTCGTCCACGACCTTCTTTACCAATGGCGCCAGCTTCTTTTTGTTTTTCAAACTAAGCAGCGTGCGTCCATGTCCCATGGATAATGTTCCATCCGCAATCAGCTTTTGTACTTCATCCGGTAATGTTAATAGACGAAGGTGGTTCGCAATATGCGGTCTACTTTTTCCTAACCGCTTGGCTAATTCCTCTTGAGTCACACTTAAGTGATCTAGTAAGGAGGCATAGGCTTCTGCTTCCTCTAATGGAGATAAATCCTCGCGCTGTAAGTTTTCTAAAAGAGCGATCTCCCTCATCAGTGTTTCTGAAAATTCCCTGACGATCGCAGGAATCGTTGTCAAACCAGCTTGTTGTGCTGCACGGAACCGGCGTTCTCCTGCGACAATGTCATATCCTTTAATCGATTTACGAACAATAATCGGCTGTAAAACACCGTGCTGCTGAATCGATTCTTTGAGATCAGACAATGCATCATCATCAAACGTTTTCCTTGGCTGATAAGGGTTCGGGCGCAAATCCTTCAACTTAATTTCTTCGACAGTTTCTTCATTGGAATCTACATTGTTAAATAGCGCATTAATACCCTTTCCAAGACCTTTAGCCATTCGCATCCACTTCCTTTGCTAAGTCTAAATAGACATCTGCACCTCTTGAACGTGGATCATACAAGATTATAGGTTTCCCATGACTAGGCGCTTCACTTAGTCTTACATTTCTCGGAATCACAGTCTGATAGACTTTATCTCTAAAGTATTTTTTTACTTCTTCGATGACTTGGATTCCAAGGTTTGTTCTTGCATCCAGCATTGTCAGTAAGACACCTTCAATGGCAAGGTCGGTATTTAGATGTTTCTGCACAAGACGAACCGTATTCAACAATTGACTCAATCCTTCAAGCGCATAATATTCACACTGAACCGGTATTAAAACAGAATCGGATGCAGTTAACGCATTAATCGTCAGTAGTCCAAGTGATGGCGGGCAGTCAATAATCATATAATCATAATTCTGCTTCACAGATTCAAGTGCTCTCTTCAGCCTCACTTCACGTGAGATTGTAGGCACAAGCTCTATTTCAGCCCCTGCAAGCTGTATCGTCGCAGGAATGACATCAAGATTTTCGACCTCTGTCGTCTTAATCACATCAAGTACATCTGCATCGTCTACTAAAATATCGTACACGCACTTCTCTACGTCGGCCTTCTCAATCCCAATACCACTCGTGGCATTTCCCTGCGGATCAATATCAACTAACAACACTCGTTTTCCTATGTATGCTAAACACGCACCCAAATTAACAGAAGTTGTCGTCTTCCCAACGCCGCCCTTCTGGTTGGTAATCGCTATGATTTTCCCCACGATGTCACCCACTTTCAACTTAACAAGTTTCTCATTCATTCATACTTCCTATTCTATCAAAAAAAGTATGAAACGTTTGCTTTTTTTGTTCCCCCATTATAAATTCGTGAATGAATCTGTGTTTCCGTACATGGATAGATGCATAAAAATGCGTTTAAAAGATATATTAATATATCTTTTAAAAGAAAATAACGAGACAAAAAAACCCCACTTTCATAAAAGTGAGGGAGATACAATCAAAAGTTTAGCCCGCCAATTTTTCTGCCTTCGCTTACAATGACTTTAGGTGTCACTGTTTTATAGTTTTTCTTTTTCAAAAACCCATAGGGTGCTTTAATGGTAAATGTCGCATGTCCAACAGCGTCCCCGATTTTCGCGTAGGCCTGCCATACAATCTTTGAACAATATGTAGGGTCCAAAGATTGAATAGACATAGTGATCGAATATCGAGCCTTCGGATGGTCTTTCACGTAATCGTGCGCCCAATCCCCAGCTAAATCAGCCTTTTCCTGATGATTAATCCGAATCACCTTTGTATTGGCACTATAGCGGAACCAGCTTTGAATGGAATCAATATTGGGATGCTGCCGGAACCCAGGAATGGATGCATAGCTTTTCTCATTAATGACGATGCCTGCATGACCAATTAAACCATTCAAAGCACCAGTGCTCGTCACCAATATATCCCCTTTTTGAGGCATAATATCGGTTCCAGGATACGGTTTACCAAAAAGATGGCGAATGGTATTCGGCCTTTCATTTGTTACCATTTCATCCTGTTTGTTTTGCCTTAAACCATAGTTCTCCAAATCATCATCAGCTGTGATCACATCGATCGCATCGTCCTGAGACGCTTGCTCTTGATTTAATTGTTGAACCGTTACATCTTTCGAAACCACACCTTGTTTCTTCAGAGTACTCAGTTCTTCTTTCGTAATCGTTTCTTCCGCTGAATGGGTCTCATGATTCGTTGACGTGCTCACAGCAAACACAGTCGTTTCATTTGAAAAAAGAGAAAAAGAGATTAGTAAATAACAGATAATAGCAAAAATAGTCTTTTTCATTTTCATCGGTTACATGTCACCTCCCTTCTACTATGAAAATCATATTTTACCAATTAATTAATAATAAGTAAATATCATGAATTGAAGGGAGAGAAAGACAAAAAAGCTGACGAGTAATGCTCATCAGCTTCTTTCTATTTAGGAATTCGAATCGTTAATTGGATATATTCCTCAAATTCTTCTTCCTCGGTATTTATTTTAAGTCCGCTGTCTTCTACCATGTGGAGAGACTGACGAATGGTATTCATCGCAATTCGCGTATCTCGGCTAAACGCCTTACGTTTCGGCTTCGGTTTGCGATCTGTTTTTTGTTCAAGCATCTTCACTACACGCTCTTCAGTCTGTTTCACATTCAGCTGCTTTTCGATGATTTCCTGCAACAGCGTGATCTGTAATTCTGGCAGCTTTAGAGGTACAAGTGAACGGGCATGTCTCTCTGAGATTTTTTTCTCCAAAATGGCTTGCTGTACCTCTTCAGGCAACTTTAAAAGTCTTAGTTTGTTTGCAACAGTCGATTGTCCCTTACCTAAACGCTGAGCAAGCGCTTCTTGCGTTAAATCATGAAGCTCTAAAAGACGTGCATAAGCATGAGCCTCTTCAATTGCAGACAGCTCTTCTCTTTGCAAATTTTCAATCAATGCCACAGATGCCGTTTCCGTATCAGTAAAATCTTTTATAATAGCGGGGATCTTCTCCCATTGAAGAGTTTGTACCGCTCTCCAACGTCTTTCACCGGCGATCAGTTCATATTTTCCTTCTTCTTCTGTTGGTCTAACAACAATCGGTTGAATAATGCCATGGGTATGAATGGTTGTGGCCAGCTCTTGTATCTTTTCTTCTGAAAAAATGGTGCGTGGCTGAAAACGGTTAGGCATAATTGTGTCAACCGGGAGCTCCTGTATCTCTTCCTTTAATGTTTCATGCTCAGCAATCTCTGCCTCTATTTCGGTATCACGCTCAGGATGTTCTTTGTCACCAAGCCCGAAGAAGCGTGAGAGTGAATGCTTCATGAACCTACACCACCTTTAAAAACTACCTTTTTATAATTCTATTTTCTCATGTTTTTTCCTTCTGTAAAATCATAAATATTGAAGAAAAACCGACCTTTTACATGATCAACCCTCTATTGGTGATTTATTAGGTGTTCCTGGTTTTCTAGGATATTTTTTTGGTGTTTGTTTTTTCTTTTCAATGACAATGATGTTCCGTTCGCTTTCTTCTAAAGGAAGAACAAAGGAATGCTTTTCAACAACCTCTCCTCCGAGGACAGTAACGGCTTTTTTTCCTGCTTGCATCTCTTCATCTGCAGCAGATGCTTTTAATGCAACAAACAATCCTTCCTTTTTCACAAGAGGCAGGCATAGTTCGCTCAAGACAGATAAGCGCGCAACTGCTCTAGCGGTGACAAGGTCATAGCTTTCACGTTGATCTTTACGTTGCCCAAAGGTCTCCGCACGATCATGATAAAAAGTAGTATCTTGTAAGTTTAACCCTTTTGCTAACTCATTGAGAAACGTAATGCGTTTCTGGAGAGAATCAACAATGGTCACATGTAGATGAGGGAAACAAATTTTAAGAGGAATGCTTGGAAAACCAGCACCAGCTCCAATATCACAAATTGTTGTCACATTGTGAAAATCAATAAAAAATGCTGCTGATATCGAGTCATAAAAATGCTTTAAATATACTTCTTCCTTTTCTGTAATGGACGTTAAATTCATCTTCTCGTTCCATTCTACAAGCATATGGAAGTAAGTTTCAAATTGTTCAAGCTGCACTGGAGAAAGAGTGATCCCTTTCTCCTCTAGTGCTGCTGTAAATTGTTCAATGTTCATGCCGACATCCTTTCTACTCTGCTATCTTCGCAATACGTCCCTGCTCCAAATACACTAAAAGGATAGAAATATCAGCAGGGTTAACGCCTGAAATACGAGAAGCCTGTGCAACAGAAAGCGGTCGGACTTCTTTTAGCTTTTGCTTCGCTTCAGTTGCAATCCCTTTGATGGCATCATAATCGATTCGATCCGGAATCTTTTTGTTTTCCATCTTTTTCAGCTTTTCAACTTGTTGGAGCGACTTTTCAATATAACCTTCATATTTAATTTGAATCTCTACCTGTTGACACACATCAGCAGGAAGCGGTGTGTCAACAGGAGCTAGTTTCACAACAGATTCATAGTTCATCTCTGGACGCTTCATCAGATCACTTGCTCGAATACCGTCCTTCAATTCACTTCCACCAAGAGAACGGATATATTCCTGTGTCTCTGCTGTAGGTTTAATAATGACAGAATATAAACGTTTTTTCTCTGCTTCAATGGCCTCTTTTTTCTGTGTGAATGCTTGGAATCTCTCTTCAGAAATTAAACCAATGTTATATCCAAGTTCAGTTAATCTTAAATCAGCATTGTCATGACGCAGAAGTAAACGATACTCTGCACGAGAGGTTAAGAGACGGTAAGGTTCATTTGTACCCTTCGTGACAAGATCATCAATGAGAACACCGATATATGCATCAGATCGGCTTAAAATGACTTCTTCTTTACCCAATGCTTTTCTTCCTGCATTGATACCTGCCATAATTCCTTGACCTGCTGCTTCCTCATAACCAGAGGTACCATTAATTTGGCCAGCTGTATATAATCCAGAAATTTTCTTCGTCTCAAGTGTCGGCCACAATTGTGTAGGCACAATCGCATCATACTCAATGGCATAACCAGCTCGCATCATTTGTACATTTTCAAGCCCTGGAATGGTTGACAGCATTCGCTGCTGTACATCCTCTGGCAGACTTGTAGATAAACCTTGAACATACACTTCTTGCGTATTACGGCCTTCTGGCTCTAAGAAAATTTGATGTCTCGGTTTATCGTTAAAACGAACCACCTTATCCTCAATAGACGGACAGTATCTAGGACCTGTTCCTTTAATCATACCTGAATACATAGGAGAACGGTGAAGATTCTCATCAATAATTTGATGAGTCTCTAAACTCGTATATGTTAACCAGCATGGTAATTGATCTGTAATATATTCCACAGTTTCATAAGAAAACGCACGTGGTACATCGTCACCTGGTTGAATTTCCGTCTTACTATAATCAATCGAGTGGCTGTTTACTCGTGGTGGTGTCCCAGTTTTAAAGCGAACCAAATCGAATCCTAATTCTGCTAGATGATCCGATAATTTAATGGAAGGCTGCTGATTATTAGGACCGCTTGAATAAGAAAGATCCCCTAAAATAATGCGGCCTTTTAAGAAAGTACCAGTCGTTAGAACAACAGATTTCGCGCGATAATTTGCACCTGTTTGAGTCACAACACCTTTACATTCATCATCTTCTACAATTAAATGGTCTACCATCCCTTGTAGCATTGTTAGGTTTGGTTCATTTTCCATTGTTTTTTTCATTTCGTGCTGATATTGAAACTTATCTGCTTGCGCTCTTAACGCACGGACAGCAGGTCCTTTTCCAGTATTCAGCATACGCATTTGAATGTGCGTCTTATCTATATTTCGTGCCATTTCCCCGCCTAGCGCATCAATTTCTCTGACGACAATCCCTTTAGCGGGACCTCCTACGGACGGATTACATGGCATAAAAGCAACCATATCGAGATTGATGGTCAATACAAGTGTTTTGGCGCCCTGTCTTGCAGAAGCAAGAGCAGCCTCAACACCAGCATGACCGGCACCGACGACGATTACATCATATTGGCCAGCTTCATAACCCATTTCTTTTGTTCCTCCCTTTACTTTCCTAAACAGAATTGAGAGAATAACTGATCGATTAAGCTTTCATGAACAGCATCCCCAATAATTTCACCTAGCTGCTCCCAGCAGCGTGTTAAATCTATTTGAACAATGTCGATCGGTACATCCATTTCAATTCCTTCTAGAGCATCTTCAATCGATTGTTTTGCTTCTTGAAGGAGCGCAATATGCCTAGTATTGCTCACATACGTTAAATCTCCACTTTCAATTGAGCCTGTGAAGAATAAAGATTGAATGGCCATTTCAAGCTCATCAATCCCTTTTTCTTGTAATAAAGATGTTGTAACAACCGGACGATCCTTCGCTAACTCTTTTACCTTTTCTACATCAAGTTTAGGCTCAAGATCTGTCTTATTGACAATCACAATAATATCCATACCTGAGACAGCCTCAAATAGCTTAATATCTTCCTCAGATAACTCTTCACTATAATTGAGCACAAGTAAAATCAGGTCAGCTTCTTTTAAGACCTGTCTTGATCGCTCGACCCCAATACGCTCAACAATGTCTTCAGTCTCACGTATACCCGCAGTATCTACTAAACGGAGCGGTACTCCTCTTACATTCACATATTCCTCGATGACATCTCTGGTTGTTCCAGGAATATCGGTCACAATCGCCTTTGTTTCCTGAACAAGACTATTTAATAAGGAAGACTTCCCAACATTTGGCCTTCCAATAATAACAGTAGATAAGCCCTCACGTAGGATTTTCCCCTGCTGTGAAGTCGTTAGAAGCGATTCAATTTCCTTTTTCACAGATGTCGCCTTTTCAACTAAGACTCGATGTGTCATTTCTTCAACATCGTCATACTCTGGATAATCAATATTCACTTCTACATGGGCAAGTGTCTCCAATATCTCACCACGAAGACGTTTAATCAAACCGGAGAGACGTCCCTCCATTTGAGTAATTGCGACATTCATCGCACGGTCAGTTTTTGCACGAATCAAGTCCATTACGGCTTCTGCTTGTGACAAGTCGATTCTTCCATTTAGGAAAGCACGTTTTGTAAACTCACCTGGCTCCGCTAATCTCGCTCCTTCTTTTAAAGCAAGCTGCAAGACTTTATTGACCGTGACAATTCCGCCATGGCAGTTGATCTCAATAACGTCTTCTCTCGTAAATGTTTTTGGCGCTCTTAATACAGACACCATGACCTCTTCTATCACTTGCTCGGTACTTGAATCTACAATATGACCATAATGAATTGTATGAGAATCCACTGATACAAGTTTTTTCTCCTTAGGCCCCTTATACATGCGATCAGCAATCTGAACTGCATCAGGCCCACTTAAACGTATAATGGCAATTGCCCCTTCACCCATTGGTGTAGAAATTGCTGCAATTGTATCCACCGCTCATTCACCTCTTTCTCTATTCAATAGACAGTCTTATATCTATTAAATGGACGTTGCCCATCTCTATATCAAAAACGCTTAATCCAAAATTTAAAGATACCATAAATGCATGCGAAGCGAAAGTAGCCCACATTTAATTATCCACAGTTTTGCACCCTGTCTATTTTAACACTTAACTTATCCACATGTGAATAACGACGTTCTAAACTTGTCTTCACATCTTACACCTAAATCCAATAAATTAAAACGCCCTTCTCCCTTTGCAACTAAGGGAAAATGACGTTTTCGATCTAAATAACACACTAACTTTTTAGAAATAAAGGAGATATCTACTATTAAAAGGTAATTTTTCAATAAAAAAAGACTAAAATCCAGCTTTGCTGAATCTTAGCCTTTCTGCTATTTTTTATAAAGCATCACAACATGACGCTTGGTGCCTGTATCTTCGGATGCCGTGGCAAGTTCTTTAGAAAATGCTGCAATCGTATCATGAACGACTTTTCGTTCATTCGAAGGCATCGGTTCTAAATGAACCTTTCTCTTCGTTTTTAAAACACGATTTGCCGTTTTGATTGCGTATTGTTCAAGTGCTTCTTGTCGTTTCTTCCTATAATCTCCAATATCAATTGTAATATGATGATACTGATCAGAATAACGATTAAACACTAACTGCACCAAGGTTTCTAAAGAGTACAGTGTTTGTCCTCTTTTTCCAATCATTAATGAAGTTTTGTCTCCATCAATGTGAAAAGAGATCTTTTTCGTTTCTTTTTTCGAAACAATGTTTGCTTTAGGATCAATTGATTTAACAATTTTATCTAAATACTGTGTTGCTAATTTGAGCGCATCTCGCTTTTCTACTAACTTGACAACAGCTTGTCTTTTACCAAATAATCCTAAAAACCCTTTGTTTCCTTCATCTACTATTGTGATATCCACTTCTTCTTGTAGTAGTTGAATTTGTTTCAGTCCGGAATCTACTGCTTCTTCGACTGTGCGACCGACAGCAGTTATTTCCTTCATTTTTTGTTCCCGCCAGCTTTTTCTTTTGTATCAACTTTTACTTGAGGTGTTTTAATGACCAAAGTTTGAATGATCATGAAAATGTTACCTACAACCCAGTACAGTGAAAGTGCCGCTGGGAAACTGATTGCAAATACAATGATCATAATCGGCATCACCCAAAGCATAATCGCCATTTGAGGGTTGTCCGAGGGATTTCCAGCCATCATTAGCTTCTGCTGAATAAAAGTAGCTACACCTGCAATAATCGGTAACAAGAATAATGGATCTGGACTGCCTAAGTCAAACCATAAGAAAGTATGTTTCTTGATTTCAGCTGTTCTCATGATCGCATGATAAAAACCAATTAAGATTGGCATTTGAATTAAGATTGGGAAACACCCTGCTAATGGATTTACACCATTCTTTTGGAAAAGAGCCATTGTTTCCTGTTGAAGCTGCTGCTGTGTTTTTTGATCTTTTGAACTATATTTTTCACGAAGCTTCTTTAGTTCTGGCTGAAGTGCTTGCATTGCTTTTGTACTTCTTAATTGTTTAATCATTAATGGTAAAATGAGCAAACGAATTAAAAGAGTTACAATAATAATCGCTACACCATAGTTTTCACCAGTTAAGTTTGCCATGTAAGTGATTAATTGAGATAGCGGGTATACAATGTAAGAATTCCAGAATCCCTTACTATCTGATGTGATTGGTTCATTGATTTGTGTACATCCTGCCAATAGAACCAACACGCCAATCAAGCTAAATATTAGTAATAATCGCCTTTTCAACAAGATTCCTCCCATTACTTCAAACTTTATTTAAGTTGGAATTGATTACGAAAGTGACTCACCTAATCAGTATGGTAACATTTTTTCATTACAAAGTGGTGGTTTCATTTTAATTCACTAGATGAAGGAAGCGCTTTTAAAAATTGATTCAACGAAAGTTTCTATTACGAAGACTTTTTCGGTTGTTGTTGATAAACAGCGGATTTTCTAAATAAATGCTGGAGAGACTTCTTTGTTTCTTCAAAGGTCAATTCGCTTGCTGGTTTTCGTGCGATAACAATGTAGTCTTTTTCTTGCTTTAGCTTATGACCTTCCTCTAAGAACACCTGACGGATCAATCGTTTAATCCGGTTTCTTATCACTGCATTACCTATCTTCTTACTGACAGACAATCCTAAACGCAGTTCTTCTTGATTTGGTTGGTCCAGCTGATAAATGACGAATTGGCGATTAGCCATTGATTGACCTTTTTTGAACACTGTTTGGAACTCTTCATTTTTTTTTAGCCTGTTTCGCTTCTTCATGTTTTCTTCCACTCCGATAAAAACTGACAGTTCATTTACGATTTTATGTAAAAAAGACCACTGACATTATTCAGTGGCCTAAGCTGATAATTTTTTTCTACCTTTGCTGCGGCGTCGCTTTAAAACTAGACGTCCGTTTTTAGAACTCATACGGCTGCGGAAGCCATGAACTTTACTACGCTTACGGTTATTTGGTTGAAACGTTCTTTTCATTTATGACACCTCCCTGAGGAATAGCTGTTTAAGACAGTCTAACTCATTATATTTGTGTAACCCATCGATTGTCAATATCAATGATAAAACTCTTATTATCAACCTTATAAGCATAACACAAGTTATCAAGTGAAGAAACCTTCTTTTTTAGTTTCCAGCATTTTATTCTTTTTTTCCTTCAAAAAAACCTTCAAAACAAGGTTGTGGATATTTTTCCGGCATATTTTGACTATCCACATCCATTATCGACATTTTTTTCACACAAATAACCTATGTGGATAATTATTTTTCAACAGGATGTAAAGTGTGTGGATAAGTTTGTGACACCCATTGCACCATCTTGTTTATTTTGATATTATATTTGTGTTTTAACTCTTAATTACTTATCTGGCCTATTTATCTTATCCACAATTTGTGGATAACCTGTGGAAAGTTATTACACAGCTTGTTGAATTGTTTATCCACAACCTGTGTAATTTGTCGAAAAGACGTTTTTCTACTATATTAATTGTTTTCAACAAAGTATGTGCACGAATGGTGATGACCATTTGCTCTTTTTCGTGTTCTATAACAGTTTGATACTGGTCATTTTAAAAAGAAAAGGAGGGGGAGAAGCCTTATGGAAAATATTTTGGATCTGTGGAATAAAGCACTTCAAAAAATAGAGACAAAATTGAGCAAACCTAGTTTTGAAACATGGATGAAATCCACTAAAGCCCATTCTCTTCAAGGAGATACGCTGACTATTACTGCACCTAATGAATTTGCGAGGGATTGGCTCGAGTCAAGATACCTTCACTTAATTGCAGATACCATCTATGAACTGACAGGCGAAGAGCTCAGCATCAAATTTATCATTCCTCAAAATCAGGACGAAGAGGAAGCCATGCCAAAATCTCCAATCAAAAAAATGTCGAAAGAAGAACCCGTTGAAATTCCACAAAATATGCTGAATCCAAAATATACATTTGATACTTTTGTTATTGGTTCAGGCAACCGTTTTGCTCATGCAGCTTCACTTGCAGTCGCAGAAGCACCAGCAAAAGCATATAACCCGCTTTTTATTTATGGGGGCGTTGGTTTAGGAAAGACTCACTTAATGCATGCGATCGGTCATTACGTCATCGACCATAATCCATCAGCCAAAGTGGTCTATCTATCATCTGAAAAATTTACAAATGAATTTATCAACTCAATCCGGGACAACAAAGCAGTCGATTTCCGTAATCGCTATCGGAATGTAGATGTGCTTTTGATAGATGATATTCAATTTTTAGCAGGAAAAGAACAAACACAAGAAGAGTTTTTCCATACATTCAACACACTTCACGAAGAAAGTAAGCAAATCGTCATTTCTAGTGACCGGCCGCCAAAGGAAATTCCGACACTTGAAGACAGATTACGCTCTCGATTCGAATGGGGCTTAATTACAGACATTACCCCACCAGATCTAGAAACGCGTATTGCGATCTTACGTAAAAAAGCAAAAGCAGAAGGTTTAGACATTCCGAATGAAGTCATGCTTTATATTGCCAATCAAATTGACAGCAACATTCGGGAACTGGAAGGTGCTTTGATTCGTGTTGTTGCTTACTCTTCTTTAATCAATAAAGACATCAATGCTGATCTAGCAGCTGAAGCCCTAAAGGACATCATTCCTTCATCGAAACCTAAGGTGATTACAATTAAAGATATTCAAAGAATTGTAGGGCAGCAATTTAATATTCGTTTAGAGGATTTCAAAGCGAAGAAACGTACGAAGTCAGTTGCTTATCCAAGACAAATTGCCATGTATCTCTCTAGAGAAATGACCGACTCCTCTCTGCCTAAAATAGGAGAAGAATTTGGAGGTCGTGATCATACGACTGTCATTCATGCTCATGAGAAGATTTCGAAATTAATGGTTGAGGATGAACAGCTTCAGCAGCATGTCAAAGAAATAAAAGAACAATTAAAATAACCTAGCTGATATAATAAGTACGGGAAAATGTGAATAACTAGAGCATAGTCATACACAGTCTGTCCACATGTGGATAGGCTGTCTTTCCTTTCTTTCTACTGACTTATCCACATATTCACAAGCCCTACTAGTACTTCTACGATTTTTATTAAATAAATATATATATGTCATTAAGAAAAATTAGGAGGACCACTATGAAATTCACGATTCAAAAAGATCGTCTTGTTGAAAGTGTCCAAGATGTATTAAAGGCCGTATCCTCTAGAACAACGATTCCTATTTTGACAGGGATTAAAATTGTTGCATCTGATGAAGGGGTTTCTCTCACAGGGAGCGATTCTGATATCTCAATCGAATCTTTTATTCCTCAAAGAGATGGAGATTTAGAAGTCATTACAATTGATCGACCGGGAAGTATTGTGCTGCAAGCCCGCTTCTTTAGCGAAATCGTTAAGAAACTGCCTATGTCTACTGTCGAAATTGAGGTAGAACAAAATCATCTGACCATCATCCGCTCTGGTTCAGCAGAATTTAATTTAAACGGTTTAGATGCTGAAGAATATCCGCATCTGCCACAAATTGAAGAGCATCATGCTTTTCAAATTCCAACAGATTTGCTTAAAAACCTTATCCGTCAAACGGTTTTCGCAGTGTCCACCTCAGAAACACGACCTATCTTGACAGGTGTAAACTGGAAGGTTGAAAAAGGTGAATTAATATGCACAGCAACGGATAGCCATCGTCTTGCTTTAAGAAAAGCGAAGTTGGATATTAACGAGGAAAGCTCGTACAATGTGGTCATTCCAGGAAAGAGTTTAACAGAGCTAAGTAAAATTCTTGATGATGGACAAGATCTTGTAAGCATCGTCATTACGGAGACGCAGGTTCTCTTTAAAGCACAGAACGTGCTATTCTTCTCAAGATTGCTGGATGGTAATTACCCAGATACAGCTCGCCTCATTCCGCAAGAAAGTAAAACGGATGTAGTGGTGAATACGAAAGAATTCCTTCAAGCGATTGATCGCGCGTCACTTTTAGCAAGAGAAGGGCGTAACAACGTTGTGAAGCTTTCTGCTGATCCTGCGCAAAGCCTTGAAATCTCTTCTAATTCGCCTGAAATCGGTAAAGTAGTTGAAACGGTGCAAGCAGATGACATTAAAGGGGAGGATCTCAAAATCTCTTTCAGCCCGAAATATATGCTTGATGCTTTAAAGGTTTTAGAGGGAACAGAGATTCATGTCAGTTTCACTGGCGCAATGAGACCATTCCTATTACGCACGCCAAATGATGATTCCATTTTGCAATTGATTCTTCCAGTTAGAACGTATTAATTTGGTCTAAAATGGCTGCTGTGTGAGCGCACAGCAGCTTTTTTCCTCGTTTCCTCAGCTTTCTTTCATCCCAGTTCGCTTTCCCCCTTTCCTTCTTGTCTTGTTTTTTAGTACAATTAGATATTAGTGATATTGAAAGAGGTCGATACAATGCCTAATCTGATAACGATTGAAACAGAAATGATTACATTAGGGCAGTTTTTGAAATTAGCCGAAGTCATTCAATCTGGTGGAATGGCGAAGTGGTTTTTAAGTGAACATGAGGTGTTCATCAATCAAGAGCCAGATAATAGACGGGGACGCAAATTATACCCAGGTGATGTTGTCGAGATAGAAGGTCACGGCACATTTCAAGTTGTGAATTAGAAACGGGTGACAATACATGTACATTCAAAGTCTGGCGTTAACTTCATACCGAAACTATGAACACACCGAGCTTCAATTCGACAATAAGGTGAATGTGATGATTGGTGAGAACGCCCAAGGTAAAACGAACCTGATGGAAGCGATCTATGTATTGTCGATGGCAAAGTCTCATCGTACGTCAAATGATAAAGAACTTATCCGATGGGACGAAGACTATGCTAAAATAGAAGGTAGAGTCATCAAAAAAAATGGTCCACTCCCCATGCAGCTCGTGATCTCAAAAAAAGGAAAAAAGGGCAAGGTCAATCACATTGAACAACAGAAACTCAGTCATTATGTTGGTGCCTTGAACACCATCATGTTTGCACCAGAGGA
Source organism: Bacillus aerius (assembly GCF_029894105.1). Lineage (NCBI taxonomy): Bacteria > Bacillati > Bacillota > Bacilli > Caryophanales > Bacillaceae > Bacillus > Bacillus aerius. Next base: position 3,786,881 of record NZ_JARYHO010000001.1, read on the forward strand.
TCTCAGCCTTGTGAAAGGTAGCCCGCAAATCCGCAGAAGATTCCTCGACATGGAGATTGGACAAGTGTCTGCTGTCTACTTGCATGATTTATCGCTCTATCAAAAAATCCTCACTCAGCGAAATCATTACTTGAAACAATTGCAAACAAGAAAGCAAACGGATCAAGCGATGCTGGAGATTTTAACAGAGCAGTTGATTGATGCGGCAGCGAAGGTTGTCAAAAGACGACTGACTTTTACGAAACAGCTCGAAAAATGGGCGCAGCCGCTGCATTTTGGGATTTCAAGAGAGCTGGAAACGCTCACGCTCCAATACCAGACGGCCATAGAGGTATCAGAAGCGTCAGACTTGTCGAAAATAAAAAATAGCTATGAAGAATCGTTTCAGAAACTAAGAGACAGAGAAATAGACCGAGGGGTGACGCTATGGGGGCCTCACAGAGATGATCTTCTTTTCTTTGTGAATGGTCGGGATGTTCAGACATATGGCTCTCAAGGGCAGCAAAGAACAACAGCTCTTTCACTAAAGCTGGCAGAAATTGATCTGATTCATGAAGAAATCGGTGAATACCCAATTCTTCTGCTCGATGATGTTTTATCTGAACTTGATGATTACAGACAGTCTCATTTGCTCCATACCATTCAGGGACGTGTACAGACCTTCGTCACCACTACGAGTGTTGAAGGCATCGATCACGCCACCTTGAAAGAAGCGGAAATTTTCAGAGTAGCCAGTGGAAAAGTAATTGACTGATAAATGAGGTGTGGGTCTTGTATATTCATTTAGGTGATGATTGTGTTGTTTCTACACGAGAGATTGTCGCAATTGTTGATTACAAAATGAGGTCATCTTCTGTTGTAGAGGAATTTCTTCAAAAACAAGAAGAACAAATCATTTCGTTGTCACAAGGGACACCCAAATCCATCGTCGTCACAACTAAATCTGTTTATTACTCTCCTCTTTCCTCAAGCACGCTCAAAAAACGTGCTTCATTTGTGATTGAAATTGAAGTCTAAAAGCTCAATTCATATAAATATATCGTTTAAGAAAAGTGTAGGTGAATGTACGTGGCAATGGAACAGCAACATAATAGTTATGATGAAAATCAGATACAGGTGCTCGAAGGACTAGAAGCGGTTAGAAAACGTCCAGGAATGTACATTGGGTCAACCAGTGCAAAAGGACTTCACCATCTTGTATGGGAAATTGTCGACAACAGTATTGATGAGGCTTTAGCTGGTTATTGTACAGACATTACAGTGCAAATTGAAAAAGATAATAGCATCACAGTGAAAGATAACGGCCGCGGAATTCCTGTTGGGATTCATGAGAAAATGGGACGTCCTGCTGTAGAAGTGATTATGACGGTTCTTCACGCTGGTGGTAAATTTGACGGCAGCGGTTATAAAGTATCTGGCGGTTTGCATGGTGTAGGGGCATCTGTTGTTAATGCGTTATCTACGACCTTAGACGTGACCGTATACCGTGATGGGAAAATTCATTATCAACAATTCAAACGCGGTGTTCCAGTTGGAGATTTAGAGATCATTGGTGAAACAGATGTAACAGGGACAACCACTCATTTTGTGCCAGATCCAGAAATTTTCACTGAAACCATTGAATTTGATTACGACACACTTGCTAACCGTGTACGTGAGTTAGCTTTCTTAACAAAAGGCGTCAACATCATCATTGAAGACTTACGTGAAGGCAAAGAGCGAAGAAACGAATACTGCTATGAAGGCGGTATTAAGAGCTATGTAGAACATTTGAATCGCTCGAAGGAAGTCGTTCATGAAGAACCAGTTTACATCGAGGGTGAAAAAGACGGAATCACCGTTGAAGTTGCACTGCAATACAACGATTCCTATACAAGCAATATTTATTCTTTCGCCAACAACATCAACACATATGAAGGCGGAACACATGAAGCAGGCTTTAAAACAGGTCTGACGCGTGTGATCAATGATTATGCTCGTAAAAATGGCGTATTCAAAGATGGTGACTCGAATTTGAGCGGTGAAGATGTACGAGAAGGCTTAACAGCCATTATCTCTATCAAACATCCAGACCCTCAATTCGAAGGACAAACGAAGACAAAGCTCGGTAACTCAGAAGCAAGAACCATTACCGACTCCCTCTTCTCCGAAGCACTTGAGAAATTCCTCCTAGAGAACCCTGATGCTGCAAAGAAAATTGTGGAGAAAGGTGTGATGGCAGCTCGTGCAAGAATGGCTGCCAAAAAGGCACGTGAGCTGACAAGACGTAAAAGTGCACTGGAAGTCTCTAGCTTGCCTGGGAAACTGGCAGACTGTTCTTCTAAAGATCCTTCCATCTCTGAGCTTTATATCGTAGAGGGAGATTCTGCGGGCGGATCTGCTAAGCAAGGTCGTGATCGACATTTCCAAGCGATCTTACCGTTAAGAGGGAAGATCCTAAACGTTGAAAAAGCACGACTAGATAAAATTTTATCTAACAACGAGGTTCGTTCAATGATTACAGCGCTAGGGACTGGAATCGGAGAAGACTTCACTTTAGAGAAAGCACGTTATCACAAAATTGTGATCATGACTGATGCTGATGTTGATGGAGCGCATATTCGGACGCTACTCCTAACATTCTTCTATCGCTACATGCGTGAAATCATTGAAAACGGTTATGTGTATATTGCACAGCCGCCTTTATATAAAGTGCAGCAAGGAAAGCGTGTTGAATACGTGTATAACGATAAACAGCTAGATGAACTGTTAAAAACACTGCCTCAAACACCGAAACCTGGACTTCAGCGTTATAAAGGTCTTGGAGAGATGAATGCTACTCAGCTTTGGGAAACAACAATGGATCCTGATGCGAGAACACTTCTTCAAGTGACACTTGAGGATGCAATCGATGCTGATGAGACTTTTGAAATGCTAATGGGAGATAAAGTAGAGCCGAGACGTAACTTTATCGAAGAAAATGCACAATACGTAAAAAATCTTGATATTTAGATAGGTATCCCCCCTTGAGAGCAACCTTATTTCTTGTTTGGAATAAGGTTGTTTTTCAAGAAACAGGGGCGTGAAACGAATGTCCTGGTTTTCTGCGTTTCGTCGATTTTCTAGTAAATAAATGTGTATAAAGGCAAGATTATTGATATAATGGAGAATAGTCTTGTGAAGATAAATACATATTTACTCCCACATAATTTATTTCATGTGATACGTAAAGGGAGGTTCTTATAGTGAGTGAACAACATACACCAAATGTACGCGAAGTGAATATTAGCCATGAAATGCGTACGTCCTTTTTAGATTATGCAATGAGTGTTATTGTTTCGCGTGCATTACCAGATGTGCGAGACGGATTGAAGCCCGTGCATCGAAGAATTTTGTATGCGATGAATGACCTAGGTATGACAAGTGATAAACCATTTAAGAAATCTGCACGTATCGTTGGGGAAGTTATCGGTAAGTACCACCCTCACGGTGATAGCGCTGTATATGAAGCGATGGTTCGGATGGCGCAAGATTTCAACTATCGTAATATGCTGGTTGAAGGGCACGGGAACTTTGGTTCTGTCGATGGAGACGGTGCAGCAGCCATGCGTTATACCGAGGCACGTCTATCTAAAATTTCGATGGAGATCCTGCGCGATATCACAAAGGACACCATTGATTATCAAGATAACTACGATGGCAGTGAAAGAGAGCCAGTCGTTATGCCTGCTAGGTTCCCGAACTTATTAGTGAACGGGGCAACTGGAATCGCTGTAGGGATGGCAACGAATATCCCGCCTCACCAACTAGGTGAAGTGATTGATGGGGTATTGGCAATTAGTCAAAATCCTGAAATGACGACACAGGAACTAATGGACATCATTCCAGGTCCAGACTTCCCAACTGCTGGACAAATCATTGGCCGAAGCGGTATTCGTAAAGCGTATGAAACAGGACGCGGCTCTATTACATTACGTGCAAAGTCAAATATCGAAGAAACATCTAGTGGTAAGCAGCGCATTATCATCAACGAGATTCCTTACCAGGTTAATAAAGCTCGTTTGATCGAAAAAATCGCTGACCTTGTCCGTGATAAAAAGATTGATGGCATTACAGATCTTCGTGATGAATCTGACCGTAATGGAATGAGAATTGTCATTGAACTGCGAAGAGACGCAAACGTCCATGTTCTATTAAACAATCTTTATAAACAAACGACACTTCAAACGTCCTTCGGTATTAACTTGCTTGCACTTGTTGATGGACAGCCGAAAGTGTTGTCTCTCAAACAATGTCTTGAATATTACCTTGAGCATCAGAAAGTGATCATTCGTCGAAGAACGGCGTATGAATTGCGTAAAGCGGAAGCAAGAGCTCATATTTTAGAAGGCTTAAGAATTGCGCTTGATCACTTAGATGAGGTCATTGCCTTAATTAGAGGCTCTCAAACTGCTGAAATTGCAAGAAATGGTTTGATGGAAAACTATAGCTTGTCTGAAAAACAAGCACAGGCCATTCTCGATATGCGACTCCAGCGTTTGACTGGTTTAGAAAGAGAGAAAATAGAAGATGAATACAAAGGGCTTGTTGAATTGATTGCTGAATTGAAAGCCATTCTAGCAGACAATGAGAAAGTTCTAGAAATCATTAGAGAAGAATTAACAGAAATCAAAGAACGCTTCAATGATACGCGCCGCACAGAAATTGTGACAGCGGGTATAGAAACAATCGAAGACGAAGATTTGATTCCTGTTGAAAATATTGTGATCACACTGACTCATAATGGTTATATTAAGCGCCTGCCTGCATCAACATACCGCAGTCAAAAAAGAGGCGGTAAAGGTGTACAAGGAATGGGAACCAACGAAGATGATTTCGTTGAACAGCTGATCTCAACATCTACGCACGATACGATTCTCTTCTTCTCTAATAAAGGGAAGGTCTATCGAGCGAAGGGCTATGAGATCCCTGAATTCGGACGAACAGCGAAAGGGATTCCGATTATTAACCTTCTTGAAGTAGAAAAGGGAGAGTGGATAAACGCCATTATTCCAGTCAGCGAATTTGATGAAGATTCGTATCTCTTCTTTACAACAAGACACGGTGTATCGAAACGAACGTCATTGTCTCAATTTGCAAACATCCGTAACAACGGTTTGATTGCACTCAGCCTGCGTGATGAAGATGAATTGATGGCTGTTCGTTTAACCAATGGTGAAAAACAAATCATCATCGGAACGAAAAAAGGAATGCTCATTCGTTTCGACGAGACAGATGTTCGTGAAATGGGACGTACAGCAGCTGGAGTTAAAGGGATCACACTTTCTGAGGATGACATCGTCGTTGGAATGGAAATCCTTGAGCCAGATGCAAATGTATTGATCGTAACTGAAAAAGGTTATGGTAAATTAACGCCTGAAAAAGAATATCGTGTCCAAAGCCGTGGTGGTAAAGGTCTGAAAACGTGCAAGATCACTGACAACAACGGTCCGCTTGTTGCAGTGAAGGCGACTAACGCTGAAGCTGAAGAAGACTTGATGATTATTACAGGTAGTGGTGTCATCATCCGTATGGCTGTTTCAGATATCTCCACAACAGGCCGAGTCACTCAAGGTGTCCGTCTGATCCGTCTAGGTGATGATGAACATGTCGCTACAGTGGCATTAGTAGAACAATCACCAGAAGACGATGAAGAGAATAGTGAAGAAAACGTAGAAAATGTAGAGTCAGATCAAGAGCAATCTGAGTAAAGATAAAGCCGGTTTTTCACCGGCTTTATTTTTTTTTGAAAAAACATGATTTTTTTTGAAGTTTATAATGCTTTTTTCATAGATATGTGTTAATCTTTCAAAGGAGCAAAAAGAGGCTCTATTTTTTATCTCTTTCATAACAAAAACTTCTTAAAAAAATAAAATGTTTTTCAAGAAAAATGTTGACTATTGATAGAGATATATGATATATTTAAGTGGTCGCTTTGAGAGAGTGACAAACAAGTTCTTTGAAAACTAAACAAGACAAAACGTACCTGTTAATTCGAGTTTTTATAAAAAAATCCTATGATACATCATAGGTAGTCAGTCAAACGCTGACGAAAAACAAAACTTCGGTTTTGTACTTTTTCGGAGAGTTTGATCCTGGCTCAGGACGAACGCTGGCGGCGTGCCTAATACATGCAAGTCGAGCGGACAGAAGGGAGGTTGCTCCCGGATGTTAGCGGCGGACGGGTGAGTAACACGTGGGTAACCTGCCTGTAAGACTGGGATAACTCCGGGAAACCGGAGCTAATACCGGATAGTTCCTTGAACCGCATGGTTCAAGGATGAAAGACGGTTTCGGCTGTCACTTACAGATGGACCCGCGGCGCATTAGCTAGTTGGTGAGGTAACGGCTCACCAAGGCGACGATGCGTAGCCGACCTGAGAGGGTGATCGGCCACACTGGGACTGAGACACGGCCCAGACTCCTACGGGAGGCAGCAGTAGGGAATCTTCCGCAATGGACGAAAGTCTGACGGAGCAACGCCGCGTGAGTGATGAAGGTTTTCGGATCGTAAAGCTCTGTTGTTAGGGAAGAACAAGTGCAAGAGTAACTGCTTGCACCTTGACGGTACCTAACCAGAAAGCCACGGCTAACTACGTGCCAGCAGCCGCGGTAATACGTAGGTGGCAAGCGTTGTCCGGAATTATTGGGCGTAAAGGGCTCGCAGGCGGTTTCTTAAGTCTGATGTGAAAGCCCCCGGCTCAACCGGGGAGGGTCATTGGAAACTGGGAAACTTGAGTGCAGAAGAGGAGAGTGGAATTCCACGTGTAGCGGTGAAATGCGTAGAGATGTGGAGGAACACCAGTGGCGAAGGCGACTCTCTGGTCTGTAACTGACGCTGAGGAGCGAAAGCGTGGGGAGCGAACAGGATTAGATACCCTGGTAGTCCACGCCGTAAACGATGAGTGCTAAGTGTTAGGGGGTTTCCGCCCCTTAGTGCTGCAGCTAACGCATTAAGCACTCCGCCTGGGGAGTACGGTCGCAAGACTGAAACTCAAAGGAATTGACGGGGGCCCGCACAAGCGGTGGAGCATGTGGTTTAATTCGAAGCAACGCGAAGAACCTTACCAGGTCTTGACATCCTCTGACAACCCTAGAGATAGGGCTTTCCCTTCGGGGACAGAGTGACAGGTGGTGCATGGTTGTCGTCAGCTCGTGTCGTGAGATGTTGGGTTAAGTCCCGCAACGAGCGCAACCCTTGATCTTAGTTGCCAGCATTCAGTTGGGCACTCTAAGGTGACTGCCGGTGACAAACCGGAGGAAGGTGGGGATGACGTCAAATCATCATGCCCCTTATGACCTGGGCTACACACGTGCTACAATGGACAGAACAAAGGGCTGCGAGACCGCAAGGTTTAGCCAATCCCACAAATCTGTTCTCAGTTCGGATCGCAGTCTGCAACTCGACTGCGTGAAGCTGGAATCGCTAGTAATCGCGGATCAGCATGCCGCGGTGAATACGTTCCCGGGCCTTGTACACACCGCCCGTCACACCACGAGAGTTTGCAACACCCGAAGTCGGTGAGGTAACCTTTATGGAGCCAGCCGCCGAAGGTGGGGCAGATGATTGGGGTGAAGTCGTAACAAGGTAGCCGTATCGGAAGGTGCGGCTGGATCACCTCCTTTCTAAGGATATATGGAGCAGCGTACGTTTTTCGTCTTGTTTAGTTTTGAAGGAACTTGCAAAAGATCCTACAACATCATATCTTCGATATGAAAGATGGGCCTGTAGCTCAGCTGGTTAGAGCGCACGCCTGATAAGCGTGAGGTCGGTGGTTCGAGTCCACTCAGGCCCACCATCTTCTATTAAATCGGGGCCTTAGCTCAGCTGGGAGAGCGCCTGCCTTGCACGCAGGAGGTCAGCGGTTCGATCCCGCTAGGCTCCACCAACGTGTTCTTTGAAAACTAGATAACAATAAGTAATACATTCACATTGAATGCAATGCAAAGTTCATCACACATAGTGATTCTTTCTAAAGTAAGAAATGGTTAAGTTAGAAAGGGCGCACGGTGGATGCCTTGGCACTAGGAGCCGATGAAGGACGGGACGAACACCGATATGCTTCGGGGAGCTGTAAGCAAGCTTTGATCCGGAGATTTCCGAATGGGGAAACCCACTGCTCGTAATGGAGTAGTATCCATACTTGAATACATAGAGTATGAGAAGGCATACCCGGGGAACTGAAACATCTAAGTACCCGGAGGAAGAGAAAGCAAATGCGATTCCCTGAGTAGCGGCGAGCGAAACGGGAACAGCCCAAACCAAGAGGCTTGCCTCTTGGGGTTGTAGGACACTCTATACGGAGTTACAAAGGAACGATATAAGCGAAGAGGTCTGGAAAGGCCCGCCAAAGAAGGTAACAGCCCTGTAACTGAAATGTTGTTCTCTCCAGAGTGGATCCTGAGTACGGCGGAACACGTGAAATTCCGTCGGAATCCGGGAGGACCATCTCCCAAGGCTAAATACTCCCTAGTGACCGATAGTGAACCAGTACCGTGAGGGAAAGGTGAAAAGCACCCCGGAAGGGGAGTGAAATAGATCCTGAAACCGTGTGCCTACAAGTAGTCAGAGCCCGTTAACGGGTGATGGCGTGCCTTTTGTAGAATGAACCGGCGAGTTACGATCCCGTGCAAGGTTAAGCAGAAGATGCGGAGCCGCAGCGAAAGCGAGTCTGAATAGGGCGCATGAGTACGTGGTCGTAGACCCGAAACCAGGTGATCTACCCATGTCCAGGGTGAAGTTCAGGTAACACTGAATGGAGGCCCGAACCCACGCACGTTGAAAAGTGCGGGGATGAGGTGTGGGTAGGGGTGAAATGCCAATCGAACCTGGAGATAGCTGGTTCTCTCCGAAATAGCTTTAGGGCTAGCCTCAAGGTAAGAGTCTCGGAGGTAGAGCACTGATTGGACTAGGGGCCCCTACCGGGTTACCGAATTCAGTCAAACTCCGAATGCCGATGACTTATCCTTGGGAGTCAGACTGCGAGTGATAAGATCCGTAGTCGAAAGGGAAACAGCCCAGACCGCCAGCTAAGGTCCCAAAGTATACGTTAAGTGGAAAAGGATGTGGAGTTGCTTAGACAACCAGGATGTTGGCTTAGAAGCAGCCACCATTTAAAGAGTGCGTAATAGCTCACTGGTCGAGTGACTCTGCGCCGAAAATGTACCGGGGCTAAACGTATCACCGAAGCTGCGGACTGTTCTTACGAACAGTGGTAGGAGAGCGTTCTAAGTGCAGTGAAGTCAGACCGGAAGGACTGGTGGAGCGCTTAGAAGTGAGAATGCCGGTATGAGTAGCGAAAGACGGGTGAGAATCCCGTCCACCGAATGCCTAAGGTTTCCTGAGGAAGGCTCGTCCGCTCAGGGTTAGTCGGGACCTAAGCCGAGGCCGAAAGGCGTAGGCGATGGACAACAGGTTGATATTCCTGTACCACCTCCTCACCATTTGAGCAATGGGGGGACGCAGGAGGATAGGGTAAGCGCGGTATTGGATATCCGCGTCCAAGCAGTTAGGCTGGGAAATAGGCAAATCCGTTTCCCGTGAAGGCTGAGCTGTGATGGCGAGCGAAATTTAGTAGCGAAGTTCCTGATTCCACACTGCCAAGAAAAGCCTCTAGCGAGGTGAGAGGTGCCCGTACCGCAAACCGACACAGGTAGGCGAGGAGAGAATCCTAAGGTGATCGAGAGAACTCTCGTTAAGGAACTCGGCAAAATGACCCCGTAACTTCGGGAGAAGGGGTGCTTCTTAGGGTGTTAAAGCCCCGAGAAGCCGCAGTGAATAGGCCCAGGCGACTGTTTAGCAAAAACACAGGTCTCTGCGAAGCCGTAAGGCGAAGTATAGGGGCTGACGCCTGCCCGGTGCTGGAAGGTTAAGAGGAGCGCTTAGCGTAAGCGAAGGTGCGAATTGAAGCCCCAGTAAACGGCGGCCGTAACTATAACGGTCCTAAGGTAGCGAAATTCCTTGTCGGGTAAGTTCCGACCCGCACGAAAGGCGCAACGATCTGGGCACTGTCTCAACGAGAGACTCGGTGAAATTATAGTACCTGTGAAGATGCAGGTTACCCGCGACAGGACGGAAAGACCCCGTGGAGCTTTACTGCAGCCTGATATTGAATGTTGGTACAGCTTGTACAGGATAGGTAGGAGCCTTGGAAACCGGAGCGCTAGCTTCGGTGGAGGCATCGGTGGGATACTACCCTGGCTGTATTGACCTTCTAACCCGTTGCCCTTATCGGGCAGGGAGACAGTGTCAGGTGGGCAGTTTGACTGGGGCGGTCGCCTCCTAAAATGTAACGGAGGCGCCCAAAGGTTCCCTCAGAATGGTTGGAAATCATTCGCAGAGTGTAAAGGCACAAGGGAGCTTGACTGCGAGACCTACAAGTCGAGCAGGGACGAAAGTCGGGCTTAGTGATCCGGTGGTTCCGCATGGAAGGGCCATCGCTCAACGGATAAAAGCTACCCCGGGGATAACAGGCTTATCTCCCCCAAGAGTCCACATCGACGGGGAGGTTTGGCACCTCGATGTCGGCTCATCGCATCCTGGGGCTGTAGTCGGTCCCAAGGGTTGGGCTGTTCGCCCATTAAAGCGGTACGCGAGCTGGGTTCAGAACGTCGTGAGACAGTTCGGTCCCTATCCGTCGCGGGCGCAGGAAATTTGAGAGGAGCTGTCCTTAGTACGAGAGGACCGGGATGGACGCACCGCTGGTGTACCAGTTGTTCTGCCAAGGGCATCGCTGGGTAGCTATGTGCGGACGGGATAAGTGCTGAAAGCATCTAAGCATGAAGCCCCCCTCAAGATGAGATTTCCCATTCCGCAAGGAAGTAAGATCCCTGAAAGATGATCAGGTTGATAGGTCTGAGGTGGAAGCGTGGTGACACGTGGAGCTGACAGATACTAATAGATCGAGGACTTAACCTATATTCTAATGTGAAAAATGAACGTTGTTATCTAGTTTTGAGAGAACATTCTCTCCATCAGGTTTGGTGGCGATAGCGAAGAGGTCACACCCGTTCCCATACCGAACACGGAAGTTAAGCTCTTCAGCGCCGATGGTAGTTGGGGGTTTCCCCCTGTGAGAGTAGGACGCCGCCAAGCTTTTCAAAGGATCAGTTCCAATCGGAACTGGTCTTTTTTGTGTTTTCTTCTAGCAGCATCATGATATAAGCTGGAAACTTATCCTCTGCAATCTCCATATAACGTTCAATCATGACATAATCATCACTAATATATTGAGATAAAAGCTCGTACCACCATTCTGTTTCGTAGCGGGCAATCATACTGAGGTTATACATTAACAAGTAATGGCTGATGATCTCAGGAATCCCTAAAAAGGCATCTCGCGTTGATGGAATGAACCATTGATTCATTTCTAAATCATAATGAAGATGAGTAGCAAGAGCAGGGTTTTCTTCTGAAAATACATCAAATGTTAGTTTTTTAGCCTCTCGTTGCTTAAGCTTCCAAGTTGTATGGAACTCAAAATACTCAATAAAACGTTCGGCAGACATATTATAGAGCAAGGGAATATGATCTTGAATCAATATGCCATTTGCTTGCTCTACTTTCACTAAAGTCGCGGGCTGTTTTTGAAACTCAAGAATATGACCCATTTCAGGTATTTTTGAAAGGAGATTGATCATCGTAAATCGTTCATCTTCAAGACCATTTAAATGAAATAAGTGCTTTAATACATGCATACATAATCCGTTTCGCTGAATCTTGACTTCATCCTCACTAAAACGATAATGTTGCTTCTTTCTTTTTCTTGAGGTGACGCCATGAGCTAAGACAGAGGTTTGAGAAGGATAGTCGGGATCCACTGTCAGCAAACATGCCTTTAACAGCTGTGCCATTCCATAAAACAATAAAATCGGTTTTAGTTCAAGCGGAGCTGATGCGGCTTGGTCATAAAATGTATGACCGTGCTTTAAAAAGTAAATAAATCGTTCACAGTTTTTATAGGCTTGTTGGTTTGCCTCCTGAATATTCCGTTTCTCGTACTGTTGAAATAGAAACTTTTGGGAAGTTTCAAGTGAGTAAAAACGTTTTAAATCCTTCCATCCTGAACTTTTCATCTTCTTCCTCAACTCTCTTTATATTTTCTAAAAATTGCAACTGTTTGTTGCTTCCTTGACATGCTGTTTCCTAGTTGATAATCTACATATAATATTTTGCCGAAAAGAGGGGGATTTACTAATGTGGGAAAGTAAATTTTCAAAAGAAGGTTTGACGTTTGACGATGTGTTGCTTGTTCCAGCAAAGTCTGAGGTGCTTCCGCGTGATGTCAATTTATCAGTTGAGTTAACAAGCACTTTAAAGCTGAACATTCCAATTATTAGTGCAGGAATGGATACTGTGACGGAATCGCAAATGGCGATTGCAATGGCACGTCAAGGTGGTCTTGGAATCATCCATAAGAACATGTCTATTGAGCAGCAAGCTGAACAAGTGGACAAAGTAAAACGTTCAGAGCGTGGTGTTATTACAAATCCATTTTTCTTAACACCGGATCATCAAGTATTCGATGCAGAACATTTAATGGGTAAATATCGTATTTCTGGTGTACCGATTGTTAATAACGAACAAGATCAAAAGCTTGTTGGGATTATTACGAACCGTGACCTTCGTTTTATTTCGGATTATTCAATGAAGATTAGCGACGTGATGACAAAAGAGGAACTTGTGACAGCTTCTGTTGGAACAACATTAGAAGAAGCTGAAAAAATCCTTCAGCAATATAAAATTGAAAAATTACCTCTTTTAGATGACGAAGGAACATTAAAAGGTCTCATCACCATCAAAGATATTGAAAAAGTGATTGAATTCCCTAACTCCTCTAAAGATGCACATGGCCGTTTAATTGTTGGTGCCGCTGTAGGTGTCACTGGCGATACAATGACTCGTGTGAAAAAATTAGTAGAAGCCAATGTTGATGTGATCGTCATTGATACAGCACACGGTCATTCTCAAGGTGTTCTAGACACTGTATCGAAAATCCGTGAAACGTATCCTTCTCTTAACATCATTGCTGGTAACGTTGCAACAGCTGAAGCAACAAAAGCATTGTTTGAAGCTGGAGCAGATATTGTAAAAGTGGGTATTGGACCAGGATCGATTTGTACAACACGTGTTGTTGCAGGGGTCGGTGTACCACAAATCACAGCGATTTATGACTGTGCAACAGAAGCAAGAAAGCATGGTAAATCTATTATTGCAGATGGTGGAATTAAATATTCAGGTGATATCGTGAAAGCATTAGCTTCTGGTGGACATGCTGTTATGCTGGGAAGCCTTCTTGCTGGTACATCTGAAAGCCCAGGAGAAACAGAAATTTTCCAAGGCAGACGTTTCAAAGTATATCGTGGTATGGGTTCTGTTGCTGCAATGGAAAAAGGAAGTAAAGATCGTTACTTCCAAGAAGATAATAAAAAATTCGTTCCAGAAGGTATCGAAGGACGTACACCGTATAAAGGACCAGTTGTTGACACTGTTTACCAACTTGTTGGCGGTATTCGCTCTGGTATGGGCTACTGTGGAACACAGGACTTACGTACTCTTAGAGAAGAAGCACAATTCATTCGCATGACAGGTGCAGGTCTTCGTGAGAGCCATCCACATGATGTACAAATTACAAAAGAATCACCAAACTACACAATTTCTTGATAAATTGTGACAATCAAATTACATTTGACAGGGTCTATGACTCTGTCTATTTTTTTTGTCTTTATTGTGATAAAATTTATACTGTTGTGTCGAAATAAGCCCTTGTGGATTAAATATATATGAAAAACGTCGAAAAAAGATGAATACGGAGGTATGACGATTGAACAGCAAGATGTTGAAACAGCTTATGGTCTCTATCCTTGCATTGGCATTGATTGTTACTACATTTACCCCAATGTCCAAAGCAAAAGCGGCTGAAGATCCATTCAATGTGAATGCGAAAGCAGCTATCCTTATTGAAGCTTCTACAGGTAAAATTCTTTATAGTAAAAACGCAGAACAAAGACTGCCTATTGCAAGTATGGCAAAGATGATGACAGAGTATCTATTACTAGAGGCGATTGCTGAAGGCAAAGTGAAATGGGATCAAACATATACGCCAGATGATTACGTGTACGAAATTTCTCAGGACCGCAGTTTATCCAATGTTCCATTGAGAAAAGATGGTTCGTATACTGTCAAAGAACTTTATCAAGCAACGGCTATTTATTCAGCAAATGCAGCAGCAATTGGTCTAGCAGAGGTAATCGCTGGATCAGAATCAAAGTTTGTTGAAAAAATGAATGCAAAAGCAAAAGAACTTGGCTTAACCAATTACAAATTCGTGAATGCAACTGGATTAGAAAATAAAGACTTACATGGCAAACAGCCAAAAGGTACGGGACCTGATGAAGAAAGCGAAGTTTCTGCAAAGGATATGGCTTTGCTTGCACAGCATCTCATCAAAGATCATCCAGAAATTCTTGAAACAGCAAGCATCGCGAAAACAAAGTTCAGAGAAGGCACAGATGACGAAATGGACATGCCAAACTGGAACTTTATGCTTAAAGGACTTGTGAAAGAATATGAAGGCGTAGACGGTCTGAAAACGGGCTCTACTGATTCAGCTGGTTCTAGCTTCACAGGTACAGCAAAACGTGGTGACATGCGTGTGATCGCGGTTGTCCTGAATGCTAAAGGAAATCTTCATACAGCTCGTTTTGATGTGGCGAAAAAATTGTTCGATTATGCCTTTAAAAACTTCACGATGAAAGAAATGTACAAAAAAGGCCAACAAATCAAGGGACATGAAAACATCGAAGTCGATAAAGGGAAAGATAAAGAAGTACCCGTCGTGACGAAAGAAGCTTTCTCTGTACCGGTTAAAAATGGTGATGAGAAGAGCTATAAAGCGAAAGTAAATATTGATAAAAAGAACCTAGAAGCTCCTATTAAAAAAGGAACGAAGGTTGGCATGCTGACGACTTCTTATTCTGGTGATGAGAAGGACTACGGCTATTTGAGTAAAGACCAATCAGGTGTTGAGCTTGTGACGAAAACAGGTGATGAAAAAGCAAACTGGTTCATCCTTGCAATGCGTGGTGTAGGTGGATTCTTCGCTGGCATTTGGGGCGGAATCGTCGACACAGTAAAAGGTTGGTTCTAATAAAAAACTGCTCTCTTTATGTGAGAGCAGTTTTTTTATCGTTAAAAGAAAAGAGATTGTTTGTGGTTTTGAGGTGTAGACAAGGCCTGCTGAAAAATACCACATAACTTTTCCATACCTTCCGTCAGTGCCTTTTCATTCACATAAGAAAAACTGAGACGTATATAATTCTGCTTCGGCTCCCCAGGATAGCAGACAGAGCCAGGCAGGAAGGTGATTTGTTGCTTCCGCGCCTCATGTAATAGGGCACGTGTATCGACCCAGGCAGGAAAGCTAAGCCACAAATTGAGCCCGCCCTGTGGGATTTGCCAGGTGACGTCCTTTGGCGCATGCTTTGTCAACACATCCATCATCAAATCGCGTCTCACCTTCAAGGCAGTTCTTAATTTTTTCGTATGATCGATCATTTTCTTGGAAGTGAGAAACGGTAAGATCGCCTTTTGGGTGAGAAGCGGGCTCCCTAAATCATTATTGGCTTTTGCAGCTAATAAACGGTTAAATATAGAGCCTGACGCTGTAATAATTCCAATTCTGCATCCTGGAGCCAGTGTCTTGCTTAATCCTCGTAAATAAATGACGTGTCCATCGTGATCTAGGCTTTTAATGGGTGCCGGCGGTTTCTTTTCAAAATAAAGCTCACGATAAGGATCATCCTCTACAATGAGACAATCAATGCTTTGTGCCAGTAAAAGCAGCTGTTTTCTTCGTTTCATCGACATACTAGCACCTGTAGGACTGTGAAAAGTAGGAATGGTATAGATGAGCTTTGGTTTATATTTATCACAAATGCTTTGAAGCTGTTTCATGTTCATCCCTTCATGATCGACGGGAACCGTAATAATTCGTGCCCCTCTGCCCATAAAGACATCAATTGCGCCTGGATAGGTGGGCGCCTCCATGACAACTACATCATCCGGCCCGATAAATGTACGTGCTACTAAATCAAGCCCTTGCTGAGAACCGCTAGTGACAAGGATATTTTCAGGAGTAGAAGGGACATCTAATTTTTCTAGAAATGATTGAATGACCTGACGAAGCTGAAGGTCACCTTGTATTTCTCCGTATTTTGACATGATTTGAGGATGCCGGGCTAGGACATGCTGCATTTCTTTTTCTAAATACCGGTTAGGTAAAAGACCAGGATCAATCATAGAGGAAGAAAGATTAATGGCTTCTTCGACATAGTGATACTGAGCGAATTGAGACCTTGGTAAATAATCTGGGATCGATAACTGCCAATCGAAAGAAGTAGATGATTGAACCGGGATGTCGGTTTGCTCATGCTGCTCATTCACAAACGTACCTTTCCCTTGTACAGTCGTTAAAAATCCGTCGTCCTTAAGCCGTGTATATGCTTTTGCTGCTGTGACAAGACTTACATTTAGCTGTTTCGCTAGATCACGTACAGTCGGCAGCTTATCGCCTTGCTGAAGCAGACCTGATTGAATGTGATCAACGATGGAAAAGTAAATCTGATTCGAAAGAGATGTATCTGAATGTCGATGGATATCAATATGCATGAAAATCCTCCAATGGGTGTGGAATTGTTATAGATGGTTTCGAATTGTTATAGATGCATTATAACATGTTAATAACACTTAAAAGAGGGAATGATGCCTTTTTAACTATGAAACCTTGATATATAAGGGTTTCTTCTTTTTTATGAGCTAATTGAATTGTTATACTATTCTCTTTATTGTTATACTCTATCGCTTGTATGATAAAGGTGTTGAATCAATCGAATAGACAAATGGGAGGAAACAATTGTGAGCAATAAGGGAACTGAACGAGTAAAACGTGGAATGGCAGAAATGCAAAAAGGTGGCGTCATTATGGATGTCGTCAATGCTGAGCAGGCAAAAATCGCAGAAGAAGCAGGCGCAGTGGCAGTGATGGCACTAGAACGGGTACCAGCTGATATCCGTGCAGCAGGCGGTGTTGCCCGTATGGCAGACCCAAGAATCGTGGAAGAAGTACAAAATGCAGTAACGATTCCAGTCATGGCAAAAGCACGTATCGGCCACATCGTGGAAGCTCGTGTTCTTGAAGCACTTGGTGTTGATTATATTGATGAGAGTGAAGTGCTGACGCCCGCAGATGAGGAATTCCATTTAAATAAAAATGAATACACGGTTCCTTTCGTATGTGGCTGCCGTGATCTAGGTGAGGCGACTCGTCGTATTGCAGAAGGTGCATCTATGTTGCGTACAAAAGGTGAGCCTGGTACAGGAAATATTGTAGAAGCTGTTCGTCATATGAGAAAGGTCAATGCTCAAATTCGTAAAGTGTCGGCAATGAGTGAAGATGAATTGATGACAGAAGCCAAGAATCTGGGCGCACCTTATGAATTATTGCTTCAAATTAAAAAAGATGGCAAATTGCCAGTTGTAAACTTTGCTGCTGGAGGTGTTGCAACACCAGCAGATGCAGCACTAATGATGCAGCTTGGAGCAGATGGTGTATTTGTCGGCTCTGGTATCTTCAAATCAGACAATCCAGCTAAGTTTGCAAAAGCAATTGTAGAAGCAACGACTCATTTCACAGATTACCGTCTAATTGCAGAGCTTTCTAAAGAGCTTGGAACAGCGATGAAAGGAATTGAAATTTCAAATCTATTGCCAGAAGAGCGTATGCAAGAGCGTGGCTGGTAATTAAGGGAGCGCAAACGAACATGCTAACAATTGGTGTACTAGGGCTTCAAGGAGCGGTGAGAGAGCATATTCAATCGATTGAAGCTTGTGGCGCAGCGGGAAAGATCATCAAGCGGGTAGAGGAGTTAGAAATTGTTGACGGTCTCATTATCCCTGGTGGTGAAAGTACGACGATGAGAAGACTCATGGATACGTACCAATTCATTGAACCGATTAAAGCGTTCGCTGCTCAAGGTAAACCGATATTTGGGACTTGTGCCGGTTTGATTATGCTGGCAAAGCATATAGAAGATCGAGAAGATGCTCATCTTGGACTGTTAAATGTATCTGTTGCACGTAATTCGTTTGGCAGACAGGTAGACAGCTTTGAAGCAGATGTAGAAGTGAAAGGACTGGATGCGCCGTTTACAGGAGTGTTCATCCGTGCGCCTCATATCATCAGCGCAGATGAGAGCGTAGAGGTCATGGCTGAGTATGACGGCAGGATTGTGATGGCGAAAGAAGACAATATCTTAGGTTGTTCTTTTCATCCAGAGCTGACGGACGACCATCGGTTAACACAGCTGTTTGTTGAGATGGTGGAGTCCTATAAAACGAAGCTTGTTGTATAAAACGGTTGAAAAGAGATAAAACTTATAGTACATTAAAATCACAATCAAAGATCGAAAAAGCGTTGACGGGAAATAGTAAGAAGCCCCTCTTTCTCAGAGAGCCGATGGTTGGTGAGAATCGGTGAAAGATGCATTCTGAATCCATCCTTGAGCGAAATGCTGAAACATGAAGTAAGCATTTACGGTGATGCCGTTACAGAGGAAAGAGGAAAGCATGCTTTTGGCGTGTTTTCAATCAGGGTGGCAACGCGAGAGCTCTCGTCCCTTTCATGGGATGAGGGCTCTTTTTATTTTTCGATAAAAAAGGAGTGTTACACATGCTGGATATTAAACAACTGCGCACGGATTTTGATCAAATCAAAGAAAAATTAGCCCATCGAGGCGAAGATTTAGCGGATTTTGATAAGTTTGGTGAGCTGGATCAAAAAAGAAGAGAATTAATCGGCAAAACGGAAGTATTAAAGAGCCGAAGAAATGAAGTATCACAGCAAGTGGCTGTTCTAAAAAGAGAAAAGAAAGACGCTGATCACATTATTCAAGAAATGCGTGAGGTAGGCGATGAGATTAAGAAGTTAGATGATGAATTAAGAACAGTAGAGGAAAGCCTGCAAACCATCCTATTCTCAATTCCAAACATCCCTCATGACTCTGTACCAGTCGGTGAAACAGAAGATGACAACATTGAAGTGAGAAAATGGGGCGAACAGCCAGCCTTCTCATTTGAACCAAAGCCGCATTGGGATGTAGCCGATGAGCTGAAGATTTTGGATTTTGAACGTGCAGGAAAAGTGACAGGAAGCCGTTTCGTTTTTTATAAAGGGCTAGGCGCACGGTTAGAGCGTGCACTTTATAACTTTATGCTGGATTTACACGTAGATGAATTTGGTTTTACTGAAGTACTACCACCTTATATGGTCAACAGAGCAAGCATGACAGGAACTGGACAGCTTCCAAAGTTTGAAGAGGATGCTTTTAAAATTCGAGAAGAAGATTATTTCCTCATTCCAACGGCTGAAGTGCCAATTACGAACATGCACCGTGATGAAATTCTTGAAGGAGAGCAGCTGCCAATCAATTATGCAGCGTTTAGTGCTTGCTTTAGATCAGAAGCTGGTTCTGCTGGCAGAGATACGCGCGGACTCATCCGTCAGCACCAATTTAACAAAGTAGAGCTTGTGAAATTTGTCAGACCAGAAGATTCTTATGAAGAATTAGAGAAACTAACAAACCAAGCAGAGAAAGTTCTTCAATTATTGAACCTGCCATACCGTGTCATGAGCATGTGTACAGGAGATTTAGGCTTTACGGCTGCGAAGAAATACGATATCGAAGTGTGGATTCCGAGCCAAAATACGTATCGTGAAATTTCTTCTTGTAGTAACTTTGAAGCGTTCCAAGCGAGACGAGCAAACATTCGTTTCCGCCCTGAGCCTAAAGCAAAGCCAGAACACGTCCACACATTAAATGGATCTGGTTTAGCAGTAGGAAGAACTGTTGCAGCCATTTTAGAAAACTATCAACAAGAGGATGGAACAGTGATCATTCCTGAGGTGTTACGTCCTTATATGGGAAATAAAGAAGTGATAAAATAAGATGCCGTCATGGCATCTTATTCTTTTTACCTAAACTTCTACAGCTTTTCTAAAATAAGCCGATAAAAGAACTAAAAGCATCTAGGAAAGAAGGAATAACCTTGAATAGGCTTGACTATTATGTTGAAATGGCTCAATTACTCAGAAAAGTTCTAGATGAAAGTGTCCTTTTCGGCATCACTGATACGGAAAAGGTACTTTGCTATTATCCATCGACCACAGTAGATTTTGGCATTAAAGTAGGGGACGCTTTAAACCCAGAGGACCAAAACGTGGCGACGACATTAAGAGGACAAGAATATGATGGGCATTTGCCAGAGTCTTTATATGGTTATGAAATTGCTGTAAAAGGTTATCCGATTTTTGATGAAGATAGAAAAGTGATTGGCTCTTTTTTAGTGGCTTTTTCACATCATCGTGAGAAGAAATTAAGCGGCTATATGGAACATATCAATAAAGTAGCGAAAGAATTACAAGGTGGAATCGAGCAAATTGCTGCTCATTCTCAAGAACTGGCTGCGACAAGCTTAGAAATTAGTGAGCAGGCCGGAAGAGCAGAAGAGAAATCCGCAAACATTGAAGAAGTCGTCAAAACCATTGGCGGTATTGCGAGACAAACAAACCTGTTAGGACTCAATGCTGCAATTGAAGCGGCAAGAGCAGGTGAAAATGGAAAAGGCTTTGCTGTTGTTGCAGACGAGGTACGAAAGTTATCAGATGGATCAAAGGAAGCAGCTGAAACCATTAATGCATTTTTAAAAGAAATCCAAGACAGCATTGGCACTTTATCTGAAAATATCTCACAAATCAGCAGTTCAACAAACGAACAAGCTAAACAAGTGACAGACTTTACAAAGATAATTGAGTCATTAAATGATTTTAAAGAAGAGATGAATCTTTTTATAGGCTAAACATCATACCAAAATCAAATGTTGAAAATTTTTTCGAAAAGATGTTGACTTAAAATAAGATGATATGATATATTAATTCTTGTCAATACGGAGGAATACCCAAGTCCGGCTGAAGGGATCGGTCTTGAAAACCGACAGGGGTGTCAAAGCCCGCGGGGGTTCGAATCCCTCTTCCTCCGCCATATTGATTTTACCTTAGTTGAATTGAAACGCATAAAAATTGGAAATTGTCAAACCGCTGCATTCGAGAAATGCAGCGGTTTTTTTTATTTTGTGTTAGAGCGATTTTTTTGAATAACAGAAGCAATTTCATGAAGAATTGGATCAAGTGAGCTTTCATCATGAAGTAAGTCATAATCTTCAATGTTAATTTTAATCACAGGGCACAGATCAAATTGTTCAATCCATTCTGTATATCGAGTGTACATTTCTTCCCAATATGCTCGATCGGTTTGAGTTTCCATCTCTCTCCCGCGCTCTTCAATACGATGTAATATATGATCTAAATCCCCATGTAAGTAGATAAGGACATCTGGGTGAGGGAAGTAAGGTGTCATCACCATCGCCTCAAATAGACTCGTATACGTTTCATAGTCTACCTCTGACATGGTACCTTTGTCTGCGTGCATTTTAGCAAAAATACCAGTGTCCTCATAAATGGACCGATCTTGTACATAACCTCCACCAGACTCGAAGATTCGTTTCTGCTCCTTAAAACGTTCAGCTAGAAAATAGACCTGTAAATGAAAGCTCCATCTTTGGAAATCTGAATAAAAAGGCTCTAAGTATGGATTATCATCTACTTTTTCGAGAGAAGTTTGAAACCCTAGCTTGTCCGCTATTGTTTTCGTCATGGTCGATTTTCCGACACCAACTGTCCCTGCAATTGTAATGACAGCATCCTTTGGTATTTCAATATTTTTCATAGTACTTGCTCCTTTATGTTCTGTACAATTTGCTGGTAATCTTGCTGTGAGGAAACGAAGTCTGTATGATCGCCTTCAATTGTAATGATAGGAAGACCTGGGTCAGTTTGTTTTAAATGCTCGATGGCTAACTCATAATCTTCAATCAGGGTTTTTAAATAAGCTGGATCAATGTCTTCTTCAAAAGATCGGCCTCTCATCTTTATTCTATCAAGTAAGGTGGGAAGGCTGGCTTTTATATAGATCATGGCATTTGGTTTAGGAAGATCATCTGTCAGCAAGTGATAGATCTTTCTGTATTTATCCATGTGCTTTTTAGATAAGGTTCTTTCTGCAAAGATCATATTTTTATAGACATGATAATCAGTGACAATCGGCTGCTGTTTTTTGACATAATTCTCTACAATAGATTCTAACTGTTTAAACCGATTGCATAGAAAGAACATCTCAAGCTGAAAGCTCCATTGTTCCATATCTTCATAAAATTTATCTAAGAATGGATTTTCTTCTACAATTTCTTTTACTAAAGGAAATTGAAATTCCTTTGAAAGCATTGTAGCCAAGGTTGTTTTTCCGGCTCCAATTGGGCCTTCCACTGCAATAAAAGGGGCAGGATACATAGGCGTTCTCCTCTATCTATAAAGTTGTCAAACCAATGTATATTGTACCATACCCCTTCTGAGAGATAGAGCGTATGAATTACGATGTCGTTCTTTTTTCAATATTAAATTGATCTGATAACAACAACCAGTTTTGTGGGAAGGATAGACCTAATTTCCAGTAAGCAATTCCATTTAGGTTTAACTCTTTAATGAGATTAAATTTGGCTTGAATGGATCTTGCATCTTCAAACCAAACCTCGTGTTCTTTGTTGTTAGCATCTGTATAACGGAAATAAGGTGCTTGTGCTGTTTCGTCATATAAAATGGATACATTATTCTCTCTAGCAATGGCGATCGCTTGTTGAGGGCTGACGGCTTTGGCGATAGGGCCTCCTTGAACATAAGGGAGTGTCCAATCATATCCATATAAATTCTGCCCCATCACAATTTTATTGGCAGGTATGACAGTCAGTGCATATTCAATGACTTGGCGGACAGGGCCGATCGGAGAGACGGCTTGTGCAGGCCCGCCGCTGTAGCCCCACTCATAAGTCATTAGCACAACATGATCAACAATCTTTCCAATTGCTTCATAGTCATGCGCCTCATACCATTTTCCTTTCTGTTCACTGCTTGTTTTAGGAGCGAGTGCCACAGAAATAGTCCAACCCTGTTGATGAAAACGAGTTGTTGCTTCTCTTAAAAATTGAAGGTAGGCTTCTTTATCAACAGGGCGTAAATATTCAAAGTCAAAATGGATTTCTTTTAATTGATACTTTTGAGCAACGCGGACGATTTCATTTAATAATGTCGTTTTGACAGATTGATTTGTTAAAAGGATTCGCCCGAGTTCATCACTAAATTTATCATTCTCTAGATTTGTGACTACCATGGATAAAACCGTTCTGCTTTGAGCGGCAATCTGAGGCAATTGATCTAATGGTGGCTCGCGAAGTGTTCCGTCTCTTTGCGCTTGAAAACTAAAAGCGCCGAGATGTGTTAAGTATGGAGATGCCTCTCTGGCTGCTTGCTTTAAATTTTCGCTGACTTGGTTTCCGCGTGGTTCTATATAAGCATTAGAATTAATATTTCTTTTCGGTCTTTGTGGAATATAAAGCAAGAAGCGAATAGGCAATATAGCTTCAGGTCGAATCCGATTCACACGTGCCAATTCTTCTACCGAAATTTGAAATCTTCTTCCAATTTGATAAAGTGTATCATTTTGTTTGACCTCATAAAATTGACCTCTAATAGGGATGACAATTGTTTGTCCAACGACTAGTTGATTTGGTGTTTCGATGTCGTTGGTCCGAATGATTTCATTTACCGTTGTTTTAAAACGCATGGCAATCTCATTTAACGTATCTCCTCTTTTGACAACATAAATTTGAATGGTCAACGCCCCCTTTGTTATTGCTAACAATTTATGAGGGTGATGGATAAATCATGTTTGATTTTCATCCGTGATCTCTTTAGTGGTTGTGATTTTGGCGAGAAGAACGTTCTCCATCATCGTTAAAGCGTACTCGTTGTCCCTATCATCATTTGAAGCAATACAATCTTTAGGTACAGTGAGGTTGTACTCTCGCATGTAAGCGTCATTTGCAGTGAATAGGACACAGATGTTTCCGGCAATTCCAGTTAAAATAAGTTCTTGCACACCTAATTCATTTAGGAGTGTCTCTAGTGCTGTTCCGTAAAAGGCAGAGTACTTAGGTTTAATTAAGAAGTAATCATCTTTAGATGGTGCCATTTGCTCTAAAATAGGGGCACTTCTTTCGTTTTTACATGTTTCCATAACAGCTTTGATATCAGCCTTCCAGAGTCCATAGTGGTCGTTGATATAGATAATTGGCCAATTTTTCTTGAAAGCGTGTTGTTTAAGGGCTAAAATTTTATTGGTCATTTGCTCTGTTTTTTCAGCGAGCACATGTCCCATTTCGAAATCAAAATTATTGATCATGTCAATAATAAGCAGTGCCTTTTGTTGTTTTGGCAAATCAAGACCCCCTTTAAAAGATTGTGATAATATGTTAACCTCAATATCCTTTAAAAAAACATGAAAAGAGAGCCGTGCTATGACGAAAGATGAACAGTTTATGCAAGAAGCTATTTCTGAAGCTTTGAAAGCAAAACAAATAGGAGAAGTTCCAATCGGTGCCGTCATCGTTGTTGATGATCAAATTGTAAGCCGTGCTCACAATTTAAGGGAAAGTGAACAGCGATCAATTGCTCATGCGGAATTACTTGCTATTGATGAAGCGTGTAAAATGACTGGTAGCTGGCGTTTAGAAGATGCTGTACTTTATGTGACACTCGAACCGTGCCCAATGTGTGCAGGCGCTATTGTACTTTCAAGAGTGAAAAAGGTCGTTTTTGGTGCCTATGATCCTAAAGGTGGATGTGCTGGTACTTTAATGAATTTATTGGACGATGAGCGGTTCAATCATCAGTCTGAAGTCATTGGCGGTGTGCTTGAAAATGAGTGTGGTGAGCTGTTAAGTCAGTTCTTTCGAGACCTCCGTCAGCGGAAGAAGCAAGCGAAAAGTAAATGAATGGATGTCGTTTGCAATTTTATCACTTAGAAGGTATACTTATGTCTGCGTCACCAACAATTTAATATTCATTTTGCCGTGCTAAGCGGGGAGGTAGCGGTGCCCTGTACTCGCAATCCGCTCTAGCGAGGCCGAATCCCTTCTCAAGGTTCGTTTACTTCAAGGTCTGCCTTAAATAAGTGGTGTTGACGTCTGGGTCCTGCGCAATGGGAATTCATGAACCATGTCAGGTCCGGAAGGAAGCAGCATTAAGTGAAACCTCTCATGTGCCGCAGGGTTGCCTGGGCCGAGCTAACTGTTTAAGTAACGCTTGGGGTAGCGAATCGACAGAAGGTGCACGGTAAATCAATATTAAATGTAACTCATCTAGTTTATCTAGGTGAGTTTTTTGTTGCTATTGAAAGAATATATCGGTTGCTTTGTTTATACAAATAGCAAAAAAGCCATTTTCGGGTGAGGTATTTTTGAAGCAATCTATAAAGGGAACGAATGTTCTTGTTGATCTGGCAGGCATTTTCAGAGAGCAAGAAAACACGTTTTTTAATCAAGAAAAGTAATAAGTCTTTAAAGGAAATGCTCTTTTTCGTTTATTAGAAAATAAAGGTGTACTTTTGAATTGATCGTTGCATCATGTATAATGAACATGATGATAAATGGAGGAGGGCGTATTTGTGAGTTATCAAGCTTTATACCGAGTGTTCAGACCTCAAGTTTTTGAGGATGTTGTTGGACAAGAACACATCACAAAAACGTTGCAAAATGCCCTTTTGCAGAAAAAGTTTTCTCATGCTTACTTATTTTCAGGTCCTAGAGGAACAGGTAAAACAAGTGCTGCCAAGATTTTTGCGAAAGCAGTGAACTGTGAAAAGTCACCTGTTAGTGAGCCGTGTAATGAGTGTGATGCCTGTAGAGGGATTACGACCGGTTCGATTTCAGACGTGATTGAAATAGATGCTGCCTCAAATAACGGGGTAGATGAAATTCGGGATATACGTGATAAAGTGAAATTTGCTCCTTCAGCGGTTACATATAAGGTTTATATTATAGATGAGGTACATATGCTCTCTATCGGGGCATTTAATGCACTTCTTAAAACGCTAGAGGAACCACCTGCTCATTGTATCTTTATTTTGGCTACCACAGAGCCTCATAAGATTCCTCTTACCATCATATCAAGATGTCAGAGATTTGATTTTAAACGGATCACGACAAAAGATATTGTTGGACGAATGGAGAAAATTGTAGATGCAGAAAGCCTAAATATACAAGAGGGTTCACTCGAGATTATTGCTAGTGCGGCAGATGGAGGCATGCGTGACGCACTCAGTCTCCTTGACCAAGCGATCTCATTTAGTGGTGAACAGCTCACAATTGATGATGCACTGCTCATTACAGGTGCTGTATCTCAGCATTTCATTAGTCAGCTTGCTGAAGCCATTTTTGAGCAAAATATTGCGATAGCGCTGGATACGTTAAATGAATTGCTTCAACAGGGGAAAGATGCCGCAAAATTAATAGAGGATATGATCTTCTACTTTAGAGATATGCTTCTTTACAAAACAGCACCGGATCTTGAAGGTGTCCTTGAAAAAGTCAAAGTCGACGATAAGTTTGTGGCTCTTTCAGAACGTGTGGCACCTCAGTTTCTTTATGAAACGATTGAAGTGCTGAATAAAAGCCATCAGGAAATGAAATGGACAAACCATCCTAGAATTTTCTTTGAAGTAGCTGTGGTTAAGCTCTGTCAGTCAACGGCTGGTGCTGTATCATCTCCGGCTGATTCCGACCTAACAGCGTTAACGAATAAAATAGACAGGCTGGAACAGGAGCTATCTAGGCTAAAAGCTGAGGGTGTTCCAATGACTCAGTCTCAGAGTCCTCAAGCAAAAACGGAAGCACCTCGACCTCAAACGAGTAATAAAAATGGTTATCGTGCACCTGTCGGTCGAATTCATGAGATTTTAAAAGAAGCGAAGCGGCCGGAGCTAGAAAAAATAAAAGGCAAATGGGGAGAGCTTCTTGCCCAATTAAAACAGCAAAATAAGGTATCTCACGCTGCGCTATTAACAGATAGTGAACCAGTTGCGGCGGCAACTCATGCCTTTGTTTTAAAATTCAAATTTGAAATACATTGTAAGATGGTGGCTGAAGATAAAAGTGGTGTTCGAACCAATCTTGAGCAACTGCTAGAATCTATGCTAGGAAAAAGAGTGGAATTAGTTGGCGTTCCTGACGCTCAATGGGGTAAAATAAGAGAAGAATTTTTAAGAGATCATCAGCCTGAAGAACAAGCAGATGGTCAGGCAGCTTCTGCTGAAGAAGATCCATTAATTGCAGAAGCAAAGAAGTTAGTAGGAACCGATTTAATTGAAATTAAAGATTAACAATTTGAAAGAGAGTGGTGTTCATATGCGCGGTGGAATGGGAAATATGCAAAAAATGATGAAACAAATGCAAAAAATGCAGAAGGATATGGCTAAGGCTCAAGAAGAGCTTGCAGAAAAAGTCCTTGAGGGTACGGCAGGTGGCGGCATGGTCACTGTAAAAGTAAATGGACAAAAAGAAGTCGTTGATGTGGCGATTAATGAAGAAGTTGTTGATCCTGAAGACATCGATATGCTTCAAGATCTTGTACTTGCAGCAACAAATGATGCATTGAAAAAAGTTGATGAACTAACAAATGAAACAATGGGTCAATTCACAAAAGGAATGAACATGCCAGGTTTATTCTAGGAGGAATAACTGAAGATGCAATATCCTGAACCAATATCAAAGCTGATTGATAGCTTTATGAAATTGCCAGGAATCGGACCTAAAACTGCGGTCCGTCTGGCTTTTTTTGTTCTTAGTATGCAAGAAGATGTCGTGCTGGATTTTGCGAAGGCACTTGTTAATGCAAAGCGTAATTTAACTTATTGTTCTGTTTGCGGACATATCACCGATCAGGATCCTTGCTATATTTGTGAAGATACAAGAAGAGATCAATCTGTGATCTGTGTCGTGCAGGATCCAAAAGATGTGATCGCAATGGAAAAAATGAAAGAATACAACGGCTTATATCATGTGCTTCATGGTGCTATTTCACCAATGGACGGAATTGGGCCAGAGGATATTAAAATTCCTGACCTATTAAAAAGATTGCAAGACGATCAAGTCACAGAGGTCATTCTTGCAACCAACCCAAACATTGAGGGAGAAGCGACAGCCATGTATATCTCTAGATTGTTGAAACCATCAGGAATTAAACTCTCTCGCATTGCTCACGGACTCCCAGTAGGTGGAGATTTAGAGTATGCGGATGAAGTCACACTTTCTAAGGCTCTAGAAGGCAGACGTGAGATGTAGGAAGGAGAAGTACGGTACATGGGTTTTCTTCGCAGAAAATCAATTCGAAAAGAATTCGATGAGATATTAATTCAACAGCTTTTTAAGCAAAAGGAAGAATGGAACAGACAAAAAAAGCTTGTCGCAAATAGCGTTGAGCCTTCACCGGACATTCTATTCGAATTAAAGCTTGCTCAAGCGAAGTACTTTTTCTATCTGAGAGAAGCGAAAAAGAGAAATTTACGTTTAAACAACTGGAGATAGCAGGTCTATTTTCCATAATCCTCTCATATGCTTGTACTATTCATATGAAGAGGAGATGAGAGGATTATGGAACCTGTTATTGTGATTGGTTCAATTTTGTTAGCTGTTTTATTGTTGTTTATGTCGGGTGTTCAAGCAAATCCATTCAAATGGTTAGGGCTTATCGGAATAAAATTTGTCGCAGGCGCTCTTTTTTTATTTTGTCTCAATTTATTCGGCGAGAGTTTAGGGCTTCATGTTTCCATTAACCCTGTAACGAGCGGAATTAGTGGTTTGTTGGGCATTCCAGGTGTAGCAGCTTTAGTCGTAATTGAAAAGTTTATTATTTAATGCAAAATATTGTTGACTTTGATTATATATGGTGGTAAATTAATATACGTCGCTGATGACGAAGAAACGAAAAAACATAATAGCAAAAAAGTTGTTGACACTAACAACTTGGATGTGATAAGATGTTCTAGTCGCTTCTGAAGCGGTAAACAAGTTCTTTGAAAACTAAACAAGACAAAACGTACCTGTTAATTCGAGTTTTTATAAAAAAATCCTATGATACATCATAGGTAGTCAGTCAAACACTGACGAAAAACAAAACTTCGGTTTTGTACTTTTTCGGAGAGTTTGATCCTGGCTCAGGACGAACGCTGGCGGCGTGCCTAATACATGCAAGTCGAGCGGACAGAAGGGAGCTTGCTCCCGGATGTTAGCGGCGGACGGGTGAGTAACACGTGGGTAACCTGCCTGTAAGACTGGGATAACTCCGGGAAACCGGAGCTAATACCGGATAGTTCCTTGAACCGCATGGTTCAAGGATGAAAGACGGTTTCGGCTGTCACTTACAGATGGACCCGCGGCGCATTAGCTAGTTGGTGAGGTAACGGCTCACCAAGGCGACGATGCGTAGCCGACCTGAGAGGGTGATCGGCCACACTGGGACTGAGACACGGCCCAGACTCCTACGGGAGGCAGCAGTAGGGAATCTTCCGCAATGGACGAAAGTCTGACGGAGCAACGCCGCGTGAGTGATGAAGGTTTTCGGATCGTAAAGCTCTGTTGTTAGGGAAGAACAAGTGCAAGAGTAACTGCTTGCACCTTGACGGTACCTAACCAGAAAGCCACGGCTAACTACGTGCCAGCAGCCGCGGTAATACGTAGGTGGCAAGCGTTGTCCGGAATTATTGGGCGTAAAGGGCTCGCAGGCGGTTTCTTAAGTCTGATGTGAAAGCCCCCGGCTCAACCGGGGAGGGTCATTGGAAACTGGGAAACTTGAGTGCAGAAGAGGAGAGTGGAATTCCACGTGTAGCGGTGAAATGCGTAGAGATGTGGAGGAACACCAGTGGCGAAGGCGACTCTCTGGTCTGTAACTGACGCTGAGGAGCGAAAGCGTGGGGAGCGAACAGGATTAGATACCCTGGTAGTCCACGCCGTAAACGATGAGTGCTAAGTGTTAGGGGGTTTCCGCCCCTTAGTGCTGCAGCTAACGCATTAAGCACTCCGCCTGGGGAGTACGGTCGCAAGACTGAAACTCAAAGGAATTGACGGGGGCCCGCACAAGCGGTGGAGCATGTGGTTTAATTCGAAGCAACGCGAAGAACCTTACCAGGTCTTGACATCCTCTGACAACCCTAGAGATAGGGCTTTCCCTTCGGGGACAGAGTGACAGGTGGTGCATGGTTGTCGTCAGCTCGTGTCGTGAGATGTTGGGTTAAGTCCCGCAACGAGCGCAACCCTTGATCTTAGTTGCCAGCATTCAGTTGGGCACTCTAAGGTGACTGCCGGTGACAAACCGGAGGAAGGTGGGGATGACGTCAAATCATCATGCCCCTTATGACCTGGGCTACACACGTGCTACAATGGACAGAACAAAGGGCTGCGAGACCGCAAGGTTTAGCCAATCCCACAAATCTGTTCTCAGTTCGGATCGCAGTCTGCAACTCGACTGCGTGAAGCTGGAATCGCTAGTAATCGCGGATCAGCATGCCGCGGTGAATACGTTCCCGGGCCTTGTACACACCGCCCGTCACACCACGAGAGTTTGCAACACCCGAAGTCGGTGAGGTAACCTTTATGGAGCCAGCCGCCGAAGGTGGGGCAGATGATTGGGGTGAAGTCGTAACAAGGTAGCCGTATCGGAAGGTGCGGCTGGATCACCTCCTTTCTAAGGATATATGGAGCAGCGTACGTTTTTCGTCTTGTTTAGTTTTGAAGGAACTTGCAAAAGATCCTACAACATCATATCTTCGATATGAAAGATGGGCCTGTAGCTCAGCTGGTTAGAGCGCACGCCTGATAAGCGTGAGGTCGGTGGTTCGAGTCCACTCAGGCCCACCATCTTCTATTAAATCGGGGCCTTAGCTCAGCTGGGAGAGCGCCTGCCTTGCACGCAGGAGGTCAGCGGTTCGATCCCGCTAGGCTCCACCAACGTGTTCTTTGAAAACTAGATAACAATAAGTAATACATTCACATTGAATGCAATGCAAAGTTCATCACACATAGTGATTCTTTCTAAAGTAAGAAATGGTTAAGTTAGAAAGGGCGCACGGTGGATGCCTTGGCACTAGGAGCCGATGAAGGACGGGACGAACACCGATATGCTTCGGGGAGCTGTAAGCAAGCTTTGATCCGGAGATTTCCGAATGGGGAAACCCACTGCTCGTAATGGAGTAGTATCCATACTTGAATACATAGAGTATGAGAAGGCATACCCGGGGAACTGAAACATCTAAGTACCCGGAGGAAGAGAAAGCAAATGCGATTCCCTGAGTAGCGGCGAGCGAAACGGGAACAGCCCAAACCAAGAGGCTTGCCTCTTGGGGTTGTAGGACACTCTATACGGAGTTACAAAGGAACGATATAAGCGAAGAGGTCTGGAAAGGCCCGCCAAAGAAGGTAACAGCCCTGTAACTGAAATGTTGTTCTCTCCAGAGTGGATCCTGAGTACGGCGGAACACGTGAAATTCCGTCGGAATCCGGGAGGACCATCTCCCAAGGCTAAATACTCCCTAGTGACCGATAGTGAACCAGTACCGTGAGGGAAAGGTGAAAAGCACCCCGGAAGGGGAGTGAAATAGATCCTGAAACCGTGTGCCTACAAGTAGTCAGAGCCCGTTAACGGGTGATGGCGTGCCTTTTGTAGAATGAACCGGCGAGTTACGATCCCGTGCAAGGTTAAGCAGAAGATGCGGAGCCGCAGCGAAAGCGAGTCTGAATAGGGCGCATGAGTACGTGGTCGTAGACCCGAAACCAGGTGATCTACCCATGTCCAGGGTGAAGTTCAGGTAACACTGAATGGAGGCCCGAACCCACGCACGTTGAAAAGTGCGGGGATGAGGTGTGGGTAGGGGTGAAATGCCAATCGAACCTGGAGATAGCTGGTTCTCTCCGAAATAGCTTTAGGGCTAGCCTCAAGGTAAGAGTCTCGGAGGTAGAGCACTGATTGGACTAGGGGCCCCTACCGGGTTACCGAATTCAGTCAAACTCCGAATGCCGATGACTTATCCTTGGGAGTCAGACTGCGAGTGATAAGATCCGTAGTCGAAAGGGAAACAGCCCAGACCGCCAGCTAAGGTCCCAAAGTATACGTTAAGTGGAAAAGGATGTGGAGTTGCTTAGACAACCAGGATGTTGGCTTAGAAGCAGCCACCATTTAAAGAGTGCGTAATAGCTCACTGGTCGAGTGACTCTGCGCCGAAAATGTACCGGGGCTAAACGTATCACCGAAGCTGCGGACTGTTCTTACGAACAGTGGTAGGAGAGCGTTCTAAGTGCAGTGAAGTCAGACCGGAAGGACTGGTGGAGCGCTTAGAAGTGAGAATGCCGGTATGAGTAGCGAAAGACGGGTGAGAATCCCGTCCACCGAATGCCTAAGGTTTCCTGAGGAAGGCTCGTCCGCTCAGGGTTAGTCGGGACCTAAGCCGAGGCCGAAAGGCGTAGGCGATGGACAACAGGTTGATATTCCTGTACCACCTCCTCACCATTTGAGCAATGGGGGGACGCAGGAGGATAGGGTAAGCGCGGTATTGGATATCCGCGTCCAAGCAGTTAGGCTGGGAAATAGGCAAATCCGTTTCCCGTGAAGGCTGAGCTGTGATGGCGAGCGAAATTTAGTAGCGAAGTTCCTGATTCCACACTGCCAAGAAAAGCCTCTAGCGAGGTGAGAGGTGCCCGTACCGCAAACCGACACAGGTAGGCGAGGAGAGAATCCTAAGGTGATCGAGAGAACTCTCGTTAAGGAACTCGGCAAAATGACCCCGTAACTTCGGGAGAAGGGGTGCTTCTTAGGGTGTTAAAGCCCCGAGAAGCCGCAGTGAATAGGCCCAGGCGACTGTTTAGCAAAAACACAGGTCTCTGCGAAGCCGTAAGGCGAAGTATAGGGGCTGACGCCTGCCCGGTGCTGGAAGGTTAAGAGGAGCGCTTAGCGTAAGCGAAGGTGCGAATTGAAGCCCCAGTAAACGGCGGCCGTAACTATAACGGTCCTAAGGTAGCGAAATTCCTTGTCGGGTAAGTTCCGACCCGCACGAAAGGCGCAACGATCTGGGCACTGTCTCAACGAGAGACTCGGTGAAATTATAGTACCTGTGAAGATGCAGGTTACCCGCGACAGGACGGAAAGACCCCGTGGAGCTTTACTGCAGCCTGATATTGAATGTTGGTACAGCTTGTACAGGATAGGTAGGAGCCTTGGAAACCGGAGCGCTAGCTTCGGTGGAGGCATCGGTGGGATACTACCCTGGCTGTATTGACCTTCTAACCCGCTGCCCTTATCGGGCAGGGAGACAGTGTCAGGTGGGCAGTTTGACTGGGGCGGTCGCCTCCTAAAATGTAACGGAGGCGCCCAAAGGTTCCCTCAGAATGGTTGGAAATCATTCGCAGAGTGTAAAGGCACAAGGGAGCTTGACTGCGAGACCTACAAGTCGAGCAGGGACGAAAGTCGGGCTTAGTGATCCGGTGGTTCCGCATGGAAGGGCCATCGCTCAACGGATAAAAGCTACCCCGGGGATAACAGGCTTATCTCCCCCAAGAGTCCACATCGACGGGGAGGTTTGGCACCTCG
Source organism: Bacillus aerius (assembly GCF_029894105.1). NCBI lineage: Bacteria > Bacillati > Bacillota > Bacilli > Caryophanales > Bacillaceae > Bacillus > Bacillus aerius. The sequence continues at coordinate 3,820,534 of NZ_JARYHO010000001.1, forward strand.
ATGTCGGCTCATCGCATCCTGGGGCTGTAGTCGGTCCCAAGGGTTGGGCTGTTCGCCCATTAAAGCGGTACGCGAGCTGGGTTCAGAACGTCGTGAGACAGTTCGGTCCCTATCCGTCGCGGGCGCAGGAAATTTGAGAGGAGCTGTCCTTAGTACGAGAGGACCGGGATGGACGCACCGCTGGTGTACCAGTTGTTCTGCCAAGGGCATCGCTGGGTAGCTATGTGCGGACGGGATAAGTGCTGAAAGCATCTAAGCATGAAGCCCCCCTCAAGATGAGATTTCCCATTCCGCAAGGAAGTAAGATCCCTGAAAGATGATCAGGTTGATAGGTCTGAGGTGGAAGCGTGGTGACACGTGGAGCTGACAGATACTAATAGATCGAGGACTTAACCTATATTCTAATGTGAAAAATGAACATTGTTATCTAGTTTTGAGAGAACATTCTCTCCATCAGGTTTGGTGGCGATAGCGAAGAGGTCACACCCGTTCCCATACCGAACACGGAAGTTAAGCTCTTCAGCGCCGATGGTAGTTGGGGGTTTCCCCCTGTGAGAGTAGGACGCCGCCAAGCTTTTCAAAGGATCAGTTCCAGTCGGAACTGGTCTTTTTTGTGTTTTAAAAAAGGAACAAACACTCGATCTGGCATGGATACATATACTAAACTATCATCTAAAACATTCTTAATTTTGTATACAATTGAAAGCGCTAGGGCATACTGAAGCTATAAGTGGAGGTGTCACAATGAGCAAAAAAGAGCGAGAAGCAATTTGTTTGATTTGTGAAGAGAAAAAAACAAAGGGAATTTATTTATATCATCAGTTTTTATGCCGAGATTGTGAACGGAAGTTAATTTCTACATCAACCTCGGATCCTAGTTATGCTGATTATGTAAGAAAGCTTAAAAATCTTCATACGCCGCCTTTGTATTCATAGACCATTAGTTGGTCTTTTTTTATGGGCAATCAGGGATTGGGCCTGTTTTTTGGAACTTAGTTTGGACATCAACCGTAATAAATAATAAGATAAACAGAGAGCCTGATTATTCATAGGAGTCGATGAACATGAAATCAATTTTTTACACATTTGTATGGGCCGTTCTCTCTACTCTTTTTTCGCTGGTGATTTTAACTGTCAGTATTGGTGTTTTCCATCATCATGTTGGATTGTCGATACTGTATGCGATGATTGGGTGGGGTGTGATGTTTGCAGGAAGCCGATGGGCTGCCTTCCAGTTGTTTTTGAAGAAACACGGACTGTCTCGCAGTGATTATGTATATATTAAACAGCACTTAAAAGAAGCTGGGCAAAAGCTGGTTCGTTTGAAGAAAGCTTTATTTGCTGTGAAGAACGTACAGACGATCAAGCATAATTATGAAATTCTTCGGCTTGCACGACGCATCTATACGATAACAAAAAAGGAACCGAACCGGTTTTATGATGCACAGCGGTTTTATTTTGAGAGTTTGGATTCTGTTGTTGAATTAACTGAGAAATATGCACTGCTGTATAATCAGCCGAATCGTAGCCATGAGCTTGAAATGACATTAAGCCAAACTCGAGTTACGCTGACTGAACTGCAAAAGCAATTAACGAATGATTTACAGCAAGTTTTAGGAAGAGATATAGAAGCACTTCATATTGAACTTGAAGTGGCCGATAAAATGATTAAAAAATAGATATGAAAGGAGTCAAACTCGATGAAACTAGAAGATCCAGTCATACCACCAGCCCCATCTACTACAGATCTTCCGTTTCGGGTGTTTGATACCTTATCTGATGAGGAAAAGCAGGAGGCGCTACAGCGAGCTGAGAAGATCCCTGACCATCCACAAAAACTGCTTTTCTATGGCACACGTGTGCAGGAACGATTGTTAGAACAATCAAAACAAATGATGCAATATGTGGAGAAAAAAGATATTGATCAAATCGGAGACGTTCTAGAAGCTTTTTTGCAGCAACTGCATTTAGTGGAGCCAGAGGATTTATTGCCAAAGAAGCGAGGCTTTTTTTTAAGGTTGTTTCAGCGAGAAAAGCGTTCTACTCAGGAGATCATATCTCGTTTTAAACAAGCAGAAGCACAGATAGAGAGATTGTCAGCAAGGCTTCGTTACGCAAGAGGTGTGTTAATTTCGGATCATAAGTTATTAGAGCGTTTATTTGAGGAAAATCAATCATACTTTCAAGAGATGACGTTACAGGTTGCAGCAGTTGAAGCAAAATTGACGCTGTTAGAGCAACATGCCCTAACAGAATCACAGTCACATGATCGGACATTAGAGGAACAATTGATGAGTCGGGAAGTCGATGAAGAAGAATATATGGAGAGATTAAAAGAACGGAAGTATGATTTGTTGTTGAGCCGTCAAATCGCACTGCAATGTAATGCCCAAATTCGAATGATTCAGCATACAAACCATACATTAGCCAATCATATTCAATCAACTGTTTCCGCATCAATTCCTTTATGGATCAACCAAATGTCGATTGCGTTCAATCATATTCAGCAACGAGCCAATTCAGCGCTTGAGCAGCGTATCCAGCAAACATATGAACAGGTATCGAAGCAGCAAGGACAGCTGCTTGAAGATGCATCCTTAACGCCTATAGATACGTTGAAAAAGGTTCAGCGCCAATTGGCCGAAACATTGCAGGAAACGTTGCAGGTAAAAGAACATGGGAGCCAAGAACGAGCTCAATTAAAAAGTAGCATGCATGAGGCAGAGCAGAAGCTGGTGAATCATAAACCAATAAAGGAATGAGAATCCATCTTTCAGTTCACTTGTTTGAACGTTATAATAGATATAAGATATCGTTTAAGTGAAAAGGGTCGATTTGTTTGAAAACACCTTTATATACAGCATTATCACAACATGCGGAAAAGAAGCCCTATTCTTTTCACGTTCCGGGACATCACAATGGAGATGTCTTTTTTGATGAGGCACGGTCCTATTATGAATCCATTCTTCAGCTGGATGTGACAGAACTTGAAGGTCTAGATGATCTTCACCATCCGACTGGGGTGATTCAAGAGGCAGAGGATTTATTGGCAAAGCTATATGGAGCTAAACAAAGTTTTTTCCTTGTGAATGGCACAACCGTTGGCAATTTGGCGATGGTGATGTCTGCGTGTCAGACTGGGGAGGGCATTTTCGTTCAGCGAAATTGTCATAAGTCTGTGTTCCATGCGATTGAGCTTGCGGGAGCGACGCCTATTATGCTAGAAACCGAGAGTGATCCGCACTTGCACGTCCCAACTCATGTGACGGAGGAAACAGTCAAACAAGCTATGGCGACACATCCTAACTGCCGGGCAATCGTTTTGACATATCCGAACTACTACGGACATGCAGCTGATTTATCAGGGCTCATTCAAATGTGTCATGAAGCTGGCATCATTGTATTAGTTGATGAGGCACATGGTGCTCATTTTGTATTAGGCGGTGCCTTTCCTCCTTCTGCCCTTTCCTATGGAGCAGACGTGGTGGTACAATCAGCACATAAAACCCTTCCGGCAATGACGATGGGGTCTTATCTCCATCTTCAAGGAGACCGAATTGATGTGAAGCGGATAAAGACGTTATTAACGATGCTTCAAAGTAGTTCACCTTCCTATCCAATTATGGCTTCGTTAGATGTGGCGAGAGCTTATGTGGAGGAGTTGAAGGGAAAAGGGTTAATGGACGAAATCATGAGAGACTTGGCAAAGCTGAAAGCACAGTTCAATATGATCTCCAATCTCGAAGTGGTTGAGTCTGACTCTTTACCTATGGATCCATTAAAATGTGTCATTCGTTCAACAAAAGGGCTGACAGGCTATGAACTCAAAAAGGTGCTTGAGTCGGTGGATGTTCACCCAGAACTTGCGGATGAACATCAAGTCTTACTCGTTTTTGGTCTAAGGCAGACAAAGGACATTTCTTTTACAGCTATAGAGCAGGCTCTTCAGCAAAGTGATTCATTGCTTGTAAAAAAAGAGCCTCAAACGGGATCGCTCTTCTTAGAGGACGATCAGCAAAAGCGAGATGTAGAAGCTGTTCCATTCGAAAAAGCAGCTGGCCGGATTAGTGCAGAATCGGTCATTCCCTATCCGCCTGGCATTCCTTTGATGATTAAAGGAGAACCGATTGAATCAGATCAAATTGCGACGTTAAGCCGTTTGCTTGGGCATCAAGTTCATGTGCAAGCAAGTCAGGTGATTCACCAGAGAAAATTATATGTTTATATAGAAGAGGAGACACTATGAGCGGTATGTTTATTACGTTTGAAGGACCGGAGGGTGCTGGAAAAACGACAGTGATTCGAAAAGTGTACGAAGAAATGGAACGTCAAGGATATGCAGTGATGGCGACACGTGAGCCTGGAGGCATCGACATTGCAGAGCAAATTCGTGAAGTCATTTTAAATGAAAAAAATACAAAAATGGACGCAAAAACAGAGGCATTGCTTTATGCAGCAGCTAGAAGGCAGCATTTGGCTGAAAAAGTAGAACCGGCATTGAAGCGGGGGGAAACTGTTTTATGTGATCGTTTTGTTGACAGCTCCCTTGCTTATCAGGGCTATGCGAGAGGGCTTGGGATTGAAGAAGTCAAATCCATTAATGATTTTGCCATTGATGGCACGATGCCGCAAATGACCATTTACTTTTCCATTACACCAGAGGAAGGTCTAAAGCGAATTGATGCCAATCAAGGAAGAGAAAAAAATCGATTAGATATGGAAACACTGAATTTTCATCAAATGGTCAGAGAAGGATATGAGCTTCTGATTGCGCAATCACCAGAACGATTCCGTGTAGTAGATGCGTCTCAGCCTGTTCAGGATGTCTTTAATGAAGTGTTTAAGCTGATTCAGGACACATTAAAGAAAAATCAAATATGACCTCATTCCCAATCGTTGTTATAATATAGAGGAAGACATCGGCATGTCACCTGTGCCTAAAATGAAGGAGGCCAATCAAATGAAATTAATTGTTGCCGTTGTACAGGATCAAGATAGCAGCAAGTTATTGAAAATATTGACCGAACATCAATTCGGCGTGACAAAATTAGCTTCGACTGGTGGATTTCTAAAGTCTGGGAATACGACTTTTATCATTGGTTGTGATGATGTCCGAGTGGATAAAGCGTTACAGCTAATCAAGGAAAATTGCCGTAAACGTGATCAAATGATCGCGCCTGTATCACCAATGGGTGGAAATGCAGATTCATATGTACCATACCCTGTTGAGGTTGAAGTTGGTGGAGCTACCGTCTTTATTCTGCCAGTTGAACAATTTCATCAATTTTAAGGATGGGTTGCTGTGAAAATTAATCAAGATATGCGGCTGCTTTTAGAAAAGCGTGAACTTCAAGCGATGAAAGGAAGCCAAACTTCAGCATCGTTTAAATCATCGATGGAGACACAAAGTGGTAAAATGCGTTTAGAGCAGCTGACAGTCATGCTGAGCGATATCGAAGTCTTCGGCAAGAAACTGACAAAGTCACGAAACCTTAAAGATTTGGCTAGGTTTAAAGGACTTGTGAAACGCTTTGTAAAAGAAACAGTCGATAATGGATTAAATATAGAGACATCAAGGAGCTTTGACATTTATGGCAACACGCGAACACTCGCTTTAGTCAAAGCATTAGATGAAAAACTGATTGAGTTAACAGAGGATATGATGAATCAAGAGAAACCCTCGATTGATTTGCTTGAACGTATTGGAGAAATAAAAGGTTTATTGATTAACCTTTACACATAGAGAGTGATAACATGGCAATTAGCTGGGATGACATGAATGATCTACAGCCGCGCGTCATGCGGCTGATTTTTAATAGTATTGATAAAGACCGACTGGCTCATGCTTACTTATTTGAAGGAGAAAAAGGGACAGGAAAGCTAGATGCTGCGATGCTTTTAGCGAAGAGCTTTTTTTGTTTGGAAGCAGGAGTGAAACCATGCGAGTCCTGTCAAAACTGCAAAAGAATTCAGTCTGGCAACCATCCAGATTTACATCTAGTGCAGCCTGACGGTCAATCAATTAAGAAGGCGCAAGTGCAGGCTTTGCAGGAGGAATTTACAAAAGCAGGCGTAGAATCGCATCGGAAAATGTATATCATTCTCCATGCGGACAAAATGACGGTCAATGCTGCGAACAGTTTATTAAAGTTCCTAGAGGAGCCCAACCGGGAAACGATGGCAATTTTAATCACTGAACAATCGCATAAAATGCTGGATACGATTATTTCAAGATGTCAGATGCTTAGCTTTCAGCCGCTGCAGCCGCAATCTTTGGAGCAGCAGCTTTTACAAGAAGGCGTGTCTCAGGATCTCGCAAGGCTTTTGTCGAATTTAACCAATAATTTAGCAGAAGCACTCGAATTAAGTCGAAATGATCAGTTTGCAGAGTCTAGAGCGAAAGTGATAAAATTGTATGAAGTCTTACACCAGCGAAAAGAACATGCATTTTTTTATATACAAGATCAATGGATGCCTTTTTTCAAAGAGAAAGACCTTCAAGAAACTGGTCTTGATATGCTTTTATTTATATATCGTGATGTATTGTCGATTCAAATAGGAAATGAAGATAAAGTCATTTATCAAGACTTATTCCAGACAATGAAGCAGCACGCGCTGCATTCCACACAGCAAATGGTGACGAATCAGATCCTTGCTGTATTAGAAGCGAAAAAGAGACTTCAATCCAACGTGAATGCCCAAGGGCTAATGGAGCAATTGGTGTTGATGTTGCAGGAGGGATAAGCTTGTACAACGTAATTGGTGTTCGCTTTAAAAAAGCGGGCAAAATCTATTATTTCGATCCTAATGGATTTCATATAGAAAATGATAGTTGTGTCATTGTAGAAACGGTTAGAGGTGTTGAGTACGGGCAAGTGGTCATCGCCAATAAAAAAGTAGATGAACACGATGTGGTTCTCCCTTTGCGTAAGGTGATTCGCGTCGCAGACGAACGAGACCGGCTCATCGTTGAGGAGAACAAAGAAGCAGCGATGGCAGCCTTTGACACATGTCTTCAGAAAGTAAGTGAACACGGCCTGGAAATGAAGCTGGTCGATGTCGAATTTACATTCGACCGCAACAAGGTCATCTTCTATTTTACAGCGGATGGCAGAGTAGATTTCCGTGAGCTGGTCAAGGATCTTGCATCTATCTTTAAGACGAGAATTGAACTTCGTCAAATCGGTGTTAGAGACGAGGCAAAAATGCTAGGCGGCATTGGTCCGTGTGGCCGTATGCTTTGCTGTTCAACTTTCTTAGGAGATTTTGAACCTGTGTCCATAAAAATGGCAAAAGATCAAAACCTCTCGTTAAACCCTACTAAAATTTCAGGGCTTTGCGGCCGTTTGATGTGCTGCTTGAAATATGAGAATGATGAGTACGAAACAGCAAAAGAACAATTACCGGACATCGGTGAAACGATTCAGACGTCTAATGGCTCTGCAAAGGTAGTAGGGCTTAATATTTTAGAACGAATTTTGCAAGTTGAATTAACCGGGCAAGAAAAAGTGATAGAATATACTTGGGAAGAATTAATACAAGAAGGCGTTGTATCTGCACAAACAACTGAGTAACGAGGTGTGCCACCTTGGATAAAAAGGAACTATTTGATACGGTGATTAATTTAGAAGAACAAATCGGTTCTCTTTATCGCCAGCTAGGTGATTTGAAAAATCATATCGGTGAAGTGATTGAAGAAAATCATCAGCTGCAGATGGAGAATCAGCACTTGCGTGAACGTCTGGATCAATCCGATCGAGATAAATCGTCTGAGGCAGAGCATGATTCTGCCCAGAAGCCAAGTCATTCTGATATAGGAGAAGGTCATGATAACCTCGCTCGTTTATATCAGGAGGGCTTCCATATTTGTAATGTACATTATGGGAGCATTCGGAAAGAGGGAGACTGTTTGTTCTGTCTGTCATTTTTAAATAAAAAATGAGAAAAGGCTTCCGCTGAATCGGGAGCCTTTTTCACAGGAAAAGAAAGGATACATCATGGTTTCGTTAAGAGAAGATGAACGTTTAGACTACTTGCTTGCAGAAGATATGAAAATTATTCAAAGTAAAACGGTGTTCGCCTTTTCATTGGATGCAGTGTTATTAGCAAAATTTGCGTATGTGCCGATTCAAAAAGGGGAGATTATTGATCTTTGTACGGGAAATGGCATTGTTCCATTGCTGCTTTCGACGAGATCTAAAGCCTCTATTACAGGGGTTGAAATTCAAGAACGCCTGTTTGATATGGCAAAGAGAAGTGTGGCGCATAATCAACTGGAGCAGCAGATTGAGTTGATCCATGGTGATTTAAATGATATGCCTAAACGGTACGGGAACCACAAAGTAGACGTGATTACTTGTAATCCGCCATATTTTAAGACTCCTTCTAAGGATGAAATCAATGAAAATGAGTATTTGGCGATCGCACGTCATGAGATTCATTGTACATTAGAAGATGTCATTCGTGTTTCTTCCACTTTGTTAAAGCAAGGAGGCAAACTGGCAATGGTTCACCGCCCTGGACGGCTGCTTGAGATTGTTGAAATGATGAAGAAATACCGAATTGAGCCAAAACGAATTCAATTTGTATATCCGAAACAGGGAAAAGAAGCGAATACCATTTTAGTGGAAGGGATGAAAGATGGAAAGCCGGATTTGAAAATCCTCCCGCCGCTTTTTGTTTATGGAGAAGACCAAGAGTATACAAAAGAAATCAGGACGATACTGTATGGAGAAGCATAGTCATTATTTCTATGTATTGAAATGTGCAGATGGCAGTTTGTACGCTGGGTATACAAATGACTTACAAAAAAGGCTGACTGCCCATAATAGTGGGAAGGGTGCAAAGTATACGAGAGCTAGACGGCCGGTGGAACTCTATTACCACGAATGCTTTTTAACAAAAAGAGAAGCCATGCAACAGGAATATCGTTTCAAAACGTGGACACGTCGAAAAAAGGACATGTATATAGAAGAAAAGCGAATCAAAAAGGAGGCGGCACATGAAAAAGACACAGAAAAGCTTTGATGGTCAATCAGAAATGGGTATTCTTTATCTCGTACCAACCCCGATTGGAAACTTAGAAGATATGACGTTTCGCGCGATACAAACGTTAAAAGATGTAGACTATATTGCCGCAGAAGATACGAGACAAACGAAAAAGCTTTGTCATGTCTATGAAATTGATACCCCATTAACGAGTTATCATGAACATAACAAAGATAGCAGTGGTCATAAGTTAATCGAATGGTTAAAAGAAGGAAAGAACATTGCACTCGTGAGCGATGCCGGTTTACCGACGATCTCTGATCCAGGAGCCGAAGTGGTTCGCGACTTTACGAACATCGGAGGCTATGTCATTCCGTTACCTGGTGCAAATGCAGCACTTACGGCGCTCATTGCGTCAGGAATCGCACCTCAGCCATTTTTCTTTTACGGTTTTCTTGATCGTCAAAAAAAGGAAAAGAAAAAACAGCTGGAAGCATTGAAGAAACGCCAAGAAACAATTGTTTTCTATGAAGCGCCCCATCGGTTAAAGGAAACGCTCACTGTGATGAAAGAAGTGTGGGGGAACCGGAATATTGCCATTACGAGAGAACTGACAAAGAAATTTGAAGAGTTTATTCGTGGAGATTTAGAATACGCGCTGGCTTGGGTGACAGAACAACAAATCCGTGGTGAGTTCTGTCTCGTCGTACAAGGAAATGATCAGGATGAAGAAGAACTGAATGAAGAAGCTTGGTGGAACTCTTTATCTGAAAAAGAGCACGTGATCCATTACATAGAGGAAGGGTTAACGTCAAAAGAGGCTATTAAACGTACTGCGGTTGAACGTGGTGTGCCAAAGCGAACGATCTATGATGCGTATCATATTGAACAATAAAGAAAGGTTCTTGCAAACGGTGCAAGAACCTTTTTATATAAAACTTATTTTTGTGATTGAAGTTGGTTTTGGATTTCGTTAATGATTTGCTCTGCACCTTCACGGCTAAGAACTAATTTACCATTAGCAAGTTTAAGGTTATCGTCTGATACTTCACCTGTTACTTGGCAAGTCATGTTTGGTTTATATTTTTTTAGGATAATTTTTTCATCATCAACATAAATTTCCAAAGCGTCTTTTTCTGCGATTCCTAACGTACGGCGAAGCTCGATTGGAATCACCACGCGTCCTAATTCGTCAACTTTACGTACAATACCTGTAGATTTCATCTTCATTCTCCTCCCAAAAAGTTCTTATTCTTAATATAATATTATCTTCGTCATTATTCGACAAATTCCTTACATTCCTAGCATAACAAGGTTTCCATAAATCGTCAATCATTTTGTTTACTATTGTTTGTAAAATATGACTCTTAAAGTCAAAGGACCTTGAAACTACCGGTGTATAAGGATTTTTCAGAATTTATCTATAAAAATATGAAAAATGACGATAACAGATTAACAAGACTTTTGCCCTAATTTAGCCAATTGTAAATCTGGAAATAGATTTCATACGACAATATTCGACAAAATGTCGACAGGTTTGTCGTTTTTTTCGAAAAACTCCTCTTTTTCAATCTTTTCATCTTGTTCTATGTATATATGCTTGATCTTAAAGGCTAAGATGGTATCATAGAGGAAGCACAAGCGCAACAAATAATTGAATAATGCACATTTTAATGATTTCATAACCGCTCTCGTCCATTGGGCGGGAGTTTTTTGACATTTACACACAAGCAGGAGGTTCCGACATGCCGGAAAAGAAAAAAACGTTTTATCTGACTACACCAATTTACTATCCGAGCGGAAAATTACATATTGGACATGCTTATACGACAGTGGCAGGGGATGCCATGGCTCGATATAAACGTCTGCAAGGCTATGATGTGATGTATTTAACGGGTACAGATGAGCACGGACAAAAAATTCAGCAAAAAGCTGAAGAACAAAATATTACACCGATTGAGTATTTAGATCCGGTCGTTGCTGACATTAAATCATTATGGAAGAAACTTGACATTTCAAACGATGATTTCATTCGTACAACGGAAAAAAGACATACGAAAATCATTGAGCAAGTCTTCCAAAAGTTGCTTGATCAAGGAGATATTTATTTAGATCAATATGAGGGCTGGTACAGTATTCCTGATGAAACATTCTATACGGAAACACAGCTTGTTGATGTTGAGCGAAATGAGAAAGGGGAAGTCATTGGAGGGAAAAGCCCAGACAGTGGACACCCTGTTGAATTGATTAAAGAGGAATCATATTTCTTCCGTATGAGTAAGTATGCAGATCGCTTACTAGACTATTACGAAAAGAACCCGTCGTTCATTCAGCCTGAATCAAGAAAGAATGAAATGATTAATAACTTCATTAAACCAGGGTTAGAGGATTTAGCTGTATCAAGAACAACCTTTGATTGGGGCATTAAAGTACCTAATAATCCGAAGCACGTCATCTATGTATGGATTGATGCGTTATTCAACTACTTAACAGCGATTGGCTACGGAACCGATCAAGATGAAAAATATAAAAAATATTGGCCTGCCAACGTACACCTAGTCGGGAAAGAAATTGTACGATTCCATACAATTTACTGGCCAATTATGCTGATGGCACTTGATCTGCCGCTGCCAAAACAAATTTTTGCACATGGCTGGCTGCTCATGAAAGATGGCAAAATGTCTAAATCAAAAGGGAACGTAGTAGATCCTGTTACGTTAATTGATCGCTATGGTCTTGATGCTCTTCGTTATTACCTGCTACGCGAGGTCCCATTTGGTGCAGACGGTGTGTTTACACCAGAAGGATTCGTGGAACGTGTAAACTATGACCTTGCCAATGATTTAGGGAACTTACTTAACCGTACAGTGGCGATGGTGCAAAAATACTTCGACGGTACATTAAGCAGCTATAAGGGTCCAGTCAATGAGTTTGATGAGGAACTAAAAGCTGTAGCTGAACAAACGGTGAAAGCCTATGAAGAAGCGATGGAAAACCTCGAATTCTCGGTGGCTCTTTCAAATGTTTGGACATTAATCAGCAGAACGAATAAATATATTGATCAAACAGCTCCTTGGGTATTAGCGAAGGATGAAACAAAACGAAAAGAACTGCATTCTGTAATGTACCATTTAGCAGAATCACTTCGAATCACAGCTGTATTGTTAACACCATTCTTAACAAAAACACCTGAAAAAATCTTCTTCCAGCTTGGAATTGAAGAAGAGAAACTCAAAAGCTGGGAAAGCATTCTTTCTTTCGGTGCGATTCAAAAAGCGACGGTACAAAAAGGTGAGCCGTTGTTCCCTCGTTTAGAGGTTGAAGAAGAAGTGGCATACATTAAAGAGAAGATGCAAGGAAGTGCGCCTAAGGTAGAAGAAGAGTCAGTTGAAATAGAAGAAACTGAATTACCTGAACTGGGTGCCGAAATTGCCTTCGATGATTTTTCGAAAGTTGACCTTCGTGTAGCACAAGTATTGGAAGCAGCACCAGTGAAAAAAGCTGATCGTCTCTTAAAGCTTCAGCTTGATTTTGGATTTGAAAAGAGACAAATTGTCTCAGGGATTGCCAAGCATTATCAACCAGAAGAATTGGTAGGGAAGAAGCTCGTCTGCGTAGCGAATCTCACACCAGTTAAACTAAGAGGGGAAATTTCCCAGGGAATGATTTTAACTGGAGAAACTGGTGGTAAATTGCAGGTTCTTGAAGTAGATCAATCTCTAGCAAATGGAACGAAAATTTTATAATTTAACAAAGGTGTTCCACGTGTAACATTTCGTCGAACACCTTTTGTTTTTCAGAAGAATTGTCGAAAGGAGCCATCAACCATGTTATTTGATACACATGCCCACTTAAATGCTGAACAATATAATGAAGACTTAGAGCAGGTGATTGAAAGAGCCAAAAGTGAAAAGGTAGAGAAGATTGTGGTGGTCGGGTTTGATCGTCCAACCATTACGAGAGCGATGGAGCTAATTGAAGCATATGATTTTATGTATGCAGCCATCGGCTGGCATCCTGTTGATGCCATTGATATGACAGATGAAGATTTGGCTTGGATCAAAGAATTATCTCAGCATGAAAAGGTTGTTGCCATTGGAGAAATGGGTCTAGATTACTATTGGGACAAGTCGCCAAAAGATGTGCAAAAAGAAGTCTTTAGACGTCAAATTGCTCTTGCAAAAGAAGTGAATCTGCCAATTATCATTCATAACCGTGACGCTACGGAAGATGTAGTGACGATCTTAAAAGAAGAAGGAGCGGCAGAAGTCGGAGGAATTATGCACTGCTTTACTGGCAGCCTCGAAATTGCAAAAGCGTGTATGGAAATGAACTTTTATATCTCATTCGGTGGACCTGTGACATTTAAAAATGCGAAAAAACCGAAAGAAGTTGTAAAGGATATTCCAAGTGGTCGTCTTCTGATTGAGACAGACTGCCCGTATTTAACTCCAGCGCCATTTAGAGGGAAACGAAATGAGCCGAGCTATGTGAAATATATCGCAGAACAAATTGCTGAATTGCGAGAAATAAGCTTTGAAGAGCTTGCTGCATTGACAACAGAAAATGCGAAAAAAGTTTTCCGTATAAACTGACAGTATATGATGTCAATCCTTGTTTAAGCTTGTCCAATTGTGAAACATAACGAAAAAGTTCTACACGTTTGCGCCTCCTCATAGGATAAGTTGTCGATAAGTCTTTCTTCCCTTCCTTCCAAAAATCTCCCATAATAGGTTTACAATCGAGCATTTTTGTCCAGTGGGTGGAAGGGTTGACAGGTTTTGAGATACTCTATATAATCTCTCCGAGGAGAAGGAGGCGTTTTTCATCGTACAAAAAATGAAAAATCTGTTTTCTGTCAAGCTAGGAAAAGGCAAGGTTTTATTTCTAGTCGCTTGCTTGCTTTTAGCTGGAACTGGGACGGCTTACGGTGCGCATGAGCTCACTAAGCAGTCTATTACCATTTCAATCAATGGCAAAGAGAAGACAATTCGTACACATGAAGAGACAGTAGCACAGCTGCTTTCAGACCTTGGAATAAGGACCAGGGCGGAGGATCATATCTCTCCAAGTCTAAATACAAAGATTCAAGACAACATGAACATTGTGTATGATGCGGCTATACCGGTTCATCTCACCCTAGATGGGAAAGAGAAAACGATATGGACAACAGATCAGACGGTTGGAGCATTATTGAAGAATGAGAAGATAGATATTGGGAAGCACGATCAAGTAACTCCAGGAAAGAATGACAAGATTAAAAAGAATATGGATCTTGTGGTTCAGCAGGCCTTCCAGGTCAGCTTAAACGATGGAGGAAAGGATAAGAAAGTGTGGACCACTTCGACTACGGTCGCTGACTTTTTAAAGCAACAAGAGCTGAAGCTCAAGAAGCACGATAAGATCAAACCTGCGTTACATAGTCACCTTTCTAAAAAAAGCGCAGATGTGAAGATCACTCGGGTGGAAAAAGTCACCGATGTAGTGGAAGAGAAAATTGCTTTTGATACCAAACATAAAAAGGATCGATCTCTTGAAAAAGGAAAAGAGAAGGTGCTTGAAAAAGGTGAAGAAGGTAAATTAAAGAAGCACTATGCCATTGTGAAAGAAAACGGCAAAGTGGTGTCTAAAGAATTAATTAAAGAGGTTACTGCAAAAGACAGTAAGGATCGTTTAGTGGCCGTTGGTACACAAGTGTCCAAGAAAGAACCTAAAGCGTCCCCTGCGGTTTCAAGAAGTAATGAATCGTCAGGAAAAGAGTTCTATGTGACGTCCACAGCCTATACAGCGGGCTGTGCTGGATGTACGGGCAGAACGTCTACAGGCTTTAATTTAAAAGCAAATCCAGGTGCAAAGGTCATAGCAGTTGATCCGAGTGTCATTCCGCTGGGCTCTAAAGTGTATGTGGAAGGTTATGGGTATGCCGTTGCATCAGACACTGGATCTGCTATAAAAGGGAATAAAATTGATGTGTTCGTCCCAAGTAAGTCGGCAGCTTATCAATGGGGGAATAAACGAGTGAAAATTAGAGTGCTCAAATAAACACATCAAATCATTTATATGAACAGAGGGCTTTGCGCACCCTCTGTTTTTTTGGTTATAATAGAAGCACTGTTTTCTAATTAATTAGACGCAAAAACAGCATGGAAGGTTTCATTTTTTGACAAAAAAATGTAGATTGTTTTTGCAAGCGGAGGAATACATGAAAATCAAAGAAATCATTGTGGTGGAGGGTCGTGACGACACTGCTAGAGTAAAGATGGCAGTTGATGCAGATACGATTGAAACGAATGGATCTGCCATTGGCGATACAGTCATTCAACAAGTGCGTCTTGCTCAGGAGACGAGGGGGGTTATCATTTTAACTGATCCTGATTTCCCTGGGGAAAAGATCCGTAAAACCATCGCAGAGGCTGTCCCTGGCTGTAAGCACGCCTTTTTACCAAAACACCTTGCGAAAGCGAAGCGGGACAAAGGAATTGGTGTCGAGCATGCTTCCTTGGATAGTATTCGAGAATGCCTTGCACATGTCCATGAGGAAATGGAAGAATCAGAAAGCGAGATTACGTTAGACGATTTATTTGACGCAGGCCTTATCGGAGGCGAAGCATCAAAACGCCGTCGCGAACGATTAGGTATGCTTTTAAATATAGGATATACAAATGCGAAGCAGCTACAAAAGCGTCTTCACATGTTCCAAATAACGAAAGAGGATTTTATTGCGGCCTTAAAGACCGTCATGCAGGAGGAAGCCGATGAATAAAGATATTGCCACGCCCATCAGAACGAAGGAAATACTGAAGAAGTACGGTTTCTCTTTTAAAAAGAGCTTAGGGCAAAACTTTTTAATTGATACGAATATTTTAGATCGCATTGTCGATCATGCAGAGATTACGGATGAGACCGGTGTGATTGAAATTGGCCCTGGTATCGGTGCGTTGACTGAACAGCTCGCCAAACGGGCAAAGAAAGTCACGGCTTTTGAAATCGACCAGCGACTATTGCCGATTTTAAACGATACGCTTTCTCCATATGATAATGTCACCATTATTCATCAAGACGTATTAAAAGCAGATGTAAGAAAGGTGATTGAAGAACAATTTGCTGACTGTAAAGAAGTAATGGTCGTAGCAAACCTTCCTTATTATGTGACGACACCAATTATTATGAAATTGCTTGAAGAAAACCTTCCATTGAAAGGAATCGTTGTCATGCTGCAAAAAGAAGTAGCAGATCGCATGGCCGCTGCTCCTTCATCAAAAGAATACAACTCTTTGTCGATTGCAGTGCAATTTTATACAGAAGCGAAGACGGTCATGGTTGTGCCGAAAACGGTTTTCGTCCCACAACCAAATGTGGATTCAGCGGTGATCAAACTAACTGTTCGTGAAACACCTGCGGTCTCAGTAGACAATGATACGTTTTTCTTTCAACTGATTCGTGCGAGTTTTGGCCAGCGCCGGAAGACATTGATGAATAACTTGATGAACAATCTGCCAGATGGTAAGAAACATAAAGCTATCATTGAAGAAGCCCTTGTAACAGCTGAGGTTGATGGGAAACGCCGCGGTGAATCATTGTCAATCGATGAATTTGCCCGTTTGTCCAATGTTTTACACAAAGCCCTCTCATAAGGGCTTTTCAGCGCGTGTAGACAAACCCTCGCATTCGGTGTCAGTCCTGCGCGCTGGTGCTCACGAATGTCAAATTCGCTCCGTGCCAGTGCTCGTTCTTCCTAGACTACAAAGGTTTTCTATCACGCTGAAAAGAAGACAAAGCCCTTTCATAAGGGCTTTTTTCTTTTGGTTTTCACCACTTCACCTGTTCAGGCATAGGCTAGAAAGAACAACACACCTGAAAGAAGAACAAGTGTAGCGTAAGACGATACCAACAGGATAAGAGCCTGATTGTGGAGTGAAAAGCATGCAATTTCAAATAGGAGATATGGTGACGAGGGCATCCTATCAGATGGATATTATGTTTCGTATCATTCGAATTGATGAGACAGACCAGCACGAAGCCACCGCCATTTTGCATGGGAATGAAGTGAGGCTGATTGCCGATGCGAAGATGTCAGATTTGGTCTTGATTCAAAAAGAGGAGCAGCTGACAAGAGAGAAGGACGATGAACGGAAAATTAACGAATCGCTCGACTTACTCAGGCAAGATTATCAGCTGCTTCGTGAAAAACAAGAGTATTATACGTCTGGACAATATCAGCATCAGGAGCAGTATTTTCATATGCCCGGAAAGGTTCTGCATTTAGATGGAGATGCTTCATACTTAAAGAAATGCTTAGATGTATATGAAAGAATCGGTGTACCTGTGTATGGTGTGCATTGCCACGAGAAGAAAATGCCAAGCATGATTGATTCATTAATTGATCAATACCGGCCTGATATTTTGGTCATCACAGGACATGATGCGTATTCTAAACAAAAGGGCGGTGTACACGATATCGGTGCATATCGTCATTCTCGTCATTTCGTTGAAACGGTTCAAAAGGCAAGAAGGAAGGTTCCGCATTTAGATCAGCTCGTGATCTTTGCAGGTGCCTGCCAATCTCATTTTGAATCATTAATTCAAGCAGGTGCTAATTTTGCAAGCTCACCCTCACGTGTCAACATTCATGCACTTGACCCCGTCTATATTGTTGCCAAGATCAGCTTCACTCCATTTGTAGATCGAATCAACGTGTGGGATGTGCTCCGAAATACGCTGACGAGAGAAAAAGGTCTCGGAGGGATTGAAACAAGGGGTGTTTTAAGGGTAGGTATGCCATATAAAAGAGACCATGAATCGACATAACCCGACTGATTTCAGTCTGGTTTTTTTTATGCTCAAAAAGAAATTTCATATGAATACATAATTCACCGGAATTTGAGAAAAATAGGGAGGAGAAAAGGTAGAAGTTTGTCAAAATTATTTTGTTGACAATGGCTCGTGTTGGTTGATATAATTTAATTTTTATTTGACAAAAATGGGCCGTTGTTGTATAATTATCTCAGTGAGGTGGATGCAATGGCGAAGACTTTGTCCGACATCAAAAGATCGCTTGATGGTAACTTAGGTAAACGTTTGACGTTAAAGGCTAACGGAGGCCGCCGAAAAACAATTGAGCGTTCGGGCATTTTAGCTGAAACGTACCCTTCTGTTTTTGTGATTCAATTAGATCAAGATGAGAATTCGTTTGAAAGAGTTTCTTACAGTTATGCAGATATACTGACTGAGACGGTTGAATTAACGTTCGATGATACCGCTAGCTCAGTCGCCTATTAATGGGCAGTGAACTTTTTGTTTACTGCTTTTTGTTTTGCCTTTTTTCTGTATGGGAGGCTGTCCATTATTTGAAAGGGGTAAAAGGCAGGAATCGATGCAAAATAAGAAAGCCACAAATGAGTGGCGATGATTCGAATTCTCGACCAAAGGGGCTGTTTCGTTTGGGTAGACGCCGAGGCATTATGTCAGATGAGTTCAAATACGAGCTGGCGAAGGATCTTGGATTTTATGATACCGTCAAAAATGGAGGCTGGGGAGAGATTCGTGCGCGTGACGCAGGAAATATGGTCAAACGTGCCATTGAATTAGCTCAACAGCACATGGCTCAAGAAGAGAATCAACGATAAAGAAATGATCAGGGATACCTCGGGTGTCTCTGGTCTTTTTTGCTTGAAAAAGTGAGTGTGCTGGGGGCAAAAGCCAATATTCATCAGATCCATCAAATGTGATACAATATTGATACTTATGTTTAGATGGAGAAGTAGGTGAAATGTTTGCGTATTTTAGAAAAAGCACCGGCAAAAATTAATCTCTCACTTGATGTTCATGGAAAAAGACCGGATGGATATCACGAAGTGGAGATGGTGATGACAACAATAGATCTTGCAGATCGACTAGAGCTGACGGAGCTGGACAAAGACGAAATCCGTGTATCATCTCATAATCGTTTTGTGCCAGATGATCAACGGAATTTGGCTTATCAGGCAGCTAAATTATTAAAAACAAGATTCGGTATTCAAAAAGGCGTATCGATTGTCATCACAAAAGCAATTCCCGTCGCAGCAGGTTTAGCTGGAGGCAGCAGTGATGCCGCAGCAGCGCTTCGCGGCTTAAACCGTTTGTGGAAGTTAAATCTCACGTTAGATGAACTAGCTGAGCTTGGAGCGGAGATCGGCTCAGATGTCTCTTTTTGTGTACACGGAGGGACAGCGCTAGCGACAGGACGTGGAGAGAAACTAAAGCATATTGCGACACCGCCGCATTGCTGGGTGATTTTAGCGAAGCCGGTGATTGGGGTATCTACAGCTGAGGTCTACAGACAATATGACGCAAGCAAAGTAGAACACCCAAATGTACAGCGTATGATTGAAGCAATTGAAGCGGAAGATTATAAAGAGATGTGCGGCTCACTCGGTAACGTGTTGGAATCTGTGACATTAAAGATGTATCCGGAAGTCGATATGATTAAGAGACAGATGAAGCGTTTCGGAGCAGATGCTGTATTAATGAGCGGCAGCGGGCCAACTGTATTTGGCTTGATTCAATATGAATCGAAGGTACAAAGAATATATAACGGACTGAGAGGATTTTGTGATCAGGTTTACGCTGTCCGCATGATCGGCGAACAAAATACCCTTGATTAAATCCGTATATTAAGTTATATTATTCATAAATTATTCGGGTTCTGGGGGTAAGTTCATGAAGTTTCGTCGAAGCGGCAGATTGGTGGACTTAACAAATTATTTGTTAACCCACCCGCACGTACTAGTACCTTTAACTTTTTTTGCAGAGCGATATCAATCTGCGAAGTCCTCTATTAGTGAAGACTTAACGATTATCAAACAGACCTTCGAACAGCAGGGAATAGGGACTTTACTTACTGTACCTGGCGCTGCTGGCGGAGTGAAATATATTCCAAAGATTCATCTAAAAGAAGCAGACGAAGTCGTCAACGATATCGGAGAGGCATTATCAACTCCTGAACGTGTGCTTCCTGGCGGTTATTTATATTTAACTGATGTTTTAGGCAATCCATCGATTCTTGCGAAAATCGGTAAGCTTTTTGCGACCATTTTTTCGGATCGACCGATTGATGTTGTCATGACTGTTGCGACGAAAGGTATTCCGATTGCCTATTCTGTTGCAGGTTATTTAAATGTGCCTGTTGTGATCGTTAGAAAAGATAATAAGGTAACTGAAGGATCAACTGTGAGTATTAATTATGCATCAGGTTCTTCTAACCGAATTCAAACCATGTCACTTGCAAAGCGGAGCTTAGATAAAGGATCCAATGTGTTGATTATTGATGACTTTATGAAAGCAGGCGGAACCATTAATGGCATGATGAATCTTCTAGAGGAATTTAATGCAAATGTTGCAGGGATCGGTGTTTTATTAGAAGATGAAGGCGTAGATGAACGTCTTGTCGATGAATATGTATCGCTTTTAAAGCTTTCAACCATTGATATGAAGCAGAAAATCATTGAGATTAATGAAGGTAATTTCCACGAGTTTTTTCATTCGAAAGCTTAAGCTTTGATCAAACATGTATTTGAATGGGAGAGATTGATATGACAAAAGTTGTTCAAACCAAAAACGCGCCAGCAGCCATTGGACCTTACTCTCAAGGGGTTATCGTCAATAACATGTTTTACAGCTCAGGGCAGATTCCGTTAACGCCAGCTGGAGATTTTGTGAATGGAGATATTAAAGAACAAACACATCAAGTGTTTCATAATCTTAAAGCCGTCCTTGAAGCAGCGGGTGCTTCCTTTGAAACAGTCGTGAAAGCAACGGTTTTCATTAAAGATATGGAACAATTCGCTGAAGTGAATGAAGTGTACGGTGAATACTTCCATACACATAAGCCAGCTCGTTCATGTGTAGAAGTAGCCAGACTTCCAAAAGATGCACTTGTAGAAATTGAAGTTGTGGCATTAGTGAAATAAACAGGCCATCTCTTTGGAGACCGTTTGGTTTCATTATATGTATGAAAAGGCATCGTCATGATGTCTTTTTTCACGCAACCGATGTAAGCGCCGTCATTAAAATGACAAAAAATGTATAAATATCCCGATATTTCAAAAAAAGTTTAAAAAAAGAGCAGGAGAATCACCACAATCGTTGAATACCTAATTAATGCTTTTATATTGGGAAAAGGTGGTGAACTACTGTGGAAGTTACTGACGTAAGATTACGCCGCGTGAATACCGATGGTCGCATGAGGGCGATTGCATCCATCACGCTGGACCACGAATTTGTTGTTCATGATATTCGTGTGATTGATGGAAACAATGGCTTGTTTGTTGCAATGCCTAGCAAACGTACGCCTGATGGAGAGTTTCGCGACATTGCACATCCAATTAATTCAAGCACTCGGGGTAAAATCCAAGATGCTGTTTTAAATGAGTATCATCGCTTAGGCGAAGAGGAAGAGACGATTGAATATGAAGAAGCTGGAGCTTCTTAAAGATATGTGAACCTAAAAAGACAGCTTTAAGAGAAAATGAATGTTTTCTTTTAAATGCTGTCTTTTTTGCGTTTTTTCTCTTGTTCCTTATGTCTCCCGTTCATTAGAAAATTAATGCACTTCCTCTTGTGTCCTTGAAATCAGTCCTTATTTAGGATATATTTTTCTATGGATAATAGGGATATTGGAGGCCAATCAATGGATAAGCGGTTCGCAGTGATTTTAGCAGCGGGAAAAGGAACAAGAATGAAGTCAAAGTTATACAAAGTACTTCATCCAGTTTGCGGAAAGCCAATGGTCGAGCATGTGGCAGATCAAGCGTTAAAGCTATCTTTAGCCAAGCTTGTGACGATTGTCGGTCATGGAGCAGAGGACGTCAAGAAGCAGCTTGGGGACAGAAGTGAATATGCACTTCAAGAAGAACAGCTGGGAACAGCACATGCCGTCAAACAAGCCAAATCGTTCCTCGCGCAGGAAAAGGGAACAACCATTGTCATTTGTGGAGATACACCATTATTGACAGCGGAAACAATGGAAGCCATGTTAAGCGAGCATCAAAAACAACAAGCGAAAGTCACGATTTTGACAGCACACGCGGATGATCCAACAGGTTATGGACGTATTCTTCGTGATGAAACAGGTGCTGTGGTAAAGATCGTCGAGCATAAAGATGCAAATGATGCTGAACGTCAAGTGAATGAAATTAATACTGGAACCTATTGCTTTTCAAATGAAGATCTCTTCCGTGTGATTGAGCAAGTGTCAAATGAAAATGCACAAGGTGAATACTATTTGCCGGATGTCATTGAAATTCTAAAGAATGAAGGACAGACGGTTGCAGCGTATCAAACACCGCAATTTGAAGAAACACTTGGAGTCAATGATCGTATCGCTCTATCACAAGCAGAGCAATTCATGAAGCGACGTATTAATCATCAGCATATGAAGAATGGTGTAACCTTGATTGATCCTGAGAACACGTATATCTCACCAGATGCAGTCATCGGTGAAGATACAATGATTTATCCTGGGACGGTCATCAAAGGGAATGTAAAGATTGGTGCAGATGCCACAATCGGTCCGAACACTGAAATTGTTGATAGCGTAATTGGAGATCGGACAGTCATTAAGCAGTCTGTTGTCTGCGATAGTGAAGTTGGGGTAGATGTGACAATTGGACCGTTTGCTCATATTCGCCCATTGTCGAAAATTGGCGATGAAGTGAAGATCGGAAATTTTGTCGAAATCAAGAAAACAGTTTTCGGTGACCGAAGCAAAGCGTCTCATCTCAGCTATATTGGAGATGCAGAGGTCGGAACGGATGTAAACCTTGGTTGTGGATCTATTACAGTTAATTATGATGGGAAGAACAAATTCTTAACGAAGATTGAAGATGGCGCATTTATTGGCTGCAATTCAAATCTCGTTGCACCAGTCACTGTCGGAAAAGGGGCATATGTTGCAGCCGGTTCAACGGTTACAGAAGATGTACCGCAGGATGCATTGTCTATTGCTAGAGCAAGACAAGTCAATAAAGAAGATTATGTGAAAAATATTCATAAAAAATAATCCAAATACCCGGAGGTTTACCATGTCTAATCGTTATGCTGATGCGAATTTAAAGATATTCTCTTTGAATTCAAACCCTGAACTTGCCAAAGAAATTGCCGATCGTATCGGAGTTGATGTAGGAAAGAGCTCTGTTAAACGTTTTAGTGACGGTGAAGTCCAAATCAATATTGAAGAAAGTATCCGTGGCTGTGATTGTTATGTTATTCAATCTACTAGTGCGCCAGTCAATGAGCACATTATGGAGCTACTCATTATGGTAGATGCACTAAAACGCGCTTCTGCGAAAACGGTCAATATTGTCATCCCTTATTACGGATATGCACGTCAAGATCGTAAGGCGAAACCTCGTGAGCCAATCACGGCGAAGCTTTTTGCGAACTTACTTGAAACAGCAGGTGCTACACGTGTCATTGCACTTGATCTTCATGCACCGCAAATCCAAGGTTTCTTTGATATTCCAATCGATAACTTAATGGCTGTGCCAATCTTAACAAACTATTTCGAACAGAAAAACTTGAATGATATCGTTGTTGTGTCTCCTGACCACGGTGGTGTTACGCGTGCGCGCAAAATGGCGGACCGCCTGAAAGCACCAATCGCAATTATCGACAAACGTCGTCCGAAGCCGAACGTGGCTGAAGTGATGAACATCATTGGGAACATTGAAGGCAAAACGGCGATTCTCATCGATGATATCATTGATACAGCTGGTACGATTACACTTGCTGCAAATGCACTTGTGGAAAATGGAGCGGCTGAAGTCTATGCTTGTTGTACTCACCCAGTATTGTCTGGACCAGCAGTAGAACGTATTACAAACTCTAAAATTAAAGAATTAGTTGTGACAAACAGTATTCACTTAACAGATGACAAGAAAGTTGGAAAATTCATTCCGCTTTCAGTTGGGCCTTTGCTTGCAGAAGCCATCATCCGTGTACATGAAGAAGAATCTGTGAGCTACCTTTTCAGCTAATTTTCTGATTGAAAAAGGCCCTAGGCATCAGCTTGGGGTCTTTTTGCTGTGATAAATGAAAGGCAAACATGTTTAAAATGATTCAGTTATGGGTATTTATGAAAGTAGTGACAAAAAAGAAATAGGATGGTGCTGAATATGGCAACTTTAAAAGCAAATAAAAGAACTGATTTCAAACGTTCCACACTGCAAAAAATCCGTCATTCAGGACACGTTCCTGGTGTCATATACGGAAAAAATACAGACAAC
Organism: Bacillus aerius; assembly: GCF_029894105.1. NCBI lineage: Bacteria > Bacillati > Bacillota > Bacilli > Caryophanales > Bacillaceae > Bacillus > Bacillus aerius. The sequence continues at coordinate 3,844,785 of NZ_JARYHO010000001.1, forward strand.
CTTGCTGTTTCATTAGACAGTATTGATTTATTAAAGACATTACGTGATGAAGGAAAAAACACAATCATCACATTAGACGTTGGCGGTGAAACAAAATCTGTGATGGTAACAGAACTGCAAACAGATCCGTTGAAAAATGAGCTTGTCCACGCTGATTTCCAAGTGGTCGACTTACAGCGAGAAATTGACGCAGATGTACCTGTACAACTCATTGGCGAATCCAAAGGTGTAAAGGATGGCGGTGTGCTTCAGCAGCCACTATTTGAGCTATCCATTACAGCAAAACCAAAGGATATCCCGCAAAATATTGAAGCTGATATTACAAACTTAGAAGTAAATGACGTACTAACAGTTGGTGATCTGTCTGTTCAGTCTACGTATCAGATTAATAATGATCCAGAAGAAGTTGTTGCTTCGATCTTACCGCCTCAGCAATCAGAGGTTCCTGAGCCAGATAGTGAAGAGGAAACGCAAGAGCCTGAGGCCATTAAAGAAAAAGATGACAGCGAAGAATAACTGGTCAATTAGAGACGTAACCCTCCCGCGGTTACGTCTTTTGTGCTAGAATGAAAAGAATTCATACGTTTTGCATGAGGCAATCACATTGGCTCATTTTTTAGGCGTGTGCATGTGCGACAAAGGAGGTTATTGGTTTCATGATTGTGTTCGTTGGATTGGGTAATCCAGGAAAAGAATATGAAAAAACAAGACATAACGTCGGGTTTATGACAATAGATGAATTATCAAAAAAATGGGACATCCCATTAAATCAATCAAAATTCCATGGACAATATGGAACTGGGTTTGTTTCGGGGCAAAAGGTTCTACTTGTGAAGCCTCTTACATATATGAACTTATCAGGGGAATGTGTGCGTCCGCTGATGGATTACTATGATATTCCCCTTGAACATTTGAAGGTCATCTATGATGATCTTGATTTGCCAACGGGCCGGATTCGTTTGCGTACTAAAGGAAGTGCAGGCGGACATAACGGAATCAAATCGTTGATTCAGCATTTAGGTTCACCAGAGTTTGACCGATTCCGTATCGGCATCGGCCGTCCACAAAACGGCATGAAGGTCGTCGATTACGTGCTAGGACGCTTCTCAGAGGAAGAACAGCCCGATATCTCATCTGCTATTCAAGCATCTGTTGAAGCTTGTGAAGCGGCTTTAACAAAGCCATTTTTAGAAGTGATGAATGATTTTAACAAGAAGGTATAAGAATGATAAGCAAAGCACATACTGATCATAAAATCTCAGCATGGGAGGATCACGTATGGCTTTGCACTATTACTGCCGGCACTGTGGTGTAAAGGTTGGCAGTCTAGATGAATCCGCTGTCCAAAGTGAAGCACTTGGATTTCATCACTTAACAAATGAGGAAAGAAACGATATGATTTCTTATAGGGAAAATGGTGATTTACATGTCCAAACCATTTGTGAGGATTGCCAAGAGGCGCTCGAAAGAAATCCTGATTACCATCAGTATCATACCTTTATTCAATAAAAAGCTTTGGTGTAGATAATAGACCAAAGCGTTTTTCTGTTTTAAACAAGCAGGGAGGAGGAGCCAAATGAAAAATATACAATCATTTATCAAACAAAGTGATGATTTTCAGTCCATTTTTAATGGGCTAAAGGAAGGTTTAAAAGAACAACTGCTCGCCGGACTATCAGGCTCCGTCAGATCTTTATTTACAGCCGCCATATCAGACGAATTAAAGCGGCCGATGTTTATTGTGACACACAACTTATATCAAGCGCAGAAGGTCACAGATGATCTAGCAAGTGTGATGCCAGATCGCTCGGTCCTTCTTTATCCTGTCAATGAACTCATTGCATCTGAAATTGCTGTGGCAAGCCCGGAGCTTAGAGCGCAGCGTCTTGATGTATTGAATCGTCTCGCGAATGGAGAAAATCCGATTGTCGTGACCCCAGCAGCTGCAGTGCGTAGAATGCTTCCTCCTGTTGAGCTCTGGAAGGAGAGTCAGATCCATTTAAAGGTTGGTGAAGAAATTGATTTGGAGGCGTTTTCAAAACAACTCGTGCAAATCGGTTATGACCGGACGTCCATGGTCGCTGCGCCCGGAGACTTTAGTGTGCGCGGAGGAATTATTGACATTTATGCGTTAACGGAAGACCACCCGATCCGTATTGAGCTGTTTGATACAGAAGTGGATTCTATTCGGTCCTTCCACTCTGACACGCAGCGTTCATTGGAAACACTTCAAGAAATCAAGATTGGCCCGGCGAAAGAGCTGATTGTAAGAGGGCCTGAACGAGTGAGAGCGATTGAACAGCTTGACGAAGGTCTTGCCAGTAGCTTAAAGAAATTCAACTCGGATAAACAAAAAGAACTGCTCCATCAGAATATTTCTGCTGATCGTGAGAAGCTGCTAGAAGGTATTGTGACACAAGAAATGACGAAGTATCTGTCCTATTTCTATGAAAAGCCTGCTAGTTTGCTAGATTATACATCGCAGGATACGATAATCATTCTAGATGAAATCAGCAGAATTCAGGAGATGGAAGAACAGCTTGAACAGGAAGAAGCAGATTGGACAATTAGTCTGCTGGAAGAAGGGAATATCCTGCATGATCTAGCCCTTTCCTTCCCATTTCAAGAGCTGTTCAATCAGCAATCGAGATCGATTCTGTACTATTCCTTATTTTTGAGACATGTTCAGCAGACCAATCCGCAAAATATCGTCAATGTATCTAGTAAGCAAATGCAGAATTTCCATGGGCAGATGAATGTGCTTGCAAGTGAAATTGAACGCTACAAAAAGCAGAATTATACGGTTGTCTTTTTAGGTGCGGATGAAGAGCGGACAGAGAAGCTGTCATCTGTCTTGCATGATTATGACATTGAAGCAGCTCTTGCTAAACCTGATGCTGAGCTTGTCAGCGGGCAAGTATATATTTTACAAGGTGAGCTGCAAACAGGTTTTGAACTGCCTTTATCCAAAATTGCTGTCATTACAGAGGGTGAACTTTTCAAGAAACGTGTGAAGAAGCAGGCACGTAAGCAAAAGCTGACGAACGCAGAGCGAATCAAAAGCTATTCAGAGCTGCAAGTGGGCGATTATGTGGTGCACATTAACCACGGGATCGGTAAGTATTTAGGAATTGAAACGCTTGAAATTGGCGGCATTCATAAAGATTATTTAAATATTCATTATCAAGGAAGCGACAAGCTTTATGTCCCTGTTGAACAAATTGATCAGGTGCAGAAGTATGTAGGGTCAGAAGGAAAAGAACCAAAGCTATACAAACTAGGCGGCAGCGACTGGAAACGCGTGAAGAAAAAAGTAGAATCATCTGTGCAGGACATTGCAGATGATCTGATTAAGCTGTACGCAGAACGTGAAGCAAGCAAAGGGTATGCCTTCTCGCCTGACCATGAGATGCAGCGCCAGTTTGAATCGGCATTCCCTTACCAAGAAACAGATGATCAAATTCGCTCGATTCATGAAATCAAGCAAGACATGGAGCGGGAGCGCCCGATGGATCGTCTGCTTTGTGGAGATGTGGGCTATGGAAAAACAGAGGTGGCGATTCGAGCGGCCTTCAAAGCCATTGCTGACGGGAAACAGGTGGCACTGCTTGTACCAACAACGATCTTAGCGCAGCAGCATTTTGACACGATTATGGACAGATTCCAAGACTATCCTGTTAAAATTGCTCAGCTTAGCCGCTTCCGTACACGAAAAGAAACAACCGAAACATTAAAAGGGCTGAAAAACGGAACGATTGATATGGTCATTGGGACGCATCGTCTTCTTTCAAAAGACATTGTGTACAAGGATTTAGGACTGTTAATTATCGATGAAGAGCAGCGCTTCGGTGTGACGCATAAAGAGAAAATTAAACAAATGAAAGCCAATATTGATGTGCTGACGTTAACGGCAACGCCAATACCTCGTACGCTTCATATGTCGATGCTTGGCGTACGTGACTTATCTGTTATTGAAACGCCACCTGAGAACCGTTTCCCAGTTCAAACCTATGTTGTCGAGTACAATGGTGCGTTAGTTAGAGAAGCCATTGAGCGAGAACTGGCAAGAGGCGGTCAAGTGTACTTCCTTTATAACCGAGTGGAGGATATTGAACGAAAAGCAGATGAAATCTCGATGCTTGTTCCAGACGCAAAAGTAAGCTACGCACATGGGAAAATGAGTGAGAACGAGCTGGAATCCGTAATGATTAATTTCCTAGAAGGTGAATCGGATGTACTCGTCAGTACAACCATTATCGAAACGGGCGTAGACATACCAAATGTGAACACGCTCATTGTTCACGATGCTGATAAAATGGGGCTTTCGCAACTGTACCAGTTAAGAGGACGAGTTGGGCGCTCGAATCGTGTGGCCTATGCTTATTTCACTTATCGAAAAGACAAAGTGCTTTCTGAAGTAGCAGAGAAAAGACTTCAAGCTATTAAAGAATTCACCGAGCTTGGGTCAGGCTTTAAGATTGCGATGCGTGACTTAACGATTCGAGGAGCAGGGAACTTACTTGGTGCACAGCAGCATGGATTTATTGATTCAGTTGGATTCGACCTTTACTCTCAAATGCTGAAAGAAGCCATTGAAGAAAGAAGAGGCGATACGACTGCTCAAGAAAAATTCGAGCCGGAAATTGATCTCCAAATTGATGCCTACATTCCAGATAGCTATATTTCTGACGGCAAACAAAAGATCGAGATGTATAAACAGTTTAGAGCGATTGGATCAATAGAAGAGCGGAAAGAGCTTCAAGATGAAATGATTGACCGATTCGGAGAATATCCGCAAGAAGTGGCTGATTTGTTCACGATTGCGACGATGAAGGTGTACGCTATGCAGGAACGTGTCGAGTTGATCAAGATGGAGAAAGGCATTGTCAGACTCACTCTCGATGAAAAAGCAAGCAGCGACATCGATGGTCAAAAATTATTTGAGCTTGGCAGTCAATATGGACGTGATATCGGTCTTGGCATGGAAGGCAGCAAGCTGATTATTTCTGTCCAAACAAAAGGCAAGAAAACGGAGGAGTGGCTTGAAGTCGTTCTTCGTATGCTTCGAGGTCTTCAAGATGTGAAAAAAGAAACCATTCCATCTTCATAAAATTTTGTTGGTCTCTCGTGTATATTACGTTTGATGTGACGGATACTAATCTCAGGGTCAAGTGGTGAATGTTGCATAAAGTGGACGCTTTTGTTCCATTCACCCAACACATCATCAAACGAAAGAGAGGCAGCAGTGAATGAAAGCAACTGGAATTGTACGCCGCATCGATGATCTAGGTAGAGTGGTTATACCGAAGGAGATTCGCAGAACATTGCGTATCCGGGAAGGAGATCCACTTGAGATTTTTGTCGACCGCGATGGAGAAGTCATTTTGAAGAAGTATTCACCGATTAGTGAGCTAGGAGACTTTGCGAAGGAATATGCTGATGCTTTATTCGACAGTTTGGGTCATTCTATCCTCATCTGTGATCGTGATACGTATATTGCTGTATCCGGCAGTTCAAAAAAAGAGTACTTAAACAAATCCATTAGTGATTTACTTGAACGAACAATGGATCAGCGTAATTCTGTATTAGAGGACAGCAAGAAAGAAATTCAGCTTGTGGATGGTATTGATGATGATGTATCAGCTTATACCATTGCACCTATTGTTGCAAACGGAGATCCAATTGGCGCCGTCGTTTTATTTTCTAAAGAGCGTTCAATGGGAGAAGTGGAGCATAAAGCGGCAGAAACGGCAGCTGGCTTCTTAGCCCGTCAAATGGAACATTAGGTCTAATAATTCTATATCATCTTGATAAAAAGAAAGAATGCCGATGAAATCATCTGATTTTGTCGGCGTTTTTTATATGGGATGAAACAAAATAATGAATGTATCGTCTACTCCTTAGAAAGAAACGGCTTGCCAGTCACTTATGATATAATGAGTGCGTTTAAATGCAGGTATATTTTTTGATTGAACATAAAGGAGTCATCCATGAAAAATGCTGTGAATCAGCCGCATTGGCTTTTCCAAGGTGCGGTGATTTTAACCATCGCAGGCTTGTTATCAAAGGTACTGAGTGCCGTATATCGTGTCCCTTTTCAAAATATCGTAGGAGACACAGGTTTTTATATTTATCAGCAGGTCTATCCCTTTCTTGGCATTGCGATCATGCTCGGCACCACTGGTTTTCCTGTGATGGTGTCCAAGCTCCTGAGCGAGCATGGTGAGGAGAATCGCCGAATTATTACAAAGGTATCCTTGGTGTATATCACTTTGCTGAGCTTGGTCTTATTTCTTTGTTTATATATAGGAGCAGGCACAATTGCGAATCTCATGGCGGACAGTCAATTAATGCTTCTCATCCAGATGAGTTCGTTTGTGTTTCTATTTCTGCCACTTACCGTGATGCTGAGGGGTGTTTTTCAGAGTGATGGACTGATGCTCCCCACTGCGGTCTCTCAATTGGCTGAGCAGCTCATCAGAGTAGGCGTCCTGCTTGTTTTATCTTTCTATTTTGTGAGACATGGCTATTCGCTTTATGAAACAGGAGCGGGTGCGGTGTTCTCTTCTATAGCTGGAAGTACTGCTTCACTCCTTTTGCTTCTTTTCCTTTGGCTGACCTATCGGAAGCGGTTGTCAGCGAGCAAGACATTAAAACAGGCTACACTGCGGAAAAAAGATGTGCTGAAGAGTTTGGTGCTGTATACATTGACGATTTGTGTGAGTGGATTGCTGATCCTATGGATGCAAATGATCGATGCTTTTCACTTGTATGCGCTACTGCGCAGTGAGGGACTGAGTGAAGCAGCTGCAAAGGCGGCAAAAGGCGTATATGACCGAGGTCAGCCGTTCCTGCAGCTCGGGACGGTGTTTGCAATTAGTATCGGGACGTCTCTTGTTCCGTTTTTGTCGTCGGCCTTAAGAAAAGGTCAGCATGAAGCAATTCGTGAAAAAGTACGTACATCGTTTAAGGCAACATCGGTGCTGGGGATTGGTTCAGCTGTCGGGCTTATATGTATTTTATCGTCTGTGAACATTATGCTTTTTCGTAATGACTTAGGGACAGATGCGCTGCAAATATTTTGCATATCCATTGCCTTTACATCAATGGCGATTACGCAAACCGCTTTACTTCAGGGGCTGGGACATACCGTGTACCCGGCTATTGTGGTCCTGATCAGTGTACTGGTGAAATGGGGGCTGACGCTGGCTCTTGTCCCGTTATTCGGCATTTATGGAGCCGCATGGTCGACTGTTTGTGGGTTTCTCGCCGCCGCTGCGCTCAATGCGGTGTATTTGAAGCATAAAGGGTGGATTTCAATAAGAGAGCTATTCCCAGTGAAAATTCTTTTATCAGCAGCATTCATGGCCGTTGTTTTAATTGGATATCAGGCATTGTTCTCTTGGGTCATTCCCTTTGAGAAACGTCCGTTTTCTGTTTTAGAGAGCCTGACTTCAGTTTTTATTGGTGGTTTCGCCTTTTTATATAGTATTCTTAAGCTAGACGTATTTACGGAAGAGGAATGGAGACTCATTCCATTAGGAGAAAAGATTTTATATTTTAAACAGATGAGAGGGAATCGAAATGGCAGGTAAGATTAAAGTCGTTGGTCTTGGGGCAGGCGACATGGATCAGCTGACGCTCGGTGTATATAAGCAGCTGAAGCAGGCGAAAGAAGTATACATGAGAACGCAGGATCATCCACTCACCGCAGAATTGATGCAGGAAGTCCCGTCTCTGACCTTTTTTGATGAGATATATGAAAAGCATGATCAGTTTGATGCAGTGTATGAGGAAATCACAGACATTCTCTTCCGAGAGGCTGAGGAGAAAGATATTGTGTATGCAGTACCAGGTCACCCGTTTGTAGCGGAAAAGACAGTGCAGCTTCTTGTTTCACAACAGAAGGAGCGCGGGGTTGAGGTGTACGTGGCTGGTGGACAAAGCTTTTTGGATGCGACGTTTAATTCCTTACAGATTGACCCAATTGAAGGGCTGCAATTCGTTGACGCAGGGGATATGAGAGCGGATGATCTAAAGTTGACCCAGCATGTGCTGATCTGTCAAGTATATGATCAGATGACAGCCTCGAATGTGAAGCTGACCCTCATGGAAAAGCTACCTGACGATTATGAAGTCTTTATCGTAACGGCAGCTGGAAGCAGTCAGGAACAGATTACAGGTGTTCCTTTATTTGAACTTGATCGAGATGTGTCGATAAATAACTTAACGAGTGTTTATGTGCCTCCAATCCAAGATGAAAAGCTACTCTATCAACAATTTGACACTTTCCGTGAAGTCATTCGTACATTAAGAGGTCCTGGCGGCTGTCCTTGGGATCAAAAACAAACGAATGAGTCGCTCAAACCATATTTAATTGAAGAATGTTATGAGCTGCTGGAAGCCATAGATGAAGACGATCCAGATCATATGGTTGAAGAACTCGGAGATGTACTGCTTCAAGTTTTACTCCATGCTCAAATTGGTGAAGATGATGGTTACTTCTCAATGGATGATGTCATCCAGCATGTCACAGAAAAAATGATTCGACGACATCCGCATGTGTTTGGTGATACGGATGTGTCTGAAGCATCAGATGTCGTCGCCAACTGGGAAAAAATCAAGCAGCAGGAAAAACCGGAGCGCTCAGCATCTATTTTGCAATCCATTCCAACGACACTTCCAGCTTTAACAAAAGCTTATAAGCTCCAAAAGAAAGCAGCGAAAGTGGGCTTCGATTGGACAGAAGTAGAGGATATTTGGAACAAATACGAAGAGGAAAAGCAGGAATTCCTTGTGGAAGTGGCAGAGAAAACGGATGAAGGTGCAACAAAGCAGATGAAGGATGAATTTGGGGATCTTTTATTTGTTCTCGTCAACATCGGCAGATTTTATCACCTAGAGCCTGAAACCGCCCTCTCTTCTGCAAACACAAAATTTATGCGGCGCTTTCAGCATATCGAACAAAAGGCAAAGGACATAGGGCGTTCACTAGAGGACTTGACCCTAGAAGAAATGGACGATCTGTGGAACGATGCCAAACGCATAGAAAGAGGTGAACATACATGAGACTAGATAAATTCTTAAAAGTGTCTCGTTTAATCAAAAGAAGAACATTGGCAAAAGAAGTAGCCGATCAAGGGAGAATTTCCATTAATGGCACGCAGGCGAAAGCCAGCTCTGACGTGAAAGAAGGGGACGAGCTTCAAATCCGCTTCGGCCAAAAGCTTGTGACCGTTCAAGTCAACGAGTTAAAAGACACAACGAAAAAAGAAGAAGCTGCTGGCATGTATACCGTGCTAAAAGAAGAGAAAACAGCAGAATAGGGCTTGTTCTAAATGTCCCGCCTGTCACATACAATGCAGTAACAATGCAAGTATGAGATATGGGGGATGTATAAATGAATCAATATTATAATCAACCTCAAGGCACGAAGTTGTCATCAGAAGCCGAGCATCATGTCACAATGCGCAACAGAAAGCATTTAGATATTACCGGGGTCAAACAAGTCGAGAGCTTTGATAATGAAGAATTTCTGCTTGAGACTGTCATGGGAGTCCTCGCCATTCGCGGAGAAAATCTGCAAATGAAAAACTTAGATGTAGAAAAGGGTGTTGTGTCCATTAAAGGGCGTGTCTTTGACTTAATCTATGTAGATGAGCAGCACGGGGAGAAAGCTAAAGGATTTTTTAGCAAGCTGTTTAAATGACACTGACGGTCCAGTTTTATACGATGCTTTCGATGGCGGCGATGGGCATCTGGCTGGGCGCATCGCTGGATACGTACAAGCTGTTTGTGAACCGGGAAAAAACAGCAAAATGGCTGCTGGCCATTCACGACCTCCTTTTTTGGGTGGTGCAGGGTCTCTTATTCTTTTATGTCCTGCTGCTGACCAATGAGGGAGAATTCAGGCTTTATATTTTTCTAGCTGTTGCTTTAGGTTTCTCGATGTACCAGGCATTGATGAAACAGCTGTATATGAACATCCTCAAGTTTGTGATGAGGTGTATTTATCAGACTGTTCTCGTCCTGAAAAGGCTGATCATGTCGATGGTTTTCCAGCCCATTCGCTGGATCGTTGGTTTGATCATAAGTGCTCTTCTGTTCTTGTTCCACTCGCTCTTACGCCTTGTTCGTTTTGCGTTTCGACTCGTGTGGAAGTTGCTGTATATTGTTTGTTATCCGCTTATTTGGTTACTCAATGTAACCATTATTCATCGAATTCCCGAAAAATGGCGAACATCAATGAGGTTGTTTTTCTCAAAAGGAGCAGGAATTTTACAAGGGATCAAGAAAGTATCTCGTACCATGAAAACGAAATGGAAACAATTCTGGACAAAGTAAGAGAGGAGGCCTTCATCCTTGAACGAGAGAAAAAGAAATATCGCACAAATTCAAAATGATTATCAAAAACAAATGGAACAGCAAGCGCAGCGCCTAAAACGCAAACGCCGGGGACTCCTTAGAAGGCTTACGGTGTTTGGAGTCATTGTGCTCATGTTTGCTGTTTTGGTAACAAGTGCCCTCTGGTCGCAATCGTCTGCATTGAAAGAAAAAGAAGAGAAGAAGGTTGCGCTTGAAAAAGAATTGAAGCAATTACAAACAAAGCAGGAAGATATTTCTGATGAAATCAAAAAGCTGAAAAGCAAAGAATACGTACTCGAACTGGCACGACGGGACTATTATATGTCTAAAAAAGGCGAAAAAATCTTTGATGTGGGCAATAAGAGCGATTAGCCTTGTTGACACTTAAAATTCAGTTTATGTATAATTGAACAAATGAGATTTTTTTATAAGTCTAAGGAGGAGCACTTTTTTTATGTCGATTGAAGTTGGCAGCAAGTTACAAGGGAAAGTTACGGGCATTACAAATTTTGGAGCTTTTGTGGAGTTGCCAGGCGGTTCAACTGGTCTCGTTCATATCAGTGAGGTAGCCGATAACTATGTAAAAGATATTAATGAGCATTTAAAAGTCGGTGAACAAGTTGAAGTGAAAGTGATTAACGTTGAAAAAGACGGTAAAATCGGCTTGTCCATTAAAAAAGCAAAAGATCGTCCTCAACAACAACAATCAAGACCGAGCAGAAATGATTTCCGTCCGAAGGAATCGTTTGAGCAAAAAATGAACAAATTCTTAAAAGATAGTGAAGACCGCTTAACATCTTTAAAACGTAACACGGAATCAAAACGTGGGGGACGCGGAGCAAGAAGAGGTTAACTTGTTGCTGCTTTCTATATATCTTTCACAACAAAGCACCTGCTGTTTAGCGGGTGCTTTTTTTCAATACAAATTCAACGTTTTTTGTGATTTCGCCATTTAATTTAAAACTTTCTATTGACGGACAAGCGAATCCTTTGTATTATAGTTCTTGTGCTTATTAGCGCATTTTATATTATGGCGGTGTAGCTCAGCTGGCTAGAGCGTACGGTTCATACCCGTGAGGTCGGGGGTTCGATCCCCTCCGCCGCTATCCTTTTAAAAAGAACGATAAGCAAGGCCCGTTGGTCAAGCGGTTAAGACACCGCCCTTTCACGGCGGTAACACGGGTTCGAATCCCGTACGGGTCATCTTCCAAACAGCTTTCTATAGGAAAGCTGTTTTTTTGTGCTTTCGTAAAATTCTGATGAAAGACATCGACTTTCAAGAAAGTATGCCTTTTTGGCAAATAAAGCGTCGAACGTTTTATGGAAACGACAACTTCTTTTGACAAAATTTCTTTTTCACCTTCGCTATAATGACAAGCAACGAATATCAGGTGGGGGATGAAAAGATGGAAAAACTAGAAAGAAGAACTGATTTAACGGGAGCCGGGTTTGAAAGAATCAGTGCAGGGTTAAAAAAGATGAAAAACCTGTTTCTTCATCATACGCATTCTCTTTTTTTCTATAAAGGGTTTATTTATGTTGTTCTGGGCTTTTTATTGGGACGAGCCTTTATCTTATCTGAAATTATGCCGTTTGCATTGCCTTTCTTTGGGTCCATGCTGCTCATTAAAAGGGATAAAGCGATGCTTGCTTGTCTTGCTTTACTCGCTGGAGCGATGACGATTTCACCACAAAATGCATTATTCGTGTTTGCGTCATTGATCGTGTTCCTCCTCATGTCAAAGGTCGTTTCATTCATCATCAAAGACCCAGTGAAAACATTACCAGTTGTGATTGTGCTCTCAATGCTGATGACAAGGGGAGCTTTTGTATACCTCGAGCAGGGTGCGGTTCAAAGCTATGACTATGTGATGGCAGGGGTTGAAGCTGGACTTGCCTTCATTTTGACACTGATTTTTCTTCAAAGTTTGCCGATTTTTACAGTCAGGAAAATCAAACACTCCTTAAAGGTTGAAGAAATTATTTGCTTTATGATATTAATCGCTTCAGTTTTAACAGGTCTGGCTGGGATCACATTTCAAGGAATGCAGGCAGAGCATATTTTGTCACGATATGTAGTGCTGAGCTTTGCCTTTATTGGAGGAGCGAGTATTGGTTGTACAGTGGGTGTTGTAACTGGATTAATTCTTGGTCTCGCCAACATCGGCAACCTTTATCAGATGAGTCTGCTTGCCTTTTCGGGCTTATTAGGCGGATTACTAAAAGAGGGGAAAAAAGCAGGAGCAGCCATCGGCTTGATTGTGGGTTCTTTACTAATCTCCCTCTACGGTGAAGGGTCAGCAGGGCTGATGACAACGCTATATGAATCACTCATCGCAGTTGCACTGTTTTTGCTCACACCACAGTCAGTAACGTCCAAGGTGGCAAAATATATTCCTGGTACGGTAGAGCATGTACAGGAACAGCAGCAATATGCCAGAAAAGTACGAGACGTGACAGCAAAAAAGGTAGATCAATTCTCTAATGTATTTCATGCGCTGTCTGAGAGTTTTGCGACATTTTACGAATCCATTCCTGAGGAGAAGAAGCAGGAAGAGGATGTAGATCTTTTTTTAAGTACGATCACAGAACGTTCCTGTCAAACGTGCTATAAGAAAAATAAATGCTGGGTGCAGAACTTTGATACAACCTATGAACTCATGAAACAAGTTATGCATGAATCTGATGAAAAAACGTACGAGCATAACCGGAAGTTGAAAAAGAAATTCAGTCAGCACTGCTCAAAATCAAAGCATGTAGAAGAATTGATTGAAGAGGAGATAGCTTACTATAAAGCAAATCAGACCTTAAAGAAAAAGGTCCAAGACAGCAGGCGCCTTGTGGCCGAACAACTTATGGGTGTCTCACAAGTCATGGAGGATTTTTCCCGGGAAATAAAACGAGAAAGAGAGCAGCATTTTATTCAGGAAGAGCAGATGATAGAAGCACTTCAGAACTTTGGGATTGAAATTCAGCAAGTTGAAATTTATAGCTTAGAACAGGGAAATGTTGATATAGAGATGAGAATTCCTTATTGCCAAGGTCATGGGGAATGCGAAAAAATCATCGCTCCAATGCTCTCGGATATTTTAGAAGAACAAGTTTTAGTCAAAGCAGAGCAGTGTGCGGAGCATCCAACAGGTTATTGTCATGTTGTATTCGGTTCTGCAAAATCGTATCGAGTGTCTACAGGTGTAGCACATGCAGCGAAAGGCGGAGGATTAGTATCTGGAGACAGCTACAGCATGATGGAGCTGGGTGCAGGTAAATATGCCGCAGCTATTAGTGATGGGATGGGAAATGGAGCAAGAGCCCATTTTGAAAGCAATGAAACGATCAAGCTGTTAGAAAAAATCTTGGCGTCTGGTATTGATGAAAAAGTAGCGATTAAAACGATTAATAGCATTTTATCTTTACGGACAACAGATGAAGTCTATTCCACATTAGACTTATCCATCATTGATTTACAGGATGCGAGCTGTAAGTTCCTCAAGATTGGCTCCACCCCAAGTTTTATTAAACGTGGTGATCAAGTGATGAAGGTACAGGCCAGCAACTTGCCTATTGGCATTATTGATGAATTTGAAGTAGAAGTGGTGAGTGAACAGATGAAGGCAGGAGATCTCCTTATCATGATGAGCGACGGTATCTTTGAAGGACCAAAGCATATCGAAAATCATGATTTGTGGGTCAAACGAAAAATGAAGAGCTTTAAAACAGAAGATCCGCAAGAGATTGCTGATTTATTAATGGAGGAGGTCATTCGCACAAGAGCAGGTCAAATCGATGACGATATGACGGTTGTCGTCATTAGGCTCGACCACAATACACCAAAATGGGCATCCATTCCGACAGGTACATTCTATCTCCAGAAACAAGAGATTTCTTGAAATATCGTATAATATGAATTTCTTCTGGCGATGATGGGGATATAAGCATTCAGTTACAATCCCAGGAGGAATGAAGATGCGAAAAGGTCACGTAAACCAAATCTTACTGATTACAGATGGCTGCTCAAATCATGGGGAAGACCCACTTGCGATTGCCGCATTGGCAAAGGAGCGAGGGATCACAGTCAATGTCATTGGCATTATGGAAGAGAACAGACACGATCATGAAGCGATGAAAGAAGTAGAGGGGATTGCTCTAGCAGGCGGAGGCATTCATCAGGTTGTCTACGTTCAGCAATTGTCTCAAACCGTACAAATGGTTACAAAAAAGGCGATGACGCAAACGTTACAAGGTGTTGTGAATAAAGAATTGCAGCAAATTCTTGGCAAAGATACTGAAATTGAAGAACTTCCCCCAGATAAGCGTGGAGAAGTGATGGAAGTTGTGGACGAGCTCGGTGAGACTGTTCATCTTCAAGTGCTTGTGCTTGTGGATACGAGTGCAAGTATGAAACCGAAGTTGCCAACGGTCAAAGAAGCACTCATCGATCTCTCTATTAGTCTAAATTCGAGAATTGGTGAAAATCAGTTTGGGATGTGTGTATTTCCCGGGAAAAACTCAGATGCAGAAATTGTGTTGAACTGGACGCCACGGTTCGATTCGTTATCATCGATTTTCCCGAAGCTGACAACAGGAGGAATTACACCGACAGGACCAGCAATTCGAGAAGCACTCCAGCATTTCAAATCAGTTCGTTCACGAAAAGGGCTGCTTGAAGCGAAGGAAGAACATGATGAATTCGGCTTCTAAAATCCCATTAGGTACAATGATAAAGGGAAAGTGGCATAATCAACATTACCGCATTGTAAAAGAGCTGGGAAAAGGGGCGAACGGTGTGGTTTATCTGGCCGAATCGCCAAAGGGACAAGTGGCCCTTAAAGTGAGTGATGACAGTATGCTCATTGCATCTGAAGTCAATGTATTAAAATCCTTTTCAAAGGCTCCTGTGAAAACCATGGGGCCTTCTTTTTATGATATGGATGATGCTCTTTATCCTGGAATGTCAGAGAAACGGTCGTTTTATGTCATGGAGTATGTCAGAGGTCCATTGCTGCTTGAATTTGTGAAACAAAAAGGCGATGAATGGATCGTCGTTCTCATGATTCAACTGTTGTCTAACCTTGCTCACTTACATAAGGAAGGCTGGATCTTCGGTGACTTGAAGCCTGATAATCTCATCGTTTCAGGACCCCCAGCTACGATTCGATGTATTGATGTTGGAGGAACAACGAAGGCAGGAAGGGCGATTAAGGAATACACCGAGTTTTTTGACCGCGGCTACTGGGGTTTCGGTACAAGAAAAGCAGAACCTTCTTATGATCTATTTGCCTTAAGTATGGTCATGGTGAACTGTGCCTATAAAAAAGAATTTAAAAAAGGGGCAGAACCAGAAAAGCAGCTTTATCGAGCGATTGAAGGACATCCTTTATTAAAGCGATATGAGAGGGTGTTAAAAGCGGCTCTCCAAGGCAAATATCAATCAGCGGCAGACATGAAAAGCGCGATGTTGAAAGAAGGACAATTGCTTGCTTCAAGAAAATCACGACAAAAGAAGCCATCACAGCCAAATAGGCAAAAGCCAGCTGTTCCCCAACATCAACAGGCCGCACCTTCACGATCAAGAGCTGTTGCTGCGAAAAGAACATCAGTACGCAAAAAATCAGGCGGTCTTTTTGAAACCATTCTCATCTTATGCAGTGTGCTCGCTCTTTACTGTGCCTATGTGGTTTTATTCCTATTATAGAGCTGTAAAAAAGCAGGCTTCTTCTTTGCTTGGAGCTAATGAAAGTGATAGGATATGTATATCTTTAAATTACCTGCTCTTTGTGAGGAGGAAGTTGTGAATAGAATTGAATCTTTTTTGAAAAAACATGATGTTTTCCTTGAAAATACGACAGTCATTGTCGGGGTTTCTGGCGGACCAGATTCTATGCTCTTGCTGCATGAACTAAACAAACGTCGAAAAGGTTCCTTTCAGCTGATTGCAGCCCATGTAGATCACATGTTCAGAGGAGAAGAATCCTTTGCTGATTTGGCATTTGTTGAAGCGTACTGTAAAGAGCATGAGATCCTTTTTGAATCGGCTCGTATACAGGTCACCCAATATGCAAAAGAAAACCGCTTAAACAAACAGGCAGCTGCAAGAGAGTGCAGATATGCTTTCTTTCGTCAATTGATGGAACAGTACAACGCTCAATTTATAGCGCTTGCACATCATGGAGACGATCAAGTAGAAACAATGGTGATGAGGCTGACAAGAGGGACTGTTGGAATAGGACTCGCAGGTATGCAAGCAAAGCGCCCTTTTCAAGAAGGGTGGCTGATTCGTCCGCTGATTGGATATTCTAAGGATGATGTACTCACTGCATGCGAAAAAGAACAAGTTCCTTATGTCATTGATCAAAGCAATCACACCGATGACTACTTGAGAAACCGGATCAGAAGACACGTTCTTCCCGTGTTAAAAGAAGAGGCACCTCATGTGCATGAAAGCTTTCAGTTTGTAAGTGACATGCTGACTGAGGATGAGCAGTACTTGCAGGCATTAACAAAGGATCAAATGCATCAAGTCATTACGAATCAAACGCCTAAGCAAATTGAGATCAAAACGAAGCCTTTGCTTGACCTGCCTTTGCCTTTACAAAGAAGAGGCATTCAACTAATATTAAACTATCTTTATGAAAACACTCAATCAGCGTTTTCAAACCAGCATATTCTAGGGACTTTGGACTGGTTATCTCATACTGATCAACCGTCTGGATCATTAGATTTGCCAAAAGGTTTACAAGCTGTCAAATCTTATGATCACTGTATGTTTACCTTTGAACGATCGCTTGTCATAGATCAGTCATATACTCATCATTTAAAAGGTGAGCTTGGCGAGGAACTTTTTCTCCCGAATGGACAGTCTATCTTAGTATCAAATCATGTTCCGGAGGATGCACGGAACGGAAACCATTTTTTCTTGCTTCAAAAAGATCATGTTCGTCTTCCTTTGATCATTCGCTCACGAAAAAACGGTGATCGAATCAAACTTAAAGGGATGAATGGATCAAAAAAGGTGAAAGATATATTTATTGATAAAAAAGTGCCTCTTGCAGAAAGAGACAGCTGGCCGATCGTCACTGACTCGGATCATCAAATCATCTGGATCCCAGGTCTGAAAAAATCCGTTTTTGAAGAAATTGATATGACAAACAGCGATCTCATTGTATTACAATATAGACAGCACGAAAATTTGTAGGGGGCAAGCAAAAGCATGAAACAAGATATTGAAAAGATTTTGATCTCAGAAGAAGAGATCCAGCTAAAAGTGAAGGAACTGGGTGCAACATTAACCAGCGATTATGATGGTAAATTTCCCCTGGCTATTGGTGTTTTGAAAGGGGCTCTTCCATTCATGGCAGACCTGATCAAACACATTGATACATATTTAGAGCTTGATTTTATGGATGTATCTAGCTACGGAAAGTCTACCGTATCTTCTGGAGAAGTGAAGATCATCAAAGATCTAGATACTTCTGTTGAAGGAAGAGATATTCTAATTATGGAAGATATCATCGACAGTGGGTTAACTTTGAGTTATCTGGTAGAGCTTTTCCGATACCGTAAAGCAAACTCCATTAAAATTGTGACATTGCTTGATAAACCAAGCGGCCGCAAAGCAGACATCAAAGCAGATTATGTTGGGTTTGAAGTACCAGATGCATTTGTTGTTGGCTATGGATTGGATTTTGCCGAACGTTACCGAAACCTCCCGTATATTGGAGTGTTAAAACCATCTGTTTACGAAGGCTAATGAGCACACGTTTACATGAGGTTATTGGTTGTGTTGGAATGATTTTCTATGATACTATTGAACATAGTTGTGCTTACTGTGGGAGGAGGTAAGGAATGAATCGGGTTTTTCGTAATACGATTTTTTATATACTTATTTTATTACTTGTGATAGGGGTTGTCAGTTGGTTAGGATCCCCTAATCAAAAGCCTGAGAACATGTCTTACAGCAAATTTTCGCAAAATTTAAGTGCGGGAAAAGTGGAGAGTATCTCCATCCAGCCTGTAAGAGGGGTTTATGAAATTCGTGGTCAATTAGATGGCGCGAAGAAAGATGAATACTTCATTACCCATGTTCCAGATGGTCAAGGTGTTGACCAGATTTACAGTGCACTGAAGAATACAGATGTAAAAGTAGAACCAGCACCTGAAACAAATGGATGGCTGCAAGTTCTGACAACCATCATTCCATTCATCATCATCTTTATCCTGTTCTTCTTCTTATTGAACCAAGCTCAAGGCGGTGGAAGCCGTGTCATGAACTTTGGTAAGAGTAAGGCGAAGCTTTACACAGAAGAGAAGAAACGTGTGAAATTTAAAGATGTTGCCGGTGCGGATGAAGAAAAACAAGAGCTCGTAGAAGTGGTTGAATTCTTAAAAGATCCACGTAAATTTGCGGAGCTTGGCGCAAGAATCCCTAAAGGGGTTTTACTAGTAGGACCTCCAGGTACAGGTAAAACATTGCTTGCGAGAGCATCTGCAGGAGAAGCAGGCGTTCCTTTCTTCAGCATCAGTGGTTCTGACTTCGTCGAGATGTTCGTCGGTGTCGGTGCATCACGTGTACGTGATTTGTTTGAAAATGCGAAAAAGAATGCACCTTGCTTAATCTTTATTGATGAGATTGATGCAGTGGGTCGTCAGCGTGGAGCAGGTCTTGGCGGTGGTCATGATGAGCGTGAACAAACGCTTAACCAGCTTCTTGTTGAAATGGATGGTTTTAGTGCCAACGAAGGGATTATTATCATTGCTGCAACGAACCGTGCAGATATCCTAGATCCTGCATTGCTACGTCCGGGACGTTTTGACCGTCAAATTACGGTTGACCGCCCAGATGTCATTGGCCGTGAAGAAGTACTGAAGGTTCATGCGAAAAACAAACCGCTTGATGATACAGTCAACTTGAAAGCCATTGCAAGCAGAACACCAGGGTTCTCTGGGGCAGATCTTGAGAACTTACTAAACGAAGCAGCACTTGTTGCTGCCCGTCAAAACAAAAAGAAAATTGATATGCGTGATATCGACGAAGCAACTGACCGTGTCATTGCTGGACCGGCTAAGAAAAGCCGTGTCATTTCGAAGAAAGAACGTAATATCGTGGCGTACCATGAAGCAGGTCATACCGTCATTGGGCTTATCCTAGACGAAGCGGATATGGTGCATAAAGTAACGATCGTTCCTCGTGGTCAGGCAGGCGGATATGCGGTCATGCTTCCAAGAGAAGACCGTTATTTCCAAACGAAGCCAGAGCTTCTTGATAAAATCGTCGGCTTGCTCGGCGGTCGTGTTGCAGAGGAAATTACGTTTGGTGAAGTAAGTACAGGCGCTCACAACGACTTCCAGCGTGCAACAGGCATTGCAAGAAGAATGGTCACAGAGTTCGGTATGTCTGATAAACTTGGTCCTCTACAATTCGGTCAAGCACAAGGAGGTCAAGTATTCCTTGGCCGTGATTTCAACAACGAGCCGAATTATAGTGAAGCGATCGCTTATGAAATTGACCAAGAAGTTCAGCGCTTCATCAAAGAAAGCTACGAACGTGCGAAACAAATTCTCACTGAGAATAAAGATAAGCTAGAAATCATCGCACAAGCTCTTCTAGAAGTGGAAACATTAGATGCTGAACAAATTAAATCTCTTTACGATACTGGAAAGCTTCCAGAGCGTGTATACGCAGATGACGAAGAGAAAAACGATGATGTGAAAGTGAACATCAAGAAAAAAGAAGAAGATGAGGAGATCTAATCTCTTTCTATAAAAAGCTGTCGGGCTCACCGGCAGCTTTTTTTATTTCGATTCATGAATGGATCGGTTTCGAATTGTTTACAAATGGAACTCAATTCGTGTATGGTATGATAGAAAGTCGAAAAATGCTCTTTTTGAGACACTATTCAAAGTGGTGATGAAGTTGTTACTCGTGATAGATGTAGGAAACACAAATACCGTTTTAGGTGTTTATCATAATGGCGATTTGAACTACCATTGGCGGATTGAAACAAGCCGTCATAAAACAGAAGATGAATTTGGTATGGCAATCCGATCCTTATTTGACTATGTAGGGCTGATGTTTGACCAGATAGAAGGGATTATCATTTCTTCTGTTGTCCCGCCAATGATGTTTGCTCTGGAAAGAATGTGCGAAAAGTATTTTCACATTACTCCTCAAATCGTTGGGCCTGGCATGAAGACTGGATTAAACATTATGTGTGATAATCCAAAGGA
Source organism: Bacillus aerius (assembly GCF_029894105.1). Classification (NCBI taxonomy): domain Bacteria; kingdom Bacillati; phylum Bacillota; class Bacilli; order Caryophanales; family Bacillaceae; genus Bacillus; species Bacillus aerius. The sequence goes on from NZ_JARYHO010000001.1 coordinate 3,865,377, forward strand.
AGTCGGCGCTGATCGAATTGTGAACGCAGTGGCGGCCATTCACCTGTATGGGGCGCCTCTCATTGTGGTAGACTTTGGAACAGCCACAACCTACTGCTATATCAATGAACAAAAACAATACATGGGTGGCGCAATTGCACCGGGTATTACCATCTCAACAGAGGCTTTATATACAAGAGCGGCAAAACTGCCGAGAATTGAAATTGTCCGTCCAGATCACATTGTTGGAAAAAATACCATCAGTGCGATGCAATCCGGCATCCTGTATGGATATGTTGGTCAAGTCGAGGGAATAGTGAAACGGATGAAGCAGCAAGCCAAACAAACACCGAAAGTCATTGCAACAGGCGGTTTGTCTACATTGATTGGAAATGAATCAGACTGTATTGATATTGTCGATCCGTTCCTCACATTAAAAGGACTCCAATTAATTTATGAACGCAATCGTGTCGGTGTATTATAGGAGGGTTTAATCAAAATGGATTATTTAGTTAAAGCGTTAGCATATGACGGGAAAGTCCGTGCGTATGCTGCGAACACAACAGATACAATCAACGAAGCGCAGAGAAGACACCATACGTGGCCAACTGCTTCAGCTGCAATCGGCAGAACCATGACAGCGACTGTCATGATGGGAGCCATGCTGAAAGGCGAGAATAAATTAACTGTCAAAATTGAAGGCGGTGGGCCGATCGGAGCCATCATTGCAGATGGAAACGCAAAAGGTCAGGTGCGCGGGTATGTCTCAAACCCACAAGTTCACTTTGATTTAAATGAACATGGGAAGCTGGACGTTAGACGTGCTGTTGGAACATCTGGAACGTTAAGTGTTGTCAAAGATATCGGACTGAAAGACCACTTTACAGGGCAAACGGAAATTGTCTCAGGTGAAATTGGAGATGACTTTACTTATTACCTGGTCTCCTCTGAACAAGTGCCATCCTCTGTAGGTGTGGGTGTTCTTGTCAATCCAGATAACTCGATCCTTGCAGCAGGCGGTTTCATCATTCAATTGCTGCCTGGAACAGAAGATGCAGTCATCGAAAGACTCGAAAAGAGATTATCAACCATTGAACCGATCTCTAAACTGATTGAAAAAGGGATGACTCCTGAAGAAATTTTAGAAGAAGTGCTCGGTGAAAAACCTCAAATCTTAGAAACTGTACCTGTCGAATTTTCTTGTAACTGCTCAAAAGAACGGTTTGCCAACGGTATTATCAGCCTAGGGAAAGCCGAAATTGAGGATATGATTGAACAAGACGGACAAGCAGAAGCTCAATGCCATTTTTGTAACGAAACGTATGTATTTACAAAAGAAGAGCTAGAAGAGCTACGTGAAGAAATAACCCGCTAAGCTCTAAGCAGCGGGTTTTCTTTTTAGAATGGAAAGGAGACGAAAGATGAGACTGAAAGCAAGAGTGGTATGGACATTTATCCTCGTTCTGCTCATGATTAATGCCGTTGTCATTGCATATGTATTAACAAAGTCACAAATGTCGCAGGCTTCTTCAAATGGGAAGAGCGGTGAAGAAATTGCTTCTATTGGGAAAGAGAAAGTCACACGTCAAGAATGGTTAAAGAAAATGGAAGACCGCTACGGAAAGGCAACACTTGAACAAATGATTAATCAGAAGGTAGTCAATCAACTTGCGAAAGAAAACAAGCTGGAGGTATCTCCAAAAGAGATCAATCGTGAACTGCTGATGCTGAAAGCGGTATCTAATAATTTCTACGAAGACGGTCATACAAGTGAAAAGGAATGGAAAGAGCAGATTCGTTATCAAATATTATTAGAACAGCTTCTAACGAGAGATGCGGTCGTTTCTGAAAAAGAAGCCAAATCCTTTTATGAAAAAAACAAAGACTTGTATCAATATGATGACTCATATCGAATTCGCCACATTGTTGTGAAAACAAAAGACGAGGCACAAAGTGTATTAAAAGATTTAAAGGGCGGATCTAGTTTCGAAGCTGTAGCAGCTGAACGATCCACCGATCGATATACCTCTCCTTACGGCGGAGATCTTGGATTTGTCACAGAAGAGCAAGAAAGCATTCCAGCCCTATACATACAAGAAGCCCAAAAGCTTCAGCCAGATGAATGGACGAAAGAGCCGATCGAGATCAAAAATGGTTATGCCATCATACAATTAAAAGAAAAATTAAATGGCCGCTCCTTCTCTTATGAAGAAGTCAAAGATCAGATCAAAAGACAGATCGCCATGGAAGATCTGGGTGAAAAGGCGAATGTCAAAACCCTGTGGAAAGAAGCAAAAGTCACATGGTTTTACGATGGAGAGCAGGACTAAAAGCATTGACAAAATTTTTCGAAATTGATAATTTAATATTAATACAATAAAATTACTCGGAGATAGAGGTGTTAGTGATGGCTCGTATTGCAAATTCAGTTTTTGAACTAATAGGAAATACACCAGTCGTTAAATTAAACCGTTTAGTAGATGAAGACAGTGCGGATGTCTACTTGAAACTTGAATATATGAACCCAGGCAGCAGTGTAAAAGATCGTATTGCGTTAGCGATGATCGAAGATGCTGAAGCAAAAGGTACATTAAAAGCTGGTGACACACTCATTGAGCCTACAAGTGGAAACACAGGAATCGGTCTTGCGATGGTCGCAGCTGCAAAAGGAATCAATGCGATTTTAGTTATGCCGGATACAATGAGTCAGGAGCGCCGCAACCTTTTACGCGCTTACGGTGCAGAGCTTGTATTAACACCGGGTGCAGAAGGAATGAAAGGTGCCATCAAAAAAGCAGAAGAATTAGCAGAAGAGCACGGATACTTCATGCCTCAGCAGTTCAGCAATGAAGCCAATGCTGAGATTCACCGCCGCACAACAGGGAAAGAGATTCTTGAACAGTTTGACGGCGACCTTGATGCATTTATTGCAGGAGTTGGTACGGGTGGTACGATTACAGGTGCTGGTGAAGTCCTGAAAGAAGCCATTCCATCTATTCAGCTTTATGCGGTAGAACCAACAGATTCTCCTGTACTATCAGGCGGTAAACCAGGTCCGCATAAAATTCAAGGCATCGGAGCAGGCTTTGTTCCATCTATCTTGAACACAGAAGTATATGACGGCATTATCCAAGTGAAAAACGAAGATGCATTTGAACTTGCAAGAAAGGCAGCGAAAGAAGAAGGAATCCTTGGTGGTATATCTTCAGGAGCAGCCATTTATGCAGCGCTTCAAACAGCGAAGAAGCTTGGTAAAGGGAAAAAGGTTCTAGCGATTATTCCAAGTAACGGTGAACGTTACCTTAGTACGCCGCTTTATCAATTTGATTAAACAATACACCCCAGCATTTGCTGGGGTTTTTTTATGAATTCTGAAGATGGAAAGCAAATACTATTTTCTAAATAAATTGGATTGCATTACAATAAGATTAATGAAAATGAAAAAGGATGATTACATGACACAACGTAGGCCGATGGGCATCAAAATTCCTTTTACGAAAGATGCATTCTTGAAACGATACGAACAATTAACGGCTCATGAATCACATCACGTCCTTCTTGAAAGTGCACGTGGCGGAGAATACAGTATTGCCGGCATTCATCCGATCGCTAAAGCGAAAGGGAAGGACGGGATGACCACCATCCATTATCAGAATGAGGTGTTGTTCAAAGAGGGAGATCCTTTTAGGGCATTTGCTGATTGGTTTCAAACCCTACAAACCGAAACGAACGACGAATACCCTGACTTCCAAGGTGGAGCGATTGGATTTTTAAGCTATGATTACGCAAGATATATCGAGCATTTTAAAATGCTGTCCATCGATGATTTGAAGACGCCTGATTTGTATTTCCTCGTATTCAATGATGTCGCTGTCTTTGATCATAATAAAGACGCCCTCTGGCTGATCACTCATACAGAAGGAGACGAACCTGTCAGTGAAGTTCATCAAAGACTCGAAGAATTAAAGCAAAGCTGGACAAGCACATCAGAAGAATCAGCACATTCACCTGTCAATGTGTCTTCTTCGGAATGTGTACCTGCTGCACCTTTTACTGAAGAAGCTTTCGGGGAAGCTGTAGAAACGATTAAACAATATATCGCCAGCGGTGACGTGTTCCAAGTGAACCTATCGATTAGACAAGATGAACAGCTTCATACCCACCCATATCATTTATACAAAACATTACGTCACGTGAATCCATCTCCATATATGTCATATCTGCACACGCCAGATTTCCAAATTGTCTGTGGATCTCCAGAGCTGCTTATTAAGAAAAAAGGCATTCAGCTCGAAACAAGACCGATCGCTGGCACAAGATCAAGAGGCAAGGATGATGCGGAAGATCAAGCGCTGGCAAAAGAACTCATTGAAGATGAAAAAGAACGTGCAGAACATGTGATGCTCGTTGATCTTGAGCGGAATGATCTTGGACGAGTGTCTACTTATGGCTCAGTCAAGGTGAACGAGTTTATGGCCATTGAGAAATATTCACACGTGATGCACATTGTATCAAATGTCCAAGGGGAGCTGCGTGATGATTGTGATGCAGTAGATGTCATGAGAGCTGTATTCCCAGGCGGCACAATTACAGGTGCGCCAAAAGTGAGAACAATGGAAATCATAGAAGAGCTTGAGCCGACAAGGCGTGGGCTTTATACTGGATCTATAGGCTGGTTTGGATTCAATCAAGATATGCATTTTAATATCGTCATTCGCACGGCTTATTGTACAGGGGGCAGAGCCTTCATGCAGTCAGGTGCAGGCATTGTCATCGATTCTGTACCAAAGCACGAATACAAAGAATCGATTAAAAAAGCCTATGCAGTGAAAAAAGCATTACAGTTGAGCAAAGAAGAGACTATTTTGAGTTAGAGGTGAGCAGAGTATGATATTAATGATTGATAATTACGATTCATTTACGTACAACCTGGTCCAGTATTTAGGTGAGCTTGGGGAAGAACTGATTGTAAAACGAAACGATCAAGTCACTATTCAAGAAATCGAAGAGCTCAAGCCAGACTTTCTGATGATTTCTCCAGGACCTTGCAGTCCGGATGAAGCAGGAATTAGTATGGAAGCGATCAAACATTTTGCTGGGAAGATTCCGATCTTCGGTGTCTGTTTAGGTCATCAATCCATTGCACAAGTATTTGGTGGAGATGTCATTCGTGCGGAGCGGTTAATGCATGGGAAAACATCAGAGATTGAACATGACGGCAAAGGTGTCTTCACGGGACTCCAAAATCCGCTCGTCGCAACGAGATATCATTCATTAATTGTTAAAGACGAGACGCTACCGGAGTGCTTTGTCAGAACAGCGAGCACAAAGGAAGGCGAACTCATGGCCATTCGCCATAAAGAACTTCCGATTGAAAGTGTTCAATTCCATCCAGAATCGATTATGACGTCCTTCGGTAAAGAAATGCTCAGAAATTTCATTGAAACCTATCGTAAAAAGGGGAATGAAGTAAACGCATGATCATTTACCTGAACGGTCAGTATATAGAGGAGAAAGACGCGACTCTTTCTCCTTTTGATCATGGTTTTCTATATGGCATCGGTGTATTCGAAACATTTACCTCTCTAGCAGGACAAGTCTTCTTGTTAGACTGGCATCTTGAAAGGCTCAATCAATCATTGCGTGACCTTTGCATCGAATCCACAATAGAGAAACCATTTGTACTCGACATCATTCATACATTATTCAATCAAAACCAAATAACGGCCGGTCATGCGAGGATCCGCTTCAATGTTTCTGCGGGCAGAGGCAATGGATTTTCTGCAGACCCTTATGAGGAGCCTGTTGTTTTTGTGATGATCTCCCCATTCCGGCCTGAATCAATAGTAGATGAAAAACAGGGAATCATCCTTGATACAAGAAGAAACACACCGGAAGGTCCAAGACGGCTCAAGTCGCATCATTACATGAACAACCTGCTGGCGAAAAGAGAAGTAGGGAACGATCCGTCGGTAGAAGGGATCTTTTTAACAAAAGAAGACGATGTGGCAGAAGGAATTACGTCAAATCTATTTTGGCGAAAAAAAGATGTGATCTATACACCTTCACTTGATACCGGCATTTTAAACGGGGTTACCCGTCGATATTGTATCGAAACGCTGCAAGCTTCGGGGATCCCACTAATAGAAGGAAGATATCCACTCTCACACTTGCTCTCAGCTGATGAGGCGTGGATGACCAATTCGGTTCAGGGAATTGTGCCTTTTAAAAATATCGGAGACACCGTCCTGCAAAACCACAACCGAACGATTTCGACCAAGTTGAGAACAGAATATACAAAAGAACGTCTAGAACATAATTAGTAGGTGGACACAATGACACAACAATTGATAAAACAGCCTAAAATCATACAAGCCAAGCACCATACCCTTAGTTATGAAGAAAAGACATTGGTCATGGGCATTTTAAATGTCACACCGGACTCTTTTTCAGATGGAGGAAAATTCAATCAAATTGATAAAGCGTTGGCTCATGCAACGCAACTCATAGAAGATGGGGCGCATATTATTGATATTGGCGGTGAATCGACTCGGCCGGGGGCGGCACTTGTCTCAGAGCAAGAGGAGCTTTCAAGGGTCATTCCTGTCATTGAGAAGATCACAAAAGAATTGGACATACCTATTTCTATTGATACGTATAAAGCCCATGTCGCAGATGAGGCAGTGAAAGCGGGAGCCTCAATCATTAATGATGTATGGGGGGCGAAAGCTGATCCTCAAATGGCGCATGTGGCAGCGAAGCACAACGTGCCAATCATCTTAATGCACAATCGACCAGAGCGGAATTACACCCATCTGATTTCAGATATGATTGCAGATCTGAAAGAAAGTGTTCAAATTGTAAAACAAGCGGGTGTCCGTGATGACATGATTATATTAGACCCTGGTGTAGGATTTGCGAAAAATAAAACTGACAACCTCATGGTCATGAATGAACTTGAACATTTTTGCCACCTAGGGTATCCGCTGCTGCTAGCAACATCCCGCAAACGATTCATCGGTGCAGTTTTAGACCTGCCGCCTGAAGAACGTACTGAAGGAACGGGTGCGACGGTCTGTCTTGGGATTCAAAAGGGCAGCGCGATGGTCCGAGTGCACGATGTAAAAGAAATCGCAAGAATGGCAAAAATGATGGATGCCATGCTGAATAAAGGAGGCGCTTATCATCGATAAAGTATATGTAAACGGAATGGAATTTTACGGCTATCACGGTGTATTTGCAGAAGAGAATAAACTAGGCCAGCGCTTTCGTGTGGACCTAACAGCTTCACTTGATTTAAGTAAGGCAGGACAAACGGATGACCTAAATGAGACCATCAACTATGCTGAGCTCTACAACATCTGCAAAAATATTGTAGAAGGGGACCCAGTGAACCTCGTTGAAACGCTGACAGAAAGAATTGCAAATCAAGTGTTAAAGGACTTTCCGACAGTTCAAGAATGTACAGTAAAAGTAATCAAACCAGATCCGCCAATTCCAGGACACTATCAGTCCGTTGCCATTGAAATGACGAGATCACGCGCATGAACAATACAGCATATATCGCTTTAGGCTCAAACATAGGAAAAAAGGAAACCTACTTAAAAGAAGCTGTCAAAAAACTTCACGAACATCCAGGTGTTCAAGTTGAATCCATTTCATCTATATATGAGACAACACCTGTAGGCTACGAGAATCAGGATGACTTCTTGAACATGGCTGTGAAGATTTCCACCTCGCTTCGTCCTGAAGAACTTCTATCACTGACTCAGAACATTGAGCAGGAGTTAGGCAGAACAAGAGAAGTGAGGTGGGGTCCACGGACAGCTGACCTTGACATTTTACTTTATAATCGTGAAAATATTGAAACAGAACAACTTGTAGTGCCGCATCCTAGAATGTACGAACGTTTATTCGTTCTTGTTCCGATGAGTGAGATTTGCCCAGAAATCGGCGAAGCCCAGATAAACGCCGTAACAGACCAAGAAGGTGTAAGCATATGGAAAAAGACATGTGGGGTAGAAGAATTCGTGCATACCGAAAGCTAAAAGGGTATACTCAGGAAGGGTTCGCCAAAAGACTGGGCATCTCTGTCTCTGTCTTAGGGGAAATTGAGCGAGGCAATCGATTACCAACAAACCAAATGGTTGGTCAAATAGCAGATGCTTTAAATATAACGGTGGAAGAACTTTCACCAATACTTGAAGAAGAAAGGAGGGGACATGATGTTTAAAATCGGAGATATCGAAATTAAAAACAAAGTAGTGCTCGCACCAATGGCTGGTGTGTGTAACTCTGCTTTCAGACTCACTGTGAAAGAGTTTGGAGCGGGCTTAGTCTGCGCTGAAATGGTCAGTGACAAAGCGATCTTGATTAATAATGCCAGAACGATGGGCATGCTGTACATTGATGAGCGTGAAAAACCGTTGAGCCTTCAGATATTTGGGGGAGAAAAGGACACGCTCGTAGAAGCGGCCAAGTTTGTAGACCAGAATACAACGGCGGACATTATTGATATTAATATGGGATGTCCTGTACCAAAGATCACGAAATGTGACGCAGGAGCGAAATGGCTGCTGGATCCAAACAAGATTTACGAAATGGTATCCGCAGTCGTAGAAGCTGTAGATAAACCTGTTACTGTGAAAATGAGAATGGGTTGGGACGAAGACCATATTTTCGCTATCGAAAATGCCCGTGCTGTTGAAAGGGCAGGCGGACAAGCCGTTGCGCTTCACGGACGGACACGTGTGCAGATGTACGAAGGAACAGCGAATTGGGATATTATAAAAGAGGTCAAACAATCTGTTTCCATTCCAGTCATCGGCAATGGAGATGTCAAAACCCCTCAAGATGCAAAACGTATGCTTGATGAAACGGGTGCAGATGCTGTCATGATCGGAAGGGCCGCACTAGGAAACCCGTGGATGATTTACCGGACGGTTCATTATTTAGAAACGGGTGAACTAAAAGAAGAGCCTAATGTGCGTGAGAAAATGTCTGTGTGCAAACTTCACTTAGACAGACTCATAGACCTGAAAGGTGAGCATGTGGCTGTCAGAGAAATGAGAAAACATGCAGCATGGTACTTAAAAGGTGTCCGAGGCAATGCAGATGTAAGAAACCAAATCAATCAAAGTGAAACGAGAGCGGAGCTTGTAAAAGTTCTAGATGACTTTACGATCGAAGCCGAGGCAAAAGAGCTTCAAAGAATAAAAGTAGGATAAGACTATCTTTCTTTTTGTAGCTCACTGCTAGTGCACGTACTGGCAGTTTTTCTGCTTTTCTCTGCAAAATAAATTATTGGAGTGATATAAATGAGTAATGAAGGGCTTAATAACGAAGAATTAAATGATCAATTCCAAGTAAGACGTGACAAAATGAATAAAATGAGAGAAGAGGGTATCGATCCATTCGGTGAACGATATGACCGTTCTCATCAATCCGCACAAATTATTGCTGAATATGACGAGTTTTCAAAAGAAGACTTAGAAGAAAAAGCAGCTCAAGTAACAATTGCTGGCCGTATGATGACAAAACGCGGAAAAGGGAAAGCTGGCTTTGCACACATTCAAGACTTAGAAGGACAAATTCAAATCTATGTACGTAAAGATAGTGTAGGAGAAGAAGCTTACGAATTATTCAAAAGCTCGGACCTAGGCGATATTATCGGTGTGACAGGAACCGTATTTAAAACGAATGTAGGAGAACTTTCAATTAAAGCGACTAGCTTTGAGGTTCTTACAAAAGCACTTCGCCCGCTCCCTGATAAATATCACGGACTAAAAGATGTAGAACAACGCTATCGTCAGCGTTACCTTGACCTGATTGTCAATCCAGAAAGTAAGCAGACGTTCATCATGCGAAGCAAAATCATTCAATCAATGAGAAGATACTTAGATTCAAAAGGATACCTAGAAGTTGAAACACCAACAATGCATAGCATCCCTGGTGGTGCATCAGCTCGTCCTTTCATTACTCATCACAATGCACTTGATATGCCGCTTTATATGCGTATTGCGATCGAGCTGCATTTAAAACGTCTAATTGTCGGTGGTCTAGAGAAAGTATACGAAATTGGCCGCGTATTCCGTAATGAAGGAGTCTCAACTCGTCATAACCCGGAATTTACTATGATTGAGCTGTATGAAGCATATGCAGACTATAAAGATATCATGAACCTAACGGAAAACTTGATTGCTCATATTGCCCAAGAGGTACTAGGAACAACAACGATTCAATATGGAGAAGATGAAATTGATCTAAAACCTGAATGGAAGAGACTCCATATGGTTGAAGCAGTCAAAGAAGCAACAGGTGTAGACTTCTGGCAGGAGATGTCTGTAGAAGAAGCAAAACAGCATGCTGCTGATCACGATGTTGAAATCACAAAAAACATGACAGTAGGTCATATTATCAATGAGTTCTTCGAGCAAAAAGTAGAAGAAACACTGGTTCAGCCTACTTTTATTTACGGGCACCCAGTTGAGATTTCTCCATTAGCTAAGAAAAATCCTGAAGACCCGCGCTTCACGGACCGCTTTGAGCTATTCATCGTGCGTCGTGAGCATGCAAATGCATTCACCGAACTGAATGATCCAATCGACCAAAGAGAACGTTTTGAAGCTCAATTAAAAGAACGTGAAGAAGGAAATGACGAAGCGCATCTCATGGATGACGATTTTGTTGAAGCATTAGAATATGGCATGCCGCCAACAGGTGGACTAGGAATCGGTATCGACCGATTAATCATGTTGCTAACAAATTCTCCATCAATCAGAGATGTACTGCTTTTCCCGCAAATGAGAAACCGTTAATACATCAACAAAAGCGCCATTTGATCTGTGGCGCTTTTTATTTTTCATAAAATGAAATCTTTTTCAAAAAAACTATTGCAAGAAAAGAATCCAGATGGTATATTATTATTCGTTGCCGCAAAACAGCAACGAGGTTGAAAAAAGAAAATGAAAAAAGTTCTTGACTTCAACCGAAGCGAAATGTTAAGATATTAAAGTCGCTTACGAGCGATAACGAAAATGATCTTTGAAAACTAAACAAGACAAAACGTACCTGTTAATTCGAGTTTTTATAAAAAATCCTATGATACATCATAGGTAGTCAGTCAAACGCTGACGAAAAACAAAACTTCGGTTTTGTACTTTTTCGGAGAGTTTGATCCTGGCTCAGGACGAACGCTGGCGGCGTGCCTAATACATGCAAGTCGAGCGGACAGAAGGGAGCTTGCTCCCGGATGTTAGCGGCGGACGGGTGAGTAACACGTGGGTAACCTGCCTGTAAGACTGGGATAACTCCGGGAAACCGGAGCTAATACCGGATAGTTCCTTGAACCGCATGGTTCAAGGATGAAAGACGGTTTCGGCTGTCACTTACAGATGGACCCGCGGCGCATTAGCTAGTTGGTGAGGTAACGGCTCACCAAGGCGACGATGCGTAGCCGACCTGAGAGGGTGATCGGCCACACTGGGACTGAGACACGGCCCAGACTCCTACGGGAGGCAGCAGTAGGGAATCTTCCGCAATGGACGAAAGTCTGACGGAGCAACGCCGCGTGAGTGATGAAGGTTTTCGGATCGTAAAGCTCTGTTGTTAGGGAAGAACAAGTGCAAGAGTAACTGCTTGCACCTTGACGGTACCTAACCAGAAAGCCACGGCTAACTACGTGCCAGCAGCCGCGGTAATACGTAGGTGGCAAGCGTTGTCCGGAATTATTGGGCGTAAAGGGCTCGCAGGCGGTTTCTTAAGTCTGATGTGAAAGCCCCCGGCTCAACCGGGGAGGGTCATTGGAAACTGGGAAACTTGAGTGCAGAAGAGGAGAGTGGAATTCCACGTGTAGCGGTGAAATGCGTAGAGATGTGGAGGAACACCAGTGGCGAAGGCGACTCTCTGGTCTGTAACTGACGCTGAGGAGCGAAAGCGTGGGGAGCGAACAGGATTAGATACCCTGGTAGTCCACGCCGTAAACGATGAGTGCTAAGTGTTAGGGGGTTTCCGCCCCTTAGTGCTGCAGCTAACGCATTAAGCACTCCGCCTGGGGAGTACGGTCGCAAGACTGAAACTCAAAGGAATTGACGGGGGCCCGCACAAGCGGTGGAGCATGTGGTTTAATTCGAAGCAACGCGAAGAACCTTACCAGGTCTTGACATCCTCTGACAACCCTAGAGATAGGGCTTTCCCTTCGGGGACAGAGTGACAGGTGGTGCATGGTTGTCGTCAGCTCGTGTCGTGAGATGTTGGGTTAAGTCCCGCAACGAGCGCAACCCTTGATCTTAGTTGCCAGCATTCAGTTGGGCACTCTAAGGTGACTGCCGGTGACAAACCGGAGGAAGGTGGGGATGACGTCAAATCATCATGCCCCTTATGACCTGGGCTACACACGTGCTACAATGGACAGAACAAAGGGCTGCGAGACCGCAAGGTTTAGCCAATCCCACAAATCTGTTCTCAGTTCGGATCGCAGTCTGCAACTCGACTGCGTGAAGCTGGAATCGCTAGTAATCGCGGATCAGCATGCCGCGGTGAATACGTTCCCGGGCCTTGTACACACCGCCCGTCACACCACGAGAGTTTGCAACACCCGAAGTCGGTGAGGTAACCTTTATGGAGCCAGCCGCCGAAGGTGGGGCAGATGATTGGGGTGAAGTCGTAACAAGGTAGCCGTATCGGAAGGTGCGGCTGGATCACCTCCTTTCTAAGGATATATGGAGCAGCGTACGTTTTTCGTCTTGTTTAGTTTTGAAGGATCATTCCTTCAAACATGTCTCTAGCGAGACAGGATTGTTCTTTGAAAACTAGATAACAATAAGTAATACATTCACATTGAATGCAATGCAAAGTTCATCACACATAGTGATTCTTTCTAAAGTAAGAAATGGTTAAGTTAGAAAGGGCGCACGGTGGATGCCTTGGCACTAGGAGCCGATGAAGGACGGGACGAACACCGATATGCTTCGGGGAGCTGTAAGCAAGCTTTGATCCGGAGATTTCCGAATGGGGAAACCCACTGCTCGTAATGGAGTAGTATCCATACTTGAATACATAGAGTATGAGAAGGCATACCCGGGGAACTGAAACATCTAAGTACCCGGAGGAAGAGAAAGCAAATGCGATTCCCTGAGTAGCGGCGAGCGAAACGGGAACAGCCCAAACCAAGAGGCTTGCCTCTTGGGGTTGTAGGACACTCTATACGGAGTTACAAAGGAACGATATAAGCGAAGAGGTCTGGAAAGGCCCGCCAAAGAAGGTAACAGCCCTGTAACTGAAATGTTGTTCTCTCCAGAGTGGATCCTGAGTACGGCGGAACACGTGAAATTCCGTCGGAATCCGGGAGGACCATCTCCCAAGGCTAAATACTCCCTAGTGACCGATAGTGAACCAGTACCGTGAGGGAAAGGTGAAAAGCACCCCGGAAGGGGAGTGAAATAGATCCTGAAACCGTGTGCCTACAAGTAGTCAGAGCCCGTTAACGGGTGATGGCGTGCCTTTTGTAGAATGAACCGGCGAGTTACGATCCCGTGCAAGGTTAAGCAGAAGATGCGGAGCCGCAGCGAAAGCGAGTCTGAATAGGGCGCATGAGTACGTGGTCGTAGACCCGAAACCAGGTGATCTACCCATGTCCAGGGTGAAGTTCAGGTAACACTGAATGGAGGCCCGAACCCACGCACGTTGAAAAGTGCGGGGATGAGGTGTGGGTAGGGGTGAAATGCCAATCGAACCTGGAGATAGCTGGTTCTCTCCGAAATAGCTTTAGGGCTAGCCTCAAGGTAAGAGTCTCGGAGGTAGAGCACTGATTGGACTAGGGGCCCCTACCGGGTTACCGAATTCAGTCAAACTCCGAATGCCGATGACTTATCCTTGGGAGTCAGACTGCGAGTGATAAGATCCGTAGTCGAAAGGGAAACAGCCCAGACCGCCAGCTAAGGTCCCAAAGTATACGTTAAGTGGAAAAGGATGTGGAGTTGCTTAGACAACCAGGATGTTGGCTTAGAAGCAGCCACCATTTAAAGAGTGCGTAATAGCTCACTGGTCGAGTGACTCTGCGCCGAAAATGTACCGGGGCTAAACGTATCACCGAAGCTGCGGACTGTTCTTACGAACAGTGGTAGGAGAGCGTTCTAAGTGCAGTGAAGTCAGACCGGAAGGACTGGTGGAGCGCTTAGAAGTGAGAATGCCGGTATGAGTAGCGAAAGACGGGTGAGAATCCCGTCCACCGAATGCCTAAGGTTTCCTGAGGAAGGCTCGTCCGCTCAGGGTTAGTCGGGACCTAAGCCGAGGCCGAAAGGCGTAGGCGATGGACAACAGGTTGATATTCCTGTACCACCTCCTCACCATTTGAGCAATGGGGGGACGCAGGAGGATAGGGTAAGCGCGGTATTGGATATCCGCGTCCAAGCAGTTAGGCTGGGAAATAGGCAAATCCGTTTCCCGTGAAGGCTGAGCTGTGATGGCGAGCGAAATTTAGTAGCGAAGTTCCTGATTCCACACTGCCAAGAAAAGCCTCTAGCGAGGTGAGAGGTGCCCGTACCGCAAACCGACACAGGTAGGCGAGGAGAGAATCCTAAGGTGATCGAGAGAACTCTCGTTAAGGAACTCGGCAAAATGACCCCGTAACTTCGGGAGAAGGGGTGCTTCTTAGGGTGTTAAAGCCCCGAGAAGCCGCAGTGAATAGGCCCAGGCGACTGTTTAGCAAAAACACAGGTCTCTGCGAAGCCGTAAGGCGAAGTATAGGGGCTGACGCCTGCCCGGTGCTGGAAGGTTAAGAGGAGCGCTTAGCGTAAGCGAAGGTGCGAATTGAAGCCCCAGTAAACGGCGGCCGTAACTATAACGGTCCTAAGGTAGCGAAATTCCTTGTCGGGTAAGTTCCGACCCGCACGAAAGGCGCAACGATCTGGGCACTGTCTCAACGAGAGACTCGGTGAAATTATAGTACCTGTGAAGATGCAGGTTACCCGCGACAGGACGGAAAGACCCCGTGGAGCTTTACTGCAGCCTGATATTGAATGTTGGTACAGCTTGTACAGGATAGGTAGGAGCCTTGGAAACCGGAGCGCTAGCTTCGGTGGAGGCATCGGTGGGATACTACCCTGGCTGTATTGACCTTCTAACCCGCTGCCCTTATCGGGCAGGGAGACAGTGTCAGGTGGGCAGTTTGACTGGGGCGGTCGCCTCCTAAAATGTAACGGAGGCGCCCAAAGGTTCCCTCAGAATGGTTGGAAATCATTCGCAGAGTGTAAAGGCACAAGGGAGCTTGACTGCGAGACCTACAAGTCGAGCAGGGACGAAAGTCGGGCTTAGTGATCCGGTGGTTCCGCATGGAAGGGCCATCGCTCAACGGATAAAAGCTACCCCGGGGATAACAGGCTTATCTCCCCCAAGAGTCCACATCGACGGGGAGGTTTGGCACCTCGATGTCGGCTCATCGCATCCTGGGGCTGTAGTCGGTCCCAAGGGTTGGGCTGTTCGCCCATTAAAGCGGTACGCGAGCTGGGTTCAGAACGTCGTGAGACAGTTCGGTCCCTATCCGTCGCGGGCGCAGGAAATTTGAGAGGAGCTGTCCTTAGTACGAGAGGACCGGGATGGACGCACCGCTGGTGTACCAGTTGTTCTGCCAAGGGCATCGCTGGGTAGCTATGTGCGGACGGGATAAGTGCTGAAAGCATCTAAGCATGAAGCCCCCCTCAAGATGAGATTTCCCATTCCGCAAGGAAGTAAGATCCCTGAAAGATGATCAGGTTGATAGGTCTGAGGTGGAAGCGTGGTGACACGTGGAGCTGACAGATACTAATAGATCGAGGACTTAACCTATATTCTAATGTGAAAAATGAACATTGTTATCTAGTTTTGAGAGAACATTCTCTCCATCAGGTTTGGTGGCGATAGCGAAGAGGTCACACCCGTTCCCATACCGAACACGGAAGTTAAGCTCTTCAGCGCCGATGGTAGTTGGGGGTTTCCCCCTGTGAGAGTAGGACGCCGCCAAGCTTTTCAAAGGATCAGTTCCAGTCGGAACTGGTCTTTTTTGTGTTTTAATAAATGATATATCTATTTATATTGAAAATAGTGGTCTTTCACTACATTCTCAATAACTCATTCATTTCTTCCCCTTTACTGAAATTCTAGACATTCTATAAAATTCTTATCATCCAATCTCGTCGCTCGCTCATCTTGCTAAGAGTCAATATCAACATCGAAAGAGTAAACATGTCTAAAAAGGATCTTCTCCTCTGGCAACCATATGTAGCGAACTGCGCTTGCTGCTAGATCATTGAAACCTACATAAGAGAGCAAAGGGCATCTTGGTTTGCTAATGAGAGAGGGGAGGAAGATTTGAGTTAAGCACCACAATGTTTGATGAGGCAAGGGAACATTGAGACGAATTTTTGGAAAATGACCAGGATCAATTTAATATAAAGCAAATATACAAAATGGTTTCTCGGAAAAATAAAATAATAAAAAAATTCGTTTCTATATGCATGTTATCTGAGGATTTAAGGAATAAGACAAACATTTTTCAGCTTTAAAAGAGCTGTTTTTACATTGAAAAAGCGCTATTAATGCCCTTTTTAACAAAAAAACATAAAAAAATGAAAAAAAGACTTTTAAAATGAAGAGACAAGTGGTAAACTTCTTTAGGTGACTTAACGAAAAGATGTGAAAAAATAGCTTTAAAATAAATTCAAAAATTATTTTAAAAAAGTCTTTACAAACAATATCTTATCGTTATATAATACTATTTGTCAGATCGAGAGACATTCGAAACGACACAATATGGAGGATTAGCTCAGCTGGGAGAGCATCTGCCTTACAAGCAGAGGGTCGGCGGTTCGAGCCCGTCATCCTCCACCATATTTATTCTTACATAATGTTAGGATAGATAAAGCCGGTGTAGCTCAACTGGTAGAGCAACTGACTTGTAATCAGTAGGTTGGGGGTTCAAGTCCTCTTGCCGGCACCACTTTCATATGGTAAGATAGACAAGTCGCTTTAAAAGCGAGCCATTAGCTCAGTTGGTAGAGCATCTGACTTTTAATCAGAGGGTCGAAGGTTCGAGTCCTTCATGGCTCACCATTTTCATGCGGGTGTGGCGGAATTGGCAGACGCGCTAGACTTAGGATCTAGTGTCTTTATGACGTGGGGGTTCAAGTCCCTTCACCCGCATTGCCAAACAACATAAAGAAATCCTGTAATGCGGAAGTAGTTCAGTGGTAGAACACCACCTTGCCAAGGTGGGGGTCGCGGGTTCGAATCCCGTCTTCCGCTTATACCATCCACGCCGGGGTGGTGGAATTGGCAGACACACAGGACTTAAAATCCTGCGGTAGGTGACTACCGTGCCGGTTCAAGTCCGGCCCTCGGCATTATAAAATAAGCGCCCGTAGCTCAATTGGATAGAGCGTTTGACTACGGATCAAAAGGTTAGGGGTTCGACTCCTCTCGGGCGCGCCATTAAGATCGGGAAGTAGCTCAGCTTGGTAGAGCACTTGGTTTGGGACCAAGGGGTCGCAGGTTCGAATCCTGTCTTCCCGACCATCTTTTATGGGGCCTTAGCTCAGCTGGGAGAGCGCCTGCCTTGCACGCAGGAGGTCAGCGGTTCGATCCCGCTAGGCTCCACCAATATGATCTTTGAAAACTAAACAAGACAAAACGTACCTGTTAATTCGAGTTTTTATAAAAAATCCTATGATACATCATAGGTAGTCAGTCAAACGCTGACGAAAAACAAAACTTCGGTTTTGTACTTTTTCGGAGAGTTTGATCCTGGCTCAGGACGAACGCTGGCGGCGTGCCTAATACATGCAAGTCGAGCGGACAGAAGGGAGCTTGCTCCCGGATGTTAGCGGCGGACGGGTGAGTAACACGTGGGTAACCTGCCTGTAAGACTGGGATAACTCCGGGAAACCGGAGCTAATACCGGATAGTTCCTTGAACCGCATGGTTCAAGGATGAAAGACGGTTTCGGCTGTCACTTACAGATGGACCCGCGGCGCATTAGCTAGTTGGTGAGGTAACGGCTCACCAAGGCGACGATGCGTAGCCGACCTGAGAGGGTGATCGGCCACACTGGGACTGAGACACGGCCCAGACTCCTACGGGAGGCAGCAGTAGGGAATCTTCCGCAATGGACGAAAGTCTGACGGAGCAACGCCGCGTGAGTGATGAAGGTTTTCGGATCGTAAAGCTCTGTTGTTAGGGAAGAACAAGTGCAAGAGTAACTGCTTGCACCTTGACGGTACCTAACCAGAAAGCCACGGCTAACTACGTGCCAGCAGCCGCGGTAATACGTAGGTGGCAAGCGTTGTCCGGAATTATTGGGCGTAAAGGGCTCGCAGGCGGTTTCTTAAGTCTGATGTGAAAGCCCCCGGCTCAACCGGGGAGGGTCATTGGAAACTGGGAAACTTGAGTGCAGAAGAGGAGAGTGGAATTCCACGTGTAGCGGTGAAATGCGTAGAGATGTGGAGGAACACCAGTGGCGAAGGCGACTCTCTGGTCTGTAACTGACGCTGAGGAGCGAAA
This sequence comes from Bacillus aerius, assembly GCF_029894105.1. NCBI lineage: Bacteria > Bacillati > Bacillota > Bacilli > Caryophanales > Bacillaceae > Bacillus > Bacillus aerius. The sequence goes on from NZ_JARYHO010000001.1 coordinate 3,883,887, forward strand.
GCGTGGGGAGCGAACAGGATTAGATACCCTGGTAGTCCACGCCGTAAACGATGAGTGCTAAGTGTTAGGGGGTTTCCGCCCCTTAGTGCTGCAGCTAACGCATTAAGCACTCCGCCTGGGGAGTACGGTCGCAAGACTGAAACTCAAAGGAATTGACGGGGGCCCGCACAAGCGGTGGAGCATGTGGTTTAATTCGAAGCAACGCGAAGAACCTTACCAGGTCTTGACATCCTCTGACAACCCTAGAGATAGGGCTTTCCCTTCGGGGACAGAGTGACAGGTGGTGCATGGTTGTCGTCAGCTCGTGTCGTGAGATGTTGGGTTAAGTCCCGCAACGAGCGCAACCCTTGATCTTAGTTGCCAGCATTCAGTTGGGCACTCTAAGGTGACTGCCGGTGACAAACCGGAGGAAGGTGGGGATGACGTCAAATCATCATGCCCCTTATGACCTGGGCTACACACGTGCTACAATGGACAGAACAAAGGGCTGCGAGACCGCAAGGTTTAGCCAATCCCACAAATCTGTTCTCAGTTCGGATCGCAGTCTGCAACTCGACTGCGTGAAGCTGGAATCGCTAGTAATCGCGGATCAGCATGCCGCGGTGAATACGTTCCCGGGCCTTGTACACACCGCCCGTCACACCACGAGAGTTTGCAACACCCGAAGTCGGTGAGGTAACCTTTATGGAGCCAGCCGCCGAAGGTGGGGCAGATGATTGGGGTGAAGTCGTAACAAGGTAGCCGTATCGGAAGGTGCGGCTGGATCACCTCCTTTCTAAGGATATATGGAGCAGTGTGCGTTTTCGTCTTGTTTAGTTTTGAAGGATCATTCCTTCAAACATGTCTCTAGCGAGACAGGATTGTTCTTTGAAAACTAGATAACAATAAGTAATACATTCACATTGAATGCAATGCAAAGTTCATCACACATAGTGATTCTTTCTAAAGTAAGAAATGGTTAAGTTAGAAAGGGCGCACGGTGGATGCCTTGGCACTAGGAGCCGATGAAGGACGGGACGAACACCGATATGCTTCGGGGAGCTGTAAGCAAGCTTTGATCCGGAGATTTCCGAATGGGGAAACCCACTGCTCGTAATGGAGTAGTATCCATACTTGAATACATAGAGTATGAGAAGGCATACCCGGGGAACTGAAACATCTAAGTACCCGGAGGAAGAGAAAGCAAATGCGATTCCCTGAGTAGCGGCGAGCGAAACGGGAACAGCCCAAACCAAGAGGCTTGCCTCTTGGGGTTGTAGGACACTCTATACGGAGTTACAAAGGAACGATATAAGCGAAGAGGTCTGGAAAGGCCCGCCAAAGAAGGTAACAGCCCTGTAACTGAAATGTTGTTCTCTCCAGAGTGGATCCTGAGTACGGCGGAACACGTGAAATTCCGTCGGAATCCGGGAGGACCATCTCCCAAGGCTAAATACTCCCTAGTGACCGATAGTGAACCAGTACCGTGAGGGAAAGGTGAAAAGCACCCCGGAAGGGGAGTGAAATAGATCCTGAAACCGTGTGCCTACAAGTAGTCAGAGCCCGTTAACGGGTGATGGCGTGCCTTTTGTAGAATGAACCGGCGAGTTACGATCCCGTGCAAGGTTAAGCAGAAGATGCGGAGCCGCAGCGAAAGCGAGTCTGAATAGGGCGCATGAGTACGTGGTCGTAGACCCGAAACCAGGTGATCTACCCATGTCCAGGGTGAAGTTCAGGTAACACTGAATGGAGGCCCGAACCCACGCACGTTGAAAAGTGCGGGGATGAGGTGTGGGTAGGGGTGAAATGCCAATCGAACCTGGAGATAGCTGGTTCTCTCCGAAATAGCTTTAGGGCTAGCCTCAAGGTAAGAGTCTCGGAGGTAGAGCACTGATTGGACTAGGGGCCCCTACCGGGTTACCGAATTCAGTCAAACTCCGAATGCCGATGACTTATCCTTGGGAGTCAGACTGCGAGTGATAAGATCCGTAGTCGAAAGGGAAACAGCCCAGACCGCCAGCTAAGGTCCCAAAGTATACGTTAAGTGGAAAAGGATGTGGAGTTGCTTAGACAACCAGGATGTTGGCTTAGAAGCAGCCACCATTTAAAGAGTGCGTAATAGCTCACTGGTCGAGTGACTCTGCGCCGAAAATGTACCGGGGCTAAACGTATCACCGAAGCTGCGGACTGTTCTTACGAACAGTGGTAGGAGAGCGTTCTAAGTGCAGTGAAGTCAGACCGGAAGGACTGGTGGAGCGCTTAGAAGTGAGAATGCCGGTATGAGTAGCGAAAGACGGGTGAGAATCCCGTCCACCGAATGCCTAAGGTTTCCTGAGGAAGGCTCGTCCGCTCAGGGTTAGTCGGGACCTAAGCCGAGGCCGAAAGGCGTAGGCGATGGACAACAGGTTGATATTCCTGTACCACCTCCTCACCATTTGAGCAATGGGGGGACGCAGGAGGATAGGGTAAGCGCGGTATTGGATATCCGCGTCCAAGCAGTTAGGCTGGGAAATAGGCAAATCCGTTTCCCGTGAAGGCTGAGCTGTGATGGCGAGCGAAATTTAGTAGCGAAGTTCCTGATTCCACACTGCCAAGAAAAGCCTCTAGCGAGGTGAGAGGTGCCCGTACCGCAAACCGACACAGGTAGGCGAGGAGAGAATCCTAAGGTGATCGAGAGAACTCTCGTTAAGGAACTCGGCAAAATGACCCCGTAACTTCGGGAGAAGGGGTGCTTCTTAGGGTGTTAAAGCCCCGAGAAGCCGCAGTGAATAGGCCCAGGCGACTGTTTAGCAAAAACACAGGTCTCTGCGAAGCCGTAAGGCGAAGTATAGGGGCTGACGCCTGCCCGGTGCTGGAAGGTTAAGAGGAGCGCTTAGCGTAAGCGAAGGTGCGAATTGAAGCCCCAGTAAACGGCGGCCGTAACTATAACGGTCCTAAGGTAGCGAAATTCCTTGTCGGGTAAGTTCCGACCCGCACGAAAGGCGCAACGATCTGGGCACTGTCTCAACGAGAGACTCGGTGAAATTATAGTACCTGTGAAGATGCAGGTTACCCGCGACAGGACGGAAAGACCCCGTGGAGCTTTACTGCAGCCTGATATTGAATGTTGGTACAGCTTGTACAGGATAGGTAGGAGCCTTGGAAACCGGAGCGCTAGCTTCGGTGGAGGCATCGGTGGGATACTACCCTGGCTGTATTGACCTTCTAACCCGCTGCCCTTATCGGGCAGGGAGACAGTGTCAGGTGGGCAGTTTGACTGGGGCGGTCGCCTCCTAAAATGTAACGGAGGCGCCCAAAGGTTCCCTCAGAATGGTTGGAAATCATTCGCAGAGTGTAAAGGCACAAGGGAGCTTGACTGCGAGACCTACAAGTCGAGCAGGGACGAAAGTCGGGCTTAGTGATCCGGTGGTTCCGCATGGAAGGGCCATCGCTCAACGGATAAAAGCTACCCCGGGGATAACAGGCTTATCTCCCCCAAGAGTCCACATCGACGGGGAGGTTTGGCACCTCGATGTCGGCTCATCGCAT